>NZ_CP042431.1:5198396-7797595 GCF_007970185.1 Pseudobacter ginsenosidimutans | reverse complement strand
CTGCGCAACAGGATCCACTGCCTGTACCTCGTGGCATTGGGCCACCTGGGCCTCGGAAATGAAAGCAAGGCCAGGAAACTGTTGAATGAAGTGCTGGAACTTGACCTGAACCACCAGGGCGCCAGAACACATTTGAAGATGATCCCTTTTTTCATGACTGGAGTAACGATTTGAGTACCTATGAACAATATCCAAATGAAATATGCAACAGCACAGAAACCGAGAGAAGGCATCGGTAACCGTTCTGCCCTATAATGGTGATGAAAGAATACTCAGGGTAAGATTGCGGAACAGGAATATCATAGTGGAATTGACTAATATTGGGTCTGCGATCACGGCCATTTACTCCCGGAAAAAATGATGGATTGAAAAATATTGTGGCGGGGTATGCAGACCTGAAGAACTATTTGCACAACCCGGATTACTATGGTGTGGTGGTAGGGCGATACGCCAACCGGATTGCTGCTGGTCATTTTTCAATAAATGGAAAAGAGTACCAGGTATCAGTGAACAATGGCAGTAATCACCTGCATGGTGGTGTTCAGGGGTTCAGTCATAAATTCTGGACAGTCACATCGGTTAAAGAAAACGAACAACAGTGTAGTGTGGTGTTTTCTTACAACAGTGCGGATGGGGAGGAAGGTTATCCGGGAAATATGTCGGTGTCAGTGGAATATCAATTGGATGATGCAGGACGATTGCATATTCATTATTCCGCTACTACTGACAAGAGTACTCCTGTAAATCTCACCAACCACAGTTATTTCAATCTGACCGGATTTGAACAGCCTTCGATACTGGACCATTTGCTGGAAGTGAACGCTTCCGCATATACTGAAAAAAGCGAAAATGATACACCAACTGGTCAGATATTGTCCGTGACTGGTACAGCCCTGGATTTCAGAAAACCCGGGAAACTGAGTAAAGGTGTAGACCAGTTTCCTGCAGACATGGGTTACGATCATAATTTTGTACTGGACAAATCAGAAGGAAATGATCTGGAGAAAGCGGCAGTACTGAGTGAAGCATCAAGCGGACGTACGGTAACGGTGTATACTACCAAACCCGGCATGCAATTGTACACAGCCAATTTCTGGAACGGAAGTATCATTGGGCAACAGGGAGTAGCTTATCGGCAACATGGCGGCGTGGCTTTGGAAACGCAGTCGTTCCCGGACAGCGTGCATCATCCACATTTTCCTTCCACCATTTTACATCCGGGGAACAGTACAGGACCACCACGATTTTTGAATTTGGGATCATAGCAGAATAAATAGCTGACATCATGCAACAACAATCTTTCAATAGCAGGTATATACTGGGCATTTCATTCATCTCCGCGCTGGGCGGTTATTTGTTCGGTTTTGATTTTGCCGTTATTTCAGGCGCATTGCCCTTTCTTCAAAAACAGTTCGAGCTGAATGAATACTGGGAAGGCTTTGCTACCGGCAGCCTCGCGATAGGGGCCATTGCAGGTTGTTTGATTGCTGCAGCGGTATCCGATAAATATGGAAGAAAGAAGGGATTGATGATCGCTGCGTCCATTTTTATGGTTTCTTCCATTGCCATGGCTTTGTCCGGCGACAGGAATTTTTTCATTTTTTCCAGGGCGATAGCAGTGTGAGTGTAGGTATGGCTTCGATGTTATCGCCCATGGTATATTTCTGAAATTCCCCTGCGCATTACGTGGACGGATGGTGGCGATCAACCAGCTCACCATCGTGATCGGTATTCTGATCACGAACCTGGTGAATTACACCTTACGCAACCAGGGAGCAGATGCCTGGCGCTGGATGTTCGGACTGGGCGCCATTCCGTCTGCATTGTTCTTATTGGGCGCATTGCAGTTGCCCGAGAGCCCGCGATGGTTGATCAGTGGCAGGCCATACACAGAAAGCTAGTTCTATCCTGGCCAGGATCGGCGGAGCTGATTTTGCTGCGAATACTGTTGCGCAGATCAGTCAATCGCTTACAGGAATCACAAGCTCAATTACAGGGCGCTGTTGCAGCGTGCTATCTTGCCTGCCGTTCTGGTGGGGTATCGGATTGGCTGTGTTCCAGCAGTTGTGCGGCATCAATGTAGTGTTCAATTATGCCCCGCGGATCTTTGATAGTATTGGTGCATCGCAGGATGATCAGTTGCTGCAGACCGTGTTTATCGGAGCTATCAATCTTGTATTCACCTTGCTGGCAATGTTGCTGGTAGACAAGCTCGGCAGAAAACCCCTGATGCTGATCGGCGCCGGTGGCCTGGCAGTGTGTATGGGATTGTGGTGAGCCTGCTGGCGGCAGGATCGGCCAATGTGTCCTGGTTCCTGCTGGATGGCAATCGGCACTTACGCCATGACGTTAGCCCCTGTTACCTGGGTATTGATCGCTGAGATATTCCCCAATAAAGTACGCGGAGCAGCCACACCATTGCAGTGATCAGTTTGTGGTTGGCTTATTTTATCCTGGTGTTCACTTTTCCCATTCTTTTCAATAATCTCAAGGATAGTACATTTTATATTTACGCTGGCATCTGCGTGATCGGTTTCTTCTTTGTGTGGTTTAAGATCAGGGAAACGAAGGGCAAAACACTGGAAGAGCTGGAAGGTGTGATCAGCCCTCATTAGCAAAGAATGCTTCACCAAAGGTTTGCCAGTTGTGGATTTCCTTTTCCGGCAGCCCGGTCAGTTTTGCCAGTAGGCGGTAAATATCTTCTTTCTTTTTCCATTTTTCCTGAGGTACTGTATTGAAGTGGAACCAGCCGATTTGGAAAGTTTTTCTCCTTTTTCATCATTGAGAAGATCATGGTGGAAGAAGATGGCTTCCTGGAAAATATTTGGGGGCAGTTGATTGGAAAGATAACGCTGAGCTATACTCGAAGGACGGAGATCGAGCCCTCCACGATCAGGTCTATCCCAAAATGAATATCGTCTGCCACTGATGCAAGCTGATAAGCGGGCATACCATCTTTTTCCTGACAACGAAATGGTTCATGTTGGGTGGCAGGGTGGCGGTGATGGTATTGGTCTCCAGGCAATGGAGAGGGAAGCTGGCATTGCCGTTTGTGTGCAATCGCCAGTTCATATCAGGACTGTTCAGCGCATAACCGGCAGCTATGCAGGTGCCGGGATAGTTGCCGTCAGGCGCGGACTGCTGCAGTTGTGAACGTGAGCAATTACAGGCGAAGATCTTTCCCTGCGATACAAGTTGCTGCCAGCATTTCCTGGTAGATGGACAACCGGTGTACTGCGAGAATTTTTTCTGAATTCTTTAAGGTTTCGCGGGCCTTCGTCCCAGGGCAGTTCAAGGAATTCCAGCAGATCGAAAATGTCCCGGATGTACTCATCCTGGGCGCGTGCCTGGTCCATATCATCGATGCGTAACAAAATGGACGCACCAGTTTTTCTGGCCAGGACTGTGGTGAGAATGAATGAGAATGCATTGCCCAGGTGGAGAAAACCACTGGGCGTAGGAGCGATCCTGGTTTTATGGAATGACTTTGTCAGATTCATCAGAATGCAATGATAGTTTTTTTCTCAAAAAAAAATGGAAATTGAAATCGATCCCCTTATCTTTGCGCTCCGCAAATGGATTGGTAGTTCAGTTGGTTAGAATGCCGCCCTGTCACGGCGGAGGTCGCGGGTTCGAGTCCCGTCCAGTCCGCAGAAATCAAACGCCTTCAAGTCATTAGATTTTGAAGGCGTTTTTATTTGGGTTATTCAATTGCAAATGCGTCAATATTTTGAATGCCCATTCTTCCCTTCGCAGTTGTAGAAGAAACGGGTTGTACCTCTTGTAGTATCAACTCTGGGAATAAATGGATTACTGGTTAACAGCAGCAATTCATATTTGACCGGGTATACATCATCATATTGATAGGTATACAGATATTCCCTGAATTGAAGTTGTGCTCCCCTGAAACTCGATGTTACGTTCTGGCGTGTCCAGTTGTTGTCTGGAATAGGTTCAAACTGGCGGCCGGTTCCCGCAACGATATCAAAGTAAAAAGGTAGCAGTGATATATTAGGCCATGTGAGCATTGGATTTACTTTATCGTCGTAATTGTATTCATAGGCCATGAATAATTCCAGCGGACCTCCCGGACGAGTGATCTGAAGATCCAATCTGCGCTTGAAATTTTTTGATGTACCCTCATATTCAAATCGCAGCGCACTGGTAGCTGCCTGACGTTCTGTGATACGTCCCTGCGTATCATATATAAAAGTGTAAAGCGTCTGGTACAGGCCATCGGTTCCCAATTGCTCTGCTTTCGAAACTCGTCCATTCTGGTAGATGAGTTTGTAAGTGCCCGCGGGACCTGTCAATCCAATCGGTTTGCCCTGATTGTTATAAGTGATCCTGACGTTTTGTGGTGGCTGGGTCCCGGTGATTGGCTGTACTGTTAGTGAATCCAGCAATCTTTGTTTGTTGTAGGCATAACGCGTGACGCGATCGGTAGTAGTGATGGGGCTTGGATGATAGATGTCTTCAATGCTGCTGATCTGGCAACGCTTTTTGTGAGGCAGATCGATTTTGTGACAAGCTGCAACAAAGCTGGCTGTTGCCAGCAGGCATACGATCGTAATCTTTTTCATACTGAAGGTTAATGGTGAAAAAATGGAAATGTCCTGTCAGGTACAGAAAAGATCATAAGACGATTGGTTAGCTATGGAATAGCCAAATGATGTGTGCCGGATTATAGAAGGACTTAATTGAAATGGGAGGGAACGGTAGGATACAAACTGCGGGATAAATCGTAATAGTCTTTTAAAGATAAGTAATATTCCACAGGTACAATAAAGAATGATGAATTCTTTACATTTGCCCTTTCTCACCGAAAAAACCATCAACGATATGCAGTCCATTCTGAAATCAATTTTGTTCGGTTCACTGCTGCCGATAGCAGCTTGCAACAACAATGGTGAACAGGAAAAGAAAACAGTGAAAGATCCGCTCCAGCAGTACGCAGCACAGCGCCTCGCGGGTTATGCCCCGGTTAAGCTCACCGCTGATCTCAGCGCACTTTCCGAAAAAGAAAAACAAATGATCCCTTTGCTGATCGAAGCGGCGGATATCATGGATGAATTGTACTGGCAACAATCCTATGGTAATAAAGACAGTCTTCTGAATTCGATTACAGATTCTGCCAGTCGTGAATTTGCACGCATCAATTATGGTCCCTGGGATAAGCTCAATAGCGATACGCCATTTATCGCCGGCTATGGTGCAAAATCGCATGGCGCTGGCTTTTATCCGGCAGATATGACCAAGGAAGAACTGGAAAAATCAGATGTAAAAGATAAACACGGAGAATATTCCGTGATCCGCCGCGACAGTGCCGGAAAGCTCATCGCCATTCCCTACCATCAATTTTACCAGGAGCCTTTGAAACGCGCATCAGAACTGCTGAAACAGGCTGCTGCACTGGCGGAAGAGCCCGGTCTCAAAAAATACCTGGAGCTGCGTTCCGAAGCGCTGATCACCGATAATTTCAAGCCCAGTGATATTGCATGGATGGATATGAAAGATAATGGACTGGATGTGATCATCGGGCCCATCGAGAATTATGAAGACCAGTTGTACAATTCCCGGAATGCTTATGAAGCGTATATTCTCGTGAAGGACAAAGTGTGGAGCAAAAAGCTGGAAAAATATGTATCGATGTTGCCTGCTTTGCAGAAAGGGTTGCCAGTGGACGAAAAATACAAAAAAGAAGTACCTGGTACCTCCTCACAGTTAAACGCATACGATGTTATCTATTATGCCGGTCATTGCAACTCCGGTGGTAAGACCATCGCGGTGAATCTGCCTAACAGCGAAGAACTGCAGAAAACAAAAGGCACGCGCCGCTCACAACTCAAAAATGCCATGAAAGCCAAGTTCGACCAGATCCTGTTGCCCATCGCAAAAGACCTGATCGATCCATCACAGCTCGGCCAGGTACAGTTTGATGCCTTCTTCTCCAATGTAATGTTCCATGAAGTAGCACACGGACTTGGTATCAAGAATACTGTTGACGGAAAAGGAACTGTACGTTCTGCATTGCAGGAACAAGGTTCCTGGCTGGAAGAAGCAAAGGCCGATATTCTCGGACTGTACATGGTTACCAAACTGGTGGAGATGGGCGAACTGCCTGGTCCGATCGAAAATTATTACACTACTTTCATGGCAGGTATCCTTCGCTCTGTTCGTTTCGGAGCAGGGGAGGCGCATGGTAAAGCCAATATGCTTGCCTTCAATTATTTTGAAGAAAAAGGTGCTTTTGTAAAAACACAGGATGGACATTACAAAGTGGACATGGCTAAGTTCCGCGATGCGATGAATGGCCTCAGCAATCTGATCCTCACCCTGCAGGGAAATGGCGATAAACCCGCAGTGGAAACATTGATGAAAGAAAAAGCAGTGGTGCGCCCTGATCTGCAGGCAGACCTGAACAAACTTCAGCAAAAAGGAATTCCTGTAGACATCACTTTTGAACAAGGCGTGAAAGTGCTTGGATTGAAATAAGCGAACATTCCCTATATGAAGAAACCCGCTGTCAGGCGGGTTTTTTTGTATCCTTATTTTATTGTACAATTCTACTTGCGTTTCCAGTTTACCTTCATAAGGTTTTTCCAAAACCCTGTTTTCATCTTCCCACAATTCTTCCATTCTCACGTAATCCGCTTCTGAAACAGATACCCAAACATTCCAAAAGGAACTTTTCTGGATTGTCTTCAACAAACAATTCGATCACTCCCCAGGAATTGCCAGTGTCCATCCAACTCGTGAGTTACGAGTACGATCGGACTATCTTCCTTCATTACATGAACAGTAGTATACACTGCAGTATTTAGCGGCTCCTTGAATTTTTTTGAAGCAAAAAAGAAACTCATAGATCTTGTTTTTTTATCTCTCTAATGTGTTATACCTCCAGAAATTCATAGCCTGTTACCAGAGATTGCAGTTTAAGGAATCGCTTATCGAAATATACATGCTTTTTCATGAGTATGTTAATGAATATTTACTTTTTTCCTGTTATCATTATTAATCCAATAAAAAGGATATTTTTACCGCTCAATTACAGATTTCATGTAATTCTCCAAACTATCTGCCATTGTATCAACTTATTAATCCAATGTGTGATGACAGATATGTTAGTTTTCGGTTTCCACTACAAACAACGGTTCTATAAGGCCATTGCCAACATCTGGAAGAAAAGCACCAATGGACTTTATCGCATTACCGTCATGAACGGCGACCTGGAAAAATTACTCTTCGGTAATAATATCCTTTCCCTGAAAGATGGCAGATTCCTGATGGAAGAATCGATCGGTGACCTGGAAGTAAGACAGTTGCAGCAGGCGCTGGTGCTGGGCTTGAATGATCATCAGCGTATATTCGGAATGTGATCGGACTGATTACCATTAATAGCGGTATTTTTGCTGCGCCGGTCCATTAGTATCACCTGCGCAAAAAATATTGTATGAAGATCATTCCGATAAAAGAAGGGAATTACGCAGTAAATAAGATCAAGGAGTTTACATTATTGAAAGAAGGCGAAAAAGTGGAATATTCCAAAATGGCTGTTACGCCATTCCTGGTGATCACGGAAAATGATTATACCTTACTGGATACCGGAATCAGACTTTTCCATCATAACACACCTTTGATCTATCAATGCCTGGAAAAAGAGAATATCCGGCCAGAGCAAATCACAAAGATCTTACTATCCCATCTTCATAAAGATCATGCCGATGGATTGGGGCATGTGGATGAACATTCATTCCATTGCAACTTTCCTGAGGCAAAGATCTATATCCAGCAACGTGAACTGAATTTTGCTTTGCAACAAAAGGAAAATCCTTCTTACTATATTCCACTTTTAGAAAAACTTCATCTCCTGCCGAATATCGTTTGGATGAATGATGATAAAGGCCAGGTCACCGATGAGATCTCATATGAAGTAACCGGTGGTCATTCTCCCTTCCATCAATCTTTCTGGATACGCAATAACAGCGAGACAGCTTTCTATGGTGCGGATAACCTGCCATTGAAATCATACCTGAAAATGCCCATTGCTTACAAAACAGATTATGATGGCAAAAAAGCAAAGGAATTGCGCCAGCAATGGGAGAGAAGCGCCATTGCGGAGCATTGGCAGGTAATGTTCTATCATGATATGAAAACGCCGGTTGTACAGTTTTAGGATCTGTCCCCGTTGCAAAACGCATAAAAAATCCCCGGATGGGGATTTTTATTTTGAATTTAATGAGAGGAAAGAGCAATCTTTCTTCCCGATCGATATCTTCTAAAAAGTGCGTACAGAATAATAAAAAGCATAAGGCTGGATATTGATTATTGAATTTCCGGGCCGGCCTGTTTCAATGATGATGTTGTTGTTGCAGCTGTTTCTTTTTCTTGTTTTTCTTCATAGATGGAAGCAGCGATCTTTCTCACAAATGATACCGGAAAGAATTTTGGCAATACTGAATTCAGTTTGTTCAGAAAACCTGGTACGATCTCTTCTTTTCCTTTGAACAATCCCCGCACCGCAATTGCTCCTACTTCATCTGCCGTCATATTGAAGCGGGTAGCGGTTTTCAGTGTATGCGCCTTCATGCGGGCTCTCACTACAAATGCAGTATCCGTTGCACCGGGACTCAGGTAGCTGAGTGAAACCCGGGTATTGCGGAGCTCATGTTTCAAACTTTTATTGAACGAGAGAACAAATGCTTTACTCGCGGCATATACTGCCAGGTAGGGCACAGGCTGGTAAGCAGTAGTGCTGCAAACATTCAGCAAATAGGATTTCTTCAACTGCTTCAGTACCGGCAGGAAGTGATGTGTAATAGCCAACTGTGCTTTGATGTTCACATCAATAATGCCAAATTGTTCTTCCAGGCCCAATGTTTCAAATGCACCATTCAATCCATACCCGGCATTATTTACCACCACTTTCAATTGCTGATGGAAGGGGTGCGACCATGCCAGTAATTGTGCAGCAGCGTCGGATGTGGTCAGGTCCAGCACAAAATACCGTACATCCAGTCCGAACTTCCTGTGCAGGTTTTCTGAAGTGGCGATGAGATTTGCTTCATCAAAATCCGTCAGCAATAATGAATAATTCCTTTTGGCCAATTCCGTAGCGATCGATTTCCCGATACCTTTTGCTGCACCTGTGATCAATGCATAACTCATTTGTCAATTTTTTTATGATCAGGCAATTTTCTTTTGAGCCACTGCTGTCTTGCCTTCGGAGAGCGACCAGTTGATCCTGCCGTTGGGATTCTTTTTCAGTTTCGCCAATTTGTGATAGAAAGGAGTTGCGCTGTTGGCATCTTTGGGTTGATAAGCCCCTGTCACAATTGGAATATAGATTACCCTGCGCCGGCTGGCCTCTCCTTCAAACGCTGACTGCTGTACGCGATGCCAAAGCCGGCCATCATGAACTGTCAGATCGCCCGCCTGAATATCGAATCCAACTTCGTTCTTATCCGGACGGTTATCAATGAAATATTTTTTCCGGAATAATAACCTGAACAGATTTTGGGTGTGCGTGCCCGGTAGTACCCTTAGCCCGCCATTCTCGAAGGGGCAGTTGTCCAGATGAAGCCCAACATTCAACATCGGCAATATCCTGCTGCCAAGAAAGAGATCCCGTGGACTGTCTGTATGCCAGCCGAGGCGGTTGTAGGCACTGTTGACAGTATTCACATAATGATTCACTACCAGTCCATCTTTCTCGAATTCTCCAATTCTTCCTTTGAAAGGGGAAAGGAGCTTGATGATGGTGGAGAACCGCGGGTCTTTCAGCAATCCACTAAGGAACCGGCTGTATTGGGACGCGAATGCGATCCGTTGTATCAATAGTTTGCCATCCGTGTCCTGCCCGAATTTGAGGGGGATGCCATTTACCTTGTCGATATTGTTGGAGATAAGATATTCCTGTACATCATTTACTTCCTGCAGTACTCTGTGAAGTGTTTCTTTATCGATGAAATTGCGGAAATGTATGAAACCATATTGATTGAAAAAATCAAGCTGTTCCCGGGATAAATTTTCACCCAGGTAAAATACCTTATTGGTTGACGCACGCATAAAATTGAGATTGGTGTGTTGATTTGATTGACTGTCTTGCGGGAATATGGTCAGCTACAACACCACCAGGAGGCTGAATTCAGACTGAACAGCTTTTGGAGACAGCAAAGTCCTGTAATTACCGGTATGTGAGTATAAAAAGACATTAGTCTACTAAAAAGGTAGACTAATGTACGATGAAGTTTTTTCTGCTCCAAATTTTCAATCAAATATTTTTCTGTATAAATGGAAAAATGGGAACCTGAACTGGAAATATCCTGTGGCACAGGCCTGTTCCTGCATTTTGGGTTGCTTGTTGCAACAGCTGGCCATTTACCTTATCTTTACCTCGTATGCCCTTAACCGCAATACCCTTTATTGACAGCCTTCTCGCGCCATTCCGAAGGAAACGTGATGCTGCAATACAATTCTATTCACAGATACTCAACAACCATTTTCCCTGGTATAAGAGATTGGATACTATTTCCGCTCAAAAATTTGCTGCAAGGGTTTATCATTTCCGGCGGTCGAAGAATTTCCATTTTCTCGAAATGGAAAGCAATGAAGAGATCGAAGTGCTGGTGAGTGCGGCCGCTGTTCAACTTACCTTCGGATTACCGGAATACAATTATGGATTTTTTGAAGATATCTACATTATCAAAGGCGCTTATACCTACGGGTTAAGTACCACTCCCTGGGCAGGCCATGTAAACCGTCAGGGCATCTATGTTGCCTGGGACCATGTATTGAAAGGATATGTGAGTGAAACAGACGGGTACAATGTGGGACTGCATGAAATGGCCCATGCTTTTGAATATGAACTGGCGTTCGGGGGTATGCACATGATCATGCCCTCAAATACAATTTTGGTATGGTGAACGGGGCTATGAAGCAGGAAGTGATAGAGCAACCTAACCATCCGGCTGCTTTGTACTCCCTGCAGGGCACCACCAATATTCACGAATGCTGGGCGGAAAGTGTGGAGTTCTTTTTTGAGAAGCCAACCAGGCTGCATGAATTCTACCCCGGCTTGTATCAGGCTATTTCACAATTATTGAATCAGGACCCCGTGTATTGGATCCAGCCGGAAAAGTCCGCAGAAACTGTGCACTAGTTTGAGGTTCCGTGAACGTTTGCGTAAAAATGTTTTCTCATTCCCTTTCTCATCTCTTCTTTTCTCCTTACTCTTGTTGTAACGATTGAACCTTATACCACTTGCCATCATGGATTTGTTCACCATACAGCAGCAGATCTGCCAGGGAAACGAAAGGGCTCTCAGCAACCTGTATGGCCTGTACGCCAG
This sequence comes from Pseudobacter ginsenosidimutans, assembly GCF_007970185.1. Classification (NCBI taxonomy): domain Bacteria; kingdom Pseudomonadati; phylum Bacteroidota; class Chitinophagia; order Chitinophagales; family Chitinophagaceae; genus Pseudobacter; species Pseudobacter ginsenosidimutans. The sequence continues at coordinate 7,786,245 of NZ_CP042431.1, read as the reverse complement.
GCGGCTGCTGCATTTTGCGCGGCTCATCACCCGTTCGAATGAACTCTCCGAAGAAGTGGTGGAAGATGTTTTTGTGAAACTGTGGGCGCAAAGGCAGAAGGTCATGGAGATTGACAATCTTGCCGTGTATCTCTATGTAGCCGTCAAAAATACAGCGCTCAATGCCATTTCATATAAAGCCCGTCAATTCATTCATGCCTCCTTCGATGATCTCGGTGCAGAGATCGATCTCCTTTCACATTCGGATCCGCATAACCTGCTCGTAACGTCTGAACTGCTCCAGCGCATGCAGGAAGTAGTGAATGTCCTGCCGCCGAGATGCCGTATGATATTCAAACTGGTCAGGGAAGATGGTCTTCGCCATCGTGAAGTAGCGGAAGTGCTCAATATCTCCATTCATACGGTTGATGCGCAGATGGCCATCGCCATCAAAAAGATCTGCGGGGCATTGCAGGTGAACAACCAGCGGCCTGGCCGCACAAAACCGGCAGAATGATCCCTTTGATGCAGATCAATTGGCGGCGACGCCATGGATGGTTTTGCCGGACTCCGAAAAAAAATCCTGTTTTCCTTTAGTGGCGTTTTCTTTTTTTCCTGTCCTCCTATTCTGAATAGCAATCCAACAGAATGGAAACACCGGAGCCAATCTACTTTTTGATATCGAGATACCTCAGCGGAGACGCCACAGAGGAGGAGCGCGCCAGCCTGATGAAGGCTTTACAGCAGGACCCCAATCTGATGCAGCAGTTCGATCTGCTTCAACAATTATGGGTAGCGGATGAGCCGGGAAATGCAATGGATGTGCAGAATGAAAAGATCAAAAAGATATTGCAACTGGCCGCTGTGGAAGAATTGCTGGAACAGCCGGCGACAGAAATGGAAACAGTATCACCCCACCAGAAGAAATTCCGTTTCAGGAAATGGATGATGACAGCCGCTATTGCAGGCATTATCGTATCCCTCTGGGCAATACTCCAGCCTGATCATAAACCCAACCCTAAATCCACCAACGAGATCGTAGCACATAAGGGCAGCAGGACCAGAACCCTGCTGCCCGACGGCTCGATCGTTTGGCTCAATGCCGGTTCCACGCTCAGCTATGATCCTGCATTCGATGGGCCGCAGCGGGAGATCGTGCTCAATGGGGAAGCCTTCTTCGATATTGCGCCGCAGGCCGGCAAACCTTTCATTGTGCATGCAGGAAATATCGATATCAAGGTGCTTGGCACAGCATTCAATGTGAAGTCTTACGCCGATGAACACACGGTGGAAACAACATTGCTGCGCGGACTGGTGCAACTCTCCAGGAAAGACAAGCCCGATGCAAAACCTATCCTGCTGAAGCCGCATCAGAAACTGGTATTGGAAAAAGAGATAAAAGGGAATATTGTAAATCAGAAAAAAGAGAATGCTCTGCTGCTACCCGTGCAGTCTGTACTGCAACTGGATACCACATTACGTGATGATGAGCTTCCGGAAACGGCCTGGATCTATAACCGCCTGCAATTCCGCGGAGATGGATTCCCCGAGCTGGCTAAAAAACTGGAGCGCTGGTACAATATCAAAATCCATTTTGAGGACGAAGCCGTGCAATCGCTCACTTTCAACGGTTCGCTGGAAAACGAAACTGTTGAACAGGCATTCCGTGCATTGCAGGTGGCTGTTCCCTTTTCATTTACGATAAAAGGCAATGAACTATTTATTAGATCACGTACACCAGCTTCGCCCTAAGTAACCAGGGGCAATAAAAAACGGAGAAAGCTGGACCCTTTCCCCGTTGAATACAGGTTAAACAGTTGTGTTGGCGTCCCCGCTAAAGGGCGGGGAGCGATTATTATTTAACCCATAAGAATACTAATGTATGAAAAGTTTTCTAACGGTTGCTGAAAAGCCGTTGCCGTTCAAAGCGCTGCTTATAATGAAATTAACCTTACTTCTGCTGATTGCCGGTTTACATGTATCAGCCGGAGGGCTCGGACAGGAAAAACTGAGCCTTCATTTCCGGAAGGCGGAGATCGCGAGTGTGTTGCAGGCCATTGAAAAACAGAGCAATTTCCGGTTCCTGTACAATGATCAGCTCAACAGTATCCGAAAAAAGATATCGCTGGAGCTCAGAGAAGCCAGCATCCGGCAGGCCCTCGACCATATTTTTGCTGGAACCCTGCTCACTTACCAGTTTATGGAAAATAAACTGATCGTAGTAAAAGAAGACAGGGTCAAACCTCCCGCACGCGATATCACAGGAAAAGTGACAGACGAAAACGGCGCACCGCTCAGTGGCGTGTCTGTGAATATCAAAGGCAGTAATCGTGGCACCGCTACAAATGAAAAAGGGGAATATTCCATCAATGCAGAAGATGCACATGTGCTCAGCTTCACTTATGTTGGATATGAGCCCCAGGAAGCGACGGTGGGTAGCAGAGCTACCATCAATATCACCCTGATCTCCGTAGCCAAAAGCCTGGAGAATATAGTGGTGATCGGTTACGGACAGGTCCGCAAACGCGACCTCACCGGATCGGTACTTTCTGTAAAAAGCGAAGACATCCGCAAAACACCGGCTGTGAACGCCCTGGAAGCTTTGCAGGGAAAACTCCCTGGTGCAGATATCGTACGCAACAGCGGCTCTGCCTCTTCGGGCGTGTCCATAACTATAAGGGGTAACCGATCCCTTCGGGCAGATAACGGGCCACTGATCATAGTGGATGGAGTGCAATACAATTCCATCCAGGATATCAGCTCCAACGATATACAATCCCTCGAAGTATTGAAAGATGCCAGTTCCACTGCCATCTATGGTTCACGCGGCGCCAACGGTGTAGTGATCATCACTACCAAGCGTGGCGCATCCGGAAAGCCAAAGATCAGCGCCAGCTCATACTACGGCATCTCCGAAGTGGCGGGCTATCCTCGTTTCATGAATACCGATGAATACGTGGCATGGCGCAGGGAAGCCAACAGGAAGATCACACTGGCAGGCATCAATCCCAATGGTAACTGGACCAGCGATGCCAATGATAACCTGCTTTTCAATAATATCGAGCTCGCCAATATCAATAACAAAGTAAACACGGATTACACAGATCTTTTCCTCAAACAGGGCAATCAGCAGGAACATCATGTGGGCGTATCTGCCGGCAATGAACAAACGAAGGGATACCTGTCGCTGGGGTATTACAATGAGAATGGTATCATCAAAGGAGATGAATTGAAAAGATATACGGCCCGTCTTGGACTTGACCAGCAATTGGGCAAATTCGCGAAAGCAGGCATGCAATTGCAGTTCACTTATTATGATGTGGACCAGCGCACCAGCCCAATGGATGAAGCCAGCAAGATCTCGCCATTCTCCCTGCCCCGCGACAGTGCCGGTACCGTGGTGCTGAGCCCCAACAATGAAGCCGCCCGCTGGAATCCGCTGATAGATGAAGAACCGGGCATTGCGTACAATAATTCTGTAACGCAACGTACTTTCGGTGTGGCCTATGTGGAGATCAATCCGATCAAAGGTCTCTCACTGCGCACCAATCTCGGCATGGTGTTCACCAGCCTTGCCAATGGCGCATTTTTCGATAAGAACTCATTGCTTCAACGCGGCACTAATTCGCTCGGCAGCTACACTTCAGGCAAAGCCCGCAATACCAACTGGGAGAATATCATCACCTACAATAAGCAGCTCAAAGAACATAATTTCACACTCACTGGAGTAACCACCTTCCTCCAAAACAATTACGAAGACGCTACAGCACAGGGTAACAAACAGATCTTCCCTTCGCAATTGTATTATGGTCTTGCCAATGCCACTGAAGGTATCAGCATCCGTTCTTCTTACAGCAAAGAGAACCTCGTCTCTTTTGCCGGTCGACTGAACTATTCCTTTGCGGGTAAATACCTTGCATCCTTCAGCATCCGTACAGATGGAAGCTCCAAACTCGGCGAAGGAAATAAATGGAGCGTTTTCCCTGCTGCTGCCCTGGCCTGGCGCATCAGCGATGAAGATTTTCTCAAGACCTCCAATACGGTCAGCGACCTCAAACTGCGAATAAGCTACGGCATAACGGGAAGCGATGCCATCAGCCCTTACCGTACACAGTCTTCCCTTACCCGCATTCCCAATGCTTTTGGTGAAACGCCTTTTCCCGGTTACACCTTTAGTGATACCATCGGCAATGCTGCACTCAGGTGGGAGAAGACCAGGGCCTTCAACGCAGGTGTTGACATCGCCCTCTGGAACAATCGTGTAACGGCTACCATTGATTTCTATCGTACAAGAACAACCGATCTGTTGATCGATCGCCTGTTGCCACCAACTTCCGGGGTGAGCCGCACATTCCAGAATATCGGTGCAACCGTCAATACCGGTCTGGATATCGGTGTGAATGTGGCCGTGATCAAAAAAACAGACATGAGCTTCAATGCCGGTCTGACCTTCTATACTAACCGGGAAAGGATCACGGACCTGCTTAATGGTGTGGATGACGTGGCCAATGAATGGTTCATCGGCCATCCGGTGCGGGTTTCCTATGATTACAGAAAGATAGGTATCTGGCAACTGGCAGATTCCACGCAGGCGATCGCCAACAAACAATTGCCGGGCGATATCCGTGTGCATGATAAAGATGGTAAAGGCATTTCCAGCAGCGACCGTGAAGTACTCGGTCAACTTGTCCCGAAATGGAATGCGAGCCTGAACCTTGATTTCAGGTACAAGCAATGGGACATGAACGTATTCCTGTTTGCGCGCTATGGGCAAACCATCGAATATGCGTATAATGGTCGGGTTCACCTGCCGGGTCGCGAAAATGGCGCAGTAGTGAATTACTGGACGCTCGAGAATCCCAGCAATGATTTCCCCAGACCCCGCACCACCAGCTCTTTTGCGGCATTGCTATATTCTTCCACACTGCAATATGTAGACGGTTCCTTCCTCAAGATCAGGGCCATTACAGTAGGATACACTTTACCCAAGACCTTTACTTCCAGGTTTGGAGTTTCGGGGCTCAGGCTCTATGCCAGTGGCAGAAACCTTTTCACTTTCTCAAAAGTGGACGATTATGATGTGGAACGCGGAGGAAGTCTCATCAACCCGATGACCAAACTGGTGGTATGGGGTGTAAGCATCAATCTTTAATCAACAAATTGCTGCACAATGAAAACATCTTTTTATGTATGCTTGCTGCTGATGGCGTTGGCCGGCGTTTCATCCTGCAAGAAACAACTGACTGAATACAATCCCGGTGGCGTTACTGCCGATGCGGTATTCAATACGCCCGCTGGTTTTGAGGCTGGCTTGAGTGCTGCGTATACCTATAACCGTTGGTTATGGGGAAAAGAGGCTGGTTATCACCTGCTGGAAGCCGGCAGTGATCTCTGGCTCAGCGGTGTGGACGATCCCAATACTGAGCTCACACAATACACTTCCGGCATGAACCCCGCCAATCCCATCCTGGCCGGGATCTGGAGCAGGATGTATTCTGCCGTGAATCTCTGCAATGCTTTGCTGGGAAGACTGGATAAATCCGGACTGCCACCGGCCACACAAACCATACGTGAAGGCGAGTTGCGCATGCTCCGCGCCTGGTATTATTTCTTCATTGTAGAAACCTGGGGCGGTGTGCATTTCACCCTTGATGAAACACAAGGTATCATTACAACCGCCAACAGAACGCCTGAAGAGAAATTCTATGAACAGATCCTGACAGACCTGCGTTCGGCCATCGTGGCTTTGCCACCCACCACATCAGACAATGGAAGGGCCACCAGGCCTGCGGCTGAAGCATTCCTTTCTAAAGTGTTCCTCATCCAGGGACAATATGATAGCTGTTATAAGTATGCCGACAAAGTGATCAACGGTTATTCATTTACGTTACAACCTAATTATGCCGATATCTTCAATATGAATAACCAGACCGGAAAGGAAGTGATCTGGGCTGTGAACTATACCACCAACCTTACGATGAATGATTTCACCGGACCTGCTGGCGCAATCGTGTACCCCAACGGTCATGCCCGTGGTGCGAATAACGGACACCTGATGTTCCTGCAGAAATATGATGTGAGACCAGGCATGGAGAGAACGATCGCTTATGGAAGACCGTTCAGCCGCTGGATGCCATCGCTGTTCCTGGCAGATCTTTTTGATGAAACGATCGATAGCCGCTATGCGGCCAGCTTCCAGGATCTCTGGATCAGCAATAAAGCTGCCGCTACCAGCTATAAGCGAACCCTTACTACCGGGGTGGAACAAACGTTCACGATCAATCCCGGCGATACCGCGCATTTCATCACCAAAGCTGTTGTTACCAATGAATGGCGCGATGGCCGGAAATACGAAGTGTTCGATCGAAACAATATGTACAATGCCAACGGCACGCCCAGGAATAATTCCAATTTCCTATCGTTGAAGAAATTCCTGGATCCTACGCGGCCTTCTGTTGCAGAACAACAAAGCGCGCGTGATGCATTTATTTTTCGGCTCGCAGATATTTACCTGACTGCTGCAGAAGCCAAGCACAGGCTGGGAGAGAATGGTGTAGCTGCTGATCTGATCAATGATGTGAGAAGAAGGGCGGCGCTTCCCGGCAAGCAGGACGAAATGGAGATCACGGATGCAGATGTGACTATTGATTTTATTCTTGATGAGCGTGCGCGTGAGCTCGCCGGTGAACAATGGCGCTGGATCGATCTGAAGCGAACTGGAAAACTGGTGGAAAGAGTGAAAGCCCATAACCCGCAGGCGGCAGGTAATATTCAAAACTTTCACACGCTACGTCCGATCCCGCAAAGCCAGCTGGATGCAGTGACCAATAAAGATGAATTCAAACAGAACGAGGGTTATCAACAATAAACAGTACATGGATCTATCCGGCTTTTAATTGAGCATTCTCAACACAGCCCCTGCTTCTGCAGGGGCTTTTTGTTACAGATCCTTATTCCTGAATTTCCTAACAGACCACCAAAGGGGCGCAAAGACCCAGATCAATAAGATCAAAAGAGAAAGCGTCATGCCCCATCCGGTTCCGAAGAAATCCTTGAACACGGCACTGGTTGCGCCCATCAGTGCAGAAATATCCATCTTCAGGAGAATGAGTATCCGCGCCAGGTCTATCGGGTTAAGGCTGCTGAAAATTATCATGGCTGTTTCCATGGGGTAATCCATAAACTGGAAAAGCAGAAAGAGGATCAGCCCGTCGAAAATCAGCGTAAAGTAGAACCAGAGCAGCAATGCCAGTCCGATCCCTTTGGCTTTATCTCGTGTGAGCACGGATGCAAAAAGGGCAATAGCGATGAAGATATTCGTGATTAGTAATCCCATCAGGATCAGTATGCCTCCTGATTCGCCCGGCGAATACAAGAGTACCGGTAACCCACAGCCGATGAGAAAGGCGAGGCTGCAGGAAACGCTCAATCCTGTAAAAATACTCAGCCAGATATTCACTCGCTTCAATGGCTGCGATACCAGCAGCTCGATAAATTCTGTGGCATTGTACACGTAAATAGTGGAAAAAACGATACTCACCAGTGGCACCAGGATCAGTACCAGGTTGAGAAGACTGAGCAATCCTTTTGCTGTATTGTCTTCCAGGTTGAACACACTGAGTGAAATAGCCAGAAGGAAGATCATATATGCGATCATGATCTTGTTCTTCAGGATGTCCAGTATTACATATTTGATGATCTTCTTCATAAGCTTCAGTTTGTTTTCATCACCTGCGCAATAGCGCGTGATAATTGTGATTGCCCGGTGTCTTGTTTCAACTGTTCCAGTGATTTGTGGAAACGGAGCTGTCCATCCTGCATGTAGATCACTTCAGTTACCAGGTCGTCCAGGTCACTGAGAATATGAGAGGTGATGAGTATGAGTTTCCCTTTTTGTTTTTCTTTCCTGATCTTGTCTTTCAGCAATTCAGTTGAGAGGGGATCGAGGCCTGCTGTTGGTTCGTCCAGTATCAGTACATCGGGATTGAAGAGGAAAGCGAGTGCTGCACTTACTTTCTGGCGGGTACCGCCGGAGAGGGTGCGCATTTTCTTGTTAGCGATATGCTGGAGATCGAATGTTTGGATCAGTTCTTCGTCCAGTACTGATTTATTGTTTTTCCGGATATCCTTCATCATGTCCAGCACTTGTGCAATGGTCATGTTCTCCGGGTACCTGCCTATCTGGGGCATGTAACCGATCCGTGATCTGTATTGCCAGTGGTGCAGGATATTCTGCTGATTGAAAGTGATGAAGCCGCTATCCGGCACCACCATTCCAAGCAAACACTTGATCAGCGTTGTTTTACCGGAACCATTAGGTCCGGTGAGGGAAATGCATTGTCCTTTATTGCAATTGACGCTCACATTGTCCAGTGCCGTCAATTTGCCGAATCTTTTGGTAACATTGGTTGCGATGATCATATCGTCTATTAAAACTTCAGTGATTTCATCAGTGGTTGATCGTCTTTCAGGCCTTCAGGCGTGAGTCCTGGCAATACTTTTTCTGTTTTATCGAAAAGATTTACCAGGAAACTTCTGAACAGCATCATGGCGGTAGGATTTCTTTCCACTACCATGGAATACATACTTACCGGGCGAAAGGGTACATCTCCTATGCCATCGCGGTTGAGATCATAGCCTTCATATTTGTCCCAGTAGTTCTTATTGAATGAGTTCAGCACCAGGCTGCCATTGGTGGCCACATCGAAAGTATTACCGGTGAAATTATTTTGCTGGACATTATTCTCGCTGCAACTGGCCTGGATCCGGAGGGCATAGCCATTGCCGCTGAATATATTTTTGGAGATCATGATCCTGGTGGTGCCTTCCAGGTAGATGCCCGTGGTGTTCCGGGTAAATTGATTGTTCTCTATGCGGCTGTCGGAAATTTCTTTGAGAAGGATACCATAGGAGCTGGCGCCCCAGTTGGAGAGAAAGCGGTTGTGCAGCATTGTTACAGATTTAGAGAACATAACAGCTACGCCGGCCCCATTTCTTTCGAAAGTATTCTTTTCGTACAGGTCATTGTTGGAAAACATGAAATGCAGTCCGTACCGCAGGTTATCATGACTGTAATTGCTCCGGATGGAAGAAGCAGTTACAAATTCGAAGTAGATGCCATCGCGATGACCGCTGATCTCATTATTGGTGATCTGCATACTGTCGCTTTTCCAGCAGTGGATACCATTGGCGGAGCCCAGTTCGGTTTTGGCATAAGAGCGGACCCTGTTGCCTGTGATGAGGCAGGAGCCGGCATGATGGCTGTAGATGCCGAAAAACGTATCGTCCAGTTTATTGTTGCGGATAGTAACGTTGCGGACATTGGCGATGCGGATGGCGGCTATATCATTGTAGCTGGAAGAACCGGAATGCTGAACGGAAAATCCTTCCAGTATTACATTATTTGATTTGATGGTGATGATCTCGTATTTCTTTTCTCCATCGATAATGGGATAGTTGATGCCTTTCAGATACAAAGGTTTGTTCACTTCAATATTCCCTTCTTTATAAACTCCCTTTTCCACGAGTATAGTATCATTGGGCTTTGCATGATCGATGGCCTGTTGAATTTTTTTCACAGGGCCAGCCGGATTCACGTGTATGATACCGGCCAGGGCTGGCAGCGAGGCCAGCACCGGCAGCAGTACCAGCGTCAAAACCAACTGTTTATTTTTCAATTTCATTCCAGCTTGTTAAAGTGGCGTTGAATTGTTTTTGGAATTGTTCAGCAGCATCTTTTGAGGCGAAGGCTGCAAGATCTCCACCCATCGGACTTTTCAGCTCGCTGCTTTTGAGCAGGATGCAGGTGGAGGCATCCAGTAATTGCCCCTGATTCACATAATCGAGCAGGTAAATGTTTTTCACATCCTCTTTCTTCACAGTTCCGGCATTGATAAATCCGGAAAGGCATTTTGCATCATCGAACCTGTAAATTTTTCCTTTTTTTGTAAGCAGTTCACCGCCGAATTTAGGATCGGTGATTGTCATTTTGCAGTGATCACAAACATCCACGTTGAGTTTGATGGGTTGAGGGCCAGCGGAGCAGGAACCTAAGGTTAACAATCCGGCGCAGCTGATAATAAGTGCTGATTTTTTAGACAGTTTTCTCATTGTTTGAATTTCGTGGTAAACACTGAAGGCGATGAGCAGTCCGGCTGCGATGAAGATCCAACCGCCTGTATCGGGAATGGAGTAGGCACCGAAATTGAGCAGCTGCTTGAATCCGATCAATGGCGGCTGGTAGCTCATACCCGGCACCTGGATGGGTGCGGCGGGATCCAGGTTATGTCCATAATTATATTCCCACCGGTAAAAATCTATCATCGCTACAACGGCAAAAAGAAAGAAAAAGCCTGCCCACAGCAGGAAGAACCATCTTCGGTTAATTATGATAGTGAGCAGGCCGAAAAACGAAAGGATGCCGAATATCCAGGGCAGTACAATAAATTCCACAAAGTCCCTGGTGTGTAGTGTGCGCATGCCGATATAGTGATTGAGACCATTTACGATTTCGATATCACCACCCAACTTATGCGGGTAAATGCTTAGTTCCAATCCTTCAGGGTATTGCGGAGCAGATAACTCTATTTTCCACATGGGAAAGAAAAGTACTGCTACCAGTGAAAGCGCTGCAAGAGCTGTTATGCACTTTGTGGTTACTGACATCCTGTTCTTCATTTCAAAAGTTTTTCTTTCTTGTATGCACCGGTCTTATTTGCTGTTAGTGGTTTCCGGTGTATTGGTTTTTCCGAGGCTGAATGTTAGCGGGATGTTACTGCCGGCAGGGGATACACGGATATATCCTGACATTTCCTGGTGAAGAGCACTACAGAAATCGGTACAATAGAAAGGAACAACGCCGGTTTTTTCAGGTACCCATTTCAGTGTTTGTGTTTCTCCGGGCATGATCAGCAATTCCGCGTTGTTGGCGCCTTTCACGGCAAAGCCATGCGGAATGTCCCAGTCCTGTTCCAAATTGGTAATATGGAAATACACTTCGTCTCCGAGTTTTACACCTTCGATATTGTCCGGTGCAAAGTGAGAGCGGATGCAGGTTGCGTACACATGCACTTTGTTGCCCTCCCGTACTACTTTGGCATTGGATTCACCCTTGGTCACATAAGGATTGGTGTTCTCATCCAGCTTGAAGAATTTGGTGGAATTCTTTGCAACGAGGTCTGCTGAAACTGCCTGTGCATAGTGTGGCTCGCCGATGGTAGGGAAATCGAGGATCAGCTGCATTTTATCGCCGCTGATATCAAAGAGTTGGGCACTTTGCGCCAGTTCAGGACCTGTGGGCAGGTAACGGTCCTTGGTGATCTTGTTGTAAGCGATCACATATTTTGCATTCGGTTTTTTTGTATCGCCTCCAGGAATGCAAAGGTGACCGATGGAGTAGTAAGTAGGGGCACGGTCCAGCACTTTGAGGTCTTTGATATTCCATTTTACTATTTCAGAGCTCACGAAAAAGGAAGTGTAAGCATTCCCTTTTCCATCGAACTCGGTATGTAATGGTCCGAGACCTGGTTTTTCTACTTCTCCGTAGAGAGCAGATTCATATTTCACAACAGGGATACCATCATATTCACCTTCGAAAGTTTTGTTGGCGATTGCCTGTTGCAGTTTGGTAAAGGAGAAAACAGGAATAAGAGCTGCCAGTTTGCCGCTGCCAACGATGTATTCACCGGAAGGATCAACGTCGCAACCATGTGGTGATTTAGGGCAGGGGATGAGGTAGCAGATATCTTTCAGTACTTTGGGATCGAGGGAGATCACTTCATTGAGGATCTCTGATTTTGAAGTATGGGATGTTTCGTCGTAGGTATTATGTGCGTAACGGACTGCCTTCTTTGTTCCTTTTCCTGCTTTCAAATATTCTTCTGCTTTTTTCCAGTTCACGGCAAGGATGAAATCTTTGTCGCGCTGAGAAGCGTTCACTTCCAGCAACGTATTGGCCTGTTCTGAATTGTAGCAGCTGAAGAAGAACCATCCGTGGCTGGGGCCTTTGCCTGCATGGCTGAGGTCGAAGTTAACGCCGGGTGTTTCCAGCTGGAAGGCGAGCGATAGTCCACCAGTGTTTTTGTCTACACTGATAAAGCTGATAGTGCCTTTGAAATTCTCTTTGTAGCTGCTGATGGGCACATCGGTATTGTCGCCAACAGGAACGCTGAAACGGGTGCCGGCTACTACATATTCAGTGTTCTCTGTGATGAAGGGGGAGGAGTGATTACCGGCGCTGTTGGGCAGTTCGATGATCTCTGCGGTGCGGAAGGTTTTGAGGTCAACCCTTGCAACGCGTGGTGTATTGTTGCCGTTCACGAAGATCCAGCGCCCATCGATCTCACCATTGGTTTGTGAAAGCTCTGTATGGTGAAGATCGTCCCATGGAACAAATCCATGGGAAGTATTGAGCATGGGTTTGGATTCTTCACTGTAGCCATATCCTTTTTCCGGATCTACGGAGAAAACCGGGATCACGCGAAGCAGGCGGCCTGACGGTAATCCATATACGGAAAGTTGTCCGCTGAATCCACCGGAAACGAAATTGTAAAATTCATCGTATTTGCCTGGCGCTACATAGGTTTTTTCAGCAGCATTGCCGCTTACGGCATTGCCGGCATTGTTGGGTTTGCAGGCATACAGCAGAACGGCGGCCATGGACACCTGGAGTAACCTGCTGGTAAAATGATCTGATCTCATATGATTTTGATTGTGTGTTATTTTATTCCGTCGTTCTTTCTCATGAATTCATAGATCTGTCTGGCTTCATCATCGGTAAGATTCTGGTTGGGCATCTTAACAAGACAGATTTCCAGCATGGCCTGTGCCTTGGGATCTTTCTGCAGCATTTCATCCGGGTTGGTGCTGAAGTTCATGATCCATTCAGGGGTGTGGCGTGCGGTAACGCCTTTCCAGCCGGGGCCTACGAGTTTTTCATCACTGAGTTTGTGGCAGGCGGCGCATTTCAGATCGTACACTTTTTTCCCGGCCTCGGCCATTTTTGCGTCGAGGCTGGCGGGTATGTCTACTTTGGTGAACCTGCCTGCACCTTTGGCTGTATCGTAGGCGGGAGCAGCAGTTTCTTTTGCCGGACTTTCTGATGGCGCACTGTTTTTGCTGGTACTTTCAGCGCAGGCGTAGATCAGTAAAGCAAGACCGGCAACAATGGTTAGCTTTTTCATTTCCGTGTTATTTAAGTGATAAATACACAGCAAGAGTACAGGGAATAAAAACGGAGCTTTATGATCAGGATCATAATAGGAAGCGGGATTGACCGATGTTATCAGGTGTTGTAAAAAGAATGACGCTGATCAGTTGACAGGGTATGGGTTGAATGATCTGAAATGCAATTCCCATAAGGGTTGCAGGTTTAAAGTCTTTATCATCCCTGATCCGCATATGACCAAAATCATGTGTTTTGCCGTTCAAAATCAGTCGCCCTGCTCAAACGGCTGATTAGCTTTGGAACACAATCGGATAACATGATGATTAACACAAACCTGCTGCTCAATATGGGCGCGAGCTTCAAAGAAGTGCAGCGCAATGAGATCATATTCATGGAAGGCATGCAAGCCAGTTTTTATTACCAGGTGGTGAGTGGAAGGGTAAGATGGGTGAATGTGAATGATGAAGGAAGGGAATTCATTCAATTGATGGCGGAGGAAGGTGAATCCTTTGGTGAGTTGCCGATGATGGATGATGAACCCTATGCTGCCACTGCTATTGCCGATGAGGATTCAACACTGATAAGACTACATAAAAGTCATTTTCTTCAATTGCTGAAAGAGAATCCTGAAGTGCATTTTTCGTTTTCGAAATTGTTATCACGCAGGCTGCGTTTAAAATTTTTGCTGATCAAAGAAATGGCTATCCGTTCTCCTGAACATACTATTATAGCATTGCTTCATTATTTCAAAGAGAATAATAAACATACATGTCCGGATTGCAGTCGTGTTAACCTCACCCGTCAGCAGATTGCAGACATGACCGGACTGCGAGTGGAAACCGTGATCCGTGCGATGCGTCATTTGCATTCAACCGGACAGTTGCTGATAGAAAAAGGAAAAGTATATTGTTCAAAATGATCACGATCATAAAATGCCGATTCTTACCGGCGTTCCTTTGCAGTACAGTATTCCTTCTGTATGCAAAATTTTTTCAACACATGGACCCGGAGAGCATTGCTGAACCTGCTGATCGTAGCTTTGGCAGGCACATTGCTTAGGTGTAAGATTATCTGGGAGATACCCGTACTTGATTACAAAAATCTCATGCATGCCCATTCCCATTTCGCTTTCAGCGGATGGGTTTCGCTGGCGCTTTCCGTTGCTATTGCAGGTGTAATGCAATTACCGGAACAAAGATTACGCGTTTATCAGCAGGCATTCTGGTTCCTGTTATTGTCTGCCTTTGGTATGTTGTTGAGTTTTCCATTCGGAGGATACAATATCGTTTCCATCTTCTTTTCCACTTCTTCCATTTTCGCCGGTTGGTATTTTGCCTGGATAAACTGGAAGGATCTTTCTACAGCTGATCTTCCGATAACAGTGATCAATTGGTTCAGGTCAGCACTGGTTTTTTATGTGATCTCGGCGGCCGGTCCATTTTTTCTGGCCTGGTTAATGGCATCGGAGAATTTGCATCAGCAATGGTATATCGGTTCAGTATATTTTTTCCTGCATTTTCAATACAATGGCTGGTTTGCGTTTGCAGTGATAGGATTGTTCCTGGCCCTGTTGCACAGACGAGGTATTTCATTTTCAGCAAAGGCTGCCAGGATTGCTTTCTGGTTACAATGTATTGCATGTGTGCCTGCATTTTTTCTATCTGCGCTCTGGATGAAGTTGCCTCCGGTCCTGTATTGGATGGCGGTATTGGCAGCCATTGCTCAGCTGATAGCGCTAGCAGTTTTGTTGGCAGGAATAATAAAATGTAAAAAGAGAATACTGTTTTCTTTTGATCCCATTCCTTTATTGCTTTGGGGATTTGCACTGCTGGCATTTTGTATGAAGACCATTATGCAGAGCTTGTCAGTTTTTCCTGATCTGAGTTATCTCGCATTCGGCTACAGGCCGGTGGTAATCGGTTATCTGCACCTGATACTGTTGGGCTTTATTACACTATTCCTTTTAGGTTTCCTGTTGCTGCAGCAATATATCAGCAGCATTTCATCCAGACCTGTTATAGGTATTGGCTGTTTTGTTACAGGCGTGGTGCTGAACGAATTCTTTTTGTTTGTACAGGCGCTGGCATCTATTGGCGGCACTCATTTTTCAATGGCTGTCTGGTTCCTGCTGTTTGCTGCATTGTTGATGTTGTGCGGCATTTCGCTATTGTATATTTCTCAACTGAACAATAATTTTTTCAAATATGGAATATCTTCAAACAAACAGCGGGAACCAGCCGCTTCAACAAGGTGAGCAATGTTCTGTTAGCAGCTGTACACCCGGTGAAACTGTAGGAGAGATGGTAGCGAAAGACATCAGCAAAGCAGCAGTGTTCACAAAGTATGGCATCGATTTTTGTTGCGGCGGAAAGAAAACACTCAGACAGGTTTGCTATGAAAAGCAGCTCGATTATAACAAAGTAATGCATGATCTCAGCCAGTCGGGGCAACTGCTGCATACAGCCAACCTGCCCTATCATCAATGGCCACTCGATTTCCTGGCGGAGTATATTGTGAATGTACACCACAATTATACAAGGGAAAAACTGCCCGAACTTACTGCTTATGCTACCAGGGTAGAATCCAAACATGCCGGCAAGAACCCTGAGTTGGTGGAGATCAAATCGCTCATTACAGAAATTGCACTGGAACTGGGTGCACATTTACAAAAAGAGGAAAATGTACTTTTCCCGATGATCAATCAATTGAGTAAGGCAAAGCTGAGTAATGGCTCTGTACCCAGGATGGGAATGGGGCTTGAGCATCCCGTCAGCAGAATGATAATGGAACATGAGCAGGCAGGGGCCTTATTGCAAAAGATCCGGGAACTTACCAATGATTTTACAGCTCCGGAGTATGCCTGTATTACCTGGAAAGTGTTTTACCAGACACTCGCTGCTTTTGAAGCAGACCTGCATGTACATATCCATCTTGAAAATAATATCCTCTTCCCCGGCGCCTTGAAGCTGGTGAATGCTCTGTGAGGATTTGTCCATTCTTTTTTGTTGTGTTACGTTCCAGCCTCCGGGTTAGCCGGAGGCTTTGTGTTGCAATATTGATCAGGGTATTGACAAATTACTTCCAAAGCGGCATTCCAATTTCCCGATCTCGTAACCACCAGATTTCCAATGCTTCTACTTTTGCGCAAATTTTCCGAGAATATGTATAGCCAGACTCTCCGGCTGCTTATAGCAACTATCTGCA
This sequence comes from Pseudobacter ginsenosidimutans, assembly GCF_007970185.1. Taxonomy (NCBI): domain Bacteria; kingdom Pseudomonadati; phylum Bacteroidota; class Chitinophagia; order Chitinophagales; family Chitinophagaceae; genus Pseudobacter; species Pseudobacter ginsenosidimutans. Next base: position 7,769,897 of record NZ_CP042431.1, on the reverse strand, counting down.
TCTTCAGCTTCATCCCCGGTTTTGCCCAGGATAAACCAGGCAGCATCCAGGGATCAGTAATATCATCAGACAATTTTCCTGCTTCCAACGTAAGCGTTGTGATCAAAAACACCAAACTGGGTACTGCAACCGATAATGATGGAAACTTCGTTTTTGCCAGGCTGAAAGCCGGTGAATACACCCTGGTAGTGTCTCTGGTAGGGTATGAGACCCTGGAGCAAAATGTAAAAGTGGAAAACGATAAGATCTCCAAACCCGTATTCACCCTGCAATACAGCAATAGCCAGTTGCAGACGGTGATTGTTACGGCGGGCACCAATAAATTCCTGGTAAAGAAAAGCTCCACAGTGGCCAAGATGCCTTTGGCAAATCTTGAAAATCCACAGGTGTACAGCAGTGTTTCCAAAGAGCTGATCAAGGAACAGATCACTACTGATTTCAGTAACCTGGTGAAGAACGCTACCGGCGTATACAAGGTAAGCGCCAACCGTGGGATCAATACAGATGGCGCTACCTATTACAGCCTTCGTGGTTTCAGAACAGAAGTGAGCATGGTGGATGGAATGCCCACCCAGACCAATGGCGAGATCGATCCGGTGAATGTAGAGAAAGTTGAAATGTTACGCGGACCTTCCGGCACTTTGTACGGTGGTGCAGTCACTTCCTTCGGAGGAGTGTTCAACCTGATCACCCGCAAACCACAAAAGAATTTCGGTGGAGAAGTGGCATACACAACCGGCAGTTTCAACCTCAACAGGCTTACAGCTGATGTGTATGGCCCCATCAATAAAGATAAAACCCTTCTTGGCCGCGTGAACATGGCCTATCAAAATCAGGGTTCCTGGCAGGATGCAGGATTCAGGAAATCTTTCTTCGTGGCGCCGGCACTGGAATACCACGCCAGCGAAAAGCTCACTATCAACCTGAATGCTGAAATCTATTCTTCTGAATTCACTACACCTTCTGCTATCTTCCTCAACAGGAGCCGTCCATTCCAGGCACACAAACCCGAAGAGCTCGGTTTCAACTTCAAGCGCTCCTATACCAATAACGACATCACGATGAAGAACCCTACCGCCAATCTGAGAGCGCAGTTCCAATATAAGTTGTCGGAGGAATGGACTTCACAGACCATCGTTTCCAACAATACCCGTGAGTCCAAAGGATATTATCAATACCAGTTCGTGCGCAAAGCAACCGATGATACCCTTGAAAGGAATATCTCTTACCAGAATACCATGAACGCTACATTCAACGTGCAGCAGAATTTTGTGGGCGATTTCAAGATCGGTAAACTCCGCAACAGGCTGCTTGTTGGTCTGGATTATGTAAATCAGAAACTCAAGAATGATAACTCACCTTATATCGTCTTTGATTTTGTGGATGCACTGAATCCTAACGATCCCAATTATGCGAAGATCAACAGGATCGCAGTAGATACAAAGATCGCGGCCAGTACTGCCAAGGGCGTTCGAAATACCAACAGCGCGAATATTTACAGCGCCTACGCTTCCAATGTGCTGAACATTACGGATAATCTCTCGGCCATGCTGAGCCTTCGTGTAGACCGCTTTGAAGGAAGAGGAACTTACGATTTTGCAACCGACACCCTGGTAGCGAATTCCCGTTATGGTCAAACTGCCTTCTCTCCTAAATTAGGATTGGTATACCAGCTGATCAAAGACCGTGTATCAGTATTCGGTAACTATATGAATGGTTTCGCTTATACGGCGCCGTTTTCTTCTCCCGCCCCTGAAGTTTCCGGCGTGCTGAAACCCCAGCAGGCCAACCAATGGGAAGCAGGTGTGAAAGTGGACCTCTTCAATGGAAGACTGAACCTGACTGCCAGCTACTATGATATAAAAGTGGACAAATTGGTTCGTGATGACCAGGTTACCCTGAATGGCACCACCTATAATATCAAGGTACAGGATGGAACTCAATACAGCAAAGGGTATGAAATTGAACTGATCGCCAATCCTGTCAGCGGCCTCAACCTGGTGGCAGGTTATTCTCATAACGACAGCAAATTTGTGAAAGTTCAGGACAAGAACGTACTCGGAAGAAGGCCTGCCGGCGCTGGCCCTGCTGATCTTGCCAATCTCTGGATCAGTTACGGAATTCCTACCGGAAAGCTCAGAGGATTGGGAGCAGGTTTTGGTGGTAACTATATCGGAGATTTCATGACATCCAATTCTGCTATTACCGGCGTGTTCACACTGCCTTCCTACACACTCCTGAATGCAACGGTTTTCTATGAAACAAAAGGTTTCAGGCTCGGTGTAAAACTGGACAATATTACAGACGAACTATATTTTGCGGGTCAGGGTGTTCTTGCTGCGCAAATGCCCAGGGCAGTGATCGCGAACGTTACAGTGAAATTCTAAAAACTTTTATACAGTGCATATCTACCGGCCCGGAATTCTTTCCGGGTCGTTTTTTTTGAGCTGATCAAAATCATATCTTCCGCTTTCCCTGATCATATTCTCCGTAAGGCCCGCCAGATAATTTTGTGCTGTTATGATCAGTCCAGATTTCCCTTCCCTTCTTCAGAAATACGACGTGCCTGCGCCACGATACACCAGCTATCCAACAGTTCCCTACTGGGATCATTCCACTCTGCATGGATCATCCTGGACAAAGCAGGTTGCTGAAACTTTCAGAAAAGAGCAAAGCGAGATCAGTCTCTACATGCATCTTCCTTTCTGTGAGAGTCTTTGCACTTTTTGCGCCTGCAATAAACGCATTACAAAGAACCACGGCGTGGAAGAACCCTATATCCAAACCTTATTGAAGGAGTGGGAACTTTATATAAAAATGTTTCCAGACAAACCTGTAATCCGGGAAATACATCTGGGGGGGGAACGCCCACTTTTTTTAGTCCATCCAATCTCTGGCAACTGATCCACCAGGTAACCAGTTCTGCCATCATTGCCACTGATCATGCATTCAGCTTTGAAGCTCATCCGGGGAATACCACGGAACAACATTTGCAAGCCTTGTCAGGTGCAGGTTTCAACCGCATCAGCGTTGGTGTGCAGGACTTCGATCCCGTAGTGCAGCAAGCTATCAATCGTATACAAAGTTTTGAAAGAACTAAAGAGGTGATCGATAAGGCTCGGAAACTGGGATATTCCAGTGTGAATGTAGACCTGGTATATGGCCTTCCCCATCAGACAACACAATCGGTAGCAAACACGATGGGAAAGATTTTGCAACTGATGCCAGACCGGATCGCTTATTATTCTTACGCGCATGTTCCCTGGAAAAGCAAAGTGCAACGCAGGTATACAGATGCTGACCTGCCCGCAGCCGCAGAGAAACTGGCCATGTACCAGCTGGGTAAGGAGATGCTGGTGGCAGCAGGTTATATTGCTATTGGTATGGACCATTTTGCGCTCCCCGGCGATCCGCTGCTGGTAGCTGCTGAACAGAAAACACTTAACCGGAATTTTATGGGCTATACCACCACCAACTCCAAACTCATTATCGGGCTGGGCGCATCGGCTATCAGTGATGGCTGGGGCGCATTCGCACAGAACGAGAAAACAATAGAAGCGTATGAAGCAATGGTGCAGGAAGGCAAGCTACCTATCGTTAATGGTCACCTGCTGACGGATGATGACCTGGTGATCCGTCGATATATCCTTGACCTGATGTGCCGGCACGAAGTATTGCTGAACCATCCCTGCTCAGATCCCACCTGGCTCCCTAATGTGAAGGAGCGCCTTCAACCGCTGGTGGAAGATGGACTGGTAGTATTGGATCAGGAAAAGATCACCGTCACGGATGCCGGTAAATCATTTGTCAGGAATATTTGTGCAGCGCTCGATGCCAGGCTTCACGCTTCCCAAAGCGGCAGCAATGTTTTTAGTAAAGCAATTTAAGCTGAACTCTGTTTGAGTTTCGGTAAATTTATAGTAAACGGTTTATTATGATGTATCAACATAAATACAGAACTGCAGCAGAAGCTGTTCAGGTGATCAAATCAGGAAATCGTGTATTTGTACACGGTAGTGCGGCAACGCCATTGCACCTGGTGAGAGCTTTGCTGAACAGGCATGCTTCGCTGGAAGATGTGGAACTGGTGAGCATCACTACACTTGGTGAGCTCAACCTGATGCGGGAAGAATACCGGAGCAGTTTTTTCATGAACTCCCTCTTTGTGTCTGCGAATATGCGCGAAGTGGTGAATGAAGGGAGAGGCGATTATGTGCCCGTGTTTCTGGGACAGATCCCGCAGTTGTTCAGGAAGAAGATCCTGCCCATCGATGTAGCGCTGATCCAGGTATCGCCACCCGATAAGCATGGCTTCTGTACTTTGGGAACATCGGTGGATATTGCCAGGTCAGCAGTGGATACCGCTGGCTATGTGATTGCGCAGGTAAACCCGCTGATGCCGCGTACGCATGGCAACGGTATCGTACATGTGAATAAGATCGATGTACTGGTGGATCAGGCTCAGGAATTGCCAGAAGTGAACTACTCCACCAAATCAGACGAAGCAGGTGCAAAGATTGGTGAGCATGTGGCTTCGCTGATCCCGGACGGAGCTACACTGCAACTGGGTATCGGCAGCATTCCTGACCAGGTGCTGAAGAATCTTCGTGGTCATAAGAATCTTGGACTGCATACTGAAATGTTCTCCGATGGGGTTGTTCCACTGATAGAAAAAGGAATAATAGACAATAGCAAAAAGAAACTGAATCCCGGCCGTTCCGTCACTTCTTTTCTCACCGGCACCAGGAGACTGTATGATTTTGTGGATGATAATCCTTCTATCGTAGTAATGGATATCGGATATGTGAACGATCCCAGTGTGATCCGCCAGAATCCTGCTGTGGCGGCCGTGAACAGCGCCATCGAGATCGATCTCACCGGGCAGATCTGCGCAGACAGTATCGGTACCTATCAATTTTCCGGCATTGGCGGACAAATGGATTTCATGCAGGGCGCAAGTATGTCCGAGAACGGCATGCCTATCATAGCCATGCCATCCACTACACGTAAAGGTATATCGCGCATCACTCCTTTTTTGAAAGAGGGCGCCGGAGTAGTAACTACCCGTGGTCATGTACATTGGGTGGTAACGGAATATGGGATTGCCGATCTGTTTGGAAAGAATATGCAGCAGAGAGCGCAATTGCTGATCGGACTTGCACATCCCGATCACAGGGAAATGCTGGAAAAAGCATGTTATGAAAGGTTCGGGAAACGATCCATGCGCAGCGTGAGGAATAGCTGAAGATATTGATCGGAGTGTGCCCAGTTGCTCGCCTCCCGGCGAGTGACTTATAATTGTTCGCCTCCGGCGAACACCGCGTCGCCGGAGGCGACTAAACAAAAGTCACTCGCCGGGAGGCGAGCAACTGCCAGCCTCCGAATAATTGTAACCTGCCTTTATCTCACCAATACTTTCAATACTTCTTTCTTATCATTCGACTTCACATGCAAAAGGTACACACCTGGAATCAGCTGTTGTTGTTTGAGATTATTCCATCCCAGGAATTGAACGCCAGCAGGCAATTGTTTTGTTTGCGTCATCACCAGTCTGCCACTCAGATCAAACAAGCTTGCCTGTACCGTACCGGCTTTGGATTGCACGATGCGAATGCCCAGTTTATCGGTCACAGGGTTGGGGAAACTGCTTACTTCCAATGTTGCTTCTTTCGGAGGCGCCGCCAGCAACGCTGTTCCGCAGCCGGATGAATTGTAGGCAACTCCGCCCAGCGTAGATGTTTTATCGATATTCATCTTCTTCGCATACATATGGAAAGTATTGTAGAACACATCGGGAACGCCATCATTGGTGGTATCTCTCACAAAATAAACATTACAGGGATCATTGGATGCAGTGAAGTATTCATTATACCGGAATACCAGGCCGGTTTGTCCGAATACAAAGGCGGACATAATATCGGATAATGATGTGATCTCATTTTCTTCAAAGGTGATATTCTCGGCGCGGTTCACAACGATCTCCGCCCAGCGGTTAGCAGGATTGAGAATACCATACCTTCCCTGTGTACGGCGATACAAGGTAGAATCAATATGGTAGTTGTTCTGGATACTATTCCATTTGATCACACTGTTGGTAACCTTTGAAGAAAAATTATTGCTACCGATATAAATACCTGAACCAAGATTATGATACAAAGTATTCTCTTTCACGAGATGCCCCGTACCAACGCTACTGTCCTGTTCATTACCCACAGAGATACCTACACCATTGAGATAGCTTTCATTTCCTTCTACAGTGATATTCTTAGAGCCATCGAGATAGATCCCTGCTGATATTGCTATCGGTGATAAACACCTGTAAACTTCATTGTCTTTTATCAGGCCATTCCTCGACTGGTTATTGACCGGCAGTAACCCGGGATTGTTAGCCAGTACCCACTTGTAATTGCCGGCAGATACGATACCGATATTGGCGATATCATACACTTCATTGCCGATCACGCTGAAAGTATCCACGTTGCCGTTAATGGCGATGGCTTCTGCATAGCCAGGCACAATATCATGCACCGTATTGTTCTCGATATTGAGATGCGTGATGGGTATGTTGGTGGTGCCCAGAACGCTGATAGCGCTGAGTACATCCGTGGGACCGGGATTCTTGATCTTATTGGTATCCCTGCTCCAGTACATATTGTAGATATCATTATTGCGGATATCTATATAACCTGCTGCGCCGGTTACGATGATACCATAGCGAACATCTTTCAGGCCACCGGAACTGAGCGTGGAATCATTTTCGAGGTTCCCGATATTCAATCCGTCTATGCGGATGTATTTGGCGCCGGAGATAGCGAAGATGAATGCATATTTGGCGGTGAGCTGGCTGCCATCGATTACCACAGTTTCTGTTCCATAATTTTTGATGGTAAGCCATTTGCCATTGGCGCCACGATTGTCGCCGATCCAGTAACCATTGGTAACGGGGTAATAAGTTCCTTCACGGAGATAGATAGTCAGGTTGGAATCCAGCAGAGTAGCGGGAATGGTAGAGAAATCATAACCTGCAACATTAAGCGCAAAGCTGAGTGTTTTCCAGGGATTGGCTTTGGAGCCGTTGCCTGTAGCATCGCTTCCGGCATTGCTCACATAGAATTCTGTTCTTGGTTGTTGACGGATAATATTCACCAGCGAGTTGTTGGTCTGTGTGATATTGCTTGTATTTCCTGAAACCAGCACCAGATCGCCAACACCCGGTGCGATAGTATTGAAGGTGGTATTGTTGATCGCAATATCGGAGAGCGCAGTGGAGCTGTCTCCATGAATACGAACAGGCACCATATAATCTGCGCCGGTTGGATATTTGGCTTCAGAGTGATCGGTGTTCCAGCTCATGTTGGAAAAAGTGCAATCCTGTAATTCAACGTGCTGGCATTTACCGCTCATGAAAACGCCAAATCCCGTGATGCCATTGAGATTGGCGAAGGTAAGTCCCTGAAGCCTGACATACTTCGCATTCACGATACTAACCAGGCTGGAGAAAGCTGCTGTTTGCAATGAACCGTCGATGATCACTTGTTCATTATTGTAAGCTTTCAGGATGAAATAATGTCCGCTGTTACCGCTGCGGTCTGCACCGATATAGATGGGAGTTCCCGCAGCGAGTGTGTAAGTGCCTGCGCGGAGATGTACAATTACATCGGTACTGTCTACATTGCCCCACCAGTAAATGGCGGCGGTGAGATCGTTCCAGGGGCTGCCGATGGAACCATCACCCATGGTGGGCGCATTGATATCAACATAGTACTCTCTTGGAGCTGCCTGCGTGACGCTGCCTGCCAGCAGGAAACAAAGGATCACAGAAATCGTAAATTTCATAACATAGATTTTTTGTTTGATGAACGAATGTGAAGTGACCTGATGGGTAGGAGAAGTGCTGCTGATACCAAAATAGCCAATAACATCAATTCACAAAAAACACAACCGGTTGTGTGATTTTTTTTCACACAACCGGTTGTGTAGCACCGTTGGAATATCAACGGTTTGTATGTTAGTTATTTACTGATACGAACCACCAGCTGTGAAGGCAGCAGGATATTGTGGTAAGTAGGTTCCTGTTCATCGGCTTCGGCCGCAGGACTTTCCAGCAGGTTCAATAAGATCTCCGTGGCTTTTTCTCCCTGCTGATAAGGGAACTGTTCGATGCTGGCCATCGGCGGATGGTCCATATAATTACAGATAGCTTCATTGGCAAAACTGATGAAGCAGATATCTTTATTGATTTTCACTTTTGCTTTTTTCGCCTGCTGGATGGCATCCATTGCTACATAATCATTGAATGCGATAATGGCGTCAGGCCTTCGTTTCAGGGATAGCAGGGAATGCGTGGCAGCAATATTCCCTTCCTGTGTGAGATCAGAATATACAACATAATCGGGGTTGGGTTTGATGCGGTTCTTCTTCAACGCATTTTCGAAACCCTGTAAACGCTCTTTGCTGGCAGGCAGATTGGTTGGACCATTGATGAGGGCGATATGCTTATGTCCTTTTCTTACCAGGAAGTTCACTGCTTCTCTCATGCCAGATTCCAGCTGACTGGCGATGTAATGGATATTGTTCATGTTGGGGATCCTGTCGAAGAACACAACAGGGATCTTGTTCTTCCGCAACATTTCAAAGTGATCATAATTGGTGGTGTTCTTGGAGATGGAGATCAGCATACCATCTACACGGTGGTCTTTCATCGTTTCCACAATTCTTTTTTCACGGCCTTCATCATCGCGTGATTGTCCGAGCAACAAAGTATAATTCTTGTTATACGCAACATCTTCGATGCCGCTGACGATGGAAGAGAAGAACTCATGAGAGATGGATGGCAATACAACACCCAGCAGGAATTTCTTTCGTTGTTTGAAATTGATGGCGGTGAGGTCGGGCTCATAGTTGAGTTCAGCCGCCAGTTGCTGCACCCGCATCTTTGTCCTTAGCCCGATGCTGGCATGATTGCTGAGCGCCCGGGACACGGTGGACTTGGAGATATTCAGTTGTTTGGCAATGTCTACTATTGTTGTTTTCCTGGATTCCATATTTGCAGCTTCTCCCTCTAAATATACTGAAAATAAGGCTGCAGTGATGAGGTAACAGCCTTGCCCACCTTGCCTTTCATCAAAACAACCGGTTGTGTAAAATAATTTCAGACAACCGGTTGCAAAAATTTTGGATCGGGGAGACCTGTATTTTGCATCAACACAATTATCTTCTATGGACCTGAATTTTGAGAACCAGGTGGCGGTGATCACCGGAGCCGCATCCGGACTGGGTTTAGCAATAGCACAGCAGTTAGCGCAATATAAAGTGAAACTGGTATTGATCGATAAGAACCAGGAGCTTTTGTTGCAGGCCACCGATCAGCTGGATGCCAGCAGACATGCCATCGATATCACTGATGAGCAGGCTGTTCAATTACTGATGGATGCTACCGGCAATCAGTATGGCCGCATCGATATACTGGTGAACAGCGCCGGCATTACCGGTATCACCAATACCAAAAGTCACCTGGTGGAATCCGCTAACCTGCGAACTGTATTCGAGGTGAATTTCATGGGTAGTTATCATACTTCCAAATATGCTCTGCCCTGGATGCTGCGCAATAATTATGGTCGTGTGCTGCATGTGGCCAGTATTGCAGGAAAGGAAGGTAATGCAGGCATGCTGGCTTATTCCGCATCCAAGGCAGCCGTGATCGGCATGACCAAAGTGCAGGGAAAGGAATATGCAGAAACGGGTATCACTGTGAATGCACTGGCGCCTGCCGTGATTCGCACGGCGCTGGTAGATGCGATGCCGGAGGAACAGGTGAAGTATATGACCGACAAGATACCGATGAAACGTTGTGGCACACTCGAAGAAGCTGCAGGCATCGCCATTTATATCGTTTCTCCGCAGAACAGTTTCACCACCGGATTCACTTTCGACCTGTCCGGAGGTCGTGCCACTTACTGATCTAATAATATCAAAATGAAAATAGCATACTTCAAAAAACAAGGACAGTTACATCCGGGCATCATCACTGAGTCCGGGGTTATAGACGCGGACGCATACCGGCAACGGAACGGGCAAGCGGCATTCAATGGCAGTCCGCTCAGGAATGAGGCCCTGCCTGCACTCCGTGAGTTGATGGTTAAGGCGAAGGAGTTTCCTGAATTCCTGTTACCCCTTTCTTCGTTGCAGGTTGCGAGCTGTGTGCCAAATCCGGGAAAGATCATTTGCATTGGTCTTAATTACAGGAAACATGCCATCGAAAGCAATATGCCCATTCCCGAATCCCCGGTTGTGTTTTCCAAATTCAACAATACACTGACTGATTTCGGTGAAGCAGTTCCGCTGGGCAATGCAGGTGTGCAGTTCGATTATGAAGTGGAGCTGGGCGTGGTGATAGGTACGGAATGTAAAAATGTAAAAAGAGAAAACGCATTGCAGTATGTTTTCGGGTATTGTGTAGCCAATGACCTGAGTTGCCGCGATCTGCAATTCAAAACATCGCAGTGGCTGATCGGAAAAACACCTGATAAGTTCCTGCCGCTTGGGCAATACCTGGTTACTGCCGATGAGATCCCCGATCCGCAGCAACTGGAACTGAAATGTTATCGCAATGGCATCATCCGTCAGCATTCCAATACCCGCGATATGATCTTTTCCGTGGCCGTTATCATCGAAGAGCTGAGCCGCTATATGACGCTCAGTCCGGGAGATCTCATTCTCACCGGTACGCCCGAAGGCGTGATCATGGGATTGCCGGAAAAGAACTGGCTGATACCCGGAGATATTGTGAGAACAGAGATCGAACAACTGGGATATACTGAGAATGTGATGGCAGAATGAACATCGCAAAAAAATAAATAGAAAACAGAAAATCACTACTATGAAACAGGAGATCATTCACCCGGAGAATGCCGGGAAAGGCTTTACAACCGGCGCTTATTCGGCAGCTGTGGAAATCGATGGCTGGGTTTATGTAAGCGGGCAGGGGCCTATCGATTTCACCACCAGTGAATTCAAGCTGGGAAGCATCGAAGAAGAAACAAAGCTCACCATGCACAATATCGAAAGTATTCTCCGTGCAGCGGGATGCACCATGAATGATATCGTGAAATGCAATGTGCATTTGTCTGATATCAATTTATTCGCTGGCTTCAACCAGGAATATTCCAAATGGTTCAGCGGCGTGAAACCTGCACGCACTACAGTACAATCCGGGCTTGGCTACAATATCAAGGTAGAGATCGATGCCATTGCGCGGAAACCCCGATAAACACTAACCATTTAAACAGTCGACTTATGGAACAAATGCTTGATTCGCAGAAAATGTTGGTTGGCGTTGTGGGATTGGGTTTGATGGGTTGCAGCATCACCACCTGCCTACTGATGGCCGGTCATTCTGTTGTTGCCTTAGCGCCTTTGAAAGATGATCTCAAACATGCGTCCAACAGGATACATGAACATTTGCAGACATCGAGGGAAGAGAAGCTGACGCCATTTCCGCCGGGTCATTTTTTTGAGCAGCTTACCATTACGGAAGATTATGGATTGTTGTCTGATTGCGGACTGGTGATCGAATGCACGATAGAGAATTTACCCATCAAAGAATCGGTGTATAAAAAAATAGAATCAGTGATTGCTCCGGAAGCTTTACTGTGCAGTAATACCTCCGCTATTCCCATCAGCATCCTGCAACAGCATACGCTATACCCTGAACGCTTCTTTGGGCTGCATTGGGCTGAACCCTCGCATACTACCCGTTTCCTCGAAGTGATCTGCGGGGAGCAAAGCGATGTGAGCAAGGGAGAACAGCTCTACGAAATATCGCAACAATGGGGCAAGGAGCCCACACTGGTTAGGAAAGATATCCGTGGCTTCATCACTAACCGTCTCATGTATGCGATGTATCGGGAAGGCTTCCACCTGGTGGAGAACGGTTATGCCACCATCGAAGATGTGGACCGCGCCTGCCGCAACAATGCCGGCTACTGGATGACGTTAGTGGGCATCTTCCGCTGGATGGATCTGACAGGTGTGCCTGCTTATCATACCGTTATGAAAGATCTCTTTCCCACTCTCAGTAATAACCAGGAAGTACCTGAACTCATAGATAAAGTAGTGAAAGAAGGAGGCCGTGGAGTGGCCAATGCCAAAGGATTTTATGAATACACACCCGAAGAGGCAAAGCTCTGGGAAGAAACGTTCATCCGTTTCAGTTATGAGATTCGTGAACTGGCCCTTCGTTATCCTGCTGACATCGTAAAAAAACAATTGGCCGTAAAACAACAAGCTTCCATCTGATATGCAATCACCTTTGATCATTGACGCGCATCTCGACCTTGCCATGAATGCCCTTGAATGGAACCGTAACCTGCGTGAGCCGGTTAAGGAATTGCGCAAGCGCGAAGAAGGCCAAACAGACAAACTCGATCGCGCTAAAGGAATGGTATCCCTACCTGAACTGCGCAAGGGAAGGGTGGGGTTGGTAGTAGCCACGCAGATCGCCCGGTATGTAGATCGAAACAGTACGCTGCCCGGATGGCACTCACCCGAACAGGCATGGGCTCAAACCCAGGGACAGCTTGCCTGGTACAAAGCCATGGAAGCCGCTGATGAGATGATACAGATCCGCAACCTGAATGCACTGGAAGCACATCTGTCATACTGGGAAGATGAACAAATACCTGATTCATCAAAGAAGATCGGGTATATCCTCAGTCTTGAAGGGGCGGACTCTCTCATCAACCTGAGCTATCTCGAAAGAGCTTATGCTTACGGCCTTCGTGCATTGGGGCCTGCACATTACGGTCCCGGCCGATATGCGCCGGGAACTGGTATGGAAGGCCCGCTCACTGCAATGGGAAAAGAACTGGTAAGGGAAATGGATAACCTGCGCATGATCCTGGACGTTACCCATCTCACGGATGAGGGTTTTGATCAGGCGCTGCAGATCTTCAAAGGGCCTGTATGGGCCAGTCATCATAACACCCGCAAACTGGTGCAGCACCAACGGCAATTGTCGGACGATCAGATCAAAGCACTGATAGAGCGTGATGCCGTGATCGGCGGTGTACTGGATACCTGGATGCTCACCAATAACTGGCAGCGCGGCATTTCCGATCCCAAACAAGAAAATGTAAACCTGCACAAGCTCATTGATCATTACGATCATATCTGTCAGCTCGCCGGCAACAGCCTGCACATTGCCATCGGCAGCGACCTGGACGGCATGTTCGGAAAAGAACAGGCGCCATACGAGATGGATTCGATCGCAGATCTTCAGGGACTCGCGCCAATGTTGCGTCAGCGCGGCTACAACCAGGAAGACATCGAAAATATCTTTTACAGGAACTGGCTTCGCTTCCTGCGCAAAGCCTGGTCCTGATCATCATTGAATCACCACCAAACTGAACTGTATGCAAAGAAGAAAATTCCTCACCCGTATGGCCGCACTCAGCGCAGGTGTTACCCTGCTTCCTCAAACGGGTAAATCAGTGTTCCATACTGATAAGAAAGCTGGTCTTGCCTTTATTGGCGTGGGCATGCGTGGTGCAGGACTGCTGCTGGAAACGGTGAAGCAGGGCAATAGCAATATCGTGGCCATTGCAGACATCGATCCAAAGGCCATCGATAATGTAAAAAAGATCATGAAAGATCACGGATTGAAAGATCCGCAATACTATACAGGTGAAAAGGATTTCGAAAAAATTGTAGAAAGGGATGATGTGGAAGCTGTGATCATCTCCACTCCCTGGGAATGGCATCTTCCCATGTCTGTGTCCAGTATGAAAGCAGGAAAGTACACCGGTTGCGAAGTATTATCGGGACTTACTGTAGCTGAGATCTGGGAACTGGTGAATGTGCAGGAAAAGACCGGAGCTCCCTATATGATGCTGGAGAATGTCTGTTATCGCCGTGATGTGATGGCGATGCTCAATATGGCGCGGCAGGGATTGTTCGGACAGATCACCTATGCTGAATGCGGCTATCAGCACGATCTCCGGGAAGTGCTCTTCAATGATGGCATGAACATGATCGGGGGTGGAGTGGAGTTTGGTGATAAGGGAATCAATGAGGCACGCTGGCGTACTCAACATTATATTGATAGAAATGGCGATCTCTATCCCACACACGGGATCGGTCCGGTTGCCAATATGCTGAACATCACAAGAGGAAATCAGTTCACACAGATGGTGGCAATGGCATCGCCTTCGGCAAGCCTGCATAATTATATTGTGCAGAAGGGCGGTGCCGGCCATCCGAATGCAAAAGTGAAATTCAAATGCGGGGATGTGGTCACTTCACTGATCCAATGCGCCAATGGTGAAGTGATCAAGATGACTTTCGATACTTCCAGTCCCAGGCCCTATTCACTAGGCTTCCGTATCCAGGGAACGGAAGGTATCTGGACGGACGAAGCGCAGGGTGTGTATCTGCAACAACGAAGCCCGAAGCCGCATGAATACGAGCCCGTTGAAAACTATATCAGGGAATTTGATCATCCTTACTGGAGCAGGTATGATGCAGTGGCCAATTCCTCCGGCCATGGAGGGATGGACTATTTCATCATCCGCGAGTTTGTTGATTGTGTGTTACATAAGAAAGCTCTCCTGATGGATATCTATGATGCCGCCATGTGGAGTGTGCTGAGCCCGTTGTCGGAGCGGTCGATCGCGCAAAGATCAAAGCCGGTACTGATCCCGGATTTCACACGGGGTAAATGGAAGCAGCGTACGCCGGTATTTGGCCTGAGCAGGGATTTCGGCGTTTAAGCCGCTGACCAGCCCAAAATTAACACAACCGTTTGTGTGATTTTTCTATCGAAATAAACACCAAATTACAGTTAGCCAATGGTTTTCTGATTTCATCACGATCTCAAATTAGACTGCTTATGTCCACTTGCAAAACACTACTGGTTATGTTGCTTGTGTTATGCAGTTCTGCGTTATCAGCGCAGGAACGCACAATTACAGGCAGGGTAATCGATGCAGCCGGCAGACAACCCCTCGCCGGCGTTACTGTTTCCGTTAAAAGCTCCGGCACAACAAGCACCCAGTCCGACGACAACGGCAATTTCACGCTCCGGGTGCCCGCCGAAAAATTCACACTGCTCGCTACTTCTATCGGCTATGCTCCCATTGAAGTGGAAGTAAGTCCCAACAACAGGGAAGTAATTATCAGGCTCAGCAAGAATGATGCAGAGCTGGGTGAAGTGATCGTTGTAGGTTACAACAACAAAAAAAGAGGCGAGCTTACCAGCGCCGTTACTGTGGTGAGCTCTGAAAAATTGAAAGATGTAACCACCAACAATATCGGCAATATGCTGCAGGGTAAAGTGGCAGGTCTCCAGGTAGTGGCTGCTTCGGGTGTTCCCGGTGCTGCGCCTGAGATCAGGCTCCGCGGCATCTCTTCCGTAAATGCATCCCAGAGCCCGCTCTTTGTGGTGGACGGGGTTATCGGCGGTAACTATGACCCCAATGATGTGGAAAGCGTTACAGTACTCAAAGACGCAGGCGCTACCGCCATGTATGGCTCACAGGCCAATGCAGGCGTTATCATCGTTACCACCAAGAAAGCCAAAGCCGGCAGGAACCGCTTCGAAGCCAAAGTCACTACCGGCTTCCGCAAAGCGGATTTCGGAAATATGGAAATGATGAATGGCAACCAACTGTACGATTATCAGAAAGAATTCTATCGTGATTATATCCCCGGTGAATCAGATAATTCCTACAAGATCGACCTGCTGAAATTCTATGCTGAAAGACCACTCAGTCTCCGCGACCAGGACTACAACTGGCAGAACACGATCTTCAGCAATGCTTTCATGCAAAACTATTATGTGAGCTTTGCAGGCCGCACAGAGAAATCGAATTACTATACCGGTGTTTCCTACTACAATGAAAAGGGAACCTTCATGAATACCGGATTCCAGCGCATTAACCTGCGCGCCAACGTTACCCACAACTTTGCCAAATGGATCAGCGTTACCAACAATATCAATATCAGCGCATCCTCCGGCAACAGTTACGATTATATGGATATCTACTATGCATACCTCAACCTGCCCTGGGATAATCCATACGACAGCGTTGGCAGGCCCCGTTACGTAGATGGCAATTCCACTTTCAAATGGTGGAGCCGCGATAAGATCAACCCCGTGCATACCATCAACAACTCAGATCACCCTTACAAAGGTTTCGATGTGAACTATGATTTTGCACTGAATGCGGATATCACTCCCTGGCTCTCTTTCTCCAGCTCCAACAGGCTGGCAGCGGGTTACAACAAGAGCTCCAATTTCTTTTCACCTTCCACTGCCGGTACTTATCATGGCAATGGCTTCCTGGATGAGCTGAGCACACTGAATTACGGCGTCATCAGCAACAACCTCTTAAAGTTCAATCTCAAATATGGTGATCACGGCATCAGTGGTCTGGCCGGCGTGGCTTATGAAGGCAGCAAATTTGAAGTGCTGGGTGGCTCAGGCAAGGGATTGCCGCTCGGTTTGAAAGTATTGAATGTAGTGAGTAACAGCCAACTTGTTCAGGGGTACACAAATGAAGCTTATATCCAGTCGTTCCTCTCACAGGTGAACTACAATTATCTCGGTAAATATTTCCTGACTGGATCTTTCAGGGTGGATGGATCTTCCAATTTTCCTCCCGGCAACCAATACGCGAATTTCCCTTCCGTGTCTGCCGCATGGATCGCCAGCAATGAAGATTTCTTCAACATCAAAAATGTGGTGAATTACCTGAAACTTCGTGCAAGCTATGGCGTTACCGGCACACAGGATATCGGTGCTGCCCGTTACCTCGGTTTGTATTCTCTGAGTGCACAGTATAATTCAGCTGTGGGCGCAGTTCCGCTGCAACTGCCCAGCCCGAACCTCACCTGGGAAAGCAAGCACCAGATCAATGTAGGTGCGGATATCAGTCTCTTCAACAGGGTGAACCTCACGGTAGACGCTTATCATAACGTTACCAAAGATCTGTTGCTGCAGGTGTCGCAGCCACTTTCAGTGGGCTTTGAGCAGCGATGGGAGAATGTGGGCGAGATCGTGAACAAGGGAATCGAGATCGGCATCAACAGCACCAATATCAAAACGAGGAACTTCGAATGGAATACTGATTTCAATATCAACTTCAACAGCAATAAACTGAGAGCACTGCCTGCCGAGATCATCAAGACCGGCTCCTGGGCCATCTCCCAGATCTATCGCAATGGCGGTAACCTCTATGAGTTCTACATGCCCAAATGGATGGGTGTGAATGAACAGACCGGTGCACCGCAATGGGAGCGCGTGATCAAAGACGCTGATGGCAATGTTACCGGAAAAGAACTGACTTCTGATTATGCGCTGGCTTCATTCCAGGAAGTGGGCTCCGCGCTGCCGAAGTTCCAGGGCGGTATCACCAATACTTTCCGCTACAAAAATCTTTCACTTAGTGTGAACGCTTACTATCTCTACGGCAACAAAGTGTTCAGCAATAATCTTCGCTTTGTGATGAATGATGGTTCCGAACCTTACCTGAATCAGATAGTGCTGCCTTCAGGATACAGCGTCTGGACGAAGCCCGGCGATAAGGCCACGAACCCAAGTCCGCAGAATTCGGCCAATTCTACTGAAACGAGCAGCCGCTTCCTGATGGATGGCAGTTTTCTTCAGATCCGCAACGTAACGCTTTCCTATAGTATACCGGACAGCTATGTGCGCAAACTGAAGATGGAAGGCATCACCGTTTCGCTGAGTGCGGATAACCTGCATACGTTCACGGATTTTGTGGGTCAGGATCCGCAAACCACCATCACGCCTGCTTCCTTTGCAACGCCTGGTGTATCGGATTTCAAGTATCCCAATAACAGGCAATTCCTGTTCAACATCAATTTCAGGTTCTAAATCATCATCACATGAAAGCATTACTCAACATAATAGTATCGGTTTCCCTGATCGCTTTCACGGGCTGCCTGAAAGAAGTAACGCCCGGGGATGCCATCACTACCGGAAACCTCACCGATAATCCCGATGGCGTGCTGAACGCCGTGAACGGAGCTTATTCATTGTTCAAGGACAATGTGGAATTCAATGGAGTGCCGGATGATGGACTGATGTACCTCCGCCAGTTCTATCATCTCTCCGATTTTGCCAGCGATGATATCGTATGCGGACAGGTAACCACCGATCCGCTGCTGCTCAGTTTTACCGGTGATCATACACCCACGCAGACCAATACGCGCTATTTCTGGTATATCAATTATAAGATCATCAACAATTCCAATACGGTGATCGAAGCTGCATCGAAAATGGCCAGTCCTGATGCCGCTACACAGCAATTGATCGGCGAATGTTATTTTCTGCGTGCATTTTGCCATTTCAACCTCGTGCGATTGTATGCAAAACCTTTTTCACATGATCCTTCCGCTCCGGGCATCATTCTCCGTACTTCGGTTGGAGACCCGGCTCAGAAAGCAAGAGCCACTGTTGCAGAAGTATATGCGAGTATCATAGATGATGCAAAGAAAGCGGCTGATCTGATGGGGCAATCGCGCGGCGTACAGTACGCTTCCCGCGAAGCAGCATGGGCGCTGCTCTCCAGGGCTTACCTGTATATGGATGATGAAGATAAGACCATCGAATATGCCGATATGGTGATCAATTCTCCCCGATTCACGCTCACCAATGCCACTACTTTTCAAACCCTGTTCGCCAATGCAATGGGTGGTTCTGAAACCATTTTCTGCATCGCACATACACAGGTGGACGATAAATTGAAATTCGGATCGATCGCCAGTATGATCTTTTCCGATGGCAACTCCGGCTGGGGCGAAGAGTTTGCTTCAAAAGCGCTGCGCGATACCATGTCTGAACATCCTGAAGATGTACGCTGGAAATACATCGTGAAACTCGACAATGGCAGTGGAGGTGTTGCTCTGAAGAATGGTATCGAGACCTACTATATCAGCAAGTTCAGCGGACAGGGTGGAAGCCCAACCCTTAGTTCGCCTATCATGTTCAGATTGTCTGAAGTGTACCTGAACCGCGCAGAAGCGAAGGCCAAAAAGAACCTCAACAACGATGCGCTGGATGATGTGGATGAGATCCGCAAGAACCGTGGCCTGCAGGCTTCGCTCTACAACAGAACGCTGCCCGCCGGCAGAACTGCATTGGATGTAGTGTTAAAAGAACGAAGGATCGAACTGGCATTTGAGGGACATCGTGTATATGATGTGTACCGCAACAAGCGGAACCTCAACCGCACTTACTGGGGCTACCACCTGCGCGGGTTGAAAGAAACCGATATCAACCTGGCCACACAACCGGCAGGTTACAATAACCTGGTCACAAACTGGAACAGCAACAGGATCATTTACTATATTCCTATCGATGAGATCCAGAGCAACAAACTTTGTGAACAGAACCCTTAAGGTTGACGGATATGCGATTCATTCAATCATCCCAAATCATCAGTCATGAACAATGCTAAATTCGATATAAAAAATTTCCTGCTGGCAGCAACGCTCCTGTTAGGGCTGGGCGCCTGCAGCAAGGACAGCGATCCTGCACCTGATGTGGTGTTCGAGATCAACATAGATGCTTACACCGTGGAGTTCACCAATAAAACCGAAGGAGTTAAAAGTTTCAAGTGGGAATTCGGCGATGGCGCCAGCTCCACAGAAGAGAATCCCACTCATACTTACGCAGGCAAAGGCAAATATGTTCCTACTTTGTATGTGACCATGCAGAATGGCGGTACTTATGAAGCATCCACTGTATTGCGTATTTCAAAAAGCTCTGCGGTGAAACTGGATGATAATTCGTTCAGCGACTGGGATACTGTTGCTGTGAATTCCATCACCTCCGGTCCCGCTGGAGGTGTATTCAGGAAAGGTAAATACGATTACGATGGCAACTATATCTATTTCTATTTTGAAATGGCCACCACTATCGCTGCCGGTGATATCTGGGACTTTTATCTTGATTCCGATAATAATTCCGGCACCGGTCTCATCACCTGGCTATTTGCCGGAGCAGGAAATGATGTTTTGATAGAAGGAATTCCGATGATCGACTGGTTCGATGTATTTTATCACAAGGGCGCACAGAACTCATTCACTTTCGATCAACAGTCCATTACTGAATTTTACAAAGTGGGATTTGTGCAGGAAAGTGGCGGGCTGCTGAAAGTGGAAGGAAGGCTTGTCCGTTCCAAGATCAAAGGACTCATGAATAAAGGAGTAAAGATCGGCGCGGTGCTCACCAAGAGCGACTGGAGCGGACCTGTAGGTACAATGCCTGATACCGGTTCCCCTTCATTTTTCCTGGATATGTCTGAATAACCAAAAGCCCTGAATACTTTGAACGGAAGATTGCTTAGCCTGGATGTGATGCGCGGCATCATCATGATATTGCTGGCCGCGGAAAGCGCCGCGGTATACACCAGCTTACATACGATCACCGATGGCTCCGCAATGGATGCCATCACCCAACAGTTTTTCCATCATCCCTGGCACGGCCTCCGGTTCTGGGATCTGGTGCAGCCTGCCTTCATGTTCATGGCCGGAGCGGCGATGTACATTGCATTTTCAAGGAAAAAAGAAAAAGGGCAAAGCTGGAAACAGCAATGGCCGCATATCCTCAAACGTTGTGTCTGGCTGCTGTTCTGGGCCCTGGCCATCTATTCCGTACTGTCGGAGAAACCTGTATGGGAACTCTGGAATGTGCTGGCGCAATTATCCGTCACCACACTGATCGCCTACCTGATCATTCAGCGTTCAGCTAAATTTCAGGTACTGGTATCCGTTATACTGCTTATAATTACTGAACTTGCTTACAGGTACAGTAATATCCCCGGATATGATCAGCCTTTCACCGAACACCGGAACTTTGGCACCTGGATGGACCTGGTATTGATGGGAAAGACCAATTCCGATGGGTGGGTAGCCATCAATTTCATTCCAACAGCGGCGCATACCATCTGGGGTTGCTGCACCGGCAAACTGCTGATCAGCAATAAAACGGAAAATGAAAAAATGAAATGGCTGCTGCTGGCGGGAGCGCTTGCTACGGCTATCGGATTCGGGCTGGACCTGACCGGTATTTCTCCCATCATCAAAAGGATCTGTACTTCTTCCTTTGTACTGGCATCGGGCGGTCTGGTGATACTGATGACGGCTGTTTGTTATCGTATCACCGATATCGGGGGATGGAATAAGTACGCCTGGATTGCAGTGGTAGTGGGCATGAATTCATTGTTCATTTATATACTTTTCGAGATCATGGGTTATACCTGGATCAATAAGGCCGTAGCCGTATTTACGATGCCTTTGTTTGGTTTGGTATTACCAGAACAGTGGGCGCAGTTGCTTACAGCGCTGGTAACGCTCTTTGGATACTGGTGGCTTTGCTGGTGGTTGTATAAGAAGAAGATCTTTTTCAAGATATGATTTGCGGCAATGTTTGCACAAAAGAGGCTTTCCCGGTGTGAAAGCCTCTTTTGTTCTTATTTTTTGGTGGCCCTGCTGATCAGCCAGATGATCAATGCAACTACCAGTACAACGGCGATAATGCCTGTCCATACACCGGCTTTGAAAATACCACCGATCACTTCGCAGGAGGAAAAAGATATAGCCAGTAAGAACAGTACCGCGAGGTATGTATATTTTTTCATAGTCTATTTTTTCCTGAATGATTGCAATTTCGTTGCCAGCCGGATTTCCATCTTTTGTGCTTATATTCGTGTAATGAGAATGACTCCCATGTTATAATCTTCGTTTACTCCACTGATTGAGCGCCTGATCTGCAAGCGCATGTATTCTCATTTTCTTACCAAATACTTTTTTTATGGAGCAGCAATTATCTCCTGAACAGATAAATGATTTTATCAAAGAAGGTTTCATTTGTATCGATAACGCATTTCCCGCTTCGCTTGCCACTGATGTGCGGGATATTCTCTGGAAGGAAACAGGAATGGATCCCGATGATCCCACAAGTTGGAAACAGCCTGTGGTGCGGCTGGGCTATTATACGCTGGAGCCTTTTGTAGAGGCGGCCAATACCCCTTTGTTGTTGAAAGCATTCGATCAGTTGTTGGGCGCCGGCAACTGGATTCCGTGCAGGAATATGGGATCGATGGTGTTGCGGTTTCCTTCCCGTGAAATGCCAAATGATACGGGATGGCATGTGGATGCCAGCTTTGCTGGCGAGGGAGATCCCAATAATATTCTGAGCTGGCGGATCAATATGTTTTCGAAGGGAAGAGGATTGCTGATGTTATTTCTTTTTTCGGATGTGGGTGAGCAGGATGCGCCTACACGTATCCGAGTGGGTTCTCATAAGGATGTTGCTGGGGTGTTACAACCTTATGGAGAAGCTGGATTGTCTTTTATGGAACTGGCCGCTAAGATCCCGCAGCTGCCGCAGCGGAAAGAGGCCCTGGCTACAGGGATGACGGGTACGGTGTATTTGTGCCATCCGTTTTTGGTACATGCCGCGCAGCCGCATCATGGCACTGTGCCGAGGTTTATGGCGCAACCGCCTTTGTTGTTGCGAAAGGGATTGGTGCTGGAAGCTGAAGATAACGGATATGAATATTCGCCTGTAGAGATGGCGATAAGGGAAGGATTATGATGACGATTATCGTAGGGTGGTCAGTTGCTGACCACCCTCTAAGTAAGTTTTATACAACCTGCCCCATGAAAGGATCGGTTTTGGTAGGCTTTTCCGACTCGGCATGACCAGCAAGTCTAAGCGAAAAATCCGGTGCATTTATTACTGTTATGGAGAGATCGTACCAATGGAAATTCTTTTGTGTATCGATCGTTACGATATGCTTTCCGGGTTTGAGGATGATGGTTTGTGGCGCTGACCTGTAAACATTGTCTGTGATCAGCAATTCCATTTTTTCCGTAGCGAAATTCTCGAATGTCAGATTGATATTCCCGGTGGGTGTATGTTTTTTTCCCGATCTTTCATAACCCATATCGATCTGTAATGAAGGATCTTTTGCACTGCCCTTGTGTTCGCGGTAGAAACCATTCGGGCCATACACACGGAGATGGTATTGTCCGTTTTCAAATTCATCCAGGTTCCAGGTATCTTTGATTGCCTCGCCTGCTTTCACTGCATAGGAGCGGCATTTCACTTCCCTGTTCTTCAGGTTCCAGGCATACACGGTAAAAGGAGTGCCGCCATAGGGGCGTGATCCCAGGTGTGCGGTGTGCAGCATCAGGAGAAGCGTATTGCTATCCTTATCCGAAATGGCAGTGGTGGTCATAAAGTAAGGCAGGCTGCAGGCAGAACGGGTACCAGGCTCCTGTCTTGCCATATATGCGGCTTTGAAGGGATCCCTATTGATAGCATTGATCTCTTCTTCTGTCAGCGCTTTGAAATTATCGGGAAGTTTTTTGAACTGTGCCTTGTGGATGCCTTCGATGAAGGGATCGCGTTCAATGAATTTTGGCAATTCAATTTTTTCTCCTTTCCAGGGTCTGAAGGCAGAGGTAAGATTTCCGCAAACCACTCTTCTCCATTCGGTGATATTGGTTTCCCTGATCTCCTTTTTCGTTTTATGACTGAGGAAATGTTCAAGGAATTGTAACGATGATGTATGGTCGAATACTTCAGAATTCACGTAACCGCCGCGGCTCCAGGGTGAAGCAATCACCATCGGAACCCTGTAACCAAGGCCGATAGGGCTTTCGCGCATATCATCAGCATCTGAGGATTGCTGTTCTTTATTGGCAACATATTCCACAGCAGTATCGATACCCTCAGAAACTTTGCCTGAATCTTTTTTGGCAGGATGCGGCGCTACGAACGGTGGCAGGTGATCGAAATAGCCATCGTTCTCATCGTAGGTAAGTACAAAGATGGTCTTCTTCCACACTTCAGGATTTTTGGTGAGTATGTCCAGCACTTCGCTGATATACCAAACACCGAACCAGGCGGCGCCGGGGTGATCGGAAAAATTTTCAGGCGCCACTAACCAGGAAACGGTTGGCAGCTTACCATCTTCCACATCTTTTCTGAACTGGTGCAGAACGTCGCCCTTGGGCGCTTTCATCGTGCGTGTTGTATCTCCGTCCTGATAAGTAAGATCGGAAAGTGAGTGATAGTCGGGATCCCCGCTATTGGTGGTGAATGCCTTGAAGTGTATGTTTTTTTCGAATGGTGTTAGTTTGTCGAATCCGGCTTTTATATATTTTCCCCTGTGTTCTTCGCATTGTTGGAGGTACCGCTGCTGCCTGGCAAGTGTTCTTTTTGTTTTCGTGGTATCTTCACTGTTAGCAGGCATGGCAGCGATCTTCTGCTCCAGTTGTTGAATACTGTCGGCTGTTCTTTTGATGGCTTCTGGCAGGCTATCGATATAAGGTGGATGATACCATACATTGTACTGCGTGAAAAATTCAAGTGAGTTATCTGTGAAATTAGCGAGCCATGATTCTTCTTCTCCCTGGAGGCCAACATAGACGCTGAGCTCATTCTGGTAAACTCTCCAGCTGATATCGTTTTCTTCCAGCCGCTCAGGAAATGTTTTCCAGCTTACTTCGTTCCCATAATCCGCATCGCCATTCCAAACCCTTGCGATCACATTGGGATCTGCTTTTTCCCGGATGGTGCCGCTCCAGAAATAGAGGCGGTTGGGGGTAGTGCCGGTAAGCGATGAACAGAAATTATGATCGCAGACGGTGAATGCATCTGCCATGGCGTAATAGAAGGGAAGATCTTCGCGTGTATGATAGCCGAGTGTGAGGGGCATATCCCTGTATTCCCTTCTGCCACTGGGTTTGGCGTGAAGCCATCTATCATACATGCCATCATTGCGCACATCCACCTGGTTTGACCAGGAATGTGGCAGTGCGCTCATCCAGGTGGCTTTGGTATCTTTTATATCGAGGTGAAACGGACAGTATGTTTTTCCATTTTTATCTGTCTGCAACCAAACCAGGTTTTGGTTGGGCAATTGAATGGCGCGGGGATCATTGAATCCGCGTACACCCTGCAGTGTACCGTATGCATGATCGAAGGAACGATTCTCCTGCATCAGGAATACGATATGTTCTGCATCGAGGTAAGTGCTGCCGGGTGCGGGGTCGATGGCGAGTGCGCGGGCAATGGAAGCTGGCATGAATTGCAATAAGCCGGTGCCGCCTGCAATCAGTCCGGCATTCTTCAGAAATTCCCTCCTGGTATCCATATTGTTTCGATTGATAATTGAAACTAAAGATAACAGCCTGCTTCAATTAAATGAACAGCGGCAGGAATTTAACGAATGGATAATATTATTTCTTCAGTTCGCTGGGCAGGTAACCGAAATATTTGCGAAAGGCCCTGGTGAAACTATAGGGTTCACCATAACCCACACTGTAAGCGGCTTCCAGGATACTGCACTGACTGTTGAGGATCAGTTGGCGGGCATAGGTCATTTTCAATTCGTTCAGGTAACCGAAAGTGGTGGTGCCGAATAATTCCCTGAATCCTTTCTTCAATTTGAATTCATTCAACCCGCTTACCCGCGAGATCTGTTGCATGCTCAGCGGTTCAAACATATGTTGCCGGATGAATGCTTTGGCGGCATGCAGTTTGTCGATATCCTGTTTCGAAAATCCTTCTGTCTTATTACCCCTCAGGCTTTCTGCCTGCGATGCCTGGAAGAGAAACAGCTCGATGATCTTGGACTCCAGGTATACCTGCCGCATCTGACCGGTAAACGGACAATTCGCTATTTCATGGATCAACGACAATTGCCTTGGCGTAAGCGGCATTCCCGATGGCATGATCTCCGCATCCTGTCCTGCATGCACTTTTTCCCAGAATCTTTTCAATACATCCAGGTCATCGATGTAAAGCCGGTCGAAAAAAGATTCTTCCATGATCACGCCGAAATTCTTTACCACCGGGCTGTTCAATAAATAGTAACCATCAAAATGTGGTTTGTAGCCGATCAGGTGTTGTTGTCCTTTCAACATAAACAGATCATTGGCAGATTCTGCGCCGGTGTCGCCTTCCAGTGAGAAGTAGATGCTGAGTTGTGGTTTCTCCTGCAACTCTTTCATTCGTACAGGCGCTTTCTGTTCAGCCTGGGCAAAGAAGATGGTGGATCCGGGAAGGGCTTCTTCATACAACATTACACGGCTGGAATGGCCGTGTTCATCCACAAAGAAACATTCCTGATTGTTCGGTGGAAACAACCATGTGTTCAGATTGCTGTTGCTCATAACTGTTATCGGGAAATGGGCGAACAAGGTACCACAAAATACGCGGACGGTATCAAAGCAATCGTTAAAAATCCTTTTCTGCGGGTCAAAAATCCGATGTTGAAGCTTCGATTTTTTGTGATGGGCGCAAATTTGTAAAAATCCTGAACATGGTGGAAGTATTCAAAACAAACGTGATGCATCATACAGATGCAAGAAAGATGGAACTGTTGCTGCGCGCGGCTTTCCCCGACTGCGTTCTCAATTTCGACCTGGATGACTGCGACAGGATCTTTCGCATTGTATCAACAGCGGATGTATCAGAAAAAGTGATTGCCATTTTCCATGAGCAGCAATTTGCCTGCTCCGTCCTTTCATAAAAAATATACTTATGCAATACCCGTTCATCGAGATCCGGGGTGCAAGGGAAAACAATCTTAAAAACGTTTCCCTGCGCATCCCGCGAAATTGTATTACCGTTCTTACAGGTGTATCAGGCTCCGGCAAATCAAGTATTGCCTTCGAGACCATTGGCGCAGAAGCCCAAAGGCAGTTGAATGAAACCTTCACCACATTTGTACAGAATTTCCTTCCGCGTGCAAAAAAACCGGAAGCCGATGCCATCGAGAATATCTCAACAGCTATCATCATCAATCAGCAAAGGCTGGGAGGGAATTCACGTTCTACCGTAGGCACCATCACCGATATCTATTCATTGATCCGCTTGCTGTATTCAAGGGTTGGTAAGCCACATGCAGGTTATTCAAATGCGTTTTCCTTCAACGATCCGGCAGGCATGTGCCCGGTCTGCAATGGACTGGGAAGAAAAGTGGAAGCCAACAGGGAGAAACTGTTCAACAGATCTTTATCGTTGAATGAAGGCGGCATTACATTCCCTGCATTTGCGGTGGACAGCTGGTACTGGAAATCCTGGGCGCAATCGGGTTTATTCGATCTGGATAAAAAACTGGAAAACTATACAGAGAAAGAATGGGAGCTGCTATTATTCGGAAAGGAACCTGAAGGTGTGATTGAGAAGTTCAATCGATTGTACATAAAGAGAGATACCAGTTCCCTGGCAGAGTCCACCATCTCCAGCCTCGAACAATACATGAACTATGCGCACTGCGATGCCTGTAATGGTACGCGTTTGAACCAGGCGGCATTGAACTGCCGCATCAATGGAAGGAACATTGCAGAGCTGGCAGCGATGGAGATCAGTGAGCTTATTGAAAATATCCGGGCCATCGATGATCCCACGGCTGCAACGCTGGTCCCTGCCATTGCAGACAGGTTACAGCATATGATCGATATAGGATTGGAATACCTCAGCCTCAACCGCGAAACTTCCTCGCTGAGCGGAGGAGAATCGCAGCGGATCAAGATGGTGCGTCATCTGGGAAGCAGTCTTACTGAAACCATTTACATTTTCGATGAGCCCAGTATTGGTCTGCATCCGCGCGATGTACACCGTTTGAATGAAATGCTGCGCAAGCTCTGCGATAAAGGCAATACCCTGATTGTAGTGGAGCATGATCCTGAAGTGATCAGAACTGCTGATCATATCATAGACGTGGGCCCGCATGCAGGAACACGCGGCGGTGAAATAGTATACGAAGGAAATTTTGAAGGGTTGCTTCAATCCGGTACACTCACCGCCAAATACATGAACCGTAACCTGCCACTGAAAATGAAGTATCGCGAAGCGAATGGGCATATTACCCTGCAGAATGCCAATCGTCATAATCTGAAGAATATAACTGTACAAATTCCAACAGGCATTTTCACTGTGATCACCGGTGTGGCGGGCTCGGGTAAGAGCTCGCTCATCAATGGTGAATTGCTGGAGAGGTTGCCGGAAGCCATCAGCATTGATCAGTCTGCCGTGAGCACCAATATCAGGTCGAACCCCGCAACTTACACAGGGATCATGGATGAGATCAGGAGATTGTTTGCCAAAGCGAATAATGTAAGTCCATCTTTGTTCAGCTACAATTCCAAAGGCGCCTGTCCGGATTGCAGCGGTCTTGGATTCATCTATACAGACCTCGCATTCATGGAAGCAATACGTTCTCCCTGCGAAACCTGTAGCGGCAAACGTTTCAGTACAGAAGTACTGAACTACAAACTCAACGGCAGCTCCATTACCGATGTGCTGGAAATGACCGTTTACCAGGCTCTCCATTTTTTTGAAAAAAAGGAATTGAAGAAAAGACTAAAGGCCATTCATGATGTGGGGCTTGATTATCTTACCCTGGG
The DNA here is from genome assembly GCF_007970185.1 of Pseudobacter ginsenosidimutans. Classification (NCBI taxonomy): domain Bacteria; kingdom Pseudomonadati; phylum Bacteroidota; class Chitinophagia; order Chitinophagales; family Chitinophagaceae; genus Pseudobacter; species Pseudobacter ginsenosidimutans. Next base: position 7,741,445 of record NZ_CP042431.1, on the reverse strand, counting down.
TCAGCCCTTGAGTACGCTGTCGGGTGGTGAATGTCAACGTATCAAACTGGCTGGTGAGTTGCATAAGCAGGGCAGTGTGTATGTGCTGGATGAGCCAACCACCGGATTGCATATGTCTGATGTGGGGCATTTGCTCCGCATCATCGATAGCCTGGTGGATGGCGGCAATACGGTGATTGTGATCGAACACAATGTGGATGTGATCCGGAATGCAGACTGGATCATCGATTTGGGGCCGGAAGGAGGAAGAAGGGGAGGTGAAGTGGTGTTTGAAGGAAGACCGAAGGATATTGTGCATGCAGAGCATTCTCTTACCGGTAAATTCCTGGGTGCATAAGGCGCCTTTGGGTTAAAAAAATTACATTCGCTGTAGCAATCCGGATTCTTCACCCCATCCAGCCCTGCTATGCTGAATGTATTGCGCGCCATAAGATCCTCATTCAAAGCCCAGGCATTGTTCTTGACAGGACTGCTATGTTTTGTACAGACCGTTTCAGCACAGGCACCCGGGCAATTCTTCCTGCAGTATCTCGACAATCGCAGCGGTCTTTCCAACAGCGCCATCAATGATGTATTCAAAGACAGCGATAACCTGCTCTGGATCGCTACCTGGGATGGTTTGAACATGTACGATGGCAGCGCCTTCCATGTGTTCAATTATAGTAAGGAAAATGATCCGCGAAGCATTGGCAACAATGTGATAAAGCATATTGCGGAAGACAGGGAGAAGAATATCTGGATCAGTACCATCGAAGGTGTGTCCAGGTACGATAAGAATTCCGGCAGGTTCACCAATTATTTTTACGGGCAGAACCACCGAAGCCGGATCAGCGAGCAGGAGTTTGAACTTGCTGTGGATACGGCGGGTAATGTTTATTGTTTGACGCAGAAATCCGGCCTTACCCGATACGATGCAGCAGCAGACAGTTTTTTCGTTTGTCCCGTGCCGCGTCACCCATCGCGCGTGCAGAAGATCGCTTTCGATCCTCATAACCGTCTTTGTATCCTTAATAATACAGGGTCGCTGGAAGTGTACATAAAAAAAGAAAGTGCTTTCGTGCACCAGCAGACGATACAGGATATAACGGCAATCAATAACTTTTTCATCAGCGGCAATCGTTTCTTCTTCACCAATACGCTGAACCTGCTGCGCGAGCTCGATACTAACAACGGCAAAGCCAGTCCTGTTGCCGATCTGCCGGCAGGTATTGCGGCCATCACATTTTATCAGCAACACTATCTCGTTGCCTGGACCTCCAGGGGTGTGGGTGTTTATGATCAAGGTTTCCGTCCTTCAGATTTCCTGACGGACCAGGTCAGCCGCTTGCAGCAGTTGCGGGTAACAGCCTGGAAGCCCGGCACAGAAGAGATCCTATGGGCAGGTACCGATGGCAATGGTATCATGAAGATCTTTCCGCAAACAAAACCCTTTGGAAACATCGCCACTTCCAATGAGCGCATGGCCAGCAACAGGCCCGTGCGTGCATTCTCCGAAGTGAATGGTGATCTCTGGGTGGGCACAAAGGGAAGTGGTATCATCTCTTTCGATAATTTCTGGTTATCGAATGGCGCCAATGAACAAAGAACTTATTTCAGTGCCCCGGCCCAGCTCGATAACAATGCCGTGTTTGCGATCAGGCGCGGCCCTGATCACCTGGTGTATATCGGAACAGACGGAAAAGGCATCGGCGTATATGACCCCGTCAGGAAAAAATTCTATCACTGGCAGGAGATCGAAGGACACGACCGTTACCCTGAATTCGGGTCCGTATATGCGATCCTTCCGGACAAAGACAGTTCACTCTGGCTGGGCACCAGCAGCTATGGCATCGTGCATTGTAAAATTCAGCAAAGCCCTGAAGGCAGGCTGCAACTGAGCTTCCTGGAGAAATTCATTTTCACCAACAGCAATGCAGGTCCGGCGAACGATATCATCTATTCACTAGCCGCCGGCAATGATCAGTATATCTGGATCGCCTGCAGGTATGGTGGACTGAGTGTACTGGATAAACATACCGGTAAGTTCAAAACCTTCAAAGCATTCACCTATGATGGAAGCTTATCCAATAACGATGTGATTGCCGTGTACTATGATAGTAAGGATCGCATCTGGGTGGGCACCAGCTATGGACTCAACTGGATGAATGCTTCAGACGTGAAAAACGAGAATCCTGTTTTCCATAAATTCACCACTGCGAACGGATTGCCGAATAATACCATCCATGCCATCGGTGAAGATGCAGGCGGACAGATCTGGGTGAGCACCAACAAGGGCCTTGCGCGGGTAGATGCTGCCACTTCTTCTGTTTCCTATTATCAGCAGATGGATGGATTACAGAGCAATGAATTCAGTGATGGCGCCATCTGGAAAGATCCTGCCGGCTATATTTTCATGGGCGGCATTTATGGGTTCAATTATTTCCTGCCTTCGCGCATCCGCAATACGGATTGGTTGCCGGAGCTCCTGCTTTCCGGCAGGATCATGGGCGGCGATAATATTGCAGCAGGCGCTTTCCGCGTGCTGAAACCCGGCGAGACTAACGCAACGGCCTATACGCTGGAAAGGAAGGATGGTTTTTTTGAGTTCAATGTGAAGGCGCTCAGTTTTCTCAACGCCGAAAAATGCGAATACGCCTGGTTCCTGGAAGGATACGATAAAGCCTGGCATACTTCCGGCACTAATGGCAAGATCGTGTACAGCAATATCCTGCCTGGCGATTATACATTGAAAATAAAATGGTCGAACGGGGAAGGGACCTGGACTACAGAGACCTTATTGTTCCAGCTCACCGTTCAGCAATATTTCTGGCTGCGCTGGCCTGCCTTGCTGGCCTATGCCATTTTGCTTTCGTTCATCGGATACATGATCTACCGCTATCGAAGGAACCGGCAGGAGATCCGCAACCAGCTGGCAGTGGAGCACCTGATGCGTGTGAAGGAAGAAGAACTGCACCAGCAGCAACTTGGTTTCTTCACCAATATCGCACATGAATTGCAGACCCCGCTCACACTCATCATGGGATCGGCCGAAAGGATACAACAGGAAAACAATCCACATTATACACCGCTGATCCACCAACAGGCTTCGCGGCTCACCTACCTGGTGCAACAGTTGCTGGATTTCCGCAAGGCGGAAGCCGGTTTCAGCAATAACCAGTTCAGCTTCCTGGACCTCCGGGAACTGCTCATGTATCTCACCGATCCTTTTCTTCCGCTCAGTGAACAGGAGGGCAAACAGTATGTTCGCGAGATTGAAGATGGGATCACGGCATGGGTTGATAAAGACAAACTCGAGAAGATCATCTTCAATCTTCTCTCCAATGCATTCAAACATTCGGCACGCGGTACTACCATCCTGGTACGCGCATCGCGGGAAACCCATACAGACCTGCTGAATATCGAAGTGTCCAATACCGGCTGTGTGATCGAAGCTGACCAGCTGGATAAGCTCTTCAACCAGTTCTATGTGGCGCCCGGTGGATCGCGCGTGGAAAAATTCGGCACCGGCATCGGGCTGGCCTTCACCAAACAACTGGTGACCATGCTGAATGGCAGCATCGATGCCCGCCTGGATGGAGACCGTATCATCTTCCATGTGCAGTTGCCATTGCTGATGACGGAGCCTGCAGGCGACCAGGAGCGCAGTACTTCCGAAAAGCCATCCTATCTCTATCGTTCCGTTACCAAATGGAATGAAGACATCAACCAGGTGAATACCGAAGAGATCAACAAGCGCGCGATCATCGAAGAGATCAAAGATGAAAAAAGATACTCCATATTAGTAGTGGAAGATGAGCCCGGCATCCGCTACCTCCTGAATGATATCTTAAAAGACCAGTATGTTATCTATGAAGCCGGCAATGGCCGTGAAGCGCTTGACCTGATGCAGCAGGTGACTCCCGATTGTATCATCAGTGATGTGATGATGCCTGATATGGACGGGCTGGAGCTCTGCAACCGGGTGAAGAATGCGCCTGCCACCTGCCAGATCCCTTTCGTGATGTTGTCTGCCCGCGGCAGCATCGATCATAGTATTGAAGGATATGAGTCCGGGGCCGATGAATACATTGCAAAACCTTTTCATGTAAAATACCTGCAGGTGCGCATCCGGAAACTCCTGGAGTACCGCGAGAAACTCAACGAGATTTTCAACAGCAATAGCCAGATCGATCTGAGCAAATCCGATCTGCCGGATGCCGATAAGGAATTCATCAGTTCGCTGGTGGGCATCATCGAGAATCACCTGGACGATGTAGAGCTCAATGCCTCCGTGCTGGAAAAAGAACTTGCCATGAGTAAAATGCAGCTCTACCGGAAATTGAAGACCATGACCAATATGACGCCGGCGGAGTTCATCAAACATATCCGGCTGAAACATGCTGCCCATATGCTGGTTTCCACCCAACTTACCGTGTCCGAAATCTTTTACCGGACCGGTTTCAACAATCAATCCTATTTCTACAGGGAGTTCAGGAAGCGTTACCAATGTGCGCCCAATGAATACAGGCTTCAGCAGTCTGCACAACCATAATGCAGGCTGGTACTGCATTATCGCCTGTGAATTGTTACTATAGTACAGGGATTTGAGACTATAGTACACAGGTTTGCGGGATGGCTGAACTACTTTTAGCATCACAAATGCTAACGATTTGTTTTTGCAAACAGTAACCCACTGCTATATGAAAAAAAATCTAATGCGAACAGGCAGTTCCCGGTTTCACCTTATTAATAAAGGAATGAAATCGCTTTTTACACTTCTCTTTCTCATGGCCTGTGTTCTTACAGGCATGGCTCAGACTCCTACCAGAATTTCCGGAAAAGTGCAATCCGCCGCTGGTGTTCCCCTGGAGGGCGCCACGGTGAGCGTAAAAGGTGGAACAGCTTCCACCAGCACAGATTCTCTGGGGAGTTTTTCTATTACCGCCCCATCCAATGGAATATTGGAGATCACTTATGTTGGTTACAAAAAACAGGAAATGGCCATCAACGGACAAACTGTATTGCTCATTTCCCTGCAATCATCTGAAGATGGCCTGGGAGAAGTGATTGTTGTTGGCTATAATACACAACGCAGGAAAACAGTAACCGGCGCCGTGGCCACTGTGAATATGGCCGATGCTGAAGCCAGACGTGTACCCGATGTAGCACAGGTGCTGCAGGGACAAGTAGCCGGTGTGCAGGTGACCCAGAGTACGGGCGCTCCTGGTGATGAGATCAGTATCCGCATCCGCGGAGAAGGAACTATCGGTAACAATAACCCGCTTTTTGTAGTGGATGGCGTTCCTTCCCGTGATATCACTTTCCTCAATCCGGCCGACATTCAGAGCATGACAGTGCTGAAAGATGCGTCTGCAGCGGCCATGTATGGTTCGCGCGGATCTGCCGGCGTGGTGCTCATCACCACCAAGAGCGGAAGAAAAGGAAAAACAGTGGTGGATGTTAATTATTTCACCGGCATACAGCAGGCTGCCAATCTTCCCAAAATGCTGAATACACAGCAGTACATGGATAAGCTGGAAGAAACCTGGAACAATAATCCTGATAATGCAGGCGGAAACAATCCCTATACTGCTGATAAGAACAGGACGGACCTCGCTAACACTGACTGGCTGAAAGAAACTTTCGAAACCGGGAAATCCCAGAATCTTCAGTTGACATTGAGCGGAGGTACAGATAAAGTACAGTACCTTCTAAGTGGCGCTTATTACAAACAGGATGGTATTGTAGTGTATGATCGTGATCAGTACAAAAGGATCAGCGTACGCTCCAATCTCAATGTGAATGTTACCGACAGGCTGGCGGTAGGCACCAACCTGCAACTGATGCATTCCACCCAGGATAAGCTCTCTTCAAAAGGAGATGCTCCGGGCATCATCCGCCATGCAATGCTGCGTCCGCCAGTGATCCCGGTTTACAAAGATCCTTCCGATCCAACCTGGTCTAAAGAAGATCCATTCACTGATCTTCCCTTCTACAAAAGCCCAACAGATTTTCAGGCCAATAAGTATGAGTGGACCAGCAACCCTGTTGCCCTCGCTTATTTTACCAATGATGTAAGGACCCGGTTCAAGACCTTCGGAAATATTTATGGAGAGTACGCTTTCCTCCGTGAAAAAGAATTGAAGTTCCGCACCAACCTGGGTGTTGACATTAACTATACCCATAACAAAGCCTTCTATCCGAATTTTGGCGATGATGAGAACAATGCAAACTTCCCGGGTATGGGTAGGAAGAATCGCCCTAATGCCCTGACTGACGACAGGGGGGAGGAAATGAATTTCACCTGGACCAATACTCTCAATTATTCAAAACGGATCAACAAGCACCAGATCAGTGCACTTGCTGGTACTGAGTATATCACCTGGAAAACGGCCAATACCGGTGGTTCCAGGAACAGGTTCGATTATGAAACGCCTAATTTCCAGTACCTGGATTACGGAAATGCACAAACTGATGTTTGGAACGGCGGTTCCGGAAGTGATCTCGGCCTCTTCTCTTTCTTCGGAACGGCCACGTATACCTACGACTCCAAATATATGCTGACGGCCAATTTCAGGGCAGATGCTTCCTCCAATTTTGGTGAAAACAAAAGATGGGGATATTTCCCTTCCATGTCGGTTGGTTGGCGCATCAGCGAAGAGAATTTCATGCGTGATATCAGCTGGCTGGATGATCTGCGCTTACGCGCCAGCGTTGGATCATTGGGTAATCAGGAACTTCCTTACTATGTGTATAAGACCTTGTTCACATTACAGGAAGGCCGGTACAGGCTGATCAGGATGGGTAATCCCGATCTTAAATGGGAAACCACCACGCAAACCAATATCGGTGCAGACCTCGCTTTACTGAGGAACAAGCTGACATTGAGTATAGACTATTTCGTGAAGAAAACTTCCGATATCCTGCTGCCGCTTTCCCTGCCGGAGATCTATGGTACATTGGAAGCTACCAGTGTGAATGCAGGCGATGTAAGCAATAAAGGTTTTGAAATTGCGCTCGGTTACAGGAACACTACCGGCGAATTCAAATACGGCATCAATGCCAACTTTGCCACCATCAAAAACAATGTAGACCATCTGCATGCCAACATGCCGATCATTGCGGGTGATGTTTACAGAACTACCGTCGGCCAGCCTCTTGGTGCTTTCTACGGTTACAATATGATCGGTATCTATCAGAACCAGGCGGAGATCGATAAACATCTTCCCAATACACCTGGTAATATCAAACCGCTTCCGGGTTATATCAAATTTGAGGACAGGAACAATGATGGCGTGATCAATAGCTCCGACCGAACTTTCATCGGCAATCCGAATCCGAAATATACTTATGGCCTGACCCTTACCGGTAGCTACAAAGGCTTCGATCTGAACATTCTCTTCCAGGGCGTTCAGGATGTAGATAAATACAATGACCTTAAGAAGATCACTGATTACGATACACGTCCATTCAACCATAGTACCCGCACACTGGGTTCATGGCATGGAGAGGGAACCAGCAATTCCATTCCTATTGCTACCACAAAGGACAATGGCAGCAGCAGGGTCAGCAGCATTTTCGTGGAAGATGCCTCCTACCTGCGTCTCAAGAACATCGAACTGGGCTATTCATTCAAAAATGTTTTGAAAAGAATGGCGCCCGGGATCCAGAACCTGAGAGTGTATGTTTCTGCTCAGAATGTATTTACCATCACCGATTACACCGGCCTCGATCCTGAATCCACAGATATGCTGGACATGGGAACCTATCCGCTTTCAAGGGCCATTCTCTTTGGTGTAAACATCAATTTCTAATCAGTGCTAAAATCGAACATCATGAAACCTATTCATATTATCGCTGCTTCTTTGTTACTCACCGGCAGTATCGGTTGTAAGAAATATTTGTATGAAGATCCTGTGGGAAGGATCACGCCAGAGCAGGTTGATTTCGATCCAAAGATCGGTACACTCAGCTCTGCGGTGAATTTCAGTTACCAGCTGCTCAGCACTCGATTGAACGTGATCGGTAACTGGGCCTGGAACAGGGGACTGGTAGTGCGCAACGATTTCATATTACAGGATATTGCTGCCGGCGATATGCAGCGGAAATACAACCTGGATGGAGACCAGGCCTGGATGGATGAAGTGGCCAATTTTAGTTTTACGCCTGAGGGGCCGGCCTTTATCGGTCAATGGCTGATCAACTATGAAGGCATTGCACGCGTCAACCAGGCCATTGCCTATCTCAAAGATCCCGAGATTCCCGGAAAAGTAGGACTGGACGAAGTTACACGCAAACGCTGGCTGGCTGAAGTGCTCTTCCTGCGCGCCTTTTATTATTTTGACCTGGTGAATAATTATGGAGCTGTGCCTCTCCTTACCCAACCCCTGGAGAATTTTGAACAAGCCTATGAACTGGCTAAGAGAGCGCCGGTAGAAGAAGTGTGGAAGCAAATCAGTACAGACCTTACAGAAGCAAGAGACTATTTGCCTGCAACCAAATTCTCCGACAATAATGATAAATGGCGCGTATCCAAAGGTGCAGTAATTGCTCTGCAGGCTAAAGTAGCGCTGTACAATCAAAAATGGAGCGATGTAATTACACTGGTGAATGACCTGGAAACACTTGGTTTCTATGATCTGAACGATAATTATTTCGACAGTTTCGATCAAACCAAAGAGTATGCAGATAAGGAAGTGATCTTTGCATTCGATCACAAAACAGGACAATTACCCAGGAATGGTAATGGCTTTACAGCACTTATCGGATGGGGATTCATTGCTCCAACTACCAATTTCCTGAATGAATTTGAAGCGAACGATCCCCGCAAACTATACACAGTGAATGTAGCCCAACAAGCTCCCTACAAATTATTAGGCACTTTGGATAATACCAATAAGGGCAATGAAGATGCGCCTAATAACAAGTTATATATCAGGTTTGCAGATGTATTGCTATGGAAAGCGGAAGCTTATAACGAGAGCACTAATCCGCTCGAAGCGATCAAGATCATCAACAGGATACGCGAACGCGCAAGAACCACTGTTACCGCTGATGGTTCTGTTATTCCCGCAGGAACATTGCCTGCACGCAGCGAAGCTGTTACGGATAAAGCACAGATCAATACCTGGTTGCGTCATGAAAGACGCGTGGAGCTTGGATTTGAGAACCAGCGTTTCAATGATCTGAAAAGATGGAAAATTGCCAAAGATGTACTCAACGCAATGGGCAGGAATTTTCAGGACAAACATTATCTGTATCCCATTCCGCAGAGTGAGATAGACAGGGCAGGCGGCACCATCACCCAAAATGATTATTAATCAGTCGATCAGTAACCAATGTCCGGCAGTTGCTTCCCGCAACTGCCGGAACAACCCAAGTGTATGAAAGATCTGGCAAAACGTTTCCCTCAGAATCCATTATTGGTACCCGGCGATATCCCGCCCAGTCATCCTGGCCTGGAAGTGGCCTGCCTGCTGAATCCGGGCGTGTTCAAATACAATAACAAAACCTGGCTGATCGTGCGCGTGGCAGAAAGGCCGCAGCAGCAGGAAGGGATCATCTCTTTTCCTATTCTAACGGAAACGGGCATTCGCATTATGGAAATTCCTAAAAATGATCCTGAGCTGGATGCTTCCGATGCCCGCGTGATCAACTACAAAGGGACCGATTATCTTACTACACTCAGTCACCTGAGACTGGTGTGCAGTGAAGATGGTATCAATTTTTACGAGCCTGAGCATTACCCCAAACTGATCGGTGAAGGCATCTTACAGGCATTCGGGATCGAAGATTGCCGGGTAACCATGCTCGATGGAAGATACTACCTGACGTTTACTGCTGTGAGTGAGAACGGGGTTGGAGTTGGTCTCCGCACCACTACCGACTGGAAGCATTTCAAATCGCATGGCATGATCCTGCCACCGCATAACAAAGACGTTGCCATTTTTGAAGAGCGGATCAACGGTAAGTTCTACATGCTGCATCGTCCGAGCAGCGTGGATATTGGCGGCAATTATATCTGGATCGCTTCTTCTCCCGATGGCCTTCACTGGGGCGATCACCGCTGTATCGTGAAAGCGCGGCCAGGTATGTGGGACAGCGCAAGAGTGGGGGCAGGAGCGGCTCCCATCAAAACAGAAAAGGGCTGGCTGGAGATCTATCATGGCGCCAATGAAAAGCATCAGTATTGTTTGGGCGCATTCTTACTGGACCTTGAAGATCCCACGCGTGTGATCGCGCGTACAGAAGAACCAATTATGGTTCCCACTGCTTCTTATGAGTTAAGCGGATTCTTCGGTCATGTTGTATTCACCAACGGCCATCTGGTGAAGGATGATGGCGATACCATTACGGTCTACTACGGCGCAGCAGACGAATTCGTTTGTGCGGCCGACTTTTCAATACATGAGATTGTATCACTATTAAAGTAAGTGCATGCTCAATAAACTGAAAAACGAAATAGCGCATTTCAATAGTCAGCCGCACAATTTCAGGATACTGATCCTTACCAACCTGGTGTATGCGATCGTGCTGCCCGTGATCGATATCTTTGTAGCGGCTTATGTGATGCGCAATTCCAATGATCCCACCAAAGTGGTGATCTACCAGTTGACCATCTACACAGGTATTCCGCTCACTTTCTTACTGAATGGTTACCTGCTGAAATATTTCAATATCCGTAAACTCTATTCCATCGGAATGATGTTGAGTGCCGTGAGCATGGTGGTGATGATGAGCCTCAAAGAGCTCGATCTCACCGGCATCGGCGTGGCGGGAATCATTATGGGCATGAGTTTCGGATTCTACTGGGCCAATCGTGATTACCTGGCACTGGCCATCACCAACGACGGTAACCGCAACTATTATTATGGTGTGGAGACTTTTTTCTATACCATCATTGCGGTGATCATTCCCGTAGCCATTGGCTGGTTCATTGAATCACAGGGCGCGGCCGAAAAAGTGCAACGCGCATACCTGATCATTACCGGATTCGTATTTGTGATCACGGTGATCGCGTCCATCGTCTGCTTCCGGGGAAACTTCACCAATCCCGTGCAGAAGAAATTCATCTATTTCAAATTCCATCCGCTCTGGTACAGACTGCTTTTCCTGGCTTTGCTGAAAGGACTGGCACAGGGTTTTCTGGTAACAGCTCCTGCCATGCTGATCATGCGACTGCTCGGTAAGGAGGGGGCACTGGGCACCGCGCAATCCATCGGCGCTGTTATTGCTGCAGTGATGATGTACGTGATCGGCAGAATGACGGGGCCGCAGCATCGCGTGAAGATTTTTGCAGCAGGATTGATATTCTTTGCTCTGGCTGCTCTGGCCAATGGCATACTTTTCAATGCCACCGGCGTGATCATCTTCATGATGTTCCTGTTGCTGGCGAAGCCGTTGATGGACCTTGCTTATTTCCCCATCCAGTTCAATGTGATAGATGTTTTGTCGAGGATCGAGAAGAGAAGCGAGTTTGCGTATATCCTCAATCATGAAGCAGGACTGTATGTTGGCCGGTTCCTGGGAGCAGGCACTTTCCTGCTGCTGGCTTATGGGTATTCAACGGAAGTGGCGCTGCGTTACGCCATCATCATCATTGCCGTGCTGCAATTGAGTTCCATCTGGGTGTCCAAACGCATCATCAAAGAAAGCAAGGCACTGAACGATGGACATGAAGAAGACAAAATCACCGCACCTGTATTGGATCCGGTGCATACTTTATAAATTTAATCCGTACAATTTCTGGTAAGTATGAAACATTCTCTTTGGTTCTTATTGGCAGGTTTATACATAAGCGGTTGCTCGGATAATGGCGGCAAACCGGTGGAACAGAAAAATATTGCAAGAGTGGATTCCATGTCCGCCATTCCGCAGCCGCTGAACATTATCGATTATGAACAACTGGCACTTCAATTTGATAGCACTGTGTATGATTTCAATGCCCAGGGCGAGTTCTGGCCATTGGTATGGATCGACAGCAGCAGGAAGAATTTTGCACAGGATGTAGTTGGATTGTATACTGCCATGGGGGATGCCCGCCAGGGAAGGAACAATAACAAAGGCATGTTCCATGAAGCGCTCGCCACCATGGGAGGCGTACTGGGCGGCACTTTGGTTGGTATCAACAAAGCCAACCAGGACAATCTGGATTATGTGGGCATGCTCAGGAATTATTTCAACCGGGAAACCGGCTGGAATATCATGATGAACAATACCTGTCCGGAAGTAGCGATGCTGGGCGGCGGCTATGGCCGCGACTGGTGGTATGATGTATACCCGAATGTATTGTTCTATGCCATCAACGAAAAATATCCGCATGCGCCGGGTTTTGATACCCTTGCGCGCAGCATTGCCGATAAATTTTACCAGGCAGACTCTGTACTCAATGGAAACTACAATTATTCTTTTTTCGATTATGCGAAATTGAAACCCGTTACATCGCATATCTGTCCGCAACCCGATGCGGCGGCAGGTCATGCATACGTTCTGTATGCCGCCTGGAAAAAATTCGGGGATGAGAAATATCTGAAAGCAGCAAAAAGTGCACTGAAGGCGCTGCAATCACAACCTGCCAATCCCACTTATGAAGTGCTGATGCCTTTCGGGGCTTATATGGCGGCACGTATGAATGCAGAGATGGGAGAACAATTCGATCTGGAAAAAATGATCCGCTGGAGTTTCGATGGCACGCCCAAATGCCGTGAAGGCTGGGGCATACTGGTGGGTACCTGGAATGGCATGGACATTTCAGGCATCATGGGAAGTACGGTTGACCATGGAGGTTATGGGTTCCTGATGAACACCTACGATGCCGCCTGGCCGCTGGTGCCCATGGTTCGTTATGATCAGAGCCGGGCCAATGCCATCGGCAAATGGATGCTGCATGCCGCCAATGCCGCAAAACTCTTCTACCCTGATCATATGCCTGCTGAACACCAGACCTTGTACAACAGGAGGGAGATCACCAAAGGCGTGATCGGTTATGAAGGGATCGTGCAACGCAGCACTTTTGATCAGTATGCCAGCATCAAGGCGCCGGTGGCGCAGGGCGATGGCCCCAACTGGGTGCCGGGAAAGAATCCCGATGTATCGCAGTTCAGCGTATATGGCAGTGCACATGTGGGCATCTTCGGCAGTATCATCCGTAAGACCGATGTGGATGGCATACTGCAATTGAATTTACTGGCCACTGATTTCTACAGGGCCGATGCTTATCCTTCTTATCTCTATTACAATCCGTATGGAGAAAGTAAAACAGTAACGATACCATTGGAAAAAGGAAAAAGCTTCGATCTGTACAATACAGTAACGGCCAGCTTTATCAAACGGAATGTTTCAGGTTCTGCATCTATAAAAATTCCTGCAACGCAATCAGCAGTGATCATCTGCGTTCCATCAGGAAGGAAGCAAACGGTTGACGGCAATAAACTAAGCATCGATGGTATTGTGGTAGATTATCATTACCAGCGATAGCAATGAAAAGCAAAAAAGAGAAAAGCAGGCGTCATTCTGATGCCTGCTTTTCTCTTTATCTGATCAATCAGTACTTATAAAAACTCTTCTTCGCATCGATGATCGCATGTTCACGTTGAGTTTTCAGGTCTTTGATCTTTTCCCTTCTGGCCTGTCTGGTCAGGTCTTTATCCATTCTTACTGATTTGATCTTATCTCCATAGTTGACCCTGATGGTGGAAAGCTGCAGGTCCAGCCTGCTGGGCGGAGTGGGAGCAGTTGGATACCAGGGGTAGCCATAGAATCCCAGGGGCCATACCACGGGCTGTACCAGCCTCCGCCAACGATCACTGTTCTGGGAGGTCTGTGCCATCCTCCATGATGGCCGCCACTGATGCGGGCTACGGGCATTGCTGAAGCTGCAGTTGTAACAAGCACAGCCAGCATTATGATGATGAGCTTTTTCATTTTACAGAATTTTAGAATTTTGTTTTTTTATTTCACTTCAGTGAAATAGAACACGTTTCCTTCCGGTGTTACCTGTAGTACAATATCGCTTGTACCTTTCTGCAGTTCGATGAAGTAATTGTCTTCATCCTGGAACTGGAGACCATATAGCATCATGTCTGTTTCGTTGTATTCATTATCGTCGAATAATATCACTCTTCCTTTTTCATAACCGGCATATTTTTTATCGATCCATTTTTGTGCTGATGCCGGAAGATCGCTGAAGGTTTTGGGAATTACAGTACCTACCAGCTCCGACTTGTAATCATAGTAAGCCGTTTGATGGATGCCGTTAAGATTGAAGCTGGCAATATCGTAGAACTTGTCCCTGCTCCAGTTCACATCCGTTGCATTTGGGAAAGCTTCCAGGAATGCTTCCTTCGATTGATAGCTCGCTTCAGTACCTTCCAGTTTTCTCAGCTCTTTGCGTTCATTTTTCTTTTCCTGGTGTTTTTCATGTTTCATTTCTTTTTTTGAAACCTGTGTGATGTTTTGTGCATTTGCGGCCAGTGTAACCACAGAGGCGGCAAGGAGGATGAATATCTTTTTCATGGTATGATATTTTTTTGTTTACCATTATTGGAACCGGCATTCATGCAATGGTTTAACCCGGGTAGCCCCGGTAACAATCGAATAACAATTGGATACTCCGGCGACATTATTGGAGGGTTCAGCCGGTTTCCTCCCCGGTTCCGCTGTTGCGGGCTTTTAAATTGATCAATCTGGTTGTCAATTAGAGGCAAATTGACAAATCGATCTGATGAAAATGAAATCAGCCTTAAGCCTCTTTTTCCTGCTTTCCTGCTGTCTGCTGGCGGAGGCGCAGCAGCCATTCTGGAAAACATATCCTGTCCCCAACCGTCCGCAGCAACTGACAGACCTGGTAGAAGCAGGTAATGAAGGTTATGCATTCATACGCGCCAATAGTTTCGTGCTGACAGATAAAAATGGAATCCTGCAAAAAGAATGGATGCCTGCAGCCTTTGCAGACCTGCCCTTTGAAAAGCTGATCAGAACAAGTACCGGAAAATTTGTGATCACAGCCAACAGTATTGGATTGCCAGGTTTCTGGGTGTTCATTTTGTCGGCAAATGCAGAGCAGGAAAAAGTATACCAGTACCAGTTCAATGAAAAGGTGAGGTCTGTAAGGATCTTCCCTGCGGCTAATGGGAACTTCTATCTCACCTATGTGAAAGAGATGGAAGAAAAGCCTGAACGACTGCATATCCTCTGCCTGAATGAATCAGGACAAACGATCTGGAAAACGGAAATAGCGGAGGGCCTGTTCTTCGGTTATTCATTGCAACCAGCAGAGAACGGAGGACTGGAGATCGCCTATACAACACCTGATGAAAGAAAATTGAAAGTAGTCACTGTGACTGCAAGCGGTGATCGCAGTGAAAAACAATTTGCCACACTGTTCATGAACGGAGAGTATTACCTGCCTATGTTCTTTTGCAAGAGTCCCGATGGCGGTTACCTGTTTGCCGCCACTGAAGCGGTTTTCAGTTTTCTGGGGAATTCTGATCTCCTGTTCCTGAAAGCCCGCGCCGATGGAACCACTGAGTGGACCAAACTGGTTGATATCAGCATGAATGATGATATGGCGGGGATCCGGCATGATGCCAATGGATGGTATGTGTTATCAAGTTCCGGATGGAACGCCAATTGGTATGACCTGGAAGGCGGCACTGATCTTGTTTTGAGTCGATTCAACTGGCAATGCGAACTGCAATGGAAAAAAGCATTCGGAACAGCCGGCAGCAATGAATCCGCCAATACGCTGCTCCTTACATCCGATGCCATCCTTGCCGGCGGATGGGCCAGGCTCCCGGGGCAGCCCGATGCGGCGCCACTGCTGATCAAAACCAATTTGAATGGGGAACTGCAGGATGCACCTTTCCCTTATGCCATTCAACCAGCAGCATCGCTGAAAAATTTACCTGTACCACTGAATACCGTAACGCAGGAAATAGTGCATACTCTCAACCTGCCTGGCGGTGGCTATATTGCCACAGTAAAACTGATAGGTGTAACCGAAGATGATTACATGGCCTGCCTCATCAGGATAAATGCAGCCGGGGAATTTGAATGGGTAAAGATGCTGAGCGACCTGGCTTCCAGTCCCGGCAGGATCTGCGTATCATCTGATGGGAATTTCCTGGTATTGCTGACGGAATTCGATTCAGGCTTCAGCATCGACCAGGTACTGAAATTGAGGCCCGATGGAACAGTGATCTGGCGCAGCCAGGTCTGGACACTCAATGTTGATGATATTGCTCCTTCGAATGATGGTGGCTGTTATATATCAGGTGCAGAGAGCGAGGGTTTGATGCAATACAATGCCCTGATCATGAAATTGAATACCGATGGATCGGAAGCCTGGAGAAAACCCCGCGCCTTCTTCCGATACAATACAAGAGCGAATAAGATCAGTGTTACACCGGACCAGCGACTGGTAGTAACAGGAGAAGCAACAAGGACCGATGGGACCGGACAAGGGGGAATTTACCTGGCACAAAGCACGCTGGATGGAGATGTTATCTGGGCCCGTGTATTTGTGCGCCCCGATACCGTGCTGGCGGCACAAAGCCTGCTGGCCACAACTGATCTGCACTACCTGGTGGCTGGCTATGCGGAAGCAACGTTGTCAGGTAACCGGGATGCGCTGCTGATGAAAGTTGACCGCTGGGGCACACCCACCTGGACCAGGACCTTGGATATTTATCTGACGGATAACAGCAACAGCCTGTTGGAAAGAGGAGATACGGCTTACTGTCTGGCTGGTACTACCGGCGAACCAATATTCGGCACCAGGAAGAAATATGGATTCCTCGCCAATATCCGGAAAGACGGAACTCCGAATGGTATTAAGTATTATGGGAATGGCTATCCCGAATTCTCCATCAGCAATTTGTTTGAAGCCTCTGCCAGCCGCCTTCATTTTATTGGTAACAGGGAGGAACAGTATGGAAATTCTTCTATTTATTTCGGAACCCTGGATCAGATCGTGCTTTCAGGAAATGATGTGAATTTGAATGATGGAGTAAGGATATTCCCCAATCCCGCAAAAGGAAAAAGCTGGCTGGAACTGAACAACAGGTTTGCAGGTGACATTCGCATATTGATTACCGGTATAAATGGTTTGCCGGTAAAAAGTGTAATAATGAAAAAACAGACAAACAGCCTGGTAATACCGTTGAACCTGAATCAGGTGCCGGCAGGCGTTTATCAGGTAGTGATATGGATGGGAAAGACCCGGGTGGTAAAGCAGTTGGTGATGCAGCCTTAATCTTGTACTACTAGTATTAACATATGACAATTGAATGTTGTGATTGGTGCAGTTTTGCACCCATAACATTCCATTTATGACTATACTATTCCCACAACAATCAACAATACTCACGAACATCCGGCGTACAGGAAAGCAGGCCCGGACATCAGTTCCTGGTACCCCCTGCATACCTCCCGCAGCACCTTTTCCCCAGTATTTACCCCATTCAGCAGCAACTAACCATACACTCCTGGCGCTTTCCTGTGGTTCATTCTTCTTGTTTTCAGTTAGATATATTCATCAAAGCACTAATCACCGATCATTTCCAGAATTCCCTCATTTCGTATGACCATCATCCCCTGTCTGTCTTCGGTTATCCCCCGGTAGCGGACTTGCCGGTGCCAATGGAGCCGAGTAATCCTACCACACCTGTATGGTTTATTATCAGGTTGATATCCCGGATGGCCCAGGAGCTGCTGTACCTGTGTGAGAGCTTCCCGATCTTTGGAATAGTACTCATAATAAGTATATGATGAATGAGTGTTTTGGTTCAGGGCAATACAATGCTGTATGCACCCTTATTTGAAATAGGGGGGATTAGCATGCAAAAAAACGAGACAAATTGTATATTCGGTACGCAGAGACAATCCCACCGCCATTCCTTTATTATATGTCCTTATTAAAAGGACCAGCCCGGTTCCGGAAATTCATTTTTTCCGGCAGGAAGTTTTTTTTGCCGGCCTGAACGCCGCTCATTTGCCTGAAAATTTTAATACAAAGGAACTATTTTGAAATTTTTTTTGGCGTTATGAGCTTATTATGGGCTTTGTTAAGAGCCCTGTTAATGCACCAAAGCTATTTTGCTGACGATAACGATGCCATTGCTATATGAAAAGGAACCATCCCGGGGACGGGATAGTTTCATGTAGCCGACCGGTGTCGTACCAAAGCTTAAACACCAGAATCACTGCTTCATGAGATTAGCCCCGTTTCTGCAACCGGCCCTCACATGCTGCCTTGTTATTGCCATTACCCTGGCAAAAGGGCAATCCGTTTCCAATCTTAAATATATCGATCCCCGTATCGGCAATGTGGGCGCACTGCTGGAACCTACCCGGCCGCTTACCCATCTTCCCAATCAACTCATCCGTTTCACCCCGCAGCGGAAAGATAATTTCGATGATCAGATCAGTTCTTTCCCGCTCACGCTGGTGAGCCATCGCCTGGGGCAGGTATTCTCCGTTAAGCCATTTGTTAAGCCTGTTAATGCAGGCTCCTGGGCGCAGCTCCAGACCTGGGATAATGATCTTGAAACCGCCAGCCCCTGGTTCTATTCCACTTACCTGATTGACGAAGACATCACCGTTGATTTTACACCCGGCCGCAAAGCCGGGATCTTCAGGTTCCGTTTTCCCGCCGGTTCTGAACCATCCCTGCTTTTCGGAAACTATAATCAGGGTACGAACGAATACCGTTTCTCCGGCCACGAGCTTACTGGTATCGAAGTATATCACGGCGATATCAAAGTATTCCTCTACGGAAAGTTCAGCGTTGCCGGTAAAAGTGGAATAGTAGAAAATGGAAAAATGGAAAACAGGAACTACGTTTCTGGCAACAATACAAAAGCCTTCGTTCAATTTCCCAAAGGAACGGCCATCGTGGAGTTTCAATATGCCCTCAGCTATATCAGTGCAGAACAGGCGAAAAAGAATTTCCTGTCTGAACTGAATGGAATGGATTTCGATGGCCTGCAGGAGCAGGCCAGGCAGATCTGGGAGAAAACATTTTCACAGATCCAGGTGGAAGGTGGCTCCGATGCACAGAAAAGAAGTTTTTACTCCGCACTCTACCGCTGTTATGAAAGAATGGTAGACATCACCGAAGATGGCGCCTATTTCAGCGGCTTTGATAAACAGGTTCATAAGGATGAGAGAACATTCTACACAGACGACTGGGCCTGGGATACCTACCTGGCGCATCATCCGCTCCGCATCATCCTTAATCCCGAACAGGAAGCAGACATGCTGCAATCCTATGTGCGCATGTACCAGCAAAGCGGCTGGATGCCCACATTCCCTGTGCTGTTCGGAGACCATGCCTGCATGAATGGATTCCATTCAGGTATCAGCTTCCTCGATGCTTACCGCAAAGGCATTACCAATTTCGATGTGAACAAAGCCTATGAAGGTATGAGGAAGAATGCCACCGACGCCACCATGATCCCCTGGGTGAACGGTCCAAAGACCGCACTGGATGATTTCTACCATACCAATGGCTGGTTCCCCGCTTTGCATCCCGGCGAAAAAGAAACCGAGCCCAAAGTGCACCCCTTCGAAAAAAGACAGGCAGTTGCCATCACACTCGGACATAGTTATGACGACTGGGCCCTGAGCGAACTGGCAAAAGACCTCAACAAAAAAGACGATGCCGGTTTCTTCTTCCAGCGCAGTAAGAACTATCACAACCTCTGGCATCCTGAAAAACAACTCTTCCTGCCGAAGGACAATAAAGGCAACTGGATCGATATCGATCCTAAATTCTCAGGAGGTCCCGGTGGCCGCGATTACTACGATGAAAATAACGGCTACACCTATGCGTGGCAGGTACAACAGGATATTCCCGCCCTCATTCAAATGATGGGGGGAAAAGAAAAATTTGAAGAGAAGCTGGACCAGCTCTTTCGCGAAGGACTGGGCAGATCGAAATACGAATTCTGGGCCACGTTCCCCGATGCAACCGGACTGGTTGGACAATTCTCCATGGGCAATGAGCCGAGCTTCCATATTCCTTATCTCTACAATTACACTTCCTCTCCATGGAAAACGCAGAAGCGCATACGCTTTTTGCTGGATGCATGGTTTGGCGACAATGTATTCGGCATTCCCGGTGATGAGGATGGGGGAGGGATGAGCGCTTTTGTAGTGTTCTCTGCCATGGGCTTTTACCCGCTTACGCCCGGCAACCCGGTGTATACAATCGGCAGCCCGCTCTTCAGTAAAGTGAGCATCAATCTCACCAATGGAAAACAGTTCACAGTAAATGCCAATAATTGCTCTGACCTGAACAAATACATCCAGAAAGCAACCCTTAACGGAAAAGATTTACATACTCTCTGGTTCTCACACCAGGATCTCATGAACGGAGGAACCCTTGAACTGGAAATGGGACCTAAACCAAACAAACTTTTTAATTAACCCGAAAAACTGCTGCTATGCCATTCGAAACACCACTGCTGCCACCTTAACAACATCAACCGATTTCAACACACTGCTTATGTGATTTAATCCTTAATTCTTATATCAAAGTATTATGAAAATTCTACAATACGCACTGCTATTGATCTGCTTTGTTCCGCTGTTTGCCGCAGCACAGCAGAAAACAATAACAGGTAAGGTAACCGATGCACAATCCAGTCAACCGTTGAGCGGCGTAACGGTGGCATCGGGTACAGGCAGAACTTCTGTAGTTACCAACAATGAAGGGAACTACAGTATCACCATTCCTCAGCGGGCTACGCAACTCATTTTTTCCTATGTGGGCATGAAGCCTGTTACAGAAAATATCGGCACGCGTTCCGTGATCGATGTGAGTATGTCTGCTGCCGACTCCAGCCTGGAGAATGTTGTGGTGGTAGGTTATGGCACACAGAAAAAAGCCACACTCACGGGTTCCGTCTCAGTGCTCAAGAGCAGTGAGATAGTGGTCACCAAGAACGAGAGCGTGGTGAACATGCTCACCGGTAAGATCCCCGGTCTCCGGATGGTGCAGCGTACTGCCGAGCCAGGCGGATACGAGAACACCTACGATATCCGCGGTTTCGGTTCTGCCCCACTGGTAGTGATCGATGGCGTTCCCCGCGGTGGTTTTGAAAAGATGGACCCCAACGAGATCGAAAGCATCTCTGTGCTCAAAGACGCTGCCGCCGCCGTTTACGGGGTGCGGGCCGCCAATGGTGTGATCCTCATCACCACCAAAAAAGGGAACAGGAACGGCAAGTTCGATATCAATTACTCAGTGAACCTCGCCCTCCAGCAATTTCTCGGCATGCCTGAAGGTGTTGGACCGCTGGACTTCATGATGTTGTCTAACGAAAAAGCAAAACGCGCCTTCGCCAACAACTTCATCAGCAATGTGAAGCCTGCTTATTCTTATGAAGACATGCTCCCCTGGATGGAAGGGCGATTCCAGGCTACCGACTGGATCGGTTCCACTTTCAACAAAACTGCTCCGCAGGTTCAGCATAATCTCAATATCAGCGGCGGTACAGACAAAGCTTCCTACTTCTTCAACGTAGGTTACATGAAACAGGATGGCGTACTGAAAACAAACGATATCAATTACAACCGCTATAATTTCCGCTCCAATATCAACCTGAAGATCACCAATGGCCTGCGTGCACAGGCGCTGGTGAGCGGACATATAGATGAGAAATACCAGCCCTACCAGGAAATGTGGACACTCTTCAAGTACACCTGGAGTATGATCCCCATCAAACAGGCCTTCGCCAATGGCAATCCGCTCTATCCTTCCGTGATAGATGATAATGCCAATCCACTGGTGATCACCGATGCTGATAAGGTGGGCTTCAGGAAAAGAACACAGAAGAATATCCAGGCACAGCTCAGTCTCGAATACGATATCCCTTATGTAAAAGGACTGAAAGCAAGAGGCATGTTTAACTACGGCTACAATATCGACGACAATTCCGAGTACAAGAAATCATACACGCTCTACACTTACGAACCGGATCTTGATGTGTATCACGCCTCCACTGTCAACAATCCTCCCAACCTGCTCAGGCAGTATTACAACAACCAGTCTACCCTTTCACAACTGGGATTGAACTACGCGAATACTTTCGCCGGTGATCACAATGTTACGGCTATGGCATTGTTCGAGGAAAGCTATTCAAAGGGTGATAATATTTTTGCCAGCCGCAATATGCTGCTGCCCGTGGATTATTTGTTCGGTGGAGAAGATGAAAAAGAAAAAGGAAGCACCTATCCCAATGGGGTAAGCGAAGTGGTGACACAGGCGGTGGTTGGTCGCGCTACCTACGATTTCAGGGGCAAGTACCTGGCTGAATTCACCTTCCGCTACGACGGCTCCAACAAATACAAACCCGGCGCTAACCAGTGGGGCTTCTTTCCTGGTTTCTTTGCAGGCTGGGTAGTGAGCCGCGAGCCCTGGTTTGACAAACTGGTGAATCCCAAATACATCTCCAACCTGAAGATCAGGGGCTCTTATGGTATCACCGGTGATGATGGCACCACAGGCTTTCAATACATAGATGGTTTCAACTATCCTACCATCAATCCAAATGACAACAGTATCTACGGCTATCTTTTCAATGGCCAGTTCATAAAAGGTTCTGCCATGCGTGATGCCGTTAACCCTAATCTTACCTGGTTCACCGCACATACTTCCAATATCGGGCTGGAGTTCACCACCCTCAATGGCAAACTTGATGTAGTGGCCGAAGTGTACAGACGCGACCGTAAAGGATTGCCTGCCCGCAAAACTGTGGCCATTCCAGGAACTGCAGGTATCGAGCTGGCGCAGGAAAACCTTGATAGCGACAGAACGCAGGGATGGGAGCTTCAACTCACCCATCGTAACCGCATCAACGATTTCGGTATCAATATCACTGGTAACTTCAGTCAGGCGCGCACACAAATGCTCGATGTGATCCAGGGCCGTGCCGGCAATGAATTTGAGAACTGGAAAAGCCAGCGCAGCAACCGCTTCACCAATATCTGGTGGGGTAAGGATTATGCAGGCCAGTTCACCAGCTATGAGCAGATCTACAATCATAAAGTGAACACCGGTGGCGGTAACAACAATGTGATCCCCGGTGATTATTACTACCAGGACTGGAATGAAGATGGTGTGATTGATGGAAGGGATGACCATCCCATCGCTACCAGGGATATCCCCCTCGTGAATTTTGGCCTGACCATCGGCGTTACCTGGAAGGGGATCGATTTCTCTGCACTCTTTGCAGGCGTTACCGGTGTGAACATCATGTACGAAGAGCAGTTCCTGGAACCGCTTATGTACGACCGCAGCGCCCTCACGCAGTTCCTCAACAGCTGGCATACAGTAAATCCAGATGATAATGTGTTTGATCCGAATACAAAATGGGTGCCCGGAAAATATCCTGCCATGGGCTCGCCAAAGCCTGAAGGAACGAAAGCCGTTCAGGATGGTTCCTATGTTCGGCTCAAATCTATCGAGCTGGGATATACGCTTCCGCAATCACTGCTGAAAAGGATCAGCATGAAGAACTGCAGATTCTATGTGAATGCCTACAACCTGCTCACATTTACCAAACTCAGGAACAGTGATCCCGAGCATCCTGGTCAGCAACCCGATGCAGGTTTCCAATATGGTTTGGGTGGATACAAATATCCGCTGAACAGGACCTTCAACGTAGGTGCGAGCATCACTTTTTGATACAACGAAAAATATTACGGATGAAAACCTTACATAAATTCTATTGCACACTCATCGCGCTGCTGCTGGCAGTGAGTTCCTGCCATAAGCTGGACATCAAGCCGGTGAACGTGCTGAACGACGATCAGATCTTCGGCAGCGAGGCAGGGATCAATACATACCTGGCACAGGTTTACCGGAAACTGCCAATCGAAGATTTCTCTTACAGGCCCGCCGGCCGCGATGGATGGGGATTCAATCTCCACCACGAATGGGAACATTTCTGGCATCTCGGCGCCGGATGTGGTGAAATGGTAGGCCCCTGGGGCGGACTGGATTTTGCCGGTGGCTTCGGATACTGGCCCTATGCCGATATCCGCGCTGTGAACTATTTCATAGAGACCCTTCCCAGGTATTCAGACAAATATGTAGGCAACAAAGTGAATGAACTCCTGGGTGAAGCCTATTTTCTCAGGGCCTATTATTATTTCGCACTCGTGAAAAGATATGGCGGCATTCCCTACATCACAGTAGTGCAGAATTTTCCGCAGCAAACAGTGGAAGAACTACAGGTACCGCGCAACAAGGAAGAAGAATGCTGGAACTTCATTGCAGAAGACCTCGACAAAGCCTGGAGCATGATGCCTGAAACCAGCGTGAGTGGCCGCGCCAACAAATATGCGGCGGCAGCACTCAAGTCAAGGGCCATGTTGTATGCAGGTTCCATCGCCAAATACGGTTCACTCAATTTTGTGGAAGGCGATGCAAGAGCCCAGGGATTTGTTGGAATTCCTGCCGATAAGGCGGAAGACTTTTTCAACCGCTCATGGGAAGCAGCCAAACTCCTGGAAGCAAAATACAGTCTCTATCAGAAAGAGGGCGACAAAGAACTCAATTATGTAATGACCTTCCTGGATAATAACAGTCCGGAAAATATCCTCGTACGTGATTATTCCGTTCCCGGAAATAATGCGCATAGCTGGGATGCAACATTTTCTCCGCGTTTCATGACAGCCGATGGATTGAGCCGGGCTTATCCCACACTGGAGCTGGTGGAGCGCTGGGGTGTGTTGAATGTGATCAACCCAGACGGTACACCCAAACGCTACGATGATGTGGTAACGCTTACGCAGGGCCTGGAGCCGCGCCTGCTGGCCACTGTATACTTCCCCGGCACCACATTGCGCGGGCTGAAGTTTGATGTGCGTCGCGGGATCTATCCTTCTTTTTCCGGAACTGCAGCGGCAGAAGTTGCAAAGCCCGATAACCAACGCAACATGTTTACCGCTTCCGGTCAGGATGCCAAATACAATGATGAGATGCAGATCATCGGTATGACCGGCATTTCCACTTCCACCGATCAGTGGACGCGCACAGGCTTCTACGTTAGGAAGTATATCGATTTCAGGCGTCCGCAATCTGAAGTGGGGCTCTTTACCAGCACTACGCACTGGATAGAATTCCGCTATGCCGAAGTGCTGCTCAACCGCGCGGAAGCTGCTGTTGAGACCGGTAAAACAGAAGATGCGATGAACTGCATCAATCTGCTCCGCACCAGGGGTGGCGGCGCTACGCTCTCACAGGGAGAGGTAACCGTAGAATCCGTCAGGAACGAAAGATGCAAAGAGCTGGCATTCGAGAACCATTACTGGTGGGATATCCGCCGCTGGCGCACTGCCGATGTGATCCTCAACAACCAGCGCTTCAAAGGACTGTTGCCATACTATGTGTATGACGAGAAAAAATTCATCATGCTCAGGGAGCAGGAAACCTTCGGCAGGAATTACAATTTCGAGAAGAGAGCTTATTACGAACCAATACCCGGGGGAGAACTGGCAAAGAATCCGAATCTCTATCCCAACAATCCTAATTACTAATATCAAATGCTACGAGATATGAAACAGTTGATAACAATGGCCGGCCTCCTGATGGTATTGGGATTCACTTCCTGCCTGAAGAAGGATAATCTCGATGGCCCCAATGCTTCACTGGAAGGCAACTTCTTTGTGGCAGGCACCAAGAACAACTTTCAGACAGCTACCGGTAGCATACAGGTAAAGCTGGAACAGTTGAGCTGGAGTGAAACACCTGCGCCACAGGAAATACCCAGTAAGATCGACGGCACCTACAAGAACTCGAAACTGTTCGGAGGTCATTACCGCGTAACACCCTATGGTGGCGCTTTCTGGCCGGTATTGCCCATCGAGATCGATATCAGCGGCGGTACTAAACAGGATTTTGAGCTGACGCCTTATACCGAGATCAACAATTTCACCGTGCAGCTGGATACCACCACATTGAAACTGCGGTTCGATATCAGCGCTCCGGTGGAAGCAGGTATGCCTACGATCACGGAGATCCAGCCATACCTCAATACTACCAGCATGGTAGGGCCCGGCGCTTCGATCTACGAGTTCTCAGACATGAAGAAGATCACAGTCAATAAAGAATGGGCTGATATGACCCCGGCGGATAAATCGCCTGAGATCACCATCGAGGGCCTTTTACCGGGAAGGATCTTCTATGTGCGTGTGGGGGTTCGTTACAACGACAGTTACAAGAGCTCCAACCTGAGCAATATCATCCAAATTAAAGTTGATCAAAAATGATAAGGAAACTCACATTGGCTTTGCTGGGCATAGCGCCAATGCTGGCGCTATGCTCGAAGAGCAATGTAGAACAAGGGAAAGAAGACAAGCCGGCCGTCATGGGGCAAGCATATGACACCACCGGCTTGTTCTTCAAATCTTACAACAAACTGGTGATGGCCGGTTACCAGGGCTGGTTTGCCGCCGAAGGAGATGGAAGCAATCGTGGCTGGTACCACTACCAGGGACATGGAGGATTCTATCCCGGCAATACCAATGTCGATTTCTGGCCGGATATAACGGAGTACACTAAGCGATATAAGTCGCCTTTCAAATTCGCTGACGGAACAAACGCGTACCTGTACAGTCCATTCGATGATGAAAGCGTGGACCTCCATTTCAAATGGATGAAAGACTACGGCATCGATGGCGTGCACATGCAGCGTTTCCTTGGCGAAGTGAAAGCGACCAATCCCTCCGGTAAAAGGCATTTCAATACAGTATTGGGACATGCTTTGAAAGCAGCCACTAAATACCGTCGCGCTATCAGCGTGATGTATGATCTCAGCGGCTCATCATCTTCCGATATGCATTACCTGGTGGAAGACTGGAGAGAACTGCAACAATTGTACGGGCTCAACAATAATAAGAAGCAACCTGCCTATCTCTATCACAATGGCAAGCCTCTGGTCACCATCTGGGGTGTGGGCTTCAATGATGGAAGGAAATATTCCATCGCCGATGTGAGCAAACTGGTAGACAGTATCAAGGGTAAAGAGAACAAATATGCCGTGATGCTGGGTGTGCCTTATTACTGGCGTACACTTGGTTCTGATACAGAAAAATCATCTGCACTCCATGAGCTGATCAAAAAATGCGATATCGTGATGCCCTGGGCGGTAGGCCGGTTCAATTCGCAGCAGTACAATGCCCGCAATGTGTACGATGATATCCAGTGGTGCAAGACCAATAAGGTGGATTATGTGCCGCTTGTATTCCCCGGCTTCAGTTGGGGCAATATGCACAAGGATCCAACCATCTATCACCAGATACCGAGGCTGAAAGGGGATTTCCTCTGGCAGCAGATCTTCGGTGCAAAGGATGCAGGCGCGCAATCACTTTATGTGGCCATGTTCGATGAGATCGATGAAGGCACGGCCATCTTCAAAACAGCGCTGGAAAAGAACACACCGCTGAACGGGGATGCCGGGCTGAAATTCGTGGGCATCGAAAATGAGCTTACATCCGATTATTATCTCTGGCTCACCGGCCAGGGTGCTAATTGGTTCCATGGCGCATCGGGCTATTCCCGCGCCAAACCGGTTCGTAACTAACAGTAAACGTTATTCGTAAACTCAAACTGATACGAAATGAAATATTTCAAACCGATCATGGCAGTATACCTGCTCCTGCTGGGGCTGGCCATTGCAGGCTGCCAGAAAGCTGATGACTATTCATCGCGGGATACCAGTGGTGTTAAACCCACTCCTGTTGATCCCGGCCCTCCGCCTGATCCTACACTCGTGGAATTCGATCCCTGTGAAGCTGATACAGACTGGGAGATCACCGGACCAAAAGCCGTTGACAAAGGCAATAAGAAACAAGGAGATGCCAGTCTGAAAACGGCTATCAATACCAATGAGGACTATGCACATTTTATCAAGCGCCGCCCAACTTCGATCGATTCCAAACTCACGCGCGAAACAGGTCAGTTGGTTTTCTGGTTGTATATAGGCGATCCTTCATTACTCAAAATGGATGGGCAGATCGAGCTCACCAGTTCCAAAGAGTCTGATAAAAAAGAATATGCCTGGAACCTTGCGCCATCATTGATTCCCGACTTGAAACCCGACTGGAATGAAATGAAACTGGACTTCGCCAAGGCTGATATCTCTGGCGACGGCGGACCCGACCTTAGCAAACTGGATTTCTTCCGGATCTATCTATTCACAAAAGACAAGGCCCATCCTGATATGGTAGTGGCGATCGACGATATCAAAGTACGCGCAAGACCCAAAGTGAACGAACTGTTCGCTAACTGTGATGCAGACACGAATTGGGAGATCGTTGGTCCCAAGTCGGTTGATAAGACCAATAAGAAAGAAGGGGAAGCCAGCCTGAAATCCGCTATTGCTTTGAATGAAGATTATATGCACTTCATCTACAAACGTCCCACTGCTGTGAATGCCGGTCTTACAAAGGCCACCGGACAATTCAAATTCTGGTTCTATTTGTCTGACGTTAGCCTGCTGAAAGATGATGGACAGATCGAGCTGACCAGCTCCGGTGAATCCGATAAAAAGGAATATTCCTGGAATCTCGGGCCTATGATCCCCAACCTGAAAAGCGGCTGGAATGAGCTTACGCTCAACTGGTCCGATGCAGCGGAATCCAATGGCGACAATGGTCCTGATCTGGCGGCGTTCAATTTCTTCCGGATCTATTTCTGGACGAAGGACAAATCGCATACTGCGCCGCTCAACGTGGCGATAGACGACCTGAGGATAGTTGAGAAACCATAACATATATGAACATGCGAAAATCATTTATTGTGAAGCGTAAGATCGTACTGTTTGCCGCAGCCGGAATAGTTGCACTGGGTGTAAGTACATTATTCCTGTTTGGCTTTACCAAAGACAAACCAAAAGGTAACCCCATAATCCGTCATATGTATACAGCAGATCCATCCGCCCATGTGTGGGCAGATGGCAGGCTCTACGTGTATGCCTCCCATGATATCGCACCGCCACGCGGCTGTGATCTGATGGATCAGTATCATGTATTCTCAACAGATGATATGGTGCACTGGAAAGATCATGGCGAGATCCTGCGCGCCAGCCAGGTGCCCTGGGGACGCAAAGAAGGTGGCTTCATGTGGGCGCCGGACTGCGCATACAAGAACGGTACTTACTATTTCTATTTCCCGCATCCAAGCGGCACCGAATGGAATACCACCTGGAAGATCGGCGTAGCTACCAGTAAGAAACCTGCCAGCGATTTCAAAGTGCAGGGCTTTATTGAAGGCATCGACCCCATGATCGACCCCTGTGTATTCATCGATGATGACGGACAGGCTTATTTCTATCATGGCGGCGGCGGCACCTGCAAGGGCGGCAAGCTGAAAGACAATATGGTGGAGATAGATGGAGAAATGAAAAAAATGGAAGGACTCGAAGACTTCCATGAAGCCACCTGGATACACAAACGCAATGGCGTTTATTATCTCTCTTATTCAGATAATCACGATGTGGATGGGAAGCACAATCGCATGAGATATGCTACCAGCAACAGTCCCCTCGGTCCCTGGAAACACCAGGGCATCTACATGGAACCCACCGATAGCTACACCAATCACGGCTCCATCGTGGAATTCAAAGGACAATGGTATTCTTTCTACCACAACAGTGTATTGAGTAATCACGACTGGCTGCGTTCCGTTTGTGTAGACAAGCTCTACTTCAATGAAGACGGTTCCATCAAAATGGTGGAGCAGACCAGTGGTGTAAAACCTAAACCATGAAACCAGTTTTCTCAATAGCTGCAGGTTTGGTTTTCGTTCTTTCGGCCTGCTCTTCCAAAAAGAGCGAAGAGGAGAAACCCGTTGACCTCTGGGCGAAAGAACACAAAAATCCGTTCATTACCCATATGTACACAGCAGATCCATCCGCCCATGTTTGGGCGGATGGTCGCTTGTACGTATATGCTTCTCATGATATCGAACCACCACGCGGCTGCGACCTGATGGATCAGTACCATGTTTTTTCCACCAATGACATGATCAACTGGACCGATCACGGCGAGATCCTGCGCGCCAGCCAGGTTAGTTGGGGAAGGCCCGATGGTGGCTTCATGTGGGCGCCCGATTGCGCCTACAAGAACGGCACTTACTATTTCTATTTTCCCCATCCCAGCGAAACAGAATGGAATACCAGCTGGAAGATCGGCGTGGCCACCAGCAAGAAACCAGCCAGCGATTTCACCGTACAGGGATATATTCCGGGCATCGATCCCTTGATCGATCCCTGTGTATTTGTTGACGATGATGGCAAAGCCTATTTCTACCAGGGCGGCGGCGGTGTTTGCAAAGGAGGAAAACTAAAAGACAATATGATGGAGATCGATGGCGCCATGCAAAACATGACCGGCCTCGTGGATTTCCACGAAGCCGCCTGGGTGCACAAGCGCAACGGAATCTATTATCTTTCCTACTCCGATAACCACGATGAAGCCAATCTGCACAACCGCATGCGCTACGCTACCAGCAATAGTCCGCTCGGTCCCTGGACCTATCGCGGGATCTATATGGATCCCACCGACAGTTACACCAACCACGGTTCCATTGTGGAATTCAAGGGAAACTGGTATGCATTCTATCACAATAGTTCCATTTCAAAACACGACTGGCTGCGCAGTATCTGTGCAGACAGGCTCAGCTACACGGAAAACGGCCTGATCAAAAAAGTGGTGCAGACCGCAGGAAAAAAATAAAAAACGAAAACCAACAACCATGCAAATACGATTTCATCATATCCTTCTTCTGTTGCTGGGTAGTACCTGGCTCAGTTGTTCCAAAAGCGATGGGGGAGGAGAAAAGGAAGAAGATAAACCAACCTGGCCCTCACCCGTTGGCGATGTTGTGGGCAAGGTCACCGTAGGCTACCAGGGATGGTTTGCCTGTAATGGCGACGGAGGCCCCATCAATATGTACTGGCATTGGACGCAGGACTGGGGCAAGCTTCCTTCCTCCACCAACAATGGTATCAAGAGCTGGCCTGACGTTCGCGACTATACGAAAACCTACGCCACCGGCTGGGCCGATCTCAACAATGGAAATCCTGCGCATCTTTTTTCCAACTACGATGATCAGACAGTTGACGTTCATTTCAATTGGATGAAACAATACAACCTGGATTGCGCGGCCCTCCAGCGCTTCAATCCCAATGGCATTGAAGGCGGAATCCGTGATGCCGTTACCGCCAGGGTAAAGACCGCTGCAGAAAAATATGGCCGCAAGTTTTATATCATGTACGATGTGAGCGGCTGGAACAATATGCAGACTGAAGTAAAAACCGACTGGACCAACAAAATGAAAACATACACTACCAGCTCCGCCTATGCGAAGCAGAACGGAAAACCGGTGGTATGTATCTGGGGCTTCGGTTTTAACGATAACAACCACAATTTCACCGCCGCTGCCTGTATAG
Organism: Pseudobacter ginsenosidimutans; assembly: GCF_007970185.1. Classification (NCBI taxonomy): domain Bacteria; kingdom Pseudomonadati; phylum Bacteroidota; class Chitinophagia; order Chitinophagales; family Chitinophagaceae; genus Pseudobacter; species Pseudobacter ginsenosidimutans. The sequence goes on along the minus strand of NZ_CP042431.1, from coordinate 7,710,003 downwards.
ATGTGATCAAGTGGTTCAAAGACCAGGGCTGTTACGTGATTGGCGGAGTGCCTACGCACTGGCGTAGCCAGAACAGCGACAGCAGGCCAGGCTTCATTGAAGTGTACAAGAATTTCAATATGCTTTCACCCTGGATGGTGGGGCGCATGAGCAAGATCATCGATTCCGATAATTTCCTGGTGCAGACCAATGCGCCCGATGTTACTTTCTGTAAAGCCAATGGCATCGATTACCAGCCCTGCATCATGCCCGGCGACCTGCAGGAAAGACAACGAGTGCATGGCGAATTCATGTGGCGCCAGTTTTACAATATGATGCGGGCCGGTGCACAGGGCTTTTATATTTCGATGTTTGATGAATACAATGAAGGCAACCAGATCGCGAAAACAGCAGAAACTCAGGCAATGGTGCCGGCAGGTTCCAGTTTCCTGACCCTGGATGAAGATGGTACTGCCTGCTCCTCCGATTATTACATGCGGCTTGCCGGTGATGGTGGCAGGATGCTGAAAAAAGAAATTGCATTAACGCCGGCAAAACCGACGGCGGTGAAATAGAATTTTATCAGGAGTTTCCGGTGATCTGAACGAAGGTCTTCTCAAAATCCACTCCATAATTCTCGCGGTATTCCTTGGCGAATTTGGAGAAAGTATCCTTAGCCATGCCATGGCGTCCGAGGATCATCAGGCTTTTGCACTTGTACACCAACGCTTCCTCATTCAGCTGATCAAAGAGGAACACCGCATTGGCAAAACGGAGCGTAAGCTCGGCATTGGCCTCGGGATCCGCTGTGGTGGCGTATTTGACGAAGATGTCGCTGATGATGCCGGAGACTTCTGATTTATAATCGTCCAGCCAGCTGTAATGCAGTTGTTGCAAGAATCCTCCCCTCTGTATCAGTTCCAGCAATGCTGTCACATATTGATTGTTGATGGTATAGGCTCCGCCGGTAAGCTCTGCGAATCGTTTGTAATCTATAAAGATATTTTCCTCCTCTGCCAGCAATCTCAGGTGGCCTGTATCACGGTTGATATTGATGCCACCTATTTTTTCACAGATCGTTTTCAGTTTGGCGATATTCACCTGGTAATTGTTGCGTGCATCCTTGGACGATTTGTCGGGCCAGAGGATCTCCAGCAGTTTTTCAGGACTGATGCCTTTACCGTCTTTACAGGTATGCAACAGGATCAGCAGGAACAGTTCTTTCAGCAAAGGAGAGAAGCTGGCTGTGAGGTTTTGTTTATCACGGCTCAGCACTTCAAATTGTCCGAACAAATAAATGGCCGTGGTATCCACAGCCGGTGAAGGCGCCAATGTTATAGATGGCGCCAGGTGGCTGGCGTCTGGAGCAGCTGCTTCCTGATGCTGGTGATTTATATCCGTTGCTGGATCTGTTTTTTCTGATTTCTTCTTTCTGTTCTTCAGGAAAATACGGCTGAATGCCAGGGCCAGCAAGATCCCGCCAATGATATAGAGCCATTTGCCGGCGCTTTCGGTTGTAGCCGTTGTGGTGGCCGCGATCATTTTATTGGGAGGGAAATTCAGCGAGTACACGTTCACGTCAGTAACCGTATCCTTGCCGGTGTGCAGGGTTACTGCCAGCAGTTTTTTGGAAACGGGGCTGTAGAACAGGTCTACAAAGGATTCCACGTCAAGGAACTGGTAGGGGATGGTATCAGCCATCGGCTCATAGTCTGTATTGTGAAGCGAGCCTTTGATGAGTTGCAATCGTGAATTGAAACGGTCGTTGGGATAGATCAGTGTATAAAAATTGTCTGTTCCCGGTTCCAGGATAAGGCTGTTGGAAAACACGAACGGATGTTCCGGTTCTTTCAGTTCCGTGAGTTTGGTGAATTGCCGGCCACGCACATCGAAAGCCAGCAGATCATAGCTGTGGCGGGGATTCAGCATTTGGTCGCCGGTTTTGCTGCCATAACCACCAAGGATATACGCAGTATCGCCGCTGGCATTCATACCAAGCGCGGCCAGGTAACGGGGCATGAAGAAATCCCCTTTCGGGTGGATGGTATCCCAACGCTGCGTGTTGAAACTATAGCGTTGAATAAGATTCTTGTAATGCAGCTGGCCATATCCGGCCACGGTGTACAGGGAAGTATCAGTGGAAGAAATGAACTTGTTGGCCTGCCAGAAAATGGTGAGCGGGTCACTGTGAAAACTCTTGTCCCACCTCGCTTGCAGCGTATCGTAGACGCTCACCGAGTGCTCATCGATATAGAAATTGTACAGTTTATTATTGATATGGTTGTAGATCCCCTGGTTGCCATAGGCCATATCCCTTCTTTTTTCCGATAACCTGGTGATGCGGATGGCGTCGTTCCTGGGGGAGTACTCGTAGAGGGAGTCCCCGGAAATGATGTAGAGGATATCCTTTTCTTTATTGTAGGCCAGGGCAGGAACAGAGCCCGTTTGTGTGCTATACACTTTTTTCCAGTTCTGGTGCATGGGAGCGATCCAGCCCGGGTTGGCAACGAAGTATTTTTTATCGGACACCTGCTCATGCGCTTCATTCCCTCCGTTCTCATCCAGGGGAAAATGGTAACGTAGTTTCTTGTTTTCAGTGATCTTTATTTCCCTTATGAGGAAGGGAGCAACATCGGCAGTCTGGAAACCCGGCAGATCATTGGCGCCGAAAACGATGCGGCAGCAGAGTTGATCATTGGTCTCGATAGCGCTCTTGCCCAGCGCATGACCATTGGCGAGGAACTCCACTGTTTTGTTATGTGTATCGAACCGGATTGTCAGCTGGTTCCATTGGTTGAATGCGCCGATGGAATCCACCGGGCAACTGATGAATTTTTCCCCGGTGATGAAATTGAGCAGCCGCTGCCGTTCATTGTAAACGATATCGATATTCCTGTTCTGGTCCGTTACGATCCGCAACAGGTAACCGAAGTAGATGGGCATATTGGAACGTAACATGAAATCGAACTGCAGATCGGTATTCTGATCAAAGCAGGCAGGCTTACCAGGGGTAAGGTTGAAGGAAGTTCTTTTCTCCTGTACAGCCTCATGGCTGGAGAACTGCAAACCGAAGGATTGACAGAATGCAGGCAGGGAAAAGAAAATGAAAATCAATGATATTGCTGTTGGTCGAAGCATCTGAATCAAATCTAAAAAAACTTTAACATAGGTCAAACTTTCATTTTCCTGATGCGAAGTTGCAACGTCAACAGTTTATATTTGAGTATGAGAAGAACCATGCCGGCCGTGTTGTTTTTTTCTTTTTTCCCATTTTATCTGATGGCAGCGACGGATACGCTCCCTGTTTCCCGGAAGATAGAGGCGATGTCGGATTTTGTTACCCTCAAACTTAGTCAAAGCTCCGATGTGGAGCGGATAGGCGTGATCACCCCGGGACTCGATATCCGCCTGAGCCCGAATGTGGAATCGGCCACCAGGCTGGGATTCAGTTATCGCTTCATTTCTTTCGGCATCCGATTCGCTCCCAAATTGTTTTCAGACAAAGACGATGATGCGCTCAAAGGAAAAACGAGGAGTGGAGGATTCAATGTGGGTTTCAATTTCAGGCATTGGATACAGGAACTGTCTTATACCCGCACCAAAGGCTATTACCTGGAGAATACGCCTGAAGTAGATCCAACCTGGACTCCGGACTCTCCCTATATCCAGTTCCCGGGCTTGTCTTTCACTCAATATGAAGGAAGCACAGCTTACAATTTTAACCCTGACTTTTCTGTGAATGCCATTGTAACGCAGTCAGAGCGGCAATTGAAGAGTGCCGGCAGTTTTATTCCCGTTTTATTTTACAGGTACTATATCAATGACCACAAAACGCCTCCTGAGCCAGGTGGCTTCAATCAAAGAGGAGACAACCTGGAATTGTTGCTGGGAGCAGGATACCATTACAATTTTGTATTGAAGGAAAAATTCTATTTCGCCCTGGGACTTACACCGGCAGCAGGCTATGTATTCAGCAGGATCACCAACCGGTATGAGACTTACAGTGAGTCTGGCAGGCAAAGGAATTTCATTTTCCGCCTGGATGGAAGGGCTGGTATCGGTTATAACAGCCAGAGGTTTTTCACGGGTATCTACATGCGCTTTGCAGAGTCTGCTTACCGGGAGGAGAAGACAAGTGTAATTGTGGAAAACGACAGGACCATCTTTCATGCCGTGATCGGCTTCCGCCTCAATGCTCCTTCCTGGATAAAAAAGCCGGTGGATGCGGTATCGCGCACCATCGGAATCAAATGATTTATTATCTTTATACATCTCCCAAACAAACCATAATTGATATTGTATGAAGAAGCTAACCTTACTGATAGCCCTGATTCTTATGGGTATGATCACTTATGCCCAGCAGCCTGCAAAGAATGATGTAATACTCAAAACCAATGGTGATGAACTTGCCGGAAAAGTTCAGTCGATCAATGATTCCGCTATCGTATTTTCCTATGCAGGAGAAACACTTACGTATAGTATCAAAAAGACCGAGATCCTGAAGATCACTTATGCCAGCGGAAGGATCGAATTCTTCAACAGAAATGCCGGTCAGCCATCAGGCAGCTCAGCCGGCCAGCAACAAAAGCCCGCCGCCAATCCCAACCTGGAATCACATCACAACAAAGTAGCTTTCCTTCCCTTCACTTTCGTGAAAGACGGACAGGCAGCTGATGATGCAGTTGGAGACCAGGTGCAGCAGGAAGCCTATAATTTTCTCAGCAAACATGCAGGCATGTTCACTATACTCGATCCCCGTACCACCAACGCGCTGCTGATCAAAGCGGGGATTACGGACCAGAACATCAAAGGATATACAATGGAGGATCTCTGTAATATCCTGGGCGTAGAGTATGTGATCAGCGGAGTGGTGAATCAGAACAAAACCACGCAAACCGTTACTTCTAACACTTATGGACAAGTGAAAACAAAGGATGATGATGATAAGAAAGATAAGAAATACAACAGCTCCACTTACGGTACCGCCCAGCAAAACTATCAGACCAGTCTGGACCTGGGCATTTACAATGACAAAGGCGTAACCGTGTACAGCCAGCAACGCAATTCTTTCTGGAATACACAGGATGCTTACAAGAATACGCTTGAATATTTACTGAAGCGTACGCCGTTGTATACGAAATAGAAAAATGGAAAATATTCAGACAGGGCGATGGCGCATTATCTGGCCATCGCCTTTGCTTTCTTATCTGCAGGCATTTTCTCGATGGCATAACGCAAAGCAGTGCGCGGCATCTTCGTCTTATGCTGCATTACGAACTTAAATACAGGGTTGAGGTCTGATTCGCTGGCGGATTTCAGCATCCAGCCATAGCCTTTCTGCACCATGTCATCCTGATCCTCTAGCTGAATGGTAGCAATTTCCAGCATCTCCTCCATCCATAGCCCTTTTCTGGCGGGAACGATCAGGCTCACCGCTGCGGCCCGTTTCACCCACCTGTTTTTTGATACCGCCCAGCGTTTCAGTTCAGGCAGGAATTCAGGATACATCATAAGGAATTCCCCAACAGTATGATTGCAGAGCGTATCGCAGGAAGCCCAGTTGGATACATACTTTTTTACCCAGCGTTCGAATGTTTTGAAATCGGCCGGTTCAAATTTTTTCTTTTGGGAATAGGCCCAATCACAGGCTACAAAAGATTCCTCCAGGTAGCCAGATTGCCAGAGCTCTTCACAAAGCTGGAATACTTCCTTTTTCGGAAGTTGTTTCATTTCTTTTTTATACTGTGCTGAGAGCTTGCGCACCAGTGGCGTTTTGATACCCCTGGTTTGGATAGCTTCTTTGAAAAATCTTTCGGCAGATGATTTGGCGGCGGCATTCGCCATGCTGTCGAGATCAGCTCTGAGTTGAGTGAGAATGCTTTTCATGAGCGTTGATTGGTGACCAAATATAAAGAGGCCAAACGAATACTTTACACTTGATAATGATTCAAATGCTATTTTTACGATCGCTGCCAAGTTTTGTAACCAAACAGGGAAACCCAATTGCTATCCAACCCGCAATATGATCAGGCTGAACTGCTGCTTAAACTATCTGAAGGCGATGAAAATGCGTTCCGCACGCTATTCCATGCATGGTCTCCCCGTATCAATGCTTTTGCGCTCAAACTGACCGGTTCTTCAGTACTTGCCGAAGAGATAGTTCAGGAAGCCTTTACCAAATTATGGCAGCAGCGTGCTGAGCTGGTTCGTATCAGCAATTTTGAAGCCTGGTTAGTAACTGTTGCCCGCAATACCGGAAGCGATATGCTGCGGAGGATGGCCCATGAGCGAATCATCCTGCACGAGCTGCAATCGGGATCAAGCCAGCAATCTGGAGAAGAGAACGATGAAGAATGGAAACAGTACCACGCCAAACTTTACCAGGCGGTGGCTGAATTGCCGCCGCAGCAGCGGAAAGTCTGGGAGATGAGTCGCTTTGATAGAAAGAAACAACAGGAGATCGCAGAAGAAATGGGTATCTCCATTCATACAGTGAAAGAATATATCAAGAAGGCTACCGCCACCCTCAAAAAGAATTTATTGAAAATTGTTTTCTGGGGCATCCCCTCTTTTTTTATACTCATTCGTCTACTTTAAAGAAACCAGGAATATGGAGGATAACAGGCTGCGGGAATTGTTCACCAAATGGACCAGTCATTCGATCTCAGCAGAAGAGGAACTGGAGCTGATGACCTTTTTATCGAAGGGTAAAGCGGCATCTCAACGCGATGCGCTGGTGGCCGGACTGTATTCGGAGAACAACCAGGAACAGCCTTTGGAACTGCGGGACGCAGAGCAGATCATTACCGCTATACTTCAGAAAGATGCAACCGCTGAAACTGGTGCTGTGCGCAGGTTACAGCCCGTAAGGAAATGGATGGGATACGCAGCGGTTGTACTTGGGCTGATGGTGATTGGCGCTCTGGCTTACCTGCTGGTGAATAAAAAAGACCAGGCTTCATCTGAGACCGCAAAATACATTACCGAACCTCTGGATTCCCGTCGCGCCACCCTTGTACTGGCCGATGGAGAGCGAATAGAGTTGCAGGAAAATCCTGACAGTAAATTTCAACAAGGCCTAACTGAGATTACCAATGTAGATACAAGCCTTTTGAAATACGCAGCCCGCGAAGGGTTGGTGAAAGCTGCGGGATACAATACCCTGATCATTCCGAGGGGTGGTCAGTACAGGCTGGAGTTGGCGGATGGGACCGAGGTCTGGTTGAATGCCTCCACCAAACTGCGTTATCCCGCTCATTTTGGGGGTGTAACCAGGAGAGAAGTATTTCTTGAAAGCGGCGAAGCCTATTTTAAAGTGAAGAAGAATACTGCATTGCCTTTTATTGTGAATGCAAGTGGGATGGAAGTGCAGGTATTGGGCACGGAGTTCAATGTGAATACCTATACCAAAAAATTTACCACCACACTGGTGAACGGGTCAGTAAGGCTGAACGCCGCAGGCATGCAGGCCATGCTGGAGCCGGGTTTGCAGGCCATGCTTACCAATGATAAATTCATTACCAGAGCTGTGGACACAGAAACATTTACCGCCTGGAAAGACGGGCAGATCATATTCGACGAGGTTTCTCTCGAAGAAGCAACAAACAACCTTAGCCGTTTATACGATTTCGATTTTGTATTCTCTTCTCCTGAATTAAAGCAGCGAAAAGTGGGAGGGAGACTGAAAAAAGAAGCACATATTGAAGATGTGCTTGCACTCATCGAGCAACCTGCCTATGTGAAATTCAACATCAAAGGGAAAACAATTCTTGTAAGTCAGGTCATGTCAAAATAGCCAACGAACCAGAGAATAAACGGAGCAATCAACCAAAACTAAACTCGATTACCATGAAACATCTTGTGGTATTCCGCAGCCTGTTGCTGGCCGCGGGTGTACTCTTCATGCTTTCCCTGAAAGCACAGGACACGGAAAAGACCGTGAGCCTGAATCTCAAGAACGCAAAGCTCTCAGAAGCGTTGAATGCTGTGAGAAAAAGTTCACAGATCAACCTGTTTTACAGTGTGGATGATGTGAATAAATTCCCTCCTGTTACCATCAATGTTACCAATCGTCCGGTTACGGAGGTATTGAACATGCTGCTCGATGGAACCGATATGAAGTATTCCATCGAAAAGAATACGATCATTATCAAACGGAAGTCACCAGCAGAAAATCCCGCGAAAAAGAATCCCGATACCACTGTTACAGTTCGGGGCGTTGTCCTTAACGGAAAGGGACAACCGCTTTACGGCGCCAGTGTAACAGATCAGTCGTCCGGGGTCTCTGCCATCACAGATGCATCCGGTAAATTCAGTTTGATAACACATCGCAGGACCACGCTGAAAGTGACTTATGTAGGGATGAAGTCGCAGAGTCTGAATATCCGTGCTGAAGGTGACTCCTACATCCAGAATGTGACCATGGAAGATGCTCCCAATGAGATGAACCAGGTGGTAGTAACGGGTTATCAGAATATCCGCAAATCGGAGATGGTGGGATCAGCCAATACGATCAAGCGTGATGAGATGTTCTACGATGGCACCAATACGGTAGAGCAGATGTTGCAGGGAAAATTACCCGGCACCGTGGTAATGAACCAGACCGGTATGGTAGGCACCAGACCGAGGGTTCGTGTGCGCGGAACTTCCACTTTGCTGAGCAACCAGGAACCTGTTTGGGTGGTGGATGGTGTGATCCAGACCGATCCTGTTCCATTCAATGCCCAATCCCTCAATGATGTGGGCAGCAGCTCAGATATGATGCGGAACCTGATCGGCAATTCCATTTCCTGGCTAAATCCAAATGACATTGAAGATATTACTGTTCTGAAAGATGCCGCTGCCACCGTGCTTTACGGTGTGAAGGCGGCCAATGGCGTTATCGTGATCAAAACAAAACGTGGCAAACCCGGTGGCAGGATGACGGTGAACTACAGCGGAGGCTTTGCCATTACGGAACGACTGAACTATGATCAGCTCAACCTGATGAACTCCAAAGAACGCATCGATGTAAGCCGCGAGATCTATGAGAAAAGATTACTGGGAGTAATCGGCACTACCGCGGTAGGCTATGAAAATGTATTGCAACGTTACCTCAACAAAGAGATCAGTTACACTCAGTTCAATGAGGAAGTGAAGTATCTTGAAACGGTGAATACAGACTGGATGAAACTGCTCTACCGCACACCGTTCAGCCATAATCACAGTGTTAGTATTTCCGGGGGCTCCGAACGTCTTTCCTATTATTCATCACTGGCCACTTCTCAGAACTTCGGTACTGCCAAAGGAAACGATACCCGCAATATGACGGGTACGCTCCGGCTGGATGCGAAGATCTCCGATAAGCTCACAGCAGGCGTGCAACTGAATGCAGGTATGATCAGAACAAAAGGTTTCTATGCTGTAGATCCTTTCAAATATGCACAGGAAACAAGTCGCGCCATTCCCGCATTTGATGAAGATGGAAATCCAAAATATTATGAAATACCGGGCCATAATGGAACTCCGCTAAGATTCAATGTGCTGAACGAATTGGCGGAGACCGGCAATCAGAACGATCAGCGGAACTTCAATGCCTCGCTCAATATCAATTATAATATCATCAATGGTCTTCGTTTTGAAAGTTTACTGGGCCTGACCTCTGTAAATGCCAATGCTGAATCATGGGCTTCTGAGTATTCCCGGCATATTGCTTTTATCAGGGATTATGAAGTGGGTGAGTTTGGGGTGGGAAGCCAGCGTTATATGGAATCGAAGTTACCGCATGGAGGAGAGTACAATTCCATCGAAAGCCGCAACACTACTTACAATATAAGGAACAGTCTCTCCTGGAATAAGCTGATAGGGCTTCATCGCATTGGTGCATTGGCAGGGCAGGAGCTGCGTAGTACCGCCACCAGGGGATTCAGCTCCAATCAGTTTGGATATTTTCCAGACAGGGGACGTAATATCACCAGTCCGCCCCTTACTATTTTGCAATACGGAAGTGTGATCACCAATCCCCTGTATAAAGAGATAAAGAATGTGATCACAGACCGTGATGCTAATTTCCTTTCTTACTATGGCAACCTCACTTATTCTTATGATGAACGATATGTGATCACCGGTAGTCTTCGTTCGGATGCGTCTAACCGCTTTGGCCAGGATAAGAAGCACAGGTTCCTTCCCATCTGGGCTGGTGGCGTACGATGGAATGTGCACAATGAGCCCTGGATGAAGGAGCAGAAACTGGTGAGCGAGCTGAACCTGCGCGCCTCTTATGGCTGGCAGGGTAATGTGGCCGAAAACTTCGGCCCTGATCTTATTGCACAACTTCCCTCGAATGTAGTGAATAATGTAACAGGAGAATACGAGTTGCTGATCAAATCACTTGGGTATGCGGACCTGAGATGGGAGAAAACAAAAACAATGAACCTGGGCCTTGACCTGGGAATAGCTTCCAATCGTTTTATAATGTCGCTTGAGTATTACCGTAAGAAAACGGATGACCTGATCATTTACAGGGAGATCCCGGTTTCATATGGTATCGATCAGATGCCCATCAATGGAGGCAAACTGGATAATGAAGGTATTGAACTTAGTATGAGCGGGACCGTTATCCGCAGCCGGGACCTTGTTTGGAATATTTCTTTCAATACTTCCAGGAACCGCAACAGGATCAACAGCGAGATCATTGGCTCGGAAAGCTGGCGCAATGCCGCTTCCGGCAGGTTGAACAAGGGAGGTTATGGGGTGTCGTCCTTCTGGGTGTTTGATTTTACAGGATTGAATCCCAATGATGGTTCGCCTGAGTTTGTGCTTCCTGCCAAGGATCAGGCGGCCTGGATCGCAGGTGAGAAGGATGCCACTGCTTACATGAAATATGCAGGCAGGCTGGAGCCTGATTTTACTGCCGGTATCTCACAGGTATTGCGCTACAAGGCATTTACACTCTCCGCATCATTCAATATGCAATTAGGTGGCAAGAAATTGCTCTACCAGATGTTCACCGGTTTTGATCTGCCCAGCGCTTACATGAATATGCCAAAGGAATTTGCCAGCCGCTGGAAAAAGCCAGGTGACGAAAAGAATACCAATATCCCTTCCATCCCCTCCAGGATCTGGAACCCTGTCAATAACCAGACAGATGCCATCCTGTTGCTGATTCCACCTTATCCCGGATATGAGTATGCTTACGAAATGTACAATTATTCAACTGCCCGCGTGGTGGATGCCAGCTTTTTCAGGTGCAACGATATCTCCCTTACCTGGAATGTTCCCGAAAGATTGTTGAAGCCACTGTATATAAAGAATCTTAGTGTATCCGCAGCCGTTAGAAACCCGTTTATAATCGTGAGCAGGGATTTCAAGGGAATGGACCCGGAAGTAGCCACCGGCAATCAACCCATACCCAGAGTGTATTCCATGCAATTCAATGTTAGTTTTTAACCTTCAAGACAAAAAAATGAATACGATATATAAAAGCATACTGGGCATATGGCTGTTGATCGGTTTCACCGGATGCAGCAAATACCTGGAGGAAAAAAGTCAGGATGAGGTCAGGCCTTCTTCCGTGGCTGAATTGCAGCAATTGCTGATGGGAGAGGTTTATCCCGCAGGATCCTATACTCCCGGCTTTCATCCTTACCTGGACCTGATGACGGATGATATGGTGAGCAATTTCAATCCCGGTTTGGCTGGCCCAACACTTTACAAGCAATATGAAGGGCCGTATACCTGGCGTTCTGATATGTTCGAGTTGATGGAGGCGGCTATGACGCCGGGAGCCATCGATACCTATGCCCATTATTACAGGAGGATCAAAGGTTGCAATGTGGTGTTGGAAATGATCGATGGGGTAAGAGGCGATGAAGGAGAGCGGGAGAATGTGCGCGCACAGGCGCTGGCCATGCGAAGCTTCTACTATTTCATGCTGGTAAACCTTTTTGCACAGCCTTACAATGCACCGGGTATCGACCGTGAAACGGCGCCGGGCGTGGAGCTGATCCTCAGTTCCGTGGTGAAAGATGAGTATCCCCGCCGCGCATCCATAAAAAAAGTTTACGATCAGATCGAAGCAGACCTGATGAAAGCGCTCCCACTGATCCGGCAACATGGATCAGGCAATAGTAAATTCAGGGTAACTACCGGATTCGTATATACGTTATTAAGCCGGCTCAGCCTTTACCAGGAAAAATGGGAACAGGCAGCCCAATATGCGAGCGATGGTCTTACCCTCAATTCCTCCCTGCTCAGGCTTGCTTCTGTGCCTTATCCCGGCACATGGAGTGATCCCGCCACCAATATCTACAGCATCAACAGTCCAGAAGCTATCTGGCTCGGTTATGCGAACGGTAGTGAATACCGTGAAATGGGGCGGTTCGATTATGATATTCTGAACTTCTGCCTTTCACCTGAATTGAGAAGCAAATATGATTTCACCAGGACCAATACCAGCAATCGCGGTGACCTGCGTATGCGTTATTTCTATTACTGGGATTACCTGGATTACGACTGGACCATCTATGTTCCGATCCTTGGAAAGAAACTGGGAGGTTCCAACAGTAGTAATGTAGTGAAGGGAATGCGTGTGGCTGAGCTGTATCTTAACCGCGCTGAAGCCAATATCATACAGTACCTGAAGAATGGCGATGAAGCGCTCCGGGCTTCGGCGCTGAGCGACCTGAACTTCCTTCGTTCCAATCGATACGATACCCGGAATGTGGCTTATGTTCCCGTCGATTTCAGTGGCCAGGCATTACTGGATTTTTGCCGCGATGAACGCAGGCGCGAGCTCAGCTTCGAAGACCACCGCTGGTTCGATCTCCGCAGATATGGTATGCCAGAGATCAGGCATAAGTTCCAGACTACCGCCAGTCAGGCGCCTGTGGAATATGTGCTGCAAAAGAATGATAAGCGCTATACACTGCCGATCCCAAGGTCTGCGCTGATCAGGAACCCTAACCTGGAACCCAATCCATAATCAACAAAACATCGAATTATGAAATCATTTTTCTATATAACCACAGTTTGGTTACTGGTTGCCCTCCTCGCAACGGGTTGTAAAAAGGAAGGAGCGCTTACAGCCAGTCCTGAACCGGAAAATATTTACGGTGATCCAACCCTGCCACAGGGTAATCATCCCTATGATGCAACTATCCTGGAGATGTTCAAAAAATACAGGACACTGTTCCTCTACAAGTATGAGCCCAAGGATATCATGTACAATGTTACCTGGTGGATCGGCGGCAGGTATGATGCTGTTGCGAACAAGACCACAGCCGGTTATTTTGATGTTCCGGCTAATGAGGATTATGTAGATGAACAACTCGCCCTCATTAATGAAACACTGTTGAAATACTATTCTGAATCTCTTCTTCGCGCAGGGCTGCCTCAAAAAGTTTTTTTGCTGGACAGTTTTTATTTCGCCAGAACGGGAGCGGGTAAGCCTTCTGAAAATGTGAACCTGATGCATGAAGCTTATGCAGCCGGTGATTTCATGATCGTTGGATATGGAGGTAGCAGGATCAACGCCATTTCTGCTCCGGAGAAGTATGCATTGAAATCCAAACTCAATTCTTTATTCCTCGCTAATGCACATGCGAAGAATGCGATCAAAAGACAGGCGGCATTTACTGCACTCACTGATTATGATCTGGTGGATTACTGGACAGCATATGAACAGGGTGTGATCGATTACCTGAGGAAAGGGGTTGAAGAGGATTGGGATGTTTTTATGGAAACCATCGTTTCCAATTCCTACGCCAGTCTGACTGCACCGGGCGGACTGCTGCATCCCTCCGTGGATGTGAACGGACTGATCAAAAAGAAATACGATATCGTGATCAGTTATTTCCTGAACACATTTGGTATAGACCTTCAGGCCATTGGCAATGAAGGCGCCTGATTATTCTAAAACAACAAAAAGGAAGAAAGGATATTATGAATGGTCCCATTGTGAAAATTGAGAAATTGTCGCACCGCTACACGGTTCAGTGGGCGATCCGCGACATAGATTTCGAGATCCCGAAGAATGGTATTTATGGATTGCTGGGCTCCAATGGGGCCGGTAAATCCACTACCATGAATATCATGTGCGGCGTGCTGAAACAAACCGAAGGCGATGTTTTCATAAAGGGCATCAGTATGCGCAATAATCCGGTGGCGGCCAAACGTCATATCGGATTCCTGCCGCAGAAGCCGCCACTGAATGCGGACCTGACTGTGGAAGAGTTCCTCCGATACAGCGGCAGGCTACGATTCATTCCCGCGCGTGAGCTGAACAAAGCGGTGGATTCCGTGCTGGATCGCTGCGCCATCGCGCATTTCAGGAGAAGACTGATCGGTAATCTTTCCGGGGGCTACCAGCAGCGTGTGGGCATTGCACAGGCCATCATCCATAATCCTGATTTTGTGGTGCTGGATGAACCTACCAATGGACTCGATCCCAATCAGATTATCGAGATCAGGAAACTGGTAAAGGAGATTGCTGAAGACAGGACCGTTATCCTGAGCACGCATATCCTTTCCGAAGTGCAGGCTACCTGCGATTATATCCGGATGATTGAACAGGGGAGGATGGTGTTTGCAGGAACGGTTGAGGACTTCGACAATTACATCGTTCCCAATACCCTCATTGTTTCTCTGACTGCCATGCCTTCTGTGGAAGAGCTTGGCAATATCCCCGGAGTGGCCGGCGTGGAATCATTGGGCGGACCAAAGTACAGGCTGAAGTTTTCCGATGGGCAGGATGTAAAGGAAAGGATAGTGGAAACCAGTGTGGCAAAGGGCTGGAGGCTTACTGAAATATTTGCCGAGAAAAGCTCACTGGATGCCATTTTCGCTGAGCTGAGCAAGAAATAGATTCTAAACCGGAAAGTAGAAAAAAGAAAAAATGAAAACTGTTTTCAATATTGCGCGTGCCGAATTGCAGACCCTGTTTTTCTCACCAGTGGCCTGGCTGATCCTCATCATATTTACTTTTCAGTGCAGCATGGGCTATTCTTCCAGCCTGGAAAGCTGGCAGAAATACCTGGCGCAGGGATATAAATCCAGCGGCGTATCCATGGACCTGTTTGCGAACCAGATCTCAGGATTGCTGTTCAGTGTGCTCAATTATCTTTATCTCTATATCCCGCTGCTCACCATGGGTTTGATGAGCCGTGAGTTTCAAAGCGGCTCTGTAAAATTGTTGTATTCATCTCCCATCAATAATGCACAGATCGTGCTCGGCAAATTTCTGTCCATGATGGTATATGGTCTGCTGCTGATCAGCATTGTGATGGTGTATGTATTGTACAGTTGGGCAGTGGTGAAGGATTTCGAGATCAAGGCCATCCTGGTGGGTGTACTCGGATTGTATATGGTGGTGCTGGCCTATGCTGCTATCGGCCTGTTCATGAGCAGCCTTACATCATACCAGGTAGTGGCTGCCATTGGCACCCTTGCCGTACTGGCCGTGCTTAACTATATAGGCGGTCTCTGGCAGGATGTGGAATTTGTACGGGAGATCACCTACTGGCTTACGATCGGAGGCCGGGCTGGTTGGTTCCTCATTGGAATGTTCACGAGCGAGGACTTTTTTTATTTCCTCATTGTGATGGCGCTTTTCCTTGGCCTGAGTATCATCCGTCTTAATGCAGTTCGCCAGAAGAGCCGCTGGACGGCCTCTGCGGGAAAGTATGTTCTCGTGATCTGTTCAGCATTGATGCTGGGCTATGCCAGCTCACGCCCAATGCTGATGTTCTTTCACGATGCCACATCCACCAAATTCAATACGCTTACACCCAATAGCCAGGAAGTGATCAAAAAGCTGAAAGGGCCACTTACCATCACTACCTATGTGAATATCCTGGACGATCAGAATCTTTATATCGCTTACCCCAAAGCGGTACTGGCTGATATGTACCGTTTCAGGCAGTACGTGCGCTTCAAGCCCGAAACCAAACTGGAATATGTTTACTACTATGATTCCGTGAATAATCCCGGCCTGGAAAAGAGATATCCGAAGATGACCAATAAGGAAAGGATGAAGAAGATACTGGAGCATTATGAGATGAAAGAAAAATCGGTGATCGGGCCGGAAGAGGTCCGCAGGCAGATCGATCTGTCCGGCGAAGGAAGAACTTTTGTACGATCCATCAAACGTGGCAGCGGAGAACAAACATTCCTCCGCATCTTCGATGACCAGATGGTATTCCCGGGAGAATCCGAGATAACGGCCGCGCTTAAACGCCTGACTATGGAGAAGCTGCCGAAAGCAGGTTTCCTCCGGGGACATGGCGAAAGGGACAATAACAATGAGGGCGACCGGAACTATAATCGCTTTGCACAGGATAAGCCTTTCCGTTACTCTCTCCTCAACCAGGGATTTGATGTGGCGGATGTGGTGCTCAACAAGGAAGTGCCGGCCGATATCAATATCCTGGTGATCGCAGATATGAGAGTGGGCCTCAACCCAACAGAAAAACAATTCCTGGACCAGTATATCGCAAGAGGCGGTAACCTGCTGATTGCAGGTGAAACCAGGAGGCAGGAAGCCATGGCCGAACTGGTGGCTCCTTTTGGAGTAAAGTTTGTTCCAGGGCAATTGGTGGTGCAGAGCAAAACCCAGTTGCCGGACTTCATCATGTCTAAGCCCACTGCCGATTCAAAGGACCTGATCTATGTACTCGGGCAAATGCACAGAAGGAAGTTGGTGGTCACCATGCCCGGGGCCGTTGGTCTGGAGTATACTACAGACAAGGGTTTCGACGTGGCCCCGCTGCTGATGTCCGATTCTTCGGCCTGGAATGAAGTGGAAAGTACCAATTTCATAGATGATACCGTGAAGTTGAATCCTGCTGTGGGAGAGGTACAGAAGGCATATCCCACTGCCATTGCACTGAGCAGGAAAGCAGGCAACAAGGTTCAGAAGATCATTATCCTGGGCGATGCAGACTGTATCAGCAATGGAGAGATCAGCATCAGCAGGCAGAATATCCCTGCCGCCAATTTCTCACTGATCACCGGCGCATTCTTCTGGATGTCGGATAATCAGATGCCCATCGACGTTAGAAGGCCTGAATCAACGGATGATGCTGTAAGTCTCACCAAAGACAGTATGGCTACCACCAAAATAGCTCTCGTTTGGGTATTACCCGGCCTGATGGTGATCACAGCGCTGGTGGGATGGATACGCAGAAGAAGCAGATAAACGAAAACGGAACACATGAGCTTTATCATAGACAAACAAACGCTGGACGATCTGAATATTTTCGGCAAGCAGCGCAGCTCTATCTACAATATCTTCAACAATACCCATACCCGCGGAGGCGCTTTGTTGCTGGAAGATATGTTCAACTATCCGCTGGCCGATGCTTTTCGCATCAGGCAGCGAACATCCATCATCCGTTTCTTCCGGGAGCTGGACAGGTCTTTCCCATTCAGCAATGAAAGTTTCGATATCATCGAACATTACCTGGAGAATACCGATGAAAGGTCCAAACTGACGATGGAGGAAGATAACCTGCAGCGCAAACTGAAGAATATCGTTGGCGCCGATACGGAATTTGAAGCGCTGCATAAAGCTGTGCTGGCAGTGATGGATATGTGCAACCGCCTGCAGGATTTTCTGAATGGCATCACCGGTCCCATTGCTGAGGCCTGGCAACCGGAAGTGACCGCCATGCAACAATTGCTGAAGGAACCGCTATTGCAATTCATGAGGGAAGAAAAGAAAAGTAAAAAACTGAACTACGCGAAAGTGGCGGAATACGACAGGTTGCTGCGTTTCGTATCCCGGGAAAAAATAAAGAAGTTGCTGTATCATGTGTACAGTATGGATGTGTACATGTCGGTTGCCAACGTGTCGAAGCTCAGGGGATTTGCCTTTGCTGAAACACTGGATGGAAGAGAGAATATGATTGAGATCGAAGGCATGTATCATCCCGGTTTGTCCAATCCCGTTAGTAACCAGCTCAGGATCGATCGCAGCAGGAACCTGATCTTTCTCACGGGAGCCAATATGGCCGGCAAGAGCACTTTCATGAAAACTCTTGGTATCACTATCTTTCTGGCGCATATGGGATTTCCTGTGCCGGCTAGGCAGATGAAGTTTTCCGTGCAGCAGGGATTGTTCACCACCATTAACCTCTCAGATAACCTGAATATGGGTTACAGCCATTTCTATGCTGAAGTGTTGCGTTTGAAGAAAGTGGCTGAACAGGCAGGCAAAACAGAAAGGCTGGTGATCATTTTTGATGAGTTGTTCCGTGGCACCAATGTGAAAGACGCTTTCGATGCAACAGTAACAGTGGCGGATGCCTTTGCAGAGAAAAGGGATTGCACTTTCATTCTCTCCACCCATATTATCGAGGCAGGAGAGGTGCTGAAGGAAAAATGCGACAATATCAATTTTGTGTATTTCCCAACCATTATGAAGGAACAAATGCCGGAATACACTTACAGGCTCACCCAGGGCATCACCAATGACCGTCATGGCATGATGATCATTGGCAACGAAAATATTATCGGCATCCTTAAAAGCAGGAAGCAAAATGCTAAAACCGGTGTGATATGAGTTTTACTGTAGACAAGCAAACACTGGATGATCTCAACGTATTGGGAAAGTACAAGGGTAATTCCATTTATAATCTTTTCGACCGCACTCAAACCAGAGGTGGTGCGCAGGTGCTGGAAAATCTTTTTCAGCATCCTCTTACCGATGCGGATGCTATCAACCAGCGTACAGCAATATTGAAATTCTTTCAGCAGGGGCGGTTCACCTTTCCAGTGCAGAAGGAACTATGTGAAGAGGTGGAGCAATACCTCAGTATGGCTGGTGCTATCAGTTTGGCCGGGGCCGCTATGAATATGTTGCGAAGCAAGGCCATGCGGATTATTGCATCGGACAAGGAACATGAGCTGATCACCCGGGGGATACTGAGCACAGTAAAGCTGATCCGGGAAACTGACCGGTTCATGCAACAGGTAGCCGTATGCGGCGATGCATCTTTCTACCAGAAAACGATCGATGAGATCAAACGCATCTGCAATACACCAGGCATAAATCAGGCGCTGGCCGGGGTAGATAATGCTATTAAAGGATTTGGTCAACAGGTGAAAATGGATCACCAATTGCGCCATTCCAGCCGCCAGGACCTTGAAAAACTATTGAGCATACTCTATGAGGCGGATGCCTTTATTTCCGTAACCAGCGTAGCGGAAGAAAGGAAATTCGGATATGCGCTGGCCCTTCCTTTCAAAGAAGGTGAGAACAGGATAGCCATGGAAAATCTGTTTCATCCCCAGGTACCCGGCGCAGTGCCTAATAGTGTGGGCATGAACGTTATACGCAACCTGGTGTTCCTTACTGGGGCCAATATGGCGGGTAAGTCTACCTTCATGAAATCCTTTGGAGTGGCTCTCTACCTGGCCCATATGGGCTTTCCCGTGGCGGCAGAAGCAATGGAGTTCTCTATTCAGGATGGCATTTACACTTCCATCAATGTGCCCGATAATCTGAATGAGGGCTACAGTCATTTCTATGCAGAAGTGCTGCGTGTGAAAAGAGTGGCTGAAGAAGTGAGCAGGGGCAGGAACCTGGTGATCATTTTCGATGAGCTGTTCAAAGGGACCAATGTGAAAGATGCCTATGACGCCACCGTGGCCGTTACGGAAGCATTTGGCGAAAACCGGAACTGTACCTTCATTGTGAGCACCCATATTGTGGAAGCCGGTGAAACCCTGCGCCACCGGAGCTCCAATATGCAGTTCCTTTTCTTTCCCACTATCATGGAAAAACAGGTACCCCGTTACACTTATCAACTGCAGGAAGGGATCTCTGCCGACCGCCATGGCATGATGATCATTGCCAATGAGGGGATAGTGGATATTATTAAAGCTAAAAAAGTATCGCCCGAGGGCATTTTCGGTTAGCCATACTGTTACCTTTTCATTTCAGCTACTGGTTCGATGGAATAATTTCCGTAAATTGGTTTTCCATTTTTACAAGATTGTCTTTATCGAACCTTTATGCACCAGGTCCTTCGTGATTATATCAACAAACATCTCAATTGTCCGCTGACAGACGAAGAATTTGAGCCCATCGAGGCTGTATTTGCCTTCAAAAAATACAGGAAAAAGCAATACCTGCTTCAGGAAGGCGATGTGTGCAAATATCTTTCCTTTATTCTCAAAGGCGCGATGCGCCAATATACGGTAGACCAGAAGGGCAATGAACATATCCTCCGCTTCGGGATCGAAGGCTGGTGGATGATGGACAGGGAGAGCTTTGAGCTTGAAACTCCCTCCATGTACAATATCGAAGCCTGGGAAGATGTAGAGCTGCTGCAGCTCCGGCGCGATCATGCGGTTACGCTGTACGAGAGCTCAGCGGCCTTCCGGAAAATGACCCAGGAACTGGACAAACGCGGCCAGATAGCCAACCAGAAAAGGATTCATGGCGCCATCAGTCTCACTGCCGAAGAGCGTTACCTAGAACTGCTCAAATCCCATCCCATATTCTTCCAACGATTTCCTCAAAATATGATAGCATCTTACCTGGGCATTTCTCCCGAAACGCTTAGCCGGATCCGTAAAAATGCCTTGTCGAAGTAATCCTCCCTCTTGCAGAACGGGTTCTATCCCGGACTACAACTGATACCTTTAATTGCTTGTAGATCCAGTGTGGATGTGTGTTTTCGCATTGTCTGATGTTTGCCTGCCGGCATGCAGTGTACCCTTGTTCCCTAGAATGTCAAGCGGGAAGGTTGACCTTTGTCAAGCCGCTTTCTTGTGGTTTATCATTGGAGAAGGGCCCCCTGTAATCGCATCTTTGTGTAGTCAATCGGTGATAACGATAAAACGAAAAAAGATGAAACAGACACCCAACAATACAGATGAAGCGGCCCTCCTGGTAATTACCGTGTTGCATAACTGGAACCTCCAGAACCAACGCCTGGAATCGCTGCTGGAGCAACTAAGTGATGAAGACCTGGCCCGTGAGACCGCTCCGGGGAGGAATACCGGAAACTGGTTGCTGGGTCATCTCACAGCGGTAAGCGATGGATTGCTGCCCCTGCTCGGTCTGAGAGATAAACTCTACCCCTGGCTGCAACACATCTTTATCGATAATTCCGATAAGTCAGGACTGAAGTTTCCGCCCACATCAGACCTGAGAGAGTTCAGGAAAAAAGTGAACGAAACACTGACGGATTATTTCAATGTGATGCAGCCGCAGGACTGGCTGAGCCGCCACCAGGCAGTTTGTGAAGAAGATTTCCTGCATGAGCCGCACCGCAACAAGATCGGGATGCTCATCAACCGTACGGCTCACCTGGCTTATCATCTCGGACAACTGATCTACCTGAAAAAATAAACAAACATCAACCTGAATACAAACACATAAAATCAACCAGATCATGGAAACGTTAACCAACACCAAATCAAAACACATCATGTTCGTAACCGGAGCCTTTGTTACCCATCTCGGATGGAAACCATGGCAGGAATATTTTGAAAGCAGAGGCTTCAAAACCGTAGCACCTGCCTGGCCTTTCAAAGACGGTACTCCTGATGAACTTCGAAAAAGACAACCCAACGATACAGACCTTGGCCTTCTCACCCTGGATGAAGTGATCAATCACTACGCCAACGTTGCCAAAAGCCTTCCTGAAAAACCTATCGCCATCGGTCACTCGCTCGGTGGTCTGATCACACAGATCCTCGTGAACCGTGGTATCGTAGCTGCCGCAGCAGTACTGCACCCTGTGCCTCCTTTAGGTGTTTTCCCATACGAGTTCTCTTTCCTGAAAGCCGGATGGAAATCTTTAGGCCTCTTTACTTCTACCAAAAAGACCTACCTCATGAGCCTCAAAGACTGGCAGTATGCATTCGTGAACGGAATGACACTTGAGGAACAGAAAAAAGCCTGGGAAGAAAATACCATTCCCGAATCCAAGACTGTTGCCCGTGGCGGTTTATCAAAAGCTGCAAAAGTGGACTTCAAGAAACCTCACCCACCATTACTGATCATTGCCGGCAGCAAGGACCATATCATTCCTGCTCACCTGAACCGCAGGAACTACAAGGCGTACAAAAAAGACAATGGTTCTGTACTGGACTACAAAGAATTTGAAGGCATCAATCACTTCGTGGTAGGACTGCCCAGCTGGAGAATGCAGGCAGGCTATATCTTCGACTGGCTCCAACAGCACGCATAACATACCTATAACAGGCGGCACGATTTTTTAAAGGCTCTCACAAGTGCCGCCTTCCTTTTTCCCTCAATTTTCGATCACAGAAAATAATGAACAGATTTGTTCACAGGCATCGTATTCATTTTACTTAACCAATTTCAAAATACTTTTTTATGTCAATCAATACTTTTCAACCCGCAGATGCAGCAACTGATCCTGCTATTGAAAAAAATGTAAGGAATTTTCTGAAAGCCCTCAACAGTGGCGGCGGTAAACCGATGGAAGAAATGCAACCCGGAGAAGCGCGCAAAGTGCTGGAAGGGGCACAGGCTTCAGTAGAAGTGGATTATTCAGGCGTTGATATCACAGAAAGGATCATCACACAGGATGGTCTGGATGTAAAGATCTTTATTGTTCGTCCGGCTGGTATACAGGGTAAACTGCCAGCTTTCATCTTCACGCACGGTGGCGGTTGGGTGCTGGGCGATTTTCCCACACATAAACGTTTTGTAAGAGACCTGGTAGTGTATTCCGGCGTAGCCGCTGTGTTTGTTGAGTACAGCCGTTCTCCCGAAGCAAAATATCCTACTGCCCTCAATGAGATCTATGCAGCGCTTAAATGGACAGCTGCCAATGGCGACGAGATCGATATAGATGGAAGCAGACTGGCAGTGGCTGGGAACAGCGCTGGCGGAAATATGACTGCAGCCATTGCCCTGATGGCCAAGAACAAAAAAGGACCTGATCTGAAATTGCAGCTATTGTTCTGGCCTGTAACTGACGCCAACTTCGATACAGTTTCTTATCATCAGTTTGCTGAAGACAGGTTCCTGACCCGTAATATGATGAAATGGTTCTGGGATGCCTATACACCGGTAGAGAACAGGAAAGAGATCTATGCATCACCGTTACAGGCCAGCCTGGAACAATTGAAAGGACTGCCTCCCACCATTGTGCAGACAGCCGAAAACGATGTGCTCCGCGATGAAGGCGAAGCATACGCAAGAAAACTGGATGAAGCAGGTGTGCCCACCACATTGCTGAGGGTACAGGGACAGATCCATGATTACGGCCTTCTCAATCCCCTGGCGCAGGTGCCTTCAGTGCAGGCAGCGCTTCGTCAGGCAGCCACCGAGCTCAGAAATGCGTTACGATAATAGTTGAAAAACCCAATTGATACTTCCACTGCCGGCAATTATTGCCGGCAGTTTTTTTGTCCGTTTTTTACAATCCTGCGGATGGAGGAATGTTGAATTTTACATTATCAAAAAATAGGAATATGAAAAAGATAATCAGCATCCTGCTCATCTTATTTGTTTCTTCAGATATGATGGCGCAAACAGCTCCCTCCAAACAACCCGAAATGAAAATGAATGCCGGGATCGTTACCAAAAAGCTGGCAGAAAGCAAGGCTTTCTACATCAAAACACTGGGCTTTGAACTGGTTTTTGAGAATGATTTCTATCTGTTGCTCAATTCGCCGGGAGGGCAGGCCGGCCTTAGTTTTCTGCTGCCCAATCACCCTTCCCAACAACCGCTTTTCCATAAACCATTCCAGGGACAGGGCATGTACCTCACTATCGAAGTGCCCGATGCAGATAAACTGTACGAAGAGATCAAAAAGAAAGGTGTGAAAATAAAGATCGAACTCCGCGATGAACCCTGGGGCGATCGCCATTTTGCTATCGAAGATCCCAACGGTATCGGTATCGACCTGGTGACTTATAAAGAGCCGGAAAAGAAATAGGAATTGTCAAACCGATATTTCTTTTTTCTCAATATGAGGATCGTATTGCATTGTATCATTTGCCTGGTTATTTTTGCCGGCCCTAACAAATGATACAACTACAATTTGAATTTATGAATCTCGACGCATTGGAAAAGTCAGGACAGATGATGGATGAACAGGTTTACTGGCAGCTCATCCAGGATTCGCTCAGAGAAACAGATGGTCAGGAAGAACAGGAAGAATACCTGGTGAACCGATTGAAAGTGATGTATCCGCAGGATATCATCGGATTTCATCTGCGCACAGGATCATTGATGGTGAGGTCTTATTTGTCCGAGCTCTGGTGCGCTGCTTATATCAACAATGGCGGCTGCTCCGATGATGGTTTTGAATTTTTCAGGTGCTGGCTGATCTCCAGGGGTAAAGAAGCCTTCTTTTCTGTACTGGAAAAACCAGACAGGCTGCTGGAGTTCACCAGCGAAGACCAGGATGAGTACGAATATGAGTTCGAAGGTTTCGGTTATGTATGTGTGTATGCGTTTGAAAGGAAGACCGGGAAATCGATCTTCTCTCATATAGAAGACAGGCTCCGCGATGCTTCCGAGGGATATGCGCCCATCAATTTCAATTGGGAGGAAGATGATCCTGTAAGTATGAAAGCGATCTGTCCTGCATTGTTTGCAGCAAGAATGGAAGCTGTATAAAGATGGTCAGGCCATGAACTCTGAAGGTGTTTTGTTTGTCCAGCGTTTGAAAGCCCTGATAAAAGCGCTTAGCTCGTTGTATCCGAGGATATGCGCTACTTCCTTTACCTGGTATTGTTTGCTGCTTAGGTAATTGATGGCCAGTGTTTTTCTTACTTCCTCCACTATCTCCAGGTATGTGATCCCTTCTTCTTTTAGTTTACGTTGCAGGCTTCTGGTGCTGATATTGAAATTGGCTGCCACGGATTCCTGCGATACCAGCTGGAGATAACTGTTAGTGAGCAGGTAATTGTAGATACGTGTATGCAGGCTGCTGTCTTTTTCCATTCCCTTCATAGCTACACTGATCTGTTGCAGCAGATGCTGCTGAATGGCGTAATTGGCCGTGAGTACAGGTTCTGTGAGATAACGGTTATGCAGTTCGATACTCAGCAGGTCAATGCTCTTCCGTACAGGGCAACGCAGGATCCTTTCATATTCATGCTGATTGCTGAGCGGATAGGGGAGTTGTACGGAAACAGGCGTTATCTTTTGCAATAGCAATCCATCCATTTCATGTACCACGATCACCGAAAGATAATCCGCCATATGCCTGAATGCAAATGGCCAGGTTTCAGCTTTCGTTTTATCGTACAAAAATAGAATAGTGAAATGCGTTTTGCCGCGATCGAGTTTCATATCGAAGATATCTGTGATCAGTGGTGTCATGGCGCCTGCATTCATAAGTGCGTCCTCTACGGTATTGCTGGTTTGTACGATCTGCCCGATGATGCCGAGGGCTGCCAGCTGCATCGATTCACCGAAATGCAGTCCGAATAACGGATCGTTGCTGAGATGCGCGGCATTCTTCCAGAGACTGTTGATGGTGGCGCCATCATAACGGATGGCGGCATCCAGCTGAAGTTCTTTCAGATCGATGCCAGACAGATCGCAGAGCCTTTGCGAATCCACTCCCTTGTACACAGCATAGCCCAGCAGTGCCAGTATGAACCTTCTCTGGAAATTTTCCATTTGTTTATTTTTCTCAAAGATAGCGGGCCTTTCCTCCGTTGCCATCATCCTGGCGGAAAATGGCAGAATACTGGCGGGTAAAGACTCCCGCATGGCGCATACGGCGGAGTAGCTTTGTTGAAAATTAAAACATATGTCACCATTAAAAACAACCCTGTTGGTAAATGCGATCAGTTCCGGAGCAACCGGATTACTCCTGGCCCTCTTTCCGGGAATGGCTGCAGGTATCTTTGGCGTCAGCGATACTGTGTACTTTGTTGAAGCAGGTGTATTCCTGGTTTTGTTTGCCGCGTTTGTATTGTATGTTGCCACCCGCAAACCCATCAGCCTGAGATCTGTAATGCTGGTCACCAGCCTTGATCTGCTCTGGGTGCTGGGCAGTATCGTTGCGGCCTTCCTGCTGGCGGGAACTGTTTCCACCATCGGGATCGTATTGATCATTGCAGTTGCTGCCTGGGTAGCACTGATGGCCTTACTTCAATTCAAAGGAACCTATGCTGCCAAAGCTGGAATATAGGATTGAGTGAACGGATCAGGATGCCTCCTGTTCTGATCCGTTCCTTACTGCAATACCGTTGCCATTTCCATTCCCGTTCATATGTCCATTCCCGTTACTATGCTGATCTGCCGCAATGGCTTCCAGCAAAAAGCTGTTGAGCGATGTTTCTCCGGGGATATTGAGCTTTCTTCGCAGGCGGTAGCGGCTGGTTTCCACGCCTCTCACGGAAATGCCCATCAGTTGTGCGATCTCCTTTGACGTGAGGTTGATATGCAGATAAGCGCACAATTTCAGGTCAGTGGTGGTGAGTGATGGAAAATGTTTCTTCACAGAGTTCAGATAATTGCTGTGCACTTCATCGAAATGCCGGGCAAAATGTTCCCAGTCCTCATCTTTGTTCTCCGCTTCCTCAAGCAATCGCATCACTTTTCTGAAATTGCCGATATTGAGTGGGGGATCATGTTTTGTAATGGCCTGTACCAGTTTCTCCTTGATCTCCGATAATACTTTCCCTCTTTCCACCAGGTGCATTGTAACAGTGGCCAGCTCCCTGTTCTTGAACATCACATCGGATTCCAGTTTTTCATTTTGCACCTGCATCAATTCCTTTTCATTCCTTTCCAGTTCCAGTTGATGCAGTGAGATCAGGTGCTCCTGTTCTTTCTTATGTTTGATCTGCTGGTTGGCGAATTTGCTTTTTTGTCTTTTGTAGAGCAGGTACAGGAAAATCAAGAACAGCACAACATATACTGTCTTCGCGATCCAGGTCTGGTACCATGCAGGCCAGATGATGAAGGAATACTCAACCGGCGCAGATTCATTGCCCAGGTTGTCTCTCGACTTCACAACAAAAGTGTAAGTGCCATGAGACAGGTTCGTATATTCCTTTTCCGGTTTGGGATTCCAGTTGCTCCATTCCTTGTCGAATCCGTTGAGCCGGTAACTGTATTCGATATTGCTCCCCTGATCATAGGATGGGGACGCGAATTCAAACCGGAAATTGTTGTATTTGTTTGGCAGGCAAATGATCTGGTCCTTGCTCTGTTGAGTGGCCGGACCATCCTTTCCGGTGAAATAGCCGCCGAAGATAAGACTATCGTTCTTGCCGATGGTTTTCACTCTCCCGATCGTAACGCTGGGAACAGAAGACAGGCGCAGGTATTTTTTGTAATTGATATGATAGAGCGCTTTCTCTGCCGCAAAGAATACATTTTCTTCATCGTAAGGATAAATGAATTCAAAGCCATTGACGATACTGTGTTTCAGTTCCGGGAAATACACCACGGAGTAAGGCTGCGAATTGGTTGGTTTGTGAAAATCCACAATGGCGGGCACTTTCTGAGATACGAACCAGATATTGCCATAAGCATCTTCGCGGAGGAACTGTATGGGAATGTCTCCAAAGATATCGAAGAGAAGGGCTGATTGCTGGAAGCGGCTGGTGCTGGCATTGAACTCGTACAATCCGTGCTGGGTGGCTACTACAACACGGTTGCGAATGAAGAACACGTAGTTCTCACAATCGGCGGGCAGGCCATCTTTGGCAGAGAGCAATGAGTATTCCAGGGAATCGCCCATGAGCCGGATGCGATAGATGCCGCGATAGGGATGCGAGCACCAGATTGTATTATCGCGGTCGATGGTGATGAAGCGCATGGATTCCTGGAGCCCTTTGATATGTTTGGGCTGCGTGAATTCACTGCCGGTCTGCATCATTTTGTAAAGCCCGCTGTAACCACCGATCAGGAGATCTTTGGTATTGCCGGAGGATGCGTATTGCCGGTAGAGCCAGATGCCCTGGTCGCGGATCAGTGGCTGTGTAATATTTTCTTTGATCAGGAACACGCCTTCGTGGTGGCCGAGCAGGAGTTGATCATCGCTTACTGAAAAACTCCATACCTGTCCTTTCGTATTGGGCACCAGGCTGAAACTGCTGCGCGATGCACTGAAATCCGTAGAGCCGTCCAACGTGGTGGCATATACGCCATCGCTGGTACCGATATAGAGTTTATTATGGAATACCTGTGCAGCATAGCTGGTGAGCTGGTCTTTGTTATGCGGGTAGATCTGTTTCACGAAAGTGTTGTAACGGATCAGGTCGATGCCGTTATCGAGCGCCACCCAGATATTCTTTCGTTTGTCTGCGAAAAGCTGCAGTACGTTATTGTTCTGCATGCCCTGCTCCATACTGAAGCGCTGGATGATGCGGCCATTTTGCCGGCTGATGACGAAGCAGCCGTTGGAAGTGGTGCCCACGGCCAGTTCCTGGTCTGAGAGCACGATGGAACAGAAGATCCTGCCGGAATGGAAGATACTGTCGGCTTCAGTTTGCCAGGGGATCAGGTGTCCTTTATCGATGAGGAAGAGGCCATCCTTCAGCGTGGCGATCATCAATTTTCCGTCCGGATGGATATGCAGCGAAGTCACCAGCATTTTTTTCAATGCACTGTCTCCGCAGATCGTTTTCCATTTTCCATTTTCGAACTGGATCAGGCCGGCATTGTAGTCCTGAATATATAATCCTTTATCGGTCTTATACATTTTCCGCCATTCCGCAGGGGCTGCATGCGTTTTGAAGGTATTATTCCTGAGTTCGAACAGCATATTGTTTGTTCTGAACCAGATGGCATTATCGTATTCTTCTATATCCCATACATCAGCCATTTGTTTCATATCAGGCGGCAGCAGCGGTTTGAAAGAATGGTATTGAAGGATACCATTGGCGCCGGGATAGAAATAGCCGAACTCGTCCTGCGCGCCCACATAAATGCGGCCGTCTGCAGTGGCCAGTACAGATCTCAGTCTTGTATTGTTGGGAATGGGATATACTTTCCAGTAATGGCCGTCAAAAGCCAGCAGTCCTTCCGTGTTGGCGAAGTACATGATCCCCCGTTGGTCCGTGGTGGCGTCCCAGTTTTGCCCCCCTCCCTGATATTCCTGTTTGGTATAATTGAGAATATCCGGGAAACCGATGGTGTTTTGGGCAAAGGACCGGCAGGGGATAAGGAGGGCGAGCGCCATAAGCAGTCTACACATGGAGCAATCGTTTGTACTAAAATATACAAAAAATAAATTGAAGTAGTGCCGGTGTAAAAGTGGATTATTGAAAATCAATGCATAATAAAAAGCTGTAGTAATAATGGCGTAGTTGGAAATTCTTATAAGCGTACCGGGACCAGTAATTTGGAGTACAATTGGAGAACCTTATTCCCCCTGTCACTTGAGCCAGATGAAACACACAATCAGCATATGAAGAACTCTTGGTTATTTCTCCGGTTAGTTATTTTAGTCAGCGTTTTTTTCGGATTTGCCTGCTCCTCAAAAGCACAGGGATTTCTGAAAACATCCGGTACGCGTATTCTGGACGATCGCGGAGAAAATGTATTGCTGCGCGGCATCGGCCTTGGCGGATGGATGTTGCAGGAAGGTTATATGCTTCGCATCAATGAAAAAGGACAACAACACAAGATCCGCGAGCGCATCCAAAAACTGGTTGGAGAAGAAAAGACCAATGCCTTTTATGAAGCCTGGCTCAGCAATCATACCACAAGGGAAGACATTGAAGCGATGAAGGCCTGGGGATTCAACAGCGTCCGCCTTCCGATGCATTATGATCTTTACACCCTGCCTGTTGAGAAGGAACCTGTTGCCGGAAAGAATACATGGCTGACCAAAGGATTTGCCATGACGGACAGCCTGCTGCAATGGTGTAAAGACAATCAGCTCTGGCTCATCCTCGACCTGCATGCCGCTCCCGGCGGACAGGGCAACGATCTCAATATTTCAGACCGCGATGATACCAAACCCTCACTATGGGACCTGAAAGCCAACCGCGACAAAACCATCGCCCTCTGGAAAGAGCTGGCAATGCGTTATGTGAATGAACCGATGATCGCCGCCTACGATGTGATCAATGAACCCAACTGGGGATTCGAAGATCCAAACGATAAAAATGGATTACAGGAAAATGGGAATGGTCCACTGAAAGAATTGCTGGTGGATATCACAAAAGCGATCCGCGAAGTTGATACCAATCATATCATAATCATTGAAGGCAATGGCTGGGGAAATAATTACAATGGCATGCTACCACCCTGGGACAAGAACATGGTACTGAGCTTTCACAAATACTGGAATTACAACAATGATGAAGCCATCAAACATATCCTTCAGACAAGAGACCAATACCAGGTGCCTGTATGGCTGGGTGAAACGGGAGAGAATTCCAATGTTTGGTTCACCGAGGCTATCCGTTTGCTGGAACAACACAATATCGGCTGGGCCTGGTGGCCTCTGAAAAAGATCGGTATCAACAATCCGCTGGAGATCCCTTCCAGTGCGGAATACGAGCAATTACTCAATTATTGGAATGGAAAAACCAAACAGCAACCCAATGCTGCAACAGCCTGGAAAGCATTGCAGCAACTGGCTACAGCTGCACGGTTCAATAATAATATCATTCACAGGGATGTGGTGGATGCGATGATCAGGCAACCACATTCCAATGCCACCATTCCTTTTGCAGCGAATATCATCAATGGCCATGCGGAGATATTGGCGGCCGATTATGATATTGGTTCGAATGGTCATGCCTATTTTGATATGGACACTGCCAACTACAGGGTGTCTACCGGAAAGAACAGCGTGGGTAACCGGGGATACACTTACAGGAATGATGGTGTAGATATCGAGAAAGGGAAGAACAATGTTTTTGTCAGTAATACGGAAAAGGGAGAATGGCTGCAGTACACATTGCAGGTGGAGAAGGCCGGGAATTATACTATCCGTTTGCTGGCAGGCTCAGAAAAAAAAGGCGCCAAAGCTTCGCTGTTGCTGAATGGCAATACCGTGGCAAAGTCTTTTCCGGTTTCGATGGCAGGTAAAGCAGGGGAGTGGGTGGAAGTGCACGCGGGCAATATTTACCTGTCAGAAGGTAAGCAACAACTGCGCCTTTACGTGGAGGAAGGCGGCTTCCGCCTCAGCAGTATCAATTTCAGCAGGAACTAGCGGCAGTTTTTAATAGCGTATAGTTCATTTTTGGTGAAGGGCGCACACTTTCAAGGTGCGCCCTTGTTCATTTGTGATTAGGGGCGTAATTTCACTTTCATCATTTTAAATCAATGATCATGAAGAATACGCTACTATTAAGTGTTGCTTTGCTGGGAGGGAGTTGTCTTCTTTCTGTATCTGCTCAGCAGATCAAAGTGATTTATACTGGTAATGCTGCTGAAAAATTCAGTGGGAATGTTTTCCTCTATCTCTCCAAAGAAAATAAAGAACCGAAATCCGGGTATGTTGGTCTGACTGCATTTCCATTGTACCGCATCAGTGTGAAAGGTGTGAAACCCGGACAAGCCGTGGTGTTCAATGATGCCGCCGTGAGTTATCCTGTAAAATTATCTGACCTGGAACGTGGAGAATATTATGCACAGGCGGTGTGGGATAAGAATACGGGAGATCACCTGGTTGCAGAAACCATCGGCAACTATTACAATAAGCCATCCAAATTCAACTTCACCAAAAAGACAGATGCTTTTTTCTCGCTTTCCTGCACTGAAGTAGTGAAAGAAAAAGCTTTTGTTGAAACAGATTATTCCAAAGAGCTGAAAGTGGAGTCTAAATTATTGTCAGATTTTCACAAGAGGCCGGTAAGCCTGAACGTAGCCGTGATGCTGCCAGCAGCTTACCTCAAAGAGCCTGACCGGAAATTCCCGGTGCTCTATTATGTTTCAGGATTTGGTGGCGACTACAGACGTATGTCCGGATACAAGAGTCCCGAGAGTTTTATGGATACTGTTCCATTCATCAGAGTGGTGCTGGATGGTAATTGTCCAACCGGCCATTCTGTATATGCCAACAGCGCCAACAATGGCCCCTGGGGCGATGCGATGGTGAAAGAGCTGATCCCTGCTGTGGAAGCGGAATTCCGTTGTGACGGAGGAAGGGTCCTGATGGGGCACAGCAGTGGCGGCTGGACTGTACTCTGGCTGCAAACCCAGTATCCGTCTGTGTTTGCAGGCACCTGGTCCAGTGCTCCCGATCCGGTGGATTTCAGGAATTTCTCAGGCGTTGATATATATAATGAGAAGAACCTGTACTATGGAAAAGATTCTTCGCTTCGTTGGATTGCCACAGTGGCTGGTCGTTTTCCCTGGATCAGTATGAAGCAGATGATCCGGATGGAGCATGTGATGAACCGGGGCGAACAAATGCAATCTTTCAATGCTGTGTTCAGTCAGCGAAATGCAGATGGCAGCCCGAGACCGCTAGTGAATGCCGCAACAGGTGAGATCGATCCGGTGACGGTGAATCACTGGCAACAATATGATATTTGCCAGTTCCTGAAAAATAACTGGAGTAAAGTGAAGGAAGATCTGCGGGGAAAGGTCAGGATCTCTACCGGTGAGCAGGATAATTTCATGTTGAACCAGGCCGTGCATTTACTGGAAAAGGAAACCAAAGATCTCGATACAGGATTTGAATACGGTTATTTTCCCGGGGATCACTTCACTGTTTTCACCAAAGAATATCAATCGGCTGGTGTTAAGTTCCTGTTGAGCTGTTATGCTGCTTTCAGGAATAAATGATCATCATTTGGCGGCGAGCGCAATGATATCGCGGCCAGTGATCACTTTTTTTGAGTAACCATGGAGTGTGATATTGATCATGGCCAATCCCACTTCCCGCAAAGTGCAGTAACTATTGGGCGATAATTTCCTGCCAATGGGGTAGAGCCAGCTGATGAATTTGTAAATGGATTTTACATTCTTCTGTCCTGGGGAAGGTTTCATGAAAGCCGGCCGGAAAGCGTACACGGCCTTGAAAGGCAGTTTCATCAAATGATTTTCCGTTTGTCCTTTTACACGGGCCCAACGGATCCGGCCATGTTCCGAGCTATCTGTACCTGCACCGGACACATAACAGAAAACTGCCTGCGGGCTGGCCTGCACCAAAAGTTCAGCCATATGCATCGTGAGTGTATAGGTAGTACGATAGTAGGCATCGGCGGAAATACCTACAGAAGAGATGCCCAGACAAAAATAACAGGCATCGATCCCCTTAAGTTGATCGCGGAGAGAAAACAGGTTAAAGAAGTCTTTGTGAATGATCTCCGTAAGTTTCGGGTGTTGTATACCGGTAGTTCGCCTGGTGATCACCAGTATTTCAGCTACCGATGGATGTTGCAGGCACTCAAGCAACACGCCTTCGCCTACCATTCCGGAAGCGCCAGTGATCAATACTTTGAGGCCATCATTCATGTTCACCCGATTTGACTGCTAATGTAGTCAATTAATCCTCAGATCGGGCGGCGGCGGGCCACCCGTTTTGGGAATGATGGCTGAGGCCTGCTTTTATTAAAAGTTATTGAAGGTCAGCTGGCGTTTGTTGCTGCCGTCTGCATTCATGATCCACAATACACCATTTTGTTTGTTGGATTCAGAAACCTGGTACTGGAACTGGCTGTACAGGATCTCGCCCTGGCGCGAAACGGCAAAATCCATTACATAGTTGTCAACAACCGGAACATTACTGCCTGAGCGCATGAGTTTACTGCCGCTGATAAAATAGATATGTCCATCGTAGTACTGTGGATTGCGGCGTTGTTCGCTATTGTTAGTTTCCACGGCCACTTCTTTCTTCTCATCCTGTCCATTTTGATCCATCGACCAGATCTCTCTGTTGGCGATGAGATAGTAAAATCTTTTGTCAGAGCCGAATGAAATATCATAAAACTCGGCGGTCTTGATCCTGGATTTTTCCGTGCCATCAAGCGCAACTTTGTATAATGTGCTTTGATTGCTGGCGCCCACCGGTGATGATCGAAAATAGATCGAGTCGCTGCTGGCATTGAAGAATGAATAAGGAGACATGGAATAGTCCTGTACCACCAGTTTCCGGGCTGCTGTATCGAAACCGGAACCAGTGAATGGGATCATAAAGATCCTGGAACCTTCCTGGTATGCGAGTTTGCTGCCATCAGGGCTCCAGGTTGCATTGCGGAAGACCCTTTCCATTATTCTCGTTAATCCTGTCCGGTCTTTATTCAGGCTGTAAAATCCAACAGAATCGCTCTTGAACTTGTACATGGGGCCTCTGCAGGGAGACATTTCAATGCCTGAGATGGGAACATAGTTGAATACGAAGATCTGACCATTGGGGTGCCAGGCAGGAAATGAGTAAGCCTGTGGAGCGATGTAAGGTGTTTCGGCGCAGCCCCGGCCTTCGCCGTCTTTATTTTTCTTGCTACAGGATAAGAATGAAACAAAAGCCAACAGCAGCATGAGTGCTCGCATAAAGTACAGTTTTTTTCGGGTGTGCAATTTCAGTTCTGCTGTCTGACAATGCAAATCCACAAACCGTTGCTGCTGCTGTTGCTGAACTATAATAATTTTCTGAGGAAGAACAAGCGGTAACTGAGCTCTTCCTCCGCATATACTTCAAAGCCTGCGCGCTGGTACCAGGGCACATTTTCCGGTGTGCTGGTTTCAAGGTACACGGGCCTTTGCATCCCTTTGCTTTTCTGCAGCAGTTCCTGCAACAGTTGTTTACCAATACCTGTTCGCTGATGACTGGTGTCTACGCCGATGAACCAGAGGTAGAACATATTATCGGAGGGATGATGTTTTTTGATTAGTTGTTCTCTTGATAAAACTTTGGCCGTGCGGCTCAGACCAAAAACAGTGGCAGCCAGTTTGAGGTCCCACCAGATGCTTTGCCAGGTCACCCGTTTGCGGTCTGGATAAAGCACCAGTGCGCAAGCCTTTCGGCAATCGGAAAGATATACATCTCCAAATGCAAAACAAACATCGAAGGAATAAGCCATCAGTTTCCGGATGCGTTCCATCTTCTTTTCATTCTGCGGGATCACGTAGTTCACACTGCGGTTATTGCTGAATGATGCTGCCAGGATCTCCGTCACTACCTGCCTGTCGTTTTTGACTGCCTTGATCATTATCCAGTATTGAGGTGAGCAATTGTTCTACAGGTTATGAAGATATTAATTAGTTGC
Organism: Pseudobacter ginsenosidimutans; assembly: GCF_007970185.1. NCBI lineage: Bacteria > Pseudomonadati > Bacteroidota > Chitinophagia > Chitinophagales > Chitinophagaceae > Pseudobacter > Pseudobacter ginsenosidimutans. Next base: position 7,674,914 of record NZ_CP042431.1, on the reverse strand, counting down.
CTGAAGAATAAGTTGCATCAGCTCTTGTGCAGATTAGCTAACAAAAGTCAAGTTTTATGGAAAAATGTACAAGTGATCATTGGCTGAGAATAAAAACTGTACCGGCCGGGTCCATGATCCAGTGGGTATTTGAAGGGATCTCCTCCAGTTCATCACAGGTATGAGTGCCTCTTGAGGCCAGGTGTGCAGTGGCTGCTTCCACATCATTTGTTTTGAGCTCCATCCAGGTTTCTGAATGCGTATAATTGTCCACGCAATCCAGCCAAACGATATTCGGTCCGAACTTCACTTCATGTGTGCGTGAAACGGTGGGATTGGTGATCGGTTTTTCTGTTACTTCAAGTCCGAGTGTATCCCTGTAAAATGCCACAGTGGCTTCATATTTCTGTTTCGGAATTTTGATGGCGATGTTCACACCTCCGTTGAATACTGGTTTCATGTAAAAGCTTTTTATTGATGTTGTTCTGTGCCCGAACCGCTGCTTAGCCAAACGCCGAGCAATACAAGGGCTCCGCCTGCATACTGCAATGTACTGAATGATTCATTCAGGAAGATGAGCGCAATTACCGATCCGATCACCGGATCGAGGTTCAGAAAATTACCTGCCTGTGCAGCCGTGAGGGTTTGAAGCGATTGATTATAGAGCATATAACTGATAGCAGAGCTCAGGATACCCAAATAGAGAACTGCCATCCACCCATTGGAAGAGATTGCAGGTAAAGGTTTGCCCCATCCTTCAACGAGTGCAAATGGAATGAGCATAAGGGTGCCTGTTAGTGTTACGAAGAACGTGAGCGGTACAGGGTGGAATTGGTTAAGGCTTCGCGAAATCAAAGTATAGGCAGCCCAGCAACAAACGGAACCGGCCATGAGGAAATTTCCGAGCAGGCTGTTATTCTGATCATGCTGACCGATAAAGCCTACCATCACTACTCCTGTAACGGAGATCAGGATACCTGCAATTACCCTGGCCGTGATCTTTTCCTTCAGATAAACAGCGGCAGGCACAACTATCACCAATGGCATAATGCCCTGGATCAGCGATCCCATGGCTGCGCCGGTATAGGTGAGTGAGATATTGAAGAAAGAATAAAAAAATGTAACACCAGTAAGCCCCAGCAAAATGATCTTCCCTTTTGGCAATGGCCCGGGATCCTGCCTGGCTGCCTTTTTCCGGACGGAAAGATAGAAGGGCAGCAGCACCAATGTAGCTACTGCATTCCGCAATAAAGCCATGAAGAGGGGAGGCAGTTCAGATACCCCAACTTTTGAAACAGTGAAGGCGCTGCCCCAGATCAATACTACCACCAGGATGCTGATCAGCGCCATGGTTTTTTTATTACTGCTCATGCAGCAGTAAAATACAGAAAAATTGTTATGAAGCTCGGTTGCTTTTTTGATGGTGAACCAGCAGTTGCCGCAGCAAAACCTTATCAGGCTAGTCCCATGTCGATGGCTTTTCGGATAAGCGCAGCAGCATTGTTCACCTGCAGTTTTTGAATGAGATTGAAACGATGGTTCTCGATTGTGCGCACACTCAGCGATAGTTTATCGGCAATCTCCTGGTTCCTGAGCCCCTGCGCAATCAGTTGCAGTATCTCTTTTTCCCTTTTGGTGAGGCCGGGAGTATACCTGCTGGGCTTGCGGTTGGTGAGTATTTGCTGAAAGAGTTGCTCTTTCAGTTCTTCGTGTATGTATTGTTCTCCCTCCATTACTGTATCGATGGCGGTGCGGATGGTATTACCATCAGCCGTTTTGAGCAGGTAGCCCATCGCGCCGTTCTGCAACATATTGCGTACATAATGTTTCTCTTCGCAGTTGGTGAAAACGATCACGCGGATGGAGGGCCAGTTGCCCTGCACGCGTTTGCAGATGGTGATGCCATCGGTGCCGATCAGCTGTATATCGAGAAAGAGAATATCAGGTTGTTCCTGTTCCAGGGCTTCCATCAACTGGTTGCCATCAGTATAAGTGCCCTGCATTCGGATGTCCGGAAAATCAGACAGGATCATGCGCAACCCGTTCAATATTGCGGGATGATCGTCCAGCGCTTTAACGGTGATAAACTTCATTACAGATTTATTTTATAACGGCTCGCGAACATTCTGAGTAGTACTACTCAATTATAATTTCCGGTAGTTGTGCTGCAAAATTAACCTACCGGACTGAATAGTTTTGTTCCGATTTGTTTAGCTATGATCGCACAACTCCAAATACCTGTCCGGAAACTGAATTTCGGCCATTTGAACGACAAAAAAACTACCATTCGGAATATAATCCATGTGGTTTTTATCCTGATTCCTGTCACCTGTTGGTTTATTTTACTGATATGGTGGATGAAAAGGACTGAACTGTTTCAGCAGGATGCCGGTAGCATAGCTGGTTTGCTGGCGCTCACGGTATTGATGTTCCTGCTGGTGTTCGGCGGCATTCAATTGTGGCGCAATTATCTGCACCACCATGCGTACCGTCGAAGGGAACTGCACCAGAAAGCCATGGAAAACGAGATCAAGATGCTCAAAGCGCAGATAGAGCCGCATTTTCTCTTCAATACCCTCAACCGTATCAGTGCAACGGTGCCGCCCCAGCATGAAGCTACCCGTGAGCTGATAGCGCGCCTGGCAGACACTTTCCGTTATGCTCTTCGTTCCACAAAAGAAGAAATGGTGCCATTGAAGGATGAACTGAGTTTTATCCGGAACTATCTTCAACTGGAACAGGAGCGATTCGGCAATCGCCTCTCTGTAAGGATCCCGGATGAAAATATCCAGGATGTAATGATCGCTCCCATGTTGCTGCAGCCACTGGTGGAGAACGCCATTGTCCACGGCATCGGGCCTTCAGTGAAAGGAGGAACGATCAGCATTGTATGCCGCAGGATGGATACGCACATGTTGATCAGCGTTAGTGATGACGCAGTTCCCTTTGAAGGTGACCCTGAAAAACTTCTTTGCGGTAATGGCGTGGGGCTGAAGAATACAGCCATCCGTATCGAGAGGATCTACCAGCAAAATATCCGGATAGAAAAGAACCAGCCGCGTGGACTAACCTTTTCCTTCTTTGTTCCGATCCTGGAGAATTTGTAGCGAATTACATTTTATGTGAGGCGATCAAGCCATTGCGAAGGTCCATCAATTGCTGACTGATACTGGTTTTGTAAATATGAGGATATTCAAATCTTTTATACTCGGCTGGCAGCAATGCCAGTCTTTCTTTTGAGTATTGTGCAATGGCTGTCAGCCCGGGAGATGGGGCAATGCGTTTTCCATTTTCCATCACCACTTTCAATAATGGCTCCTGTTTGAAACCGGTCACCTGCAGGGATTTTCCGGGCTCGAAGGGATGATGGATCACTGAAACATGTTCTTCACCCTGCAAAACGATGGCGTCTGCTCCAAAGAAATGTCCCTGGTCATCAATCATGCGGAGTACCTGTTTGGTGCCGGGCAGGGTTGCTTTCTGAAGGGTCTCGGAGATCTTCATACGTGGCTTGCCATCAGATTCCGCGAGTTTGTATACGCCATCCAGTGCACCATCGGGCGCACCTGTTACAAGGCTGGTGCCTACACCGAAAATATCGATGGGCGCCTGTTGTTCCAGCAGACTTTTGATCACATGCTCATCCAGCTGATTGCTGGCCACGATCTTCACATATTGTAATCCTGCTTCATCCAGCATGGCCCTTGTTTTGCGGGAAAGATAGGCGAGGTCTCCACTGTCCAGCCGTACGGCAACGAGTTTCTGCCCCTGCTTTTCCATTTCCTTTGCCACGATGATGGCATTGGGAATGCCGCTCTGCAATGTGTTGTAGGTATCTACCAGAAAAACGCATCCTTCCGGTCTGGATCTGGCGAATGCGCGGAAGGCTTCCAGTTCGGATTCGTAGCCGGTCACGAATGCATGGGCCATAGTACCCGAAGCGGGAATATCATATAACTGTGCCGCATATACGTTGCTGGTACTTCCGAAGCCGCCGATCACAGCAGCTTTACTGGCCAGTATGCCTCCGGGGCCCTGAGCGCGGCGCAGCCCGAAATCACTGAGGATACGATCGCCGGCCACATACCGCATGCGCGAAGCCTTGGTAGCGATCAGCGATTCGAAATTCAATATGTTCAGCAATAGAGTCTCCACCAGCTGCGCCTCCAGCCAGGTTCCTTCCACCCTTACGATAGGACAATGCGGGAACACGATCTCACCTTCGGGTACAGACCAGATCCTTCCCCTGAACCTGAAATCAACCAGGTGATCGATAAAAGTTGAATTGAATTTCTGCCACCTCAGCCAGTCGATATCCTCTTTTGTGAAATGAAGCGTTTCCAGAATATCCAGCAGGTCGGTAAGCCCTGCAAAAACAACATAACCGCCTCTGGCAGGTATCTTCCTGAAAAAATAATCGAAGGCAACGGCCGACTGATGCCGGTTTTCGAGAAAATTCACTTCCCCGATACTCAGTTCATAGAGATCCGTATAGCTGCCACTGATAGAGAATGATAGCATGCTGAATGATTTGGTGGAACGAATAGAACGCTCAAATCTACGGACGACCGGACTGATCGTTCTCAAATCTGCCGGATTTTTCGATCACGGCGATCCTGAACACCACGCCTTTGATCTCTTTATAATCGTCAGGCGGGAAGGGCCAGTAAGGGGAAAGATGAGTGGTAACGCTGCTGATAACGGGCAGCACCCGGTTATTGAGAATATCCAGCGCATGTTTGCGCAATTGCGGATCATCCAGCTCTTCGAATTTTCCCTGGAGGATCACGCTCTTCCAGTTGGCCATGTTCTGCATTTCGTCCACTTCAAAGCAAACAGAAGGATTCTTTCGCATTAACGCCAGTTTCATGCCTTCATGCGTATGTCCATATACGTAAGCTCCATCATAAGCATAACTGATAGGCACTACATAGGTAAGTCCATCTGCATGGCAGCCGATCCGGCCAACTATCTGTTTGATTAAGATCTCTTCGATATCCGCTGCACTTAATTTTCCCATCATAATATTTCGGTTTTATACGTGAAAGCGGCAACTGGGTGGGGTAGTGGTTCTCTTCTTAAAGATAGTGGAAATTGTCATTCGTTTCAGGTAGAGGAGGCGCACCCCGTTTTGCAGGGTGACCGCCTTCAGTGCCTGAACCATATCCTGCTATTTTCCAAGCAGGGTGTTTTCTATCGCGATAGCGCGTGGGAACAAAATTTCATTTTCCAATCGCATGTGCTGCACCAGGTCCTGGTCCAGTTCCTGTAATTTCAGGAAGGCCACACGATGGCTTACACAAGCATCTTCGGGCGTACTGTAATTACCGGTGAGCCTGCGGAAATTGCCGAGCAGTTCTTCCGTTTGCTGGTGCTCCTCTTCCATGCGTGCGGCGATGGGCTTGCGCAATGTGCGCACCAGCAGTTCTGCATAAGGTTCCTTCCCATTGAAAGCCCGGTTGATCCTTTTGATATAGGGGAACAACACTTCTTCCTCCTGCTGCAGGTGCGATGGCATCTTCCTGTACAGTTGCATGAAATGCGCCTGCAGCTCATCCAGGTAAGGGAATTTCTTCCGGTGCCCGGCCACAAATTTGGTGAGATGATCATGGATCGATGGCAATGCTTCTTTCATATAAGCATGATGCACATGCACCAGGTAATCCGTAAGGAAATCTATCGGCCAGCTGTTGAAATTCAGGTTGGGTGAAATCAGGATACGGCGGGTTGCGGTCTCCAGGTCCTGTATCACCAGGTCTGTACTTACTCCCCTGGCTTCGCAGGCTACCTGCAGGGGCCACCGGCCGCCACAGCAGAAATCGATATTGTATTTGAGCAATACGTCTGCCGTACGGTAATCCCCGTTCACGATCTCTGTAACGGGAGTTTGCTCATCTATCTTCAGGAACTGTTCTGTCATACAGCGGCAAATTAATCCGGCAGGAGAAGAAAAAAACTGATTAAAATCAGGTGTTGAACTATCTTTTTTCAGGAAAGCTGTAAGTGTTACTTGTAAATTTTAATATAATTTGTGTTGATGTTCAAAGAAAAAGCGCTCAATGTACTGCTGTTCTGTTCCATACTAACGGTATGCACAGCCGTATTGCAGTTCATTTATCCCGATATCGGTTTTCTCTACGGAGGCTTTGTGGCAGCCACTTTGCTCACTGTCTTCCTGCAGAACGATAACCTTACCAAACTGTTCGGTATCGTCAGCCTGGCGCTGATCCTGCTTTCCGGCTTCTACCCGCGTGAAGCAGGCAGCACACAGTTATTGCTGTTGCAGTTGTTGTTCCAGTGCATCATTGTACTACTCACCATGATTGCCGTGATCTATATCAAAAAGATCTACGGCTCACTGGAGAACGATCAGCAACAGGTGAAAGCGTTATTTGATAATGCAACGGAAGGCATCATCCTTACCAATCAAAAGGGTGAGATCGTGCTGGTGAATCCTGCTGCGCTTCAATTGTTCGGTTACCATAAGGATGAACTGCTGGGGAAGGCCATTGAAATGCTGATCCCGGGTCGCTTTCATCATGCGCATTCTGGTTACCGTGAAGGTTTCTACAAAAAACCGGGCAACCGAAGTATGGGGCATGGCCGTGATCTCTTCGCCAAAACCAAAACAGGCGAGGAATTCCCCGTTGAAGTGAGCCTCAGCTTTTACAAACAGAAGAACGAATTCTTCGTGATCGCTTTTATTGTGGACATCACACAGCGTAAGGAATCTGAGCAGCGCCTGATGGAAAAACGCGAACAACTGGAGCATGTAACCGAAGAGATCCGCACGCTCAATGCCGATCTTGAGAATAAAGTGGAAGAGAGGACCATGATCCTGAAAGACGCCCTGCAGGAACTGGAGAGATCACAACAAAACCTCAGCGAAGCACTGGATAAGGAGAAAGAACTCAATGAGATCAAATCGCGTTTTGTGAGCATGGCATCACATGAGTTCCGTACCCCTCTCAGTACCGTGCTGTCCTCAGCCGCATTGATCGGCAAATACACGCAGTCGGATGATCAGGACAAGCGCGACCGTCACCTCAAGCGCATACGCGACTCCGTTAAACATCTCAATGACCTCCTGGAAGACTTCCTTTCTCTCGGAAAACTGGAAGAAGGAAAAGTGCTTACTACTACCGGACCGGTGGACCTGAAAGAATTCCTGGAAGACATAATGGAAGAAATGAAGACCCTGCTCAAACCCGGGCAGGAGATCAATATCAGTTGCTCCGGCGATGATCTGATTGTAACCGATAAGAAACTGCTCAGGAATATTCTCATCAATTTGATCGGTAATGCCGCAAAATTCTCGCCTGAAGGCTCACCCATACAGGTAAGCGCTTCCAATGAAAATGATCTGTTGCATCTTTCTGTGCAGGACAAGGGCATCGGTATTGCCGAAGAAGATCAGCACCATATGTTCACCAGTTTCTTCCGCGGCCGCAATGCCGTGAATATCCAGGGAACCGGGCTGGGGCTGCATATCGTGAAGCGATATGTGGACCTGATCCAGGGAAAGATCAGTCTGGAAAGTAAATTGGGAGAAGGAACAACGGTTACAGTGGAATTGCCGGACCTGTCTGCTAAACAATAACTGTAATGTTAATGGCAGCCCGCGGCGGGAGAATGCTCAGTGCTCAGCACGGGACTAATGAACGGTATCCCGAGATTCATGCCGCGAAGGATAAGGATCACACCCATGGCAGCAATGATAAAAGGTACTGCCCGTTTCAGTTTCAATCTAACGTCGATGCTGATGCGAATCCCGAACCAGCTCATCAGGAACATGGCCGGGAAAGTGCCGAGACCAAAGAAGAACATGAAGCCGGCGCTTTGTATTGGACCGGATAGACCAATGGCGCCGATGATAGCGATATACACCATCCCGCAGGGAAGCAATCCATTCGCCATACCGAGGAGAAGGAAAGAAATCGTATTCGTCTTTTTCAATAATTTTCCCATCAACGACTGTAACGGTAAATACCAGCTTTGTACCCATTTCGGGTATCCATTCGATCTGCCTAAAAAATAATATACCGCCAGTACTATCATGATGATGCCGGTGGCGATGGAAAACCATTGCTGGAAGCCGGCGAGGTAAAGCCCTCTGCCTGCAAGGCCGAACAACAATCCCAATACGGAATAGGTGATGATGCGGCCCGAATGGTAGAGCAGCATCGACAATAACTGTCCTGTTTTCGATAAATGATACACCGGCAATGACATAGCCAGCGGTCCGCACATGCCAATGCAATGTGCGCTGCTCATCAGTCCGAGCAATCCTGCTGCTGTGATCACCGGCCACATGATCATTGAATGTCTAAGGAAGTTTCAGAATAGTATTGCTGTTCACCTGCTGTCCAGTTTAGTTTTACTGTATATCTGCCGGGCAGTAAGAGCTGACTGCTGATCTGCTGTTTGCCTGTTGCATTCACGGCCAAAGAGATCTTGAGATCTTTTTTAGCATCGGCGGCACAGTAGAACCAGGCGGAACCGGTGATAGCCAGTCCTTTCATCTCTTCCGGAAGCTGAATATCGATGGTTTCCCCGGATTTGACAACACTTGCTTTGGAAGCAAGACTGTTGGCGCGTTTGGTGCCATCGATCACGTCCTGGTATTTCAGTTCGTCCTTGTAATATTCTTTGGTCACCAGGTCGAAGTTGGTCTGTGTGCTTTTGTACACCAGCAGGATGATCATACCGGCAAAGGCGCAAATGAAGATGGTGAGTTTATGTCCCCAATTGAGTGTCATGATTTCTTATTTTGATGGTGATGTGCTCATTGGACCGGTCCGAGAAAATTGGTGGAGATCACATCGATCTTTTTGTTGTTGCTGTAGATTCCGATCTTCAGTAATGTTTTTCTTTCATGGATGATGCTTCGTGGCAGCACGATGAAGAATGAGCCAGTGCCTTCTCCCTGTTCCTTCACCTGAACGGAATGGCCGCCGATGATCTCGATCTGTCCGCTTACATTTTCCAGTTTGAGCTGCAGCGGAATGGAATTGGTGGTTTTGTTGGCCACTTTGATATTGTACAGGTTACTAACGCTGTCGGTTCCACGCTCCTGGTAGAGCATGCCGGGTGTTCTCATGATGGTGGTGTCCACCTCTTTCCGTGTTACCAGGAGGAAGGCGAGCACGGTCACCAGCACACCCAGCAACACGGTGTAGAGCTTCATTCGGCCGGTATACTGAAGTTTTTCTTTCTTCTCGATACCGAGCTCAGAAGCATAGCGGATAAGGCCCAATGGTTTGTTTATTTTGTCCATGATGGCATTGCAGGCGTCTATGCAGGCGGTACAGCCTACGCATTCCATCTGCGTGCCATTTCGGATATCGATCCCTGTTGGACAAACCTTCACGCACTGGAAACAATCGATACAATCACCCTGGATTCGTTCCACTTTTTTATTGAACTTACCTCTTGGCTCGCCGCGCTGATAATCGTAGGCAACGATCATGGAGTTCTTATCCAACAATACGCCCTGTAAACGGCCATAGGGGCAGATCACAGTACAGACCTGTTCACGGAAGAAAGCGTATACGGCATAGAAGACGCCGGAAAAAACAGCAAGGGACAAAAAGCCGCCGATATGCTGGGTTACCGGTTCCGTGATGATCTTCCAGAGTTCTTTTACACCGATGATATAGGATAGAAAGAAATTGGCAATGATGAAGGAACAGATGTAAAAAATGATATGCTTGCTAACCTTCTTGAAGATCTTCGATCCCGTCCAGGGAGCTTTTGCCAGCATCTTTTGTTGCGCTGCATCGCCTTCTATGAAGTATTCGATCTTCCGGAAGAACATTTCCATGAAAATGGTCTGTGGACAAACCCATCCACAGAACAGGCGGCCGAAAGCTGCCGTGAACAGCACGATGAATACGATAAAAGTGAGCATCCCCAAACCGAAAATGAAAAAATCCTGCGGCCAGAACACTTTACCGAAAAGTATGAATTTTGCTTTCACCACATTGAAGAGAAAAAGCGGTTGCCCATTCACTTCAATGAAGGGGAGGGAAAAGAAAAGCAGAAAAAAAGACCAGCTTACGTATGTACGGATATTGTAGAGCTTTCCTTTCGGTTTCTGGGCGAATACCCATTTCCGTTTTCCTGATTCGTCTACAGTAGCGATCCTGTCGCGGAACGATTCTCTGTTCCCTTCTCCTGTTTTCGATATATTTTCTTTTTCCACCACTGCCTGAACTTTTGATGTTATGTATTACTTCGCTGATACCACCGAACTGTCTGCTTTTGCGGCAGTGCTGTCGGATGGGGCCGCGCCGGATTCCTGGTAGAGTTCCCCCTGTTTTTCTTTTCCATTGGGAGGATTGCTGCCATGCAATGATTTGATGAAACTGCTTACCTGCGCGATCTGTACGGGACTGAGGTCTTCTTTCCAGCTCCTCATTCCTTTTTCAGGCCAGCCATATTTTACAGATTTGAAAACATCTGCAATGCTGCCACCGTGTAACCAGTAATCATCTGTGAGATTGGGGCCTACAGTGCCTTCTCCGTCTTTACCATGACAGGCAGCACAGTTCTGAATGAACACTGTTTTCCCTGCATCCAGGGCACTGGATTCCGTGAGCATTTTTACAGTATTCTCGTCCACGTTATTGGCAGATTTTTTCAGGTAGGCTGCTTTCTGCTCTTCCGCTTTTTCCATCGCGATAGCAAATTCCTGCTGGCTCAGCGGCGCTGTTTCGGACACGTGATAGCGCCAGAGGTAGATGCCTGCAAAGATGATGGTGCCGTAGAACCCGTAGAGCCACCAGGGTGGGAGACGATTGTCCAGTTCGCGGATGCCATCGTATTCGTGATCCATTACCAGGGCTTTTTCCTGTTCGATGGGTTTAAGGCTGTTGAGCTTCGCCCAAATGGTTTTCCAGGCCGCAGGTTTTGTTGCTTTTTCATGTTCTGTTGCGTTCTGCTTTTTTACTCTACTGAGGAATGTGCGCAATTGCCAGAGCAATGCAACGATCACGAGCAACTCAATTGCAATCACTCCGGTAACGAGGTAATAGGCAGTTGCAGAAAGAGGGCCGAAACTTTTGGCCTGTACCACTACTGCTTCAGCATCTGCCGGTGCGTCCTGTGCAAATAGGGGCATGCAGAAGAATAGTACCGCAACAGTGAGTACGGTGGAAGAAACATTGATCTTTTTCTTTTCCGCTTCGATCTCTTTCTCACGTTTGTAATAAAAGGATGCTGCGCCAGTTAACACATGCGCCAGCAGTATGATGATAAGCAGGAGGATCGCCATGATGATCACCAGCATAGTGACCATTGGATCGCCGATAGAGCTGGGAAGTGGCGGATGATCGTATCCTTCTCTTGCGAATGTGAAATGGGTGGCTGCCAGCGCGGGCAAGAGCAGGGCCAGTCTTTTGGTCATTGTCATTCTTTTATTTATTGCACTTGATCGGAACATAAGGTTGGGTTTAGTCCAGCGGAATTCTGCTGATGTCCTGCAATCTTTTTTTATCGGTCTTCATTACCCAGATCAATACTCCCAGGAAGAACAAACCGAAAATGATGAAGGAAGTGAGCGGGTAGATGCTAACGCCGGTGATCTTTTCGAGATAGTGTATGAACTTCATGGTCTGTTATTTTTGAATGGTGGTGTTTGGTTGCGCCTTGATGTCTTTACCCAGCCTTTGCAGGTAAGCGATGAGGGCGATGATCTCTGTGTTGGAAGCGGATTCGATCTTATCGGCCTTCAGGCTGAGCTTGATGAAATTAGCCTGTGTCATCAGGTCTTTATTGGCTTCTTTATCGAATCCTTCGGGATAGGGCACACCCATTTTCTGCATGGCCCTGATCTTGGCGGGGGTGGAAGCGGTATCGATGGGCGCATCCAACAGCCATGGATATGCGGGCATGATGGAGCCGGGGCTCATGATGCGGGGATCCAGCATGTGGTTGTAATGCCAGCTGTCGGGATATTTGCCACCTTCACGTGCGAGGTCCGGGCCTGTTCTCTTGGAGCCCCACTGGAAAGGGTGATCGTACACGAATTCGCCTGCTTTGGAATATTCACCGTAACGCGCCACTTCATCGCGGAAGGGACGGATCATCTGGGAGTGACAAGTGTAGCAGCCTTCCCGCACGTAAATATCGCGGCCCTGCAATTCAAGCGGAGTGTAAGGTTTCACGCTGCTGATGGTGGGCACGTTCGATTTCACCAGGAAGGTGGGAATGATCTCCAGAGCGCCGCCGATAGCTACTACGATAAGGCTCATAACGAGCATGGTCATGGGCTTTTTCTCGATCCAGCGGTGCCAGTATTCGCGAACAGGTGAATGTTCCTTCACCATAGGAGCGGCTTCTGCTGCTTCGTTGGCAATGAATTTCCCCTGTTTAACGGTTTTGTACAGGTTGTACACCATCAGGAAGGCGCCGATGAGGTAGAGGCTGCCGCCGATGCTGCGGGTAACATACATGGGAATGATATGGGTAACGGTTTCGAGGAACTGGAATTTCAGTTGTCCTTCTTCCGTGAAGGTCTTCCACATCTGGGCCTGTGCAAAACCTGCCCAATATAACGGAATGGCATATACGATGATACCGATAGTGCCGAGCCAGAAGTGGTTATTGGCGAGTTTTTTCGAGTAGATCTGCGTTCCGTACATTTTCGGGATCAGGTAATACAGCATACCAAAGGCCATGAAACCGTTCCAGCCGAGACCGCCGATATGTACGTGGGCGATGGTCCAGTCGGTAAAGTGGGAGATAGCATTCACGCTCTTCAGGCTCATCATCGGTCCTTCGAATGTGGCCATGCCATAACAGGTTACGGCAACCACAAAGAATTTCAGCACGGGATCTTCACGCACTTTGTCCCAGGCGCCGCGGAGTGTGAACAATCCATTCAGCATACCGCCCCATGATGGCGCTATCAGCATGATGGAGAATACAACACCGAGGCTCTGCGCCCAGTCGGGCAGCGCAGTATAGAGCAGGTGGTGAGGGCCGGCCCAGATATAGATGAAGATGAGTGCCCAGAAGTGAATGATGGAAAGACGGTAAGAATAAACAGGTCTGTTAGCTGCTTTGGGCAGGAAATAGTACATCAGACCGAGGATAGGCGTGGTAAGGAAAAATGCTACGGCATTGTGACCGTACCACCATTGTACCAGTGCATCCTGTACGCCTGCATACCAGCTGTAGCTTTTCATGAAGCTCACCGGTAATTCGATGGAGTTGACGATATGCAGCATCGCAACGGTTACCCAGGTAGCGATGTAGAACCAGATGGCAACATAGAGGTGCTTTTCCCTTCTCTTGATAATGGTGCCGAACATGTTGATACCGAAGATCACCCATACGAGAGTGATGGCGATATCGATCGGCCATTCCAGTTCCGCATATTCCTTGCCGGTAGTAAAACCCATAAGCAGTGTAAGTGCAGCTGCAACAATGATGCCCTGCCATCCCCAGAAATGGATATAGCTGAGCTTATCGCTGTACATACGGGATTTACAGAGCCGTTGCAGGGAATAATAAACGCCGGTGAAGATACAGTTGCCCACGAAGGCGAAGATCACGGCATTGGTATGCAAGGGACGTAGCCTTCCGAATGTTGTGGGAGCTAAGTTCAGCGAGGCCGATGGTGCATAGATCTGGATGGCTGCCCAGAGGCCTGCGATCATACCAACAACTCCCCAGAGCAGGGTAGCATAACCGAACCATTTCACAATCTTGTTGTCGTAATAGAATTTTTCTGGCTGCATAACATTTAGTTTCAGGATCTGAGAGGCTGTTTTCTTTTATTGTTTTTCGGGATCTGTTGCAGGTTTATCGTCGAAGAGCATACGCAGGGGCGGGGAGAACTCGTCGTCGTATTGTTTGTCTTTCACGCTCCAGCAGAATGCTGCCAGAAAGAATGCTGCGATGCTTACGCTGGCGATGATTAAGATTATGATCACACTCATACTTTCGGATTGATGGTCAAAAGTACCGGTGCGCGGATGCGTGGGGAATGATTACACTTAGATGACAAAATGATTTTAATCAGGTGAGGCGGATGATCAGAGCTTCCAGCGGGCTGCTAACCAGTTTGAACAGCCGAATGTGATCGTAACGATGCTCAGGCTGCTCGCAGGCATGAGGATAGCAGCGATCAATGGAGAGAGTACACCCTGTACGGCAAAGAAGATACCGATGATATTGTATAAAATGCTCAGCACAAAGCTGGCGATCACGATATTCCTGTTGGCCCTGCAAAGCCTGATGAAGAGCGGGAGTTTGGGCAGTTGTGACGCTTCGAGGATAGCGTCGCTGGCCGGTGTGAAGTTATTGGTGTCTTCCGTGATGGCGATCCCCACATTGCTCTGGCGGAGAGCGCCGGCATCATTGAGGCCGTCGCCGATCATCATCACGTTATTACCTTTGAGTTGTTGCTGGCGGATGAAATTCAGTTTGTCTTCCGGTTGTTGCCGGAAGAGCAACAGCGCCTCTTCGCCCATCAGATGCTGCAGATAAGGGCGTTCGGCGCTGTTGTCGCCGGAGAGTACAGAGAGCTTATGGTGCTTGCCTAGTTCCTGGACCAGTTGGGGAACACATTCGCGGTAGCGGTTCTTCACCCGGAAGAATCCGTAGAATTCACCATCCACAGCAAGGAATACGGATGAGCCTGCATCTTCTTTTTCGGGCATTCCGATCACATGTTTGGATGATCCGAGCGTGATCAGCTGTGCATTCACGTAAGCTTCCACGCCTTTGCCTGCCACTTCCCGGAATCCTTCCACACGCATATTGCTTTTGACATTGAAATATTGAGCAATGGCTTTGCTCAGCGGATGGATGCTTTGTGCAGCGAGGGCGGTCACTGCCTGCTGCAAAGCCAGGGTCAGCGGCCGGCCTTCATATTCTACATCCTGCTCGCGGGTAGTTGTAAGTGTTCCTGTTTTATCGAAAACGATACTATTGGCATTGGCAATTTCTTCTATAGCCTGTGCACCACGCAGGTAAAAGCGGTTGCGGCCGAGTATCCTCAATACATTCCCGTTGGTGAAACTGTTGCTGAGCAACAATGCGCAGGGGCAGGCCACGATCAGTACGGCAGTGATCACATTCCATACTTTGCTGCTATCGGTAACACCCCAGTAAATGGCAGCCAGTGCTGCGATGGTGAGCACAATCACAGTGAACCACCTGCTCAAGAGGTGAACAAATGAAATGCCTTTTTCACGGGGTGATTGTTTGAATTCATCGCGCAGCCACAGTTTGGTGAGATAACCCTGCGCCACTTCCTTGATCACCAGCAGCTCGATAGCATTCCCCGTTTGTTTACCCCCTGCATACAGGAGCTCACCCATTTCTTTCTGCACAGGAACGGATTCACCTGTGACAAAGCTGTAATCCACAGCAGCCTTGCCTTTGGTGAGGATGCCATCGGCAGGGATCAGCTCCTGTGAATGGATCAGCAGGGTATCGCCGGGTTTGATATCGGGGAGGGAAGTGGGTATCTCTTTACCTTCTTTGATAACGGTGACGGCTATGGGAAAATAAGAAGTATAATCGCGGTCGAAGCTCAGTTGCTGATAGGTTTTATCCTGCAAGATCCTGCCCAGCAGCATGAAGAACACGATGCCACTCATGGAGTCGAAATAACCTGCGCCGGTTCCGCTGATCACTTCGTACATGCTTCGGACGAATGTGACCAGTACTGCCAGCGCGATGGGCGCATCGATATTGAGAAATTTATGTTTGATGCCGCTCCATGCCGCAGCAAAAAAAGGTTGCGCGCTGAAGAAGAAAACCGGCAATGCCAGGATCACATTGAGAGTACGGAATACCTGCCGGAGGCCCTTTTCAGCGTCTTCCAGCCCCAGGTATTCCGGGAAACTGAGCAGCATGATATTGGCGAAAGAAAATCCAGCCACTCCCAGTTGATAGATCATTCTTTTTTTTATCCGGGGTGGCTGGTGTTGCAGATCATGCAAGCTGATGTACGGTTCGTATCCTATATTATTGAGCAGTTCCGCTGTTTCGCGGAGATTCACAAGGCGCTGGTCGTAAACGATGCTCACTTCCTTCCTGGTGAAATTCACGCGGGCGGAAATGATGCCATCATTGAGTTTATGCAGGTTCTCCAGGAGATAGAGGCAACTGCTGCAATGGATCTGGGGAAGATAGAATGTAACATGCGTTTGTTTCTCGTCTTCATAACTGATCAGTTGCTGCCGGATCTTCTCATCTTCCAGGAAAGCGAATTTATCTTTCCGCGCCTGGATGCGCTGATTGGCGCCGGGTTGCTGGTTGAGATCATAATATTCACAAAGGCCATTCTGGTTGAGCAACCGGAACACCATCCTGCAGCCTTCGCAGCAGAAAGCTTTGTTATCGGCCATGATCTTTTCATTGGCGCAGGTTTCACCGCAGTGATAACAAATGATCTGAGAACCGGTTACTATTGTTTCCATGCCTGAGATTTAACGCTGCTAAAGTAGCAGCACACCGCCAGCTGATCTTTGACCCCACTCACCCAAAATCCTGATTTTTATCATATATGGCATATGATAGCGGTTATGTAGTAATTTTAGCCCCATGAAAACGATACTGGTAATTGATGATAATACGGACATACGTGAGAACACGGCCGAGATCCTGACCCTGGCTGGTTACCAGACCTACACCGCCGAAAACGGCAAACGCGGCGTGGAGATCGCAGGCCGTGAAAAGCCCGATCTCATCGTATGCGATATCATGATGCCGGAACTGGATGGTTACGGCGTATTGCACCTGCTGAAGAACAGACCGGAAACAGAACATATCCCTTTCATCTTCCTCACTGCCAAAACCGAGCGTGGCGATTTCCGCAAGGGAATGGAACTGGGCGCCGATGATTATATCACCAAGCCCTTCGATGATATCGAATTGCTGAAGGCCATCGAGATCCGACTTAAAAAACTCAATATCATCCAGGCGCAATATGCGCAGGGCGAACAGGGCGCCAATGAACTGCTGAAAGAATTGAAAGGTTCCGGCCTCATCACCCTCGATCCCAACGAATACGACAGTGAGCGTATCCCCAAAAAAAGTATCGTTTACCACGAAGGCAAGCGCCCCAAATTCCTCTATCATTTGAAAAGTGGAAAAATCAAAACTTTCCGCATACATGAAGATGGAAAAGAATATATCACCAATCTCTACAGCGCCGGCGATTATCTAGGCCATGTGGCCCTGCTGGAAAATTCCAGCTATGATGACACCGCAGAAGTGCTGGAAGAAGCGGAAGTAGTAATGATCCCCAAAGAAGATTTCGTTACTGCCGTATTCAACGACATGAATATTGCCACCCGCTTCATCAAACTGATCTCACGCGATGTAAAGGAAAAAGAAGAGCGGCTACTTCGCCTGGCCTACGACTCCCTGCGCAAGCGGGTTGCCAAAGCTCTGGTAGATATCCAGCAAAAATTCAATCCCAATGGCGATCAACAGGCCATCGATATTCCCCGCGAAGACATTGCCCAGTATGTTGGCACAGCCACAGAAAGCCTGATCCGTACGCTGAGCGATTTCAAATCGGAAAAACTCATCGAGATCCGGGAAGGCAAGATCAGGATCCTGCAAGCTGAAAAACTCCGCAACCTCTTATTCTAAAAATTATATTTTTGCCGCATGGTATTACTCCAGGTATCCGGCATTCACAAGAAGAACGAAAGAGGCTTTGAATTGAAGGACGTCAGTTTCAGTCAGCAATGGTATCAGCAGATCGCCATTGCCGGTGAAACGGGCTCCGGAAAGTCCACCCTGCTGCGCATCATTGCAGGGCTGGCGCAACAGGATGCCGGAGAAGTGATCTACGATGGCAAGAAAGTTCCGGGCCCCAATGACCAGTTGATCCCCGGTCATCCGAAAATTGCCTATCTCTCACAGCAATTTGAACTGCCTCATTATCTCCGCGTGGAGCAGGTGCTGGAATATGCCAATAAGCTCACCCAACGGTCTGCCGAACAATTATTCCAGATCTGCCGCATCACGCACCTGCTGAAACGCAGAACAGACCAGCTTTCCGGCGGCGAGCAACAGCGCATCGCCATTGCACGCCTGCTGATCGGATCCCCGGGCCTCCTGCTCCTTGACGAGCCCTATTCCAACACAGACATGATCCACAAGCAACTGCTGAAAGCCATTATCGAAGACATTGCCGAGCAGTTGAAGATCTCCATCATCATGGTGTCCCACGATCCCGTTGATGCACTGAGCTGGGCTGATGAGATCCTGCTCATGCGCGATGGCCGTATCATCCAGCATGGTATGCCCAAAGAAGTATACCGTCATCCCGTAGACAATTACGCTGCCGGCCTCCTCGGCAAATACAATGTGTGGGAAGATAAGAATGGCGTTCAGCGCATCGTTCGTCCTGAAGACCTCGTATTATCCCGCAAACATATCAGCGATGTAAAGGGCACTGTGCAGAACATCATTTTCTGTGGCAGCTATTACGATGTGGAAGTTTACACCGATACGCGCATGTTCACTTCGCGCATGATGAACCTCACAATCGAAGAAGGCGATATCGTTACTGTGAGCCCGGTAGAAAGCCTCAAATAAATGTATCCGGCGTTTGAACACCTTAGTGCACAAAAGCTGATTTCAATTCCTTTGTAGCGCAAAAGCTGGTATGATCACCGGCTGGAAAACAAACCGGCGCGGGAGGATGTTTGATGGGCTTTTGAGTTGGTTGGATTGGGCTGTGGTAATGCTGTTCGGCTTTATCGCTTATGTTTTCAAGGCCGGCTTATCATACCAGCGTTTTGCGCAGCACGATGCACAGGGCATGGCCGTAAAGCTATATTGAAGGCGAACTACTATTGAAGGCATCATTGCATCATTGTCATTTTCCATTATGCTTGCGTGATGCAATTGAGTGTATCTGAGCATTGGTCTTCTGTACAGTGGAGAGGATCCGCACAATGGAGGTCATCTACGCAATTCAAGGAATATTCACAATTGCAGTTTCATTGCACAGTTATATTGCACAGTTATTGGATGCATCTTTTTTATTCAGCTTTTGAGTCAAAAGCTGGTAAAGATATGTTCGGCGATGCATGTGTACATTTCAAAATGTATTTACGGCCCAGCCTTATCATCGTGATGTGCAAAACGCTGGTATGATAAGCCGGCCTTGAAAACATAAGCGAAGAAGCCTGGCCCATTACTAAAGCTAACTCCCATGCACAACCGCCCAATTAATATTCTCCTGCGCCGGTTTGTTTTCCAGCCGGTGATCATACCAGCTTTTGCACCACCAGCTTTTGCACGCCCAGCTTTTGCAACTGAGGCGTAAAAAGGAAACCCGCCACCAGCTGATGCCAATGACGGGTATGGGTCGATGATAAATAACCAGGTATTATGCACTGCAGGTTACGCAGCCTTCTTCCATGGTGCAGGTAGGACCCTGTGCTTCCACGTCGTTGGCGCCTTCGATCACCTTCAGTGAGTGTTTGTCTGTGAGCGGCTCCACCATCTTTCCACCTTGTTTTTCAACAGTGAACTGTACGGCCTGAGTGGCGGCTTTTGTACGGAGATAGTACATGCCGGTTTTGAGACCACGCTTCCAGGCATAGAAGTGCATGGAAGTCAGTTTGCCATTGGTGGGCGTATCCACGAACAGGTTGAGGGATTGGCTCTGGCAGATATAAGCGCCACGGTCGGCAGCCATATCGATCAGGTTACGTTGTTTGATCTCCCAGACTGTTTTGTAGATTTCCTTGATATTGTCGGGAATGCCATCGATCTTTTGGATGGACCCGTTGTGCGCGATGATCCTGTTCTTCATGTCATCGTTCCAGAGGCCGAGCTCGATCAGATCTTTCAGGAGGTGCTTGTTCACAACTACGAACTCTCCGCTCAATACGCGACGAACGTAGATGTTGGAAGTGTACGGTTCAAAGCATTCGTTGTTGCCGAGGATCTGAGAAGTGGAGGCGGTGGGCATGGGGGCAACCAGCAATGAGTTGCGAACGCCATGCTTCATCACTTCAGCTTTGAGGCTGTACCAGTCCCAGCGGAGACTTGGTTCAACGCCCCACATGTCGAACTGGAACTGCCCTTTGGAAGCGGGTGAGCCGGCAAAGGTTTCGTATGCGCCTTCTACTTTTGCCAGGTCTTTGGAGGCTGTCATGGCGGCGAAGTAGATGGTTTCGAAGATGTCTTTGTTCAGTTGTTTGGCTTCATCGCTTTCGAAAGGCATGCGGAGCAGGATGAATACATCGGCCAGTCCCTGAACGCCGAGACCGATAGGCCTGTGGCGGAGGTTGGAAGTTTCAGCTTCCTTTACAGGGTAATAGTTATAGTCGATGATCTTGTTGAGGTTCTTTGTTGCCTCGTAGGTGATCTCATAGAGTTTGTTGTGGTCGAACTTGCCATCGATCACAAAGCGGGGCAGTGCGAGGGAGGCGAGGTTACAAACTGCTACTTCATCAGGTGAAGTGTATTCCAGGATCTCTGTGCAGAGGTTGGAGCTCTTGATGGTGCCGAGGTTCTGCTGGTTGGATTTGCGGTTGGCGGAATCCTTGTACAGCAGGTAAGGCGTTCCTGTTTCGATCTGTGCGTCCAGGATTGCAAACCAGAGGTCCTGCGCTTTAACGGTCTTGCGCATACGCTTTTCCTGTTCATACTGATTGTACAGTTTTTCGAATTCATCTCCCCAGCATTCGTGGAGGCCTGGCGCTTCGTGGGGGCAGAACAGGCTCCAGTCGCCGTTCTCTTCCACACGTTTCATGAAGAGGTCCGGGATCCAGAGGGCGTAGAAGAGGTCGCGTGCGCGGAGTTCTTCTTTACCGTGGTTCTTGCGGAGGTCGAGGAATTCGAATACGTCTGCGTGCCATGGTTCGAGGTAGATGGCGAATGCGCCTTTACGTTTGCCGCCGCCCTGATCTACGTAGCGGGCAGTGTCGTTGTAAACGCGCAGCATGGGGATGATGCCGTTGCTGGTGCCGTTGGTGCCGCCGATATAGGAGCCGGTGGCGCGGATGCCATGAATAGACAGACCGATACCGCCGGCGCTCTGGGAGATCTTGGCTGTTTGTTTGAGGGTGTCGTAGATACCATCGATGCTATCGTCCTTCATGGTGAGGAGGAAGCAGGAGCTCATCTGTGGTTTGGGTGTACCTGCATTGAAGAGTGTGGGCGTAGCGTGTGTGAACCAGCGTTCGCTCATCATATGGTAGGTTTTGATAGCGGCATCGATATCCTGTTTGTGGATACCGAGGGCAACGCGCATGTACATATGCTGCGGGCGTTCTGCTACTTTACCGTCCACTTTGAGGAGGTATGATTTCTCGAGTGTTTTGAAACCGAAATAATCGAATGCATAATCGCGGTCGTAGATGATGGTGGAGTCCAGCAGTTCGTGGTGTTGCTGGATCACTTCCCATACGTCGTCTGCGAGGAGGGGTGCGGCTTTGCCGGCTTTGGCGTCCCTGCATTCGTAGAGGAGCTTCATGGTATCTGAGAAGCTCTTGATAGTATTCTTGTGCAGGTTACTGATGGCGATGCGGCTGGCGAGCAGTGCATAGTCCGGGTGCTTCACGGTGAGTGAGGCGGCAGTTTCTGCAGCGAGGTTGTCCAGTTCAGTGGTGGTAACGCCATCGTATAATCCTTCGATCACTTTCTTGGCCACATCGATGGAATTCACGAACCGTCTGTCGAGACCGTAGCAGAGTTTTTCAACGCGTGCCGTGATCTTATCGAATTTGACGGATTCTTTTTTTCCGTTTCTTTTAACTACAAACATGTGCTGAGATATTAATGGTGGTAGTAAGTATGGTTAGTTTATCAGGTATTGCTTAGAAATCTTCATCCAGGGAGAAGGAATTATTTTCTTTGTTGCCTCCCATTACACCTGCTTTCTGGTAATCACCCACGCGTTTTTCGAAGAAGTTGGTTTTGCCTTCGAGCGAGATCATTTCCATGAAGTCGAATGGGTTGGTGGCGTTGAACATCTTTTCACATCCCAGTTCCATGAGCCAGCGATCTGCAACGAACTCGATGTATTGCTGCATGAGGCGGGCATTCATGCCGATGAGGTCAACGGGTAGTGCTTCAGTGACGAATTCTTTTTCGATGCGGACAGCGTCTCCGATGATCTTGTACACCTGTTCTTTGGGAAGCTGGTTGTTGAGCATGCTGTAAAGAAGACAGGCGAATTCACAGTGGAGGCCTTCATCGCGACTGATCAGTTCATTGGAGAAAGTGAGGCCTGGCATGAGGCCGCGTTTTTTCATCCAGAAGATGGAGCAGAAGGAGCCGGAGAAGAAGATGCCTTCAACGGCGGCGAATGCGACCAGTCTTTCTGCAAAGGAGCCGTTCTCGATCCAGCGGAGCGCCCATTCGGCTTTCTTTTTCACTGCGGGTACTGTATCGATGGCGTGGAAGAGATGGTGTTTTTCCTGTGGGTCTTTTACATATGTATCGATCAGGAGGGCATAAGTTTCAGAATGGATATTTTCCATCATGATCTGGAAGCCGTAGAAGCAGCGTGCTTCGGGGAGTTGCACTTCAGACATGAAGTTAACGGCCAGGTTTTCGTTCACGATGCCATCGCTGGCTGCGAAGAATGCCAATACGTGGGAGATGAAATGACGCTCTCCGTCGTTCAGGGCAGCCCAGTCTTTCAGGTCGCCACTCAGGTCTATCTCTTCAGCTGTCCAGAAACTGGCTTCATGCTTCTTGTACATTTCCCAGACTCTGGGATAGTTGATGGGAAGGATCACAAAGCGATCTTTGTTTTCCTGTAAAAGAATTTCGTTTTCGTGTTGCATACTATCGCTTTTAAATTCACATTTTAATGATCGCAGTGAGGGTAAGTGACGGCGATAATATGCCCTCTACTTCATTCCTGGAATAAAGTACAGGCATCTATCATAGTTATGCATTTACCTTTAATGCGAAGGATTCAGCACAGATCAATACCGGCAGGTATTCTGACTTGTTTGTAGTCCGCTTTTTGAGGGCGGTAAACTTACAGTTGCGCAACAGTCCATGAATCACACATGGTTCCCCTGAAATCTCCCGGAGGCTGCGAGCAGGTCCGGGAACCGGTACAAATTGCGTACAAGAGCTGACTGCAAACGTAGCATCCGGGGGAGCGTTTTCCAATTTAACTTAATCACAGGATGTGTATAATTAATGGGGATGATGTGGAAGTGCAGGAATGATGCGGCTTATGTCTGGTAAGGGTTTGAAGGGTGCAGAAGCATTACGGGTTTGGAAGGAGGTGATGGCCGGAAAGGCCCATTGGGGTTGAATGGTGGATTGCAAAACGATAGATGGAAACACTTATCAGGCAGCAAAAAAAATAATCATGTAATAAAATTATAGATATGTCCCTTTAGGCCTTTAGTAACGTTAATGAATATGCGATCTATTCCGGGTTATTTATATCGATTACATAACCTGTTCATTCTTCTCTATGGCCGGTTTGCGGAAAATCCCGCTCTGCCTTGTCCGGATCACTTTGCAACCGGTTGTTACGTGTCTTCTGGACGCATTCAAAAAAATATTGATAAGTTCCACCATAAGACTAACGATCGTTACCTTACTTTTGGATTGCCAAACAGATCCTGTCATCAGACAACAACATTTTTTTCAGATGAAAACAACCAGCAGTATTCTCTTACTTCATGAGGTAGGCATTCACGACATCGACCTGGTCGGTGGCAAGAATGCTTCCCTGGGCGAGATGCTACAAAACCTCACCAATCTTGGTGTAAACATTCCCGGAGGTTTTGTCATCACAGTGAACGCCTACAATGAGTTTATCAAATTCAACAATCTCGACTCAACCATCCGGGCGCTGGTGAAAGAGATCGATTACAACAACGTGGAATCGCTTCGCCGTGCAGGTTTGCAGGTCCGGAACCTGGTGCGTAACTCCAAATTCCCTCCGGAACTGGGGCAGCAGATCATCGAAGCATACTACACGCTCTCTGCAAAGTATGATCAGCAAGGTACAGACGTGGCCGTGCGTTCTTCCGCCACCGCTGAAGATCTGCCCGATGCATCCTTTGCAGGTCAGCAGGAAACTTATCTCAACGTACGCGGACCAGCCGCGCTCATCGATGCAGTTCGTAACTGTTTTGCATCACTCTTCACGGACCGCGCCATCAGCTATCGCGAAACTTTCAAGTACGATCACTTCTCCGTAGGCCTTTCCGTCTGCGTACAGAAAATGGTCCGTTCAGACCTTGGAAGTTCCGGCGTTGCTTTCTCACTCGATACCGAGAGCGGTTTCAAAGATGTGATCGTGATCAACGGTTCTTACGGACTGGGTGAAATGGTAGTGCAGGGCAGCGTATCTCCTGATGAATTCATCGTGTTCAAGCCCACGCTGGAAAAGGGATACAAATCCATCATCGAGAAAAAGCTCGGCGTAAAGGACCAGAAGATGGTGTATGGAGATGATCCTGATGAGCGCGTACGCATCATCCCAACAGAACGTTCTGCGCAGTACCGTTTTTGTCTTTCCGATGAGAACATCCTGAAGCTTGCCGGATGGGTGGCCATCATCGAACAGTACTACAGCAAGATCAAGAACTACTGGTGCCCTATGGACGTGGAATGGGCGCTGGACGGACTTTCCCAGGAACTCTTCATTGTGCAGGCCCGCCCGGAAACCATTCACTCGCGCAAGCAACACAATACCATCACAGAGTATGTGATGAAGAACAAGCCTGAAGACGCCAAACCCATCGTGAAAGGAATTGCCGTTGGTGATAAGATCGGCGCCGGCAAGGTCAGCATCATGTTCTCCCTCGACAAACGCGTGGAAGAAGGACATGAATTCAAGGAAGGCGATGTACTGGTAACCGACATGACGGACCCGGACTGGGAGCCGATCATGAAGAAAGCATCTGCCATCGTTACCAATAAGGGTGGAAGGACTTGTCACGCCGCCATCGTGGCGCGCGAGATGGGCGTTCCGGCCATCGTAGGTTGTGGCAATGCCACAGAGATCCTCCAGGAAGGTCAGGCTATCACCATCTCCTGCGCGGAAGGCGATGAAGGTTTCGTGTATAGCGGAATACTCGATTATGAAGTCAACGAAACTTCCCTCGACGATCTCCCGCAAACCGATACAGCGCTCATGCTGAACGTGGCATCGCCAGCACTGGCATTCCGTTTTTCGCATATCCCCAACCGTGGGGTAGGACTGGCGCGCGAAGAGTTCATCATCAACAATTATATCGGCGTTCACCCGCTGGCATTGTTGCAGCATAAAGAGTTGAATGATCCCGAGCTCACACGCACCATCGAAAAACTCACCAAAGGATACGCCAATGAAGAAGAGTTCTTCATCAGGAAACTTTCTTATGGTATCGCCAAGATCGCTTCGGCTTTCTATCCCAATAAAGTGATCGTTCGTTTCTCCGACTTCAAGAGCAATGAATACTTCAATCTGCTCGGCGGTAAATATTTCGAACCGCATGAGGAGAACCCGATGATCGGATGGCGTGGCGCTTCCCGCTACTATTCCGAGAGCTACAAACCCGCATTCGGACTGGAATGTAAAGCTATCCAGCGCGTTCGTGAGGAAATGGGCCTCTCCAATGTGGTAGTGATGATACCTTTCTGCAGAACTGTATCGGAGCTGCTGAAAGTGAAGGAAACGATGAAGGAATTCGGACTGGTACAGGGTAAGGATGGACTGGAGATCTACCTCATGGCAGAGCTTCCTTCCAATATCCTTATGGCGAGAGAATTTGCGCAGCATATCGATGGCTTCTCCATCGGCTCCAACGACCTCACCCAGCTCACGCTGGGCCTCGACCGTGATTCCGCACTCGTAGCACATCTCTACGACGAACGCAATGATGCTGTGAAAAGGATGATCAGCATGCTCATAGACACTGCCAAAGAATGTAAAGTAAAAGTGGGCATCTGCGGACAGGGACCTTCAGACTTCCCTGATTTTGCACAGTTCCTGGTGGAAAGGGGGATCGATAGTATCTCCGTTACACCGGACTCTGTGATCAAGACCATCAAAGCCATCAGCGCCATCGAAGCGAAAGCAGTGGTTGCACAATAAACGAATCATGTAATAATGAACAAAACCCCGTAGCAATACGGGGTTTTTGATTTCACAGGGAGACAACATCCTGCTATATCAAATCAATCATACTTTCTTCCCTTACTGTACAAAAATTCCCGGAATGAAAACCGGAAGCTCAGTTGTACAAAAGTTTCTTTGATCAGGTTATTGGCGATGGTGCCTCTGCGACCTGCTTCCAGCGCCAGTCCATAACTCATCTTGCCACTCAGATAACCGCCATATCCAATGGTGGCGCCCACTTCATCGATAGGTGTATTATTCACGCGCAGATAACTCCTGTTGAAATATCCACCAACCTGCATATAACTTTTCTCGAATTTCATATTCCATTGTTCCACTATATTGGACATCTGTACACCGCCTGCGATCCTGTAGGAATTGATGGTGCTCCAGTTGGACCCACGTACACGGTTAGCCGCCCAGTCCTGGTAGCTGTAATCCACGGTAAAGGTGGTGCGGCCTTTACTGGTGACCGCCAGTCCGAGATCAAAGGTCATGGGCAATGTGAAATGATCATTGGCAATCACTTCCTCGTTGCGAATGATAGTATTGCCTTGTTGTATAGTTACACTTTTTTCCCTGTCCAGATCTGTTTTGGCGGAGAACTTGCCACCCAGTGCATATTGCCAGTTCTTACCCAGTTTCCCGGAGTAAATGGCGCCATATTCGAACCTGAATTTGTTGTAATAATCTTTTCTTTTTGTTTCGATGGGATCCTCTGCATATGCGGTCTGCAATGATTCGGTTTGGTTCACGGATCCGGTGAGCAGGGATGTACGAACGCCCAGCGCCAGATGTTTACCTGCATTGAAAGCATTGTTCCAGCTAACGTTGTAAACGCCGCCATCACCTTCATACAATGCATCATAGGTTTCCGTTGAGCCTTCAATATTGAGTTTGGAACGATAGGAATAATTCACATAGCTGTAGGGCATGAGACTGACACCTGAAGTCCAGAATTTGTTCAGTTTGATGGCAACAGAAAAATTCTTAATGAAGATATCCCTGCCTGTATTGTTATCGCTTGTAATGGAATTGCCGGCATAGCTCACTGTTTTGCCAACAAAAGTGGCATTGCCCAGTAATACGCTTCTTTCCAGTCCGGCCATGGAAGCAGGGTTCTTATTGAGCAGGTGGAAAGGATTGCTCATGAGGGCGGTGCCTGCATTGGCGATACCTGCTGTTTTATCATAATACCTGTGCTCGATATCCCCGATACCATAAGTGGAATAGGGGGAGTTGATGCTTTGTGCCTGTGTTGAAACAACTGCAAGGGAAAATATAGTGAGTACAATAATTCTGTATTGCATAATCAGTTTATTCGGTAGTGGTCAAAAGCGTGAGTTTGAGTTGGGAGGTGTATTGCTGGTTCAGCCTGTTACCGATCACTGCCCGGTTGAGGCGTGTGGCGGAACCTGGACTTTCTTCCAGCGCAAACATGCCCATTTCCGCGCTGTTGTTCATTGTGAGCAGGTAGGAGATATAATGTGTGATATCAAAACTGTAATTGGTGTTCAGTCTGTATGCATCATCGATATAAGGTACGGCTGAAAGTGGGTTCTGTCCCGTTATATCGGTCATCTGGTCTCCGATGATATTGGTGGCATTGGTCTGTACCATGTAGAGGCTGGAACAAAGTGGAAAAGTGTACTGTTCGAAACTACCTTCAACAGGTTTCAGCACCAGAACTGCCTGCAATAATTTAATGGTCTTGCCGAGGGTTTTGATGTCCTGGAGGCTGGGGAATTTTATTTTAAGCATTACGCCTGTGCCTGTTTGAGAAAATGCATAAGGATGTGTTTCATCCGGAAAGTATTCTTCCTGTCCGTCGTTCTTTTTCTCCAGCGGGGTGCCGGTCCTGTTGATGAGGATCTGGTTGAACTGGTATTCATTGCGGGTGAGGTAGAAGTCGATAGTATGTTTTTCGAAATAAGGCCATGTGGTATGATAGTGAATCCGCATAACAGTAGCGCTGTCTGTTTTAAACGCATACACGGCACCGTTATCGCCTGCATTGGTTTTGATGGTGATGCCCTTGAAATAGCTGAGCCAGGAATCCACATCCTGGAAGGCGACATCTTTATCCCGGATCTTCTGGAACATTTCCGATCCTTTATCATTCCTGATCTTCAGCTCCAGTGAATCCCTTGCCGGGCTGAGCGACCGGTTCACCGAAGCAAGAGCTGATGGCAGCCATCCAAAGCTGCTGGTATTCCAGATCCTGCTGGAATAGGTATAGTCTGTCTGTTCTGCCATTTCATAGGCGGTGAAAGAAATTGGTTTTGAAGTATCGCCGTACCAGGAATTATTCGGTTTCAGCACAAGCACCAGTGAATCATATACCGCATCATCCGGGATTTCCGCATTTTGGGCAGCGGCCGGTAATCCAAGCTGGAAGAAGGTTTGCGCGATGGTAGGTCCCATTACCGGGTCTTCCGTTCTGCCTACGAACAGCACATTGGTTCCTGAGGTAGGGAATGAGTCCAGCACTACAGTAGAAAGAAAAGGGGTAAAAGTATCTACTGTAATGAGCCTTGTAAAGCTATCCTGCATTCCGGTGCCAAACTGTATTTCTTTTTTCTGACAAGCCACAAAACCGATACAACAAAAAACAATGAGCCAACAAATATTGCGAGGGGCGTAAATATGCGTGATCATTCCTGGGTTGTTCATTTGTGCGCAATATATCCGCCACTATTTGGTGCATTTTGTTATTATATATCAGCCCTGCAATAAAATCGGCAGAATTCCATTTTCTATCTCCGAATTCACACCCGCCCCTCATATTGCTTGTCTATTTCTATTCATCTCGCTGACGCACCCGTACCCCTCTCTCCACTCAAGAATGAAATCACAAAAGGGGATTTTATCTTTTGCTTTCTCAGTGTGCCATGCAAAGAAGTGGGTGGGTTTGTGCGGGCCTTCGAAACAAAAGCTCCACAGTACAGCTCAGCTCCACCGCCCATCCCACCTACCACCGCCCAATAAATAAAAAAAGCGTTGGTTTGTTTCACAGCCCGTCCAAACCCACCCCTTCTTTGCCCCCGCCCATAAAGACAAAATCACCCTTTTAGTCGATTTCATTCCACCCTCCATCTATTTTATCATATTGTTTGCGTAACCCCCAGATACTTTGTGCAAAATTTACTCAAATGAAACATCCGGTTTTCCTGATCATTCTTTCTTCTCTGTTCATGCTATCTGCCTGCTCTAAAAACAGCTCCGACGATGATTCCGACCTGGTCGGTAACTGGGTGCGCAGCGAAGATTTCAGGGGTGACCCCAGGAGTGAAGCGGTTTCATTTGTGATAGGCAACAAAGCATATGTGGGAACAGGGCTTTTTGCAACGAACGGACAGTACAGCAATAAGTTTTACCGGCTTGACCTCGACTTCGGCTACTGGGAGCCTGTAGCCGACTTCCCCGGCGAAATGCGCCGCGGGGCCGTTGCTTTCACTGCCGGTGGCAAAGCATATGTGGCCTGCGGATTCAATGGCCCCGCCAATAAATTGCTGAACGATTTCTGGGAATATGATCCGGCGCTCGACAAATGGACAGAGCTCGATCCTTTCCCCGGTGATCCCCGTCGCAATGCAGTGGCATTTACGCTTAATGATAAAGGTTATATCGCTACCGGTTATAATACGAGCGCAATGTCAGATTGCTGGGAATTCAATCCTTCCGGCAAAACCTGGACGGAAAAAGCCAGTATCCGCGGACGTAAACGTTCACAGGCTGTGGCTTTCGTCATAAATGGCAAAGCCTATGTATGCAGTGGCAACAACAATGGCGAAGCGTTGAATGATCTTCAGTCGTTCGATCCTACCGGTAACAGCGGACAGGGCGCCTGGACTGATCTCCGTAAACTCACCAATGTTAGCGATGAAAGTTATGATGATGATTATGCCAATATCGCCCGTTACGGTGCAGTGGCATTCACTATAGGAACCAAAGTGTACCTGGCTACAGGCCGCGCCGGATCATTGATCTCCGATACCTGGGAATATGATGCCACCAATGACCTCTGGACAAAGAAAACATCTTTCGAAGGCACTGCCCGCGAAGGCGCTGTCGGATTCACGCTGAAAGACAGAGGCTTTCTCCTCACCGGTCGCAGCGGCTCCGAGATCTTCGACAATATGTTCGAGTTCAAGCCATTTGATGAGCAGGATGATAACGACAACTATTAAACCGCATTTGTTATAGTTAAGATAAATTAGCCGGTTAGCGAGGCGTTGCAATGTTTTGCATGCAGCGCCTCACTAATTTGGCGGCTCAATTCAACAATGAGAAAAGACAGTGCGCTGGATGTTTTTGCCTACGTGTTAGGATTCAAGCCTGCTAAAACGGTGGTGCACCGTCTGCTTATCATTTCATTGCATATCCTGGGATGGGGACTCTTCCTCACCCTGCCTTTGCTGATCTACCGAATTGAGATACTCGATACTTTTTTCCTGTACAGGGAAGTGGTCAACAAGGTGTTCCTTATTCTTCTATTCTATTTCCACTATTACTTTCTCATTCCAAGATTCTTTCAGAAAAAGCAATACGGAAAATATTTCCTTACCATACTTGGTTGTTTGCTGGTGATCTGCCTGCAGCAACTGGTAGTGGAATCTTTCATTCAATACAAATTCCGGAAACAGGCCGGTATGGTGATCAGAACAGGACCCAATCGTTTCTTTCATCGCCTTTCACCCGTTGGTAAAATGCAGCTGGCGCCGATGGTTGGGTCAGTTACTGTGAACAAGGATACCACCATGATCAGAAGGGTAGGGCCTGATGGAAGTTTTGTGGAGAATATCGAATACAGGAAATCTTCAGATCACGAAAAAGATACTGTGGTAGTGCTGACCACACGTATGGTGCCTTCGGGTGAGCAAAGCCGTGAGCGTTTTGTTGAACGGAGTTTTTCCCAGGGCGCGCTTCCTGCCATGCCGATGGGACGCACCCTGGCCATTGCAGGAGATATCCCGGTGATGAAATTGTTTGGATCTGAAATCCCATTGATGGCTTTGCCCATGTTGCTGATGGATACACTCACTTCCGCCATTATCATTCTGCTGATCAGTGGATTCATCAAACTGGCCAATTCATTGCTCATCAGTGAAAAACAAAAGAAGGTCCTGGAAACGGAAAGACTGAATGCGGAGCTCAGCTTCCTGAAACTCCAGATCAACCCGCATTTCCTTTTCAATACCCTTAACAGCATTTATTCACAGGCGCATCTCAAATCAGAACAAACGGAATACTCCATCCTGAAGTTCAGTCAGATCATGCGTTATGTGCTGTACGATACAAGTACCGAAAAGATCACACTGAGAAATGACCTTGAATATATCAGCAATTATATCGATCTTCAAAAACTTCGATTATCCAAAAACGTTACAGTCAGATACAATGTGACCGGCAATACAGATAACCTGCTGATCGCGCCATTGCTCCTTATCACCTATATCGAAAATGCATTTAAACATGGTGTGAGTTATACCATTCCTTCCGAGATCAGGATCAATATAGACGTGATCGGCAATAACCTGCTGCTCACAGTTTCCAATGCCATTACCTCTACACGCCAGACGGGGCATGAAGGGGTAGGACTGATCAATGCAAAAAGAAGGCTGGATGTTTTATATCCCGGCAGGTACCTGCTGGATGTGGTAGACAATAAATCCCTCTACATTGTTAACCTCAAAATCGAGTTGGACCATGAAAATTAATTGCCTCATCATCGATGATGAACCCTGGGCTCTGGACCTGATGGAAGACTTTATTCAGAAGATCCCCTATCTCAGGCTGGTGGCCAGATGTGAGGGCCCGATGGCAGCAAGACCGTATTTCGACAAGGAAGAGATCGATCTCATTTTCCTGGATATCAGGATGCCGGATCTTTCAGGGATCCAGTTCCTCAAAACACTTCCCAGGAAACCGTCGGTGATCTTTGTTACGGCCTACAATGAATTTGCCGTGGAGGGATTTGAACTGGATGCTATCGATTACCTGTTGAAACCGGTGCCATTCGACAGATTCGTTGGCGCAGTGAGCAAAGCCTACGAATACATCAGCTTCCGCAAGAACAACCGTCAGGTGGCCAGCAATGAAGATTTCATTTTTATCAAAACTTCTCACAAGATCCAGAAGATCTTTTACGAGGACATTATCTATCTCGAGGGACTGAAAGATTACACGCGTATCCATCTTTCCGGTAGCAGAAAGCCCATCGTAACTTTACAAAGCCTGAAGTACTTCGAGAGCCGTCTGCCTTCAACTACCTTTATCCGCATTCACCGATCCTATATCGTATCGCTCCGTAAACTGGACACTGTCAGCAGGAAAACTGTGTTCCTGGGTGAAACCGAACTGCCCTGCAGTGAACATTATCGTAATATTTTGTATACTTTGATCGGAGAAAATTTATAAGAACTGGCAGGTTTCCATTTTTCTACGAATTGATTATTGTATTGATATGTTAAAAACCTGATCCGGACTGCATTTAAAATGCCACAAGGCTGCATTTTTTTCAAAATACCGTACATTTGCCACGGTTCAATTAGTAAAAATCCAGGATTGCCCTGCTTATTCCCAGGGCAATTTTATTTCAGGTATCCCGTTGATAGAAAAATATGCGGAAGTAGCACGCATGATTTTTTACCCTAAAAAAATGGAATGAGTCCATGCAAAAACCAAGGAAGAAGTTAAGGCTGGCCACATTGGTTAGGGCCACAGTGTTGGGCGTTCTGATTGTATTACATTGGTCATTCGTACCTTTTACAACAGATGGAATTGCATCAACCCCTTTGTCTAAAAAGATTTTCTTTGCTCCCAGCCCCATTGGAAGTATCGAGTATCATGCCATTGCCTGGTCTCTTTCCAAAATGGAGGTATATGATAGCCTTCATCTCGAAGAGCAGGGGCTGAGCCGTACGGTTTTCCAGATGGCTCTTAATGGAATGGAAAAACTGAAAAAGACCGGCCTCATTCGCGATAATATCCTCTCAATAGCAGATTTCTCCAGGCCAAGCAGCGAAAAACGCCTGTTTGTGATCGACCTCAATAATTATCAGGTACTTTTCCATAGCCTGGTGGCCCATGGCAACCGCTCCGGAAAAGAGTCCGCCAATGTATTCTCCAACAAGCCCAGGAGCAATGCCAGCAGTTTGGGTTTCTACGTAACCGGTCAAACCTATCGCGGCAGCAATGGCTATTCCCTGAAATTGCAGGGAATGGAAAAAGGGATCAACGATGCTGCTTTCCGCAGGGCCATTGTAGTGCATGGAGCCGACTATGTTTCGGATTCATGGATCAACAGCAAGGGTTATATTGGAAGAAGCCAGGGTTGTCCGGCAGTGCCTACAGATATCAGCCGTCCCCTGATAGACGAGATCAAAGATGGAACAGTGCTGTTTATCTATCACCCCACATCCGCTTATATTTCCCGTTCAAAGTTGGTGCGCTGATCCGGCATCATGTGCTGAGTTATTCACATCCGCATACTGCGTGGTAATAAAAAACCGTTATGTAAACGGCCACAGCGTTTATCTTTGACAATTAATTTTTTATTATGCTAAAGGTAGGCGTTTTCGGTGTAGGCCATCTGGGTAAGTTCCATCTGAATAACTGGAAGGAGATGAAGGATGTAGAACTGGTAGGCTTTTTTGACCCTTCAGATGATGCAGCACAACAAATAACGGAAAAATATCAACTCCCCAGGTTCCTGGATCCCGAATTGCTGATGGATGCCGTGGATGCCGTAGACATTGTAGCGCCCACCACTTACCATTTCGACCTCTGCAGAAAAGCCATCCGGAAAGGCAAGCATGTATTTGTGGAGAAACCCCTGGCCAATACCATGGATGAAGCGCGTGAACTGGTGAAACTGGTGAAAGAATCCAATATCAAGTTCCAGGTTGGTCATGTTGAAAGGTTCAATCCTGCTTTCCTCTCCCTGTCCGGCCTCGACCTGCAGCCCATGTTCATCGAAGTGCATCGTCTGGCGGAATTCAATCCCCGCGGCACGGAAGTGAGCGTGATACTCGACCTGATGATCCACGATATCGATATTATCCTCAATCTCGTGAAGAGTGAAGTGAAAATGATTTCCGCCAGCGGCGTGGCCGTTATGACGGATACGCCCGATATAGCCAACGTGAGGATCGAGTTCAATAACGGATGTGTGGCCAACCTCACTTCCAGCAGGATCTCCATGAAGAAGATGCGTAAAATGCGTTTGTTCCAAAAAGATGCGTATATTGGCGTTGACTTCCTTAACAAGAAATCCGAAGTGATCAAACTCAAGAGCCCGCTGGATGTGGATGCTTTCTCGTTCGACCTGGATACACCACACGGGAAACGCACCATTGCGGTGATCAACCCACAAGTACCTGAAGTTAATGCGATAAAAAAAGAGCTCGAAGCTTTCCGCGATGCCATCGCGGAAAATACACCTACACGTGTGTCTGAAGTAGATGGTTACAGAGCAATGGACGTAGCGCATCAAATACTTCAGAAAATTAAAAACAACAGTATTGTTGCCTAAACCTTTTAATGGATCAGAAAAAACCATTCACAGTGCCTGGTACCTGCTAAGTGACTATACTGCAGCTGTGCTTGGATGGATAGTTTTTTATTTCGCCAGAAGGTATTTCCTCAATGAGCATATCATCGTCAACAACAAGATCTTTCTGAACGACAGGTTCTGGTTGGGATTGATGATCATTCCCATTGGATGGGTTGTATTCCAGGGAATGTTGGGAGCGTACCAGTCACTCTACCGGAAATCACGGTTGAGCGAGTTTGCATTGACTGTACTCAGTTCCCTCATTGGTTGTACGCTGATCTTCTTTGCCCTGGTGATCAACGATCCCCAGCATCACTATACCTACTTTTACAATGCACTTGCCACTTATATCGGCGTGCAGATACTGTTTACCTGGACCGGCCGCCTGATGATCCTTTCCCGTGTGAAGCAACAGCTCATGCGCGGGAATGTGCATTTCAATACTCTCCTCATCGGTGGCAATTCCGTTGCCACCAGGATCTTCAAGGAAACACGCGAAGGTTTGGCCAATGCAGGCTTCCACTACAAGGGATTCCTGGCGGCAGGGCAGGAGCCCAACGGTATCCGGGAATACCTGCCACAGTTCGGTTCGTATAAGGATATGAGTGAGGTGATAGATCAGCGCGGCATCAAACTGGTAGTAATTGCGGTTGACAAGAATGAAAAACAACAGATCAACCATATAGTGGAAGTGCTGAGCGAAAAAGATGTGGAGGTGAAGATCGTTCCTGATACGCTCGATATCCTTTCCGGCAGTGTACGCACCAGCAATATTACCGGCGCCCTGCTTTCCGATATACGTACAGACCTGATGCCGGAATGGCAACAGAATATCAAACGCGTGGTGGATGTAGTGGTGGCGATTTCCGGACTCATTTTCCTGAGCCCCTTCCTGGCCTATGTAGCCATCAGGGTGAAGCTCTCTTCGGCCGGGCCGGTTATCTACTCACAGGAACGGGTAGGGTACAGAGGAAGGAGATTCCATATTTTCAAGTTCAGGAGCATGTTCCATCATGCAGAAGCCAATGGACCGCAATTGTCCGATACCAATGATCCAAGGATCACTTCCTGGGGCAGGATCATGCGCAAGTGGCGTGTAGATGAATTGCCACAATTATGGAATATCCTCAAAGGCGATATGAGCCTGGTAGGACCACGTCCTGAAAGAGAGTATTATATCCGCCAGATCCAGCAACAAACGCCTTATTATAATTACCTGCTGAAAGTGAAACCAGGCCTCACTTCCTGGGGAATGGTACAATTCGGTTATGCCAGCTCCGTTGAAGAAATGGTGGTGAGAATGAAATATGATTTGACATATATCGAAAATGTTTCGCTGGCCATCGATCTCAAGATCATGCTCCATACCCTGCGCATCCTCTTTCTGGGCAAGGGCAAGTGATTTGCTTTGTATCTCCTTTGTAATCCCTTATTTTTGATAAAAGGTACGTTCGTGCACAGACTTCTACTACTCATTGGCTGGTGCTTACTGCTTCAATCCTCACTCTACGCGCAATCCAACTACTGGCAACAGGAAGTTCACTATACCATCGACGTTAGTCTGAATGATAAGGAACATACGCTCGATGGCATGCTCAAAATGCAGTACATCAATCATTCTCCCGATACACTTCATTTCATTTGGTTCCATGTATGGCCCAATGCCTATAAGAACGATCGCACCGCTTTCTCCGATCAGTTGCTGGAGAACGGCCGTACTGATTTCTATTTTTCGGATATGGAAAAACGTGGGTATATCAACCGGCTTGATTTCCGCGTGAACAATGCCCGTATCAGAACGGAAGACCATCCGCAATTTATCGATGTGGTGAAAGTGTGGTTGCCTCAGCCATTGGCGCCCGGCGCTCAGACACTGATCACCACGCCATTCCATGTGAAGCTGCCCGGCGTTTTCAGCAGGAGCGGCTGGAAAGATCATGCCTACCAGATTGCACAATGGTATCCCAAACCTGCAGTGTACGACAAACAGGGCTGGCATCCCATGCCTTATCTCGACCAGGGAGAATTCTACAGTGAGTTCGGCAGTTACGATGTTCGCATCACTGTTCCCGAATACTATGCAGTTGCCGCCACCGGCAATCTTGTGATGGGATCATATCTTCCTCCGGCCGGTTCAGCTCCGGCACCGAAAAAAGTGGAAAAGAAGAAACACCCTTTCCTGATGGAGAAGAAACCGGTGAAGAAACCAGCATCTTCCTCATTCAATAAGAACAAGAACAAAAAAGCGGCGCTCACCATCACCAACGATCCTCCGCCTGATCTTCCTGCGAAGGCCAATGCACCTGTTCCAACGCGCACTTTGCAGTTCAAACAGGACCGCATACACGATTTTGCCTGGTTCGCCAATCCTGACTTCGTCCTCGATTCCGATACAATACAGCTGGCTTCCGGCCGCATGGTCACAGCCAATGTATTCCGCCTGCCTTCCAAAAGTGAATTATGGAAAAGAGGACTGCCTATGCTGAAAGAAGCGGTCCGCTGGCGTTCTGAAGTGATCGGTGAATATCCCTATGATGTGGTAAGTGTTGCCGAAACTCCCATGGGTTTCAGTGGTGGTATGGAGTATCCCACCATTACAAGTATCTCTCCGGTGAGCACTGCTTCGGACCTGGAAAAACTTATCGGTCACGAAGTTGGACATAACTGGTTCTACGGCGTTATCGGCACCAATGAAAGGGATAATCCCTGGATGGACGAAGGCATCAATACCTATTACGATATCCGCTTTGGTGAACTCAATAATGATTCCGGTGGAAACTGGATGACACGCCGCATTCCGGAAGATGATCCCCGCCTCTTCGTGTCTGTTGTTACAAAGGACAAGCTGGACCAGCCCATTACCACCAAAGGTGCAGACTTCACGCCACTCAACTATGCCGTAGTGGCCTACATGAAAACAGGTCTCTGGATGCAGGAGCTGCAGAAAACACTCGGTACCCGCCTGTTCGATAGCTGCATGCAGGAGTATTACAAACAATGGCAGTTCAGGCATCCTTCGCCTGAGGACTTTCGTAAAATAATGGAAGAGACATCCGGCCGCAACCTGGATAATTTCTTCAATGAGCTGGACCGCAAGGGGGACATATCGCCGTATTCCGGCAGAAAGAAATTCAAACCCACTTTCATGTTCAATTTCAAGGACAATGACAAGGTGAATTACATCAACTTCTTCCCTGCGCTGGGTT
The DNA here is from genome assembly GCF_007970185.1 of Pseudobacter ginsenosidimutans. NCBI lineage: Bacteria > Pseudomonadati > Bacteroidota > Chitinophagia > Chitinophagales > Chitinophagaceae > Pseudobacter > Pseudobacter ginsenosidimutans. Next base: position 7,637,095 of record NZ_CP042431.1, on the reverse strand, counting down.
ATAACAGTTATGATAAGTTCATGGCAGGTCTGCTCATTCATAATTACAATCCGCCTTTTCAAAAATTCCGTTATGTATTTGCACCGCTCTATGCATTCGGCAGTAAGCAGGTGAATGGAGTGGGAAGGATCGGTTATACCTTTCTGCCCGACAGGAAAATCAGGAAGATCGATATCGGTGTTGGCGCTGCACGTTTTTCCACGATGGAAGGAGTTGACAGCAACAACAATAAACTGTTTGGCGGCTATTACCGTTTCACGCCGCAACTGCGCATTACTTTCGGTAACAAAACGGCCCGCAATCCTATCGAGCACTGGATCGAATGGAAGACCTTCATCATCGGTGAGCGCGGCTTCAATTATGCCATGAGCAGCAAGGATTCGCTCTATCATCCCTATAAAGCTGAAACGAAAACCAGCTATATCAATCAACTGACCTGGAACGTTACCAATTACCGGACCCTGTATCCCTACGATGCGCAATTACAGATCCAGCAGGGTGATGGTTTCTATCGCGCATCCGTCACTGGTAATTATTTTCTCAATTACAGTTCCGGCGGTGGTTTGCAGGTGCGCGCCTTTGCAGCAAAGTTCGGATACATTGGAGGTCATACTCTCGAGAAAGAATTCCGAACCATCAGGTACCAGCCCAAGCTTACGGCTGTACGTGGTTACGAAGATTATACCTACAGCAACTATTTCATTGGTCGCAATGAACAGGAGGGCATCGGCAATCAGCAGATCATGATCCGCGATGGCGGCCTCAAACTGCGCACCGATCTGTTCCAGGACCTTCAGGGAAGATCCGATAACTGGATTGCATCCATGAACTTCAACACTACGCTGCCGACGAAAATGTTCCCTATTGAACTACCTGTTCGTTTGTTCCTGGACGTGGGTACCTATGCCGAAGCCTGGAAGAAAGATGCCTATACCAGTCGATTTCTCTATGTGGGCGGAGTACAGCTGGTACTGTACCGCGAACTGATCAATATCTATATCCCCGTAGTATACAGCAAAGAGTTCCGCGACAATCTCAAAACGGTTCCCGAAGAAAACAAGTTCCTGAAGAAGATCTCTTTCAGCATCGATATCCACAGGCTGAATCTGCGCAGGATGACCAAAAACTATTATTCGTTCTAGGTATAGTTGAGCATGCAGTCCCTTCCCGCCATACAATACCTGACCCGGCAAGAACTGGATATTCAGCGCTGGGATGCTGTCATCCAAAAGGCTGATAACGGACTTCCCTATGCGTACAGCATTTACCTGGACCATATGTGCAAGCACTGGAGTGCCCTGGTCCTCGGCGATTACGAAGCGGTGATGCCACTCACCTGGAACAGTAAATACGGGATCGCTTACCTGTACCAGCCACCTTTCACCGCTCAATTGGGTGTATTCGGGAAACATCTCACGCCTTCACTGATCGAAGCTTTTCTGTCTGCCATTCCCAAAAGGTTTCGCCTGATCGAGATCGAGCTCAACCAGGCCAATGCCCATGCCAATGTCGGCCCTCAAAAAAACACCAGCATATCCCTTCGTAACAACTACGTCCTGGATCTCAGGGCTCCCTATGAGTCACTTCAATCTGCCTACCGGGAAAATATCCGGCGCAATATCAAAAAGGCGCAACAACTCAACAATCGTTATGCAACGGACATTCCCATTTCCGAGGTACTAAGTCTTTCCAAATCCCAGATGCAGGGGATTTCCAATCTCAGCGACCGCGATTATGAAAACTTTGAATCGCTCTTCAATCAATTGCATCAGCAGGGCAAAGCCATTGCCTGTGGAGTGTTTGATGTCAATGATCAGCTGCTTGCCAGTTGTGCCTACGTATTTTCGAACAATCGTGCCTGTTATATCCTTGTGGGCAATCATCCCAATGGCCGTACCAGCGGTGCATCTCATTTTCTCATCGATCGTTTCATTCATCAGCATGCCGGAGAGGAGCTTACGCTGGACTTTGAAGGTTCAGATATCCGTAACCTGGCTTTCTTTTACAGCAGTTTCGGCGCCAGTCTGGAAATTTATCCGTCTCTCCGCATTAACCGCTTTCGCCTTCTCGGGATTTTGAAACGCTGGCTGTGAAACGTACCGGCAGGTGCCTTCTCGGGATTCTGAAACGCTGGCTGTGAAACGTACCGGCGCATAGGTTTGTATGTTGGGCTATTGCTGGTTGGATGGGCGATGGTAATTCCATTGATCTTCTTCGCTTACGTTTGCAAGGCCAGTTTTTTCAGAACCCTCGCCGGCATGAGGTTGAGAGTGCATCAGTGCTGTATTAAAGTTATGAGTGGCTGATGAAATTTAGCAGGGGTGGGGGAAGTGTTCCGGATAAATGGTGCTGTGAGGATGGATGAAATGAAGCTGAGGATATAAGCCCGGTTAAGAATGGAGCCTGATGTTTTACAATTACAATGAAGAAAATAGAAAGTAGAAAAGGAAACAGCTATTCTAAATTCAAAACATCAACGCCTGGAAAAGTAAAAAATGCAATACTCAAAAATGAACGATAACAGAATAACAGAATAACAAAATAACAGAATAATAAAATTCCAAAATAATCATAATGGATTAATGGAATTAAGAACTGAAAAAGTGGGAGCAGAAAAGGCAGGGGCTAAAAAATAGGAATGCGAAATCAAGTGGGCTTTTAATCTTAAAAACAACAAAGGGAAAATCTGAATCAAGAAAAAATGTAAAAACTGTTTCAGGAAAGTGCACACTGAAAAGCAACATTGGTAAAACGCAATTCCAGGTCCATATCATTTATCAAAGTTCTCAAAGTCCGGGGACCGCAGTTTCATTTCACAGGAACTGCTGCACTTTTACCACCATCTCTCTCTCAGCGTGATTGAGCGAACGGGATATGGCACAAGCGGCCTAAGAAACGTAAGCGAAAGACCCCAATAGAATTCCTCCTGTCCCATCCAACCCGCCCACAGCCCATCAACGAACAAAAAGCGCTGGTTCGTTTCTCAGCCGCGTTGACATATCCCTTCGCGAACACCAGCCTAATAAAAAAGCGAATATCACGCCCCCAACTCATATCCCCATTTCGCGTTCCTCAAGTATCTTCTCTGCTATCAAAATATCCAGAGGTCTCGTGATCTTGATATTTGTAGGTTCGCCTTCCAGCAGGTGAATTTTCACTCCCAGTTTTTCCACTACGCTTGCTTCATCGGTGAAGCTTTCATCATATTCCTGTTCGAAAGCGGCTTTGATGAGGTCTGAGTAGAATGTTTGTGGTGTTTGTATGATTTTTATTTTGTTGCGGTCTATGGCAGCATTTCCATTGAATGTTTCGATGCGGATACTATCAACCGCGGTAACGGCGGGGATGGCATTGCCTCGTTCCTGTGCCATATTGAAGCAGCGGCGGATGAGGTCTGGCGTGAGGAGGCAGCGGACGCCGTCGTGCACGAATACGATGGAGTGCTGGTGGATATGATCGAGTCCATTTTTAACGGAATGGAAACGTGTTTCCCCTCCGGTGGTCATCCAGATGCGATCGGGGTCGAAGGTGGAGCGGAGGATTTCATGGCCGGTCTGGAGATGTGATTCCGGGAGAACCAGGATGATGGTGAGATCATCGAATGCTTCCAGGAAGGCGGTGAGCGTGTACCAGAGCACAGGTTTATCGCGCAATGGCAGGAATTGTTTGGGTACCTGTGTACCCATACGCAGGCCGGATCCACCGGCTACTATCACGGCAAATTTCTTCATTCGTTTTGGTTGTAATGGGTGGCGGCGGGCAATCGTCAGAACTCATTATCGCCACCAAGCAACTCTCTTTCGATTTCCTCCATCTGAACTATATCCCATGCCTCACTTTCGGAGGGGGTGATGTTCAGCAGGTCCAGCAGTTCCATTTGATCCAGCTGATCCTTTACAGACAGTTGAAGCTCACAGATTACGAAGCTGGCCTGTTGCTCGTAAAAGGTTTGTTGAAGCTTTAACAATGTTTCAGCGGCAGCTTCGTCCAGGTTTTCAATGTCTTTCAAATTAACGATCACGTTTTTAACGTCAATTTGGAGGAAAGGAAGCAGACTTTCACTTAATTCCGCTGTCATATTGCCAGAAAGAACTGGTTCTGTGATGTAAATGACATGGAATTTTTGCTTGGTATCAATTTTGACCTTCATAACACACTTGGTACTTGTTAACAACCGTTAATAAGACGGCTAGAACAGAAGTCAAAAATATTCGTTATTATTGTATAACACAACAAATTATAAAAATGGACAACAATTTTTCAGCCCAGGTGAAAGAGATCATTTCGTTTAGCAGGGAGGAGGCTTTAAGGCTGGGGAACGATTTTATCGGTACCGAACATTTGTTGCTGGGGTTGATCCGGGAAGGAGAGAACACTGCTGTCCGCATTCTGAAGAGCTTCAATGTAGACCTTTATGAGCTCAGAAAGGAAGTGGAGATGGCGGTGAAGGACAAAACCGGAAAGAATATTGCCAACATAAATAGTTTACCCCTAACCAAACAGGCGGAAAAGGTAATTCGTGTAACCGTGCTCGAGGCTAAAGCGCTCAAGAGCCCTACGGTGGAAACCGAACACTTGATGCTCTCGATTCTCAAGAACAAAGAAAACATAGCTACTCAAATTTTAAATCAATTCGACGTGGATTACGATCTTTTCAGAAATGAATTAGGCGTGGTGAAGAGCAATGACGTACGAAGCGAGTATGCTGATGAAGGTGAGGATGATTTTGATGAAGAGAAAAAATACTCGCAGCAGAAATCACGCGCATCAGGCAATGCAAAAAGCAAAACGCCCGTGCTCGATAATTTCGGCCGTGACATCACAAGACTTGCAGAGAACGGATCACTCGATCCCATTGTAGGACGTGAAGCTGAGATCGAACGTGTATCTCAGATCCTCTCACGCCGTAAAAAGAATAACCCCATCCTCATCGGCGAACCAGGCGTTGGTAAAACCGCTATCGTGGAAGGATTGGCGTTACGTATCGTGCAAAGAAAAGTTTCACGCGTTCTGTTCGACAAACGTGTGATCTCTCTTGACCTCGCCGCCCTGGTGGCAGGTACCAAATACCGTGGTCAGTTTGAAGAAAGAATGAAAGCGATCATGAACGAGCTCGAAAAGAACCGCGACGTGATCCTCTTCATCGATGAGATCCACACCATCGTGGGCGCCGGCGGCGCTTCCGGTTCTCTGGATGCTTCCAATATCTTCAAACCCGCACTCGCCAGAGGTGAGCTCCAATGCATCGGCGCTTCCACACTGGACGAATACAGGATGTATATCGAAAAAGATGGCGCACTCGACCGCCGCTTCCAGAAAGTAATGGTTGAACCGCCTTCCGTTGATGAAACCATCCAGATCCTCAACAATATCAAGTCCAAATACGAAGACTACCACAACGTTACTTACAGTGACGACGCCATCGAGGCTTGTGTGAAACTGAGCGACCGCTACATTACAGACCGTCTCCTGCCAGACAAGGCGATTGACGTGATGGATGAAGTAGGAGCCCGCGTTCACCTCAAGAACATCAATGTGCCCAAAGAGATCCTTGATCTCGAGAAGAAGATCGAAGATGTAAAAGTGGAAAAGAATAAAGTTGTAAAGAGCCAGAAGTTTGAAGAAGCTGCTTCTCTCCGCGATACTGAAAAACGCCTCCAGGAAGAACTGGAAAAAGCGAAAGCAGGCTGGGAGGAAGAAAGCAAACACAAACGTTATCCCATAGACGATGAAGCCATTGCCGAAGTGGTGAGCATGATGACCGGTATCCCCGTTAAGCGGATGGTACAGGCTGAAAGCGAAAAACTCCGCCGCATGTCTGAGGACATGAAAGGAATGGTAGTTGGTCAGGACGAAGCCATCGAGAAAGTGGTAAAAGCCATCCAGCGTAACCGTGTGGGCCTGAAAGATCCGAAGAAACCGATCGGTACCTTCATCTTCCTCGGACCTACCGGTGTGGGTAAAACGGAGCTTGCACGTTCACTCGCCCGTTATATGTTCGACTCTGAAGATGCGCTGGTGCGTATCGATATGAGTGAATACATGGAGAAATTCACTGTGAGCCGCCTGATCGGCGCGCCTCCCGGATATGTTGGATACGAAGAAGGTGGTCAGCTCACCGAAAGAGTGCGCCGCAAACCTTACTCCGTGATCCTGCTGGATGAGATCGAAAAAGCACACCCCGATATTTACAATATCCTGTTGCAGGTGCTGGATGATGGTCAGCTTACTGATGGACTCGGTAGAAAAGTGGACTTCAAGAACACTACCATTATCATGACATCCAACATCGGTGTACGCCAGTTGAAAGACTTCGGAGAAGGTGTAGGATTTGCAACTGCAGCCCGCACACAATCTTCCGATGAGAACAACAAGGCCGTGATCGAGAAAGCGCTGAAACGTACTTTCTCTCCCGAGTTCCTCAACCGTATCGATGATGTGATCATCTTCAACTCTCTCACCAAAGAGAATATCTTCAAGATCATCGATATCCTGATGAAGGGTGTTACCAAGCGTTTGCAATCCCTTGGATTTACGCTGGAGCTCACAGAAGAAGCGAAGAACTTCATCGCCGAGAAAGGTTACGATGTTCAATTCGGCGCCCGTCCGCTGCACAGGGCCATCCAGAAATACCTGGAAGATCCTCTCGCGGAAGAGATCCTGAACATGCATATCAAGCAGGGTGATATCATGATCGCTGACCTGGATAAAGAGAACAGTAAGATCACGTTCAATATCCAGGAACCCAGCAAATCGAAATCAGAAGCATAAGCTCAATATAGTTTTTCACTACAAGGAAACACTTAGGCTCCGTCGAAAGGCGGGGCCTTCTTTTTTCGCGGGGATTAAAATCAGCTTAAGACACACTATTTGAAAAGAACGCCCGTTTAACAATCATAAGTCCTTGTGTTTTGTTTCCTTGATGAGGCCCCGGTTATTTTTCGCGATGCCACCCCCCTGATCATGGGCATGGACACTACTAAAAATCCAATGCTTACCGAAAACCAGGTGACTTACAGTAGTGAGTCCACTTTGTCGTCGCCCACTACATTATTGAGAAGGCGGGCCAGTTTGCTGGACCGCTTTCTTGTTTTCTGCCTTCCTGGTAACCTGCAGGATCTGCCCGCTATCTTTGATGCCCATTTTGTGCTGGTGTTGTACAAGAAGAATATGAATGGCAAGGAAAGTGAAATAGAAAAATTGAAATGGGTACAAAAGTTTTACACCCGCATTTTCGAATTGGAAAATGAACAGAAGCGCCATTCTCTTCCTGTTGCGTCATCACCCGATGCCCTGCTGATATCTGGGGCAATAGCACTCCCATCAAGCCTGAAAATTGACCCATTGAAACTGCTTTCATTCGGCTTGACCAATTCATTGCGGATTCCCGCTTTTTCTGCATTTTTGCAGTGCAACATGGACAAGAAGATCATCATCACCATTGACGGCTGGAGCAGCTGTGGCAAAAGCACCCTTGCAAAACAATTGGCGAGAGAACTGGGATATGTGTATATCGACAGTGGCGCCATGTATCGATCCATCACTCTTTACTTTCTCCGCAATCATGTTGACTGGACAAACCCCGAAGCGGTACACGAAGCATTGGGGCATATCAAACTTCAATTCCACGCCAATCACAAGAATGGCCAGAGTGAAATTTTCCTCAACGACGAGAACGTAGAATATGTGATCCGCGACCTGGTAGTAGCGGAAAAAGTAAGCGAAGTAGCAGCCATCCGTGAAGTGCGTGAATATGCCGTTAAACAACAGCAGGAGATGGGAAGAAAGAAAGGGATCGTGATGGATGGCCGCGATATTGGGACCGTTGTTTTCCCCGATGCCGAGCTTAAAATTTTCATGACCGCCGACAACGCCATCCGCGTTCAGCGCCGTTTCAAAGAGCTCTATGAAAAGAATCCCAATGTGACCATTGAAGAGGTGAGAGCCAATCTTGAAATGCGCGATTATATAGACTCCCACAGGGAAGTAAGCCCGTTAAGACAGGCAGAAGACGCCCTGGTACTGGACAATTCCCATCTTACCATCAGACAGCAACTGGATATCGCCCTCGGATGGGTGAAAGAAAGATTGTAATACATGATAAAAAGCGTATGTGCATCCGGGACAATACAATAAATTATCCCGGGATTTGCTTATGTGCCTGCTTTTTGTAAATTACAGAGCCATTTTATTTCCTTCCAGCCCAATAAATTTCATTTTTTAACCGTTCGCATATACATGGCTGAACGACATGCGTTATTAATGCGATTTGGTTCATGATCGAAATTCATCAATATGAAAACCTTATTCCAGCAATGGAGCCTGCTCATCTTAATCTGTTTAGTTTTCCCTTTTTGCAATAAAGACGAAAAAGTTGTACCGGTGCTGGAGGTAGACAAACCCTCCATCGAAGCCACTGCAGAAGCCGGTACGGCATCCCTTGATATTACCTCCAACGTGGATTGGGATTTCAGCGGTATCCCTTCCTGGCTCACCATCGAACCTTCCAGCGGTCGTGGCAATGCTACTGTTGAGTTCAGCTATCCTGCCAATGCAAAAGCGGAGCAACTCACGGTTACGCTTATCCTGAATGCCAAAGGCTTATCATCAAGTCGTGTAGTATTCAATCAGCTTGGCGCAGCACCTTCCATGCTGATCAATAAAACAGAAATAGAAGAAAAGCCTGAAGGTCAGCAGGACTCTGTAACTATTACTTCGAATGTACCCTGGAAAATAGTGATGCCGGTTGATTCCTGGTGGATCACGCCAGGTGCCTCCACCGGTAAGGCAGGTGTTACCAAATTGTTTTTCACCATCGCTCCCAATAACAGGATAGGCGCCCGCGAGGCTGTTATCAAACTTGAAAGCACTGGTCCGGCGGTTACGCCATTGTTGTTGAAAATAACACAGGAGCAACCTGAGATCGTTATAAACTCTTTTACGCCCAATGCAAAAGGCGGTGCAACGATCAAGATCAGGGGAAGCGGTTTCTCTTCCATGCTCAGTGAGAACAGTGTTTCCATCAATGGTCAGGATGCGGTTGTAACCAAGGCTGTTCCTGATGAATTGGACGTGACAGTACCTGTTGCTGCCGGAACAGGAAAGATCGCCGTTACGGTTGGAACAAAAACAGGCGTTTCTTCAACAGATTTCGTGTATGACCTGGTATGGAGGGTGTATACTGTTCCTGTGATTGCATCTGAAAATGATCTGGCTGCACCTGCAGCAGTAGTGATCGGCAATGATGGATTCCTGTATGTAGCAGACAAAACCGATCAGCAGATCAAGAAGATCAGTTCAACCGGGGCTGTAACGGTTCTGGCCGGAACAGGTTCGCAGGGATTCCAGGATGGACCTGGAAATATTGCTATGTTCAGTGATCCTACTGCCATGGCGATCGATGGCAACAATAATCTTTACGTATCGGACAGGAACAATAAACGTATCAGGAAGATCGAACCTAACGGAAATGTGTCTACGCTTGCAGGCGACGGCACTACTGCCATTTTCAATAATCCGCAGGGCGTTACCGTTGATGCAAATGGGAATGTATATGTAGCTGATTATGGTAATCACAGGATCCGAAAGATCACACCCGCCGGAGTGGTCACCACCATTGCAGGATCCGGTACAGCAGGATCTTCAGATGGGACGGGGGTAGCGGCGTCTTTCAATAATCCGGCTGCCATTGAAGTAACAACTGACGGCATGATATACGTTGCTGAACCAACTGCAAGAAGGATCAGGAAGATCGATAATACAGGTAAGGTGACCACCCTGGTGAACGGGCTCACCAATGATCCGTTTACGAATCCTTCCGATATCGCATCCGATGCTGCAGGTAATATCTACGTTGCAGATCAGTTGCGCCACAGTGTTTACTCACTGAGCCCTGCCGGTGTGGCGACTGTAATTGCAGGCATGGTACTGCCAGGTCATAAGGACGGCGAAGGAGTTCAGGCGAAATTCAATTTGCCTGTAGCGATCGCATTAGGCATAAACGGCGAGTTCCTTGTTGCCGACCAGGGCAATAAAATGATAAGAAAGCTCTTTAAACAGTAAGCTGATTGTCGCGATGAAAAAGTGATCACATGAAGAATTGTTCTGAGATCACTTTTCCATCGCGCAAAGTATATACACAGAGTTCCGGCATTTTCATTCTGCCTTTGCCTTTCATCGTTACATCCATCGTCATTACAAATGCGAAGGAGTTTTCTGCTACGATGGGTTCGCCTACTTCAAGGCTGTGCATTTCTTCCACCATGTTTTGGAATTTTTCGCCTTTGGCGAGAATGTTTTTCAGTCCTCTTGTTTCTTTTTCGAAATCATCGGTAGCATATGGTTCGATGCTGATCACATCTTCGGCGTAGAATTCTTTCTGGGCTGGTTCCCATTGTCCTTCGCGGCAATAATTGGCCAGTTTGGTGGCGATCTCTTTAGTGGTCATGTTATAGGTTTTATGAGATGGGATGCAAAAAATGGGCCTGGGGAGCCGTAGGATCCTATTATGGGATGGGGTATATTACTTAGATATCACTTTATAAGATAAGTGATCATCATTGCATTAAAGAATTAAATAACATGATGATGGATTAATTTCAGGCAAAACCAATTCTATGGCAAAAATACCAGCATCTTCCAAAGCAGCTATGGATGCGTTGATGAACGGGCTTTCCTTTTATACCATAAGAGGAGTGGACAAAGTGATTAGCCGGAGAAAAGGGGGCCAAAGAAATCCGCGATCCGCAAGAGTCCCAGGGGGGTGTCTATTCCAGCTCCCGTTTTTCGCTGCGCATAGGTGAAACTAATAGAGGGCTCAGTTTGCCTATGATCTTGATTTAATACCACAAATAGAAAATAAATAGGGCTCCGCTTATTCCAATAGCTACAGTATTCCAATGTCCTTTTCTTTCCGGTGAAGGCTTTATGATCCCCAACAAATTCAACAGTGCCCAGATTGCTAAGGCACCCAGAGCAATTAAAGAAATGTAATTGCCATTCATTGTGCCCATTGCCATTATATAGCAACCATCCGGCTCGCACCAGCTAATCTTTAACGGTTTTTTGAATATTAATGAACGATAAATAATAAAGGAATCACCTTTGGAAAGATAGTTGTACGGAGGCGCTGAAACATTGTAGCGACGGCCGCTTGCTGCAATTAGCCAGCGAGTTGAATGAGAGCGTGTAGGGCTGGTTCTGCTTATTTCAAAATCATTGGCTTCTTTAACTTCGGTTATCTGTGTGAAGGGAAGGATGAAGTTTTCCGCTGCAATTACTGTTACGAAGAACAGTACTAGCGCAGGAGCAAACCAGGGGCGTTTAATAATATTCAAGAGACAGATTTATTGTACAATAAAACGATGTTTCAGCTTTCAGAATAGTGATGTAAGCTGCGTATCCTACTGCCACAGCACTTGAAACGGCACTGCCCATAAATTCTTCCCAAACGGAACTGCTTCTTTTCCGGAATACAAAATAACCCCTCCTTTAAAATCTTTTGGAGCAGATTCGGCCAGCAACTGTATTCCTTTGAAATCATGGATGCTTACTGATTCAGATTTCTTTATTTCAATAGCGAAAATAGAGCCGTCCTGTTTCTCGATTACAAAATCAACTTCCTTACCATCGCTGGTGCGGAAGTGATGGAGTTGCCCTCTGACATTTCCGAATGATAATTGCTTCACCAGTTCGGTAGCTACATAGTTTTCAAGTACATGGCCAAACAATTCAGGTCTGTTCAATTGCATGTCTTCAAGTTCCATGCCCAACATATGTGAGAGTAGCATGGTGTCTGTAAGATATCCTTTGGGGGCTTTCACCAGTCGTTTTCCGATATTCCTGTACCAGGGTTGGACATCAAAATTGAGGAACATCATCTTAAGTATATTCCTGTAATTTTTAGATGTCACCGCATTGAGTCCAATGTCTCTTGCGATATCAGCGTCGTTGAGAAGGTTGCCTGCTCTTGTTGCAAGAACACGCAGGAGGGTAGGTAATAAAGCGATTTTGTCAAGTTCAGCCAATTGACGCACATCACGTTGAAGTATAGTTGAAAGATAACCATCGAACCAGCGGAATCTTTCTCCGCTATTGCTTGTAGAAATTTCAGGAAAGGTTGCCAGTTCGATTGCTTTGATTAAACTTAACCCATGACTGCTCATTGCATCAAAGTTCATAGAGAGTAATCTGGTCAAGCCATCGCATTTGCTTTGAATGGCTTCGGCTGTGCAAAAGGGATATAGCGTAAGAACAGACGTTCGCCCTACCAATGGGTCTGATAGTTGGGGGAGAGCCAGGATATTAGCAGACCCTGTAAGGAGGAACCGGCCATTTACATTCGACTTATCTTTTAACCTGATTTCATCCACCACAATTTTCAAAGCCCTGAATATTTCGGGTACCAGTTGCACTTCATCAATGATGAGGTTCCCCTTTCTACTGGTAAGAAATGCTTGCGGCTCTGCGGCGGCTGCCGCCATCTGAGTAGGACTATCGAACGTGATATAGGTAGCGCTTTCTTCAGCGTCCACTACAGGGGGGTGAGTAATATGACGTACTAATGTGCTCTTCCCTGACTGCCTGGGGCCATCCAGGAATACAACAGGGCTTACTTTGAGGGCAGCCTGGAGTTCCGAAGTAATTTGGCGCGGAATAGTGGTCATAAAAACTTTTACAAATATAAAATACTGTTTTTGATATTCTAAAATTCTACTTTAGATTTACAAAATATCTCTTTAAGTATTGATTATTAATTAAATATAGTTTAATCCGACAGCTGATTAAAGGCCTGCTTCCCATTTATTTATGCAATTTGTTCAATATTGTTTATGTAAATTGTAAATATTGGCTATGCTATTTGTGAATAATTTGTAATTTCATGTTATGAGCAACTTCATTCACAGACAAATAACCTCCCTTATTAAGGCTCAGATTTCAAAATTTCCGGTGCTCGCAATAACAGGGCCCCGGCAATCTGGCAAAACAACCCTCTTGAAAAACCTGTTCAGTGAATACCGGTATGTTTCTCTTGAAAATCCTAATACCAGGGAATTTGCAACTGTTGATCCTGTTGGTTTTCTGAATCAAAACAACAAATTTGTTATTCTTGATGAAGTACAAAGAGTGCCTTCGCTTTTCTCTTACATACAGGCGAGAGTAGATGAATCAGGTCTGATGGGACAGTTCATCCTTTCCGGATCTCAAAACTTTCATTTGTTGAAAAACATAACACAATCCTTAGCAGGTAGAGTAGCGCTGTTCAAACTGCTGCCTTTGGATTTTAATGAATTGAGATCAGCACAGCTTTTAGAAACTACTTACCTGCATGCTGCTATAAAAGGATTTTATCCTGCAATCTTTGACAGGCTAATTGACCCTGTAGTTTTTTATTCGAACTATCTGCAAACGTATATTGAGAAAGATGTAACCGAACTTCTAAATATTAAGGATTTAAAAGTATTCCGGACATTTGTTAATTTATGTGCTGGCAGGGCAGGACAGTTAGTAAATGTAAGCGCACTAGCCAATGAATGTGACATTACCAACCATATTGCCAGAGCATGGCTGTCTTTACTCGAAAGCAGCTACATAATTTTTCTTCTGCAGCCATATCACCAAAACTTCAATAAGCGGCAGATCAAAACCCCGAAACTATATTTCTATGATACAGGCTTATTGAGTTATCTGCTCGGAATCAGAACGCCTGAGGAACTAAGCGAAAACAGATCAAAAGGACAGGTATTCGAAAATATGGTGATTGCAGAATATCAAAAGAAAAATCATCACCAATACCTGCATTATGATTATTTTTTCTGGCAGGATAGCAATGGTAATGAAGTAGACCTCTTGCGGAAAACCAGTAATGGATTTGACATTGCAGAAATAAAGGCTACGGAAACTGTAAGCAATGCATTGTTCAAAGAGATGGACCGGTTTGAGCAATTAGCACAACCTGCAATAGTAGAGAAAGCACTCATTTACGGTGGCAATGAGAACGAAAACAGAAGCAACTACAATGTAACAAGTTGGAAAAACATCTAACTATTTCCCTCTTTACTCCATCCACATTCCATCATATTCATTTTTTCCGCACCTTTACACGTCAACCGTTCTTGAGCAATTGCCCCGTACTCAAATCCATAACGAACCCGAACTGCTGATTCGTCTTGCCCAAAGCGATGAAAAAGCTTACACCGAAATCATTGACCATTACGGCTCAGTTATCTACGGCCACTGTCTGATGTACGTCAAAGATGCTGGTCTCGCAGAAGAAATTACCCAGGACATCCTCTTCAGTATCTGGAAACAAAGAGCCGAACTTCCTTCCATCAGCAATTTTGCCGGCTACGTTTACCGGATGACCCGCAATCGCTCTATCAATGCATTCAAATCCAAACTGGCTGCCACTGAACCTCCTGCCGATCACTTGAAAAGCTGGCTGCATTCCCCTGACGCCAGCATTGAATACAAACAACTTTCCGAAGCGATTGCCCGCGGCGTTGAATTGTTGCCCGCCAGAAGACAACAGGTCTTCAAAATGAGCCGATATGAAGGTCTTTCCTACGAAGAGATCGCGCAGCAATTGAACATCGCCAAAAGCACCGTCAAAGATCATATCCTCGAAGCCCTGGTTTTCCTGCGCACCTATATCAAAGAGGAATACGGAATTGTTACAATCAGCCTTTTCTGGCTGGCTTCCCACAGCCGCTAAAAAATATTTTTGTCGCGGCCCCACCTCCCCTTAAAAATACCTGACTATACAATCATAACTATGACAGCAGACCGGCTTACATACTATATCGAACGTTACCTGGACGGCAGCATTACTCCCGAAGAATGGAGCATCTTACAGGAGCTGATGCATCAACCCGAAAGCCAGCAGGTGCTGGAGGAATTGATGGAAATTCAGCTCACTGCCCGCCACAGTGCTGGTTTTACCTATCCTTCTGTAATCGAAAGGCTGAAAACCGATCTCCTCGTGAAGGTTCAGCAAGAAAATTCCGCCCGTCAGACAACCATTAAACCTATCCCGCTCTACAAACGAAAATGGCTCCGCTATGCTGCAGCCATCCTTATTCTTACCACGGGTACATTTATTTACTATTTCAACAACAAAACCATTCAATCACCTGGTCCGGAAGAGATCGCCATTGCAAAAAATGATATCGCCCCGGGCACAAACCGTGCTGTTCTCACCATCAATAACAATCAGCGCATCGAACTCGATTCCGGCAAGAATGGTATCAGTATCTCCGGGAATATCACTTACAACGATGGCGAAAAGATTGCATCCGCCGGCCAACTGGTTCAACTCGCAACGCCACGCGGCGGTCAATGGCAGGCAACCCTGCCTGACGGTTCAGCGGTTTGGTTGAATGCCGCTTCTTCCATCAGGTTCCCTTCAACATTCAGTGAGGATGAAAGAAGGGTAGAAGTAACAGGGGAAGCTTATTTCGAGATCGCCAAAGATGCCACCAGACCTTTCAAAGTAATTGGCGGAAACCAGGAAATAGAAGTACTGGGTACCTCCTTCAACTTCAATGCTTATGACGATGAAGCGATCGTGGCTACCACGCTGTTGCAGGGTAGTGTGAAAGTATCACTTAGAAACGGAGCCGGCAAAGTGCTGATCCCCGGCCAGCAGTCGCAACTGCACAGGAACAACAGCTTCACAGTTACGAACAATGTAAATACCAGCGAAGTGATCGCCTGGAAGAATGGATTGTTCCAATTCAAAAATGCTACCGTTGAATCGATCATGAAACAGGTAGCAAGATGGTATGATATCGAAGTGAAAATCGAGTCCGGAGCATCACAGGAGATCGATGGTTCATTCCCCAGGAATACCCAGCTTTCCAATGTGCTGAAAATCCTGGAGCTCACTGATAAGGTCCGGTTTAAAGTTGATGGAAAGAAGGTGATCGTAATGCAAGGCTACTGATTATTCAAACTAAAATATAATTCAATGATGATGCTATAACCAGCACGCAGATTGGCATATAAAAAAAACCGGATCCCGCAGCGAACGGAACCCGGCAAGTAGTTAATGTTGATCTCATAAACAAACCGCAAAGACTGCTTATTGATAACCACTGTTGGGACAATTGCTTTCCCAACAGGTAAACTACCTATCAAAGTTATGCATTTAAAATTGCTTTGTACAGGCTTAAGGCCTGTGCCATGCTGTAATTTTTCTGTAGCCAAACGACAGCGATTATCCAAAATATTTCTGGTTATGAGATTGACGGCTATTTTACTAACCATTGCGAGCCTGCACGCCAGCGCAGGAGGATTTTCCCAGATCACACTATCCGTGAAGAATGCCCCCTTGAAAAGGTATTCAGGGAAATCACCAGGCAGGCGGGGTATAATTTCGTATACGGCAGCGATGTATTGAAAAAGACTGAAAAAGTAGATCTGTCTGTTCACGATGCTACTATCGAAACTGTATTGAGTATTATTTTCAACCACCAGCCCCTCACGTATTCCGTGATCGATAAAGTGGTGGTCATAAAAATTAAAGCACTGCCTTCACCCGTCA
Source organism: Pseudobacter ginsenosidimutans (assembly GCF_007970185.1). Taxonomy (NCBI): domain Bacteria; kingdom Pseudomonadati; phylum Bacteroidota; class Chitinophagia; order Chitinophagales; family Chitinophagaceae; genus Pseudobacter; species Pseudobacter ginsenosidimutans. The sequence continues at coordinate 7,620,552 of NZ_CP042431.1, read as the reverse complement.
TCGGTGAAGAGCTGCTGCTGTTTCAAAAACTGCAATTCAAAGTGGTGGATTCTGCCGGAGTTCCTGTTACCAGCGCCACCTTCCTGCTGAAAGGATCCAACATCAAAGGTTCTACTGATAATGATGGCGGGTTTACGCTCAGTAGTATCAAAGAAGGCGAAACACTTGTAATCACCTCAGTCGGATTTCTGCCACTAACCTTAACCGGTGCTCAATTGTTGAATGCTCCTATCGGTAAAATGGCTTTCACCAACAATGGTAGTTTCATCAAATCATCTGCCACTGCTTTTACATTTTACATGAAACAGGAAGTGAAAGACCTGGATGAAGTTGTGGTAAGCACTGGTATGTTCGATCGCAGAAAAGAGACTTTTACAGGCGTCACCAAAAAATATTCAGGTAAGGAAATTCGCACTGCCAGCCGGCAAAATATTCTGGAAGCGCTGAACCTGCTCGATCCCTCCCTGAAGATCATTCGCAATAACAATCTCGGCTCCGATCCCAATCAATTGCCAAAAATAGAAATGCGTGGGAGCAGAACCCCTCCGCCTCCCACCCCCGGACAGTACAGCCAGCAACTGAAATTGCAATACGAAAATGACCCCAACAGACCACTGTTCATTCTCGATGGATTTGAGACCAATCTCCAATCCATCATGAGTCTTGATATCAACCGGATCGCCAGTGTAACACTGTTGAAGGATGCTGCTTCTACTGCCCTGTATGGTTCCCGTTCTGCCAATGGCGTAGTAGTGGTGGAAACCATCCGCCCTACAAGTGGCGATCTGACCATTTCGTATACAGCTACAGGTACTGTAACGATGCCGGATTTGAGCGGATACAATATGATGACAGCGGAAGAATTGCTCAAATTCCAGGAACTGGCTTCAGTAGGAGTAGATGCACCTGGCCCCTTCGGTGTATTTGAGAACGAGGCCAACCTGCTACTTGTCAAACAAAAACATGCCTATCGAAAAAATGCCATTCTCGACGGGGTCAATTCAAACTGGATGAAAGTTCCACTGCAAACTGCAGGAACATTGAACCATCATTTGTCTGTAACAGGTGGCGATGGCTTTTTCAATTATACATTGGGACTGTCAAAGAACGGAAACACCGGCGTAATGAAAGGTTCTGAAAATAATACCAACTCGGGGTATGCCAATCTGAATTACCGTAAAGGGAAGATCACTGTTTCGAATAATCTTACCATAAGAGGCGACAAACGGGAAGGTAGCCCATATGGCTCTTTCACCAATTTTGTACGTATCCCGCCTTATTACCGGATCAATTATGCAGCCAGATTCCTGGAGGATCAACATACGGAGCATTTCGTTCAGAACAATTTTATGGCGAAGATGAGTTACAGGTTCAACAATCCGTTGTACAATGCACTTCTGCCGCATAAGAACACTGCCATAAGTAATATGATCACCAATAACCTGATGTTACATTGGGACCTGCTTCCTTTTCTGCGGGTGTCTGGTGGATTTCAATATGCAAAAACATCCGATCAAACCGATTTCTTCCTTTCTCCCCTTCATACCCAATTCAATGATGTAGAGGCACTTCAAAAAGGAAGCTATGAACAAAGCAACGCCGCATCGGAGAATTATAATGGATTTCTTACACTCACCTATAACAAAGTGATTGGAGGTAAGCATATCCTCACATCGAACCTGCGGGGTGATATTGCAAAAAATGCTACCAGTATTCAATCCATTTCCGCTGTAGGATTTGCCACCACGGCAGAGCCGCTGCTCTATCTGGCCAATTCATATAGTATCGACGGAAGACCACAAGGATCAGCTACCAGGCAAAACTCTATAGGCGTTACCGCCAGCTTGAGCTATTCATACGATATGCGTTACAACCTCGATCTCTCGTACAAATTATCCGGGGCCAGCAATTTCGGATCTGACAATCCTTATCAATCTTTCTACTCGATGGGAGCAGGCTGGAACCTGGGCAGAGAAAACTTTATGCAAGATGTACGCTGGATCGATCATTTGAATATCTCCGCTAATTTCGGTCTCACGGGAAATGAGAACGCAGGAAATTTCGGCTCAAAAAGCACTTACAAGCTCAACAATGCGCCTTCTTATTTTGGTGAATCCATTCAGCTGATGAGTTTTGGAAACCCAAATCTCGACTGGACTAAAACATATAGCTTAAGTTATAGCCTTTCAGGAAGATTCTTAAACAATATGCTCTCCCTGACACTGGCAGGTTTCAGGAATTTCACCGATCCAATGATCATCACAATGCCGCTGCCACTTTCTGTGGGGCTTACGGATGGTATTCCAAAAAATATTGGAAAACTAACAACCACAGGTCTCGATTTTCAATTCGATGCCCGTTTGATCAATAAAAAAGACTGGACACTCACTGTCGGCATCAATGCTCCCTTATTCTACAAAAGTGTTTACAGTGGATTGGGTGATGCACTGAGCAAGTTCAACGATTCTGCCCGCAAAGGTGGATACGCTCAAAGATATTATGACGGCGCCAGTCCGGATGACTTATATGCTGTACGCTCACTCGGTATCGGACAAGGAATGGGAATGGAAGTATTCCTGGATAAGGATGGCAATTATACTTATCTGTTCGATAAGAACAATGAAGTGGTAGTGGGCAGCAGCCGACCGGTATCTCAGGGAAATATCAATATGCGCCTGAGGTACCGCAGGTTCACACTCTCTGTATACACCCGTTATGTATTGCAGGAAATGAAGTTCAACAGTGCGCTGTATAACAAAGTGGAAAATATCACTCCGGAAAAAATGGAATTCAACCAGGACCGCAGGGCTCTTTATGTACGCTGGCAAAAACCAGGTGATGATGCCTCTTTCCTGGGTATCACACAGCAATCACTGGGCATGTCGTCCCGGTTCCTGCAAAAAGAAAATACATTGTATGTGGAAGGGATCAATTTCAACTATGATCTGCTTGACCAATATTCGCAAGGTCTGAAAGACCGCATCCGGAAGAAGCTGGGAATGCGATCACTCAATATGGGTATCACCACATCGAATATTTTCCAATTCCAATTGTCGAATATCAAACTGGAACGGGGTATCGATTATCCTTTCCAGCGATCTGTGACGGTTAACCTCAGTATCACTTTCTAAACCAGGAGAATGAAAAAATTACATCTTACCAATAGAACAATCCGGGTAACACTGGTGTGCTGCCTGCTGTCTTTCCAGTTCTTTTCCTGCAAAAAATTCCTGGATGTACAGCCCAGGGATTATATGTTCGAAGAAGAAGCCTTCTCCACAAAGAAAGGCGTGGAAGCTGCATTGAATGGACTGTATCAATCATTGCCTGATTCCATGCTGTATGGCAAAACCCTTACTATTGGAGGCACAGAACAGTTTGCACAGTATTTCTATCCCATCGCCGGCGAACACCAGAATCTGTTCAAGGATTATAACATGACTGCGGTGAGATCTTTGTTTTCGCAGGTATGGAGCAAGTCGTACCGCACTATTCTTGGCGCTAATGTTTTTTGCAGCAAGCTGGAGAACCCTTCCTTTAATGTGGTTGAGCCTGTTGAAAAAAAGATCCTGTTGGGAGAAGCCTATGCCATCCGTGCATTTTTACATTTTGATATGCTGCGCATCTTCGGTCCTGTATATGCCGCCTCTCCGGGTAATACCGCTATTCCTTATATAACAAAGCCTGCCATTGAAGCACAACCGCTTTTATCCGCCACTGCTGCAATCGATAAGATCCTTGAAGACCTGGATGCAGCTGTTAAACTGCTGGAAAAAGATCCCGTCCGTACCAAAGGCGCTGACCGCAGCGGAATGCCAGCTGATGGACAAGTAATGGACTACCTGTCTAACCGCCATCGCCGGATGAACTACTATGCTGTAAGGACCTTACAGGCAAGAGTACTCTTATATGCCGGCAAAAAAGAACTGGCAGGTACAGCGGCACAATCGATCATCGCAGAACAGGAAGCGTTCTTCCCCTGGCAAACTGAACAGCAAATGGCCTCAGATCCCTTGCTGAGTAAAGAGACCTTTTTTGGGATCGATAACAGGAGCCTGTATGATTATTACCGCCGTATGTTCAGTCCCCTCGTTCATGATGAAATGATCTATACACCCACACAGGAAAAGCTGGATGCAATGTATGATCCTGCATCAACCGATCTTCGTTTACGATACTGGTTCAAAACAGGAGTGGAAGGCAATAAGAACTACAAGGTTTTCGTAAAGCATAGTAACGCCAATATCACAGATGCCACCTTCAGGTATTATCAGCCTCTGATCAAAAAAGCTGAGCTCTACCTGATTGCCGCAGAAACGGCGCCTGATCTTCAGCAAGGTTATTTTTACCTGAACAGTCTGCGATTGAGTCGCGGCCTCACCCCTGTGAATTATCAGCCTGCCAGTACCTCCGCTGATCTGTTATTGGAGATCCGCAAAGAGTATGAGAGAGAGTTTATTGGTGAGGGACAAACTTATTTTATGTTCAAGCGACTGAACCTGGGAACTATCACATCGTATACAGGTACCAGCACCGTTACAATGGATGCCGGTAAATATGTTGTGCCGCTGCCTGAGGACGAAACTTATTATCGTCAATAAGTGCAGGATGATCCCCAGCTAACTTCAATGCGTTATATCAAAAATGTGATCCATGCAAGCCAACAATAAATCGAATACACTCCAACTCCTCAGCCTGGCAATAGTGATGATTTCACTCTTGTCTTGCAAAAAGGAAATGCCGCCAAAATTTTCGGGTGAGGATTTCACCTATTTTGTCAATACCAATATTCTCGATGCAAACGTCAGAAATATTCAGAATGTATACGTTGCAGAAAAGGAATTTTCCTTCCTCATCAGTTTCAATCAAATGGATACCCTGAAATTAAATGAGGTGTACAATCACAATTTATTGATCAGGGCAGAAGGAAGAATGTCAGACAAGAACCGGCCCGTACTACTGGAAGTGGAAGGGAATGGCGTTGAATATGCTGTGCTGCCTCCTCTTGATTCTATCTATATCAGCGCCAACGAGTCGGTACATAAACTCAAGCTGAAACTGGTCAGACCACCATTGTCTGACACGGCAACAAAAACTTTAACACTCACCCTGAAGAATAACCAGTTTTTCAAACCTGGTAATCATACCTGGTACAGGATCACCTACAAATTCGGGAACATGCTTCAGCAGCCTGCTTATTTTGACAGGAATGAAACTTTCTATGGTAATTTTTCTGCTGCGAAAATGATCGTGATGCAGGAAGCTGTCAATCGTAAGGGCGCGGCCTATTGGCAATCGAATGCGAATATGACCACGCTGAATAATTTCATCGATCTGCAAGCTGGCAAACACCTGTATTTCGATCCATTCAGTTTTAACGACCTCTATAATTTTATTGATGATACTGAAATCCTCTTAACGGGCATTTCATCAGGGCCGTTGAGGGATGCCTATAACAGTATCAAAACAGAAATCATCTCCCTTTCCAAAACCCTTCTTATTGAGAAGAAGAATGCCGGACATCCTGTACTGGACGGAAATGGTAATGAGATCAGTTTCCCATGATATGGTTTTTATGTTTCAATTCAAGTTTACCAATACTACAACAATGAAATATTTATATAGTTTTTCTGCATTCAAACCCGGCCCGCGAAAGCTATGGCCCGGAGCGCTGCTGGCATGCTCGATACTGCTTATCATCAGCGGCTGTAAAAAAGATCTTGTTAGTGCAGATTCAGGTAACTCAAAAGAATTTGTGCTTGAGTTACCTTCCGGAACTACTACAATCATCAAAGGGATCGAAGGCGGAGATTCCATCAAAGCCAATATCCGTATTCCCGGTGAACCAGCAGGTTTCGATACGGCAGACTATCATTTCGTATGGACCAACCTCAATACACATGATACCATCAGTCACCGCTCTTACCTGACTTACGGGGATTTCGAAAATCAGGACCCTGCCAGTATTCCCTGTCTGCTCACCGTTACCGAAAAAACAACCGGTAAATCGAAACTGGCCAATACCAGCGTGTTCCTGACTACGGCAACCCGTGAAGGTTGGGTATTACTCGGCGACAAATCCGGAACAGCAAAATTGAGCGTGCTCACTTATACTGCTAACGGGTATAAAAAATTTATCGATATCGAATCCGAACTGGGTATTCATTTACCAATTACCGGTAAGCCTGTTTCTCTCAACAATATCGGAGCCGATATACCATGGGGTTTGAGTCCTTATCAATGGATGGGGCTGACCACCGATAAGGAAATAAAATTTTTCAGAAGCATGGATTTTATGGTTAATGAAGATATTACCGGTTATCTCAATCAAACGATGGTGCCCACTGAAACTTCTCCTGTGGTGCTGAATGTTTCCGGAGAAAGCAGTTTTGTGGGAACACAAGACAATAAAGTCTACAGATTCGTCACTTTTTATATGAGCTACTTTGGCATATACGCACATGACATGTTCAGCACCTCTCCGCCATTGGAACCCGGTGCGCCAGCCTTCAAAGCCTCACCTGTTCATACTTTAACCGGACCTGGATGGTTAGCTACCGAATTCAACAGGTTCCTGTATGATATGGAGAACTATGAATTTGTAAGAGCCCATGCACAAGGAAATTCAAATGTCAATGGAGTGTTCCCTCTCAATCTTCCTTTTTCTAAAAATGGCTTCCTGCCCAAAGCAATGAACACCAAAATGGAAGGTATGATCGATGAAGATCTCATTACAGCCTTCCTGTATAACCCGGTTACTGAAGAAGGATATGTGATCGAGTTCCTTTCCAATGCCATCCTGAAATCTGTGAAGAAAATGAATTCAGCAGACGCAAAGGAAGTGGCCGGTTCTCCTTTTATTGAGATCAACACCAGTACCAATTACCTGGTCTATACCAAAGGAAATCAAGTGAAAGCCTATGATTACAAAATGGGTCAGGCAATCAACCTTCTCACTTTCGCCAATGAAACCATCAGCCTTATCAAAATGCAACGATATACACCAGGCATGGTCAGAACGCCTGGCAGACAAGCCGTCTATAATGAACTGTTCAAGAGATTGGTGGTGTGTACTTACGATCCTGCCAACCCGGATAACAGTGGCATATTCAGACAATACGAACTTCCGCTGGGCCACCAGCTGCCTGTAAAGGAAGCGGAAGAAACCGGGTTCCCGAAGATCGTGGATGTTACGTTCAATCCAATGCCCTGATGAGTAAAGGGTAGAAGTAATTGAACGGTGCTCAATACTGGTACAGGCAGAGTTTGAAAAAATTTTTCCTGTGCTTCAGGGATCCTATTGCCCAAAACTTTTACCTGATTTCATAATGATCCTATTAATCATACAATTCAATATGCAACAATGAGCAGTATTTTAAAAGTTGAAAATCTTTCGCATAAATACAGTACGGCCTGGGCCATCAGGGATATCAATCTCGAGATCAACCAGACGGGGTGATTGGTTTGCTGGGTTCCAACGGAGCCGGTAAATCAACCACCATGAATATTATTTGCGGAGTACTCAATCAAACACAGGGTAATGTTTTTATCGATGGAAAGGATACCCGGAAAGAGGCAGAGGCTGCAAAAATGAATATTGGCTTCCTCCCGCAAACGCCTCCGCTCTATCCTGATTTTACTGTGAACGAATACCTGCATTACGCTGCTGACCTGCGGCTGATGAACAAGAACAATATCAGGTCTGCCGTAGCAGAAGCGATGGAACGAACAGGCATTTCACATTTCAGCTCACGCCTCATCAATAACCTGTCCGGTGGATACAAACAACGTGTAGGCATTGCACAGGCTATTTTGCACAAGCCGAAGCTGGTAGTGATGGATGAGCCCACCAATGGGCTCGATCCCAATCAGATCATTGAAGCACGTAAACTCATCAAAGAGATCGGTAAAGATCATACTGTACTGCTGAGCTCACATATCTTATCGGAAGTGCATCTGCTCTGCCGTGATGTGATCATGATCGAAGGTGGACAAATCGTATTCTCCGATACGATGGACGCTTTCAATAATTATGTTCAGCCCGGAAGTGTTTTGGTAAGAATGGAAAATCCGCCACCGGTTTCCGATCTGCTGAAAGTGCCCGGTGTTTCACGCGCAGAATACCTCACCGAAAAACAGGCCCGCATTTATTTCGAAGGAGACCAGGAGGTCACTGAAAATATCATTGAAGCAGGCGTTCAGCATAGATGGAAGATCAGGGAAGTGAACCTCGACAAAAACCTGCTGGACGACATCTTTAAACATCTTTCAAATCAATCTTAACACTTATCATCGATGAAAACGATTCTCAAAATAGCAAGGGCTGAACTCAGGAACTTATTCTTTTCTCCTGTGGCCTGGTTCCTCGCAGTGGTTTTCATGATCCAGTGCGCTGTTTTTATTCCGGTTTGATCTATAACTGGAGTAAGATGCAGGAACTCGGAATGAAATCCCCCAAATTCAAAGGGTTTGACCTTTCATTTACCAAAATAATCTATCTCGACAGGGATGGCATATTTGTAAATGTGATGATGAACCTGTACCTCTTCATTCCCCTCATCACGATGGGGCTACTTAGCAGGGAAGTAAGCAACGGCAGTATCAAATTGTTATACTCTTCGCCGGTGAAGACCCGCCAGATCGTTTTTGGAAAATACCTGGCTGTGATGCTTTTCAATCTGCTGCTGGTATCGATCGTGGGAATATTTATGGTAGCCGGCGCTTTCAATATCAGACAGGTTGATTTTGGAATGCTCTTATCTGCCTCCTTAGGATTTTATCTGCTGATTTGTGCGTATGCGGCTATCGGCTTATTCATGTCGAGCCTCACCACCTACCAGATCGTTTCTGCGATCGGCACTTTTATCCTCATCTTTATTTTGAGCCGTATCGGATCATTATGGCAAGACATCGATTTCGTGAGGGACCTTACCTATTTCCTTTCGATCTCAGGCAGAACTGAAAAGATGTTATTTGGCCTTATCACTACCAAAGACCTGTTCTATTTCTTTATCGTGATCTCCATGTTTATTGGCTTCACTTTACTGAAACTGAAATCAGGCCGGGAATCCAAACCAAAATATGTAACATTCAGTAAATACCTGGCTCTTGTTGTATGCGCAGTTCTGCTGGGGTACGTTACATCCCGGCCCGCGCTCACGGGCTACCTCGATGCTACGGCCGAAAAAAGTAATACCATTCACCCGCGTGTGCAAAAAATAGTAAAGGGACTGACTGAAGAACCGCTTGAAGTGACCCTGTATACCAACCTGCTGGGAAAAAATGCTGGTGCAGGATTTCCTGAAGGCCGTAACAAATATCTCAGCGGATTATGGGAACAATACCAACGTTTCAAACCTGATATGGAGTTCAAGTTTGAATATTATTATGATCTCAGCCCAGACAGTTATTATTTCAGAAGCTTCCCCGGGAAAAGCATTCATGATATTGCGAAAGAGGTTGCCAAAGCGATGGATCTGGACCTTAACAAATTCAGAACACCTGAGGAAATGAAGAAGATCATCAACCTGGAAGAGGAAGGTTATGGCCTGGTGATGCAAGTGAAATACAAGGGGAAAACCACTTTCCTGAGAACCTTTCAGGATGGGGGAATGTGGCCTGATGAGGCACAGGTGGCAGCCGCGCTGTCCCGCTTGCAGAATCTCCAAATGCCTAAAGTATTGTTCATCTCCGGCAACCTGGAAAGAGATCCGTTTATTTTTGGAGAAAGAGGATATTCGATTGGAGCAGGAGCAAAAGAGAATCGTCCGTCCCTCGTCAATAACGGTTTCGATGTAGATACCATTTCGCTGGACCACAGGGATATTCTTTCAGAAAAAGAGAATATCGCCATGGTGGTGCTGGCCGATCCCAAAACTGAATTGAGTGCAATCAAAAAAGAAAAGATTCAACAATTCATCAATGGAGGAGGCAATATGCTGATCCTTGGTGAACCCGGCAAAGAAGATCTGCTCAACCCACTGATGACAACATTAGGCGTTCAGTTCGACAAAGGAAACCTGATCCAGGTGAGTAAGCATAACACCCCTGATATACTCGGTCCCTTCCTGACCGATTCGGCAGCATATCTGGCAGACGAACACAAGCTGATTCAATTTAGAACAAAATTTATCGACAGTCTCTATACTGGTATGGAAAGTGTAACGCCGGTGGTGTACAGCGATACAGGAAGCTTTGCAATCCAGCCATTGGTAAAAGCTATGCCCCAGGTATGGCTGAAAAGAGGAAAGCTGGTGAAGGATTCCGTGCAACCTGTGATCAATATTGCTGAAGGTGATCATAAGAATGGACCATTTATGCCGGTAGTAGCCCTGTCCCGCAAACAGAATAATAAAGAGCAACGTATTGTTGTAGCCGGTGATGCAGACTTTATGAGCAATCGCTATTTGGGAGGAGACTATTTAGGTCGTGGTATCTATTGCTGGCTCGATCATCAGGAATATCCTGTATACGGACCAAGACCTATTCCGAAAGACAATGTCATCAAAATAACGCCCAATACGGCCAGCGCTTTGAAAGTAAGTTTTGTATGGATCCTTCCTGCTGCCGTGGCGCTGCTGGGTTCCATTATCCTGATCCGTCGTAAAAGAAAATAATCATGCAACTACAAACAGACGAACAAACCATCGATGACCTGCGGATCTTCAGCAAGAAAGATGCGGCAGGTATCTATGATATCTATAATCAAACCCATACCCGTGGTGGCGAGGCTGCATTGCAGGAAATGTTCCGCCATCCGCTGGGTAACAGGGAACTGATCAACCAGCGAAGTTCGGTCATTGAACAATTTGCGAAAGCGAAACTGGCGTTTCCCTACAGTGCTGTGTTGTTCGATATGGCCGAGAAATATTTGATCCATGCCGGTGAAGCAGAAAACAGGTCCCCCAATACAGCAGTATTCGGGGAAAAGGAAATCCAAAATGGCGTAACGGCTGTGATTGAGCTGATCAAAACCACACAGTTGTTTTTGCATATAAAAGAAGTGGCGGATGTAAAAGAATATGCAGCAGACCGGCAAGAAGTATTGGCGTTGCTGTCTGACCCTGCTTTTGAGCCGGCCATGAAAGAAACATCGAAAGGGAAATTGTCTTATGCTTCTGTAACGGCTTTTGATACTTTGTTCAGAGTTCGTGAACATGCAAAGATCAAAAAGTTACTGGGCTATATTTTCAAACTCGATGTGTTGCTGTCGGTAGCGGCAGTAGCTAGTAAAATGAATTTCGTTTTCCCCAGGGCATTGGAAAAAGGGGATCATGAATTGAAAATCCAGGGGCTGTATCATCCGGAATTGAAAAAACCGGTGAGCAATGATATAACGCTGAATGCAACACAGCCTTTGTTGTTCCTGACAGGTGCGAATATGGCGGGCAAGTCAACTTTCCTGCGCTCACTCAGCACTGCAGTGTACATCGCACATATGGGTTTCCCGGTGGCTGCGCGTTCCATGAGCTTTCCGGTGATGGATGGGATCTATACCACCATTAACCTGCCGGATAATTTGGGGATCGGCGCCAGCCATTTCTATGCGGAAGTATTGCGTGTTAAAAAGATGGCGGAAGAACTGCATAAAGGGAAGGCGCTCTTCATCATTTTTGATGAACTGTTCAGGGGTACTAATGTGAAAGATGCGCATGAAGCCACAGTGGCCATCACCCATGCATTTGCTAAAAAAACAACCAGCCTGTTTGTGATCTCATCGCATATTGTTGAAGCAGGGGAGCAGTTGATGAAAAATCCGAAAGTTGGATTTCAATTCCTGCCTACGCGCATGAATGGGCATACGCCTGAATACACGTACAAACTGGAAAGGGGCATCACGGAAGACCGTCATGGAATGATCATCATCAACAATGAAGGGATTTTGGAGATATTAAAAAACGGAGTAAAACAGAAGCAGGCTTTCTCAAAAACTAAATCTTCACTGGCATGAGTTTTAAAATAGACAAGCAGACGTTGGAAGAGCTCAACCTGCTCGGGAAATTCAGGCAGGGATCTGTATATCACTTGTTCAACAAAGTGAAAACAAGGGGCGGTGAGAAATTGCTGGATGACATGTTCCATCACCCGCTGCTCGAAGAAACAGCCATCAACAAACGAAGTGCTGTGTTCCGTTTCTTCCAGGAATCGAAACTTCAATTCCCTTTCGATGTGATGCAGATCAACCAGATGCGCGAATACCTGGATGGTGGCGCCAAAAAAAATGCTGCGATGGCGCTGGCTGATGTATTTATCAAAAAAATATTATCGAACCTTACCAGGGATGAGCGATTCAGGAAGATTGTGCAGGGATTGCAGGCAACCATCGTTACCCTGAAAAAAACGGCCGTTTTTCTCGAAACCATACAGGGTGCAAACAATGTTTTTGAAGACAGGATCAAAGCCGCCAAATCAGTTCTTTCAAGCAAACAGATTGAAAAGCTGCTGAACATCGATATCTATCAGGATCTTCCAGTCAGCACCATTGCCAATTTCGATCACCTGTTGAAAAACCGCCTGGCAAAAGAGATGCAGGAGATCATGCAGTTCATCTATGAGGTGGATCTGAACATTGCTGTGGGCAATGTGGCGGAAGTCCGCGGATTCACCTATGCCAAAGCTTTGCCTGCTGAAAGGAATCTCCTTTCGGCTGCAAACCTAAGTCATCCCTGTCTGGATGGAGCAGTAGGCAACAATATCCGCATGAGCGGTACCAGGAATGTGATCTTCCTTACAGGCGCGAACATGGCAGGGAAATCCACGCTGATGAAATCGGTGGGTATAGTACTGTATCTGGCGCATATGGGTTTCCCGGTATCCGCTGCTGAGGTGGAATTCTCTGTGCGTGAAGGAATGTACACATCCATCAATGTGGCAGATAATATTGGTTTGGGATACAGTCATTTCTATGCGGAGGTAGTCCGGGTGAAACAGGCGGCTGAAGCGGCAGCAACGGGCGGCAGATTATTATTGATGTTCGATGAGCTGTTCAAGGGCACCAATGTAAAGGATGCCTATGATGGCACGCTCGCGGTAACAAAAGCTTTTGCTGATTACACCGAATGTTTGTTTGTGGTATCAACACATATCATTGAAGTAGGAGAGGCGCTGGAAGGCAGTTCCAATATCCGGTTCACCTATATGCCTACTGTGATGGAGGGTTCCAGGCCACGATACACTTATAAATTACAGGAAGGTATAACCGAAGACCGGCAGGGTATGATGATCATACGGAATGAAGGTATCCTGGAATTGCTGCAATAATGTCAACTAAAAAGGGCTACTCCCTCCCGGGAGCAGCCCATTGCTTGTCATGTCAGTGTACCAGCTTTCAGTTATCCGATAACTGGCAACCCTTCCATTTATCTCAGGAATAACATTTCACGATACTTAGGCAGTGCCCAATACTGATCGGCAACCAGCAGTTCCAGTTTGTCTACATGGTAGCGGATAGCATCGAAGTACTGGTCCTTCACCTGGCTTTGGTAAGCGATAGCCTTGGTGCGTGTATTGGTCATAGCGTTCGCTATTTTCCTTGCTTCGATCATCTTCTCAACCAGGTCGCTCACCTTGTTGATATGCTCGGAGATCTTCACCAGGATCTGTTTCTGGTTAGCGAAAGATTCTTCTGCCAGACCTACTTCTTTCAGACCCTTGATATTGTTGATCAGGATATTCTGATACTTGATAGCAGCAGGCAGGATATGGCTGGTGCAGAGTTCACCCATGATGCGGGCTTCGATCTGTACGCGCTTGATGTATTTTTCCAGTTCGATCTCGTGGCGTGCTTCCAGCTCAACGTGTGTAAGAACGTTATTGCTTTCGAAGAGATGTTTGGCTTTGTCTGTAACCATTGCATCCAGCGCCAGCGGAGTGGTGGGGATGTTTGGCAGACCGCGGCGCGCAGCTTCGTGGTGCCATTCGTCGCTGTAGCCATCGCCTTCGAAGAGCACTTTCTCGCTGCTCACGATGTACTCGCGGATCACATGCATGATAGCGATCTCTTTCTTTTCACCTTTTTCGATCAGGCCGTCCACTTCAGCTTTGAAGTTCTTCAGGGTTTCAGCCATGATGGTGTTCAGGGTGGTCATCGGGTTGGCGCAGTTGGCGGTGGAGCCTACGGCGCGGAACTCGAATTTGTTACCGGTGAACGCGAAAGGAGAAGTACGGTTACGATCGGTATTGTCGAGCAGCAGTTCAGGAATGCTTCTGTGAAGGTCCAGTTTCAGGATGGCTTCGTCCTGCTCATCGAATTTGTCGCCTACTCTTTCTTTCACATCTTCCAGAACCTTGGCCAGGAACTGACCGATGAATACGGAGATGATAGCAGGAGGAGCTTCGTTTGCGCCTAAGCGGTGGTCGTTACCGGCAGAAGCGATAGAAGCGCGGAGGGTATCGGCATAATCATGAACGGCTTTGATGGTGTTCACGAAGAAGGTGAGGAACATCAGGTTGGTCTTCGGAGTTTTTCCGGGGGCCAGGAGGTTCACACCAGTATCTGTAGCCATGCTCCAGTTGTTGTGTTTACCGCTGCCGTTGATGCCTGCGAAAGGTTTCTCGTGCATCAGTACGCGCAGTTTGTGACGGCGTGCAACACGGTCCATGATGTCCATCAGGAGCGTATTGTGGTCAACTGCCACGCTCACTTCTTCGAAGATAGGCGCGCACTCGAACTGTGCAGGAGCCACTTCATTGTGACGTGTACGGAGGGGGATACCCAGTTTATAGCTTTCTTCTTCGAAGTCTCTCATGAAAGCATAGATCCTTTCAGGGATAGATCCGAAGTAGTGATCTTCCAGTTGTTGTCCTTTTGCGGGAGCGTGTCCGAATACAGTTCTGCCGGACATTACGAGGTCAGGACGGCCGTTGAACATAGCTTCGTCGATCACGAAGTACTCCTGTTCCCAGCCGAGGGTAACATTTACTTTGGTAACGTTCTTGTCGAAATAGTTACAAACGTCTACCGCAGCTTTGTTCAGGGCTTCCACTGATTTCAGCAGGGGAGCTTTGTAATCCAGTGTAGCACCGGTGTAAGAAACGAAGATGGTGGGAATGCAAAGCGTTTTGCCTTCGCCGATCTCCATGATGAATGCCGGAGAAGAAGGATCCCAGGCAGTGTAGCCGCGTGCCTCGAAAGTTGCACGGATACCACCGTTAGGGAATGAAGATGCATCAGGCTCTTGTTGGATCAGGCCGTCACCGTCGAATGTTTCGATTGCGCTGCCATCACTCTTAAGTGTAAAGAAGGAATCATGTTTTTCAGCCGTAGTACCAGTGAGGGGTTGGAACCAGTGTGAGTAGTGAGTTACACCTTTGCCTTCAGCCCACTGACGCATACCAGCAGCAATCTGGTTGGCTACAGCGCGATCGAGTTTCTTTCCTCCTTTCACAGAAGCATTCAAACTCTTGTAGGCTTCATCACTTAAATATTCACGGGCAGTCTTGAGCGTAAATACATTTTCTCCGAAAATTCCGGTAATCTTCGTTCTACTCGCAGCGGCATGGCCATTAGACTGAGTAGACAAGTCGTTGATGGCTTTAAAACGTAAAGATTCCATTAATTTGTGTGTTTTGCTTTGTGCAAATAAACGATCTATTGCCCGTTTAGAGAAATATTTTGCCCGCTATGTGAATATTTTTGATGAAACTGTGGAAATAAGTCGATTTTTTGCGACAAACATCGAAAAACTAACGTCCGGGAGTATTGAAAACTAAATATGTAATTTTTTATTATTTGAAGCGGTAAGCCAGGTAAAAAGGAAGAGCTCGGGGATGATCTTATACCGCACAATGGCGCCCGGGTAAGGAACAGTATAGCCGATAAAAATATAATAGCTCACACTGAAAATCAACAAGTAAAGAAGAAAGGGCTGGGAGATTTGAAATCTTATATCACCCCTGTTCCTATATAATATATACAGGACCAATCCCCAGAATAATAAAATATCGGCTGATGCTACCAGTTGTAAAGGCCCTTTGGCTTCCCAGGGAGCAGGCCGGAAAAAGACGTTCAGAGCGGCCTGCGGCAATACAGTAATAAAACTACGGGTATCCGCGGTGAGCGTGTCCAGTTGATATATCGTATTTCCTTTCAGTGAAAAAAAATCAGCCTGTTTGTTAACCACTATTTGTGGCAGGTTCTTTTCCGGTGAGATCCGGGCACTGGCAAAGAAGAGTAGAATACCTGCCGCATATACGGGAGCCCATACTTTCCAGGGACTGACCCTATACTTTACCGTGATAAATACGCAGAAAAGGGCCGGGATGGCCAGCAAAGGCACGGGGGCGCGCATGATGAAAGCGCCAACAAGCCCCAGGATTGCCCACACAAAAGACCGGAGGGACCTGGTTTTCATCCAGTGATAACCTCGGTTCAGCGTCAACGTGATGAAGAAGAAGAGTAGGGCATCCCCCCTGAATCCGCTGAGCCAGAAAACCACCGGAGGGAAAAAGAAAATCAACAGGAACCACCATTTCCTTTGAGCAGGAAAATTTTTCACCAGCAATTCGAAAAACCAGTAATGTCCCCAGAATGTTATGAAACTAAAAAAAACTATATTTATATAGTAATTGCCGCCACTGAAGATATTGAAGATTGCCTGTGGCTTTACGGTAAGATTATATTCCCAATCGCCCAACAGATTCCTGAAACCTGCTGAAAAAGTAGCATGGCGCTCAAAGGGAAGAAATGGATTAAAATCTGCAAAGAATTGTGCTGTTTGTTGAAATAAGAGATTTTTCTCCTCTATCCCCTGTTGATGGAATAACCAGGTATCATCCCCGCCAAAATAGTGTAGGAAAATGTAGCCGTAACCTGCCGCGGCTAAGACTTTCACACCAAAAACCATGATCAGTTCGTTATAGGAAAGGATAACGGTCCTGTTCTTTAACATGCGTTGCAGCAACCAGGCAAAGCCGGCTGTTAGCAGTATTATGTACAATATTGTGAACATCCGATGGCTAAATATATTCTATAAATTATAATTTTGACGCAATTTCAAACAATGACCCGGCATCCAGCAAAAAATAAACTTATTGCATTCGTATCCAATAGTGCATGGTCTGTGTACAATTTCCGGATGGACGTGATCTGTTGCCTGCTTGACCAGGGATACAATGTATTGATCATTGCGCCTGACGACAACTACTCGATCCATCTCAGGGAAGCCGGTTGTCATTTCCTGCCCATCGATTTCAATAATAAAACGGCCAATCCGGTCTCTGACTGGTTCTTCTATCGCCAGTTGAAAAGTCTTTATCAGCAATACCGTCCTGATTTCATCTTCCATTATGTGGCCAAGCCGAATATTTATGGTTCACTTGCCGCCAATGCTGTGAAGATCCCATCCGTGGCGGTGATCACAGGTCTCGGTTACCCATTCGCGAAACGGAACTGGCTTTATTACACACTCAAGTTCCTCTATAAAAAAGCACTGCGCCATACCCAGGAAGTATGGTTCCTCAATAACGAAGATGCCAAGATATTCATTACAGAAAAGATCGTGAATATCGAGAAAGCGAAAGTATTGCCGGGAGAAGGCGTGAACACTGATTTCTTCTCTCCGTCCTTTCAATCCGGAAAGAACAAAGATGAAGTGTTCACTTTTTTGATGAGCACCCGCTTGCTCCGTAGCAAGGGTATCGGCATCTATGCAGATGCAGCCCGCATTCTCAAAAAGAAGAATTATGATGTCCGCTTCGAGCTGATCGGTTTCTTTGAATCACATCACCCGGATTCCATCACAACGGAAGACCTGCAGCGCTGGGGCCAGGAGGGTTTGATCGAGTACCGGGGCTTTGCAGAAGATGTTCGTCCATTCCTGGAACATGCCGACTGCTTCGTCTTCCCCAGTTTTTATAACGAAGGAGTACCACGCTGCCTGATGGAAGCAGCCAGTATGGAGCTCCCCATCATTACTTCGTTTAACCGGGGCTGTAAGGAAGTGGTGCTGAACAATTCAACAGGTTATATCTGTAAGAGCCAGGATCCCTTCGATCTGGCCGATAAAATGGAAAAGATGATCAACCTGCCTGCAGAAGACCGCGCCAGGATGGGCAAGAACGGGCGTTCACTGATCATCAAGAAATTTGGGATAGAAAAAGTGATCGACGAATATATCGGCACATTGAATGCAGACCTGGGCGACTAAAAACTAAGATTATCATCAAAAGTGCCTCCCCAGTGATCTTCTATCAGGTCCAGCACACCTGAGCTCCTTATCTGTTGCTCCCAGGTCCAGTTGCTGAGATCAGGTATCGCATATACCATTCCACAGACACGCTCCCAGTTGAGATCCGAGAGGTCCTGCTTCACATAGCAATAGCTGCCTCCATATTGTTGTTCAAACCGCATGATCCAATCATAATGCGTGCTCACCACCGGCAGGCCAACAGCCAGGTATTCCAGCAGCTTGGTGCTTGTTTGCTGATTCAATGGCTCTTTGTCCATCATGAAATTGATCCCGAACCTTGCGCGCTTCAATTGAGCAGGGACTTCTTCATAAGGCAGCGGCCCAATGAACCGAATATTGGGAGATGAATGATATCTTTCTTTCAATGCCTGGTATTCCTTTCCGATCACCAGCAGGCTGCGTTCTTTCAGATTGCCGGCAGCAAAGCAGTCGAGCAGTTTTTCCGGTTCCCGGATGGGACTGAGATCGCCGAGATAAACAAAATCGAATTCATTGGAAGATGGTGTGGCGGCATAGCCAAACCAATGTTCCTGGATGCCCATATCGCGAAAGCCGCTGGGCACATCATCTTCGAAGCCGAAGCTTTTCTTTACATATTCATTCAGGAATAGCCGGTAATCCGGTTCCACGTTGAGCCATTTCTTTCCCAGGTCCTTTAGTTTGCGCCAGGGCGGGATGGAAGTGGAAGTATATTCGTGCACTTTCAGTACACCGCGGCGACGTGGGGAAAGGTCTGTTCCCATGTAGCGCCATTCCACATCGCAGGGAGTATTTTTTATTTCTTCCTTGTTCACCAGCAGGGTATCAATGCCATATCTTCCAAAGAACCTGTGATAGGCTTCGGTTTCAGACAAAAATGCCTTGTTGTTGTGAACGAATGCAATTCTCATAGAAGGCGCTAACAAAGGATAAATTTATAAATAAGATTGCATAGTGGTTCGTACTTTTGCACCTCCCTGGTCCATACCGTGTTCCACATGATGGAGCCTTCCGGGCCGGCCAAAAAATCACTTCATGGAAATAACAGTAAAAACGGCGCAGCAGTTGCGCCTGACAGCAGAGGAATTTGAACTGATCAAAGAAAAATTAGGACGTACCCCCAATTTCAATGAACTATGCGCTTTCAGCGGCATGTGGAGCGAGCACTGCAGCTACAAAAACTCCATCAAGTGGCTGAAAACCCTGCCCCGTGAAGGCAAAAAGATGCTCGTAAAGGCCGGCGAGGAAAATGCCGGATTGATGGACATCGGCGACGATTACGGCGTTGTTTTCAAGATCGAATCACATAACCACCCCTCCGCTATCGAGCCCTTCCAGGGCGCAGCTACCGGCGTTGGTGGTATCCACCGCGATATTTTCACCATGGGCGCAAGACCCATCGCATCCCTCAACTCGCTCCGTTTCGGTAACCTGTCTGAAGCAAAGACACAGCACCTGCTGGCCGGCGTAGTACACGGGATCGGCCACTATGGTAACTGCTTCGGCGTTCCCACAGTAGGCGGAGAGATCTACTTCGAACAATGTTATCATACCAATCCCCTCGTGAATGCATTCAGTGCAGGCATCGTGAAGAAAGGAGAAACTGTTTCCGCCACCGCAGAAGGTATCGGCAATCCCGTGATGTTCGTGGGATCCGCTACCGGTAAAGACGGTATCGGCGGCGCCAGCTTCGCTTCTGCCGATATCACTGCTGAATCAGCACAGGACCTGCCTGCCGTTCAGGTGGGTGACCCCTTCCAGGAAAAGAAACTTCTCGAAGCATGTCTGGAAGTGATCCAAACCGGCGCAGTAGTTGGTATGCAGGATATGGGCGCAGCCGGTATCATCTGCTCCACTGCAGAAATGAGCGCCAAAGGCGGCGTTGGTATGCGCATCGACCTGGATAAGGTTCCTACCCGTCAAAAGAATATGAAATCCTGGGAACTGCTGCTCAGCGAAAGCCAGGAGCGTATGCTGATGGTTGTAGAAAAGGGAAAAGAACACCTGGTAGAACAGGTATTCGAGAAATGGGACCTGCCCTGTTCTGTGATCGGTGAAGTAACCGGAGATGGCATCCTCAATTTCTACATGAACGGAGAACTGGATGCGAGCATTCCTGCTGAAGCCCTCGTGCTCGGTGGCGGCGCTCCTCAATATACCCGTGAATTCAAAGAGCCTGCTTATCTGCAGAAGATCGCAGCTTTCAACGCAGACAGCGTGAAAGTGCCCACTGATCTGCGTGGTGTTGCGGAGCAGATCATCACTATTCCCAATATCGCCAGCAAACGCTGGGTATATGTTCAGTACGATAGCATGGTAGGTACCGGCAATGCCTCCACGAATGCACCTTCCGATGCGTCTGTGGTTGTTGCAAAACCCACCAACAAGGGACTGGCGCTCACAGTGGATTGTAACAGCCGTTATGTATTTGCCGATCCTTACAAGGGAGCGCAGATCGCAGTGGCCGAAGCTGCCCGTAATATCGTGTGCAGCGGTGGTGAGCCTCTCGGTGTTACCAACTGTTTGAACTTCGGTAACCCTTACGATCCTGAAGTATACTACCAATTCGTGAATGCGATCAAGGGTATGGGCGATGCCTGCCGCAAGTTCGATACCCCTGTAACCGGTGGTAACGTTTCTTTCTACAACCAGAATCCTGAAGGCCCTGTGTATCCTACACCAACCATCGGTATGGTAGGATTGCTGGATAACGTGAACAAGAAGATGACCCTCGACTTCAAAGCCGAAGGCGATCATCTCTTCCTTATCGGTAAGAGCCGCGAAGATCTCGGATCTTCTGAATATATCAACAAGGTTCATGGTATTGAATTCAGCACCGCTCCTCATTTTGACCTGGAAGAAGAATTCGTTCTCCAGCAGAAAGTGGCTGAGCTGATCAAGGCCGGCGTGATCGAATCCGCCCACGATGTGAGTGAAGGTGGTCTCTTCATCACCCTGATGGAAAGTGGATTCAACCGCAATCTTGGATTTGCCGTGAAAGCTGCAGATGCCGGTATCCGCAAAGATGCTTACTGGTTCGGTGAAGCGCAAAGCAGGGTAGTGGTAAGCGTTAGTCCGGCTAAACTCGATGCTTTCAAAAAAGTACTGGGCAGTCATCCTGCTGAAGAGCTGGGCGCAGTTACTAAAGGCGGTATCGATGTGGACGGCAATTTCTGGGGCCCCATCAGCGGATGGAAACAGAAATATGATGATGCCATTCACAACCTGCTCGCAGCTCATGAAGCAGAGCATGCCATGAGCGCTCTCTAATAACAATCTTCCATCTGCTCAATCAATAAAGCATGGACAAGAATATGAGTATCGTAGTTACAGGCGCTGCCGGTTTCATCGGCAGCTGCCTTGTAGGCTACCTCAATGAACATGGTTTCAACAACCTTATCCTGGTAGATGATTTTTCTAGGGAAGACAAAACTCCCAACCTGGACGGCAAAAAATGGACTTCAGAAGTGGAGCGTGAACAGTTCTTCGACTGGCTGAAAGAGCATAAACCGGGTATTGATTTCATTTTCCATATCGGCGCCAGAACCGATACCACCGAATTCGACTACTCCGTTCACGAACACCTAAACGTAGAATATTCCAAAAAGATATGGGAATACTGCACGGCCAATAATGTTCCTGTGGTATATGCATCCTCTGCTGCTACTTATGGCAATGGTGAATTTGGATATGATGATGATCATGAACTGCCTTACAAGCTGCAGCCACTCAATGCTTACGGGATCTCCAAGAACGAATTCGATAAATGGGCATTGAAAGAAACGAAGCAGCCGCCGTTCTGGGCCGGGCTGAAATTCTTCAATGTGTACGGTCCTAATGAATACCACAAAGGCCGCATGGCCAGCGTGATCTTCCATAGCTACAAACAGATCGGTAGCAATGGCGTGGTGAAACTCTTCAAAAGCCATCGTCCGGATTTCAAGGATGGACAGCAACTACGTGATTTCGTATATGTGAAGGATGTGATCAATGTTTGTTATTGGCTGATGGAGCAGTTCTATGCTCAGCACAAAGTTGATAATGGACTGTACAATCTCGGCACCGGTAAGGCAAGATCTTTTGAAGACCTGGTGAATGCCACATTTGCGGGCATTGACAGGCATTCGAAGATTGAGTATATTGATATGCCGGAAGATATCCGCGATAAGTACCAGTATTTCACGGAGGCCAATATGAGCAAGCTCCAAAAGGCCGGCTATTCAGCGCCCTTCTATTCCCTGGAAGATGGGGTTGATGATTACGTGAGAAATTACCTGAGCGCAGGGGAATACTATTAAACACATGCTATGAGCAGAAAAATTGCCATCATCGGTGGCGGAAACCTCGGAACCGCGATAGCCGAAGGGCTGATCAACAGTGGCTTTTCCCTTCCCGAAAATATCCTCATCACCAAGCGCAATACCAAAACCCTGGGGCCGCTGGCGGAAAAGGGAGTACTGGTGAGCGATAATAATGAAGAAGCTGTTCGGTTTGCCGACCTGGTGATACTGGCGGTGAAGCCTTTCCAGGTGAACGATGTACTGGGCAAACTGCAATCTGTATTCGATCCTCAAAAACATGTGCTGGTATCTGTGGTTACCGGCATTTCCATCGATAATATCCTCAAGGCCGTTGGCAGTAAGCTGGCCATCATCCGCGCGATGCCGAATACGGCTATCGCAATCCAGCAAAGCATGACCTGTCTTTCTGCGCATGAAGTAAGTAATGAGCATGTGAGTTATATCGAGGACCTTTTCAATCAACTGGGCCGTGTGGTTTGGATCGATGAGAAGCTGATGGATGCGGCTACCGTACTGGGCGCCTGCGGTACAGCTTATGCCATGCGATATATCCGCGCAAATATCCAGGGCGGGATCGAGATCGGTTTCGATGCAGCCACAGCCAGCCTGATTGCTGCGCAAACGGTACTCGGTGCAGCTGAACTGTTATTGAAACGCGGCGCGCATCCTGAGCAGGAGATCGATAAGGTAACTACTCCCAAAGGATGTACCATTGCGGGCTTGAATGAAATGGAACACCAGGGTTTCAGCTCCTCGCTGATCAAGGGGATCGTTGCCAGTTACGATAAGATCCAGAAGCCCTGATTTAATTTATTCAATTGGATGCAGCGGCATGATATACTCATGCAGATATGTCCCTTTAAGTTGACTGAATAATATTCCTCTGCTGGTTGCAACAGCGATCCGGTTCATGGCTGTATCTAATTCTTCAGAGATAGTGCTGCCTTTAGCTACATCATCTTTTTTGATCAGCTTCTTTATGTTTTTTAGTTCAAACGCACAGGCAACTTCGATGCTTGCCATGAATTCTTTTTTACCTGCTTCACGGAAGTAGATCAATGTGAATGCTGTTACCATTTCTTTTACCGGATCCATTTGCAATTCCTGTCTGATATTGAATTCCACATCAGCTTTGGAAAATTTATGTGCAGGTTTGGGAAGGAGTGTGAATGAGATCAGATCGATCTCAATCAATTTGTATGATTGCTGTTTTGGTTTGAGCGACATGCTTACTTATAGTTGATGGTAGCAAAGCTTTTTTGATTACTATTTGCAACGGAAGTCAAACTTTGTTTGATAGCGTCAATGTTCTTTGCCAGTTCAACCGGAGCATTGGGAGTATTGCCATTATCAGGCGATGTAGCGTTAGGTTTGTCTTCTTCTCCTACATCCAACAACTGAATACCCAAGGCCATTTGAATTAACACCAGTGTGTCTACGGTGAAATTATGAGTGCCACTCAGCCACTTTGAAACCAGGGAGGAGCTCTTAATATTCAATGCTTTTGCAAGGTCTTGATTTTTCCAGCCTTTTGCTTTGAGCGCATCATCGATTTTAGCGGCCAGGCCCATTCTGTAATGAGTTTTAGCCTGGGCTTCAGGAGTGATCAGCTTGAACATTTCATCTATAAGATCACTGGAATAATTATGTTCATCAATTTCATCAAAGCGTTTCATGACATCTGTTTTTAAAAGGTGAGTAGAAGATTCCCTTCAAATCTGGATCCGTCTGCAGATAATACCAATGAGCCATTATTCAGTTTGGTCCGGATAATTTTCGAGTAATGCCCAATTTGTCTAAGCCTGTCCATAACATCAAGCACTTCCTCTAAATAGTCGTTTTTGTACTGTTCAATGAAATGATTGATAAATAATCTTTTGCTGTTTTCTACGGCAATACTGTAAACAGCTGCTTTTTCACCCGAAAACTGATTCAGGTACACTAATTTTGATTTCACCTAAAGGAGAACATTTACGAAGTTAATAAATAAAATTCACTCATAAGTGAATTTGCACTTCGAAAATCAAGTCAGAAAATTCAGATGGATAGGATTTGATGATGTATTCAAATCCTGGTTGGTTACTTACATAACGTTACCAGATGCTACAGGTACTCTCGCCTTCAATTTTTGTTAAGTGTTTCGTAAAAACACGATGTGTTTTTTCAGCGCCGGACTGATAATAAAATAATCCCGGTGATCGTTTATTGTATACCCTAAATCTGAACCAACAATATCTATGAAGACCGATAGGATAAGCTTATTTATTCTGGCCGTTGAAATTGTGTTGATTACAGCCCTCCATTCAGCTAAAAACGATAAAGCTGAACAGACTCCGCAACTGGTTAAATCCAAAACCAATCATTATACGCCTACCTATACTTCTTTCAGCCTTATTGGTTTAAAACGGTAAGATCAAACCGGATTTCTCCCCATCTTTTCCCCCGGCATTTAACTGGAATTTTTTCCGGAATAAGATTAATTGTAACTTTGCATGACCTCCCGGAATTATTCTTCATTTGATTCCCGCTGGTCAATGGGAATGGGGTAGTCAATCAAGACAAAAGTATGATGCAATGAGTTGGACGTCGGATACGATGTAGCTGACAATTTTTGTTTATACCTGTCCTGGTCAGCCAGTTTTCACAACCTTAGACGAATTTGTAAAATAACCATAGAATATGGCCAAGTATATTTTTGTTACCGGAGGGGTAACTTCTTCATTAGGTAAAGGGATTATTGCAGCTTCGCTGGCTAAATTGCTTCAGGCAAGAGGTCTGCGCGTTACGATCCAGAAATTAGATCCCTATATCAACGTGGATCCGGGAACATTGAATCCCTATGAGCATGGTGAGTGTTATGTTACGGAAGACGGAGCCGAAACCGATCTCGACCTCGGCCACTACGAGCGCTTCCTCAATATCTTCACCTCCCAGGCCAATAACGTAACCACCGGCCGTATCTATCAAACCGTTATCAACAAAGAAAGGGAAGGGGCTTATCTCGGCAAAACCGTTCAGGTGATCCCGCATATAACGGACGAGATCAAACGCAGAATGCTCCAGCTGGGGCAGAGCAAAGAATACGATATCATCATCACCGAGATTGGTGGTACTGTAGGTGATATCGAGAGCTTACCCTTCATTGAAGCGCTGCGCCAGTTGCAGTGGGAACTTCCTGAGGAAGACACTGTGGTGCTCCACCTCACGCTGATCCCTTACCTCAAGGCAGCCAAGGAACTGAAAACAAAACCGACCCAGCACAGCGTGAAAATGCTGAGCCAGGAAGGTGTTCACCCCGATATCATCGTGTGCAGAACGGAAAAACCGCTCAGCACCGAACTGCGCCGTAAGATTGCGCAGTTCTGTAATGTGAAAACTGAAGCAGTGATCGAAGCTGCCGATGCGCCCACCATCTACGAAGTGCCATTACTGATGATGCGCGAGAAGCTGGATGTGATCTGTATGAAGAAACTGAATATCACACAGACCAAAGATCCCGAGCTGACCCGCTGGAAAGAATTCATAGACAAACTGAAATATCCCAAGAGTCAGGTTACCATCGGTCTCATCGGAAAATATATCGAACTGCAGGATGCCTACAAATCCATCCTGGAAGCCTTTGTACATGCAGGCGCCATCAATGAATGCAAGGTACAGGTAGTGAATGTGCACAGTGAATTCATCACGGAAGATAATGTAGCCGAGAAACTCGCTAACCTTGACGGTCTGCTGGTGGCTCCCGGTTTCGGACATCGCGGTGTGGAAGGAAAGATCATTGCCGTTAAATATGCGCGTACACAGAATCTGCCTTTCTTCGGTATTTGCCTGGGTATGCAGATGAGCGTGATCGAAATGGCCCGCGATATTCTCGGACTGAAGGAAGCGCATTCAACGGAAATGAACCCGAATACGCCTGATCCCGTGATAGACCTGATGGAAGAGCAGAAGAATGTAACGGCCAAAGGCGGCACCATGCGTTTGGGCGCTTACGATTGTGTGATCAAGGAAGGAACCCTGGCGTATAAGATCTATGGTAAAACAACTATCAGCGAGCGTCATCGTCATCGCTGGGAGTTCAATAACAAATACCTCTCACAGTTCGAAGCTGCCGGAATGGTGGCCAGTGGCAAGAACCCTGAAAGCGGACTGGTGGAGATTGTGGAACTGCCCAACCATCCTTTCTTCATTGGTGTTCAGTACCACCCGGAACTGAAGAGCACCGTGGAAAATCCACATCCTCTCTTCGTTAACTTCATAGCGGCAGCCAAGGAATACACCGAAAAGAAGAATGCGGTGAAGAACCCTGCCATGCAAGGTGAAATGATCTAAAGAAATATATTGGCTTTCCGGCAGTTAGACCTTCAACAGGTTTCTGACTGCCGGGAGGCCAAAACCCCTATCTTTGCTCCCTCTAAATTGATAGTATAATGAATATGGACCGCAATACGGTGATTGGCTTCGTGTTATTAGCCGTATTATTATTCGTTTACCTGTTTACTGCTACAAAGAACTCGAATGAGGCGCAGGCTGTTAAACAGCGTTACGATGATTCTGTTGCACTGGTAAAGTGGAAAGCTGACTCCCTCGTTGCCCTGAAAGACAGCATCACTAAAAGAGCTGCATTCGATTCTACTGTTCAGGCTCCGCAAACGGAAGCCCTCACTGTAGTGGAGAACGAAGTTTTCAAGATCACTTTCACCAATAAAGGTGCAAGACCTTCCAAAGTGGAGCTGAAGAGCTACAAATCTTTCAACGATAGTTCGCTGGTTGTACTGAACGGTACTGATTTCGATAAGATCTCTTATGCAGTGAATGTGGCGCCCAACCAGGCTTCACAAACTGCTGAATTGTTCTTTACGCCCGGCACTGTTACCAAAAATGCTGACGGTTCCCAAACCGTGGTATTCCAGCTGCCTTCTGCGAACGGTACCATCCAGCATACTTTCGTGGTGAAGCCCAATGCTTACATGATCGACTGGAATGTGCAACTGAACGGCGCAGACAAACTGCTCACACAAAGCACCATCAACCTCACATGGCAGTCCAAAACAATGCAGCACGAGAGCGATGTGGCTTACGAACGCCAGGTGTCTACCATCTGTTTTTACGAAGACAATGATTTCGATTATATCCAGAATAAGACTGACCACAAATTTGAAAAGCCTGTAGAGTGGGTGAGCGTTGCCCAGCAATTCTTCAATACCACCCTGGTGAGCAAGAATAAATTCACGGGCGGTGAGGTAAGATGGTTCCGCCATACAGACAAGACATCCCCAATACTTGCAGAAGCAACAGCTACCCTGCAAACCAAATTACCACTCGGTTCCGTAGCCACCCTGCCGATGCAATTGTATTTCGGTCCAACCGATTACAAGATCCTGAAAGCGCAGGACGCACCTGAAATGGATAAGCTGGTGAACCTGGGCCGTGATATGTATACTTTCGTTCGCCCGATCAACAAATACATCGTGATGCCTGTGTTCAACTTCTTCGGAAGCTTCATCGGCAGCTTTGGTCTGGTGATTGCATTGCTCACGCTCTGTATCCGTTTGATCACTTCTCCGCTTGTATATACCAGTTACCTGAGCGGCGCCAAAATGAAAGCACTTCGTCCTGAGATCGAGAAGATGAAGGCAAGACTTGGCAACGATCAGCAGCAGGTAGGTATGGAGCAGATGAAACTATTCCGGGAAGCAGGAGTGAACCCGTTGGGTGGTTGTATCCCGGCATTACTGCAGATCCCGATCTTCTTTGCATTGTATAGCTTCTTCAACTCCAATATCGCATTGCGTGGTGAAGAATTCCTCTGGGCGCATAACCTGGCTTCCTACGATGTGCTGTTCAGCTGGAAGACCAGCATCATCGGTATCGGCAACCACATCAGTCTGTTCACGATCACAGCTGTAATCACCAGCTTCCTGATCTCCATTTACAATATGAACATGACGCCGGATCAGAACAATCCGATGCTCAAGTACATGCCGTACATCTTCCCGTTCATTCTGTTCTTCGTATTCAATGGTCTGCCTTCGGCCCTGACCTGGTACTATACTGTTTCCAACATCATCACACTGGCATTGCAGTGGGTGATACAGAACTTCATCATTGACCACGACAAGATCCTGGCAAAGATCGAAGAGAACAGGAAGAAACCGAAGACGCAAAGCAAATGGCAGGAGAGACTGGCTCAGATGCAGGAACAGCAAAAGAAGCTGGCCGAGGAAAAAGCCAAACAGAGAAAATAAGCTTATCGTTATATTACTAAAAAGGCGCACAAAATACGGTGCGCCTTTTTTTATGCGGCAGCCGGCAACGTAGAGGCATGACCGAAAATTGTGGTTTGCGGTGATGAATGTCAATTTTCCTCAAAATGTTGAAGTTTTACTACAGACATCCCGAAGTCCGCCTACGAATCGACCTTAACATATCATATAATTTCGTATGGGTCTTTTATTGAAATGATCTTATATCCCATCGAATGAAACAATTATCCTTATTCAGGCTAAGACTGACTGCATTTGTGCGCGTATTGTTACCCGTTATATTACTATTTGCGGGGAGCGTAAATGCAACAGATTTCGTTGTTTCCAATGGAAACAATGCCGGCGCCGGTTCTTTGAGGCAGGCCATTCTCAACGCCAATGCAGATGCTGCAGGCGCTCCACACACCATCACTATCAATTATTCCGGTGTAATCAACATCACTGCTTCCCTTCCTACCATTACACGGCGGGTGACCATCGACGGTATAGACCGTGCCACCAGGATCGTGAGTTCACCCGGAGGTAATAACCTGATTGCACAGATCGTGCTGGGAGCGGGGTCCGGTGGAAGTATCATCAGGAATCTAACGCTCAGGAATACCGGTGTGAATGGCGTGCAAATCACAGCCGCTCTCGCAGGTATTACGCTGGAAAACCTGCATATTACCCAAACTGGTGTGCATTACCTGAACAGGGGAGTGGTGGCCAATGCAGCTCAAACCAATCTCACCATCCGCAATGTGAAGGTGACGGGTTTGGAAGATAAACAATACGCTTTCTACTTTGCCGATAAGACCAACAACCTGCTCATGGAGGGCGTAGAGGTTTCCGGTGGCGGCGGTGTAACGGCCAGAGCCGTTCATTTCCAGGGGATCGTTACCGGTGCTGTGATCAGGAACAGCATCTTCAATATGGATGATCCTGCTGTAGCGGATGATGGAGACTATGGGATCTATTTCGCCGCCAATCATTCAGGGGTTGAGATCGACAATACAACTTTTGCCAACTGCGAAGTGAATGCCATCTATGCGAACGCAGCCAGCACCAACTTCACTGTGAAGAATTCCACTTTCACCAACCTGGTAGGAAGTGGATCGGCTAATCACGTTTCGTTAGCAGGGAATACCAATATTGTTACATTCGATAATAATACATTTAATGCTGATCAGCAGAATGTAGCGGATGACGCTAACCAGGCCATTCGAATGACTGCAGTTAGCAACCAACGACTGACCATTACCAATAATAAGTTCTTCGACTATGATGAGCAGGCTATCCGGATCGGTGATAACCATTCCAACAACCATGATAATGTATTGATCCAGAGCAATGAATTTGCCCGCAATGGAAGTCTGGGGCAGGACCAGGGAGCTATCTGGTTCCTTGCCCGTAATACCACTTCTGATGGTGGCCCTGTATTGATCACAGAAAACATTTTCAGGAACAATACCGGTATTGCCATTGGCATTTATCCCTGGAATGCCACTACCTATGTAGTACCTAATTTTACAATCAGCAAGAATACTATTTATAGCAATACTGGTACGCAGGGTGCTATCGATATCCGTTGGGTAGATAAGATTGTGATCACGCAGAACAGTATTTACAGTAATAAAGGAGCGGGCATCGATCTTTCCAGTGAAGCCAACTGCGGCTATGAGCTGGCGAACCGTCCCCAACTGGTAAGCTCAACCGAAACTTCGGCTGGTGTTTACAATGTGGTGGTGAAGATGCCCACGCTTTGTGGTACCAACGCATGTAGCCTGGAACTCTTCGCCAATAATGCCAATGTCACCGGTGCTGGTGGTCAGCATTATGTGAATACCTACACCGGACTTGGTTCCGGCAATCGTACACTTACCGGTGTTACGGCTCCCGCCATTGCAGCCCTGAACCAGGCGCCGTTTGGTTTCTGGACTGCCACGCTTCGCGCCAGCAATAATTGTGGTACCTCGGAGTTCAGCAATCGCATCGGTGTTAAGCCCACGGGCCCTGCCGGTGTAAGTGCAGGTGTACAGGTCTGGCTGAAAGCGGATGATTTCAATGGCGGTAATCTCGTAGCCAATACCGGTTGGGAAGATGCGAGTGGTAATAACCGTCACTTCAATATCCTGGCAGGCGATCCCGCTTCAGTGAAATCCGGACTGAACTTCAACAACTATGTGAATTTCGATGGGAACGATTATCTCTACGGTAGCACATATGGTTATGTAACCGGATACAATGCCGGTGAAGTGATCACTGTACTCCGGTCAGGATCTAATAATGTTCAAAGAGGATTTCCTTATGATTTTGGTGGAACGCCGAGAGGCATCCACTATACCTGGGTAGACGGAGCTGTTTATACAAGCTTTGGCACCAACGACAGGCTCGGTTATAATCCCAATACAAAGGTTGTAACGGATGGAAAAGCCGCAACAACAATAACAGGGCCTGCCATCAATGTACTCAACTGGAATATCATGGGTACATATGGGGCAGCGGGCTCATGGGGACTGGATTTCAACGGCGGCCAGCAGTCTGCCATATCAACTTCGAATACTGTGAATTTCACGTTGCCCGGAGGCCGTGAATACATCGGATATTGCGGCGTCACCAAATATGTTTATTTCGGTGATATTGCTGAAACGGTGCTGTATAGCCGAAAACTGTCTGAAACGGAACGCAAGCAGGTAAATACTTACCTTGGGATCCGCAGCGGTCTTACGCTTTTCCACGATTATATCGCCAGTAATGGCATCACCACACTTTGGAGCCTTACGGCTAATGCCGGTTATAACAATGGTATTGCCGGATTGTACAGGGATGATCTTGGCATCATACACCAGCGCCAGTCGAAGACCATCAGCATGAATGATAGTCTGACCATAGCAATGGGCAATGCCATTTTCTCTGCCAATGACGATAATGAAACTGATATTGCCAATGACCGTGCAGCCCTGATCTGGGGTAATAACAAACTGGCTCCCACATACACTGTAGCTGTGGCCGGCGCCAATGTAACAGCGCGTTTTGCACGTGTATGGAAAGTGCAGAAGACCAACTTTGCAGATGCGCAGGAGATTACGCTCAAACTGGCAGGCGCAACCGATAAGAATTATCTCCTTGTGAGTAATGATGCAGGTTTTGCCACTATCACGCATGAAGTGAAAATGAATAAGAATGGAACAGTTACCATTCCTGCTTCCATGTTGTCGAATGGCTGTTACTTCACTTTCGGCCGTATGCAATTCTATCCCGGTGGCGTAACAAATGGTCTGGCTACCTGGATGAAAGCCGGAGACGATTATACGCTCAGCGGAACCACTGTTACACAGGTATTAGATCAGGGACCTGCACAAAGGGTATGGAGCCGCATGTACAACCGGACCCTTCCCTGGTTCAGCACAGGATATAATTACAACGCATATATCCAGTTCCCGAACAATGAACACCTGAATACGCCTGTATTTGCTTCCGGTTTCACCAATGCGGAAGTGTTCTCTGTACAGGCATCTTCAATTGTTAGGGATGGATCTGGTGTAACCACTTTCTCATTTCCCTGGCAACTGGGAGGAGTAGCCGCTGCAGCTTCTGCTCCTTCATACAGGAACAGCGGTAATGTAATGTGGCCTACTTTCGGTTCAACCACGAGATTGAGCTTTAACTTTGCACCCAAAGACCTCGGCTTGCCAACTATCCTCAATATGGCTGCAGGTGGTAACAGGTGGTCTGCCAATATCGATGGAAGAAGTATCGTAAATAATGCGGCCAACACTTCCAATTTTGCCAATGCAAACTATATCGGGGCAGGTGCTGCCGCCTTCTTCACAGGATCACTCCCAGAGGTGATCATGTACAACAGGAAGCTGAGCGAAACTGAAAAACTCAAAGTAAACAGCTACCTGGCTATTAAATATGGTATCACACTGGAGCAGGCAAGTTCAGCTTTGAACTACCTCGCCAGTGATGCATCAGTGATCTGGACAAGTGCAGACAATCCAGCTTTCAAAGCGAATATCACCGCCATTGGTCGCGATGATATGAGTACACTGCACCAGAAACAGAGCCGCAGTGCCAACGCAACAACTGCCAGCTATCTCACGATTGCTGTTGGAGAAGAAGTGATGTCTTCCAATGAAGAGAACCTGGATTCTGTGCGCAATGATAAATCCTTCTTCTTCTGGTCTGATAATAATGGAACACTTCCCTTCAGTACAGCAGTGAGTGGAGCAAAAGCCACTACCCGCATGGGCAGGGTTTGGAAAGTGCGTAAATTCAATTGGGAAGATATCAGTCTCACATTGAAATCGCATTATCCTACCAGCAATCTGTACCTGCTGATCAGTACAGATCCAACATTTGCAACTATCAACCAGGAAATTGCTGTGAATACAGATGGAACTGTAAGCTTCACTTCAGATATGATCCCGGATGGCGCATACTTTACTTTCGCCAAAGAGATCAAAGGGCCTGGCCTGGTGAATAACGGCGTACAGTTCTGGTTGCGTGCCGATGATGGAACAGCTACGGGCGCAGCATGGAATGATTACAGTGGTAATGATCTCAATGCTACACAGGCGGGAACTGCTAATCAACCTGTGTTCAGTGCCAGCACATCCAACTTCAATCCCGGACTTGTATTGGATGGAACCAATGACTATATGAACTTCACTTCCAATGCAGGCATCAATGCAAACAATCCGTTCACAGTGGTGAGCGTTGGCAAGAGAGCCAGTACAACTGCAGATGTATTGCTGGCGGCAGGAACAGATGCTAATGGCGGATTCGGGTATGGTTACAATACAGCTTCTCAGTTCTTTGTTACAGCTACCAATATCGCTTCGCAAACATCCAATGCAGCAAATTTCCCGATGACGCTCAATACACCACATCTGCTGGGTGTAAGCCGTACAGGAAATGCATTCACCTTATACGGGAACGGATCGACAAATATTACCGGAACTCCAAGTCCTGTATTGACATTCCAGGGCAGTCCGCTTCGTCTCGGCTGGCGTGGAGGTACAATTGCCGATCAGTATGCAGGTACTATCAACGAAGTGGTGGTTTACAACAGAACACTCAGCGCAGCTGAGCTGCAACAGGTGAACTCATACATGGCATTGAAGCATGGCATTACCTTAGCCAATGGAACCCTTGATTATATAGCAACAGACGGTACCACCCGAATGTGGACTGTATCCAAGAATACAGGATATATTAATGGTATCGCCGGACTTGGTAAAGACGAAGCTACAGGTCTCAACCAGAAACAATCCGTTTCTGTTTCGGATCCCAATATCACTATCGCCCTTGGCGGAGCTATCGCCGCAACCAATGCAGAGAATCCCAATGAAATGGAAGATCTCAGCTTCTTCACCTGGGCAAGCAATAATGATGTAACTACTTTCTCTGTTCCTGTTACTACTGTTCCCAATGCCACTTTCAGGATGGCAAGGGTTTGGAAAGTTGATCGCACCAACTGGACTGATCAGGATATCACTATTAAGTTTTCGCAGAATGGTGACCGTTATTTCCTGGTAAACACCAGCAATGATCCAACATTCGGAGCAACCGGAACCACAGAGTATGCGATCAATTCACTCACTGGTACAGTTACCATCAATACGGCCGATCTGCCGGATGGCGCTTACTTCACTGTGGGCAGCAAGATTGTTGGCCCGGCTTGCGTGAATACCAATATCGCTGCCTGGTTGCGTGCAGATTATGGTACAGAAACAGGCGGAAGCTGGGGTGATTTCAGTGGTAACCAAAAGAATGGTTCACAGGCCACTGCCGGCGCTATTCCTACTGTAGTGGAAAGTTCTGTGAATTATAATCCTGCTTACCGATTGAATGGTACAAGCCAGTTCTTCAATATCCCTGCTAATGTGCTGAATGCCGGTAATAATAATTACAGCATCATCGCTGTTACCAAACCGACTAACCTCAATGAAAAGCAAGTGGTGTTTCTGGGAGCAACAGCTGCTAACCAGGGTATCCTTCTCCAATACAATAATAATGTGCCTGGCGGCGGCGCCAATACCATTGAAGCCAGCTGGGGCAATAATCCTTTCTACGGCGGTACAACTGTACTGAACAAAACAGACCTGCTCAGTTCCACTTATAATAATACAGTGGGAAGAATCCTGCGTCAGGATGGTACACAGGTTGGCGCCAACACAACCGTTACAGGTTTCAATTATGTACAAACGCTCGGCAATATCGGTGCTATGAATAATGGACTGTTCTACAGCGGTGATATTTCTGAAGTGATCGTTTATAATAACAGTGCCTTGACTGGAACAGAATTGCAGCGTGTTGAATCTTATCTGTCGCTCAAATATGGTATCACCATGTCTGCGGGCGCAGTGGATTACCTGGGCAGCGATGGTACTACCATCATGTGGAATGCAACTGACAACGCCGGATACAATTTCCGTATCACAGGAATTGGCCGCGATGACTGCACCGAGCTCTATCAAAAACAAAGTATCAACAGCAACGGCGGTATCCTGGCGCTGGGCGTGGGTGAGATCGCAACCACCAATCTGCTCAACGCGAATACCATCGATAACAACAATTCTTACTTGTTCATTGCAGATAATAACCTGGCTGCCGATTACACGGAAAACATCAGCGGACTGAACAACCTCACTGCACGAATGGCAAGGGTTTGGAAAGTTGACAGAACAAACTGGGCTGATCGCGATGTGGTGTTTAAGCTCAATGGCGGCAATGAAAAGATCTTCCTGGTAGTGAGTGCCGATAATGTGTTCGATGGAACTGATGTGGCTTATCAGCTGGATGCAGATGGACTAACCTCTGTACTCACAGCAGACCTGCCTGATGGCGCTTATATCACTTTTGCGAAAGAGCTTCGTGGACCAGGATATGTAAATGTTGGCATCAACCTCTGGTTGCGTGCGGATGATGGTGTGTCAGCCATCGATAACTGGATAGATTATAGCGGTAATGAGAATAATGCCACACAGTTAACAGTTGCCCAGCAGCCAACATTCTCCACTGCTGCCACCAACTATAATCCAGGCTTTGTGTTCAACGGTACCAGCAGCAATATGGCCATGACTTTGTCTAGGTTCCCGCTCGGTACTACACCCAGAACGCTTGTAGGCGTTGGAACACCAACGAATGTATCCGGAATCAGGTATATGTTTGGCTGGGGGGCCGGAACTACCAATAACTACAATGCATTGGTGAATACAAACACTTCTGCGATCTTCTCCGGATATTCAAACGATGTAACAGGCGCTGCAGGAACGGCAGCTATAGGTGTGCCGCAGGAAGTGACAGGTATCTGGGCAGGCGGAACCAATGGGTCGGCTGCACTATACAGTAAGTGGAGATTACTGCTTGCACAAAACAAAGCCTGGACAACCTCTGCAACGGGAAGTGCTACAATCGGTGCACTTACTCCGAACACCCAGGCCTGGATGGGACCGATCAATGAGATCATAGTTTACAACAGGGCCATTGCAGATTACGAGCGTCAACGTATCAGTTCTTACCTGGCATTGAAATATGGATATACCATGGACCAGACGGCCGCTACCAATTATGTAGCTACTGATTATGATGGTATAACCGGTACCACTTACTGGGATGCCACTGCAAACGCTGCATACAAAAACAATATCACCGGTATCGGCCGTGATGATAAGACGGGTCTCAACCAGAAACAATCACGTAGCGTGAACACGGCTGCCAATGGCAATATGATCGCTATCGGCCTGAACACGATTGCTGCTACCAATGCAGACAATACCAGCAGCTTTGCTGATGATCTCAGCTTCCTGGTTTGGGGCGATGATGGCGCAGCAGGTATCAAAACCACAGAATATCCAACTGCACTCGATCCCGGCGGTTGCAGCAAGATCTCCCGCCTGCAACGCGAATGGAAAGTGCAGAAAACAGGAAATATCGATGTGGTGCAACTGCAGATGTTCCTTTCAGGATTGGTGCCTACCAGCACT
Organism: Pseudobacter ginsenosidimutans; assembly: GCF_007970185.1. Lineage (NCBI taxonomy): Bacteria > Pseudomonadati > Bacteroidota > Chitinophagia > Chitinophagales > Chitinophagaceae > Pseudobacter > Pseudobacter ginsenosidimutans. Next base: position 7,583,848 of record NZ_CP042431.1, on the reverse strand, counting down.
TCGCTCAGTGATCTGAAGCTCCTGGTGAACAGCAGCAATGATTTCACTGCCGCCACCACAACAGTGATCATGGCTTCTGCTTACGATGCCGCTACGCAAACAGTAACTTTCAATAATATCAGTTTTGCTGACGGTCAGTATTTCACACTTGTTACCGATCTCACCAATGAAGCGCCCGGTGGTGTGAAAGACCAGCTCTTCACCTGGTACCGCGCAGATAAAGGCGTAACCACGGCAACCGGTGTTAGTGTATGGGCTGATCAAAGCATCAACGCAACAAATGTTACGCAGGGTACGGCAGCAGCACAACCTGCTTACAATACCAGCAGCAAGCTCTTCAACTTCAATCCGAGCATTACTTTCAACGGTACATCCAATGTACTGATCAATGCAGCCATCAACCACAGTGCAGCCGCTGCAGGAGAGGAAGTATTCTCAGTGATCATCCCACGCAATGGTGATTTCATCGGATTCGGAAGAACAGCTGCAGGAACAGAACAGTTCTCCAGGTTCTATACCAATACTACCGGACAGTTGGGTTGGGTGAGCAGGGTAGGCGTCAATGCAGGCAGCTTGCTGACTACAGCCAATAACCCTGGTATGATCCAATTGGCAAACATGCACAGAAGCGCTTCTCCGGCAGGAGCTGGTGTTATCGAATACAATGGAACATCTGTAACTACAGGCGCTCAGAATTTCTTCCCGGTACAAAATCAGCTCAACATCGGTTCAAGAAGGTTGAACAACGCCAGCACAGTGGCCAATGACACGTACTTTGATGGAGAGATGGCTGAAGTTGCCATCTTCAATCGCGAGCTTACTGTAACAGAAAGACAAAAAGTGGCAAGCTACTTCGGTGTTAAATATGGTCTCACACTCGGTCATGATTACCTCGATCCGGATGGAGCGATTCTCTGGAATGCTGCAGGTAATGCTGCCTACAATTTCAATATCACCGGTATCGGCCGCGATGATTGTAATGGTCTGCATCAGAAACAATCGAAGAGTGTAAATACTGCCGAAGCACTGATCACACTCGGAAATGGTATGGGCATCAGCGCAACCAATACAGACAATGCCAACGATATGGGCAACAAAACCGCCCTGTTGCTGGGAGATGATAATGGTAACAGAACAACCTGGACTGTCACTAACGCACCTGTAGACCGCAAGCGCATCGCCAGAACCTGGAAAGTACAGGAAACAAATACTGTTTCTTCTGTAACGCTTCAGGCGCCTGCCAGCACCAGTGCCAGTGCAGTGAAACTCCCGCTTGAAAAAGCCGGCAAAATGTACCTGCTCGTCAGCAGCTCTTCAGACTTCACCGGTGCAGTTACAGAAGTGCCGATGAACCTCAGTGGTGATGTATGGGAAACTACCTATGATTTCACTACCGGTCAGTACTTCACTTTCGCTACCGGCGGGGATTGCGTGGACAATGAAGCTGTGCTCACTGCTTACAATGCTGAAACAGTAGCGGCTACTGATAAATGTTATACCGATGGATGGATCCTCTTTAAAGATCCTGTTGATGCCGGCAAATACATCGCTGCCATCTACGATCCAACACAACTGATCGACCGCAGCAAGATCACTGCCAAAGTGAATGTGAATGCCGCTTTCAATGACCTCGGAAAAGGCAATGCACAGAAGGCCGCACGCCTCATGCGCCGACTGCTGGAGATCAATTGCGCAGACTGTTATGATAAAGTGGCCAATCCGCAACCAGGATTTGTGGTAAGGATGTTCTACAATTCAACTGAGAAGGCCGGCGCTGAAAATGTGGAGACCAATAATATGGAATCCATCAAAACTGCCAACGGTCTCACTGATCCGCATGAATTCACCTGGTTCAAAGCTGCTGATAGAACAGCAACACAAGTGGTATCCGGCCTTACAGCAGATGGCGGTGTTGCAGCCTACGGACAGGAATGGTCGGATGGCGCACTCACCACCGGTACTGTCAACGGAGTTGAATATGTTGATTTCGATGGAGTACATGGCTTCTCCACATTCGGTGGCATCTGGACAGTTAACCTGGCACAAGTGCTTCCGGTAAGCTGGGGTGAAGTGAAGGCGGAACCTCAGGGTCAGAAGATCCAGGTGAGCTGGACCACACACAGTGAATTGAACAACCATCACTTTGTTGTGGAAAGAAGTGAGAGCAACAGTGTATTTGACAATATCGCAACAGTAGGAGGCAGGGGTACTACCAACCTGACCAATCATTATTCTGTGGACGACAGGAATGTGAAAACAGGAGTACTGTATCAATACAGGATCCGTCAGGTGGATGTGGATGGAAGATCTTCTTTCTCTAAGATCGTTACAGCCAAACTGGCTGGGGCTGGAGAGAAAGGACTGGTGATCCGTCCGAATCCCGTGGTAACTGCAACGCTCCGCTTCGAGCTCACTGTTCAACGCAGCCAACCTGTTCAGGCAAGTATCCTGGATGCGGCCGGAAGAGTACTGGGCAAAATTACACTCAGAGCCAATAACGGATGGAACCAGTTCAGCATGAGTACAGCTCAAATGGCTGCAGGTACTTATATGTTGCAGATAGTACTGGAAGATGGAACGATCGTATCGCAGAAATTCATCAAAAAATAAAGGAAAGGTTGAGAATTCCTTATTGGACGGTTAAGGCAGTTTAAGGCAAAGGCAAAACAAAGGGGCTGACCATTTGGTCGGCCCTTTTTGCTTATTTTTAGGGCCTGCCAATACTAATAATTGACTATTGCATCCTACAGACCCACAGATCAACAGGCAACTGCTCCATCGCATCGCTGAAGGTGATGAACCTTCATTCAGGTTGCTCTATGATGAATATTTCAATACTATCTATTCTACGGCGCTCGCATTCACTCAGAATTCCCAACTGGCAATGGAAGTGGTGCAGGAAACTTTTCTGAGGGTCTGGAAGAACCGGGCACGCTTACCTGAAATTGAAAATCTGTCCGGTTTCCTTTTCGTAATCGGGCGTAACCAGGTGAAAACGGCCCTTCGCACCGCCAGGGAAAATAACCAGGCCGAAAGCCTGCTCAATGTATGTGATCAGCCTTCTCCCTATTCTCCTGAAAAAGCCGCCATTATGAAACAGTTTCGCGAGGAAGTGTACAAAGCAGCTGATCAGTTACCCGACCAACAGGCCACCGTTTTCAGGCTGAGCAGGTTTGAACAATTGAGTTATGAAGAGATTGCAACGCAGTTGGGCATCTCCACTGCCACTGTAAAAAACCACCTGGTGAAAGCGCTTGGGTTCATGCGTACTTATTTTGCATCGAGATACAAACATTTGCTCCCCTTCGCTTTACTGATTATAGAAAAGAATATATAAAATATCTTCTTTCCAACTGGACCAACTTTCAATGTTCAGCAGTTTGTATTAGAAGCCCATGGAGTTGCCATAACAACAAGCATAATGGAAAATGATTTTCGTAAAAACATGGAACGCTTTCTTACCGGCTCCATGAGCGAAGAAGAAAGAAAACTGTTCTTACACCAGTTGAGCAGCGGTAGCGCCGGTGAAGAACTGGACGCTGCCATTGGATCTGCACTACAGCAGAACCAGTATGCAGTGGAAGATACCAGTGATGTAAAAGAACTGGTATACCGGAAAATCCTGAAAGGAATGGGGGAAGACGAATCTGTTATTACGCTGCCGGGAAAAAAGAGGAACAGCTTTGTTCGCTACTGGTGGGTTGCCGCTCTTCTGATTATTGCTGCAGGTGTTTGGATGTATCCGCTGTTGACACGCAGCAGAAACTCAGATCCTGTTGTGCAGCAGGGAACAACGCCTGCCATCATGCCTGGCACCAACGGTGCCGTGCTTACGCTGGCCGATGGCAGTACCATTCTGCTAGACAGCTTATCTGATGGCATCGTTACCACGCAGGATGGAATAAGCATAAGGCTGCAGGATCATCAGCTAATGTACGGGCAGGCAGGAGATGGAGCCGGTGGGAAGATACTGTTCAATACAATGAGCACACCTCGCGGCAAGCAGTTCAAACTGGTGCTTCCCGATGGTACCCGCGTGTGGATGAATGCTGCCAGCTCCATCCGTTATCCTGCGCGATTCGGCGATAAAACACGCGATGTGGAGATCACCGGCGAGCTCTTCTTCGAAGTGGCGAAAGACAGATCAAAACCCTTTCGCGTATTGCTGGATGATGGCTCCAGGCTGGAAGTGCTGGGCACCAGCTTCAACATCAATGCCTATGAAGATGAAGGAAACATCAATACCACGCTGATAGACGGCAGTGTTCGTGTTGAAAGCAGCAGCGCCAATGCCGTGCTGCTGAAACCATTGCAGCAGGCGGAATTGATGAGAGGAAACAAAAAAGATATCAGGCTCCTGGATGATCCTGATATAGAAAAGATCACGGCCTGGAAGAATGGCGCTTTCGATTTCAGCAATACAAGCCTCGGCGAGATGATGCGACAATTATCGCGCTGGTACAATATTACTGTTGAATACCCGCAGGGGATACCTGCCCTGGAATTTGAAGGTAAGATGAGCCGTAATATCACCCTAAACGGCTTATTGAAAATACTTGATCAGTCTGGTGTTCATTTCAGGCTGGAAGATACTAAACTGATTGTTCTGCCTTAATAAACCTGCATCCTTACCATAACCTGTTTCCTGTGATAAAAACAAAGCCGGAAGTGTTGGAAGCGCTTCCGGCAAATGTTCAGTTTTCGAAACACATCGGAAGTATTTCTTTATTTAACCAAACAATGCAATGTATGCAAAAAACTGCTAATGAGGTTAGAGGATGGCCGCTATGCCGTCTCCCGGCCAAAATGCTGCGAATTATGAGAATCACAAGCTTTTTCCTGCTGGCATGCTGTATGCACCTTTCAGCCGCTGCCACTTCGCAAACAGTGACCATTTCAGGTAAGGATCTCAGTTACAAAAAAGTGTTCACCGCTATCGAGAAGCAAACAGGTTATTTCGTTTTCTTTCCAAAAGGCACTTTCAAAGATTCCAGGCCGCTGGACCTGGAAGCTACGAACATGCCACTCCGTAACTTTTTGGAATTGCTGGTGAAAGACCAGCCGCTCCGGTTCATCATCGAAGATAAAACCATCGTTTTCACACGGACCAGCGACCGAACTACTTCCAAACAAAGTTCACAGCGTTTACTGATCTCCGGTATCCCGGAATCGATTCACAACTTCATTACAGTTACCGGCAGAGTTACTGACAGTGTGGGTACGCCTTTACCCGGCGCTACCGTTACTATAAAAGGAAAAACAAAGAATACCCTTACAGGAAAGAATGGAGAATTCTCTATCGATACCGATCCCGGTGAAACATTGGAATTCTCCTTTGTAGGATACGAAACGCAAAGGCTCAAAGTGGCGGAAGCCAGGCATCTCATTGTTGTACTGAAAGCCCTGAACGATGAAATGACCAATGTGGTGGTAGTATCCACAGGTTACCAGAAATTGCCGCTGGAGCGGGCTACAGGCGCTTTCACACATATCTCCGCAGCACAGCTCGACAGGTCCAACAGCTTCAACCTCAAAGACAGGATCGAAGGGATGGTGCCGGGCATGTTCTTCGAAGCACAATATGATGAAGACCAGAACCCGAACAGCGAACGCAGCAAAAGTATCGTGATCCGTGGTGTTGGTACTTTTGGCAACAACAACCCGCTGATTGTGGTGGATGGCGCCCCTTTTTACTCCAGCGTGGTGGATCCCTGGTCCCTGATCAATCCGGCTGATGTAGAAAGTATCACGGTACTGAAAGATGCCGCCGCCGCTTCCATCTGGGGCTCACAGGCCGCCAATGGCGTGATCGTGATCACCACCAAATCCGGTGGCTACAAGAAAGGACAGCCGCTGATGCAGGTGTCTGTAGACTATCTGGCGCAGCCCGTTCCCAGGTTATCGAAGATCCCCTGGGCCTCCAGCAAAGATGCCGTGGATATCTACCGGTGGATGATCAGGGAAAAAGACTGGTTCGATCAATTCCTTGACGATAATACACGCTCACGGTATGAGATACCCGAAGTAATGAGCGTATTGATCGATATGAAAAAAGGAAACATCTCTGAGGCTGAAGGCAACAATAAACTTGAGGCTTTATCGCATATAGATGTACGTAATGAATTCCGGGACCTTTTCTTCCGGAAGATCGAATCCAACAAGAAAGTCAACTTATCCTTCCAGGGAGGAAGCGACGTGAATAAAGTGAGGACCTCTATCTCCGGTCTGTTCAATGATCAGTATTCCAAAGGCAATTCTGAATTCCAGGTGATCGGCAATTTCACAGATGAGTACATGCCAAAAAAGTGGCTGAAGTTCTCTTTCGGAAGTAATATTTTCCTGTCGCAGCTCAAACAGAACGGTGTTGTGGTGAACGACCTGGCCGATATTCCACAGATGTCGCGCATCCTCGACGAAGATGGTAACTATACCCGGATGGTCAACTACTATAATATACCACACTGGCGCAGAAAGGATACCGCAACGAAATACAAACTGCCTTACGATTGGGACTGGAACCTCAAGCGTGATATCGATAATATGGATAATACCACCAGAACCACCAATGTGCGGCTTTTCTCGAATATCCAGGCAACCCTGTTCCCGGGACTGGTAGCGGATTTTTATTACCAGTACCAGCAAGACCATGTGCTGCGTAAGGAATATTTCAATGAGAATACCTGGTATGTAAGGAATATGGTGAACAACTATGCAAGGCAGGACGGATCTTACCCTGTGCCTCCGGGTGGCATGTTGAATGAGAACCAGTCGAACGGGTTTTCTCATAATGCAAGATTGCTGCTCACCTATGCCGGCACATTTGGGGATCATTCCGTGCGTGTGCTCGGAGGCATGGAAGTACGCCGCAATTATTATGACCGAGTCTATTATGGTTATTATGGTTATGATCCGCAGTCGCTCACCAGCATTGTCAACCTCAATCACAATGCTGTTTTCCCGCCCATCCTTACCGGGGACCAGGGTACCACCAATACCATTCCATTAGCGCCCAATACGCCTTATCTCCAATTGGGTGGTGCAGACGAAAGGTTCGTGAGCACATACGCGAATGCCGGCTATACTTTCCGCAACAGGTATGATGTTACGGCCAGTGTGCGGCTTGACAAGACCAATCTCTATGGCCAAAGTTCCAGTTATACCGATCTTCCGCAATGGTCTGCAGGACTGGGATGGCAGATCAGCGATGAGCCTTTCTTCAATTTTCATTTCATAGACAGGCTCAAGTTCCGCTTGTCTTATGGGTTCAATGGAAATATCGATAAAAGCGCCAGTCCATACATCACAGGCTATCCCTGGAATGATCCCATTACGAGGCTTCCCTATGCGGCCGTACAAACGGCTCCCAATCCCGGCCTCACCTGGGAGCGCACCGGCACTTACAATATCGGGATGGACTTTTCTCTTTTCAAATCGAGGCTTACCGGCGGTCTGGAGATCTATGCCAAGAGAGCGCAGGATGTGCTGGCGCAGATCGCTGTGAACGGCACTTACGGATTCCAGAACAACAGGGCCACACTCAATACAGGTAATATCAACAATACCGGTGTGGAGCTGACATTGCAGGGAGCCATTCTCCGCAACACTGAAGTGAAATGGACCAGCCGTCTCAATTACGGCACCAACAGGAACAGGGCTTTCAATATCACACAGGTGAATAAAACACTGATCGCTTATACTACACTTTCTTACTACTATCACCTGCCTGATCAACCCGTGGACTTCGTTGCAGCGGCAGAATGGACGGGATATAACGAAAAGGGGATCGATAAATTCATGTACCAGGGTAAGGAATATGCAGTTACCGATATTCCCAACTACAATACAATGAACCTTGCTGACATTTTCAAAGTGGTGGGGCAACGGAACCCGCGCCATTTCGGACAATGGTCGAATACTTTCACTTACAAGGGGCTGGACCTGAACATCAGCCTGCTCTACAAATTCGGGCATGTATTTGTGGCGGATTATCCTGCAGCGGGTATGGCTAACAGTTATCTCAACTACACGAGATCATTCACCTGGTTGCCGGCATTGATGGTGAACAGGTGGCAATCACCGGAAGACGGGAATAATGCCAGCATGTATTCACTCAATGAAAAGATCACCAATACCAGTCAGCAGACGCTGCTCGATTATGTTTCGCGATACAATACGAGAAATGTAATGAATGCGGGCAGCATCAGGCTGCAAAGCATTGCGCTCGCTTACCGGGTGCCGCAGAAACACACTGGCCCGTTCCGCGATGTACGCATACAGGCGGAAGCGCGGAATTTAGGCCCCGTCTGGGTTGCAAACGATGCCGGCATCGATCCGGATTTCCCGGGTTACAGCTCTTCCGTGTATGGAGCACTTCAGTTTGTAGTGCGTAACAGGGCACAATATTCTTTAGGTGTTCGGTTCGGATTGTAAGTCCGGACGAGCAAAAAAATTGAATTGTATGAAGTTGAAAAATATCATGGTCCCGGTTGGGTTGTTGCTGGCCGGCTTCCTGTTTACAGGATGTAAGAAATTTCTCGAAGAATTGCCGAGAGGCGTTATCATCGCCAAAACCACCAGTGATTTCAGGAAACTGATGGATGATGTGGACAATCAGCGATACCAGTTCTCTTTGTCGCAGGTAAGCTCACATGTAGATGTGGTTTCTGATGATGTGTATGCCGATTCATCGCGCTGGCTCAGTTGGACAACCACGCGGCAGCATGTAAATGCGCTCTATGCGTTCGAGCAACAGGTATGGCTATACGAAGCGATGACAGACGATGTGAACTGGAAGAACCAGTATTATATCGTTTCACTTATTGGCACCATCCTGATAGAGATGGAAAAAGTGAAAGACAATGAAACGGTCAAAAAACAACTGATGGCTGAGGCCCGCGTGCACAGGGCGTATGCTTATCTGAACCTGGTGAACATTTATGCAAAGCATTATAATCCGCAGACGGCTGCAACAGATCCCGGCGTTCCCATTATCGACGATGCTTCCCTGTTGCCGGCCTTGCCCAGGGCATCTGTTCAAAAGATCTATGACCTCGTGATCGCAGAACTGAAACTGGCCCTGCCTGATCTGCCGGACAACTATGCACAGTATTCGCACCGCCCCTGCAAGGCTGCTGTACACGCGATCCTGGCCCGTACTTACCTGTACATGGGCAAATACGAAGATGCTTTGCTGGAAGCAGACAAAGCCCTTGCCATACGCAGCTTCCTGCATGATTTCAATACGCTGTATAATGGTGCGCCGGTAGTTGCCAACCTGATCGGTATGTCGCGCACGGAAGACCAGGAAGTGATCCTGCACAAAACTACTTCCAAGAATTTCCGGCTCAATACTTATATGATCCTCGATACTGCTTCTTTCAATAAGCTCTATCCGGATTTTGAAAATACGGGTTCCGGTATCAATAATCATGATCTCAGGAGGACCCTTCGTTTTACCGGGTTCAATGCGCTCGGTGAGCAAACAGGAAAGGAAGTAACATACAATGTCACCTTCAACAACTGGTATAAAAAGGATGGGGCCAATTCCAGCGGCGCCGATAATATTCATATCGGTACTCCGGAAATGTATTTGATCAGGGCGGAGTGTTATGCCAGAACAGGACAGCTCCAAAAAGCACTGGACGATGTGAACCTGATCTGCAACAAAAGATACAAAACAGGTACCTACCAGCTGAAGCTCGCAGCCGATTTCAATAACGATCAGCAGGCAGTAGTGAACGAAGTGCTGTTGCAGCGGAGAAGGGAACTATATGGAAAGGAACTGCGCCTTTTCGATATTAAAAGATTGGGATTACCGGTAACGCATTATATCAGTTCAAGGCAGGTGAGTGTTCCGGCAGGTGATCCCAAGCTGGTTTGGCCAATATTCAATAAGTACATCGAAATGAATCCCGAGATCGAACAAAATCCACGTTGATCCACAAAAAAAATGAACAAATGAAAAAATATATCTTCTCAGTCATATTGCTATTTTCAATTACAGCCATCCATGCACAAGGCTACACTATCAATGGAAATATCAGCGGCCTGCCTGATGGGAAACTCTGGATCCAGAAATGGTTCAATGGAGATACCCTGCAGGAGGGCATTGCCAAAGATGGCAGGTTTGTTATTTCGCAGAAAGGAAAATTCATTAGCGATAAGGTTTACCTCAATGCTGCCGGTTCAAAAAGAAAAGTAGAATTCTATATCGAGCCCGGACAGATCAGTTTGCAGGGCAGCTGGACAGGGTCTGTTACTGCAACCGGCACACCCAGCAATGATGCCTATGCGAAATATCTTCAGGAGCTTGCGCCCGTGAACGATTCAATCAATACGATCCGTTCCCTGATGAAGAACAATACCGATAAAGCGGCAACAGCCGTTTTGCAGAAGCAGCTTTCCCGGCAATATGATCAGTTCTTTTACCCATTAAGGAAGCGTTATGCCAAAACATATAACAATACTATTATGGCAGCAGAATTCCTTTCTGCAGGAACAGGGCACCTTACTTATGCAGACATGAAGCAATTGCTTTCCCAGCTGGACCCTGCCACGCCGGAGAACTGGTATACCAACCGGTTGAAAGAGCGATGTGATATTTTGGGAAGAACTGACTTCGGTCAGGTAGCGCCGGACTTTACGCTGCCTGATACATCCGGCAATACCGTTTCACTTTATTCGCTGAAAGGAAAAATTGTACTGGTGGATTTCTGGGCATCCTGGTGCGGGCCCTGCCGTGCGGAAAACCAGAATGTGAAAAAATTATATGACCGTTACAAAGCAGATGGCTTTACCGTGATCAGTGTATCGATCGATGATAAGCGCGACAAATGGGTGAAAGCGATCAAAGATGATCAGCTGCCCTGGTACCATGTATCGAGCCTCACCGGGTGGGAATGCCCTGTTGCAAAAAAAATGGGAGTGGCTTATGGAATGTCAGGCGTCCCCTATACTTTATTACTCGACCGGGAAGGGAAGGTGATTGGTCATAATGTGCGGGGGGAACAGTTGGAAAAAAAATTGGATGCGTTACTGGGAAAACAATAAAATAGCAGAGAGCCCGCACAACCTGGTTGATGCGGGCTCTTGTTTATTGACATATCTTGTTAGAAATCTGTTTTTTATTATTACTTTAGACAACGGTTAAGGCTATCCGGGCCGTCTTTATGATATTCACCAACGTGCCAGCATCATGAAAAAGTTTACCCTCTTACTGGTCCTTTGTTCCCTTATCGCTACTGCCCATGCGCAGAAAAGGATTTCCGAGCTCACTATGGTCTATGATGCCACCGTTTCCACCGGCAGCGCCGATCCCAAACTTGCCGATGCTTTCGATGGCGCTACCACTACCGTGTACATCAAGGGTAATATGAGCCGCTCCGAAATGGCCAGCGCCCTGTTCTCTTCCACCACCATTCACGATTCCAAGACCGGTTCCGCTGTAGTGCTGCGCGAAGTGAGCGGACAGAAACTGCTGATCCGCATGACGCCACAGAACTGGGCAGAAAAGAATAAAAGATACAACGGCATTACTTTTACCAATACGCCGGAAACCAAGACCATCGCGGGTTACAAGTGTATCAAAGCCACTGCCACTCTTAATGATGGCACTGTATTCACGGTGTATTACACTTCGGATATCATTCCCGAGAACAAGGATTACGATTACCAGTTCAGAAGCCTCAATGGCCTTCCCCTGGAATACGAACTGGTACAGGGAAAGCTCACCATCAAATACACGGTGTCTTCCATCAATCTGAATCCTGTTCCTGCTTCCAAATTCGACCTGCCCAAAACCGGCTACAGGGAAATGACCTACGAAGAAAGTAAGAAAACAAGTCTCTAAAATATTGGGTTAGCTAAGTTTAGCTGGTCGCCTGTGAACTGCAGGCGACCCTTTTTTGTGCTGGAAATGGGGGAAATAAAAAAGCCAGCCTGAAGGCTGGCAATATTTTTACGGCGAATAACATCCTGCTCCAATTTTGAAGATCAGGCGGTTGCCTGGGGTTGAACAATAAGGCGGATTATTTCCGCAAGCGGACCTTCAGGTCCAGAACATTCAGATTAGAACGGAACTGAGGCTGTGATTTGATCTTTACCGAGCTTGGCAGGATAAAGATCTTATTGCCTTGTTCGTAGGTTACCAATGAGTTATAAGTAATATAACTCACGGAATTCTGGCTACGGGCCAGTTGACTTCCCGTGTATAAAGGACCTGCTTTCAATGTAAAACCATTGGTGGTCCTGATGGGGGTGAACTCAGGCTTCAGCGGAACATTCGATTGGTTACCTTTCTTTCCACCTCCGCCGCTACTGGCCAACGCAAGCGCCACTGTCCCAACCATCGCGCAACTGATGATCGTTCTTCTTAGCATTTGGTTAAGTTTTAGCGTAAAGTTTGCCTGCATAATTAGTGCAAAAATATATAAAAAATTGGGATTCCTTTAACCGTTCATCCCGGGCTTTATATTTCTTTTAACGCTTAAGATGCCGAAATGTTACAGTTTGCACAAAATGATTCCATTTTTTACCAAAATGTTGCATCCCGTTCCTAAATTGTTGGGTTCCAATTAAAACTTATGCACCCCTGTCAATAACAAAACTTGGCCGGGAACAACAGGAAAGGTACTTTAGAATAACCATTACATTGATTCATGAGAGATAACCCATCGAGCCAGAATAACGACGAAATCAAAGAATTGGTAAAGCAGTTCCAGAACCTGAAGAATGGTAAAAGTCATTCTTTCCTGGATGAGGAATCTTTTGAAAAGATCATCGACTATTACGATGACGAGGAAGATCTCCAACAGGCACTGGTAGCCGCAGAAATGGGGATCGAACTATTTCCCTACTCTTCCATCCTGCATATCAAGAAAGCAGACCTGCTCATCGCCACCCGCCACTACCATGAGGCGCTCACGGTTTTGAGCCATGCGGCTGTGCTTGACAGTAATGATATCAACCTCTACATTCTCAAAACCGCCGCTTACCTGGCGCTTGACCAGCAGGACAAAGCTGTGGCCCTCCTCGAAAATGCACTCGAACTGTTCGAGGGGCAGGAAAGGATCGAGCTGCTCTTCGAACTGGCGGATGTATACGATGATTATGAAGAGTTCGATAAGATATTCGACTGTCTCAAACTGATCCTGGAGCAGGACCCTACCAATGAGGAAGCGCTGTATAAGATCTGTTTCTGGACAGACTCTACAGGCCGCAACGAGGAAAGCATCCGACTTCATAACCAGATCATCGATGAACATCCCTACAGTGAGCTCGCCTGGTTCAACCTGGCTGCGGCTTACCAGGGACTGAAACTCTACGAGAAAGCCATCGACGCCTATAAATACGCAGTGGTGATCGACGAAAAGTTCGATTATGCATACCGTAATATGGGTGATGCGTATATCCGGCTCCGTAAGTACAAGGATGCTATCGAGGTGCTGGAGAAAGTGCTGGAATTGTCGAGGCCAGAAGATGTGATCTATGAAGCCATCGGTCATTGCTTCGACCGGATGAAGAACTATGCGCAGGCAAGGTTCTATTATCGCAAGGCTTCACACCTCAATCAGGAAGACAGCAAACTGTATTTCAAGATCGCCTGCACATATATGAACGAAGGGCAGTGGGGCACGGCCATCAAGCAGTTGGAAACTGCCATGCAGATCCATCGTTTACAACCGGAATATAACCTGGCGATGGGCGAGTGCAAGATGCAGCTGGGCGATTACAAGGAAGCTATTCAATATTTTTCTAATGTAGTAGGACAGCGGCCCAGGAATGTTACCAGCTGGGAGTCCTTGATCCGTTGCCTGTACCATGGCGAATTCTACGAGGAGGCCCTGGAGCAGGTGCATGCTGCATTACATATGACCAATAACAAGCCTGTATTCAGGTTCTATCTTTCAGCCGTGTATCTGGCGCTGGGCAAGACCAAGGAAGCTCTACTGCAACTGGAAAATGCCATGGGCCAGAGCCCCAGGCTGCTGAAGAAAATCGTGGAACTGGATCCTTCCATCCTGCAACACCAGTTGGTGGCAGATATTGTGGCCAGGTTCAAAAAGAATAAATAGGCCAATGATTTAAATCACTGTTGCATTTGCGTTTCTTCCCTATTTTTGCGGCGACTTTAGAAAATTCCTAAGTGTAAAACCAGTCGAATGAATTTCAATCTTTCTCAGATCCCCGAAAGGACTGCCCAACCCCGCAACGATGGTATCACCATGGTGATGGACAAAGGCCTCAGTATCTCCGAAGTGCATAATTTCATGGAGATTTCGCGCCCCCATGTAGATATCGTCAAACTTGGTTTCGGTACTTCTTTCGTTACACCCAACCTGAAAGAAAAGATCAAGGTCTATCAGAGCTACAATATTCCGATCTATTTCGGCGGAACACTTTTTGAAGCTTTTCTCATCCGCAATCAGTTCGACGACTATATCAGTGTTTGTAAAGAATATGGTATCTCTTACATGGAAGTAAGTGATGGCTCCATCACTATTCCCCATGCAGAAAAATGCGGATATATCGAAAAGCTCACAAAACATGGCACCGTTCTCAGTGAAGTGGGCAGCAAGGATGCGGCTCATATCATTCCTCCCTACAAATGGATCGAACTGATGCGCGCAGAGCTCAATGCCGGTTCCTCCTATGTGATTGCAGAAGCGCGCGAAGCAGGCAACGTAGGCATCTACCGTGGCTCAGGCGAAGTACGGGAAGGCCTGGTGCAGGAGATCCTCACACAGATTCCCGGCGAAAAGATCCTCTGGGAAGCGCCGCAGAAAGCACAACAACTTTATTTCATCGAACTGCTCGGTTGCAATGTGAACCTGGGCAATATCGCACCAACAGAAGTGATTCCCCTGGAAGCCATGCGTGTTGGACTTCGCGGAGATACTTTCAGTTTGTTCCTTGATAATGAACTGAGCCAATGAGAAGATATGGCCTGATCGGCTATCCTCTCGGTCATTCTTTTTCACAGCCTTTCTTCACGGAAAAGTTCAGAAAAGAAGGGATACAGGATTGTGTATACCAAAACTTTCCGATCCCGGAGATCGCTGTGCTGAAAGAGATCCTGGCCAGTTATACAGACCTGGCCGGATTGAATGTGACCATTCCCTACAAAGAACAGGTAATTCCATTTTTACATCATATGGAGCCGGTGGTACAAGCTATCGGCGCCTGCAATTGCATCCGTATTGAGAACGGTGAGCTCACCGGTTTCAATACGGATGTTCTGGGTTTCGAAAGAAGCCTCAGTGAATTCCTGCAACCTTCACACAGGAAGGCGCTGGTGCTGGGCACCGGCGGCGCTGCAAAAGCCATCTGTTATGTGCTGGAGCAGAAAGGAATCGACTATCTCATTATCTCCCGCAATCCCTCCGCGGCCAATCAGCGAAGCTATGAACAGGTAACGCCTGCTATCATTGATGAATATACGCTGATTGTGAATACCACTCCCGTGGGCATGTATCCGAAAGAGGATGCCTGGCCTGCATTGCCCTATGAGGCCATATCTTCCAATCATTATTTGTACGATCTCGTGTACAATCCTGCAAGAACACAATTCCTTCAAAGAGGCGAAGCGCAGGGCGCAGCTATCAAGAATGGAATGGATATGCTGGTGATCCAGGCTGAAGAGAGCTGGAGGATCTGGAATGAAAAATAATTACTTCGTTTCAAGTTTTTCGCGGGCTTCAGCAGGAAGCGCCGTTACTTTCTTCTTTTCATAATCGAAACAAACCATGCCTGTTTTGGCTGCGGCCACCAGTATTGTTTTTCCGTTTTCTTCTTTTTCCAGTTTGTAATAAAGGTCGAATGAAATTTTTGAGAAATCGCCGGCTGCTACAGAAGCGCGTACTACATCGCCATAATGCAGCTCTGCTTTGTATTCGATCCCAACATCGGCCATGATCAGGCCGGCGCCTGCAAAGTTCAGTTCTCCGTATCCGAGGGAGTGAAGATATTGAACGCGTGATTCGTGAATGAGGGAGAGGATGGTATCATTGCCAACATGATTGCCATAGTTGAGGTCTGTAATACGTACAGGTATAACCGAAGTAAAAGCGAAATCAGAGGGCAGATCGATCTTGATGCGTGGCATAGGTATTATTTATCCTGAAGAAGTTCCTTCAGTTCCATGATGTCGAGAAAATTTGCAGCCGAAGGTACAAAAGACGCCTGTTGCAGCAGTTGTTTGCGCAGCTCCTGGATCTTTTGCTTGAAGGAGGAATTGAACTGGCCATTGTCTGCGCCGGTATTGATGAAGGTGAGCACGGGCAGGAACTTACGTGAGATGCGCGTCTGTTCACCATTTGGCGCGGTCACCGTTACATATTGAGTACCGGGCGTGGTGAGCAGGTTCATGTCCATCACAACTTTTCCAGCGGCATCTCGGTAGGCGCGGTTGGGAATGCTCACAGCAGCGGTAGACAGGTTCTGTGAGCGAACCAGTGAAGGTTCGGCAGCAGGAAGGTCCTGATCTATCGGCTGGTTATCCTCTGTTACGTCTGTAATGAGAGTATTGTTTTCTATTTCTTTCTGTTCAACGTCCAATGGTCTTGTGCGTTCTGCAGGGATCTCCTGTGCAATGGCAGGAGGTGTAGTGATACGATTTGGAGAATTGGAAGGTGCATTTGGTTGTGCCTGTACATTGTTACCGGGAGGCGCGTCGGTTTGCGCAACAGGTGCAGTAGTATTGTCTGAGCTGAGCATGAACCAGCCTGCAAAACTGATAACGATAAGAACGGCTGCAGCAACGGCTACTTTCCCGAACGGAAAGGAAACCACTCTTGCAGGTGCAGGCTGTACAGGAGTAGTGATCAGTTCTTCTTCTGACGGCAGACCGGTGGCGATAGCGGCCCAGGCGCCTGATGGCGGCGTGAGCGCAGTATCGTTCAGGGTTTGCGCCAGGCGGATCTCAGTCTGATCATATTCAGTAACGAGCCTGGCAGACAAAAGCTCCCATCCGCCCTGCGGGGGCGCTATCTCAAGATTAGCCAGTTTATGTTGGATGGTGGGTTCCATAGTTTATCGCGTATATGATTTACGCGTATCACTTAAATATTGACTGATCTTTTTTGTAACAGTGATTTTGCTCTTGCGAGCTGGCTCTTACTGGTGCCTTCGCTGATGCCCAGCATTTCGCCGATCTCCCGGTGTGAATATCCTTCCACAACATACAGGTTGAAAACAGTGCGATATCCGGGACTCAATTCCTGGATGATGGCAATGATATCTTTTTCCGCCAATTGGTCCAGGGCGGAAATATCGCTGTCCTCAATCGTATTCTCTTCTTTTTCGCTTACACTGGAGAGTTGTGCCGACTTCTTCCTGAAATACTCGATGGAGGTGTTCACGAAAACCCTTCTCATCCATCCTTCAAAAGAACCTTCGGCCCGGAACCTGTGAAGATTCCTGAACACCTTGATGAATCCTTCCTGGAGCAAGTCCTGTGCATCATTGCTGTTATTGGCATATCGCAGGCATACAGCGTACATCTTTGGTGAAAACCTGTTGTACAATTCCTCCTGCATGCGCCTGTCACCGGCCACTGCTCCCTTTATTAAGTCGGATTCGGTAATGTTATAGTTGCTTTTGTTACTCAAGTTTTTGTCCGGTGTTGAAAGTAAATATAAAAACCTTCTGTAATCCTCTTATTATGAACGCTCAGAAGCGGACTGTGTTTCGTTTTGCAAAAATAAAACCAACTTATCGGCTGCCTTGCGGCGATGGCTGTACTGGTTCTTTTCAGCAATACTCATTTCAGCAAAGCTACGGTTGCCTCCTTCAGGTATAAAGATGGGATCATACCCGAAACCACCACTGCCCTGGCGGGCACTCAGGATGCGGCCTTCACAAATTCCTTCAAAGAGATATTCTTTTTCATTCCAGATGAGGGAGATAACTGTACGGAAACGGGCTGAACGCTTTTCTGTATCGCCCATTTTAGTCAACACTTTGTCGATATTCTTATCAAAGGCTTTGTCTTCCCCCGCATACCTGGCGCTTTTCACGCCGGGCTCTCCGTTGAGGGCGTCGATCTCAAGACCGGTATCTTCACTGAAACAGTTTTCACCTGTGAGCTGGTGGATGACGTTGGATTTTTCAGATGCATTGGCATCCAAAGTATCGTGAGGTTCGGGAATATCGATATTGATACCTGCAGCTTTCAGGCTCACCACTTCCAGCGAACCGCCGATGGCAGCCTGCATTTCGGTGACCTTATTGGCATTATTAGTGGCAAATACGATCCTGATCATAGGTAAAATTATTTCGTGCTACCGGCAAAGCCTCGCCTTTTGCTGCCTTAAATATTGAACATTTTTTTCAAACATCCCCATAATTTTCCCTTGAGCATCTTGCCTTCCTCACTGGGTTGGTTCATATCGCCGAGGGGATTGGCCAGAAGGTAGGTGCAGCCTGCATATTCCTGCTCTTTGTAGGCAGGGAAACTCAGTGGCAACCCGATCTGTTCTGGCTGGATACCGAAGAGAAGGGTCTTCTCCGCCTTCAGTTGTTGGGCCAGTTGTGTGAAATGCACAGGGTGCGAAGCCTGGTTGATGATGGCCACATCTCCGAGATTGAGCTTGCAGGCATCCAGCATTTTGGTGAGGAGCTGCAACTGATCGTCCGGGAGATAAGCGTCTGCCGGGGAATAAACGATGATGGCCACATGCTTCGCATTCTTGCCGAGAAAACGGTAAGCAGTTGCATCTTCGGGCGGGGTAGTAGGCAATGAGGGACTGGTGGACCAGCCGGAAACAGGAGCAGTTAAGGCGGGGCCTGCTTTCTGCTGTACAGGTGGTGGCTCTGCTGCAGCTGTCGGGAAGACAGGATTCGAACCTGCGACCGCCTGATTTGATGCTTCGGTTGTGGTGGAGCTGGCGGGACCCGAACCCGCGTTCAGTCCCTGATTTGCGGCCTGAGGGGAATCCATTGCCTGTGGCGTTTTCGCTGCCGGGCTCATCTCTTCCATTCTCTTTTCACGCTTGCCGGGCACCTGGTCATAATCATCTGTGACCACTACCTGTTTGTAGAGGCCGGACAGAACGGAGGAAGGCAATTGAATGTTCTCGAAGCTCATATCGCGGTAAAGATACAAAAGGAAGCTTGTTCCCGGGCTATCAAAACAGGGTTCCTTACATTAACAGGCAATTATGTTGGAACTGTCTGTTTTTCTTGCCAT
Source organism: Pseudobacter ginsenosidimutans (assembly GCF_007970185.1). Taxonomy (NCBI): domain Bacteria; kingdom Pseudomonadati; phylum Bacteroidota; class Chitinophagia; order Chitinophagales; family Chitinophagaceae; genus Pseudobacter; species Pseudobacter ginsenosidimutans. The sequence goes on along the minus strand of NZ_CP042431.1, from coordinate 7,564,662 downwards.
AGATCCTTATTTTCGGTTAGGCATGCTGTGGTCACCAACAGCGCAACTCCAACTTTATTACTATCCCTAAACCGAAACAATGACTGATATCAACAAACAATTCTTCGAAGCTTTCATGTTGATAGACATCAATAGAATGCTGAATGTGGAAGAATGTCCGGCTGCAATGAAAGGAGGAAAAAACGAGCGGGGGTGGAATGAATGGAAAGCGATTCCCGGAAATTTGTCAGTTGATCTGTATTATGACCTGGAAAAAGAATTCAATGTATTATTACCGGAGAGTTTTATCAACTGGCACCGGTCTCATTTCTTCATGAATGCGGAAACGCAGATACTCAGACTTCCCATTTCCCATCCTGATCAGCCATTGAAACATCTGCGTGAAATTTGGGAATGGGTAATACCTGAAAAGTTGATCCCTCAGAAACTCTACCCCTTCGGCAGTGAAGGGAATGATACTGGGCCATTTGTCTTTGATGGACGAAAACCTGTTGCGCACAACGAATTCCCAGTCCGTGTTTATGATCATGAATATTTCGGGGATCTGAAAGGTCTCAGTCCCGTGATCTTTTCTTCCTTCACCAAATTGCTGGAATGCCAGATCCATTTTACGACTGAATTGAATAAGGATCGTAATGATTATGAGATCATCCCTGAATTTTTCAGGATCGATCCGGAGGGAGCCGGTAAAACAGGAAAAGAATACTGGAATGGCTGGGCCGGCATGATGAAAGTCAATGCCGATGATCTGGCTGCCGAAAATGATGAATGACCGCTCCGGGCATTTTCTTGATTATTTCCGTCATTCTTTAAAATATTCCTCCCGCTGGCCCGTCTACCTCTTCAGATGAAACGATTCTTAAAAATCATAAAACGGACCATGCTCATCTTTTTAACGCTGATACTCGTATTGGCATTGATCACAGTTGTATATATCCAGCAACCTCAATTCGGAAAACATCCCGAAGGTGCAAGACTGGCATTGATAGAAAAATCACCACATTACAAGGACGGACGTTTCCGCAATCTCGTAGAGAAGCCTACTATCAGTGAAGGCTATTCGATGATGGGAGAGATTTACAAGATCCTGTTCAAAACATATCCATCCCGCCAACCGGTGGATTCCCTGCCTTCTGTGAAAACAGACCTGAGGCAATTGCCGTTGGATAGTAACCTGGCCGTTTGGATGGGGCATTCAACTATCTATTTGCAGGTAAATGGAAAACGGATCCTGGTGGATCCGGTCTTCAGTGGAAAAGCGTCGCCGTTGCCCTGGGGAGTGAAAGCATTCAAAGGAAGTAATATTTATTCGGCGGCCGATATGCCGGAGATCGATTATCTCATTATCTCCCATGACCACTATGATCACCTGGACTATGAATCCATTGTACAACTGAAAGATAAAGTGAAGCAGGTGATCTGCGGACTGGGAGTGGGTGCGCATTTCGAATACTGGGGTTATGATTCCAGCCACATCATCGAAAAAGACTGGTATCAAAAAGTGGAAATCGATACAAACTTCGTGATCCATACGGAGCCTACGCACCACGATTCAGGCAGAGGTTTCGCCAGGGGCAGAACACTCTGGATGTCTTACCTGATCCAGACTCCCGAAATGAAGATCTATATCAGTGGAGACGGAGGCTATGATACCCGCTTTGCCGAGATCGGAAAGAAATACGGTCCAATCGATTGGGCCATCATCGAAGATGGTCAGTACGATAAAGCCTGGCAGTCTGTGCACAATCTTCCTGAAGAAGTGAGCCAGGCCGCCATTGATCTGCAGGCAAGGAATGTGATCCCTGTACACCATTCCAAGTTCACACTTGGCAAGCATCCCTGGACCGAGCCACTGGAAAGGATCACAGCGCTTTCAGAAGGTAAATCGTACAAATTGCAGACGCCCATGATAGGGCAGCCCGTGATCCTTACCGACAGCACGCAATCCTTTCAGCAATGGTGGAAGGGGATCAATTAAGAGCCCCCTCCTGCGTTCAATGATTCCAGAATGCCTTCATTCCTGATGATCATCATCCCTTGCCTGTCTTCGGTGATTCCTTCTTCAAGGACATAAGTATACCGGGGTCTGGCTCCATCCATGATGGTAGGCATGAACCTGAATTGTATATTGTCCGTTTCTTTCAATGCTTCACCCACTTCAATGATATGCGTGGATACGATGAAGAGGCAATCCTGGTATTCGGCAAAAGCTTCCGTTACTGCCAGCGTGCCATCGTAAGCGTCTTTCACATTCGTTCCTTTGAACAATTCATCGAACATCAATAATAATCTTTTGCCACTGGCGGCTGCATCAGCAGCCTGCTTCACGCGCACTACTTCTGCATAGAAATGGCTGTAACCAAGACCGATATTGTCCGCTACGTTGATAGATGAATATATGCCTTCACGCACAGAAAACTCAAAGTTCTTTGCAGCTACCGGGAATCCCATGTGAGCGAGGTAGATACCTATGCCGATGGATTTCATCAAGGTGGATTTCCCCGCCATGTTCGCTCCGGTGAGGAAGATCACATTCTGGTCTTCACTCATGAAGATATTATTTCCAATCGCTTTATCGATGCAGGGATGCGCCAGACCGGATGCCTGGAAAACATTTTTTTCAGCTGACAGGGCCTTTGCATAGGTGAATCCTTTCTTTCGCGCAACATTACTAACGGCAATGTACAGGTCCAGTTCGTAAATGAATTGCAGGAGGCTTTCCATTTCAGCAGGGAACCGGCTCTTCAGCAGGTGATCGTATTGCGAAAGGGTAGTAACGGAGAGCTCTGCATAGATATCCGTATTGCGCAGTTTTTCCAGTTGTTTATCGGAAAGTATCTGAAGCAACTGGTTGACGCGGTCAGCAAACGGACTTTTCAATTGCAGCAGCAGTTCCAGTACGCCGTGGCAGCGATTCAGTGTAACGATAGTAGCCTGCAATCCCTGTACTGATCTCTTGTACCGTTCATCGCGGGTGAGCTTGCTGAGCAGTTTCTGGATGATCATGCTGCTGGCGGTGGCTAATGCATTCTTTCCGGTGCCTCCATCCAGGTATTCGCGCATGATATTGAGTTGTTGCACATCGAAGGAAAAGCCCAGGTTCGATTGCTGGAAGAAATGGAATATGCTGCTGCGCTGGTTGATGCTGTTTGCATCCAGCAAAGGATTGCGGAACATCTGGTCCAGCAATTGTTCTCCTCCCCGTGTTTTGACTTCATTGAACAGATGGTATACCGATCCCTGCCTGAATTTTCCCAGCAGGTTCAGCTCATCCACCGTTTGTTTATCTGTATTGAATTGCATTATTGTAAAATTTAATCAGCGTGTGCCCAGTCGCTCGCCTCCGGCGAGTGACTTTTGTTTGTTGGCCTCCAGCGAACAGGGTGTCGCCGGAGACGACGAAATAGTCGTCACTCGCCGGGAGGCGAGCGACTGGCGGCACTCCGATGTTTTATTGTACAGCGCGTTTACGGCCATGCTTCAGCGTATCCAGGATGCCTTCATTGCGTATGATGATCATACCATGGCGATCTGCCGTAATTCCAGGCTCTAACGTATAGGTATATTCGGGTACATTGCCGTTCATGCGCGTAGGCAGGAACTGGAACCCAATACTGGGAGATTGCTGCAATCGTTCACCTGCCTCTACAATATGAGAAGAGATGATGAACATGCTATTCCTCTTTGCAGCAAAGGCGATGGTGATCTCTACGGTAGCTTCATGCGCATCTTTCACATTGGTGCCGCGGAACATTTCATCGAAGATAATGAAGAGTGATTTGTTGGCCTGCAGTTCCGATGCCACTTTCTTCACACGCAACACTTCTGCATAGAAATGGCTGGCGCCAATGCCCAGGTTATCCGGCAGATTGATGGTGGTGTAAATGCCATCGAGCACAGAGAATTCCATTTCTTCCGCTGCCACGGGAAAGCCAATATGGGCTACATACACGGCTGTGCTTACGGATCGCAGAAAGGTTGATTTTCCCGCCATATTGGCTCCTGTGAGAAACACCACGTTATGTGAAGCATCCATTGAAAAGTTATTGCTCACCGGCTTTGCCAGTTCGGGATGATAAACACCTTTGAGCCGGAGAATGCTTTTGCCTTTCTCTAACGCTTTGGGAAATACGAATTTCCTGTCACGCGCTACTTTGGCTACTGAGAGATATACATCCAGCTGATAGATCTGCGCGAGCAGCCTTTCTATCTTGTCTCGTTCACGATGGCGGAAGAGCAGATCATAGGCAGTGATAGCCGCATAAGACAGTTTTGACTTTTGCTGTTCGCGCATTACCGGTTCAAAGGCAGGGTCGAGGAGGAGGGAGGCAATCGCCTCCCTTTCCCTTGTATAGGATGCCATGGCTATAACTTCCTTCGATTCTATGAAAGTTTTGATCTGCTGTACCAGTGTGATCAATGCCGTTACTCCGTTGCTGATCTCTTTTTCACTCAACACGGCCTGTTGTGTGCCCTGCTTTTTCTGTTCATCGGCCGCCAGCAGATATTTCTCTGCCATATCGAATAAGGCCCCTTCAAAAGGAAAGCGCATATTCATGCCCGAGAAACTATTGATGATATCGCTTCTGCGATTGATCTCCTGCTGATCACTCAATGGCCTGGTGAACATCTCTTTCAATACTGCTTCTGCGCCGCGGGTATGCGAATGATTGTAGAGGTCGAACAATCCCTGGCTGTCTCGCTTGCCGAAGATCCGCAGATCTTCTATCGTTTGTTCATCGGTTTGTAAGTACATCTTTATTATTTTCTTTTTCGACGGATCAAAAGGATCGTTCCTGAGATTAAGAATAAAGCTGGTAATACCCAGACGAAAATAATTTTCTGATAATAGCCTACGCGTTCACCAATATTGAGCATAACATCTTTGTCAGCCTTTTTTGGAGTATACACGGGGAACAGATTGTTGGTGATCCAGCTATAGGTTGGCGTTAGATAGGAAAAGTTCTTATTCAGCCTCAAATTGCTGGCATAGTCAGCATCTCCTGTAATGATCACCCGTTGTTCCTTACCGTTGCCCGGCCTTCTCAGACGTTGCACAGTAGGAAAGGATGATAACCTGATATCTCCATCCAGCGCATTGAAGGGAGGGAGCGTGGAATCGATCACTACCTGTCCCATTTTCAGCCAGGTTCTTCCGGGCATCGTGGTAGCCAGTGTATCTGATCGCCAGCCGGCAACACCCGAGTTAATTACCTGGGTTGCTCCCGGCATAAGGAGAGCGAGGGTATCATTGAATTTTGTTTTGCCTGTGTCGATAAATTTAGCCCATAGCTCTTTGCTGTTCGCAGTGAGATAGGAAATCACTTTATCAGGCGTTTCATCATAAGTGGGATATACAAGCTGTCCGATTGCCAGTTGCATTCCGAACTGCGACAAAACGGGATTGAGCACAGATTGTTTTCCCGGTTCTCCGTTGATCATCAGATTACCACCTTTGTTCACGTACTGACTGATCTTGTTTTGCACTTCTGCACTCAGTTCTCTTTTAGGATCAGCGATCACGAGCGCCGACAACTGATCGGGGATATCCGAGGTAGTAAGATTGATCGTATCAACATCGAATCCGTTATTGACAAGGGCCATACGGGTTCTTTTCGCAGCAGTGTGGACTGAATAATCTCTTTCACCTTTTTTGTAGACGCCTCTTTCCAGGGACCCGGAACTGAATCCGATCGAAGGGATCGGATGACCAAGTATGCGTTTGAGGCCGGGAATCATATTGCTTTCATTCGGCCAGAATTTGGGATCATCATAGGTGCGCACATAGGCAGTGCGTCCCTTGTATTTCAGTTGTATCAATGTTGCATAATCCTGTGAACGAAGATCTGCACCGACCTTCAATTGTGTTGCCGGTTTGAAATAAGAAGGACTGAATTCAAGCAAGCTGCAATATTCCTTTACAATATCCTCCACACCCATACCACGGAACCGCTTCAGCAATAAGCTGTCGTCAATGACCGGATCATAGCCGTAATAATATACATAGTTGAATTTAATATCTGGTTTGAACCTGAGATAGCGGTCCCAGAGTTTTGCGAGATAATCTGAATTCCGGCTTTCGGGAAGGCCTCTGGCAGCATACTTATCCAGCAAATCTACATACAGTGTAACTTCCAGTGTACTGTCGCCAAACTCTTTCAATACAGCCTGCGTGTTTGGATGCAGTGTGTTCCTTTGTGTTGCAGTTGCATCGAGGTATCCGGTAAGCATCGGGCGGGCGCTGAAGTAGCCGATAAGTAATATCATGCCTGATACAGCTAAGTATTTTCCTGCCCTGATATACCAGGGTCTGAATTCCATCTTCCCCATTAATCTGAGATAGGTGAAGGCAATGAACATCAAAGTAACCAGAATGAAATAAATGATATCCCTGGTAACGATCAGTCCATGCAGCATTTTAATTGTACGATCCTGAAGTGAAAGGAACCAGGTGAGATCTCTTACAAGATCATATCGCTGCCACAGACCTCCGATCTGACTGAGGATAAAGATCGCTGAAAAGGTGGCCATAGCTGATACAACCTGGTAAGAACTGAGGCTGCTCATGAACAGGCCAATGGCAGAATAGGCGCATACCAGCAAATAGAAACTCAGCAGGGCAGACAGGAGTAAACCATAATCCACATCACGGATAACAAGCATTCCGGCCACTACAAAGATGGCTGCCACCAATACCAGCAGCAGGTTGTAAAGCATGATGCCCAGGTATTTTCCCAGCACGATCCTCCTGATGCTGACAGGAGAGGAGAACAGCAGTGCGCTGGTGCCGCTATTGCTTTCCCTGCTGATCAAACCCATTGTGAGAATGGGCAGGAAGAGGAAAAGATTTTGCATGATATTGGGAAAAAACCTTCCATCGATAAAAGTGATCAATGTTAAAGGTTCCTTGAAGCCCTTGAAGTCAGGAGAATTTTTCACATATACGTCCTGGGCATTGGCCAAAGGATACATTGAATCAGAGTAGAAGTAACCGCATTGCACCATAAATACCAGCAATACAAACCAGGCAATGGGTGAATAAAACAAGTATCGAAACTCATTTTTCGCTATACTGTAAATGACTTTCATGATAGAGTTATTTATTTTCTTTTTCTTCTTAAAAGGATCACAGTACCTGCTATGAGCACCAATGCCGGAACGATCCAGATGAAAATAGTTTTCTGAACAGATGCCAGGGGAACTGTAATGGTATACATGTTATCCTCTGCAAAAGGAACAGGAGTATAAACCGGGAATTTGTTATAGGAAGTCCAGCTGTAGGCAGAACGTGTCAGTATCTCGAATTCCCTGAGTGCACTCATGATATCTGCATCTCCGGCCACGATGATCCTTTGTTCTTTTTGATTGATCTTTCTTGTCAGTTGCATCGCAACAGGAAAATTGTTTTCCACTTTGTCGCCTTCCTGTAGATTGAAAACGGGAGCGGAAGAATCTGTCACCAACTTTCCGGCTTTCAGCCATGCTTTGCCGGGTTGGGTCAATACCAGGGGTTTTATTTCAAAATCTTTTTTCTCAGTTACAGACAGGGCGGCTACACCGGCGGAGCCATAGCTGATCTTTTCCTTTTTGATCCCTAACGATAACAGATGTTTGTGATACCTGAACGCATCTTCACCTGACAGATCAGTGGCTTCCTTTTCCAACTGGCCGGTTATCTTTTCCGGTGTTGCATTCTTGTGGATCTGTACAAGTTGACCATCCATCAGTTGAACACCAGTTTCATGAAGCAGTGGATTCAATACATGTTGTTTACCTGGCTCTCCCATGATCAGCATATTCCCGCCGGACCTGATAAACTGTTGCAGTTTGGCCAGCACAGGTTCCGGGAATACCATCCGGGGATCAGCCACAACCAGTACGGAAGCAGATGCAGGTATATCGCTTACAGACAAATTCAGGGAGTCTGCATCGAAGCCAAGATTGATCAGTGATTGCCTGTTTTCTTTACTGATAGTATGCGCAAAAAATTCTCTTTCTCCTTTCTTGTAAATACTTCTTTCCAGTTGACCGGTAAGAAAGTAAATTTTTGGAACGGGGATATCCAGTAACTGGCTTATAGCCGCGTTCACAGTTTGCTGGTTGGGCCAGCGGGTTCTGGTAAAGGCAGGCCGGAGAATGGCAGACCGGTCCTTATATTTTAATTTGATGTAGAGCGTGTAATTTTCAGATGCCAGTTCGGCCTTATTGGACATTTGCTCAGGAGATCTCAATAAAGAAGAATCGATCTGAGCTATTTTGGCAACCAGCCCTGCAATCTGCGTCAATGATTTTCCCGGAAATCTTTTGTACATGGTACTGTCTCCTGGTAACACAGCATAATAATATTCATACCTGTAATTTATGTCAGGTTTGAATCGCTGATAGAATTCCCAATATTCATCGAGGTAAATATTGCGCCTTTCAGGTAGTCCGTACGAATAGGTGGATGAATTACGATCGAATATATTAACGTACAGGGTTACTTCCAAAGGACCATCATTTAAAGATCGGATAATTTCCTGCGTACTGGGATGTGCTGTATTGAGCTGCTGCGCCGTAGTGTCCAGGTAAGCAGTGGCTACAGGTCTTGAACTGAGATAGCCAACCGATAAACTGATCAGCACAACAGCGAGATACCTGACAGTCCTGATAAACCAGGGTCTTTTTTCAAGTCCATCATTCAGTTTCAGGTAAGTGAACCCAATGAACATGAAGATGATCAGCAGGTAATACATAATGTCTTTGGAAGTGATCAGCCCCGTTATCATTTTTTCCGTTCTCCCTGAAATGGAAAGGAACCAGGTAATGTCTCTTACAAATTCAATTTTTTGCCAGAGGCCTCCAATCTTCGACAATACGAATAACAACGTAAAGCTGGCAATGGCGGAGATGATCTGGTAATGCGTGAGGCTCGACATAAAAAATCCGATAGCTGTCAACGCACAGAGCAGCAGGTACAGCGCCAGTAAACCGGAAAGCAGCGGAGGAAGATCGAGATTCTTGATATTGAAATAACCGACCACTATAAAAAGAGCAGCGATCATTATCAGCATAAAACAGAATACCATCATGCCTAAATATTTTCCAAGAACGATCTGCCTGAGCTTGATGGGGGAAGAATACAATAGTTTGATGGTTCCGCTGTTGAATTCCCTGCTGATGACGGCCATCGTGAGAAGGGGTACAAACAGGTAGAGCTGATTAAGCGCCTTTACGAAAAAACCAATAGGGCCGCTGTAGATATTGTAAGTATTGGAGTCTATATTCTCCAGCGCTGCTAAAGGGTTTACCTTGTTGGTTATTGATCCTATTTTCGCTATCAGGTACATCAGGTTGGTGTAGTAAGCAGCACACATCACCAACATCACAATTGCGAGGAACCAGGCCACGGGAGAATAGAAGAGATGGCGAAGTTCATTTTTTGCAATCCTTGTAATTATTCGCATCGGGAATTATTTATGCAGTCTGAGTGGACAGTTGTTTGAAAATATCATCGAGCATTCCTTTGTCGTAACCGATCTCGCGCAGCTTCCATCCGTTCTCTACACTGGCTGATATGAGCCTGTCGTTCATCTCCTGGTCTCCGTCGAAATGGATTCGTACCTGCTGGCTGTTGAGAAATTCCACGCCGGTAACACCTTTGATCTGTTGCAGCATTTCCTTCGCAGGTGGGTTATCGAACTTCATCAGGATCGAGTGGGCCTGCGTGTAATTATTAAAAGCATCCATGGTATCGGAAAAAACGATCCTTCCACTTTCGATCATGATGATCTCCCGGCAAAGGATATTGATCTCTGAAAGAATATGAGAGGATAATAATACTGTATGCTCCTGCGCTATTTCCCTGATGAGTTTCCTGGCTTCGATCAGCTGGTTGGGATCGAGGCCATTGGTGGGCTCATCCATTACCACCAGTTTGGGTTTGTGGATGATCGACTGCGCAATACCAACCCGCTGGCGATAGCCACCCGACAGGTTTTTGATGAGCCGTGAGCTGAAATGGGAGAGACCGCATTTATCTTTTACCTCTTCTACGGCAGCTCTGACCTTCCGTTTATCGATCAATCTCAACTCTGCAGTGTACACCAGGTATTCATCGATGGTGAGATCGGTATACAGGGGAGGGTTCTGTGGCAGGAAACCAATTTCCCTTTTTGCAGCTTCCGGATCTTTTCGTTTGTTGATCCCGTTTATATATACATTTCCTTCGGTTGGATTCAGTGTACCACAGATGATATTCATGGTAGTGGATTTGCCTGCACCATTGGAGCCCAGCAAACCAATAATTCCATGTTCAGCGATCTCGATATTGATATCCCTGATGGCCCATGTACTGCTGTAACGGTGAGATAGATTTTCTGTTTTTAAGATCATGCAATTGGGTTTATATTATTTGAGTATAGGCATAGCATTGCCGGATCATTAGAGCATGCCGCTTTGATCTGTTTTAGTTTTGTACCGCCCTGAAGTCTGCTGGTATTATTGATTAAGGGAAACTGAAACTACCTGTGATATATTTTTCATCATTGTTGTGTAGCTGTTCTTTGCAAGGCTCATCCATTCTTCTGACTGCTCTGCACTGATCACTTGCTCTGCATTATATAAGTCCCTGAAGCTTTCATCTGTATTACTGTTTTTGAAAAATAAATTGTTGCAGGCGCAGAAAATGGAAAACAAGAAAATGAAATAAATATTTTCTTTCACAAATTGCATGGCGCGTAGCAAATGCACTTTTACAGTATTGGGAGAGATTTGCAGATGGGCTGCAATTTCCTGTCTTCTCAAACCGATCTCTTTGCTGAGATGCAGAACAATTTGCTGTTGCGAAGGGAGTTTGCTGATAGCACTGTTCAGTAATACCTCGCTTTCTTTTCCGATCAGGCGCTCTTCAACATTTGAATAGCAGGAATTCTTTTCATGGCTCAATGCCCTGAATACACGGAGTTGAACAGTTTTTTTTCTTACATATTTAAGAGCAAGATTGGTCACTGCTTTTGATAACCAGCCTACAGGATTTTCAGGAATGATCTTATTCCGGTGTTTCCATAATTCCAGGAAAGCTTCCTGTACAATATCTTCCGTTACCTGTTTGTTTTTAGTGATCCGGAAGGCTGTATGCTGCAGGTGTCCGCTCCAGTTCTCTACAATTTTGGTAAACTGGTATTGAAGCGGAAACAATGAAACATCTTCACTGCCTGCAGGAGGCAGTGAAAGATGTTCTTCAAAACCAATATGGCTCTGACAGGAGTTCATGGCTATTGCTTTTATCCGGGTAGTTTGAAACCTGCTTCCCGGACCATATTCCTGATCACGCTGAATTTTTTCAGGATCAGTTCATTTCCAGTGTACAGGCTGGTGAATTCTTCTTCAGTATAACATAATGCAGCAGTAAGGTAAGCCCTCAGGTCATCTGGTGCACGGGGCATGCTCACGAGGTCATTCATGGGTGGCGCCTCTCCCAGTTTCACACGGGGATATTTCAGGATGCCAAGTGTATGGGCAGCTGGTTGGTTACCGGCAGGGTATAAAAATATGAAGGCAATACCAAAATAGATATCCCAGGCGGGGATGATCGAATTTGAAACCGCTCTGGAGATACTGAAAAACTCATCCTGCAATCTTTCCGCGTTCAGATCGTTCAAACGTTTTTCCGCAATACCTGCCAGCAAGGAAGCTATATACACTCTTTTCTCATCATTGCTCATGGCTGTTACATTTTTTACGCAAAAACCAGTGGTGTTGAATCCCTGCATGGAAGTCCAGCCATCGGCGATCTGAACATTCAGAGCAGGAAAGCCACTATTGTAGATTGAATCGAGCATAAGGATGCTGGGAAAGTGGATCGCGTCCGGGAGCCTGGGAAGGAAGTCTGTCTTCAGCAGGTCAAGGAAGGCCGGTATCTGCGTTTTGTCCGACACCAGTTTGTAGCCCGTGTAAGCACCGCCATACAATCCGTAGACCATCGATAAGGTGTAGTAGGTATACCTTGGTTTTCCATCAACTTCACCTACCTGTTTCTTTTTAATGGTGTCGTTGTAAAAGCTGGCAATGCCTGTGCTTTTGTAGAACTCGTACCTGGCATGTTGAACAGGGTCGTTGGGATCATCCTGTACTACAAAATAGTCTTCGTCGAGTCCGGAAGGCGCAGGCATTTTTTCTTTACGGCAGCTTGTTGCCAGCGAGGCAGCCAGCAGGCAGCCGAATAGGATACGGGTAACAGTTATGGTGCGTGTATGATGTTTCATGATGATGTGGGATTGGAATGATGATAGCATTGTTACTGTTTCAGCGGTCTGACAGGTCTTTGTTCATTGATGATAAGCCCCCTGTTGAACTCTATCTCATCGCTGGCAACGGGTACGATATAAGCAGCAGCATCCTGTTCATAGGGGCCGAGCTCGTAATAACCGTTATCCACATATCCGCTCCCGGTAAAAATGATAGAGCGGTGCCTGATGGATTTGCTGAACGGGTATTGGCTGTTCACTGCAAAACGGCGAAGATCGAACCATCGATGGCCTTCAAAACAGAGCTCGAGCCTTCGTTCTTCACGGATCCTGTTCACAAGAGCTGCACCTTCCAGGCTGACAGGGTCCAGTGCTGCGGGTGGAAAACGTCTTTTCCTCAATTCCTGTAAATCATTCCGGGCTTCTTCGGAGCGGCCGAGTGCGGCCAGTGCTTCTGCTTTGTTGAGGTACATTTCAGACAGGCGAAGCAGGAACATATCCGATACATCATCTACTGAGGCGTTGATACTTCTCTTTTTGATAACCCGCTGGTACCCCTGGCTGTTCCGTGCCAGGAAAACTTTCAGGCGAAGATCATCGGAGGAATAGCTCAGGCCAGCTCATCGGAAACCCTGTAGAAAGGAGAAGTTGGTTTTTCGTAATTGAGGTTCATCATACTAGGGATGTAATTGCCACCCATGGTGAAAATTACTTCTGCTGAATTCCGGTACAGGAAATCCTGGCCCGCTGTATGATTGTTCAGGTCTTTCAACTCATAACGATGGCTTTTGATCACTTTGTCTGCATAGAGCGCAGATTTCTCATACTCTTCCATGAAGAGATAGACCCGGCTGAGTAAAGCCTGCACAGCCAACTGGTTGACTCGTATGCTAGAACCGGTGTTGGCTCCAGCCAGTTCCTGCTCAGCTTCCAGCAGGTCTTTCACTATCTGCAGGTGTACTTCGCCGGTAGTACTGCGCGAAACGAACTGATCTTTGATGGCAGGATCTGTTTTCAGTGGAACTCCGAAATCGGTGGCTGCCCTGGAAACCTGATAAGGTTTACCATATAAATTCACCAGCATGAAGTAATAGACAGCCCTCAGGTAATGTGCTTCTCCGGAAATCCTTTTCAATGTGGCGGAAGGTTCGTTTTTCTTTCCCAATTCACCAACATTATGAAGTATCGTATTGATACCTGCAATCCTGGTATAGAGATCATTGTAAAAATTATCAGTAAGGCCCAGTTTTCCCGCGCTGGTGAGCCTGGGCTCAGCCTGCCAGAAATGCCATCCTACAGATATTTCATAATTGAAATTGTTTTGTTGCGGGCCGGTAAGCTGCGCATCATCGTCCATTGTATAAAGCAATAAATCTGAACCGAACAAAGGATTGTAATAGGCCGTTCCCACCAGCAATTCATCCAGGTCACCGGCAGTTTCGATAAAGCTGTTGTTCTGGGAGTAGGATGAGAGGAATTTTTTACACGACAAGCTACTGATGGCCAGTATGCAAAACAGCGGTACCAATATCCTGATAGTATGTAGTTGCATAATATTTTTTTAAAAGCTGAGATTAAGATTGAACGCATATGTGGGCCTGATAGAAAGATTGATATTCGGTGAAGAGCCGGATATCGCTGGGTCCTGTCCGCGCAAAGCTTTGTTGGCAATGGTGAAGAGGTTACTGCCGGCCAATCTTACAGTTGCTCCTTTAACATTTAATTTCATGCATAGCTCACGTGGAACCATATATGCCAACGCCACGCTTTGAAGTTTGATATGATCTCCTTTCACTACACGGATATCGGAAAAATCGTACATCTGGTAATAATCAGTGGCAAATCTGTTAGTCTGTACATAGGCGGCATCTATCCACCAGGCATACGAGCCGGATTGAAGAAGCTGTCCACCCTGGATGGCGGGGATATTGGTGGTTTGTTCATCGCCCGGATAACGCCAGCGGTTGACGAATTCTTTACGGAGGTTCTGCTGCGAACTGGGGCGGAAAGTGCCGTAGTTGCCTGATGAGATCTGAAGCAATCGGACTTTGTTACCGACACTATAGGAGAACATGATATCGAGCGACCAGTTCCGATAGGTAAAAGTATTGCTGATGCCGCCCTGCAACACAGGCTCCCTTCTCCCTGATTCAATCATCACAATACTGAAGACCTCTTCCTTCGTCATCTTGTTGTATTGCGCTATGAGCGCTGCTTTGTTATCGGGTTCTGCCCCGTAAAAAACCGGGAAACCATATTGGGGGTCCAGTGTTTTGAAACGATAGGAATAGAAAGTGTTCACTGATTTCCCGTTGACAGGCACATTGCCGGCCAGGTAATTCTGGTAGGTGAGTGCGGCATCATCCACCAAAACATTCCGGCTTTTCAGACTGTTATTGATCAGCTTGTTGAACACCTGTCCAAGCTGCGGATCGAAACGCCACATGAAGCCCTTCTTATTTCCTGTGCCCTTGTTGTTGATGATCCTGAAATTCAGGCTCAACTCCACACCCTGGTTCTCCAGGATACCGCCATTCACATCATAGGAATTGCCAGGCACTCCGTTCACCACAGACACTTTCTTCTTCAAAAAGGCATTGGTGGTTTTGCTGTATAAATATCCGATTGAACCTCTGATCCTTCCTTTCAGGACCGAGAATTCCAGGTTACCATTATAATCCTGTTTCTTTTCCCATCCCAGATCCGGGTTGGGGAAAGCAACAATGGTTGACGCATATGCATCGTAATAAGTGTTGATCGGTCCTTTTCGTATAATGGTATAGGGTGTTTGACCGGTGAGCATATTGCCACGCGTACCATAAGAGAAACGCAGCGCCGCCATCTCGATCCACGACAGCTGTTTGAACAAGTCCTCATGAATATTCCATCTGCCGGACAATGCCCAGGTTGGCAGGAATTTTTCATTGCTCCTGGATCCGAAAGCATTTGAATATTCCTGGCTGGTGGTGGCCGTTAGTACATACCGGTCGTTGAAAACATAGGTGGCACTCAGAAAGGTACTCAGGCTGTTCTGTAATTCTTCGGTGATCACCGTACCGCCGTATTGCCGCAGCCAGGTGGCATAGCTTGTATATTTTGCCAGATCGATATCGGCGAAGCTGAAACCACGCTCAGGGTAGTAGCCCCTGCTGGTTCGCGCTGTAATACTGTTGCGGTTGGAATTCAGTACACTGCCCAGGGTTACGGTGAGCAGGTTTTTCTTCCTCAAATCGAGGTACCTGCTGAAATCGAGCTGGCCATTGATAGTATAGTTTTGTTTCCTGACCATCTGCTGACGAAGTTCCCCGCCGAAAGGAAGCAGATCCATATTCGGACGGAATACTTGCTGGGAGCCATGCCAGGCCAGACTCCTGATCCGGTATGCCCAATCGGTATTTTCTTCGAACCAGGTATTGTGGTCCGTGTTGCCTCCGGTATGGGCCAGCAGGGTGCTAAACTGTATGCCGCTGGCTATCTCGTAGCGAAGGTTGGCGCTGGCAGTGTACTCATTGCTTTCCACTGTTTCTCCGGTATGATCCATTTCATGAAGGATGTTCATTTTTTTGAAATCATAGAATTGATCAATTATGGTTTGAGAACCAAGTGTTGAATAAAAGTAAGGGGAGCCGTCTTCGTTGTAGAAGGGAATCGCGCGGCTGGTGCCAAAGGCATAATTCATTACACCGATCTCACTGGGAGTATACCGGCGCTTTCCCTTTGTTAGTATAATATTGAAATCCGCTGTGAATTTTCTGTATTTGAGCTGAACATTGAAAGAACCTGTATACAGGTTGTTGCTCTCTTTTTTGATCACGCCCGGTTCCGAGTTAAAACCTACTGAAGCACGATAGGTTGTAGACGCATTACCTCCTGAAATACCGATCGTATGATTGGATGTATACACATCCCGCATGGTGTGGGCCAGCCAGTCTGTATTGACTGACTCCGCTCTGTTGACCAGTTGCTGGAAAGTGGCGAAATCGATATGGCCAGCATAGTAGTTGGCAATCGCTTGTTCATAAGCTTCAAGTCCGGAACCACGAAGGGGCATTTTCTTTTCGATTATTTCACGGGACACATCCACACGCTCACGGGAGTCCATCATATACACATCCCTGTCTGTATACCTCGGTCTTCGTGTATAGGTTCCTGTTACATTATAGTTGATCACTGGCGGGCCGGCCTTTCCTCTTTTGGTAGTGATCACTATCACGCCATTGGCGGCCCTTACACCGTACAGTGCTGCCGCAGTGGCATCTTTCAGTACATCGATCTGCTCGATGTCGTAGGGATTCAATCCGGAAACCGCATTGCCCAACAGATTCACGAAATCCGGGTCATTGATCCTGTCCGCAGGTATAGGGATGGGGTTGGTACGGATGATGCCATCCACCACCCACAAGGGTTCACGGGAACCCAGATAAGTGGAAGTGCCACGGATCCTGAGTTTTGGCGCAGCGCCGGCCTGTCCGGAATTCTGCATGTAGATAAGACCCGGCACCCGCCCTTCCAGCATTTTATCAACCGTGTTCAATCCCGGTTGCATAATGGAATCCATATTCAGTGAAGTAACAGAACCTGTGAGGTACTTCTGTTGTATGCGCTGGAAACCGTTTGAGATAGTGACTTCATCCATGGATTTATCGATCCTTTCCAAAACAATGCTGATGTTGTTGCGGCCATTCACTTTTATCTGTTGCGGTTTGTAATCCACAAAGGAGACCAGCAGATGGTCATTCTCATCAGCCAGGATGGAGAAGGCGCCGGATTCATTGGTAACGGTGGAACGGTTCTTTCCTCTTACATTCACCGTGGCTCCCGCAAAAGGATCTCCCGACCTGTTCATCACACGACCCTGCACTACCAGACTGGAAGCGACCGGACCATTGGCAGGAGAGGGATTGCTCTGCACTTGTTTCTTTTTACAATGATGGTTCCTTCAACGATGCTGTAACTAAGGTCAGAGTTCTTCAAACACTGCTCCAGCACTTCTTCCAGTGGCATATCCTTAACCTGGAGACTGATCTTTTTCGCTTCCGACAATATCTTTTCCGTGACTGCGATATTCAATCCTGTTTGCGATTGAATGGATCGGAACACTTCTTTGAGCGGCTGGTCTTTTACTGATAAAGTGACCAGCGGGTTTTTGTTCTGTGCCATCAGCGCGAGAGGGCCGAGCAGCAGCAACAATGCAATTAGTCTTTTGAGCTTTCTCATTTTGAAGCTTTCTGTTTTGGTTCGTTTTAGCGCATAGAAGTCCTTCCCGGGATGCATGCACCGGGACCACTATACTGAAAATTTTATCTGGTGATTATTGAATGGCCTTAACCGTTAATTTTTTGCCTTCAATAGTAAACTCCACATTGTTTGCCTGCAAAGCTTTCAATACGGCGGACAGGCTGCTGTTCCTTTTGATGATCACGAAATACTTTTCATCGGGAATTTCGCCATCATAAACAATGTTTACATCGTACCATCTGGAAACCTGTCGAAGTATGGTGGAAAGGCTGGCGCTTTCAAAGTGAAAGTAGCCGTTCTTCCAGGCCATTACTTCTGCTGTGATGGCATTGTTGCTGATGGAAATTTTTCCATCGGCGCCGGATCGTGATTGCTGTCCGGGAGTTAACTGCACGGTGTTGTTGTTCCTGGTGACATTTACGCCACCTTCCAGCAGTGTTGTTGTGAGGAAAGGTTCGTTGGTGTAGGTATTTACATTGAAATGAGTGCCGGTAACTTCGATCTGCATGTCGTTTGCCATTACGCGGAACGGCATGTTCTTGTTACGGGCCACTTCGAAGTAGGCTTCACCGGTGATGGTTACATCTCTGTTGTTGCCGGTGAATATGGTAGGATAGGTGATGGACGAGGCTGCGTTCAACCATACATGTGTTCCGTCCGGCAATTGCAATTCATATTGTGTGCCATTGCGGGTATAGAGCGTATGGTTTTCCGGTTTGGTGGAATTGCTGTTGTAGTGCAGCATGCCACTATCGTTGTTCACGGTCAGGTGCTGCTCTTGCAGGATCTTTCCATGCAGGCTGTCAAGCTGCAGTTCCTGCCCGTTGGCGAGTTTCAATACTGCGCGATCGCGGGATACAGGTGTTGTTTGTTCTGTTGCTGCGATCACAGGCTGATCTGATTGGGTATTCCCAAAGTACAGATAAGCGGTGATGCCGGTGACTATCAGCAGAACAGCGGCTGCGGCCCATTTGACCGGGAACCTGCGTTTCATCGGGATCACAGGAACTTCTTCTCCGCGGATCTCCCGAAGCAGTCTTGCCTGCATTTCATTTTCCAGCATTGTCTTTTCTTCATCAGAAGCGAAAGGATTCTGCCGTGGGCTCATTGCATCCTGGTAATCGAAGTACGTTTCAACGAAAAGAATTTCTTCCGCTGTAGCCGTTCCGAGCTCATATCTTTTCAATAATTCCTGTACATATTTCTGATCACTGCTGTTGAGCATGCAATAGGCCGTTTAAATTGTAGTCACAAAAAAATAACCTGTTTCCCGACGAACCGGGAATTTTTTTTTCAGGCTTTGAAATGGGAAGAACCGGAAACAACCATCATGATCACCATCAGTTGTGTCAGCCATGCTTTCAGTTGTTGCGTGGTAATGCTGAGATTGTTCTGAACGGTTTTGGCGGATATGTCCAATTCCGATGCGATCTCCCTGGCGGAAAGGTTTTCGAAATAATATTTGACGAAGATCTGCCGGCGTTTCTCCGGGAGCGCTGCAATCCAGGCATCGAGGAGTTTGAGGAATTCCTGCATGTTCACCTGGCTGTCTGCTTCGAAAGGAGAGTAGAGAATGGTTTGAAAAACATCCAGGAAATGAGAAGACTTATTCCTGTTGATATAATTGATCACGCGGAAGCGGATGGCTTTTTCAAGATAGGCAGGAAGATGGTTCACTGAAAGTGATTCCCTTCTTTTCCAGATATCGATGAGCACATCGTGCACGATCTCCTTTGCTGCGGCCTTGTCAGTCAGCTTCCTGTATGCCGAGCGGTACAACTGTTCCCAATACCTGTTGTAAATTGCTGTGAAAGCCTTTTCCTCATTGAGTTTGAGGGAATCCAGCAGTTGTTGGTCCGTATATGTCTGATAATTGTTCAAAAGGAATGCAGCAGGGGATGGTGAAGCAGTGTGATGGGCATGCGGATCAGTTTTTTGGCCGGGTTAATTTTTTCCAAATTAGGATTTTTATTGCGGAGCAGTTCAATTTTTATATGATCAGATGCGGGGAGATGGTGAAAGGCTGATGTGCTAACATTTGTTAGTAATTTAATCGCCTTCATTTTGCAGCCACCTACTTTCTTCGTTTCTTTGTGGTTCTAAAAACAAAAGGAATTATGATTGATGCCTATAGCATTCCTGTTACAAAAACTGAACGTAGCAAGTTGAATGACACGCCCCTGGAGAATATCCCCTTCGGAAAGCTCTTTACTGACCATATGCTGGTAGCGGATTATATCAATGGTGAGTGGACGAATGTAGAGATCAAGCCTTATCAGAACCTTTCTGTGGCTCCGTCTCTCGCTGCCATCCATTACGGACAGGCTATTTTCGAAGGTATCAAGGCGTACAGGAATGCTGCAGGTGAGGCATTTATCTTCCGTCCATATGATAACTGGAGCCGTTTCAATATCAGCGCAAAACGCATGCAGATGCCTGAGGTTCCTGAAGAGATCTTCATCGAAGGCATGCGCCAGCTGATCAGCCTCGATAAGAAATGGATCCCTGATTATGCCGATCATTCGTTGTATATCCGTCCTTTCATGTTCTCGACTGATGAAGTGATTGGTGTGAAAGCCTCAGAGACCTACAAGTTCATGATCATCCTGAGCCCCACAGGGCCTTACTATAGCACACCTGCAAGGATCTATGTTGAAGAGACCTATACACGTGCCGCTCCCGGTGGAATCGGCTTTGTAAAGGCGGCAGGCAACTATGGCGCCAGCATGCTGGTGACAGCAGAGGCCCGCAAACAAGGGTATGACCAGGTGTTGTGGACCGATTCGGCCGAGCATAAATATGCGCAGGAGATTGGAACCATGAATGTATTCTTCGTTACCGGCAATACTGTACTGACTCCTGACCTGGAGCAGGGCACTATCCTGAATGGTGTAACCAGGTCCAGCGCCATCACCATCATGAAGGAGATGGGGTATAAGGTAGAGGAGCGTGAGGTGAGTATCGAGGAAATGATCGGGCTGTACAAGAAGGGGCAGTTGCAGGAAGTGTTTGGAACAGGTACTGCGGCTACTATCACACCGATCCGTGAGCTGAAATACAAGGACTTTGTAATGACCTTCAATGTGGAAGAGTGGAAGGCCGCTCCTGAAATGAAGAGAAGGCTGACCGATATCCGGGAGGGTAGGGCCGCTGATAATCATGGATGGTTATTCAAAGTGTAAACGGCTCATTTACAGTGAAAAAAACGCTCAGTTAAAATATTTCACAAATTAGATTTTCAAAATTTGGTAAATAACAGGTAGGGGGTTACCTTTGCCGTCCCAAAAATCAAAAGGTTTAGAATGCCTACAATTCAACAACTGGTAAGAAAAGGAAGAGAGATCATCAAGGCAAAGAGCAAATCAAGAGCTCTGGATTCCTCACCATTCCGTCGCGGCGTATGTACCCGTGTTTATACAACTACTCCGAAGAAGCCTAACTCCGCTTTGCGTAAGGTTGCCAAAGTGCGTCTGACAAACAAAGTAGAGGTGATCGCTTATATTCCGGGTGAAGGTCACAACCTGCAGGAGCACTCAATCGTGCTGGTAAGGGGTGGTCGTGTGAAGGACCTGCCAGGTGTTCGTTACCACATCGTACGTGGTAGCCTGGATACTGCCGGTGTGAAGGACAGAAAGAAGAGCCGTTCTAAATACGGTACTAAAAAGGAAAAAGCTAAAAAATAATCAAACAGTACGCATTTATAAATAATTCATAAATGAGGAAGACAAAAGCCAAGAAGATCGCCCCGGCGCCTGATTCTAAATATAATGACGCTCTGGTTACGCGCTTCGTGAACAACCTGATGTGGGAAGGTAAGAAGAACACTGCCTTCACCATTTTCTATGATGCGATGGATCGCGTGTCAAAGACAACCAATGAAAACGGTTATGAAATTTGGAAAAAGGCGTTGAGCAACGTTACACCAGCTGTTGAAGTTCGCAGCCGTCGTATCGGTGGTGCTACCTTCCAGATTCCTACCGAGGTTCGCCCGGACAGGAAGATCTCCCTCAGCATCAAATGGCTGATCCGCTACAGCCGCGAGAGGAACGGTCGTAGCATGGCTGAGAAGCTGGCTAATGAGATCGTTGCTGCCGCTAAAGGTGAAGGCGCTGCTTTCAAAAAGAAAGAAGACACTCACCGTATGGCTGAGGCAAACAAAGCCTTCTCTCACTTCAAAGTTTAATGTCACTTTGATCCATATAACTGAGCCCTCACCCAGGTGGGGGCTTTTTGTTTATACCGTAATGCCTGCACCTTATGATCAGAACACTTGCCCATCTGTTACTGCTCACTATCGTGGTACTCGCCTGTCATGAACAGGGAGCCAATGGCACGGAATCACGAGCCAAACACGATTCCGCTACCATCGCACCCATTGACGATTCCAGCGGACAATCCGCTGAATCACTCGCCATCCGCCCGTTGATAGGACCTGGGCTATGACCGGAGAATCGCATATGAGTTTTCGTCTCAGTAAAGACTCGCTCTATTATCCCAACAATGATGATGGATTCCTGTACAAGGCCACGCAGGACAGTATCCATTTCTACATGGATGGATATGTAAATGATTTTGGCTGGAAGATCAGATCAAATGATACGCTGGAGATCATTGTAGATACTGCGCAATCCCATTTTTATTACAGGTTGAAGTAAACAGATTGTGCCAGCTCAGGAAAGCTGTCCCAGTTTCTTGATGAAATTCTTGAATTTGACTTTGCCCGGTATCTGTGGTTCGGTCAACAGGCCATCGTATGCCTTTCCTCTTTTCAGATAATATTCAGTGAAGGTGCTAGGTGTGATCCCCCATTTGCGCAGGAACGTACGGTAACCATTATTCGCTACTACACGGCCTGTGGATTTTGTTCCGAAATGATACACGCGACTGGCCGCTACTCCTTTGAAGATCCTTACACCGAGTAACCATAGTTTCATACAGAGGTCCGGATCGGAGTAAAAGCCGGGGGAGAACTCGATGCTGTAGCCACCGATCATGTCCCAGAGGTCCTTGTGCATGATATTCGGAGGCCAGGTTGTGCCCTGCCAGTCTTTCATCGGCAGGTCTTTGAAAGTGCGCAGCAATTCTTCTTCGCGGAAGCTGCTGATATCTTTTCCGTAGTCTTTGCTGATGGTGCATACATTATGGCTGTCGGGCTCAATCAATGTGCCTGAGAGCAGGAAGTTCTTATGCCCGATCTGCTGGATCTCCTTCATCAGTTCTGTATCCCAGCCGGGGCAGGTGTACATATCATCGTTGATGTACAGGATATAATCTGCTGTTGCCAATGGCCTGGCCAGGTTCATCGCCAGGCAGATGCCGATATTGGTATCGCTGTGATTGAATTTGATGTCGGGTTGTTGTTTCACCCACTCCAGTGTGCCATCGCTGCCATCATTCACGTGAACAATGATCTCGTGGGGAATGATGGAATTCTTCCTGATACTTTCAACACAGCACCTGAGATAGGCCAGGTTGTTCCAGGTGGGAATGAGGATCGAAAAGCGGGTGGAATGGTTCATCGGGTTCTGTTCTTTGGGGCCAAAAATAACCAAGGAATCGACAATGCTCTCAATTTTATTTAGCGTGCAGGATATTATTTGACCAGTACCGATGACCTGCCAACCGTTTTACCTTCCTTCCTGATGATCACGTAATACAAACCGCTCTTCAAACCCGCTACCGGCAGCCATTGCGGAAAATTCACCAGGGCCTGTTGTTTCAGCAGTTGCCCATGTGCGTTGTACAACCCGATAACGGCTTCACTGAAATCCTTTGCATGTACCCATACGCCGCTGTTGGTGGCAACAGGGTTGGGCCAAACGAGATAGTTGCCATCCTTCACTACCAGTATTTTCTCAGGTTCACTGTAGATGAATTGTCCGGTTGCCAGTTCGATCCTGAGCCGGTAATTGTTCTCTCCCTGTAAGAGCTGGTCATCTTCCCATTGATATGAATTGACGGATGGGAAATCAATAGTCTGTAATGATCGCGCAGATCCTGATCCCAGCTTTTCCAGTACGAGTTGTTTTACCTGATACAAGGAACCCAGCTCAGCTGTGATAGAGGCCCGGTCTGTTTCCTGTAAGAAAGCGAGAAAGTTTTTGATATAACAGCCTACTCCCTGTGTGGTATAATCGAAAGTGAAACTTTTTTGCCCGGTCTTTCCTCCGATCACCGGCGCGATGGCATAGAGCAGTGAGGGCTGCCGGTCCTTTTTGAAAACAGCGTGAGTGCCGGCTGTGGTAGAGATTACAGAACGAAGGTACTGGTCATCGTTTCCCAGCGTAAACAGTGAATATTGCGGAACGCCGGGAGATTTGTTCCAGCCGACCAGGAAACTATCTGTGCAATTGAATCCGGTGAACCCCGTAATGCGGGAGCTGACGATGAATTCATCCGACTGAATAATTTTCGATCCAACGGTAATGCGCAATCGAACAAGTGAATTAATGTCCGGTACTGCCCAGCGGTAACATCTTTTTGCGAGATCCACATGCGCGATCATCTGCCAATTATCTCCATCTGTTGAATATTCAAGTATGCCATTGCTTTCAGCAAAAGTGGATGCCCAGCGTACAACATAGGCTGCACCTCCTCTCAATGGATCGGAACCGGCAGGCGCATACCAATGAAACCTGTCTGCTGTGTCTGCCTGCCAGGCGATGGAAAAATCCTGCGATCCGCTGACCCTGCTGCCTTTGATGATCAACTGGTATTGTCCGGGCTCAGGAAAGTTAAGTGAAACCTGTTCTGTGTTGTTGATCGTATCGATACTGCGATGCGCAGGCTTGCTCAAAGAATCTGCATGCGCAGCCTGTGAAAGCACCCAGGGATAAACAACAGCGCCTGATCCGGTATGTTTCAATTGCAGATCGAGGTCATGCAGAAGTGCTTTGTTATCGCCGGGATCAGCAGGCGGATCGGTCCAGCAGAGGGTGGCCTTGAATCGACTGATGCCAGGCCCGATGTTCAGATCGTAAATGATGGTTTCACTGTTCTGCACAGCGCCGGTGAAAAATCGGTTGTTGTGCATCGTTAGTACGGCATTGGCGGCATTGGCATTGCCATAACCTGAAGCGTAATCCGGCCCTTCGTTCCACAGATCATCAGCGCTGTTGATGAGAATGGCTTTTACCAGAGAGGCAGGGGAAGGTCATTGTTGCCCCGGTTGAGCCGGAAGCATTGCTGCAGCAGCAATGCAATGCCGGAAACGATAGCCGCGGAACCGGAGCTTCCATCCTGTCCATATGCCATGAGCTCGGGTTTCAGTCTTCCGTCGTATGCGGGTCCCCGTGAGCTCAGGGGAGCGATATTGTAGAAAGAATCGATAGCGCCAACGGTAATGATGTTCTTCGCCATCTTGAAACTGCCGGTGAGATTGGCGAAGCCGGGAATATTGGCGTAGGCGCCGCTTTCAGCTGTTGCCAGTCCTTCATTGCCTGCACTGAAAACGTGTACAAGCGCCGGATTGGCGATGAGGCTTGCATCATAGGCGAGTGCATCGGCCCCGTAATAATTCTCGATGGCTGTGCCATAGGAATGGTTTTGCACGCTGATATTGTAACGCTGGTAGTCTTCCTCTTTTTCAGGAAGGAGATTGATGAAGCTGGCGGAGCTGATGGTAGCACCACTGGCAGCTCCTTTGCCGGTAATATGGGAGTTGCCTGCACCTGCGGCCATGGTGCCCATGATAGTGGCGTGTGTGGAAGTACCTGCATCGGCAAGCGATGTTGAGAGGAAGCGGCCGCGGAAATCGATATCGGCGGTATCGGGCCTGCGCTCCTTGAGGCTGAGCACGAGGTTACGGCCATCGAGGGAGGGCTGCAGGTGGTGGATGGTATTGAGCTGATTGGCGCTGGCATCGAAGGTTATGATGGTGAGTTCTTCCTTTGGAATGCGGGGCTGATCGGCATAGCGGATAAGGCCGTTGCGGACCAGGGGCAGCAGTTCCCGCCAGGAGGCGTTCAGGACTGTGAGGCCCGTGCGGGGATCATGTCTCGTTATGGGATTGGGCCCGATTTTAATGAGCTGTTTCCTGAGGAGGGAAGTATCTTTGCAAAAGATCCACCATATAGTGGGTTGATTGTCAGTTGAATTTTTGACAGTGGCCGGACTGAACCTGCCTGAGGGGACAGGGCCTGGTTCCTGGGCGGTTGCGGCAGGCAGCCATCCGGATAAGGCGAGCAGCAGGTAGAATTTTCTCATGATTCAGGCGGCGCTGTTCTTAAAGTTAAATATTTGTGACTGCCCGCTGGCCACATAAATTTTGCGGCTGCCACACGTATTTTTCCGGGTATTTTGATTACCTTTGCGCACCAAATTTCAGGGAGCATTGTTCCCTGTTCACATTAAAAAGCAAACAAAAACAAGTCATGGCAGACTTAAGACTACAAAGAAATTTTGGTATTGCGGCTCACATCGATGCCGGCAAAACCACTACCACAGAGCGTATCCTGAGGTATACCGGTATGATCCACAAGATTGGTGAAGTACACGACGGTGGCGCTACCACTGACTGGATGGAACAGGAAAAGGAGAGGGGTATTACCATTACTTCTGCTGCTGTTAGCTGCCAGTGGCAATTCCCTACCGTTAACGGTAAGGCTGATGCAAACACCAAGAAATACTACTTCAATATCATCGATACTCCGGGCCACGTGGACTTCACCGTAGAGGTTGAACGTTCCATGCGCGTACTGGATGGTCTGATCGCGCTGTTCTCTGCCGTTGACGGTGTTGAGCCTCAGTCTGAGACTGTATGGCGTCAGGCTAACCGTTACAAGGTTCCCCGTATCGGTTTCGTGAACAAGATGGACCGTTCCGGTGCAGACTTCCTGAACGTGGTAAAACAAGTGAAGGAAATGCTCGGAGCCAAAGCCGTTCCTCTTCAGCTCCCTATCGGTGCAGAAGACGATTTCAAAGGCGTGGTTGACCTGATCACCATGAAAGGTGTTATCTGGGATATGGCTACTGAAGGTATGACCTTCACTACCATTCCTGTTCCTGACGACATGAAGGAAGAAGCAGAACTCTGGAGAGCCCAGCTGATCGAGGCTGTTGCAGAGTATGACGATAAACTGATGGAGAAATTCTTCGATGATCCCAACAGCATCACTGAAGCTGAAGTACACGAGGCTATCCGCAAGGCTACCATCGACCTCAGCATCGTTCCGATGATGTGTGGTTCTTCATTCAAGAACAAAGGTGTACAAACTGCACTGGATGCCGTTTGCCGCTACCTGCCTTCTCCTGTGGATATCGAAGACACCAAAGGTATCAACCCTGATACCGGTGAAGAGGAAACGCGTAAAGCTGATCCTAAAGCTCCTTTCGCTGCACTGGCCTTTAAGATCATGACCGATCCTTTCGTAGGTCGTCTCGCGTTCTTCAGGTGTTATAGCGGCCACCTCGATGCCGGTTCTTATGTTAAGAACATGCGTTCTGGCAAGAACGAGCGTATCAGCCGTATCATGAAGATGTTTGCCAACAAGCAAAACCCTATCGACTTCATCGAAGCAGGTGATATCGGTGCGGCTGTTGGTTTCAAGGAGATCAAAACCGGTGATACCCTTTGCGACGAAAACCATCCGATCGTTCTCGAGAACATGTTCATCCCTGAGCCTGTGATCGCGATCGCGGTTGAGCCTAAAACTCAGGCTGACGTTGACAAAATGGGTATGGCTATCGCCAAACTGGTGGAAGAAGATCCTACACTCCGCGTAAATACTGATGAAGATACCGGTCAAACCATCCTCCGTGGTATGGGTGAGCTGCACCTGGAGATCATCATCGACCGTATGCGTCGTGAGTTCAAAGTAGAAGTAAACCAGGGTGCTCCCCAGGTTGCTTATAAAGAAGCGTTCCGCAAATCCATCGAACACCGTGAGGTGCTGAAGAAGCAGTCTGGTGGTCGTGGTAAGTTTGCCGACATCATCTTCGAATTCGGTCCTGCCGATGAAGAATGGCTGAAAGCAAACGACGGAGAACATTTCCAATTCGTGAACGATATCTTCGGTGGATCTATCCCCCGTGAGTTCGTTCCAGCTATCCAGAAAGGCTTCCAGGCTTCTATGGGTACAGGTGTTCTGGCAAACTACCCTGTTGAGAACATGAAGGTTCGTGTATTCGACGGTAGCTTCCACGCGGTTGACTCTGACTCAATGAGCTTCGAGCTTTGTGCAAAAGCAGGTTTCCGTGAGGCAGCCCGTAAAGCACAGCCCGTTCTCCTGGAGCCTATCATGAAAGTGGAAGTGATCACTCCTGATCAGTACATGGGTGATGTTACCGGTGACCTGAACCGTCGTCGTGGCATGCTCGAAGGTATGGACAGCCGTGCTGGTGCACAGGTGATCAAGGCAAAAGTTCCCCTGTCTGAAATGTTCGGTTACGTAACACAGTTACGTTCACTGAGCTCCGGCCGTGCTACTTCTACCATGGAGTTCTCTCACTACTCTCCTGCACCTAACAACATCGCTGAAGAAGTGATCGCGAAGGTGAAAGGAAAAGCAAAAGTTGAAGATTAATAGCATTTTGCTTCAGATATTATAGGGCTGACCTGAAAGGTCGGCCCTTTTTCACTTGTGCGCGTTTGATTACCGTCTCAGTACTGTCTTAATACTATCCCAGAACTATCAGGCCTTTTTTACCCGGTAGGATCATACTATCGGACTACTGTCCCGCATAGCCCCTTCATAGCCTCCGCATACCTCTGAGTACAACCAACAGGCAACTAATCCCCAATTAGCGGGCAACTAATGTACAATTCGGGACTTCTAACAAATTGATAACTCAGATCTCCCGCAACAATTTATGCTGACTGGCTGTGTAAAAATTTCGCCAGATCCTGTTCGCTTCCGTATTGCTTTCTGCTGCATGCATACCCATTGCCGGATACAATACCTGCATCAGTTTACCACAAACGGCATACAATTCACGACTACACTTACTGATCTCCGTTAGCAGGCCATCAGGAATATGTGATTGCTGAAGAAGGCTGGTCCAGCTGCTGTTGATCTTCTCATAAAAAATATCCCTGGCCTGCATCAATTCCTGTTGCAGTTTGAGAGCGGCTTTGTCAGGCTCTGCCGCATGATGGAAATATAATTCCAGGAATCGCATGGCCATGCCTGAGAAGTTTGCACAGAGGGTGGCTTCCGCGAATTGTAAAAATGGAAAACGATAAACTGCTTGTGATAACACAGCATAGGCGGGATCGATTTCAAACCTGCGATTGGTGGGAACGATCAGCGGGCCTGCTTCAAAACTGAGGCTGGCTGTGGCGCGCATGCCCATCATGTTCCAGTCCTGTTGCAGTTTTACCTCGGATGGATATAACCAGAAAGCGGCTGCGGCGGCAATGCCATTCCCATCTTTCAATATCGCTCCATTCTCTTTCAGATTACACACGCAGGTGAAAACAGTGGCGTGTGGAGCGCCGGTTGCATATTTCCAGTGACCGGCGATATGGTAGCCATCGGCTTTCAGCTCGGCTGTTCCCGTTGCTGCGCCGCTGCCGGCGAAACAAACTTTGGGATTGCTGAATAATTCACCAGCAATGGCCGGCTCCAGGAAGCCGATGAAGAAATTGGCGCCACTGCATAACGTGATGGTCCAGCCGAAACTGCCATCCACCCAGGCCAGGGCTTCTTCCAGTTGCAGTGCTTCCGGAAATGATAATTCAAGTCCACCACTGGCTTTCGGTACAAAGAGATTGAACCAGTTGTTGCGGTAGATCAGCTCCAGCTGTGCAGGATGCAGTTGATTGAACTGTTCGGATGCTGCAGCAGTATTGCGGATCATTTCTGCTGCTTCCGTTGCAATCAACTCAGAAAATGGAATATTCATACTCACTCGATTGATGGCATCAGGAAATTATCTTCTTTCTCATTTTGTCTGGCTGTTTTCCGCCATTTGAAATATCCCTGTACGGCAATGACGAACAAAAATATCGTAAGCCCTGCATACAGTGGCAATTGTTTATGGAAGAGGAGAGGGACTGCCACTGCATTGGAGATATTCAGCAATATCCAGTTTTCCACTTTTCTACGGGCGAGTAACCACATGCCTGCCCAGGCAGTAGCGCTCACAAAAGCATCGGCCACGGGAACAGTACTGGGTGTAAAGTACCGCAGGCACAAATACAATCCTGCAAAACCGATCCCTGCAATCAGCAGCACAGTAAGCCAGTCCTGCGAATTACTGAAGCTCACTTTCACGGCTGGCTTATCTTTTTTCTTCACCCAATACCACCAGCCATAAATGCTCATTACGATATAATATCCGTTGAGGAGGCATTCCGCATAGAGCCCCGCTTCGAAGAGGATGAAAACGGAAAGTGTGGTGGCCCCGATGCCGGCAGGATAGAGCCAGATCTTATTGGCGCGGGCCAGTAATACTTCAGCAACGCCCAGTGATACGGCAATCCATTGCAACAGCGGCGTTTCTCCGATCTGCTGCCAGAGCAGACGGATCCATTCTTGTATGTTCATAGTTTGTGTTTTTTCCCTACGCCGGCATTACCCGGATCAGGTGGATGAAGAAAACAGTTGGGCAGTTTTCTTCAAAGGGTATATTCTCAGCCTGAAAGGCACCCCCTCTTGAATCGGACACGAAATTATGAAATAATGGGGATCGAAAGATGATCTGTTCCGGTCAGCTTTTCAATTTAGCGGATATGACTGTTTTCTGCACAGTTATCCATTCAATCCTTACACCTGCAAACAGCTAGTGATGCGGCATCACATATTTGATTTCCTTTGTATCCTTAACTACGCCTTTGGTGCGACCGGAAACGCACCAAACCGGCTCGAAGTTAGTAGCTAATACCTGGAACTAAACCTCCAAAGTATCGGGCCTCCTGCACCGGCAGGAGGCCTTCTTTATTCCCATTTATCATTCTTTTTAATGGCCTGATGGTTTTTGTCTTAATTTCCAGCCCTAAAATTTTGCCGGTAATGCATATGAAAAGAACCTTTAAAAGTCTGATAGTTTTAGCTGTTGGCGTTTTGAGTATGAATGCCATCATGGCCCAGGAACTGCAATGGGCAAAGGACGGGAACAGCTACTATGAGCTGGACCAAAAGCAGGGTATCGTTCAGATAGCGCCCCAGAGTCCTTCCGTGGTAGTGATGAGCAAGACGCAGCTCACGCCGGCCAATCAAAAGAATGTGCTGGATGTTGCCAGCTTCAGTTTCTCAGAGGATGATCAGAAGATCCTGCTCTTTACCGATACACGTAAGGTATGGAGGCTGAATACAAAAGGTAATTATTGGGTGTACGATAAGAAAGCCGCCAGCCTCAAACAGATCGGCAAGGGCCGTCCCGCTTCGAGCCTCATGTTCGCAAAATTCTCCCCGGACGGAAAGAAAGTGGCATATGTAAGCGAATTCAATATCTATGTGGAAGACCTCGCCACCGGAGCCATCAAAAAGCTTACAACAGATGGCAGCCGCAAACTGATCAACGGAACTTTCGACTGGGTGTATGAAGAAGAGTTCTTCTGTCGCGATGGTTTCAGGTGGAGCCCAGATAGCCGTCAGATCGCTTTCTGGCAGATCGATGCCAAGAACACGAAGGACTACCTGATGATCAACAATACCGATTCTATCTATCCGGTGGCTGTGCCTGTGGAATATCCCATTGCAGGCGATGCGCCTTCTCCATTTAAGATCGGTGTGGTGGATATTGCTTCCGCCAAAACCAGCTGGATGAAAGTGCCCAACGATAAAGTACTGCAAAGCTATGTTACCCGCCTGGAATGGGCCGGCAACAATGAACTGATCATGCAGCATATGAATCGCAGGCAAAATGAAAGCAATATCCTGCTCTGCGATACCAGGACCGGCGTTTCCAAAAGCATCTATAATGAAAAGGATGCCGCCTGGATAGATGTGATCCAGCTCTGGGATGAAGACTATATCTGGGGTGGATGGGACTGGATCAATAACGGAAAGGAATTCATCTGGCCTTCTGAAAAGGACGGCTGGCGCCATCTCTACAGGGTAAGCCGCGATGGAAAAGAAACCCTCATCACAGCAGGCAACTACGATGTGATGGATATTGTTTGTATCGATGAAAAAGGAGGCTACGTTTATTTCATGGCTTCTCCCGATAACGGCACGCAGAAATACCTGTATCGCATTGCCATCGATGGAAAGGGTACTGCTGAAAGACTTTCACCCGCAAGCCAGCAGGGCATGCATTCCTACGATGTGAGTCCCAATGCGAGGTACGCTGTTCACGGGTTCTCCAATTACTACACACCCGGTACTTCCGAAATGATCACACTGCAGGACCATAAACCTGTGGATGGAACTTCGAAGATCGAAAGCAATATGGCAAAGGCCGATAAAAGCAAATCCAAACTCGAGTTCTTCAAACTGAAAATTGCCGAAGGCGTTGAAATGGATGGCTGGATGGTGAAGCCGCAGAACTTCGATGCCAATAAAAAATACCCCGTTGTATTCTACGTTTATACTGAACCGTGGGGACAGAACGTGAAAGACCAGTGGGGCGTAGGCCGCAACTTCCTCTATGCCGGTGATATGACCAGTGATGGCTATATCTATATCTCCATCGATAACCGCGGCACTCCTGTTCCGAAAGGACGCGAATGGAGAAAATCCCTTTACCGCAAAATCGGACAACTGAATATCAGCGACCAGGCCGCAGCAGCCCGCGAAGTGTTGAAATGGAATTTCATTGATACCAGTCGCGTAGCAGTATGGGGCTGGAGTGGCGGTGGTTCAGCCACCCTCAACCTGATGTTCCAGTATCCGGATATCTACAAAACAGGCATCTCTGTGGCGGCTATTTCCAACCTGCATACGTATGACAATATCTATGAAGAAAGATATATGGGCCTGCCTGAAGAGAATAAACAGGATTACCTGGCCGGTTCACCGCTCACTTATGCAAAGAACCTGAAAGGGCACCTGCTGTACATCCACGGCACTGCTGACGACAATGTGCATTACAACAATGCCGAAATGCTGATCAATGAGCTGGTGAAACACAATAAACAATTCCAGTTGATGAGCTATCCCAACCGCACGCATAGCCTTGCGGAAGGAGAGGGCACATTCATGCACCTGGCAACGATGTATACCAACTTCCTGAAGCAGTACTGTCCGCCCGGAGCCCGCTAGAACGGACGCCCGGAATACAGTTAGTGAAAATATTAAATTCGTTATTCCTTAACAGGGGTAGACAATTTTAATGGTTAATTTAATGGTTCTGAAAGAGCCTTACCATGAAAAATAGTCTACCCCTTTTCATTTGTATTATCCTGGCGGCCACCGGTTGCAACAGGTATCAGTATCTTACCATCAACAGCAACAATAACAATCTCAAACAGGCCGGAGGAGAGTCGAGGGAATTTGTGATTGAGAACGACAGTCTTCAGATCACCTATAATTTCCAGGGTGAGAATGCTCCCGTGCATATCAGGGTCATGAACAAGCTGGACCGGCCCATAGCCATCGACTGGAAGCGGTCAGCCCTGATCGTGAATGATAAGGCTATCAGTTATATGATCGATGAATTGAAGACCACCGGTACTGCTGTTACCAACAGCGTGAACTGGAACCGGGATTTCTCCACCTCCTTCACTACGTTCAGTGCAGTAACCCCATTGCCGGTGGATTGGCAGATGATCCCACCAAAATCTTTTATTGAGAAGACTCCCCTGGGAGTAACCAATGCTTTTGTTGATAGCAGAGATAAGAACACATTTGTAAGCTCGAAGAAAGTATTGCCTGATGGAACGGAGCTGGTGGTGAAGGAAGCCAGGTTTACAGAGGAGAATTCTCCTTTGAAATTCCGGAGCTACCTGACAGTGCTAACCGAAGGGAATGGCAGTATCAGTCCGGTTGTGTTTGAGCATGCTTTTTATGCCTCCAATATTACCAATTCGATGGTGAAGCCTTCGGACCTGGCCCTGGGCCGGGCCTATGTAAAGAAGACAACGGCCTTCGGAACCGGCTTTGGAGTAGTGGCCGGAGCAGCGATTGTTGGCACTGCGGCGGCGCTCACTTCTATGTCTGAAGGAAAATAGAAGTAATCAAGCGTAACTATTTGTTTTATATATGTATAATGCATTTGCTAGCCACATTTGACTAACAGTAAGCCACAAACGATAAAATTCCCCACTTTAATCAGCCTGGATTAATCTGTTTTGTTGAGACTGCATTGTAACTTATTGTCTGGGTACAAACAGTCTTATAAGTGAGCTTAGAGTTGAAGAAAAGCATTACAAAAATTGTCAATAAACATCGTAAGGCATTATTTATCATTGTGTGACAATTATTTATTCGAATTAAAGATGAAGTTCTGTGTTGGAGGCCCGAGGGAGATTTTCAGTAATTGAAGTCACCCGGGAAGCACTGATTTGAAGAGGTTTGCATCGCGAATAATTTCAGCATTTGCTGCCGCTGCCGGAAGCAATGCGATCCAGCTGTGAATACCCTGGGTTTTGTTGAAGTAGTCTGGCACCCGGTTCAAAATTTCCTGAGCGGATGTGCACAATAAACGAATTGTAAATGGGGTGATATTAATCGTATATCCGGTGGGGCCTGTTGTGTGGGTTATATGATTGCGGTGTCTGGATCTTGCCATCCCGGAAATGAAAACTGACAACTGCTGGAAGCTGCATAATCAAATACTTGTGGTATGGAAGAGGTCATCTGACTTTGTACGCCGGTTCCTCCATATATATGTTAGGGGAGGAAGAGTAGGGGCTTGGGGCCTGTGATAGTGGGAATTGCGAATGACTTCGAAGAAAAAAGATAAAAAAAATTAGCTTTTGTAATGGTTTCTGGTAATTGAAGCGCCTAAGGGTTATTTCCTGAATTCCAGGCAAATAGGAAGATAATAGCGGCAAAGTTGGTTAAAATGACTAGCTTTGCCGCTCTTTTTTAATGGATGGGATCAAAAGTTTTTGGGAAATCTTTTGTTAGAAAAGAAACTAGCCCTTACCTTTGCATCCCCATCGAAAAATGGGTTTTGGAATATGTCTCAACGAATCAGAATCAAATTGCAATCATACGATCACAACCTGGTTGACAAATCAGCAGAGAAGATCGTGAAGACTGTGCGTAGCACCGGCGCTGTAGTAACAGGCCCTATTCCTTTACCTACAAGGAAAAAGATCTTTACAGTTCTGCGTTCACCACACGTGAATAAGAAGAGCCGTGAGCAATTCCAGCTCTGCACGCACAAACGTCTCCTGGATATTTATACTTCCAGCAGCCGTACAGTAGATGCGCTCAGCAAACTCGATCTGCCCTCCGGCGTAGAAGTTGAGATCAAAGCGTAAAATTTTAAGAGACCTTGTCTGGGTTCCAGGATCCTGACAAGGTTTTTTCATAGCTCTTTCCAACCTATTCTGCAAACCTGGCCGGTAAAACGGCTGATAAAGCAGCGCTGGGTAAATAAAAAAATTACGGTTCCTCCGGGAATCGTTCGAGTGAAAACATTTAAATATGAACTAGCCCTTCGAGGTTAGTTTACTATCGGTACTTCCATCACCCGCCGAGCCATATGCCTCAGAGAGGCTTCCTAACAGAAAGGCAACAGCGGGCATCCCGGAAGGGATGAACGAAGCAAACGGCAGATCTCCGGATCAGGCAGCTTCGGTGAACAACGGAAAAGGTCGGTAGCAAACGGGGATTGAAGTCCTGATGGTCATCCGTCATCAACTGTCTCTTCAACCTTTCGAAGGCATAAATTAAAAACGATGAAAGGAATTATTGGAAAAAAGGTCGGGATGACCAGCATCTTCAGTCCTGATGGTAAGCAAACTTCTTGCACCATCATTGAAGCTGGTCCCTGCGTAGTTACCCAGGTTAAGACAAAAGAAACCGATGGGTACAGTGCAGTGCAAATAGCTTACGGCGACAAAAAAGAGAAGCACACTATTCTCGCCGAAAAAAATCACTTCGCTAAGGCAAACACTCCCGCCAAAAAGGTCGTTAAAGAATTCCGCGACTATTCTCTCGAAAAAACATTAGGTGAAACTATCTCTGTAGAGATCTTTACTGAAGGTGAAACCGTTGACGTGGTTGGTACTTCAAAAGGTAAAGGTTTTCAGGGGGTAGTTAAACGTCATGGATTCAGTGGTGTTGGTGAACAATCACACGGTCAGCACGACCGCCAGCGCGCTCCGGGTTCTATCGGTAACTCTTCTGACGCTTCACGCGTATTCAAAGGCATGCGCATGGCAGGCCGTATGGGTGGCGACAGGGTGAAAGTGAAAGGACTGAAAGTGGTTAAGATTTTCCCTGAAAAGAATTATATCCTCGTGAGCGGATCAGTTCCCGGTCATATTGGAGCCGTTGTATTTGTTCAGAAATAACATTAACTGTTGAACAGACCCAGTGAGGGTCACAAAACAAGAGTAAGATGCAATTAGATGTATTAAGCATAAAAGGTCAGAAAACAGGTCGCTCAGTTGAGCTCCCCGATGATATCTTCGGAATCGAGCCGAACGATCACGTTATCTACCTGGCCGTTAAACAATTCCTGGCTGCTCAGCGTCAGGGTACACACAAAGTGAAAACCCGTCTGGAAGTGAAAGGTTCCAGCAAGAAGCTGCACCGTCAAAAAGGAACTGGTGGTTCCCGTAAAGGTAACCTCCGTAACCCGCTGTATAAAGGTGGTGGTACTATCTTCGGACCCAAGCCCCGCGATTACGATTTCAAACTGAACCGTAAAGTGAAGGACCTGGCCAAAGTAAGTGCACTCGCTTACAAAGCAAAGGAAAATGCCATTGTGATTGTTGAAGACCTGAACTTCGACGCTCCCAAAACAAAAACTTTCGTTGACGCTCTGAAAGCGCTGAATATCGATGGCAAGAAAGCCCTGGTTATTCTGCCTGAGTATAACGATAACGTATACCTGAGCCTGCGCAATCTGCCAAGGGTGGAAGGTACACTGATCTCAGACATGAACACTTACGATCTCGTGAATGCGGGCGTACTGGTTATGACTGAAACCACTGCCAAACTCTTCAGCGAAGAAGAAGCAGTAGCAGAAGCTTAATGAAAACCGGTTGTTTCCGGATTTCACCAATTGTCTAATTATTACAAATTTGAGTTATATGAAACTCTCAGAAGTGTTGATAAAACCGATCGTTACCGAAAAGAGCAATAAGCTCACTGATGCCAGGAGAACTTATGCTTTTCGTGTAAATCGTAAGGCCAATAAACTGGAGATCAAGAAAGCGATCCAGGATTTCTACGGCGTGAACGTGATTGATGTGAACACCATCGTAGTTCCCGGAAAAGCAAAGAACCGCTTCACGAAAGCTGGTTTCATCTCTGGTGTAAAACCTGCTTACAAGAAAGCTTACATCACTGTAGCTGAAGGTGAGGCAATCGACCTGTACGGTAATATCTAATTATATAGTATCAGGAATGGCGCGTCAAACGCCGCAAAGTATTGACAAAGATTTTTAAACTGTTATAAGTAACAACAAATGGCACTTAAGAAATACAAACCGATCACCGCAGGTACCCGTTGGAGAATTGGGAATGCGTATGCTGAGATCACTACCAACGAACCTGAAAAGTCTCTCCTGGAATCTGCCAAGAATACAGGCGGACGTAACGTGCAAGGCCGCAGGTCTATGCGCTATATGGGTGGTGGTAACAAAAAGATGTATCGTAAGATCGACTTCAAAAGAAACAAGAATGGCGTTCCTGCCACTGTAGCTTCTATCGAGTATGATCCAAACCGCACAGCTTTCATCGCCCTGCTGAACTATGCAGATGGTGAGAAAAGATATATCCTGGCTCCCCAGGGCTTACAGGTAGGCGCAACCGTAGTTAGCGGAGACGCTGTTACTCCTGAGGTTGGAAATGCGCTTCAGATGAAGAACATGCCACTCGGTACCAACATCCACAATATCGAGATGCAACCTGGTCAGGGTGGTAAACTGGTTCGTTCTGCAGGTACTTCTGCACAACTGGCCAACAAGGAAGAGAAATATGCAGTTTTGAAAATGCCTTCCGGTGAACTGAGAAAGGTGCTGATCAATTGCTACGCTACCGTAGGTATCGTGAGCAATGGCGATCACAACCTCGAGATGATGGGTAAGGCTGGTCGTAACCGTTGGAAAGGCATCCGCCCAAGAAACCGTGGTGTAGCGATGAACCCTGTTGATCACCCGATGGGTGGTGGTGAGGGCCGCGCTTCCGGTGGACACCCACGTAGCAGAACCGGCAAATATGCTAAGGGTCTGAAAACCCGTACACGTGGAAAGGGTAGCGATAAGCTGATCATCCAACGCAAAAACGGTAAAAAATTAGCAAAGTAAAATTCTCAAATTCAAATTAACGCACTATGGCTCGTTCGATAAAAAAAGGTCCTTATGTTGCTGCCAGGCTGGAACAAAAAGTTCTGGCGATCAATGAAGGTAAAGCCAAAAAAGGTGTGCTCAAGACTTGGAGCCGCCGTTCTACCATCACTCCTGATTTTGTAGGACACACACTGGCTGTGCACAATGGTAACAAGTTCATCCCTGTATACGTGACTGAGTTCATGGTAGGTCACAAACTGGGTGAGTTTGCACCAACGCGCAACTTCAAAGGACACTCAAGTAAAAAAGTAGCTTAATCAAAATAGTTACTGGTTGCAGGTTACCTGGTGAATAACAGGAAACCGGTAACCGGGAACCAGAAACAAGAATTACAATGGAAGCAGTAGCTAAACTTAGAAATTATCCCACATCTCCTCGCAGAATGCGTTTGCTCGCAGACGAGATCCGTGGCATGGCAGCAGAAAAAGCACTGGCATTGCTGGAGCATCATCCGCAACACTCTTCTACGCCATTATACAAATTGCTGAAAAGTGCTGTGAACAACTGGGAGCAGAAGAATGAAGGAAAAAGTGCAGCAGATGCCAACCTGGTAGTAAAAACAATCTTCGTTGATGGCGCCCGCACCCTGAAAAGGATGTTACCTGCTCCGCAGGGAAGAGCTTACCGCCTTCGCAAGCGCAGCAATCACGTGACGATCATTGTAGATGCTAAAAACTAACAAAAAATGATCTGTAGGGTCAGTGCTGAGAGAGCGGTGGAATACAGGTCAACAAATTATCAAATTTTCAAATTCTAATAAATGGGTCAGAAAACAAATCCTATTGGTGCCAGGTTAGGAATCATCCGTGGTTGGGAATCTAACTGGTATGGTAACAAAAAAGATTTTTCTACCAAGTTGATCGAGGATAACAAGATCAGAACTTATCTGAATGCCCGTATCAACAAGGGAGGAATTTCCAAGATCGTGATCGAGCGTACGCTGAACAAGCTGATCGTAACGATCCATACCTCCAAGCCCGGTATCATCATAGGTAAAGGCGGTGGCGAAGTAGACCGTATCAAGGAAGAGCTGAAAAAGCTGACAGGTAAAGATGATGTTCAGATCAACATCCTCGAGATCCGTCGCCCTGAGCTCGATGCCATGATCGTTGGCGATACCATTGCCCGTCAGATCGAAAACCGTATCAACTATAAAAGAGCTATCAAGATGGCGATCGCTTCTGCTCTCCGCATGGGTGCTGAAGGTATCAAGATCAAAGTTGGCGGCCGTTTGGGTGGTTCTGAGATCGCCCGTACGGAAGAGATCAAACAAGGTCGTACTCCTTTGCATACACTGCGTATGGACATCGACTATGCTAATGTATTTGCACTGACTGTTTACGGAAAGATCGGTATCAAAGTATGGATCTGTAAAGGTGAAGTACTTGGTAAGAGAGACCTGAACCCCAACTTCGTTGGAGCGAAAGGTGAAGGTGACAATCGCCAGGAAGGTGGCCGTTCACATCATGGTGATCGTCGTGACGATCGTCGTGGAGGTGGTGACCGTCGCGGTGGTGGAGACAGAAGAGATAACCGCGGTGGCGGTGGTGGTGGACAACGCCGTGATAACAGGAAAGGATAATCTTAGCAAAAGGGCAATTTGAAGGATGCCCTGCAAACGGGACCTTCAGATAACCAATTCACAAATTTTCAAATTGTTTATAAATGTTACAGCCTAAAAGAACGAAACACAGGAAAGCGCAGAAAGGACGCATCCGGGAAGTGGCCAAACGTGGTTCTTCCATCGCTTTTGGTTCATTCGCTTTGAAGGCCCTCGAACCTATCTGGTTAACCAACCGTCAGATCGAAGCCGCCCGTCAGGCAATGACACGTGCCATGAAGCGTGAGGGTAATGTGTGGATCCGTATTTTCCCTGATAAACCTGTTACCCGCAAACCACTTGAAGTGAGAATGGGTAAAGGTAAAGGTAACCCTGAATTCTGGGCTGCTGTAGTTGAACCAGGTCGTATCCTGTTCGAAGCTGATGGCGTTAGCCTCCAGGTTGCAAAAGATGCACTGGAACTGGCGGCACAAAAACTGCCGATCAAGACCAAGTTCATTGTTCGCAGAGACTATCAAGCATAATTTGATTATTGGGTGTTGCAAATAGCAACTGCTTCAGAAATCAAATCTTCAAATTCTCAAACCGAGTATCATGTCTAAGAAAATAGAATTCGTAAAAAGCCTGCAGGACCTGAGCGCATCAGATCTGAAAGCCAGGATCCAGGAAGACGAACTTCGTCTGAAAAAGCTGGAATTCGCTCACGCTATTTCTCCCCTGGAGAATCCCATGAGCATCCGCAGTCTCCGTAAGGATATTGCACGCCTGAAGACCCTGCTGACCCAGAAGTCACAACAGGCATAATAATATGTGTGATTTGAAAAAGTGATCGGAGAGAGGGATCTGTGAGGTTTTCAAATTCAAAACAATCAAACTTTCAAATTATCAAGATGACTGAAAGAAATTTGCGGAAAACAAGAACAGGAGTAGTTACCAGCAATAAAATGGTAAAGACTATCACTGTTGCCGTAGAAAGAAAAGTAAAACACCCTATTTACGGTAAGTTCGTAAAGAAAACTACGAAGTTCCACGCACACGACGAAAAGCAGGAGTGCACAGTAGGGGATGTAGTGGTAATCATGGAAACCCGCCCCCTGAGCAAAACAAAGCGCTGGAGACTGGTAGAAGTGGTGGAGAAAGCGAAGTAGTAAAGCAGTTAGCTATTGGCGATTAGCGTAGCTGACACCTTCAATAATAATTTTATCATTAGCTGTTGGCGGCAATGCCGTATAGCTAGAAGCTAAAAGCTAAAACAATGATTCAGCAAGAAAGCAGATTAAACGTAGCTGATAATAGTGGCGCCAAAGAAGTATTGTGCATTCGTGTGCTGGGTAACAGCGGACAGGACTATGCAAAGATCGGCGATAAGATCGTAGTAACGGTGAAGGACGCGATCCCTGCAGGCGGTATCAAAAAAGGTACTGTTGTTAAAGCGGTTATCGTTCGTACCAAAAATAAACTCCGTCGTAAAGATGGTTCTTATATCCGTTTCGACGACAATGCTGTTGTACTTCTCAACGCTTCAGACGAGCCACGCGGTACCCGTATCTTCGGACCCGTTGCCCGTGAGCTGCGCGACAAGGGTTACATGAAGATCATTTCACTGGCCCCGAAGTACTCTAAGCAGAGTTTTCGCCATCACCCGTGTGATGCCGATCCTGATGAACAATATTCTCATACGAGATAAAGCATAAGAAAATGAGCAACAGATTCAAACCTAAGTTTAATATCAAAAAAGGCGACACAGTGGTTGTGATTGCCGGCGACGATAAAGATGCTACCAAGCCCCGCAAAGTGCTGGAAGTTTTTCCAGACAAAGAGCGCGTACTGGTTGAAGGCGTTAACATCGTTACCAGACACACCAAGCCTTCTGCGCGTAATACCAAAGGCGGTATCGTTAAGCGCGAAGCTGCTATCCACATCTCCAATGTGATGCTGTGGGACGCTAAAAAAGGTGAGGGTAGCCGAATCAAACGTACACGCGAAAACGGTAAACTCGTTCGCGTTACCAAAAAATCCGGTGAAGTCATTAAATAATTAATCTGTCCGCCGGCTCTCATCCCCTGCAAGGGCTGATGGCAAAAGTCCGGGCAGGGCCGATACATAAAGGATAAACTTTACAGATCATGAGCACAACAAAATATACTCCGAGGTTAGCAGACAAGTACAAAAAAGATGTTGTACCTGCCCTCATGAAACGTTTCAGCTACGGCACGGTTATGCAGGTTCCCAAACTGGAGAAGATCTGCCTGAACCGCGGTGTGAACGGCGCTGTTACCGATAAGAAACTGGTGGATATCGCCATCGACGAACTGAGCAATATCACTGGTCAGAAAGCCGTGGCTACCCTTTCCAAGAAAGACATCTCCAACTTCAAACTCCGTAAGGCTATGCCCATCGGCGCCAGAGTTACCCTCCGTGGTGTGAAGATGTATGAATTCCTGGACAGGCTGATCGCCACTGCGCTCCCACGTGTACGTGACTTCAAGGGCGTGAATGATAAAGCATTCGACGGCCGTGGTAACTACACACTGGGTGTTACTGAACAGATCATCTTCCCTGAGATCGATATCGACAAGGTAAACAAGATCACAGGTCTGGATATCACATTCGTTACAACTGCAGGCACCAACGAAGAAGCTTACGAGCTCCTGAAAGAACTGGGCATGCCGTTCAAGAATATCAGAAAAGACAATCAGTAATTAAATTCGAAATAATTCAATTATGGCAAAAGAGTCAGTAAAAGCCAGACAAAGAAAGAGAGAACGCATGGTAGCTCAGTACGCTGAAAAACGTGCTGAACTGAAAGCTGCCGGTGAGTGGCAGAAGCTGGATGAGCTCCCAAAGAACTCTTCTAAAGTTCGTCTGAAAAACCGTTGTCAGTTAACCGGCCGTCCTAAAGGCTACATGCGCTACTTCGGTATTTCCAGGGTGACTTTCCGTGAGATGGCTTTAAATGGCAAAATTCCGGGAGTTACAAAAGCTTCCTGGTAATTACAATAAGATATCTGCCGGGTTGGGCAACTATCCCTTGCCGGTATGATCCTATTAACAAAATTTAGAACAGTTTAATTCAAATACAAATGGTAACTGATCCTATAGCAGATTTTCTGACCAGAATCCGTAATGCGCAGATGGCAGGCCACAGGATCGTGGAGATTCCCGCCTCTAATCTGAAAAAGCGTATGACCGAGATCCTGTACGATCAAGGCTATATCCTGAAATATAAATTTGAGGATGATAACAAACAAGGCGTGATCAAGATCGCCCTGAAGTATGATCCCAACAGCAAAGAGCCAGCTATCAAATCACTGGAAAGAATCAGCCGCCCTGGTCTGCGTCAGTACGCCAGCCCTGCTGAATTCAAGCGTGTGAAGAATGGTCTCGGTATCGCTATCGTGAGCACCAGCCGCGGTGTGATGACAGACAAGCAGGCTAAACTGCAGAACGTTGGTGGAGAAGTTCTCTGCTACGTTTACTAGACAATTTTCAGGGGAGTGCCAGATTATGCCGCTCCCTTTCTATATTTTTCTATATTTGCAGCCCCAAACCAGTAGGTGGGGGCAAGAGGGATGACTGACAATTAAGTTTTCTATACGGAACTGAACACTTTTATCCCGGGATTTAAACAACTATTAAAAAAATCAACTATGTCTCGTATAGGTAAACAACCGGTAACGCTTCCCGCAGGTGTTACTGCTACCTTAGGTAAGGATAATGTGCTCACCGTGAAAGGCCCTAAAGGCGAACTGAAACAAGCGATCGACAGGGATATCACTGTTGAGGTAAAGGATGGTGAGGTTAATTTCGCACGTCCTACCGACCAGATCCGTCACCGCGCTATGCACGGTCTGTACCGCGCACTCGTGGCCAACCTGGTAAAAGGTGTAACTGAAGGATTCACTAAAAAGCTGGAACTGGTGGGTGTAGGTTATAAAGCCTCCAACCAGGGTAACCTGCTTGACCTGTCTCTCGGTTACTCTCACAATATCATCTTTGAAATTCCCAGCGAACTCAAAGTTGCTACCCAGCAGGAAAAAGGTCAGAACCCCATCATCACGATCGAGGGTATCGACAAACAACTGCTCGGACAGGTAGCTGCCAAACTCCGCAGCCTCCGTAAGCCTGAGCCTTACAAAGGAAAAGGTGTTAAGTATGTTGGTGAAGTTATCCGTCGTAAGGCTGGTAAAGCTGCTGGTAAATAATTTGAAATAAAAAGATCCCCCGGCAGTATCGGGGGATATAAAATAAAAGTCATGAACATTAAAGCTGAAAAGAAGCAAAAGATCCGTTACAGGATCCGTAAAAAGGTTTCTGGTGTTGCTGCTAAACCCAGACTGTCAGTTTTCAGAAGTAACGCAGACATCTACGTTCAACTGATCGACGACAACGAAGGTAAAACACTGGCATCTGCTTCTTCAAAAGATAAAGACATCGCTGCTCAAAAAGGTACTAAATCTGAAAAGAGCAAGCTGGTAGGTCAGGCAATTGCACGCAAAGCAACAGAATTGGGAATCAGCAAAGTGGTATTCGACCGCGGTGGAAACCTCTACCATGGCCGTGTGAAGAATGTAGCTGACGGCGCCCGCGAAGGTGGTTTACAATTCTAATTAACATTCAAACTTCATATCTCAAATAGCAATAATGGCAAAAGTTAATTTAAACAGAGTTAAAGCCGGTGACCTTGAGTTGAAAGAAAAGGTAGTAGCCATTAACCGTGTTGTAAAAACTACTAAAGGCGGTCGCGCATTCAGCTTTTCTGCCCTGGTTGTAGTTGGTAACGAAAATGGTGTGGTAGGTCATGGTCTGGGTAAAGCCAAGGAAGTTCAGGAGGCAATCACCAAGGGTATTGAGGATGCCAAGAAAAACCTGATCAAAGTGCCTGTAATGAAAGGTACTATTCCCCACGACCAGCTGGCTAAAGATGGCGCTGCGAAAGTGCTGATCAAACCAGCCGCCCACGGTACTGGTGTGATCGCCGGAGGTAGCATGCGTGCTGTGCTGGAAAGCGCCGGTATTACCGACGTTCTGGCCAAATCTCTCGGTTCTGCCAATCCTCACAACGTGGTTAAAGCCACTGTGCTGGCCCTTGCCATGCTCCGTGAGCCGATCACTGTGG
Organism: Pseudobacter ginsenosidimutans; assembly: GCF_007970185.1. Lineage (NCBI taxonomy): Bacteria > Pseudomonadati > Bacteroidota > Chitinophagia > Chitinophagales > Chitinophagaceae > Pseudobacter > Pseudobacter ginsenosidimutans. The sequence continues at coordinate 7,520,161 of NZ_CP042431.1, read as the reverse complement.
CTAAAACCCGCAGGCTGAACCTGAAGAAGGTTTTTAATGGTTAATTTTGCATCCTGAAATTCTTATAACAATGGCAAAGTTGAAAATAACACAGGTAAAGAGTGCGATTGACAGGCCCGAGCGTCAGAAACTGACTCTGAAAGCACTGGGACTGAACAAGCTCAATGTTACCAAAGAAGTAGAAGCTACTCCACAGATCCTGGGTATGATCCGCAAGGTTACCCACCTGCTGAAAGTGGAAGAAGCATAAATTTTCTGAATTCTATAAAGCGAGGGGAGATTCCCCGTTGAGTTAAAATCAATTACAATGAAATTACATGAAATCAGGCCCGCAAAAGGGGCTACGCATAGAGAAAAAAGATTAGGTCGTGGTGAAGCTTCCGGTAAAGGTGGTACTTCTACCAAAGGTAACAAGGGTGGTCAGAGCCGCGCAGGTTACCAACGTAAAAATGCCCACGAAGGTGGCCAGATGCCGATCCAGCGCCGTATCCCCAAACGCGGATTCAACAATATCAACCGTGTTGAATACAAAGTGTTTAACCTCGGTCAGGTTGAAACCCTGGTTGAGAAATATGAACTGCAAGAGTTCTCTATGGAGAACCTGTACATAAATGGTCTCGTTAGCCGTACCGATCTCGTTAAGATCCTCGGTAATGGTGAAATCAAGACCAAAGTGCATTTCAAGGTGAATGCCGTAAGCGAAAAAGCCAAAGCTGCCATCGAAGCTGCAGGCGGAACCGTGGAAGTTTTAAAGTAATTCGTAAATTGCAAGACGCATTTATCATGCGTCTTTTTTGTGGATCGATTTTATTCACTTAAATTGATCGCTCAAAAAAGAGACAGGTTTGCAACTAAAGATCTTTTTGGCAAACCTGTTTCTGGTTTTCAACAAAAGGCATCATCTTAAACATCTGCGTTTCGTGAAAAAGTTCATACAAACCCTTAAGAATATCTGGAGTATTGAGGAACTGAGGAGTAAAATTCTGGTGACTCTTACCCTGGTTGCCGTTTATCGCCTGGGTACGCATATCGTATTGCCGGGTATGAACCCTACTCTGATCAATACTGCAGGTAGCGGAACTGGCATCATCGGTCTGATCGATGCATTTGCCGGTGGCGCCTTCTCTCAAGCTTCTATCCTTGCACTGGGTATCATGCCCTATATCTCTGCATCTATCTTCATGCAGCTGATGACCATTCTCTATCCGCCTTTCCAGAAATTACAGAAAGAAGGAGAAAGCGGAAGAAAGAAGATCAACCAATACACTCGTTACCTCGCCGTATTTGTGACCATCCTGCAGGCAAACGCATACGTGTCTTACCTGTATCAAACAAACGGTCCGGCTATGATCCCCGCATTCAGGGATCTGTTCCGCATATCCACTACCGTTATCCTTACCGGTGGCACATTGTTCGTAATGTGGCTGTCTGAAAGGATCACTGATAAAGGACTTGGAAACGGTTCTTCTGTTGTGATCATGGTTGGTATCCTCGCCCGTCTGCCACAATCCATCTGGCAGGAGTGGGGAGCACAATCAGCCAAAGGCGGCGCCGGTCTGCTGTATTTTGTGATCATGCTCGCTGTGCTCGTTGCTATCATCATGGGGCTGATCGTCCTTATCCAGGGCGTTCGCAAGATCCCTGTTCAATATGCAAAACAGATTGTTGGTAACCGTCAGTTCGGTGGCGCCCGCCAGTTCCTTCCCATGAAGGTGAACAGCGCCGGTGTAATGCCCATCATCTTTGCCCAGGCGATCATGTTCCTTCCCACACTTCTCAGTGGCTTCGAAACCACCAAGGGCGTGGCCAAGGTATTCAGCGATCACAGCAACTACTGGTACATGCTGGTATACGCTGTAATGGTGATTGGTTTTACCTTCCTGTACACAGCACTTATCTTCAACCCGAAACAAATTGCTGATGACCTCAAGCGTAACAACGGTTTCATCCCCGGTGTTAAACCTGGTCAGCCTACAGCCGATTATATCGGTGCCGTAATGGATAAGATCACCCTCCCTGGCGCAGTTCTGCTGGCCGTGGTAGGTATCCTCCCCGGTTTCGCGCAACGCCTCGGTATTCAGCCAGGATTCTCTACCTTCTTCGGTGGAACATCTCTGCTGATCATGGTAGGCGTTATCCTCGATACCCTCCAGCAAATCGAGACCCAGCTGCTGATGCGTCAGTATGATGGTCTGATGAAAAGTGGCCGTATCCAGGGACGTCAAACCGTTTCTCCGGCATCATCTATGTAAAATATTCTATTTTCGCATAGCAAACCTGACAACTGAACCATCAGTTGTCAGGTTTTGTTTTAAAAGAATAATATCAAAAAGAAGTTCAATAATATGGTCCATATCAAGTCACGGGAAGAAATTGAGCTGATGCGCATCAGCGCCCGCCTGGTAAGTCAAACCCTTACGGAAGTGGCTTCCATGCTCAGACCCGGCATTACCACCCTGCAGATCGATCAGAAAGTAGGAGAGATCATTCGCAGTTTCGATGCAGTTCCCTCATTCCTCGGATTTCATGGCTACCCTTTCAATAGCTGTACTTCGGTGAATGATGTGGTGGTACACGGCTTCCCCAATAAAACAGAACTGAGAGACGGCGATATCATTTCCGTGGATGTTGGCGTATACAAGAATGGATTTCACGGAGATCACGCATATACCTTCGCTATCGGCGACGTTCGTGAAGAACTGATGCAACTCATCCGTGTAACCAAGGAGTCGCTCTACAAAGGGATCGAGAAAGCAATTGCAGGAAATCGTGTGGGTGATATCGGCAATGCAATCCAGGAACATACCGAAAAACAATACGGATACGGCGTAGTGCGCGAACTCGTGGGGCATGGTCTCGGCAGAAAAATGCACGAAGATCCGCAAGTGCCCAACTACGGTAAACGCGGAACCGGATCCAAACTCAAGGAAGGAACTGTGATCGCTATCGAGCCCATGATCAATCTCGGTGTGAAAGAAGTTTATACCGAAGATGATGGATGGACTATTCGCACGCAGGATAAGAAATGCTCTGTGCATTTTGAGCACGATGTAGCCGTAATGAAAGGAAAGGCGGATATATTGTCTGATTACAGCATCATTGAAGCAGCGGAGAATGCGAATGCGGAGTTGAAGAAAGATAGAGTAGTGGTTTCTTAAGATATTGGAAGGCGCTGGTTTCGGCGCCTTTTGTATTTCTTGTTGCGGGGCCGGGGCGAAGCGGAATATGAAAGGTGGGCTGTGAAATGCACCGGCGCTACCGTTTTGTTTAATGAGCTGTTGGTTGGTGGGATGGGGCTGTGGAGCAGGGTTGGACTTTTTCGCTTGCGTTTGCAAGGCCCTTCTTTCATATTCCGCTTCGCCCCGGGCACCCTGAGATGATGCTTCACCAGACTGGGGGAAGGAGAGGGGAACGGGTGCGTCAGCGCGATGAATGGGTACTGCGGTGCTTGTGGATTTGTACCTCTGATAAATTTTTGAATTCTCTTTTTTTGATTTTTCTGAATTCTATTTTTTCTGTTTGTAAATACTGAGAAGAATTGAGCGCTAAACAACTGATCGTAATTGGAGGAGGTGCTGCAGGTTTTTTCTGCGCAGTGAATGCTGCGAGATTGAATCCGGGATGGAAGGTGATACTGATGGAGAAAAGTTCCAAAGTTTTATCGAAAGTGAAAGTGTCTGGTGGTGGAAGATGTAATGTTACACACCAATGTGATTCTATCAGCGAGATGGTGAAGAAGTATCCGCGCGGAGGCAATTTTGTGAAGAAGGCTTTTCATCATTTTTTTACCATGGATACTATTGCATGGTTTAAGGAGAGAGGCGTGGAACTCAAGGCTGAAGCAGATAACAGGATGTTTCCCGTTACTGACTCTTCGCAGACGATCATCGACTGCCTGATTGCGGAGCTCAATCGCTATGAAGTGGAGCTGTGGATGAATACTGATGTGAAAGAGATAGAAGTGAATAAAGATACTGATGAGAGAAAAAGCAACAGGTTCCGGTTGAGATCCGCCGATGGAAAGATCTTTGAGGCCGATGCTGTATGCATTGCCTGTGGCGGCTTTCCAAAGATCAGCATGTTTGCCTGGTTGCAGCAGCTTGGTCATACTATCGAGGAACCCGTGCCTTCTTTATTTACTTTCAACATGCCGGGAAATCCGATCGTGGAACTGATGGGCGTATCTGTTCCCGATGCGCAACTAAGGATCACCGGTAGTAAGCTGAGCTCATCAGGTCCCCTGCTGATCACGCACTGGGGAATGAGTGGTCCGGCCGTACTGAAACTTTCCGCCTGGGGTGCCAGAGAACTGGCTGAAAAAGATTACAAATTCACGGTGATGTTGAACTGGTTACCACAGTTCAATGAGAACAGCTTCCGAGAAGAATTGCAATACCACCGTTTTGAACTGGCTGCACAGAAAATCGGTCAGAAGAATCCCTTCCAGTTGCCGCAAAGATTATGGGAATATCTTCTTCAACAATCTGACATAAAACCTGACCTGCGATGGGCAGACCTTCCTGCAAAAGAGCAGAACAAACTGATCAAAAACTGTTGTGCGCAGGAACATGCTGTAAGTGGCAAAACCACCTTCAAAGAAGAGTTCGTAACGGCGGGGGTATACGCTTATCCGAAATAGATGCCAGCACCATGCAAAGCAAACTGGTGCCGGGACTGTATTTCGCAGGTGAGATCCTTGACGTAGACGGCATTACCGGCGGCTTCAATTTCCAACATGCCTGGACCAGCGGATTTATCGCTGCTCAATTGAAATGAATACAATCCAGATTCACGCTTGCAATTGATAAAACAAAACTACAAAACGCAGGAAGGCAGGGGAAAGCAAGCTGAGATGAGAAAAGAAAAGATGAGATGAGACAGGAAGAGAAGAAAAGTGAAGAAGTTCGGAATTCCAGTGAGTCAACTAAGGTGTATACAGTACCAAAAAAATGAAACAATGCTGATACCTGAATCGATTATAACCTGTCCACATTGCGGCCATCAAAAAGCAGAACAGATGCCAACAGATGCCTGCCAGTATTTTTACTCCTGCACCAACTGTGAAGCTCATCTGAAACCCAAACATGGCGACTGCTGTGTGTTTTGCAGTTATGGAACAGTCAAGTGCCCTCCAATACAAATGAGTAAATCCTGTTGCAATTAAGTTTCATCAAATAATCAAAATCGGAACTGTGCGATCCTTCTGAATTGATTTGAAAAGGAGCAACCATTCTTCTCCGCAACGGCTGTTGTTAAGTTGTTGCACCTTCAACCAGGAGGCGATGCGCGATATAAAAGCCGGGCTTCCGCGGCGGTACATTTCACAGCCCGTCTTTTATATCCCCTTCGCCGTTACAGCCCAATCAGCCAAATCTGCCGAACAGCCAAAGAGACAAAGAGCCGAAAAGCATCAACCGCAAAACAGCAATAAAAAAAGTGAACGAAGCCTTAGCCCCGTTCACCTTCCCGGCATGATCTTATGCCTGCGGAGCTGCTACTTTTGTTGTTGCCAGTCTCCTGTGGTAATTGATCTGTCCGATATGATAGTTCAGATGCGCCAGCAGGTATACCAGGAAATGTTCGGTTGACCTGGGTTCACCCAATACCTGGATCGGATAATCTTTTTCGAGTGTTTTCTTGCTCAGTTGTTCCAGCGTGTCACGAACATTCATTTTAGTTGCTTCCACTTCATCGAGTAATTTCTTTTTGGAGATATTCTTCAATGAAAATTCTGCGTCGCGGTTCCTCACATAACCGGAATCATTCAGCACAGCGCCCAGAAAATGCTGCAGGTTGCCATTCAGGTGTAAGCAAAGATTTCCACCGGGATTGCTGATTCCTTCCAACGGGATCCATAGGCTGGCATCATCGGGATACTGATTGATTTCATCTGCGAGTTTCGTAAGTCCTTCTTCAAAGAGTTGAATCAAGATCGGTGTGATCATAACAATTGTTGATTAGAAAATTCGCCTAAAAGTAGTGAGAAAAGACTTTTACGTGGTAGTATTTTTGTAAAAATAATACTGCATATTTTTCAACATCGCTAAAAAAAAATCCTGTCGGGCACTTGAAAATCAACCTTTTGCAGGGGTAAAAAACGGCCTGAAATCCTGTATTTTCCCATATTTTGGCGTATCTTTGCTCCCCCGAAATCAAAATCCTTCGGGTATTTATCATGTTTCAGAATTTCATTGTTAAACAACTTAACGCTGATGCACAGGAGTCTTCTGCTTCCGCAGAAGCTGCAGCGACAACAACTGTACCTGCGCAAACGCAGCCTGTATTGGAAGATGCAGGTGCGCATGATGATTTTGACTGGAGTATCGACAAACGCAATGTTGCTACTTACAGCAAAGAAGAAAAAGAGAAGTACGACACTGTTTACGAAGGAACTTTCAAAGCCGTTTCCGATGGTGAACTGGTGAAAGGTCTCGTAGTGGCGCTGACCAAAACAGATGTTGTGATCAACATCGGTTTCAAATCCGATGGTCTGGTTTCTTTCAACGAATTCCGCGATCTGCCTAACCTGAAAACAGGTGATGAAGTAGAAGTGATGGTTGTAGAGAAAGAAGACAGGGAAGGTCACCTCAACCTCAGCCGCAAACAAGCCCGTATCACACGTGCATGGGAGCGCATCGTGGAAGTACACAAAACTGGCGAAGTTATCACCGGTACTGTTACTTCTAAAACCAAAGGCGGTCTTATCGTTGACGTATTCGGAATGGAAACCTTCCTGCCCGGATCTCAGATCGACGTTAAGCCTGTTACTGATTACGATCAGTTCGTGGGTAAAACTATGGAGTTCAAAGTGGTTAAGATCAACGAGGCTATCAAGAACGCTGTAGTATCTCACAAAGCCCTCATCGAAAGCGATATCGAAGCACAACGTGCAGAGATCATGAGCAAACTCGAAAGAGGTCAGGTTCTGGAAGGAACTATCAAGAATATTACCGACTTCGGTGCATTCATGGACCTCGGTGGTCTGGACGGTCTGCTGTATATCACAGATATCAGCTGGGGACGTATCAGCCATCCGAGCGAGGTGCTGAAGCTGGATCAGAAACTGAAGGTGGTGGTTCTCGACTTCGACGATGAGAAGAAACGTATCAGCCTCGGTCTGAAACAACTGACTCCTCACCCATGGGATATCCTGCCAGAATCTGTGCATGAAGGTGCAGTAGTGAAAGGCAAAGTGGTGAACATCGAAGATTACGGTGCATTCCTCGAAATCATGCCTGGCGTTGAAGGCCTCGTTCACGTAAGTGAGATCACATGGGCTAACACACCAATCAACGCCAAAGAGTTCTTCAAACTGGGCGATGAGTATGAAGCGAAAGTGGTTACCCTGGACAAGGACAATCGCAAAATGAGCCTGTCTATCAAGCAAATGAGCGAAGATCCCTGGACTACCATCGAAACCAAATTCCCTGAAGGAAGCCGTCACAACGGTCTCGTTAAGAACATCACTCCTTACGGTGTGTTTGTTGAACTGGCTCCCGGCATCGGCGGTATGATCCATATCTCCGACCTCAGCTGGCTGAAACGCTTCAACCATCCTTCTGAGTACACTAAAGTTGGTGAACATATCGACGTGGTGATCCTCGGAATCGATAAAGAGAACCGCAAGCTCCAACTCGGACACAAACAACTGGAAGAAGATCCCTGGAATGCACTGCAGGATACATTCGCTGTAGGCTCAGTGCACGAAGGAACTATCATCCGCCGTGACGACAAAGGTGGTATCGTTCAACTGCCTTACGGTCTCGAAGGATTTGCTCCCAACCGTCACCTTCAGAAAGAAGATGGCAAAGGCATGGTAGCTGATGAAGCAGGTCAGTTCATGGTGATCGAATTCGATCGCAATGAAAAACGCATCGTTGTTTCTCACACACGTCTCTGGGAACAATCCAAAGTAGAAGAGAAAGAAGCTGCACGCAAAGAAGCTAAAGCTGCATCCGATACAACCAAGAAAGCTGTGAAGAATATCCAGAATAAAGTAGAAAAAGCTACACTGGGTGACCTCGGCGCTCTGGCTGAAATCAAAGAAAAGCTGAAGCAGGAAGAAAAACAAGGCGGCGACGCTCCTCAACAGTAATTGAAATCATTCAATTATACCAGGCCGTTACGAAAGTAACGGCCTTTTTTTTGTTCCCGGATGTGCATATTTTGTAAATTGAACCAATAAAACCTCTTAACGTATGATATCCAGCAAAATTGAAGCAGCGCTCAACCGCCAGATAGATCTCGAAGGTTTTTCCTCCAACTATTACCTGGCAATGGCATCATGGGCTGAAGTAAAAGGTTATAAAGGTGTGGCGCAGTTCCTCTATCATCACTCCGATGAAGAGCGCATGCACATGCTGAAACTTGTAAGCTATATCAATGACCGGGGTGGCCATGCTATTGTGCCTGCATTTGCAGCTCCCCAGAAAGATTTCCAGAACATCCGCGAAATATTTGATATCGTGCTTTCACATGAGGTAAAAGTATCTAACGAGATCAATGCACTCGTAGAACTTTGCATCCAGGAAAAAGATTACACTACCCATAACTTCCTTCAGTGGTATGTAACCGAACAGATCGAAGAGGAGAGCCTGGCGCGTACCGTGATTGATAAACTCAACCTGATCGGGGAAGACAAGGGCGGTATGTACCTCTTCGACCGCGATCTTGGCAATATGCCCGGAGAAGGCGGCAAAGGCGGCCACGGCAAACACTAGGAAAATGTATTCAAACATAAGAGGGACCATGGTTTGGCCCCTCTTTCTATTTTCAGTTAGTTCCTTTCCGGGAACCCTGCTTTTGTTTACAGTAAATTATTGTTACATATTACCGGAACATAGTACCTTAGATCTCCCAAAGCACATCGTTCCCTTATCCCCCTCCCAAATTGTAGTAAATTCCGGTTAAGTCTGATTAGCACATTACCTCATGCCTGGTCTCCGGCGCCATCCGAAGATTGATCATGCTAAAACCATTGTTATGAAAGACGAAAGCACAGAAACCACAAAAGAACAGAGTCCTGTAAAACCATTTTACCTGTTTATTGCAATCCTGATCATTATTTTCTTTTTCCACTATTGCGGCAGCACACATTAACTACAAGGCTTCGATCATGGAAGCGTTCACTTCTTCGAGTGACCGCAGTTTAATATCCGCAGCATCCCAGCGAGTCTCCGCATGCTGTTCCGGAGCAGGGATTACGATACATTTCATCCTGGCTGCTTTTACGGCAATCATTCCGTTGAAAGAATCTTCAAAACAGATACACTGCAACTGGGATACACCCAATGCCTGTGCGCAGTCAAGGTACACCTGCGGGTGTGGCTTGCCGTAAGGAAGGAATTCCGCCGATCTGATAGCATCGAGGTATTGGCCAATACCCAGTTTTTCCACTACCACATTCACCAGCGCCAGGGGAGAGGATGTGGCAATCCCGATCTTGCATCCCTGGTTCTTGAAGAAATCAAAAATATATTGAACGCCCGGCATCGGCTGTCCATTAGTGCGGATCTTATCGATAGCTTTTCCAACGATGGTGGCCTCGGCAGCCTCCACATGCTTCATGTTGATATCGAAATAGGCGAACCAGTATTGTACCCACTCTTTGGTCCTGAGACCTGTGGTTACATGGTATTGCTCGTTTTCAAGCGTTACACCATATTCTGCCAGGGTTTCTTTTCCTGCTTCTTCCCAATAAGGTTCGGAATCGATCAAGAGCCCATCCATGTCGAAAATTACTGCTGTAGGTTTCATAGGCCGCAAAGATACTAAAGCATATCAAAAGCAACAGGCCGCGGATGGCGGCCTGTTGCGTATTAACAAACTAATTGTGTAGAGTTATTTCAATGCAAACACTGCATTTATCTCAAATCTGAGTTTGATCTTTTTGAAATCAACACCCGAAGCAACGCCACCGATACCGTCTTTGGCTACTGCATTGGACAAATAAGCTTGTGAACTCCTGTAAACAGGCACTGGCTCGAATGAGTTATCATTTTCAATGATACTTACTGCGGCGCCTACCTGCTCATCAACGGCTGCAGCCAGGTATTGAGCTTTTTCCTTTGCGGCTTTCACAGCGCTGATCTTGAGTTGCTTCCTGAACTCCTGCATTTTGCTGTGGGATGTTCTCACTACGGTGAAGTTCTGAGTGGCTTCATCATCCAGTTTATTTACCAGCTCATCCATCTTGCTGCTGCTGGTGAACTTGATCTGGTAAGCGATAGATGCCAGCAGGTCATTCCTTTTTTTCAGTTGTTTCCTGTGCCAGTAGTAGTCTGTGTAACCATCATAACTGGCAATCGTAACCATGGAATCAGGAATGCCCACGCTCTTCACTTTCTGAAGGAATTCGGATTTGATCTTTTCCAGATCCACTTTTCCCGTTCCTTTCTTTTCATATTCCTTCAGTTCCACCTGTACGTATATTTCATCAGGAACAATTTCCATTTCTGCGCTCCCGTTTACTGTAATGGTTTTAGGGAATGGATTTACTACAGGGCTTTGCGCAAATACTCCCATCGTTGTGATCATTAATGCACTGATTGCGATTATCCTTTTCATATACTTTGATTTTATTACCTACCTGATGTGAAAATAAAATGGATTACATACGAAAGATGCTTTTTATGCGTATATATCTTCTTTCTTAACAATTCATTAATTTCGGCTCTGACCCCAAATAAGATACATCGATGAGTCCATTCTGGGAAAAGATAAAGCATATCAGTATTATCCGCAAGATCATTTATATGATAGTGGGAGTGGTAACTTATCCCGGGATTGCCATAGTGAACAGGATCCGCATCAGCGGAACGGAAAATTTTTCCAAACTGCCACGAAAAAATGTGCTGTTCGTGAGCAATCACCAGACCTACTTCGCGGACGTGATCACTTTCCTGCATATTTTCTGTGCAGTGAAATGGAGGAAGAAGAACAAGCTTGGTGTTCCCTATTACCTGCTCAATCCCTTTTCAAATGTTTATTATGTAGCGGCTGAAGAAACGATGCGCGCCAGCTTCGTCAGTAAACTATTCACGGTGGCAGGCGCTATAACGGTAAAGCGCACCTGGAATAAGAATGCAGTAACGGAAGCACAAAAAGGGCTGGATGTGTCAGACACGAGAAAGATCACCAATGCGCTGAAGAATAACTGGGTGATCACTTTCCCGCAGGGCACCACCAAACCATTTGCACCGGGCAGAAAGGGAACAGCGCTGATCATCAAGATGGCAAAGCCTGTGGTGATCCCTGTTGTGATCAATGGCTTCTGGCGGGCATTCGATAAAAAAGGACTGAAGTTCAAAAAGAAAGGCACCATACTCACCGTGAAATTCAAGGAGCCGATGAAAATAGATTACGAAGCACCGGCCGAAGAGATCCTGGCGCAGGTAATGGAAGCGATTGAACAGAACAGGGAACGGCAATTCAGGAATCCCAAACAGGAACAAAGCAATCTATAAAAAAACTCCGCAGTGATCATCGCTGCGGAGTTTTCTATTTATTTCAATCCTTGCTGGAAAAGCGCTTTCAATTCTGTGGCGTCATCTGGTTTCATTTTTCCGCCGAGGATGAGGCGGAGCTGTCTTCTTCTCAGCGCTCCTTCGAAGAGGAATTTTTCTTCTTCCGTTTCAGGAATGAGTTGAGGTACGGGACGTGATTTTCCATTGGGGTCCAATGCTACAAAAGTGTAATAGGCTTCATTGCTTTTGTATTTGTATTGCTGGATCGCGTCTTCTCCCCATACGCGCATATGCACTTCCATGGAGGAATTGAAAGCGCGCGATACCCTTGCTTCGATATGTACAACGTTGCCGAGCTTGATCGGATTTTCGAAAGAGATATTATCTACCGATGCTGTTACAACAGGAGCTGCGCAATGCTTCATAGCGGCCAGTGCGGCGGCAATATCCATCCAGTACATCAGTCGTCCACCCATCAGGTTGCCGAACATATTCGTATCGTTGGGCAACACCAGTTCCGTCATCACTACGTACGATTCCTTAGCGGTTTTCGCTTTTCGTTCCATTTCTAAAATTTTGGCAAAGATATTATCTCCGGTGCTTAGATAATAACGTTTGTTAGTTTTTTAAGGAATTCATCGTCTGCATCCACGCCAAGACCGGGTGTATCGGGTGTTTCCACGAAGAATCCGTTGTATTTGATACCGCCTTTCACGGGATCTTCCTGGTGGCCGATCAGGCAGGTGTCCATATCATAGAAGATCACATTCTTTTGTGATTTGGCGAAATGTGCAAAAGCGGAAAGTGCAACGCGGCTTTCCAGCATTCCGCCCATCATGCAGGGGATGCCGGCTTCCTCACAAACCTTGTTGATCTTAAGGGCTTCGAGGATGCCGCCTGATTTGGCGAATTTGATGTTGACATAATCACAGGCTTCCGCCTTGGTGAGCCGGAGTGCATCATGGTGATTGAAAACACTCTCGTCCGCCATGATCTTCACGGGAGAGGCTTTCCGGAGCTCTGGGAGCAGGTGGTCGTTCCAGGTGCGCATAGGTTGCTCGCAGAACTGGATATCGTATTTGCCGAGCTCTGTGAGTGCGTAGAGGGCATCGTCGCAGGACCATCCCTGGTTGGCATCGATGCGGAGACCAGTGTCTGGTCCAACTGCTTCGCGGATGCGGCGGATCCTTTCCACATCGTCTTTTGCATTTTTCCCGAGTTTCACTTTTATGATACGTACACCGCGCTGCACATAGTCCACCGCTTTGGCTGCCATGGCTTCTGGTGTATCGATCCCGATGGTGAGATCGGTTTCCAGCACTTTGCTGCCGCCGCCGAGCAGATCGGTTACGGATTTGTTGGCCTTTTTGCCGGCAAGATCATACAGGGCCATATCGAATGCACTCTTGATTGTGGCATTGAAAGCAGTGAACAAATGCAGTTCCGCCATTCGCCCTTCGATGTCGGAGGCATCCTTGTTTTTCCAGAGAGCAGCAAAGTCCTTTGCCATCTCAAAACAGGTGGCCTGCGTTTCGCCCACGATCATGGGGAAAGCCGAACATTCGCCCACGCCGTAAAAGCCTTCGTCCGTATGGACCCTGATAAAAATATTTTGCGCGTAATGCATTGTACCCGTAGCAATAGTGAAGGGGTGCATAGGGATACTGTACTTCCAGATTTGGGTGTTGGTGATGAGCATAATAGTATGAAATGGGCTGAAAGGTAACAAAAATTGTCCTGTTTAACTTCCTGTCAGAGAATGGATAGTGTGCACATATTTTGTTCAGTTTCTTTCCCTTACTTTTGCGCCTAACATTCGTTAGTAGTTTATGGATAATCCCGCACCGGTAATATCTTTTGATAACACAGAGTATGCATTTGCTTACAAGAGCGACAAAGAATTAAAGAAAGCGAAATTCCTGTTTTCCAGTATGGGCATCGGGAGCCTGGTGAAAATCGGCACCCGTCTTACGCCCTGGGCCATCAAAGTGGGCCTTCCCATCAAAGGCATCATCCGCAATACTATTTTCCGCCAGTTCGTTGGCGGTGAAACGCTGGAGCAAACGGCACTTGTTGCCAATAAGCTTGGCGAATTCAATGTGCAGGTGATCCTCGATTATGGTGTGGAAGGAAAGGAAGGAGAAGATAATTTCGATCATGCCACTGACGAGTTCATCCGTGTGATCAAATATGCTTCCACTCAGCGTACGATGCCCTTCATGAGTATCAAGGTGACAGGCTTCGCCCGTTTTGCCCTGCTCGGGAAACTGGATGCAGCAGCTACTGACCGAAGCGGATACCAGGGAACTGTGCATACGGAAGTGTTGAACGATGCAGAGAAAGCGGAATGGGACCGTGTGGTGAAACGAATGGAAAGGATCATCAGCGCTGCTGCCGACCATAAGATCGGCGTACTGGTGGATGCGGAAGAAACCTGGATCCAGGATCCCGTGGATGCTCTCACCATGCAGATGATGGAAAAATATAATCGCAACAGGGTAGTGGTATATAATACAATTCAGTTGTATCGTCACGACAGGCTGCAGTTCCTGAAGGATAGTTTCGCTGAGGCACAAACGAAGGAGTTCATTCTTGGCGCCAAACTGGTGCGCGGCGCTTACATGGAAAAGGAACGCCGCCGTGCAGAAGAGATGAGCTATGCTTCTCCCATCCAACCAGACAAAGCCAGCAGCGACCGCGATTACAATGCCGGCGTTGAATTCTGTCTCAATCATATCGATCAGATAGCCCTGATCGTTGCATCACATAACGAATACAGTAACCTGCGCGCAACGCAGTTGCTGGATGAAAAGAAAATTCCGCACAATCATCCGCATGTACATTTTTCCCAACTGTATGGCATGAGCGACAATATCACTTTCAACCTGGCCAGGGCCGGATTTGCAGTGAGCAAGTACCTGCCATTCGGACCTATCGGAGATGTGGTGCCGTATCTCATGCGCAGGGCGCAGGAGAATTCTTCTGTGGCTGGTCAGACCGGGCGTGAACTGGGACTGATCAAAAAAGAAGTGGAAAGACGAAAACTGCAATAACGCGAAATCATAACTACATGAATCGATCGCCCGCAATCCTGCGGGCGATCTGCATTTCAGCGCCTACTACTTTGTGGTAGTTTTGCTTCGCGGGTGATGTGATAACCGGTAATAATCCTACATTGCATCATAATTAGTGATGGCTTCATTGTTCCTGGAATCCATAACTGTTATTGGACCTGCCTTTTCTCCCCACCTTCTGGCGATCCATAGTGTTCCATTTGAATTATCCGGGCTGTTGTTAGTAGCATCAGAGCAGCTTGTTGCATGTACTTATTGCAAATACCGGTACGTCTTTTCGAAAGACTATTCGCTATATTTTTTCCATACCAATTAAATCTTTGAAACATGAAACGATTACTTTTTCCCGTACTGATGGCTACAATTTCAATGACTGCCTGTTCCAAGAAAGAAGGACCTGCGGGCCCGGAAGGACAACCAGGAACTAACGGCAATGCAAATGTGAAAATTTACGAAAAAGATATTTCCACTTCTACCTGGACTGCTTCCGGAGCAGGCGCCGGCCATTATCTCTGGCTGGATGTAAATGCTCCCAATGTGTTGACATCCGCAGTGCTGGAGAAGAATACGATCCTGGTGTATGTTTATACTTCCGATTTTCAGGGCTGGGGCATTGTGCCTTATCAGACTGAAAGGAATATCAGGGTAACGGCCGAAGTAGGTGTTGGTAAAGTAAGATTGAAAAAAGACCAGAACGGTTATCCCTCAACGCAGTCATGGCATAACAAGGTGAGGGTGGTATTGATTGAGAATACGGCTAATGCAGGAGCTCTGAACAATGTGTTGACAAGGGATATTGCAACTGCAATTGATCCATCAAAGATTGAGGGATTGTAATATTAAGCTGAAATGAAAAAGAGCCACTGACCAGCAGCGGTTCTTTTTCATTATTACATTATTTCAGTTTTTCATTGAAGAATCTGATAGTCCTTTCCCAGGCAAGTTTGGCGGCTGCTTCATTGTATCGCGGTCCGGCGGTATCGTTATGGAAAGCGTGCTGGGCTCCATCGTACATGTAAAGCTCGTATACAGTCCCGGCTTTTTTGAGCGCTTCTTCATAAGCAGCGATGCCTGCATTCACGCGTTCGTCCATTCCAGCATAATGCAGTTGCACGGCGGCTTTGATCTTTGGTACATCGGCTGCATCCGGCTGGCGGCCATAAAAGGCCACAGCGGCATTCAGTGAAGGAACATGCACTGCCAGCTGGTTGGCCATGGCGCCGCCCCAGCAGAACCCCAAACATCCGAAATGACCATTGCTGTCTGACCTCGATCTCAGGTAATCGAATGCTTTTATATAATGATTGACGGTCTTCGGCATGTCCAGTTTTCCAATAAGATCACGGGCCTGATCTGCATCTGATGGAGTGCCTCCGGATTCTGAAAGCGCATCCGGCGCCAGTGCAATGAAACCAGCCTGGGCAACACGCCTGGTCACATCTTCGATGTGCGGGTTGAGACCGCGGTTCTCGTGGATCACCACAACAGCTCCGTATTTGCCGGCGGCAGAAGGCCTTGCCAGGTAACCTTTCATGGTGATATCGTCAGTAGGATAATTGATGCGTTCAGTGATGATCTCTTTATTGTTTTCAGCAACGGTTGCTGCGGAATCGTATTTGACTTCCAGTTGGGCAAGGGCGGTCATGGCGGCGGTCAGGCTGCCGGTGAGCAGCACAAGGCGTTTGATGAAATCATCGCGCTTCAATGGTTTGTGCGTGTATTCATCAAATAGGTTGATGATCTGCTGGTCCATACAGGTGGTTTGATGTAGTGAAGAATGGAATGGTATCAACTAAAGTTAACAAAACTCCGCTTTGATCATAGGGAATTTGTTTGCGTGTTGTATATTGCATGCCTGATCAGGATCGTTAGCTCAGTTGGTTTAGAGTATCGCCTCGACAAGGCGAGGGTCGTCAGTTCGAGCCTGACACGATCCACAAAGAGACACTCATTTGAGTGTCTTTTTTGCATTCAGCGGATCGCATTCTTATACAGAACTTATTAGCAAATTAAGTGAATATCTTAACGGATAATAAACAAAGTAGTGGTTCGGGAAACGCCGGCATGAATGGATTTGAAAATCATAATGAAGTTCAAAAAAAACAATCAAAGGTTCTTTATTTGCTCAATCCCCCAAAAAACATCATTTTTGTTTCGTCCACCTTCACTATAAACCTTCCCTACAGGCTTTTATTTCAATCAATCCCTGTTGCCATCTTATTCAGAACATACCGACCCTATACTTATTGCTGCCGCCCGACAGGGCGATGAACAGGCATTCCGACTTATCTACGAGAAATACCACGACGATCTTTTCCAGATGGCATTCAAAAGAACCCGTAGCAAAGATGATTCCTCCGATATCATCCAGGAACTTTTTATCGCTCTCTGGAATAATCTCGACAATATCCATGTAACCGATAATATCGGCGCTTATCTCTACGTGGCCCTGCGGCACAGGATCTTCAACTACTATGAGAAACAATCTGTGAGGTTGCATCATATTCTTCAGCAACCACTGGAACCTGTAAGCTCGGAAGACCTGATCCTTGCAGGCATCAGGGCCAAAGAGATACAGGCCTGTGTGGCTGCTGCTGTTCTGGTGATGCCGGAAAAAATGAAAACCATTTACCGGCTCGCCAAAGAGCAACAGCTTACTATGCAGGAGATCGCTACACAGCTCGAGTTATCGCCACAGACCATTAAAAACCAGCTCTATCTGGCTATGGAACGTATCCGGGAACAACTCCGGAGGAATGATCTCGCTCGTTTTATTTTCCTTATTTAAGAATTTTTTTTCCTCCTTTGGTACTTTCTCCTGGCTCATCTGTTCTTCTTCTTGTAGATAGAGCACAATAACAACCATGATGGAAAGAAACCAATTGGAATCACTGATCAG
Organism: Pseudobacter ginsenosidimutans; assembly: GCF_007970185.1. Lineage (NCBI taxonomy): Bacteria > Pseudomonadati > Bacteroidota > Chitinophagia > Chitinophagales > Chitinophagaceae > Pseudobacter > Pseudobacter ginsenosidimutans. The sequence goes on along the minus strand of NZ_CP042431.1, from coordinate 7,502,723 downwards.
AAAATACAATGCGGGCCAGGCCAGTGCCGGGGAAATCGATTTTCTGGAACAATGGTATACTTCCTTCGAGTGGGATCGTACTCGATTGAAAGACCCGGAATTATTGGAGCAATTACGTGAAAAAGCCTGGCAGGAAATCATCAAAAGTCATACATCTGAATCAGCCATCATCATGCAATTGCCATCCGTTACGCGTCGTATTCGCCGGGTCAGAGGTATTGCTGTTGCCTGTGTATTGCTGTTGCTTGGTTGTGGTGTGTGGTTCTTATTATTGAAGCCTGATACAGCTACAATGCCAGCTACAGTGAAACAAGACGTGGCACCGGGAAAAAGCGGAGCCATCCTCACACTTGCAGATGGAACCCAGATGGTCTTGGACAGTCTCAGCAATGGAATCATCGCCAAACAGAACGGTGCAAAAGTTGAATACAAAGACGGGCAGGTGACCTACAATAAAGACAACCTCACCCATACTGCAATATCCTTCAACACAATGAGTACACCGCGTGGCCGTAAGTACCAGCTCACCCTGTCTGATGGCACACAGGTATGGCTGAATGCTGCTTCCTCTGTTACTTTTCCCACTGCTTTCTCCGGTAACGAAAGAGCCGTTACCGTCACAGGTGAAGTTTATTTTGAAGTTGCAAAAAATGCCCGCAAGCCTTTCCATGTAACAGCTAATGGAATGAAAGTGGAAGTACTTGGAACGCATTTCAACATTAACGCCTATACCGATGAAGAACTTGTCAAAACAACCCTGTTGCAGGGATCGGTAAAAGTATTGAAAGATAAAAACCAACAACTGTTGACGCCAGGCCAACAGGCGCAAATCGATCATAACAACAATATCAAACTGATCGATGCAGATATCGAACAGGCGATGGCCTGGAAAAACAATCTGTTCTTTTTCAAACAAGCTGATCTGAAAGCCGTGATGCGACAACTGGCGCGATGGTATGACTTAGACATTGTGTATGCTGCCGGTGTTCCACTTAATAAACACTTCGAAGGAGAGATCCCGATGGATGCCATGTTATCGCAGATACTACGTGGTCTCGAAAAGAATGGCGTCCATTTCAAGATCGAAGGAAAACAATTGACTGTACAACCATAATACCTTCTCCCAACCTGTTCCTATCCTGGCTCGCCGGCCAGGAATTGACTTCTATTGATCAAGCTAACCAAACTTACCATGCTTACGATTTACTACACTGCTATTGGTCATTTTAAAGATATCCGTAGGAGGAAGGGGAAACCGATCCCTTTATTGATCATACTCCTGATGATGATATCCGCAAGAGGTGCAGCACAGGAGATTACTTTGAAAGGCGATGATCTGCCGCTCAAAAAGATCTTTGCCGAAATCAAAAAGCAAACAGGCTACACTTTCTTTTTCGATGCAGACCTGCTGGAAAAGGGAAAAAAAGTTTCCCTGAATGTAAAGAGCGCTCCCCTGAAAGCAGTACTGGACCTGATCTGCAAAGACCAGCCTTTCACGTATTCAATTGAAGGAAAGATCATCTTCCTGCACCAGATAGTAGAAAAAAAGTCTACCGAATCACCACAGACTGACCTTCTCCGGATCACAGTGATGAAAGATACGCTCGCACAGGGAAGGGTCAGAAATCCCCTGGGCATTCCTTTGATCGGTGTAACGGTAACAAGTATCCCAAAAAATGGAAATAAAAAATTGAATTCGATCACCAATGGTGACGGACGATTTGAAATTCCGGCAAGAAGAGGAGACAAATTGCAGTTTACCTCTGTAGGTTACGGAAAGGAAGAGATCAGATACAATGGAGAAGCCAATCTGGAAATTGTTATGAAAGAGGAAGCAGTATCTCTTGGTACCGTGCAGGTGAGCAATCAGGATTTCTTTAAGAAAAAAATCCCCTGGACCGATACCATCAGCATGACCAATCGCCGCCATATGACCCTGGGTCAGGTATTGCAGGGGACCATCCCGGGCCTTACACTGCAATCCTCCTCTCAAAGTCAGACGGTACTCGAATCGATTGACCTCGCATCGTCTTCCATCAATGGAATGAATGTAGTATCCTATAACGATCTGATGACTTATTACAATAATTATTGGAAGAGTACTGCGCCCGGAAGAAGTTTTCAGGATATGCTAGAAGAATTCAAAAAGGTCGGCTACAAAATCAATAATTCAACTTCTGTCAATAATAATGGTTTGATTCCACAATTAAGAGGTGTAAGTGGTTTTAACGGAAATGTTTCCGGTATGCTCATTGTGATCGATGGTTTTGTGCAAAACGGTTTTCAGTCAGACTATCCCATGAACAATGTGGAGTCGGTAAAGGTGATCAAGAACCCTGAAGAGCTTGCCAGATGGGGACCCAGGGCAGCAGGTGGCATCATTCTGATTACTACCAGAAAAGGAGTGGAAGGCAAACTGGATATTGATTACAATACGAACTTTTATTACGCTGCATCTCCGCATCTTAACCGGAACAAGCAAAGACTGGCTTCTTCTGCCGATCTGCTGGATTACTTGAAAGCAGCTTCCGATTCAGGATTCTTGTATTATAGCGGCACTGATAATGGAGCATTCGCATTCAATCGTAATCCTGCAGAACTGCTATTGTTCAAATTGAAGTCGGGCGCTATTTCACAACAGGCATTCGATGTATCATGGGACTCATTGAGCAGGTTATCCAATCAAACTCAGCTAAAGCTATTGCAACAGGATATCTTCCAGCAAAGACATACGCTGCGTATTGCAGGTGGTAAAAAACACTGGCAGTTTTCTGCTACGGGAAATCTGAGTACAAGTCGTAATACAGCTTATAAAAGTAAAAACAGTAGTGTTGGATTGAATCTTTCCAACCGGTTCAATTTTTTCAACAGCAAACTCAGGGCTGACTGGCAAGTGATTGTTACGCATAGCAAAGCAGATAAGGGATTCGGCTTCGACCCAACCAATACTTCCCTGATGCCTTATCAGTTATTGCTCAACGGGCAAGGGGATTATGTATACGATTATTCACGATTCAGTCCGGATGCCAATGCCGTACTCATGAATGCCGGTTACGAAAATCATGGCATTAATCTCCTGCAGGATGCAAGGGTCAATAGCAATATCCAAAAGAACATGAACCTGGACTCCAGGCTGATGATGGAATGGGAACTGCTGCCTGGTTTGTTGTGGACCAGTGCTGTACAAACTTCAATAGGGAATTCCGAACTGAATATGTTACAGGGAGCAGCAAGCAGTCAGACCAGACAATTACTGAATGATTATGCAACACCTATTTTCAATACCAATGTATCTGATCCTGATCGGATAGTAACAGGTCTTTTCAGATATGTACCAAAGGGAGATGTACTGCGCAGGTCTTTTACCAAAAGCAGGAACTGGGATCTGCGGTCAGGCCTTGTTTTCAATAAAAAAGCAGGGAAGCATGAGATCAATGCGGTGGCCGGCGGTGGCGGCTCTTCCAATGTTGTGAGCATGCCCACCTATTCAACGATCTATGGGTATGACCCCGGGACCGGGAAAGGTCAGAACATCCTGTTGCCATTGAATCCGCTTGGAGCCATTGGTAATTACTATCAGCTGCGTGGAGTGGTTGGCCTCTTTGGTGATATGGACCCCAATACTTTTTTTCCTGTAACTACTACCTATCCTTATACTTTGCTTACGCCGAATGCCGGATTTAATAATATAACGCGTCAGCTTGGCTGGAATGCCAGTGTTCGCTATGCTTTCGATCAAACGATCATGCTGAGTGGAAGATATAATACCGTACTAAGCCCTAATTATGGATATGATCCTCCCTATGTTTCATTTTCCAGTTACAATGGAGAAGCTGCCTGGCGTATCAGCAGGTATAAATTTCTGGAACTACCTGAATGGATCAGTGATATCAGCGTTTCTTCCGGTATTACAGGTATTGAAATGCCACGCCTGCCCGTACAGATCACTGCTGACCGCAGCCAGCAAACTAACTGGAACAATTTCGGAATATGGGTGAACAGCTATAATGTGGCTCAGCAAACCGGACAGAATACACGCAATAAGTATGAGAAACTGACTGTTGGGATATTGAATAATCGTTTGGTGTTCGACCTTACTTTCAACAAACTTCAGATTGAAGACAATACCATTAATAAAACTCCTTCCTCTTCACTCAGCTATTTTGGCGCCAATGCAAAATTGCGGCTTAGGAACAACTTATTGAATATTGCGGGCGGTATTGGAAAATCCCCTGAAGGACGGCCGCAATTCAATATGCGTGCGGGTTACGATATCGGACGTGAAACCTGGTTCAATTCAATTTCCATCAGTAGTCTCCTCGCGGATTTTACCCTGCAGCATATCAGCCCTTTTCAGGGAATGGCGCTCATGATGGAAACAAATACGCCTGATGGCAGCGGTGGATATTCCATGGTGGTGAACAATAATTTCGGATTCTTACAACCCGATACCAAAATACTCGAAGCACATGCTTCGATCGGATTCTTACAGGAAAGGTATCTCGCAGATATCCGGTATTATCAGAAAAGGACCAGTGGACTCAATAACAATATTCCTGTTCCTACTGACCCTTCCACAGGATTGGGAGCACAGGTGTCATACAGTGAACTGGTGAGCAGTGGTGTTGAACTAAAACTGGAACTGGAAGTGATCCGCAGAACAGCATTGAAATACCTCATTACATTGAATGGTTCTTATAATAATACGATTGCCAGAAATGTACCGCTTGTTAATTTTTCCCAGACATCAGCTTTTCTCAACGCTTTCCGGAATGGCTACAGTACAGATAATATCTGGAGTTATCGATGGGCAGGCCTCGATAACCAGGGCAGGCCACAGATCTACGATCAGAACGGACAAAAAACAGCTACACCAGACAGTGCCACCCTGGCTTCGGCGCTCATATACAGCGGCGTAATACGTGCCCCTTTTTCAGTGGGTCTGATCCAACGCTGGGATTATAAAGCCTTTTTTGCCGGCATAACAGTAATGTGCAATTGGGGGCATGTAATGAGGGAATATATTCCTTCTCCATCCGGAACAACAGAGAGGAGTATACTCATTCGTGACCGCTGGAGACAGCCCGGTGATGAAGCTCATACTGATATTGCTGCTATGGCCAATACAAATGACAATTCAAGCAGAACTTTCATCATTCAAAATGCAAGCAATAGCATAATGTCTGCAGATAATATCCGGTTACAGGAAATGCAGATAGGCTGGCATCCTCCTAAAAACTGGCTGAAAAAAATAGCTGCCAAAGAAATGACTTTGTCGGTACAGGTGCAGAATGCATTCGTGATCACAAGAAACAGATTGCATGTTGACCCGGAAACTGTTTCAACAGGCGGACAGATCGGATTAGCCATTCCCAGGCTCTATTCGTTCACGATGGAAGTGAATTTCTAAACCAATAATGGCAACAACTCATGCGTAGAAAATATTTGATACAATCACCACTCATCTGTATACAGGTGTTATTGATCTTCTGCACTTCCTGCGTAAAAGACAATAGTTTTATCGAGCAGGGAAGGTATATCGTTTATGTAGATCCGCAGCCGGATGGGCCAACCACCTATAATCTATTGCCGGTAAATGCACTTTTGTTCCGGGATAGCGTCGTTTTGCTCAATAAAATGGTATTCCCGGTAAGGATTCTGAATGCTTTTGAGCAGGATATTGTGCTCTCAGCAAAAATAGACCCAGAGCTGATCCCTGTTTACGACCGGCTGACTAATTCCCAAATGCCCTCGCCTGCTTTGCCGGAAGGTGCATTCCAGCTTGCTCATACTGATATTACCATTAAAGCAGGGATGTTGGTGTCGGGTGATTCAATACAGATCATTCCGGATTTCTCCAAAATTGAAACTGGTAAAACATACATTTTACCGGTAAGGGTGGGCACAGATAATGACCATCTTACACCTCCCGCAGATACCCTTCGGCAAACCATGTTCCTGAAAGTATCGGCTACGGATGTGACTACTACTCTCGTGAGTTTTGCCGGAGGTGAGCAGGTGAATATATTCAACCTTCAACTGGTTAAACAGTCAGACGGGAATTATATACCGCATAATGATTTTATCAGCGCTAATGTGGGGGTTATGGCTTTTGTCAACAGCTTTCTTGGAAAACCTTTACAGGTTAACGTGGTAGCTGCACCCGAGCTTACAGCTGGTTTCAATGAAGCTCATCAATCGTCTTACGTCACAATGCCCGGAGCATATTACAATATAGTGCCACCCACCAATACGATCGGGGCAGGATTATTGAACTCGAATCTTTTTAACCTGGAATTCACCAGCCAGTTCCTACCTGCTGCCGGTAATAACTATCTCATCCCACTGAAGATAAAAGATGATGCCTTTGTGCCCCCGGCACCTAACAGCACAGTATTCATAGGAGTGAACGTTGATGCACATACGATCTATTCCCGTTCGGGTTGGACAATTCTTTCCGCCTCTTCAGAAAGCCAGGCAACAGGAGAAATCGCCTCCAATCTGCTGGATGGAGATTATGCCACACAATGGAGGTCTGCTATAGACGCTGTTCCTCTATTGCCGCAATGGTTTATCGCCGATATGGGGCAAATGAATACTGTAAAAGGTATCATGATCAGGCATGCGGGGAATGAAGGACCCTGGCATCCGAAACAGGCAAAACTGTATACCAGTGCCGATAATATTAATTGGAGTGCAGCACAGATGATGAATATCCCTTCGCCATCTGTATTCAATGAAAATCTTTTTATCGATCTGCCCACACCTGTAGCAACACGTTACCTGAAGTTCGAAGTTGTAGCAACACAAGGGGAAGCGCCGGACCAGGTTTCCTTCAACGAATTTGGTGTGTATGGCAATCAACCTTAAACCAAAAATGAATTGTATGAACCATACACTGAATGGAAAAATACCTGGTCTGTGCATATTAGTCATGCTGCTATTGATGGGCTGTAAGAAATTTCTGGGCGTACGTCTGAGTGAGACTGTGGTGAATCCCACAACAGTTACTGATTTTAAAGAAATGCTCAATCATGATTCGCTGGCCCTTTGCAATTTCATACTGGCAGACCTGATGAGTGATGATGTACGTATGACTGATGCCATGCTGCAAAGCGACACTTCTTCTTTTTTCGCTCATGATTATCTGTGGGCAAAGGATGTATGGAATATGGGCGACCAGGATTTTATGTACAACAATGCTTATTCCCGTATACTTCAAATGAATATCATACTCAGCAAGATCGATGAAGCACAAGGGGATACAAAACAAAAAAATCTGCTGAGGGCACAGGCGCAGATCAACCGTGCCTGGTACTACCTGCAACTTGCCAATTTGTATGGAGACCATTATCAGACGGCAACAGCGGCTACAGCATTGGCTGTTCCACTGGTCCTGCTGCCTGATGCCAATGTTCTTCCTGCCAGGGCTACTGTTCAACAGGTGTATGATCAGATCATTAAAGACCTGACAGCTGCAGTGAACAGTGCAGACCTCCCTGCGATGGGGCAAACCATTGTCCAGCCCGGAAAGGCTGCCGGTTATGCTTTGCTTGCCCGCACTTATCTCTTTATGGGTAACTATGCAGCTGCAGAAACCGCTGCCGGCGCGGCATTGGAGCTTAGAAGTACTTTGCTGAACTACAATACAGCCTACACTATGCCAGGTGTTCTGATCGATCTGTCTAAAAACCCTGAAACATTGCTGGGCCGGCTTTGCAGTGATAATTCATTTCTTGCCAAATATTCAGGTGCTTCCTTTCTCATCAGTCCGGCGCTAAGGGATCTGTTTGAAGATACAGATACAAGACTTACAGTGAATTTTGGAGCTGATGGAAATTATAACACTTATCAGTATGGGTGGCAGGTATTCAACTACAGCGTGGCTGTGCCGGAACTAGTGCTGATAAAAGCTGAATGTCTCGCCAGGAAAGCTGATACAGATGGGGCCTTGAGCTGGATTAACCGCTTGCGTCAGAATCGCCTGCCCGGTAATTCAACCCCTGACAATCACGATGATGTTTTGAAAATAGTACTGGAAGAAAGAAGAAGGGAATTATTCTTTCACGGAGGGCTCAGGTTATTCGACCTCAAAAGACTGAACCGGGAAGCGGCTTATGCACAAACGCCTGAAAGGATGAATGATGATAATACTACCGTTCTTTCAACCCTGGCGCCTGGTTCGCCACGCTACCTGATGCAGTTTTCTCCGATCATCATTGCCAATAATCCCAATATAGTTCCCAATAACCGGTAAATAATCACCCCTTTTTTATTACCACATAATTAGCTGACATGATCCTGAGAACAGAGCGCTTATCGCATAAATATTCCAGTAACTGGGCAATCCGCGATATCAATATTCAAATCGGGGATGCCGGTATCATTGGCCTTCTTGGATCCAATGGTGCTGGTAAATCCACCACTATGAATATTATTTGTGGCGCATTGAATCAAACGGAGGGAAAGGTATTCATCAACGATATCGATATGGGTAAATATCCAAAAGAAGCCAAAAAGGAAATTGGCTTCTTACCACAAACACCTCCTTTGTACACTGATCTTACAATCGATGAATACCTTGTTTTCAGTGCAGAGTTGCGAAAGATCAATAAACACCTGATCAGGTCTGCCGTGGATGAAGCCAAGGAACGATGCGGCATTCAGCATTTCAGTTCACGATTGATCAAAAATCTCTCCGGAGGCTACCGGCAGCGCGTTGGTATTGCACAGGCTATCATCCACAAACCGAGTCTGGTGGTGCTGGATGAGCCAACCAATGGGCTTGATCCCAACCAGCTGATCGAAGCCAGGAAACTGATCAGGGAGATTGCAGAGGAACATACGGTGCTGTTGTCATCGCATATTTTATCGGAGATCAATATCCTCTGCCGTGAGATCATCATGATAGAATCTGGCAGGGTGGTGTTTTCCGATTCGATGGATGCTTTCAATAATTATGCGCAATCACATGCATTGTTGATCCGTATGGGTAACCCTCCTCCCCGTGAAGAACTGATGAATGTTCCGGGTGTGTCTAAAGTGGAGTTCGTGACCAATGAACAATTAAAGATTTATTTCGAGGGGAATGCAGATGAATTGACAGAGAGGTTAATCGCAACCAGCGTTTCTGCGGGATGGAAGATCAAAGAGATCAATCCGGACAAGGGCTTGCTGGATGATATTTTCAAACAATTATCAGATAAGGTAAGCAGGTAAATCCACTTGAAATGTTTCCCGAATAATTTTCAAAACTACTTGAATGAGGACTGTTCTTAAAATAGCAATTAATGAGCTGCGTGATCTGTTCTACTCTCCGGTGGCATGGGTTACGCTGATCGTGTTCATGGTGATGTGTGGGTTCTTTTATACAAGCTCACTTTTTATATTGACGCAGAGCTTCCATTACGATATGCTCTATAATCCTTATTTCTATTTGCTGGCAAACGTGAGGGTTTTATCGCTGACCGGACAGGTATTTCCTGATGTTTTTACCAATATACTGCAATACCTCTACCTCTATGTGCCACTGATTACCATGGGAATTATCAATAAGGAGTTCAATAGCGGTACAATCAGGCTGATGTACTCGTCGCCTGTGAGCATTCGCCAGATCGTATTGGGCAAATACCTGGGGATTATGTTCTTCAACCTGTTCTTTGTATTGATCATGGGCATTTTTGTGGTGGAAGGCTTTGCAGATATCGTATCGCTGGATTATGGTCCGCTATTATCTGCCATACTGGGTATTTATCTCTTGCTGTGTGCGCTGAGCGCTATCGGCTTCTTCATGTCGGCACTAACCAGTTACCAGATCGTAGCGGCCATCGCCAGTTTTACCGTACTCTACGGGTTGAGAATAATCGGTACTCTGTGGCAGGAATATGATTTTTGGCGCGACCTCACTTATTTCCTTTCCATCAATAACCGCATCGACTGGCTGATAAAAGGATTGATCAGGAGCAAGGACCTGCTCTACTACCTGGTGATCATCACCCTGTTTGTTGTGTTCACCATACTGAAATTAAGTGATGGTGTGAAAAGGAGGGTGTGGTATGTGCGGGTGGCCCGGTATCTGGGCGTTATCGCAGCTGGGTTATTGATAGGATATGTTGGATCACGTACAGGTATAACCGCTTATCTGGATACCTCAGCCCGGAAGGTGAATACGATCCGGCCCGAAACTCAGGCGATCGTTCATGCAATGAAAGACAGTGCCCTGGAGGTAACGATGTATACCAACCTGTTCGATCTCATCAACTCGGGATCGATTGGTGTAGTACCTGCCCGCCGGAATGCTTTCCTGGATACATGGGAACAGTACACCCGTTTCAAGCCGGATATCAAATTCCGCTATGAATATTATTATCACATGATTCCCGGTGACAGTGGATTGTACAGGCGGTTCCCTGGAAAAACAGAACAACAGATTGCCGGACTCCTGGCAAAAGGGTTGAGACTGGACAGTGCTCTTTTTAAATCTCCCGATGAGATCAAAAAAATAATCGACCTGAAGAGCGAGGGTTACAGATCGGTGATGCAATTGAATTACCGGGGGAGAAAAACTTTTCTGCGCGTATTGCCCGCTGAATTGAATGAGATGGAATATGTCCTCAATCAAACCTATTTCAATGCAGCATTCAAACGGGTGCTGGGAACGAAGATGCCGAAGCTCTCTTATATTACAGGAGAGCTGGAACGCAGCCTTGTTAAAAAAGGGGAGCGGGAATATTCAGGGCAATATCATCTTGTGAACCTTGGTTTTGATTTTGACACCACCAACTTGTCAACACATGATCTTCCTGCCGATATATCTGTTGTGATCCTGGCAGATCCTAAAATGGACCTGAGTGCTGTGGTGCTTTCCAAACTACGAAAGTACCTGGATAATGGCGGCAATATGCTGATCCTGGGAGAGCCAAAGAAACAATATGTATTGAATCCATTGTTGCAATCATTGGGTGTGCAATTGATGCCAGGGCAACTGGTGCAGGTTGATCCCAATGAAACTGCAGATAAGATAACATTGTACTCAACTCCATATTTTTTCGATCTGGCCAATCATCATTTTCTCAGGGAGCTAAAACTATTATGGAAGAATAATTTTTATCCCGAAGATATGTCTGTGATCGGAATGGCTGGTTCAACTCCTGTAGCTGTTATCAGCGATAGTGGTTTCACTGCAGCTCCATTATTCCTAACCAAACCCTTTACCAGGGCCAGTCCTAAAAACAACTGGTTGAAGGCAGGTAAGCTGGTTACTGATTCTGCTGCTCCTGTTTTCAATGCAAGCGAAGGTGATCTCAGATTCGATTCATTAGCCACTGCAATCAAGTTGACAAGACAGCTAAGTGGAAATGAGCAACGCATCATTGTAAGCGGGGATGCTGATATAATCAGCAATTCAGGTATGTCTGAGCTCAGCGAATATTTTTTTAGCTGGTTGACCTATCAACAATTTCCTGTTTATACACCCATTCCGGCGCCCCCACCAGACAATGATATAAAGGCCAGTCTTCCATGGGCTACCCTTCAAAAGAAATTGTATGTGTGGATACTGCCTGGCATGATGCTGATTGCAGGAACGATATTATTGGTAAGAAGAAAAAGAAAATAAACTTAATCACCGTGAGGATCATATATAAAATTGCGAAGAACGAATGGCGTTATCTGTTCTTCTCTCCGATAGCCTGGTTTGTATTAGTGGTATTTTTTGTGCAATCTGCCATCCTATATGCAGAAGCTGTTTATGGAACAGCCAACTGGCAGGAGATCATGATGAAGAATAGTCCGAACTATAAAGGAGAGGGGGATTGACCTGGGGCATGTTTGTTAAGTCCGGACTTTTCACCACTTCAGTTAGAAATCTATATCTGTACATCCCCATTTTAACGATGGGATTGATCAGTCGCGATGCCCTTTCAGGTTCGGCAAAATTACTGCACTCTTCGCCTGTTGGCCTCCGGCAGATCGTGCTGGGAAAATACATGGGGATCATGTTGTTCAACCTTATGCTGGTGGGTACACTGGTGTTCTTCATGCTAATAGGAGCTTTCACGATAGAACAGGTGGATTATGGACTATTGTTATCTGCAGCATTGGGCTTTTACCTGTTGCTTTGTGCTTACTCAGCTATTGGTTTATTCATGTCTTCCCTGAGCAGTTATCAGGTTATATCCGCGCTTGGAACATTCATCGTTATTTTCTTTCTGACTTACATTGGCAGTTTGTGGCAACGGTATGATCTGATCAGGGATCTCACTTATTTTCTATCGCTGCAGAACAGAGTATACAAATTATTGGGTGGACTGATCGTTACCAGGGACCTGATCTATTTTTTAGTGGTGAGTGGTATGTTTGTTGGTTTTACGTTGATAAGATTGAGGTCGGAAAGAGAAAGCCGTGCCTGGTATGTAAAATGGGGAAGATATCTGACTGTAATGGCCGTTTCTCTCGTGATTGGTTATTGTAGTTCACGTCCTGTATTGACGGCCTGGTTCGATACTACAGCTACCAAACGCAATACGATATCCAAACAGCTGCAGGAGTTGATCAAAGGCATGGGCGATAGTACACTGGAGGTAACTTTGTACGCCAATCTGCTGGGAGAGGGGCTTGAACAAGGAATGCCCGAAGCCCGCAATGATCAGTACCTCGCATTATGGGAACCTATTATACGGTTCAAACCAAATATTCAGTTCCGTTATGAGTATTACTACGACAATGATGCGATAGCCACAGACAGTGGTTTGTATAAAATATATCCACCTGGATTTTCTCTTGAAAAGATAGCAGGTATCAAAGCTGAGTCATTGGATGATGATTTGTCGCGCTACAAATCTCCTGAGCAAATGCATCAGCTCATCGATCTTCGCTCCGAAGGCTACAGGCTGGTGATGCAACTGAAATACCGCGGCAGAAAGGAATTCCTCAGGACTTTTCCTGATCCTGAATTCTGGCCTGATGCCGGCAATTTTGCCGCTGCGTTCAAACGATTGCTGGAACCGGAGAAAATCCCTGCTGTTTATTTTGTTGCAGGAGAACTGGAGCGCAGCATTCGCAAAACAGGTCAGCGGGAATTCGACTTTCATTCGGCTGCAAAAATTAGTCGTGGTTCATTGGTGAACACAGGATATGATGTGGATACCGTAAATCTTTCACTGCAGGATGTTCCGGCGAATTGTACTGCTCTTGTGCTGGCAGATCCCAGAATGGAATTGAGTGAAGTGGTGCAACAGAAGACCAGGAACTATATAGATGCGGGTGGCAATATGTTTTTTATGGGCAAGCCTGGCAAGCAATATGTACTGAACCCTGTATTGCAGCAGTTGGGTGTGCAATTGATGAATGGCCAGCTGGTACAGCCCTCCTTTGATGAAACACCTGATAAAGTAAACCCCTATATCACATCTGAGAGTAGTAAGCTATACAAGGGATTGGAGCAGGTAATGAAATCCCTCACACCGGGAAGAGATACGATCAGGACGCTGATGCCGGGGGTAACCGCTATTTCACATAGGCAGGACAGTGTATTCAAGGCCCGGGTATTATTGGCTACAAGCCCGGGTAAAACCTGGCTGAAGGCAGGAGAGCTGATCATCGATTCCACACTTCCGCCGTTAAGTCCGGCCGAAGGAGATATCAGGGAGAATAGTTTTGTCACAGGGCTTCAACTAACGAGGAAAATAAATGATAAAGACCAGCGGATCGTTGTAACAAGCGATGCCGATTATGCCAGTAACCTGCGTTTGGGTGCTGTATTCAATGCGGGCTTTTTGATGTCGGTGTACAGTTGGTTGGGGCATAATGAATTTCCTGTTTACATGACTAAAATACCGGCTGAGGACAAACTGCTGCGACTTTCAGAATCTGCTGCAAAAAAACAGCAGATCGTACTGAAATGGGTGCTGCCCGGATTATTACTGCTGGCCGGGACCATTTTATTGATCAGAAGAAAGCGAAAATAATCATTACATGAATGTATTAAGAACAGATGAGCAGACCATCGATGACCTTGGCATTTTCGGGAGAAAAAATGGTAAGGGTATTTACGATATCTACAATCATGCTCATACCCGTGGAGGAGAAATTGTATTGGAAGAGTTGTTCCGCAATCCGCTTTCAGAAAAAGAAGCGATCAACCGGCGCAGTAATATTATTGAAGCATTTGCACGGCTTGATATCCGTTTCCCCTGGCATGCTTCTTTATTCGATACTACAGAAAAATATTTGGCGCTCAGTGAAGACAATGGAAAATCGGGTCATCACCGTGTGGCTCCGGGTGAGAAGGAGATCAGGAATGGTGTTGCGGCGATTATCGGGATCATCCGGCTTTCGAAACAGTTTATTGAGCGCAGCGAGATAAAGGGAATCATAGCTTATTCAAACGAAAGGGAAAAGATTGCTGAACTATTGGCCGATCCTGCATTTGCGCCTGTGCTCAGGGAGCAGCAGGGTAGTAAGCTGTCTTATGCAGCTGTTACGGCCTATGATGGTTTATTCCGTGCTACTGCAAAAGCAGCATTGGAAAAACTATTGGGTCATATCTACTATCTCGATATGTATGTGTCGGTGGCTCAAACAGCGAAAGAGAGAAAGTTCATTTTTCCAAAGGCGCTTGATAAAGGCAGCGCAATACTCAGGTTGGAAAATGTATATCATCCATCACTGAAAGAGCCGGTGGGTAATAATATTACCATGAATGCATCACGTAACCTTGTCTTTTTGACCGGTGCGAATATGGCAGGGAAATCCACTTTTTTGAGAGCATTGAGCACAGCTCTTTATATTGCCCATATGGGTTTTCCGGTAGCAGCAGGTTTGATGGAGTTTTCGGTGATGGATGGAATCTATACCACTATCAACCTGCCGGATAACCTGGGCATTGGCGCCAGTCATTTCTATGCTGAAGTGTTACGGGTGAAGAAGATGGCAATGGAATTGAGTACCGGCAGATCATTCTTCATTTTATTTGATGAACTGTTTCGGGGCACCAATGTAAAAGATGCACATGAAGCTACAGTGGCTGTGATCAAAGGGTTTGCCAGGCATAATAAAAGTCTCTGCATCATTTCCTCTCATATTGTGGAAGCAGGAGAGGACCTTGCGTCTCAGAAAAATATAGGATTCCTGTACCTGCCCACCCGGATGAATGGACATACCCCTGAGTATACCTATCGGTTGGAAAAGGGCATTACCGATGATCGGCATGGCATGATCATTATCCGGAATGAAGGCATTCTCGAGATCTTGAAACATGGAAAGAAAAATGCAGGATCGGAGACCCGGCTGCTATCAAAACAGGTACACCATCAATCATCATCATGCAATTCAATACAGACAAACAAACAATAGAAGAACTGAACCTGCTGGCAAAATTCAGGCAGGGTTCCGTATATCATTTGTTCAATCGTGTGAGAACAAGAGGAGGAGAGCAGTTGCTGGATAATATGTTCCGTTATCCGTTGACGGATGCTGTTGCTATCAATGATCGAAGCAGCATATTCAGATTCCATCAAAATGCACGCCTTGCTTTTCCTTTTGATGTACAGCAGGTGAATCTCATGCAAGAGTACCTCGACTCCGGAACCAGCCGGAATACTGTGCTTGTATGGGGAAGAACGGTGCTGAAAAAGTTATTGAGCTCTCTTACACGCGATGAACGTTATAAAAAAATGGTGCAGGGGTTGCAGGCCACCATCGTAACGCTTAATAAGTGCTATATATTCGTGAATTCAATGCCGCATCCGGAATTTCCATATGCAGAAAGGGTGTCAGCTATTAAAGCAATACTATCAGATAAGTTGATTGAGCGCTTATACAATACCGATATTTACCAGGCACTGCCTTTACAGCTGCTCGCTATGTATGATCATTTGCTTAAAGGCAGGCTGCATGAGCAACTGGAAGATATCTTAGCATTCATTTATGAATCGGATGTTCATATCGCAGTGAGTGAAGTGGCCCTCGACAAAGGATTCGGATATGCGAAAGCTCTGTCGGCACCAGAGAATGTTTTTATGGCTGAAGGACTGCGTCATCCCAATCTGGATGGAGCTGTGGGTAATAACCTGCTGCTGGATAAAAACAGCAATATGATCTTTTTGACGGGAGCAAATATGGCAGGTAAGTCTACCCTGATGAAATCAGTAGGGATCGGCATGTACCTGGCGCATATGGGTTTTCCGGTAGCTGCTTCGCGGTTGGAGTTTTCAGTGAGGGAAGGCATGTATTCCAGTATCAATGTGGCGGATAATATTGGTCTGGGCTATAGCCATTTTTATGCAGAGGTGGTTCGCGTGAAACAAGCTGCCGAAGCCGCCGCCAGCGGCAAAAGTTTGTTATTGATGTTCGATGAATTGTTCAAAGGCACCAATGTGAAGGATGCTTATGATGGAACTCTCGCAGTTATAGAAGGATTTGCGGATTATACGCAATGTTTATTCATCGTTTCAACACATATTATTGAAGTGGGGGCCTCTCTTGAAGGCCTGCATAATATTCAATTCCGGTACATGCCAACCATTATGGATGGGCATCGACCTCAGTATCCTTATCAGCTGAAAGAAGGGGTAACGGAAGACAGGCAGGGGATGATGATCATCAGGAATGAAGGGGTTTTGGAATTGCTGGAACAGTAAATACCCAATAATTCTGACAGTTCTGCCGGATTATTGGCATAAATGAACTTACACGTAACAAAAAATTTAACTTCAATTCCGGAAATTTAGCTTAACATACACCATCATTTCACTAAAAAGTACGTCTATGATGGAGCAATTAATGTCAATGATCAAATCAACATCCCAGGAAGTTGTTGAGCAAAACCCCGATGTTCCCAATGATCAGAACGAAGTAGTCAGCAATATTGCCAGTGAATCCATTGTTGGAAGCATCCAAAACCTCATGAGCAATGGCGGAATGGCCAATATCATGAGCATGTTTTCCGGAAACGATGCTGCTAAAGAAAACAACCCGGTAGTGCAAAATGTAATGTCTGATCTGACCGGCAATCTTTCCAGCAAGATGGGCATCAGCGGAGCTCAGGCCAGTGGTCTCGCCAGCTCAATCCTGCCCATGATCATCAGCAAATTGTTCAATAAGTCCGGCGGCGGCGGATTTGATCTTTCGTCTATCCTTGGTAGTTTGACCGGCGGCCAGGGCGGCGGTGGTTTCGATCTGGGTAATATCGCATCCAGCCTGGATATCAATAAAGATGGAAAAACAGACTTCAATGATCTGACTGCTGCCATCGGTGGAAACAAAACCGAAGGAAACAACGATTCAAATAAAGAAGGCGGGATCCTGGATAACCTGGCCGGATTGTTTGGCAAATAACAAAGGTCCGGAGCACTCTCCTGAATCGTCAAAAATATTATGAGCCCTGCATTGCAGGGCTTTTCTTTTTTTCATTTCACCATGGCCCGTCGTTTGCAACAGCTCCCATATGCCGGAAGGACCCTCCATTGTTATTCTCAAAGAAAGCCTTGATCCATACAAGGGGAAAAAAGTACTGGCCGTTGCCGGTTCTTCAAAAGCATTCGATCTGCAAATACTGAAGAACAAAACTGTCACTTTCAAAACCTGGGGTAAACATTTCCTCATCTGCTTCCCGAAATTCACAGTGCGGATCCATTTCCTCCTCTTCGGCTCTTATCTTATCAATGAACGCAAGACTGCCAAACCACGATTGACGCTTCAATTCTCCAAAGGCGAAGTAAATTTCTACGCCTGCTCTGTGCAACTGATCGAAAAACCACTGGATGAAGTCTACGACTGGAGCGCTGATGTGATGAACAAATCCTGGAGCGATCAAAAGGCATTAGATAAATTGAAAGAAGTTCCTGATATGCTGGTTTGCGATGCCATCCTCGATCAGCACATTTTCTCTGGCGCAGGAAATATTTTCAAGAACGAAGTCCTCTTTCGCATCCGCGTACATCCCGCCAGTAAAACGGGCCACCTCCCTGCGAAGAAAAGAAAGGAACTGGTTCAGGAAGTGGTGAAATATGCTTTCGATTTCCTGAAATGGAAAAAGGAATATGTGCTTAAAAAACATTGGCAGGTACATACAAAAAAAGAATGTCCACGCTGCAGGATCCCACTGCATAAAGCACACCTGGGCAAAACAAAAAGAAGAACTTTCTTTTGTGAGAATTGTCAAAAGGAGTATTGAATGCTGTTCGGAGGCATTGCAGAATTCATTTTTTTTACTTCAGAGGAACTGATTGATTAGCCGGCAATTATGCCGGCTGGATACTGCAATTACAGCTATTTTCTCTCTCTTCTCCCAATTTTTTTTAGTGAAACTATTGCGGAAACGAAACTTTAAATATATTTGTCTACCAATTTGATAGACTAATGATTTTTGCACGCACCTGTTGTTGTTCCTTCTGTTGTTGGGGAAGCCTCTCTCCCAAGTGTTAGTCTTTTGCTTTTCAGTGTCACCAACGATTTCGTTTTCAAAACTTTTAACCCGGAATACTTATTTGCTATGAGAAAGAAACTCCAATTGTTATTGCCGATGCTATTATTGGCCGCCATCGCTTCCGCTCAGTATGTTGTGACGGGGGGGGTAAAAGACAGTACAGGCGCAGGTTTACCTGGTGTAACCGTACTGATCCGCGGAACCAGCAATTACGCTATTGCTGATGGTCACGGTAACTTCTCTATTACCTCTAAAAAAGCGCCCCCTTTTATTCTTCGTTTCAGCGCTGCAGGGTTTGCCAACAAGGAGGTGGAGATCAGTGATAATCCTGCATCACCGCTCAATGTTGTTTTGTCCGTTGATTACAACCTTACTGAAGTGGTGATCACTTCAAGGAGACGTATCGAGTCTGCACAGAATGTTCCCATTCCTATTTCTGTTGTAGGAGGGGCACAAGTGGAAGCCACAGGCGCTTTCAATGTGAATCGTTTGAAGGAACAGGTTCCTACTGTACAGTTGTATTCATCCAACCCCAGGAATACTACTCTCAATATCCGCGGGTTGGGTTCTACTTTTGGATTGACCAATGATGGTATCGATCCCGGCGTGGGATTTTATGTGGATGGTGTTTATTATGCACGTCCTGCAGCCACCACACTTGATTTTATCGATGTTGAACAGATTGAAGTGCTGCGCGGCCCGCAGGGCACACTGTTCGGAAAGAACACTACTGCCGGCGCTTTCAATATCACTACACGAAAGCCCAGTTTCACTACAGGTCTCAACTTTGAAGCGAGTTACGGCAATTTTGGTTTTATTCAATCCAAAGCATCGGTGACCGGCCCGCTGATCAAAAACAAACTGGCAGGCCGCATTTCATTTTCCGGCACACACCGTGATGGTGTATTGAAAAATGTGGCAACGGGAAAAAAAGAAAATACTTTGAACAACCTGGGTGTAAGAGGACAATTATTATTCACACCAACCGAGAACCTCAATATAACGCTCACGGGTGATGTTTCTGAGCAACACCCTGATGGTTATGCGCAGGTGCTCGCAGGCGTTGTAACCACTAAAAGAGCCGCCTACCGTCAGTTTGATCAGATCATTGCAGACCTCAATTATCAGTTGCCCAGCCGAAATGCATTTGACCGTGTGATCGATCACAATACCACCTGGAGATCAGGCAATGAACTGGGCGGCGTATCGTTAAATATCGACTGGAAGATTGGTAACGGAACGCTCACCTCCACATCTGCCTGGCGTTACTGGAATTGGGACCCGTCCAATGACCGCGACTTCACCGGTCTTGCTGTATTGTCTTTGTCACAGGCAACTTCCAAACATAAGCAATGGACGCAGGAGATCCGCTATGCAGGTAATTTCTCAAATCGTCTGAGTGGTGTGATCGGTGTATTCGCTATCGGGCAGGACCTGAAGACGGATCCTGTGCATATAGAAGAATCGGGGTCAGCGCAGTGGCGCTTTTCACAAAGCACCACCAGCGAATTATGGAAAACGCCGGGTCTCTTCGACGGCTTTGGCATCAAAACCAAATCCAGGCTGAAAAGCTTTGGTGGCGCGGTGTTTGGACAGATCGACTGGGCCATCACCAACCGCCTGCACATCCTTCCCGGAATTCGCTGGAACTACGACAAAAAAGAAGTGGATTACGATCGTCAGACCTATGGTGGTTTGCAGACCGATGATCCTGCACTCATCGCTCTGAAGAACCTTGTGTATTCCAACCAGGCATTCACAAAGGATGTTGATGAAAATAATTTCTCCGGTCAGTTGACTGTACAGTATAATTTATCCAACAAGGTGAACACATTTGCTACTGTATCTACCAGCTACAAACCGATTGGTGTGAATCTCGGCGGTTTGCCTACAGCATCTGGCAAGCCAATGCTTGATCTGGCGCAGATCGCTCCGGAGAAAGTAACACACTATGAAGTGGGCGCCAAAACGCACCCGCTGGGAGGCCTTACAGTGAACCTGGCTGTGCATTATACACAGGTGAAGGATTTTCAAACGCAGGTGCAAACTGCTGAAGTAGGCGTGAACCGTGGCTATCTCGCCAATGCGGAAGAAGTGCGCGTATATGGGGCAGAGTTAGATGCCAACTACAGGATCAATGATAATTTTTCCTTCTACGGCGCCGTGGCTTATACAGATGCAAAGTATGAATCCTTCAAGAATGCACCGGTACCCCTGGAAGAAACAGGAGGCGCTGCAGCATTCAAGGATATTTCCGGTGGCGAGCTGCCCGGCGTGTCCAAATGGGCAGGATCATTGGGCGGCGAATTGTCTACCAATCCCAAAAAGATCATCGGACAAAATGGAAAATACTTTTTTGGATTCGATGGTTCTTATCGTTCCAAATTCTCCTCCAGTCCATCTTCTTCAGCTTACCTCTACGTTGATGGTTATGCGATCGCGAATGTCAGGGCTGGTTTTCGCCTGCTGAATGGATTGTCGTTCTTCGCCTGGAGCCGCAACCTCTTCAACAAAGATTACTATGAACAATTGCTGGTTGCTGCAGGTAATGCAGGTCAGTATGCTGCTGTACTGGGCGATCAACGTACCTATGGAGTAACTGTACGATATTCTTTTTGATAAGGCTCTTATCTGTTTTAAGTGTTACGGCCTGAACCGGTGATGAACCGGGCTCAGGCCGTTTTTTAGTTTTCAATCCTTACAGGATCATTTCATCAGTTCTTCGATCTTCTTCTCCAAATCATCTCCCACGAGATTGCTTGCTACGATCTTTCCCTGCTGATCTATGATCACATTGGCGGGAATGCCTGATACCTGGTATTGTTTGATGATATTACTGGTAAATCCTTTCAGATCGGAAATATTCGGCCAAACGAAATTCTCTTTTTCCGAAGCTTTGGTCCAGGCGAACTTATTCTCATCCAGCGAAAAGGCTACTATTCCGAAACCTTTTTCCTGATTACTGTTGTACAGTTTTTTCAATAAGGGGATCTCATGACGACAGGGAACGCACCAGGATGCCCAGAACTGCAGCAGTGTGTATTTGTTGCTTCCCAGTAATTTCGACAATTGTACACTGTCGCCTTTCAAAGAGGCTGCAGTAAAATCGATGTATGCCTGACCATTCATCCTGCCTTTCCGCATGTTGATAGACATTTCCTGATTCTGGTTCATTTTGCGTGCAGTCTGTATGAGCAGACTATTCTCTCCAAGCACAGGCGCTGCCTGATTCACCAGCTCCATGGATTTGAGCCTGTCTGGCTGTAATTCTTCCAGCACTGCGGCCATTACCCGTGTACGCAGGTCCTTGCTGGTGTTGAATACTTTTTGGAGATGGTAACTTCTCAATTCATTTCTTTTCAGGAACACCTGCATGGCTTCATAATTTTCCTGCGGGTCTTTGATATTTTCCAGTCCCTTCTTTTGGTTTGCGCGCATGGCATCATCTGCTTTGATGAACTCGGGTTGCGACTCATAACCGAAGAGCAGCTTGTTGTATTTGCCACCGGTAACAGCTTTGCGGCCACTGGGATAGAGAATGAAATTCATTTTTCCGGGTTCGAGTATCACACTGAAACTGCTGGTCTGTTTACCTGCACGGATAGTTACATACACAGGAATGATCTCTTCCACAGAAGTGGACAAATGGAACTGACCGTTGCGAACTGTGTCAGTAGCCAGCACGGAGGCATTACCATAATAATCGCGGACCAGTTGTACCAGTTGTCCGTCCCTTTCGGACACTTTTCCTTTAAGCTCGAATTTTTTCTGGGCCTGTGCGAAGAGGCTTACTGTTGTGAACAGCAGGAGGAACAAGGGTTTGAAATGATCGTTTTTCTTTTGCATGGTTTTACTTTTTGATTTATCGCGGGTTCTGAGTTATTTCCGGATTGAGGGCGATGTATTTCCTCCCGATAGGCAGCACCGTTCTGGCGCCGGATGGGGGAAGGGTATAGGTATTGTTATTCAGTTTGTGTATGACCGTTATATTGCTGTTATCGTAAGTATTGTATCGTTTTATATCGAACCAGCGGGATCCCAGGAAGGCCAGTTCCCTTCTTCTTTCCTCCTTCACCAGGTTCAGCGCTTCTGCAGGAGTAGCTGCGGATAGCTGGTAACTGCTGCCGGTTTTGTACCGGGAACTTCTCAGCGTGTTGAGGTCGTTGAGGGCATCATTGATTTGACCAGCGCGGGCATAGGTTTCTGCTCGTACCAAATACATCTCCGCAGTGGAAGGCCCTTTGGTTGGAGTTCTTCCGGACCAGTCGGAATTAATATAGCCAAAGCTCAAACCGAAGATGGCATCGCTGGCAAATCTTCCGGTGCCCCTGAGATCATGTTGCAGGTCGTACAATTTCATGAGGTTACTGTCTGCATAAAAGAGGGATGAAGCACTGGTCACGGATTTGTACAAAAGCACTTCCTTGTTCTGTAGTCCCTGCGGAAGTGCAAGCGTTCCGGGAAAATTAGCGGAGGGGGGAAGTGTATTGTAATCGATAAGTTCATCATAGAGTTTGAGTGAAGCGTCTGCATATTTAAATGCCTCGGGCATATTGTTCATGTAGAGATAGGTTCTTGCCAACAGAGCATTGGTAGCGGCTTCCACGGGCCTGTAGTTGAGGGTGATGGAAGGCGCTTCAGGCAGGTGACCAAGCGCCTGTTTCAGGTCGTCGATGATCAGGTCATACACTTCCTGCACGCTGGCCCTGTTGAGCTTTTCTTCGAAGTCCAGTCCTTTGCGCAGCGGTACGCCGGCATCGGTGGATGCTGTTGCTGCAACATAATGTTTCGCATAGAGGTTTACGAGAGTCAAATAAGCGTAAGCTCTGTGTACCCTTGCTTCCGCCATCAGTTGCGCTTTTTCCGGTTCTGTTCCGTTCTTTGAATCCATTACCTGTAAGATCACCAGGTTGGTTACATAGATCTGGTTGTACAAAGCTTCCCAGTCAGGATCTGATTCAAAATCCTGGTAAAAATGTTCTGCAAAACTGAGCACATTCTGATCAGCGGGGCCATAGAAATTGGCAGAGAAAGGCGTCACCTGCAAATCGTCGCTCATGAGCAGGTCGTTGCTGAAACTTCTCACGAAGCCGGATGATTTGCCGGCGGAATTCACCTGGTCCAGCAGCAAACGATAGTCTGCGGTCTTTTCAGGAATGATCTTTCCTTTCGGAACTATGTCGAGGTATTTCTTGCAGGATGCAGACCCCATGGCCATTGCGGCCAGTACTAGAAAGATATATTGTATGCGTTGCATAAGATTCAATTAAAAGTTTGCTCTGATGATCAATGAGAGTTCAGGACGGGGAGGCAGGGAAAGAGAATTGGAAAAGGGCACAAATTGCTGGAATTCGGGATCGAGATCGGCCTTGTTAAAATTCAATGATGCGAGATTCCTTGCCTGCAATCCGATCACGATATTGGCATCGGGATAGCGCGCTGAAATTTTTGCCGGCAGCGTATAATTGATCAGCAGCTCCCTGAAACGGATGATGGAAGCCGTTTCCACATTGATATCAGCGTACTGGTAATATTTGTCGTACACATTCAGACCTGTGATACTGGTGGGAGCAGCGGGAACATTGGTAAGGTTCTCATCACCCTGTTTCTGCCATCTCGCATCCCATTCTTTGCGAACGGGCACAGCTCCGGAGAACAACGACTGGTACTGTATCACAGGCACTCTGAAATAATGCCCGAATTTGAAAGTGAAATTGGTAGTTACGGAAAAACGTTTGTAACTGAATTCATTTATCCATGCACCATAGTGAGGTGGAACGCTGGAACCTTCATACATGAGGGCTGCAGGATCAGCCAGATCAGTTTTGAAATCGATGATCTCACCTTTTTCATTGTAGACCCTTGGAACGCCTGCATCGGAAAGGCCGGCCCAGCGATAACTGTAGAGATAATCAAGCGGCTTGTCTTTCTGTGCTATCACGCTCAGGTAGGAGCCAACAGTTTTTTGCGGGAAGTCCACTTTGGTTACTTTATTCCTGTTGTAGCTGTAATTCAGGGTGGTGATCCATCTTAATTCCCTGTTTAGTACTGCGCCTGACAGGCGAATGTCAACGCCACGGTTGTTGAGACTTGCATAGTTGATATAAGCGCTGTTGAATCCGTAAGTGCCATTCACGGTAGCATCGCCCAGCAGGTCTTCACTCTGCCTGTTGTAATATTCAATCGAGCCACGGATGCGGCTTTTGAGCAAACTGAAATCGATACCGAAATTGGTAACAGTCGTTTTCTCCCAGCGCAGCAATGGATTGGCGGGATTGGCTACGTATGCGTAAGGGCGATTGGTTTGCTGATCGGTGGAAACATTGGCGATCAGGAACGGACTGGTGCTTCTGTCCACATTTCCATTAATGCCATAAGTGGCGCGCAGTACCAGTGAATTGATCACAGGTACATCAAAGAAATGTTCCTTGTGCAATTGCCATCCTGCACCGGCAGACCAGAGCCATACATTGCGGTATTCTTTGCTGGAGCCGAAGAGATTGGTTTTGTCAAGGCGGGCGCTGGCATTCAATGTATACCTGTCGTTGAAAGTGTAGCCTGCATTACTGAAAAAAGATACAAATCGATTTCTGTTATCGATAAATCTTGTTTCGTCGGGGATTAGTTTGGTGGCGCCGAGCACATCGGTATAGTTGGTAGTGTAGCTCACTCTGGCAAACTGAAGACTCTGCGGATCATAACCGTACTTGGTTTGGGTGGATGATTTGTCGCCCAATTCCCTGATCTCCATGCCTGCGATGGCAGTGAGATAATGATTGGGTGATTTACCCAGCCTGCGATCGAATTTCAGCTGGCCGCGGAAAGTGTGTGAATAGAAATTATTGTTGTTCTCGCGGTAGATACTGCCTTTGGGAATTCCTGAAACCGGGAGATTGTTCCTGATGGAAGTAGAGAAATTCACGGTGTTGCGGGTGAACCAGGTTTCTTCATTGTACAGGTTGGTGATGCTGGTATTGCCTGATTCATACTGGTAACCTGCGTGGGCAACAATGCCATCCATGATCCTGTAGTTCAGGGCAACGATCCCTGTAACATTATTGGTAAGGGTCTTATTGGCTTTATTCCTGAATTCCTGCAGAAGATTGTAATTCCAGTTGTACGGATATCCTGTTGCCACCAATGCGTCTTTATCGGCCTGGTAGAAGGTATTTGGTTGCGGAATGCAGGAGCCATCATCGCCCATGATCCTTTGATAGGGCAGGAGGTTGCGCAGATCATCGTAACTCATTCCATTATTGCTGGAATTATTTCTGACATAATTCAATCCCAGTTCTGCACGCAGGGAGGGATGCAGCTCAACTGTTTCGAAGAGGTCTGCCACAAAACGGTTGGCGATATTCTGTTTGAATTCTGTTCCTGTTTTATCGTAGCTGAATGAAGCGCGGTGTGATGTTTTTTCTCCTCTTCCTGATAATGCCAGTGCGTATTGCTGTCTGGTGGCGGGATGCATGAAGAGATCTTTAAACTCGTCATAAGCGTTGTTGCCCTTCAATGATTCCACCAGCTGTGCAACTGAAGAAGGATTGTTGAGATAAGCGTCCACTACAGGAGAAATGGCAGGTCTGGGTTTTCCGGAAAAGAAAGTGAGATTATTGTCCACCCTGAATTTTTCGAAATCCATAAAGGAGGATGATGAAGCGAAGGGCAGTTCTGAAAAATCGGGAACAGGTGTAATGGAAAAAGTGGAAGTGAAATTGACATCGAGCGGCTTTCTGCTGGATTGTCCTCTTTTCGTCTGGATCACAATCACTCCGTTGGCGGCTCTCACGCCCCAGATGGAAGCTGCGGAAGCATCTTTCAATACGGAAATACTTTCAACATCATTGGCATTGATGGTTTGAACGGAACGTTCGATAGGAAATCCATCTACAACAATCAGGGGATCCCTGTTGGCATTCACCATGGTGCTTTGTCCGCGGATGGTGATCCTGCCGTCGGAGGCGGTGAGCAGTCCTGGTACCTGTCCTTCCAGATAGCTTAGGATATTGAGGTTGCTTCTTTTTTCAATGGCTGCCTGGTTCATCACTCCGAAAGAACCAGTTGCTCTTTCGCGCGGGAGCCGTTGGTAACCGGTGCTCACTACCACCTCGTCTTCCAGTTTCCTGGCGGGTTTCAGCAGAATGGAGAGCGGCTGCATTTCATTTCTTACTGTTACAGTAGTGGTTTCAAATCCAACATAGGAAATGATCAGGGTTTCGCCTGTTGCGGCTTCGAGGCTGAACAGGCCCTGCTGATCACTGGTGGTGCTATTGTTCTTTCCCCTGATTGAAATGGTGGCGCCCTGCAACGGATGGCCTGCTGTATCGGTGATACGACCGGTTACAACTATCGCTGCCTGTGTAAGAGAGCGGTCAGGCGTAGGCGTTGGCCGGCGTGTTACTACTATGTTCTTGTTCCTGATCTCCCAGGTAACGGGCTGGTCTTTGAACAGCTGGTTCAGGAAAGCTTCCAGCGGCATGTTGCGGCTTTGAATGGTAACGGGTTTAGCGTCTTTGAGGTCCGAGGCGCGGAAAAAGAATTCATAGCCTGTTTGTTTTCTCACTGCCTCAAGCGCCTGTTCAATACTGGCGTTCTTTGCAGTGTAAGTAACGGTTTGCGCCCATCCTTTGGCAGTAGCCTGAGAGATGGTGATGAGCAGGAAAAAGATCATGCACTTCATAAGCAATAGTGGTTTGGTTCTTTGCAGGCGGGCATAGAAAGCCTTCCCTGCAACATAAGCAGTTGGTTGCATAGTTGGTTTAGCGTTTAGTAACAGGATTGTTCCGAATTAATAGAGGATAAGTTTTCTTCCTTCCAGCCTGTATTTCACATCCATATTGCCCAGGATGCCCAATACCTGCGTGAGGTTAAGGTCCCTGGTAAGTCTGCCTCTGAAGGTTTCTTTTGAAACCAGGCCGGTGAATTCCACTTTTATATCATACCATCTTTCCAGTTGCCTCATGACGGCAGGAAGATCGAGGCCATTGAAATCGAATTTTCCATTTTTCCATGCGATTGCTCTTTCAAGGTCTGTTGTTGGCGCGATGCTGATTGCGTTGTTGTTCAATTGCAGGGATTGCTGTCCTGGTTTCAGTATTAGTTTCTGCTGATCCGATTGCACCTGTACAGAGCCCGACAAAAGAGTGGTGGTAAGCAAACTTTCATTGTCATAGGCATTCACGTTGAATGCAGTGCCCAATACAGTGATGGTGCTCCGGTTGTTCACGTTCACAAGGAAAGGTTTGGAAGGATCTTTGGCAGTTTCGAAATAGGCTTCTCCGGTGATAGTTACTTTTCTTTCCTGTTCATTGAATGCTACAGGATAGGTGATGCTGGATTCGGCATTCAGCCAAACCCTGGTGCCATCGGGAAGCGTGAGCTGGTATTGTCCGCCTGTTGGTGTGCGCATGGTGTTGTTCATGACTGCACCTGATGCGCTGCCGCTATGGTAACGGATAGCTCCATTGCTGGTTTTTTCAATAGTGGTATTGCCCTGCTGCGCGATGGCGCCATTGGCGCTGCTGTCCAAAATAATAGTGGTGCCATCTGCGAGTGTAAGTACTGCTTTGTTGCCACCGGGTTGTATCATCTGTTGGTCCTGTACAACGATGCCTTCATTATCCTGTTTTGATGATTTCGATGCAAACCAGATCCAGCCTGCTACTCCGGCGATGAGTACAACAGCGGCCGCATACTTTACAAATCCCCTGCGGAGGAAATGAATGCGATGCACTACCGGAACCTGTACTGTTTTTTCATCCTGCAATTCAGGAATGGCAGTCTGCAGCCTGGTTAAGATATTGCTGTTGGATCGCTGCAATAATCTCAGATCGTTTTCCAGTTGTTCCGGATCGGCAATACGCTGCATCAATGAGCGGTTTGCAGGTTCTGCGTTGGCCCATTTTTCCAGTATTCGATTTTCATCTTCACTGAGTGACCCATCGATGTATTTGCGCAGGAGCGGTTTGATCCTGTCCAGTGTAATTCTGTCCATCAGTATTATTGAACGATCAGCAATTTGATTTGTACTGTCCGTTCTGAAAAAAAAATCCGGTTGAAGGAGAAGGCTTAGTCTCTTAGTTTCAGCATCAGGAGAAGGATGGGGAGTAAATGGTCTTTGTCGAGCAATTTCAGTCTGAGTGTTTTCAGGGCAGTGGCCAGGTGGTTCCTGACGGACTGGTGGCGGATACCGAGTTGGCCGGCGATCTCTTCATTCTTCAATCCATCAATGTAACGGAGGCGGAATACTTCCCTGCTTTTTTCGGGGAGTTGTTCAACTGCGGTGTGAATTTCCTGCAGCAGTTCGCCGAGCAGGTCTTCATGGTACCATTCTTTGTCTGCCTGGCCTGCTATTTCATTGAGTGAGTGTTGAACAATTTTGCGGTGTTTCAGCAGGTCAAGGCAGGCATTGCGTGTGGCAATTCTCATCCAGTTCACAGCTGCGCCTGCTGAATTGAATTGTGCACGGGCATTCCAGAGTTTCATGAAACTATCCGTTACGATGTCTTCCGCTTCCTGTTGGTTCTGCAATAAAGCATAGGCCTGGAAGAAGAGACCCGGCTGGTACCGCTGGTACAATTCCCGGAAGGTATTGCTGTTGATAATGCTTACCGTATCCGGGGCAGATGGGTTGTTATGATGAACTGTTGCTGTCAATCGCAGGTTTGTACCTGCAATATAAAGATGTTGGGCGAATTTCGGAGTGTGGCAGCCGCTCGCCGGGCGGCAAGTGGCCTGCCACAACCTGATTATTTTGCGTTGATAGTAATATTGGCAGCTTTCACTCCATCTGCTGTTGCAGTAACAGTGATCGTGCCTGGTTTGCGTGAAGATTGTACAATCACCAGCGCCATGCCTGCCATCAATTTTCGCTGGCTGGCTTTGAAGGAATCATGACTTACCGGATCGCCATTGTCCACGCCTGCAATGGTGCCTGGTCCGGAAATGGAAAACTGTACAAGATGTTTCGCATCGGGGATCAGTACGCCTTTCTTATCAAATAGTTTTACGGTGATAAAGCTGAGGTCTTTGCCATCGGCCGTGATCAGCTGCCTGTCTGCCGTTAATTGCAGGGATGCGGGAGCCGCGGCGGTCTTGATCTCTTTTACCAGCACTGTTTGTCCATTTTTTTTCGATACAGCTTTTACTGTTCCTTCTACAAATGGAACGCGCCAATTCACGTGCATTTTTCCATTTTCTTTTGTTCGGATACCCAATGATCTGCCGTTTAGGAAGAGCTCCACTTCATCAGCATTGTTGTAATAAGCTACAACATCTACGGTGTCTCCGCTCTTCCAGTTCCAATGAGGATAGATATGCAGCACGGGTGTATTGGTCCATGCACTTTGATAGAGATAATACACGTCCTTGGGAAAGCCCGCCAGATCGATGATACCGAAGTAGGAGCTGCGGCTGGGCCATGTGTAGGGGGTAGGCTCTCCGAGATAATCGAAGCCTGTCCAGATATACATGCCTGAAATGAAATCATTGTTCTCCAGCAGCGTGAGTGATTCTTCGTGTGTACTTCCCCAGGGAGCGCTGACATGATCATAGGCTGAGACAGTATGATCGGCATTGCCGTCCAACAAAGGTTTGTCCCAGCGTGATGGCCAGCGGCGAATGGTGTGGAAGGGAACCTTATCGTAATGGCCGCGTGTAGCGAGGGCAGAAGTGCTTTCTGTGACGATGAATTTTTTGCCTGGCCATGTGGTACGAAAATCCTTCCATTGCGCCTGCTGATAATTGTAGCCTACCACATCCGACATTCCTGACCGGATGAGGTTATTGTTGAGGCCCGGCTCATTGTTGCCGGCAATCACGATGCGGGTGGAATCGAGTGCGCGTACGATGCTGCTCAACTCCAACGCCATGGCCATGCCGGTACTATCGCCCCATTGTTCAATGATCTCGTTACCGATGCTCCAGAAGAAAACGGAAGGATGATTTCTGTCGCGGAGAATATGATCGCGGAGATCGCGCTGATGCTCATCATCCCAGTAGATCGAGTAGTCGTATGTTGTTTTGCTTTTTCTCCACATATCGAAGGTTTCGTCCACTACAATGAAACCCATTTTATCGCAGAGGTCCAGCAGTTCGGGAGCGGGAGGATTGTGCGAAGTTCGGATACCATTGCATCCCATGGCTTTCAGTATTTCCAGTTGCCTTTGGATGGCGCGGGTATTCACGGCTGTTCCGAGCGCACCGAGATCATGGTGATTACACACGCCGCGGATCTTCAGGTGTTCTCCGTTCAGGAAAAATCCTTTGTCGATATCCATGCTGAAACTGCGGATGCCGTGGGTAGTGGAGTATTTGTCGAGTTCTGTATTGCCATCTTTCAATATTGATTCGATGGTGTAGAGGTAAGGATCATTCACAGACCATCGTTGTGGATTGTTGATGCTGATGGTCTGTTCCACCGGCACTGCCGTGCCATGCACAGCTGTTAATTCCTTTGTGCCGGAAGCAATTTTATTTCTGTTTCGGTCATAGATGGTAGTGACGAGTTGCAATTTCCGGTTCCGGGCTTCATTGTTCCTTATTTTTGTTTCGATATGGATATCGGCAGATGAGGAACTGATATGATTGCTTCTTACAAATGTTCCCCAGTGATCGATATGTGTGGAAGCGAGGGTTGTCAGCCATACATGACGGTAGATGCCTGAACCGGAATACCATCTTGAATTCGGCTGTAATGAGTTGTCCACTTTTACAACAATCACATTCGGTTTACCGGAATGCAGGTATTGTGTGAGATCGTACTGAAAAGAGATATAGCCGTGAGCGCGTTTGCCGAGATACTGTCCATTGATCCAGACCTCGCTGTTACAATAGATGCCATCGAATTCGATATAGATTCTTTTGTCTTCTGCAGATGCAGTAACGGTGAATGTTTTCCGGTACCAGCCAATGCCGCCTGGCAATGCGCCGCCATTGTGCGTGGCAGGATGGTCATTACTGAAACTGCCTTCAATGCTCCAGTCGTGTGGAAGTTGCAATGAACGCCAGTTATTGTCTGCAAGACCTGGATTCGCATAATTGTTGACGCTGTCCAGTTTGAATTTCCAGTCCTGATCGAAGTTCTCGCGGGTTAGATGCTGAGCGCGTGTTTGGGCAACAAATAGAAAAACAGACAACAGGATGTACAGAGCAGTTGGTTTCATGCATTCTCTTTTTTCAATATTGTATCAATGGATTTAGGTACAATGCCTCATTCTGACAGGCAGACCAAACTGCCGTAGACTGCCGAATCAACCTGAGACATTGCACGTAAATTAATTATTTGAAGTGATCACACTAATAATATCTGCGTAATATTTTTCACCTGTGTTCCTGTTGAAGAGCGCCATGCTCTTGTCGCCGGGAAAGCCATTGTCCCAGTACATCGGCACCAGTCCATGTGATTTGATGGACTGTGTTACATATTGCAGATAGTACAGGCGGTATTTTGCATGATCTGCATTAGCTTCCGGACTGCCGAGGCTGGTTCGTGCGATGGCGCCGTATTCGCCGAGGATCACAGGAATTCCTTTGTCGATGAATTTTGTTTTCATTTGCCGGAACTGATCATCGGCCCAGGTTTCATTTGCCCAGGTCTCGGTTTTGGCGGGATCGGTGGCATCCTTTCCCCATTGTGTGATATTGCTGTTCTCATTCAGCGTGAAATTGAAGGGATCGTAGTAATGCACTTCCACCATTATCCTATTGGCGCGCGGATCGGTTGGCAGTTGAAAGAAATTGATGGTATGACCGATATTGGTATTGAAACCCTGCACTACCAGGTTCCTGTGCGCATTGCGGCCACCGGTAGCGCGAACGGCGTTGATGAAGGTTTGATTGAAACTGTTCTGTGCATTGTAATATTCCGGAGTAGGTGTACCATAATCGCCATCCGCCATCACTTCATTGGTGCCTGCAAAAATGAGATGATCATTGTAATTGCGGAATCTTTTCGCAATCTGTTTCCACATTATTTTGAGCCGGTTGTTCACGTAATCTTTTTTTGCATTGGTGGGTTGCATCCAGCCGCCATCCCAATGGATATTCATCAGCACATACATATCACGCCTCAATGCATAATTCACCACTTCTTCCACGCGACGCATCCAGTTGGTGTCGATGGTGAATGCATCGGCATCACTGAATTTGCTCCAGGCAACGGGCAGACGGATGGATTTGAAACCTGCTTTTTTCACAGAGTCGATCAGTCTTTGGGAAATAAGCGGATTACCCCAGGCAGTTTCACCACCGGTTGCGTCCAGCGAGTTGCCGATATTCCAACCTGGTACCATTTCCTGGGCCAGTGTTTGCGGGGTGATATCGCGCATGCCACTCGCGTCCGGTGGAATACTGTCGGGCACTACGCCTCCATTGGGATCTACAGGTTCGGCGCCTGCCTGTACCACCATGAACTCTTTTCGATTACTGCCTGCCGTTATAGTAATGGCTGTTTTCCTTTCCGCGGTGGTGATATTCGGTTGTACCAGCACGGTGAACTTACCGTTGCCGGCAGTGGTGAGGCACCATGCAGAAGTATCAGATGCAGCAAAACTGCCGCTGGTGGTAACGGTAATATCTTTACTGCCACCGGCTGCAGGAAAGTTTTCAATAAGCGATCCCAGCTCGAGCGATGGCGCCGATGATTTTTTGCTGCATCCATCCAGGAACAGCATGAGTATAAATAGAAAGGCTATGCGCATTATTTCATTTTTATCCACAGGAAAAAGCAACGCCCCGCCTTTTTACGAACGGAGCGTTTATACCTGCCTGCTATGGTATTACATAATGGAAAGAAAGCCATTCGTCTTTTGTTGCATCATAGGAAGTTCCAAACCAGATACCAGATGTGCGATAACTAAGCGGGAAAGCCT
This sequence comes from Pseudobacter ginsenosidimutans, assembly GCF_007970185.1. Lineage (NCBI taxonomy): Bacteria > Pseudomonadati > Bacteroidota > Chitinophagia > Chitinophagales > Chitinophagaceae > Pseudobacter > Pseudobacter ginsenosidimutans. Next base: position 7,469,426 of record NZ_CP042431.1, on the reverse strand, counting down.
TCACTACTTTCAGTACGTTGTTTGTCGGGCTCATCCAGCTATCGGGATTCAGTAAAAGTGTATTACCGGAAAGTGTGATCTCATTGGTGGCTTCATTGATGCTGAAGGTACCGTTGGTAGTGGCGCCGTTTTGATAACGTGTGTAATGATTGCCTCCTATATTGTCGAAGCGGATCCAGGCATTGCTGACAGCGGCCGTCCAGCCTGCATTCCAGCCCCAGTTGTCAGATGAAGCCGGGCCGGTTGTCCACCCTATGCCTTTCGCGATCCAGTCAACGGGGTTGCCTGTTGCATCCAGTTGCCAGAACCTGCCGGAGCTGGTTCCGCCGGTGAGCATGGTCATCAGTTCACCGGGCGCGAATACAGGATTGTATCCTGAATCGGGTTTGGGTTCTTCGGTGGGTGGCGGCGTCCAGTTATCGCTGTAGGTCTTTGACATGAAGTTGAGCACCTGGTATTCATCTTTCGATTTATTCTTTGCAGCCAGCTGCATGAAATCTTCTGTAAGGGACAGTATCTTCCAGCTGTTCAAGCCAACAAGATCGTTGGGAGAATAGCTCACAAATAACGGCGTGGCACTGGTTGTGGTAAGTGTGAGGGTATTAATATCGAGGAAGTAGGTGCCGGATTCTGTATTGTAGCCGGCAACGCCTTTGTGATCGGTGGTGAGGAATGGACCGCCTTTGAGGCTGAAGGTCATATGCCCGTAATCGCGTTTCTCTGCTGCCCAGGTATCGCTGGTGTAATTAGGGTCATAGGTCCAGCAATTGGGACCATCGGGTTTGGTGCAGACCTTGCCCCAGAATACAGTTTGGCCATCATCACTTTTTGTGCCGTAAGCATTGTCCATGCCCGCGAAATAGATCGGGCTTGTATATTTTTTCTTATCGCCATTGGCATTCGCATCCAGCACCCATGTTTTTTCATTGCCTGGCCCGCCTGCCAAAAGTATCCAGAGCGGATCGTTCACGTAGTTCAGGTTGTCCTGCGTTACCTTGATGGTCACTGAAGGTTTTTCAACGATGCCACCACCGGTGGCTGCGGAGAACCTGATCACGTAATCGCCTTTGAATGCGAAGCGGACAGTATCGATCTGACGGATGGATTTACCGGTGCCATAATCCCACATGGGTACAGTGCCGGGCGTTTGATTGATGAGATAAACGGTATTACCACCGGGATCTTTATTGAAGTCCTGTACTATATCGAATTTTATCAGATCAGTAGCGAGCGGATCGCCCAGTGAGTGATCTGGTTTCTTACATGCATTCACCAGGAGCAATCCCGCCAGCATGGTCCAGATAAAAATAATATTTCGTTTCATACAACTCAGTTTAAGATTGAAGTGAACAGAATGCTTACCATCCATTGTTTTGTTTCAGCACACCATTGCTCAGTGTGATCTGTGTGTAAGGGATCTGCACCAGTCCTTTCGTTTCATTGATCTTTGCAGCAGTAATTGTTTTGGTAGTGCTGACGCCGCCATTCTGCACGGTTGATACTTCCGCGATGGTATTGGCAGCGGTGGCAACGCCCTGCCGGAGCAGATCATAGAAACGATGGCCTTCGAGTGCGAATTCCAGTCTTCTTTCTTTCTGGATATTTTCCAGGCTGGCAGGAATGGAACTGAATGCATTCTTAAAAGCCCTTCTTCTAACATCATCGAAATAATCCTGTGCACTGGCAGCTCCAAGCTCGGCAGCCATCAGCAATACATCTGCATAACGGATGCTCACATAATCCTGGAACTGACCCACCATGAAATTGGCGCCACCTTTGTTCACGGCGATGCTGTTACCATCCTCATCACAAGTGGGCGTATATTTCTTCACATAGTAACCTGTGTACTCACGCTGATTTCCTTTCATCTTGAAATCAATCTCTTCATCAACGATGGAAATGATACTGGCTTCTCTTCTTGTATCAGTTGCCTGGTATGCATTCCAGAGTTTCGGGTTGACAGTGCCGCCACCCCAGCCATTACCGTAGGGAGTGGAGAACTGATCACGGAGGCCGTACATCACCAGCCAGTGGTTGCCATCGGTATTGCCATCGTAATCGCTGGTGAAAGTGTATTTGATTGCGAAGACAGTTTCTTTATTGTCTTCTCCTGCATATGTGGTTACGGAAGCTGCGGGCCAGAGATCAGCGAAATTGCTTACCAGCCCAAATCCTCCGTTGTTGATCACATCCACGAGCCAGGTAGTGGCTTCTGCTTTGGTAACCACTCCTGCGAGATCAGTTTTACCATAATAGCCAGTGTAAAAAAGGAAAACTCTTCCGATCAGGGCTTCGGCAGCCCATTTGGTAACGCGGCCATAAGTAGCAGGCGACTGTGATGTGTATTTGGTTGCGGGAAGATTCTGTGCAGCAAATTCCAGGTCTTCCGCAATTTGTTTGTAGATATCATCAGGACTTGCCTGCGGCACATTTTCGTTTGTTGGTACCGTTATGAGCGGAACGCTGCCCCACAGGCGAGTCATATCGAAATATAGATAAGCGCGGAGGAACCTGGCTTCGGATTCGTATACAGGCCGGAGTGATTCGGAGTTTGCCCAATCGATCTGATCCATTTTGCTCAGCAGCATATTGCAGCGGTAGAGCGCATGATAGTAATTGATCCAGTTGGGATTAAAAAGATTCTGATCGGCAGGGGAGCGGAGTTTATCAAATTCGTCCATCATCTGGTAACCGAATCCGTCTGAGTTTCCGGTGCCGCCGAAAGTATTGTCGGCCATTACTTCTGCGGCCACTGGTAAAGCGATGCCATCTTTCCAAACCTGTTGTAAGCCGTCGTAGCAGCCTACCAGCGCTTTGTAAGCGTCTTCAGGAGTCTTGTAATAATTCTGCTCGGTAACGGAAGTAACATCTTCCACTTCGAGGAATGTTTTGGTGCAGCCTGAAAGTATCAGCACCAACAGCAATGTATAGAGTTGAATCTTTTTCATAATTGAAACAGTTGAGCTTAGAACTTAAAGTTTGCACCGATCATCAATATCCGGGGTCTGGGATAATAACCCAGATCAACACCCGAAGAGAACCCTTCTCCGTAACCGATCTCGGGGTCCATGCCTTCATATTTGGTAAAGGTGATGGCATTGAGTGCGGCTGCGTAGATGCGCAGTTTGCTGAGGAAGGATTTTTTAGCGATGCGGGCGAAATCGTATCCGACAGAGATGTTGCTGATGCGGAGGAAATCGCCATCATGGATATAGAGATCGGAGAACTGTGTCCAGTTCCTGTTGTCTTCTGTAACGCGTGGTATCCTGTTGGAAGAGCCGGGCCCATGCCAGCGATCAAGAATGGCAGTGGAGTAATTGGCTTTGGCATCCGATTGATTGCGCCATGACTGTACCAGCTGATTGCCGGCTACGCCATTGGCCTGTATGATCAGATCGAATCCCTTGTATTCCGCTGTGATACCGAAACCATAGGTGAGGTCCGGGTTTGGATCGCCGATCATACTGCGGTCGTTCTCATTGATCACGCCATCATTGTTGATATCAACATAACGCACATCGCCGGGCTGTGCATTGGGCTGGATCATTGTTCCGTTTTTATTGTGTGCGGCCAGCTCTGCTTCGGACTGGAAAATGCCATTCGTTTTCAATCCCCAGAAAACGCCTACGGGATAGCCATCCTGTGCGCGGTAGAATTCAAGGGAGTTTGCATACAGCGTATTGGTATTGCCGTGAACGATACCATCCTGTGTGGGGATCTTACCGATCTTGTTCTTGTTGTATGCTCCGTTCAGATTGAGAGTATAACTAAGTTCCCCAACTTTGCCGCGCCAGTTGAGTCCCAACTCCACGCCGGTATTGCGAACAGTACCTCCATTGATCACGGGTGCTTCTGCGCCGGCAGTGGCCAGCACCGGAGCCCTGATGAGCCAGTCGCGCGTATCCTTGATGTAAAAATCGAAATTGATATTGAGGTTTTTCATCACAGTGGCATCGATACCCACATTGGTCTGTTCACCGGTTTCCCAGTGTATGGCGGGATTGGATAACCGTCCCGGGTAAGCGCCGGGCGTATTGATGCCTTCCACATTTCCGAAAATATAATTGGTATTGGCAAAGATGATAGGAGTAACATACTGGTTGCCATCAACGGCCTGGTTACCTACCTGTCCCCAGCTGGCGCGGAGTTTCAGGAAATTGAGCCATGAAGATGATTGCAGAAAACTTTCATTGCTGGCGATCCAGCCTGCAGAGAAAGATGGGAAATAACCCCATCGATGTCCATCTGCAAATTTGGAAGAAGCATCAGCGCGAATGGTAGCGTTGAAGAGAAATTTCTCATTGAAATTGTATTGCAATCTACCATAGTAAGAGAGCAGCGCTTCTTCATAGGGTGCGCCATTGAGCGAGATATTGGCGCCATCGGTATTGGTGGCATTGGTGAGCCAGGCATACCGGAGATCAGCCAGGATCAGGTCGCGGTTCTGACCGTACATGCCGGCATTCTGTGTTTTGATGGCAGAAGTGCCCACCATCGCTTCCACAAAATGTCCGCCTTTGATATTCCTGGAATAGTTGAGCTGGTTATCGAATTGCAGGGTTCTTCCGCGGCTCATGTTTTGTGCGGCGCGGGTAAAATCATTGAAGTTGTAAACTGAAAGTTTATAGATCGGACTGTATGATCTTCCTTCGTAAGCGGTGTAGTTGAGGCCAAGCGCGGATCTGTAACGAAGCCCTTTTATGGGCTCCACTACCAGGTATATATCACCGAAAACGCGCTGGTTATTGTTGCGGCGCTGGTTGGTGTAATGCATCAGCGCATAGGGATTGGCTTCGCCGTTGTTCCAGGTGGAATTGCTGTTGTCCCAGAATTTCCCGACAGAATCATACATCGGCACAAATGGACTAACACCAAATGCATTGCGCAGGGTATTGTTATAGATATTGCCCACACCGATACCAATGCTTTTCTCGTAATTGAAAGTCAGATGCTGTCCTATCCTGATGATCTTCTGGTAAAGGCTGTGCTCGGAATTCAGTCGCAGACTGTAGCGTTCGTAATTGGAAAGGCTTTTGCCTCCCACCATTCCTTCCTGTGCCGTATAACCGATGCTCATCGAGTATACGGAAGCGTTATTGCCTCCGGTAACACCCACCACATGGTTTTGCGTGGCGGCATCTTTCACAAACATTTCGTCCATCCAGTTGGTGTTCACGGGTAAGTTGCTGATCTGCTCCTGGGTGAAGTAAGGTTGTTTGCCGGAGTTCACTGCTGCTTCATTCATGATGGTAGCATATTCCTTTGCATTCAGGAGTTTGGCTTTGCGTTCAGGGTTCTGAATACCGAAGAATCCATCGTAGGTAACGGCGGGGCGCGGACTGTTCCTGCCGGATTTGGTGGTGATGAGAATAACGCCATTGGCGCCCTGTGAGCCGTAGATGGCGGCTGATGCAGCGTCTTTGAGCACATCGATACTTTCTATATCGGCGGGGTTGAGGTAAGAGATATCGCCGGTATTCACGCCGTCCACCACATAGAGCGGCCCGAAATTACCGATGGTTCCCTTACCGCGTATGATCACGTTCATGCCTGCGCCTGGTTGTCCTGATGTGCTGGTGATCTGCACGCCGGGTGCCTGTCCCTGCAATGCCTGCAAAGCATTGGTGGTGTTTTGTTTCTGGATGTCTGTACCTTTCACCTGCAGGTTGGCGCCGGTAACGAGTTTCTTTTTCTGCGTTCCATAACCGATCACTACGATATCGTCAAGCTGACTGATATTTTCCTCCAGCAATACTTCGTAGGAAGCGGCTTCAGTGATCTTTACTTCAACAGGACGATGCCCAACAAAGGAGATGGCCAGCAGATCGCCTGATCTGGCATCTACCGTGAATCGCCCGTCTGCATCGGTGAGAGTAGTGGTATTGGTCCCTTTGACGTTAACAGTAACGCCTTCAAGCGGAGTGGAATTGGTCTTCGACAGCACCCTTCCCTGGATGCGGGAGGTCTGGGCCTGTAGCGCTATACTGGTCAATAGGAAGACAAGCAGCATCCAGGCCGAGGATGCTCTCAGCAGTTTGTCAGATTTTTTCATATAGAAGCGGTTGGCAGTTTTTAAATGAAAAGCGGTTCGGTTTTATGTTGGTTTAATGGTGACAGCATTTCCGTTGTAGCGTATATCCTTTGTTTTTGGTTTCGGTTGATCGATGCCGGTAGGTTTACCTGGTGAGATGAATACGGGCCTGAATATCCTCTTTTCTCTCATGCCTTTGAATTGCCCCTTGCGTTCACCGATGGTGAGTGTTCCGGCGCTTTCATTCCAGTTGATATCGATATTGGAGCAGATCCCTTTTTCGTAATTGTTGTTGATATTCTCGTCTTCATACAGCGTGAAGCTTGCATCCTTTCCGGTATAAACGAATAATGTAACGGTGTCTGCAGGTTTCTCATCGGTGTATTGCAGATCCGGCCCGAAAGGCAGGATGGAACCGGATTTCACAAATACGGGTATCTTTCCGTATGGTGCTTCGGCAGTGATCTGCTGTCCGCCTGTATGATGTTTCCCGGTATAGAGATCGTACCAGCCATTGGTATTGGGCAGGTAGAGCTGACGGCTGTTTTGCTGATAGCTGTACACAGGACTGATCAGGAGGCTGGGACCGAACATATACTGATCGCCGATAGACAGCACCATTGAATCAGAAGTAAAATCCATAGGAAGGCCGCGCATGATCGTATAGTCATGATGGTAAGTTCTTCCGGCAATGGAATAGATATAGGGCAGCAGCCTGTAGCGCAGTTGTTGGTAGTACAGGATGCTTTTGTAAGCGGGGTGATCACTGGGTGCGATGTTCCAGATCTCGCGATAAGGAAATTGTCCATGCGCACGGAACACAGGTGTAAAGCTACCGAACTGGTACCAGCGTGTGAGCATTTCCCGCCATTCTTCCTGATCTTTTTCGGTCATTTGTTCCCGTTGGTAACGGTCTTCCACCATGAAGCCTCCGATGTCCATGGACCAGTAGGGGAGCCCGCTCATGGAGAAGTTGAGGCCTGCCGCGATCTGATTCTTCATATCGTCCCATCTTGCGCCAATATCTCCGCTCCAGATGGTGGCGCCGTATCGCTGGGAGCCTGCATAGCCGGAACGGGTGAGGATGAATACGCGCTTGTTGGGCTCGGCGGCGCGCTGTCCTTCATAGATGCCTTTGGCATTTTGCAATGGGTAAGCGTTGAGGTATTCGGCGGAGATATATGGTGAAGCGGGAGCGATCATTTGCTCCTTTCTTTTTTCCGGTGTTACATTGGAATGGATATCGGGCTCACTGGCATCCATCCACCAGGCGTCCACGCCTTTCACATAGAGCTTTTTGTGGATGAGGTCCCAGAAGGCATTGCGCGCGTCTTCATTGAAGGCGTCATAGAAAGTGCTGGTATAGCCTTCACCGATCCAGTCGCGCATGCGGTCTGCGATATTGCGTTTGTACAGCCATCCTTTGGCATCGAACTGTTTGTATACATCGATGCCTTCATAGATCTTGGGCCAAACGGAGATCATGAACCTTGTATGGTATTTGTTGTGCAGGATGCCGATCATGCTGTCGGGATTTGGAAAGCGGGCAGTATCGAAATCCTGGCTGCCCCAATCGTTCTCCTTCCAGTAATTCCAGTCGAGCACGATATTGTCGAGCGGGATCTTTCTGTCCCTGAATTCTTTTACTGTATTGATCACTTCATCCTGTGTTTTGTAGCGTTCACGGCTTTGCCAGAATCCTAGAGCCCACCTGGGCACCAGTGATGCTTTACCAGTGATGGTCCTGTAACCGCTGATCACTTCATCCATATCCTTTCCGTGTACGAAATAGTAATTGAGCTGTTTGCCGGCTTCGGAGGAAAAAGCAAAATCGTTCTTTTCGGTTATTGGTAATGGTTCTATCCATTTGAAGGTGAGGTATACTTCCGTGGCTTCGGGTATCCATTCGATACGGATGGGGTATTTCTTTCCTGCTTCCATATCGATGCCGAACACAGCGGGTGCGGGGTTCCAGCTTCTTCTCCATTTGTTCAATACCTGTTTTCCATCGATCCATATTTTGATATAACCGCCATAGGTCATGCGGATATTATGGAGTCCGTTGAAATCCGATGCGATGCTTCCTTCCCAGGTAACGGAACCTTTGGAGGCAACGAAACCTGCGGGGAGCACATGTTTGTAATCATCGAGATAAGGAATATCGATGGAGGTCTCGGCCCGGGTGAGCTGTGGTATCATTCCTTCCCTGTCTTTGTAATAGGTGGCGGTGAGCCAGCCATTGTCGCCATTCTTCGAGAATAACCTGAAGGAGGAGAGCTGATGATACGGGCGGATATCGCCGATAGTTGTGATGGAATAGTTATCCCAGAGGATACCATAGTTCTTGTTGCTGAGCAGGAAGGGAATGGCCACTTCGGTATTGTTCTGAAAAAGCTTTACCTGCTGTCCGTTGTAGTTGAAGAGACCATCCTGGTGCTGGCCGAGGCCATAGAGGGCGTCTGCTTCATTTGTTTCAAATACCTGGGTGATGTTCCAGGATCTTTGTCCTTCAAATGCAACGGGCCTGAAGCGGCGGCCACCGATCCCTTTTTCGGCGAGGATCTTTTTTCCATTATTATCGAAAAAGGAAACAGTACCGGTTTGCAGGACCACTTCAACGGTGAGCAGTTTGGTTTTGATGGTCACTTTCTCTTTGGTGGAGGTTGTCTTCCAGTCGGGACGGTAGGAAAGCGGGATCACGCTGAGGCTGGTGAAGCCTGTCTGTGATTTATCAGGACTTGCCGTAACATGAATGATATTGTCCGCAATCACCTGGATCTGTACTGCCTGGGTATTGAGTGCATAGTCTGCGTCCGGGTAAACGATCACGCCATCTGAAGTGATCACAAAGGAGGAGGTGGCAGGGCAGGCGGAGGCCACCAGGTTGAATAGCACAAAGCTGAATGCGAGGAATTTTTTTCTCAGCATGACAAGCAGTTTGATTTTGTTGTTAACGAATACAAATCTAATTGCTCGCGCACTGTAGAAGGGGGGCCAATCGTTCACGATTGGGGTATCAAATGTTAACTGAATGGCGGCAGGGGCGATGCCGGGCTAAAATAGTATCAGTTGTTCGTACTGTTTTTCTGGTATTGGGATGGCAAAATATCAAATTCCTGTTTGAAATATTTCGAAAAGTTTTTTGGGTTATTGAATCCAACTTCATAAGCCACTTCGGAAACGGAGAGCTGGCTCCTGGATAATAACTGGGCGGCGCGCTGTAATCGCATGTTCCGGATGAATTCCACCGGTGTTTTGCGGGTAAGCGCAAGCAGCTTCTTGTAGGCGGCCACCCGGCTCATGCAGAGGTCGCGGCTCAGATCACCCACGGAATAGTCGGCATTGGCCAGGTTCTTTTCCACAGCCTCCACCGCCATTTTCATGAACTGCTCATCGGCAGAGCTGATAGCGGGTTGTTGCGGACTCACTTCCATTTTTCCCAGAATATTCTTTTCCATTTTTTGATGCTGGGAAAGGATATTCCTGATCCGGGTTTCCAGTATCCCGAATGTGAAGGGTTTGGAGATATAATCATTGATGCCTGATTTGTATCCTTCCAGCTGTGCTTCCTCATTGTCCATGGCGGTGAGCAGGATGATGGGGATGCGGGCAGTACGGGGATCGTTCTTGATCCTCCGGCTCAGTTCGATACCGTTGAGGTTCGGCATCATGATATCGCTCACCACCAGCTGAGGCATAAATTGTTTCACCTTCTGCCAGCCGTCCCGGCCATCCACCGCTTCGATCACATTGTATTTTGACTTGAGATTGTCTTTGAGATAGAAACGGAAATCTTCATTGTCTTCCACAACTAATATGGTAGCGGCACCGGGTTTGTCTGCAGGAACGCCATTTACCAATGGTTCCGTATTGACGATAGTTTCTGGAACAGGAATGGTTTCCGGATGGATGCCATTCACTTCGCCGGCGGTTTTCAGGGGAAGGGAAACGAGAAAGCAGGTGCCTTTATCGGGCTCACTGTCTACCTGAACCGTACCTCCATGGAGGCGCACGAACTCTTTGGTGATGGCAAGTCCGATGCCACTGCCGTGATTGAGCATACTTTCAGGAACATCCAGCTGGAAGAACCGTTCGAAGATCTTCTCATGCTGTTCGGGCGGAATGCCGATACCACTGTCTTTGACTTTTATCAGGAAGCTGTCTTTCGTATGTTCGAAGCTGATACCAATCTCTCCATTCTGTGGCGTGTATTTGAAGGCGTTAGATAATAAGTTGAACAGTATTTTTTCCAGTTTGTCCTTATCGAACCAGGTTTCCAGTTTTTCACTATCACTGTAAATGGAAAAACGGATATTCTTCTGTTCGGCGATATCGGAGAACGATTGACTGATGTCTTTGCAGAAAGCCACAATATCATGAAAGCCAGGATGCAGTACAAACTGCTGCACTTCCATCTTTCTGAAGTCGAGCAGCTGGTTGATCAGTTGCAGCAGTCGTTTGGCATTGCGGTGGATGAGCTGCAGCTGTGATCTCTGTGCGGGGTCATGGGATTGTTTGAGGATCTTGTCCAGCGGAGAGAGGATCAGGCTCAGCGGCGTTCTGAACTCATGACTTACATTGGTGAAGAATTTCGTTTTCATGTTATCGATGGCATGCATACGGTCTGCTTCCCTGCGTTGCTGTTCCACTTCGTATTTCATGCGTGTGCGCTCCACGATGATCCTGCGTGCCAAAAATAGAATTCCTGCTGTGGCCAGCACATAGAGGATGATGGCCAGCGGCGTTCGCCAGAAAGGAGGCTGTATCACTATGTGCAATTCTTTTTCACTGCTCCAGGTGCCTTCGTTGGTCATGGCTTTTACCTTGAACACATAAGAGCCGGGATCGAGGTTGGTGTAAGTAGTTTTGCGTTGATGACCGTCTGTGTACAGCCATTCATCATTGAATCCTTCGAGCTTGTAAGCATATTTATTGGCGGCTGAATGGGAGAAGTTGAGCGCGGCAAATTCGATGGAGAAAACGTTCTCATTGAACCTGAGCTTGATCTCACTGGTGGCGTTGATGGCGTTGGTCAATACCACGCGGTTATTGAGGGTATCGCCGGCAGCGATATTCCTGTTGAATACCTGAAAATTGGTGAACACCAGTTCGGGAGCGGGTTGCTGCTTGTCTTTAAAATCCGCATTGATGATGTTGAATCCGTTGGGGCCGCCGATGATCAGGTCGCCTGACCTTGTTTTCAAAGCTGCGTTCTCATTGAACTCTTTTCCCTGCAGATTACTCACTTCTTCATAGTTGCGAATGCTGGCAATGATATTCCCTCCGCCGGTTTCTTTGTTCAGCAGAATGTTGCTGAGACCGTTGGGCGTTGTGATCCAGAGACTGTTGTGATCATCCTGCAAAATGGTGAGGATGGTATTGTCTGCAAGGCCATCTTCGCGGTAGAAATGTTTGAAGGTATTTTTCTCAGGATCGAAATAATTCAGGCCTTCGCGGGTGCCGATCCAGATCTTTCCATTGCCATCTTCCAGCAATGAAAGCACATTGAAATTGCTGAGCCCTTTGGGCGGAATATTTTGTCCGTAGTGCGTGATGAGATTGGTGTGTGGATCGTATACATCGATTCCTTCTGCGGTACCGATCCAGAGATTTCCTTTTTTGTCTTCCATTAACGCCATGATAAAACCTGAACGGAGAGCCGAAGTGCCGGTGTCCTTGCTTCGGAAATGGGAGAACTTTCCTGTTTTTCTGTCGAGTATGTCAAGTCCCTTGCCGAGTGTTCCGATCCAGAGATTGTTTCGGGAGTCTTCGAGTATTTCCCAGACGCGGTCTTCGGAGAGGCTTTCAGGAATGGAATCATTGTGGCGGTAGCGGATGAATTTCTTTCCGTCGAAACTGTTGAGGCCACCGAGATAGGTGCCTATCCATAGCGTTTGTTCATGATCGATACAAAGGCTCACGATCACATTGTTACTGATACTGCCCGGATCCGATGGGTTGTGAAGGTACTGCGTGAATTTATTGTTCTGTCTGTTGAAGTGGATGAGGCCGCCGCCATTGGTGCCGATCCAGATATTACCCTTTTTGTCTTCCACAAACCGGTTCACATCATCGTATTGCAGGCTATGCGGATCGGTGGCGCGGTGCTTGTAATGCGCAAACTTGCCCACGTTCTCATCAAAATAACTGATGCCCTGTTTGTAGGTGCCGATCCAGATGATGCCATGATTGTCTTTGTATAAAGAATTGATGCTGTTCTGGCCAATGCTCTTGTTGTTCTCGGGATCATTGAGCAGGTATTGAATGGAGAATTGTTTTTGCTTGTTGATGAGATTGATGCCGCCATGGTCTGTGGCTACCCAGATCATTCCATTATTGTCCTGCGCCACGCCCATAATGAGGTTGGTATTGAGACGGTGTTGTGCATTGTTCTCGTTGAACTGGATGATGTTTTGATGATTGTAATAAAATAAGCCTCTGGGGTCTCCTGTATTGGCCCAGATATCATTGTCGCGATCTATGAAAATGCTCCAGTTGTAATTTCCATTATTCGCTTTTTTGAGTTGATCGATGGTGGCGGTGACGGTTGCGGATACGGGATCGATCCTGTTCAGTATGCCGTTGCGGTGCACCAGCCAGATGGCGCCCTGCCGGTCTTCCGCCATTCCGGTGATATCGTTGGAAGCGATGCTGCGTTTGCCTTCGGAGCTGTCGTAAAACACTGGTGTTTTGCCGGGGTTCACCATGTACACGCCTTTGTTGGCGTAGATGAACCAGAAATTATTGTTCCTGTCTTTTTTGATCAATGTAATGCTGCCTGTTGGCAGGTATAGTGAACGGAGGTATTGTTCTGTATTCCGGCTGATCTTTTCGTTGTAAAGATCTATGATGCTAACGTCCGGGCGGGCAGTGATCCAGAGTTTGTTGCCGGGGCATTCCCAGATGGTGCTGACGTAATTGTCGGCCAGCGAATTGCTGTCGAGACCTTTCCTGAAGGTTTTGATGGAATAGCCATCATAACGGTTGAGGCCGCTCATGGTTCCGAACCAGAGGAATCCGTATTTGTCTTTGAGGATGCTGTTCACCTGGTTATTGGAAAGGCCGGCGCTTACATCGATCCGGGAAAAAGTGTATTGCTCGTACTGGGATATAGCAGGGATGCCCAAAAGAATGGCGATTAGCAGCAACGTGTATTTCAGCGAAAACATCATTGTGTTTTTCTGATCAGTGTTTTGGTTGAGGAACCTTATCAATTTACCTAAAAAACAGGTAACGGCATAATCGGACTATGGCGGGGAAGCGGGCGTCTGCCGGCACCCTGCATTTTATCGTTTTCTTTTTATAGTTTAGCAAAGCAAAATACGCAACATGAAAAACCCTCTGATACTGATCTGTATCCTTCATCTTTTTACCCTGACCAGCTTTGCGCAGGATTCCGCGCGCATTCAGCGTAATCTGCCCGATTCATCACGTCAGTTCCGGGATACCACCAATAACCGGACAGACACCGCCCGCAGGCAACGCGGCTTCAATGAACTCTTTGCCGACTCCGCCAAACTCACCAGCAGCGATTTTCAGCTGGCTATCGAGAAGAACTATGTGATGCTCGATAACGTGGACAACAAAAGTGAGCTGGGCCTCGGCGTTCAATTGATCATAGAAAGACAGGCAGACAATGATTCCGTCCTGGCCGTGCTCAAAGACAATGTACTCAATAACGCCAGCGCTCTCAATCTCCGCAATCTCCAGGTGTTCCGCACACTCCTGATGAATATCCAGCGCGAAGCAAAAGACCACCGGGAATTGCTTGACAGCACCGAACACAGGCTCAATGATCTCCGCAGCAGCCTGAAAACCTTCCGTCAGGACACAGTGCTGCGTCAATTGTACCGCGATACCGCCATGCGGCAGCAATTCAGTGCACAACTGAAAGACATGCGCCAGAACTGGCGAAAAAGCACCACACATTTGAAAGAGAGCCTGGCCACAGTGAACATGCTGCAGACCAAGACCTCTTCTCATGCCATCACTGCCACACAATTGCTGGAAAAAGTGGAAAGCCTGCTGGATACTTCTGCTGCGCGCATTTTTGGAAAAGAATACAATTATCTCTGGGAAAGCGATACCACTCATTTATCAGCTTACGCCAAATCATCCTTCGATAAAGTGTATGATGGAGAACGGAAGGCGCTTAGATATTATTTCAAAGACAGTGGTAACAAACGGCTTTTCCTGCTGCTGATCGGTTTTATCTTTTTCCTTTGGATGTTCCGCAATATCAGGAAACTGAAAAAACTGAACGGGTTGCAATCGTTGAAGGAAATGGAATTCGATTACCTGCCATCGGGGTATATCGTTTCGGCCTTCATCATCATGTTCTCCATTGCACCGCTGTTTGATCTGCATGCGCCTTCTGCCTATATCGAATCCATGCAGTTCCTGCTGTTAGTGATCCTCAGTATCATCTGCTGGAAAAAATGGCCGCGCAAATTGTTCTGGAACTGGATGGCGATGGTGGTGCTGTACATTTGTTTCTCCTTTATGCACCATGTGGCTGATCCTGGTCTGGGCATTCGCCTCTGGCTGATCTTGCTGAATGGATTGAGTGTATTTTTCGGCTGGATGTTCCTCACACGCATGAAGGATAATCTGCAGCTGAAAGGATTCCTCCGCTTCGTGATCATCCTGCACAATGTGATGAATGTACTCAGTATTCTCTGTAATATCTCTGGCCGGTTCTCGCTGGCGCAGATCCTCGGAAATACAGCCATCTTCTCTTTCACACAAGCGATCGGACTGGCCGTGTTCAGCAAGATCGCCATGGAAGCGATACTGCTGCAGATCGTTACCAGCCGCGCGAAGCGTGGTGTAAGCTCCAGGCTGGATTATGAGCCCGTGTTGAACGGATTCCGCAAGCCGCTGCTCTTCCTTGTGGTCATATTGTGGGTGATCGTATTCACCACTAACCTTAATATCTATACGAATGTGCTCAACGGGCTGTCTGATTTCCTTTCCAGAGATCGAAGCATCGGCAATGCCAGTTTCACGCTTGGTGGTGTGCTGCTTTTCTTCATGATCATCTGGATTGCACACCTGTTACAGAAATATGTGGGTTATTTCTTTGGCGATACGGGTAATGATGATGAGGTGCACAACAAGAGCCAGCGATCAAGATTACTGATCGCAAGGCTGGTGCTGCTTTGTCTGGGCTACCTGCTGGCTGTGGCCGCATCCGGTGTGCCGGTTGATAAGATCACCATTGTGTTGGGCGCATTGGGTGTTGGTATCGGTTTGGGCTTGCAGAATATCGTGAACAATTTTGTGTCGGGCATTATCCTCATCTTCGATCGTCCGTTACAGATAGGAGACTCGGTGGAAGTGGGGGATAAAACTGGTCGCGTGCGCGAGATCGGTCTTCGCTCCAGTACACTCATGACGGCCGATGGCGCAGAAGTGATCATACCCAATGGTGATATTCTTAGTCAGCAGATCGTGAACTATACGCTTACCAATAACCAGATCAGGCTGGAAATGGATTTGTCTGTTAGTGGTAGTAAGGACATGGAAGTGGTGGCTTCTGCCATCAAGGAAGCCATCGGTTCTTCTGAGTTCGTATTCGAGAACAGGGAGCCGCAGGTGCTGTTCACCAAAGTGAATGAGAACGGCTATGATGTGAAAGCTTATTTCTGGTGTGCCGATGTATTCAAATCGGAAGAAGCGAAGAGTGATGTGCTGATCAGATTGCATCAGCAAATGGAGGCGAAGAATCTGAGTGTGGATTAAATGAGCAAAGTTTAAGTAGTAAAGAAGGTCTGTTCAATGCTAAACCGATAAACTGGTGAACTCAACGATAATTAAGAATTTACTCGGATTAATACTTGTTTTCGGAGCCATCGTATACACAATAATATTACTTTTTTTTGCTGAGACTAAGGATGAAGAGCAGATTAAGAAGAATGAGCTGAATGCAAATTTGAGATCGGTGATGTTGCCGGTTTTTTAAGAAAGGCGAGCTGGCCTTTTTAAAAATTTCAGCTTCAAAACCCGAATATTGTAATTACAGTGAAAGAAAATTTCCACGTCCAGGCCCCTGTATAACCTTTGAAACACAGCCCGCCGAAGGTTGGAAAGAAATTCCAACTTGCAAATAACCGGACTGGGTACTGATTTGAAAAATAAAGAATAGTTTTCTCATATCTAATAACTGCCGCATACCCTTTTCGTATGCGGCAGTTCTATGTATCAGCTGCAATGGTGAAAGCTTATCACAAACCCTATCTGCCTTTTTTCGTTATCTTTATATTCACCTCCATTCTCCTTCTCTGTAGTAATTCAGCAAAATGCGAGGCAGCATTTTTGCATTCAACTTACCTATTGTTCACCAAACGATTTTTTATGCGCCGTATTCTCCTGATAACGATGGCAGCCATTGCCGTGTCTACACAATCCAATGCACAATGGGGTAAAGGTTTTTACATTAAAGTAGCAGGTGGTTACTTCTTCAGTGTTTCTCCCGGACAATTCCCTGATGTTGGTCCATATCCTCCGCGCGATGAGCATGATGCCATAAACCCCGGCACCGGAGCCACCACCAAGATCCGCGAGAAAGTACTCACCGGCTCTTATGGTGAAGGTGTTCGCGGTGGCATCACCGGTGGTTATGTGATCAACAAACATATCTCCATCGAGCTCACTGCAAACTATTTCAGCAGCAAGAAAAACCTGATGACCAGGAATGTGACCACCATCCAGGGAACAGAAACAGAAGTGGGAAGAATTGAATCGAAAGGCAATGTGCAGGCCATTGATATCGCACCCAGCATTGTATTGAGCCCGGGCTACGATAAATTCAACCCTTATGTACGATTCGGATTTGTGGTGCCGGTCTGGGGAAGGCTTTATATCGAGACCGATGCCAGCAGAACCAGCGCTGTGGCCGGTCAACCTTCTTTTGTTGTAGCCAGGACCGCCATTCACCGTAAAGAAGAGATCCATCCCAATCCAACTATCGGATTTCAGGGCGCGCTCGGATGCACGTACAAGATCAATGAAAAACTGGGACTTTTCCTGGAAGCAGAGTACAGGAATGTTCCCGTTCGGAGCAAGAACAAAGAAGTGACTACCTATAACGAGAACACGAAGATCATCAACACCAATACCGGTCAGCAGGTAGGCGGCGATATCAACCGCGGTCTTGGCGATCTAAGTGTGGCGGAACGCAATACCGACTATGTTACCACGCTTGACCAGAACTCCAATACACCTACCGGCACAACCGGTACCGTTACACATTACAAGAATGATAATGCTCCGGCAAACGACCTGAAATCATATATCAATATTGGTGGGCTGGGTGCTAACCTTGGACTGAGAGTAAGATTATAGGTTGAAATAGTGCCTGCTTAAAGCTCACCAGCAAAGTTCAAGGGTTAATATTGTTTGTACTTAGCCAGTCTTTCTGCCGGTATATCAATTTTTTTATTACCGGCAGAAAGACAGGTTTTGTATATGTTTCGACTTGTAAGCGCTTGCCTGTCAATGAAAGAACGCCTATTTCTCTTTTCTATTTTTCCACGAATCCTGTTGTTTGTAAGATGCAATACTGCTCCCGTAGTTTTTTTCGCACCACCGGATATTTTTTCCGATTTTTAAGGATACATGAAAAGATTCTTCCTCCATTTCGGCTTCTGGTTCGTTTATACTTTACAGGCCACCCTGCTGGAAATGGTCTGGATGGAGCCTTTACTGCACAAATTCACACAATGGCAGCAATGGTGGATATCGCTGCACATCATCATGGTGCTGAACATTCCTAAGATTTTACTGGCTTATTATCTCATGTATGTTACCGTGAACCGCGTGCTGAATGAGAAAGGTTCCCTTCGAAAGA
The DNA here is from genome assembly GCF_007970185.1 of Pseudobacter ginsenosidimutans. NCBI lineage: Bacteria > Pseudomonadati > Bacteroidota > Chitinophagia > Chitinophagales > Chitinophagaceae > Pseudobacter > Pseudobacter ginsenosidimutans. The sequence continues at coordinate 7,451,544 of NZ_CP042431.1, read as the reverse complement.
ATATCGGAATGGCAGCGTTGATGTGCGTACTCGCTGTACTGCTATACCGCGTGATCTTCAATCATTATGTGATCCCTTATGCCATCTATGATCTGGCTCCGCAAAAGAAACTGCTAGATATCAGTCGAACTCTACTAGCGGTGATGGACATAGGCTTTGCAGCCGGAGTGGCCGTGGCCATCCGTCTGGGACGCATTCAACTGGCGGGGAAAGACAGGGAAAAGAAATTACTGCGCGAAAAGCACGCAACCGAATTGAAATACCTCCGCAACCAGACCAATCCGCATTTTCTTTTCAATACCCTCAACAATATCTATGCACTCGCGCGAAAAAAATCTGAAGATACTCCTGATGTAGTGATGAAACTTTCCAAACTGCTTCGCTTCATGCTCTACGAAAGCAACAAGGATTTCATTCCGCTCACTGAAGAGATCAGGATGCTGGATGATTATCTCGAACTGGAAAAGATCCGCTACAGCGATCGCCTCACTATCACATTTTACAAAGAGCTGGATGCTGAAACACAAATGGTGGCGCCGCTGCTATTGCTGCCTTTCGTGGAAAATGCCTTCAAGCACGGCGTCAGCGAAACGCGATTCGATTCCTATGTGCATATTGCACTGACCCTGAAAAAAGGGATGCTTACCTTTACTATCGAAAACACCAAGGAAGACAATGGCAAGGACAAAGTAACCGACAGCATCGGGCTCAGCAATGTGCGCAGGCAGCTTGAGCTCATGTATGCACATCATACACTCGACGTTTACAATCAACCCAATACTTTCAAAGTACATCTTACCATTAATCTCAACAATCATGCAAACCTGGCGTTGTATCATAGTGGAAGATGAGCCCCTGGCAGCCGAAGTGCTGAAGGATTATGTTCAGCAGATCCCATTCCTGCAACTGAGGGGCGTATGCGATGATGCCATCTACGCACTGGAAACATTGCAGAAAGAGCCCATCGATCTTATTTTCCTCGATATCCATCTGCCCAAGCTCAAAGGGCTGGATTTTCTTAAATCGCTGAAACATCCACCAGCCGTGATCATCACTTCCGCCTATCAGGAATATGCGCTGCAGGGATATGAGCATAACGTGGTGGACTACCTGCTGAAGCCGATCGAGTTCAGCCGTTTTCTCATGGCCGTGAACAAACTGAAAGCACAGCAGGATGCCAGGACGCCCGCTGCGGAAAATGCAGCGTCTACTCCTGCACGCACTTATTTCTTCTTCAACGTGAGCAAGAAAAGAGTGAAAGTTTATCTCGATGAAATGCTCTATATCGAAAGCCTCAAAGAATATATCCGCATCACTACCAAAGGCAAGACCATCCTCACAAAATTCCAATTGGGACAGATCGAGGAATTGCTTGCAAGGAATAATTTCCTGCGCGTTCATCGCAGTTTCATTGTTGCGAAGGACAAGATCGATGCATTTACCGCAACGGACGTGGAAGTGGGAGGGAAACTGATCCCCATCGGCAGGAGCTACAAGGAGCTGGTGCTGCGCGCGCTGGAGCAGGATTGAATGGTAACGGAAACTGCTATCTGTGTGCGCAGGGCCGCTGTTGGTTGATTTCGGTCTTATCCGTTTCTGTAAAACGGTAATTTTAGAGAAACCCTTCGATATGTCAACCATTACAACACCATCACCTGTTCACATGGCCAGCAGGTCCGTGATCAAAGCAGTTCTGCTGGCAGGATTGGTAGCGGGAACGCTGGATATCATTGCCGCTGTAACCCTGAACGGGATCATGTCCGGCGAGTTCAAGCCATTGCGGATCCTGCAGGGAATTGCCAGCGGCGCCATTGGTAGATCCGCATTCGAAGGCGGTATAGGTATGGGGTTGGTTGGACTGCTGTTCCATTATTGTTTTGCCCTGATGTTCGCCACTGTCTATTTTCTTCTTTTCCCCTATCTGCCATTTCTCCAACGTTATCCACTGCTCTGGGGATGTTTGTACGGGATCGTGGCCTGGGCAATCATGAATGGCCTGGTAATTCCCTTATCGAAGCTGAGGCCCGCACCATTCAACTGGGAGAGGGCCGCTATCAATATCGTGATACTGATGTTCATGATCGGGCTGCCGATCGCGTTAATGGCCCGCAAATACTACAGTAAAAAACAACAGTATCCTGAAAATTGATCGTGAAGGGTTAAGATTGTTTAGTAGTAAGCCAATATCATGGCGTCTGTCTGCTGATTAATGCAGTTAATTGGGAATAGAATCAGGCGCCATGATAAAATGTATCCCACTGCTTTTTGTATTTCTCTGTGCTTTTGAACTTTCAGCTCAAACTGATTACCGGAAAATAGTAAATGCATCGGACCTTCACTATGCAACGCCAGTTGGCAGGAGTGAAGATGGCATGCCCACCGGAAACGGCCGCATGGGAAGCCTGGTCTGGACTATCCCTTCCGCATTGAAATTCCAGCTCAACAGGGTGGATGTATTCGGCAACAATTCATCTTCCCATAATTTCTTTGAAAGACATACGGATTATTGTAACGGAACCGGCACAGTAAGCATCGATTTCGGAACAGCGGTGTTCACCAATACCGGTTTCAGCCAGCACCTGGATGCTTATGACGCCACTGTACAGGTGAAAGGAGGCGGCGTGGATGCCAGCATTCTTACCAGCGCAGTCAGCGATGTAATGAGTGTATCAGTTAAGGACAACCGAAAAATTAAATTACCCGTTCAGGTTGTTTTGTCTTCTCTCCGCAAACCTGATATGCGCAGAGGCAATCATCGTGCCTTATCCAAAGCGTATGTGCAGGGAGATTATATCGTACTCACCCAGCAATTCACGGAAGACCAGTACTATTGCGCATCCGCAGTGGCGATACAGGCGGACGCGCATGCAAAAGCTGTGCAGGATGAGCAGGGTGTGGTAAGGTTGTTATTGAGGGGCTCAGCCCGGAACCGTGTGTTGATAGCAACTGCTGCCAGTTTCGATTCTACAGAGGATATAGCGGCAAAGGCCATTCAAATACTCAAACAAGCCCGCACCATTTCGAATGAAACTTTATTGCGTGAACATCGTGCATGGTGGCACCAGTTCTGGAAAAGGTCATACATTCAATGCAGCAGCGCCAATGGCGATGCTGATTTCATACAACAGCATTACCAATACTATCTCTATGTGATGGCGTCCAGTTCCCGCGGCAGTTACCCCACCAAGTTCAATGGCATGCTCTGGACAACCGGCGGCGATGAACGTAAATGGGGCGGGCTCTACTGGGGCGCCAATCAGAGCTGTTTGTACAATGCATTGTTCGCTACCAATCATACCGATCTCCTGCAGCCCATGTTCAATATGTACAGCAATGCTTACCGGAGCTATGAACTGGCAGCAGAGCAACAGTGGGGCAGCAAAGGCGTATTCATTCCCGAAGTAACCGGATTCGATCCAACACCACCGCTGCCTGAAGATATTGCTGCGGAAATGCGCGAGCTGTATTTGTGTAAAAAGAAATGGGAAGACAGATCACAACATTTCATCGATTATTCCTATACGTTACTACCCTTCATCAGCCGATGGAACTGGAAGAAAGATGAAGGATGGAAAAACGGGATCTGGCATACCGGCGATAAAGGCGGCGGCGCTTTCGGACATACCACGCATATTTTTTCGCGCGGGGCAAAGATCGCATATCAGTACTGGATGCAGTTCGAGTATACGCAGGATACTGCGTTTCTGAAACAGTTCGCCTATCCGATGCTGAAAGGCGTGGCGGAATTCTATCGCAACTTTCCCAATTTCCGGCAGGAGGAGGATGGCCTGTTCCATATACGTCATGTGAACGATAATGAATCCATCTGGAACGGGCACAATACAGTAGAAGAGATCTCTTCAATGCGCGGCATCTTTCCGGTGGCCATCAGGGCTGCAATGATTTTGAAAATTGATCAGGGCCTGCAGCGGGAATGGAAAAATGTACTGGAGCACCTCAGTCCGTTACCGCTGAATGAAGCAGGCAATGCCTGGGTGGGCTCACTCCCGCCAGTGCAGCAGGGCAATGCCGGGCGCAGGCCGGACGGCAATACAATGCCTGTCTGGTTCTTCGATCTTTGTACCCTGCAGAACCCGGACCCTGCCACGCTTCGCATTGCTCGCAATACTTATCACAATTATTATCCGCAGGGCATCGGTAAAGATTCAAAAGTATTTGTGTTATCGAAACTGCCTGTTGCAGGCATTACCCTGGGATTGAAAGAGGCCACAGAATATCTTATTCCTGCACAGTTGAGAACAGCGGAGATAATTCCTTTGCGGAACCGGATGGATCTGCGCGAAGGTGCTCAAACCACCAGTGTGCAAAGACTGGGTAGGGCTGCGGAAGCCCTGCAGCTGGCGCTTTGCCAGAGCCTGCCGCCTGCACCAGGCGAAGACCCCGTGATCCGGGTTTTCCCTGCCTGGCCTGAACAGTGGAAGGCCAGTTTCAAATTGGCCGCAAGGTCGGGATTCCTGGTGAGCTCGTCTTTCGCTAACGGACAGGTGGAGTTTGTTGAAGCAGAAGCAATGGCGAATGCTGTACTTAAATTGGATAACCCCTGGAAAGGCAGGAGAGTGGCCATTTATATTGGAAAGCAATTAATAAGGGAATCCATTGATGACCTGATCGTATTTTCTGCAACGAAAGGAAGTTTGTTGAAGTTTGTACCTGTTCACTAAAATATATTTCCTGATTTTTAATGACTTGAATAAGAATATTCACTACTTTTAAGTATTAGCTCAACCTTCCCCAACCTTTACCGTCTAGCTCACAAATGACTGCTGTTCTGCAGTCGCAAAGCCTTAGCGTTTAATAATTGTCCTGTTTCATTCCCTGAAAGTCTGTGCTGCTTCCAATATGTTTTGGTTATCGGTCTGGCATAGGCGTTAGATTATTGTGTAACTCCCGTTTCTTGTTACGATTGCTTCAGTTCAGCCATCTGCAAACGCATTGGCTGTTGTAACATAAATATTTCCTTATGCAATGGTTTGTACACGTGTTTCAACAATACCCGGAACTGGCGATTTTTCTCACACTGGCATTAGGCTTTGCGATAGGACCATTGAAGATCGGTAAGTTCTCACTGGGAACTGTTACAGCCGTATTGCTGGTGGGTGTGCTGATCGGTCAGATGAAGATCGATATCTCCCCGAATGTAAAATCAGTTTTCTTTCTCATGTTCCTGTTTGCAGTGGGTTATAGTGTAGGCCCGCAATTCTTTCGTGGCCTGAAAAAAGATGGTGTGCCGCAGATGATCTTCGCTGCCGTTGTTTGTGTGCTTTGTCTTGTATTTCCCTGGCTCTGCGGAAAAGTGATGGGCTACAATGCAGGGCAGACAGCCGGTTTGCTGGCAGGCGCTCAAACCATCTCTGCCGTGATCGGTGTGGCCAGCGATACCATCAATCAATTGGGCATATCGCAGGAAGAGAAAACCAGTATGATCAATGCCATTCCTGTTTGTTACGCCGTAACCTATCTCTTCGGAACTGCAGGCTCCGCCTGGTTCCTGGCCAGCGTTGGGCCAAGGCTGCTGGGTGGGCTTCCTGCTGTCAGACAAAAAAGCAAAGAACTGGAAGCGAGTATGGGTAGTGGTGATGAATCGGGTGATCCGGGTATGATGCCTGCCAATCCCGTGATCAGCTATCGCGCTTTCCAGATCGATAATGATTGGTTCAGCAATGGCAGAACTGTACAGGAAGTGGAAAAATATTTAATGGACAATAACCGCCGTCTTTTTGTGGAGCGTGTTCGTGTAGGCAAGCAGGTTACAGAAGTACAACCTGGTACGGTAGTGAAGAAAGGTGATGAGCTGGTGCTGAGTGGCAGACGGGAGGCATTTGCCGGGGAATCGCATCTGCTGGGGCCTGAGGTGGTGGACGATGATTTGCTTCATTTTCCTGCAGAGGTATTGCCCGTGCTGGTGAGCAGGAAAGGAGTGGGAGGAATGTCTGTTAAACAATTACGTCAGCAGGATTATATGCATGGCATATTCATCCGGAGCATCAAACGCGCGGATATTCCCGTGCCTGTGCTTCCGGACACACAAATAGACAGGGGCGATGTATTGGAACTGGTAGGCACCAAAAAGGCTGTAGATAAAGCGGCTATCCATATCGGTTACCCTGACCGGCCCACCAACAAAACAGACATGATGTTCGTGGGGCTGGGTATTGTAGTGGGTGGATTGATCGGTGTGCTTACCATTCATATCGGTGGCGTTCCGCTTAGTCTGAGTACAAGTGGCGGCGCACTGATCGCAGGTCTCTTCTTCGGCTGGCTACGTTCCCGGCATCCCACATTCGGCAGGATCCCGGAGCCTGCGCTCTGGGTGATGAATAATGTGGGCCTTAACATGTTTATCGCTGTAGTAGGTATAACCACCGGGCCCAGTTTCGTTGATGGATTCAAGCAGGTTGGCATAAGTCTGTTCCTCGTCGGAGCTATTTCAACACTGGGCCCTCTTTTGGTAGGCGTGCTGCTGGGACGGTATGTGTTCAAATTCCATCCTGCGCTCACGCTTGGTTGCACTGCAGGCGCCCGCACCACTACTGCCGCTCTCGGCGCTATCCAGGATGCGCTCGACAGTAAAACGCCCGCACTGGGTTACACCGTTACGTATGCAGTAGGCAATACCCTGCTCATCATCTGGGGCGTAGTGATTGTGCTGCTCATGAAATGATCCATTGTACACCGGAAAAAAATAATCCAATGGCTACATCAACTCTCTCAAAGATCAAAACAACACGCAGGCAGGAACGAAAGCTGGAACAGCTTAGTCCATTCGAGTTGAAGAATACACTCATCAGCCTGGCGCAGGATGAGAGCAAAAAGAATTCTTCGCTGATGCTGAATGCAGGTCGTGGCAATCCTAACTGGATCGCTACCACGCCGCGTGAAGCTTTCTTTACACTCGGTTTGTTCGGCTTGCAGGAATGCCGCCGCATTGCGGATCTTGCCGGAGGCCTGGCAGGTATTCCCGAAAAGAAAGGCATCGCCAGGAGATTCGAAAAATTTCTCACCAGTCATAAGAAAGCGCCCGGCATCGATCTGCTGAAAGGACTGTACAAATACGGACTGAAACAGCATAAGTTCAATGCAGACGACTGGGTACATGAGCTTGCTGAAAGTATTATCGGTGATCAGTATCCCGTTCCTGACCGTATGCTCACGCATATGGAAGCGGTAGTACGCGATTATATCGTGCAGGAAATGTGTGATCGTACCGAACCGAAAAATCCTTTCAAGTTGTTTGCAGTGGAAGGTGGAACAGCAGCCATGTGCTATGTGTTCGATTCCCTTCAGCAGAATTTCCTGGTGAAGAAAGGAGACAGCATCGCGCTGATGGTGCCCACTTTCACGCCATATATCGAGATCCCTAAGCTGGATAGATTCGAATTCAATGTAGTCAATATTGCTGCCAGGTCAATGAACAAAGATGGAAGGCATACCTGGCAATACCCTGATGAAGAGCTGGAAAAACTGAAGGATCCCGCGGTGAAAGTTTTGTTTGTGGTGAATCCCAGCAATCCGCCTTCCGTGGCCATCCATCCGGGTAGTCTGAATAAGATAGTGAAGATCATCAAACAGCACAATCCCAACCTGATTGTGGTAACGGATGATGTGTATGGCACTTTCGTTCCCGGATTTCGTTCTCTCATGGCCGTTATCCCGGAGAATACTATCTGCGTGTATTCCTTCTCCAAATATTTCGGATGCACCGGCTGGCGTCTCGGCGTGATTGCCGTAAGCGACCGAAACATCTTTGATAAGAATATCGCGCAACTGCCGGACCATGAAAAGGCAAGGCTGACGATACGCTATTCCAGTATCACACTGGAACCGGAGAAGCTGAGTTTTATAGACAGGCTGGTGGCAGATAGCCGTGATGTGGCACTCAACCACACTGCCGGTCTTTCCCTTCCGCAACAAACACAGATGTTGCTTTTTGCAGGATTTGCCTTATTGGATAAAAGAGACAAATACAAGAAACTGACACAGGACCTGGTTCGCAAGCGACTGCAACTCCTGTGGAAAGAACTGGAAATACCGCTGGTGACCGATCCCATGAGCGCAGGTTACTATACCGAGATCGATATCAGGATCTGGGCCACCAAAGTGTATGGCGATGCATTCACCAAATGGCTCACCAGTCATTTTGAACCTGTAGACATTCTTTTCAGGCTGGCAGAAAAAACCGGCGTGGTATTGCTGAATGGCGGTGGGTTCGACGGCCCGGAATGGTCTGTTCGTGTTTCGCTCGCCAATCTCGATACCACTGATTATCCAAGGATCGGGAAGGCTATCACACAGATCATGCGGGAATATGTAAACGCATGGAAAGGAAATTAGAAAAATAATTCATCATAAAACATTTCTTGCCGGTCAGGCGGGAAGACGGAACAAATCGCGAATGGAACTACTTAAGCTTTCCGCCTTACCGGCAAAATTCATTACTCCCTTCACTTAAAGTGGAAGACCATGAAACAGACCATTCTTCTTTTAGTTTTTGCAGGGCTGCTACAGACCCTGTTTGCACAGCAACAGAAATTACCGCGAGTGGTGATACTGGCCACAGGCGGAACGATTGCAGGAACAGGGGCTTCTGCGGATCGCTCCGCTTACAAAGCCGGTGAACTTCCGGTGAAAGATCTGATTGCGGCAGTGCCGGGAATAGACAAAGTGGCAACCATTACCGGCGAACAGGTGTCCAATGTAGGCAGCCAGGATATGACAGTAGACATTTGGATCAAGCTGAACAAACGAATCAATGAGATCTTCAAGAACAATGAAGCAGATGGTATTGTGATCACCCATGGAACCGATACACAGGAGGAAACAGCGTACTTTCTCAACCTGACGGTGCGGTACGATCATCCTGTTGTGCTGACCGGTTCCATGCGGCCTTCCACCGCCATCAGCGCGGACGGCCCGAAGAATCTCTATGATGCTGTTACAGTGGCTGCCAGCCCGCTTTCAAAAGGCCGCGGAGTGATGCTGGTATTCAATGAATCCATCTGGGACCCACGCGATGTAGAGAAAGTAAGCACCACCCATGTGAATGGATTTGCTGCTCCCAACAGCGGCCCGCTCGGACAGGTGTATGATGGAAAAGTGATCTACTATTTCAACTCTGTGCATAAAGCCAATAAACAAACGCCATTCGATATTTCAGGCCTTACCAAACTGCCACGCGTAGCAGTAGCCGAACTTTACTGTGATGCACCGGCCACTGCTCTCAATGCCTATGTGGCCGATGGCGTGGATGGTGTGATCACCGGCGGCCTCGGTAACGGCAATCTCAATAAGGCCAACACCGAAGCCGTGATGGCTGCAGTGAAGAAAGGTGTGAGCATTGTGAGATCATCCCGTGTTTTCACCGGCCGCGTTACACTCTTTGATGAAACCGATGATGAAAAACTCGGCACCATGGTGAGCGATAATCTCAGTCCGCAGAAAGCAAGGATTCTCCTCATGCTCGGGCTTACAAAAACAAAAGACAGGAAACAATTGCAGCAATATTTTTTCGAATACTGATCCTGGTTAGAACCAAATCGGAAAATCTATGAGAAAATTTTTAGCGGCCTTATTATTCCTGTTCTTATGCATCACCTCATGGGCGCAGGAAAAAGGGGCCAAGCAGATCGATACCTTTTATTACCAGAAGCCCCTGATACCGGAGATCAAACAGAAGCTGCTCAGCAATATCAATGTGATCGCCAATATGCAGAGCAGTCTCCGTAATGAATTCGCTGATGGGGAATATACAAGAGGGCGATTCATCATGAACCAGTTCAGGCTGGAGATAAAAGGTAAGATCCACGACAAGGTTTACTTCCGTTTCCGCGATCGCTATACAAGGAATACTATGCCACAGTCGGAAGACAATATGAGCAGTTCCACAGACCTTGCCTATATCCAGGTGCAGGCAACCGGTAAGCTGAATTTTTCCATCGGTAAGCTTTGTGCAGACTGGGGCGGTATCGAATTCGATCTTAATCCGATCGATATCTACGAGTATTCAGATATCATCGAAAACTCAGACAACTTCCTGCTGGGTATGGGAATCGGCATTCAGGCAAGTGAAAATCATTCATTCAGTTTCCAGGCGCTGAACAGCCGCACACGTACTTTCCAGGAGATCTACGGAACTATTCCCGGTATTACCGAATCAAGATTTCCGCTTGCCGGCGTAGCCAATTGGAGAGGCAAGATGTTCGGAGGCAAATGGCAGACCATCTGGAGCTACAGCATCTTCAAGGAGGCGCGCAGTAATTACATGCATTACCTGGCGTTGGGTAATCAACTGGATTTTGGAAGATTCCAGCTTGCCTATGATTTCAAATACAGCAAGGAAGAGTTGGATCGAAAAGGGATCGTTACAGGATTCAAGCCTGATACGGGCGGCGACAGGTTTGCTGCACAGGATGTTGCCTATCTCAGCCACTGGGTGAAACTGGATTATCTCGTTCTTCCAAAACTCAACCTGAGCTTTGTAGGTTTCATGGATGTGGCCAGCTGGAAAGGAAATCCTGATCCTGATAAAGACAGGAAACTGCGTACCGGATGGGGCTTTATTCCTACCGTGGAATATTTTCCCTTCAAGGAGCTCAACCTGAAATTCTTTGCCAACTATGTTGGCCGGGTATACAACTACACACAATATGCGAAGGACGTGCTGGGTCAAAAGAACTATAATACCGGGGTGGTATCTCTTGGATTTATAGCCCCGTTGCATGTACTCTGAGGCGGATGGCAGCAATATTGTAGATGATGATATGAACAACATTATTCATCTAAATACAACAATATGAAACAGTTTTTTACAGGGATGGCCGCATTGATGGTAATGCTCACCCTTGCCTCCTGCAGCAGTACCGAACTGCTGAGCTCCTGGAAAGCGGAAAATGCCAACCTTAAACAATACAATAAAGTACTGGTAGTTGGTTTGACCGGAAACAAAGACAGATCTATCAGGGACAATGTGGAAGCAGCAATGGTGAATTCATTAAAAGCGAATAATGTAAATGCTATCACCGCTTCCGAATCCTATGGCCCGAAAGCCTTTGAGAAAATGTCTGATGCCGATGTGGTAAGCAAGGTAAAAAGTGATGGTTATGACGGGATCGTTATTCTCACCCTGCTGGATAAGGAAAAAGAAAAATACTATACACCGGGCCGCGTGTCTTACACGCCGTACTTCACATATTACAGCCGTTACTGGCGCTCCTGGAGAACGATGTACGACCGCGTTTACGAACCCGGCTATTACACCAATACCACCAATTACGTGCTGGAAGCGAACCTGTACAATGTATCGGAAGACAGACTCGAGTACTCTGCCCAGACCCGGTCTTTTGACCCCGGCAATGCAGCAACGCTGGCAAGTGGCTTCACCAAAACGGTGGTTACAGATATGGTGAAGAAAGGTGTGATCCCTGGTAAATAGTGCACAAAAATTTTTGCGTATGCAGTTGAAAGCCCTGACAACGCTAACGATTTTGTTCCTCACGGGAATGTTATTCCGCGCGGGCGCTCAAAACATTTCCCTCGAAGATTGTTTTACGCTTGCGCGGAATAATAATTTACTGATCAAACAGGCCGGCGCCTCCCTGAAAGCAAGAGAGTACGCTCTGCAGGCAGAAAAGCAATCCTATCTTCCCAGGATCGATCTGCTGGCCGGTTACAACTATCTCAGTAAGCCTCTCGAAGTAAATCTTCAACAGGTAAAAGATGGCATCCTGGAAGGCTCCTCCCGGCAAGCCGTGAACACTGCCAATGAGGTGTACAAGGCCATCACCGGCAATGATCTTTCACAGAATGCGCAGAACATCATTTACAATGGAGGAAAGAATATCCTCAATACGTTTTATCCTGATTACAATCCGGCGCTCAGCAAGCAGCAATATTTCACCGCTGCACTGGGAGTAAGGCAGCCCATCTGGCTGGGCAATAAGCTGAAAACAGTACAGGATGTGGCTGCGGCAGAAGTGAAGTCGGGCCGTCACAATCTCGAACTGGCCAATCAACAGGTGGAACTGCTGATCGCTTTGCAGTACCTGCGCATCATGTATCTCAACAATATCCTGCAAAGCCAGCAACAGATCGTCAAAAGTTTTTCGAGGATCGAATATGATGCCAATGAAATGGTGAAACAGAATTTGTTACCGCCTTACCAGCGCAACTGGGCCAGCACTGCTGTGATCATTGCCAGGAGCAGGTTACAGAACCAGGAACTGGAAAAGCAGACAGCTCTTGCAGAGCTCAACAAACTGCTCAACATGCCCATCGATACCATACTAACTATTACGGACACACTACCTTATAAACCTGTAACGGAACTTCCATCTTTTTCCCCTGACTTCTGGGCCGCCAATCCGGCTTATCTCGCTATCGAGAGCAAGCAGGACCTTGCGCAGGCCAGTCTCAAGGGCAGCAAATCATTTTCATTGCCGAATATTTTTGCTATCGGCAGTCTTCAGCTTTATCAGAAAGATCTTCCGCTGACGATCCCACCCTGGCTGGTGGGCGTTGAAATGCAGTGGACCATCTTCAATGGTACGCAAACCATCAAGCGGGTGAAAGCCTCCAAAGAATTACTGGAAGAAGCAAAGATTGCGGCCGATCAAACAAAAGGACTGTTGCAAACCCGCGTGCGCGTGGCGCAGAACAGACTGAGTGCATTGAGGAATGATATCGCTGCCATGGATACTGCGCGCTCTACCGCAGCGCTCACCACACAGCAGGTGGAAGAACGGATGCGCAACAGGATGAGTACACCACGTGAAGTGAATGAATCCTTGCTGGTGGAAGAAGAGATCACCAAAGCCTATTACACCGCCGTGCTGGGATATTACCTGGCATTGGCAGATTACCTGGACGCAACTGGATCTGCCAGCCGGATCACCGCATACCTGAAATAATTGCCTATGTCTAATTTTTTTAAAAACTACTGGGCCGTTCTGATCCCGGTGATAGTGCTGGGTATCGCCCTTTATTTCCTGTTCAGGAAAGCTGCTGAACCTGCGTCCAATGCATTGCTGGGAATGGTGGATGCTGAATTCACTGATGTAGCGGCGGAATTTCCGGGAAAGCTGGACACCTTATTGGTACATTCCGGCGATACCGTGAAGAAGGGACAATTGCTCGGCGTTGTCCGCACCAAGGAGATCAATGCCATCAACAACCAGGCACTGGCTGCCATCGAAGCGGCACAAAGCAATCTCAGTCTTTTGCAGAAAGGCCCGAGACCCGAGCTGGTGGCCAGTTCCAATAATGTGTACAAGATCGCGCAGGACCAGTACAGTCTTGCGAGGACCACGTTTGAGCGGATCCAGAATCTCTACAATAAGGAAGTAGTGTCTGGCGAAGAGCGGGATATCATTCAATTCAAAATGCAGGCAGCAGAAAAGGAAATGGAGATCGCCAGGCTCAACTGGGAGATGCTGCAAAAAGGAACACAACCTGAAATGATCGCAGCCGCCAATGCCATTCTCAAACAGGCTGAGCAGGCCTATGAGCTCACCAAATCCATCTCGGAAAATACACGCATTACTGCGCCCAACGATGGCATCATCTCCACATTGATCGTGAAGGAAGGGGAGATCATCTCCATCGGCTATCCCATCATGACCATCCAGGAACAGGGCACTTATTTTGTCCGTTTCAATGTAAGGCAGGATGATATGAAAGGATTGAGCGAAGGTGCGAAAGTGACACTCGATATTCCCGGCTGCACGCCGCAACGAATGAAGGGTACCGTTAGTAAGATAAACGCCACCCTCACATTTGCGAACTGGGTGCCTACACGCGACAGGGGGCAGTTTGAGCTCCGCACATTCACAGTGGAATGCAAACCCGAAAATGCAGATCAGATCAGGGGGCTGCGTTCAGGAATGACAGCCGAACTGATCAGGTAAGCCATAAAATGTATCATGCCGGTAATTGTCAAAATCATATTCAGGGAATGGAAGCGGATCTTTTCGCTTCCAGTGCATTACTGGGCCCTGGTGGTGATGCCGCCGCTGCTGTTCTTTCTGTATGCCGGCATTTACCAGGGTCAAAAAGTGTATGATCTGCCGATGGCTGTGTATGATGAAGATAATTCCGCCGCAACCCGTCAGCTTATTTTCTTACTGGAACAAACCGAGACCATTCATTTCACCCGGAGCATCAATAATTACGATGAGCTGAAAGATGCTATGCGTCGCAACGAGATCATGGGCGCCGTTCATTTCCCGCGGAGGATGGAATCGGATATCAAGAGCCGGAAACCCACTACTGTTACGCTTTATACCAATGCCGCCTACCTGGTGCCTGCCAAACTCATTTATAAAGATGCTGCGCAGGTATTGCTCACCGGTGGTTCAGGCGTGATATTGCAAAAGCTTGTGAAGAAAGGAATGAATCCTTCCAAAGCGATGGCGCTGGTGCAGCCGATTGTTGTGTCTACTTATTCATTGTACAATCCTGATTACAATTACCGCGAATACCTGGTGCCAGGGCTGATCACAGTAGCCATTCAGATGATGATCATCATGGTGGCCGTGCTGATGCTGAATTATGAATATACTACGCGCAGTATGGAAGAGCTGGTATTGCTGGCAAAAGGTTCTGCATCGGATATCATTATCGGAAAAACAATTGCGCATCTCAGTGTGAGCTGGATCAACTGGATATTGATGGCCTGGGTAGTGTTCCCTGCATTCAGTATCGGCGATGGATTGGGAGGATGGAATTTCTTTGTGTTGTACTCCCTGATGGCACTGGCCTGTATCGGTTTGGGTGTGATGGTCTCTGCTATCGTTAAGGATACGATGCTGGCAACAGATATAGGGCTCTTCTATACATCGCCTGCATTCGTATTCAGCGGTTATACGTTCCCGAAATGGGGCATGCCCTGGTATGATCAGTTCTATTCGCATTTGTTGCCTTATAGCTGGTTCCTGGATGGCTTCATCAAAGTGTTCACGATGAGCCTGCCGCTTTCCTATGCAAGGCCGGAGATTTCGGCATTGCTGGTGTTCATTGGAATTTCCTATCCCATTGCCATCCTGGTATTGCAGCGGCAATGCAATAAAATCCTTGGCGTATGAGTGGCCTGAAAAGATGCTGGACCATTGCGGCCCGCGAAGTGCGGACCATTGCCACAGACCATAGCCTGTTGCTGACACTGCTGCTGGCGCCGCTCCTCTATGCATTCTTCTACGGCAGTATCTATATCGATAAAGAAGAAGTGAATGTGCCGCTGGCAGTGGTGGACGATGATCAGAGCTCTTTATCCAGGCTGCTTACGGAACAATTCAACAATACACAGGCAATAAAAGTGGTGGGAGCGAAAGATGTGCAGCAGGCGCAGGAAATGCTGAACAGGGAAGAAGTGCAGGGCTATATTTATTTGCAGAAGGGTCTGGAAGAAAAAGTGATGGCATTGCAGCAGGCCAATATAGTTCTGGCAGTGAGCGTGAGCAGGTTTCTGCCACCCAGCGACCTCCTGGGTGCTGTAACGCAGGTGAGCATGACCGTTAGTGCGGGCGTCCGCCTGAAATACTTTCAGAAAAAAGGGATGACGGAAGCCATCGCCATGCAGGAAACCAATCCCGTGGCATTGGATTACAGGCCCCTGTTCAATGAGCGCACCAGTTATGGGGCTTACCTGTTACCCGGTCTGCTGATGCTGATCCTGCAACAGACATTATTGATCGGACTGGCAGCCAGTATGGCCAGGGAAAGGCAGGAGCGGACCTTCGGCGAATTATATCAATTGGCGGGAAACCGCTTTACAACTGCTTTTGCAGGGAAGGGCGCATTTTATTTCGTTCTCTATGGTATTTATGCATTGTTCTTTCTTACAGTTAATTTCACCATACTTAAATTACCGGTACGGGGAGACTATTTTTCTCTCGTGCTGCTGATCGGTTTATTCATTGCCACGCTGATCCCGATGGCGCTCTGGCTCGGCTCTTTGTTCAAGACCACATTGCTGGCCGTACAGCTCATGGGATTTTCCACTTATCCATTTTTTCTCATTACAGGTTATGCCTGGCCTTATGAGGAGCTGCCCTTCTTTCTAAAAGCATTGAGCTCGCTATTGCCTACCACACCTTTTCTGCAAGCTTACACCACTATAGTACAACAGGGAGGCGATCTGTGGCAGGCCATTCCGCAG
The DNA here is from genome assembly GCF_007970185.1 of Pseudobacter ginsenosidimutans. Classification (NCBI taxonomy): domain Bacteria; kingdom Pseudomonadati; phylum Bacteroidota; class Chitinophagia; order Chitinophagales; family Chitinophagaceae; genus Pseudobacter; species Pseudobacter ginsenosidimutans. Next base: position 7,435,376 of record NZ_CP042431.1, on the reverse strand, counting down.
GTAGTGCATCTGTCAGCACTCTGGCTGGCCTATGCAATATTGCTGGCCATCAATGTCCGCCGCAGATACAAAGTGTAAACCATTTTACCGGATGGCTGTTATCTTCCGTATCATCAAATATATTTTCTATGGATTTTCAATTACAGGGAAAGAAAGCATTGATCACCGGTTCAACAGCAGGGATCGGATTTGCCACAGCTGCATTGTTATTGCAGGAAGGGCTGAAGTGGTGATCAATGGAAGAAGTCAGGAAAGGGTTGACAAGGCAGTGGAGGAATTGAAAGCAAAAGTGCCGGGATCAAAGGTGGAAGGCATTGCAGCGGATTTTGGAAAAGTGGACGAAGTGAATGCCTTGCTGAAGCAGTTACCTGAAGTGGATATCCTGATCAATAATGTTTCCATCTTCGAGCCAAAGCCATTTACAGAGATCCCCGATGAGGACTGGCTACGTTTTTTTGAGATCAATGTAATGAGTGGTGTTCGCCTGAGCCGTCATTATCTCAAACCCATGCTTGCAAAGAACTGGGGCAGGATCATTTTCATTTCAAGTGAATCAGCAATATTCATTCCCGAAGAGATGGTACATTATGGTATGAGCAAAACAGCACAGCTGGCCATCAGCAGGGGCCTTGCAGAATACACGAAAGGCAGCAAGGTAACGGTAAATGCCGTGCTGCCGGGACCTACAATGTCTGAAGGTGTGGGTACATTCATGCAGGACCTTGCAAATGATCAGAATACCAATGTTGCGGAAGTGGAGAAGAATTTCTTCACCGATGCACGCCCAACATCATTGCTGCAAAGATTTACAGCAGTGGAGGAAATAGCGAATATGATCGTGTATGTTGCCAGTCCATTATCATCTGCCACCAATGGTGCAGCGCTGCGTGCTGATGGCGGTGTTGTGAAAACCATTATCTGATCTTTTTTTGCGAATGTGGATAAAACCTCATGCAAATGAGGTTTTTGTTCATTTTTGGTATCATTATTGCGAAAATTTTTACGACAGTTTCTACTCCCTCACCGTATCGAACATTTAAAAGAAGTGGCTGAACAGAAGGCGCTGACTCTCTAAGAATGATGGAATAACTCTACGTAAAAAATTTCAACCTGATGATGTCCTTACTGCTCGTATCGCTCTACGAGTTCAAACAGTTTTTGCAAATTGTGTTATGGATTGCTGTGCCATTAACTGTAGTAGCCGTAGGAATGACTATCTATCTGCATTATCGTCGCCGGAAAAAGCCTGCAGAGGCTGACACGGGCCACCCGCTGCTCGATGCTTCCGAATGGAAACTGGCGCTGGCAGGGAGTTCCGCCGGTACTGGTCCTGTTTCTTCGGAGCCATTGCCTGATTGGCTTGCCAGTTCCAATCCTGATAATACCACCCTGCTCAAAAAGTATGAGGCTGAAGTTCGCCGGTATAAGGAAGATTATGCCACTCTCAAAGAGGATTACAAAGAGCTGGAATTCAAATATGAAGATCTCCGCAACAAGGCCTATAACGGCAAGCATTCCAATGAAGGTGATGAAAAACCACTTTCAACACAAGAGAAGGAAAAACTGCAGCAGCAGTTGCGTGATGCTGAGCAGGCCGTAGTGAATGCGAAAGCTGAGATCGAAAAACTACAAGCCTGTTTCTCGCAGCAGGTGGATGAGCTGGGTGGCCAGCACCGCCAGGAGAAAGATCAGCTGGTGGCTGATCTTGCTGCACTCCGAACAGAAAATGAAAAACTACAAAATAAATTTGCTGCGCTTCAGCAGCAGGCTCCCGCTTCAAAATCCAAAATCCCATCCGATGCAGTTTCTATCGATGCCCAGCGGATCACTGTGCTGGAAGAACTGCTTGCAAAGACCGAGGAAGAGAATAACCTGTTGAAGAACAGGCTCACAGAAGGTGAGTACCTGCAGGACCTGGCGCAGGAAAAAAAGCTGCAGGTCGATTTCCTGCAGCAACAACTGGAACAGCGGATAAAGAATTTTCATCAGCTGGAAAGAAAGGCCGATGAAGCAGCTAACCATCTCCGTGAGATGAAGGATAAAAGCGCCTCATTCGAGTACCGCATCCAGGTATTATCAGAAGAGCTTACAGAAAAGCAAAGTGAAATAACGAAGATCAGTGAGGAAGCCATCGAGTGGCGCGCTACTGCGCAGATCAGTCAGCAGGAAAAACAGGTGCAGCAGCAACAGATAGAAGAAAAGACACTGCTGGTGAACCAGCTGGAAAGCAGTCTCCGCAATATGCAGGACGAGCATCAAACGCTGCGCACTGATATCGACTCCCGTCAGCAGGTGATGGATGGTTTGAGAGATGATCTGCTGAAAGAGCAACAGAAAGCAAAAGAACTTGAGAGCAAACTGGAACTCAGCAGCAACCTGCTGGTCCGCATCTATAGTGAACTGGCCCGGTCCCTCAATGCCGGCTGGATGCAATGGCAGCAAGGTCAGGAACCTTTACCATTGGAAATTCCGGCAGCGGAAGCGGTGACTGAAAAATCCAAGGAAACAGCCTGATCTATTTCCCCGCAACGCTCCAACCCATGTTCCCGCAATCCTTTTTTGCGCCAGGATTGCTGAACATGAAGATGCCCTTATCCTGGCAACTCTCCACCTTATCCTTTTTTCTTTTTCTGTACCTGATCTCCGGACAAAAGATCCTGATATAGTAGCCCGAACCTGTGCCATGGTCAAATGTACCTGGCGCAGGTTTTTGTATTATCGGCGTTCCGGCTCTTATTTTGTACAGCTCAGGCGGAATTTTTCGTTTTTTTGGAAAGGGGAAGCAACTGTAAGCATTACGGCACTGTCAATTTTCAAATTGACTGTATGCGAAAACCCTTCCTGGCAGTTGGCCTGTTATTGCTTATTGCTTTTGCCTGTAGCAAATCGAACAATCAGCCACTCAATGGCAGATGGAGGCTGGTGGAGACATGGATCAATCCCGGCGGGGGCCGGATATAACAGAACCAGCCCCTGCGGATAGTTTTTATGTGGATTTTAGATCTGATGGAAGTTTCAGGTCGAATATCACAACTTATCTGGGTTTTATTAAATATGAGGTTTCTGGCAATAAAAAGATCAGGTTGCTGAGACCTGTTACCAGTTCAGCGCCATCTGAATCCATCACTTTTGACATTACCGGTGATGGATTGAAAATATCGAGGACAGGTTATATCGAAGGTTGCGGAGAATCGTATACTGCTAGCCGTTATTAACAGCGATAAAGCGTAGTATGATTTCCTGCAATCATTTTCCGTGTTTCCTGAACCCGACAGGAGAAAAGGATTTCTGCAGGTTGCGGATGGCTGCAAGGTCTTCCGCATCACCCAGTATCTCATCTATCAATCCATATTCTTTTGCTTCTTCAGCATTCATGAATTTGTCCCTTCTGTACATCGATTCAATTTCTTCATAGGAATGACCGGTGTTTTTAGCGATTACATAAAACAGTTGGTCCTGTAACCTTTCCTGTTCCTGGTAAGCGATGCGCACATCTTCTGTGTAACCCTGTGCTCCGCCACCGGCAGGATGCATGTGCACGGTAGCGTGAGGGAGGGCATAGCGTTGGCCTTTCGATCCGGCAGTGAGGAGAACTGTGCCCATGCTTCCGCTGAATCCCACTGCAATGGTGCTCACGGGCGACTTCAGAATCTTCATGGTATCATAGATGGCAAAGCCGGCATAGATCACGCCGCCGGGGGAGTGGATGTACAAACTGATGGGTTGATGGTTCTCACTGTCGAGGTACAGCAGTTGGGCCACAATGAGATTGGCCACATTGTCGTCGATGGCAGTGCCGAGAAAAATGATCCTTTCCTTCAGCAATAGGCTGTAGATATCATAGGCGCCACGCGTGGTGGTGTCTATGACCGTTGGTATGATTGGCATGTTACGGGAAGATTTGGTGCAGGATCTGTTTGAATTGCGGGTCCTGCATGAGTGTGTGGTGGATTTTTTCCAGTTGTTTCTTTTTTTCCTGTCGCGCCTGGTATCGGATCAGGCGATAACTGTATTGCTGCAGCGTTACCTGTTCGTGCAGATCAGGTTCCGTAAGCAGGCGCACGGCAAATGCTTTCTTCTCTTCCTCATCCATTTGGTGATGGAGGAAGCGTTCGGCCTGTTCCATATCATGCAAAGCTTTCCTCATACAGGGCCGATGTTTTTAATTGTTCCCTTAATTTTTCGAGACATTTAAATTTCTGCACGGTAGCGGAACGGGCGGAAGAAAAATGGAACTGTTCAGATATCTCCTGCATGTTTTGCTGATCGTAATAATAGGCCTGCAGCAATTGCATGCATTTTTTCCCGGCTGTCTGAAGGAACCGGAGCAGGGAAGTGGAAAGCAGGGATTCGCTCTGACGGTTCTCTTCGTAATACATTTCTTCCTCATCCGATTCATCGAGGGAAGTGGTGAAAAGGCGGTTCCTGAATTGCCGGTTCCAGAGGTTGCGGACAATGCCTTTGAGATAAGATCTTTCGGAAACGTTAATTTCCAGGCTGCCGGCGCTTTGCTTTTCGCAGTAAATAACGAGGGCATCATGAAAGAGGTCCTTCGCAGACTCCAGGTTTCCACCCAGGTTGCGCACCATCAAAGCCACGGCGGGAAAGGTTTCCCGGTAGATCCTCAACATTTCCTGTTCTGAAATTGTTGCCATATGAACACAGGGTTTTATATACTGGTGCCAGAAACCAGGCAAAGATCACCCAAAAGGTAAAAAATTTCACGGAATCCATTTTTTATTAACTTGCGCCTATGCAACAATACCTGGACTTACTGCGCCTGATCATGGACAAAGGCGTGTCCAAAACAGACCGGACGGGAACCGGCACTACCAGTTATTTTGGTTACCAGATGCGTTTCGATCTCAGTGAAGGCTTCCCCATGGTGACCACCAAGAAATTGCACCTCAAGAGTATCATCTACGAATTACTTTGGTTCCTCCAGGGGGATACCAATATCAAATATCTCAAGGATCATGGCGTGAGTATCTGGGACGAGTGGGCCAATGAAAATGGTGATCTCGGTCCGGTATACGGCAAACAATGGAGAAGCTGGGCCGGCGCTGACGGCAAAACCTTCGATCAGATCAAAGACGTTCTGAAACAGTTGAAAACAAATCCTGATAGTCGCCGTATCATTGTCAGCGCCTGGAATGTGGCAGAACTGCCTGAGATGGCGCTCATGCCCTGTCATGCTCTTTTCCAGTTTTACGTGGAGCCTGCAGTGAATGGCGGCAAACCTAAACTGAGCTGCCAGTTGTACCAGCGCTCTGCCGATGTTTTCCTGGGCGTGCCTTTCAACACAGCGTCCTATGCATTACTCACCATGATGATTGCACAGGTCTGCGATATGGAGCCCGGCACTTTTGTGCATACTTTCGGCGATGTACACCTGTACAATAATCACCGTGAACAGGCTGCATTGCAACTGACCAGGACCCCATTCCCGCTGCCGCAGATGAAACTGAACCCAGAAGTGAAGGATCTCTTCAGTTTCAGCTTCGAAGACTTCAGTCTGGAGAACTATCAGAGCCATCCGGGCATCAAGGCTCCTGTTGCGATATAATTTCCAAATTAATATTGTAGTTTCGCTGGCCTTATATTCAGCTCATCACTCACCAGAAAGGATATATGATCATCTCATTTGCCGTGGCTGCTTCTGAAAACAATGTAATTGGAAAAGACAACCAGTTACTCTGGAGCCTGCCCAACGATATGAAATTCTTCAAGAACACCACCTGGGGATTTCCGGTGATCATGGGCAGAAAGACGTACGAGAGTCTGGGAAAGCCATTAGCGGGAAGGACCAATATCGTGATCACCCGCCAGGCAGACTGGAAAGCCGGGGGCGTGATCGTAACGCCCAGCCTGGAAGAGGCCCTGAAAGTTGCGGCGGATACCGATGCCAGGGAGTCTTTTGTGATAGGTGGGGGAGAGATCTTCAAACTGGCCCTGCCAATGGCACAAAAGATCGTGCTGACACGCGTTCATACCGTTATAGAAGGAGATGCTTTTTTCCCTGAACTGAGCCCGGCAGAATGGGAAATGGAATGGCACCAGGATTTTGAACCCGATGAGAAACATATTTACGCCTACAGTTTTCAAATTTGGCGCAGGAAATAATGCTGTTACCAGCATCGGTCACCTGTGATAGTAACCCAGCCCACCCGGTTATTGAGAAATCCACTGATACCATATTGAATCAATTCTTAGTAAGATTTGCATGTATTCGCGCTGGCAACTAGCACAAAAATTTATCCGTTACTACCTCACTGCCATGAATGGAAAGGGCCATGGTGTTCATTCCCCTTTCGTATATGAATTCATCGCCCATGTACTGAACGACAACAAGCATTACCCCGCCTACGATAAAGTGGAAGCACTCCGGCAGGAACTACTGGCTGAACAGGCCGTGATAGAAGTGGAAGACCTGGGCGCCGGCTCCACGGTTTCCAAAACACAGAGCCGAAGCATCAGCTCCATTGCCAAACATGCGGCCAAGCCTCCCAAATATGCGCAACTCCTGTTCCGTTTGGTGAATTACTATCAACCCGAAACCATCCTGGAACTGGGCACTTCCCTCGGCATCTCTACCTGCTATATGGCAATGGCCAACCCGCATGCATACGTGATAACAGGAGAGGGGAGCAATGCCATCGCTGCAGAAGCCACGCTCAATTTCCACGACATGAACCTGCCCTTTGTGGAACTGGTGGAAGGTAATTTCGACGATACCCTTTCTGAAATGCTCGCCAGTATGCCTGTTGTAGACATGGCCTTCATCGATGGTAACCACCGCAAGGAGCCTACACTGCGTTATTTCAACCAGATACTGCCGCAAACACATAATTTTTCCATGATCGTGCTGGATGATATTCACTGGAGCGCAGAAATGGAGGCCGCCTGGGAGGCAATCAAGGCCCATCCCCAGGTGCGTATGAGCATCGACCTCTTTTTTGTTGGCATCGTTTTCTTCCGCGAGGAATTCAAAGTGAAGCAACATTTTACCATTCGATTTTAGGCGGATTTTTCACTATCTTGAACCCATAACTGAGGAATATGACGATCGGAATTTTAAAAGAACCGGCCTCCGAAACCCGTGTATCCCTGTTGCCCGAAGCCGTGGCAACCCTCACTAAAAAAGGGATAACGGTACTCACAGAGCAGGGCGCCGGAGAAAAAGCATATAGCCAGGATGAAGATTATACAAATGCGGGAGCACAGGTAAAATCCCGCGGGGAGGTGATCCAACAGTCGGATATCCTCCTGGCCATCCATCCCCTCCAGGAATCTATCTCTTCAAAAATCATTATCGGTGTGTACCAGCCGCTCTTTGCTCCTGCTGTGATGCAGCAATGGGCACAGGCAGGCCTCACTACGTTCAGTTTGGATATGCTGCCCCGTACCACCCGTGCGCAAAGCATGGATGTGCTGAGCTCGCAGGCCAATATCGCCGGCTACAAAGCCGTGTTGCTGGCTGCGAATAGCTATGGCCGTTATTTTCCCATGTTCATGACTGCGGCAGGAAGCATCGCTCCCGCAAAGATCCTGATCCTGGGAGCAGGCGTTGCAGGATTGCAGGCCGTTGCAACAGCCCGCCGCCTCGGTGCAGTAGTGGAAGTGTTCGATACACGTCCTGCAGTGAAGGAAGAAGTGATGAGCCTTGGCGCCAAATTCATTGAAGTGGAAGGAGCCGCCGATGCCAGCAAGGCAGGTGGTTATGCAGTTGAACAGACAGAAGAATATAAAAAGAAACAGGAAGATCGGATTGCGCAGAGCATTGCCAAAGCTGATATCGTTGTTACCACAGCGCAGATCCCCGGCAAAAAAGCGCCCATCCTGATCTCTGAAGCCATGCTCTCCAGTATGCGCAACGGATCTGTTATTATCGATCTGGCCGCAGCTACCGGAGGCAATACCCCTGTTACAAAAAATAATGAAACCGTTCAGTACAAAGGCGTACGCATCATCGGCGACAGTAACCTGCAGGCAGGCATGCCTTCCGATGCCAGCAAATTGTACGGAAAGAATATTCTTAATTTCTTACAACTGATCATCAGTAAAGAAGGCGCTATCAATCTGAACTGGGAAGATGAACTGGTGAAAGGCGCCTGCATCACTCATGATGGACAGGTTGTGCATGAAAGGGTAAAAGTTTCAAACTAATAAACGTATTCAGATATGGAATCAGTCTTCAACTGGATAGCCATCAATCAGCAGATGATCTACATCGTGATCCTGATGGTGTTTGTGGGAATCGAAGTGATCGGCCGTGTGCCCAGCGTGCTGCATACTCCGCTCATGAGTGGCGCCAATGCCATTCACGGTGTGGTGATCATCGGCGCCATCATTGTGATGGGCAAGGCGGAGTCCGACAATTACGTGGCCCTGATACTCGGCTTCCTCGCTGTGGTACTGGGAACACTCAATGTGGTGGGAGGTTTTGTGGTCACAGACAGGATGCTGGAAATGTTCAAGAATAAAAAAGCTCAGAAGTAGATTGTAAACAACTGAACCGGACTACACATGTTGGAAATAAACATACTCACGCTTATTTACCTGATAGCTTCCGTTACTTTCATCATCGGCCTCAAAATGCTGAGCCATCCCGCATCTGCGCGAAAAGGCAACCTGGTGGCGGCTTTCGGTATGGGGCTGGCCATTGTGGGAACTATCTTTTTATATCGTGACGACGAAGGCAACAAACTACATAACTACGGATGGATCTTTGGTGGCCTCCTCATTGGAGGTATCGTGGGAACGCTTGCCGCCAAAAAAGTGAAGATGACTGCCATGCCGGAAATGGTGAGCCTCTTCAATGGAATGGGAGGCGCCTGCGCCGCGCTTATCTCCATGATAGAGTTCGGGCATTTTGCGAAAATGGGATACCTGGACAAGATCGTGCAATCTTACGAAGCAGGTGAAGTGATCCAGGATGCAGTGTTGACGCGTCCTGTTCCAATCGAAACACTGCTGACCATTTTTGCAGGGCTGGTGATCGGTACCGTTTCATTTGCCGGAAGTATGATCGCCTGGGGTAAACTGAATGGTAAGATCAAAGATTTTTCTTTCAAAGGACAACATATTTTCAATCTTGTTATGCTCACGGCCGTGCTGGCCCTTTCTGCTTATCTGATTGTGGTGGTGGCTACGGTGGAACCCAGGCCTGATCCCAATCTGGATAATGTGGTGCCGAAAGATCTCGGATCAATGCCATTGGTATTGTTCTATGCAACCTTTGGTCTGGCGATGATCTATGGGATCATGTTCGTGATGCCGATCGGAGGAGCCGATATGCCCGTAGTGATCTCATTGCTCAACTCATTCACAGGTGTGGCCGCAGCCTGCGGTGGCTTCCTGTATGATAACAATGTAATGCTTACCGGCGGTATCCTTGTTGGTGCTGCGGGCACCCTGCTCACCATCCTGATGTGTAAGGCCATGAACCGTTCGCTCAAGAACGTGCTCATCGGTTCATTCGGTAATAGCAATAAACCCGCGAGTGGTGGAGGCATTAAACCTCAGGGCGCTTACAAGGAGATCACGCTTAGTGATGCCGCAGTGCTGATGAGCTACGCGCACAAAGTGATGATCGTTCCGGGTTATGGACTGGCGGTAGCGCAGGCGCAGCATGCCTGTCATGAACTGGAGAAATTACTCGAATCAAAAGGAGTGGAAGTAAAATACGCAATCCATCCTGTTGCCGGCCGTATGCCCGGACATATGAACGTGTTGCTGGCAGAAGCTGATGTGAGTTACGATAAGCTGGAAGAAATGGAACAGGCGAATGAAGAGTTCCCAACAACCGATGTGGTGCTGATCCTCGGCGCCAATGATGTGGTGAACCCTGCCGCCAAGAGTGATCCATCTTCCCCGATCTATGGTATGCCCATCCTCGAAGTGGAGCTGGCCAAGAATGTGATCGTGAACAAGCGGAGTATGAAACCTGGCTATGCAGGAATTGAAAATGATCTTTTCTTTCAACCTAAAACTTCCATGTTGTTTGGCGATGCCAAAAAAGTGTTGCAGGATCTGATCGGTGAGATCAAAAATTTATAATGGGGAGTGATATGGATTTACCGGTTGCGTTACTGCAATCGCTGGAAGGAGTGCCCGGCTATCACCGGGAAGCATTTGAAGCCGTTCACCGCTCGGGTGAACAGGTGACCTCCGTTCGCGTCAATCCGGCCAAAGCTTCTTTGCTGGCCGGTGGACTGGAAACTTATCGGATAAGCCTGCCCGTGAGTGGGAAGATCCCCTGGACAGACAATGGCTACTATCTTCAGGAACGTCCTTTCTTTACATTCGATCCTTTATTGCATGCGGGCGCCTACTATGTGCAGGAGGCCAGCAGTATGTTTGTGGAGCAGGCCATGCGGCAAACGCTCGATCTGAACCAGTCATTGCGTGTGCTGGATGGTTGTGCTGCGCCTGGAGGCAAAAGCACGCACCTGCAATCACTGATCTCTGCAGATAGTTTGCTGGTGAGCAATGAGGTGATCAAATCACGCGCTTCCATCCTGGAAGAGAATCTCGTGAAATGGGGTGGGGCGAATGTAATGGTGACCAACAATGATCCCGCTGATTTCAGTTCCCTCGAAAATTTCTTCGACGTGCTGGTGATCGATGCGCCCTGCAGCGGTAGCGGATTGTTCCGGCGCGAGCCCGAAGCCATTGCTGAGTGGAGCCCTCATGCTGTGCAGCTCTGCAGCCAGCGGCAGCAGCGCATCCTGGCCGATTATTATCCATCGCTTGCTGAAGATGGCACCCTTATTTATTCCACCTGTTCTTATTCACAAGAAGAAGATGAACAGATCATCGACTGGTTACTGAATAATTTTGAACTGGAATCACTGCCTTTGCAATTACAGGCGGATTGGAATATTGTGGAAGTACAATCGCCGGAAAGAAAAGGATCTGGTTACCGGTTCTTTCCTGATCAGGTGAAGGGCGAAGGATTTTTCCTTGCCGCTTTCCGGAAAAAAGACGGGGGCAATTCCATTACCGTGCTCCGAAGAAGCCTAAAGTACAAAAAGCGTCCAAAGGCGAAGTGGCGGCCGTAATGCCCTGGCTGAATCAGGACGCGGGCATTCAGCTGTGGAAACAACAGGAACAATTGCTGGCATTCCCTGCATTATTGGAACAGGAATTGCTGGTGGTTGCTGACAATTTATACGTGCGTCATGCCGGGATCACCGTTGGAAAACTGGCCGGGCAGCAACTGGTGCCCGATCATTCGCTGGCGATGAGCACACTGCTGCATCCTTCAACTGTTGCGGTATCGTTAAAAAAGGAGGATGCCCTGCAATATTTGAGAAAGGAACAAGTTATTTTATCGGACGCTCCCACTGGATGGGCATTGGTGAAATATGAAAATCTGCCATTGGGCTGGGTGAAGGTCCTGCCCAACAGGGTAAACAATTATTATCCTTCCAACTGGCGGATCCTGAAAAGCGGAAGCAATTAAAATATTCTACATTTGCACGGTTACGAAACAAGCAAGCTATGACAAGCATCAGCCGATTTCTTTTGATCTGTGGTCTTTTTTTGGTTCAGTTTGTATCTGCTCAGAGCCCGCTGGTAGTGCATGGAGCTACACCTCAGTTGTATCTCACGCATACAGTAGCAGCCAAAGAGAACTGGTACAGTGTGGGACGTATCTATAACCAGAGCCCGAAAGAGATGGCGCCGTTCAATGGTCTCAGTATGGAAAAACCACTGGCCATTGGCCAGGTGCTGAAGATCCCGCTTACAGACATGAACTATACACTTGATGGCGCCAAAGCCTCCGATGAAGTATTGGTGCCTGTTCATCACGTGGTGGCAGATAAAGAATGGATGTATCGAATCAGCATTGGTCATAACAAAGTGCCGATCGCTAATCTTGAAAAATGGAATAATGTAACGAATGATCAGCTCCGTGCCGGCATGAAGCTGATTGTAGGATATCTCAAAGTAAAAACCGGCCAGAGTCCGCTGGTGGCAATGGCAACCAATAAACCGGTGACCAGCGCCGAGCCCATCGCTAAAACCGACCCTCCGGCGCAGCCTGCACCAGTGAAAGATGTAGCCATAACAACTCCTCCTCCTTCCAAACCAAACCAGCCGATTGATATACCTGGTCCAAAGGCTGAACCAGTGAAGACAGAGCCTGTGAAGACAGAACCGGTTAAGGAAGAACCGAAAGCAACAGCACCAGCCACTGCTGAACCTGCTCCCGGCAACAGCGGTCCCGTTAACTTCAAAGGAGGTTATTTCAGGAGTAATTTCAACAATACCGGCAAAGGAACTTCAGGCAATGCTGCTATCTTCCGCAGTAACAGCGGATGGAAAGATGGTAAATACTATGCGCTGATGAATAATGTACCTGTTGGTACCATCGTGAAAGTATCTTTCTCTTCTACCAATAAAACCGTCTACGCAAAAGTATTGGGACAAATGCCCGAGATGAAGGAGAACATCGGATTGAACCTCAGGCTCAGTGATGCAGCAGCCACAGAGCTGGGAGCTACTATCGGAAAGTTCTATGTGAATGTGGAGTGGTAGGAGTTGCCTGTTAAAACCGGAACCCCCGCAAGAAATCTTCCACAAGCATTCTTTTTTTCCCTTCCAGCTGCATTTCCAGCACATGGATATATCCGTCTGCTGCTGCGAATTTCAAAAACGTTTTGTGATCTGTCAGCACTGCTCCGGGATGCAGTGAAGGTTCGCCATGTTCTTTCTTTGCCTGGAAAATTTTCAGGGTCTTATCCTGCAAATAAGTAAAGGCAGTAGGGTAGGGCGACAATCCCCGGATCAGGTTATACACCTGATCTACCGGTAACGACCAGTCGATTTTCTGTGTTTCCGTGAAAAGTTTGGGAGCATGTTTGAGTTCCACTCCTTCGGCTGCCTGTTCCTGTGGTAATGGGCGGATGGTTCCTGCGGCCAGTTCCTGCACTGTTCTCACCAGCAGGTCAGCGCCGATATTCTTCATCGTATCGTGTACGTCTCCGGCAGTATCTGTTTCATTGATGGCGAATTTTTCCTGCAGCAGGATATTGCCTGTATCAATTGCGTGCTGCAGTTGAAAAGTAGTAACGCCCGTATAGGCCTCACCGTTGATCACAGCCCAGTTGATTGGCGCTGCGCCGCGGTACTGCGGCAATAAAGAACCGTGCAGGTTCACGGTGCCCATGGGGGGCATATCCCAGACTATTTCAGGTAGCATGCGAAAAGCTACAACGATCTGTATATCGGCTTCCAGTGCGCGCAATGCTTCCAGGAATTGAGGATCGCGGAGCTTTTCCGGCTGGAGAAGGTTCAGGCCCCGTTCGGCTGCATATTTCTTTACTGCACTTTCGGTGAGTTTCATGCCTCTGCCCGCTGGTTTGTCCGGAGCCGTTACCACACCCACGATATTGCCTCCTGCCTGTACCAGCGCATCCAGCGATGCTACTGCAAACTCAGGCGTTCCCATAAAAATGATGCGGAGGTCTTTAAATGATTTCATGATATATCGAGTTTTAAAATGAGCTGTTCAGATTTGCCCGGGACTTCGTAAATTGGAGTAGCAAAGATGCATTCCTTTTTTTAATATTCAGGTAATCTGATTCCCTTAGCTTCGTCTGCCCTCTCATTTTTAAAAAATCAGCTTCATGAAATCCATTCTCTTACTGACCGATTTTTCCGATAATGCATTTCTTGCAGCAGAGTACGCCTGTATGCTTGCCAAAAAATGGAAAACAGAACATCTGCTGATCTTTTATGCCGATCAGGCAAACACTGCGCTGGAAAGCATGCCAACGGTTGCAGCGGGCAGGGAGGAATTGCGCAACGAAACCATCCACACGTTGGAAGTATGGCAGGATTCACTCCGTCAGTTGGCAGGGCCTGGTATTGAAGTGAGCTTTCTTATGGAAGACACTATCCTCGAAAGCAGGATCAATCGCATTTGCGAAGAGAAAATGATCGACCTCGTGGTGATGGGCATCACCGGAAGAACAGGTATGGAAAAATTACTGATCGGCAGCAATGCGATCCGCGTCATGGGAAATATCCGTTATCCTTTGCTGATCGTGCCTTCTGAAACTGTGGTGGAATATCCGCATAAAGTAGTGCTGGCTACAGACCTGAAAGATGTAAGGGAAAAAATGGACACACCTCTGTTGTTGAAAGTACTCGATACATTGGGATCGGACCTCCTGGTGGTGAACGTGAGTCAGGCAGAAGGCGATGTAACCGGGCTCAGGGACCAGATCGGCGATACACATTCGCTGCTCGACAAATACCACGCAACATATCATTACATAAGCGATCCTGATATCGTAACAGGCATCAATGATTTCACCAGTGAAAAAGAAGCAGGGCTGATCATCGCACTGCACCGTCACCAAAATGGCCTGGCTGCCATCTTCAGGAAAAGTGTATCCAAAAGACTGGCATGGCATAGTTCTATCCCGGTAATGGTATTGCCTGTTTCCTAATCAGAGATCTGAATAGATCAGGTATTTCTTCCTGATATACTTGAACTCTTTCAGGCCGGGTTCCCAACTGGCGCGGATCTGTTCTTCCGTCTTTCCCTCTTTCAATTGTTGTTGCAGATCGGCATTGCCTGCCAGTTTATTGAAGAATGCCCCTTTATTGAGAAAGAAGGAATCCTTTTTGGGGAACAGACGGTATGCTTCGAGTAACCATTTCAGTTGTATCCTGCCATCGATCTGTTTTAATATTTCTTCAGGTGATCCTTCGATCTCCCATCCATAGCAGAGCTGGTCTTTCAGCTTCGGATTACCCGCTCCCGGCACACCCTTTGGCGTAAAGCTTTTCAGTGAAGATGGAAGTGCGGGGTGCCCGAATATTCTGAATGGCATCGGCGTACCCCGTCCTTCGCTCAATGTGGTGCCTTCAAAGAAGCAGGTGCTGGGATAACAATAGATGCTTTGAATATCCGGCAGGTTGGGAGAGGGTTTCACGGGAAGGATATATTTCTGGCTATGCCTGTAATTGAGGCAGGGGAGGATCATCATCTTCAGTTTTTCTTTGCTTTGAAGAAAAGCAATAAGATCCTTATGATTGTTGAACTCTTTTACTGCTGCGTTGCCCGGATTGAATTTTCCTTTTATCCATTTTTGCCCAACCAGCATTTTTGCATATTCCCCGATGGTCATGCCATACACTACAGGAACAGGTTGCATACCCACGAAGGAGCGGAATGCTGTGTCCAGTACAGGGCCATCTACATAAAAACCATTGGGATTGGGCCTGTCTAGTACCAGCAGCGGCTTACCATTTTCAAAGGCGGCGATCATATATTCTTCCAGTGAGGAAATATAAGTGTAGAATCTGGTTCCCACATCCTGGATATCGAAGACCATCAGGTCAACATTTTTAAGATCTTCCGCGGATGGGCGGCGTTTGGAACCATAGAGTGATACCACGGGAATGCCCGTTTTTTTATCTTTATAATTACTGACTTTTTCCCCTGCATCTGCAGTGCCCCTGAATCCATGCTCAGGTCCGAATACAACGGAAATCCTGAAGCCCTTGCTGTGGAGGAGGTCTACCAGGTTCACTCCTTTTACCTGTGAAGTATGATTGGCGAAGATGGCGAGCCTTTTCCCCTTCAACTGTGAAAGCAGGGCCGGAACTCTTTCTGCGCCTGTGATAATATTATTGATATCATCCGGTCTTACGCCCCAGGCAGGGTCCTGGGCTGCAACTGAAATGGCTGACGCAATGAAAACCAGCAATACGTTGAGAATTCGCTTCATACTTTGGCTTCTTTTAGGTTCTCAAAGATAGTCCAAACTCCGGGCCGGAACCCGAACATGAGCCTGAAATGCCCTGTAATTCCGATTTGGCAAGGCAGGATAATTCCTGTTACTTTGTACCTATACCTTAAAAATCTTTACTGTTATGCAACAAGCTAAAAACGGCGATACTGTAAAAGTGCATTATCATGGTCGTTTAACTGATGGAACCACTTTCGATTCTTCTGAAGGCAGGGAGCCATTGGAATTCCAGGTAGGCACCGGCTCAGTGATTGCCGGGTTCGACCAGGGTGTTGAAGGAATGAGCATCGGTGAAAAGAAGACTATCAATATTCCGGTTGAACAGGCTTACGGTCCGAAAGACCCGGGAATGATCGTTGAGTTCCCTATTGCTAACTTCCCTCCCGATATGAAACCCGAACCAGGCATGCACCTGAATATGACTAACGGAGCAGGACAAGTGATTCCTGTAGTGATCACAGGTGTTGGCGCAGACACTGTTACCCTGGATGCCAACCATCCGCTCGCAGGTCAGGACCTCGTGTTCGACATCGAGCTGGTAGCTATTGACAGCCCTTCCCGCATCATTATGCCCTAAGCATTCCTGTTGTGGAATGCTGCAATAAAACATAGTAAAAACCCGGTATTGACAAATACCGGGTTTTTTTATAGTTTGGCGGCAAAGTTAATCCCTATGAAAGCCCTCAAAAAGCTGAGCATCTCTTTGTGCATTTGCCTCATTTCTTTCGCCGCATTTTCCCAGGATACGGCTTCTATTTCCAGGAAAGCAAAATTCTATGCAGACAGCATGATGCGTTCTTACTTCTACGAGAACTGGGAAGCATTTCACAATCTCACCACTTATTCGGCCGTAAAATATTACGGTGGTAAAGATGCTTATAAAGAGCATTTCAAAACCATGTACTATCACAATGAGCCCAATAAGGACGTGGACAAACCCGAGCAAACATCCATGATCACCCTCATGAACAAGGGAACGGATGAATGGCAATGTGTACTGGAGAAGATCAGGTATACACAGATGGAAGAACGAAAATGCCGCATCTATTCCTACCTGGTAGGTCAGTCGAAAGATGATGGTGAAACCTGGACATTCGTTGATGCAGGACAGAATTCAGAGAAGAACATCATTTACATTTTTCCCGATGTGTTTGGCACGCTGGCAATTCCTGAATACAGGATCGTGTATGCCGATGTGGAAGCTGCTGAAGCAGAAGCCAAAGCCAGGGCAGAAGCAGCCGCTGCCGCAAAATCCACAACGCCTAAAAAGCCTGCACCAAAAAAGAAATAATGGAAAGAAATCTACGCTTCAGCTGATTTTCTTTTTTCAAAGGCAAGATACAGCAGCAGGATCGCTGTGAGTAACAGGAATGTTGCCATCAGCGATCCTTCAAATCCGAATTTATCACCGGTCAGCAATGGATTGCCACTCAGCTCCACCTGTAGAACGCCGGGAATGCCCAGCCCGCTTACTTCATAGCCAAGTACAGGTCCCTGCAGGAAATTCCATCCGAAATGAAAAAAGATGGAAAACCATAAATTCCTGGTATATACATAATTCAATCCCAGCAGAAATCCTGCCAGGAGAAGGTTCAGTATCGCTGCAAAGCTGATCCCCGCATTGCTCATATGCACCAGTGCAAACAATACGGCAGAAATCGCCAGTGCATTCCATTTGTTTTTACTCACTTCAAGGAGGTTGCCTAATATATAGCCCCTGAACACCAGCTCTTCGGAGAAGGCCACCAGGATCATCAGACCAAGGCCGATGAAGAAATAATATGGATCGAAGGAATAATCTGCCCAGTGCAGATTGCCATTGGCGTATAATAACAGTGATCCGCAACCGAGCATCGCGATGGACAACAGAAGCCCCACCCAGCCGTCTTTACTGAAGGGCGTTAGTCCCAGGCTTTGTATTGAACGCCTGTCTGCATAGATCCTGAACACCGCCACCAGGAAGAGACTTACCAAAGAAGTGATGGCTACCAGCTGCAGCATGGTGGCAGGTGTCAGCTGCAGGTTCACCCGGCCGGTAATCACCAATGTTGCCAGCAGTACGCCCAGCAGCACCACGCAGAAAATATATGACAGGAGAAAAACTGTAACCCTGACCCAACCGTTGGGAATAGCTGGTAATCGTTCCATCATCTGTAGGTAATTATATATCTTGCCAAAAATACAATTCCATGTTCGATAAGTATTCATTTACTGTGAGGGAAAAATTTCTGCGTTATGTGACGATCGACACCCAGAGCGATCCGCATTCCAAAACATCTCCCAGCACCGAAAAGCAGTTTACCCTGAGCCGCCTGCTGGCAAAGGAGCTCCAGGCCATGGGCATTGCTGATGCTTCGGTGGATCTCCACGGTTATGTATACGCCACCATTCCTTCCAATTCCGAGAAAAAGGTGCCCGTGATCTGCTTCTGTTCGCATGTAGACACGGCGCCGGATTGCACCGGAGCAGGGGTGAAGCCCATCGTTCATGAGAATTATTCAGGTGCAGACATCGTGCTGCCCGATGATCCCACGCAGGTGATCACCACCAGGGAACATCCCTATCTTTCTAAAAAGATCGGGGAAGACATCATCACCGCGTCAGGCACTACTTTGCTGGGAGCAGATGATAAGGCCGGCGTGGCCGTGATCATGGATATGGCCAATTACCTTATCACCCATCCCGAAGTGAAACACGGTGCTATCCGTATTCTCTTCACCACTGATGAAGAGATCGGCAGGGGCGTGGATCATGTGAATATGGAACAGCTCGGCGCAGAATTCGGTTATACGCTGGATGCAGGTGAACGTGGTGTGGTGGAGGATGAAACCTTTTCCGCAGATGCCATCACATTTACTTTCTACGGCGTGAGTGCGCATCCGGGTTATGGTAAAGACAAGCTGGTGAATGCCATCAAAGTGGCTTCTGCCTTTATCGATTCCTTACCCAAGGATGAGCTGAGCCCTGAAACCACCGATGGCCGATATGGCTTTGTGCATCCCGTGCATATAGAAGGTATCGGTGAGAAAGTGACGGTGGAATTCATTCTCCGCGATTTCGTTACAGGCAAGCTCACTGCCTATGCTGATTATCTCCGCGATAAAGCGAATGATGCGTTGAAAATCTTTCCTGGCGCTCGTGTAGATGTACAGGTGCGGGAGCAATACCGTAACATGAAAGAAGTGCTGGACCAGTATCCGCAGGTGGCAGCATTTGCGAAGGAAGCTGTTGAGCGTGCAGGCATGGAAGTGATTGCCAGCAGCGCCCGCGGCGGCACAGACGGTTCCAGGCTGAGCTTCATGGGACTGCCCTGCCCGAATCTTTTCACTGGTGAAATGGCTTTTCATGGCAAGCATGAATATGTAAGTGTGCAGGATATGGAGAAAGCTGTGGAAATGACTGTGCACCTGGCCGCGATCTGGGAAGAAAAAGGGAGTATTGCTTAGGAGACTGCTTTCTCTTTTATTGCATCGATGATCTTACTGGCATGCACACGCGAATTCTCGATGAACCATACATGTGTGTTCATGCCTCCGCATACTACACCGGCCAGATAGATGCCCGGCATATTCGACTCCATCGTGTTTGGGTTGTAATCAGGTTGCCGGACGGCATCTTCGGATAATCTTATCCCTGACTGCTGCAATAGCTGGAAGTCTGGCTGGTAGCCCGTCATAGCGATCACATAATCATTTTGAATGGTGACCACACCGTCCGGTGTTTGAATATCTACTGTTGTCTCTCTTATTTCTTTTACGGAGGAGTTGAAGAAGGCGTTGACGCTGCCTTCTTTAATCCGGTTCTCGATATCAGGTTTCACCCAGTATTTCACGCGTTTGCCGATACTGTTCTCGCGTATCACCATCGTTACTGCTGCTCCTTTTCGATAAGTTTCCAGCGCGGCATCCACGGCAGAGTTGTTGGCGCCCACTACTACCACGCGTTGCATGGCATAGAAATGCGGGTCTTTGTAGTAATGCGTTACTTTGGGAAGCTCTTCTCCCGGAACATGCATCAGAACGGGAATATCATAGAAGCCTGTTGCGAGTATGACATAACTGGAGCTGTAACTGTTCTTGCTGGTGGCTACCGCATAACCGTTGCTGATTTGGCGGATACCTGTTACTTTTTCCTGGAGCTGGATGTGCACCTGGTTGCTGGTGGCTACACGGCGGTAATACTCCAGCGCTTCCGGCCTGGTGGGCTTTACATTGTTGGAAACGAAGGGAATGCCTCCGATCTCGATCTTCTCCGAAGTGGAAAAGAAGGTCATATTACTGGGATAATGATAGAGTGAATTCACCAGGCATCCCTTTTCGAGTATCACATAGCTCAGTCCTGCTTTTGCCGCTTCCAGTGCACAGGCCAGCCCGATAGGGCCTCCGCCAACGATAATGAGGTCAAACTGATTCTCCATAGCCGCGCTTGAGTTATTCCAAAGATACCCACCCGCTCTTTTCTCTGATCAAAAAAATGTATTTTGGCACAAATTTTTCCTTTATGCATCAAATCACACAATACTGGTATGTTCTGGTAATCCTGCTGATACTCTTTGCCGGATTGAAAACGATCAACCAGGGATATGTTGGCGTGATCACCATGTTCGGTAGATATCAACGTGTGATCAGACCAGGTTTAAGGTTCCTGATCCCATTCATCGAACAGATCAACCGCAGGGTAAGTGTGCAGAACCGCTCTGTTGAAATGGAATTCCAGGCAGTGACTGCAGACCAGGCCAACGTATATTTCAAGAGTATGCTTTTGTATGCTGTGCAGAACGATGATGAAGAAACCATAAAGAAAGTAGCATTCAAATTCCTCAGTGAGCGTGATCTGATGCAGGCGCTTACACGTACTATCGAAGGCACCATCCGTTCTTTTGTGGCTACGAAGAGGCAGGCGGAGATCCTCGGACTGCGCAAAGAGATCGTTGAATATGTAAAGGAACAGATCGATGTACTGCTGGAAACCTGGGGCTATCACCTGCTGGACCTGCAGATCAACGATATCACTTTCGATAAAGTGATCCTGGACTCCATGAGCAAAGTAGTGGCCAGTAATAACCTGAAAGCTGCTGCAGAGAATGAAGGACAGGCATTGCTGATCACCAAAACGAAATCTGCGGAAGCAGAAGGCAATGCCATCAAGATCGCTGCAGAAGCGGAAAGGCAGGCAGCACAATTGCGTGGTCAGGGTGTGGCACTCTTCCGCGAAGAAGTGGCCAAAGGTATGAGTCAGGCTGCTGAACAAATGAAGCAGGCAAATCTCGATACCAATGTGATCCTCTTCAGTATGTGGACCGAAGCCATCAAGAATTTTGCAGAAGTGGGCAAGGGTAATATCATTTTCCTCGATGGCAGCAGTGAAGGCATGCAAAAAACAATGGGGCAGATCATGGGTATGCTTCAAATGAAAGGCGGATCTGACAGGTAGATCATAACAATCTTTTAAGAAATATATAAACGGGTGCAATCGTTTTAGGCACGCATTTGTTTACATTTACAACTTAAACAAAACTGGATGAACTGGTTCTTTTTACAGATTGGCGCTACTGATACGGTGAAACAGACCGTAGGAGCGGTAACCGATGCTTCTCAACAGTCAATGAATGTGATGGACATGCTCACCAGGGGCGGTCCGCTGATGATCCCACTCGCTGCTTTGTTTGTTCTGGCTGTGTTCTTCTTTTTTGAAAGATGGCTCTCCATTCGCAAATCAAGCCATCTCGATCCCAACTTCATGAACATCATCCGCGACAATATCCTGAGCGGCAATGTGCAGTCTGCTCGTGCATTGGCCAGGAACACCGCCAATCCAGTGGCGCGTATGATCGATAAAGGATTGCAGCGCATCGGCAAACCCATCGACGCCATCGAGAAGAGCATGGAAAATGTGGGCAAGCTGGAAGTATACAAAATGGAGAAGAACCTTTCTGTACTATCACTCGTTTACGGTATCGCACCGATGTTCGGGTTCCTCGGAACCATCTTCGGTATGTTGCAGTTGTTCTACAATATCAATGCCTCCGGTGATTTCACGCCTGCACAGATTGCAGGTGGTATCTACACCAAGATGATCACTTCCGCTTCCGGTCTGATCATTGGTCTGCTGGCCTATGTTGGTTATAATTTCCTGAATGCACAGATCGACAAGAATGTGAACAGGATGGAAGCCGCCAGCTCAGAGTTCATCGATATTTTGCAGGAGCCCACGCGATAAACGCACTACTGCTGACAGCAAAAACAACAGCTCATGAATTTAAGAAGAAGATTACGATCACACCAGGAGTTACATGCAGGAGCGCTCAACGATATCCTGTTCATCCTCCTTTTCTTCTTCCTGATCGTTTCTACTATCGCCAATCCGAATATCGTTAAGGTAAATAATCCGAAAGGCACCAAGGACACCAAGGCCAAGCAACATATCACGGTTAGTATCGATAAGAACCAGAATTATTACCTGGGCACCAAACTGATCGATCCCATGCTGATAGATACCATGGTGAAGGCCGAGATCCTGAAGTTCAAGACGCATGTGGATACACCCGTAGTGGTGATCAATGCCGATACATCTGCTTATTTCGGGGAAGTGTTCCGCATTATGCGACTGGCCACCAGGGCCGGCGCCAAAACAGTGGCTAACGTGAAGTAAGCCCTGCCGCTTTTATCATTCTATCTTTTTCCTGCATATCACGCCTGAGCGTCACCCTGCCGAATCCTTTCTCCTGAAAGAGCGCCAGGGTGGCGGCCCCCAGGTCTTCATGGATCTCTGCATACACATCTCCGTCTTCTTTCAGTTTTTTTCCGGATAATTCTGCAATAGCCCTGTAAAAGGTGAGCGGATCATTATTGCTCACAAACAAAGCGAGGTGTGGTTCATGTTCCAGCACATTGGCATGCATGCTCTCCTTGTTGTGTTCAGGAATATAGGGAGGATTGGAAACGATGAGATCCACTTCAGGCAGTTGCTCCCAAAGTGAATCGTCTAAGATATTTTGTTGGATGAAATGAATTTCCGCTTCAAGATCAGCGGCATTTTTCCTTGCCACTTCCAGTGCGCCTGCGCTCACATCGCAACTGTATACGGTAGCCTGCGGCAATGCTTTTTTCAGGGCGATGGGAATACAGCCGCTGCCTGTGCCTATATCGAGTATGCGTAGTAGTTGCTGGTGCTGGTGTTCATTGATGATCCAGTCCACCAGTTCTTCTGTTTCAGGGCGGGGGATCAGAACATTTTCGTTTACATGGAAACGTAAGCCATGGAACCAGGATTCTCCCAGCACATATTGAACGGGGCGATGGCGGAGGAGGTCCGGGAGATGCTGATCGAATAAAGCCTTCTGATCCGTAGTCAGATGCTCCTGCTGGCGAACCAGTCTTGCGCTCCTGCTTAGTCCTGTAAGGCTTTCCAATACCCAATCGGCGATATTGGCGGCTTCCCTGTTTTCGTATACAGCAGCGAGTTGTAATTGGAGATATGCTCTGGCATCCTGGATGGTCATGGCGCAAAGTTAAGGTGTGCCGCGGGAAACCGTTATATTTGCAGGCGTTATCCAATCATCCCCTTAGTTTTTCTAATGCTGAACATCGCCGATCCATCCATAATGGTGCATGAGCGCTTCATGCAGCGCTGCCTTGAACTGGCCGTTCTGGGAGCAGGGCATGTTGCACCCAATCCCCTGGTGGGCGCGGTGTTGGTGCATAATGGAAGGATCATCGGAGAAGGGTACCATCAGCAATATGGAGGGCCGCATGCAGAAGTGAATTGCATCAATGCAGTGTCTGAAACAGACAAAGCCCTGATCAGTCAGTCCGTGATGTATGTGAGCCTGGAGCCTTGTGCGCATTATGGCAAAACGCCGCCCTGTGCAGATTTGCTGATTCGTCATAAAATTCCTTTGGTAGTGGTCGGCTGCCGTGATCCCTTTCCTGAAGTGGATGGCAAGGGCATAGAAAAAATGCGTGCAGCTGGCATCGATGTGATCCTGGGAATTTGTGAGGAGGATGCAAAGGAACTCAACAAAAGATTCTTTACATATCATACGGCTTATCGCCCTTATGTGATTTTGAAATGGGCGCAAACAGCTGATGGATTCATTGCCGGCATTCCCGGGGAACGTCTTTTGATCAGCAATGCGCTCACCAATCGATTTGTGCATCGCTGGCGCTCCGAAGAAGCGGCGATCCTGGTGGGCACCAATACTGCCATGCAGGACGATCCTCAACTGAATACGCGCTACTGGAATGGGCCTGATCCCATCCGGCTGGTGGTAGACATAGATCTTCGATTGCCGAAAACCCTGCAATTGTTCAACGATGGTTCAAAGACCATCGTGATCAATGCCATCAGACAGGGAGAAAAAAATGGAATTCAGTACATACAGATCGACAGGAAAAAAGAACTGGTGCCACAGATATTGAAGTGTTTGCACCAGCTTCGGATCAACAGTGTGCTGGTGGAAGGCGGCGCAGTTTTGCTGCAATCCTTCATCGATTCAGGATATTGGGACGAGGCCCGTGTGATCACCAACACAGCCCTCACAGCAGGAACAGGATTGCCTGCACCCAGGCTGCTGATGGCGGAATCGGTTTACACAGAACAAATTCTAACAGACATAATTCAGGTCTTTTCAAGACCGGTGGTATCATTATGACAACAATGATTGAGCAGGACTTCTATAGTACTATCGAAAAATCAGGCGTGGCCGAATTCAAAGACCGCGGCAGCAAATTTATCGCTTATGCTTTTCCGGTAGCATCAGTGGAGGATTTCAAGAAAAGGCTGGAGGATGTAAAGAAAGAACATCCCAAAGCCACTCACCATTGCTTTGCCTACCGGTTAGGGACAGACGGCAATACCTTTCGCGTCAGCGATGACGGAGAACCTTCCGGCACTGCCGGCAAGCCCATCCTGGGGCAGATAGACAGCAAACAGCTCACGGATACCTTGATTGTAGTAGTGCGTTATTTCGGTGGTACCCTGCTGGGAGTACCCGGACTGATCAATGCTTACAAAAGTGCAGCCTCCATGGTATTGCAGGTAACACCGGCCATTCAGAAAGCCATCGAAGCCAACTACACACTCACCTTCGATTACACGATGATGAACGATGTGATGATGATCGTAAAACAACTCAACTGCACCGTAATAGAGCAGGAAGCGATGCTGTTCTGCAAGCTGGTGATCGGAATCCCCAAAGCCAGAATGGAAGAGGCTTTGTACCGGTTTAAAGATATCAGGGGAGTGGAGGTAAGGAAGAATGCTTAAGTATTCAACTTCAAACTTTATTCATGACAGCGGAATTGAGATTAGCTGTTGAGCGTTTATACGAAGTCTTCTCTGTTTATCCGGGTGATATCAATATGTGCGTTAGTCCGTTGAAAGGTACCCCGGAAGAAATGAATGGCCTTCTTTTCAGCAAACCCCTTCGGGATTTAACCAATAACGATCTAAGTCTTTTTTCAACCAGCCTCCTTTATACCTGGGGCATGGAACCTGATCTCAAGCATTTCCTTCCCCGAATCCTTGAATTGACAGGTGAATTGGACTGTCCGGCTTTTGAAGTGGAAGTATTCTTCATCAAGTTTGAAATTGCTAAATGGCTTACCTGGCCTACAGAAGAGCGGGAAGCGATTACTCATTATCTTCTTTGTTTATGGAAAAATATCCTGGAAGAGCCGGTTCCGATATCCAGGGATGATTTTTTTCTTGAGTACTTCATTCCTATCGTTAAGATATATCCAGACTTACCTCAACTGCTTGCAACATGGGAAAAAGCAAGTAGTCCGGTTGCCACCAAGCGACTTACTGCATTGATCTATCAAGAATTTTCCTGGTTATTCAAGGGTGAAATGAAATGTTTTGATAAACAGATCAAGCCGGTACCGGAGTTGTCCGAATGGTTAAGAAGCGATGCTGTTCTGGAACGTTTCACAACTGCTTTTTTCACTCATGCTGATGATGAGGCATATACCGAGAACCTTTCATTTGTAGTAAGAACACTGGAATACGAAAGAAGTAAACAACAACCTTAACGTATCGCCTTACTCAACTGCTTCAACGTCACATACATGATGCCCATCAGCACTGCATAGCAGAGCACCATGCTCCAGGCGATCCTGTTCTCCACCGGATGCAATATCATTTCAAAAATATCAGCCATCAATACAAATGGGTTGGAAATGATATCCCAGGTATTGAAACGGAGGAATCTCCCGATATATACTCCCCAGGCATTGAGGAACATCACGGGCGCCATGAACCACCATTCGCGGATCTGCGGCACACGTACATGCCAGATCTTTTCCATTTGTCTTACACTCAATACTCCCATCATCACTCCATTCCAGGCGCAACTCAGGATCAGGGCGAGGTCGTACCAGCGCGGCATATTCGGGGTAGAGCCAAGGTGGAACAGATCTGTTATGATGTAGAAAGCATTCGGCATCCAGAACAGCCACAGCAGAAAAACAATGATGAATTTCATACGCGTGTTGATCAGGCGTGGTTCACGACTGATGGCCTTCGTAATGAGATAAGGCAATACGGCCAGGAAAAGATTCCAGACAAGAAAGAGATAAGTGAAATGACCTGTATAAATGATCCTGCCGGCAATCATGGCAATACTGAACAATACTGAAAGCGAAAGCGCTTTATCTATTTGCTCGGAAGGAATAAATCGGCGGATATTGAAGGCCGTTAGTTTCATAGTATTCATAAAAGGGCAATGATTTTTGGGATGAAAATAAATGCGCCGGCTACTACTGCAGTAAGCGCGGCAATCAGAACGGCTCCTGCTGCCAGGTCTTTGATGACGCCGATCTTTGGATGCTGTTCCGTGGATATGAAATCCATGATCCTTTCCACACAGGTGTTCAGTATCTCCGTTACCCAAACGAAACCCACGGCCATCACAATCACGATCCATTCCCAGCGCTCTATTTTTAACCATAAGCCCGCAATGATGATCACTGCTGTGGCTATCAGATGGATTATGGCATTGTGCTCATACCTGAGCAGGTTCCGTATACCCTTGAATGCATAACCGAAACTGTCGACCCTGGCCCGGAAAGAGAATTTTTCGTTGGTCATCGATAGTTGTTTAACAATGAGACCGGCTTGTTGAAAGCACTTTGTGTTGCAAAGTATGTGCCGGAAAAAATAGACCCGGATGGATCTTTATCAAATTGAAGCAGGAATTATTGCACCCCTTCGTTCTACAAATCAATGAAATCTTTTTCAGAAATGCCAGATAAAATAAAACAGGCGCTCCATTTTTAACATTTGGAGCGCCTGTGAAATTAGTTGAGCTGCGATTACTTTTTGAACATACCGCTTACTACCAGGTCTTTGCTGCCTGGCGTGTATTTATAAAATCCTTCTCCACTCTTGGCGCCGAGGTAACCGGCTGTAACCATATTGGTGAGCAGGGGACAGGGCGCATATTTCGGATTACCAAATCCATCGTGCAGTACTTTGAGAATGGAGTAGCAAACATCAAGGCCGATAAAATCCGCCAGTTGCAATGGTCCCATCGGATGTGCCATGCCTAATTTCATTACCGTATCGATCTCTTCCACACCGGCAACGCCTTCATAAAGACTGTAAATGGCTTCGTTGATCATCGGCATCAGGATGCGGTTGGCAATGAAACCCGGATAATCATTCACCACGCAGGGAACCTTGCCCAGTTGTTTGCTCAGCGCAACGATCATGTCGGTTACATCTTTATCCGTAGCATATCCATTGATGATCTCTACCAGTTTCATTACCGGCACAGGGTTCATGAAGTGCATACCGATCACCTTATTGGCCCTTTTGGTTACGGAGGCGATCTTAGTGATGGAGATGGAAGAGGTGTTGGTGGCCAGGATAGCATTGGGGTTGGCGCATTCGTCCAGCTGTTTGAAAATTTTCAGCTTCAGGTCTACATTCTCAGTGGCGGCTTCAACTACCAGTTCTGCATTGAGTACACCGGCGGAGAGATCATTGAAAGTGGTGATCCTGCCGAGGGCAGCAGCTTTCTGATCTTCAGTGGCGCTTCCTTTGGCTATTTGTCTGTCGAAGTTCTTTGTGATTGTCTGTAAAGCTTTTTCAAGCTGGGCCTGGTTTACATCGATGAGGTTCACTTTGAAACCTCCCTGGGCAAATACATGCGCGATACCATTGCCCATAGTGCCCGCGCCTATGACGGCTACCTGTTGTAATGACATACAATGTTTTTTTAATATGCTGATAAGTACAAGCGGGGCAAATGTAGAAAAAAACTAACAGTTATTTGTTTTTGAAGTCGCCCCTTTTCCAGGCGTTCACGAATTCAGCCCAGGCAAAGGGATTGAAGATATTCTGAGGAGGTGTTTGTCCATAATAATAATACCTGCTGGCATTATTGCGGAGCATCATATTGGAAGCTTCGCGGCCATCGGAGGGGAGGGCTCTGGCCAGGATCCGGCGTTTGGACTCATCATTATTCTGACGTGCGATCTCGATAGCATCGGAGGGAATGGAGATGTTCACGAAATCCCTTTCAAACTCCTCCTTCGTGGGACGGGGCTTGATGATGGTAGCGGGGAGGTATTCGGCATCAATCACCAGTAACTGGATCATGCTGTACTGGTTCCCTTCAATATCGCGCGGGATATCTACCAGTTTGGCTTTATAACCAACCGAAGTGAATTCGATCTGGTCGCCCTTCATCACTACGATCGAGAACACACCCTGCTCGTTACTGACGGTACCCCTGTTCTGTCCTTTTACCACTACACTCACAGAAGGAATACCCTTCAGGCTATCAGCTGTCATCACAATCCCATACAATTGAACAACGGAATCCTTGAGTTTCTCAAATTGGGCGTTGGCCGCAAAGGGAGCGATAATGCTGACTACCAACAGGATTAGTAAATGTCTTTTCATGCAGTTCAAATATACAGACTATGAATAAAATACACTCAACAAAATACCCTCCTTAATGGTTAATTTTGCAGCCAATCGATTCTTTTAACAAAATAATTAGACGAATGACCCCGGAGAAAATATTGCAGGCTTTGAGCAACGTACAGGAGCCTGATCTTGGTAAAGACATTGTGACACTCAACATGGTGAAAGACATCGTGGTGGATGGGAACAATGTTTCCTTTACAGTTGTGCTCACAACTCCGGCCTGCCCCATGAAAGACCTGATCAGGAATGCCTGTGTGAACGCCGTGAAATTGCTGGTGAACAAAGATGCGAACGTTACCGTGAATTTCACAGCCAATACCAGCAGCACCCGTAAAGATACCCAGGCCGTTCTGCCCAAAGTGAAAAATATCATTGCCGTTGTGAGTGGAAAAGGTGGAGTAGGTAAGAGTACTGTTGCTGCCAACCTGGCGTTAGCCATCGCCAGCAGCGGAGCTTCTGTTGGGCTGATGGATGCTGATATTTATGGACCGAGTGTTCCCATCATGTTTGGTGTTCGCGGACAAAGGCCGATGATGCGTTCCGTGGAAGGAAGCGAAAAAGGAATGATCGTTCCTTTGGAAAAATATGGTATCCGCCTCATGAGCATCGGATTACTGGTAGACGAAAAGAATGCCGTTGTTTGGCGTGGTCCCATGGCCAGCAGCGCCATCCGCCAGTTTGCTACCGATGTGGATTGGGATGAGCTGGATTACCTGATCATCGATATGCCTCCGGGTACCGGTGATATACACCTGACGTTGATGCAAACCGTGCCCGTGACCGGCGTTGTGGTAGTGACCACGCCGCAGGAAGTGGCGCTGGCAGATGCCAAGAAAGGTATCGCTATGTTCGGACAGGCGCAGATCAAAGTGCCCATTATCGGACTGGTGGAGAACATGAGCTATTTCACGCCTGCAGAATTACCGGATAACAAATACTATATCTTCGGAAAAGATGGTGGCAAGAAACTTGCTGAAGAGTACGATATTCCATTCCTCGGTCAGATCCCGCTGGTGCAGGGTATCCGCGAAGGTGGCGACAATGGCAAACCTGTTATGATCAGTGATGATAATGTAACGAAACGCGCCTTCATGGAATTTGCCGCCAATACCATCAGGAGCATCGCGATGCGTAATGCAAACCTGGCGGCTACGAGGGTAGTGGAAGTGATCGATTAAATTTATCTCTTTAAAATATCCAACTATGAAGCCATTGATCCTTTCAGTTATTTGTTTATTCACAGTATTGGTAGCCGGTACAGCCTGCCGTACTACCAAAAAAACAACGGTGGTAAAATCAAAACCTTTACCGCCGGGACAGATGAAAAAGCTCACCGGTTCGCAATCGGCCAAGCCGTATGCACCCGGACAGCAAAAGAAAAAGAAGAAAAAGTACTGATGTATAACCTTTCCGAATACGTAGAAAAGGATCTGGCCACAGTGCTGGCCTTCATACAACAACATCCCTTTGCAACCCTGATCGGCAGCGATGCCGGAGGCGCTCCTGTAGCAACCCAGGTGCCGCTGCTGATCAGGCAGCAGGGCGAGTCTATTTCTCTTCTTGGTCACATCATGCGCAAGACCAGTCATCACAAAGCATTTGAACAGAACCCGCGCGTACTGGCGCTTTTCACCAGCCCGCATACCTACGTGAGCCCCAGCTGGTACAGCAATCCGCGTTCCGGCGGCACCTGGAATTATATGTCGGCGCAGGCGCAGGGTATGATGGAGTTCACCAGTGAATCAATGCTGCTGGAGATCCTGCGCGATACGCAGAACCTATTTGAGAATGATCCCGCTTCTCCATCTGTATATGAAAACCTTTCACCGGAATATGTGAATCCGCTGGCAAAAGCGATCGTAGGTTTCGAGATCAAAGTATCGAAGCTGGATGCTACTTTCAAACTGAGCCAGAACCGTGATGAAGCGAGTTATCATAACATCATCGCGCAATTAAAGAAAGGTTCCGCCGATGCGCAGTTCATTGCAGCGGAAATGGAAAAAAGAGCATCACAATTATTTAAGAACAAATGATCCGCATTATCCTGTAACATTGGGGTATGAAGAAGATCGTTTATACATTTGTTGCAGGCGCTCTCTTGCTGGCTGCCTGTACCACACAGAAAAAAGCTACTGTGCAACTACCCGCATTCGACGCAGAAGGCCACCGCGGTTGCCGCGGCATCATGCCGGAGAATACTATTCCCGCTATGCTGCATGCCCTCAATCTCAATATTACTACCCTGGAAATGGACGCAGTGATCACCAAAGACAAACAGGTGATTCTCTCACACGAGCCCTTCTTCAATCATCATATCACCACAAAACCAGATGGTTCACTGGTGTCTGAAGCCGAAGAAAAAAGCTTGAATATTTTCCAGATGACCTACGCAGAAACCCAGCGGTACGACGTAGGATTGAAACCCAATCCGGCTTTCCCGAAGCAACAGAAGATGGCTGCCACCAAACCTCTGCTCAGTGAATTGATCGAAAAGGTAGAATCTGCTGTAAAACAAAAAGGACGTAAGCCAGTCTTTTATAATATCGAGACCAAGACCCAGCCTGCCGGTGATAATATCTATCATCCTGCACCTGAAGAATTCGTTGATCTTTTGATGGGTGTTATCAACAAAGCAGGCATTGCCCATCGCGTGATCATCCAGAGCTTCGATTTCCGCACACTGAAAGTGCTGCATGCAAAATATCCTGCAGTGATGACAGCCGCGCTGGTGGAAGGCGTGAGTAAACGCAGTATGCAGCAACAACTGGATGAGCTCGGATTTACGCCCACTATTTACAGTCCCTATTTTGTAAGCGTGAACAAAGCCATGGTGGACGAAGCGCATCTGCTCAATATGAAGATCGTTCCCTGGACGGTGAATGATAAAGCAGGCATCGATAAACTGAAAGCATTGGGAGTGGATGGGATCATTTCAGATTATCCTGATCTGTTTTAGAAATATGCCTCAACTTTCCCCCAAAATAAACCAATGGTATATTAAACTTGATTTTTATAGGATTGAAATTTGGCCTGACCCGAATATGGAACGAAAAGTGATTAAACAATATAAAAGATAATTCATCCTACCGGACCAATAACAAACCCGGCATCACTTGCAATGCAATAGCTAAAGCAAGAGATGCCGGGTTTCTATTTTATTATCTTTATTTACCCAGCCAGCGCAGGGCGTTTTTATGTAACAGGTTTTCTTTGATATTCTCCGAAAGATCCATCTCTTCTATCAATTTCCCTGGCACATGCTCGCCTAACGGGAAAGGATAATCGCTACCTAAACAGATCTTATCTTCTCCCATCGTGTCGATCAGGAATTTCATAGCCGATGCATCATGCACCAGACTATCCACCCAGAATTTTCCGATATAATCCCTTGGTGAAACCGGGTTATCTATCGCCACCAGATCTGGTCTTACATCAAACCCATGCTGGATCCTGCCAATGGTAAAAGGAAAAGAACCGCCGCCATGTGCAAACGCCACGCGCAGTTTCGGGAACTTCTCAAATACGCCACCGAAGATCATGCTGCAGATAGCGCGACTGGTCTCAGCCGGCATGCCTACAAGCCAGGGCAGCCAGTATTTTTGCATCTGTGTTTCGCCCATCATTTCCCAGGGATGCACAAACAGGGCGCAACCCAGTTCCGATGCGGCTTCATAGAAAGGAAAGAAAGATGGATCTGACAAATTCCTGCCATTGATATTACTGCCGATCTCGAGACCAGGCAGTTTCAGTTCATGAACGCAGCGTTCCATCTCACGTACAGAAAGACCGATGTCTTGTAAGGGAACAGTGCCTAATCCAATGAAGCGGTCAGGTTGCAGACCGGCAGTCTCTGCAATATGGTCATTGAAGAAACGGGAGGTCTCCAGTCCGTCCGCGGGCTTTGCCCAGTAATTGAATAAAACAGGAATAGTGGAAAGTACCTGGATGTCTACACCCGTTGCATTCATTTCCTCTTCGCGCAGGGTGGCTTTGAAACAATTGTCTTCTACTTCTCTGAACAATTTATCACCTTTCATCATGCAGGCTTTGCAGTTGCGATGTTCCAGGTGAATGAATTCTCCGTACCCGAATTTCTGTACCCAGTTGGGCATTTTTTCGGGCATGATATGCGTGTGTATGTCGATCTTCATGCGGGGATTACTTTTTCACAGGCGGCTCCATTACGGTACCGCATTTTTTACAGGTGCGCAGCTCCGGGGAGCCATAGAATTTTTCCATGATCGGAGGCAGTTGCTTCACGATATCTTTTACAAATACGAATTCTTCAAACAGCTTATTGCCGCAGTTCTCGCAGAACCACATGAAGGCGTCTTTCTCGTTCTCTTCATCTTCACGGATCTTTTCAATCACCAGTCCAACCGTATTGGCGGGCCTTTGCGGGCTGTGCGGCGTCATCGGGGGAAGCAGGAACATATCGCCCTCATTGATGGGAATGCTGCGGGGCTCGCCATTGTCGATGATCTTCAGTACCATATTTCCTTCCAGTTGGTAATACAGTTCTTCACTTTCATTGTAGTGATAATCTTTACGTGCATTGGGGCCGCCAACCACCATCACGATAAAATTCTCTGCATCCTTGTAAACGCATTGATTGCCTACAGGAGGTTTCAGCAGATCGCGGTGGTCATCGATCCATTTCTTCAGGTTGAAAGGTGCTGCAATTGGCATATGACAGGTTTTAGCAATGTAATGATTATGAAGTCAGGCGCCGTAAAGTTAATGTTTTAGCGGAAGGCCAAAACATAATTAATCTGTGTACATTTGAAGCCCTATAAAAAAGCTTGCTATGAATCTTTCTCTCGAAGGAAAAAATGCCCTGATCTGCGGAAGTTCGCAGGGAATCGGGCTGGCTATTGCAGAAGAACTGGCTTTGCTCGGCGCCAATTGTACGCTCCTGGCCCGTAATGAGGAATCATTGAAGCAGGCGATACTGAAGCTGGATATTGCACTGAGACAGCAACACAATTATCTTGTAGCCGATTTCAGCAAACCCGAAGATGTGGCCCGTGTGGTGCGTACGCATGTGGCGTCCAATCCCATTCATATCCTGATCAATAATACAGGAGGCCCGCCTCCCGGTCCGATCGTTGAAGCAACGCCTGAACAATTCCTCAATACTTTCAATCAGCACCTGATCTGCAATCACCTGCTCACGCAGGCTGTTGTGCCGGGAATGAAAGCTGCGCAATTCGGAAGGATCATCAATATCGTGAGCACCTCAGTTAAGATACCGCTCAAGAACCTGGGCGTATCCAATACTATCCGTGGTGCAGTGGCCAGCTGGGCCAAGACCATGAGCATCGAGCTCGGGCAGTTCAATATTACTGTGAACAATGTATTGCCCGGCGCTACTACAACGGCAAGACTGGAAGGCATTGTGAAGAACGCTTCAAAGAACAAGAATATCTCTGAAGAGGAAGTGGCTGAAGAAATGACGAAGGAAGTACCGATGCGCAGGTTCGGTAATCCCGGTGAAGTGGCTGCAGTAGCGGCTTTTCTGGCTTCGCCTGCGGCGAGCTATGTAACGGGCACCAGTATCCCTGTAGATGGCGGAAGAACAGGATCCATTTAATTTGAATAGTCGTTATGCAACAAGATATCCCCTGGCACCTTGAGAATTTCATCGGCGGCAGTTTTATCGGACCGCTGAGTGGAAATTTCATCGATAACTTCAATCCCGCTACCGGTGAAGTGAGCGGCAAGATCCCGGACAGCAATGAACAGGATGTGGCAGTAGCTGTTAAAGCTGCACAGAAAGCCTTCACCACCTGGTCTGTTACTCCGCTGGAAAAAAGATTCGAAATACTCAACCGCATCGCGGAGCTCATCGATGATAACAAAGAACTGTTTGCTTTAGCTGAGTCTAACGATAATGGCAAACCGCTTTGGCTGAGCCGTAAGGTGGACATACCACGAGCCTCCGCCAATTTCAGGTTCTTCGCCACCGGCATCATGCATTTTGCTGCCGAGAGCCACCAAATGGAGGACAGCGCCATCAACTATACTCTTCGTCAACCGATCGGTGTGGTAGGCTGTATCTCTCCATGGAACCTGCCGCTCTATCTCTTCACCTGGAAGATAGCGCCAGCGCTGGCCGCAGGCAATTGCGTGATCGCGAAACCATCTGAGGTAACACCACTCACAGCTTTCCTGCTGGGACGTGTGGTGAAAGAAGCCGGACTGCCGGACGGCGTGCTGAACATCCTGCATGGCACTGGTCCGGTAACCGGCGAAGCCATTATTCAGCACCCCGCTATCAAAGCCATTTCTTTTACGGGCAGCACACGCGCAGGAGCACGTATCGCATCTGTTGCAGCGCCTGTGTTCAAGAAATTATCACTCGAACTGGGAGGTAAGAACCCGAATATCATATTCGCCGATTGTGATTGGGAAAAGATGATGAATACCACCGTGCAATCTTCCTTCGCCAACCAGGGACAGATCTGTCTCTGCGGCAGCCGCATTTTGGTGGAAGCGAGCATCTATGATAAATTCAAAACTGAATTTGTAGAAAGAGTGAAAGCATTGAAAGTGGGAGACCCGATGGATGAAAAAAGCAAGCAGGGCGCTATTGTCAGCAAAGTACATTTTGAAAAGGTCATGGGCTGCATCGAAAAAGCCAAAGAAGAAGGCGGCACCATTCTCGTTGGCGGACAAGCCGTGCAACCCGAAGGCCGCTGCGCAAATGGCTGGTTCATTCAACC
Source organism: Pseudobacter ginsenosidimutans (assembly GCF_007970185.1). Taxonomy (NCBI): domain Bacteria; kingdom Pseudomonadati; phylum Bacteroidota; class Chitinophagia; order Chitinophagales; family Chitinophagaceae; genus Pseudobacter; species Pseudobacter ginsenosidimutans. The sequence goes on along the minus strand of NZ_CP042431.1, from coordinate 7,399,939 downwards.
TACGGTGATCGAAGGTGTTGGTCCTGATACCGTCACCAACCAGGAAGAGATCTTCGGGCCTGTGGTGACAATTCAAAAATTCAATACGGAAGAAGAGGCATTGCAACTCGCCAATGCCACGCAATACGGGCTGGCTGCTACTATCTGGACCAGCAATCTCACCCGCGCACATCGTGTAGGCGCACGCGTTGAATCCGGCATCATCTGGATCAACTGCTGGCTGCTCCGCGATCTCAGAACACCTTTCGGTGGTGTGAAGAACAGCGGCGTGGGCCGCGAAGGCGGATGGGAAGCATTGCGCTTTTTCACCGAAGCAAAGAATATCTGTGTGCAATTGTAAACAACTATCATGAGCAAAGAAATAGTACATACTACATCGGCAGCCACTCCATTGGGCGCCTATCCCCATGCAAGAAAAGTAGGCAACCTGCTCTTCCTCTCCGGTATCGGACCGAGAAGCGCCAAGGACAATTCCATTCCCGGACTGGAGCTGGATGCGGAAGGCCATATCGTGAAATATGATATCGAAGCCGAATGCCATTCTGTTTTCGCCAACGTGAAAGCCGTGCTGGAAGCCAGTGGCAGCAGCTGGGACAAGATCGTGGATGTGACTGTTTTTCTCACTAACATGAAAAAAGACTTTCCCATTTACAATAAGATCTACGCAGAATATTTCACCAGCGTACAGGCATGCAGAACAACTGTAGAGATCAAGAGCCTGCCCACGCCGATCGCTATCGAGCTGAAAGTGATCGCTACCATCGATTAGAACCTGTTATAACATATACCCATAAACGCATTTGAATGAATTACCAGAACACCCTGGAATTTGCACAACAAGCCGATCAGCAGGACCCCTGCGTTCTTTTCGCGAAAGATTCCTCATACCACAGGTGAATGGCAAAGACGCAATTTATTTCACCGGTAACTCACTCGGGCTTCAACCGAAAACTGTCCGTTCATATGTTCAGCAAGAACTGGACGATTGGGCTGAATATGGCGTTGAAGGTCATTTCCATGCAAAGAATCCCTGGTTCTCTTACCATGAGATCTTTCCTGAGAAAGTAAGCAAGATCGTGGGCGCACTGCCGGAAGAGGTGGTGGTGATGAACCAGCTCACTGTGAATCTGCATCTCCTGATGGTGAGTTTTTACAGGCCCACCAAACAGCGTTTCAAAATCATTTGTGAAGCGAAGGCATTCCCTTCCGATCAATATGCGCTGGAAACGCAACTGAAATTCCACGGCTATGATCTGAAAGATGCATTGGTGGAGATAGCTCCACGCCAAGGGGAACATACCATGCGCATCGAAGATATTCTTACTGCTATCGACACACATAAGGATTCGCTGGCCCTCGTTATGTTCGGCGGTGTGAATTACTATAGCGGTCAGGTGCTGGATATGAAGACCATCACCGAAGCAGCCCACAAAGCCGGCGCTATCGCGGGTTTCGACCTGGCGCATGGTGCAGGGAATATTCCGCTTGAACTTCATAACTGGAATGTAGACTTCGCCTGCTGGTGCAGTTATAAATATCTGAACTCTGGTCCTGGTGGTGTTGCCGGTGCATTCGTGCATCAGAAACATCTTTCCAATAAAGAACTGCCTCGCTTTGCAGGCTGGTGGGGACATACAAAAGAGACTCGATTCCTGATGCAGCCCGGTTTCGATCCTATTCCAACAGCTGAAGGATGGCAATTGAGCAATGCGCCCGTTCTATCTATGGCTGCTCATAAAGCGAGTGTGGATATTTTTGATGAAGCTGGTATGCCGGCGCTGGTGAAGAAAGGAAAAGCCATGAGTGGTTACCTGCAATTCATCCTGGAAGAGATGAATGCACAGTCAGGAACAAAAGTGGTGGAAGTGATCACGCCGAAAAATGAATCCGAGCGTGGATGCCAGGTAAGCCTGCTGATGCTGGTGCGTGGGAAGGAAGTATTCAAAACATTGATGGATCGTGGTGTGATAGCCGACTGGCGAGAGCCCAATGTGATCCGCGTGGCGCCGGTGCCAATGTATAATAAGTTTGAAGATGTGTGGATGTTCGGGCAGATCATTAAGGAAGTGCTGGCCACTTCAGTGGTTGGCTGATAACCGGAGAGCAGTCGCTCGCCGGGAGGCGAGCGACTGGCCAGACTCTAAGTAAAATCATCACAATAAATTTTTCCAGCCGTGCAAAAAAAAGAAGTCTTGATCATTGGCGCAGGCCTTGTTGGTTCCTTGCTTTCAGTATACATGGCCAAACGCGGACATAAAGTGAAACTCTATGAACGCAGGCCCGATATGAGAAAAGAAACTGTGGCGGCGGGCAGGTCAATCAATTTGGCGCTGAGCGACCGCGGCCTCAAAGCCCTCGAAAAGATCGGACTGGCCGATGCCATCCGCGAGATCTCTATCCCTATGCATGGCCGTTATATCCATCACATAGATGGCAGCAGTGCCTTCCAGCCTTACGGCAAGGAAGGGCAGTTCATCAACTCCGTTAGTCGCGGTACCCTCAACAAAAAATTGATGGACCTGGCTGAAGAGAATGGCATCGAGATCTTCTTCGAGCACAAATGCTCGCATGTTGACTGGAAAACAAATACAGTTAGTTTTGAAACGAATGGAAAGACTGTAGATGTAAAAGCCGATCTGATCTTCGGAGCAGACGGCGCTTTCTCTGCAGCCCGCCTCCAGCACCAGTTACAGGCCGATCGATTCAATTATCAGCAATTCTATATCGATTGCGGCTACAAAGAGCTTACCATCCTGCCCAATGCAGAAGGCGATTTCGCGATGCATGTGAATGCCCTGCATATCTGGCCCAGGAAGGAATTCATGCTCATCGCTCTCCCGAACCTCGACAAAACTTTCACCTGCACTTTGTTCTTCCCCTTCGAAGGACCACAGTCTTTTTCCCGCCTCGATACAAAGGAAAAAGTGAAAGACTTCTTCGAGAAGACCTTCCCCGATGCAGTGCCGCTGATGCCTACTTACCTGGAAGACTTTTTCAATAACCCAACTTCATCGCTCGTAACAGTTAAATGTTATCCGTGGGTACGTGAAGATAAATTCGCGCTGATCGGTGATGCGGCCCATGCCATCGTTCCTTTCTTCGGGCAGGGCATGAATGCCGGCTTCGAAGATTGCAGTGTGCTGGATGATCTGATGGAGCATCATGGCGATCACTGGGACGCCATCCTGGAGGAATTCCAGCTGCTGCGCAAGCCCGATGCCGATGCCATTGCAGACCTGGCTGTGAACAATTTCACGGAAATGCGCGACAGGGTTGCCGATCCTAAATTCCTGCTGCAGAAAAAGATCGAAGCAAAGCTGAACGAGAAGTTCCCCGATAAATGGATCCCCGCGTATTCACTGGTTACCTTCAGTCCGCATATCCGCTATTCCGAAGCACTGGCCAATGGAATGAAGCAGGAAGCCATCATGCAACAGGTCATGCAGCGCGCAGATATTGATTCCCGCTGGGATGATGATGTTTTGCACCGGGAAATTGTGGATCAGTTATAGGATTGTATCTTCGCGCCCATGACACGTCAACAACTGGTGGAAGAGATCCGCAAGAAGCAATCCTATCTCTGTGTAGGACTGGATACCGATATTACAAAGATCCCGAAACACCTGCTGGCTGCAGCAGATCCCGTTTTCGAGTTCAACCGGATGATCATCGATGCAACCAAAGACTATTGCGTCAGCTATAAGATCAATACCGCTTTCTATGAAGCGCTTGGCCGCAGAGGCTGGGATTCCATGGAAAAGACGGTGGATTATATCGGCAAATCTCATTTCACCATTGCAGACGCCAAGCGCGGCGATATCGGCAATACCTCCACGCAGTATGCCAAAGCATTCTTCGAAACGCTGAACTTCGACGCCATTACTGTAGCTCCTTATATGGGCTCCGACAGCGTGAAGCCATTTCTGGAATACAAACACAAATGGACCATTCTTCTGGGTCTCACTTCCAATCCCGGAGCACAGGACTTTGAACTGCAACCCGCAGGCAATGGACTACTCTACGAAAAAGTGCTGACCACTGCCGCACAATGGGGCACACCCGAAAACCTCATGTACGTGGTAGGCGCCACACAGGCCGATTCTTTTACAGCTATCCGCAGCCTCACGCCTGATCATTTCTACCTCGTACCCGGTGTTGGTGCGCAGGGAGGAAGTCTCAAAGAGATCTCCGCCAAAGCCATGAACAAGGATGTGGGATTACTGGTGAACGCGAGCCGTGCCGTGATCTTTGCTGGTAATGGTGAGGATTTTGCAGAGAAGGCCGCTGAAGCAGCGAAAACTTATGCGCAGGAAATGGCAGGCTATCTGAAATAATCTTTTTAATTTTTACCGCACAAAACGGGATACCCATTGCTGAGTGATCCCGCCATTGAGCATTCCTTTCGGAACGCTGCTAACTGCTAGTTTTGATACATTGCTGATTGTTGAGACCGGAATCTCCGGTAACGGCCTCAACAAACGGCAGACTAAATATCTTTAGTTTTCTTGTTTTTCTCTTCCACTTTGAATGGCAGGTTATGACCGATGGTGATGTCCCCGAAACTGGTTTTCACTTTTACGGAAGTTTCACCGCCCCCTGATTTACCTGTGTAGTCGAAATCGAATTTCGGTCCGCGGCTTTCATCTTCATCTTCCTTATTGATAGCGAAACTTGTTTTGTTCTTGAATTTGGCGAAGCTGGTGCGGATATTATAGGTAGCGGAAAAATTAGCAGGCACATCCAGCAGGAGTGGAGAGAAGCTGTTCTTTACCGTTACATTCTTCACGGCATTGTCCAGGTTCAGTTTTGCACTGCTGTGCTCTACATCTATATTCAATTCTCCGCTGGTTTTGCGCACTTCAACAGAAGAGAATTTGATGACGAGATTTCCGTTATTCATCGCATCGAGGATGAGTGAACCGAATTCAACCTGGATCTTTTTTGCATTTCCCAGTTTACCGATCCTGGCGCTGCCGAATTTACTGATCACAGTAGCCTCACCGGAATGATCGCCGATCACAAGAGGGCCGAATTCATTGGCCGCATAAAGAGGGTTCTGTGCCGGCAGGAACACTTCATAGTCCACCTGGAATCCTTGTTTCTCGCCTTTTTCCCAGCGTTGGTTGTTATTGCCTTTGATACTCGTTTTGAAAATGACACCTTCAGAGTTCTTGCTATCATTGATGGTGATGCCATCGAGAATACTCTGAGCGCGTTCTTCGGTTTTGGCTTCTGCACTGATGGTCACTTCCACTTTCACTTCATTCTTTGTCCAGGTATTGATCTTCAGTGAACCGAATTTATTGGTGAGCGAAACTTTATCGTTGCCACTCAGCGGATATGATTTGGTGTACACTTTTTTCTTTTCCACCAGCGGATTTTCCGATGCGATGGCAGTCCCTGTAAAGGCGAAGGAGAGGACGAGTAAGAGTGCGTTATATACTTTTGACATGGGTTTGTGTTTTTGATTGTTTGATCTGCTGAATGATCTGAAGCTGCTGATTAAGCAATTCTGTCTGCATTTTCAGGTTCTCGATCATGGCTTCCAGCAATTGTTCACGATTAGGGTTGGAGGGCAGTTCCTTTTTCAGATTATTATAAGAGCTGTCCAGTTGACTGATATCACCCAGGAATTGCTGGTAGAGCTCGGGATTATCTTTTTCGATCTGTTTGAGCTCGGATTGTTTCAATTCAATGAGCTGGGTGAAATGGTATACTTCTTTTGCATAGGTTGGATTGATCTTCTGGAGGATATCGTCTCTTTTTGTTTTTACTTCAGCAGTGCCGGAAGGAGCTGGGCGACTGATGAGATGGAACACGCCGAGCCCTGCCAGAACCAGGATAGCCGCTGCTGCACTCCATTTCAGGATAGTGAGCGTGAGCACCCTGCCACCGCTATTTTTTTTTAGTGTTGGTTGGGCATCTGCCTGTAGTTGTTGCTGCAGGTCTTTCCAAACCCTGGGTGATGGCTCCTCTCCGTCGAATTCTTCACGATGGTCGCGGATGAAGTTTTCTAACTGGCTCATGATATTCCTCCTTGTTTCAATAGGTTCAATAATTTTTGCTTTGCACGGACATATTGTGTGCGGACGGTATTGTGCGATATGCCGAGGATCCCTGAGATCTCTTCATGATCATAACCTTCCAGCAGGTAAAGGCTCAGTACAGCGCGATACCCGTCCGGTAATAACTGGATATATCTTTTTACTTCGGCTACTCTGAACTGCAATTCCGCTTCATCGGTTCCTTTCTCTTCAGGAATTGCTTCCACTCCGTTCTCGTCCAGTTCACTCAGCTGCATTTTCTTTTTGCGAAGTATGTTGATGGATTTGTTGATCACAATCCTTTTCAACCATGCACCGAATGTGGAACGGTAATGGAAATCGTTCAAAGATCTGAAGGCATCCAAAAACGCCTCCTGTAACACGTCTTCCGCGTCACCTGTATTGTTGACGATGCGCAGGCTCGTGTTGTACATAGCCCTGGCGTACCGCTGATAAAGGGCTTCGAAGCCGGTGGGGTCCCCTCGTTTACAGCGTTCCACCAACTCATCCTGGACAATGGTTGCAGTCAGCTCCAAAATGAATGATTTTATTGTTTTAAGTTAATGTAGAGACACAGGCATTTCAAACATGTTGCATCTTCCACCTCAAATCGTTCCATTTTTCTTACATTAGCACACATTAAATTGCTCGTCATGGCCGCTAAAACCGATCTTTTTGTTAGTCCGGACTATTTTTCGCTCGATGAATTGCTCACTGAAGAACAGAAACTGGTGAGGGAGTCAGTTCGAAATTATGTAAAGAAAGAGATTTCTCCCATCATCGAAGACTATGCCCAGCGAGCTGAGTTCCCGCAGCATATCGTTAAACAGATGGGCGATCTGGGTTGTTTTGGCCCCACCATCCCCGTGGAATACGGCGGCGGCGGCCTGGACCATATCAGCTATGGACTGATGATGCAGGAACTGGAAAGAGGCGACAGTGGCGTTCGATCCACCGCCTCCGTGCAGGGTTCCCTGGTGATGTACCCCATTTACGAATTCGGAAGCGAAGAACAACGTAAAAAATACCTGCCCAAACTTGGAAGTGGCGAATGGCTGGGCTGTTTCGGCCTCACCGAGCCGGACCATGGGTCAAACCCGGGAGGCATGTTGACAAATATCAAAGATGCCGGCGATCATGTGATCCTCAACGGCGCCAAAATGTGGATCAGCAATGCGCCTTTTTCACAGGTGGCTGTTGTTTGGGCCAAAGATGAGGCCGGCGATATCCGCGGACTGATCGTGGAGCGCGGAATGGAAGGTTTCACAACACCTACCACGCACGGCAAATGGAGCCTGCGCGCTTCCGCTACCGGTGAACTGGTTTTCGATAATGTAAAAGTTCCGAAGGAAAATATACTTAACGTAAAAGGATTGAAAGGACCTTTGAGCTGTTTGACCAAAGCCCGTTACGGCATCGCCTGGGGCACCGTTGGCGCAGCGATGGATTGTTACGATACTGCTTTGCGCTATTCAAAAGAGCGTGTGCAGTTCGACAGACCCATCGGAGGTTTTCAATTGCAGCAAAAGAAACTCGCTGAAATGATCACCGAGATCACCAAAGCGCAGTTGCTGAACTGGAGGGTAGGCGTGCTGATGGACCAGCACAAAGCCAATCCGCAACAGGTGAGCATGGCCAAGCGTAATGGTTGCGAGATAGCAACCAATATTGCACGCGATGCACGCCAAATGCTGGGAGGAATGGGCATTACAGGAGAATATTCAGTGATGCGTCATATGATGAACCTGGAAAGTGTGATCACCTATGAAGGCACACACGATATTCACCTGCTCATCACCGGTATGGACGTTACAGGATTCAACGCATTCAAATAATATCACTAGCATCACACCACAATGAGGATTTTTTTGATAGGGTTCATGGGTGCAGGTAAAACGCACTGGGGTAAGCAGGTTGCCAACCGCATGGGACTTCCATTCCATGACCTGGATGAACTGATAGTAGCACAGGAAGGCAAGTCCATTGCCGATATCTTTACAGACAATGGCGAAGAATATTTTCGCCTCGCTGAAAAACAAATGCTGGAAGAACTTGTTGAAAGGGAAGACAGCATGATCATCTCCTGCGGAGGTGGTACGCCCTGTTTCTTCAACAATATCGATTTCATGAAGCGTTACGGCATCGTGGTATGGCTCAACACCCATGTGGAAGTGATACTGCAGCGACTGTTGAAAGAAAGGATGCACCGGCCTTTGCTGAAAGATATCAAAGATGAAGACCTCCGCAATCATATCATCCGGAAACTGAACGAAAGAAGGATGTATTATGAACAGGCTGATGTGATTATCGACAAGGAAGATTCGATCTCGATGAATGATTTTATTCAAACAGTGTTACATGCATAAAGGATATTTGAAAACAGCGGCGCTGCTCGGCGCATTGGCTGTTGCATTAGGCGCATTCGGCGCACATGGATTGAAGAAACTGGTACCCGCTGAAACAGTGTCAACTTTTGAAACAGGCGTTCGCTATCAGTTCTACCATGTTTTTGCCTTACTGATCGTGGCCATTCTTTACTCCAACTATTCACAGCGCTGGCTGAAATATGCTGCCAACAGTTTCCTGGCAGGTATTGTGTTGTTCAGCGGTTCCCTTTATCTTCTTACTGCATTGAAGGCAACTGAAACAGTGGGATTGTCCGGTATCGGAGCCATCACGCCAATTGGTGGTGTGTTCTTTATACTTGGATGGTTGTTCTTGTTCAGGGCTGTTGCAGTGAAGAAATAAACTTCAATGTAGCACAGTGAGTACTACATAATCCAACTTAAAAGCAGAAAACCTACTATACTTGCCGGCCAATCAATTATAGCAGACATAAAAGCCATAATAGAGCAGTCAAAAGACAAGGCTGTACGTGCCGTTGACCATCAACGAACGCTGATGTACTGGCATATTGGTAAGCGTATTTTTGAAGAAGAACAAGAAGGAAAAGAACGTGCAGAGTATGGAACCTTTCTTATTAAATATCTTTCAGAACAACTGCAACCTGAGTTTGGAAGTGGTTTTTCTACAAGACAAATCAACCTTTATCGCCAGTTTTACCGAACATTTGAGAATGTGCATACAATGTATGCACAATTGAGTTGGAGCCAATATAAACTAATATTAAGTGATGATAGCCAAGATAAAAGAGATTTTTATATTGCCGAAGCAGTAAAAAACAACTGGACTGTACGCCAGTTGGAACGACAAATCTACAGTAGTTTGAGCAATGATAAAGAGAGTGTATTAGCAGTTGCACAAAATGAAAAGCAACCATCAGAAGCCAAAGAAATTATTAAAGATCCCATGTTTTTGGAATTTTTGGGATTGAAGAGAGAAGCATCATACTACGAGAAAGATTTGGAAAGTGCCATTATCACACATTTACAAGATTTTTTATTGGAGTTAGGTAATGGCTTTTCTTTTGTAGCAAGGCAAAAGCGAATACACATTGAGGGCGATGAGTTTTTTGTTGATTTGGTATTTTACAATCGTTTATTACAATGTTTTGTAATTATTGAAATCAAAACAACTAAACTAACACATCAGGATATTGGTCAGGTCCAGATGTATGTCAATTATTATGACCGAATAGAAAAACTGCCATACGAAAACCCAACCATTGGTATCTTGCTTTGTGCCAATAAAAACGATGCAGTAGTAAAATTCACACTACCCGAAAATCAAAAGCAGATTATCGCAAGTCAATATGAACTTTATTTACCAACGGAAAAACAATTGCTGGAAGAAGTAAATAAGGAAATAGAAAGTTTTGAGGAAAAGGATTGCGAATTAAATTAAAGAGGAAGTTCAAACACAAGCACGGCGCCTTTGCAATTCTGCACCTGAAAGCTGCCGCCAATCAATTCCATCCTTCGTTTCATATTACTAAGTCCATTGCCGAAGCGGCGCAATTTTTCAGTGTCGATGCCAACGCCATTGTCTGCGATCTTCACCACTAATCGGTTATCCCTGGTAGTTATTTCGATACGCAGTTGCGATGCCTGTGAATGCTTCATCGCATTGTTCAGTGCTTCCTTGATGCTGAGGAATATATTGCGTCTTTTTTCTCCGGAGATCTCTGCCTGCGGGATTACTACAGGCAATTTTACACTGCAGTCGATCGGTGTACTGTCGAAATACTCGATGGCATGTGCACGGATATAGGCCACCAGGCTTTCCACTGTGTCGTTGGAGCTCTTCATGGTCCAGATGATGGTATTCATCTTTCCCAGCAGATCGTTGGCCGAGTTGGAGATCTTTTCCAGTTCAGGAAAACTCTGTCCTTTCATGCGGCTTTTCAGGATCTCACTCATGAGGCGGATGGCGGTAACGCCCGATCCCAGTTCATCGTGCATATCGGCGGAGATGCGGTCCCGCTCATGTTGTGTGGCCGTTACTACAGCCATTTGTTTTTCGAATTCCTTTCTTTCATTATCCAGCTTGAGCCTTTCCCTTTCTTTTACTCTTTCGATGATATCGCGGCGATTCTTGTATGCGAGGCCGGAGAGGAAGAGGATCAGTTCAATCACCAGTCCGAGCTCATAATAGAAGAGGGCGCGGTTCAACAGCAGGATGCTTTTGCTGAAATTCCATCCGAACATGATGATGCCCTGTGAAATAATGGCAAAGAAGATCAGTGCAAAACTTCCGCCTGCGAGATAATTCAACAGGGTATCCTTTCGTTTAATGGAATACACGATGAACATGATGGCGATCAGCAGGAAGAAAATCTTGATCACGAATTCCATATTGTTCAGCACTACGTATTTGCTGGTAGTGAAATACAGGATCGTGAAGATGGCAGCAAGGATGGCCAGCGGCCAGAGTGTGACCTTCAGGAATTTGTCGAGCCAGGGATGATTCTCTTCCGTACTCAGGAATTTCCGCACGAAGATCAGGTAGGTGAATACGCTTGCGATCATGATCATGAAGTCCAGGTACTCTTCATAAAAATAATGGAACCATGAGGCGGACATGTTCATGTAAGATTTTCCGAAGAGCAGGCAGGCCGTACAAAGTGTATAGATGGCGTAATAAATAAATTCCTTGTTGCGGTTTTGAATATATACCGCCAGCGAGTAGAAGATCATCATCAGCATTACGCCGGAAGCAACATAGGTAACGATGTCCAGGCTGTAATCGAGATCGCGTTTGCGGGTGATCCATTCATCGAGATAATCGGTCTCAACCAGATATGGAGTAAAAATATTTATATTGGTGCGAACGAAATTGAAGCGGCAGTAATACACGGCCCTTTCCCTGGGTTGGAGAACGATGAGCTGGCAGCCGGGAAATCTGGGACATTCTTCACCGGTTGGTTTGAGTTGGAACTGTCCGGCCGGATCTTCGGCAGAGAATTTGAATAAGCTGATATCCCTGCAATAAAAAGCGGGCAGGAAGAAGATCTTTTTTATGGTGTCGCTGCCATTGTAAAGGGCGAACCGGAGGTAATTGTCTTTTTCCATCAGTTCCGCCGATGGAGGATACTGCGGATAGAAGCGCTTTACGATATCGGGTCTGAATACCAGGTAGGGAATGGCCGAGTCTGCAATCTTTTCGCCTTTGGGAAGCGAAGCGAACCAGCAGGATTTGCCAATGGACGAGTCCAACCTGATCCTGGCCACATTCACAACGGCGCTGTCTGACTGGCCCATACCCCTGAGGGTAGAAACCAGTAGAATTATCAGTAAGAAAGGTTTCAGGTAATGGTTGTTTCTCATCCTGGGTTTGGCCGGTCCATTGATTTGGCCTTGTAAAATACAATTTTTCCCAGTGCAGGTGCAGCTTTTATTTGTTATATGACAGTTGTTTTCTACTACTTATCTTTGTAATCATGGCCAACCGCTTAAAGTCCAGTAAAAGCAAATCGCCCGATCCGGATAAATTGAAACCTGAGAAAGAAGAACAGGTTACCGTAAAGGAATTGGTGAAAGATGAACGCACGCACAAAATTGCCGGAACCGTGGCATTGCTGCTCTGCTGTTTCCTGTTTATCGCCTTCGTATCCTACGTATTTACCTGGAGGGAAGACCAGGACAAGGTCTTCAAAGGGGCATCCATTTTATTGCCTTCCACCGAAGTAAAGACCAGCAACCTGCTGGGAAATATCGGCGCATACATATCACATCAGTTTTTTTACAATGCATTCGGCGTTGCCTCCTTCCTGTTCTGCTCATTCTTTTTTGTTCTGGGTGTGAACGGATTGTTCGGCAGGAAACTGTTTTCCATCTGGCGCAACCTGCGCTACCTGATTGCCGGTGTTCTGTATTTCAGTGTGGCTGCCTCTTTTTTTGCAGGCGGCTCTGACTTCAGCTGGGGCGGCGCTCTGGGCAATATGCTGAGCGACTGGTTGGTAAAGATGCTCGGTAATGTGGGCACCTTCGTGCTGCTTTTTGCAGGCGGCCTTGCTTATATCATCTGGCGTTTCAATCCAACATTCAAGGTACCGAGCATGCCTAAACGCAAGCCGTCGCTAGTGCCTGCCAATGTGGACCCGGAAACAGGAGAACTGAAAGTGGAAGAGAAAGATGAGGAAGAAGAAGTGAAGCCGGTAAAGCCCAATAAGAAGAATCAGCTTAAAAAAGATAATGGTGCACTGGTTGCTCCGCCGCCTGTAGTGGAAGAGGAAGCCCCGCTCGATCTCCAGATCATTGAAAAGGATCCGGAGCCAGAAGAACTGGTGCTGAACAATACAGGCGAAGAAGAGGAGGAAGAGGAGCACGAAGAAGAGGAAGAAGCACCATTTGAGGAAGACGAGGAAGAGATTGAAGAAGAGGAGGAGGAAGTGGAAGAGATCCCTGCTCCGGTGATCAGCCCGCGCAGTAATAAACCCCAGGCGCCCAACCTGGAACTGGAGATCAAGACCTACTCACCAGAACCCTCAGACGAAGATATTCCTGATACGGTAGGAGAGGACGCGCCGCCCGCAGCCGTGCTGGCTCCCTATGATCCTGCCCTCGACCTGCGTGATTACAAATACCCGAGCCTCGATCTGCTGGAACAACACGGCAGTGAGAAGATCATCCAGGACCCTGCGGAACTGGAGAACAATAAGAACCAGATCATCAATACGCTCAAGAACTACGATATCCATATCCAGAAGATCAGCGCCACCGTAGGTCCTACAGTAACATTGTATGAGATCGTGCCCGCAGCTGGTGTGCGGATCTCACGTATCAAGAATCTGGAAGATGATATTGCGTTGAGCCTTGCAGCGCTTGGTATCCGCATCATTGCGCCGATCCCCGGTAAGGGAACTATCGGTATTGAAGTGCCGAATGTGAAGAAGACAGTAGTGAGTATGAAATCACTCCTGGCATCCGAAAAATTCCAGTTCAACAATCATAGCTTGCCCGTTGCCATCGGTAAGAAGATCGACAATGATAATTTCATTGTTGACCTCGCCACCATGCCGCACCTGCTGATGGCCGGAGCCACCGGTCAGGGTAAATCAGTTGGCCTGAACGCCATCCTGGTTTCACTGCTCTACAAAAAACACCCGAGCCAATTGAAGCTGGTGCTGGTGGATCCCAAGAAAGTGGAGCTGAGTTTGTATCGCACCATCGAAAGGCATTTCCTGGCCAAGCTTCCCGGAGAAGAGGAAGCCATCATCACTGATACCAAGAAAGTGATCAATACACTCAATGCACTGTGTATTGAAATGGATAATCGTTACGACCTGCTCAAGGAAGCCGGCACCAGAAATATAAAAGAGTACAACGAGAAATTTGTAAAACGAAAACTGAACCCGCAGAAAGGCCACCAGTACCTGCCATTCATTGTGCTGGTAGTGGATGAGTTTGCTGATCTGATCATGACGGCGGGTAAGGAAGTGGAGATGCCGATCGCTCGTCTGGCGCAGCTGGCGCGTGCCGTTGGCATCCACCTGATCATCGCTACACAACGTCCTTCCGTAAATATCATCACCGGTACCATCAAGGCCAACTTCCCGGCCCGTATCGCGTTCAAGGTTTCCAGTAAGATCGACTCCCGCACTATCCTGGATACAGGCGGTGCAGAACAGTTGATCGGAAAAGGAGATATGCTGATCTCTTATAACGGTGAACTCACCCGTCTGCAATGCGCTTTTGTGGATACGCCCGAAGTGGACAGTGTCTGCGAAAATATCGGCAACCAGAACGGATATCCCCAGGCATTCCTCTTACCTGAATACGTAGACGAAAAAGACATGGAAGGAAAAGATTTCGATCTGAACGACAGGGACTCGCTCTTCGAAGATGCAGCCAGACTGATCGTGCAGAACCAGATCGGATCCACTTCACTGCTCCAGAGAAGGATGAAACTTGGTTATAACAGGGCCGGTCGCCTCATGGATCAGCTCGAAGCCGCAGGTGTGGTAGGACCCAGCCAGGGCAGCAAGGCACGGGATGTGCTGATTAAAACCGAGATGGACCTGGAACAGCATCTTGCCAATTTTCTGTAATGATTTGAAGCTCATTCATTAGCAATTTGTTAATGTGAAGACCAGGTGCAAACTCTGGTGCATAATTATCGTCTTACATGTGCCGCGCAAACAATATCTTTGCGGCCTTTACGAAAAGTATCTCCGATGAAGAAAATATTTTTATTTTTTGCAATTGTTTCTATCTCAATGTCAGGGTTTGCTCAAGGCAATGACCCTGCTGCCAAGAAAATCCTCGATGCAGTTAGCGCCAGGTTCAAATCCTTTAAAGGAGTACTGGCCAGCTTCACGCTCAAGAATGAAGACAATTCCGGTAAGGTACTTGGCGTAAAAAAAGGAACTGTGTCCATGAAAGGCAACAAATACAAAGTGAGCCTCGCCGGTCAGGAGATCTTCTGTGACGGCACCACTGTATGGACTTACGACAAAGCTGCCAATGAAGTAACCATCAACAAGGTAGACAACAGCAGCAGCACTATCACTCCCCAGAAATTGTTCACCAACTTCTACGATAAAGATTTTCTGTACAAACTCAACGGAGAAAAGAAAGAAGCTGGTAAGACCCTGCAGGAAATAGAGATGACGCCTGTGGA
Organism: Pseudobacter ginsenosidimutans; assembly: GCF_007970185.1. Taxonomy (NCBI): domain Bacteria; kingdom Pseudomonadati; phylum Bacteroidota; class Chitinophagia; order Chitinophagales; family Chitinophagaceae; genus Pseudobacter; species Pseudobacter ginsenosidimutans. The sequence goes on along the minus strand of NZ_CP042431.1, from coordinate 7,384,874 downwards.
CAAGACCAAACAGTTCCACAAAGTGTACATCCAGGTAAACAAAGCCACACAAACACTGTACAGCACCAAAGTGCTGGATAAGCAGCAGAACAAATTCATCTATACCGTCAATACCATGAACGGTAAAGCAACTTTGGCTGATAACCTCTTCACATTCGACAAAAGCAAATATCCCGGCGTAGAGGAAGTTGATCTTCGCTGATCTGCGGCAGCTATTCGCTGCTGCCCCAACGGAAGGTCTTGATATCGAGACCGGCCAGGTCAAGCACCCTGTCGGTTACGGTAGCTGCCACTTCTTCGATAGTAGTTGGTTTGCTGTAAAAAGATGGAGTGGCAGGACAAATAATTCCCCCGGCTAAAGTCAGGGTTTCCATATTCCGGATATGAATCAGATTATAAGGCGTATCTCTCACTAAACAGATGAGTTTACGCCTTTCTTTTAATATCACATCTGCAGCGCGCGTGATCAGATCGGAGCTCACGCCATTGGCAATACGGCCCAATGTACCCATGGAGCAGGGCGCGATGATCATGGTGTTGAATTTGCCGGAACCCGAGGCAAATGGCGCCAGGAAATCCTTCACAGACCAGGTGGTGATATGGTGTGCGGGATCATGCAGTAAACGCTCATAATCTTTGTTGTCAAGCTCGGTTTCCCAAACCTGCTTCGCATTGTCTGTCATCACTACCGCCAGTTCCTGCCATTGATCATGAATGCTCAACAATTTTTCTATGATCTGCTTTGGGTAAATGGAACCACTTGCTCCTGTTACCGCCAGCACAATTTTATGCATGGTATTTGAGTTATGTTTGTATCTTAAACAAAAGTAAGTATGCAAACCCTGAAACTCGCGTTTTTGTTCAGTTGGCTCACCATTTTTTCCTGCGCGCAACGCCCGAAGGAAGAAAAGGCTAAACTCAACTGGCTGAGCCTGGAAGATGTGACGGCAAAAATGCAGCAGGAAAAAAGACCAGTACTCATCGATCTTTATACAGACTGGTGCGGTTGGTGCAAGGTGATGGACAAACGCACGTACAGCAATAAGCAGGTGAGCGACTACGTGACATCAAAATTCTATCCCGTTAAAATAGATGCAGAGAGCAAAAAGACTTTTACCTGGAAAGGGAAGGAATATAATTTCAACAAGAACGCCCGGGCTCATGATTTTGCCATCTGGCTCACCAATGGACAATTATCCTATCCCACTACCGTGTTCATTCCTGTTGATGGCGATCCACAGGCGATCCCTGGTTTCCTGGCTCCCAATGAGCTGGAATTGCTGGTGAAATACTTCGGTGAAGGGAACGATAAGAAGATTTCCTTCGATAAATGGCATAAGGAATTCAAATCTTCCTGGTAAAAGAACCCTGATGATTTCCGGTGTTGCATTGAAGATGCGCAGAATGATCACCGTTACAGTTCACTCCATCGTATTAAAATTTCCTTAAAGAAATATTGCTGCCCGAGGGCTACAAAATCGTTATACTAAACGATTTTGCAAGGATTCTGCAATGCAAATAGCTACAAAGGTTTTTCGTGATGACTGATTTGGTCTTTTACGAAAAAAAAGGTAAGCTATGCAACCATTGTTTCACCACTATCATCTTATATTTGAATTTTCATAGGATAAGGTTTAATGGTTAATGGTATTTGATTAGTGGGGCCTCCCTTTTGGGAGGCCTTTTTGTTTTCATGGTGCTGCGGCTGCTCGCCTCCCGGCGGGTAACTGGCTCCGGAGAAATAAAAAAGCCGTCTCATGAAGAGACGGCTCGTATACTATTTTGTTATTTGCCTGTTAACGGGATTCGGCCATATCAGGGATTGCAGCCACTTTATATTCTCCGGCATCCAGTTTTTTCTTGGTTGCTTCGAATGCTTCCAGTGTTGCATTGATGTCTGCATCGGTATGCACGGCTGTAGGGATCAGACGGTAGATGATATGTCCTTTCGGAATTACCGGATACACCACGATAGAGCAGAAGATTCCATGATTCTCGCGCAGGTCCATCACCATGGCTGTTGCTTCTTCCACACCACCTTTCATGTACACGGGCGTAACCACGGAGTCAGTTTTACCAATATCGAATCCTTTTTCTTTAAGACCCTTCTGCAGCTTCATTGCATTGCTCCAGAGCTTGTCTTTCAGTTCAGGTTGACTGCGCAGCATGTCAAGGCGTTTGAGATTGCCCATTACAAGTGGCATGGGTAAGCTCTTGGCAAAGATCTGGCTGCGGATATTGTAGCGGATATAATCGATGATGGCTTTGGGGCCGGCAACAAATGCGCCGATGCTGGCCATCGATTTTGCGAATGTGGAGAAGTAAAGATCTATCTGGTCCTGTACACCCTGCTCTTCACCAGCGCCGGCGCCGGTTTTGCCGAGTGTGCCAAATCCATGCGCATCATCCAGCAGGATCCTGAAGCCATATTTTTCTTTCAGTGAAACGATCTCTTTCAGTTTGCCCTGATCGCCCGCCATACCGAATACACCTTCAGTGATCACGAGAACACCGCCGGCTTTTTGTTTTTCGATGATCGCATTGGCGCGTTGCAATTGCTTTTCGAGATCCTCGATATCGTTGTGTTTGTAAACGTAGCTATGTCCAACATGAAGACGAAGGCCATCGATGATACAGGCATGGCTTTCTGCATCGTATACGATCACATCATGACGGCTGCAGAGTACATCTATCAGGCTCACCATTCCCTGGTAGCCGAAATTGAACAGGATTGCATCTTCCTTTCCTTCGAATGTGGCGAGTTCTCTTTCCAGTTGCTCGTGATGAACACTGTTGCCGCTCATCATGCGGGCTCCCATGGGAAGCGCCAGTCCGAATTGCGCAGCAGCATCACCATCCACCTTTCTGATCTCAGGGTGATTGGCCAGTCCGAGGTAGTTATTCAAACTCCATACGATCATTTCCTTCCCGCGGAATTTCATTCTGTTTCCAATCTCGCCTTCCAGTTTTGGAAAAGCAAAATATCCATGCGCTCTTTCGCGGTGCTGGCCGATGGGTCCACCGGAGTTTTTCAGCAATCTGTCAAAAATGTCTGCCATATTATTGAATTATTAAAAAATAGAATGTTTTTTAAGCCTGGTCAATGCCGCAAAAATAACAATTTTTGAATTGACAGGTCACGAATTACGTTTAATGGTTTAATCATTACATTTGTCGCAAATCACTTGCAAATGCGAAAAATTTTTGCCTTCCTGGCCCTGGTTCTGATTGTAAGCCAATCATTTGCACAGTCCAAAAAAGGCCAGCACAACGTACCCAACCGCCCTAAATTAGTAGTCGGAATTGTTGTTGATCAGATGCGATGGGATTATCTCTACAGGTATTATGACCGTTATTCTGCTGATGGCGGCTTCAAACGCCTCCTTCACAATGGATTTACCTGCGAGAACACTTTCATCCCTTACACACCTACTTATACTGCCTGCGGACACACTTGTGTATATACAGGAAGTGTGCCAGCCATTCACGGTATCACCGGGAACAACTGGTATGATAACGAATTGAAGCGTACTGTTTATTGTGCTGAAGACAAATCTGTTAAGTCTGTTGGTACTACCACTGATGCAGGTGTGATGAGCCCTAAGAATATGCTGGCTACCACAGTGGCCGACGAGCTGCGCCTCGCTACCAATTTCAGAAGCAAGGTGGTAGGCGTTGCCATCAAAGACCGTGGCGCTATTCTTCCCGCTGGTCATTCAGCCAATGGCGCTTACTGGTACGATAGTAAAACCGGGGACTTCATCACTTCCACTTTTTATATGAATGATCTCCCTCAATGGGTGAAAGATTTCAACAGTCAAAGACTTGTAGACAAATATTACGAGCAGGGATGGAACCTGCTGTATCCTGCCAACACTTACGTGCAGAGCACAGCAGACGAAAAACCTTATGAAGCCAAACCATTCGGCTCCGATCAGAAAGGTTTCCCTTACGATCTGAAACGTTTCATCGGTAAAAGCTACGGTTCCGTTTCCAGCACGCCTTATGGCAATACCCTCACTGCTGAAATGGCCAAAGCTGCCGTGATCAACGAACAACTCGGCGCCGATGAGATCACAGACTTCCTCGCTGTGAGCTTCTCTTCTCCCGATTATATTGGTCATGCTTTCGGTCCCAACTCCATGGAAGCAGAAGATGGTTTCCTGCGTCTCGACAAAGAGCTCGGTTCTCTCTTCGATTTTCTCGATAACAAAGTAGGGAAGGGGCAATACCTGCTCTTCATCAGCGCCGACCACGGTGTATCCCATGTGCCCGGTTTCAACAATGAGAACAGGCTGCCGGGCGGAACAGTAGATGACGGCAAATGGTTGAAAGAGCTGGAACCAAAGCTGCAGGCTGCTTTCGGATCATCCAAACTGATCACCGGTTCCTGGAACAATATGGTAACCCTCAATCATGGCCTGATCGATTCGCTGAAACTGGATGAGAGAGCTGTTAAGAAACTGATTGTTGATTATCTCAGTCACCAGCCTGGCGTTTCACGCGCATTTGCACTCGACGACCTTAATACAATTCCATTAAATGAAACCATCAGAGCGAGGATCAACAACGGTTATTATCCCCGCCGTTGTGGAGATATCCAGTTCGTTCTTCAGCCCGCTTATTTCGACGGAGGCAGCACCGGCACTACGCACGGTCTCTGGAATCCTTATGATTCCCATATTCCCCTCGTTTGGTACGGCTGGGGTGTTAAGCCCGGAAAGACCAACCGCGAAACATATATGACAGATATTGCGCCTACCATCGCAGCCATGTTGCGCATTCAGATGCCCAGCGGTAACGTGGGCCATGTTATTTCAGAAGTAGCTGAGTAATATTTTTCCCGATAATATGAAGCGGCAGGCATTCAATAGTGCCTGCCGCTTTTTTATTCCACCAGTGGAAACTAACATATGTTTGGTTACCCTACATTTGCACAACAAAATTTTCGTTTATGAACAAACCTGTTACCACGCTTCAGCGCTGGGCCTTCATGATGTTGATGGTCCTGTGTTCTGCAAGCGTGCTCGCTCAAGTAAAGTTGACCGACAAGATCCCGCTGGATCCTAAAGTGAAGACCGGCAAACTGCCCAATGGTCTCGTGTATTACATCAGACAAAACAAGAAACCTGAACAAAAAGTGGAACTGCGACTGGTAGTGAATGCCGGTTCCATTCAGGAAGATGATGATCAGCAGGGGCTGGCGCATATGGGAGAGCATATGGCTTTCAACGGAACGAAGAATTTCAAGAAGAATGAGATCGTTTCTTTCCTGCAAAACATTGGTGTTGGATTCGGGTCTGACCTGAATGCCTATACGAGTTTCGATCAGACCGTGTACATCCTGCCCATCCCTACAGACAAACCCGGTAACCTCGAAAGTGGTTTCCAGATCCTTGAAGACTGGGCGCACAATGTATCTTATCTGACTGATGACATCAACAACGAACGCAACATCATTATCGAAGAAGGCCGTCAGGGGAAGAGCGCTGATGAACGTATGTTCAAAAAGATCCTCCCTGATCTGCTGGCCGGTTCAAGGTATGCCAACAGGCTGCCGATTGGTAAGGAAGAGTTGATCAAGACTTTCCCGCCCGATGCCATCCGTCGTTTCTACAAAGAATGGTATCGTCCTAACCTGATGGCTGTTGTTGTTGTGGGTGATGTTGATCCTGTGAAAGCGGAAGCCATGGTAAAAAAGCATTTCACCAGGCTGGTGAACCCAGCAAAGGAACGCAAACGCGAAAGCGCTGTAATGCCTCCTTACACTACCAACAAAGCGATTGTGGTTACAGATCCTGAAGCCACTACTTATTCCGTAGCTGTGAACTATTCCGCTTTCAAAACAAATCCGATGTTAACAGTTGCCGATTTCCGCAAGGCACAGATCAAGGGACTGTTTGAAAGCATGGTGAATCAACGTTTGGGAGAGCTCACACAGAAAGAGAATCCTCCTTATCTCGGAGCGCAGGCCAGCTTTGGTTCTTACGCGAGAGGATACGCTGCATTCAGCGCATACGCAGCCGCTGGTACCGGCGACGTAAAGAAAGCGCTCACTGCCATGATGGAGGAACTGGAACGCATCAAACGTTATGGTTTCACGGCCGCAGAAATGGAAAGGACCAAGAAGAATATCCTGGCTTCTTACGAAAGAGCCTACAACGACCGCGATAAGGCCGAGTCCGGCAGCTTCGTGGACGAATATGTGAACCTCTTCCTGGAGCAGTCTCCCAGCCCCGGTATTGCCAAAGAATTCGAGTACATCAAATCCGTTCTGCCTGGTATCACTGTTGATGAAGTGAATGCTTTTCAGAAGGAAGTGATGAAGAACGATAAGCATTTTGTGTATGTAACAGGCCCTGAAAGCGGAGCCACCAACCTGCCCAATGCAGATCAGCTGCTGGCGATGGTGGATGCAGCGGGTAAAGCCGATGTTAAACCTTACGAAGAAAAAACGCTTGGCAACAGCCTGATGGCCGAACTGCCCAGGGCAGGCAAGGTTACCAATAAGACCACCAATGCAACGCTCGGAACTACTGATCTCACACTGAGCAATGGCCTCACGGTTACCCTCAAGCCAACTGATTATAAAAATGATCAGATCCTGGTGGCCGGTACAGCCTTCGGTGGCAAGAACAATTACGGCCTCGCTGATAAATACAATGCAGAATATTTTGCTTCAGTAGTTCCAACGATGGGGCTTGGCGACTATTCGCCTACTGATCTCCGTAAGGTGCTTGCCGGAAAATCTGCCGGAATGAAAATTTCTGTCACCGGCTATACGCATGGTGTTGGAGGAAGCTCTACCGTGAAAGATCTGGAAACCCTGTTCCAGTTACTCTACCTGCAGATGACTGCACCCAGGAAAGATGCCGAGCTATTCAAATCATTTGTGCAACGCAACCAGTCGCAGTTCGCTAACCTGGCTGCCAATCCTGAAGCAGCTTTTGCTGATTCCATGTACAAAGTGATCTTCCAGAATAATCCGCTGGCGCCTATCCGTGTGCCCCATGTTGAATACTTCGATAAGATCAACCCGGACCGTTGCATCGGCATCTACAAAGAGATGTTCGGCAATGCTGCCGGTATGCACTTCGTGTTCACCGGTAGTTTCAAGGAAGCTGATCTCATTCCTTTCATCGAACAATACATCGCGTCTTTGCCGGTGAGTGGAAAATCGATGGAAGTGGTGGATACCAAAGTTCGTGTGATTCCCGGGGCGCATGAATTCAAAATGAACAAGGGTGCAGAACAGAAGAGCCTGATCCTGGCATTCTATACAGGTGAAACGCCATATAGTCCTGAGATGAATCTTAAAGTGAATGCGCTCAGTGAAGTACTCAACCTTCGTATCATCGAGGAGCTGCGTGAAAAGATCCAGGGTATCTATGGCGGACAAAGCGGTGGTGGCCTGGAAAAATATCCTTACAATGCTTACAGCTTCATGGTGCAGTTGCCCTGCGGCCCTGAGAAAGCAGATACACTGGTGAAAGCACTGAAGCATGAGATCGCACTGATAAAGGAGAAAGGAGTAGACAATAGCTACCTGGAAAAAGTGAAGAAGACCTGGATCGAAGGATATAAAGCCAGCTACAAAGACAATGGCACCTGGCTCAATCAGCTGATGGATGCCAAACTCAATGGAGGCAATATGGAAAGATTCCTCAATTATGAGAAAAATGTAAATGCGCTCACCACTGCCGATGTGCAGGAAGCAGCCAAACTCATCTTTGGTGGTAAGAATGAATTCTTCGCTATCCTGATGCCGGAAGGATATGCAGCATCGAAATAGAATACGATAATTTTAATGATAAAAGAGGGCGTCTGTATGGCGCCCTCTTTTCATTTGCAGTATTGCGAACGAAGTTCGCGGAAATCCGCTGAAACCTGCACTGCGCCTAAGTTGCTAAGGATCATGTGTTGTTTGTTTTTTGATTGAAAGTTGCAACTTTGTTACAATAAAAAACAGTATACCTTTCCTATAGACTTAATGTATATGCGCTAACTTACAATTACAGATATTCTACTATTCTCCTTCCCGTTTTTCTTGTTTTTTACGTAGACAGCGCTCCACTGATATGTAGTAACCCTGCATTAAGTGGAATACCATTTTTCTAATTAACAAAAAACATGCACATGAGAAAGCTAATCAAGATCGCAGGTCTTCCTGTGTTAGTATGCTTTGTTTTACTCTCCTGTAAGAAAAATTCCAAAGAAACAAATGTTGAACCTATCGGCCAGGATGTACTGGCAAAGATTGCTGAGCTTGGCTTCAGCAACAAGAATGTACAACCTCACAGTGAGGGATACCTGGTAGAGGGAGACATTGTTATTACCAAAGACCATCTCAACAGCAAGTCTGAGAACATGCTGATGCGTATTGCAGATGAAGAGCAGTATCGCACTTACAACCTGGTGACAGCACTGCCGAGGAATATCACTATCCGTGTGAATTCCTCTTTGCCTGCCAGGTATGTTACAGCAGTGAACAGCGCCATTTCGCGTTACAATGCACTGGGGCTTCGCATCACATTTTCACGCGTAACCTCAGGAGGAAATATCGTTATCAACCCTGCTCCTTCAGGTTCAGGTTACCTGGCATCTGCAGGATTCCCCACCAGCAGTGGAAATCCTTATAGTTCTGTGCTGGTGAACAGGTCTTACCTGGATACCTGGAACATCAATACCGTAACCAGTATCATTGCTCATGAAGTGGGGCATTGTATCGGCTTCCGTCATACCGATTACATGAACAGGTCTTACAGCTGCGGTGGTTCTCCGGTGAATGAAGGCGCCAGCACTGTTGGTGCTGTACATATTCCCGGAACGCCTACAGGGCCTGATCCTAATTCATGGATGCTGGCTTGTATTGGCAATGGAGTGAACCGTCCTTTCAATGCCAATGACATCATCGCGTTGAATTACGTGTATTAAAAAAGACCAGGGTTACTACAGAAAACCGGCGCAGCTCCAGCGCCGGTTTTTTTGTAATTGGTCTGACGCAGCCGAACCAATTACAAAAACAAAAAAGACCGCCTGAAACTCAGGCGGCCATTCACTTTCCGAAAAATTCGGTTATGCGATAGTGATATCTTTATCCAGGTAAACATCCTGCGTGGTGTGCAGCAGTTGTACGCCTTCATTGAAAGGACGCTGGAATGCTTTTCTTCCGAGGATCAGTCCCATACCGCCTGCGCGTTTGTTGATCACAGCTGTGTAAACAGCATCGGCGAGATCGCTTGCGCCTTTGCTTTCGCCACCACTGTTGATGAGGCCAACACGTCCGCTGTAGCAGTTCAGTACCTGGTAACGGTTGAGGTCGATCGGGTGATCAGTAGTGAGCTTGTCGTATACCAACGGAGAGGTCTTGCCATGTTTTGTAGCGAGGTAACCGCCGTTGTTGGTAGGTAATTTTTGTTTGATGATGTCTGCCTGCAATGTTACGCCGAGGTGGTTTGCCTGGCCGGTAAGATCGGCAGAAGTGTGATAGTCCACGCCATCCACTTTGAATCCGTTGTTACGGGTATAGCACCAGAGGATAGTGGCCATGCCCAGTTCGTGCGCATATTCGAATGCTTCAGCCACTTCTTTCAGCTGACGTGCACTTTCATTGCTGCCCCAGTAGATGGTAGCGCCAACAGCGATTGCTCCCATATTCCAGGCGCTCTTAACGGTGCCGAACATGGTTTGATCGAATTTGTTGGGAAGGCTGAGGAATTCATTGTGATTGATCTTCACAACAAAGGGAATGCGGTGTGCGTATTTGCGGCTCATGATACCGAGTACGCCATAAGTGGAAGCAACGCCGTTGCAACCGCCTTCCATAGCGAGTTTGATGATATTCTCAGGATCGAAATAGATGGGATTGGGAGCGAATGCGGAACCGCCGCTGTGCTCGATACCCTGATCTACGGGGAAAATGCTGCAGTAACCGGTATTTCCCAAACGTCCGTGGCCCAACAGGGTTTGCATGCTGCGTAATACCTGGTTGTTACGGTTGCTGTTGATCCATGTTCTTTCTACATGATCAGGAGAAGGGAGATGGATCATCGATTGATCAATCGTCTCGCACTTGTGTTCCAGCAAATAAGCGGCTTTATCGCCGAGGAGGTCAACAATCTTTTTAGAAGGCATGATAATTTCTGTGTTTGGTGATGCAATCGCCCGGCAAAGATAGGGGCATGCGTTCACCATTCCCAGTCCCATGATGAGCCCGGTGCCTACTGTAAATTGACTTTCCTTCAGCGGTAAAGCCGCTTGATCAGAGGAATTCTAACTTTTATGCGTTTCTGTTAATGCAGTTCAAATCAGTAAACGCAATTTCTAAACGTTTTATAAAACTTTCCTCGCCTTTGCGGAGCCATACGCGTGGATCGTAAAACTTCTTGTTGGGCTTGTCTGCGCCTTCAGGATTGCCCAGCTGGCCCTGCAGATAAGCTTCATTCTTCTTGTAGTATTGAAGTACGCCTTCCCAGAAAGCCCATTGAAGATCGGTATCGATATTCATCTTGATGGCTCCATAGCCAATAGCCTCGCGGATCTGGTGCTGTGGAGAGCCGCTGCCACCGTGGAATACAAAGTATACGGGCTTGGGGCCTGTTTTGAATTCCTGCTGGATATATTCCTGGCTGTTACGCAGGATCTCAGGACGGAGCTCCACATTGCCGGGGCTGTACACACCGTGAACGTTGCCGAATGCAGCTGCTACACTGAACAGGCTTCCAACCTTGCCCAGTTCTTTGTATGCGTAGGCAACGTGCTGGGGCTGCGTATAGAGTTTATCATTCTCGATGCCGCTGTTGTCAACACCATCTTCTTCACCGCCGGTAACACCCAGTTCGATCTCGATTCCCATACCAAGTGGGGCCATACGCTTGAAGAACTCAACGGAGGTTTCGATATTTTCTTCGATGGGCTCTTCAGAAAGGTCGAGCATATGTGAACTGAAAAGCGGCTGGCCTTTCTCTTTGAAATATTGTTCGCCTGCATCGATCAGTCCGCTGATCCATGGCAGCCATTTCTTAGCGGCATGGTCTGTGTGCAGTACCACAGGCACACCGTAGTATTTTGCTACGTTGTGAACGTGCAGGGCGCCTGAAATAGCTCCCTGGATATTGCCCTGGAGCTGATCGTTGGGCATTCCCTTGCCTGCAATGAATTGGGCACCTCCGTTTGAAAACTGGATGATGACCGGTGAATTCACTTTCGCTGCCGCTTCCAGCGTGGCATTGATACTGTCGCTACCAATTGTGTTCACGGCAGGGAGTGCAAACTGGTTTTCCTTGGCGTCCTTATACAGGGCTTCCAGTTCTTCTCCGAAAAGTACACCGGCTTTGTATTTCTTCATGATTTGATAATTTTTCTATGGTAATTATTAAGAAAGAATTGCTCCTGTTGAATAGATTTTAAGGATTTCGGTCTTTTTTTAAATGCCGCGCTAAGATACGTAGGTGGTCGCGTTTATTAAACACAAATCTTTCGTTTTGTAGAAAAGTGAAAGAAGAAAAATAGAATGGGAAGAAAATGAAAGAGAGATTTGAAAGCAGAAAAGGAAGCGAAATGGTCACTGGGTCCCTGCAAAACTAATCTTCGAACTTTCCCAGGTTCTTGGAGATCAATGCAAGGTTCTTTTGCAGTGTCTGTTTCAGTTGACGTTTCACCAGTTGCCCCATGGAGGTGCATTTGAGGAAGGCGGAGCTTTTGAAATATTCACTGAGTTCAGATCGCAGTTGATTAAGCTTTTCTTCAGTAGAGATTTTGTCTCGGGCCATGATATTGAGCAGTTCCATCAGCCGGAATCGGGTGCTGGCCACGCGGAAGGCCATCATGGTTCTTTCCTCCATCTGATACTGCTCCACAGAATCCTGGTTGAGGTGTTTGGTGCAAAGCGAAACCAGTTCTTTGTTTTCTTTGAAGAATTGCGGCAGATACAAATTCTTCCTGCCTTCGTAGGATTGCTGGTCGAAGTCGATTGCGCGGATGCGGTACTGGAAATCTTCGATGTCCGGCGTGATGTCTACCACAAAATTGTAGGAGCGCATATCGCCAAGCAGTCGTACAAAGCATCTTTCGTTGAACTTCACAAATTCCTTTGCCAGCCTGATCTTGTTGGTGCTGGGTTCGTTCAGGTGTTTTGAGATGAATACATCGCCGGGGATACCGGGAATATGTTCTTCCACCAGTGTATTGTGATGAGTGAGATAAGTGATGCGGTTGGGCGAAAGCAGGTGTTCCAGTTCAAGTCCGTAAATCCGTGATGCATCGGCGATCTTGATATAGTAGTGATCGTAGTTGTCGTTGAACTTGTTCACGATGCGGATGCGGAAGGGATTTGAATTACCGAAGCTGCAGTAATCGATGCGGGCAACATCCAGGTGTTTGGTAAAAGTGAGATCGCCTTCTGTTTTGAGGATGGCGTACATCTTCACCAGACCTTCGCGGATGAATTCGAATTCGCGGATATCGTACAGGACCGTCTCCCAATAAGTATCGCGTCCGTTCTTGTCCAGCAGGGGAACGGAGTAGGTGAAATGAAGGAGGTCTTTATACGAAACGGGCAATTTCACTTCGCGGCCATGTTGTTTGAGATAGCTGCGCAGGCTTTCCTGCACAGGAAACATGGGTTTCTTGCGGGAGGGCTTGTTGGGCTCTGTAAGCGCCTGGTCATTATCGTCGATAGCTGACATGCTGCGCAACTAAATTACAGAAATATCGGATGTAAAAAGAGACAGGAAATAGGCTGGCGCATATTGAAGGCGGCTGCCGTACCAGCTGAACAGTTCGCCATCCACGAGGATGATCTTCGTGTTTGGCAGTTCTTTTTGCAATTCATCGATATGCTGTTGTTTGAAAGGGTAGGGTTCGGAGGAAAGCAGGAGCCGGCGGCATCCGGAATCTTTCAGATCCTGGATGGTGATTTCCGGATATCTTTTCAGGTGACCGAACACGTTGGTGAGCCCGCAGCGGATGAGCATATCATTGATGAATGTATCCTGGCCGATTGTCATCCATGGATGGCGCCAGATCAGGTAAGCAACCGGTATGTTTTCGTGGTGAGGTAACCGGTAGGTAAGCTGCCGGAAATCAGTTTCGATCTTTTCTGCCAGTATTTGTCCCTTCTCTTCCCGGTTTGTGATTATTGCAACCTGGCGGACCATCTCCAGGGCGCTGTTAAGATCATGGATATCGCTTACCCATACAGGATAGTGAGCGGCCAGTTCTTCAACCTGCTCTTTTACGTTTTCTTCTTTATTGGCGATGATGAGATCCGGCTGCAGCTGATGAACCATTTCCGGTTTTACATTTTTTGTGCCGCCGATACGTGTTTTGGAACGGAACCATTTTTCCGGATGTACACAGAATTTGGTGATGCCTGCTACCTGTTCTTCCAGCCCGAGATCATACAGTAATTCGGTCTGTGAAGGAACCAGTGAGATAATCCTCTTGGGATGTGAAGGAATGGAGACTGTTCTGCCTGTCTGGTCAGTGAATAATGGCATCGGCAAATTTCCTGCAAAATAAAGAAAGCGGCCAGGAAAGCGGTAATAAACTATGTTAGGTTGGATTATAAGCCTGTTGAGTGTGAAGCCTCACCTGTGTTGGAGGGGAGCAACAGGGTTAAAGGATGATGAAGGTACCGCTGCTGTCCTCCTGCAAAAGATTGATCTTTTTGCAGGAGGGTATTGGAGTTAAAGCAGACGGTTCTTAACACACAGGATTTGGAACTACTTGGTTTCTTTCGGACGTTGGATTTTACTTCGGACGGTTAATCAAGGATCATTGTGCGTTTTTCACCGGATTTGGATTGGTTTTTCTACGGATGATTGGACCCTGGTTTTTCTTCGGACGATTGGACTCTTGGTTTTTCTACGGACAATTGGACCTGGTTGATCATTGGATTTAGGATCTTGGTCTTTCTTCGGATATGGATCGGATCTTGGATTTAAAAAGAAAAAGGAAGTTGATTGATACTGGATTTTTTGGATTTTCTGGATATTGGATCAGAACACAGGTTATTTTCGGATATTGGACTGATTGATTTAGTTATCAATCAACTTCTGAAACAAAAGTACTGCCGGACGCCTTCCTTCGCAAGAGCAGAACTTCTCGATATTAAATGTTCGGGATTTACTTCTGAATTCGTAGTGTTTCATCTGTTTGTCTAGTAAACTTATTATTTGACTATCGTAAATCTACCTGGAATGCCCTGTTTTAGCGGGTTTTCGTTGATTTGTATCAAACGAATTGGTGTTTTCGCCTATTCGTTTTAGTTATTAACACAAGGTTACGCAACGGGAAAACGCGTTTTTACCTGTCCGGGTTTTGGGTGTATTGAACGGCTATTTCCGCCTGTTGATCGAATAAACTTCTATTGGTCATAGGGCTTTTACATCTTGTAATTGCCTGAACGGCATGTGCAACCCTTTTTAGTCCGTAACCCTGGATCCGTAAGAGAGTACCCTAAGGCAAGATGATATTACAGGCCGGTTTTACAGGAGAGACTGCCCCCAAGGTGGTCTCTAACTTTTTCAGACCTTTCCCTTCACAAAAAACGCAGGAAGCTTTTGCTCCCTGCGTTCTTTTATGTGTGAATACCTGGTATTTCTGGTATTCCATTTATTTCCTGATCAGCCTTATCGTTGCCAACGGCTTCTTACTTTCATTATAAATACTGATAAAGTACATTCCCGCGCCAAGCCCGCTGATATTGAACTCGTGCACATTCATCCCCCGATAGAGCGTTACCGGCTTGCGTACCACCCATTGACCGTTCAAACTGCTGATGATCAGCTCTGCATCCCTGATCTCTCTTCCCACATCCACCTTAACCGTGATGATGCTGGTGGCAGGATTCGGATTGCTCTGGAACAGCTTGACAGGACCATCGGATTTACATGATATCAGGTTGATGGTCTTTTCAACATGACCTATACAACCATTATCGCTCGTATAGGTGTAACTGATAGTTTGTTTGCCAGACTTGAACCCGAGCAGGTTCCAGCTGTTCTCCGTTACGCCGCTGCCTTCGAACACACCACCTGCAGGGCTTGCTTTCAATTCAACTGCATTTTCACTTAGGCAGATCTCATCGGGTATATTGATCACCGGCCGCTCAAATACAGTGGTGGTGAGCGTTGCTGCATTGGAGGTAACCGAAAAACCCGGAATGCCCACTATACAACGGAATTGCTTATTGGAGGTGGCTTTCACCAGGTAGCTGGATTGGGTGGCATTGTTGATATCCGTCCAGTTATTGCCATCTGTACTTTGCTGCCATTGATAGGATGGGTTGGTAGATCCTGAAGAATTGACGATTACAAAAAAGTTCACCTCGGTTTCCTGGCAACTGGTTACGCTGCCCGGATGCTGCAGTATTTCGAGTGTTGGTTTGGCTTCATAAGCGCCAATGTCGATAACACCTTCACCGATACGCGTTTTGCCATTCAGGTCTTTTGTGATGGCAGAGAGGTCGGGAGACTGGCCTGCCTGGAAATACAGGTTATTGCCTTTGTTGATCAGGCCGCTCACGGATCTGAGTGTATAATCATCGCCCGATACATCATTGAACAGAGGATCAGTACTGCCTGACAGAATATGTTTGGCAGCATCTGCAGGCATTCCCTGCACCAGGCTGTAGCTTGCATCCAGTGTGCTGTTGTGATTGTCGATTCCCGAGCCATTTCCGTAAAGGATGCTGTTGCGCAAATGTACAGTAGCGGCTGAATTGGCCATAGCGCTGCCGGAAGTCAGCGCGCGGTTATTGGTAATGGTAAGGTTGGTATGATAAACGTCAGAGTTGATATCGTTGTAAATTCCGCCACCACTGATGCCTGCATAGTTCTTATAGATCAGCGTATTGGTGATGGCTGCTGACGAGTGACTGAGATAGATGCCTCCGCCGAACATATCGGCTTTGTTGCCTGCTATTATTACATTATTGATACGCGGAGAAGATGCATGAATGTAAATACCGCCTCCATATTGGACCATCAGTTGATTGCCATTGATCACTTCCCAGGGCATACCATACAATTCGCCGCCACCACCCCTGATGGTGAAGCCGTCCAGTACTGCATTACCTACATCTCCAGCTGCCACTACAATGTGAAAGGCGTTCTCCATCATATTGTTCATGGTGAGCGAAAGGCCATCGCCGGAAATATAATCATCATCGCTGTAATCGCCACTGAGGATGGTCTTGTTGGCAGTCAATGAAAGGTCCCGTTGATCAGGTGAGCTTTCGTATCCTGCAAAGCCTCCGTAGATCTGTACGTTCTTTACCATCAGGAAAGCATTGCTGGGGCCGCCGTCCATTCCGAAAGTTTCATCCACGGCACTGTACATTGGTTTGTAGGTGCCCCCGGCAACAAAGATCTTCAGCGGGTTGGCGCTGGTGAAATTGCTTTGCCTGGCTTTAGCCCAGCGAAGTGCATCGGAAAGATCGGCCATCGGGGTTGACCAGCTGCTGCCATCACCGGTACTCACTGAATGCTGGTTCACATAGAGGATATTACCGGAGCCGGGTGTGATGGGAACCACATCGATAGTATAGACCTCACCGGCAGTTTCCGTGCAACCGTTGATCTCAACATCCAGGGTTACTACATCCCCATTGGCAGGGAAGTAAGTAAAATAGTTATCGGTACCTGCATATTTCGATTCGCCATTCACTTTGAAATTGTAATGCGAGAATCCAGGCGTAGCCACAAACATAGCGAGTGTACCATCCATGATCCGCTCATACACGGAAGAAGTGAATTCGAGGAAGCTACTGGTTTTGATACCGATCAGGTAAATTCCTCTGTCAGTATCTTCCGTACCGATGCCGCCTGACGCATCGAAAATATAATTGATACCGGATGGAGAGCCTGCGGGCCGGGCCGTTGCAACAGGATAGATGGCGCCGCTTTCCTGCAATATGCCGGCATAGAAATTTTCACCGGGATTGAAATATGCAGGAGCGAGAAGGGGAATGACCTGATCCGTTCCCATCATGGCATCCGTGAGTGTGAAAGGATCTGAATTGGCAACGATGTTTCCATAATCATCCAGGATAACGGCAGATACCGTGTGTCCATTCATGTTAGGATCTCGCGATACCCTGAAATTGATTGCATCTATTTTGATGGAGATCGACGGAACAGTGATCTTAACGGCCATGATACCGCCTGTTGAGGGGAGGCCCATGCTATCGCTATCATTCTCATTGGATGCGTATTGGAAGCTGCTGCAATCGAGTGTCTGTATCCGTGAGCAGGTATTATTGGTATTGTCGTTATCGCCGGGAATGCTGATGGTGATGGTCTGTGAGCCCTGGTTGGCAACAGGGGCTTCAAACGTCACTTCTGCAGAGTCTCCCGCCGCTATAGCAGCGATCAGGTCTGTGGCGGTAGTGGAATTGATGCCGCTCACATTCATGGTTACATTGATATTGTTCCTGGTCTGATTGCTATTGTTCCTCACTATTACAGTAACAGGGTTCTGTGTTGCCCAGAATTTGCCCAGTATGCTTTGCATTTTGATCTGTCTTACTTCGAGGTCGTTCAACTCCGCGTTGGCATATCCCAGTTCCATCTGTGGCCGCCAGTTGAAGGAGGCATCCAGTGTAGCAGGAACTGCGCTGGCAGAATAGGAATATCGCACAGCAGTGCTGCTGCCCTGATCATCGTTCACATGCATCCTTGCATCGATAGTGGCAAAGCCAGTTCCCGTATAATCATAACCGATATACAGGGAACCTCCGTTATACGTGAACGGCGTTTGAAGTTCCAAAGAAACTACAGCCTCATCCATAACTCCAACCGGTGGATTGAAAGTTCCTGTATAGGCATTCGTCATTCCTGTAATAGCGGTGGACCATAAGGTTGACCTGGCATTCACGAGGTGGGATGAGTTCTCCAGGTAAAGCTTGATGGAGCCTGCAGCCGGAGCATCGGATCCTCCCGCATACCTGAAACCGATAGAATGGATAACGGTGCCTGCGGGCAGACCGATCTCCGATGCCAGCAACAAAAAATGCGACCTGAGATATCGGTGATTGGCAGTTCCGTTAGGACCAGTCAGGGAAGAAGAGTAGGTGGTGGAGGCCGGAACTACTTTTTTGACCACTGCCTGCGCATAAACAGCGCTGCCCGTAACGCACAGCATGGCCGCTGTGAGTACGGATGTAAAAACAGTTCTGAGGATATTCATAAGGGTCAGAGGTAAAGTTTTTCTATGGATTCAGATTAGCATTGATTTTAATTCGTCTTCGGTACACACCTGGAATTTGTCCTGATGCGTATTTTCACGCTGGTACTCTGTGCTAACGCTGTGGTATTAAAATTAGTCTGTATAACACCCCGAAATATTTTCCTGGGGTCGCTCAGGGATATGAACGACGGTTGGGAAACAAACCACCGCGGGAGGATGATTTTTGAGCTGTGGGTTGGTCGGATTGGGCAGTGGGCTCAGCCGGGCTTTATCGCTTATGTTTCCAGGACCGTCTTTTCATATTCCCTTCGCTCCATGGCTCCGCGGGCTCATCACAATGTGAAATGGGGGCAGATAAGTGTTTTGCGTGCATCAGACTAATTGAAGGGAGCAATTGTGTAATGTTATTTGAAGCAGATGGACTGACAAATACCTCAGCTCAAAATGGTGGTATCAGGAAACTTAATGGAAATAATTGTGAAATCACATAGGCCCCTCAAAAAATCGGTTACCTATCACTGCTACCTTTACTTAGGGTGATGCATTCTTTCCCCCATCCCTCCCCCCCGATGCCGGAATTATCACCTAGCACCATCTCCTGATGCAATACACGCGGGAAGAATAAACTTAATGTTTTATTTTACCCGCTGCCGGCGGGGTAAAAAAATCATTTGTTGCACTTTCATAGTGCCCGGGCCGGGGAGGTGATATGGATAAAGGGCCTAAGAAACAAAAGCTCAAAAGCCCGGCCTGGCGCCACTGCCCAATCCAACCAACCAATGCCCAATATCCCCACAAATGCTGTGGTTTGTTTCTTCCGCCCGTCATCCATATCCCTCCCCGGCCCCGGCCATATAAAAACAACAAACCCTGCCAATTCACACCGGCAGGGTTCGACCAAAAATATTAAGAGTTTTAACTTCCCAGCGCCTGTATCACATCATACTTGGTAACGATGTGATAATTGCCGGCATCATCCTTCCCCAACACTGCGCCATTGTCTTTGTTGATCAGGCTGCGAAGCTTTTCCAGCGGCGTATTGAAATCGACCACCGGGAATGGCTGTTCCATCACGCTTTCAATAGTGGCTGTTTTGATATCGGGATTGCTGAACACTTTATTGAACAGACCGCTTTCGCTGATGGCGCCGATGATGCCATTGCCATTCATGACGGGGATATGTTCGATATCATATTTCTTCATCAGTTCAACGGCATCTGAAACTGTGCCGGCGGGCTGAATGGTTACGAGTTTTTGTTTTACGCTGCGGCCATTCACGATGTCGCGGAAAGTTTTCACATCGAGGAAACCGCGTTCCATCATCCACTGATCGTTGTAAATCTTGGCAACATACCTGCTACCGTGATCGTGGAAGATGCAGACCACCACATCATCTTTGGTGAGCTGGCTGCCGAGTTGCAGGAGGCCCTGAAGACAGCTGCCGGCGCTGTATCCGCAGAAGAGACCTTCTTCTTTGGCGAGGCGGCGCGCCATCACTGCACCATCTTTATCCGTCACCTGTTCGAAGTGATCGATCACGCTCATATCATAATTCCCGGGAACGAAATCTTCACCGAAACCTTCGGAGATATAAGGATGTACTTCGTTCATATCGATCTCACCGGTATTGAAATATTTGGTGAGCAGTGAACCATATACATCGATAGCCCATATTTTGATATTGGGATTCTTTTCTTTGAGGTACATGGCAGTTCCGGTAACGGTGCCTCCGGTACCGGCGGTGCATACGAGGTGTGTGATCTTTCCGCCCGTCTGTTCCCAGATCTCCGGGCCGGTGGTTTCGTAGTGCGCGAGGCGGTTGGCCAGGTTATCGTATTGATTACAGTGAAAAGAATTGGGGATCTCGGCGGCGAGGCGGCGCGCTACGGAGTAGTAGGAGCGCGGATCGTCGGGTTCCACGTTGGTTGGACAAACGATCACTTCGGCGCCTACGGCCTTGAGGATGTCCATTTTTTCTTTCGACTGTTTATCGGTAGTAGTGAAAATACATTTGTATCCTTTCACACAGGCTGCCAGCGCCAGGCCCATTCCGGTATTGCCGCTGGTGCATTCGATGATGGTGCCGCCGGGCTTGAGCTTGCCTTCCTTTTCGGCCACTTCCACCATTTTGAGGGCCATACGGTCCTTGATGGAGTTACCGGGATTGAAGTAGTCCACTTTTGCCAGGATGGTTCCGGGGAGCTGCTTTGTGATCTTGTTGAGTTTGATCAATGGCGTATTGCCAATCGTTTCGAGAATATTCTGTTTGATATCCATAATAATGTAGATTCTCGGGCAAAGGTAAGGTATTGCTCCGGGCCGGATGGAGCGCGGAGCTTCAGGATTCATTAAATTTATGCCATGAAATGCCGGAGAGTATATTTTATCAGTGGACTGGCGGCGGATGAGCGTGTGTTCAGGCATATCCGTTTGCCGGAAGGAGTTGAGATGGTGCACCTTAACTGGATCACACCTAAAAAGGATGAATCATTGCCCGATTATGCAATGCGGCTTTCCGAAAAGATCGATGCCAGTGAACCTTTTGCATTGGTGGGATTGTCGTTTGGAGGTATGCTGGCAACGGAGATCGCTAAACGATTTCGTCCTGTTCAGACCGTTCTGATCAGCAGCATTCCACTGAGTGCGCACCTGCCAAAATATTTTCGCGCAGCGGCCGCCATCCGTTTACACAAAGTGATCCCGATCGGATTTGTGAAGATGATGGCAAGAAGCAAGCGGTTCTTCACCAGGGAAACGGGAGAAGATAAAAAGCTGATCTTGCAGATCATCCAGGACAGCGATACCCATTTCATCCGATGGGCCATGCATGCAATCCTTACCTGGAAAAATGAAGAACTGCCCGAACAACTGATGCATATCCACGGAACCCGTGATGAAGTGCTTCCGGGCCGCCTGACCACTCCCACGCATATGATCCCGAAGGCCGGTCACCTGCTGGTAATGACGGAACCGAAAAAGGTGAATAACTTATTGGCGGAAGTGGTCGGTAACTAAATAAAACAAACTTTTTTCTTTCTTGCCAAACCTTACATTTGCTCCCCCGAATCAAGGGACCCCGGCCGTTCGTTAAATCAACATATACCATGGAACCTAAGTACAGTCAAAAGATCGCGGAGAAACTGAATCTTACCCTCAAACAGATCAACAACGTTTTCGACCTCAATGCCGAGGGCGCAACCATTCCATTCATGGCGCGCTACCGTAAGGAAGCTACCAATAATATGGATGAAGTAGCCATCGGGAATGTGGTGGAACAGATCAACTATTTCAATGAGCTGGACAAGCGCAAGGATACAGTGATCAAAACCATCGAAGGGTTGGGTAAGCTGACGCCGGAACTGAAACAACGGATCGATGATTGCTTTGACGCTACTGAACTTGAAGACCTCTATCTTCCTTATAAACCCAAGCGCAAAACACGCGCTACGCAGGCCATCGAAAAAGGATTGGAACCACTCGCCAAACTCATCTTCGAACAAGGCAATGAAGACCTCTCTGCAGAAGCTGAGAAATATCTCAATGAGCAGGTGAAGGATTCCAAGGAAGCATTGCAGGGCGCACGCGATATCATTGCAGAATGGGTATCTGAACACGAACAGGCGCGCAACAAAGTGCGTCAGCTGTTCACTGAAACTGCCAGCTTCTCATCCAAAGTACTCACCAGTAAGAAAGATGAAGAAGAAGCGCAGAAATACCGCGATTACTTTGAGTTCAATGAACCACTGGCCGACAGCCCCTCTCACCGCATCCTGGCTATACGCCGTGCAGAGAAAGAAGGCTTCCTGGTGATGGATATCAATATTGACCAACAGACTGCAGTGGATGATCTCAACAGGATCTTTGTGAAAGGCTCCAGCCCGCTGGCCGGCGAAGTGAAGAAAGCAGTGGAAGATTCTTTCGACCGCCTGTTGAAACCTTCTATCGAAAACGAATTCCGGCTCATCAGCAAGAACAAAGCCGATGATGAAGCCATACAGGTGTTCACGGAGAACCTTCGTCAGTTGTTACTGGCTTCTCCACTCGGCAGCAAACGTGTACTGGCGCTGGATCCTGGCTTCCGTACCGGCTGCAAACTGGTTTGCCTGGATGCGCAGGGTAACTTCGTTTACAATAGCACTATCTACCCGCATCCCCCTCAGAACGAGTGGAGTAAAGCATCTGCTGAATTGAAATTCCTGGTGGATAAATATGATATCGAAGCTATCGGTATCGGTAACGGAACCGCTGGCCGCGAAACAGAACAACTGGTGCGCAGCATCGATTTTGGTAAACCCGTGAGCGTGTTCCAGGTAAATGAAAGCGGTGCGTCGATCTACTCCGCATCCGAAGTGGCGCGTGAAGAATTCCCTGATCAGGATGTAACGGTTCGTGGTGCTGTGAGCATCGGCAGAAGGCTGCTGGACCCGCTGAGCGAATTGGTGAAGATCGATCCGAAATCAATCGGTGTGGGCCAGTACCAGCACGATGTGAACCAGACCAAACTGAAAGATGCGCTTGACAGGGTAGTGGAGAGCGCCGTGAACTATGTAGGCGTTGATGTGAACACAGCTTCCAAACACCTGCTGGTATATGTTTCAGGTCTTAGCGGTACACTCGCAAAGAACATAGTTGAATACCGCGCAAAGAATGGCGCTTTCAAAAGCCGTGAAGAACTGAAGAAGGTTTCTCTGATGGGACCAAAAACATTCGAGCAGTGCGCAGGCTTTTTGCGTATCCCCGGTGCAGAGAATGTGCTGGACAATTCTTCGGTTCACCCTGAGAGTTATTTCGTGGTGGAGCAGATGAGTAAAGATCTGGGCTCAACGCTGGAAGACCTGATCAAGCAGGCCGATCTTCGTAAAAAGATCGATCGTAAAAAATATATTTCTGAAAAGATCGGTGAGTTCACTATCGAGGATATCCTGAAAGAGCTGGAGAAACCTGGCCGTGATCCCCGTGCACAAATTGAAGAGTTCCGTTTTGAAGATACCATCAAGGCGATCGAAGACGTGAAACCCGGTATGGTAGTGCCCGGTATCGTTACGAATATCACCAATTTTGGAGCCTTCGTTGATATCGGTGTAAAGCAGGATGGATTGGTGCACATCTCACAGATGAGCAATACCTATATCAGCGATCCCAATGAAGTGGTGAAGCTGAACCAGAAAGTAACGGTGACTGTAACCGAAGTGGATGTAGCGCGCAAGCGGATCAGCCTGAGCATGAAAGACAGCAGTAAGGGCAGTAGCAGGCCATCCGGATCAGGTGGCGGTGAGAGAAGAAGCAACACAGTTGGCGGTGGTTCCCAAAAAAGTCAGCCAAAGAAATCGGAGCCGCTGAATCCTTTCCAGGCCAAGCTGGCTGAGCTGAAAAAGAAGTTCAACGACTAAGAAAGAAAACTTTATAAAAACGAAGGAGCAGGTTTGAATCACCTGCTCCTTTTTTATTGAATGATATCTGGGTCTGAATTATCGTCCCATCATTTCCTTGTTCCTTTTTTGCTTTTTCCTGAGCGTATTGTCCAACATCGCCAGGCATAGAACTACTGTAACGATGGCCATTCCATACAACACAGAATTGTTCAGGTATTTGCCCGGATTGAGATCAGGCAATTGAATGGGCGAAGCCTCATGGCTCACCGCATTCCAGTCCATCTTCGCGATCATGTATACCAGTAATGCGCCGATGCTGAGCAAAAAGAAGGCACTGATCACGCGGATCACTGATTTTTTTATATAGCTGCTGGCAGCCGGTGCGATCTTTTCGTGGGCGATGGCGTCCATCACATTTTGTGAGAAGCGCATGGATGGTTCTTCCAGTTCTATGTTCTGCTGCATCAGCTGGTGAACATCGAGGAGCTCATGGTATTTGTTGCGCCATTCACTGTTCTCTTCGATCAGCTTTGCAACAAAGGAGCGTTCCTGCTCATTGCTGAGCCCATCGATATAATCCCACAATCTCGTTTCCATGTTTTCAGGCTTGTTCATAACTGCCTTTTATGATTGATCAATATTGTTATCAGTCTGTGATGTTCTTCACTTCTTCTGCAAAATGTTCTTCCATTTTATTCCTGAGCCTTTGCCTGGCGCGGTGCAGTTTCACTTTCACCGTATTGGGATCGATGCCCATGATGGAACCGATCTCTTCCAGGCTTTGCTCTCCTTTATAGAACAACGTAATGATCTTTGCATCGTCCGGGCTGAGCAGTTGGATGGCCTGGTTCACCATATTGCTGCGTGATTTCTGTTCCACCTGGTTGGCCCGGAAACCGGAATCCTGCCTGTCTGCCAGTTCAAATACATGTTCCTGGTCCAGTGAATGCACAGCCAGTTTCTTTTTACGGAGGAAGGAGATGCAGGTGGTTGAGGTAATGGTGTACAACCAGGTGCTGAATTTTGCATCTCCCCGGAAGTCTGCCAGGTTCTTGTAAGCTTTTACGAATACGTCCTGGGCAATCTCTTCCGCGTCCTCACGGTTGGAGGCATACCGGCCGGCGATGGTGAAAACGAAGTTCTGGTACTTCTTCACCAGTTCGGCAAATAAAGTCTTTTCTCCCTGAAGAACCCTGCTAATGATCTCAGTATCAAGCTGTGCAATATTCATCGCAAGGTATTAGACTACAGAAGTTTTTCTCATGTTACAGGTAAGGTACAAATAAATAAAAAAAGAAAAACCTGTAACCAGGAGCAGACGGGGGAGTCATAGTTACAGAATGAGCGCCGCCGGAAAAAAACTTTCAATGCGCTGTAACCCGGGAAACAAAAGCGGCGTCAGATCATTCAGGAAACAATCAACCTCAAATTATAAAGACAGTTTTATGGAAAGTACATTAGTTCCCGTCGTTTTGTTCCTTTCAATGTTCGGATGCTTGTTTGGCATCGTATACATGTGGAGGAAAGAGAACCTGGCCATGATAGAAAAGGGGCTGAACCCCAAGGATTATCGCCCCGCACCTTATAAAAATCTGAAGTGGGGATTGTTATTGGTAGGAGCAGGTTTAGGATTATTCCTTGCTTTCCTGCTGCAACATTCAGGTATGTTCAAACTGAATGCATATGAAGATGAATATGTGCCATTATACTTTGCGCTCATCGGCATCTTCGGGGGTCTCGGACTGGTGATCAGTTACAGGATCGAGAAAAAGGAAACGCTTGACAACAGAAGCAACAATTGATCTATATACAGCAATCGTCAATTAGTTAATCGTTACAACAAAAAGCCCGGAATTTCTATTCCGGGCTTTCGATCTTATGATAACTGATTATTCTGAGTAGGTAGAATCTGATTCCATTGATTCAGACGTTTCATTTTTCCTGAATGGATAATAAAAACGTTCTCCATTCAGGAAGAGATTGGTCAGCACTCCATCGAACAGGAATTCTGCTGCCGACTGTTCATTGAAACCATACTGCATGGCATAAGCGAGGTATCCGTTCTTCATCACTGCATAAGCTGTTTTGTAAAATATCCTTTCGGTTCCTTTTACAAATTTCATACTGGTTATGCTCACGATATTGCTGCTGTCCTGCAACAGTTTGTTTTCAGTTGTACTCAGCTTATAGCCTTTGTTCAGCATTTGCTCTGCTATCAGATCTTCATAAGGTCTGCGTTTTACGCGTGCTGATAATGTATCTGCGTGGAAGAGGATGGTGATGGAATCCTCTTTGACTGTGAGATGGTATTTTTCTGTATTGGCATCGATAACAGTGGTGGTGCCGCGTTCCGGCAGGTTGGTCTTGATGAAATTACCGATGGCATAAGGAGAGTAGGTGATGGTGGTAGCTCCGATATTACCTGTTTGATAACGCCATTCACCTTTTTTCAGGTAATTTTCATACTTGCCTGTGATGGAGTAGGGAGACCTGCCATGTGCAGAAAGGACCACAGAATTTTTTTCTTCCAGCCTGCCTGAATCCAGGTTGGTGCGAATAACATTCAGCGTATCCCTTGAATCGATATAAATGTAAGCGTCATCAAAGGCGATCTTCTTCAGTTCCTCCAGCTTTTCTTCTATTTCCTTTTTGTCCGGTATTGAAAAGCAGGCAGACAACAGGAATGGCAGCGAGAACACGAGTAAATGTTTCATAGTAATAAGATAAGAAAATTATTTGATCAGGAACCTGTCGAAGCCCATTGCAGCTAATTCTTCAAAAGCGGCCCACACATCTTCCGGAATATCCTGGTGGATCTGGAAACCCTTTTCAGGATACAGTTTGATCCGTTGAAGATCGCCTACCATAGAGTTGATGAGCAGTTCCATGGGCAATTCGGGTACAATATATTGTTCGAAAGTTAAGTCCGGTGAAGTAACATACAGTACTTTCTCCGGCCAGTGTTTTTTGAATGTAGCGAAGCTGCGCCTTTCCATATATGGTTTCTGCACAACGATAAAACTGTTCGCTTCGATCTGTTTCTCCAGAAGCAATTTTTGCGTGAAGAGAATATTCTCACCTGTATTGGTGCTTTTATTCTCTATGAGAATAGCGTCTGCAGGAACGCCTTTGCTGATAGCTATTTCAGCGAAACGTTCTGCTTCAGATTGTGTCCAGATGGAAGCGGTGATCTTACCCAGTCCACCCGAGAAAACGATCAGTGGAGCATATCCCTGGTGGAAGAGCTCAGCAGCCCGTTCCGCCACGCGCGTATCCTGCGTGCCGAGCGCGAGGATGCAGTCCGCTTTGGAAAGCGGTTGTCCCATCCGGTGATAATCCCAGAGCTTCCTGGCCAGCGAAATGATTTCCGGGGTGATCATAAACGTTATTGTATCAGGATCTCCTGTCCTTTCTTCACTTCATTATCGAAGTAGTTGTTCACTTCAAAATATCCTTCCATTCTCCAGATCTGTCTGGCCATCCAGGTTTGAATACGTCTGTTCAGTTCCTCTTTATCCCTTGCCGGGATATTTTGCAGGTTGATATTGTTCTTTGCAGCATAGTCTACCAGGCTGGCATAAGCGCCGTTTTCGGGCTTGAATCCTTTTGCCAGTTCCAGCGGGGATTTGAATTGTTTGAAATAATCCCTGTGCTGGATGAAATAGGTAAAGATGAACCTGCTGAAAGCGGGTGTGCTCAACAGTTGGTAGGTTTCCCTCGACAACGAAGTGGTATCGTAGGGAACGAATACATCGGGTGTGATGCCACCGCCGCCGTACACGATCTTTCCTTTTTTCGTTTTGTATTGAGGTCCTGCATGTGTGGTAGCGGTATCGCCATGGAGCATTTCTCCATTCTCGAAACGGTGGTCCAGTTCTTCGCGGTAAGCGGCCCTGCCATTACCATATGGTTTCTGGATATTGCGCCCGAGCGGTGTATAGTAACGTGCAACGGTGAGGCGCAGGGCAGAGCCATTGTTCAGCTCATATTGTTCCTGTACCAGTCCTTTACCAAAGGAGCGGCGGCCCACGATGGTGGCGCGGTCCCAGTCCTGTAATGCACCTGCCAGTACTTCACTGGCGGAAGCGGAGTTCTCATCTATCAGTACCACCAGTTCTCCTTTTTCAAAGAGGCCCGGGCGTTTGCAGCGGTATTCAGTCTTTTTGGAGTGACTGCCCTGCGTATATACAATGAGTTTATCATCATCCAGGAATTCATCGGCCATATCGATAGCTTCGCCGAGGATGCCGCCGCCATTATCGCGGAGATCGAGCATGAGTTTTTTCAATCCTTTTTTCTGGAGCTCTTCCATGGCTGCCATGAATTCTTCGTAGGTAGTGCCGGAGAATTTATTCACGTGGATATAACCGGTAGTGCTGTCGAGCATATAGGATGCATCAACGGAATACAGGGGGATCATGCCGCGGGTAACGGTGGTAGTGACTTGCTTTCCGTCGCGGAGCAAAGTGATATTCACTTTGGAGCCGGAAGGGCCGCGGAGGAGTTTGCGGATCTTGTCGCCATTGATGTCTTTGCCGGTAACTACAGAGTCGCCCACTTTGAGGAAGCGGTCTCCGGTTTTGATGCCTGCTTTATCGCTGGGGCCGTCTGCCAGTACATTGCTGGCGTAAACGGTATCGCTTAGGATGAAGTATTCCACGCCGATGCCTTCGAAATTACCCTGGAGGTCTTCATTCACTTCTGCGAGGCGGTTGGCCGGGATATAGATGGAGTGCGGGTCCAGATGGCCGAGCATTGCCATCACGGCATCATCGCTCAGGGAGTCTGTACTGACTGAATCAACATAGCGCAGGTTGATCAGGTCCATCACTTCCTGGATGGTGGAAGGACGGGCGGATTCAAACAGTCCGCGTGAGAAGGGAATATTCTTCCTGAGCCCCGATCCGATCCACATTCCAACGATCAGCACAATCGAAAAGAGCAATGGGAGCCATACCTGTAATTTCTTCATGCAAGGGTCACTTAAATATTAAATTTTCCAAATTTCGGGGCGAAGTTCATAATTAATTCTCAATTCCGCGCTTTACCTTCGTTGAACGGTTGTTAAATGGTAGGAGTGATAGCTCCCGGGCCGAAGATTAAATGAAGTTTTATGGCAATATTGATAGCAGATAGTGGATCTACCAAGGCGGAATGGGCCCTGGCCGGAAAAGGTAAAAAAACGAAAACGGTATTCACCCAGGGTATCAGCCCTTATTTTCTGAATACCGATCAGATCGAGGATGTGATCAGGAAGGAATTATTGCCCGGTTTCAAAAAAGCGGAACTGGAATCCATCACCGCTATCTATTATTACGGCACCGGTTGCAGCAGTCCCGTCAATGCGAAGTCGGTGAAAACAGCGCTGACACGAATATTTAAGGGCGTGAAGCCGATTGAAGTGGACCACGATCTCATGGGCATTGCCCGGGCGTCCTGCCAGGACCAGAAAGGAATCGCCTGTATCCTGGGAACGGGCAGCAATACCTGCTATTACAATGGTAAGAAGATCGTGAAAATAAGCCCGGGCCTGGGTTATGCCCTGGGCGATGAAGGCAGTGGCGCCTATCTCGGCAAGAAAGTGATCCAATATTATCTCTACGGCACTTTCGATGAAGACCTGAAATACCGGTTCGAACAAAAATACAATACATCCGCTCCGGAGATCCTCGATAACGTGTACAAAAAGCCTTTCCCCAACAGGTACCTGGCTTCCTTCTCCATGTTCCTTTCTGAGAACCGCGACCATTACATGATCGAGAACATCATCGAAGACGGACTCAATGATTTCTTTTTTACCCATCTCTGCAAACTGGGAGAAAGCTGGAAGATGCCGATCCACTTTGTAGGCAGCGTGGGTTTTGCTTTCAAAGAAGTGTTGGAAGAACTTTGTCATGCTTATGAATTCGAGCTGGGCAAAGTACTGAAGACACCGATGCCAGGCCTTATCAAGTATCATATCGGATAATTTTTTGAGAACCGGCCCGTTTTTAGAAAAGAAACCTTCTAACATGTCAGCGGCTTTCAATAAGGTCACGGAGCAATCAGGTCCGTACAGGCACCTGGAAAAAATGAGCATCCGTGAGCTGCTCACCAACATCAATTCAGAAGACCAGCAGGTTCCGCTGGTAGTGGCCAATGCCATTCCCCAGATTGAACAGCTGGTGACCATCATTAGTGATAAAATGCTGGCCGGTGGCCGGCTTTTTTATATCGGGGCAGGCACCAGCGGCCGTCTCGGTGTATTGGATGCCAGCGAGATCCCGCCCACATATGGCCTCCCGCAGGGGCTGGTAGTGGGCATCATTGCCGGCGGACAGGAGGCGATCCAGAAACCCATCGAATATGCGGAAGACAGCTGGGAACAGGGCTGGCTCGACCTGGAAAAACACCAGATCAGCGATAAGGATGTTGTGGTGGGCATTGCAGCCAGCGGCACTACGCCCTATGTGATCGGCGCATTGAATGAAGCGCGAAAGCGTGGAATCATCACCGGTTGTATCACCAACAATGCAGGCACACCACTGGCAGCTGCTGCGGATTATCCTATCGAAGTAGTGGTAGGTCCCGAATTCGTTACAGGAAGCACCCGCATGAAGAGTGGCACCGCTCAGAAACTCGTTCTCAATATGATCTCCACATCCGTGATGATCCAGATCGGAAGGGTAGAAGATAACAAGATGGTGAACATGCAGCTTACCAATGCCAAACTGGTTGACCGCGGCACCAAAATGCTGATGGAACAGGCTGGCATCACTGATTACGAGCAGGCAAAACAATTGCTGCTCAAATATGGCAGCGTAAAGAAAGCGATAGACTCCCTGCAATAACTTCTCCTTCCATTTTTTCACAAAAAAATATTTGGAAAGGGCGCCCGCATGACCGTAAATTGTATACAGTTATGCATGATATAGAACCATTTTACAATTGGCGTCACATCTATACAAGTGAGCAGGATGAACGATCTCCGTTCTATGGGCGCGTATATTCGGAGTTTGAGTTCACTCAAACCATTTACAATTATTATATCCATCCGCAATGGGATGATTTCGGAAGCCGCACCATGTACCTGAAAGTGCTGATGGCGGATTATGAAGAGCATTATGCGGTAATAGAACTGATAGGAGAGTGGAACGATGCCATCGAGAACGATATCATGGAACTCAAACGCGAAGTGGCCGATCCCTTTATCTATGAAGGCATCAACAAGTTCATCCTCATTGCAGAGAATGTACTCAACTTCCATAGTTCCGATAAAGAATACTACGAAGAATGGTTCGATGAAGTCACCGATGAGAACGGCTGGGTAGTGATCCTTAATATGCCAGAACAAACACAGTACGATTTCAAAAGGGCTAAACTACACCGCTACTTCGAACTGATGGAACTGGATAACTGGCGAACCTACAAGCCATTCCATCTTTTCAAAAAAATTGATGAACAGATGCAGAAGCGCCTTGAGTAAGCATTTGCGCGGATTCAACGAACATTTGTTCACTATAATTTTCTGCAATTCTCCAAAAATTTATTTTGCATTTCACGTTTTGTGATTACTTTTGATTCAATGAACATCAACAAGGCATACGGTTTCTTTTATTTTAGCTTTTACTATTTTAGTACGAGGCCGGGAATGCTTTTGTTGAAAACAAATTAGGAGATAAAAAAATCAACATAAGAAGTCCCGGCCAAACGCCGGGACTTTTGTTTTTACTAATCGTTTCAGATCAGTCCATTATGTCAACAAAAGTCTCGATACAAGGATACGAAGGCAGTTTTCACCAGGTAGCCGCCCAGCAATACTTCGGAAAGGATGTTGAAGTGATACCCTGCGCCACATTCCGCGAAGTGGTGAAGATCGCGGGCAATAAAAAGGAATCGGATGGCGGCGTAATGGCCATCGAAAATTCCATTGCCGGCAGCATCCTCCCCAACTACAGCTTATTGCAGAAAAGCAGTCTCCGCATCGTAGGAGAAGTTTACCTCCCCATCAAACAACATCTTTTAGTGAACCCCGGCGTACAACTGGAAGATATACGCGAAGTTCACAGTCACCATATGGCCATTCAGCAATGCCTGGAATACCTGGACAAATACGACTGGAAGCTGGTGGAAACAGAAGACACTGCACTCAGTGCAAAAAAACTACACCAGCACAAAAGCAAACATATTGCGGCCATCGCCAGCAAACTGGCGGCCGACCTCTTCGAACTGGATGTGATTACTCCCAATATCCACACCATGAAAAGCAATTACACGCGCTTCCTGGTGATCCAACGGGAAGATATAGCCGAAACTGTAGCAGACGCCAATAAAGCATCTGTGAATTTCAATACAGACCACAGCAGGGGAAGCCTCGCACGCGTGCTCACCCGCATCGCAGACGGAGGCATCAACCTCAGCAAACTGCAAAGTTTCCCTATTCCGGGAAGCGACTGGCAGTACAGCTTTCATGCTGACATGGAATTCGATACCCTTGACCAGTTCGAAACCGTGATCAGCCAGATCAAACCCATCACCACCGAACTCAAAGTTTACGGTGTTTACAAAAAAGGCAAAGCGATCGTATGATAACTACCTCCAAAAGATTAGAAGGAATTGGTGAATACTATTTCTCACAAAAGCTCAGGGAAATAGACGGCCTCAATCAGCAGGGCAAACAGATCATCAATCTTGGCATCGGTTCTCCTGATCTGCCGCCGCATCCTGATGTGATCAAGACCCTGCAGGAGGAAAGCGCCAAGCCTAACGTGCATGCCTATCAATCTTACAAGGGATCTCCCGTGCTGCGCAAGGCAGTGGCAGACTGGTATGCAACATGGTACAAAGTAGAACTGAACCCTGATACCGAGATCCTGCCGCTGATCGGCAGCAAGGAAGGCATTATGCATATCTGCATGACCTACCTGGATGCAGGCGATATGGCCCTCATTCCCAATCCCGGTTATCCTACCTACAGCAGCGCTGTGAAGCTCGCAGGCGGAACTACTGTTCCCTACGAGCTTACAGAGGAAAATAACTGGTTCCCTGACCTGGAGCAACTCGGAAAGGAAGTAACTGCGCTTAACCAACAGAGTAAGGGCACAGTGAAACTGATGTGGGTGAACTATCCGCAGATGCCAACCGGCAAATTGCCTGAAGCATCTCTTTTCAAACAACTGGTGGCTTTCGGCAAACAACATAATATTTTGATCTGTCATGATAATCCATACAGCTTCATTTTGAATGATGAACCAACCAGTTTGCTCAGTGTGGAAGGCGCGAAGGATTGCGTGGTGGAACTGAACAGCCTGAGCAAAAGTCAGAACATGGCAGGCTGGAGAGTAGGCACACTCTGCGGCGCCAAAGAGCGCATCGATGAAGTGCTGCGCTTCAAAAGCAATATGGACAGCGGCATGTTCCTGCCTTTGCAACTGGCGGCAGCTACTGCGCTAGGTCTTCCGAAAGAATGGTACGATCAGGTGAACAGCATTTATCGCGCGCGCAGAACAAAAGTGTTTGAGTTACTCACGCTGCTGAATTGCGTGTACGATGAAAGCCAGGCAGGCATGTTCGTTTGGGCGAAGATCCCGGCAGGATATAAAGATGGATTTGCTTTGAGTGATGAAGTATTGTACAATGCCAATGTATTCATCACGCCCGGCGGCATCTTCGGCAATGCCGGCAATCCATATGTGCGCGTGAGCCTCTGCAGCAGTGAAGAAAAACTGCAACAGAGCATCGATCGCGTGCAGCATTTCTTAACAACAGCAAAAGTTACAGCATAGCATGTTCAATGCAGTTACCATAGTAGGTGTGGGCCTGATCGGCGGATCCTTCAGCCTGGCGTTGAAGAATCTCGGCCTCACCAAAAAAGTGATCGGCGTCAGCCGCACCAAATCCAGCGCCGATAAAGCGCTCGGGCTCGGATTGATCGATGAAGCCATGAGCCTCGAAGACGCAGTCCGCAACAGCGATCTCATCTACGTTGCCATCCCGGTAGATACTACCATCCCTGTGATGAAACAGATCATGGACCTGGTGACCGATAAACAAATAGTGGTGGATGCGGGCTCTACAAAATCTGTACTCTGTGCATCACTGAAAGATCATCCGATGCGTCATCGTTTTGTAGCCACTCACCCGATGTGGGGTACCGAGTACAGCGGTCCGGAAGCAGCGGTACAGGACGCGTTCACCGGCAGGACCTGCGTGATCTGTGAGAAAGAAAAAAGCGATCCCGTGATCGTGGATATCATCGAGAACGTGTACCGTCAGCTGGGTATGCGCCTGAGCTATATGGATGCAGACAGTCATGATATGCACGCAGCCTATGTGAGCCATATCTCCCATATCACTTCTTTTGCCCTGGCCAATACGGTGCTGGAAAAAGAGAAGGAGGAAGATGCCATCTTCGAACTGGCAGGCGGTGGTTTCGAAAGCACTGTGAGGCTGGCCAAGAGTAACCCTGCTATGTGGGTGCCGATCTTCATGCAGAACAAAGAGCATGTGCTGGATGTATTGAACGAGCATATCAGTCAGCTCCGGAAATTCAAATCCTGCCTGGAAAAGGAGAACTTCGAGTACCTGCAGGAACTGATAGAGCAGGCCAATAAAATCAGGAGGATCATCAAATGAACTGGAATTTCGATACCCTGTTCTTTGCCGGGTTCGGCATCATCTGCCTGTATCTGGCCATTTCAAGATCAAAATGGTTATTCTGGGGTAGCGCAAAGTCCGAAAGGATGGAGCTGGCTCTGGGGAAAAACTATAAGCTGTGGGTGAATCTCGCAGCAGGGCTCTTATGCCTGGGCATTGCTGCGTTCTTTTTGCTGCGCTAGCATTGCTTTTCAGCTCTTTGGAAGGATAATTTAGGCCATCGCCGCCGTAAGCAGTACCTTTGCGCAAATTTTTTACTTTATGACGACTTTCGACGCGTTGGGTTTAGACGCCAGGTTGGTACAGGCTACCGATGCACTTGGCTATAAAAACCCGACACCTATTCAGGAACAAGCGATTCCTGTGTTGCTCAGCGGCACCAAAGACCTGGTGGGGCTGGCACAGACCGGTACGGGGAAAACAGCCGCATTCGGATTGCCTTTACTGCACCTTGTAGAAGAGAAACAGAGACACCCCCAGGCGCTGGTAGTTTGCCCTACAAGAGAATTGTGCCTCCAGATCGTTACCGAACTGGAAGGTTTCAAGAAATTCCTGCCCCAGATGTATGTGGCCGCAGTGTACGGCGGAGCATCCATCGGGCAACAGATCAGGGAACTGAAAAGAGGCGTGCAGATAGTGGTGGCAACACCCGGCCGCCTGATTGACCTGATCGAACGCAAAGCGATCAATCTCGAAGAGATCAAATATGTGGTGCTGGATGAGGCTGATGAAATGCTGAACATGGGTTTCAAGGATGATATCGAATTCATCCTTCAGAATACCCCTAACCGTGAGGCCACCTGGCTCTTCAGCGCTACCATGCCACCGGAGATCAAACGTGTTAGCAAACGCTACATGAAGGAACCATTCGAGATCACGGTAGGAAAGGTGAACACCGCCAACAAGAATATCGATCACCAGTACTATGTTACCTCTGCACAGCACAGGTACCAGGCGCTGAAAAGACTGATCGATTTCAACCCGGGTATCTATGGGATCATCTTTACCCGTACCAAGGCAGACGCACAGGAGATTGCCGAAAAACTTACCCGCGAAGGCTACGATATCGATGCACTGCATGGAGATCTGACACAGCAGCAACGCGATAAGGTAATGGGCGAATTCCGTGAAAAGACCTTACAGCTCTTAATTGCAACGGATGTGGCCGCAAGGGGTATCGACGTAAAAGATATCACGCATGTGATCAATTACGAGTTACCGGATGATGTGGAAGTGTATACGCACCGCAGTGGCCGTACAGGACGCGCTGGTAATACCGGTATCTGTATGTCGATTGTGCATGTACGTGAAACCGGCAAGATGCGCCAGATCCAATCCATCGTTCAGGCGCCATTCCACAAGCTGGAGATCCCCAGCGGAAAGGATGTTTGCCGCAAGCAGTTCTACCATTTCATGGACAAACTGCTGCAGACCGATATCAGCCATGGCGACTATGAAACCTATGTTCCCATGCTGGAAGAGAAGTTCGCAGACATGACCAAGGAAGAAGTGCTGAAGCGCGTGGCAGCCATGGAGTTCGACCGCTTCCTCAAATACTATGAGAACGCAGAAGACCTCAATGTTCGTCCGGATGCACGCAGGGAAAGAACCTTGGACCGTGGACAGGACCGCGGACGTTTCGAGCGCAATGGCGACAGGAATGCCCGCCGGGATACACGTGGCCGTGAGTTCGGCGGTGGTGGAGATTATGCCCGCCTTTTTGTGAACCTCGGCACCAAGGACGGCTTCTATAAGGCCAGTTTCCTCCAGTTCATCCTGGATATGAGCGATCTCAGAAAAGATGTGCTCGGCAGGATCGATATGAAAGAAATGAACAGCTGGATCGAGATCGATAAACGTGCAGCACAACAAATGATCCGCGCCATCGATGGCAAGAACTACAAGGGTAGAAGGATCAGAATGAACGACGCAGACAGCAGACGATAATTCAAAACAGGATTTGAAAATTTGAATACG
Source organism: Pseudobacter ginsenosidimutans (assembly GCF_007970185.1). Classification (NCBI taxonomy): domain Bacteria; kingdom Pseudomonadati; phylum Bacteroidota; class Chitinophagia; order Chitinophagales; family Chitinophagaceae; genus Pseudobacter; species Pseudobacter ginsenosidimutans. Next base: position 7,348,698 of record NZ_CP042431.1, on the reverse strand, counting down.
TCTGCCGGCTGGAAAACAAGAAATCAAGACACAGACATATTCAAATTTTCAAATTCATTGTATGACAGTTAGTGAAACAACCATGAAGGAAACAGTGCAGGCAACCTGGAAGAAACGTCCCCTGATCATTTCAGGCCCCTGTAGCGCAGAAACCGAAGAGCAGGTGCTGGAAACAGCGCAGCGTCTCGCAAAAACCGGAAAAGTGAACATGCTCCGCGCCGGTATCTGGAAACCCCGTACACGTCCCGGTTCCTTCGAAGGCATCGGCACCAAGGGACTTCCCTGGATGCAACAGGCAAAGAAACTTACCGGTCTCCCCATCACCGTGGAAGTGGCCACCGCCAAACAGGTGGAAGATGCGCTTCACTTTGATGTAGACGTGCTCTGGATCGGCGCCCGCACCACTGTTAACCCCTTCAGCGTACAGGAAGTGGCTGATGCACTCAAAGGTGTGAAACTGCCTGTACTGATCAAGAATCCCATCAACCCCGACCTCGAATTGTGGACCGGCGCTGTTGAACGCGTAGCTAAGGCAGGGATCGACCAGATCGGTCTGATCCACCGCGGATTCAGCGCATACGGTAACTCCGAATACCGCAATGCCCCCATGTGGCACCTCGCCATCGAAATGAAACGCCGCAATCCCGAGCTTCCCTTCATCAATGACCCTTCGCATATCTGTGGAAGAAGAGATATCCTCCTGGACGTAATGCAGAAAGCTGTGAACCTCGACTACGACGGATTCATCATCGAATCTCATATCGACCCCGACAAAGCCTGGAGCGATGCCAAACAACAGGTAACGCCCGAGCGCCTCGCTGAAATGCTCGACGAGATCGTTTGGAGAAAAGAAGATTCCGCCTCCGAAGAATTCCATGCAGCCCTCGAAAAGCTCCGCCAGCAGATCAACCACCTGGATGATGAACTGATGCAGATCCTCGGACAGCGTATGAAAGTGGCAGAACAGATCGGCTTGTACAAAAAGAACAACGAGATCACCATCCTGCAAACCAACCGCTGGAACGAGATCCTGGAGCGCGCCTTCAAACAGGGTGATAAGCTCGGCCTGAGCAAAGAATTCATCACAAAGTATTTCGACGCTGTGCACATGGAAAGTATCAACCACCAGAACAAGATCATGAACGATTAAGTGGCGAATCAAAACCATAAGATCTGGCTCTTTGTTCATGTGATCGTAACCGTTCATGAACGCAGGCCATTACTGAAGAAACCCATCCGTACCGTATTGTTTGCGCACCTGCAGCAAGACGCGTCTGCAAAGGGAACCAAAGTAACGGCAGTGAACGGCGTGGAAGACCATCTGCATTTGCTGATACAATTGCATCCTGCGCAGAATCTCCTGCAGGTAATGAAAGCCCTCAAAACGGAAGCGTCCGGCTGGATCAACAATTCCAATCTGCTGACAGAACCGTTTGAATGGGAGGAGAACTTTGCCGCCTACACGGTAAGTCCTTCAGGAGTGAAGCAGGTAGCGGATTTCATCGGCAAGCAGGAAGAATACCATAAGACCAAATCGCTCGAAAGCGAACTGGAAGTTTTCGATAAAGTACAACTATAGCATGCAAAAAAAATCATGTCAGTTCTCATCAAAGAAGGTTGATTACTACTTCGATGCTGACTTCACCATGCTGGAAAAACTGGCAGGGAAGGAGCATACAGTGATCATCACCGATGAGAATATATTTCAGGCCCAGGCAAAAAAGTTCAAAGGCTGGAACTGCATCGTACTCAAACCCGGTGAAGCATTCAAAGTGCAGGCAACGGTAGACAGTGTGATAGAACAACTCATCGAATCCGGTGCCGACCGCAAGACAACTCTGGTTGGCGTTGGCGGTGGTGTTGTAACAGATATCACCGGTTATGTAGCGGCTATCTATATGCGTGGGATCCGTTGCGGCTTCGTCCCTTCCACCATACTCGCGATGGTGGATGCCAGTATCGGCGGCAAGAACGGCGTAGATGTTGGAATCTACAAGAATCTTGTAGGGACTATCCGTCAACCGGATTTCCTGCTTTACGATTACAGCCTGCTGAAAACCTTACCGGACGCTGAATGGATCAACGGCTTTGCCGAGATCATCAAACACAGTTGTATCAGGGATCTTGCCATGTTCAAAGAGCTGGAAAGCAAAAAACTGAACTTCTACAAAAAAGATAAATCTGCATTGGGCAAACTCATTCTCCGCAATGCCATGCTCAAATCGAAAGTGGTGGAAAAGGATGAGTTTGAACAGGGCGACCGCCGCCTGCTGAACTTTGGACATACACTTGGGCATGCAATCGAGAATATGTATGAACTGTCACATGGCCAGGCTATTTCCATCGGAATGACGGCTGCCTGTCATTTATCGGCTGCCCTGGCGGGTTTCAAAGAAACGGAAAGAGTAGTGAAAGTATTGAGCCAGTATGGCCTGCCTACTTATGCCGAATATGATCACAATGCAGCATTCGAAGTGTTGAAGAAAGATAAGAAGAAGGAAAGAACGAGCATGAATTATGTGTTGTTGGAAAAGATCGGAAAAGGGATCGTACAACAGATCCCGATGAATCAATTGCAAACATTAATCCAGGAATTACCGGCATGATCGCAATAGTACAACCATCGGGTATTGAAGGGGATATTGTAGCGCCTGCGAGTAAAAGCTCGATGCAACGGGCATGCGCAGCCGCTTTATTGAGAAAGGGCATCACCATCATTCATAATCCTGGTCATTCCAATGATGATCAGGCCGCCATCGGCGTGGTCACTGCATTGGGTGCAATCGCTGAAAAGCAGGCGGATGGAACATTACGTGTAACCAGCAACGGCGTTCAGCCTGTAAAGGATGAAGTGAATTGCGGCGAGAGCGGATTGGGCATACGCATGTTCACGCCCATCATCTCACTGGCAGACAGAACCATTACCATCAACGGAACCGGAAGTCTTACAACAAGACCAATGGATTTTTTTGACACAGTGTTGCCGCAGTTAAGTGTAGATATTCAATCCAACAAAGGCAGGCTCCCTTTGATCATCAAAGGGCCGCTGAAACCAGCGCCCATCACTGTGGATGGATCGCTTAGCTCTCAATTCCTCACAGGATTGCTGATGTCTTATGCAGCAGCAGGCGCTTCCGACGTAGCCCTCACCGTTACTGATCTCAAATCCAAACCATATATCGACCTTACTTTAAAGGTGATGGAAGATTTCGGATGGAAAGTGGAAAACAGGAATTATGGATCTTTCTATTTTCCTGCCAATGCTTCAGCACCAAAGAGCGGTGAGCTGGAATATACTGTGGAAGGGGATTGGAGCGGAGCCGCATTCCTGCTGGTGGCAGGCGCCATCGCAGGAGATATCACCGTACGCGGATTGGATGTTTTCTCCACGCAGGCAGACCGCGCGGTTTTGCAGGCGTTGATGAGCAGCGGGGCAAAAATTAGTGTGCAGACAGATAAGATTGAAATAGGTCCTGCTCGTTTGAAAGCATTCCATTTCAATGCAACCGAATGTCCTGATCTCTTCCCTCCGCTGGTGGCATTAGCCGCTTACTGTGAAGGGAAGACTGTGATCGAAGGTGCGCAACGCCTCACACATAAGGAAAGCAATCGCGCCCTTACATTACGGGAAGAGTTTGGTAAATTGGGAGTGCAGATAGATCTGCAGGATGACCTCATGATCATTCACGGAGGCAAAGTTTTGAATGGCGCCACAACCTATTCGCACCACGATCATCGTATTGCGATGGCTTGTGCAGTAGCAGGATTGAAAGCATCATCAGCTGTAACTATTGAAGCAGCGGATGCCATCAATAAATCCTACCCCGATTTCTATGCGCACCTGCAACAATTGGGCGCTACCGTATCTTTACAATAATGAACTGACAATATTATGAACGCATTTGGAAGATTATTCAGGGTAACCATCTTTGGTGAATCACATGGAGAAAGTGTGGGCGTGAATATCGATGGTTGTCCGGCCGGACTTTCCCTCACTGCAGAAGATTTCGTAACGGATATCGAACGCAGGAAAGGCGGCATGCAGAAGGGCACTACGCCACGCAAGGAAGATGATCTGCCCATCTTCAAAACCGGTATCTTCAATGGCCAGTCTACCGGCGCACCCATGACCATCCTCTTCGATAACAAGAATACAAGAAGCGGTGATTATGAAAAACAGCGTTCTGTGCCGCGTCCCGGTCATGCTGATTTTGTAGCGCATCAGAAATTCGGCGGCTTCGAAGACTTCAGGGGCGGCGGACATTTCAGTGGAAGACTTACTGTCTGCCTGGTAGCAGCCGGTGTGATCGCCAAAAAACTGGCAGCCACGGCTAACGTTAATATAGAAGCGAAGATCCTGGAAATAGGGGGCGAAGCTGATCTGGATAAGGGCCTGCAAAAAGCGATCGATGCCAAAGATAGTATCGGTGGCATAGTTGAGTGCCGTGTAAGTGGATTGCCGGCAGGATTGGGAGAGCCATTCTTCGATTCTGCAGAATCATTGCTTAGTCATGCTGTGTTTGCCATTCCTGCTGTTCGCGGGATCGAATTCGGGACTGGTTTTGCAGCAGCGCGTATGTTCGGAAGTGATCACAATGATGCTATCCTCAATATGGAAGGACAAACAGCTACCAACCATGCAGGCGGCATCGTAGGCGGTATCACCAATGGCAATGAGCTGGTATTCCGCATCGCTATCAAACCTACCAGCAGTACGCCGAAAGAACAACAGACCCTGAACTGGGAAACGCAGCAAACAGAAACTTTTTCAGTGAAGGGACGTCATGATCTTTGCATTGCACTCCGTGTGCCCGTGGTGCTGGAAGCCGTGGCAGCTATTGTGCTGGCAGACCTTTTGCTGATGGAACAACATATCAAAAGAGTATTATAAACCTATGCCTGTAATATTTCATATCACTACAGAGCCGGAATGGACTGCTGCAAAGAAGGCAGGCCATTACGAAACCCCGAGTCTGAAAGAGGAGGGATACATCCATTGCTGTCAGGAAGATCAGATCTCGGATGTGCTACACCGTTATTTCGAAGGAAAAAAGAAATTGCTGAAGCTGAGCATCGATACTTCGAAACTGAAAAGCCAGCTGATCTATGAGTGGAGCCCATCCAATGCGGCCACTTATCCGCATATATATGGCCCCATCAATCTCGATGCTGTGATTGAGACCGGTAAACTGTAGTGTTATTTCGATCTTAATTGCCGGAAGGGAATATCCAGCACCTGGTATTCCCTGTCATTGGGCCAGTAGTAATGCCACCACTCCGTATCGAAGGCCCTGAATCCGTACTTTTCCATGAGCGCCCTGAGTAGTTGACGGTTATCAAGCACAGTCTGCGGTAACCGGGTAAAATCATGATGGGCAGAATCGGTGAAATTGTCGAATCCTGTGCCCATGTCCAATTCCCTGGAATCTGTTAAATTCAGGATGGTGCAATCCACTGCCAACCCCCTGTTATGGCCTGAACCCTTTGTTGGCTCTGCAACGTAGCGCGGATCCTTTACCAGTTCCCAGAAACTCACGGTTACGGAATAGGGACGATAAGCGTCAAATATTTTCAATCCGTAACCTTTGGCATTCAATTCGTATTGTATTTCCTGCAGCGCCAGGGCGGCTGGCAGGCGGAGAAAAGTAGAATTTGTATTTTTGGGATACATTCGCCGGTGCATGAAGTTGTTTTTGGTAGCGTACCGGAGATCATATACAATGCCTGGAATTATCGTACGCAGTTCAACCATCCTATGCAGGGAATCTTTTTCAACACCCGTTTCATACTGCGATTTCTGCACTACAACCGGAACTCCGTAAGTACTGGTGACAGTCTGCTGAGCCGGAGCTGCATGATGTAAGGCAAGAAATAACACGAGGACTTTGGGAATATTGGGGTGAAATAGTATTTTGTACAGCATTGCAACTGGGTGACGATGAATTACATCATGAAGTAAGGTACAATAAATTTATACCGGAACAATAAGGATAATACATGAATAAGCACTTGAATGCAGGAGTAACTGGTTGCACGTTCTTTTTTTTGCTGATCCTCACCGCCTGTGGCGGAGGGGAGAAGCCAAAGGACAAAGACATTGTGGAACAGCCCGAAAAATTTGAGGTCCGCGTAAGCGATAACATCAAATCTGCATTGTCTTACATGCTCGACAATAAAGGCAGGCTCAACGACACTGTGGTGCTTGCAGATGACAGGTTGGTGAACGAAGCCTATGTGCGCAGCAATCATCAGCCCATCTGGTGCACACAGGAGCAATGGAATGCCATCGGTGAAAACTTCTTCCGCTTCATCGCCAATTCAAAAGAATACGGATTATTCCCTTCAGACTATCATTACCGCGCATTGAACAGCATGCGCGATCAGATCGTTCGCGATTCCTCTGCACGCAAGAATGCTGCTCTCTGGAGCCGCGCGGAACTGATGATGACTGATGCTTTCCTGCAGGTGGCCCGCCATCTGAAACAGGGACATTTCTATAAAGACAGTCTTTATATCCGCACTGATTCCATTCTCGGCCCCGGTTATTATCCCGGTGTACTGGACCAGGTGCGTCAGACCCGCAATGTGAGCGGCACCCTGCAAGCGCTGGAGCCAACTTACCAGGGGTATGCCGATCTCAAGCAGGGACTGAAAGCTTATCTCGATTCCATCGGTTCGTTCAAAAGATATACAATACTCAGTTACAGCTACCCGCTGAAAGACAGTGCAGCTTTTTACAGATCATTACAAAGAAGATTGTTCGAAGAGGATCTCCTTCCTTCTGCAACAGAACCGGTTGACACTGCAACCTGGAGAGCTGTGCTGAAAGATTATCAAACCAAAAAAGGATTGAAACCAACCGGTCGCCCCAATGAGAATACCGTTGCGGCGCTCAATTATACCGACTGGGAAAAGTTCAAGCGCGTAGCCATTACGCTTGACCGTTATAAGATGGCAACGGACAGTTTCCCGGAAACATATATCTGGGTGAATCTGCCCAGTTATTATCTGCGTGTGCACGATGCAGATACTATTGCGATGGAATCCCGCGTTATTGTGGGGCAAGCGCGCACACGAACGCCATTGCTGACGTCTGCCGTGAGTAATTTCATCACTTATCCGCAATGGACCGTGCCATACAGCATCATCTACAAGGAGATGCTGCCGAAGATCAAAAAGGATGTGAACTATCTCAATAAAGAGAACCTGATGGTAGTGGACCGCAACGATAGTATCATCGATCCTTATACGATCAACTGGGCGGTGCTTGGCAAGGGGAATTTCCCCTATCTCCTGAAGCAGCGTCAGGGTGATGATAATTCGCTGGGTGTACTGAAGTTCAATTTTCCGAATAAACATGATGTATACCTGCACGATACCAATGCACGCTGGTTGTTCAGCCGCGGCAACCGCGCCATGAGCCATGGATGTGTGAGAGTGAAGGAATTCATGAAGCTGGCGGATTTCCTGGTAAGGAACGATACGGCCCGCTTCCATCCCGATACATTGAGGAACTGGATCAGGCGCGAAGAAAAGCATGTGGTTTCAGGATTCAAAAGAGTACCTATCTATATCCGTTACTTTTCCTGCGAGGGAAAAGATGGAAAATTGAGAATTTATGAAGATATTTATGGAGAAGACAAGATCCTGAAGGAAAGGTACTTCGCCGACAAGGCCATCCAATAAAATCCCCTATCTATGAAAAAATGGGCCCTTTATGCTGTCTTATCGATCATGACCCCTGCTGTAGTAAAAGCCCAGTCAGCAGTTGAAGACAGTGTTCACATGACCAAAAAGAGAAAGGTCCCCAAAGTACAATATGGAGTTGCCAGTTTCTATCACAATAAGTTCGAAGGCCGCAAAACCGCCAATGGCGAGATTTTCAGCCAGAAAAAATTAACAGCCGCCTGCAATACGCTTCCGCTCAATTGCTGGGTGCGTGTAACCAATATCCGGAATAACCGAAGCGTGATCCTCAGGATCACAGACCGCATGCATCACCTGAACAAACGTCTGATCGACCTAAGTCATATTGCGGCTAAAACACTCGGGTATACCGGTCACGGGCTAACGCGCGTGAAAGTGGAATATCTAGGCAAGAACAAGCCCACCACCCCGTAACACTCGTTTTGTTGTATCCGTGAGCAAATCTTTACCAGCCCTTAACTTATTAACCGCGGTTAATAAATTATTTTTCATTTTAATAGGTACCCCGCTATTTTTGCTCAATACGATTACAAAACTGTTTCGTTATGAAGAGAATCCTACTACACCTTTTCTTTCTTCTCACCCTAACTCAGATTGCTTTTGGCCAGGATGATGATATTCAGAATCCCACTTTAGGCGTCCACTTTTTCTTTAACGACTTCAAGTCGGCTCAGAATATAAGGAACACTTCCCTGGGAACTGCATTAAGAGACAAAAAGTTTGGCAAGATCAAAGACATGAGCCCTGGCCTTGCTATCAATTATATGGAGGGGCTCAACAGGCATTTTGATTTTACCACCACACTCGCCGGTTCTTTCCTGGATTATATCCGCAGGGACGGATCTACTTACGGAAAAGATAATTTCCTCCTGGAAGGCGATGTGTCTGTACGTGGCAAGATGTTCTCCAACAAGTACGTGGTATCGCCTTATCTGCAGGCAGGTTTAGGTGCGTCTATGTACAAAGGCACATTCGGTGCATTCATTCCCGCAGGTGTGGGCGTTCAGTTCAACATCCTGAATGAAGCTTTCCTGGTGGTGAACTCACAATACCGTATACCAGTAACCGAATCTGCCAATTATCATTTCTATCACAGCATCGGCCTGGCCGGTGTGATCGGTAAAAAGAAAAGAGCGGCAGCACCCGTTCCTGTTCCCATTCCTCCGCCGCCACCAAAAGATACAGATGGTGATGGTATCGTAGACAGCCTGGATGCCTGCCCGGATATTCCCGGCCTGGCGCAGTTCAAGGGTTGTCCGGACAGGGATGGAGACGGTATCCCTGATCCTGAAGATAAATGTCCTGATGTGCCCGGGCTTGCGCGCTACCAGGGATGCCCCATTCCTGATACGGATGGCGATGGCATCAATGATGAAGTGGATAAATGCCCCAACGAGAAAGGCGTTGCCCGCTACGACGGCTGCCCGGTTCCCGACCGCGATAAAGATGGCGTGAATGATGAAGAAGATAAATGTCCTGATCTTCCCGGACCTGTTTCCAACCAGGGCTGTCCTGAAGTAAAGGAAGAAATAAAGAAAAGGATCGATGTGGCTGCGAAGAATATCTTCTTTGCAACAGGCAGCTATCAACTGCTGGCAAAATCCCATAAATCACTGGATGATGTGGTGAAACTGCTGAACGAAGATCCCAATCTCAAACTGGATGTGGAAGGTCATACGGACAATACCGGCAAAGCCGATAAGAACCTTACACTGAGCGAAAAACGTGCGCAGGCTGTTCATGATTATTTAGTGAAAAAGGGCGTGAGCGATGATCGTATCAACGCTGCGGGCTATGGCCAGGAACGCCCCGTAGCCGACAATAAAACAACTGCCGGCCGTGCGAAGAACAGGCGCGTGGAACTCAAACTGCATTATAACTGATACCCATAATGACAATGCAAAACCCCGGCACAGCAATGGCCGGGGTTTCTTGTTTATTGTTGTTATCAGTTGTTCTCTGTGTTATTTTTTTGCCATCAATTGTCTTTTATACAACTGCACGGCATTCTCATATCCCAGGTACAATGCATCACAAACCAGTGCATGTCCGATACTCACTTCATCCAGTGCCGGTATCTGCTGCGCAAACCATGCCAGATTTTCAAGGTCCAGGTCATGACCTGCATTGATACCGAGCTTCAGCTCAGCGGCGCGTTTGGCTGCCGCCACATAAGGAGCAATGGCCTGTTCTTTTCCTGCGTGGAATGATTTCGCATATCCCTCAGTGTATAGTTCGATCCTGTCGGTTCCTGTTTCTGCTGCGCTGTTCACCATTTCGATCACAGGATCAACAAAGATGGAAACCCTGATACCAGCTTTCTGGAAAACAGGAATCACTTCTTTCAGGTAATCCCTGTACCTGATGGTATCCCATCCATGATCGGAGGTGAGCTGTCCTTCAGCATCCGGAACGAGTGTCACCTGGTGCGGTTTTGTTTCCAGCACCAGATCGATGAATTTTTGCTCGCGGCAATTGCCTTCAATATTGAATTCTGTGGTAATGATCTTTTTGATATCGCGTACATCCTGGTAGCGGATATGCCTTTCGTCCGGACGAGGGTGAACGGTTACTCCGTCTGCTCCGAACAGCTGTGCATCCACAGCGGCTTTCACTACATCCGGATTGTTGCCGCCACGGCTATTGCGCAGGGTTGCGAATTTATTGATATTGACACTAAGTTTTGCCATGCCCAAAATTATAAAAAAAAAGCTGCCTTCGGATGCAAGGCAGCGGACATGGGTAGGGATCAAGCAAAAATACTGTTACGGTTTAGGGCAAGGGGGGTAGTGCTTGCCATGAAAAACAAAAAGCCACTTACGGTTTAGGGTTTGGGGTTAAAAAAGGGACGGGGAGAGGGCATTCCTTTAACCTAAAAACCAACATGAAAAAATGAAAAACCACCTGATAAAACCAAAACATGAAAAAACTAAACAAGAGCCAATAACCAATTAACCATTTAACCATTTAACCATTAACCTATGAATCAAACTATGAACAATGTGACCTGCAGTTGAAGGATTTAGGGGTTGGGGTTGCTATCATCCTGATTTGATTGGGTCACATCGATGCTGTGTAACAATTCACCATGCTGATTGATCACATCCAGTCTGCACTTGCCGCTACTGGTGAATAAGATATCATCGATGTTTGTGATGTTCGCTCCCTTGAGCAGGTACCAGGAGAATAATTTGATAATTCGATCCTCTGAATTAATTAACCGGACAATGGCGTGTAAATTCTGATCGCAACTGATTTCTAGTGTAAACGATCTGGCAAACGGATCAGGATTTACCAGCATTTCATTGATCATAAGTTTTGATTTGTTATTCTGATCAGAGAGATGCTAAGGGAATGCCAGATTCTTAATCGTTTGATTTTTAATTGATTATGGGTTTGCTGGCCTTTTGTTTATTCCCGGAACTGGAAAAGCCTGGGAAACTGGGGTCGCAAAGGGAAATGAACGCCGGCTGGAAAATGAACCGGCGCGGGAGGATCTTTTTTGGGCGCTGGTGGGGAAAGATGGGGCAGGGGAATATGGCCGGACTGCTTCGCTTACATTTTCAAGGCCAGCTTTTCATTATCCCTTTGCTCCATAAGCTGGAGGTGCGGCAATTTTTCTTTCCGGAAGATTGAGGAAATAGAACTTGTAAATATTCAAGGCAATTAAATAGTTGATTTCAATTGAGCATACAGGAATTGATCTTGTACATGATAAAACGCAATGAATCAATAGCAGTGACCATTGCAGCAACTTATTTTGAAATACCTTCCAATTCAATGAGGTTGAATCTCTGTCGAAGTAACGTTAATGATTAACTGTAATCTAATAATTGTTATCAATCATTTGATATTGACCAGGAATACGAGTGTCTGAAATGAAGTACTGTAGCAGGTTACAGGATAGTGTAATAACTTATGACTACTCAACTGTTGGGGAGAATCATAAAATAAAAAAAATGAACACTGATCTGGTGTTCAAATAATCTGAAATAATTTGTTATTGCCTAAATTATCATCATTGAATGTTGCACATTCGGAGAAATGCTGACGAGGGTATGTTCGATTGAGGTCTTGGAAACATAAGCGAAGAAGTTTAATAATATTCCACCGATCCATCTCTGCTACAAAAGCTCAATAATTAATCTCCCGCGTTGGTTTGTTTCCTCACCTCAATCGAACAAACCCGAGACAGCAATGCTACAACCAGAGTCCTCAACCTTACCTTATCCTCTATTCAATATTTTGATGTGACATATTCCGGTTCGGTTGATGTTTATCAAAATGCCAAACTGGTGCCAGAGTATAGGATAGCTGATTTTCAACTACATATGATTTTGGCACAAGCACTGCCAGTCCCGGAACGGGAACAGCGTGGGAATTGGGAAGAAAAATGGACGATCAAAGCGGTTATCGGTCACCTTTAGAAAATCTGATGCCGGCAGCAATGAATTGCTGAATAACGATAATGCATAGGTGAGAAATGGAATTTAATATCAGGCTGATCTAAAAACGGGCGATCAGTTTCAGGTTAAGTAAGCGTGGCGTAAGCCTGTTGGGCATGGCAAATACTGTGTTGGAAAAATCCTTGATCAGCATGTAGGAAATGGTATTGTCGCGGTCGATGAGATTGAACACTTCCAGGGTGGCCCAGATATTTTCGAAGTTGCGGAAGGGGTTATGACTGCGGCGGTTGCTCTTCTCGCTGTCGAGCAGGAGGGCGCTGAAGCCGATGTCTATTCGGATATACGGATCGATCTCCAGGGCATTGCGGTATTTCACGCTGTTGGGAATATTGTAAGGAAGGTTGCTGCCGTAGAGAAAGTTAAGGTATACTTTGAAATTCTTGTTGGTGGCGAGATAATCCTGCAGGAACATGCCGAAAGTGACCAGTCTGTCGGAAGGGCGGCGAAACCAGCCTCCTTCTTTGAGGGTGCTGTCGGTAGGATTATTGTTATCGTCGAGTGTGTAATCGTAGTAAGTGTCTTTATCGAGGTCTTCGCGTGTACGCATGAATCCGAGGCTGACCCAGCTTTCTGCATCCTTCACCAGTTCGCCGAAGAGGCGGAGCTCCAGGCCGGTGGCGTAGGCTTTGGCGCGGTTCTCACCGAAGTAACGGATCCGCACATTGTCTATATCGTAGGGAACAACATCCCACATGTTCTTGTAGTACGCTTCTGCGGTGAAGCGGAAGGGGCGGTTGCCGGATCTGAAATTGTAATCCATGCCACCTGCGATCTGCCAGCTTTTTTGTGCTTTCAGGTCTTTGTTGATGGTGCCGTCATAACGGCGAAGCTCACGGTAAAACGGCGGTTGATGATAGAGACCTGCGGCGCCGCGGAAAATGATATCGCGTTCCCAGTTGCCGGGTTTCCAGCTGAAACCGATACGGGGCGAGAGCAGGAACTCTTTGTTGAGGTCATTGTAATTGTAACGTACACCGGCCTGTAATGTGAAGTCGGACGAATCGTGGAAAATGATATTGTCCTGAATGTAGCCAGACAAGCGCAGCACATCGATATCAGCTTTTGCTTTCAGCACTTTGCTGAGCTCGAACATATTGGGATTGTAGGGAATATTGTAGCCGGCAGAATCCTGGTATTCCCATTCATTGAGCTTATCGGTTATGCTTTGACGTTCTACTGTTTGTCCCCACTGGATAAAATGTTTGCCCTGGTCGTAGCTTCCTTTGTGTGAGAAATTGTAGAGGGCGATATTGAGTTTGTTGCGGGCGAAATTCTGGTACACGCCGGCGCCCAGCGGATTGGTGATCATGCCGAATTCCGGCTTGCCTTTATCGAAAGAGCGGTCTCCGAAGAGATAGGCGCCCATGATGTCGATGGATTCTTTTTCATCGTTCTCGAATCGGCTGGCCATCCATTTGAGGCGAAGTTTTTTGTTGAGCTGCTGGATCCAGGCTAGGCCGATCATATTGGTGCGATATCGATCTTCCTCCCTTCCTTCGAAGAAAATGTCGAGGCCCAGGTTGGCGCTGAAAAGCGGCGAGAACACACTGCTGGTCAGCTGGCTGTATTCAGGCATCAGCGTGAATTTTGTCTGGGAGATATTGCCAAGCAGTTCAAGTGAATTGCGTTGATTGATCTGATACGTGAGTTGCGCCTGCAGATCGGCGGAAGAGGGAACATAGTTGCCTTTTGTTTCCTGGCTGCTGAGCAGGTTTCGGTTGCTCCTGTTACGGACGCCAACGAGATAAGTGAATTTGCCGTTCTTCGATGCACCTTCCAGGTGCAGGCCCTGTTCCAGTAATCCGATGTAGGCAGAGCCGCCGAAAGTTTTGGGTTTCTTGTACTGGATATCCAGTACAGAGCTCATCTTATCGCCATAGCGGGCCTGGAAGCCTCCATTGTAGAAACTCACATTGCGGGCAAGCTCGGGATTGATGAAGCTGAGACCTTCCTGTTGTCCGCTCCGGACGAGGTAAGGACGGAAGATCTCGAAATCATTTACGTACACGAGGTTCTCATCATAGTTGCCACCGCGTACGGAATATTGTGAAGTGAGTTCGTTATTCGATCCAACAAATACTTTGATGAGGCTTTCGATGCCGCCGCCGGGTGCGGGGATATTGATGGCGTTCTTTGGATTGATGAGCACGAGGCCTGCTTCGCGTCTTTGACGTTGATCGGTTACCACTACAGAGTCCAGCATACCTGTGCCGCGTTCCATTCGCACTACCACATATTCAGCTTCGTTCTCGCTGAGCAGGAAATTACGCTGAACGGATTTGTAACCGGTGAAGGAGAATACCAGTGCGAATGCTTTGTCTGAAGGCGCTTGTATGGTGAATGTGCCGGAATCGGAAGTGGATACGCCATTTCGTTTACCCAATATGGTTACAGAAACCCTGGCCAGTGGATTTTCATTTTCATCCACCACTTTCCCTGAAAGCGTCGCAGGTTTTTTCTGGGCAAGGGCAGCCTGGGGAAGGATAAGCATCAGGTAAACCAACGTAAGCAGGATAGCTCTCACCGGCAGTATTTTTTGTGCTGTCGAAATTAGTAGAAATTTCCGGATCACCCAACCCGTTTCAATTGGGCGATAGTGGCAATGGGATCGGGTGATTTGAACACGCTACTGCCTGCCACCAGTGCTGTGGCGCCGGCCTGTACGATGGAAGCGGCATTATCCAGGGTTACGCCTCCATCCACTTCAATGATGGTGGGCAGTTTCTTTTCATCCACCATGCGGCGCAGTTGTTTGAGCTTTTCGAGTGTATGGGGGATGAATGTTTGCCCACCAAAACCCGGGTTCACGCTCATGATCAATACCATATCGATGTCCTGGATCACGTCCTGCAACAGGCTCACAGGTGTATGCGGGTTGAGGGCAACGCCGGTCTTCATACCGAGGCTCCTGATCTGTTGCAGGTTGCGGTGCAGGTGTACACAGGCTTCGATATGAACGGTGAGAATATCGGCGCCTGCATTTTTGAATGCTTCCGCATATTTCTCCGGTTCGAGGATCATGAGGTGCACATCGCAAACCTTTTTAGTGGTTTTGCGGATCTGTTCTATTACGGGCAGGCCATAACTGATATTGGGAACAAATCTGCCATCCATTACATCCAGGTGGAACCAGTCGGCTTCACTTTTATTCAGCATATCGCATTCTTCCTGCAGATGTAGAAAATCAGCGGCGAGCAAAGAGGGGGCAATAATGGGCATAATGATTTGTTTATTTGTTCAGTTGTTTGGCTCTTTCCCTGGCTTCGATGAAGCC
The DNA here is from genome assembly GCF_007970185.1 of Pseudobacter ginsenosidimutans. Taxonomy (NCBI): domain Bacteria; kingdom Pseudomonadati; phylum Bacteroidota; class Chitinophagia; order Chitinophagales; family Chitinophagaceae; genus Pseudobacter; species Pseudobacter ginsenosidimutans. The sequence continues at coordinate 7,333,251 of NZ_CP042431.1, read as the reverse complement.
TTTATCGAGCGCATAGGCTTTGCGGTAGTTGGCGATGGCATTCTCTTTATCACCCATCGCTTCATAGCAGCGTCCCATCCAGTACCATGCATCGGCATTGCTGTTGGAGACGGTGGTGGTGAAGGTGAAAGTCTCCAATGCTTTTTTGTAATCCTTCATTTCGAAATACACGAGTCCTTTTTCAAGATGTGCATCGGTGAACTTCCAGTCGAGGCGGATGCAGGCTTCAAACTCCTGTAAGGCTTCCTGGTAAAGTTTTGAATCAGCGTAATATCTTCCTTTGATAAAATGTGGCTCTACCTGGATCTTGAGTGAATCCCTGGCGATAAGTGTATCGCAGAAGGGGACTGTACGTGGGTCCATGCTGGCTGCATAGATGTCTGCAAGTGTATTGCCGATGAAATAGATCGGTTGTAATTCGTATGCACGTTGCAGTGAGGTGATAGCAGCAGTGGTATCGCCTGTTCTGGCCAAGAGCACGCCTTTTTCATACCAGGCTTCGAAATTGGCGGAATCGATCCCGATGATCTCATCGTATTCTTTCAGCGCGGCGGAATTATTGCCGGTCTGGATCAGCACTTCACTGAGCCTGCGCCTGAATTCAGGGTTTTCCGGGAACTTAACGGTGCATTCTTTCAGGAGTGCAACGGCTTCCAGTGGCTGGTTCACGAGCAGGAGGTTGGCAACAAATTCCTGACCTGTATTTTCATCGGGCGCCATTTTCCAGGCTTGTTGGTAATCAGCAGTGGCCAGCTCATGTTTGTTATTGAGCGAAAGCAGCACGGCTCTCTTCTTATATAAGTCCGCGTCCTGTGGGAAACGGGCGATGGAATCTGTCAATCCCTTGTAGGGCGCTTTGTTCAACAGGCCGCTCGCCGACTGGTCTGCGCCTCCGCAGGCTGCAAGCAAGATCAGGCAGAGGCCGAAAATGAAACTGTTCCTGGTGTTGATCATAATGCTCATTGAATCGATCCTGCAAACAAACAGCAGGCCAGCAAAGCTAACCGTTTTTATGCAAGTGTGTTATGACAATATTCTGACAAAAATAGTGGTTTACAAAAATACCTTTGCCCCGCCTTCGCACCCCGCAATTTAAACTTTGTGAATCATGAGAAAGCTTCTTTTGTTACCGGCGGCCATCCTCTTTGCCGTCTGCATTTTCAGTGCATTCAGCAAACCTTTTCAATTGATCCCGGAATGGGCCGGAACCAGGGACACCATTCAGTTTCCGGGTGAATCACATTTCAGGAATATCCGTCAGCTCACATTTGGTGGCGACAATGCGGAGGCTTATTTCAGTTTTGATGGGAAATGGCTGGTATTCCAGCGGACCAGTGCGAAAGACGGTTTGAGCTGTGATCAGATCTTTGCAGGCCGGATTCCGGAGCCCGGAAAACCTTTCGAATACAAATTGATCAGCACCGGCAAAGGACGCACAACCTGCGGCTTCTTCACCAAAGACGGCAAACATATCATCTATGCTTCCACGCATTTGGGAGGCGATGAATGTCCACCTGTTCCCGATCGATCCAAATACGGCAATAAATACATCTGGCCGTTATACGGCAGCTATGATATTTTCATGGCGGACCTCGATGGAAAGATCGTGAAGCAACTCACCAATAGTGCGGGTTATGATGCTGAAGCCACTTTATCGCCCGATGGAAAAAAGATGGTGTACACCAGTGTGAAAGATGGTGATCTTGAATTGTATGTGATGGACTTAAAAACAGGAAAAGAGAAAAGGATCACTCATACGCCAGGTTATGATGGCGGCGCCTGGTTCAGCCCCGATGGAAAGAAACTGATCTGGCGCGCATCACGTCCAGGGAATGAAACAGAGCTGGCTGAATACAAAGCGTTGCTGGCAGAAGGGCTGGTTGCTCCCACCAATATGGAAGTATTTGTGGCAGATGCAGACGGGAATAATGTACAACAGGTTACCAAACTGGGACAGGCAAACTGGGCACCTTCGTTCATGCCTGACAGCAAGCGCATCATTTTTGCATCCAATCATGAATACAAAAGAGGATTTCCCTTCAATATGTATACGATGAACGGCGACGGAAGCAACCTGCAGAAAGTGAGCAGGGACAAAGGCTTCGACGCATTCCCCATGTTCAGCTATTCCGGAAGGCAGATCGTTTTCTGCAGTAACCGCAACAATGGCGGTACCAGGGATACCAATATTTTCATTGCTGACTGGGAAGATTAAGATTCCCTGAAAACTGGTCTAATTAGGATTTGCGCTGTACCTTCACGCAAATTTCTTGCTATGTATAATGGTCTTCTTCATCTACACAACCTGCTGCGCTGGGTGATCCTGGTGCTGATCATCATTGCCATTTTCAGACATCTGGCTGGTATGAACAGTAAACGACCAGTGAATGCGGGTGACAAAAAGATCGATCTCTTCCTGATGATTGCTGCGCATATCACTTTGCTGATCGGATTGTACCAGTGGTTTGCCGGTGACTTTGGATTGAAAATGATCCAGGCTGCAGGTATGGGAGAAGTGATGAAAAACGGAGCAGTCCGTAAGCTGGCTATCGAGCATCCGGTTGGAATGATCATCGCCATCGTGCTGATCACCGTTGGCCGTGGCGCTGTAAAAAGAGCCACCAGCCCTGCTGTTCACAAGAAAGCTTTCTGGTGTTTCCTCATTGCGCTGATGGTGATGCTGGCAACTATCCCTGGTCAAGGCCGCTGTTCCCCGGCATGCAATAAGAATGCATACCCTCTAAAAAGAATTAGGTCGTCCTGGAAAGGACGACCGTTTTTTTAAAACACAAAGTAAGGGCATCTTACACCCTTGCATCCATATCATTTATCCGTGCGCTGGAAGATCTTGCTCACAATTCTCCAGGTCCCATCTATCTTCAGCAGGTTCATATAATCTGTAAAGGTCAGATCCTTCTGTTCGATCCTGATCTTAGCCTGCGCAGCTGTTCCTTCGATATTCAGAGAAACGATCTCTGATTTTCTTTCAGGCTTTGTGGTGATTGCTCTTACGCGGGTGAGGAATGCTGCCACGGTCTCATCTTTATATTCCCCGGTCTTGTTATCGATATGTTTCACTGTACCGCTTTGATGGAAGGCTTTTTCCATCTGCGCAGCATCGAAGCTCAGGTACAGCAGCAGGCAGGCCCGTACAGCAGTTTCTTCGTCATTCGTTTGTGCATTTGCCTGACCAACCAGAGCAGTGGCCAGTGTTGCAGTGAACAAAATAGATCCCAGTTTTTTCATTTGTCTTGTTTTTTAAGGTGAGTTTGCAGGTATAAGGTTTGTGAAGCAATATTAAACACCTGACGGTGTGTGTGGAAGCTGCTTCGTTGCCTTCCCGTTTTTTTTCGACCGAAACCCTTTCCGGCAATGGATCGAAAAAAACAGGGAATGGGTCGAAGGAAAAACACTGTTTGTGGATCAGACCGTTAATTTGTGTAATTTGTTAAGCCCTAAAACGATTTGTAGTGTTTACCCGGAAACTGATATGGCTGCAATGCATAACCTGGATCTTCTTTTTCCTTTTTCTATTACTGTATAGTGTACAGAAATGGGAAACGGTTTACCTGGCGGTAACGTCCTGTGGCATTGGTGTGGGCTCTTACATCATTTGTGTTTATACCAATGCTCTGTGGTTGATGCCGAAATACTGGAGGAGGAACAGGAAAACAGAATTCTTTATTTATTCTATTCTCTTTCTCCTGCCATTGATCTTCCTTCGTATGGCCCTTGAATATTATCTGCTCTTCCCATATCATCCGCAACAGGGTTCTATAAATTCAGCCTGGCCCAATTCCTGTTCAGCACCATCACTATCAGCCTGGCATTCTTCCTGGGCGCCATATTGAATATCCTGGACGATTATTTCCATCTTCAACGAAAACAGGAATCCATGCAGCTGCAGCAGGCCGCTGCAGAGCTGAATCTGCTGAAAGCCCAGGTACAACCGCATTTTCTTTTCAATACACTCAACAATATCTATTATCTCGCGTATACAAAAAGTGATCTTGCTGCAACGGTGATCGCAAGGCTCTCCAGTATCATGCGCTATTTTGTGGACGAGGCTCCGAAAGAGAAAGTGCCGCTGTCTACCGAGATCAGCTTCCTTAAGAATTATATCGAACTGGAACAGATCAGGATGCTGCATGCTGCTACACTCAGTTTTGATCATGAAGGAGTGGATGAAATGGTCCGTATCCCACCGATGCTGCTGATCCCGCTGGTGGAGAATATTTACAAACACGGAGTAGATAAATCCGTTCCTGAAAACGAGATCTGTATTAATCTGAAAATGGAAAACGGTAAACTGAATTTCAATACCCGCAATACCGTGCATCCTGTTGAAAAGGCTGGTGGAAGCGGGGTTGGGCTGGATAATTTACGCAAGCGGTTACAGCTTTTGTTTGGAAATGATTTTACTTTGACATCGGAACAAGACGGTAATCATTATAAAGTAGCACTTATTTTTCCTGTATGAAGATCCAATGCATGCTGATAGATGATGAGCCTTATGCAGTGAACCTGCTGGAGGAATACATCCTGCAGGTTCCTTACCTGGAATTGCAGCACAAATGCTATCATGCACTGGAAGCGCTGGAAATCCTCAAAGGCAGCAGACCGGATCTCATTTTTCTCGATATCAATATGCCGCATCTCTCCGGAATGCAGCTGGCCAGCCTTCTTCCACCCAAACAGCTTTTCATTTTCACTACCGCCTATTCCGAATTTGCTGCAGAGAGTTACGAGAAAAATGCACTGGACTACCTGGTGAAACCCATCACTTTTGACCGATTCCTGAAAGCTGTGATGAAGGCCGGCAACCAGTTATCTATGAGCACTGAACAGCAGCAACCCACAACTATTGCGCCTCAGAAGTTATTCCTCAAAACAGGACGGGCCATTGTACAGCTGGAATACCAGGATGTTTACATCATCGAAGGCTTGAAAGATTATGTTGTGTTTCATACAAGCAGTGGAAAACATATCGTGTACAAACGCATGAAAGAGCTGGAAGAAACTTTGCCCGCCAATTTCTCGCGTATCCATCTTTCGTGGATCATTAACCGCGATCATATCAAAAGGATCGAAGACAATCATATCTTCATCAACCAGGAAAGGATCCCGGTAGGAGAGAAGTACCGCGAGCAGTTTTTAATCAGGATCAACAAAGACCTGCTCTGAGCATTATCTTTGCCTTTTACATTTTTACACTATGGATAACAGGGAAGCCGGCCGTTACTGGAATGATGTGGCAGAAGCATGGACTGCACTCACGCGTGCAGGATTTGATGTGTTCAGGGATGGTCTCAACACACCAGCCTTCTTTTCAACAATTCCGGACCTGCGTGGATTGAAAGGTGCAGATATCGGATGTGGTGAAGGGCATAATACCAGGCTTCTCGCTGAAAAAGGCGCACAGCTGCAGGCTATCGATATTTCAGAAATCTTCATCAGCCATGCCAAAGCAACGGAGATGGCAAGTCCGCTGGGAATACAGTACCAGGTGGCCAGCGCCACTGCATTGCCCTTCGGTGAAGAGCAATTCGATTTTGCCACTTCTTTCATGTGCCTGATGGATATGCCCGATCCGGAACTGGCGCTTCTCGAGGCTTTCCGGGTGCTGAAGCCCGGTGGCTTTTTGCAGTTTTCCATCACGCATCCCTGTTTCGATAATATCGCCAGGAAAAGCCTCAGGGATGAGCATGGGATGATCCATGCCATTCAACTGGGACCTTATTTTCAAACGGTGAATGGAGAATTGTTCGAGTGGACATTCAATGATCTTACCGAAGAATGGAAACACAGGTACCAGAAATTCAAAGTGCCGTATTTCAATAAGACTCTTACTGAATGGGTGAATGCCATCATGGCTGCAGGGTTTGCCATCGAGATGATCAACGAGCCGAAGGCTACTGATGAAGCTGTGAAGAAATATCCTTTATTACGCGATGCACAGTCATTTGCCTATTTCATGCATTTCAGGTGCAGGAAATAATCGTATGTTCATCTCTGTTATCTGATCAGGATCATTTGCCCTTTTTCCTGTACAATTCCGCCATTGAAATCAATGGCGCGGATCATCCAAACATAAGTGCCGGCATCCTGTAATTTTCCCGCCACCCGTCCATCCCAGCCGGGACTGGGTGAAGGATTGCTGTACACCAGCTGACCCCAGCGATTGTATACCCTGAAGAATTCCACATTTTTGATTCCGGCTGCTACAAAGCGGAATGCATCGTTCCTTCCATCACCGTTGGGTGTAAACGCATTCGGAACAAATACGGATGGACGGGTACTGAATACTTTCACTGTAACATAGGCGGAGTCCACACAATTACCGATATCATACACTTTCACTTTGTAGCGGATGCCCGGTGAGGGCGCAGTATAAAATGCAATGGGATCGGGCATGTTACCGTCTGACAATCCTATGGGAGGCGACCAGATATATTTGACGCCGCCGCGGGCCTTCAGCTGCAATGGCTGACCTATCACAACGTTGGTGTCGTTGCCTGCATAAGGAATGATCCTGGGCAATACGGTGAGCAATACTGTATCATAAGATGGTTTCGGGCATCCCTTATCGTCATAAGCCGTGAGGATGAAAGGTGTGGTGGCAACTGGTCTTGCAATTGGATTCAAAGAGCCGGGATTGATCAGCGAACCGGCCGGGGACCAGGAAAATCTGCTGCCATCCGTTGATCCGTTTAGCTGTCCCATGGCCTGGTAACAGATAGTGATGTCTGCTCCCGCAGAAGCAAGCGGATAGGGAATTGAATTAACATCCACTATTCCCTGAGCAGAGCAACTGCCGATCCTTGCGATCACCTGGTAGCGCTCATTGCCCGGTGCAGCCACGCGTGGGCCGGGAGAACCGGGGTCCAGCACATTCGGTCCCGGCGACCAGGAATATTGCAGTCCATCTGAAACCAGCCGGAGCCGGATGGTATCACCGAGACAAATAGTGGTATCTGGCATCATGTTCAAACTAACGTGGTCCACTACACGAACCATTACGGAATCTCGGTTCACGCAACCGTTCTCATTCAGGTCAACATAATATTTGGTAGTGGTAACCGGATTCACTACAGGATTGCTGGTAGTGGGATCGTTGATGCGCTGGTTGGGGGACCAGGTGAAAATGCCATTGCCTCCTGCAAGGAGTTGCACATTGTCCGGCGTACAGATGAGCGTATCGCGGAAAGCCAGTGCGATCGGCGGTCTGTCTATGATGGTGATACTTTGAAAGGCGGTATCTACACAGCCATTGCTGTTGAAGATGAGAAGACGTACGAGTTTATCTCCTGTGAACAGATAAGTGTGCTGCGGATCGCGGAGCTGTGAGGAAGCCCCGCTGCTTTGGGTTTCCCCGAAGTCCCAGTCCCAGGATGTTATTGCGCCGTACCTTGTGATGGACTGATTGGTGAAGAGGGTGGGCTTGTTGACGCAGAAGCCGCTGGCGCTGAAATCCGGCACCATACCAGGATACACATAGGCGGGCACTGTGACGGAATCAGCACATTGATCGCCGCGGTTCACCACCAGTTTAACACTGTAAGTTCCGATGCCGGCAAAAGTATAACCGGGACTTTTGGTAGTTGACTGGAAGACAATAATATCGTTATTGTCTTTTATCTCCCAATAATACGTTTGTATCAACGGGCTTTGTGAGCGGTTCTCAAGCTGAATGGTGAATGTATTACGGCAAAGCATAAGCGCAGATGGGAGAGAGGCTGCTGCAATGGTACAGGCCGTGATCTTGATCTGCAGGTCTTTCCGTTGTCGGGCTATGACGCGCCCGTTGCGGATCTCTTCCACGCAGACCGTAACAACATACACGCCACTGGGCGGCGCAATGCCGGTGATCAGCCCTGTATTGATATCTATCTGTACACTGTTGCCGAGCGGTATGCCTGCATCGAAGCCATTGCCATAGGGAACAGAAACATATGGGGGCGGTTGTGGATATACGTTACTACCGCCGCCACCTGGTCCACCCGGTCCGCCGCCGGAAGTGGTCATATATGCATTGCAGAAAGAATAGCGGAGTTGATCTCCATCGGGATCGGTGGCTGCGAAACTGTATTTCATATCGTTGCCGGCGCAAACTACTACCAGGTCGTTCCCGGTGAACTGGGCGCTGTTATTGGCCGGGCCATCAGCTACCTGGGCAGTGCCGGGAATCTCAGCGGTGTAAGTGGCGCCTACATTACCATAGCCGGGACTGAGATTGGTAAGGGTATAGATCCTGAAATTGATCTGGGCTGTGATCACATAGCCTTCCACATTACCATCCAGCTCTTTCGGGAATTCATATGTGCCTACCCGGTAGCAAACATCGGGAGGGTCCGTGATACAGGGATTGTTATTGGGAAGCTCTATCTGTGTATCGCTGCTGAGGTAGGCGGTAATATCGGCAACTCTTTGCCCGTTTGCCCTGCTGAATATGGAAATGGTAGCCGGACTGTTGAACTGGCGCGGGCTGCGGCAATCCATAAAGAGCTTCACCGTGATATGATAAAGGAATTTGTTGTTTCCGAGTGATGTATAAGTATAAAACACTTCTCCGCCGGTAATATGGTCGGCGCGGACATAAAGAAAGGCTGTAAGCAGCAAAATGAGTGCGAGAATGTGCTTGCAGCGCCCTTTACCAGCAGCGTTCAGTTGTAATGTCCCGGTGAGCGTACAGTTGGTTTGATAGTTGAATAGACGACAATCCTGGCGAATGTCTTTCTATAATTTACGACTATTTAGCCAAAAGGTTGGCTCAACATCAAATGATAATAATCAACGTTTGCCCAGCTCGATGATATTGCAGTCCTTCATGTTCTCTCCATCGATGGCAAAGGTGATCAGGGTCCTTACTTTATGCCAACCCTCTTTGCCGGCAGCGCCGGGGTTCATATGCAGACATTCCAGTTTTTCGTCATATATTATTTTGAGGATATGGGAATGGCCTGCGATGAAGAGTTTGGGTGTTTTTGCCCAGAGCTCTTTGATGGTGGCGGGATTATAACGGGGGGGATAACCGCCGATATGTTTCATGTAAACGGATACGCCTTCACACTGGAAGCGCAACTTTTCGGGGAAGATCTTCCGGATGTATTCTCCATCGATATTTCCGTACACACCCCTGATGGGTTTGAAGGAGCCCAGCTTTTCGGCGATCTCCGGGTTGCCGAAATCACCGGCATGCCAGATCTCGTCCACCTTTTCAAAATGGCGGAAAACAGCGTCGTCCAGGTAGTTATGCGTATCTGAGATCAATCCGATTCTGGTCATAACAGGGAAGAAAGTGAGCCGCAAAAGTCGGAATAAATTGGGCAGAACCAACACACCGGGATCAAAAGGTTGTATCTTTATGGGACGATTGAATCGCTATGCCATTATTCCGCAATTTCACTTACTGGATCGACAAGCGCCGCTGGAAATATTATTTCCTGATGGTATCACTGGAAATGGACAGTTCCCGCTAATGCTTACAGACTGCAATTGACCCGCGTTCCCGGGGCTTTCATTGATTCATCATCATTACATTATTCGTTTTTTATGCCATTCTATCATAAACTCGGAAATATTCCGCACAAGCGCCATACCCAGTTCCGCAAACCAGACGGCGGACTGTATTCAGAACAACTTTTTTCCACAGAAGGATTCAGTAACGATTATTCGCTGCTCTATCATGTACATCCGCCCACACAGATCATTTCCACTGATGAACCCGTGAATATGATGCCCACTGTGGCCGAGGAAAAAATGCTGAAGCATCGCAGCTTCGAAGGCTTCAAGGTAGCTCCCGTTGCCGATTATCTCAAGAGCCGCAAACCGGTATTGGTGAACAGCGATCTCCATATTTCACTGGCTGCTCCGAAAGCCGGCTCACAGGATTATTTTTTCAAGAATGCCGATGCCGATGAAATGCTCTTTATACATGAAGGCTCCGGCGTATTGCGCACCATGTATGGAGAATTGCCTTTCGGATATGGCGATTATCTCGTGATCCCGCGTGGCACTATTTATCAGATCCATTTCAAGGACGATCACAACAGGCTCTTCATTGTGGAATCCTTCAGTCCCATCCGTTTCCCGAAAAGGTACCTGAGCAAATACGGTCAATTGCTGGAGCATTCTCCATTCTGCGAGCGTGATATCCGCGCACCGCAGAACCTGCCTACATTTAATGAGAAAGGTGATTTCCTCATCAAGACCAAAAAGAAAGGGGTGCTGTACGGTCTGCATTATGCCACACATCCATTCGATGTTGTGGGTTGGGATGGTTACTGCTATCCCTTTGCATTCAGTATCCACGATTTTGAACCGATCACCGGGCGCGTACACCAGCCGCCACCAGTGCATCAGACATTCGAAGCACATAATTTTGTGGTATGCTCCTTCTGTCCGCGTCTTTTCGATTATCATCCCCAGGCCATTCCTGCTCCTTACAATCACAGCAATATCGACAGTGATGAAGTGCTGTATTATGTAGACGGGGATTTCATGAGCCGCAAGAATGTGACCCGGGGCATGATCACCCTGCACCCGGCAGGCATTCCGCACGGTCCGCATCCCGGAGCCGTTCAGAAAAGCATCGGGGCAAAAGAAACGAAGGAGCTGGCCGTAATGGTTGATACTTTCCATCCTTTGCAACTGACTGTGGAAGCGCTGGACATCGAGAATGAAGGCTATACCATGAGCTGGGCCGAGTAATTATCTTCTCAATATATTTATTTGAAACCGTTGCACCTGCAGCGGTTTTTTCTTTGCTATGAATATTGCTCACGTCATTCATTAGTTGTTGGTGTTGGGAATATTCGGTATTTTTCAGGTATAGTCCTTTCATTCTTTCCGCAATAGCTCCTGATATTCTGGCTCATCTTTTTTCAGCATCAAAATTTATGCAGGTATGAAAAAGATAGTCGTAATTGTCTTTTGTGTTTTCATCAGCAGGGTACTGAGTGGGCAAACAGCCGTTCTCATCAACAACGTGCAGATCTTCGATGGCGTGAGTGAGAAGCTTGTTACGGGAAATGTGCTGATCCAGGGCGATACCGTTGCCAGGATCTCATCTTCCCCATACCGGTGAACAGGAGCGCAGCCACGCAGATCATCGATGGTAAAGGAAAATTCCTGATGCCTGGTTTGATCGATGCCCACTGGCATACCATGATGTGCGCCGTACCAATGACCGTGCTGCTTACAGCCGACGTTGGCTATCTCAACCTGGTGGCCGCACATGAAGCGAACAAGACCTTGTTACGTGGCTTCACTTCCGTGCGTGATCTGGCGGGCCCTAGTTTTGGGCTAAAGCGCGCCATCGATCAGGGATTGACGCCCGGCCCGCGTATCTATCCCAGTGGTGCGATGATCTCGCAATCCGGGGGCCACGGTGATTTCAGGCTTCCGTATGAAGTGCCTGCTGCGCCGAATGCGCCGCTCAGTCATGGCGATGCAATTGGCGGAGGAGCCATTGCAGATGGCGTGGAAGCTGTACTGAAACGTTCACGCGAACAATTGATGATGGGCGCCACGCAATTGAAGCTGGCGGCTGGTGGTGGCGTGGCTTCGAGCTATGATCCTATTGATGTGAGCCAGTATACGGAAGAGGAATTCCATGCAGCGGTGGAAGCGGCAGAGAACTGGGGTACTTATGTTACCGTGCATGCCTATACGCCACGCGCCATTCAGACTGCACTTCGCGCCGGTGTGAAATGTATCGATCATGCACAACTGCTGGATGAGCCTACTGCAAAAATGATTGCTGAGAAAGGCGCCTGGCTCTCACTGCAGGCCTTCCTCGATAATGAATTTGCCAATCCGCAATCCACGGCTGAAGGAAGGGCCAAACAAAAAATGGTACAGTCAGGAACTGAGAATGCCTTCAGACTGGCAAAGAAATACAAGATCAAAACCGCCTGGGGTACAGATCTGCTCTTTGATCCGAAATCAACGAAGAACCAGAATGCGTTGCTGACCACACTCACACCCTGGTACTCCAATTTTGAAATACTGAAAATGGCTACAAGCGTCAATGCAGAATTATTGGCGTTTTGTGGTCCGCGCAATCCTTATCCGAAGCCGTTGGGCGTGATCAGGGAAGGCGCTTACGCCGATTTATTACTGGTAGAAGGCAATCCAATACAGGATATCAAGCTGATAGCCGATCCGGACAAGAATTTTATATTGATCATGAAGAGTGGAATAGTGTACAAGAATCTGTTAGGCAATTAATCAATGGGGAAGTACAGTTCCCCGGACAAACAGGTATGAAAAAAATCATTTCCAAAGCGGGATATTATGAGTTGATGATTCCCGATGAATGGACTTTTGAACAGGAAGGGAATATCATTTCCGTATTCCGGGAGAATGATGCTTCTGAAGCATTACAGATTTCCAGTTTTGCAGTTTCCAAAGATTACGAAATGGACCTGCGCCAGGAGCTGGCCGAGTACATGACAGAAAAGATCACAAAGAGGATAGAAGATGTGGAGAAAGATATCGTCGTGAACGGCTCTGTTGCTTTTATCCGCCTGATAGATGCTGAAGCATATCGCGAATACCGGATGATGTTCGAGAAAAGTGTACTGCTGCTGATCACCTGGAATGGCAATTACCAGGATGCGGCAGCAGATCAGCATCAATTGAGCGCCATCACAAACTCCATCCGGATCTCAGGTGTTCATTAAATCCTTCAGAAATTTTTTCCGCTAATTGATTATTGATTTTCAAATGGCTGCCTCTGTCCGGAGGCAGTTTTCTTTTCCTGTATTCCAGTTTTCCTGAAAATTCAGTTGGACGGTATCGGAATTCCGTTATACCTTTGGTTTAACTATTTGGTTAAACTTTATGGTTGACGAAAAAGATAAAGACCAGAACACCGAGCAGAAGATCCTGGAAGCCGCCAAGGAAGTTTTCCTGGAACGCGGTCTGGACGGGGCCCGGATGCAGGATATCGCCGATAAGGCTGGTATCAATAAAGCCCTTTTACATTATTATTTCAGGAGTAAAGACAGGCTCTTCGATGTGATCTTCCGCGAAGCGGCCGCCCGGTTCCTGCCTAAGCTCGGAGAGCTCTTCGCTTCAGATATGCCCTTGCTGGAGAAGATCGAAAAGTTTGTCCATTTCTACATCGATATGCTTCAGCAGAATCCACATCTCCCATTATTTGTTTTGAACGAAATGCAAAAAGTGGACGGAGATGAATTCATGGAATTCATCTGGCAGGGGAAACAACCTGCATTGAAGGCAATGGCCACACAGGTGGAAGAGGAAATCAAAAAGGGCACTATCAAACCTATCAAGCCTTTTCATCTGCTGCTGAACATTGTATCCATGAGCATTTTCCCCTTTGTGGCAAGGCCCATCGTAAAACTGGTATGGGAAGTGGATGATCCGCAGTTCAAGGAATTGATGGAAGAACGCAAAAAAGTAGTAGTTCAATTCATACTTGATTCAATCCGAAAATAAAACAGCATGAACGCTCATATCAAACGGTTCAAATGTGCAGTCCGCTGGCAGTTGATGGCCGGGGTCTTGTTCGCAGTCCCTGCTGCGGCACAGGATGGACTAACGCTCACGCTTGAGCGCGCCTATCAGCTTGCAGAACAGCATTACCCACTGATCCGGCAACGGGACCTGGTGAAACGTACTTCCGGCCTCACCATCGAAAATATCGGCAAGGGATATCTGCCTCAACTCAGTGTGAACGGACAGGCGACCTATCAGTCAGATGTAACCGCTGTTCCGGTGCGTATCCCCGGCATCAATATCGAAGCACCAAACAAAGACCAGTACAAGCTCACAGCAGAACTGAGCCAGATTCTGTACGATGGCGGCAATATCTCCAACCAGAAAAAACTGCAACAGGTGAATGAGCTGGTGGAAGATCAGAAAGTAACGGTAGACATGTACAAGGTAAAAGAACGCATCAATACACTCTACCTCGGTACACTGTTACTGGACGAACAACTGAAACAAACCGCTTTACTGCAAAAAGATATTCAGCTAGGTATCGACAAGATCTCAGCGCAGGTCCGCAATGGCACTGCCCTCCGCAGCAACCAGCAGGTGCTGGAAGCGGAACTGCTGAAAAATGAACAAAGAAAGATCGAACTGACAGCCAACAGGAAAGGACTGCTGGATGTGCTTTCCTTATTCCTCGGACAGGACCTTCCGGAAAGTACCGTACTTGAACAACCTGCGACCAATGAGGTGTCACTAACGGAAACAGTCAAACGACCTGAGCTAACGCTTTTCACATACCAGGACAGCCTGTTCAAAGTGCAGGAAAAAATGGTGAGCGTGAAGAATCGTCCACGCGCCAGCGCTTTCATCCAGGGAGGGTATGGCCGGCCGGGACTGAACATGCTGGTGAATGAGTTCGATTTCTTCTATATCGGTGGCCTCCGGCTGAGCTGGAATCTTGGAGGACTGTACACTTCGAAAAAAGAGAAACAGATACTCAGTATGAACCAGCAGATGGTGGGTGTTCAGAAAGACCTGTTCCTGCTCAATACCAATACACAGCTCAAACAGCAGGAGGCAGAGCTGAAGAAATTACAGCAACTGATCGGCACAGACCAGGCCATCATCGATCTCAGGGAAAAAGTGAAGATCGCTTCCAATGCACAACTCGAAAACGGCGTGATCACTGCCAGCGATTTCCTGCGTGAAGTGAATGCGGAAGACCAGGCGCGCCTGCTGCTCATTTCCCACAAACTGCAAATGCTGCAGGCACAGATCAACTACAGAACCATTTCAGGCAATCAATAAAATAATCACAAACATGAAACAATTTCTCTTACCTGTCTGGATACTGATTGCCGGCCTTTTCGCTGCCTGCAATGGGAAAGACTCCATTTCCGACGCCACCGGCACTTTTGAAGTGGACGAAGTGATAGTATCATCTGAGCTTACCGGAAAGATCCTTTCCTTCAATGTGCAGGAAGGCGATTCCATTTCCAAAGACAAAGTAGTAGGAGTGGTGGATGCTGAAAATATCAACCTGCAGAAAGAACAGGTGCAGGCCAGCATCGAAGCCCTCAGTCAAAGAACAGCAGACCTGGCGCCACAGGTGAAATTACTGGAAGACCAGCTGAAAGTGCAGGAGTCGCAAATGGAAAATCTGCTGCATGAAAAAGCAAGACTGGAAAATCTCATCAAGGCAGATGCGGCTACCGCCAAGCAGATGGACGATATGAACGCACAGATCGATGTGGTGAAAAAACAAATGCAGGTAACGCGTCAGCAGATCCAGGTGCAGCGCAGCAATATCGGAACACAGAACAGGAGCATCCTCAGCGAAAAAAAGCCGCTCGCCAAAAGAGTGGCACAGCTGGATGATCAGTTGAAACGAGCAAACATCACCAATCCGGTACAGGGTACAGTAATAGAAAAATATGCCGAAGAAGGGGAGATGACCGCTACCGGAAAGGCCCTGTACAAAATAGCCGATCTCTCCGTAATGACGCTTCGAGCCTACGTTACAGGCATACAGCTGCCGCAGATCAAGCTCGGGCAATCCGTGAAAGTGCTGATCGATGACGGCGCCAAAAAATACCGTGAACTAACGGGAACCATCACCTGGATATCAGATAAAGCTGAATTCACACCCAAGACCATCCAGACAAAAGAAGAACGCGCTAATCTCGTATATGCCATCAAGGTAAAAGTGAAGAATGACGGCTACCTGAAGATCGGGATGTACGGCGAAATCAAATTCTAAAAACAATTGTATGCCAGCGATACAGGCAGATAATATCGTGAAGCGATACGGCTCAAAAAAAGATACTGTAACAGCATTACACGGAATTTCCTTTTCGGTGGAAAAAGGCGAGCTGTTCGGTATCATTGGCCCGGACGGAGCCGGCAAGACCTCGCTTTTTCGCATACTCACAACCCTCCTGATCCCCGAAGAAGGAAAGGCTACAGTAAATGGGCTGGATGTAGTGAAAGATTATAAAGCCATCCGTCAACAGGTGGGATATATGCCAGGAAGGTTCTCGCTGTACCAGGATCTTACTGTTGCAGAGAATCTTGAATTCTTCGCTACTATTTTCAATACCAGCATCGAGGAACATTATGACCTGGTGAAAGATATCTATGTGCAGATCGAGCCGTTCAAAGAGCGTCGTGCCGGCAAATTATCCGGAGGTATGAAGCAGAAGCTGGCGCTTTGCTGCGCGCTGATCCATGAGCCTTCCGTGCTTTTCCTGGATGAGCCCACTACCGGTGTTGATGCCGTTTCTCGCAAGGAATTCTGGGAGATGCTGAAAGGACTGAAATCGAGAGGCATCACTATCCTGGTATCTACACCTTATATGGATGAAGCCAGTCTCTGTGATCGTGTAGCGCTTATACAGAACGGTAAGATCATGAGCATCGATTCTCCGCAGGGTATCATCGGTTCGTTCCAAAAACCTTTGTATGCAGCCCGCACCAGCAGGATGCTGGAGATGCAGCGGGATCTGCTGCAGTTACCGGATGTGGAGGACTGTTATCTATGCGGGGAATATTCACATGTGGTCACCAAACCTGGCGTAACAATGCAGCAACTGAGTGGATACCTGCAGGAAAATGGACATCAGCAGGTGGATGTGAAACCTGCGCAGCCCAATATTGAAGACTGTTTCATGGACCTCATGAAAAACTAATTGTATGTCAACAGACAATATCATAACCGCCAGCAACCTCACCAAAATCTTCGGAGCATTCCGGGCTGTGGATGGGATTTCCTTCGATGTGCATCCCGGGGAAATATTCGGTTTCCTCGGAGCCAATGGCGCAGGTAAAACAACGGCCATGCGCATGCTGTGCGGGTTGAGTATGCCTTCTTCTGGAAACGCTACCGTAGCCGGTTTTGACGTTTACAAGGAACCTGAGAAGATCAAACGCAGCATCGGTTACATGAGCCAGAAATTCTCTTTGTATGAAGATCTTACCATCCGGGAGAATATCCGCTTTTATGCGGGTATCTATGGGAAGAGCAATGCTTTTATCAAAGAAAAGACTGCCAGGTTATTGAAGCAATTGCACCTGGAACAGGAAGCGGATAAACTCGTACGCTCCTTACCGTTAGGATGGAAGCAGAAGCTGGCATTTTCCGTGGCCATCTTTCACGAGCCCCGTATCGTATTCCTGGATGAGCCCACAGGAGGCGTGGACCCCGTTACACGCAGAGAATTCTGGAACATGATCTATGCCGCTGCCGGCGAGGGTATCACCGTTTTTGTGACCACCCATTACATGGATGAAGCTGAGTATTGCAACCGGGTCAGCATCATGGTGGATGGAAAGATCGAAGCGCTGGATACACCGGCAGGACTGAAGCAATCGCTACAGGCTGCTTCGATGGATGAAGTGTTCCTGAAACTGGCCAGGAAGGCCGTCAGGAGCGGCGACTGAACCAAAAAAATTGCAGCATGAAACAATTTCTTTCTTTCGTTAAAAAAGAGCTTTATCATATCCTGCGCGACAAGCGCACGCTCTTCATTTTGCTGGGTTTGCCCGTAACGCAGATCCTGATCTTCGGTTTTGCGCTCACCAATGAAGTGAAGAATGCAAAGATCGCGGTGCTGGATCACTCGAAGGATGCCAGTTCTATTTCGCTCACCACTCAGATCGAAGCCAGCAGGTATTTCGATATTGTACGGGACCTCCATTCACAGGGAGATATCGATAAAGCGTTCAAAGAAGGAGTGATCAAGATGGTAATGGTGCTGCCGCAAAATTTCGGCCAGGACCTGCAGCATTTCAATAAAGCACAGGTTCAGGTGATAGCGGATGCTTCTGATCCGAATGTGGCCACCACACTTACAAATTATGCCACGGCAATCATCATGGATTACCAGGACAGGATCACGCAGGAACGCAAGCTTCCTTATGCCATCAACACGGAGCTCAGGATGTTGTACAACCCGCAGCTGAAAGGCGCTTATACTTTCGTGCCTGGTGTGATGGCGCTGGTGCTGATGCTGGTTTGTACCATGATGACGGCCATTACAATTGTACGGGAAAAGGAGAGTGGTACGATGGAAATAATGCTGGTGTCGCCCATGCGGCCAATCATGATCATTGCGGCGAAGGCAGTGCCTTATTTGCTTTTATCGATGGTGAATATTGCCAGTATCCTTTTGCTGAGCATCTTCGTGCTGGATGTACCATTGCGTGGAAGCCTTGCCCTGCTTGTGTTTGGTAGTATCTTGTTTACGCTCACCTGTTTGTCGCTGGGCCTGCTGATCTCTTCAGCCACCAACTCCCAGCAAACTGCCATGTTCATTTCCCTGGTGGGATTGTTCCTGCCTACGATGATGCTTAGTGGTTTCATGTTCCCCATCGAGAACATGCCATTGCCATTGCAGATAGTATCCAATGCCGTGCCTGCGAAATGGTTCTATAAGATCGTGAGCTCTGTGATGATCAAAGGACTTGGCATCAAAGCCATCTGGAAAGAAACACTGATCCTTACCGGTATGATGCTCCTGTTGCTGACACTGGCCATTAAGAAATTCAAGATCAGGCTCGCTTAAAAATAATATAACGCATATGCGTACACTAATATTCTTACTGCAAAAGGAATTCAGGCAGATCTTCCGCGATCCGGAGATCATCCGCATCATCCTGATCGTTCCGATCATACAATTACTGATACTGCCCTGGGCTGCTGACTATGAAGTGAAGCGTATCGAACTGGCTGTAGTGGACAATGACCGGTCAGACTATTCATGTCAGCTGGTTTCGAAGATCACGAGCTCGGGCTACTTCAAGCTGGTGGATTTTGGCAGCAGTCATGCCGGCGCCATGGAGCTGATGGAGCAGGACAAAGTGGATATCATCCTCGAGATCCCCGGCCGGTTCGCGAAAGACCTGGTGAAAGAGGATGAGGCCTCACTGATGCTGAACGTGAATGCAGTGAATGGCGTAAAGGCCAATCTGGGGTCAGCTTACCTGCGCAGCATTATCCAGGACTTCAACCGCGAAGTTCGATTGCGATGGATACAGTTCCCGCGTTTTAGTCCTGAGTTACAAATAGAAGTGCCATCCTCCAACTGGTTCAATCCTCATCTCAATTACAAATTCTTTATGGTGCCAGGAATCCTGGTGATACTGGTAACGATGGTGGGCGCTTTTTTGTCGGCACTGAATATTGTGAAAGAAAAAGAGATCGGTACTATTGAACAGATCAATGTAACGCCGATCCACAAGTATCATTTCATGCTTGGCAAGCTGATCCCTTTCTGGATCCTCGGGCTTTTTGTTTTGGGGATCGGCCTGACGCTTGCCTACTTCATTTATGGTATTGTGCCGGCAGGGAGTTTCCTTACCATTTTTGTTTTTGCCGCTTTGTATTTGCTGGCAGTGCTGGGGCTGGGATTGTTGGTGAGCACCTATACCACCACGCAGCAACAGGCCATGCTGCTGGCTTTCTTCCTGATGATGATCTTTATTTTGCTGGGAGGACTGTTCACCTCTACCGACAGCATGCCGGTTTGGGCGCAATTCATTGTAAAGATCAATCCGGTTGCCTATTTCATTGAAGTGATGCGGATGGTAATATTAAAAGGTAGCAGTCTGTACGATATCCGTTACCATATGCTGGTGATGCTGGCTTTCGCCATAGTTCTGAACAGCTGGGCTGTATTGAGTTACAGGAAGCGGGCATAAAAATTCATGCTACCGGATTTGCCGATTGCCTACCTTTGCGTTTCAAAATCCGGAAGCATATGGAATATAGAAAACTAGGCGAAACAGAGGTTGAAGCATCGGTGATCACTTTTGGAGCATGGGCCATCGGTGGATGGATGTGGGGTGGGGCAGACAGGCAGGACGCCGTGAAGGCCATCCGTGCTGCCTACAATGAAGGCGTTACCAGTATCGATACTGCGCCAATTTACGGAATGGGTGTGAGCGAGGAGATCGTGGCCGAAGCCATCGACGGTATTCCCCGCGACAAAGTGCAGATCCTTACAAAATTCGGCATGCGCTGGGATGTGAAGCAGGGAGATTTTGTGATGCATTCCAAAGACAATTACGGAAAAGAGATCGATATCTATAAACTGGCATCGAAAGAAAGTGTGATCCATGAAGTGGAGCAATGCCTGCGCAGACTGAAAACGGATTATATCGATCTGTTCCAGTTGCACTGGCCTGATGTAACCACACCAATTGCGGAGACGATGGAAGCGCTTGGCACTCTGGTGAAACAGGGGAAGATCAGGGCTGCAGGAGTTTGCAACTATGATGCCAACCAGATGAAAGAAGCGGAGCAGACCATCAGGCTGGCTTCCGACCAGGTGAGCTACAGTATGATCTACCGCGATATTGAAAAGGAGCTGGTGCCTTATTGCATCGACAATAAAAAATCGATCATCGCTTATAGTCCGCTGCAAAGGGGCTTACTCACCGGCAAGATCAAACCCGGCCACCAGTTCGGCGAAGGCGATACCCGCGAGGGAAACCGTTTCTATACCGAGGCAAATATTATAAAGACCAATAAGTTCCTGGACGAGATCAGGCCCCTGGCCGAGGCGAAGAGCGCCACACTGGGACAATTGGTACTGGCCTGGACCATCCGGCAGCCGGGGATCACCATAGCGCTGGCAGGGGCAAGGAATGAGGAACAGGCTGTGCAAAATGCCAGGGCGGCAGCTGTAAAGCTGAGCCATGAGGAGGTGCTTTTCATCAATAAAAAACTGGCAGATTCCGGTTTTTAAGTGGAAACCCTGATTATAAAACGCAGAAAGATAATTTTTTATATTACCAGCGTTTTGTAAATTAGGTTTCACTTTAAACTGCTGCCATTATGATCAAACTTTCAGAGCTCAGACCAGGAGACATCGTTAGGGCCGAATACGAAGGCCAGATGATTGAAGGAACTGTTACAGAACTGAACAGGGAAGACAAGGAAGTAGGAGTGGAGACCGATGTTCAGGAATTCTGGTTTACACCAGACCATTTGTATCCGGTACCATTGGATGAGAATCAACTGTTTAAGCTGGGATTCACCCGGCATAACCTGGATGATGGGGCCGTGAAGTACATGAAGAACAGTTTCCGGGTGATGATCCCTAAAGAGGGGAATTTCAACACGATGGAGATCTGGTGGAGGGAAGACAGGCGGAGCCTGAGGGAGCCGATCAATGTGCATGAATTACAGAACCATTATCACCAAATGACCAAGGTAGACCTGACTCCTGCCTAGGTTTTTTCCAATAAAAATGGGGCCCAAAGGCTTGTTCAGCCGGTGTTACAGAATGCCTGAAAAAAATGCTCTGTTATTTTTTTCATATTTCTGGCTGAAATTCCTATCTTTGCGCCTCCTTAAAAGTGTATGGGCAAACAACCTTTAATCAAACAAGATGGACAAATTACAGAGGCACTGTCGAACGCTATGTTCAAAGTGAAACTGGAAAACGGCCACGAGATCCTGGCCACCATCTCCGGCAAGATGCGCATGAATTATATCCGTATTCTTCCGGGCGACAAAGTAGGGGTGGAAATGAGCCCGTATGATCTGTCAAGAGGAAGGATAATTTTCAGGTATAAATAAGTAACGCTGTAAAGCCGTTGCATCAAAAACAAACGTTATGAAAGTTAGAGCATCAATTAAAAAACGCAGCGCTGATTGCAAGATCGTGAGAAGGAAAGGTCGCCTGTACGTGATCAACAAAAAGAATCCCCGATTCAAGCAACGTCAGGGATAATCAGCATTGAATCAAACTATCAACAAACAATAAACAGTTAATATGGCTCGTATTGCCGGTGTAGACTTACCTAAAAATAAGCGTGGAGAAATCGGTCTTACCTATATCTATGGTATCGGTCGTTCTACTTCCCAGTACATCCTTGAGAAAGCAGGGATCGACTTAAGCAAAAAAGTTCATCAGTGGAATGATGATGAGCTGAATGCTATTCGTAACATCATTACGAATGAGTTCAAAGTAGAAGGACAACTGCGTTCTGAAGTACAGATGAGCATCAAGCGTCTGCTTGATATCGCCTGCTACCGTGGACTGCGCCATCGTAAAGGTCTGCCTGTTCGTGGTCAACGCACACGCACAAACAGCCGTACGAGAAAAGGTAAGCGTAAAACAGTTGCCGGTAAGAAGAAGGCCGCTAAGAAATAGATTGACGAGACGCAGCTATCAGTTGCGTCTTTCATCATATTCAGACCTGTTGTTCTTACGGGCAGCGTAAACGAGGATCAGTACCGGATCGCAAGGGTCGGCAGGAGGATTGGTCCCGCTCATTTCGGTGAGTTCATTTAAATAATTTACAGACTACCTTTTTAAGTTTATGGCTAAAGCACAAGGAAATCAGAAAGGCGGCGCAAAAGCTGCTGCCAAGAAGAGAGTGGTTAGGGTTGATTCTTATGGCGATGCACATATCTCCGCCACTTTCAACAACCTGATCATCAGCATCACTAACAAACAAGGCCAGGTTATTTCCTGGAGCAGCGCCGGTAAAATGGGCTTCAGAGGTTCCAAGAAGAATACTCCGTATGCAGCTCAGATGGCTTCTGCTGATGCGTCTAAAACTGCTATCGATGCAGGCGTGAAGAAAGTTGATGTTTACGTTCAGGGCCCGGGCGCTGGTCGTGAAGGAGCTATCCGCTCTCTCGCTCAAAGCGGCATCGAAGTGGTGATGATCAAAGACGTTACTCCGTTACCACACAACGGTTGCCGTCCTCCCAAGAAAAGAAGGGTTTAGTATTTATACCGGCTTTCAGCAATCGGACAGGATATTTCTGCCATTGCTGAAAGTTTATTTTATAACCGGGTCTGCGATTCATTTTTATTGATTTTTACTGATCGCGAGACCGTCATCAAAAAATCAATCTAATAATTATGGCACGTTATACTGGTCCAAAAACAAGAATCTGCCGCATTTTCGGCGAGCCTATCTTAGGCAACGGCAAATATCTCAGCAAGAACAGCAATCCTCCCGGACAACATGGTCCTACCAAGAAGCGTAAAGCACCTGGTGAGTATGCGCTGCAGCTGAAAGAAAAGCAAAAAGCCAAATACACTTACGGTGTACTGGAAAAACAATTCCGCAGAACATTCGATGAGGCTGCACGCCGTAAAGGTGCAACAGGTGAGAACCTGATGAAGCTTCTCGAAGCACGTCTCGATAACGCTGTATACCGCCTTGGCATGGCTGCAAGCCGTCCAGGTGCCCGTCAGCTCGTTAGCCACAAACACGTAACTGTGAATGGTGAAGTGGTGAATATTCCTTCTTTCCAACTGAAGCCAGGAGATGTGATCGGCGTTCGTGAGAAAGACAGGGCCAATGCTTCTATTACCGGAACTTTCCGCGGAAAGAATGCAAAATTCACCTGGATGGATTGGAGTGAGTCCGAAATGCAGGGTACTTTCGTAGCTTATCCAGAGCGTGAAAGCATTCCTGAGAACATTAAGGAGCAGTTGATTGTTGAATTGTATTCTAAGTAATCATTAAACTGAAATTTTAAAATATGGCCATTTTAAATTTCCAAAAACCAGACAAAATCGTTCTGCAGAAAGCAACGGAGTTTGAAGCTCAGTTCGAGTTTCGTCCGTTGGAACCCGGATTCGGTGTAACGATCGGTAATGCTCTCCGCAGGGTATTGCTGAGCTCACTGGAAGGTTTTGCGATCACTGGCATCCGCATCGAAGGTGTAGATCACGAGTTCGCTACCATCAAGGGTATCACTGAGGACGTTCTGGAAATCATTCTGAACCTGAAACAGGTTCGCTTCAAGAAGAAAGTGGAGCATGAAGTGGCCCAGGAAAAGATCACCCTGAGCATCAAAAATAAAACAGAATTCACTGCCGGTATGATCGGTGAAGCCACTCAAAGCTTCGAGATCATGAACCCTGAGCTGCTGATCTGCACACTCGATAGCTCTGCCAAGCTGGACATTGAACTGTCTGTGTCCAAGGGCCGTGGTTATGTTCCTGCTGAGGATAACAAAGTAAAAGACGCTCCGTTCGGTTATATCCCAACTGACGCCATTTACACTCCGATCAAGAATGTAAAATACGCTATCGAAAATACGCGTGTGGAACAACGTACCGACTATGAGAAACTCATCATGGATGTTTCTACAGACGGCACTATCCACCCGGAAGAAGCGGTGAAACAAGCGAGCCGCATCCTGATCCAGCACCTGATGATCATCACTGATGAGAACATCACTTTCGACAACAAGGAAGACAAGAAAGAAGATGTGGTGGATGAGCAAATGCTGCAGCTCCGCAAGATCCTGAAAACTCCGCTGGAAGATCTGGATCTCTCTGTTCGCGCCTTCAACTGTCTGAAAGCCGCCAAGATCAACTCACTTTCTGAGCTGGTTCAGTACGAGCAGGAAGACCTGATGAAGTTCCGCAACTTCGGTCAGAAATCTCTGGCTGAGATCGAGCAGGTACTGGCAGAAAGAGGCCTCCACTTCGGTATGGACCTCAGCAAGCTGGGCTTAGACAAAGAAGAACTCTAGTTAAATATTCACTTGTAGGTTGCAATTCCTGACACGGTGCAACTGAATCTAAAATCAAATCGTCATGCGTCACGGAGACAAGATCAACAATCTCGGCAGAACAGCCAGTCACAGAGCAGCAATGCTCAGCAATATGACCAGCCAGCTGATCATGCACAAGCGTATCGTTACCACCCTGGCTAAAGCCAAGGCACTGCGTAAATATGCTGAGCCCCTGATCAATAAAGGTAAAGAGAACACCACTCACCAACGTCGTGTAGTGTTCAGCTACCTGCAGGACAAAGAGGCTGTAACTGAACTGTTCGGACCTATCGCAGAAAAGATCGGCGGCCGTCCCGGTGGTTATACCCGCATCATTAAGTTGGGCATCCGTCAGGGTGACAACGCTGAAAGGGCAATGATCGAACTGGTTGACTTCAACGAGATCTACGGTAAGGGTAAAGGAGAAGTTAAAGAAGCAGCTAAGAAAACACGTCGTAGCCGCTCCACTTCTAAAAAAGCTGACAGCACTGAAGCAGCAGCACCTGAAGCTCCCGCAGCCGAATAATCAGATGATTAGCGCATTACATATCAAAGCCCTGCTTGCAAAAGAGCAGGGCTTTTTTACGGCCTGCAATGAGAACAAACTGTGTACAATTTTGCTGGCCATCGCATTCAATTATTGTGTTTCTTTGCAAAACTTTTTTTGAAAAACATGTCAACACCTCTTCAAAAACAGGCCATACTCCTTCTGGAAGATGGTACGGTTCATTATGGTAAAGCATTTGGTAAGATCGGTACAACCACCGGCGAGATCTGTTTCAATACAGGTATGACCGGATATCAGGAAGTTTTTACCGATCCCAGTTATTATGGACAGATCATAATCATGAACAATGTGCACGTAGGTAACTACGGCATAAAGGATGATGAAGTGGAGTCTGACAGCGTTAAGATCCGTGGACTTATCGGACGCAACCTCGAAGAGCAATACTCCCGCAAACTGGCCAACGCTTCGCTGGACACCTATCTGCAAATGAACAATATCGTTTGTATCGAAGGTGTAGACACGCGCGACCTGGTAATTCATGTACGTCAGAAAGGAGCCATGAACTGCATCATCTCTTCTGAGATCCTGGATGTGGAAGAACTGAAAAAAGAACTCGCCAAAGTACCCAGTATGGACGGCCTCGAGCTCGCCAGCAAAGTGAGCACCAACGAAGCTTATACCATGGGCGATCCCAATTCCGAAGTACGCATCGCTGTATTGGACTATGGTACCAAACAACATATCCTCCAGTGCATGGTAGACAGGGGCGCACACCTGAAAGTGTTCCCTGCCAAATCCAAACTGGCAGACCTGAAAGCGTTTAGCCCTAACGGTTATTTCATCTCCAATGGCCCCGGCGATCCCGCTGCCATGGATTATGCCATCGCAACCGTGAAGGATGTGCTGAATGAAAGCAAGCCTACTTTCGGTATCTGTCTCGGCCATCAGTTGCTGGCCCTCGCAAGTGGGATCAACACTTTCAAAATGCATCACGGTCACCGCGGCCTCAACCACCCGGTGAAGAACCTGATCACAGGTAAATGTGAAGTAACTACCCAGAACCACGGTTTTGGTGTGGATCCCAAAGAAGTGTCTAAAGCCACTAACGTAGAGATCACACACGTGAATTTGAACGACGATTCAATTGAAGGTATCCGTCTGAAAGACAGACCCGCCTTCTCTGTACAATATCACCCCGAAAGCACACCAGGACCGCATGACAGCCGCTACCTGTTCGACGACTTCATTGAGCTGATCAAAAAGCACAAGTAAGCCGGAAAAGCTTTCAGGAATTTTATTAATGAACCAGCCACCTCGTAGCACAATTTGATTGTGTTGAGGTGGCTGTTTTTTTACCTATTATCATTAACCACTTATCAGTATTTCTTATGAAATTATTTTTCCTTTGCGCCATCTTCAGTCTTTTTGCATTCAGTTCCTGCAAGAAAGAGGATAACGTTAAAGAGGAACCGAAGCCTGATTGCAGGCTAGTTAAGGTAACGCAGGGGCTTGATCCGGATATGGATTCGATTTATATGTTCAAATACGATCAAAACGGTCTGCCTGTCAGCGTAAGTTTTGAATTTCCTCCCGATTTAATATTTAACTGGCAGGATATTTCGTATAAATCCGGAACTCACTTGGTAGAAAAAGTTTGGCAGGAAGAATATGGTGAAGATCTTGCACTTTTCCAATTTGAATACAATGCCCAGGGCAAGCCAGTAAAAGCAAAAACTTTTGTTGGTCATGAATTTGCCTACCAATACAATGAGAAAGGAGAAATAAACAGGGTTGATGTTAAACGATGGGGCAATGCACAGGAATATCATTATGAAACTGTTTTTGACAGCAAGGGTAATCTCATTGAGTTCTATAGAAAATTCCCTGCCAATGAGCATCTCAATGATGGCTTCAAGGCGGAATATTCCGATACTGAAAATACAATCGCAGGTTTGAGTGTTTTGAATCTGAGCAATCACCTGGGGATGCACCCACTTTTTCCTGGCAGTAATGTTTTGCCCTTGCCTGCAAAATACCTTGCCAAATCCCTGGCTTTCCTGAATGCGAAGAATGAACCCAGTGGAACTACTGTGAGTTATACTTTTGAAAAAGATGCGGCTCAAAACCTGACGAAAGCAGTAGTCAGATATAATAATAGTGTTCCGGGCGCTGTTCTGACCTGGAATTTCGAATATGATTGCGATCCGCAATAACTGCGTAAATTAGTGTCTCTTAAAACCACTTCAATGAAGATCGCCATCATCAACGGTCCCAATCTCAACCTGCTCGGCAAACGCGAAAAAGGCATTTACGGGAATATGTCTTTCGAGGATTATTTCGCTTTCCTGAAAGAGAAATACAGGCATATCGATTTCCATTATTTTCAGAGCAATATCGAAGGTGAACTGGTGAATGAGCTGCAACGCGTAGGGTATGAGTATGATGGCATCATCATGAACCCTGCCGCCTACACACATACTTCAGTAGCCATTGGCGATGCCATTGCCGCCATCACCACTCCTGTAGTGGAAGTGCATATTTCGAATGTGCATGCCCGTGAAGAATTCAGGAAGATCTCACATGTGAGTGCCAAAGCGGCGGGCAGCATCATCGGCCTGGGACTTAAAGGCTATGAACTGGCGTTGTTGTATCTTACAGACAAAGGATAATCAAACTGATCGCCTTAAAATAGCAAAGCCGGATAGCATCACTATCCGGCTTTTATTGTAAGAAAGCATTTCATTATTGTCCTGCCTTTTCCAGTTCCTTATTAGCTTTTTCCATTTCCTTGTTTAACTCTTTCATGGAAGAATCCAGGGATTTCTGAAGGGAATCACCGGATGCCTGGAGAGTTTTGCTGAGGCTGTCGAGACTTTTAGCGGCGCTGTCCATCGACTTTGCTGCTTCCTCCATTTCCTTGGCGCGTTGGTTCATGCCACAGGAAACGGCAAAAATGGAACTTGCTGCGATCAGTAACATTGTAACTTGCTTTTTCATATTGGATGTTTAATTAAGAAATATGCGCATCATCAAGGCATATCCATCTTTCTCCTCCGGATCATCTGTTTTGCGGATGATATGTAATCCGGCTTTCGTCCATACACTGAAGATGTCCCCTTTTTTCTTTTTCCTTAATTCCTTTTCTATTTCGGGGATCATGGCGCCAATGGCTACCCAGCCGATATCGCCGCGGGTGGCGGCTTCTCCGCCCATGCTCCAGATAACAGCCATTTCTTCAAATGTGGTGCTGCCATTCCTGATCTTATCCATGATCACGTTTCCCAGCGAGTCGGCAACCTTTGGTGCAAACACACTGGTGTCTATAAAGATCTGACCGATATGATTGAACATATTCGGGTTTTTAGCCAGTATCTGAACGAGGAACTTTCCTTTATCGTATGGACCGTACACTTTATTCACCTTTCCGTGGAAGGCCAGGCTGTCTGCCAGCCCCAGGAATCCCCAGGTCCTGCGTACGATGATGGTATCCAGTTTGAACTTTTTCTTCAGCACATCTTTCACATAAAGCGGACCATTACCGGATTGCTCGATGGCGGTCTTCATCTGCGCCATGGTCATTTTGGAAGGGGGGATGCCCATCACCGGGTCAACACGGGCTCCGGCTTTTTGCTGACCAGCTTTGGACGCCGGTGGTTTCTGTTGCCCCAGCACAACTGATCCTATGATCAAAAACAGAAAAAATGGAATACCTGCTTTCAAGCCGGGAAATTTTAAGGACCTCAAGGTAATAAGCTCCACGCTAATATCAATATAACAATTGCAAATATTTGGAATACGTATTCTGCCCTGAGTAAGCCGCAAGGCAATGAACCGGCCTGTCTGGCGTTATTATTGTACATTGCTATTGATAAAACCTGATACCATGCGCTGGATAGCTATTCTCTGCCTGTTGATCGCGTTCGATACGCAGGCACAGTTGTGGAAAGATTACAAGCTGAATGCGAACAACGATACGTTAAACCGTATTGATCAGAAGGACCGCAAACAGGGGCCCTGGATCCATCGTTACGAGAGCGTACGCGGGGAGCCTGGTTATGAGGAAGAAGGCTGGTACAAGTACAACCGTAAAGAAGGAGAGTGGCGCCTCTTCAGCCTCGAGGGGATCTTGTGGGCGTGGAAAATTACAAATGGGGCATGAAAGACGGCATCTGCCGTTACTACACCAAGTTCGGACAATTGAAACTTGAGCAGAGCTGGAAAGCGATGAACCCTGATAAGGAATATGATACTCTGGAGATTGAAGACCTCGACAAACTGGATAGCTATCGCACAGTGATTGTCAAGAATGAAGGAGCAGCCCTTCGTCATGGAATCTGGAAGTACTACAATACTGAATCCGGCACCATCATGAGAACCGAGAATTATGTGCTCGGCAAGCTGGAAGGAGAGCCTTCCAATAATGCAGTGGCACAGGAAAAGAAACCTACAGGCGCCAAACCTCAGGAGGTGATGGATTTCGAGAAGAAGAATGCAGGAAAAAAGAAGATCAAAGTCAGGGACGGAAGTACAAGACAGTAAAACTAACCTGAATATATAAACGAAACCGGGCTGGCCTCAGGGGCAGCCCGGTTTCGTTCATATATGTGTGTGGCGTTGTGCCAGGTGGTCTCAATGGAAATTCGTCTCCCGGCGGGTGATTTATATTCCGGTAGCCTCTGGCTACTTAACCTGTTGCCGCATCATGGAATCCACCGGAGGCGAAACGATATGTGATTGCGCGGAGGGGAACGTCTCAAGCCTTGCCGACGGCTTATTTCGCAGCTACTACCGCAGCCTTCGCTTTGTCAAATGCTTTCTTAAAGAACAGCAACTGGAAATCCACTGCACTGCCCCAGTACTTACTGTTATGCGCACCTGGTCTTTCTGTATAATCATGCTCGATCTTCATCTCCAGTAATTTCCTGTGAAATGCGCGGTTCACGGGAAGGAAGAAATCGCCGATGCCACAATCGATGATCAGGTTGAGCTCGCCGGGCTTCAGTTGGTCAACTACATTGATCACGGTATAGTTTTCCCAGTTCTGCGGATGCGTGGCGGAGTCGCCCAGTTTTTTGGAGAGGTCCCAGTTCTTCGGAAAGGGACGGATATCAACGCCACCGGCCATGCTGCCTGCATTGCCAAAGAGATCTTTGTGGCGGATGGAGAGAAACATCGCGCCATGGCCGCCCATACTCAGTCCGGCAATGGCGCGGAAAGCACGGTGTTTACTGCTTTTGTAATGCTGATCGATATAGGGCACCAGTTCGCCGGTGATAAAGGTTTCGTAGCGTACAGAGGAATCCACCGGACTATCGAAGTACCAGCTGTTGAAGCCGGCATCCGGACAAACGATCATGATCTGCATCTCATCCACTGTCTTTGCCAGTTGTGGCGACTCTTTGATCCAGCCGGAATACTTGCCGCTCCAGCCGTGGAGAAGATATACCACCGGAAGATTGCTGAGCTTCTTGTATTTGGATGGGAGAATGATAACTGTCCTGATGTCTTTTTTCATCGCATTGCTGTAAACGGAGATGGTGTCTACAGTGCCTGCATGGGTACAGAGGGCGATCAATACGCCGAGAATGAGGGTTAGTGAGCCTTTCATATAAGTAAGTTTTCCGGTGGTAAAGATAGGGCTTTGAACTTTCCGGCACATGATGTATATTTGATATCAAAATGATATTAAACTAAATCTCCCCAATATGGAAAAGATCTTCAAACCCGTTTCTGGTTATCTCGCCCTGATCATTGCCACGCTAGGACTTGTGGGTGGCATTGTGATGCTGATCAATTCATCCGGGCATTCCGGATTTGTACTCCCGGGCATTATCCTGATCATTGCCAGCATCTTTGTTTTCAAAGGCATTATGGTGGTGAATCCCAATCACAGCCGCGTTTGCGTGTTCTTCGGAAAATATATCGGTAGTGTGAAAGAGAACGGTCTTTTATGGGTGAACCCATTGTACAGCACGCTGAAGATCTCGTTGCGCTCTGAGAACCTGGAAAGCTCCAAGCTGAAAGTGAACGATAAACTCGGCAATCCCATCGAGATTGCTGCTGTGATCGTATGGCAGGTGCAGGATACATACAAGGCGGCGTTTGAGGTAGAGGATTATGATCACTATGTGAAAGTGCAGAGTGAAGCGGCTATCAGGCACCTGGCAACCACATATCCATATGACCAGTTTGAAGATGAGAATGCCACTATTACACTGCGGGATGGCGGCGAGAAAGTGAATGATATGCTCGAGAAGGAGCTGAACGACCGGCTTGCCCCAGCCGGAATTATCATCCGCGAAGCGCGTATCAGCCACCTGGCCTATGCTGCAGAGATCGCCGGGGCGATGCTGCAAAGGCAACAGGCAACTGCGATTGTTGCTGCCCGTTATAAGATCGTGGAAGGCGCTGTGGGAATGGTGGAGCTGGCTTTGGAACAATTGTCGAAAAAAGAGATCGTGAAACTGGATGAAGAAAAGAAAGCCGCCATGGTGAGCAACCTGATGGTTGTGTTATGTGGCGAGAAAGGCGCGCAACCGATCCTTAACACAGGTACTTTGTATCAATAAAATTTCGGGTTATGCGAGTAGAAAAACCCCTGGGCAAAAAGCTCTTTTCTGAAGACCAGCAGTTCAGGCAATGGTGGCTCTGGCTGATCATAATTGGTGTTTTTGTAATGGTGGTGGCGGGAAATTATTCGATCCTTATGGCCAGGGAGCGCAATTATCCGAAGTTCGAACGTGAGATCGTGATCTTTGCAACGATCATCCCCTTGCTCAACCTGCTGTTTTTCTATATTTACAGTTTTCAAACGGTGATCACAGATGAAGGCATCTATTACCGCTGGAGGCCTTTCAGAAAAAAATATAAAGAGATCAAATGGAACAACCTGCTCCGGGTTGCTGTAAAAGACAGGTTCATGAAAGGGCTGGGCGCCAAATACCAGTTGGGATACGGATGGACGCACCAGGTAAGCGGGAAGAAAGGAGTGGAGATCGAAGCTGGTGGAAGCCGTGTTTGGCTGGGCACACAGCGAATGGACGCACTCCTGCACGCATTGGAAAAGGCCGGTATCGATTATGTTCCCGATGGTCAAATGAAACAAAAAACAAACTTGTGAGCAGTAAGAAAAGTTTTGTATTACGAATTGATGAAGACGTGTACAAGGCCCTGGAGAAATGGGCAGGTGACGAGTTTCGTAGTGTGAACGGCCAGATCGAGTGGTTGATCGATAAGGCTTTGAAAGATAGCGGCCGCAGGAAAAAAACTGAAAAGCCTTCCGGCCCGAATGATAAAAAATAATTAAATACCGGTAAGTGGTATGGATGTTCCAATAATGCGTAAGTAACTTTACGCCCTGTTAACCGTTAAAACGAGTCTATATGAGAAATTCATTCATCTTCTTTTGGATCCCCTTTATTGTTGCTTTGGCCGGCCTCTGTTTACGCGCCTGCGCGTAGGCCCGTCTTTCCTGCCAAAGATTTTCCGTAAAATAAAAAACCTGTCAGTTATAAGGCATCAAGCCGGAAAACTGACAGGTTTTATTATTAAGCGGATCTTTTAGAATCCTTTCTTCTTTTCTTCTGCTTTTTGCATCGGGTTGATACCGGGCGCTGCACTTCTTGGAGCAGCCTGGTTCTTCATCTTGTACAATGCAAATCTTGAAGGCGCAGGCATCGTGTTCCAGTTGTTATTGCTTTCGTCGATATCGGCTGTTTCCTTGTAAGGGTCCAGTTTTACGGAAGCCACTTCCTTGTCTTTCATGAATGCCTTCACCACGCGTTCTTCATCCAGTCTCCAAACCTGTGCAGGGATGCGGTCCACTTCTTTGGTGCCATCTTTGAAAGTCCATTCGATGATGACGGGCATCACCAGTCCGCCTTTATTGCTCACATACACTTCATAGAAATGTTTTCCGGCAGCGCGTGCCTGTGCGGCTTCATCAGCCACCACGATCTGTGCAGGCAGGTTCACTTTGTAAGTGGAGCTGTCGTAAGCCTCTTTGCCGCGTGCATAGCGATAATAGAAGTCCTGCAGGGCAGTATCTTTTTCTACGGGGAAGCTGATATTCTTATCGTTCCTGTTGCGTTCCTTGCTTACATCGGGATTGTTGGATCCCATCGGGGGTTGCAGTTTCCTGTTCTCTGCAAAATCTTTATCGCCCTGGAGTGGCGCATTGGCGTCTGTCTTGTAATATTTCACACTGTCCAGGCTCTGATCACAGGGCTCGGTGGTGTAGAACCAGCCTCTCCAGAACCAGTCGAGGTCCTCACCGGAAGCATCTTCCATGGTGCGGAAGAGATCGGCAGGCTCGGGATGTTTGAAAGCCCAGCGGCGTGCATATTCCTTGAATGCATAATCGAAAAGCTCGCGGCCCATGATGGTCTCGCGCAGGATATTCAGGCCTGTAGCGGGTTTGGTATAAGCATTCGGACCAAAGCGAACAATGTTCTCAGAATTGCTCATGATCGGCTCCAGCTGGTCCTTGGGAAGTTTCATGTAATCAACGATAGCCCAGGCTGGTCCTTTGCCGCGAACAGGGAATTTATTATCCCAGAGCTCTTCGGTGAGGTATTCCACAAAGGAGTTGAGGCCTTCATCCATCCAGCTCCATTGTCTTTCATCGCTGTTGATGATCATGGGGAAGAAGTTATGACCTACTTCATGTATGATCACACCGAGCATACCGTATTTGGTGGCTTCTGAATAGGAGCCATCTTTTTCCGTACGTCCGTAGTTGAAACAGATCATCGGGTATTCCATACCGTTAGAGGCTTCCACACTCTGTGCAACAGGATAGGGATAAGGAATGGAGAAATGAGAATAGGTTTTGATGGTATGGGCTACTGCCTTGGTGGAATACCTGCTGTAGAGATTGTAGGATTCCTTGGGGTAGAAGCTCATGCACATCACTTTCTTGCCTTCAACATAAGCGGGCATGGCATCCCAAACATATTTGCGGCTGGACGTCCAGGCGAAGTCGCGCACATTGTCCGCCTTGTAGATCCAGGTCTTTTTCGTTTTCGTTTTTTTGCCTTCTGCTGCTTTGGCTTCAGCGAGGGTAACGATCTCCACTGGCTCTTTGGAGGTCTGAGCCTTTGCCCAGCGTGCTTTCTGATTAACGCTGAGGTTGGCGGTATAGTTGATACATTCGCCGGTTGAACCAACTACGTGGTCAGCGGGAACGGTCATCTGTACTTTGAAGTTGCCGAAAGTGAGGGCAAATTCACCGCGGCCGGTGAACTGGTGGTTCTGCCATCCCTGGAAATCGCTGTACACGCAGAGACGGGGATACCACTGGGCCATGGTGAAGAGGTAGTTACCTTCTTCGGGGAAATATTCATAACCACCACGACCTCCATAGGTCATGCGGTCCGCGATCTTGTAATCCCAGTTGAGCTTGAACACGAATTGTTGTCCGGCCTTCAGTGGTGCAGGCAGTTCAACGCGCATCATGGTCTTATTGATGGTATAACGGAGTGGCTTACCCGTAGCATCGGTCAGCAGACGGATCTGGAAGCCGTAGCCATTATCTTTTTTCTGTTCTTCCATTCTGTCGATCGCCTTAACGTCGAGTTGAGACGGAACAGTACTACTGTTCTGATAGTCGGCATTGTTCACGGAGCTGTGCTGGTTTTCATCCAGCTGCAGCCAGAGATACGTGAGTGTGTTGGGGGAATTGTTGAAATAAGTGACCGTTTCACTGCCGGTGAGTGTTTGTTTTTCTTCGTCCAACTCACATTTGATATCGTAATCGCAACGCTGCTGCCAGTACCTGGGACCGGGAGCGCCGCTGGCGGTACGGTATTCGTTGGGGGTAGGCAGGATAGTTCCCAGTTGCTCGAACCGGTTGCCGTGGTTGGAGCCAGGATTGTTTTGGATGTTCTGCGCTTTGATACTACCGCAACATAACAATAGCATCAGAGCCGCCGGAAATGACAACTGTTTCATCATTCGATGTTTGTTTATTTGGAATGCGCTGGAATGCCCAGACCAGTGAAAAGACTAAGATTATGAACGAAGCGCTGCGAAGCCACCATTGCCTGGGCAATTTCACCAACTGTACCACCAGGTAAGAGAGGAGCAGTACGGCTACCACTACTACCAGTTGCGCCACTTCGATGCCGATATTGAAAGCGAGCAGATGCCCTGCCAGTCCTTCTTTCCCTTCCAGTGCCATGAATTCGCCGGCAAATGCCAGCCCATGTATCAGACCGAAGAAGAGCGCAAAGAAATAGATCAGCGGCAGTTTGCTGTTTTCTTTTTTAGGTTTCTGGAAGATATTGTTCACACAGGTAGCGGCAATGGTGAGGGGGATCAGGAATTCGATCCAGCTACGGTCGAAGTCCACATAGCCCAGAGCGCTCATGCCCAGTGTGATGGAATGTCCGATGGTAAAAGCTGTGACCAGGATCACCACTTTCTTCCAGTCGGCCCACAGATAGCGTAAACAGAGGGCTGTAACGAAAAGGATATGGTCCATCGCGTCCAGAGAGAGGATATGCCCTACGCCTAATTGAAAATATAATGAAAAATCCTGCATACAAGCGGTAAAGGGTACAAAATAATCAAGAGATTTGTAATGAAAAAATCGGAAGGTTTAATGGCAATCTTACTGTATAAATGGCTCTGGACCATCGCTGCGATGCTCATCGTTCCCAATTCATCTGCGGAAACCGCTTCCACACTGCATCCTGTTTATGTGAGCGTTACAGATGTCAACCACAATGTTACGGATAAAACCATCGAGATCAGCTGTAAAATTTTTACCGATGATTTCGAAAAAGGCATTGCCGAAACGCTGAAAAAGCGTGTGGACCTGATCAAGCCTGCCAACCAGGAGGAAGCAAACAGGTTGGTGAACGAATATATTGTAAAGCATTTGAATATAACTGCAGACGGCAAGCCGTTGAAGCTGGAATTTGTAGGCTTCGAGCATGAGCGTGATGTGATCTGGAGTTATTTCCAGGTAAGTAATCTGCCCGATCCACCGAAAAAACTGGCTGTAAAGAATAATATCCTCTACGAAACTTACGAATCGCAGATCAACATGATGCATGTAACTGTGGGGGGTAAGCGAAAAAGTTATAAGGTCAGCAATCCTCAGGCTGATATGGTGTTTGAATTCTAGTCATCATCTTCATCATCCATATTGTCTTTGATCTCGTCTGAGATGTACACCAGCAGTTTGTCTATACGCTGAGCGTCCATGTCTACCACTTCAAAGCGGAAGCCCTGCCAGTCGAGGGTATCGCCGGTATGCGGGATGCGTTCGAGTTTGTGCAGGATGAAGCCGGCGAGTGTATCGAATTCCTGTTCGCCTTCGTTCATCCATTCTGTTTTCTCGAAATGCGTGAGGAAATCATAGAAAGGTATTTGTCCGTCTACCAGATAGGAGCCGTCTTCCCGTTCACGGATCTCATAATCCTCGATATCCATTTGTGGCAGGTCGCCCACAATCGCTTCCAGGATATCATTGAGTGTGATCATTCCCTGGAGTGTGCCGTATTCATCCACGATGAAGCAGGCATGGATCTTCTGTTTCTTGAATTTCTCCAGCACGGTATAGGCTGTGATGTTTTCAGGAACGAAGAGGGCTGGTTTCATGATGGCGGCAAAAACGGTCATATCGTTGGTGACGTAAAGATCTTTGAGCGATACCACACCTTTGAGATTGTCAAGGCTGCCTTCGCAGATAGGATAAACGGAATGTGGTTCGCGAAGGATCTTTTCCCTGATGTTCTGTTCATTATCGGCCGCATCGAACCAGATGATATCGCTGCGGTGCGTCATGATGCTGGTGATATTGCGGTCGCCCAGGTGGAACACACGTTCAATGATCTCCTGTTCGGCTTCTTCGATGGTACCCTGTTCAGTGCCTTCACTGATGATGGCCTTGATCTCTTCTTCCGTAACCTGGTTGTCTTTTGCTTTGATGCCGAAAAGTTTCACCAGCACGTAGGTGCTTTTAGTGAGCAACCAGATGAAGGGATAGGTGGCGATGCTGATGATGCGCATGGGGCCGGCCACTGTTTTGGCAATGGTTTCGGGCCTGGAGAGGCCGATGCGTTTGGGCAGCAGTTCGCCCAGTACCAGTGAAAAATAGGTAACGGCCACAACGATAATGGCAGTGGCGAGACCGCTTGCATATATTCTTGTGAGTTCGTATTGCTGCAGGAATTCAACCAATCCGGATTTCAGTTTTTCTCCGGAAAAGATACCGGTGAGGATACCGATGAGCGTTATACCGATCTGAACAGTGCTCAGGAATGTGTCGGGATGATTAGCCAGCTTCAGCGCTTCCTTTGCCCTGCTGTCGCCTTTATTAGCCTGCGCTTCCAGTCTTGCCTTCCGGGCCGATACCAGGGCGATCTCTGCCATTGAAAATAATCCGTTCAATAAAATCAATCCCAGTATTATAAATATTTCTCCCATTGCTGGCTTTATTTGTCTAAACTAAGCGGACCTATCTGTTTGTTGTACATTTTGCCTGTCATATATCCGATTCCGCAACCTAATAATGACCCACAAAATACATCAAAAGGATAATGTACGCCCACATATATTTGGGTATACCCGATGATAGAGGCCCAAAAGAAGAAAAACCAGGCGATTTTTCCAATGACCGGTCGTAATGTTAAGAAAAAGAACATAGCCTGGGCAAAGTGGCTGGTAGCATGGGAGGAGGTGAAACTGGAGCTCCTGGGGCAATAGCTGATAAAAAATCTTAATAGGGGAGCCACTTCCATATCCTGGCAGGGGCGGGTACGCATCACGGTCTGTTTGATGATCTGGCTGCTCAGAAGATCCGCCAGTGCCGCCGTGATGATGGCGCCTGCAAACCACCACCAGCCTTTCACTTTGAAGTTCATGGTTACGAACA
Source organism: Pseudobacter ginsenosidimutans (assembly GCF_007970185.1). NCBI lineage: Bacteria > Pseudomonadati > Bacteroidota > Chitinophagia > Chitinophagales > Chitinophagaceae > Pseudobacter > Pseudobacter ginsenosidimutans. Next base: position 7,295,364 of record NZ_CP042431.1, on the reverse strand, counting down.
GCAAAAGGAAAAGATAGAGCGGGATCCAAAAAAATGTCTCGCGCATATAGGGGAGAACCGTGTCCAGGAACTTATTTCCCCAGTTCTGGTTGATATGTGTTATCAGCCAGGTATCTACCGGTTGAATGAGTTGCCAGAATGTTAACGTTAGCTTGCCGGGATCGAAAATCATAGCTACAAAAATAAAAACTATAATTTTAGCGCCTATTTTCTTTCTATGAAACAATTAATCAGCCGGTTACCGGCCCTGATCCGCTGGATATTGAGTATCGGGCTTATCTATTTTGTACTGTTCACGGTGATGCGCCTGGGACTGTACCTCTTCTTCAATAAGCAGGGCTATGGCCTCGGCCAGCTCGCAGATGCCTTCTTCCTGGGCGCCCGTTACGATCTCCGGATCATCTCCCTGGTACTGCTGATCCTGCTGGTACTGGGCAGTACACCCTGGTTACATCCTTTCAAAAGCAGTTTCGGAAAGAAATGGTGGAATGTGATTTTGAGCATCGTTACCCTGATCATATTATTCTTTTTTGTGGTAGATTTTGCGCATTATGCTTACCTGGTGCAGCGCCTCAATGCCAGTGTGCTCAATTACCTGGAAGATGCCGGTATCAGCACCAGTATGGTCTGGCAGAGTTACCCGGTGATCAGGCTGGTACTTGGACTGGCTATCGGCACCTGGTTCATCGTATGGCTGATCCGCCGCTCCTGGCGCAGGATACAGGCCAGTCAGCAACCGGTGGGCAAGCGCCTGCGCATTACCAGTTTTGTGGTTTGCTTCCTGGTTTTCGGCTTCTTCCTGTTCGGCAAGCTCAGTCAGTATCCGCTTCGCTGGAGCGATGCATTTGCGCTGGGCAGTGATTACAAGGCCAATGTTTCACTCAATCCCTTCGAATCATTTTTCAATACGCTCAAATTCCGGGGCAATAAGTTCGACAAGAAAAAAGTGGAAGAACTGTTCCCGGTGATCAAACAGTATTACAATCTCGATCCCAATACTGCATCCCTGAATTTTGAAAGGGTAGTGGCTCCGCGTGCAGGCGCCATCAATACGCAACCGAATATCGTGCTGGTGATCTGCGAATCGTTCAGTGGTTACAAGAGCTCTATGTGGGGTAACCCGCTCAATACAACACCGTTCTTCGACAGCATCAGCAGGAATGGCATCTTTTTCGACCATTGCTTCACGCCCACTTATGGCACTGCCCGCGGCGTTTGGGCCACACTCACCGGTATGCCCGATGTGGAGATGCCGAAAACCGCCAGCCGCAACCCGGCAGCAGTTGACCAGCATATCATCATCAACGATTTCACCAATTACGAAAAATTCTATCTCATCGGCGGCAGCACCAGCTGGGCCAACCTGCGCGGACTGCTCACCAACAATATCAATAACCTGCAATTGCATGAGCAGGATGACTGGGACGCACCCAAGATCGACGTATGGGGCATCAGCGATAAGAATCTCTTCCTTGAATCCAACAAACTGCTGGCAAAACAGACAAAGCCTTTCTTCGCCGTGATCCAGACCGCAGATAACCATCGCCCTTACACGATCCCGGAAGAAGACCAGCATGAATTCAAAAAGATCGATGTGCCACTGGATTCGCTCCGCAAATACGGATTCGAAACATTGCCGGAAGTAAATGCATTCCGTTATACGGATTACTGTTTCCAGAAATTCATGGAGGCGGCTTCGAAAGAAAAATATTTCGACAATACCATTTTTGTTTTTATCGGAGATCACGGCATTCCCGGCAACGCAGGAGCGATGTTCCCCGATGCCTGGACAGAACAGCGTTTGACTGCAGAGCATGTGCCTTTGCTGTTCTATGCGCCCAAACTGATCCAGCCACGCCGTGTCAATAATATCTGTTCTCAAATGGATGTGCTGCCTACCATCGCGGGCCTTACCAATACCACTTATATCAACAGTTCGCTGGGAAAAGACCTGCTGGATACCACTTCAAAACATTTCGCGTTTATCTTTGACCCGGACAATAGTATGGCAGGTGTGGTGAAAGGAGATTATTTTTACCGCACACAGCTGAAAACGAAAAAAGAAGAGTTCGTGTCTGTTGTGAACAATGATAAACCTGGTAACGATTCATCTGTTGTTGCCGCAAAAGAGCAGATGCGATTGCTCAGCCAGGCGATCTATGAATCTGCAAAATATTTGTTGCTGAACAACAAGAAGAAGTTGCCGCAACAGCAGCAGCCATAAATCCGGTTTCTTTGAAAGACGATCCAATCCTGTGTACCGCCCTAAACAAACCTTATATGAGAACAGGAATAACCGGATTGATTTTACTGATATTGTTTGCAGCCTGCAATGGCCCGGACAAACCTGCCGGGGCTTTGCTTGCTGATAATAAGCCTGCACCCTGCAATTCATCCAGCAGGATCACCACCATCACGAAAGAAGATGTATATGACCTTTCCGGTTATGCGCATATTTCCCGGGTGAGCCCTTTCAATCTTTTTGATGAAGCAGCTATCTCCGATCCGAAAGAAAAATTCGGGACAGAATTTCCGAAAACATCTCCCCATCCCACCAAGGGAGTGAATTTATATTTCAAGGATGGCGGCAGCAGGATTGTGGTGGACCTCCGCGCACCACACAAAGTATCGGAGATTTATCTCTATGATCGTTCACATTTGTCAGACAGCGTTTGGATCTATACCGGCACCATGCGCAACTGGAAACTGCAAGCCGCTTTCACCACCAAGGGCAATTCCGGTTTCTGGGGCTGGCGCAATTTTAGAATTGCAGACAGTACACAGTACCTGATGTTCCGCTTCAGCAGTCCTGATGCCGTGATCACCGAAGCGGCCGTATATGGATGCCCGTTAGCAGCGCTGGAACCTTTGCCTCCCGCTGAATACACAGGCCCGCGCCTGGAACCGAAAATGATGAAGGAATTCCTCGGTGTCAATTGCTACCAGGGCACAGATATCCGCTGGATGAAACCATTCTACTATTCACGCATGTATACCAGTATCAGCCGGATCGATGTAGATACAGTCGATAACTGGCCCAATATAAAGTACTACATCACACCAAACGGCTGGTGGAACAATGGTTCCGGAGATTACGTGATGTATGCAGACAGCATCACCCGGGATGTTGGCAACAAGATCTGGTACGCTTATCTCGGCGTTCCGAAGTGGATGGAACTAAAAGGCATGTGGAACGAAGACAGGCCCGTTACCAAAATAGGTATGAACCCCGAAGATCCCATGAGCTACGAGCGCCACGCCAATCTGATGTGGACGATGGCCGCATGCTATGGCACCACCAAAGTGGATACCAACCTCATTCAATCGGTAGAACCGCATCGTTTTTCCGGTCGTAATCTCATGACCATCTACGAGAACGGCAATGAAACCGACGCTGCCTGGGGCGGCAACAAATACTGCAATCCCGTTTCCTACTTCGCGCAAAGCACAGCTGATTACGATGGCAATGAAGGAAAGATGGGAAAAACATTCGGCATCAAGAATGCCGATCCCAACAGCAACCTCATGCTCGCAGGCTTCACTTCTTTTGATGTTGACAGGCTGCGCGTATTGCAATTCCTCTGCAAAACAATGCGCAACGATAAACAGTTCCTCTGGAATGGCGGCATTCAATACCACTACTATTCCAGCAATGGAAAAGGCGATCACCCCACAGATGTTTTCACCAGCGCTACTGCAGGCATCACTCCGGAAGAAGATTCGCTTCGCCAGAAAATGGCAAAGGCCCGCAATGAGACCTATCGCCTGCAACCCAATGTGGAATGCATCCTGGGAGAATATGGTTATGATAAGAGTCGCACCAGCAAAGTATCTGCGCCACTCGTTCCCGGTTACAGCCAATCTGAAAGCCAGGGCCTCATGCTGCTCCGCGCCATCAATCTCATCGCCTTCTCAGGGTTCGACCGCTATATCATTTACTGGATCAAAGATGATACGGATGAAAACGATCCGGGACTTTTCATCACCAGCGGACTTCTTCGCCAAAAGGGAGATTTCATTTTCTTTCCATACCCCGCCTGGTATTATATCAACAGCCTGGTGCATCATTTAGGCAATTATGTTCCCGAGAAGATCGTACAGGAAAAAGGTGATGTGTGGATCTACAAATACCGTAATAAGATCGCTCCTGATTCGGCTGCTTATTTCATTTATTGTCCAACACGCAGCGGAAAAAAAGTGAACGATTATACATTGCATACCGGTGGAGTGGGAGCTTCTGTACTTTCATTCAAGGACCAGCTTGCTGAAGGTGTAATGAAGCCTGTGGCTGTGCAAAACGGAACTGTTCGCCTGGATGTAGGCGAAGCACCGAAACTGGTATTTGTAAAAGAAAAGTAGTTACAGCTTCTTCGCCACCATGATCAAACGCGGAGAATTTTGCAGATCATACTGGTTGAAATGATAATCCCCGAACACCTGCCCGATCTCTAATTGATGGCGGGCAAACATTTCTTTGAAATGCTCCAGTGTGAATTTGGCTACTTTCTCCCCAAAGATGAGTGGCTCCTGCTGTGTGGGATCATGCACTTCAATCTTCTTGTAAAAATGTGAGTCGTCGAACCAGCGCGTAATGAAATAGTTCACATTGCCAAGTTCGATCTCCTGCTGATGAACGAGCTGTGATTCTGCAAACTGTACATTCAGATAGTCCATCACCAATATACCACCGGGGCGGAGCGACTGTGCAAAACTGCTGATGGCATTATCATGTTCCCTTTCGGTGTTGAAATAACCGAAGCTGGTGAAGAAATTGAAAACATAGTCGAAATAGTTCACACGGAAGGGATCACGCATATCGTGACGGAAGAAATGAAGATTCTTCAGTTCATGACGGCTGGCGGCATCGATACTTTCCGCTGCGAGATCTGTACCGGTCACATCATAGCCTTTGCCGGCGAGTTGAAGGGAATGCCTTCCACGGCCGCAGGCTGCATCCAGCATCCGGGCATGGGCGGCAGGTTGTAAAAAATCGAGCAAACGATTGATAAACTGCGCGGCCTCCGTGTGATCGCGCTGGAAATACAATTGGTGATAATAGGGCGAATTGAACCAATCCTTGAACCAATTTGGTTTTACAGGGGTGAAGCTCAGCATAATGGCCGCAAAAATAGGGAAGCATTACCAATTAGTGGTGGCCGTTTGTGGGTAAAATACCCGAAACTGGTTATTCTTCCATCCGCCTAAACACTTACTTTTGTAGCCGTTAAACTTTGAAACGGTGGCATTGATAAAAAGTATATCAGGAATCCGCGGAACCATTGGAGGAACCCCCGGCGACAACCTAACTCCCCTCGACATTGTAAAATTCACTGCAGCCTATGGCAGTTGGATCCTCAGTAAAGAGGAATTGCCCAGGAAGATCGTGATCGGCCGTGATGGCCGTATCAGCGGCGCCATGGTGCAGCAGCTTATTGTGAATACACTGATCGGTATGGGAATCGATGTTGTGGACACCGGATTGTCTACCACACCCACAGTTGAGATGGCAGTTGTATGGGAGAATGCAGGTGGTGGAATCATTATCACTGCCAGTCATAATCCCAAAGAATGGAATGCACTGAAGCTCCTCAATAATATTGGAGAGTTCATCAGTGGCGAAGATGGAGCCATCATCCTGGAGACTGCCGCCAAAGAGGATTTCAAATTTGCGAATGTTGATAAGCTCGGTGAATATACCGTTAACGATACCACGCTGCAGAGACATATCGATACTATCGTTGATTATCCTCTGGTGGATGTAAAAGCCATCAAAGAGAAAGGGTACAAGGTAGTGGTGGATGTGATCAATTCCACAGGCGCGCTCGTGTTACCCGGATTGCTCAAAGCGCTGGGCGTAGCAGAAGTGATCCTGCTGAATGGTGAAGTAACCGGTAAGTTCGCTCACAATCCTGAACCGCTTCCGGAAAACCTGACTGAGCTGGCAAATGCTGTAAGACATCATCGTGCCGATATGGGTATTGCTGTTGATCCGGATGTTGACAGGCTCTGCTTCGTTTGTGAAGATGGCAGCATGTTCGGCGAAGAGTATACGCTGGTGGCTGTGGCTGATTATGTGCTGAGTAAAAGGCCCGGCAACACTGTGAGCAATATGAGCAGCACCAAGGCGCTGAAAGAGATCACCATCAGCAGGGGAGGAGAGTATTTCCCTTCTGCAGTAGGTGAAGTGAATGTGGTGAAGAAAATGAAAGAGAAGAATGCAGTGATCGGTGGTGAAGGTAATGGTGGTATCATTGTGCCTGACCTTCATTATGGAAGGGATGCCCTCATCGGTATCGGACTGTTCCTGAGTGCACTGGCTGCCCATAAGAATGGCATCAAATCTTTCCGTGCGAAATATCCCGATTATTTCATCTCCAAGAATAAGATCGAGCTCACCAATGGTATCGATCTCAAAGCCATCTTCGAGCATATCAAAAAGAAATACAAGAACCAGCCGATCAATACAGAAGACGGACTGAAGATCGAATTCGATTCCGATTGGGTGCACCTTCGTTCCTCCAATACGGAGCCCATCATCCGCATCTATGCCGAAAGTAACTTCGAAACCACGGCAAATAATATCGCTTTGCGCCTGATGCAGGACATAAGGGAGTCGATTTAAGCATTTTAATGTAGCTGTTACACTGTTTTATACCGGGGTTTTTCCTGTTCGTCATGTCCTTGCCCCGAATAAGCGTTGATATGATTTTTTTCCGGAAATTTGCGCCGGAAATGTCCAAATGCAGTTTGCAGGGACATTTTCAATAAATCTCTTGTCATGAATCAACGTATTTATTTCGATAATGCGGCAACCACACCCCTGGATGCCACTGTGCTGGAAGCAATGATGCCTTATCTGACCGAGAAATTCGGTAATCCGTCTTCTATTTATTCATATGGAAGGGAGAGCAGGCTCGCTATCGAGAATGCCCGTAAATCCGTGGCGAAAATCCTCAACGCGCATCCCGCAGAGATCTTCTTCACTTCAGGTGGAACAGAAAGCTCCAATACCGCTATCTGCGCCGCTGTGCGCGATCTCGGATGCAAACATATCATTACATCCCCTGTTGAGCACCATGCCACTTTGCATACAGTGGAAAACCTGTACCATCGCGGTGAAGCGGCCCTCAGCTATGTGAAGATGCTGCCGGACGGACATATCGATATGGAAGACCTGGAGCAACTGCTCGCTTCCTGCGAAGAAAAATCCGTTGTTACCCTCATGCACGCCAATAACGAGATCGGCAATATGATGGATATCCATGCTGTTGGCGAGCTCTGCAAAAAATACAATGCCATCTTCCATTCCGATACTGTTCAGACCGTTGGGCATTTCCCCTTCGATCTGCGCAATACGCCTGTACATTTTATCACAGGAGCAGGTCATAAGTTCCACGGACCCAAAGGTGTAGGCATTCTCTACATCAATGAGAACGTGAAGATCAAGCCCTTTATCCAGGGCGGTGGCCAGGAACGCAATATGCGCGCCGGTACCGAGAACCTTTATGGTGTGGTTGGCTTTGCCAAAGCGCTGGAAATGGCGACTGAGAATTATGAGAAAGACAGCGCCCATATCAGGGAACTGAAATCATACATGATGGAAGAGCTGAAAAAACACATCAAGGGTGTTAGTTTCAATGGCGATCCGCTCGGCAGAAGCCTCTACACTGTAGTGAGCGCTTCCTTCCCTAAAACGGAGAAGTCCGAGATGATCCTCTTCAACCTCGACATCAACAATATCTGCGCCAGTGGCGGCAGCGCCTGCACCAGCGGGGCCGATGCCGGTTCACACGTTATCCGCGCTATCAACAACAATCCCAACCAGGTGACCGTTCGCTTCTCTTTCAGCAAACAGAACACGAAGGAAGAGATCGATATGGTTGTATCGAAATTGAAGGAGATGATCTAACTTGTTGCTCAAACAGAGCAACCTATGACATCTACTATTTACAAATTGCTGGCAGGAGCTGCTGTTATCATCAGCCTTCTGCCAGCTTGCGTTTCCGGACCTGAGAAAGATAAAAAGACTGAAGAAGAAACTGTTGCTGCAGTAGATACCCTCACTATTCCTCCGCCACCTTCCTGGATCAAACAGTCCAATGTATACGAAGTAAACCTTCGTCAATATACCAAAGAAGGAACATTCGCCGCCTTTGCACAATCACTTCCAAGACTGAAAGCGATGGGCGTTGAGATCCTCTGGTTCATGCCTGTTACACCTATCGGCATTACTGATCGTAAAGGTACACTCGGCAGTTACTATGCAGTGGCCGATTATAAAGCAGTGAACCCGGAATTCGGCACCATTACGGATTTCAAAAAGCTGGTGAGTGATGCACATGCTCAGGGATTCAAAGTGATCATCGACTGGGTAGCCAATCATACCAGTGCAGACCATCCATGGCTTAAATCACATCCTGATTTCTACAATCGCGACAGTACCGGCAAAGCCCTCTCGGCCTTCGACTGGACGGACACACGCGATCTCAATTACGATAACAGGGAGCTCCGCGACAGTATGATCGAAAGCATGCGCTATTGGGTGCGGGAAGCAGATATCGATGGTTTCCGCTGTGATGTGGCTTCAGAAGTACCTACGGATTTCTGGAAACAATGCATCGCCAGGTTACAGAAAGATAAAAGTCTTTTCATGCTGGCCGAAGGGGAAAAAGGTAATCTGCATGAAGCCGGCTTTGCCGCTACCTATGGATGGGATCTGTTCCAGCATATGAAGAAAGTGGCAGCCGGACAAACCAACGCATTATCGCTGGATTCTGTAATGGCGAGGGAAGACAGTATGTTTTCTACCAATGATGCCCGACTCTACTTCACCAGCAACCACGATGAGAACAGTTGGAACAAGAGTGATTTCGGTACATTCCCCGGACTGAAACACGGCGCATTTGCCGTTCTCACACAAACCATGCGTGGCAGTCTTCCGCTGATCTATGGTGGTCAGGAAGAGCCTGTGCTCCGCGCACTGCCTTTCTTTAAGAAAGACAATATGAACATGAAGCAATTCAAACGTGCTGCTTTCTATAAAACATTGCTGGAGCTTCGCAAACGCAATGCTGCGCTGGCAACAGATGCGGGCTTCCGAAAGGTTTCTGTGGGCGATGATAAAGCGCTCTACGCTTACCTGCGCGAGAAAGATGGAAAGAAAGTACTGGTGATACTGAACCTCTCCGCCAAAGAACAAACGATCACAATCAAAGATGAAGCTTTGACCGGCGAACCGATGAATCTCTTCCTCGGTACAAAAGAACCTTTCAAACCCGGGCATAGCTTCAATATCGAACCCTGGGCTTATATCGTTTGTGAATATTGATCAACTAACGTTATCGTACATGCGATTTTTTATAGGAATTGATATCGGCACAACCCATACCAAAGCCATCGCCCTGCAAAGCGATGGCTTTGTTGCAGCAACATCTGTTGCGGGTTATGAACCGTTGACTAATGTTCCGGGACAACATGAACTTTATCCTGACCAGTTATTGGGTGCAGTGCTGGCAACTTTGAGAGACCTCATGAGGCGTACAAGAGAACTGCGATTGGGGCAACCTGAAGGCATCGCATTCTCCAGCGCCATGCACAGTATTATAGCGGTGGATGATGCCGGAAGGCCGCTCACCAACTGCATCACCTGGGCAGATCTGCGCAGCCTTCCTCAGGCGGAGAAAATCAGATCATCAGGTTTAGCCAATGAGATCTATCGTCGTACAGGTACGCCTGTTCATCCTATGTCGCCACTCTGCAAACTGATCTGGCTTCGCGAAGAAAGGCCCGGGATTTTCAATCAGGCTGCGAAGTTCGTCGGCATCAAGGAATATGTGATACATAAGCTGACAGGTTCATATTTTATCGATCAAAGTATTGCCTCGGCAACGGGCCTGCTCGATATTCAGACAAGGGATTGGTATGCTCCGGCATTGGAGCTGGCCGGGGTGGAGGAAAATCGGTTGTCCAACATAGTTAGTACCACGTATATCATTGAAGGCAGAAAGAATGAACTCACCAGACTCACAGGTGTTGATGCAAAAGTACCGCTGGTGATCGGCGCCAGCGATGGATGCCTCGCCAATATCGGCAGCAATGCGCTGGAGACGGGTGATTGCAATATCACTATCGGAACATCCGGCGCTGTGCGAATGCTGACCGATCAACCGGCCACAGATAAGTACTCGCGCGTATTCAATTATATCCTGGATGAAACGCATTATGTATGCGGGGGACCTCTCAATAATGGAGGCGCATTGGTGGAGTGGTATGCGGATCATTTCCTGCAAAAAGATATCCGCTTATCAGGCGTGATGGAAGCGCTGATTGCGCAGGCAGCAACTGTGCCGGCAGGAGCGGAGGGCTTGTTGTTCCTTCCTTATGTACGCGGAGAAAGAGCACCGGTCTGGGATGCAGGAGCAAGAGGCGCCTTTGTGGGACTTGATCACCGGCATACACAGGCACACGCTATCAGGGCGGTGATCGAAGGCATCAATTATGCAGTGCAGGATATTGCAAAGGCTGTGAAAGAAACAATCGGTGCACCGAAAAATATTTTCGTGAGTGGCGGATTTCTCAAATCACCTCAATGGGTGCAATGGCTGGCAGATCTGTTGGGACAACGGTTGGTGATCACCGCTGCCGCCGATGCCAGCGCCATGGGGGCTGCCATTATGGGTTGGAAAGCGGCGGGACTCTTTCCCGATCTGTCAGCAGCGCGGCAATTTTTTCAGCCGCTGCAAACCTATGAGCCTGATGCGCAAAATCATCAAACACTTCAGGCTTATTACGAAGTCTATAATGGATTATATAAACAGTTGCAATACAGCTTTGAAAAACTGGGCCGGCTCCGCGATCCTTCTTAATAATTTCCTTTAACAGTTTTTTCTGTTAAGCAATTCATAACTGGCGTGGTGATTGAAACTGGTGTGATGAACATGAGCGGATTCTTCCGCAATAAACATGTCTGTGGTTAAGTTTGAATAGGTCACTGCGCAACGTGACCATGACTGCCGGGCTTTGGCCTGGCAGTTTTTTTGAGTACATATAAAAACAGCAGAAGGGCTTGCACCCTCCTGCTGCTGTACCATTATCCTGCATCTTTTTTTTATGGTACAATGATCATCTGTTTGTGCAGGATTGCACCGTCAGTGAGCACTTGTACCACATACGATCCCTTAGACAAGGGAGCGTCTTGTAGCGGCAGGGTTGCTATCTGTCCACGGGCCATCTGACCCAGCTTTTTTACAAGCACCGCCTGCCCGGAAATATTCCTGATAACAATTTCCAGGTTAGCGGTGCTTCTGTCTGTTTGAATAAACAGTTGTTTGGTTTGGTCTATGAGTGTAGGGTAAATTTTTGTAATAGCCTGTGCTTTGGTGTTGATGCTTACAATGCTTGAATATTTTTCCGGCCCGTTCCTGTCGATGATCTTCAAACGATACCATGATGAACCAACGGGGGCATTCCGATCTGTGAACTGATATTGGCGGTTACCATTGGGAGCTGCCACTGCCGCACTGGCTTTCACCTCACCCACAGCATCGAAATTCCTTCCATTGGTGCTTCTCTCTACCACAAAACGGTCTTCGGTACTTTCCGGCGTCGTCTGCCAACTAAGCCTTGAGTCGCCGTTGCTTTGTGTGCCATCAAATTTTATAATTGATACAGGAAGCGTCACTCCATAATCGAAAGAGAGCTGGTTGTCGCCATGGTTCTCGTAAAATTCCAGCACCATGTTTCTGTTACCGGCAGTGGTTATTCGCACTACCTGCGTGGCAATGGTATAGACCTGGTCTACCCAGCGGTCGATCACCCAGGTGGCTCCACCGTCGAGGCTTAACCGAAAACCATCATCTCCGCCCACAGTAAAGAGGTAATAGCCTGCCGGAAAATATTGTGTTAGCATGAGCCTTGCACTGAAGGTTTCCGTAAGCAAATTGCAGTTATTGGTGCCTCCGGACAGGGTTGCTTCATTACCTCCGAATGTGGTATTGAACGTGGGAGATGCCGTTGTTCCGTAGGCATTGGTGGTTGATCTTCTATGCGTTTCAAAATTCTTTCCGTCATAGAAATAAGCATTCCACCTGTTGTTTGTTCCGTAGGTTGGTGCGGCTGGTGTATTGGTACAGGATGCGTTGGCGATAGTGAAAGCAAATCTGGCATCATCTGCACTCTCATAATATTCAAGAACGAATGTGTGGGTTCCAGCAGATAGCCTGTAGGTGATATCATAGCTTGTGTAATCCTGTTCATACCATTCATCTATTACCAGGTTACCGTCTATGTATAACCGAACACCGCCTTCTGTTGACACAGTAAAAGTGTAGGTGGCAGCAGTTGCCTGGGTCCTGTACATGTAGGCGCGAACACTGAAATCGTCCGAATTGAGCGCACAGTTGAATGTGGATACGCCGCCTCCGGGATTATAATTGTTGCTGTTGATATTGGTATTGAAATTGGGTGAGCCGGCAGCTCCATACCTTACGCGGCCATGATAATCGGTAAAATTGGTATTGCGATAAAAGTAGGCATACCAATAGTTCTGCGCGGTATAATAAGCAGTTTGACTTTCAGTTGGCCGGGCACATGTCTGTGCAGATGCCGGCATTACTGCATACAGCATCAATCCACTGATAAAAACCAGTAGTAGTTTACTTTTCATAACGGTTTGGCGTTTAAGGGCGCAAGGGTTTAACAAAAGGGCATAACAATCCAGTCTGGCGCATTGGGTCAGTTCAGGGCAGGAACTAACGTTTACGCACCAGCGTATTTTTAATGATTTGTTTACAAGGTTTTTTTGATCAGGTAGCGTTTACGGGAAAGGCATGACAGTACCTGTACAGTTACAACCCATGGTGGAACTGTATTTCCTGGGAACGCTGAAAGGTTATTGTGGTTACATAGTTGCCGGGTAAGTGGCAAATGTTTTTACAGGGGAGCTTTTTGCAGATAATGGCAGTTATCCAAGCCCTGGATATTTGTGTACGGTTGGAAACACGAATGTAACGCAGGAAATTTTAAGTTTAGTATTTCTGCGTGAGCAACATTTTCATTTCTTGAGATATCGCAAGAATATTAAGATCAATTCACTTTTGATTTTATCTCCTGCAATTTAAGTAATGCTTCAACCGGAGTTAATCTATTGATGTCGATACCATTGAGCATTTGACGTATATCATCAAACGTTTCGCTGTGTGCATCGAAAATGGAGAGTTGAAATTTTTCCGTGGCGATATTTTTTACACGGTCATTCGTGGCCGTTACTGTGGGACCATTTCCGTCAACATGTTTTTCTTCCAGCTGGTGCAATATTTCATTGGCGCGATTGATGAGGGAAGGGGGCATGCCAGCCATTTTCGCAACATGGATACCGAAGCTGTGCGTAGTGCCGCCTGGCGCCAGTTTGCGCAGGAAGATCACTTTATTGCCTACTTCTTTATTGGTGATATGATAATTCTTTATTCGTGGCATTTTATTTTCCAGCTCATTCAACTCATGATAGTGTGTGGCAAATAAAGTGCGTGGCCTGAAATCGGACTGATGCAGATACTCGGCAATACTCCAGGCGATGGAGATACCATCGTAGGTGGACGTGCCTCTTCCGATCTCATCCAGCAATATTAAACTTCTGGGTGTGATATTATTGATGATGCTGGCAGTTTCATTCATCTCCACCATGAAGGTTGATTCGCCTCCGCTGAGATTGTCGGATGCGCCTACCCGTGTGAAGATCTTATCGGTCAGCGGGATCTGTGCACTGTCGGCAGGAACAAAACTTCCCATATGCGCCATCAGGGTGATGAGTGCGGTTTGCCGCAGGATGGCGCTCTTACCACTCATGTTGGGGCCGGTAAGGATGATGATCTGTTTGGTTTCAGGGTCCAGATCGATATCGTTGGCGATATAAGGTTCGCCAATCGGCAGGTTCCTTTCAATAACGGGGTGACGGCTTTCCTTCATACTGAGTGAATAGCCCTCATGCATTTGCGGCTTCTTATAATTATACTGAAGGGCATTGCCGGCAAAACAGATAAGGCAATCCATTACAGCCAGTACACTGCCATTCAGTTGCATCGCTGCGAGGAAAGGTTGCAGGGCTGTAAGCAGCTCATCGTACAGGGCTGCTTCGATGCCGAGTATCTTTTCTTCAGCGCCTACTATCTTTTCTTCATATTCTTTCAGTTCGGGCGTGATATATCTTTCTGCACTGGTCAGCGTTTGTTTGCGGATCCAGTCGGCAGGCACTTTGTCTTTATGCGTATGCGTTACCTCCAGGAAATAACCGAATACATTATTGAAACCGATCTTGAGTGAGCTGATGCCGGTTTTATCCGCTTCTTTCTGTTGCAGCGCATTGAGGTAATCCTTTCCGCCATTGGCGATCTGGCGCAGCTGGTCCAGTTCTGGATGAATGCCTTCGCTGATCACGCCGCCCTTGGCGGCTACAGCGGGAGGGGTATCGCAGATGGTGCGGTGGATGCGTTCGCGGATGTCTGCACAGGCATCAAGTGTATTACTGAGCTTCACGAGGTAGGCATTCTCACTGTTTGCAGTAAGCGCTTTCAGCTCTTCGATATGTTGCAGGCCTCTGGCCAGTTGCAATACTTCGCGGGGACCGATCTTTTTGGTGGGGATCTTACTTACCAGTCTTTCCACATCACCTGTTTGTTTGATATGGTGTGTGATCTTATTGCGCAGCTCCACTTCGCGGATAAAGTATTCCACCAGGTTGAGTCGTTCATTGATGCGGTTGATATCTTTCAGTGGCAGGAGTATCCATCTTTTCAGCAGGCGCGCGCCCATGGGGCTGACGGTATTGTCCAGCACCTTGTGCAGGCTGTTGCCCAGTTCAGGACCGCCGGTGAGTTCCAGGTTGCGGATGGTAAAGCGGTCCATCCAGAGATAATCCTCCCTGTCTATCCGCTGCACGCCTGTGATATGCTGAAGATTCGGATGTTCCGTGTCTTTGAGATAATGCAATACAGCGCCGGCAGCGATCAGACCTTCGCGCATCCCATCCACGCCGAATCCTTTCAGTGAATGCGTCTGGAAATGTTTGAGCAGGCTTTCAGTGGCATAGGCTTCATCGAAGATCCAGCTCTCCATGGTATAGGTATAGAAGCGGTTGCCGAACTGCTCCTTGAACATTTTCTGGTAGCTGCGCTGAAAGATCACTTCCGCGGGCCTGAGGGTTTGCAGTAGTTTGTCGATATATTCCTGGTTGCCTTCGGCCACAAAGAATTCTCCGGTGGAGATATCGAGGAAGGCGATGCCACTCTGGTCTTCGGAATAGTGGATGCCGGCCAGGAAATTATTGCTGTTATGCTCCAGCATTTTGTCGTTGGTGGCGATACCGGGGGTAACCAGTTCCGTTACGCCGCGTTTCACGATGCCTTTGGCCAGTTTGGGATCTTCGAGCTGATCGCAGATGGCAACGCGATGTCCGGCCTTCACGAGTTTATGCAGGTAGGTATCCAGTGAATGATGCGGGAAGCCCGCCAGTTCTGAAGAACCGGCATCGCCATTATTCCTTTTGGTGAGCGTGATGCCGAGCACCTGTGCGGCCACGATGGCATCGCCGCCAAATGTTTCGTAGAAATCGCCTACACGGAACAGCAATACAGCATCAGGATATTTTTGTTTGATTGCCTTATGCTGTTGCATCATCGGGGAAACGGTACCTGCTTTAGCCATAGCGGCAAAAATAAGGGCTTTGACGCCCTCCAAAAAATCCGCGGCAGGGGTGTGGAGAAAACGTGGATTGTTTCTGGTAACCAATATCTTTGCGTATGCGTAAACTGGAAATGGATGAGCTCAACCGCCTCTCTGTGGATGAATTCAAACAGAGTGATAAAGTACCTGTAGTGGTGGTGCTTGATAATATCCGCAGTATGCACAATGTGGGCAGTGTGTTCCGTACCTGCGATGCTTTTCTGTTGCAGGCCGTGTATCTTTGTGGTTATACGCCGCAGCCCCCGCACCGCGATATCCATAAAACGGCGCTGGGAGCTACTGAAACCGTTGCCTGGAAATATTTCCCATCAACCCTGGAAGCTGTGGAGCAACTGAAGCAGGAAGGTTACGGTATCTGGGCTATCGAGCAGGTGGAGAACAGTGTGCCGCTGCATCGCTTCAAATGCAATCATCAGGCGCCGCTGGCTGTTGTATTCGGAAATGAGGTAACAGGAGTGGATGCCAGTGTGGTGAAGGCCTGCGATGGCAGTATCGAGATCCCGCAGCTGGGCATGAAACATTCACTCAATATTTCGGTGGCCGCAGGAATTGTACTCTGGGAACTGGTGCGTGACCGCGAAAAACTATTTTAGAAAGATGACAACCGTAAATAAGTATCTCTCGCTCGTAAAATTCTCGCATACGATATTTGCGATGCCCTTTGCTATGATCGGCCTGGTGCTGGGATTTGATTCCCGAAAATATTATCATATGGCTGAGCCTGCTCCCGTGTGGAAACTGTTCATCCTGGTTGTACTCTGCATGGTGTTTGCCCGCAGCGCGGCCATGGCCTTCAACCGCTGGCTGGATGCAAAATTCGATAAGCTCAATCCCAGAACAGCTATCCGTGAGATACCGGCGGGAATACTGAAAGCAGACAGTGTGCTTTGGTTCACCATTGTATGCAGCGTCCTGTTCATTATTTGCACCAAATTCATCAATCAGATCTGTTTCAATCTTTCTCCCATTGCACTTCTGGTGGTGCTGGGCTATAGTTATACCAAACGATTCACTCCGCTTTGTCATTTGATCCTCGGGCTCGGCCTCAGCCTGGCGCCCATCGGAGCTTACCTGGCAGTAACAGGTGAGTTCGCCCTGCTGCCCATCTTCTTCTCTGTGGCAGTGGTTTGCTGGGTAAGTGGTTTCGATATCATCTATGCTTTGCAGGATGAAGCATTCGACAAGGCCAATAAATTACATTCCATTCCTGCTGCGCTCGGTGGGGCCAAAGCGCTCCGCGTTTCGGAGCTGCTGCACCTGGTGAGCACTGCCTGCGTGGTGGCCGCCGGAGTGTATGGACATTTCCATTGGCTCTACTGGATCGGTGTGGTTGTATTTGCAGGCATGCTGCTGTATCAGCATTCCGTTGTAAAACCAAACGACCTTCGAAGGGTGAACCTGGCTTTCATGACGGCCAATGGCATTGCCAGTGTGGTGTTTGCGGTTTTCGTGATCGCTGATCTGATTGTTAATCCAACATTACACGGTCACTGATATGCCTAGGATCATCGCAATAGATTATGGTGGAAAGCGTACAGGCCTTGCCGTTACTGATCCGCTGCAGATCGTGGCAACAGGACTTACCACTATCGATACACCTCAGTTATTCAAATATCTCAAGGAGTATTTCAGTAAGGAACCTGTGGAGCTGATCCTCATAGGAATGCCCACCAACTGGGATGATTCCGATACACATGCCACTCCGCTGGTGCGGAAAGCCATCGAGCGGCTGCACAAAGAATTCCCGCAGATCCCCGTCAAGACCGTTGATGAACGCTACACCAGCAAAATGGCCAAACAGGCCATGCTGCAGATGGGCATGAAAAAGAAGGAAAGGCAGAACAAAGCCCTGGTGGATGAGATCGCCGCTACCATCATGTTGCAGGAATACATGCAACAAAATAGCTGATTTTCAAATTTATACAAGCTGTGTACAGTCACTCGCCTCCTGGCGGGTTACTTTTATTTAGTTCCTCCGGCGACGCGGCGTTCGCCAGCGGCCAACAAACACGGATCACTCGCCGGGAGGCGATCCACTCCGGCCCTCAGCCCCTTGCTGTTACTGTTTTTTGGATTAAATTTGCCGAATTCACTAATAATCAAGTAATCAAGCAAGTAATAAAATGATTCTTCCAATTGTTGCTTATGGCGCGCCCATTCTCAGGACTGTTGCAAAAGATATCAACCCTGATTACCCGGGCCTGGCGAAGCTGATAGAGGATATGTGGGAAACGATGTACGCATCCAATGGAGTAGGGCTGGCCGCTCCGCAGATCAACCGCGATATCCGTTTGTTTGTTGTTGACAGTGCACAGATCTTCGAGAACATGGATTCAGATGATGACGACAGGAAACATCCCGATGCACCCGGCATTAAGCAGGTGTTCATCAACGCACATATCAAATCCCTCGATGGAGAAGAATGGGCTTATAACGAAGGCTGCCTCAGCATCCCCAAGATCCGTGAAGATGTGTATCGTGCAGCTGAAGTAACACTGGAATATACAGACGAAAATTTCGTTCCTCAAACAAAGACCTTCAATGGTATCACCGCCCGCGTGATCCTGCACGAATATGATCATATCGAAGGAAAGCTCTTCATCGATTATCTGAAGCCACTGAAGAAGCGTATGTTGAAAGGCAAGCTCGACGATATTTCCAAAGGGAAAGTACGAGTTGATTATAAAATGACATTCCCCAGGTAACGGCGTTCAGGCATGAAGTTACCGGCGATAATATCCTTACTCTGTATCAGTTCTGTGGCCTTTGCACAGAAGGATACTGCTGTTGGAAAAAGAGATACCCTGCCCGTGGTGATCGGAAAAAAAGCCGTCACACTCAAGGAAGTGGTAGTGCGCAGCAATCTCAATGTACCTGCATTCATCGATCGTATCAAAGAAGACACCAGTTTCTACAAGGCTTTCCGCAATCTGAAAGTACTGGGCTATTCTGCGCTTAATGATATCCGTATGCAGGACAAGTCTGGTAACGTAAAAGCCACACTGAACAGTAAAACAAAACAGGAAACCCGTAATGGCTGCCGCTGGATGATCACCGAGAGTGAGCAATCCACTGGTGATATGTTCGATAAGAAACACAATTTCAATTACTACACAGCTGAAATGTATGCGGGTCTTTTCTTTGCGAAAGACACTATCTGTGGCGAGAGCAATATCGTGAAAGGCACCAGTTTTACCATGGAAGGCAAGTCGGGCATCGAGAAGCACAAGGAGCAATTGAAGATGCTGTTCTTCAATCCCGGCAAGAAAATACCCGGCATTCCCTTCATCGGGAATAAGATCGCTATTTTTGAAGAAGGCGCTGCAGAGCGATATGATTTTTCCATCGATATGGACCAGTTCAAAGGCGAAATGTGTTATATCTTCAAAGTAACGCCCCGCGAGGATCTTACAAGATCAGAGAAAGACAATATCGTGATCAATGAAATGACCACCTGGTTCAATATCGAAACCTGGGATATCGTGGCCCGCAATTATGATCTAAGCTATGGTGCGGGCGTTTATTCCTTCGATGTACATATGGAAGTGGAGATGACGAAATTCGAAGACCTGGTGGTTCCCAAAGTGCTTCGCTACAACGGCTCCTGGAATGTGATCTTCAAGAAGCGCGAACAGGGCGTATTTACCGCCACCCTGTTCGATTTCAACAGGCGCTAGATAATATTTTTCACTTTTACATAATTCCTCCATTTGTCGATAAGCTGTTGCATATCGGAGGGGATCTCGCTTTCGAACTGGATATGCTGGCGCGTGCGCGGGTGTACGAAGCCGATAGTTTTTGCATGCAGTGCATGACGCGGGCAAATAGCGAAGCAGTTATCTACAAACTGTTTGTATTTGCTGAATACGGTTCCTTTTACGATGCGGTCGCCGCCGTATAATTCATCGCTGAAGAGGGGATGGCCGATATGTTTCATGTGCACACGGATCTGGTGGGTGCGGCCTGTCTCCAGTTCGCATTGCACCATAGTTACGTAGCCCATGCGTTCGAGCACTTTGTAATGGGTGATGGCTTCCTTGCCGTATTCACCGTCAGGGTAGGCATCAAAGATCTTGCGGAAACGCTGGTGACGTCCGATATGGGCATTCACCGTGCCGCTGTCTTCCGCTACATCGCCCCAGACCAGCGCTACGTATTGGCGGTGGATGCTGTGGTCGAAGAATTGTTTGGCGAGACTGCTGGCGGCCTTGCCTGTTTTGGCCAGCACCATGAGGCCTGAAGTATTCTTATCGATCCGGTGAACCAGTCCGAAGCGGGGCAGTTCATCGGTATTGAGGTCTTTATTCTGTTGCAGAAGATGGTATGCCACCCCGTTGATGAGGGTGCCATTGGGGTTGCCGCTGGCGGGGTGTACAACCAGACCTACAGGTTTGTTGATAATAAGGATATCATCATCTTCATATTCGATCCTGAGCGGCATTTGTTCCGGCACTATGTCTTCTCCCTGTACTTCCTTATCGGAATACACTACAATTTCTTCACCTGGTTTGATCTTGTGGTTGCTCTGCACCTGTTTACCGTTGATGAGTACACGACCGCTTTCGATGGCCTGCTGCACTTTGTTGCGGGAGGCGTTCTCGATACGGGCCACGAGGAACTTGTCGAGGCGCATGGGCTCCTGTCCACGGTCAATCACCAGGCTCATGCGCTCGTACAGCTCTTCTGAGCCATCCTGGCTTTCTTCCATTTCGTTCAGTGCGTCTTCGTTGAGTTGAGTAGTCATAACGGGAAATAGGCAAATTTCCGCAAAGGTACACCCATGCTGCTCATATACAAAATCTGGTTAATTACATACAATTTCCAATTGTCCGCATTTTTGTCCGGGGATCAAAGCAATAAATTGTTGGATTATTGGTTATCAGGATTATTTTTACGGAATACGTATCTCAATACCTGACAAACCCAAACTGAATGTTCCGAACGCTACACCCTCTACTTGTATTGACAGCTATTTTGTTTTTTATCCCCTCCCTGAAAGCCCAGGTGGATGTTTCTGCCACCGGCGGAACAACCGCTGCTGCTTATGCTACCCTGAAAGCGGCATTCGATGAAGTGAATGCCGGTACGCACCAGGGGGCTATTGTAATCACCATTGGAGGCAATACCACTGAAACTGCTACTGCCACGCTGAATGCAAGCGGATCGGGTGGCGCCAGTTATAGCAATGTGTTTATTGGTCCCGGCATTGGTGTGAACGCAGTGGTCTCCGGTAATATCAACAGCGGTCCAGTGATTAAATTGAATGGGTCTAATAACGTAACCATCAATGGTTCCAATAATTTCAGCACTACCAGGAACCTGACCATTACCAACACGAGTACCGTTTCTGCCAATGTGCTGCAGATCGGATCAGCCGGCACTACGCCCATTCACGATGTAATTGTTAAGAATACGATAGTTGTCAACGGTAGTAATAACAGCACAGCTATATTGGTTGGAGATGCCGCTGTAGTAGGAAGTCCGGGCTATTTCAATTATATCACATTTCAGAACAACAGTATCAGGAAAGCTTATATCGGGATTTACGTGTATGCAGTGGTGGCTGCCGCCAATGGTAATGTGTTGGTAGACGGGAATTATATGAATTCCGGCGGAGCTGATGCTATCCGTCTGGTAGGAGTATACGGGCAAGGCGTGAACGGATTTGTGATCCGGAACAATTATATCGGCAATTTCGAAAGCACCAGCGCTGAATTCGACAGGGCCATCTGGCTGGCCACTGCTACCACCAATGCCACCATCACCAACAATACAATAACAGGATTGAGCTATAGCGGTACCAGTTCTTATGCTCCTATCGGTATCAATATTTCTCCCGGGGTGACTAATAGCAATATCGATATAACCGGCAATACGATCAGCAATCTTTCCAGCAGCGGAACATATTTGCCAACAGGCATTTTCCTGTACAGCGCCATGTCCAGTGCTATCATCAACAATAATAAGATCAGTAACCTGAAAAATACGAACACTGCCGGATATGGCGCAGCGGGCATTCTGTTACAGACCAGTACTAATGCGGCAGACGTAAGAGTGCAAAACAATTTTGTTTGGGATATTGCCGGTTATGGCTCCAATGGATATGATGCAAATGATAACGGCAATGGGATAGTGATCGATGGTGGCGGTGGGTATAATATCAATTTCAATACCGTTGTATTGAATACGAATCAGACTCTTGCCGGCGGTCACCGGGCATCCTGTCTGTTGGTCACCCAAAATGTAACAGCAGCGGGAGCTTTGGGCCTGCGCAATAATATTTTTGCCAACCTGCAAACGGTGGGCAATGCCAACAGCAGGCTGGCCATTTCCAACCTGTCAACTGCCGGTTCAGGCGTTTTCAGCGCCATCGATCGCAACGTATACTTCAGCACCAGCACCAACCTGAGCAGTACCGGCACCAATGCCAGTATTACCAATACACTGGCGCAATTGCAAACTTCACTGGGAGGCAATGCGAATTCATTGAACATTCAACCTGTATTTGTTGGTGCGAATGATCTGCACCTGAACAGGGATCTGAATACAGCCATCGATGGGAAGGCTACACCAATAGGAGGTATCGGTACAGATATCGACGGAGAGGCCAGGAATGCCGCCACGCCTGATCCCGGCGCGGATGAGTTCATTCCTTGTCCTGTAATTACCGTCAATACTCAACCGCAACCTGTTAATATTTGCGCCACTGACAATACCAGTTTTGGTATAACGGCAACCAATGCACTAACTTATCAATGGCAGGCAGATGATGGCAGCGGTTTTGTTGATATCGCCAATTCCGCTTTGTATGCCGGCGCTACCACCAATTCGCTGACGCTCACCAATGTTCCGGTTGCCAACAATGGATTTGTTTATCGATGCGTTGTAACAGCAGGGACCGGTTGTAATCCGGTGAATTCCGACCCCGCGGTTCTTACAGTTGGAACGCCGGTTGCCATCAGCGCTGATCCTGCGGATGCCACCATCTCACATCTCGATAACGCAAGTTTCACTGTTACCAATACAGGTTCCGGGCCTTTCACGTATCAATGGCAGGTGGATGATGGCGGGGGCTTTGCTGACCTCGCCAATACCGGTGTGTACAGCACGGTGAATACTGCCACGCTTACTATTACGGGCGCCACTGTTGCCATGAATGGTTACCAATACCGTTGCCGGGTAACCGCCTGCGGATCGGTAACCAGCAACGCCGCTACGCTTACGGTGAACCAGCTTGCGCAAACATTGAATTTTGCAACGCAGACCAATGGAGGAACAGTTACTGTTACCTATGGCGATCCGGTGATCAACGGAGCAGCCAGTGCTTCATCAGGATTGGCGGCCACTTATACCTCCGGTAATGCTGCCGTAGTGGATGTGAATGCAACCGGGCAGGTCACTATCATTGGTGCAGGCTCCACTACCATCACGGTATCACAGGCCGGGGATGCAGTATATCTTCCCGCCACCAATATCAGTTTTACAGTTACGGTGCAACCGAAGGAAATAACAGTTAATGCCGGATCACTCACAAAGATCTATGGCGATAGCGATCCTTCATTCACCTATACAGTCAATACACCGCTGCTTGGTGGTGATGTATTTACAGGTGCACTTGACCGTGATCCCGGTGAAAACACGGGTATGTACCAGATACTGCAGAATACGCTCACGGCAGGACCGAATTACAATATCACATTCAACAGCAATATCCTCACCATCACGCCCAAAGATCTTACTGTTACCGCTGATGATAAGACCCGGCAATACGGTGTGGCCAACCCTCCGCTTACTTTGACTTACTCCGGTTTTGCCTTCACCGATGATCCATCTGTGCTTACAACAGCTCCGGTTGCCAGTACATTTGCAGTGCCCACCAGCTGGCCCGGCGATTACCCGATAACCATTGCCGGAGGAACTTCAGCTAATTACACTTTTACATTTGTACCGGGTAAACTCACGGTGGAAGCCATTTTGCTGAACATCCACGAACAACCATCCGGTAGCATGATCTGCGCAGATGCAAGGGCCACTTTCAATACTGCTGTAACGGTTACACCTTCCATTGCACCTGTGACCTATCAATGGCAGTACAGTGCGGATGGAAGTACCGGCTGGTCGGATCTTTCACAGGCCAGTACCGCCAGTTTTCAAACGAAGGCCAATACACCTTCAGGGTTTTATCGTTGTAAGTTCACTGTGCCGGGTACTGATTTCTATTCACAGCCTGCGGAGTTGACGATGTTCCCGCTGCCGGGGATCAGGGCAGCGAAGTCGAACGATATCGATTGTGCATTCAACAGCGCCAGGTTGGGCGCAAGTGGTGGTGTGAGCTACCAGTGGACGCCCGCCGGAGGCCTCGATAATGCCAATAGTCCCAATCCCATTGCCACGCCAGACAGGACCACTACTTACCTGGTGACCGGCACCGATGGAAATGGATGTAAGGGCTCCGACAGAATTACTGTAACTTATACTCCATCTGAATACAATGTGCCCAATGCTTTCACCCCGAACAATGATGGTAAGAACGATTGCTTCGGTGTACGGCACTGGCAGAAGGTGACGGATTTCAGTCTCAGTATTTACAACCGTTATGGTGCAAGGATCTTCCACACTACCGATGTGAGCAAATGCTGGGATGGTACAATCAACGGTGTGCCGCAGGCTACCGGCAGCTTTGTGTACTACATCAAATGCATGGCCCCTTGTGGACTGATCGAAAGAAAAGGCAGCTTTTTGCTGATGCGATAAATTGTAAAAATGGGAAAGCGGTTACTTATTGGCGTTATATCCTTCTTGTTCTGTTTCCAGCCATCAGCCCAGGTGAGACCTGGTGCTGTGATGAGCTGGACCACCATCGAAGCGGAGGATATGCACACTAATGGTATCCTGCTTCAGCAAAGCACAGACCCGCATTTGGTGGAAACAGAATCCTCAGGAAGAATGGCAGTACGGCTTGAAACGAAAGCACATTTTATTGAAACCATTGCACCCGTTTTTTCCAATACATTAGTGATCCGGTATAGTCTGCCCGATAATGCAATCGGAAAAGGCCTGAGTTCTTCGCTGGATATTTTAGTGAATGGAAAAACTGTAAAAAATTGCGGCATCTCATCTTACAATAACTGGCTGTATGGTCATTATCCATTTTCGAATGTTCCTGACACCGGCAAGCCCAGGCATTTCTATGATGAGGTCCGCATCAAAGATATTAATATCAGCAAAGGAGATATTGTTCAGATCAGGCGCGGCAATGAACAGGATGATAAAGCTGCGTATTGTATCATCGATCTCATCGATTTCGAAGAAGCCCCTCCGGTATTGGAGGCTCCGGAAAATATAATTTGGGTAACCGATCCTGTATTCAAAAAATATCTCCAACAGGATGACTATACACTTGTATTCAGGAAATGTATAGAACAAGCGGCAACAACGAAACAAACAATCTGGATACCACCCGGTGAATACAAGATCTCCGGTGATCTTATTTTTCCCTCCAACATAAAAATGCAGGGTGCGGGTATCTGGCATACGATCCTCAAGGGAGACAAGAACCTTTATGCACAGGCCAGCAGGAGAGTGCGGCTGAAAGGAAAAGGCAGTAATATCCATCTGTCGGATTTCAGTATCGATGGCGCACTGAATTACAGAAGCGATAAAGAGGACAATGATGGTATCGTAGGATCATTCGGCGAAAATTCATCCATCAGCAATATCTGGATCGAACATACGAAAGTGGGGATTTGGGTGGAAAACTCAACAGCACTGAAAGTTTCCGGTTGCCGGTTTCGCAACACTATTGCCGATGGGATCAACTTTTGTGTAGGCATGGCGAATTCGATCATGGAAAACTGTACAACGCGTGGCACGGGCGATGATGGCTTTGCCATCTGGCCTGCTTCGTTTGGTAAACAACAATATAAACCCGGTAATAATCTCATTATACATTGCACGGCACAATTGCCTTTTCTGGCCAATGGTGCGGCAGTATATGGTGGAGAAAGCAATAGCATCCGTCATTGCCTGTTCACGGATATAACGCAGGGGGCGGGGATCTTGATCAGTACTACATTTCCAACAGAAAATCAAAGCAGGGGCATAAACAATAATTTTTCCGGAACAACAATGCTGGACTCCTGTGTAATTGAGAGCAGCGGAGGGTTTGATCATGAGTGGGATTGGCGGGGTGCTATCGAGATTTGTACGGATAAAAGAACCATTGCCGGTTTGGTGATCAAAAACATCGTCATCAAAGAAAGCCTTTCAAATGCCATCCGCATCATCTCAAAAAATACAAACGATAAAAAAGGAATACTGAAAGAGGCAGAACTGATCAATATCAGCACAGAAGGAAAAAAAGAGAAAAATGGACTGCTGGTTGTGCCAGGAGCCAGCGGATCTCTCAGACTGATAAAGGCTGGTCTGCCGGTATCGGTGCCTGAGGAGGGCAACTTCAGTATCCTTCATTAAGGTCTCCGATGCGTTAACTCTTTGCAAATTTCCTCAGGCTGACATACCTTACATGTAATAGAATTCACAAATCATGAAAGTACCGTTATTGATGATCTGCTTACTGGGATCGATCCCTGCTCTCTTTGCACAGAAAGAGGAACTTGATTATGCTGTTTCTAACCAGGGAGATACAGTTTGGGGTAGGCATAGATCCAATCTTTTAAGAAGTCATATCCTGGAAACAGACAGCGGCAAAGTGACCCTGAAAGCCACCGATTACAAGTTTGTATTCGTTCGTGAAGATTCAGCTTTTTTCAGATCGATGCGTATTCGCGGAGTGGCGAATGACCAATGGTGTGAGCGGATCGAAAATGGACGGATCCAGTTATTTTCCTACCTCATGAGTCATGGTCAGAATATGACCACGCGCCAGATCTATGCCGTGAAGGGCAGAACTGTTGTGCAGGTATTTACGGAAGGACTTGGCGCCAATAAAGAACAAAAAAAGGAAGAACTGAAAGGGCTTATTGACGATAACCCGGAAGTACTCAGCGAACTGGAAAAGACCAAAGGGCTCAAGTATAAAACCGTACTTGCCCTGGTGAAAAAATATAATGCCGCGTCAATCAATTGATCCTCATAAATATGCAGGGCAGTTGTCTCCTGTTCCCCAAAGCCTGCAAAGCAGTATCTTTGCAGGATGATTCCCGTCATTTTTGAAGACCTCGGCAATATGTCTTACCAGGCTGCCTGGGATTACCAGGAGCAACTGTTGAAACAAAAAGTAGAGAAGAAATCAAAGGCTTTCGCTGTTTCATCAGAGGTGGAACCCGATCCGGAGCCCATTGCACATCATTTTTTGCTGGTGGAGCATCCTCCTGTTTACACGCTTGGCAAGAGTGGAAAGATGGAACATGTGCTGATCAGTGAGGAAGACCGCAATGCAAAGGGAATTGAATTCTTCAAGATCAACCGGGGCGGCGATATCACTTTCCATGGGCCGCAACAGATCGTTGGCTATCCTATCATCGATCTCGAACAATTCTATACAGATATCGGAAAATATCTTCGCAACCTGGAGGAAGTGATCATTCTTACCATGGCTGAATACGGCCTGAAAGGGGATCGCTCTCCCGGAGAAACAGGCGTATGGCTCGACCCCGATGATATCACCCGCGCACGCAAGATCTGCGCTATGGGCATCCGCTGCAGCCGCTGGGTAACGATGCACGGATTTGCTTTCAACGTAAATACCGATCTGAATTACTTCAACTATATAGTGCCTTGCGGCATTGAGAACAAAACTGTGACCTCACTCGAAAAAGAGCTCGGTTATCCCTTACCGATGGAAGAGGTAAAAGAAAAAGTGAAAAGGAATTTCGAGAAAGTTTTTGGTGCGGTGTTACAATAAACTTACGTTGCTGGCTATACGCTAAGTGATCTTAAAAATCTTTTGGAATAAACACCTTATGTGTTTCTTTCAGCTTCCCTTCTTCATATAATTCAAACCTGTACCAGCCCGAACGGAGGAAAGTCACTTTGTCTATGATCAGCATAGGGTCCTTTACTTTATGGATATCGAAGATGGGCGTTTGTTTCTCATCGAAGAATTTCACCTCATAATCTTTCTTCAGTGCATCGTAAAGGTCGATCACAACATTCCCGTCTTTGTCTGTATACACAAAACGTGAAGGTTTGTAGATCTCGCGCGGAATGAAGGGGCGCAGTACGATGGTGTCCAGATTCTTGAAGGCCATTGTATCTTTTGTGCGGTAGACGATAGAGTCTCTGAATTTCTTGAACCCTTTTTCAGGAATATTGAAAAGGATGGAATCTTTTTTCTTTACAATGAAATAGCGTTCGGGCGCTTTGGGAGCTGCGGTGGCATTGGGGGTTGGTACGGATGTATTGGGTTTTGCCGTAGCTTTCTTTGTGGCTTCGCGGAGCTCAGCCTTGAGTTGTTCCACTTCACGCTGGCTCATATTGTCTGCTGCAACGATGCGCCTGTTATTGTTCTCTCCTGTGAGCGAGAATTCTTTGGAATCCGGACGGATGGCGCCAAGAGTATCCCAGTAAGGCCTCTGGGCCGGACTGAAAATATAGTTGCCATCTTCCAGCACAATGAAAAGCCTGTAGAACATATTTTGTGCGGGTGCCTTGGTATCTACGAAACCATTTTGCGGAACGGTGGGGTCGGGAACATTGAGGATGGTGCGGAAACCTTTGGAGCTGTCGAATGACCGCTGAACGTTGATCTGTGTAACGCTGGTGTAATTATTCGTCCAGCTGATGATAGCTTTATTGTACCCCCTGGTGGTTACGGTGAACCGGGGCAAGGTATCCTGTGCAAAGGATGAGAAAGAAACCAACATCAAAAACGCGACCCACAGCTTGCTCATGATTGCTATAACGTGTGATTTTAGTACTGTATTATTGAAGGTGCAAATATAACGATCGATTCATTGTCAAAATCCCTGCCATTAATAGTCCAGTAAACCCGCCGGGAGCGACCGATTCCCCTGTAACCCACCACTATGTATCACCAGCAACCTGCTATTGGCCGGAAAAAAATTTCCTGCAGCCAGATCATTCAACCCATATAAGAGTTTTCCGGTATATACGATATCCGTGGGAATAGCGGTTTGCTGAAACAGGTTGTTCATGAAACCCGTGAGTACTGTGGTTTTCCGCGCATAGCCACCGAAATGGTATTGCCAGATGAACTGGTAATTGTGTTTGGTAGTCCGGGCTTCCAGGAAACTGGCAAGGCTGTTATCATCAGTGTTGCTGAGTTTGAGACTGCTGAAACCTAACACTTGTTGTTGTGGATTACTCGCCTCAACCAGGCCCGCCATCATGGTTCCTGTACCTGCCGCACAGGCGATATGCGTGTATTGTGCGGCATCGGGGACCAGTTGCATTATATCTGCAGCCCCACACACACCGGCTTCGCTCTGGCCTCCCTGTGGCACCAGGTAATAACCCGGGAACTGTTCCTGCATCGCAGTATGCAGAACAGATTCATCGGCATACGCTGATCTGCTGACGAAATGCAATAACATGCCTGCATCTGTTGCATCCTGCAATGCAGCGCTGAGTTGTGCCGGCCGCTCTCCGCGCACAATACCCACAGCTGGAAGAGACAATTCCGCTGCTGCAGCAGCAGTGGCAACAAGATGATTGCTCCAGGCGCCACCGAATGTTAGTAAGCCTTTGGAACCCGCTTCCATAGCGGCTTGCAGGTGATACTTCAGTTTGAACCATTTGTTTCCCGAGATCACAGGGTGTATAAGATCCAGGCGGAGTATGCTGGCAGTAATGCCTGCCGCCAATGGCAGTGGTTGAATGATGGCTTTATGCAGATCAATCGATTGATGATATGTTGATGGGCGGAACAAATTTCTAATATCGCATATTTTTATATTTTCGTGCGTGAATTTATAAAACAAACAGACAAACATGCAACCAACTCTTTTAATACTGGCGGCCGGAATGGCTTCGCGCTATGGCAGTATGAAACAGATACAATCATTTGGACCCGGAGGCGAAACCATTATGGATTACTCGATCTATGATGCTATCCGCGCCGGTTACAAGAAGGTGGTATTCATCATCAGGAAGGAATTCAAACAGGATTTTGCCGCTATTTTCGAGCCCAGGCTCGAAGGAAAAGTGGAGATCGATTATGTATACCAGGAAGTGGCCGAAGGAAGAACAAAGCCCTGGGGAACCGCACAAGCCATCCTCTGCGGTAAAGACACCATCAAAGAACCATTTGCTGTGATCAATGCAGATGATTTTTATGGCCGCGATGCTTTCGAGAAATCATATAAATTCCTCACTACCGATGTGAAGCCCGATGTGTATTCCATCATCGGATATGAACTGTTGAAAACATTGTCAGACAATGGTACCGTAAACCGGGGCGTTTGCCAGGTGGATGCAGAAGGCAACCTGAGCGCTATCGCAGAAAGACTGAACATCCAGCAGCAAGACGGTAAGATCCTCACAGACGATAACCAGGAGCCTAAAGAACTGGCGCTGGATTCCAAAGTGAGCATGAACTTCTGGTGTTTCGATCCTGCGGTGTTCACATACACTGAAAATATGTTCAGGGAATTCGAAGCTGCCAACAGAACCAATCCGAAAGCGGAGTTCTTCATTCCGCTGGTGGCTGATCAGTTCATCAAAGACAAGGCCGGTGTAATCAGGGTGATCCCTACTTCTTCCAAATGGTTCGGTGTAACGTACAAGGAAGATGCTCCTGAAGTGAAAGCCGCACTGGAAGCGCTTGTGGCTGCAGGTGAGTATCCTCCCGCATTGTGGAAATAATCATCAATGATCATAGAACGAATAAGCCCCGTGCAGTAATGCAACGGGGCTTTTTACTATCAGAGCTAAATTGGAAACTTTACAAAATGCAAACAAGAAGTTTGATCAGTAGCTTTTAACCATGAATACACAGTCTTCGATCTTCTTGATCTGTTGCACACGGTCCATTCCCTTGATCTGTGTATTCTGAGGAAGCTTCAGGTTTTTAAACGTGCTGTCTTCCTTTTTAATTGTCTCCAGCGTACGAATAATATTTTTAGCGGTGAGGGCAAATACTACGCCTTCAGCCTGTCTGAGTCTTGTGTTGATGATACCGATCACTTCACCGTTCTTGTTGAACACAGGGCCGCCTGAGTTACCAGGGTTGGCAGGTACTCCGATCTGGCAGGTGAGGGTATCGCCGTTATAACCTGTTTTGGCGCTCATGTATCCTTCGTTGTATACGATCTCTTCACGCGGGAAGCCCAGTGTGAACAGGGGCTCACCAAGGTCGGAATTTCCTTTGCGGAAGGAGTAGGGGAGAACGCTATGCGTTTTCCAGTCTTCATCGCTGATCTTGAGGATGGCGATATCTGAATTATAATTTACGTAAGCTGTTTTTGCGCGGAATTCCTGGCCTTTGTTCGATTGCACTACAAAGGTGCTGCCGCCTTTGATCACGTGGGCATTGGTGACCAGGTAACCTTTTCCATCGATGAGGAAACCAGTACCACCGGAGATCAATTCGGCATTTTGAGGGGCTTTGGACATTTTGGCGTTCACTTCGTCCAGCACCTCGTTCTTTTTATTGGCTACTTCTATTTTGAATTCGCGGCGCAGTTGTTGCAGTTCTGCATTGCTGGCCTGGCGTGTGTACCAGCTTACACCACCTGCAATGAGTACAGTGGTGATACCGGCGATGGACGCGGCCACAGCCATTACTTTCTTGTATTTGCGAAGAAGGGAAACTACGGTGGCTTTAGGCTGGCCTTCCCTGATCTCACCGGCATCCGCCAGTTGATGATGAACATCCTGGAGAGTGGCTTTGAAATCTTTCCACTCACTGAACTGGTCCATTTGCTGAAGGAACATGGTATGCTCCACCACCAGCTGGTCAATGTCAGGATTTGATTTACGCAGCTGCTCAAAGTGCGCCCTTTCCTCCTGGGGCATTTCATTGCGGAGGTAGCGTTCAATGGCATCCATCAATTGTACATCTTCCATCACAGGTTATTATTGTTTTTGTAGGCGCTGAAAAAAAGTTTTTTCAGTCGCATCAAACATTTGTATTTCTGGTTCTTGGCATTATCGGCATTGGTATAGCCGAAAAAGCTGGCAATATCGGTCATGCTCTTTTTCTGCAGGTAGAAAGCGTCAATCAGGCTGCGGCAGGGTTCTCCGAGATTCATCATGGCTTTTTCCATCATCTGGTAAGCCGCACTGCGCTGACCATGCTGGTCGATTTCTTCTTCCACCGGGATCATTTCTTCCAGACCGTTGATATCGGGCACCATCTTCTGCTGCTGTTGCAATTTTTTGAGCCAAAGGCGTCTGCACACAGAGTACAGGTAGGTTTTCAAAAGACAGTTGAGCTCGAAAGTGCCTGATTTAGCCTTTTCGTAGAGTACGATCATGGCTTCCTGGAAAATATCCCTTGCGTCGTCTACTGAGCCGTTATTGTTGATTATCAGCGACTGAACCATATTATAATGCTGTTTATAAATGGTTTCAATGGCCTGTCTGTCGTTCTTTGCCAGTCCTTCCAATAATGCTATTTCCCTGGGGTCTGTTTTCACGCGTAACCTTTTATTAATACCCAAATTAGAGAGAAGTAACCCACGGCCTCCATATTTTAACATGGAGAATCCAGCTTCGCAAGATCGCGAATTCCGGGCCAGGAAAAAAAATTACGAAATTTTTTAAATGTCGAGGTTACCTTTTCCTGATCCGGGTATTAATCCTTAAATCATTCGATAACAAAACAAAAAGAAACAATGAAAAAGCTCCTGTTTGTATTCGCTGTAGCCGCTTTCGCTGCTTGTAATGACTCTGCAACTACTGAAGCACCTAAGACTGACTCTAGCGCCATCCAGACTGCTCCGGAAGCTGCACCTGCAACTACTGACTCTGCTGCTCAGAAAGTAGATTCTACTGTTGTTGCTGACACTACTAAGCCAGCTGCTGCTCCTGCTCACTAAGAATTATGTTTTTTATTCATATGGCAAGCAATCGTTAGAGGCCGTCCTGTTCACAGGAGGGCTTTTTTCCTTGACTCGCCATTTTTGAGTGAAGAGGTCGTTTCAATAGCTGAAACGACCTCTTTTTTGTTTGGCTCCGGCTGAGAGCAAAAAAGTCTTCCCTGGGGAAGACTCAATACGTTTATCTGTGGACAGATGTTTTCGATTAGCGCATGCCGTTACCGTAGCCTACAAGATTCCTGGAGGAGGCACATCCGCCTTTGGAAGCTGTACAAGAGGTGATCATTACTCCGGCCAATAATACAACGGCCAGGATTACCAGTGTCCTTTTCATTTTTTGTGGTATTTAGATGATTACAAAATTGCCTGAGATACGAGTATGGTTTTTCGATCTGCAGGTAATTCAGAGGTAACGGATTGCGGTAAAAGGTAAAAGGGAGATTTTTAGAGGATTGGACGGTTCGATGCATCAAATTAACAACATATTTCCGGCATATGCAATACCCTTCCTGCAAAAAAACTGATCCGGGTAAAACTGCATCGTTTTACAATTGAAAATGACTATTTTCGGGGCTTATTTCGAGTATGAACGTACATTTTATAGCCATCGGCGGCAGTGTAATGCACCAGCTTGCACTGGCCCTGCACAAGAAAGGATACCGCGTAACCGGTAGTGATGATGAGATATTTGAGCCCGCCCTCGGCAACCTGCGTCTGGCAGGCATTCTCCCCGATGCCATGGGATGGTTTCCCGAAAAGATCCAGCCTGGTCTGGACGCTGTGATCCTCGGCATGCATGCCAAACCCGACAACCCTGAGCTTCTTCGCGCAAAAGAACTGGACCTCACCATCTATTCCTTCCCTGAATATATTTACCAGGAAAGCATTGAAAAAACGCGTGTAGTGGTGGGCGGTAGTCATGGTAAAACCACCACAACGGCCATGATCATGCATGTGCTGAACAAAACCGGGAAAGATTTCGATTATCTGGTGGGCGCCAGGCTGGAAGGATTTGAACAATCTGTCCGTATCACCGATGCGCCGATCCTGGTGGCCGAAGGCGATGAATATCCTGCCAGTGTGATCGAGAAAAGGCCCAAATTCCATTTTCTCTTTCCCCAGATCGCAATCATCACCGGCATTGCCTGGGACCATATCAATGTGTTCCCCACCTTCGAAATATACCTGGAACAATTCACCATTTATATTGATAAAATTGAGAAGGGCGGTATACTCATCTACAATGAATCCGATCCTGTGCTGAAAGAGCTGGTGGAGAAACATGCGCGTAAGGATATCCGTTATCAGCCATACGGTATTCCTCCCCACACCATCCATGATGGCGCCACCACCGTTACCATCGATGGTGTTTCCACCATCCTGCAGGTATTCGGAGATCATAATCTCCTGAACATGCATGCCGCATGGTATGCCTGCGACGAACTGGGAGTGGATGCCGATGCTTTCACCAAAGCAATTGCCAGTTTCACCGGAGCGTCGAAGAGGCTGGAACTGATGGCGAAGAATGAGCAGACAGCGGTATACAGGGATTTTGCACATGCGCCTTCGAAGGTGAAAGCCACCATCGACGCCGTTAAGCAACAGTATCCCCACAGAACATTGATCGCCGTGCTGGAACTGCATACCTTCAGCAGTCTCAATGAAAAATTCATGGACCAATACCATGGCGCCATGGACAAGGCGGACAAAGCCGTTGTATATTATTCCAATCACGCACTGGAACTGAAACGCCTGCCGCCGCTGGACCCTGCAAGGATCCGCGAAGGATTTGGAAAAGAAGGATTGGTAGTGATGAACAACAGGAATGATCTGATGAAATGGATGGAAGAACAGGAATACCAGCACAGCAATCTGCTTTTGATGAGCTCCGGCAATTATGATGGAGCAGATATGCTTACATTTGCAAAGAACGTAGTTGAAAAAATATAATCAATCTCAACATTGATGTTACAGTTATCTAAGCCATTAGCAATCCTTGACCTGGAAACTACCGGTGTGAACCTCGGAGTTGACCGGATTGTAGAAATCGCCATTGTTAGGATCTCTCCCGACGGAACAAGACAGGTGAAACGCAAATTACTGAACCCCGAAATGCCCATCTCAGCTATATCTGCGGATATTCATGGCATCACCAATGAAATGGTGAAGGATGCGCCTACTTTCAAGCAGGCCGCCAACGAGATCAAACAATTCCTTGAGCATTGCGACCTGGCTGGTTATAATTCCAACCGCTTCGATATCCCGATGCTTGCAGAAGAATTCCTGCGTGTAGGACTGGATTTCGATTTCAAGGGAAGGAAACTGGTGGACGTGCAGAAAGTGTACCATTTGATGGAACAACGTACCCTCAGCGCTGCATATAAGTTCTACTGCAACAAGAACCTGGAGGATGCGCACAGTGCAGAAGCTGATGCCAGCGCCACCTGGGAAGTATTGCAGGCGCAAATTGAAAAATACCCTCAGTTGGGAACTACGGTGGACAGCGTTCTCAAAGTGATCGGAGAAGAGCCTGTAGTGGATTTCGCACGTCGCATGATCTTCGAGAACGGCGTGGAAATATTCAATTTCGGTAAACACAAGGGAAGATCAGTGGCGCAGGTACTGAAGTCTGAACCTCAATATTATGATTGGATGATGAAAGGGGATTTTCCGCTTCATACCAAACAGAAACTCACGGAGATATTCAACAGGACCCTGTTAAAGAAGGGATAAATATAATGTGTGCAGAAATTGTGGAAGCACAACAGGCTGAAAAAACGTAAATTCGCTTATTCAAGGGAGCCCTGATTGGAAAAGATAGTTATCATACCTACTTATAACGAACGCGAGAATATTGCCAATATCATCGAAGCAATTTTTTCTCTGCATCAGGGCTATCATGTTCTTGTTATCGACGATGGTTCTCCCGATGGAACCGCGAATATTGTCAAAGATTATCAGCAAAAATTTCCATCACAACTTTTCCTCGAACAAAGGACCGGCAAACTCGGGTTGGGCACTGCCTATATCCATGGTTTCAAATGGGCCCTGCAGAGAGGATACCGTTTCATCTTTGAAATGGATGCTGATTTCTCCCATAATCCGCAGGACCTGGAACGGCTCTACGAAGCCTGTAAACATGGAGGCGCCGATATGGCTATCGGTAGCCGCTACGTGAAAGGCGGAGGCACTGTCAACTGGCCCTGGGACCGTATCTTCTTATCTAAAGGCGGCTCGCTCTATACCCGCCTCATCACCTGGATGCCCGTGAAGGATACTACTGCCGGTTTCGTTTGCTACCGCGCAGAAGTACTCGAAACCATCAATCTCGATCAGATCCATTTTCTCGGTTATGCATTCCAGATAGAAATGAAATTCGCCACCTGGAAACTCGGATTCAATATCCGCGAAGTGCCGATCATTTTCAAAGACCGGAAGTATGGCGCTTCGAAAATGCATAAAGGCATCGTAAAAGAAGGTATCCTGGGTGTGCTGAAACTCCGTTGGTACAGCTTATTCAAAGATTACCGCAATAAAGTGAAGAACAATCTTCCTCCGCCTGCTTTTCGCTCATCCTTCAAAAAAGACGAGGTTGTAAATCTGTAATTACCATAGGACGTGGTAATCATTTAATTGCCATCCAACATGGCATATCATCTTTGAATATTTTATTCCATGCGAAAAGCATTCATTCAACTACACACAGCCGTTTTCATAGCCGGCTTCACAGCTATATTGGGTAAACTGATCACTCTTAATGAAGCATTGCTGGTCTGGTACCGCCTGCTCTTTACCATCGTTACCATGTGGGCCCTGTTCGCGTTCCAGAAAAAACTGCAGCGCATCTCCGCCAGGGAAATGATGAAGATCACAGGTGTTGGTATTATTGCCACGCTTCACTGGATCACGTTTTACGCCAGTATCAAATATTCCAACGTATCGGTTGCGCTGGTATGTTTCTCATCAATCGGATTCTTTACCGCCATCATGGAACCGCTCATTACGAGGAACAGGTTCAATTATATTGAATTGTTACTTGGACTGATAGCGGTGCTCGGCATTTCCCTGATCTTCCATTTCGATCCTACTTACAAGGTTGGCATCATCATCGGGATCATTTCCGCCATGCTTGGTAGTGTATTCCCGATCATGAACAGGGGATTGCTCCGAAACCATTCCACTGAAACCGTTACACTGTATGAGCTCACGGGAGGATTCTTTTTCCTGACGCTGGTGCTGCCGCTTTACCTGCATATCTTCCCTACAGAGAACCTGGTGCCGGGCTGGTCTGATATCATCTGGCTGCTGATCCTGGCATGGGTTTGCACGGTGTGGGCATTCCAGTTGTCTATGCACGCACTGAAAAAGATCTCTGCATTTACCGTGAACCTGACGTATAACCTGGAGCCGCTCTACGGCATCACGCTCGCATTCCTGCTCTTCCGGGAAGATAAGATGCTGACAGATGCTTTCTATGCAGGCCTGGGATTAATCGTATGTTCCGTGCTGTTGCAAACTTTCCTTGTGTACAGATCAGGAAAGAAGCTGGCAGCCCAAAAGGTTAAAGCTGAGTAAAAGCTGAGATATTTGTTTGGAAGGTTGATAAACCCTGAGTATTTTATCAGGGTTTATCAACCTTTTCTTATGCACAAAAAATATTGCCTTGCCACCTGCTTATGCCTTTTGTTATCCATTTTCCTCAATGCCCAGCTCCGGGTAGGAGTGAAGGGAGGATTGAACTTCAATCAACCTGTAGGTAAAGAGAAGAATGGTTCCGGTACCGGAAAACATATAGACAGGTATGATCTCCACACTGACTTTCATGCCGGATTAACGGCCGATATCCCCGTAACTCAGAAATTCCATATCAGACCGGACCTGCTCTTTTCCCGGAGAATGGCCAAATATGGAACGAGCTCTACTGAAGGTTCGGTTTATCGTTTTTATGAAGAAACCCTGAAGGCCGATTTTTTAGAGATTCCTGTGCATTTTGTGTATTATCATCAGATGAAGCATCTTGCTTTATACCTGGGAGGAGGCCCTTATATTGGATTTGCGTTGTCCGGAAAAGCGAAGAACTATGGGGGATCGCGGACAGGTACTGATCTGGGAGAGCAAATTTCCGTTTACGCATCTCAGGAAGAAGACTGGTATAAGAAAACCAGCTTCGGCGCTGTGCTGGCGGCTGGTATCGATCTGCCTTTTGGATTAACGGGAGAGCTGAGCGTTCATCGTGCATTCAATGACGTGAACAATTCGCATTTGGTGAACACCAATACAAAGGTGATCAATTTCAATTATGCTGTATCGGTAGGATACCTGCTTGGCAGGAAGCGAAGCTGAAAAACTGAAAATCTTTAACCCCCATATTAACCGATGAAAAAAACAATTACCCTCTTTGCATTACTGTTCGCTTTCTCAGTTGCCTGGAGTCAAACGCGCCTCGGCGTCAAAGGCGGCTTCACTCTAAGCAATCTGCGTATGACCGGCACCGTTAATGGAGATATGGAAAGCGAAAGTGGTAACAGTGCTGCCGGTTTTCATATCGGCATGATCGCAGATATGCCTGCCGGCAGGAACTTTCACATCAGACCGGAACTGCTGATCGTTTCCAAAGGAAGCACCATTGAAGATGTTGATGAAAACGGTTATACTGCAAAAGTGAAATTCAGGCCCTATTACCTGGAGCTGCCTGTCAATTTCCTTTTCCACAAAACATTCCCCCGTTCAGGCGCCGCCATCTATCTTGGAGGCGGGCCGGTTTTCAGCTACGGGATCGGTGGCAAGACCACTGTGGGCGATACGAAAGTGGATGTTTTCAATCCAGGTGGCCTCAAAAGATTTGATCTGGGCCTTGGCTGGATATTCGGTTTCGATCTGCCTAATGGCCTGACCTTCAGCCTGAGTGCCAATACTGGTTTGCTGAATGTGTATGAGGAAAATCCCCAATACAATCCTTACGATATCAAGATGCGGAGCTCATCCTTCAATGTTAGTATCGGCTACCTGCTGCAATAAGCTTTACCAATAATATTCAACACCCGGAGGGCGGAATTTTTCCGCCCTTCCTTTTTTGTGCAACATTGCAGTAATTTCTGTTAATTTAACGTCTACTAGTAAACATTTTCCGGTATGAAGACAACCCCCCTGTTATTATCGGCCCTGCTTCTGGCTACGATGGCGCAGGCCCAGAAAAAACCTCTGGATCATTCGGTGTATGATGGCTGGCAAGCCATTGGAGAAAGATCCATCAGCAACAATGGAAAATATGTGGCCTATACCATCAATCCGCAGGAAGGCGACGGTACCCTGGTGATCCAGGCAACCGACAACAGTTTCAAAAAAGAATTCGCCCGTGGCGCCAATGCAGTGATCACGCCGGATAACCGGTTTGTTATCTTCCGTCTGAAACCTTTCTTCAAAGATCTGCGCGAAGCGCGTATCAAAAAGAAAAAGCCGGACGAAATGCCCAAAGACACACTCGTGATCTTTGAATTCGGAAAAGACAGCATTTTCCGCGTACCCCGCGTGAAAGGTTTCAAAACTCCGGAAAAAGGAACAGGACAATGGGTGGCTTATCTCATGGAGAAAGCATTACCTGGCCCTCCCAAAGTGCCGGCCAAACCGGACTCGCTTACACAACTCTCCAACCTGGAGAAAATGGCCGATAGCCTTATCCGCGTATCTGACAGTCTCCGTAAAAAAGCGGTGGAAGCACGCACCAAAGGATTGTCCATTCTCCAGCCGGCCAAAAAAGAGGGAAAGCCCGGCCCAAAGAATGATGATCCGGTGGAAGAAGGAACAGAGCTGGTGCTGAAGAATCTCTATACAGGCGAAGAAAGAAAATATACACTCGTCTCCGATTATGATTTCAGCGAAAAGGGAAATGTGCTGCTGGTGGAAACCACCCGCAAGAACAATGATTCCCTCACGCAATCGCTCATACTCTGGACCTCATTACCTTCCGGTAAAACGGATACGGTCATGCGTAAATTCAATGATGCCCGTAATTTTTCTTTCGATAAGGAAGGAACACAGCTGGCATTCACAGCCGAACGCGATAGTGTTGCCAAAGCCCTGGTGAAATTCCACAGGCTCTGGTATTACAAAGCGGGTGACGACAGTGCGCATATGCGCGCAGACAGGAATACACCAGGCATTGCCAAAGGACTTACGGTTAGCGATTCCTACACGCCGCAGTTCAGTAAGGATGGACAAAAACTCTACTTCGGATTGCTGCCCATCCGTAAGCCTAAAGACACATCGCTGGTGGACTTTGAAACAGCCCGCCTCGATATCTGGAATTATAAGGACGATTACCTGCAGCCGCAGCAACTGCTGAACCTGCAATCGGATCTCCGCAGAAGTTATCTGGCTGTATTCAATAATCCTGATGCAAAAAATGCAGTGCAGCTGGGCGCCGATGATGCTGAGAATGTATTCACAGCCAATGAAGGCAATGCTGATTTTGTGCTGGCCTTCAGTTCCAAAGGGAATCGGGTGGCTTCACAATGGCAGGGCTTTTCGTACAATAATGCCTTTCTCATTTCAACTGCGGATGCTTCACGCAAACTGGTGAAAGAGAAAAAACGCGGCGGCTTTAGTACATCACCGTCCGCAAGATTTGTAGCATGGTATGATCCTGAAAAGAAGAACTATTTTGCTTACGAAGTGGCTACCGGCCAGACCCGTGACCTCACTTCCAAAATAACCACCACCCGTTTCTGGGACGATGAAGATGATCACCCCGATGATCCCGGTAATTTCGGCTTCGCCAAATGGCTGGAGAATGATGAGGCTGTACTGATCTATGACCGCTATGATATCTGGCAGATCGACCCTACCGGCAAGGCAGCACCTGTCAATATCACGAATGGTTTTGGTAAAAAGAACAAGATCGAATTGCGCATACTCACTACCGATAGGGAAGCCCGCTTTGTGAAACTAAACGAGCAACTGCTCTTCGAGGCCTTTGACCACACCAGCAAGTATGGTGGTTATTTCACAAAGAAACTGGATGTGCACGGAGATCCTGTAAAACTCTATATGGGACCTTATGGCATGGTATTTAGCGCGAAAGCAAAAGATGCGGAAATATATATGCTCGGTATGATGGACATCAGGGAGCCAATGAATTTGAATGTGTCGTCCGATCTGCAGAACTTCACCAAACTCAGCGATATCAACCCGCAACAGAAAGATTACAACTGGCTGACTGTTGAACTGATGAAATGGAAAATGTTCGATGGAAAGGAATCTGAAGGACTGCTCTTCAAGCCGGAGAACTTCGATCCCAAAAAGAAGTACCCCGTGATCTTCTATTTCTACGAACGCAATGCGGATAACCTGTACAATTATCGTGCACCGGCTCCGAGCGCTTCGGTTGTGAATATTCCTTATTTCGTGAGTAATGGCTACCTGGTGTTTGATCCGAATATCTGGTACAAGAATGGTCAGCCAGGTGAAAGCGCTTACAACTCTGTAGTGTCTGCCGCGAAGATGCTCGCCAGGCTGCCATTTGTGGACTCTACCAAAATGGCTATCCAGGGTCAAAGCTGGGGCGGCTACCAGGTGGCCTATCTTGTTACACGCACCAATATGTTTGCTGCTGCCGGCGCCGGCGCTCCTGTAGCGAATATGACAAGCGCATATGGTGGCATCCGCTGGGGAAGCGGACTGAACAGGCAATTCCAGTATGAACGCACGCAAAGCCGTATTGGCGCTACCTTGTGGCAGAGACAGGATCTTTATATCAAGAACTCTCCGTTGTTCACCGCCAACAAAGTGAATACGCCGCTGCTGATCATGCACAATGATATGGATGGTGCAGTTCCCTGGTACCAGGGCATCGAATATTTTACTGCCTTGCGCAGGCTGGGCAAGAAAGTATGGATGCTGCAGTACAACGGTGAAGATCATAACCTGGTGGAAAGAAGGAACCGCAAGGATTTGAGTATCCGCCTGGGCCAGTTCTTTGATCATTACCTGAAAGGAGCCCCCGCACCCAAATGGATGACAGAAGGTGTTCCGGCCACAGAGAAGGGTATCGACTGGGGTACTGGCACTGAAACCAGCAATAGTACAAAAGCAGGCTTCTGATTGCTTTTATGATATGTGAAAGGGATGCAGCATTGACTGCATCCCTTTTTTATTGACAGATGTTGATGGACGTTATGCTGCGGTGGACAGGTATCTTACCAAACTTCTTTTGGCAACAGGCAGAAGGGTTTCATCCACCGGGAAACTGAGATCTGTTTCGATCGAATATACGGCAGGGTTAGGAAGTCCTTTGCGCAGGCGCAGAAGCTCAGATTTGATGTTCTCATAAGAGTTGGCGATGCTCCGGGACCATTCATCGAGGTATTCTGTTTTGATGGACCTGAATTTTTCATCGTGCTTCTCGAAGATGCTGAGCTTATACTGATATACACGGGTATTGCGACGCCTCCCTTCGCTGAGGAAGAAATAGCCTTCATTGCTGTCGAGTGGCACCAATCCTACGGGGAAGATGGTGAGCTTTTCCTCCACGAACTCGTAGATGGCAGTGCCGCTGCTGATGGTGGTTTGGATTTCCGTGGCGGAGTAATTGATGATGTCTTCCAGTTCCTGCATCAGTTCATCATCTTCGATGATCTGTTCGTAAAGCAGTTGCAGTTGCTGGAGTTGTACGCCTGTCAGTCGTTTGGGAAATTGTTCCTGCAGGTATTTCTTGTTGTTGCGGAGGGCTACCAGGTTTTCATAATGGAAGATCACATCAGAAAGCTGCGGGTAGAGCTTATTCTCATTGAAATACTTGTTCACTTCCTGAAGATAGGCGAGCAGGGTGTATTTTTTCAGCTCAAAATCCACGTATCCTTCGGCGAACCAGGTTTCGGAGAGTGTTTTCATAATCGAGCCATTTAGGGAGTACTAACCTGAATTTACGGAAAAAATGCGAGATTTTCAAGCTGTTGGAAAAGAGCTGCCGGCCTCAGGCAGACGATGAAAAATTAATACTGGAATGTTCCGGAGATTATTAATTTCAGGAAGTACTTAATCAAAACAACCTACATGAAATGCTTACCAACTGTGTTCCTGTTCATGATGCTGACAGGCTGCTCCCATACCTATTATGTGGTCAGGCATGCCGAGAAAGCCGTTCCCGGGGATGGCCCTGTGATGAACACTCCTAATGATCCGCCGCTCAGTACAATGGGATTGCAGCGGGCCGATGCATTGAAAAAGGTTTTGCACGACAAGAATATTCGCCATATCTATTCCACCAATACCATCCGCACGAGGTCTACCGCGGAGCCACTCAGTAAACTCATGAATATTCCTGTGCAAATTTATGGCCCCAGGCCTGATTCAGCTTTCATTCAGCAAATGAAACTGCTGAAGAGGAACACGCTGATAGTTGGTCATAGCAATACCATCGATGATATTGCCAATGGACTGGCGGGAGAAACAAAAGTAGATGGCGATCTGCCTGAGACCGTGTATGATCAGATCTTCATTATTCATTACAGGAAGGGAGGAAAGAAGATACTGTTTGAGAGAGTGAGTTATTGACAACTAACAGTAATCAACAACCGATCTTAATACATCACCTGGAAATTTTTTTTTGGTGATGTATTTTTTTGGGAAATTGTTGTACATTTGATTGTACATTTTCTGACACGCTACGCCAATTACCACTTCAGGATTCACACATCACACAAAACCAGACGTTCAAAACCAGTTCAGCAATGAATGCATTTGCTTGTATTTATGCTTAAGTCTAAGCTTATTCATATATGCATGCAGCAGGCATTACGCTATTGATTTGCCTTACCCAAAATTTGATTGAATGCATCTGGAAAAATATGCCTTCCGGGCCGATGAGAACAATGAGGTTTTTGCATTTGAAAGTAATGGTCCCAACGGGATCATCAGAAAAGTAGTCAGGTATATTAAAGTGGGCTTTTTCAACGGATTCGATATTTATAACCTTGATTTTGGAGATAA
The DNA here is from genome assembly GCF_007970185.1 of Pseudobacter ginsenosidimutans. NCBI lineage: Bacteria > Pseudomonadati > Bacteroidota > Chitinophagia > Chitinophagales > Chitinophagaceae > Pseudobacter > Pseudobacter ginsenosidimutans. The sequence goes on along the minus strand of NZ_CP042431.1, from coordinate 7,251,679 downwards.
TTGTGATGGGGCCAGTAACCCTAATCATTTGTCTGTTTCCAATAACGGGGACCGTGATAAGGTTTTAGCAACGGTTGCTGCTACGGTCCTTGCATTCAACGAGGACCACAAAAAGTTCGTTGTTTTTGCAAAAGGCGCTACTCCGGTGCGGACCAGGCTGTACCAGATGGGCATCAATGCTAATCTGAATGAGATTGAAGAGCATTTTCATGTTTATGGAATCAATGATGGAGTATCGGGGCCAATTCAAGCTGGTATCAACTATCAGGCATTTATTGCAGTAAAAAAATAGATCTGTATCACATCAAAAAATAAATAGCTTATGAATTTCCCTGAAGCAAAAGAACATACCAATGAGGATTACAAAAAATATCCTTTATACCAAAAGCATGTAGAGCGGGATAATTCAATTCCGGATATCAGTAAGTTCTCCTGGTATATTCGAAACCTGGAAGAGGCGAAGAAAATCATTGTTCAAATGGGAGGCACGCTCTGTGATTGATCTTTTCTTCGTATGCAGGTGAGTCAAATATTGAGCCTCTGGCAGAGGCTCTTTTTTCGTACAACAGAATATGCTTTCAAAAAAGGTGAGCGCCAAAAAAAGCTGCCCCTGTGCGGAGGCAGCTTGTATAGCAAGTAACACAAACAAATCTAGATGGTTCTCGCCGGATCGAACTGTTCCAGTTCTTTGGCAACGGCGTTGAGGAAAGTGGCGCCGAGTGCTCCGTCGATGATACGGTGGTCATAGCTCATGCTCAGGTACATCATATGCCTGATGGCAATGCTGTCGCCCTGCGCTGTCTCAATCACCATCGGACGTTTCTTGATAGCGCCTACAGCCAGGATGGCTACCTGCGGCTGGTTGATGATGGGGGTTCCCATCAGGCTGCCGAATGTGCCCACATTGGTGAGGGTGAATGTGCCTCCCTGTGTATCGTCTGGTTTCAGCTTGTTATTGCGTGCGGCATTCGCCAGACCGTTCACCTGTTTGCTCAGTCCAACCAGGTTCAGCTGATCAGCGTTCTTGATCACAGGAACGATCAGATTGCCGGAAGGAAGGGCAGCGGCCATTCCGATATTGATATCTTTCTTCACGATGATCTTGTTGCCATCCAGGCTGCTGTTGAGCCAGGGGTATTTTTTCAGGCAGCGAACGATCGCCTCAATGAAAAGCGGAGTGAAAGTGAGTTTCTCTCCTTCTCTCTTTTCAAATTCTTTCTTGACGCGATCTCTCCAGAGAACCATATTGGTAACATCGGCTTCGGTGAAGCTGGTCACGTGTGGGCTGGTATGAACGCTGCGCACCATATGCTCTGCAATGAGTTTGCGCATGCGGTCCATCTCGATGATCTCTGCATTGCCGGAATAAGAAACCACATGGTTATCCGTAGAAGTGGCAATCACATCTGCTTTGCTGGCAGGCTGAGCTACAGCATTCCGGTTGTCCGTAACTGTTACCGGCGTAGAAATGGTCTTGCCGGATTTTCTGGCTTCCACAAATGCCAGGATATCTTTCTTGGTCACACGGCCTTCATTGCCGGTGCCTGGAATATTTTCAAGATCAACCATGCTAACGCCTTCGCTGGCGGCGATATTGAGCACGAGCGGTGAATAGAATCTGTTGGCAGTTCCGTTGGAGGCTGGTCTTGCAGCAGCAGTGGCGGTTTGTGTTTGCACGGCTACGGCGGGGGCTGTTTCCACTGCAGCAGCGGCAGGTGCATCGCCGGCAGCAGGCGCAGAAGGAGCAGCAGAAGCCTGGGCAGGTTCGGCAGCGCCAACGCGGATACGCGCAATGGCAGTACCGATGGGCACCACATCATTTACATTGAACAGGATCTCTTCAATCACACCTTCCGCAGTGGATGGCACTTCACTGTCTACCTTATCGGTGGCGATCTCCAATACGGTTTCATCCATTTTCACCGGGTCACCGGGTTGTTTATGCCACTTCAGAATGGTGGCTTCCATGATACTTTCACCCAGTTTAGGCATTATTAAGTCAACAACTGCCATAGTTGATCGGAGGTTTTATTGTTTTGATGATTCTTGGTTTGATCAATTGTCGGGCCAAAGGTAATGATTTTGCTAACAACTGTTCGCACTCTAATGGCTTGCTATGAACTTTCTCAAGAGGTTGAGGGCGTTGATGGCCGCCATTTCAATATTCCTGGCCCTGTCGAACCGGAAATGAAACAATTGCGTAACGATCTCATCCTTATTTCCTGCGGCGATCCATACAGTTCCCACAGGTTTGGTCTCTGATCCGCCTCCTGGCCCCATGATGCCGCTGGTGGCCACGGCAAAATCGGTGTTGAGTGTGATCAATGCTCCCTGCACCATCTGGCGCACGGTGGATTCACTTACTGCGCCATCCTGTATCAGTGTATCATGCGATACTTTCAGCACATTTTCTTTCACTTCATTTGCATAACTCACAACAGTGCCTTTGAAATAGTCGCTGCTTCCGGCAATGCTGGTGATCAGGTGCGCAATATAGCCACCAGTACAGCTTTCAGCGGTTGCCATCGTTTTATGGCGTTGTTTCAGCAGATCGCCCACTACCTGTTGCAGCGGTTTGTCTTCATCCACCACCATATGTTCTGCCACCAGTTGTTTCAGTTGAGCGAACTGCTGGTCCAGATCATTTTCCAGTTTTTCTTTCGATGCTCCGGAGCCGGTGATGCGGAGGCGCACCATACTATAATGTGGAAGATACGCCAGTTTTATATGCGGAGGTAGTTGTGCTTCCCAATCTTTGATCATCTCTGCCAGGAAAGATTCGCCTACGCCGGCAGTGAGGAGGGTGCGATGGCTGATGAAGGGCATGGTGAAATGCTGTTGCAGGCGGGGCAACACTTCTTTGAGCATCAGTCCTTTCATTTCATGCGGCACACCGGGAAGCGATACAAACACCCTTCCATCCCGTTCAAACCACATACCGGGTGCGGAACCGCGTTCATTGAACAGTACGGTACAAACATCGGGCACATCGGCCTGTTCCAGGTTGCGCTGGATGATGGGCCGCCTGTATACTTTTTCAAAAAGATATCTGATATGCTCCAGGGTCCGCTGGTCTGTGACCATATTCCCACCGAAATAATCGTTGAGTACCTGCTTGGTGATATCATCTGCAGTAGGGCCGAGGCCGCCGGTCATGATGATGATCTGGCAATCCTTGCTCTGCTCGTCCAGCGCATGTACGATCTCTTCTTTCAGGTCACCCACAGCCACTCTTCTTTTGAGCCAAATGCCGGTCTTGTTGAGTTCCTGTGCCATCCATGGACTATTCGTATCCGTTACCTGTCCAATCAGTAGTTCATCTCCGATGGTGATGATAGAGGCAAATACCTGCTGCATAGATTTGAATAATTGGGTTCAAAGGTAGTCACAAATCTGTATTTTCATGTTGTAATCGAACATCGCATGAAGAAGATCCTCTATGTAGCATTCCTGTTGAATTTGTGTGTGCAGGTGAATGCCCAGTCCGTTGCTCAGAAACTCGAAGAAACCATTGTTCAGCTGGAAGCAGATCCTGCATTCAAGCATGCCATCATCAGTCTCTGTGTAGTGAACACCACAACAGGTGAGCAGGTATTCGGCAGGCAGGAACAGACGGGCCTTGCGCCGGCCAGTACGCAAAAGCTTTTCACCAGTGCTGCTGCTTATGAATTATTAGGACAACAATTCAGGTTCTATACCCGGATAGCGCGTGATCAGCCAGTGCAACAGGGCGTATTAAATGGCGATCTGTTTGTTGTGGGCGGAGGCGATCCCACTGCAGGCAGCTGGCGATGGGCTGCCACCAAAGAAAAAGCAATAATGGACGAGATCATTTCCATTCTTCATAAACATAAGATCCATACCATCAAAGGCAATATCTGGATCGATGATCATTCCTATACGCAGGACCCGCTGCCCGGTGGCTGGATCTGGACAGATATGGGAAACTATTATGGCGCAGGATGCTGGGGTATCAACTGGCACGAGAACCAATACGATCTCACATTATCAGCCGGCGACTGCTGCGGCGGCCTCACCACGGTAAAAAATATCTCACCCTCCATCCCGAATCTTCAACTCATCAATGATATTCGTGTGGGCAAACAGGGTAGTGGCGATAACGGATATATTTTCGCAGCCCCCTACAGCAGCAGGGCATTTACTTCAGGCACCATTCCTGCCAATGAAAAGAGTTTCACTATCTCCGGTTCCATGCCGCATCCCGGACTCGTTTTTGGTGAAACACTCAAATCGAAAATGGTACAGGGTGGCATCAAATTCAGCGGTAAAGTACAGACTGCATCCGGGGCTTACCTTTCCGGGCAGCCTCTCCGGAAACCTACAGCAGTTCTGGATTCCATTGCTTCGCCAACATTTGACAGCATCAATTACTGGTTCCTGCAGAAAAGCGTGAACCTGTTTGGCGAAGCGTTGCTGAAAAGGATCGCTTTCGAAAAAAATGGAAACGGCAATACCGATGACGGCGCCAGCCTGCTGCGCAATTTCTGGCAGGAGAGAGGCATCGAAAAAGGAGCCATCAATATCATGGATGGCAGTGGTCTCTCTCCACAGAACCGCGTTACTACCGATGCCCTGGTGCGCGTTTTGCAATTTGCAAAAGGCCGCCCCTGGTACAACAGTTTCTACTATTCATTACCGTTATACAACGGCATGAAGATGAAGAGTGGTTCCATCGGAGGCAGCCGCGCTTTTGCGGGTTATCATACTGCAAAGGATGGAACGAAATATTCTTTTGCTATCATCATCAACAATTACAATGGAGGATCGGGTGAGACCGTGAAGAAGATCTATAAAGTGCTGGATGTATTGAAGTAGGGATAAAAAAAGAAAAACATCCGTGGGATGTTTTTCAAAGGACGTTTTGGAAATGGGTTTTCCGAGGTCCGGTTTTCTCTGTTGGTTTTTCAGGATCTGGATCGGTTTTTCTGGATTTGGACAGGTCTTTCAGGTATTGGATGGTGCAAAGAAAAAAGATTTCGCGTATGAATGCAAGCCTGCATCGATTAAGTAAATATTAATTCATTCCTCCCATCATACAACCTTCGATCAGGCATTGCCGTTGAAAAAAGGCTCCAGTCTTTGACGAAGCTGCTCCGGCATCACCGTTTTCTCACGGGTGGTTGCATTCAGGAAATACAATACCACATGACCAACGGTGAGCAATTTACCTGCTTCATTGAATACTTCCTGGTGAAATTCTATACGATGGTTCACCGGCAGTTCTCTCAAGGTTGTTTTTACACTGAGCAGGTCGTCATAATGGGCGGGGCGCAAGAACTTGCATTGCAGTTCTACAATGGGCATGATCACGCCCGCCGCTTCCATGTCTTTATATGTAAAGCCCAATGAACGGATGGATTCTGCCCTGGCTACTTCAAAGTACTGGGCATAGTTGCCGTGATAGACTACATCCATCTGATCAGTTTCGGCATAACGTACACGGATGGGAGTTGAAGTGATGTACATAGATATCTCTTATTTGCCTGCCATTCCATCAACACTGATCTTACCGGGACCAACAATCAGGAGGGCCAGGTAACCGGAAAGAAAGAGTGCTGCCATTTCACCTTCGCCGAAGATCAAACCTTTATGCGCCATAAAGAGGGCAACGCACATTACGATGATCACAGGGATGGTAGCAAAACGTGTGAACAATCCGATCAGCACCAGACCAGCGCAGATCACTTCGGCAAATATCACCAGACCCAATGTGAAGCCCTGGCCCAATCCGAAAAGGCTCATGAATTTTGGTTTAATGGCATCGAAGGCCTTGAATTTCTGCAGACCGTGGTTGATCATCAGTGCGCCGAAGCTGAGGCGCATCAATAAAGTGGCGAGGTTAAAGGAACCAGTTGTGTAACTGGTAGACATCAGTTTGCTCATAAGATTGAAAATTTTTCAGTTTCCAAAAGTAGTGGTTTTGTTTTTGTAATACATAATGAAAAAGAAATGTTAATCCTGACACTTATCCACAGGTGTTTGGAACGATGTTTGGTTGAAGATAAAATATTTAGAATCTTTACCACGTTACAATAGTATTTACACTGTTGTCCTCTATTTCAAACGGATATTGGAATGAAAAAAATCACAGCCTTTTGCGTCCTGGCTCTTTCCATTCAAGGTTCTATTGCCCAGCAAACGAGATTTATCAATGACCCTCAGGGTACATTCAAGCAGGCAAAAGAATTTTTCCAGCGCGAACAATACAGCCTTGCCTATCCCATACTGAAAGATCTTCAGTTACAATTGCGCGATCACGACCGCACTGATCAGGCAATCACTGCCCAGGAAATAAAATACTATACAACCGTTTGCGCCCTCAAACAGAATGAGCGCGGCGCGGTAGAAAAAGCCCGGGACTTCATTGATCTGGAAGATAATAACTCCCGCGTACAAATGATGAGCTTTCATCTGGCCGAATATTATTTCCGGCAGGGCGATTATGCAAAAGCGCTCGAACAGTACGAAGCCACCAATATCGAGAACCTCAGCAACCGTGAAATTGCCGATCTCAAATTCCACCAGGGCTATGCCTACTTCAATGCCAAACAATTCGATAAGGCAAAACCCTTATTCGATGCCATCCGGCAAATGAAGGACGATCCCAATTACATCGATGCAAACTATTACTACGGCTTCCTCGCTTTCAACGATAAGGAATATCGCAAGGCGCTGGACGCATTCGGGATTGTGGAAGACCATCCGCAATACGGACAGGTAGTGCCTTACTATATCGCCAATATCTACTATGCGCTCGGTCAAAAAGACAAAGCGCTGGAATATGCAGAGAACAAACTCAAAAGAGGCAATCTCTACTATGATCTCGAAATGCGCCAGATAGTAGGGCATGCTTATTTCGAGAAAAAGGAATATGCCAAAGCCCTTCCTTATCTCGAGACCTACGTCACCAAATCCGATAAGGTGAGGAGAGAAGATGTGTATGAGCTCAGCTACTGCTACTACCAGGCCAACAACCTCAATAAAGCCATCGATGGTTTCAAACAGATCAGCGGTAACCAGGACTCACTGGCGCAGAACGCAATGTACCTTCTCGGTGATGCATACCTGAAAACCGGTCAGAAGGCCAATGCGCGCAATGCCTTCTTCATCTGCGCCACCAACAGCAGCAATGCGAAACAAAAAGAGATCTCCACCTTCAATTACGCCAAGCTCTCCTTCGAGCTCGGCTACCAGGATGTGGCCCTTACCGAACTGCAGAAATTCCTGGCTGCCTATCCGCAGTCTGAATACAATGCGGAAGCCCGCGAACTGCTGATCAATGTGCTGGCCAATACCAACAATTACAAAGATGCCCTGGCGCTGCTGGAAGGAGTAAAGAACCCTTCGCCCAATGCCAGGAGACTCTATCCGAAAATACTTTACGGCCGCGCAACCGAGCTCATCAATGATGGAATGCTCGTAACTGCCAATGAACTGCTCACCCGCGCAGAAGCCCTGCCGGAAAACAGCAGCGTACTGCCTTACGTACAGTTCTGGAAAGGAGAGATCGCTTATCGTCTCAATAAAACGGACGATGCCATCCAGTACTATTTCAACTATCTCAAGTCCGGCGCAGTGGAAGGAGAAGCCAGTCCGCTGAATGCAAAATACAATCTCGGTTATGCCTACCTGAGAAAAGAGAATTATAAACAGGCGCAGGGATTCTTCGAGCAGGTGGTATCAACACCAAGGCTCAATTCATCACCACTGGAACAGGACGCCTACGTGCGCACAGCCGATTGCTATTACATGAGCCGCGATTACAAAAAAGCGCAGGACATGTACAACAAGGTACTCGACTATTCCTGGCCTCAAAGCGATTACGCCACTTTTCAGAAAGCTATGATCGCCGGGGTGAACAGTGGTAAAGAGAAGATCAACCTGCTCAGCGGCATCAGCAGGAAATATCCAGCATCATCGCTGGTGAGTGATGCGAATATGGAGATCGCCACCACTTATTTGGCTGGCGAACAATTCCGCGAAGCGATCCCTTATTTGAAAAATGTTGTGTCCGATCCCAATTCTTCGCTCAAGCCCAAGGCTTATCTGAAGCTGGGTATCGCCTATTACAATCTCGATAACAATACAGAAGCGCTGAACCAGTATACGGCTGTGATCAAACAGTTCCCCAATTCCGTGGAATCTGATGCGGCGCTGGAAAATGCACGCACCATCTACGTGGAACAGGGTAAGACCAACGAGTACGTGAACTTTGCCCGCAGCATGGGCAAGGAAGTAAGCGGCAGCCAGGAAGAAGAACTTGCATACCAGGCAGCAGAAGTGCAATTCAATAACGGTAATTTCTCCGCCGCCGCCAAAGCATTTGAAGATTATGTAACCAGGTTCCCTGAAGGAAAACATTCTCTGGAAGCATTGTACTATAAGAGTGAGATCTATTTCAACCAAAAAGACTGGGCAAAAGCAGTTGCCGGTTACGAAATACTGGCGGACCGCGTTCCGCACAAGTACGGTGAGAAATCCCTGCTGAATGCAGCCCGTCTGAATTTCTTCGATCTCAAAAATTACGAAAAGGCCGAGAAGTATTTCACCCGTCTCAAGGATTTCGCCACTTCACAGGAGAATAAGCTGGAAGCCATGCGTGGCCTGCTTCGCAGCCAGTACCAGTTGAAGAAATGGAGCGATGCCGTGGAGAATGCGCGTGATCTTCTCAGTCAGAAAGGTATCGGTACCGATGATAAAACGATGGCGAATATGGCCATTGCCAAATCTTTCCAGAACAATAACCAGTGTGATCAGGCCATTACGCAATTCCGTACAGTGGTATCGCTCAGCAAATCTGCCTATGGTGCAGAAGCCCGTTATGAGATCGCCAGTTGCATGTTCAGCGAAGGCAGGATGAAAGATGCCGAGAAAGCCGCTTTTGAAGTGATCAACAAATCCGGTTCTTACGAAAACTGGGTTACGAAAGCCTATATCCTGTTAGGGGATATTTACTTCAACCAACAGGATTACTTCAATGCCAAAGCCACTTTCCAGAGTGTTGTAGAGAATGCGCGCATCGAGGAACTCCGAAAGGAAGCGCAACGCAAACTGGATGAAACCATCATCGAGGAGAAGAAAAACAGTAAGATCAACAACTGATTACAATGAAAAGAACCAATATAGCCCTCTTATCATTCATCGTATGCTGTTCGGTAATGCCGGTGCTTTCAAAGGCGCAGGACACCACCAAACGCAAGTCCATCGATATCACCAGTACTTTCAAACCGGTACTGCGCGAGGCTGCCAAGATCAATTTCAATGCAGCCCCTCCGGCAGTGGACACATCCAAACCCAGGATGAGCTATTCCATTCCGGTGCAAAATCTTTTCTTCACCTATCAGCCGGCTGAACTGAAGCCCATGGCGCTGGAGATGGATTCCATCACTGCCTGGCAGTACAGCAATTTCATCAAGGTTGGCATCGGCAACGTGCACCAGCCCTATGTGAAGGCAGGTTTCAGTTTTGGTGATTTCAAGAATACATTCTTCAATGTTTTTGCAGATCATTATACCAGCAAGGGCAGCCTGGATTTTCAAAAGAACAGCATGACCAGTGTAGGCGCAGCAATGACCTACAAAACCAATAACAACCTGGAAGTTAATGCCCGCCTGGGTTTCAAGAGCGATGATTATTATCTCTACGGCTACGAACCCAAAACACTGGTGTTCGACAAGAAGGACCTCCGTCAGCGTTTTCAAACCATCGAAGGAAGAGTTGATCTCCGTAATATCGAGCCCACGGAATTCGGACTGAATTATCATCCGAATCTAAAAATCAGTTCCTTCGGCGATAATCATTCCGTAAAAGGAAAGGAAACCAATACTGTATTGAATCTGCCGTTGGAAAAGACTTTCGGGGAAGATTTCGCCTTCCAGCTCGGCGCCACTGCTGACCTGACCCGTTATGAAAGGGAAGAGAATACTGCGCTTTCCATGCCATCACTCAAGCAAAGCAATAACCTTTATATGGTGAATGCCGCGCTTCAGTATAAATCAGATAATCTCTTCATCCAGGGCGGGATCATTCCCAGCTGGGACCAGAAGAATTTCCATATGCTGCCCAATATCATGGCCGATATCACTACCAACGACAAGCAGTTCACCCTGCAACTCGGATGGCTAGGTTATTATGAGAAAGGAAGCTACCAGCGCTTTGCCAGTATCAATCCCTGGCTGGCGCAACCAGACAGCATGTACAATACCCGTATCGAGGAAAGATTTGCTGGTTTGAAAGGCTCTGTGGGCAACCATTTCAGCTACTCTGCAAAATTCAGTTTGCTGACGCTGCGCAATCAGCCCCTGTTTGTGAATGATGATATCGATGGTAAGACCTTCCTCATCCACTATGAGCCCAAGTTCAATGCCATCCGTTTGCATACCGAAGCTGCTTACAATGTAGGCGAGCAGTTTGGGGCAAAGGCCGGTTTCACTTTTTCCAATTACTACAATATGAAAGTGGAAAAGAAAGCCTGGGGCATGATCCCGGTTGAGCTCAATGCAGGCCTGCACTGGCAGGCGATGAAAGACCTGATGCTCCGTACCGAGTTCTGGCTCTGGGATGGCGCCAGGTACCTGAGGGGAGGAGATGATTATAAGAACAAGGCCGGGTTCGATCTCAATGCAGGAGCAGAATTTCGTATTACCAGGAATCTTAATCTCTGGGTGCAGTTCAATAATATCCTGAACAATAAGTACCAGCGCTGGAATCAGTACGAGGTCTTTGGGTTTAACCTGTTGGGAGGGATTACTTATTCTTTCAACCAGAAATGATTTTGATTTCACAACAAAATACTGTTGTTTCGCAACTTTAAACAACGTCACATGACGGAAGTGCTGACCAGTTATTTATTGCAGAACAAGAGCCTGTCCATCCCTGGTCTGGGTACCATTTACATTGAGCGTATCCCGGCACAGACCGATTTTGTGAACAAAAGGATCCTGCCTCCCGGTTATCATTTTCGTTTCGACAAATACTTCGATGCACCTGATAAGGACTTCTTCACTTACCTGGCGCAGCAGAAAGACATAGCCGATTATGAGGCCATCAAGTGGTACAACGAATGGGCTTATGATCTCCGCAGCCGTCTTCGCAATGATAATGAGGAACTGTGGCCCGGGGTTGGTTCTTTCAGGAAAGACCCCTCCGGAGAGATCTCCTTTCAGTCTGCCGGCGCTATTCCCACTTACGAAGAGCCTGCACCCGCAGTGAGGATCGTACGTACGCATACGCATGCTACCATGCTGGTTGGTGATCGTGAAGTGACGAAAGAGATCATTCACCAGGAAGGAGAGATTTATGCCGAAGAAACTGTCCACCGCGAAAAGGATAGCTGGTGGATCTACGCCCTCATCATCGGCGCCATTGCATTGAGCGCAGCCTTTTTCCATTTTTACAAAAAAGGGTTCAATATCTCCTCACTGGGCAACCAGCAACGTATAGAAATCAAAAAGTAATAAAGTAAAGAAAAACTCTTTCTTTGCACCCTGGTTTTATAAAAATGGATTCCGTTATCAATTATACCAACTGCCCAATTTGTGGCGCCACCGCTATCCGCGAAGCGCTGACCGCCAAAGATTATACAGTTTCCGGAAACAGTTTCAGTATCTGGGAATGTGCTTCCTGTACGCTCCGCTTCACACAGCAGGTACCTGACGAAGCCCATATCGGGCCTTTTTACAAGGCAGACAGCTATATTTCGCATACCAATACCAGTAAGGGTTTGGTGAACAGATTGTATAAGATGGTCCGGAATATCACGTTGCGCAGTAAACGAAAATTGCTGCAGACCACCACCAACCGGACTACCGGTCAATTGCTGGAGATCGGCGCAGGTACGGGTACATTCGCGGCTTTCATGAAAAAAAGCGGCTGGCAGGTGATCGGTCTGGAACCCGATCCGGGAGCGAGACAGGTGGCAAAAGAACAAAATGGTATTGCGCTCCTGGATACCAGTGAGCTCTTCGATCTTCCCCAGGAACATTTTGATGTGATCACCATGTGGCATGTACTGGAACATGTGCACCGCCTGCAGGATTACATGGCGCAATTGAAAAAATTACTGAAGCCAGGCGGCGTACTGCTGGTGGCAGTGCCGAACTATACCAGCTTCGATGCACAACTCTATGGCCGCTTCTGGGCCGCTTACGATGTGCCGAGACATCTCTATCATTTCTCTCCCGCTTCCATGCGAACACTCCTGAAGAATCATGATCTGCGACTGGACAGCCTCCGGCCCATGTGGTTCGACAGTTTCTATGTAAGTATGCTCAGCGAAAAATATAAAAATGGAAAAGCCAGCCTGATGAAAGGATTCATCAATGGGCTGCGCTCCAACCTCAAGGCCGGAAAGGGCAATCATTCCCGTTGCAGTTCCCTGATCTATGTGATCAGACCCTGATGATCAGGGTTCCCTGAACCAGCTGTTCAATGTGATCTCATACATCATGGGCCATTTCTTACCGGTGATCATCAAACGATCTGTAGCCGGGTTGTAGGCAATACCATTGAGTTCCCGTCTCTCCGCCGTTTTTTGATCGGCCTCTTTTTGCAATTCCTCCAGATCGATCTTCGCTTTTACAATACCTGTTGCCGGATCGATAACGAGTATCCAGGTAGTGAGCCATTGATTGGCGTAGACATAACCGTTGATGAATTCCAGTTCATTCAGGTTGTTGATGGGGCCGTTATGATCGGACACTTTGATATATTTCACCAGGTTCAGTGAATCGGGATGGAGGAAGTACAGCCGGTCTGTGCCGTCGCTCATGATGAGGTGATGTGCATCGTGCGTCAGTCCCCAGCCTTTTTTTTCCAGAGAGGGAAGTTTGAAACTTTTGAGTTGTTTGAAAGTAGTGGCATCGTACACGAAACCGAGGCCATTGTCCAGCGTGAGCCAGTACATTTTATTATTGAAGAAGGTAATACCTTCTGCGAAATATTTTCTACGATCCAGCACTGCATGCGGATCGTTTTTCCCTGTTTTGGTATTTACTACTCCAATTACAGACGGGTAGGGGCTTTCCGTCATATTGCCGCCTGAAGATTCCCAGAGCTTACCATCGTAATATTCCAGTCCTTCCGTGAAATAGCTGGTATCGTGTGGAAGGGTGACCGTTATAGTATAAGTGATTTTTACGGGCTCTGCCGGACTGCTACTATCCTTCTTGCCCTGATGCCCGGCTGATTCCGGATTGAAACAACCTGCGATAATAAACAGTACGGGAATCATTACAGGGATAAGGTGTTTCATTGACAGTTATTGTAGTTTGATCTCGTACAGCTTCGGCCATTTTTTACCGGTGATGAAGATCTTACCATTGGTACTGTCGAATGCAATGCCATTCAATACGTCTGCATTGGGATAAGCCGCCCGTGCTTCGTTCACGAGGTTGGTGAAGTCGAGTTGCCCAACCACTTTGCCACTTGCCGGATCGATCTTCAGTATATACGGTGTTTCCCACTGGTTCGCATATATGAAGCCGTTGATGAATTCCAGCTCATTGATATTGGGCACAGGGCCGTTGTGGTCGTTTACACTGATGATGTTCTGCAGTTTCATGGAATCAGGACTGTAGAAGTAGATCCTGTTGGTGCCATCGCTCATGATCAGGCTGGTGCCGTTGTTGGTGAGTCCCCATCCATCGCTGTTGTAACTGAATTCCCTGATCTTTTTGAAGTCGGGCAACTGGTAAACGAAACCAGTTTTGGATTGCCAGGTGATATAATAAGCTTTATCGTTCAGGATGGTCATGCCTTCGCCGAAATGTTCCCTGGCAAGTGTTGCTTTATGATCTGCTTTGCCGGTAGTGATATCAACTGTGCCGATCCAGGAGCCGTTATTGGGAATAGCGGGGTCCGGGCTACCGGTGGACTCATAAAGTTGTCCATTGTAAATGGTCAATCCCTGTGTGAAACTATTGGTATCATGCGGATATGCGTTCACTACTGTGTACTGCAAACGGGGAGTTCCTGCTTCCACGTTGGTGCCTTCTGATCCCGATTGGGTATCGTTATTATTGCAGCTGCTGGCAATTGCTGTGATCAACAGTGAGCTATAAACAATTTTTTTCATCATATGATTCTGATCTGTATTGTCAAAAATAGTGTTTTGGGATCAAGTAAAAAGTGAAAAATCAGAGGCAGTGAAGGGTGGGAAGCCGTACCCACATTGTGGTACTTGCATTATCCGGAAACTTTTATTTGCTTTACATCAGCATATCTCCCCTAAAATTCACTCCTGTGTATGAACCAGGCAGATGCGGGCCGGTAATTTGCTGAGCAGCATCTGTAATCCTTACCTGGTAGTTTTTCCTGCCGGCAGGTTCGTACCAAAGTTCAAATGTGCTTTTTCCTTACCTGTTGACAGGATCAGCCGCCTCACAAGAAAGCTGATGCCATGAAACATTTTTTACTTGCTTCCTGTTGCTTGCTATTGCTGTTGCCTCAAGGCCACGCCCAACGTGCCTGTGGCGCCCATGATTTGCTGCTTGAAGCAAGCAGGGCCAATCCTTCACTTGTCAATCCCATCATACCGCGCCAGTCTGCATTGAAGACCGATTCCGATGTGCCCGGCGAAGTTCCTCTGATCCGCATTCCTGTTGTGGTGCATGTACTCTTCAATAATGAGCAGCAAAATATTTCCGAAGCGCAAATACGTTCGCAGATTGAAGTGCTCAATAAAGACTTTCGCAAACTCAATGCCGACACATCTTTTATTCCACCTGCTTTCCGTTCATTGTCGACCGATTGCCGGATCGAATTCCAACTGGCCAGCTCCGATCCTGCGGGCCGGGCTACAAAGGGCATTGTACGTTGTGCCACAGGCGTTCGTGCTTTCAGCATCGATCCTGGCATCATGTCAACCGCCAGTGGCGGCAGTGATCCCTGGGATGCTGCCAGTTACCTGAATATCTGGGTGGCGCCGCTGTCCCGCGGGCTGGTAGGATATAGCAGTCCCCCCGGTATCCGTAAAGATCTGGATGGGGTGGTGATCGCGTTCAATGCATTCGGTACTACCGGTACTGCACAACCGCCCTGCAACAAGGGACGCAC
This sequence comes from Pseudobacter ginsenosidimutans, assembly GCF_007970185.1. Lineage (NCBI taxonomy): Bacteria > Pseudomonadati > Bacteroidota > Chitinophagia > Chitinophagales > Chitinophagaceae > Pseudobacter > Pseudobacter ginsenosidimutans. The sequence goes on along the minus strand of NZ_CP042431.1, from coordinate 7,236,604 downwards.
GGCCACACATGAGATCGGGCACTGGCTGGGCCTTCGTCATATCTGGGGCGATGCCGATTGTGGGAACGACTACATAGAAGATACACCTCCGCAAAGCGGCAGTACCAATGGATGTCCATCCGGGATTGTTTCCACCTGCAACAATGGACCTAACGGTAATATGTATATGAACTTCATGGATTTCACGGATGATGCCTGTATCAGCATGTTCACGGCAGGTCAGTCAGCGGTGATGCGCAGTCTGTTTGATGAAAGCGGAAGCAGGCATTCCCTCCTGCAATCAGGAGGATTATCAGCACCCATGTACCCGGCTTTACCGGAGGAACATCTGCCTTTGCCTTCAGGTTTGCGCTTGTTCCCGAATCCGGCTTATGGTTTTGTTCAGATCGATACCGGGCATCAACTGGACGGGCAAGCTGTTGTGATCCGCAACTATGCCGGTCAGCTGGTGATGCAAACCTCAGTGAGCAGGGGCGGGAAGATCATGCTGAACGGACTGAAAAGCGGAATGTATTTCCTCACAGTTGGAAAATCGAAAGTGACGAAACTATTTGTATCTAACAGCGCTCAGTAACCGATTCTTAAAGTATTTTCCCGCCGTGAAAGGATATGAAACCGGGCTGTGAAACAAACCACCGCGGGAGGATATCTTATCGGCTTTGGATTGGAAAGATTGGGCGATTGTAATGCTATGGAACTTTATCGCTTTTGTTTGCAAGGCCCGTTTTTCATATCACTTTCAGGGCTATGGCCCCGGAGCTGTGGTAGAGCTGGTTTCAGCATATTTTATTGTTTGCATGCATCTTTCTATTTCTTTATTCTTTAGATCCGTCTTTTCTCTTTCGTTTTCGACTTTTCTTATCTACTATTTTCTGAATTGGCAATTGTTCACTTTTTGCATTTTACCATTTCTTTTTTCGGTAGAATGCATCATCATTATCATTTTCATAAATTTCCCTAGGCATCCCTGTTTCAATTACTCAGCGTGACGCACTCTTTCCCCTTCTTTTTCACTCAGTGCGCAGCTCGCATGAAGACATGCAGGTCTGCTGCACTATTTCCTGCTATAAATAGGAGAAGCTCCACTCATCATAGTAAATTATTGTTGCACATTCATAGGGCTTAGCAAATGTTGGGGGTAGGTGAGCGGGGCCTTCAAAACAAAAGCGTTAAAGCCTCATAGCATTCCCATTGCTCGTCCTCACCACAAAAGCCCAATGAAAACCCAACTGCGTTGGTTTGTTTTACAGCCCGGTTCACCTACCCCCAATATTTGCCCTCACAAAAAAATCAACTCAATAATTTGGATGAGATATCTTCTCCTACCACCGCAGAGAGTGCAACACCCATGCCGCTCATGCGCACTGCGCACCACACCCCCGGCTCTACTTCTCTGATGATTGGCATTTTCTCGCTTCCCATTCCCATGATACCGCTCCAGCGATCTTCGATGGTAACGGTCTGCCCTGGCAGCAGGTAGTTGGTGAGGAAATGTTCCAGTTCTTTTTGGATGGTGTCTGTGATGTCCATTTCACTGGTGGTCTCTTCTTGGAAGGCTTTGTTGCGTGCGCCTCCAAGGAGGATACGATCGCCGAGGTCGCGGAAATAATAGAAGCCTTCATCGTAATGGAAGCTGCCTTTGAAGCGGAGATTTTCGAGAGGGGCAGTAACGAGGATCTGTCCGCGTGCGGGCTGAACATCGAGTTGTGGCAGTAATTGCCTGGCAAAGGCGTTGGTGCAGAGGAGGAGTTGTTTGGAATGGAATGTATAATCCTGTGTTGTATTTCCGACGGGCCAGGATGCATGGATCCTGACGCCTTCAGGACCTTTCTCAAAATGATCTACAGAGATGGAATTAAGTACAGTGACACCCAATGCCTGAACGCGCTGTAGCAGTTGCTGGCAGAGTTGTCCGGTATGCAGGGTGCCTTCAAATTTGTTTTCGATGAGATGTGCGGTGGCGCCGAATCCGAATTGTTTGATCTTACGGTTGGCGAATTTATAAGTGGGAGAGGAGCGGACGATGGGGGAGATCTTTTCATTGAGCCAATCGATCTGATCCTGTAGCAGGGCTTTGCCCGGATCTTTGTGAGTTGCGATCAGTTCATATCCTTTGCTCCACTGGAAGCCGATGGCTTTTTCTCCGAGTATTTTCCTGGTTCGTTGCAGACCGCGAAAACGCATATCAACCAGTTGCAGCATGGCGTCTTCACCGGCTTTTTCTTTATCGGCCATCAGTTCTGTTACGCTCCCGAAGCAGGCGAAGCCGGCATTGCGGGTACTGGCTCCCGTTGGAATGACGCCACGGTCCAGCACGGTGATCCGGCTTTCAGGTCTTTTTTTCTTGAGATGCCATGCGCACCAGAGCCCAACGAGCCCACTTCCGATGATAGTCACATCGGTGGGTGCAAAAAAGCTTTCCTTTTCCCAGACGGATATTTGCATGAAATAAAGTTATTTGATATTATGCAGCCGGAAAAGTAGAACTTTGGCGTCCAATCGATAACTCAAATCACTACCAGATGAAAAAGTATGTTTACGTGTTACCTCTCTGTTTACTGTTGTTTTCAGGCTGTGAGTCTACCCAGCAGATCCTGAAAGACCTGGGCCAGACCGGTACAGGAACCGGCACCAGTACGGGCAGTACCACTGGCGGGCTCTCTACCAACGACATCATTGCAGGATTGAAGGAAGCGCTGGCCCTGGGTGCAGAACGTTCTTCCTCCAAGCTTTCCGCAATGGATGGATTCTTCAAGGATGCAGCCGTCAAGATCCTTCTTCCCCAGGAAGCGCAGAAAGTGGAAAAAACACTGCGCGATCTCGGCATGGGCAGCCTCGTGGATAAAGCGGTGCTCAGCGTTAACCGTGCAGCAGAAGATGCCGCCAAATCCGCTGCGCCAATTTTTGTGAATGCTGTAAAAAGCATGACCATCAACGACGCACTCGGCATCCTGAAAGGCAGCGATACTGCAGCCACTTCCTATCTCAAAAGCAAAACCACTGTTGCTCTTACCAATGCCTTCAAACCAGTGATCGAAAAATCACTCGCAAAAGTGAATGCCACCAAATACTGGGGCGATCTGTTCACTACGTACAATAAATTCGCAACAAACAAGGTGAATACCGATCTTTCCGCGTTTGTGACTGAAAGAGCGCTGAGCGGTATCTTCTACCAGGTTGGTCAGGAAGAAAAAGCTATCCGTAAAGATCCTGTTGCCCGCACTACAGATATTCTGAAAAAAGTGTTTGGCAAGAACAGTTGATCCACAATATTATTCATTGAGAAATGCCGCATCCTTGCAGATGCGGCATTTTTTTGACCATCACCTTTTCTGATACACCACTATTTCACTACAATTTTCCGGGTGATGGTTTCACCTGACGATGGGTGTTTGATAGAGAGAAAATAAAGACCCGTTCTAAGATTTTGCAGACTGTACTGGCTGCCGGTCAGACTTCTCACCGACCTGATTGCTTTGCCACTATTATCTGTCAAAAGCAGGTCTTTGGGACTTGCATCACTGAATGTGATATGGAGATTGCCATCGGTTGAGGGATTGGGATAGATCACAACAGATAACCCGGAGCTATTGCTGCCATTGATTATGATCAGTTTACTGAAACTTTGCCTTCCATCGATATCTTCCTGCATCAATCTGTATTGTACGGATGCGGATGAAGGACTATTGTCTGTGAACTGGTATTGTAGTAAGTTATTGCTATTACCGTCTTTGGCAGCCGAAGCAATAAATCCAATGGTCTCGAAATTATTGCCAGCTGCTTTCCGTTGAATATGGAAACCTTTATTGTTCAGTTCGGTAGCTGTCTTCCATTTCAGCAGCACTTTGTTAGCGGAAAGTCTCTCTCCTTCAAATCCGGCAAGGGTTACCGGCAGGATCGGGCAAGTATTCACGATCAGTGCGGATGTGGAAAATGTTGCTCCGGTCACCTGCACTTTAACCCACAGGTTCTTATTCTCGTAATTGGGAAATGCCATAGGGGCAGATGTATACGAGCCATTGCCGGCAGCAGGAATATTGATACTGCCTGAGGCGAATACCAGCGGGTCACTGGCTTCCAGCACACCGTTGACAGGTTCATCTGCATACACTTCATAGGTAGCCGTTTTGGCTACAGACTGCGAACTGATAGTGACAGAGAATGTACGCGGGTTGCAAACTATATTTCCACTAACAAGCGGATCATTCACGTAAAATGAATTGGTGGGTTTGGAACATTGAACACCATTGTCGCTGTTGGAATTGCTGCTCCAGATATCAGCAATGATCTGTGTGGCATTGGTACAGGCGCCGGGTATGGTGAGGTTGATACCCTGGATAGTGAACCGGTTGATAGTATTTATGCCAGTGCCACTGACATATGTTTTGACAATAGCTGTTGCAGGAAGAATGGTTGCACCAGTTGCCGGCGGATAATTGGCGCCCAGTGTGGGAGATGCGAGTGTAGGATTGGTAACAACGATGGTGCCCAGTGCACCGGATAACTGCGCCAGGGTTGGAGGTGCAGCATAGGTGATTGCCGGATTGGGGTAATTGGCCGATGTCCATACATGCACATTCGTGTACTTATTTCCGTTATTATTCGACTGGTCCCAGCTGATATCCACATTTACCTGGCAATTGCCGCCGCTGCTGTTGGAACTGTTGAGTTTGATGGTGATGTTGGATACGCTGCAGGCTTGCGCATGGGCTTTCTGATTTGCGAAGAGTATAATGCTGAGTACAGCAATATACAGGGGTAGAGTTGCTTTCATAATTGTTGCTTTGTGGTGACAGAATGGAGAAAAGAGTTCCCGCATCGGTTATAACACCAATGAATATGCGTAGGGATATTCCCGTTGATTCAAAAGCTTGCCTGTACCGGTACTTACAACCGGAATACAAGTTTGTCAGTAAGGATATTTGTGAATTGCCTGAGAAGCTTTACAAAGGATGATTTGGAGCGGAAAGGTGTGGAACGGCATGATTCGCCTTGAGTCGGCGATACGTGTAAATAGAGGAGGTAGATGGTTCGGTATCCAATTCAAATTTACGAAATGGAAATACAAATAGTTTGAATTTAGTCAACAAAAGAGGGTGATTTTTATCAATAAAAAAGGGCGCTCCATAATACCGGAACGCCCTGGGTTTTATTGAACCTTCACAATTCTATTTGTTCAAATTCGGATTGTTCTGTTCTTCAGATTGCGGAACTACAAAAATGTAATTAGGGCTATTGGGTACGAAGCTACTGCCATCAGAAAATTTAAGTGCGGAGTGATATTTTGCAGGCACCAATTTAGTGCTGCCATCTGAAAGTGTAACGGTTACTTTGATGGCATTGCCCGAACCATCCACATAAGGTTTACGAACTACAGCCTGTTGTGTGCGGATGATATCTGACAGTCCGAATCCTTCGCCCCATAATTCTTTTCTTCTTTCGATGAGGATCTCTTTGATCAGCTCTTCTTTATCGGATCCCAGGAAAGGTGTTGCGCCACGGGCAGTACGCAGTTCATTGAGCGCATCGGCAGCTTCTCCGAATTTGTCGGCCCTTGCCAGTCCTTCCGCTTTGATCAGTTGTGCTTCTGCTGAGCGGAGCAATACAAGATCCCCGGTTTGATCATCCCTGAACCTGAACTTCTTGTATTGAAGATAACCTTCACGGCCTGCTGTGCCATCCCAGTTGAACAATGTCTTACGGATATCGCCATCGTTGAACAATTCCCTGAAGAAAGGATCGGCCATGAAACTATAATAATAGGAAGAGGCCGATGTTACATCCAGGAAGTGGAAGCTGTAGCTGCCATCGCTCTGGCTGGGAATTTCAGGATGACCCCAGATCCATTCGGAATTGTTCACGTTATTGAAACCGGTAGTGTAATCGGCAGGAGCCATGAAAGGAAAGCCTTTCACTGCTTCCGTGGCTGCATCGGCAGCGAGTTGCCAGCGGCCTGAATAAAGATAGGCACGTGCCAGCAGGCCATACACTACATTGGTGTTGATCTTGTATTTGGCGTTGCGTTGATAACCTTCCAACAGGGGCAACGCTTCATTGAGATCCTTGTAGATCTGTGTATAGATCTCTTTCAGTGTGGACTTTGGGTTTCCGACAGTGGAATTGTTGCTGGGCTCCAGGTAGATTGGCGCTGTTTTGGTGAGCGAATCTTTCTGATACGAATACTGGTAGAAAGAAGCGATGGTGGTATATAGATGCGCACGCAACGCCAGGGCCTGTCCTTTCAATACTTTCTTTGCAGTGGCGTCCCCTTCCGCCCTGTCAACATTGGCGAGGATCACATTCTGGTTGTTGATCAGCTTGTACAACTGGTTCCAGATGGCGCTTACACGGCTCTGTGTTTTATCATTGATCTGTGTGAACCGGTAAATAGGAGCGTAACTGTATTTGGTAACGATGAGGTTCACGTCATTGGCCATTGCATCGCTCACCAGTGCGATGGTTTTGAATCCGGGATTACCGAATATACCTCCGTAGAAATCATCCATCTTGGATGCCCATGCGCCTTCATAGATGGCGGTGAGATTGGTTACATTCTTCAATGCTATTTCTTCTTCCACAGCATTGGAAGGAGCGGTTTCCAGCTGCTTGTTGCAACTGGCCAGCCCGATTACCAGTGCTGCGATATATAGAAAGTGATTATTCTTTTTCATGATTCAATTTTTACTGTTTACATTATAATCCTACCTGCAAGCCAACAGAAATGGTTTTCATCTGCGGATACTGGTAATAGGTAGTTCCTTCGATGGACTGTTCAGGATCCATTCCCTTATGCCCATAGAAGGTGAGCAGGTTCTCCGCAAGTGCATACACTTTTACATTTTTCAATCCGGCCCTGCGAACAAGATTGTCAGGCAGGTTATAACCGAGCTGTGCGGTCTTCAGCCTTGCATAAGTGGCGTCATAAAGCCAGCGGCTGGAAGTTTGTGTAAAGCTGAGATCGTCTGTGGTGGCGCGGGGCACATTGGTTGCCTTATTATCGGGCGTCCAGCGGTTAAGCAGTTCTGTGCTCCAGTTGCGGCCGGGATTCAATCCGCCTGACATCAGCTGTACATAATCAAGGTCAAGCACTTTACCTCCGAGGCTGTAGGCGAGTACGAAGCTGAGCTCAAAATCCTTATAGCTGAGTGAGCTGGTAAAGCCACCGGTGAGATCAGGAAGGGCCGTGCCCACATTGTAGAGTGTTCCTGAGCTGTAGGTGCCGGTTGTTTCTTTTTTGCCGTCCGCTGTAGTTTTGTACCAGAGCGGGTTTCCGGTGTTTGGATCTACGCCGGCCCATTCGCGGATAAAGAAATCGTAGATAGAACCACCCACGGCCAGCCTTTTGGTGCCACTGATGATCTCTTTCTGGGGAAGTTCCAGTATTTCATTTTTGTTGTGAGCGAAGTTGACGCCCACCTGCCATCTCCAGTCCTTATTGCTGACAGGAACAGCATTCAGCTCCACTTCAACACCGCTGTTGCGCAGCTTGCCGATATTGGCGCTGATGGAAGTAAACCCCGTGGAACCTGCCATGGGCCTTCCGTATAGCAGGTCCTTGCTGGTTCTGATATAATAGTTAACGGTCCCGTACAAGCGATTCTTAAAGAATCCGAAATCGGTCCCCAGGTTGAGTACCAGGTTGCTTTCCCAGCGAAGGTCGGGTGTGGGGAGCCTCGATGTGATGATACCGCCATTACCGAGATTGTTCTTGATGGCGTAAAGTGCCAGGTAGTTGTAATAACCTGTGAGCGCGTCGTTACCGGAAGCGCCATAGCTGGCTTTGAGCGTGAGCGAGCTGAGCCAGTTCACGGATTTGAGGAATTCTTCTTCAGACAATCTCCAGCTTGCACCGGCAGACCAGAAAGTACCCCAGCGGGAATCGGGAGAAAAGCGGCTGCTGCCATCGCGGCGGATCGATGCGGTAGCAAAATATTTTCCGAGATAATTGTATTGGCCCTGCCCGAAGAAACTGAGTTTCGCATATTCATCAGAGTTACCAGTGAAATCATTCAGCTGTGAAGCAGCGTTTGGTTCATAGAGGTCGGCCAGCGTGAATTTCTGACGGCTGCCGCTGAGGTCGCCGGTATTGAGCTGGTAGAATTCCTGGCCGGCCAGCAGGTTGAGGTGGTGGCCCGACTGGAAGTCCAGATCATAAGTAATGATATTGTTGAACGTATAGCTGAGGAAGCGGCTATTGCTTTTGCTCACAGAGCCTCCGATGCCTGCATCCTCACCCACCAGGGGATTGGTATAGAAATGCGAATTGGCGTTGATATAATCCAGGTTGAAGCTGGTCTTTACTTTCAGGTTGGCGAGGATGGCTGCTTCCAGGAAGGTCCTGGCAGAAATGTTCTCGCGCGTGTACCTTGATTTATTCAATGGTTGTGATCCGATCAGGTTGTAACGTGGCAATGCGCCATTGGGCCTGTAAGTGCCGTAATCGAATTGTTGCTGACCTTTTGCATCCAGCTTGTAGCTGCCATCAGGATTGCGCTGGTAGATGGGGTAGAAGCTGGGGATGGTCCTGCCAAACAATACCACGTTGGCCTGACGGCTGTCTGCAGAAACCGGATAGTCCTGCGAAGTGGAGCTACCATTCAGGTTCAATCCAACCTTCAGCCATTTCTTAGCCTGGATGGTGAGATTGCTTCTGAAATTATAGCGTTTGAAACCGGAGCCGAGAAAGGCGCCTTCATTATTCGTATATCCGGTACCGATATAGTAAGTGGTCTTGTCCGATCCCCCGCTTACATTCACCTGTGCCTGTGTGTATTTGGCTGGTTGAAGCATGGCGTCTTCCCAATCGTCGTTCCAGAGTGGCGTTGCGCCTGCCACGATCTTGCCGTTCAATCCAACAGGAGTTGGATAGTTTGCGCCATAAGGATTGATAGCGAGTTCTGATACAAGATTGTTGGTTGCTGTTTGAGCAGCCTGTTCTGCGCTTTGTCCGTTGGTGATGGCTTTATTGCGCAGCGCTTCCCAGAAATATTCAAAGTACTGATTGGTGCCGATCTTGTCGTAGTCCTTAACGGCGCGGCTGCTCCATCCCTGGTTGAGGGTGGCGTTCACGGCAATGTCCTCACCTTTCTTTCCCTGTTTGGTGGTGATGATGATCACGCCATTGGCGGCGCGGGATCCGTAGAGGTTGGCTGCAGCGGCATCTTTCAGGATATTGACCGATGCAATATCCGCCGGATCAATTGCATTGATGTCTCCATCATACGGAGCGCCATCGATCACGAAGAGGGGAGCGCTGCTGGCATTGATAGAGCCCACACCGCGGATGCGGATAGCAGAGTTATTTCCTGGTTGACCATTTGCGGAAGTGGTTTGAATGCCCGGCGCCAGTCCCTGCAATGCATTGGTGAGGTTGGGCGTAAGGCGGTTATTGATCTTGTCTGATCCGATAACACTTACTGCGCCGGGATAGCCGGAGCGTTTTACAGTTGTGTAGGCAACGGCTACCACTTCTTCGAGTGTGGAATTGGATGCCTTCAGCAGGATGGTGATATTGTTATCTGATTTCGCATCCACTTCAATGGTTTCCCTTCCTACAAAGGAGATGGAAAGCACTGCTTTTCCGTCGGGCAGTTCCAATTTGAATTTTCCCTGTTGATCTGTAGTGGTGATAAGGGATGATCTGTTCACTGTGATAGTGGCCCCTTCGAGGGGTTGCTTGCTTTCGGCAGTCAGCACAACACCCTGCAGGGTTCTTTTTTGTGCGTATAGCCCGATGCTGATGAGCAATGTCAGCAGAAGGGTTACATTTTTCTTAAGCATAACTTATTTATATTAATAGTAGACATGAAATTCCCGTTCCGGTGCAATGTCCGGTTTATGGCAAAACATCGGTTGTACAGGACAGTTAGTCCCGTTTCAGTTTCTTACTTTGTGTTCAAGTTGTGATGGGTGGTAGTATCTACCGCATACAGCAGCAACAACAACTAAGTTGCATGCGGTTATGTGAAGTGCATAAAAGTGGCAGAGTGGACAATACAGTTTTCATTTCAATGTGACTTTTATTTAGACAACAATCTACCAGAAAGTGATGCAACGGAAGTAAAACAGATTTGCAGGAAGTTTTCAACTACCTCATCTTTCTCCTGATCAGGAGCAGGAATTAGCACCTTATACCTGGTTGGTACAGGTTGCCAAGACGTCTCAGGGCCCTTCCCTCGGTCTATTCTGGATAAGTTGTTGTGAAAGAACTGATGTTTGAGGGTGCAAATATAAAATGCAATTGTTAGTCCACCAAAAAAGTAGGGTAATGATTGCCGAAAAGATATTTGAATGGTCATATTCAAGGAATAACTGTTCAGGAAAAATGGTTGGAGTGAAATTGTTTGTCGCTTTCGAGTCCTCACAGTGTCTTTTGCAATGAGACCTGCTCGGCATGGGGCCCCTGATCTTTCTATCTCTTTGCAATCATTCTCATTGCATCTTCAAAGAAAACGATCACATCCCGCTTCTTTCCATTGACAAACACTTTGAAAGTGCTTCCATTTTTCCTGGTTACAAGTAAATACGGGCAATAGGTGGAAGGTACATTCGTGATACTGTCTATCGATTTGATATCTTCATAAAAGGCATACTCGATCTGAGTTTTGCTGCTATCATGTTCGTCTATCCAATACTTCGCGATCCGTTTCTCCGTGAAGAAATTCCCTGCATTCTTAAACTTGTAATTGGAGTAGAATTTTATGATCTGTTCATTCTTATCCAGCAGACCAAGTTTCTTAATATAGCTTGTTTCCTGGCCAGGCATCTCTTTGCCGGATTTGATCTTGTTGCAGGCAATCAGGCAGATGATAGCCATTGCTGCAATAATGGAAAAGCGCTTGTTGATCATGGTTATAGGCTTATCAGGGTTCGGTCTGTTTGGATTTGATCATGCTATTTCATCCTGTTCAGGTATTCTTCCATCTTTTCACGATTCGCATTTGTTTTTTTAAGGTTCAGTAAGAGATCACATTCGTAGTTTTGAGTGTCTTCATTCCATGCGGCTTCACCTATGAAAGCGCCTCTTTCAACTGTTTCTCCTTTTTTCAATTGTACATCTTTCAGATCGCTCACTACCCAAAAAGTGGTGGAGTCGGTTTTAAACATTACGGCATATGTTCCTTCTATCTCGAAAGTGGTGATCACTGTTGCCTTACCGGGGCAGTACACATTTGCCGACTGCGATTGCAAACCGATCCCGATCATTTTCGGTTCACGACATCCGTTAGGGTTTACAATTGCTGGTCTTTCCACTGCGTTCACCAGAAAATATCTGATGCTGTCTGCTGTTGGGTTGGGGGACGATTGCGCCATTCCAACCGGAGTTGTCAGTGCAAGGATAAAGCTAGCCCCCAATGCTTTTAAGATGCTCATTTGCTGAAGGTTGCTTTCGGTTTTAAAATATGAAATATCGGGCAGACACGCAAGTGCCGCTCCGTACCTGCTTTTCGAATAACGGCAGGATAGCGTGATCAGTATGCGTGAAAGAATCATAAACCAGCCTTTCAGACAGATTTAACAGTTGGCCGGCCTGTACGCAAAAAAAAGCCGCTCCCATCGGGAACGGCTTCAATATGCTGTATAAAACGATTAGAGGTGGATAGCTTCGCCATACGCCACTTCGATAGCGTCTTTCACACTTTCGCTGATGGTGGGGTGTGGGTGGATGCTGTTCAGCACTTCATGGTAGGTGGTTTCCAGTTTGCGGCCTACCACTGTTTCGATGATCATCTCCGTTACATTGTAACCGATCATATGAGTACCGAGCCATTCGCCGTATTTGGCGTCGAAGATCACTTTTACGAAACCTTCGGTATGGCCTGCTGCAGAAGCTTTACCGGATGCGCTGAGCGGGAATTTGCCCACTTTGATCTCGTAGCCGGCTTCTTTCGCCTGTTTCTCTGTGAAGCCAACAGAAGCGATCTCAGGTGTGCAATAAGTACATCCTGGTACGTTACCATAGTCGAGCGCTTCAGGCTGGTGGTTGTATTTTTTCTCGTTGTAGGCAATGTTCTCCACACAGATGATGCCTTCTTTGCTGGCAACATGTGCGAGAGCCTGGCCGGGGGCGCAGTCGCCGATCGCATAGAAACCGGGAACATTGGTTTGATAATATTTATCTACAGCAACGCGGCCTTTATCGGTTTTGATGCCGAGAGTTTCCAGTCCGATGCCTTCGATATTGGCGGCAACACCAACTGCGCTGAGCAGTACGTCTGCTTCGAGCACCACTTCACCATTGGCAGTTTTCACTTTCGCTTTCACGCCATTGCCTGAAGTATCTACAGAAGTTACTTCAGCATTGGTCATTACTTCGATGCCTTGTTTCTTGAAATTCTTTTCCAGTTCTTTCGATACGTCTTCGTCTTCAACAGGAACGATGCGCGGGAGGAATTCCACGATGGTAACTTTTGTTCCGAGGGCATTGTAAAAATAACCGAACTCAACACCGATAGCGCCTGATCCAACCACGATGATGCTCTTTGGTTGTGTGGGCAATGTCATGGCTTCACGATAGCCGATGATCTTTTTGCCATCCTGTTTCAGGGCAGGCAGTTCGCGGCTGCGGCCGCCGGTTGCTATGATTACATGTTTTCCTTCAACGATCTGTTTCTTACCATCGGCAGCAGTAACTTCCACCTGGCCTTTTGCTTTCAGTACGCCATTGCCCGGGATCACATCGATCTTGTTCTTCTTCATGAGGAACTGAACGCCCTTGCTCATCTTATCAGCCACACCGCGGCTACGCTTGATAACAGCAGCGAAATCGTGCTTACCGGAAGCTTCAATACCAAAATCCTTTGCATGATTGATATATTCCATTACCGATGCGCTCTTCAGGAGGGCCTTGGTTGGGATACAACCCCAGTTGAGGCAGATGCCACCCAGGCTTTCCCTTTCAATGATAGCGGTCTTTAATCCAAGCTGAGATGCACGGATAGCCGCCACATATCCACCAGGGCCGCTACCGATAACTATTACGTCGTATGCCATATTCGGTTCGAGATTTTTATAATGATGATTTCAGTTCTGTTCGATAAGCACCTGTTCCTCATTGGGCAGCAAGGTTTTCTTACGACCCGCGAAACTAGTCCAAAAAGCCAAAAAACCCAAAAAACGAAGGATAGCCCCGATTTGTTTCGATCTGCACAAAAAAAATCAATATAATTCTGTTCAGAATGCCGACCCTGCTCAACTGCCGGATTCATACTGAACCATACCAGGATAATCTTGTCATTGTTATTTGTTAACTTGTTCAATCAAGTTAAGGTAATATGAAAAGAATCCTTCGTTATTTACTCTATCTCATCCTGTTGGTGCTGATTGTTTTTTCCGGCTATGCGCTGGTGAGTGGGAAGACCTACCTGTTCAAAGCAGTGTACCACAATTTTGCAGACATAGACGATTATGAAGTGTTCGCCAATAACACCATCACTACCGGTGAGCATCAGCCCTGGCCATTGTCTGCATCGTACAATAAAGTTGTGATGCCTGCCGATCTTCATCAGTTGCTGGAAAAGATCCAGTCCGTTGCGGTGGTGGCTATCAAGCATGATTCCTTGTTGTATGAAGAATATTGGGATGGTTATTCCGATTCATCCTGGTCAGGTTCTTTCTCTGTTGCCAAGAGTATCACCAGCCTGCTGATGGGCGCTGCACTGAAAGATAGCTCCGTTGCATCTTTGCAGGACCCTGTAGGTAAATACCTGCCAGAATTCAGCCAGGGAGAAAAAGCAAAAGTGAAGATCATCGATCTCCTCACCATGAGCAGCGGAACAGATTTCAATGAAGCATATGCAGATCCTTTATCGATCACAACTGAATTATATTATGGTTCCGACGCATATAAAACTGCTACTGGAGTGAATATGTCCAATCAGCCCGGTACACTACATCGTTACAAATCCGGCGATACCCAACTGCTGGGACTGCTGATCGAGAAGGCCACCAAAAAATCACTCAGCGCCTACGCTGCTGAAAAACTCTGGCATCCCATCGGTGCTGAGCATCCCGCGCTCTGGAGTACCGATCATACAGGCGGACATATCAAAGCCTATTGCTGCTTCAATACAAATGCACGTGATTTTGCGAGGATCGGACAGTTGATGCTGGACAGTGGCCGCTGGAAAGGGCAGGAGATCATCAATCCGGATTACTATGCCAAATCCGTCGAACCCTGTATGATCCCGGATGATTCGGGCAAACCCTGCGATTATTACGGTTATCAGTGGTGGATCTATCCGGGACAGGAAAAAATATTTTATGCCCGGGGTATCCTGGGACAGTACATTATCGTTATTCCTTCGAAAGACCTTGTACTGGTGAGGCTGGGCAAGAAAAGGGGAGAGAGGGAACCTGCCACGCACAGTCTTGAGGAAGTGGCCGGACTGGTCCGCTGGGGCATGAAATTGTGAACAAATCCCTGATTACCTTTGTTGTTGCATCATCAACGATTATGAAATTAGATATACTCGCCATCGGCGTTCACCCCGATGATGTGGAACTCGGATGTTCCGGTACACTCATCAACGAAATCAAACTTGGTAAAAAGGCAGGCATCCTGGACCTCACGCAAGGTGAACTGGGAACAAGAGGAACCGTTGAAACCCGTTATGCAGAAGCTGCAAAAGCCGCTGCCATCATGGGTGTTCATGTGAGGGAAAACCTCAAAATGCGCGACGGTTTCTTCCGGAATGATGAAGAGCACAAACTACAGCTCATCTCCGCCATCCGCAAATACCAACCCGATATTATCCTGGCCAATGCACTGGACGACCGCCATCCGGACCATGGAAGGGCAGGTCACCTTATTTCCGATGCCTGCTTTCTCAGCGGGCTGGTAAAGATCGAGACCAGGGACGAAAAAGGTAATATCCAACCCAAATGGCGCCCGAAATACGTGTTGCACTATATGCAGGACTGGTACCATGAACCGATGCTCCTGATTGATATAAGCGATGTATTTGAGCAGAGAATGAATGCAATAGCAGCTTATTCAACCCAATTCCATACCAATGCCAGTGGAGAGGAAGGTCCTCAAACCTATATTTCCACCCCCGATTTCCTGGACAGCGTGATCGCCCGTGCCCGGATGCTCGGCAAAAGAATTGGCGTGAAATATGCAGAAGGGTTTACCAGCGAGAAAAAGATCGGTATACGTAATCTTGACGCGCTGGTGACAGTAGAAACCTGATAATTAGCAAGGTTTTATGGGTTTTGAACCGTAACTTTGCGCCTTTAATTAATGTTCTTAGTCCCTGTATAATTTTAAAATGGCGACACCTAAATTTGCGAATGTTCCTCACTCTTTTCACTCTGAATTGAAGCGCAGGATCAGTGAGTACTTCCTCGAAGTAGGTAAATCTCAGACCGGGAACTCCAGCCTGTTCACTAAAGCAGTGATCCTCGGCGTTAGTTTCCTGGCTGTGTATATTCACCTCGTTTTCTTCACTCCCAATCTTTTCTTTCAGATCCTTGAAAGCATCATCCTTGGGGGACTGGTTGCCGCTATCGGCTTCAACGTGATGCACGACGGCGCTCACGGAAGCTTCAGCAAATACAAATGGCTGAATACCTTCGCCTCTTTCTCACTCAATATCCTCGGTGGCAACAGCTTCATGTGGAATGTGAAGCATAACGTTATCCATCATGCGTACACCAATGTGGATGGCGTGGATGACGATATCGATATCCAGCCCTGGATGCGCATGAGCACCACTCAGAAAAAATACAAACTCCACAAATACCAGCATATCTATTTCTGGTTCCTGTACTCATTGCTGTACATCTTCTGGATCTTCGTGCTGGATTATCAAAAATACTTCAAGAGCAAGATCGGCAACATGCCACTGAAGAGAATGAAGCTTTCCGATCATCTCGTGTTCTGGGGCTTCAAAGTACTGCACCTTTTCATGTTTGTGGTATTGCCCATCATGATGGTTGGATTCTCCAGCTGGGCTATCAGTTTCCTCATCTTCACCCTGGTGGCCGGCCTGGTGCTGAGCCTCGTGTTCCAACTGGCGCACACGGTTGAGCATACAGCTTTCCCTGTGCCCGACGAGAATACCGGTAAACTGGAAGATGAATGGGCTGTTCACCAGATCAAGACCACTGCCAATTTCGCTACCAACAACAAATTGGTGAGCTGGCTGGTAGGTGGACTGAATTTCCAGATCGAGCACCATCTTTTCCCCAAGATCTCTCACGTGCATTATCCGGCTATCAGCAAGATCATCCGGAAAACCTGCCAGGAGTATGGTATCAACTACATCGAGTATCCCCGTGTGCGTTATGCGGTGGCCTCTCACGTAGCTTTCCTGAAGCAGATGGGATCTGCCGCGTAGTCACAGCATTTTAACAACGGAAATCCTTCCATTTTTATAACTTTGCACCCTCAAAAGTCAAAGATAAAATCGTCTATGTCTAAAGTAAAAGTTGGGCTGGTGCAAATGACCTGCACAGCCAGTAAAGAAGAGAATCTTCAGAAAGCGGTGGCCAAAGTCAAAGAGGCTGCTGATAAGGGCGCACAGATCGTATGCCTTCAGGAGCTTTTCACTTCACTGTACTTCTGCGATGTGGAGGATTATGAAAACTTCAAACTGGCAGAGCCTATCCCCGGACCTTCCACCGAAACGCTGCAGTCCGTAGCCAGGGAAAAAGGCGTGGTGATCATTGCTTCCCTGTTTGAAAAGAGAACGCAGGGTATCTATCACAATACCACAGCCGTGATCGATGCAGATGGCGCTTACCTCGGCAAGTACCGCAAAATGCATATCCCGGATGATCCGGCTTATTACGAAAAATTCTACTTCACTCCCGGCGACCTCGGGTATAAAGTGTTCAAAACAAAATTCGCCACCATCGGTGTGCTGATCTGCTGGGATCAATGGTATCCTGAAGCATCACGCATCACTGCGCTTATGGGCGCAGAGATCCTGTTCTATCCCACCGCCATCGGCTGGGCCACTTCACAGGACGAAGCCACCAACAGCGAGCAATACAATGCATGGCAGACCATCCAGCGCAGTCATGCTGTTGCCAACGGTGTACATGTGGTGAGCGTGAACAGGGTTGGACTGGAACAGAACGGCGCCATGAAGTTCTGGGGCGGTTCTTTTGTGGCCAATCCATTCGGCAACCTGCTGTACCTGGCTTCCCACGATAAAGAAGAGATCCATGTACAGGAACTGGACATTGCGCTGAGCGATCGCTACCGTACGCACTGGCCTTTCCTGCGCGACAGACGCATCGACTCTTACCAACCGATCACCAAAAGATTTATCGACGAAGATTAACCTGTTCATCGCAGTATAAAATCAACCTTCATGGAATCAACCACTCCCGGACAGCTCGGCTATGTGTTCCCGGCTGAATTTGCGCCACATACCGCAACCTGGCTCAGCTGGCCGCATAAAGAAGCAAGCTGGCCCGGAAAGATCCACACCATCTATCCTTTCTACAGCCAGTTTGTAAGAGAACTTGCACTCAGTGAAAAAGTACGGATCAATGTAGTGGATGAAGCCATGAAAGCCTTTGCAACAAAGCATCTGCAGGATGCACAGGTAGATATGGGCCAGGTGGAATTCTTCCTCCATCCCACCAATGATGCCTGGTGCCGCGATCACGGTCCGGCCTTCCTCATCAATCCTGCTGCTGAGCAAAAGAAAGTGGTGGTGGACTGGGGCTACAATGCCTGGGGTGGAAAATATCCTCCATTTGATCTGGATGATGTGATCCCAACTTTGATCGCCAAACATTTTAATCTTCCTGTTTACAATCCGGGTATCGTAATGGAAGGCGGCTCTGTTGAGTTCAACGGAAAAGGAACATTGCTTACTTCTACAGCCTGCCTGCTCAATCCTAACCGTAACCCTCACCTGAACCAGGGCCAGATTGAAAACTACCTCCGCAATTATTACGGAGTAGAGCAGATCCTCTGGGTGGATGAAGGAATTGTGGGAGATGATACCGATGGACATATCGATGACACCATCCGTTTCGTGAATGAAGATACTGTGCTCACTGTTGTTGAAACCAATAAGCAGGACGAGAACTACGAGCTCCTGCAGCATAACCTGCGACAATTGAAACAGATGCGACTGATCAATGGTAAACAACTCAATATTATCGAACTGCCCATGCCTGAGGCTGTTGATTTTGACGAGCAGCGCCTGCCGGCTTCTTACGCCAATTTTTACATCGCCAATAAATCAGTGATCGTTCCTACTTATCGTTGTGCGGCTGATGATATGGCACTGCAGATCATCCAGCAAAGTTTCCCGGATAGGAAAGTGGTGGGGATCGATAGTACGGAGATCATCTGGGGATTAGGAAGCTTCCATTGTTTGAGCCAGCAGGAGCCTGCGGTGTAGGCTATTATTCGGGGAGATCTGATAATGTTTCCTGAAATTGTTGTTTCAAGACTGGAAGATCTTTTTGAGCTATTTCCCATACCAGGTGGGGATTGACTGAGAAATATTCATGAATAGATATATTTCTGAATCCCGGTGAGCTGTCCTTTCATAGATAAGTATCTTGTCCTTGTCGATATAAGGTTTTACCAGGTGAGAAAGTCCTTCGGTTGTAACAAGGTCTACTTTTTTATGTAACAATTCTTCAAGATCGGATTGGTAAATGAAGAATTTCATACCAATAGGTTGGGAATGATCAAGCTCTACCAGAATATCGATATCGCTTTTGGAATCAGCTTCGCCGCGAGCCATCGATCCAAACAAATAGGCTCTTTTAACAGGGATACCTGCAAAGAATTGTTGGAGTAATAATCGATCTTGTATTGAAAGCTGCATATTGTAAATTTAAGCAATTCGCTACTAATAACAAATTGAAGGTAATATGCCTGTTTCTCTTAGTTTTTCCGCGCTATAAAAAATACTTCCGCTCCCTGCCTTGGTTTGATGGAATTGTAGCAGGGCTCCATCTTCATCAGATCAAGGTATTTCTGGAAAACAGGAATGTAGGATTCCATTTTTCCACCGAAAGGAGGGGCGCTATCGAATTCCCTGTTGAACAGAACTCCTGCGATGATACCGCCTGGAGCCAGCAATTCCTGTACATGCTGCACATATTTCTCCCTGTATTGCGGCGGAAACACACAAAAGAAAGTCTGCTCGAGTATGAGATCGTATTGGCCGGTATGATCAAAGAAATCTCCGGTGATCACTGTTAGTTGTTTGCCAGCGTACGACTGTAATTTCTCTGTGAAGCTTTTAGTGAGTACCGGGGACAGATCTATTACAGTAACATGCTGAAACCCTTGCTGTAACAGGTATTCAGCTTCGTAGCCATTGCCGCAGCCGGGAATGAGGATACGGGTATTCTTATCAGTTAGTTGATCGATATATTCTTTCAGTGGCGTTGATGGGGAACCGATATCCCAGCCTGGTTTGTAATGGAGGTACTGATCGTCCCAGTAAGCCGCATCGAACATGTTTTCCTGCATAATGTGAAAATTATTGCGACTGCTTTCTATTGTTCAATTCGTTGAGCATGGCGGCCAGTTCCCGTTGGTATTGTTCCATTTCTTCAGGATTGGTCAGGGTTCTGCCATTGACTTTGAACGAAGCAATGCCAGAACTATTCTTCTCCAACTCGAACTTATTGCCGTTGGGCATTTTCAATGCGATGATATCGGGAGATGAAGAACTGTAAGTCCACACAGAGTCTCGTTTACCGCCGGAAGAGACGGCTTCTCTGATCTCTTTGGGGATAGGTTGATCGCGGGTGAAATACAGGATACCGGCGATCAATATTGCCAGCATAAGGATGGCTGCATAGACGCGGATGGGCCTGTTCTCTTTGGAAGACGATCTGTTGGATCTGCCCGGAGTTTTAGCGCTGCTTGTCATGAGATGAATGATTTCTCATTACAAGATACAGCTTTGCTCACAGGTTTTGCAAATACTTGTATCCGCTGCCGGTATTCAACATGAGAATATTTTCATCATTACGGATCAAGCCTTCTTTGATCAATTGCTGCAATGCCACCCATAGTGCTGCGCCTTCTGGAGCTATCAGCATTCCTTCTTCCCTTGCGATCAGCTTTACTGCGTCTATCATGGCTTCATCACTGATGGCAATGGGAAGTCCTCCGGATCCATGCAGCACGCGCATGATCATGTTCTCTGCAAAGGGATGCGGAACTGCAAGGCCATAGGCGAGCGATGCCCGTCCCACATACTCTTTCACAGAATTAATATTTCCTGCAAATCTTTCTGCAATTGGCTGGCAATTGGCTGCCTGTACAGCGATCATACGCGGGCGTTTGGAACCGATCCAGCCCATTGTTTCCATTTCATCAAATGCCTTCCACATACCGAGCAATCCTGTACCGCCGCCGGTGGGGTAGAGGATCACATCGGGAAGATCGAAATTGAATTGCTCTGCAATTTCGTATCCCATAGTTTTCTTTCCTTCCAGGCGGTAAGGTTCCTTCATTGTGGAAATATCGAAAAAGGGAAGGCTCTGTTTCAGTGTGGCAACCCGTCTGGCGCAGTCGCTGATCAATCCATCCACCAGCACCAGGTCTGCACCGAACAGCCTGCATTCTTCCTTGAACACATCCGGTGTATGCGATGGCATCACTACTACGGCCTTCATTCCTGCTGCAGCGCAATATGCGGCCAAAGCGCCGCCTGCATTACCGGCAGTGGGAACAATGCAACCTTCAAACCCAAACTCCTTGGCCTTGCTCACGGCGGCACTGATTCCACGCGCCTTGAATGAACCTGTCGGATTGCCGGATTCATCTTTGATATGGAAAAAAGGAAGATCGAATTTTTCGGTTAGACGTTTGGGATAGATCACGGGCGTCATGCCTTCTCCCAGGCTCACGATATTTTCCGGGTCCAGTACCGGCAGCATTTCAGCATACCGCCACATTGTTGATGGACGTTGTTGCAATACTGATGGAGAAATCCGGGGAAGATCGTATTCCGCGATCAGCGGCTGCTGGCAGCAGGAGGAAAATGTTTGTGGCTCAAAGATGGAGAACGCATTTCCGCAGGATGAGCATACCAGCCGGGCTAATGTGCTGTGTTGTTGTGCTACTTTCATAAACTCACTATTACTCGCTAATGACCCTGTAAATGTAGGAAGACGCTGCACAGCCGCTAATGCCGTTTAATTATACGCTATAACTTTTTGTTATAACGAAGGGCCAGTTTGATGAATAACTGGTTGATCCTGTCTGCTTCGGAGTCACGCCTTTGTACAAAGTAGAAGTCGCGCTGGATACTCATTCCAGGGATATTGAGCCGGACCAGCTCTCCGTTTTTGAGTTGCTTCACTACTGAACGGAGCGGAAGGAAGCCAACGCAAGTGTCATCCAGGAGGAAATTTTTGAGGGCTTCCGTACCACCCAGCACAATCTTATGACGGATGTCTGCAATACTCATTTTGTTTTTTTGCAGGGCTTCTGTAACGGCCTGCAGAGTGCCGGATCCCCTTTCGCGCAGTGCCACAGGGATCTGTTTGAGCTCTTCAGGTTGTATACTTTTCTTCTTTGTGAGTGGACTTCTTGCACTGCAGATGGGCACTACTTCATCGGAGATAAAGAACTGGTACTTCACGGAAGTAAGTTGTTTCTTTCCTTCGGTAACGCCAAGATCGATCTCGTGATCCAGCAGTGCTTTAAGAATATTTTCCGAGTTGCGGTTAACGAGTGTAAGATCGATGTTCGGATATTGCTGATGGAATGCAGAGAATACGGGAGGGATCACGTACAGTGTGATGGTAGTGCTGGTGCCCAATGTGAGCGAGCCTTTGGCCTGATGGATATCTTCCTGCCGGCTCATATCGAACGATAATTGCCGCTGCAGTTCTCTTGCTTTGGTTACATAATCCAACAGCAATTTCCCTTCAGTAGTGAGAGAGATGGCATTCCCTTTTCTTTCAAACAAACTGGCGCCGTAATTCTTTTCAAGGGTTTGAATATGCCGGGTAATTGCAGGCTGAGAGATGAACATAGCCTCCGCTGCACGGGAAAAGCTGAGTTGGGAGGCCACTTCAAAAAACACTTCATGACTGAAACTGATCATAGCCCGGCGTTTGTATGAAGTTAGAGAAAATTCAGCCACCCGCCCGGGTATTCAGACAGCTAAGCCGTTTTCTTAGCCCGCTCTTCAAAAAAAGTGTAAATCAGTATCGCTGTATTCGCCAGCAGGAAGCTGAGCAGGGTAGGTACAAAATCCTTACCGGTATGGAGTTTCGTCAGGGCAACCCCGATACTGTCTCCCGGATTATTGATAGCCTTCAACGCAAACAGGTAGCCGATATAAGCGCAAATAGTAGCCAGCAGGTAAGCCTTCAGGGGCTGCATTTTGATCAGTTTACTGAACAAGAGCAGAAACAGAAGCAAAACAACAAAAGCTGCAAACTGAAGGGCCATAAAAATGGTATACCAACCGGTATCCGGCCAGGTGAACTTCAGTCCGATATAGGTGAGGCCTGCGCAGAGAGCGAATGCGTAAGCCACTTTTTTCAGGATCATCATAAATTCTCAGATAAAAAAGAAGGTTGCACCGCAAAGGTACAACCTCGTATAAGCAATTAGCGCTGAATTATTCGTGAATAGCCACAATGGGAATATGGCTATGATAAGCCAGTCTCTTCGTATGACTGGTTTTGAACAGTCCGCTGAGGAAGCTGTTGCGTTTCGGAACGATCACAATGGCGTCGATTGCCCTGTCGATAGAGAACTGGCTGATCGCTTCCTGAAAATCATATTGACGGATAAAATAGAACTCAGGGTTGTATCCGCTAAACATTTTTTCCAGTTTTACCCTTTCTGCCTTGTATTCATCGGTGATGTCCACATAATGCTCACTGTCTACATTCACCACGTGCAGGGAGGCATTGAAGAGTTTCAGCACGGCCTTGATAGGTGCTACAGGCGTTGTGGTTTCCACTTCCTTGAGGTCGGAAGCCAGTGCGATGTTCTTGATGGGGTGGTAAGTGGCATCGGGAGGGATGATCATTACCGGGCAGATACCTTTATCAACCAGGTTGAGGGTATTGCTTCCCATGAAGATCTGTTCGAGACGGGTAGCGCCGGTGATGCCCATCACCACCAGGTCGATACCATGATGTCTCACATATCGGTCAAGGTTATCCACCAGGGATGAACCTGCTTCAGCTACGATTTCGATTTTTGCCTGAGGAGCCAGCGCAATGAGTTCGGCTTTCAGGTTGTTAAGTGCTTCGGTCAGCACAATCATCCGGTCATTCTCTGTTTCAGTCAGCAAAGAACCATCTGAGCCCGCAGCAACTAAGTCATGCAGATTGTACAGAATAATCGTGGCGTCCTGATCATTGGCTACGGCCTGAACGGCAAACCTGGCAGCGTTTTTAGAGGTGTCAGAAAAATCCGTTGGTACGAGGAATTTTTTCATTGTTCAGTTGGTTTTTTTTGAAAGATACATAAACACGAATAAAAAACCAGCCCCATTTTAAATGAATACGATGATTTGCAGTATTCAATGAATGCCAATAAATAAAATGCCTAATTTTAGTCGCACCAAACTCCGATCCAAATAAGTTATATGAAAAAAATCACTATTGCGTTTGCGTTGTTTGTCTGCTCATTTGCAGCTATAGCCCAGACGATGCCTGCGATCATTCCGCAGCCTGAAACGTATACCCTTCAAACGGGTTCCTGGGAACTGAATGCACAGAGTCGTATCGAAGCTACCGGTAAAGAAGCTTTCCGCGTGGCTGAACTGCTGGCAGCACAACTGCGCCCTGTTACGGGGTATGGACTGCCGCTCGCCAATGGCCTTACCAAAACCATCAAAACAAATCTCATTGCTCTTGAGCTCAATTCAAAAGAAGATGCTGCATTGGGTAAGGAAGGCTATTCATTACAGGTGAACAACAAAGGCGTATTCATCAAGGCCAATCAGCCTGCCGGTCTTTTTTATGGCGTGCAAACGCTCCTGCAATTATTCCCTAAAGAGATCGCTGGTAAGAGCCTCGTCAAAAAAGCCAGCTGGAGCCTGCCGGCCCTCAGCATTTCCGACAAACCAAGATTCGGCTGGCGCGGACTGATGCTGGATGTGAGCCGTCACTTTTTCACCAAGGCTGAAGTGAAGGAATTCATCGACAATATGGTGAAGTACAAATACAATCTTCTGCACTGGCATCTCACAGACGACCAGGGCTGGAGGATCGAAATAAAATCATTGCCCAAACTTACTACCGTAGGCGCATGGCGTGTAGACAAGACCGGTACATGGGGCACTTTCAGCAGGCCCGAACCGAATGAGCCCAAAACTTATGGCGGTTTCTATACGCAGGAAGATATCAAAGAGATCGTGCAGTATGCCGCCGACCGTTTCGTGAATATCCTTCCCGAAGTGGATGTACCTGGTCACAGCAGCGCTGCTATCGAGAGTTATCCTCAGCTTGCCAACTTCCCTGAGAACACACGCGTGAACTCTGGTGAGAAACTGATGAACTGGCTCGGTGGCGGAAAATTCACTGCCATCTATGATAACAGTCTGAACCCGGCAGGAGAGTTCACTTACGAATTCCTGGACAAAGTGTTCACTGAAGTAGCGGCGCTCTTTCCCTTCGAATACATACATATGGGAGGAGACGAGTGCGCGAAAAATTTCTGGGAGCAGAGCGATGCAGTGAAACAACTCATGCAGAAAGAGAATCTGAAAGACATGCATGAAGTACAAAGCTATTTTGTAAAACGTGTATCGAAGATCATCAGTGCTAAGGGTAAGAAGATGATCGGTTGGGATGAGATCCTGGAAGGCGGCCTGGCGCCGAATGCAGCTGTGATGAGCTGGCGTGGTGTGAAAGGCGGACTGGAAGCCATCAAGCTTGGTCATGAAGTGGTGATGAGCCCCAATACCAATGCGTATATCGATTTCATGCAGGGCGATGCCAGCATTGAGCCTCCGGTATACAGTTCGCTCAGACTGAAGACTGCTTACGAAATGGAACCGGTTCCACCCGGCGCTGATCCAAAGCTGGTGAAAGGCGGACAGGCAAATCTATGGACAGAACAGGTGTACAACACCCGCCATATGCAATACATGGTTTGGCCCCGCGCATTTGCCATTGCTGAATGTTTGTGGAGCCCGAAAGAAAAAAGGAACTGGAATAATTTCGTATCCCGTACTGAATCACATTTTGATCGTTTCGATGAAGCGCAGATCAAATATGCTCCGAGCATGTACGATGCCATTGTGAAACCAGTATACGATACAACTTCCAAAGTGCTGAAGGTTGATCTGAGTACAGAAGTGGAAGGACTGGATATTTATTACAGCTGGGACAATTCTTTCCCGGACCGTTATTATCCCAGGTATACACAAACGCTGGTAGCACCTAAAGATGCTTCAACATTGAAAATAATTACTTATCGCGGAAAGCAGGAAATCGGCCGTATGATGGTGATTCCTGTTGCTGATCTGCAGAAACGCGGCGCCAAAAAATAATACTAGTGATCCTTTTGCAAAAAAATATAAAATGGAAATGCAACGATGTGTTTTCATGCAGTGTCAAAACTGCTGAACGCAAGGAGAGCGTTCATTGGTATTTTGCTTAGGGGTTATTACCAATTATGTCTACGCAGGGTCTTCCATCCGTCTTTTTTGGAAGGCCCTTTTTTTATTTGTACACTCTTACATAGTCAATTTCCATCCTGGCAGGGAATACAGTTTCATCCACTCCTTTTTGTCCGCCCAGGAGCCGCCCACAGCGATATTGAGCAGCAAATGGAATTTCTTATCGAAGGGCCAGGCATCATTGCCCGTATGTTCATTATGGAAAGTGAAATAGGTTTTATTGTCTACACTTATACGAATTGAATCTGCATTCCAGTCCACTGCATACACGTGGAATTTCTCTGATGCATCGGGAACGGGAATGGTATCGCCTTTTTGTGTGCCGATACTATGATAATATTTCTTCGTATGTACGGTACCGTGAATAATGCCCTGGTTATAGCCAACATGTTCCATGATATCGATCTCACCATCATCAGGCCACCTGGCGGTATCCGTACTGGCAAGCATCCAGATGGCAGGCCAGGTGCCCCTGCCCCTGGGTAATTTTGCGCGTACTTCGATCCTTCCGTATTGCCAGTCGCCTTTTCCTTTCGATATAAGTCGTGTGGAAGTGAAATTCCTGCCTTCAAAATTTTCCTTGCGCGCTTCGATCACGAGTTTTCCATTTTCGACCCATACATTTTCTTTCCTGCCTTTGGTATAGAACTGCCATTCATCGTTGCCCCAGCCATGGCCGCCTACATCGTAGCTCCATTTGCTGGAATCCGGCAGGCCGGTATAATTGAATTCATCGGCCCAAACGGGCTGTGGACCGGAGGGTACTGTAGGAACAGTCTGTGCGCTGGATACCGTGGAAATAGCTATTGCAGCCATCAGGGATAAGAAAAATTGCCTGGGGTTCATGATAATATTTTTCGCTTGACGTCAGTAATATTAATAAATTCTATCGGGCCTGCTTATGAACGGTTGTTAAAATCATCGCAAAAAAAATATTTTGCGGTTAACATGATTCCTGTATTTTTGCCTCGCAATTATGAAATTCAGCACTACACATATCCATCATCATCATACTTACCTGCGCAGGTAGGCCGATGGTGTTGTGCATATGCCAAACAATATTCAAAGGGCTTACCACTGGTAAGCCCTATTTTTTTGCTCATTATCCAAACCAATCAAAATGGATCAGACTAAACTCCGCATCGCAATTCAGAAATCAGGCAGGCTGTATGAAGACTCAGTGCAGCTGCTGAAGGAATGCGGTATCGACCTGCGCAATGTAAAAGACAGGCTGAAGACGGAATCAGACAATTTTCCGCTTGAAGTGTTCTTTCTTCGTGATGATGATATTCCCCAATATGTGGAAGATGGTGTGGCTGATATTGGTATCGTGGGCGAGAATGTGCTCCTGGAAAAGAACAAGCAGGCAGCCGTGGTGGAAAAACTGGGATTTGGTAAATGCCGTCTTTCTGTTGCCATTCCCCGCGCCATGGAATACGAAGGCGTGGCCTCTCTCCAGGGAAAACGCATCGCTACCAGCTATCCTTTCCTGGTGAACAAATGGCTTAATGAAAACCTGGTGCAGGCGGAGATCCACGAGATCAGTGGTTCGGTGGAGATAGCTCCCGGTATTGGCCTGGCCGATGTAGTGGCCGATCTGGTGAGCAGCGGATCAACACTTTTCATGAACGGATTGAAAGAAGTGGAATCCATTCTGCAATCGCAGTCTGTACTGATCAAAAATAATGGACTGGGCAAAGAGCAGGAGCAATTGCTGGAGCGTTTACTTTTCCGTATTCGCGCGGTAAAAAAAGCAAAACGCAACAAATACGTATTGATGAATGCGCCGAATGATAAACTGAAAGCGATCATCAGCCTGCTCCCGGGAATGCGCAGCCCAACTGTGCTTCCACTTGCTGAAGAAGGATGGAGCAGTGTTCACAGCGTACTGAGCGAAGACAGGTTCTGGGATATCATCGAAGAACTGAAAGCCGCCGGAGCCGAAGGCATTTTGGTAGTTCCCATCGAAAAAATGGTGAATTAAAAAACTGTAATCATGAAAATCTATCAATACCCGGATCTGGCTCAATACCCGTCTCTACTGCAAAGGCCCGTGGCCGATGCCGCATCGCTGGAAGCTACTGTGCGCAGGGTGCTGGACGATGTAAAAAGAACGGCGATGCAGCCGTGGTGCACTACACTTTTCAGTTCGATAAAGCGCAGCTGGATTCTTTACAGGTTCCTGCTGCAGATTTTGAGGAGGCTGAACAATTATTGTCCGCTGAACTGAAACAGGCCATCCTCACCGCGAAAGACAATATCTCCATTTTCCATAGCAAACAGGTTTCCGCTCCTGAGATCATCGAGACCATGCCCGGCATTAAATGCTGGCGCAAAAGCGTGGGCATAGAACGCGTGGGACTGTACATTCCCGGCGGATCTGCACCGCTGTTCTCCACCATCCTGATGCTTGGCGTTCCTGCTTCGATTGCAGGTTGCCGTGAGATCGTTCTTTGTTCTCCTCCTGATCAGAATGGAAAACTGCACCCTGCAATTTTGTTTGCTGCAAAAACTGTTGGAGTAACAAAAGTATTCCGTATTGGCGGGGTGCAGGCTATTGGCGCAATGGCTTATGGTACAGGATCTGTTCCGCAGGTATACAAAATATTTGGCCCAGGTAACCAATACGTGACCTGCGCCAAACAACTGGTGCAGCAGGAAGGACTTGCCATCGATATGCCTGCCGGCCCGAGTGAAGTGGCTGTGTATGCTGATGAAACGGCGCCACCAGCCTATATTGCGGCAGACCTGCTCAGCCAGGCTGAACACGGGGCAGACAGCCAGGTATTGCTGGTGACATGCTCCGAAAAACTGGTAAAGCAGGTAGAACAGGCAGTGAATGAACAACTGAGCGCATTGCCGCGCAAAGAGATCGCTGCAAAGGCTTTAGAGAATAGTAAGCTGATAGTTGTTCGAACGGAAGAAGAGGCCATGGGTCTCCTCAACGCCTACGCTGCCGAGCACCTGATACTGAGTTGCAGCAATGCCGAAGCGCTGGCCGAAAAAGTGATCAATGCCGGTTCTGTTTTCATCGGTAATTATTCTCCTGAAAGTGTGGGGGATTATGCCAGTGGCACCAATCATACCCTCCCTACTAACGGATATGCAAGAGCGTACAGCGGTGTGAGTGTAGACAGTTTCGTGCGCAAGATCACTTTCCAGCAATTGAGCAATGATGGACTGCAGCGCATCGGCCAGACCGTTATTGAAATGGCGGAAGCCGAAGGTTTACAGGCCCATGCTAACGCCGTGCGTGTTCGATTAAAATAATTTCTGATCCACAATTCCCATATCATGAGCTTTAATCTCGATGATCTGTTAAGACCGAATATCAAGAATCTCGTTCCATATTCTTCTGCCCGCGATGAATTCAAAGGCGAAGCCAGCATCTTTCTCGATGCCAATGAAAACGCTTACGGCAGCCCACTCACGAAGTGGTATAACCGCTATCCCGATCCGCTGCAACTGAAAGTGAAAGATAAACTCAGCGAAGTGAAAGGTGTACCAGCCGGCAATATCTTCATCGGCAATGGCAGCGACGAATGTATCGATATCCTCATCCGTGCATTCTGCGAACCGGGTAAAGACAATATCATTATTTGTCCACCTACCTACGGAATGTACGAAGTGAGCGCCAATATCAATGATGTATACATCAAGAAAGTGCCGCTCACGGCTGATTTTCAGCTCGATCTTCCTGCTATCGAAGAAGCGGTGGACGACAATACCAAGATCATCTTTCTTTGCTCTCCCAATAACCCTACAGGGAATTCGCTCAACCGTGAAGACCTGGAAGTGATCCTCAACAATTACTGGGGCATCATAGCGCTGGATGAGGCCTATATAAATTTCTCACGTTTCCGGAGCTTCACGCAGGAGCTGGAAGATTATCCCAACCTGGTGGTGATGCAAACGTTGAGCAAAGCCTGGGGACTGGCGGCGCTGCGTGTTGGACTGGCTTTCGCTTCAGAGCCTATTATCAACGTGATGAACAAGGTGAAACCTCCCTACAATATCAACCAGGCATCGCAGGAACTGACCCTCAAAGCGCTGGAAGAAGTGGGAATGGTGAACGATATGATCCGCGAGATCGTAACACAGCGCGGCGTATTGGAAACTGAATTAGCCAAACTGCCTGTTGTACAAAAGATCTATCCTTCCGATGCCAATTTCCTGCTGGTGCGCGTAACGGATGCGAAAGGGATTTACAAATACCTGGCCGATAAGGGAGTGGTGGTGCGAGACAGAAGTTCCGTTACCCTTTGCGAAGGTTGCCTGCGCATCACGGTAGGAACAGAGGCAGAAAATAAAGCTCTATTGGCATACTTGCAAAGCTACTTGGCATAAATAGTGGATTCTGGCCAAAACATTTAATTTTAAGACATTCAATCAAAAAGTCTGTAAAAAAATGAATGCGATCTTAAAAATACTGCCGTTTGCCATGCTGCTTTCCGCGCAGGTTTTTGCCAGTGATTCAACTCGTGTGAAAAAAGGAAAACCGAAAGAAGAGAATGGCGGCATCACGCTGCCCAAAGGCTTCAAGGCCCTGGTGGTGGCCGATAATCTCGGTACTGTGCGGCATATCGTTGCGCAATCCAATGGCGATATCTATGCAAAGCTGGACCGGGTGAAAAATGGAAAAGGTATCCTTCGTCTCCGCGACACCAATAAAGATGGCGTGGCTGATGAGATCTCCGGATGGGGCAATTACAGCGGTACCGGAATTACTATCAAGAACGGATACCTGTATGCATCATCCAACACTGATGTGTACCGTTACAAACTCAATGAAAAAGGTGATGTGATCGATACCGGCAAAGCCGAGAATATCATAACGGCATTGATCAACCGAAGAACGCACAATACCAAATCCATCGTGCTGGATAATGATGGAAATATCTATGTGAATATCGGTTCGCCATCCAACGCCTGCCAGATCACAGACCGCACAGTTGGTTCGCCTGCAATGGATCCTTGTCCTTTGTTGGATTCCACCGGCGGTATCTGGCAGTTCAAAGCCGATCAGACGGGTCAGTCCTATCACAATGGCGTGAAGTATGCTACCGGAATCCGCAACGTGGTTGGCCTCGATTGGAATCAGACCACCAATCAGCTTTACGCCATGCAGCATGGCCGCGATATGCTGAACACGCTCTTTCCATCCATGTACAACGAAGAGCAAAGCGCAGAGCTGCCTGCGGAAGAATTGCTGCGCATCA
This sequence comes from Pseudobacter ginsenosidimutans, assembly GCF_007970185.1. NCBI lineage: Bacteria > Pseudomonadati > Bacteroidota > Chitinophagia > Chitinophagales > Chitinophagaceae > Pseudobacter > Pseudobacter ginsenosidimutans. Next base: position 7,205,787 of record NZ_CP042431.1, on the reverse strand, counting down.
GCAAGGGCGATAATTATGGCTGGCCCTATTGTTATTACGACCAGTTCCAGCAGAAAAAAGTACTGGCCCCTGAATATGGCGGCGATGGGAAAAAACAGGACAGGTGTGCAGGCATGAACAAACCCATCTATGCATTTCCCGGTCACTGGGCGCCCAATGCATTACTGTTTTACACCGGTAACCAGTTTCCGGAAAAATATAAAAATGGAGCATTCGTAGCCTTCCACGGTTCATGGAACAGGGCTCCGAGGCCGCAGACAGGCTACTTTGTGGTGTTCCTTCCCATGAAAGATGGAATGCCCAGTGGCGATTACGAGATCTTTGCCGATGGATTTGCCGGTGAAAAGATCGATCCGAAAAATGCGCGCTTCCGTCCTTGCGGACTGGCGCAGGGGCCCGATGGCTCGCTCTTTATTTCGGATGACAAGAAAGGCAGGATCTGGAAAGTGACTTACAGTAACAACTAAAACCGTTCCCATGAAGAAAGTAGTATTCGCAGCAATCGCGGGGATCGGACTGGTAATACTGATGGCCGCACAGACAAAGCCCGCGCAAACCAAACCAACACAGACAATACCCGGGCAGACAAAGCCCGCCGCCATAGCAAAAAAGACAATGACCGATGGAAAGAAAGTGTACGATACTTACTGTCTTGCCTGCCACCAGGCAGACGGAGGTGGCGTACCAAGACTGAATCCGCCATTGCAACGCACCAGTTTTGTGCTGGGTGATAAAAAAAGACTGATCGAAATTGTGTTGAAAGGAATGAATGAAGAGATCGAGATCGATGGGGAAGTGTACGACAATAATATGTCGGCTCACAATTTCCTTACCGATCAGCAGGTAGCCGATGTGCTGACCTATGTCCGCAACAGCTTTACCAATAAGGCCAGCGCGGTAACTCCAGCAGAAGTAAAAACAGTGCGGAGTAAGCTGAAGTAAGTATTTTTGAATTCGATATGAAAAGGATTTTATTTATAGACCGTGATGGCACGCTCATCAATGAAGCGCCGCCCACCTATCAACTGGACTCATTCGATAAGCTGACTTTCTATCCCAAAATGTTTGAGTACATGGGGAAGATCGCCAGGGAACTGGATTATGAACTGGTAATGGTAACCAACCAGGATGGTCTGGGTACTGACAGTTTTCCTGAAGACACTTTCTGGCCGCTGCACAACCTGGTGATGAAAAGCCTGGAAGGTGAGGGGATTCACTTCAGCGCTGTGCATATCGATAAATCATTTCCGGCAGATAACCTGCCTACCCGCAAGCCCGGTACCGGTATGCTCACGCAGTACCTAAACAATCCCAATTACGATATCGAAAATTCTTTCGTGATCGGAGACCGCATCACCGATGTGCAACTGGCCAAGAACCTTGGCTGCAGGGCCATCTGGCTGAATGGCGATGCCAGTCTTGGCGCCGCCGAGATCAGTGACCAGGTGGCTGCGTTGCAACCAGTGATCGCGTTGGAGTCTGTTGATTGGGCGGAGATCTATTCTTTTCTCAAACTCGGACTGCGCCAGGTAGTGCACGAACGCAATACCAATGAAACGCAGATCAAGATAGAGCTCAACCTCGATGGAAGAGGCAAGGCGCAGATCTTTACAGGTCTTGGTTTCTTCGATCATATGCTGGACCAGATCGCACGACATGGGAAAATGGATTTGACTGTGCGGGCCAATGGTGATCTGCATATCGATGAGCATCATACCATCGAGGATACGGGCATTGCGCTGGGCGAGGCTTTTGCGCTGGCGCTGGCAGACAAGCGTGGCATGGAGCGTTATGGATTTGCTTTGCCAATGGATGATGCCGAAGCTAAAGTGCTGATCGATTTCGGAGGACGCGCCTGGATAGTTTGGAATGCAGAATTCAAACGCGAGCGCATTGGTGAAATGCCAACGGAAATGTTCTTCCATTTCTTCAAATCATTCTCCGATGCGGCGCGCTGTAATTTGCAGATCGAATGTCATGGAGACAATGAGCATCACAAAATAGAAGCTATTTTCAAGGCATTTGCGAAAGCCATCCGGATGGCCGTGAAACGCGATCCGATGAGCAATCATCTGCCGAGCACGAAGGGAGTACTGTAAATAAGTTTTGTTTCCAAATTTTTGATCATGGTTTTTGAATGTGTAAAATGCGATTTAACCGTAAAAGGAGAATTGGTAGCAGAATATTCGTATTCTCTGGACGATATTTTTTTTGAAAAAACTAAATACACTATTCTGAAATGCCCACAATGTTTTGGACCGGCAATCGTAAAATCAGAAGGAGAATTACAGCGGGACGGTGATTATGATTGGAGGCGTTCACAAATATTCCCTCAGGAGGAGTTCCATGTAAATCCTGCAATACCTCAAAAGCTAAGGGATGCCTTATTGGAAAGCCTTAAATGCTATAGAGGAAAGTCATTTACGGGAACTGCAGTAATGTGTAGAAGGACTTTAGAAGGTTTTTGCAGGGAAAAAGATATAAATGAAAGTAATTTATTAAAAGGGCTCCAAAAGTTGAAAGAGAATGGAGAGATCAATGATCAGTTGTATGAATGGGCAGATCAACTGAGGCTGACCGGCAATGAAGCGGCTCATAACATTGATAGTGTCTTTACCGCTGAGGATGCAAAAAATATTGTTGAGTTTACCATTGCAATACTTGATTTCAGTTATTCTTTCAAGGATAAATTTTCAAATTTTAAAAACCGGATAAATCGGTAAAAGTGCTGAAATAGTGTAATATTGAGGAAATTCAAAAATAATTTGCACATTCCAAATCAATAATTACTTTTGTAGCTCATGATCAAACAAATTCAAAATATTCAGTGGTGGTGGCATACAAACTCTAATCGGGGCTTGTAACACTACTATTGTATATTTATAACAATACTCAAGGGCCTCGATTTTTAATCGGGGCCCTTTTCTTTTTTTTCAATACCTGAATCTCGATATGAAACAAATCACAGTTCAAACGAAATGCAAGAAGATGCTGGCGGACGTGTTCACGCCAGTAGGGATCTACCTCAGGCTGAGAGACAGGTTCCGGGATACCGTGCTCCTGGAAAGCACGGATCACCACAGCTCAGAGAACAGCTACTCCTTCATCTGTATCAACGCCATCGCAGGCATGGAGATCAGTTCCACCAAACAGCTGGAATTGAAATGGCCCGGACAGGCTCCTGAAAAGCAGGCAATCAAGAATGTACAGGATGTGCCCAATATCCTCTGGGATTTCATGAAGCGTTTTACCATGGCGCCTTCTGAAGTGAAGGAAGCGAAATATGCCCAGGGTTTGTATGGTTATACCACTTTCGATGCTGTGCAGTTCTTCGATACACTGCAGCTGAAATCAGCAAAAGAAATGCCTGCCATCCCTTTCATGCGTTATCGTTTGTACCAGTACGTGATCGTAATCAATCATTATAAAGACGAGCTCTTTCTCTGTGAGAACCTGATAGATGGACTCGAGAGCGATACCAATGCAGTAGAATCATTGATCCGCAGCAAGGATGTGCCCGTGTATCCTTTCAAGGCAGTAGGTGAGGAAACCAGCAATATGGAAGACGAAACCTACCGCAATATGGTGAAGGAAGGCATTCAGCACTGCTACCGCGGCGATGTGTTCCAGATAGTGCTCAGCCGCCGCTTCGAGCAACAGTTCACCGGCGATGAATTCAATGTATATCGCGCCCTTCGCTCCATCAACCCATCTCCCTATCTCTTCTTCTTCGACTACGGCGATTACAAACTACTCGGCTCTAGTCCCGAATCACAGATACTTATTCAAAACGGCAAAGCCATCGTTCATCCCATTGCCGGCACTTTCAAACGCACCGGCGATGATGAAACCGATCAGCGTGCTGCACAGGAACTCCTCAAAGATGCCAAGGAAAATGCAGAACATGTAATGCTGGTTGACCTGGCGCGCAATGATCTCAGCAGGGTATGTGATGATGTTTCGGTGGTACATTACCGTCAGGTACAATACTACAGTCATGTTATCCATCTTGTGAGTGAAGTGAGTGGTAAAACGAGAACTGATGCCAATCCTTTCGAACTGATGGCAAAAACATTTCCGGCAGGCACGCTCAGCGGTGCGCCCAAGTTCAAGGCCATCGAACTGATCGATGGGCTGGAACCCACCAGCCGCAGCTATTACGGCGGCGCCATCGGTTTCATGGGCTTCGACGGCACCTGCATCCACGCCATCATGATCCGTACATTCTTTAGCAGAAATAATACGCTGTACTATCAGGCCGGAGCAGGCGTTGTTGCTGCCAGCAAACCTGAAAGCGAATTGCAGGAAGTGAACAACAAACTGGGAGCGCTGAAAAAAGCCATCCTGTTTGCAGAAGAGATCGCTCAATAATTAACCAGTAAAACATTCCTTGTGAAAATATTAGTTTTCGATAATTACGACTCATTCACTTATAACCTGGTCCACCTGGTAGAGAAGATCCTGCACCAGCGTGTTGACGTGGTGCGCAACGATCAGCTGCCGCTGGAACGCGTGAAAGAATATGATAAGATCATTCTTAGTCCTGGTCCTGGTATTCCGGAAGAAGCAGGAATGTTGTTACCGCTGATCAAAGAATACGCTTCCAGCAAATCCATACTGGGCGTATGTTTGGGGCATCAGGCCATCGGTGAGGCTTTCGGCGGGAAGCTGGTGAACTTAAGTACAGTGTATCACGGAGTGGCAACGCCGGTGAATATTCTGAAAAGAAGTAAAAAGGATCTATATGAAGGTTTGCCGGATACTTTTGAAGTGGGCCGCTACCATAGCTGGGTGATCAGTGAGGAAGGATTTCCAAAAGATATCACTATCACAGCGCGTGATGAGAACAATTATATCATGGGACTGCAGCATAACATGTACGATGTACAGGGAGTACAATTCCATCCGGAAAGTGTGCTCACGCCGCTGGGCGAGACCATCCTGAGAAACTGGTTGAAGCAATAACAGCGTCATCAACCAATTTTTGAATCAGTGAAAAGATAATTATGAAAAAGATCTTAGAACAATTATTCGCACATAAATCCCTGACTCGTGCTGCTGCCAAAGAAGCGCTGGTAGGCATCGGAAAGGGAATGTACAATGAGCATGAGGTTACTGCCTTCATGACGGTTTACCTTATGCGCAGTATCACCATCGAAGAGTTACAGGGCTTTCGCGATGCGCTGCTGGAGCTTTGTGTTCCTGTTGATCTCAATGGCCATGAAACCATCGATATCGTAGGTACTGGTGGTGATGGAAAGAACACTTTCAATATTTCCACTTTGAGTTGTTTTATTGTTGCAGGCACCGGACAGAAAGTGGCCAAGCATGGCAATTACGGAGCCAGCAGCATCAGTGGCGCCAGCAACGTGATGGAGCAACTTGGTTACAAATTCAAGAACGATAAAGACAGTCTGAAAAGGGAAGTGGAGGAAACCAATATCTGTTTCCTGCATGCGCCGATGTTCCATCCTGCATTGAAGACCGTAGGGCCCATCCGCAAGAACCTCGGCATGCGCACATTCTTCAATATGCTGGGGCCGATGGTGAATCCTGCTTCTCCGAAATTCCAGCTGGTGGGCGTTTACAGCCTGGAAATGGCGCGCGTGTACAATTATCTTTTGCAACAGGGCAGCAGCGCTTTCACCATCATTCATGGCCTGGATGGTTATGATGAGATCTCCCTCACCAACGATACCAAAGTGATCACCAATAAAGGTGAGCAGATCATGACGCCGGAACAACTGGGCAAACGCGCCGTAACGCCTGCCGATATCTATGGCGGCAGCAGCGTGGAAGAAGCGGCCAAACTCTTTACAAAGATCCTGAAAGGCGAAGGCAGCTGGGCGCAGAATGCTGTTGTACTGGCCAATGCCGCTATGGCGTTGCATTGCACCGGCAATCATGCCACTTACGAGCAGGCCTATGCGTCCGCAGTAGACAGCCTGGAAAGTGGAAAAGCATACAATACTTTCAAAAAACTGATCGCTCTTCAATAAGCAATAGTCATGAATATTCTCGATACCATCATCGCACACAAAAGAACAGAAGTGGCGGCGCGAAAAGCAGGGACGCCTGCTTCAGCGCTGGAAAAACAGGACGGGTTCAACAGGAAGGTTTTAAGTCTGAAAGAATTCCTGCTCAATGATGCACGTACGGGCATCATCGCGGAATTCAAAAGGAAGTCGCCTTCAAAAGGACTGATCAATGGAACAGCGGACGTGGTGGAAGTAACATCTGCCTATGCGAAGCATGCATCCGGCCTCAGCGTGCTCACCGATGAAAATTTTTTTGGCGGCAGTACTGCTGATCTGATCGCGGCACGCGTGAACCAGATTCCTATACTGCGCAAGGATTTCATCGTGGATGAGTACCAGATCCTGGAAGCCCGCGCCATGGGCGCCGATGTGATTTTGCTCATTGCCGCCTGTTTAACCCCTGAAGAAGTGAAACGGTTGGCTACCTTTGCAACGCAGCTCGGCCTCGAAGTGCTACTGGAACTGCACGACGAAGAAGAACTGGCGCATATCTGCGATGAAACCATCCTGGTTGGGATCAATAACCGCAACCTGAAGACTTTCAAAGTGGATATCGAAAGGAGCCTGGCCATGGCCCGGCGCATCCCGGATAACAGGATCAAAATTGCCGAGAGCGGGATCAGCGCCGTGGAAAATATCCTGTTGTTCAGGAACAATGGATTCAGAGGCTTTCTGATAGGTGAGAATTTCATGAAAGCTGCCGACCCTGCCAAAGCCTTTGAAGATTTTGTACAGGAGCTGAAAGCAGCAAAGGCCCCGTGAAAACAGATCGCTTGCCGGATACAACCTTAACACTTAAAATCTGAACAATATGCGAGTAAAAGTATGCGGCATGACCCAGCCAGAACAGGTGGCACAACTGGCAGACATGGGTGTATCTTTTGCAGGATTCATTTTCTATCCCAAAAGTCCCCGGTACGTATTCAAACACATGACCACCACACAGATCAGGAAGGAGAACAATATCAACAAAGTGGGCGTGTTTGTAAATGCCCCTATTGAAGAAGTACTCCATATGGTGGACGAATGCAGGCTGCACCTGGTGCAACTGCACGGCGACGAAAATCCAAAATACTGTGAGAAGATCGCAGACTATGTATCGGTGGTAAAAGCATTTCGACTGAGCGACAACGATAGTGTGGAGTGGATGATCAGGCCCTATATGGATTGCTGCGACATGTTCATGTTCGACACCATGGGCGCCGGATATGGAGGAACAGGAAAAAAATTCGACTGGAGCGTATTAAAAGATACCATCATCGGTAAACCATTTTTTCTCAGTGGTGGCATCGAGCCGGGCGATGAAGCGCAATTGCGGGAATTCGAGAAAGAGCCCGCTGCCAAAGCCCTCTTTGCCATCGATATCAACAGCAAATTCGAAACCAATCCGGGTTACAAAGACATGGAGAAGGTGCGCGGGTTTGTGAACAATATGAAATAAGATACCTAACGGACAAAATATTGGTTTTATGTCAACAACCATTTACCAGCAGCCAGATGCACAGGGATATTACGGACAGTTCGGCGGTGCTTACATCCCCGAGATGCTGCACCGCAACGTGGAAGAGCTGCGCAATCAGTACAGGAGCATCATCACCAGCAAAGATTTCCGTGATGAATACCAGAGCCTGCTCCGCGATTATGTAGGAAGGCCCACGCCGCTCTATCCTGCTGCCAGGCTGAGCGCACAGTTCAATACCAATATTTACCTGAAGCGGGAAGACCTTTGTCATACCGGTTCTCATAAGCTCAACAATGCACTCGGACAGATCCTGCTGGCGCAACGCCTGGGCAAGAAGCGCATCATCGCGGAAACAGGCGCCGGTCAGCATGGCGTGGCCACAGCCACTGTTTGCGCACTCAAAGGCATAGAGTGCATCGTGTACATGGGAGAGAAAGATATTCAGCGCCAGGCGCCCAATGTGGCCCGCATGAAAATGCTCGGCGCTACCGTGATCCCCGCCACCAGTGGCAGCAAAACCCTGAAAGACGCTACCAATGAAGCGATCAGGGACTGGATCAACAATCCCAATGACACACATTATATCATCGGCTCCGTGGTAGGCCCGCATCCATATCCCGATATGGTTGCAACTTTCCAGAGTGTGATCAGTGAAGAGATCCGTAAGCAACTCAAAGAAAAAACCGGCAGTGAATTACCCACGCATGTATTCGCCTGCGTAGGCGGCGGCAGCAATGCTGCAGGTGCTTTCTATCATTTCACCGAAGAGCAGACAGTGAAACTGGTAGCAGTGGAAGCGGCAGGTCATGGGGTGGAAAGCGGGCTGAGCGCAGCCACAACCAGACTTGGTAAACCAGGTGTACTGCATGGCAGCAAGAGCCTGGTGATGCAAACCGAAGATGGACAGGTGGTAGAACCGCACAGCATTTCAGCCGGACTGGATTATCCTGGTATCGGTCCCATGCATGCGAATCTGTTCGCGAGCGGCCGCGGAACTTTTCTCAGTGCAACAGATGAAGAAGCTGTTCGTGCAGCTTTCAATCTGACGCAGCTGGAAGGCATCATTCCTGCATTGGAAAGCTCACACGCACTGGCAGGACTGCACCAGGTGGATTTTAAAAAAGATGATGTGGTAGTGCTTTGCTTAAGTGGAAGAGGTGATAAGGATATGGCTACCTACATGCAGGCAATGGGCGTATAACGAGGATCAATACACTATTTTGAATCAACAATCATGAGCAGAATACAGGAATTATTTAAAAAGAAAAATAAACAGGTCCTCAACGTGTACGTGACAGCCGGTTATCCGCAACTAAACAGCACAGTACCCGTGATGCAGGCCCTGGAGAAAAGTAGCGCCGACCTCATTGAGCTGGGCATGCCCTACAGTGATCCATTGGCAGACGGTCCCGTAATCCAGGCCAGCAGTACCATCGCGCTGCAGAATGGCATGACCATCAAAAAACTCTTTGAACAATTGAAAGAGATGCGCGCATCTGTGCAGGTGCCTGTGATCCTCATGGGATACATGAACCCCATCCTTCAATATGGCTTCGATAAGTTCTGTGCAGATGCGGCAGCAGTGGGAGTGGATGGATTGATCCTGCCTGATCTTCCTGAGTTTGAGTTCGAAAACGAATACGGCTCCATCATCAAAAAATACAAACTGGATTTCATCTTTTTAGTAACTCCGGAAACAACAACGGAACGCATCAAAAGACTGGATGCTCTGAGCACAGGCTTTCTCTATGCCGTGAGCAGCAGCTCCACTACAGGAAAAGATCAGAATATGAGTGGTGTAAGCGCTTACCTGCAAAGGTTACAGGAGATGAAATTGAAAAACCCGGTGTTGGTAGGCTTTGGCATCAAGGACAAGGCCAGCTTTGAAGCGGCATCTGAATTTGCCAATGGCGCCATCATCGGCACTGCTTTCATCAAAGCACTGGAGGGTGCTTCCGATGTAGCTGCCGCAACAGAACAATTCATCAGAACAGTGAAATGATTTATCTTTCGCGTTTTTAGCAAAAAGAACAAAAGTGGAATTAGCCATCGTAAAATACAATGCAGGAAATATCCAGTCGGTACTCTACGCACTGGAAAGGATCGGAGCCACAGCAACCGTAACCGATGATCACGAACAATTGCGTAAGGCAGACAAAGTGATCTTCCCCGGCGTGGGCGAAGCCAGCAGCGCCATGCGTTATCTTTCTGAGCGTGGGCTGGACAAGGTATTGCGCGAGCTTCAGCAACCAGTACTTGGCATCTGTTTGGGCATGCAGCTAATGTGTGCTTACAGCGAAGAGAATGATACGGATTGTCTGGGCATCTTCGAGGAAAATGTAAAACTTTTTTCTCCGGGCTCTACTGCCGATGGTCCGATCAAGATCCCGCAGATCGGCTGGAACAATATCTATTCGTTGAAATCGGAACTGTTCAAAGGCGTGCCTGAGAACAGTTACTGCTATTTTGTACATGGCTACTATGCGGCCCTTGGAGAGCATACCATCGCCACTACGGAATACGGACTGCCTTACAGTTCCGCATTGCACAAGAACAATTTCTACGGCGTGCAGTTCCATCCTGAAAAGAGCGCTGCTACCGGCGAATCCATTCTCAAGAATTTCCTGAACATATAATCAGATACATGCAGATCATTCCGGCAATAGATATTATCGATGGGAAATGCGTAAGACTTACCCAGGGCGATTACCAACAAAAAAAGATCTACAATGAAAACCCGCTCGAAGTAGCAAAGCAATTTGAAGATGCAGGATTGCAGCGTCTCCACCTGGTAGACCTGGACGGCGCGAAGGCAGGCACGGTGAAGAACTGGAAAGTGCTGGAAAGCATTGCCGGTAAAACCAGTCTGGTTGTAGATTTTGGCGGGGGCATCAAGAAGAAAGAGGACGTGAATATCGTTTTCAATTCTGGGGCAGCGCTGGCTACCATTGGCAGCCTGGCCGTGAAAGATGAAAATCTCTTTGTACAATGGCTCAGGGAATACGGCGCAGATAAATTCCTGCTCGGCGCCGATGTGAAGGATGAGAAGATCGCAGTGGCCGGATGGCTGGAAACCACCGATATCTGGATCTATGATTTTATAGAAAAATATACAGCACACGGCGTAACGCAATTGTTCTGTACCGATGTGAGCAAGGACGGATTGTTGCAAGGGCCCTCAACAGAATTGTATAAGAATATCCTTTCCAAATTTTCATCATTGCATTTTATTGCCAGTGGCGGCGTGAGTTCTGTGGCAGATCTGGATGCGCTTCGCGAGATTGGATGCAGTGGCGTAATTGTGGGAAAAGCTTTTTATGAAGGAAGGATCTCTCTGGATGAACTGGTAAGGTTCAACGAAGGAAAATAAATGTAAAAACATACACCGGTACGGCGTTGTACCGGTCTCAATAATTTCAGTCATGCTTTGTAAAAGAATCGTTCCCTGTCTGGATATCAAAGATGGCCGCACAGTAAAGGGCACCAATTTTGTGGACCTCCGCGATGCCGGTGATCCTGTTGAATTAGGCGCTCTATATGCCAGGGAAGGGGCGGATGAACTGGTATTCCTCGATATTACCGCTACCGTTGAAAAAAGGAAAACACTACGCGAGCTGGTGAACCGGATCTCGCATCATATCAATATTCCCTTCACCGTTGGTGGTGGTATCAGCAGTGTAGAAGATGTATATGCATTGTTGCAGAACGGCGCTGACAAGATCTCTGTGAATACGGCAGCATTCAGGAATCCTGCACTGGTGAATGAACTGGCGAAGGAATTCGGCAGTCAGTGTGTGGTACTGGCCATCGATACCAGGAAAGAAGAAGATGGTGAATGGTATGTGTACCTGAATGGTGGTCGTGTAAAAACCGATGTGAAGTGTAAGGATTGGGCGAAACAGGCAGTTGATCTCGGTGCAGGTGAGATCTTGCTGACGTCTATGAACCACGATGGAACCAAGGCAGGCTTTGCATTGGACATTACCAAAGAGCTGGCTACAACCCTTCCTGTTCCTGTGATTGCGAGCGGTGGCGGAGGAACGATGGAGCATTTTGTGGATGTGTTCAATAAGGCCAAAGCCGATGCGGCGCTGGCTGCCAGTATTTTCCATTTCAAGGAGATCAGTATACCGGAATTAAAAGGATATTTGCAGGATAAGAAAATTCATATCAGACCTGTATGAATATTTATATTCCTATTCCACTTCTTGCTATAGCCATCACATTGTTTGTGTATTTCAAGAACAAACAATCTGATAAAAGTCGCCATCGCAGGGAGCGGTACAAGGATAAACAAGAAAATCTGATAGAATTACTTCGCAAAGGAAAAAACAAAAACAATGAGCGTGAGAACGTTCAAGAGTAAATAAAGCACCATGAAAATCGATTACTCCAAATATGCAGATGGTCTTGTGCCCGCCATTGTGCAGGATTTCAACACACACAAAGTGCTCATGCTCGGCTTCATGAATGAAGAAGCTGTGAAGAAAACCATGGAGGAAGGCAAGGTCACTTTTTACAGCCGCAGCAAACAGCGTCTCTGGACCAAAGGCGAGGAGAGCGGCAATCACCTGATGGTGAAAGAAATGTTATCCGACTGCGATAATGATACCCTCCTGATCAAGGCCCATCCGCTCGGGCCTACCTGTCATACCGGCGCAGACACCTGCTGGAGTGAACGCAATCATTCCGATGAATTCCTCTATTATCTCGAAGATATTATCAATCTCCGCAAACAGAGTACCGATGCGAAATCCTATGTACGGGACCTGTTCGGACGGGGAATCAACAAGATAGCCCAGAAAGTAGGGGAGGAAGCCGTGGAACTGGTGATCGAAGCGAAGGACAATAACGATGATCTTTTCCTCAATGAGGCTGCCGATCTCATATTTCATTATTTGATTTTACTTAACGCAAAAGGGCATAAATTGCAGGATGTCGTGGATATCTTAAAATCGCGGCATTCAAAATAAGATTATGAAAAGATTTTTCGCCCTGTTGCTGATCATTCCGGCAGGCCTTTTTGCACAGCAGAAAGGTTTTGTTGTTACTGGCTCACTTAAAGGCTTACCAGAAGGATCTGAAGTAACGCTCAGTGATGCCAATAACGTACAGGATACGCTTGCCAGAGCGGTGGTGACAAAGAATCAATTTGTGTTGAAAGGCACCGTACAGGAACCGAATGTATTCTTCCTCAACCTGCATGGACCGCAGAAGAAATCCTTTGTATTCATCGGCAATGAAAATGTGACCCTGAGTGGTGATGTGGCCGAGATGACCAACCTCCAGGTGAAAGGTTCTTCCATTCATGATGATTACAGCAATTACGCCAAACAATTCAATCCTTTGTTCGAGCAGCTTGGAGCGCTCACGCAAAAGATCAACGGAACGCCTAATATTCAGCCCGGCGACAGCCTGCTGCTGCAGCACCAGGCCCTGATCGATCTTATCATCGGCAAGATAGATTCTTATGTTGATGCTCATAATGCTTCACCTGTAGCGCCATTCCTGATGGTGGTTACAGCGCAGCTGGACCAGGACATGGCCAGCACTGAAAGGAGGTTTGCCAAGCTGAAACCCGCTGCACAGGAAGGTTTCTATGGAAAGATCATCAAAGAGCGCATCGATAAGAGCAAGATCGGACAGATCGGATCACAGGCACTCGAATTCACGCAGGCGGATGTTGATGGCAAAGATGTAGCCCTTTCTTCTTTCCGTGGCAAATATGTTCTCGTTGATTTCTGGGCAAGCTGGTGCAAACCATGCCGCATGGAAAATCCCAATGTGGTGGAAAACTACAATGAATTCAAAGGAAAAAATTTCACAGTACTGGGTGTTTCGCTCGATCGTGAAAAAGAATCCTGGCTCGCTGCCATCAAAGAAGACAAACTCGACTGGACGCATGTTAGCGATCTCCAGTTCTGGAATAATGCCGTAGCGCGTTTGTACGGCATAGAAGGGATCCCTGCCAATCTGCTGATCGATCCAAATGGAAAAGTAGTGGCAAGGAATCTGCGTGGGGAAGGACTTAAAGCAAAACTCAGAGAATTACTCGGAAGCAATTAATTGGCATGAAAATATTGATCACCGGAGCAAATGGACTGCTGGGACAGCATCTTGTACAAGAGCTGCTGCACCAGCAGTTCACTGTGTTGGCTACCAGCAAAGGGCCGAACCGTCTGCCTTTTGAGCCATCCGAACAATTCAGATACCGTAGCCTGGACATCACCGACGAACTGAATCTCGAAAAAGTGATGGAAGAGGAGCGTCCCGATGTGATTGTTCATGCTGCTTCCATGACGCAGGTGGATGAGTGCGAGAAGAATACCGAGCTCTGTGAAAAAGTTAACGTCTACGGCACCACGCAATTACTGGTGGATGCTGAAGCTTTCAGCAAATACATCATCTACGTATCAACAGATTTCGTTTTCGATGGTCTCAACGGCCTTTATCGTGAAGACGATGATCTTCGTCCGGTCAATTTCTACGGCTTCACCAAAATGCAGGCTGAAGCCATTATGCATACCAGTGAGATCCCCTGGGCCATTGTCCGCACCTGCCTGGTGTACGGCAATCCATTGCAGGGAACCCGCAGCAATATCGTGAACTGGGTTCGCGAGAGCCTCCAGGAAGGGGAGTCCATCAAAGTGGTTTCCGACCAGATGCGCACGCCCACCTATGTAGGCGATCTTGCCAAAGGTCTTGTTGAAATGATCAAACGCAGGTCCACCGGCATTTACCATCTCTCCGGCAAAGAGCAGCTGACGCCCTATCAGATGGCGCTGAAAACTGCAGATCACTTCAGTCTCGACAAAAGTCTCATCACCGAAGTAACCGCCGACACCTTCACTCAACCCGCCAAACGTCCGCCCCGTACGGGCTTCGACATCTCCAAAGCGGAAAAAGACCTGGACTACAAACCCATGACCTTCGAAGAAGGCCTCCAGCAAATGGGGGAAACTGGCATCGCCTAGTTCGCAAAGTAGCCATATACTCAACCAATCGGCGCGGCGTTTCACCCACCATCCGCCTATCTACCCGTCTGCCATTACTTGTGCTGATGCACATTTCCCCATTCCCCATCCCCAACTCATTTTCCGGGAAAAACAGTGCCTGCATTGCTGTACTTTCGAGATGCTCACTGGGATCGGCGGGTGTATGCAAACGGGCCTTCGAAACAAAAGCCCTGAAGCTCACCCCAGCTCCACCGCCCATCCCTCCAACCCCAGCTCATTTCTTAATAAAAAGCGTCGGTTTGTTTCGTCAGCCCCATTGCATACACCCCCGATCCCACACCGTCCATCACCCCAGAAAACCACAGCAATAGCCAGCAAAGTTTTTCCCCCGGAAAATGAGTAACTTCCCCTTAGTCACAACCTGTCACTTATGAGAAAAATCTACACCATTCTGCTCTGCAGCATTTCATTGGCTGCTTCCGCGCAGATCAATAACCAGCTTCCACTGCCTCCGGGCACTGTTTCTTTTGTACTTGAAGATCGACCTGTTCACGAACGGATGCACCCTTCCGTTCAGGGATCGCCATTATTGCAGAACGATTGGGCCGAAGGCGCGGTTATGATGGCCGATGGAAGGAATTTCTACGGTGTATCGCTCTTATACAATCTTTACGACGATATCCTATACTTCAAAAGAGATAAGGAGATGTGTGAGTTCACAGATCCTGTCCGCCAATTCACGTTCCGTTTTCTGAAAGGAAATGATTCCGCTACAGCCCTTTACCGGAGTGGATTTCCAGCCATCGGAAAAAATACGGAACGAAGTTTTTACGAAGTGCTGGCGGATGGAAAATACCAGTTACTGAACCATCGTTACAAAACATTGGTGAAAGTGAAAGGGGATTATGTAAGGAAAGATGAGTACAATAAATTTGAGGACAAGACCCAGCTCTATCTTTACAATACTGAAGACAAGAAGATCACGCGGCTCGACAATTTCACTGATATGTCGGCAGCATTGGGATCCCAGGCCGATTCAGTGGCCGGCATCATGGGGAAGTCCAAAATAAAAATGAAAAACGAGAACGATCTGATCATGCTGGTAACGGCGCTGAATCACAAGAAGTGATTCAGTTCATCATCAGTACATTCACACTCCTTTGAAGGATATTGAATGCGATCTCACTCATGAGGTTCTCTTTATCGAGCGTCGGGTTCACTTCCGTGATCTCGAAGCAGCATATTTTGCGGTTCTGCATGAATTTGCTGATCAGGTCTTCCGCTTCGCGCTCGCGGAGGCCATTGCTTACAGGGGTTCCTGTGCCTTTGGAAATGGAGGAATCCAGACTGTCTACATCGAAACTGATATAGATATCCGTGCAGTCGGAGAGATAACGGATCACGCTGCGCACCACGTTCTCCGGGCCTTTGCGGCGGACTTCGTTGGTGGAGATCACTTTCATTCCGTATTTATCGATCAGGTATTTTTCTTCTTTTTCAAAATCGCGGAGCGAGATGAACACTACATCTTCCGGCAATACTTTCGGTGCGATCTTACCGAGTGTTTTGAGACCGTTCCATTGCTTTTTCGTTTCATCGTCCAGCTCATGTACGGCCATATCCTCATTGTCTTCATTGATGCTCAATGCCAGCGGCATACCGTGAAGATTACCCGAAGGAGTAGTGTATGGCGTATGCAGGTCCGCGTGAGCATCGATCCAGATCACACCCAGCCTGGATTTTGGCTTGGCCATGCGGATACCCGCGATGGTGGCGCCAGCCATGCTATGGTCTCCGCTGATCACTACGGGAAAGAAATTATTCTTGAGGGTATCATGCACGGCCTTGCTCACACGATCATACATGGTGGCGATACCTTTGATCCTTTTGGCGTATGGCGATTCAATGGGCTCGTGCAGTAATTTATTTTCGTGCGGTACTTTTTCGGAAGGGAAGTGGATGAAAAAATTACTCATGAAATCCAGGGCTGCGATCTTGATGGCGTCAATTCCTAAACTGGCCCCTCTTGTTCCGGCTCCAATTTCAGATGGCACTTCAATCAGCTTAATATTTTTCATAACAGCGAACGTTTATTACACAATCGGGTTGACTGGCTAAATCAGGAATTCAGTAAATTGAGAGGATGTGACGCTAATAACCTGGAAGGGCATAGTTAACCGGCAGCAGAAGCTGGGCAAATGGAAGAATAACCTGGGGTTTCCTGGTGCGGGTTGACATGACAATAGCGTATAGAGCCTAAAGATAGTAAGAGTTTACCAAAAATAAACGAACAATTGTTAGTTGGATCGCGCATCTCTATTATATTTGTGCTCCGTAAAAAAACAAAGCGAGAATATGCAGTTTCAATTATCAGAAGAGCAACTCATGATCCGTCAGGCTGCGCGCGACTTTGCGCAGCAGGAATGTTTACCAGGCGTTATCGAACGTGATGAACAGCAGAAATTCCCCTATGACCAGGTGTATAAACTGGCAGAACTCGGTTTTATGGGAATGATGGTTGACCCCAAATATGGAGGTTCCGGTTTGGACACTGTCAGCTATGTACTTGCAATGGAAGAGATCAGTAAGATCGATGCCAGCGTGAGTGTGTGCATGAGCGTGAACAATAGCCTGGTAAGCTGGGGACTTGAAGCTTATGGTAATGAAGCGCAAAAAGAAAAATATTTAACACCACTGGCGCAGGGAAGAAAAGATGGAAAACTGTACATCGGCGCCTTCCTCCTGAGTGAGCCCGAAGCCGGCAGTGATGCCACCTCACAGCGTACTACAGCCGAAGATATGGGAGACCATTATCTTCTCAACGGCACCAAGAACTGGATCACCAACGGTTCTTCCGCATCGGTTTACCTGGTAATGGCGCAGACTGATGTTGCAAAAGGAAGCAAGGGCATCAACTGTTTCATTGTTGAAAAGAACTGGCCCGGCGTTGTTGTGGCAGCCAAAGAGAACAAACTCGGTATCCGCGGCAGCGACACACATACCATTATGTTCAATGATGTGAAAGTGCCTAAAGAGAACCGTATCGGAGAAGATGGATTCGGTTTCACTTTTGCGATGAAGACATTGTCCGGAGGCCGCATCGGTATTGCATCCCAGGCCCTCGGTATCGCCAGCGGCGCTTATGAGCTGAGCCTGAAATATGCCAAAGAAAGAAAAGCTTTCGGCAAAGAGATCATGCATCACCAGGCCATCCAGTTCAAACTCGCGGATATGGCTACACGCATCGAAGCAGCCCGCCTGCTCTGTCTCCGCGCTGCATGGGATAAAGACCAGCACAACGATTATGCTCTGAGCTCTTCGATGGCCAAAGTATTTGCCAGCGAAACCGCCATGTGGACTACCGTTGAAGCCGTTCAGATCCACGGCGGATACGGATATGTGAAAGAATACCACGTAGAGCGCCTTATGCGCGATGCCAAGATCACACAGATCTATGAAGGTACTTCCGAAGTACAACGCATCGTGATCGGACGTTCTATCCTCAAATAGGTTTTTTGAAAAGATACAAGGGCTGTCTTCCATACCGGAGGGCAGTCCTTTGTTTTGGCGCTTGCCCTAACCAGCCTCCCGGCTCCCCGATTTTTGCACTAGCTTTGCCCCTTCAATTGCTAAACATGGTGAATACTGAAGCATATAAGAATCTGAAAGAAGAGCTGGACCAGAAAGGCGTTACCCTGGTTGCCGTTTCAAAGATCAAACCTGTATCGGATATTCAAAAACTCTATGATCTTGGTCAGCGCGACTTTGGCGAGAACTATGTGCAGGAGCTGGTGGAAAAACAACCGCAGCTGCCTTCCGATATGCGTTGGCATTTCATCGGCCATCTTCAATCCAACAAAGTAAAATATATCGCGCCATTCGTGCATTTGATCCATGGGGTAGACAGCCAGAAATTACTGAAGGAGATCAACAAACAGGCAGTGAAGCTGGACCGGGTGATCCCCGTACTGCTGCAGGTGTATATCGCACGGGAAGAATCCAAGTTCGGTTTGGATGCCGCTGAACTGGAAGCGCTGCTGACTGCTGAAGAAACTGCCGGCTTCAGAAATATCCGAATAGAAGGACTGATGGGAATGGCTTCTTTCACCAGCAATACAGACGCTGTGCGCGCAGAATTCAACACATTGAAAGGCCTGGCCGAGCGCTGGGCTTCACATATCACAGAAAACATTCAATTGAAAACACTCTCCTTCGGCATGAGCGGCGATTATACCATCGCCATAGAGGAAGGCTCTAATATGGTGAGGATTGGCAGCCTGCTTTTCGGCGCACGGAACTGATAATCATCGTTCAAAAAAATCCATTCAACCCCGTTTTGGGTTCAAACGTCGAATAAGTTATGCCTCCTGATAGCCGGTTATTACTTTTACTCCTGTAATTAAATAGTGTTTTTCATAGGTTATTGATTAATGGTAAGGAGCTGTTTCTACAGCTCTTTTTGCTTTTGAGGATCAGCCAGTTCCGGCTTTGGTCAGCCCGCCGGGAAATAGTAAATTCGCGGCATAGCACTTAAAGTAAAGGCACAATGACAGAACCATTAAAAGAAGCTGAAAAGAGCCGTAATTTCCTGGAAGAGATCGTTGAAGAAGACCTGAAATCAGGTAAATACACTTCCATCACCACCCGGTTTCCGCCGGAACCCAATGGCTACCTGCACATCGGGCATGCCAAGAGCATCTGCCTGAATTTCGGTCTCGCCCTTAAATATGGCGGTAAGACCAATCTCCGTTTCGATGATACCAATCCTGTTACAGAGGATACAGAGTATGTAGACAGTATCAAGGAAGACGTGCAATGGCTGGGATTCCAATGGGCCAATGAATTGTATGCCTCTGATTATTTCGATAAATTTTACGAATTCGCCGTTCAGCTGATCAAGGCTGGCCTGGCGTATGTAGACGATTCCACTGCAGAAGAGATCGCTGCGCAGAAAGGTACGCCCACAGAGCCCGGCATTCGCAATAAATTCTCCGAACGCAGTATCGAAGATAACCTGCAATTGTTCGAAGAGATGAAAGCAGGAAAATACAAGGACGGAGAGAAGGTATTGCGCGCAAAGATCGATATGGGCTCTTCGAATATGCATTTCCGTGATCCGATCATGTATCGTATCAAACATGCGCATCACCACCGTACCGGTGATAAATGGTGCATCTACCCGATGTACGATTTCGCGCATGGTCAGAGTGATTCCATCGAGAAGATCACACATTCGATCTGCACGCTGGAGTTCATTCCTCATCGTCCGCTGTACGACTGGTTCATCGAGAAACTTGGCATCTTCCCATCCCATCAGTATGAGTTCGCACGTCTCAACCTCACCTACAATGTGATGAGCAAACGTAAGCTCAAACAACTGGTGGCTGAAAAATATGTAACAGGCTGGGACGATCCCCGCATGATCACAATCGCCGGCCTTCGCCGCAGGGGCTATACGCCGGAGTCTATCCGCGAGCTCTGCGAGAAGATCGGTGTGGTAAAACGTGATAGCCTGATCGAAATGAGCCTGCTGGAATTCTGTATCCGTGAGCACCTCAACAAGATCGCGCTTCGCCGCATGGTGGTGTTCGATCCGCTGAAAGTGGTGATCACCAATTATCCGGAAGGACAATCAGAAATAGTACACAGTGAAGACAATCCGGAAGACCCGAACGCCGGCAGTCGCGAAATTCCTTTTAGCAGGGAAGTGTATATCGAGAAGGAAGACTTCATGGAAGTGGCTCCGAAGAAATTCTTCCGTCTCGCACCAGGACAAATGGTTCGTCTGAAAAGCGCCTACATCATCAAATGTGATGAGGTGATCAAGGACGATGCAGGTAATATCACTGAGCTCCGTTGCTCCTATATTCCCGAGAGCAAGAGTGGCTCCGATACCTCCGGCATCAACGTGAAGGGAACCCTGCACTGGGTAAGCGTTCCAACGGCTATCAGCTGTGAGCTCCGTTTGTACGACCGTTTATTCAAAGTGGAAGACATGCTGAATGACGACAGGCCTTATACGGAATGCATCAATCCAGAATCGCTTGTAACTGTCACCAGCGCTTATGCAGAGCCTGCGTTGAGAACTTCAAAGTTCAATGACCGCTACCAGTTCCTTCGTAAAGGATATTTCTGCCTGGATAAAGACACCAGCGAAGACAAGATGATCTTCAACAGAACAGTGACGTTGAAAGACGGCTGGGCGAAAGAACAGAAGAAAGGATAAAAATAGAATAGTGTAAAAATATAATGGCCGCTTCCTGAGGGAGCGGCTTTTTTTGTTTTCTTGAATAATCCCTGATCTAATCTCCTCCGCATCCGCCACCGCAACCGGAGCAGCCGCTGCTGCATCCTCCGTCTCCGCTGCATCCTGAATGTCCATCAGTTGAACATCCGCCACCACAGCCTGTGGAAGAGCATCCTGAACCAGTATTCCCTTTTTTTGATGATGGGCTTGCAATCACCAGTGCAACCAAGCCTCCGATCAGCAGGAACACGAAGTTCTGCGAGATGAAGGCTGCAACACCTGCAATGCTCAGTATGAAGATTGCCTGTATCCATGACCTTTTGGGAACTACCCAGAATTGTTGCCGGTTGACCCGGGTAAAGTGAATGTCGCTGAATCTTTGTTGTGAAGAAGGCCAGATGTCTTCGGGAGGTTCTGTGTTGAAAGTGTTTCTGTAGAGGGAGAGTGTGCGTTCGTAGTAGTCTTCGAATTTTTCCTGTTCTGTGGTTCCGCCTTCCGTGGGGTTGTGGTGAATTTTTTTGCCGAGCACGTTTTCGCAGAGATCGTTCCAGTAGGATTTTGTGTAAGCCAGGTGAAGGTGCCAGGCCTGATCAACAGCGTCGGAGGGAGTGCAGGGATGATCTTGTGAAGCGCAGAGAAAAAGGAATTTTTTGTACTCTAGTAATACCTGCGAAGCAAATTGAACTGACCAGCTGTTTTCCCGTGCCAGTCTTTGTTCAAACGATAATGACACATCGGGTGGATCAATTGAAAATATTTCCAATTTTCTCCAGATAGGGTTTTCATTGAATTGCATAAAGAACTCTTTTTCAAAAATAGAGCGCAAATATTACCTCAATGTTAAGCGGATGATCTATTTCCCCTGCGCTTTGAGTTTCGCATAATCAAATACCAGCTGGCAAAAGGCTTTCACGCCTATATCCAACTGACTGTCATCCACATAAAAATCAGGGGTATGGTGTCCCGGCGCTTTGGAATTATCTGTTCCTTTGGGCATGCCGCCAATGTAAAAAAAGAAGGAAGGTGCTTTCGTACCGTAGTACGAAAAATCTTCTGCTCCGGTTACCCATGCACGTTCGGAGACATTCTCTTTTCCTGCAGCTGTTTCCAGTGATGGCGTCATCAGTTTCACCAAAGCGGGGTCATTGTAGGTGACGAGTGTTTTTGTATCGATATGCACATCCGCGGTGGCGCCATAAGTGCTGGCGATGCCGGTAGCCATTTTTTTGATCCGCTCATGCGTTTCCTGTTGCATTTTGCTGTCGAGGGTCCGGATTGTGCCTTCGAGCATCGCTTCCTCGGGCATGATATTCGGACGAACGCCGCTGTTGAATTTCCCTACAGTGATCACCACCGGTGCTTTGGGTAATTCTGATTGACGGCTTACGATGGTTTGCAAACCATTGATGATGGCGGTAGCTGCCACTATAGGATCTACGCCTTTCCAGGGCTGTGATCCATGTGATTGCTTTCCTTTCACCTGGATGGTGAACCAATCGGATGAGGCCATAAAGGCCCCGGATTTGTATTGAATTTTTCCTACTTCAATTTCGGATTGAATGTGCATACCAAAGATGGCGTCCACTTTCGGATTGTCCATTACTCCTTCTTTCACCATCAGCGCCGCGCCGCCTTCTTCATCACCTGGAGGGCCTTCCTCAGCGGGCTGGAAGATGAATTTAACGGTGCCGGGAACATCTTTCTTTATCGACGATAGTAGCTGTGCTGTGCCGAGTAACATGGAAATATGGGTGTCATGTCCGCAGGCATGCATTACGGGAACCGTTTGTCCCAGGTAATCTGCTGTGACAGTTGATTTGAAGGGGAGGTCTACTCTTTCTTTTACAGGAAGCGCATCCATGTCTGCACGCAAAGCCACAACAGGACCAGGTTTGCCACCTTTTAGTATCGCCACTACGCCGGTTTTGGCGATGCCTGTCTGCACTTCCAGTCCGAAGGAGCGGAGCAGCTCGGCCACATAAGCGGCAGTATTCACTTCACGGTTGCTAAGTTCGGGATGCTGATGGATATGTCTTCTCCATTCGATCAGTTTGGGTTTGAGTGATTCCGCTTTTGCGTGTATGGCGGCAGTGCTCGGTTGCGCTACAACGTTAGTTAAACTGGTGACGAGAAATAGGAGGGTAGAGGCGATTGCCAGGAGTTTCTGCATGAGCATTCCAATTTTTGGTACGCTGAAAATAATCAAAAAATGTATCAGCTCCAATCCCATAGTACAACAGCCCATTCGTCCAGTTCATCCTGGTGGACATGGATGGTTTTGAAACCAACACGCTCATGCGCCCGTATGGAGCGGAGGTTTCGGGTAGCGATCTCGGTAACGATGCAGTCGAAACCCTTGCTGTAACTGGTTTTGTGTTGTTGGTAAAGCGCATCAAAAACGCCTTGTCCGCGCCAGGCTTCGGCTACACAGATCTGTCCCATTACATAAAATCTGTATTCGCTCAACAGACGTCCATTCCAGGGTGTTTGATCGAAGGAACTGAACATGGGTGCCAGGTCCGGAACGATATGGCTGCATTCGCGGGGCATGGTGAGTGCATAACCGGCCAGTTGATCTCCGTCTACAGCAATGATGCTGGGTGCTATATCGTGCATTTGTTTCAACACCGGAAGAGTGTGCTGAAGGGAGACGAAGCCTTGTTGTTGCTGGGTTTCAGCGGAAATGTTGGTGCGCAGATTTTCCGCCTGCAGTTGCAGGATCTGTTGCAGTTCTGCGTCTGTACTGACGGTGGTGGTATGGTAAGCCATACGGTAAATTACAGAAAATGCGGGTAGAATGTTCGCCGGAGACAAACGAACAGAAGTTAACCGCGGCAACGCGAGCCGCCTGGCATACGCGGCTTTTATTGTTATCCCTTGTATTCTCCAAACACTTCGCGCAACGTATCTGCGATCTCTCCCAGCGTGCAAAGGTTCTCCACTGCTTCCAGCACTGCCGGCATGATGTTCTCGCCATTGGTGGCGCGGTCGCTCAGCAATTGCAGCATCTGGTCAACACGGGCGGGATCACGCCGGTTGCGCAGGGAAGCCAGCTTTTCGGATTGCAGCTGACGGATGGAATCATCTATTTTGAAAAGGGGGATGGAATCAGTTTCATTCACCTGGAATTTGTTCACGCCAACGATGATCTTTTCGCCGGTTTCGATCTCGCGCTGGTAATTGTAAGCGCTGCGCGCGATCTCGTCCTGGATGAATCCCTGTTCAATGGCAGATACACTGCCGCCCATGGCATCGATGCTATGGATCAGTTTCCAGGCCTGTGCTTCCACCTCATTGGTGAGGGCTTCCACATAGTAGGAGCCGGCCAGCGGGTCTACGGTATCGGCCAGGCCGCTTTCGTAAGCCACGATCTGCTGTGTGCGAAGCGCGATACGTGCGGCCTCTTCTGTAGGCAGGCTCAATGCTTCGTCATAGCCATTGGTGTGAAGCGATTGCGTGCCGCCCAGTACGGCCGACATGGTCTGAACCGTAACGCGGGCAATATTGTTGAGCGGTTGTTGCGCCGTGAGGGTGCTGCCGCCGGTTTGTGTATGGAAGCGAAGCATCTGCGCTTTCGGATCGGTAGCGCCGAGCTCCTTCATCATCTGCGCCCACATGCGACGCGCAGCACGGAACTTGGCCACTTCCTCAAAGAGATTGTTATGCGCATTGAAGAAGAAAGAAAGTCTCTTTCCAAAAACATTAATATCCAGTCCTTTTTCCAGCGCAGCTTTCACATAAGCACGACCGTTACTCAAAGTAAAAGCGATCTCCTGCACCGCTGTACTGCCTGCCTCACGGATATGGTAACCCGAAATGGAAATGGTATTCCATTTTGGGACTTCCATGCTGCACCATTCAAATATATCTGTGATGATGCGCATGCTCGGTTTGGGTGGATAGATGTAGGTGCCGCGTGCTGCGTATTCTTTGAGGATATCGTTCTGGATGGTGCCTGAGATCTTTTTGAGATCGGCGCCCTGTTGTTTGGCGAGTGCTGTGTAGAAGGCCAGCAAAATAAAACCAGTAGCGTTAATGGTCATGGAGGTTGACACATCTTCGAGCCTGATGCCTTTGAAGAGGGTTTGCATATCCTCCAGGCTATCGATGGCCACACCTACTTTTCCTACTTCACCTTCTGCAAGGGCATGGTCGCTGTCGTACCCGATCTGTGTAGGCAGATCGAAGGCAACGCTGAGGCCCATCACACCCTGTGAAAGGAGGTAGTGATATCGTTTGTTACTTTCTTCCGCGGTGCTGAAGCCGGCGTACTGGCGCATGGTCCAGAGTTTGCCGCGATACATGTCCGGCTGAACGCCCCTGGTGAAAGGGAATTCTCCGGGTTGTTCGCTCATCGGCACGGGATCGGTATACAATCGTTTTATCTCGATTCCACTATCGGTAAATACTTTCTTTTCTTCTGACATAGCAAGCAAAATTTAGCACTCTTTATTTCATCAGTTTCTTCGCTTCAAAGCTCAGCACATCTGATACAACAGTGTGCAGTGTTGCTTTGGGATTCTGCACAAGCATTTCCAGGAGGGCATGATTGAGATCCTGCCCGCTAGCTTCTGCGGGAAGGAAGCTGGCCACCTGGTTGATGATGAGAATATTCTGGTCTTTGAGGTTACGCACTGCATCCCATGATTCTGCTGAAACATAGATCTGCTGGGTAACATTATGTTCAAATTCCTGTTTGATATTCATAGTGAGCAGGGATTGCATTTCCCTTGCGCTGAGACCAGGCTGGTTCACGCGGCTGATCAGGTTGGGGAGAGCGATGCGGTCTGTGAGCAGGATCAGGCGCTCATAGGCTCCCAGCTGGAGGCCCTGGATATTGGCAGCCTGTTTGTCGTTTTCCGCAATACCGGCTTTTTTCTTCTCGATCAGGGTTTTCACTTCCTTTCTTTGCTTCCAGAACATATATGCCAGGGTTCCGCCAAGGCTCAGGGCGATGGCGAGGGAAAGCACCAATTCCGTGGTCGTTAAAGTCATTAAGGGTCGTTTTTAAGTGGGACAAATGTAATAAAATAACGGGTAGTCGTATTTTTGTATTTATGGAAACGAAAAATGCATCTCCTCTGTTGTTCACGCCCGGCGCCATTGCAGAAATCAAAAGACTGATGGGTGAACCGGGATTCGATACCAGCCTCATGCTCCGGGTGGGCGTGAAGGGTGGCGGTTGCTCAGGATTCAGCTATTTGCTGGGCTTCGATCAGAAAATGGACAGCGATGCAGTGTATGAATACGAAGGGCTGAGCTTTATCATGAACCCGTCACACGGGCTCTACCTGACTGGTATGCAGATCGATTATGAGAATGGATTGAATGCAAGAGGGTTTACGTTTGAAAATCCAAATGCGAGCAAGACCTGCGGATGCGGGACTTCTTTTTCTGTGTAGGTCTCGCTAACACTTTATCGTTTTCTTCTTTTTGCCGATAGTCCCCCTGTCTTTTACTTTCAGGATATAGTCGGGTGAAAAGGGCACTTTGCAGGCTGTCCCGTTCATATCCACACTTACCACGCCGATCTTTCTGCCCAGCTGGATGGCTTCTGCCGTTAATGCGGGAACGAAACTACCTGCGGCGATGATGAAACCGTTCATGGTATAACGTACACGATTAGGGGCTGTCTGGATTTCCTCTTTTACCTGTTCCATCAGATCTCGGATAGCGGCAATATCAAGTTCTGCATCAGGCTTAAGAGATAATATACCTGCCAGGGTGTTCCAGCCTGCAGCTGCGATAAGTTCTTTTTTGGAGGCGATCCATTTCAGGCCCAGGTTCCAGGCTTTCGGATGTTCAGAAGCGACCCAGGGAACGATGTATTCGCTGAGGGCGGGAGAATTGGCATTGTCCATCCAGTGCTGTAATTCCTTTTCGCTCATTTGGGCGCCATTGGCCATGAGGCCGGCGAGGTACATGGCGTCTGCGTTGCCGGTATTGTACAACTCCATGGCGATGGACTGCGTATCTCCCTTTATTTCTTTTTGCAGTTTTTTGATGTCTTCCACTTTCACGCCAAACAGCGGTTCTTTGGCGCCATGCTTCAAGAGGATCTTTTTGATCTGCGGCGTTCCCAGCTCTTCGAGGCGGGAGAGGATTTGTTGAGTGGTCATGATTGCTGAGTTGAAAAAGGCAGCCTGGTGAGCTGCCTGATTCAAGTTACGAAATATTATGGTTCACTCAGTTCACGCTGGCATTGAAGCGGAAACCAACGCCGTGGATGGTTTCCAGCACTACTGAGGGATCAGCTTTGAAATATTTGCGGAGCTTGGTCATGAATACATCCATACTACGGCCGAGGAAATAATCGTCTTTTCCCCAGACATTGAGCAGTACCTCTTCGCGTTTGAGGATGCGATTGGCATGTTCGCAAAGGAACTTGAGCAGGTCGGCCTCTTTTTGCGTGAGTGTATGCGTTTCGCTTTTTGCATAAAGCCTGAGGTCTGTATAAGAAAAGCGCAACTCGCCGATGGCGTATTCCTGTACCTGGTCTGCATGGAGCTTGCGTGTGCGGCGGATGAATACATCCATGCGCAGCAGCAGTTCCTGCATGCTGAATGGTTTCACAATATAGTCGTCTGCTCCGGTGAGGAAGCCCTTGATGCGGTCCTCTTCCATGGATTTGGCAGTAATGAACAGGATGGGCACCACATCACTTTGCTGACGGATCTTTTTGGCAACAGTGAAGCCATCCTTGAAAGGCATCATCACGTCAAGCAGACAAATATCTGTTTGTGTTTTATCGAAATTATCGATGGCTGCCTGTCCATCTGCATACAGGTTCACTTCATAACCCGCTTCCGTGAGATTGTCTTTTATCACATAACCAAGTGAAAGATCATCTTCGGCCAGCAGCACTTTTAATTTTTTGGATGCCATAGGTCAGTTGTTTAATTGCCGGGCAATAGCATTTTGAATTCAGTTCCGATGCCTGGAATACTGTTGATGGTGATCACGCCATGATGAGCGTCGATGATGCGTTTGACGAAGCTCAGCCCTAATCCGAAGCCTTTTACATTGTGGACATCGCCGGTAGGAACGCGATAGAATTTCTCGAACAATCTTTTGTGGTATTTCTTGTCGATCCCTATCCCGTTGTCTTTTATCGAAATAAATATATGATCATTTTCTTTACCGGCGCTTACAATTATTTTGGGATCAGGCGCATATTTCAGGGCATTCTCCAGGAGGTTCACGATGGCGAGTTCAAGATGCGCGCGGTCTGCCTGCAATTCCAGATTTTCTGTTTCAGGTAATTGTAAATCAAGACTGGCTTTCTTCTCCACGGCCAGAGGCTGGATCTTGGTAATGGCTTCGTCCAGCAGATCGTTTACGGATACATGGTTTTTCTGGATCGGTAATTCTTTTCTTTCCGTGGCTGCCACCTGTAACAGGCGTTCCACCTGTTTTTGCAGGTGCATGGTTTGATTCTGGATGATCATGGCATACTGGTGCAGGCGTTCAGGTTGCTGTATGATCTTTTCCTGCAGCAGCACATCGGAGGAGATCTTCATTACAGCCAGCGGCGTTTTGAATTCATGGGTGAAATTGTTCACGAAGTCTTTTTGTATCTCGGCCAGGAATTTCTGCCGGTAGAAATAAAACAGACTGACGGCCAGGCCGATCAATACAATAAAGAGGACGGCGCTGCTGATGAACCAGAAATTCATCTGGCTTAGCACGTATTTGTTGCGGTGAGGGAAATAGATGAGTACATAATCATGCTGCCTTTCATAAACAGGAAAAGGGAACACCACCGGATCATAACGGGCTGCTGCTGCGGTTATATATTCGCGTGAAATGTATTTTTGTTTTCCTGAATTATAGAAACTGATATGTGCATCGGTGAGAACGTCGAAATCGTTGAGCTCATCTTTGAGATACCAGATGAGGGAGTCTTTGTTGTAATTAGAGCCTGTTCTGAACAGGAAATAATCAGGTGAAGGATGTTCAATATAATCCTGCAGATGATTCACCGGTGAGTCCACCAGTTTCACGTCTTCATAAAGTCCCCGGATACTCTTCACCACGTTCATGTTGAAGGTCTTTTGCTCGAGGGAGTATATCTTATTGAGCCAGTACAACTGCACCCCAACAATTACGATAATGAGCAGGGTGGCTGTGAGCACAATCCATTTGAGGGTTTTGGAACGCATACCGTCTATATAAGTACCAATGGCAAATTTGCTTCTCATTATGGACAATAATTTTTTTTACTGGTCAAACAACATCTGCTTAACACAAGTTAACTGCCGGTTAAAGCGTTAGTATGTATATCGATGGTCAGTTTAATGATTTAGATTTAGGTAAGTTAATTGTTCAATCAAAATCCCCTGTTATGAAAAACCTCCTGTTGTCAAAAAAGAAAAAGCTGTAGCCGGCACCACCCAAAAAGCACGCCCTGTTGTAAAGAAATGGAAAGCCGTGAGCGATACTGCCAGGAAGGCCCGTCCGGTTTATGCTTCCAAAGGAGCAGGTCCGGCAAAGAAAGATGGCACTCCAGACAGAATTTACAAGGCCAACAAAGACACTACTGTGGTAGTGCATCGTAAAAAAGATGGGACGCCCGATCAGCGTTACAAAAAAAATAAGAAAAAGAGCTAAGGTTGGTTTTATTTGCGTCTATGCTGCGCCGTCCTTTGTGGGCGGCGTTTTTTTTGCATCGTCCGTTCCGGTACTCTTCCTGTATTCTTCTTTGATCAGTGATTGCAGCAACCGGATCTGGTCAGCCTGTGCTTCCATCAGTTTCTTGAACTGTTCTTCCAGGAGCAGGTCCATTTTCTGATGCAGGGTCCTGATCTCGATCTCTGCTTTCAGGTTCACGATATAATCATTTTCATTACGCTTCCGGTCTTTTTCCTCCTGTCTGTTCTGGCTCATCATGATCACCGGCGCCTGCACTGCCGCCAGGCAGCTCAGCACCAGGTTCAGCAGGATGAAAGGATAGGGATCGAATCTTTTTTCCTGTGGTAACTGCAGGTTGAAAATGATCCAGATAATGAGGATGCCCATAAATGAAAGAATGAATTTCCAACTGCCTCCAAACCTGGCTACCCTGTCTGCAACGCGTTGGCCGGTACTGAGCTTCTCTAACGAAGGCTCTTCAATCTTCTGTAAGATCAGTTTTTCCTGCTCTACTGCCTGGCAAACGATATCATGAAGTTTCCTGAGATGATCATTCTCGGTGTCCAGCAGGTTATGGATATATTTTGCCTTTTCGGGATTCATAGCAATTCATTTTACTATGAAGTTACTGTTTCGGATGCACACCTGAACAACCCGCTTAGCCAACCGTTAACACTCGTTAAACCGCGGTTAAGCAGACTTCAAAAAAGCTGATGGAAAATAATAATGGATAGCTTTATGTCGTAATCAATTCTCTCATTTAAAATCATACAGAAGATGAAAAAGTTATTGATCGTTGCGGGATTCGTATTAGCTATGACAGGATTGGCCACCGCGCAGACCACACCTGCCAAAACTCAGGCAAAAACTGAGAAGACAGAAAAATCCGCACCTGCCAAAGGCTCCACAGCCAAACACGCTCATCATGCCAAAAAACATCATGCAGCGAAGCCCTCAAAGTAACCGGCATCACATCATATTCAACAGTTACAAATAAACAATCTACTTCGAAGCAACATTAAGAAACTAAGCAATAGCATAAACTAGGTTTGTATTAGGGGTTTTTATGAACGTCGTACAGGGATAAGTACGGCGTTTTTTTATTTCGTTCCTGGGGCGTTTTTTGAGGGATGTTTTTTTATTGTGGCGGGAGGGGCGCAAAGGATATGCAGGGGCGGTTGGGAAACAAACCGGCGCGGGAGAATGTTGGTTGAGCTTTTGATTGGTGGGGTTGGGCTGTGGTGCCCGGCCGGGCTTTTACGCTTATGTTTCCTGGACCGCCACTGCATATCACTTTGCGCCCACCTCCCCGGACGTGTAACACCAATTGTCCCCATTCTTCCACTCACTCAATAAAAAAGGAGAGGGGGGATGGGGAAAAGTGCATCACCCGAAGTAAATGTTGCATTGGGTGCCTGAGGAGGATAGTGGTTGATTGATTGGTTGATTGATTGATTGGTTGGTTAATGTTTGATGTGTTGCTGATTGTTAGCAGGCTTATTGAAGACTGATTGGTGAAAATGTAGCTGATGCGTTGCCAATTAATTGCTTGTTGATTGTTGGTTAAATGTTGGTTGAAAGCAGGCTTATTGCTGCCGGTTGCTTTTTGATTGCTGATATGTTACTGATAAGAAGAGAGCAGCTCTTAGTATTTCAAAAAAATGCCGGGCTAACAATGATGCCTATGCGGAAGGGGCCGGGAGCGCGGGGATGGGGAAAAGGGCCTATGAAACATAAGCGAAGAAGATCATAGCATTACTACAGCCCAACCCTTCCAATCCATAGCTCAGATAACCAACAAATGCGCCGGTTTGTTTCATCAGCCCGACTTCACCATCCCCCGATCCCGGCCTGCAACACCACAAAAAAAAGCCCCGGCAAAACCGGGGCTCTAAAATATAATCAACAAGTGATATGATATTATGCTTTCCTGGCAACAGGCGCTTTCGGTTTTACCGGAGTTGATGCTGTATTTGCTTTGGGAACTTCACCCAGTGGTTTGTCTTTTCCAAAGTCAACCAGGATCGGAGCAGATACAAAGATAGAAGAATACACACCAGTCAGTACACCGATCAGCATCGCGAATGCGAAACCTTTGGTTACCTCACCACCTACCAGGAAGAGGATCAGGATGGTCAGGAACACAGTGAAGGATGTCATAATGGTACGGCTCAGGGTATCGTTGATCGCTTTGTTGATGATGGTGGTCTTGTCGGCACCGATCATTTCGCGGCTGTATTCGCGGATCCGGTCGAACACGATCACCTTGTCGTTCATCGAGAAGCCGATCACCGTCAGGATCGCAGCAATGAAGTGCTGGTCAACTTCCAGTGAGAATGGCATCACGTCTTTCAGGAAGGAGAATACTGCCAGGGTAACCAGTACGTCGTGCAACAGACCTACGATGGTTCCGAGTGAATACCTCCAGTCGCGGAAACGGAGAAGGATATACGCTGCGATGATGAACAAGCTCCAGAAGGTGGCCCACTGAGCGCCTTTTTTCAGGTCATCGGAGATGGTGGCGTCAACGCGTTTGAAGCCCTGAACATATTTGGTGTTGAAGTCTTCATGAGTGGCTCCTTCTTTCAGGAAGGGCTTCAGGCCGTCGTACAGTTTGTTCAGCACTACAGAGTCGCCGGCAGTTCCAGCCTGCTCGATCATATAGTCGGTAGTGATGTCCAGCTGGTTGGTAGCACCATAAGTCTTAACAACCGGAGTTGCCTGGAAGGCGTGCTCGAGGGCAACGCGTACCTGCTCGGGGTTGGTGGGTTTATCGAATTTCACCACGTAGCTGCGGCCACCGGAGAATTCTACACCATATTTGAAACCGTTGATCAGCGCGCCGATACCCAATGCGAGGATCACGAAGGATACCATATAGGTTTTCTTACGCAGTTCGATGAACTTGTAAGCAGCATGCTTGAACACTTTACGGCTCAGCGGAGTGAAATAGTTGAAGTGACGGTTCTTTCTTGTCCAGAAATCGCTGATCAGTCTTGATACCAGGATACCGCAGAAGAGCGACAGGATGATACCGATGATCTGAGTGGTAGCGAAACCGAGTACAGGACCGAGACCGAAGTAGAAAAGGATGATAGCGGTCAACAGGTTGGTGATGTGGGCGTCGAACACAGGCGCCATGGAGCGCTTGTAGCCATCGATCACAGCCTGCTGGTAGCTCTTGCCTTTGGTAAGTTCCTCCTTGATACGTTCGAAGATCAGTACGTTGGTGTCTACCGCGATACCGATGGTGAGTACCAGACCTGCGATACCCGGAGCAGTGAGCGTAGCGCCCATGGCACTGAGCACACCCACAGTGAAGAGCAGGTTGAGGATGAGGGCGATATTAGCCACCCAGCCGCCGGTGTTGTAATAAACGATCATCAGCAGGAAGATCACTGCGAAAGAGATGGCGAAAGAAAGTATACCACCTTTAACGGCAGCCTGACCGAGGGTAGGTCCTACCACTTGTTCCTGAACGATCTTGGCAGGAGCTTCCAGTTTACCTGATTTCAGGATACTGGAGATGTCCTGTGCTTCTTCGATCACGAGCTGACGATTTTGAGTGCCGCGGCCCATGGTGATGCGTGAGCTGCCACCATCGATCTTTTGCTGAACATTCGGTGCTGTATAAACGATATCGTCCAGTACGATGGCAATCGACTTACCGATATTCTTTTCAGTCATACGCGCCCAGGTGCTGGCGCCCGCAGGGGTCATGGTCATGGTAACCAGAACCTCGTTGGTAACGGGGTCGAATTCCTGTTTGGCATCTTCGATGGCTTCGCCTTCCAGTTCTGCGCCTTCTTTACCAGGGATGGTTTTGATAGCGTAGAGGTTGAGGGCGGGGATCAGGGTGCCATTGGCATTCCTTTCCTGTTTGCCCCAGAGGAATTTGATATTGCCGGGGAAGTTATTGCGTACCGCAGGGATGGCCAGGTAGCTGTTCACGGCACCTGTATCCTGCAGACGGGATGTTCCGATGAAGTTGGAATATACAACGCGGCCAGATGTTGGGTCCTGTTGTGGTTGTGCAGGGAACAGTTTCTGGAAGAGAGGATTCATTTTGGATGAGTCCACTTTTGCAGAGCTGGTAGTATCAGGTATGATATTGCCGAGTGAGTCCACTTTATTGCCACCGGCGAGGTAGCCTTCGAGTGTTTTGTCGGCAGCCTGCAGTGAGCCTGCGATCTGTTCCAGGGTGTATACTTCCCAGAATTGCAGGTTGGCAGTTGATTGCAGGTATTTCCTTACACGCTCGGGATCGCTGGCGCCGGCCAGTTCCACAGTGATGATACCTTTGGTCTCATCCAGTGAAATGGTAGGTTGAGCTACACCGAATTTATCGATACGCTTTCTCAGTACCTCGTAGGTCTGAGCCATTGCGTTGTTCGCCTGCTCATTGATAAAGGTGGTAACCTGGTTATCGGATGCAGTATTGGCGAGTTTGTTATTTGGATTGGCGAAATGAGGAGCCATGCGGGCACCGGCATTCACTTCCTTGAAAGCAGTGGCGAAGAGAGCGATATAGTTCTGGTCACTATTCAGCTTTAACTGGTTAGCTCTTTCAATAGCTTTTACGATCTGAGGATCTTTGGGATTGTTGGCAAGGCCTTTGATCAGTCCATCCAGTGCGATATCGAGTGTTACGTTGATACCACCCTGAAGGTCGAGACCAAGTCTCAGTTCGCTTTCTTTAGCTTTCTGGTAAGTCTGTCCCCACCATGTGATCTTGGTGTCGGCAGTGCTGTCAAGCAGTTCCTGCTTGCGTTTTCTCAGCAGTTGGTCCAGAGTGTCCTGGTAAAGGGCAGCAGCTTCTTTGTCGCCCGGGAACTTCGTAGCGGCTGTAGGGTAGGCTCTTTTGATCTGCTGCAAGGCTTTCTCACCCATGGCCTTTTCGTGCTTGTTCACGAACCAGGTAAAAGAAAGCTGGTACAGCGAGATGCCTATTAAAAGGGCAGTAAAAATGCTAACCAGTGCTCTCATTTCAGTGTTGTTTATTTTTTTAGGAGTTGGCAAAGATAGGGTTTTCAGGCAGAATCGGAAATACGAAAATCAGGCTGCCAGAGGGGTTTCTAACTCCTGTCCGGACGGGGATTCCGGGCATTTCTGAACCAATTTCAATATGACCTGCAACTGTTATCAAACTTTGCGTGGATTTTGTAATTTTCGGCAATGAAAATACGTGTTCTGGCTCTGATTTGCTTATCCTCTTATCTTTTTTTGTCATGCAAACAACAGAAAGAGATACAGAAGCTGTCCGAAAAACGCATTGAAGAAGCCGCTGCAACCCAGCCCCCGCCTGTATTACCGGCTGAAATACCAAGCGGGAAGACGGACTCCCTGCTCCTGTCCATTTTACAGCAATACCCGCAGTATTTCGATTCCATTCTGCGTAAACCCGATGATTACCGGGTGCAGATCATCTATACGCAGATCGATCGCGGCCCCAACAACATGCCGGTTTTCACTCCATATTATTACCAGGTGGACCCCAACCGGTACTTTTACCCGGCCAGTACGGTCAAAATGCCAACGGCATTGCTCGCACTGCAAAAGCTACACGAAATGAAACTGCCGGGAGTGAACAAGTTCACCACCATGGTGACCGATAGCGCTTACAGCCGGCAAACGCCTGTGTTCAATGATCCCACCACACCGGACGGCAAACCCAATATCGCCCAATACATCCGGAAGATCTTTATGGTAAGTGATAATGATGCGTATAATCGTCTGTATGAATTCCTTGGACAACAATACCTCAATGAAGAACTTCGAAAGAAGGGATACAGTTCCACCGAGATCATCCATCACCTTGAAGTGGTGATGTCGCAGGATGAAAATCGTCATACCAATCCTGTTACCTTTTTCGGTCCCGCCGGCGACACGCTCTTCCATCAACCCATGCAGGTAAGCGCCCTCGCGCCACTGGCCCGTCATGATTTCCTCGGCACCGGATTCGAGCGCAACGGACAACTGGTGAAGCAGCCCTTCGATTTTTCAAGAAAGAACCGCATCAGCCTCGAAGACCTTACCGGCATTCTCAAAGCCATCCTGTTCCCGCAGGCCGTGAGCGAACAGCAACGATTCAATATCGATGCCGATGATTATCGTTTCGTGTGGAAATACATGAGCCAGTACCCGCAGGAAAGCGTGTACCCGCCCTACGATACCAGCTTCCAGGACGCTTACGCCAAATACCTTTATTACGGAGCGGAAAAAGGCAGCCTGCCCAAACAGTTCCGCATCTTCAATAAGATTGGCGACGCTTATGGCTTCCTGGTAGATGCAGCCTACTTCGCAGACTTCGACAGGAATATCGAATTCATGCTCTCCGCCACCATCCTTGCCAATAAAGATGGTGTGTTCAACGATAGTCAATATGATTATGAGACCATCGGATTTCCTTTCATGAAGCAGCTCGGACGCGTGATTTATGAATATGAATTAAAAAGAAGCAGGAAAAACGCCCCTGATTTGAATGAGTTCAAATTGTTGTACGATAAGTAAGAAATCCGAAAGTCCGATTGAACGTTATGCCTTACTTTTGCGTCTCACGTAAAGCAAGCAACAGACAAACATTATGCAACTATCATCCCGATTGAACCTTTTCAACGAGCCAGAGACGTTGAAAATGGCAAAGCTCGGCCGCGAACTGCGCGCCAAAGGCTTCGATGTAATTGACCTGAGTTTGGGCGAACCCGATTTCGATACCCCTGAACACATCAAAGAGGCAGCGAAGAAAGCTATTGACGACAACTACAGCCACTACACGCCTGTAGCAGGTTACCCCGATCTGCGTGAAGCGGTTTGTTTCAAGCTGAAGCGCGACAATAACCTGGATTACAAACCTGAGAACATCATCGTTTCTACCGGCGCCAAGCAAAGCCTGGCCAACGTGGTACTCGCTACTGTGAGCAAAGGGGATGAAGTGGTGATCCCAACTCCTTACTGGGTTACCTACTCTGAAATTGTGAAGCTGGGCGAAGGTGTTTGCAAACTCGTTTCCACTTCCGTTGAAAATAAATACAAGATCACGCCTGCTCAACTCGAAGCAGCGATCACCGATAAAACAAGACTGTTCATCTTTTCTTCTCCCTGTAACCCCAGCGGTTCAGTGTACAGCAAAGCCGAACTGGAAGGACTGGCAGAAGTATTCCGCAAATTCCCCAATGTATTCATCCTCTCCGATGAGATCTATGAATACATCAACTTCGTGGGTAAACACGAGAGCATCGCACAGTTCGAAGACCTGAAAGATCGTGTGATCGTTCTCAATGGTCTGAGCAAAGGTTTCGCCATGACCGGCTACCGTCTCGGATATGTAGCTGCACACCCTGATGTGGTGAAAGCATGCGAAAAACTCCAGGGACAATTCACCAGCGGCACCAACAGCATTACGCAGCGTGCTGCTATCGTGGCGCTCACTTCTGATCTGCGTCCCACGGAGATTATGGTGGAAGAGTTCGCAAGAAGAAAGAAGCGTGTACTGGAGATCATCGCCGCAATTCCTGGTCTGGAACTGGCTGAGCCCGATGGTGCTTTCTACGTATTCCCGATCGTGAGCAGCTATTTCGGTAAATCCGATGGCAACGAAACTATCAAGGATGCCGATGATCTTTGTATGTATATTCTCAACAATGCACATGTATCTACAGTTACCGGCCGTGCATTTGGTGAGCCAACCTGTATCCGGATCTCTTTTGCGAACAGCATGGAGAAGATCGAAGAAGGGTGGAAGAGGATCAGCGCAGCGCTGGCTAAATTGAAGTAAGAGACTTTTTATAAAGATAAAACTCCGGCAATGCGTAAGCGCTGCCGGAGTTTTTTTGTTTGTAACGAGTTAACGGTAGTGTTACATTAAGTGTGTCACTTTTTAAAGATTGAGTTTTAATCTATCACTAAAGATAATGGATAATTGAGCCAATGTCTGGTTCCAGTTGTGGACAGGCTTATTCCACCTGGCACATATATTTTCCTGCACCAGGAATAAAAGCTTCATTAGGGCGTCTTCCGATTGGAAGGCGCCTTTTGATTTGGTGACAGCTCTTAGTTGACGATGGAAGCCTTCAATGATGTTAGTGGTGTACATGATCCTTCGAACATCTTTGTTATACTGGAAGTAGTTGCTCAGTCTGGGCCAGTTCTTTCTCCAGGATTCGATAACCTTCGGATAACGCTCTCCCCAGTTGGATTCCAGCTGATCAAGGCTGCGTTCCGCCAGTTCTATGGTAGTTGCTTTGTAGACGTTTTGCAAGTCTTTCATAAAAGGCTTGAGGTCTTTGTAAGAGAGATATTTTTGAGAATTGCGGACCTGGTGCACAATACATAACTGGACTTCTGTTTTCGGAAACACACTCTCGATAGCATCGGCAAAGCCAGTCAGGTTATCAATACAGGCAATGAAAATATCTTCCAGACCTCGGTTTTGCAGATCAGTAAGTACCTGCAGCCAGAATTTTGCACCTTCATTTTCTCCGATGTACATACCCAGCAGTTCCTTGTACCCTTCCTGAGTGAGGCCGATAATGCAATAGACAGCACGACTTACCACACGACCTTCATGACGAACCTTGTAATGAATGGCATCCAGCCATACAAACGGATAGACCCGCTCCAATGGACGACTGCGCCACTCCTGGATCAGGGGAAGAATTTTATCAGTAACACGGCTGATGGTTGCTGTGGAGGCTTCCAGGCCATACATATCCATCAGATGGTCCCGAATATCACTATAGCTTGCTCCACGAGCATATAAGGCTATAATCTGGCGGTCCAGATCTACTCCTAACGTCTTATGTCTTTTGGGAATCAGCTCCGGCTCGAAGCTGCCATTGCGATCACGCGGTGGGTTGATGTCTACAGTACCAATCGAAGTCTTTACCTGTTTGCGGCCTTTGCCATTCTTACGATTGTTCTCTGCAGGATCTTCCTCTAAATGAGCTTCCAGTTCCCCATCCAGAGCCCCTTCCAGGAACTCTTTCAGCAATGGGGTGAGTACTCCATCCTTACCTAAAAGGCTTTCGCCGTTCTTCAAACGACTTGTTGCCTGCTTCTTGAAGCTCTCGAAATCAAAGTTTTTCTTTTCCATGTTGCCAGTTTAAAGTTATTAAACTTTTTACTGACACACTTTTTGTAATACTCTCGAGTTAACCGGTTTCTTCAATTAAGATGGGTATGATCTTGCCTTCTCGGTTCTTTGCAAGTACAATGATGGAATCAAAGCCATTCCATTTAACGGTTTCAAATGGACGTTTTATTCCTCCGGGTAATTCTAACATCCCATTTTCGTCTACTTCATGGCCGAATTCATCATCGAAATCATAATTATATTTTAACCGCATTTGCAATTCGAAGAGCTCATTGCCGGAACTATCGGTATAGATATTATCTGCTGGTCTGTTGTTGATTTGTTCTTCCATGTATTCATCGCTGAACATAGCATCATATCCATGCCGGCAGCCGTCAAATAGTACAAAGCTGGTTGCCGATTCCGGCTCTGTAGCCAGCACCAACGCAGGAGCAAATGAAGTTCCGGTGATCAGGTTGTTATGTTTTTCATGCAGCTGCCCATAATACGAGATACGGAAAAAAGTCTTTCCATTTAATTCGAATTGCCCCATCCACTCTTTCCTGTTGAAGAACTGTTGCTTGTATACTGCATCAGGGATCACTTTCGGAGCATTATCGAATTCGTACTTCGGTTCCAGCAGCTTCTTAAGTTTATCGAAGATTCCCATCTGATTTTCTTAGATTTTTTTCCTGCTTGTAATGCCACCCTTTTTACTGTCTACCGTAATCGAATAAGTGTTATTTCCTTGTACTATCCATCGCACAGTTACTGTACCTGTTCCCGGAATATTTGCTACTTCAATTACTGCGGGATCATTTTTCTGTTCTTTCGTGATATTCAGATCGCGGTTCTCCACCAGCATGCCGGCCAGTACTTTGGCGCCGTTAATGCTGATCTTATCGGGTTGCTCAATTTTGTATTTCAGGTCCTGGCTTGCATGCGTAGGGATCACGCGCTGGTTGCTGATGATGGCTGTCACTTCTTTCAATCCATCTCCCAGCTCTTTTTCCATGATGGAGTCGATACTGAGCTTCGGTGTCTGATAGCAATGAAATACGCTGAAGCTCATATTACGATGTGCATCTGCTTCCAGCAGGAAGCCCGGGTGCATTCGTCCGAAATTCTTCTTGAAACCGCCGATCTCGATCTTTCCATATTGGGGATGATCGAAGGGTTTCCATTCCACGAATGCATCTTTGAACAGGAGATAACGGTCGAATGTATACGAAGGATCGGCGGCAGGTGGTTCATCATCGTTCCCCTTGTTGAACATCAGGTAACCTGTCCAGAGTTCGTTGGAGAAAGTGTAGATGCCACGGCCGCCATAGAACCAGTCGAGTTCTCCGCCGTATACGGAATACATATCTTTATACACCACCAGGTAGCGGTATCCGGGCATCAGGCTTTCGCCTTTTTTAGCGAGGTAATCGTAAATGGCAATATCAGCCTGGTTGTAGGTGCTGATATCTTCGATGGCGCCGGGGCCGCGAAGGATCATACCGCCTGCATTGTGGTAAGATTGTGCCGCTGCGATATTCGGATGCTTCATCACAAACTCCATCACGGCGCGGTTCTCGGGCAATGAGAATGGATATTTGTAGGCGCCTCCCTGAATGGTATTGGGCTGCCAGTTCCAGCCCCAGTCGCGGTTGGGATCATATTGATGGGTAGGCGCATCTTCGTTCACCAGTCCGTCACCATCATTGTCGATGCCTTCTGCGCCGAGTACATCGTATTCACCTTTTTCTTCAGGTCCTGCCTGCACCATTTTTCGTGGATCTACGGGGTCCTGCTTCCAGCGGCCATTGGGATTTCGTCTGCGCATCATCGTGATGCTGCCGTCCCCATCGAGATCATCGTAAGGGTCTTCATCTATGGATCCGTCGCGGTCATTGTCGATGGGGATCAGTCCTGATCGCGGCGAGTGCGCCGTATTGGGCTCATGGAAGAAATAATCCCTTGCGTCGGGGTTGATGGTGGGAACGATGTAAAATGTTTTGTCTTCCAGCAGTTCCCTGATAAAGGTATTATCTGCAAAGGATTCCAGCAGGTACCAGGCGGTGTACATGGCAAACTCGCTGCCCTGTACTTCGTTGGAATGGATATTCCCATCGATATACATTGCAGGCTTACGGTGAGGGTCACCCTTTTTAAGATTTGAGATCGTGAGGCACCAGAGTTCTTTGCCCTTGAAGGATTTACCAAGCGATTCCAGTTTGCAGAGATCAGGATATGCTGTCGCCAGCTTTTTGCAGATCTCCGTGATGGCTGCATAATCGTTGTAACGGTTCCAGCTGATCGGTACTTTGGGATTTACCGGTGTGCCAACAGCTTTGAATACCTGGTTGGGTTGCTGTGCCTGTGTGCTGATACCGAGGATCAATGCGGCAGGCAGTAGAATTTTTTTTATGTTGAATGACATAATGCTGAATTTGTTGATGAACGTTACAGGTTTACAGAAGCGCTGGCATTGCCGGTGGTTGGGCAAGCAGCTTCAATGGATAGTTTACCTGTTCCTTTGATCAGCCAGCTGAGTTGCTGGCTGCTATTGGCTTCCAGCGATCCCAGCAACTGGCTTTTCCGGCCACTGATCACCTGTTGGTTGCCGGTAGTGCTTACCTTGACCAGTATGCGCTTTGTGAAATAATTCCGCTCTCCGATTTTGGTATGGGAGGCCAGCAAACCTTTGTTGGTGATCTCAAGGGTAACGCGGGTGAGACCTGCCGATACTTTCTCAGTTTTGATGTTAAGGATCTCAAGCGATGGCTGGTAGCCTGCCAGCTTAACCAGGAAATTCGTATGTTGCTGCACGATAGCAGGCACCATTTTATACGGAGGATTGATCAGCACAAACGGGTCTATGCCGCCCACTTCCACTTTCTGACCAGGGAAATCCGGGTGGGATATGGGTTTCCAATCGGTGAATGTATTACTGATCCCTTGTTGCGAAGCCCAGCGCAGATAGCTGGCAGTGGGATCTTCAACAGTGAATGCTTTTTCTTTTTTTGTTGTGTCTGGTTTTGTTTTGGGGACGGCCCAGCCGGGTGTACTGAAACTGTAGCGGGCATAATGATAATAAGCCCAGGAGAGAAGATCCCCGCCGGCGGCATTGGTTCTGGGCGCGTCTTTGAATGTTACTGTTTTATTGTAGAGATCTGATACAGCGGCATTGGCTCTCACATCGGCTTCCAGCCAGCCATTCACGAGTTTCTGCGATGCTGCTGCTGCATTGTAGGAGAGGGGTGTGCTCAGGTTGTTATTGCTGCTGAAGCTCGCTACTGCAAACACGTTGAAGAGTTCATAGAGTTTGTCCAGCAGGGCTCTTGTTTCCGGTTCAGACACGGCAAATTCGCCGGAGCCGGGAATGAAGGGCGGATAATTATGTGTAAGGTTTTTGTTGAAGTGTACCCCGCCTTCCCCGTCTTCATTGAAGCGATCATCTTTATCATTGTCGATGCCTTCGGAATAGAGAAGGTATTGTCCTTTTTCACCTTTTGCAGGATCAGCTTTGATCAGTACACGGGGATCGTCAGGATGGAGTTTGTATTGACCGATGGGGGATTCCACGCGCATGAAAGTGATCTTTCCATTATTGTCGAGATCATCAAAATCATCTTCATTGAGTTTGCCATCGCGGTCGTCATCTGTTTTACCGGCATTTGCCTGACGTTCATATTTAAGTTTTGCGAAATATTGCTCCGATGCGTCCGGGCTCATATTCGGAAAAACGTAAAATGTAGTGCGGTTGAGCAATTGGCGGATGGAATCGGATTGACTTGCTGCCAGAAGGTTTTCCGCAAATCCCAGCGCCAGTTCCGCGCCGAGCAGATGTTGACCTTCCACTCCTCCAACAATGGCAATGGCGGGTTTTGCATCGGCCGGCTGTGTGCCGATGGTGATCATCCAGATATCTTTTCCGCCTGCAGTTTTGGTGAGCGATTGAACGCTTACCAGTGAAGGATAGCCGGAGGCAAGTGCCTGGATACGCCGGGATTGTTGTTGATGATTGCTGTAATCGGCCGGGGACTGCGCTGCCAGTAATATGGGCAGGCTGCACAGCGCAAGGGCTGTCAGGGCTTTTCTCATGCAGATTTATTTGGAAATAAATATAGCAGTTAAAGCTCCAAAAGTCAAATGGAAATGATAGAAGGTAATCAGCGTTTCTGAGCTGAAAGGGCTAAGAGTTCCTTGTGGAGAGCGAGTACCTGCGGTAGTACGGGTTGCTGCTCATCATTCACTATAACGAAGTTGCACAACCGCATTTTGATATTCTCGTCTATTTGTTTGCTCATGCGGGCAATTACAGCTTCGCGTGTGATATTGTCGCGCTGCATGGCGCGGTGGATGCGGAGGCTGGCAGGCGCATACACGCCGATGATATAATCCAGGGATGCTGCTGATCCGGATTCGAAGAAGAGGGCGGCCTCCTTGATGGCGTAGGGCGTGGTTTGGGCCTGCATCCATTTTTCTCCGTCGCGAATGGTGGCGGGATGTACCAGTGAGTTGAGCTGTTCCAGTTTTTCCTGATTGTTGAAAACGAGGGAGGAGAGAACGCTTCGGTTAAGCACACCGTTAGTATAGGTTTCCGGGCCGAATGTATCGATGATGGCCTGGCGGAGCTCGGGGTCTGTATTCATGATGCGCTTGGCGGCATCGTCTGCATAATAAACAGGAATGCCGAGCACTTCAAAGATGCGGGCAACAGTACTTTTGCCTGAGCCGATACCGCCGGTAATGCCAACGCTGATCATGGCAGCTAAGATACGGAAGCCACTTAATAATAAATCCTGCAAACAACTATTTGCAGGATTTTACGGTACGCTCGAGCTCTTCAATTCTTTTGTTCTGCTCCAGGATATACAGGGTAAGTTCTTCGATCTTTTTCAGGAGGATGGCCTGGTTATCACCCAAATCGATCCCGGTCCTGGAAACTTCCTGTGCAGCAGGAACTCCGGGAAGGTGCTGGTTCTTATGAATGAATTGCTGCAGTTCATTCAGGGGCATGAGCTGGTAAGTTGGATGGAAAACATAATCAGGCCAGCTGCTTTGATCTACCCTCACTTTCCTTGTTCTGATATTACCTTCTACATACAGTTTATAGTCTGTACCGATATTGGTGGTACCAATTCCTATGCTTCCATTTTTGCTGATGCGCATTCTTTCTAAATTATTGCTTATAAACGGAAGATCATAGTTGCTGGTAGTACCAATAGTTTGTTCTGCCGGTACCGGCGAACCTCCGAAGCCCCAGGAATTGCCGGGGCCGCTGGCTGAAGGAGTTTGCCAGGTGGCGTTACCTGATGCATCGCTGGTGAGCACTTTGCCGAGTCCGGCGCCTGTTGATATAGAAAGCGAACCTACTTTGGTATTGCCGGTAATGATGGTTGTGCCGGTAACATGGAGGTTTGCTGTAGGGTTAGTCAGATTCACCCCTACGTTCCCCTTGAAATAAGCATCGCCCGTTTCCGATATCTGAGCTACAAGTGTATTGTCTGTATTTCTCCAATATAAGTTCCTGTATAAAGTATTTGGCGCAAATTTGGTGACCACGCCCGACTCAATGCTTCGTCTATCCGGTACATATTCAAATTCAATCAGACTGGCAGGGCCGGTGGTCCTGGCATTGATGGTGACTTCCATTTTTTTCATGCCTGTCCAGGCATTGGTAACAGTTCCCTGCCATATGGCAGAAATGGATGAACTTGAAATATTGATCCAGTCGGAAATATCGAACCAAGTATCATCGGTCCTCTGAACGCGCCCGGAAACTGAAAGCGGGATGCTGGTGTAATAAAAATGCAGATATACCTTGCCGCCCGGATATGTAATATTGCTTGATCCTTTAGTGCCGAACTCAATGGTTATTTTCCCTGTTTGGCCAGCTTCAAGGATGAAAGGTTGTGGAGTATCATAGTGACCATTGAAAAGTCCGGCGAGTGTAGCCGTCACCGGAGCATCCAGCGTAACTGCGTAGCGACTTGTTGCAACGTACAGTAGGTTGTCTATGTACTGATGGCGGAGGTTAGGTTGTCCGTGAATTCCGTTTGAAGTTACATAACTGTTATAAGGGATGTACGACTGAGAAATAACAGAAATGGATATACTAAA
The DNA here is from genome assembly GCF_007970185.1 of Pseudobacter ginsenosidimutans. Classification (NCBI taxonomy): domain Bacteria; kingdom Pseudomonadati; phylum Bacteroidota; class Chitinophagia; order Chitinophagales; family Chitinophagaceae; genus Pseudobacter; species Pseudobacter ginsenosidimutans. The sequence goes on along the minus strand of NZ_CP042431.1, from coordinate 7,161,272 downwards.
CAAAAATGCCAGGGTAAGGCTAAGTGATCTAAACATAAATAAGGAGTTATAGATGAGGGGCTGGTTGGATCAAAACTAGAAAAAAAATCCCGGTTGAAATTTCAACCGGGATTTTTTTAGAATGATTTTTTTATTTCTAAGCAAAACTACTTAGCGGGAGTAGCTGCCTTATTGATATTATTGGTCCACTCCATGGAGATGGCGCTCTTTTCGATCTTGATATAGCTGCCGGGGCTGGTTTCCAGTTGGATGGTGCCATCTTCGTTCATTTTGTTAACCACACCGTGGATACCAGCGATGGTAACGATCTTGTCACCTTTTTGCAGGTTCTCCTGGAATTGTTTTGCCAGCTTGGCTTTTTTGGCTTGCGGACGGATCATGAACAACCAGAATACCAGGATCATTCCACCCAGTAAAACCATGTTCATCCAACCTGCGCCGCCGCCTTGTGCCTGTAAGAAAATCACTAACTGTGTCATTGTATTGAATTTGAGAATTTGTGTTTGTAATGAGGTTTGTTATTTTTTCGTGGGAACTACTTCAACGTTGAAAGATACTTCATGGGTCTGAGAACCGTTGGTATTGGCATCCACGGAGATGCTCTTGTGGTTCACGCCGGCTCTGCCCTTGCTGTCGAATGTGGCTTTGATCTCGCCTTCTGCACCGGGAGCGATGGGCTCTGCCGGAGGATTGGCTACCGTGCATCCGCAACCGGGATGAACGCCGCGGATCACCAGTGGTTTCTTGCCTGTGTTCTTGAAACGGAACACTACTTCCACCATTTGTCCTTCATTGATCTTGCCCAGATCTACATTGGGATTGATCCACTGGATATCTGTCAGTTCTTTCGAATTGATCAGCTCCGGTTGTTTGTAGGTCTGCTCGCTGTTGCCGCAGGCTGTTGCCAGTGCTGCTACTATAATGAGTGAGAATGCTATTTTCATCAGGCCAGCCATTTTTGCAAATCTAATGAATGATGGGTTTGATCAGCTTTGTTTGTTATTAGGATTCGGTGAAAATGCCACTTTGCGCATTTTATTGTCGCGCACCAGGTCCTTATGAATATTGTCCAGTATTCCATTTACGAACTGGCCGCTTTGCGGAGTGCTGTATTCTTTGGCCAGATCGATGTATTCATTGATGGTCACCTTGGGGGGAATGGTTTCAAAGAAAAGGAATTCGCAAACGCCCATGCGCATCAGCAGCATATCCAGTACCGCGATCCTGTCTGCATCCCAGTTCTTCAGTTTGGGACGGATATATTCCATGGTGAGCTCTTTCTTCTCTACAGTGGTCTCCAGCAGGCTTTTGGCGAAGTACCATTTTTCATTTCCCAGGAGTTCCTGGAAATTGAAATTGGCAGGCTTTGACAGGAAGGTCATGAGCAGCTGGCTGAGCATGTCTCCATCATCGTCCCAGTTGCTGAAATATTCTTCCACATAGCTGTCGAAACGTTCGTTGCTCAGCATCAGTTGTGTAAAGATGAATTCCAGGATCTCTTTTTCCTGTTTTTTATCCCTGCCCTGAACAGCGATATATTCTTTGTATTCGGGCTTCTCCACTAATTCCAGGTAGATCTTCTTTACCATATCCTGATCAGTGATGGAAGACGGTTTTGCTTCTTTCTTCGCTTGCAGCCAGGAAGGTGATTCCAGTATTTTCCAGAGTACTTCATTGCCTGCGAGCTTGGTATTCACACTGAGGTCCTGGGCTGAGGGAAGGTGTTTGGCGGCGCGGTTGCGTGCATCGGTTTCTGCGTAGCGGGCCAATTCTGTAAGAAAATGAACCATGAACACAAACAGTTGCTGCGACTGATCGAATTGTTTCTGTAAGATCTTCACCTGTTCTGCGGTGGTCAATTTCTTATCTTCGCCTGACTCTGCGAACTGGGTTTCCACAGCATACAAGGTCTGCATTACTTTCACACGAATATTTCTTCTGCTGATCATTTTCTAAGAACTGTTTTAGAGCGGGCAAAGCTAAATCATTTAGGTCTACCCCCCAAAATTAGGATTGGGGTGCAATATCGGGCCCGTCTGAAAATTTGACATTGGGAATGAATGAGATAGGTCCGATAATTGGGCATTTTTTGTCAGGAGGCCTGCTCAATCCGGAAAAAATGACTTTCCGGCAGGAGTTCGGGCCGATTGGTATGAAATTCGTTTACCTTTGCCAACCTCAGTCTTTTACAGGCTGAATTCAATCTTAAATTTTAAAAACCTATAAAAATGGCTAAGAAGTTAAATGTTACCCCACTGCACGACAGGGTAATTGTGAAACCTGCTAAAGCGGAAGAGAAAACTGCCGGAGGTATCATCATTCCTGATACTGCCAAGGAGAAACCCCAGCGCGGAACCATCGTAGCTGCCGGCCCCGGCAAAAAAGATGAGCCCGTTACCGTTAAAGTTGGGGACACTGTACTGTATGGCAAGTATGCCGGTACTGAGATCCAGATCGAAGGTGAAGACCTCCTGATCATGAGAGAAAGCGACATCTTAGCAATCGTATAATTAAGGACGTTCGTTCCTTCTAATTCAAAAATTTTCAAATTAACAGTATATGGCAAAGCAACTGTTCTTCGACATCGAAGCACGTAATAAAATGAAGAAAGGGGTAGATACCCTGGCCAATGCAGTGAAAGTGACACTGGGTCCCAAAGGCCGTAATGTGGTTATCGAGAAAAAATTCGGTGCACCTGCCGTTACTAAAGACGGTGTTAGTGTTGCCAAAGAAATCGAACTGGAAGATCCCATCGAAAATATGGGCGCTCAAATGGTAAAAGAAGTAGCTTCCAAAACTGCTGACATTGCAGGTGATGGTACTACCACTGCTACCGTTCTGGCACAAGCGATCATCAGCGAAGGTCTGAAGAACGTAGCCGCCGGCGCTAACCCAATGGACCTGAAACGCGGTATCGACAAAGCTGTTATCAAAGTTATCGATAACCTCCGCGCCCAGTCTCAAACCGTAGGTACAGACAGCAAGAAGATCCAGCAAGTGGCTTCTATCTCTGCCAACAACGACGACACCATCGGCAAACTCATCGCTGAAGCTTTCGGTAAAGTAGGCAAAGAAGGCGTTATCACTGTTGAAGAAGCAAAGAACACTGAAACTACCGTTGACGTAGTAGAAGGTATGCAATTCGACCGTGGCTATATCTCTCCTTATTTCGTTACCAACAGCGAAAAGATGGAAGCTGAGCTGCAAAGCCCTTACATCCTGATCTACGACAAGAAGATCAGCGCTATGAAAGATATCCTCCACATCCTGGAGAAAGTTGCTCAAAGCGGCCGTCCCCTCGTGATCATCGCAGAAGACCTCGAAGGTGAAGCACTCGCCACACTCGTAGTGAACAAACTCCGCGGTACCCTGAAAGTGGCTGCTGTTAAAGCTCCTGGCTTTGGCGACCGTCGTAAGGAAATGCTGCAGGACATTGCGATCCTCACCAAAGGTATCGTGATCTCTGAAGAGCAAGGATACAAACTGGAGAATGCTGACCTGAGCTACCTCGGACAGGCTGCCAGCATCACTATCGACAAAGACAACACTGTTGTTGTTGGTGGCAAAGGCAAAAAAGATGATATCAATGCCCGCGTTAACCAGATCAAAGCACAGATCGAAGTAACTACTTCCGATTACGATAAAGAGAAATTACAGGAGCGCCTCGCTAAACTGAGCGGTGGTGTTGCAGTTCTCTATGTTGGTGCTGCTACAGAAGTTGAAATGAAAGAAAAGAAAGACCGCGTAGACGACGCCCTGCACGCAACACGCGCTGCTGTTGAAGAAGGTATCGTTCCCGGTGGTGGTGTAGCTTATATCCGTGCTATCGAAGCGCTGGAAAAAGCTAAAGGCGCCAACGAAGACGAGACCACTGGTATCCAGATCGTGAAGAGAGCGCTCGAAGAGCCTATCCGTCAGATCGTGGCCAACAGCGGTATCGAAGGAAGCATCGTGGTTCAGAAAGTGAAAGAAGGTACAAAGGATTACGGTTTCAACGCCCGCACCGAGGTTTATGAGAACCTGTTCAAAGCTGGTGTTATCGATCCTACCAAAGTAACCCGTATCGCTCTCGAGAACGCTTCTTCTATTGCCGGTATGGTACTCACTACTGAGTGCGTGATTGCCGACAAGCCTAAGAAAGAAGAGGCTCATGCTCATCCTGGTGCTCCAGGCATGGGTGGAATGGATTATTAATCTCATTCGATCTAATAGAAAAGAGGCGCATCATTCCGATGCGCCTTTTTCGTTTATGCATGCTCTCTTTTTTCAACCCTTAGTTGTTTTCACAAAAAATATTATATTGTGTTCAGCCGAACCTTATCCTGTTACTCGTTTCATTGATCATATTTATTCATCACTGATTGGTTAATGCTCTACATAACGAACAGGAACTACTGGATCGCCTGGCTTCAGGTGACCCCGATGCATTTACCATCATCTTCAATCATTACTGGCCCCGGATCTTTTCCTCCATGCTGGTGATCAGTAAATCTCCCTCCATAGCAGAAGATATAGCACAGGAGATCTTTGCACGACTGTGGAAAGACAGGGAGAAAGCCACAGCCATCAGGGACCTCTCCGCTTATTTATTCATTGCGGCCCGCAATAAAGTCTTGAACAGTTTGTCGAGAATGGACGTGGAAACGGCTTACAGGAATTATATACTCCACAAAGAATCCGGCAAAACAGACCAGGTGACTTACCAGGAGCTGGACAAGTTGGTGCAGGAAGGAGTACAGCAGTTATCGCCGCAACAGCAACGGGCCTTTCGCCTCAGCAGGCTGGACGGGCTCACACATGAACAGATCGCTGCTGAAATGCAGATCAGTCGCGCCACCGTGAAAGAGCATATCGTGAAAGCGCTGGCAACCTTACGTCAGCATCTGAAGGCCCATGGCTATTCTTCCATGTATGTGATCCTGTTCGGGATCATTTTCGGATAATTTTTTTTCAGGCATACCCCCCTCATTTCAAAGTTGCCTGTCTTCATACTATAGGCCCTAACAAATCATACCGGTCAATGACACCAGAAGCCATACAGCAATTATTGGATCGATATATCTCGGAAGAGCTGAGCAGAGAGGAATTCCTTGCTTTATGGCAAACCCTTTCTCAACAGGAATACCTTGCGCAATGGGAACAGCAGATGGATGATTTGCTCAGCGACGGCGGATATGAAGAACTGGCTTCGCCATTGCAACAACAACTGGTGCTTGAATCCATCCTGCATCATAACAAAGAGCAGGCGCCTGTTGTACCAATGAAGAGAAGAAAGATATCGTGGGCAGCAGCTTCTGTACTGCTGCTGCTTTCAGGAGGCGCATACTTTTGGTACATCTCCGGAGATAATGTAAAACAACCGGTAAGACAGGCAATAGTGCCGCATGATATTCCTCCCGGCAAGGATGGCGCCATCCTCACATTGTCTGATGGCGCAAGAGTAGTGCTGGACGATCGCACCAACGGAGTGATCGCAACTGAGAACGGATCGGAAGTGATTTTGAATAATAACGCCATCGCCTATACGCCGCGAGCTTCCGCAACGCCTGAGGTCGTTTACAATACTTTGAGCACACCCAGGGGAAGACAATTCCATGTACAACTACCAGACGGAACGCATGTATGGTTGAATGCTGCTTCCTCCATCCGCTATCCCGCCGCTTTCACAGGTAAGGATAGAAAAGTGACTGTGACCGGTGAAGTATTTATAGACGTGGCTAAGAATCCTCAGCAACCATTCCTGGTGGATGTTGACGGAAAGATGGAAGTTCAGGTGCTGGGAACCAGTTTTAACGTGAATGCCTATGCGGACGGACCATCCATCAATACAACGCTTATCGATGGTGCTGTGAAAGTACTGAAAGACGGAGCGGCAGGCAGCCCCATATTGCTCAGCCCGGGTCAGCAGGCAAAGCTGAAAGCACAGGAACTTCAACTGATACAGTTGCCTGACCTGAAAATGGTGATGGCCTGGAAAGATGGCTATTTCATATTCGATCATACACCATTGGACGAGATACTACGCCAGTTTGCAAGATGGTATGATATAGAAGTGGTTTACGAAAATGGGATACCGGATTTCGCACTCAGTGGTGGTATCAGGCGCGACTTCACTTTGACGGAAGCATTGATCACACTCGAAAAAATAGGACTTCGCTACAGGATCGTGGATAAGAAACTGACGGTTTTAAAATAGGCTTCAAACATACAGGATGCATTTCTTGCCGGAAGGCAACAGGCATTGGCTTGCCTGAACCGGACCATCATTAACCAATAACTGTAACCAAAACAACAGGAAAACTGCTAACTATGCTACCAATCCCACCGGGGCGGCGGTTCCATGCACCAACAAAACTGCCGTTCATTCCAAAACATCAGCGTAAGCGCATATTGCTCAGCGTATGGTTGCTTGCAATGGTCTTTCTTCCGCCTGCAACATTGCATGCTCAATCGCCACCAGCAAATTCTTTCATCACAATGGCGAATAGTAAAACCAGCCTGCTCATCATCTTCAACGAGATCAAGAAACAGACGAATTATGATGTGATCTATAATGCCAATGAAGTGGATGTGAATGTGAAAGTATCGGTGAATGCAAAGAAGGAACCGCTGGAATCCTTTCTCAGACAGGTATTGGGGAAATTGTCGCTGCACCATACCATTGTTCGTAACCTGATCATCGTTCAACCAAAAGTTATTGGGATGAATGTAGAGATTGAAGTAAAGAAGGAGAACACATTGAAAGGGTTTGTGCAGGATGAACGGGGATCGCCATTGTATGGTGTAAGTATAGTACTGAAACGTTCCGGCAAAGGCACACAATCTGATGCATCAGGACTTTTCATGCTGAAGGATTTCACTCCGGGTGATAGTGTTGAATTTTCGATTGTAGGTTACCAGCTGCGCGTACTTCCTGCCGAAGCCGTTATGAATGTTGCACTGAAAATGGCCGTGAATGAACTGGATGAGGCCATCGTTCAGGCCTATGGCACTACCAGCAGACGTTTGAGTACAGGCACCATCGTTAAGGTCAGTGGCGATGAGATCCGGAAACAACCCGTGCAAAATCCTCTGATGGCCCTGATGGGTAAAGTACCCGGACTTACCATAACACCCTGGACCAATTATGCACATGCTCCGATAGGTGTGGAGATCAGGGGAAGGAATTCTTTGAACCCTCAGTTCCCCGGAGATCCACTGTACGTGATCGATGGAAGGCCGATCAATTATCTGCAAACCGGCAATGCATTCACGCAGCGCGCAGGCGTTTCATCCGGAGCAGTGCAGGGAGGCTTTTCACTCACAGGCGGACAAAGCCCCTTGTTTGGGATGAACATGAACGATATAGAAAGTATTGAAGTATTGATGGACGCGGATGCAACAGCTATCTATGGTTCCAGAGGCGCCAATGGAGTGATCATTATCACCACCAGGAAACCGAAACCCGGAAAAACAGCCGTTACATTGTCTCTCAACCGCGCTGTTACAGATATACCGGCATATCCTAAACTGATCAGTCCATCCACTTATTACCAGCTCAGGCGTGAAGCTTTCGCCAATGATGGACAGGAACCCACGCCTTCATCTGCTCCTGATCTCATGTTCTGGGATACTACGCGGAATACGGATTTCAGGAAGATCTTTTACAATAAAGGCGCTGTTACCACACTGGGATTCGGAATTTCCGGAGGTGATGAACGCGCTGTGTTTGGTTTGTCTACGCAATTCACCGATACCAAAGGCATGAACAGCTGGAGTGGCAAGAACCAGGCCTTCAGCATCAACCTGAGATCTGAGCTTAAGAGCAATGATAAGAAGATGACGATCTCCGGCGATGTTTCTTACGTTTATACATATACGAATGCCCTGTTCATGGGAGCCATACCATTCAATATAGCGCCCAGCTCTCCGGATGTGCTGGACAGTAAAGGAAATCCCAACTTTGAGGGCTGGCGGGGACCAGATGGCAATGAAGAATATCCTTTTACGCGATTGTTCATGCCAAATGAAACTAAATCCAATACGATCAGCAGCAACCTTACTTTCAATTACAAGTTCCTGAGGAACCTTGAGTACAAAGCAAGTATTGGCTACAATTTCAACTATAACGACAACGATAATTTTACACCCATCAGGGCGCAGGATCCAATCATGAAGCAATTGGGCTCCACAATTTTTGGAACTACAAAAAGCAATTCCATAACCATAGGATCAGGCATCGATTACAACGCCCGTATCAGCAGGGGGAACCTTTCTGTGGGGCTGGGTTTTGAATACAATGCCACCATGACCAATGCCATTACCATTCTGGCTGCTGGCTATACCAATGATAACCTGCTTCGCAGTCTCATGAATGCTTCTTTTTACCAGACATTGGATGCTTTTGCTCAACAGCGTATGCTGGGTTTCCGAACCAGAGTGACCTACAACTGGGAAAACAAATACATATTATCGCTTACTGGTAATCGTGATGGATCTTCACAGTTCGGTACACAAAACCAGTTTGGAAGTTTCGGCTCCTTCGGGCTTGCCTGGAATGTAAATGAAGAAAAATGGGCGAAGCAGTTACTGCCTGAATGGTTCAGCTTTTTCAAGCTCTCCGCCAACTATGGAGTGATCGGCAATAATAATGTGGGCGATTACCAGTATTTATCACAATGGGGTGGATTCGACCTCAATTCTATAGGTACAAGGTATCCCGACTATAACGGAATGGTGCCATTTGTTCCGGTGATTCCGGTAAATCAGAAATATCAATGGGAGAGAACAAGGCAGTTCAACGGATCTTTTGATTTCGGCTTCTTCAGAAATAAACTGAATATCCGCGCTACTGTATACAGGAAGCTGACAGATAACCAGATCATGAATATACCTACGCCTGAATATACCGGTTTCCCTTATGTGAAAGGAAATTCTCCAGCCACCATGTTGAACGAAGGAATTGAACTTGCGATCAATGGGACCATCCTGTCGCGGGGAACCTTCACCTGGACTGCCAGCATCAATGGATCCAGGAACAGGAACCTGATCAAGTCATTCCCCAATCTAAAAGAGTCGCCCTGGGCAAATACATACGTTATAGGACAATCGCTGAGTACATACTATTTCCTGCATTACACAGGTGTGGATCCACTTACCGGGATTCCAACGTTTGAAGATCATTCAAAAGATGGTGTGATCTATTCAGGATCATTGGCGCCGGGCGCTCCGGGAAATGACAGGTATATAAAGATCGTGATGGACCCCTTTGTAAGCGGTGGCATCAGTTCTAATCTTTCTTACAAAGGATTCTCATTATCCTTAACGGGATCATATGCTTACCAGTGGATGCGGGATCCTTTCTCAATGCTGCGTCCAGGTACAAGAAGTGTGAGATTCGTTCCGGATGATGTGCTGAAAAACACCTGGAGAAAACCGGGGGATCTTGCAAAATATCCAAAGCTCAGTAATACCGGTGCTGATATGGGTTCTCTGAATCAGTCAGATTTTGGGTATTCGAAAACCTTTTATCTCCGCCTCAACAATGTAGCGCTTTCCTATAGCCTGGCGCCGGGTATTTTGAGAAAGCTCAGGTTTTCCTCCTGTACAATCAATCTTAACAGTTCCAACTTCTTTGTATTTACAAAGTACAAGGGAGTGGATCCGGTCACAGGGATAGATACTCCGATCCAGCGTGTGATCAATACCGGTATTAACCTCACTTTTTAATGCACTGAAAAATGAACCCACTTCAAAATATATTCAAAGTATCGATGCTGCTGACAGGTTTAGTGCTGTTTGCCGGTTGTGAAAAGCTCATAACTGTTCCGCCTCCACGAAATACGATCACAACTTCACAGGTTTTCGGGAATGATGTTCAGGCTGAGGGTGCAGTTGCAGGAATGTATACGCTGATGATCAATAGCGGATCTGTGGCAACAGAACGGAACCTTGCAAAAGAGCTCTGGTCTGCCGGCATGATAACACTGATGACAGGAATGTCTGCCGGTGAGTTCGTCAATCCGGACGGGACCGATAACGCTGCTTATTACGCACTCACTACCAACAGGCTTACACTTATTACAGGAGCCGTCACCAATAATATCTGGACTACTATATACAAATCCATTTATCTGGCTAACGGCATCATTGAAGGCATTGCAGACTCGGAGTCGGGCGCATTTTCTGCTGAAGCAAGAAAGCAGTTCTCCGCCGAAGCAAAACTGGTAAGAGCACTGGCCTATTTCTATCTCATCAATATCTATGGTGATGTACCTCTGGCGCTCACTGTTGATCACAACCAAACGAAGCGCATGAGGAAAACGCCGGTGCAGGATATTTACCGTCAGATCATCCAGGACCTGAAAGATGCCAGGGAAGGATTGAAAACAGATTTCTCACAGGCTGCTGGAGAAAGGGTAAGACCCAATAAATTTGCCGCCTCTGCTTTGCTGGCCAGAGTTTATCTCTATACCGGCGATTATCCGAATGCTGCTGCAATGGCCACTGAAGTGATCAATGAAACCGGATCGTTTGGCCTAGAGACCGATCTTACCAAAACATTCATTGCTACCAGCAGGGAAGCGATCTGGCAACTGAAGTCCAATGTTACGAATGGTCTGATGTATGCTACACCTGAAGGGTATCTGCTCAATTCTTCCCAACATACACTTACTCCGCAATTCAATTTGATGCCACACCTGCTGGATGCTTTCGAGCCAGGCGACAAACGCCGGGCCTGGATAGACAGCACCGATAATTCTTCTGATAATCGTCCACCAGTAAAATCTTACTATCCCTTAAAATATAGGATCGGTCAGTTCAACAATACGGTAAGCTCTCCCAGGGAATATTATGTTCTGCTCAGGCTGGCGGAAATGTATCTCATCAGGAGTGAGGCCAGAGCCAACGGCGCGGAAGGAGGACCAGCCGCAGGTGTAGCCGATATCAATGTGATCAGGCATCGTGCAGGACTGGATGATCTTCCGGAAGAGATGGGAAAAGAGGATCTGCTGCTGGCCATCGAAAAGGAAAGACAGGTGGAACTGTTTGCAGAATGGGGACACAGATGGTTTGATCTGAAACGGACCAACCGGGCTACTACCGTGCTTTCTTCCATCTCCATGAAACAACCCTGGCAGGGAGATTACCAGTTACTGTACCCGATACCCGAAAAAGAGATCGAATACAATAATAACCTGCTGCAGAATCCGGGCTATCTATTCTAATCATCTTTAATGCTGTTCAATATGGCGCAGAATAAAATGAAATACTCTAATCATATATATTATTTGCTGTTCTTCTTTTTACTGGCATCCTGCAAAAAGAGCAACACATTCCCGGAAGGATCAACCTCACTGGTGATCGTGAATGCCATTCCGGGAAGTAAACCATTGAAAGCCGATTTCACCGATGGGAAGAATCCATTGTTCATTTACTCAAGGTCTATTTCCTACGGAGATGTGAGCACCAACAGCAACTTTTACCTGGGTTATAAAGGAGAGCAGCATTTAAAGCTCTATCAATATCCTGATACTACCGTTAAGGATCAACCGCTTTTTGATATGCGTTTCGAAATTCCTCCGGGCTCCATGCAAACATTATTCCTTACCGGTACAACTGCCGCTCCGGAGTCTGTAAGGCTGAATGAATCCTTTCCTGAGATCCCCTGGAAAGACAGTGCCATGGCGGTGCGTTTCATTCACCTGTCGCCAGGCAGTGAAGCGGTTACCGTGAATTTGCAGGGGAGTAGTGAGAAGATCGTAAGTGGTCTGGCGTACAGGCAGGTTACAGATTTCAGGAAATATGTTGTGCTGGCAACAACAGCAGATTATGTTTTTGAGATCAGGGATGCCCTGAGTGGGAACCTGATCACATCATATACGTTCACGAAAACGGCGGGCAACCTCAGGTACCGTCGAAACTTTTACACCGTGGTGTTCGGAGGTCTGCCTGGAGAATCAGGGCAGCTGGCCCACCGGACATTCCGGCTGTCGCATCTTACCGGGTTCTGATCAAGCCGGGTAAGAGGCCATGTAACTTTTTCATTTACCATCCATTCAACTTTTATGAGTAGCATTCTGAAAATCGAAAAGCTATCGCATCGCTATGCGACCAACTGGGCGGTCCGTGACATTAATCTGGAGATCCAACAGAACGGAGTGATCGGATTGCTTGGTTCCAACGGGGCGGGCAAATCCACTATCATGAATATCGTTTGCGGCGTGCTCAACCAAACGGAAGGCCAGGTGACCATCAATGGCGCGGATACACGAAAAGAATCTGAGCTGGCCAAACAACATATTGGATTTCTTCCGCAAAACCCGCCATTGTATACAGACCTTACCGTGAATGAATACCTCACTTACACAGCCGAGCTGCGTATGATCGAGGGCGGTAAGATCAAAGCCGCGGTAGAAGAAGCGAAAGAAAAAACAGGTATCGCGCATTTCAGCTCACGCCTCATCAAAAACCTGTCTGGCGGCTATCGTCAGCGTGTAGGCATTGCACAGGCCATCATCCACAAACCCAAACTGGTTGTAATGGATGAGCCAACCAATGGCCTCGATCCCAACCAGCTCATCGAAGCGAGAAAACTGATCAGGGAGATCTCACAGGAAAGGACCGTGCTCTTATCTTCCCATATCCTTTCAGAGATCCACCTGCTTTGCAGAGAGGTGATCATGATCGAATCCGGCAGGATCATCTTCTCCGATACCATGGACGCATTCAACAATTATCTGCAACCTCACAGCCTGCTGGTGAAATTCGGCAACCCGCCATCAATAACAGACCTGATGCAGGTGAAAGGGATCACCAAAGCTGAATTCCTTACAGACAAACAGGCGCGCATTTTCTTCGATGGCGATGAAGAGATCGCCGAAAGAGTGATTGCCGCCGGCGTTTCGCAGGAATGGCGCATCCGCGAGATCAATCCTGAAAAAGGTTTGCTCGACGATATCTTCAAACAATTATCCTCTCAATCCCTGCAATAAAGTATAGCCATGAAACGAAGCATAATAAATCTCCGAAACACGGGGATTTATTTGCGGAGTTCCATGCGGCCAAATAATCAATTAAAAATTAACGGATGAAAATGATATTCAAAATTGCGCGCACCGAACTACGCAATCTGTTCTACTCGCCTGTTGCCTGGTTCCTTACCGTGGTGTTCCTGATCTTTTGCGGGTATTTCTATACCACGCCGGTGCATACCATCGCCCTGTTCCAGGACACGGCCGTGAAGAATATGCCGAAGTTCACAGATTTCGGTATGACGCTCACCAACTCGATCTTCCTCAACCCGGATGGGATCTTCGTGAACGTTCTGAAAAATCTCTTTCTCTTTGTTCCCTTGCTGACAATGGGATTGATCAGCCGCGAGATCAATAACGGCACAGTGAACCTCCTGTACTCTTCTCCGGTAAGCATGCGGCAGATCGTACTGGGAAAATTCCTGGCCATCATGGCATACAATTTTCTCCTCTTGCTGATCATTGCTATGTTCTCCATCATGGGAGCATTCAACATCGTTGCGGTGGATTACGGGCTGCTGCTTTCGGCCATGCTGGGTTTCTTTCTGCTCATGTGTGCCTATGCAGCCATCGGTATGTTCATGAGCAGCCTGAGCACTTACCAGATCGTTTCAGCTATCGCCACTTTTGTGCTCTTCTTTATACTGGGCCGTATCGGAACACTCTGGCAGCAATTTGATTTTGTAAGGGACCTTACCTATTTCCTCGCTATCAATGGAAGAACAGATAAGATGATGGCCGGGTTGATCACTACAAAGGACCTTATCTATTTTATCCTGATCGCTTCCATGTTCGTATCCTTCACGATATTGAAACTGAAAGGCGCGCGCGAGTCCGTTCCCTGGTATAAAAAATCTGTCCGATACCTCACTGTGATTGTGGTGGTGCTGGTAACAGGTTATCTTACTTCAAGGCCGGGTTATATCGGTTACCTGGATGCCACAGAAACCAAGAGCAATACCGTTACCAAAAAAACACAGGAGCTGTTGAAAGCGATGGGTGATGAACCCATTGAAGTGACCCTCTATACCAACCTGCTGGGTGCGAACGGCCCTCATGGAATGCCCGAGGCAAGGAACCAGTACATCTCGAAAGTATGGGAACCCTATATCAGGTTCAATCCGAATATCCAGCTGAAATATGTGATGTATTATGATGCCGTGGATGGCGATAGCGGTCTTTATAAAATGATGCCGGGAAAGAATATTCATGAGATCGCCAAAGAGTACACGAAGTTCCAGCAGGTGAAACTGAACTGGTTCATGCCGCCACAGGATATACGCAAGATCATCAACCTGAATGATGAGAACATGCAATTGGTGATGCAGGTGAAATACAAAGGGAAATCGATGTTCCTCCGCACCTATACCGATCCTAAAGTATGGCCGGATGAAGAGCACTACTGTGCTGTTTTCAGGCGATTGCTGGAAACGGAAATACCGAAATTATATGCTGCAACCGGAAGCCTTGAACGCGATATCTACAAAAAGGGTGAACGTGAATATGATTTCTTCGCTACCAGGAAATCTAACCGCTTCTCGTTGATCAATCATGGCTTCGAGCTGGATACAGTGAATATCCAGGAGCGGGAAGTACCGGCAGATGCCACGGAATTGCTGGTTGCCGATCCGAAAGTGATCTGGAATGAAAAAGCAGTGGCGCATTTCAAAAATTACCTTGACCGCGGCGGGAACATGATGATTGTTGGAGAGCCGGGAAAACAACATGTGATCAATCCTATGCTTCAATATGCAGGCGCCAGCCTGTTGCCCGGCACTGTTGTGGAAGTAACCAAAGATGAAATGCCGCATATGGTAATGCCATATGTCAATCATGATTTTGGATCACTTGTCAAATCCGCGGAACTTGAAAAGCCTCTTTTAAAGAACCTGAAAGATGGCGATACATCCAGGTTTCTCCATGCAGGAACAGCCCCGGTTGGGTATGCTGACAGCGCTTTCAAAATAAAACATCTCGAGGTGACCCGTGGCAGGAATGCCTGGGTGAAAACAGGTGTGCTGGTTACAGATTCTGCTGCACCGGTATTCACTGCACTTGAAGGCGATTATAAAAGGGATTCCTTCGATATCACCCTGGCTTTGTCCCGTCAGCTTGGCAACAAAGAGCAACGCATTGTGGTCAGCGGTGATGCCGACTTTCTAAGTACACTGAGAGGAGGATCGCTTTCCTTTTCAATGCTATACTGGTCCTGGCTGCACTATGAGAAATATCCTATAAAACTGGTGAGGCCAAAGCCCAAAGACGTATTGCTGACCATCAGTCCGGAAACGGCTGATGTACAAAAAAGCATCTTTATCTGGATCCTGCCCGCTGCCGTAATGGTGCTTGGCACAGTTCTATTGATCAGACGTAAACGAAAATAAAAATGAAGTACCTATTGACAGACGAGCAAACGATCGGTGACCTGCGGATCTTCGGTCAGCGTGATAGCAGCGGTATGTACGATCTCTACAACAGCACGCATACCCGCGGTGCGGAAACGGTGCTGAAAGAGATGTTCACAAAGCCGCTGGCGGACCAGGGAGAGATCAACAGGAGAAGTAGTATCATCGAACATTTTGCTGGCATGGGCCTGTCATTTCCCTTCGAAGCTGCTTTGTTCGATATGGCAGAGAAATACCTGACAGCCGCGGATGAACAGAAAAAGCAGGGAACTCAGCATGCTGTGCTGAGTGAAAAGGAGATTGCCAATGGCGTAATGGCGGTGATCGAACTGATACAGCGTATCAGGGAATTCGTGGATCGAAAAGAGGTAACCGGGATATCTGCGCTTACGCCGGAACGTGAGTCAATCATCTTATTGCTGCAGGATACTGCTTTCGAGCCCGTAATGAGAGAACAGGGAAAGGGGAAGATTGCCTATGCCGCTGTTACTGCTTATGATCTGCTCTTCCGTCACAGGGAGCGCAGCAAGGTGGAAAAACTGCTGGGGCATATCTATTTTCTGGATGTGTATATGTCTGTAGCCAAAGTAGCGAAAGAAAGGAAATTCGTTTTTCCCAAAGCGATGGAAAAAGGGAAATGCCATTTACGCATTGAGGGCGTTTACCATCCCGAATTGTCCAACCCTGTCAGCAATGATTTCGCTATGCATCCGGAGCGGAACCTGCTCTTCCTTACCGGCGCCAATATGGCCGGTAAATCCACTTTCCTGCGAGCTGTGAGCACTGCGGTGTATGTGGCGCATATGGGCTTTCCTGTTGCTGCAAAGCTGATGGAGTTCTCTGTATTTGATGGCATTTATACCACTATCAACCTGCCGGATAATCTAGGTATCGGTGCAAGCCATTTCTATGCTGAAGTATTGCGGGTAAAGAAAGTGGCAACAGAACTGAATGCAGGGAAATCGCTCTTCATCATCTTCGATGAAATGTTCCGCGGCACCAATGTGAAAGATGCGCATGAAGCTACCGTGGAGATCTCCATTGCCTTTGCTGCAAAGAAGAACAGTTTGTTCATCATCTCTTCCCATATTGTGGAAGCGGGAGAACGGCTGCAGCAGGTGCCTTCTATCGGTTTCCAGTACCTGCCTACACGCATGAACGGACATATGCCTGAATACACCTATACACTGGAGAATGGGATCACGGCTGATCGTCATGGCATGATCATTATCCGTAATGAAGGTATACTGGAGATATTGCAGCATGGCCGCAAACGCGCAGTCCGCAGAACTATCGGGTCATACGCTGATTAAATATAAAAATTATGAGTTTCAATACAGACAAACAAACGGTGGATGAGCTCAACCTGCTCGGCAAGTTCCGCCAGGGCTCTGTTTACCACCTGTTCAATCATGTAAAAACGCGGGGAGGTGAGCGGCTGCTCGACGAGATGTTCCGAAATCCGCTTCAGCAGGTAACGGAGATCAACAGCCGAAGCAGTCTCTTCCTCTTCTTCCAGCAGGCGAGGCTGAGTTTCCCCTTCGATGTACAGCAACTGAATCTGATGAGGGAATACCTCGATACAGGCGCCGGAAAAAACCCGGTGTCTGTATTACTCAATACCGTTACGCTGAAGTTGCTGAGCAGTCTAACCCGCGATGAGCGGTACAAGAAAAAAGTGCAGGGGTTGCAGGCCACTATCGTAACCCTCAACCGGTGTCATACTTTCCTGGAATTGCTGCAACCAATGATGGGGCCTTATGCGGAAAGAGTGAAGGAGCTGTTGGATCTCCTCTCAGACAGGCGGCTGGAAATGCTGCGTACAACAGATATCTATAAAGCGCTTCCTGTAAAAACACTTTCCTTTTATGACCATCTTCTGAAAACAAGATTTGTGCGTGAAATGGAAGAAGTGCTGAATTTCATTCATGAACTTGACCTGTACATTGCCGTTAGTGATGTGGCTCGCGCCAGGGGCTTTACCTACGCCAAAGCACTTGCGCCGGAAAAGAACCTGCTACAGGCCGCGAATCTTGGCCATCCCTGTATCGATCGAGCTATTGGCAATAATATCTTCATGGCAGAATCCAGCAATGTTGTCTTTCTTACAGGGGCCAATATGGCTGGTAAATCAACACTCATGAAATCCATCGGCATCGGCATGTACCTGGCGCATATGGGCTTTCCCGTTGCTGCCGGCAAGTTTGAATTCTCCGTACGCGAGGGCATGTATTCGAGTATCAATGTGGCGGACAATATCGGACTTGGCTACAGCCATTTCTATGCGGAAGTGGTGCGTGTGAAACAGGCCGCAGAAGCGGCTGCCAGCGGTAAACGGCTCCTGCTTATGTTCGATGAATTGTTCAAGGGAACGAATGTGAAGGATGCTTACGATGGTACACTGGCTGTTACTGAAGCTTTTGCAGAATACCAGGATTGCTTGTTCATCGTATCCACACATATCATTGAAGTGGGAGAGGCGCTGAAAGAAGCGAAGAATATTCAGTTTGCCTTTATGCCTACCATCATGGAAGGCGCCAGGCCCAGGTATACTTATAAACTGGAAGAAGGCATAACGGAGGATCGGCAGGGTATGATGATCATCAGGAATGAAGGGATCCTGGAATTGATCAGGGAATCACCGGAGCTTTAGTCAAAGTTGACTGATCTGTAACATACAATCATGGTAAGCAGAAATGCAACGAAGATGAAGACGCTGAAGCGGAGAACGATACTTACACCTGCGATGCCGCCGCCCAACAGATCACTCTTCATCAGGAGGAAGTAGAAACACCCATTGTGGTCAGCATTAAAGAATTAACCACCAACAAACTGGCCAAATAAATGCAACTGATCAGTTGATTACTACGCATCGTTTCCAACGATGCGTTTTTTATTTACCCTTTTCCCAAAGAAATATGTAACTTATGATCCTCTAAGAAACCCTTGCTATGAAACAAATCCTCTGGTGCCTGCTGTTTGTATCAGGCTCCTGCTTTTCTCAAACCAAAGAGCCCAATAAACCAGGCAGCGAATACGATGGCGTGGCCGGTTCCCCTTACCTCCTCAAAGATTGGGTGAATGGTACTGTTTATTATAAGAACGGTAGAGTGGTGACCCAGTTCAAGCTACGTTTCGATTGTCCGCGCAATTACCTGCAGATGGAATTCAAGGGACAAACCTTCTCTCCGCAAACTGCCAGCATCACTTCCTTTGTGCTCTATCCCAAAAACTCAAGGGACTCGATGATCTTCCGCAAAGGATATCCGCCTTCCGGCACATACAATGCTGAAACTTTCTACCAGGTATTGACCACGGGAAAGGCAGTTCTGCTCTATGTTCTGGCCAAGATCATTGTGGAGAGTAAAGATATCCTGCCAAGTTCAACCAAACGTTTTTTCGAAGATGAGGACGAGTTCTTCCTGTTCAGCAATGGCGCCATCACCAAACTGATCAAAAATGATCGCGAGAAACTGGCAGCACAATTCCCTGCTCAGCAGGCATCGCTGCTGAAATTCATGAATGATGAAGAGTTGAAAATGAGATCAGCGGAAGATTTTATAAAGTTTACAGCGAAATACAATGAATTGAATCCGTAGAAGGCTCAGTCAGGCAGTTTTTTTATTTTCAGTTCTTTCCATCTCACTTTGATGCCGCCGCCATCGTGGATCTGAAGCGCAATGAATCCGCGGCCCGTGCCGATCTTCTCATCATCAATCTGCACCATCTGATGGCCATTCAGCCAGGTGGTGACCTTGTTGCCGTTCGCCACGATCTTCAGTGTATTCCATTCGCCGGCTTTCAGCCATTGCTCATCTTCTTTTTTCGGTTGGATCAACCAGCCGCGGCCATAGGATTCGTAAATGCCGCCGGTATGTTTATCGGGAGGCGCTACTTCCACCTGCCAGCCACTGATCTTCACGCCTTCGATGCCTGAGCGGAAGAACACGCCGCTATTGCCATTGGCTTCCTGTTTGAATTTGCAGGTGAATTCGAAATTATTGTAATTGCTGTCTGTACTCAGGTAACCATACTGTTTGTCCGGACCGCTTTCGCAGACCAGCCCGCCTTTCTCCACATACCATTTTTCAGTTCCGTGGATGGTCCAGCCACTGAGGTCTTTGCCATTGAAGAGGCGGATATTTTTCTGTGCGGAAGCTGCCAGCGTGAGCATACAGCAGCATGCTAAAATAACTTGTTTCAAAGCCAATGGTTTTATCGTATTAAGGTAGTATATTTCATTTACAACCTTCCCCTTATGAACCGATTTTATGTTGATCCGGATATTTCCGTGGCCAGAACATTACACACCGATTTCTATACAGATCCGGCGATGTATGAACTGGCCAAAGAAAAGATCTTTACTCCATCCTGGCAGTTAATCGGAGATCAACATGCTGTAAAGGCTCCCGGGGATTGTTATCCTTTTACTTACCTGGATGGCTACCTGAATGAGCCGCTTGTACTCACTAAAGACAATACCGGAAAACTGCATTGCCTCAGTAATGTTTGCACGCACAGGGGCACTATTGTAGTTCACGAACCCTGCAAAGCTGCGAACCTGCGTTGCCGTTATCATGGAAGGTTGTTTTCGCTCGATGGCAAATTCAAATCCATGCCCGAGTTCAAAGAAGTAATGGGTTTTCCTGCTCCTTCAGATGATCTCACACAATTGCCGGTGCATCAGTGGGGGCCCTGGTTGTTTGCTTCGCTGCAAAACAATGCAGATCCATCGCCTTACCTGAAAGATATGACAGACAGGGTGGGATGGCTGCCTGTGGATGAACTTAAGCCCAGGCCAGACCTGAGTAAGGATTACATCGTAAATGCGCACTGGGCACTTTATTGCGAGAACTACCTGGAAGGGTTCCATATTCCATTTGTTCATGCAGGACTGAATGCTGTGATCGATTACGGGAATTATACAACAGAACTTTTCAAATATTCCAATCTCCAGTTGGGGATTGCAAAGGATGATGATGATGTTTTCGATCTGCCTTCTTCTTCACCGGATTTCGGGAAGAAAGTGGCTGCTTATTATTTTTTCGTTTTCCCGAATATGATGTTCAATTTCTATCCCTGGGGGCTAAGTATCAATATCGTTCAACCATTGGCGATAGACCGGTGCAAAGTGTCTTTCCTTACCTATGTTTGGAAAGAAGATAAGTTCAATACAGGAGCTGGATCGGACCTCAATACAGTGGAGATGGAAGATGAGGCAGTGGTGGAAGCGGTGCAGCTGGGTGTTCGCAGCAGATTCTACGGGCATGGAAGATATTCCGTTACCAGGGAGCAGGGTACGCATCATTTCCATCGCATTATTTCCAGTCTGCTCAACCCTTAAACCGATACAGCTATGGCTATTCCTTCAGCGCGCCGGATGCTTGGGTTCTGGTCAGCCACCAGTATTGTGGTGGGCAGTATCATCGGTTCGGGCGTATTCATGAAACCGGCTACCATGGCCGCACAGACGGCTTCGCCGGTTTGGCTGGCACTGGTCTGGGTAGTGGCAGGACTGCTCTCGCTGATAGGTGGGCTCATCTATGCGGAAGTGGGAGCGATGTTCCCGCAAACCGGCGGGCTCTATATCTATTTCCAGAAAATGTTCGGCGATTTCTTTGCCTTCATGTATGGCTGGGCAGGTTTTGCCGTGATCAATACGGCTGCTGTTTCGGCTATCTCATTCGTGTGTGCGCAATATGCCGATTTCTTTTTACAGTTACCGCAATTTGCTGAAGCCACAGAGAAAGCCGTGGTCTGGCATATCCCCTTGCTTGGCAATTTATATCCTTTGGAAAATGCCGGCGTGAAATCTCTGGCCATTGCATTGATAGTGGGGCTTACCTGGCTCAATTACCGTAGCGTGAAAGCGGGCGGCATCGTGCAGGTGGTGAGTACAATGATCAAAGTAGGTGTGATCATCCTGCTGGTGTTCGGCATCTTCCTGAGCGGTAATGGAAGCGTACAACATTTTGTTCAGCCTTCCGCCAATCCGAAAGAGGGATGGCAACTGGCAGGAGGACTGGTAGCTGCGCTCACAGGTGCTTTCATGGCCTATGATGGCTGGGTGAATGTAACATTTGTAGGAGGGGAGATCAAAGATCCACAACGCAATATTCCCCGGAGTTTGCTGATGGGTTTGTTGTCCTGCGTTATCATTTATCTCCTGGTGAATCAGGCCTATCTCTATGTGTTGCCGGTAGACCGGATGTCCGCCTCTTCACTGGTGGCGGCTGATGCTATCGCCATTGCACTCGGTGAAACCAGTGGCGCCATTGTGGCGGCCATGATCGTGATCTGCACATTCGGGGCTATCAATGGAAATACGATGACAGAAGCGAGGGTAACCTATGCAATGGGAAAGGACCGTCTCTTTTTCGCTTTTACCGGTAAGGAACATACGAAGTATGGAACGCCGGGCAATGCATTATGGCTGCACTGCGTATGGGCATCGGTGTTAGTAGTGAGCGGCAGTTTCGATATGCTGGCGGATATGTTCGTGTTCGTAGCCTGGGTGGCATATACTTTCGGAGCGATCGGCGTATTTGTATTGAGAAGGAAGATGCCCGATCATCCTCGTCCCTACAGGGTTTGGGGATACCCGTTGGTGCCATTGCTGTTCATCGGCTTTGCCGCTTTCTATGTGATCAGCACCATCATGAACGATATAAACAAATACAATGCGGGTCAAACACCCGTTATCAATTCATTGCTGGGGCTGGTGATCACTGCGCTGGGAGCACCGCTATACCTGTATTTCAGGAAATCGAAAACTAAGGCTCGATCATCACTTTAACAGGCTTGGTGCCGTAGTACCAGGCATTCAGTGAATCTTTCAGCCTGCCGGTATCGGTTGACATGGCAGAGAGGCGCACGAAGATGGTGAAGTTGAGGGAATCGCTTGTCTCCATCTGTATGCGCGGGCTGAGATCGTGCACAAAAGCAAACCTTCTGAGGGCTCTTGCTTTCCTGTCTGTTTTCTCGAAAATGAATTTATAGGTTCCGGGAGGAGTTGCCGCTACAGCAGGCTGTTCAGTTATATTGCTGTCGGGTTGCCGGATGGTGGTGGAGTCAGGATTGGTGATAGGCGTATTCACCTCGGATGATACCTGTGCAGGCTGGTTATCGGCTTTGTTGTACAGGCTGTAACCACCCCAGAGGATCACGATCAGTCCGATCACAACGAGCGTGCCTACCAGCAGTACGCGGCGCTGGTTATTATGGACTGTGTGCCTGGACTGGCTCTCATCATAGCCAGGAATATGCCTGACGGATTTATCGGGTGTTTTATCTTCTGTATGGAAATCCAGTTTCTCGATGGTGGGCTCACCGGGAGTGAAGATCAGGTCGCCGGATTTCATTTTCTGCAGAGACCCGATGCCTTCAATAGTGAAAGGTTTGCCGATGTTCAGTAACAGTTTGCCGTCTGCCAGGTAGGATTCCAGGTCGGATTCCGCGAGTGGCCTGATCTTTCCTGTTTGTGTGCGGATAAAGTCGATCAGTTCATCATCTGCTTTTGCAATATTCTTCTGTGTGAACTGTATGTACTTCAATACTTCCCTGAAATTTTTGTCGCTGAAATCAGGAACGGTTACTGCGGCGTCCAGGTGGAGTACACCGATGCCGGGCAGGGCCAGGTGTTTTTTAGTGTAGAAGTATTTCGCTAGTAGAACGGCAAATTTCAAGATATGATGGATTTTATTTGGCACAAGTTAAACATAAATTGTTGGTATGCAAACAAAGAAGCAAGGCAGGCCGTAATTTTGCGATATGACAGAAAGAGAGCTCCAATTCATTGAATACTGGGAGGCCAACCGGTTGAGGGAAAAAAAATGGCAATATCAGTTGATGGTTGGAATACCAATCGGACTGCTTTTTTCGTTACCTATCATCATCATCGTTTTCACCGGCCGCTACTGGTATGTACGGGCCGATATGGAAGCAAACGCCAGTTTAAGTCCCACCCTGCTGATCATCTGCGTAGTGATCATCGCCATCTTTGTAGCCATCTTTTACAAGCGCCACCAATGGGACATGAAGGAGCAGCAATACAGAGAGCTGAAGGCAAGGGAAGAAAGAGAAAATAAAGAGAAGGATTCCGTCAATGGCCCGGTGCAGCACTAATATTTGAATCACTGTCTATATGTTCATCAACAGCCAAATATAACCGATGCGAAAAACTGCACTGCTTTGTTGCGCCATACTGCTGGTGTTTTCCCAATGTTTCAAGAAGGAAAATGATTGTGCTCCCCGGAATATCACGGCGCCGGCATCGGAGAAACAGGCAGTGAAGGATTATCTGGGTGGGGCCAATATCGTTGCCACCGAACATGCAAGCGGGCTCTTTTATCAAATCCTTTCTGAAGGCATGGGCATGACTCCCCAGATCTGTTCCAGCATCCGTGTCCGGTTCTCCGGAAAGCTGGTGAACGGCGTTGAATTTGAAAGCAGCAATGATGTAGTTCTTAATCTTAAATTAATGCTGGAAAGCTGGAGGATCGCATTGCCGCTGATCAAACCCGGTGGAAGGATCCGTTTTTATGTACCTCCCACACTTGGCTACGGCGCGGAAGGGAAGAAAGACAAGAACACGAACATCGTACTTGTTGCCCCGCATACTCCCGTGATTATCTACGAAGTAACACTCCTGGAAGTGAGTTAGGAATGAATCGCTTTTCAGCTATCTTTGTAGTAAATAGATGATCACTTGCCACACGAAGCTATCTCAGTATTTGATATGTTCAAGATCGGTGTAGGGCCTTCAAGCTCGCATACACTGGGCCCCTGGCGTGCCGCTCAACGATTTCTCAGCGCACTTGAATCCCGTCAGTCCATTTTCAATGTAGTATCCGTTCGCGTATTGCTGTATGGTTCCCTCGCCAAAACAGGCAAGGGCCACGGTACCGATATCGCCGTTCAACTGGGTCTCTGCGGAGATGACCCGGTAACCTTCGATGTTCACCAGATCCAACCCAAGATCAAAGACATTGCAGCCATGAAAAAGCTGGTGCTGAACGGACGCCATGAAATTGATTTCGATCCCGCCGAAGATATAGAATTGCTCATGACGGAAAGCCTGCCTTTCCATCCCAATGCAATGACCTGTCTCGCCACTTTTGAAAATGGAGAACAGATCGCGGAAACTTATTATTCTGTTGGCGGCGGATTTGTTGTACAGGAAGGAGAAGAAGCCGGTGGCGCTGCAGCCGTTCAGCTTCCTTTCCCGGTGGATACTGCCGATGACCTGCTGCATTGGTGCCGCAAGACCGGTCTTGCCATTCACGAAGTAGTGATGGAAAACGAGAATAGCTGGCGCAGTGAATCGGAAACGAAAGCAGGCATGCTCAATATCTGGCAGGTGATGAAAGATTGCATCTACCGCGGTTGTCATACACAGGGTACGCTTCCCGGCGGACTGAATGTAAAGCGCCGTGCGGCAGACCTCAATAAGAAACTGCTCAACGGAAGAACTTACCACGATTACGATTCCTGGTTACAGGCCATCCGTGATGGTGGACAACAATTCCAGTACATACTTGACTGGGTGAGCTGCTTTGCACTTGCCGTGAATGAAGAGAACGCTTCTTTCGGCAGGGTAGTAACAGCCCCCACCAATGGCGCTGCCGGCGTGATCCCGGCCGTGTTACAATATTTCGTGACCTTCTGCGACGGATATAAGGAAGACAGGATCTTACAGTTCATGCTCACTGCAGCGGAGATCGGCAGCATCTTCAAGAAAGGGGCTACCATTTCTGCGGCTATGGGTGGCTGTCAGGCCGAGATCGGTGTGTCCTCCGCCATGGCTGCTGCCGGCTTAACGGAAGCGCAGGGCGGAAGCCAGCGACAGGCCATGATGGCGGCAGAGATCGCTATGGAGCACCACCTTGGCCTCACCTGCGATCCTATTGCCGGACTGGTACAGATCCCCTGCATCGAGCGCAATACCATGGGCGCTATCAAAGCTATCACTGCTTCTCAACTGGCTTTGCAGAGCACGCCGGACTTCGCACGCGTGTCTCTCGACGGTGTGATCAGAACCATGTGGGATACAGCAAGGGATATGAGTTTCAAATACAAGGAGACCGCTGAAGGCGGACTGGCTGTTCATATACCGATCAGCCTGAGTGAATGCTAACGGAACTTGCCGTTTGTTTGCCTCCTGGCCATTGACCTTCTCAGACATCAACCAATTCTTCGTTGCGTTCCAGACGCCCTGGTCCCTGTTGTTCATTCTTAAAAAACAACTGGTATGACTACAGAACGTAACTTCAACACCATTAGTCCATCAGCACGCGTACTGCTGCTGATGAAGGCATTGACAGACATTCCCTTTGCCCGGGAAACCGCTGCACTGATACTCGATCCGGAAGCATTCGACCGGCTTTTGCAGCAACAGCATTCCGAAACATTCCTCGTACGCGTTCTCCATTTCGAGAACCGCTACAAGACCATCGACCAAAGCCTGGATATACTCCATCCCACCAATGTGCTGGAACTCTCATCAGGCTTCAGTTGCCGCGGTCTTGCAATGGCGCAGTACAAACCGGTAGTGTATCTCGATACAGACCTGCCGGAGTCGGCCAGCAACAAGAAAAGTCTTATCACCGATCTCATCCGCATCCATCATGTCCACCGCAAAGGCAAGCTCTATGTGCATCCGCTCAACGCCATGGATGAAGTGCAGTTTGAAAATGCATTACAATACTTTCCGCCTGGTCCCATCACCATCGTGAACGAAGGGTTGCTCGTATACCTGGATGATGAAGAAAAACGAGCACTCTGTACCACCATCCGCAATATCCTCAAGCGTCGCGGCGGCCATTGGATTACCGGTGACGTATACCTGAAGAATCCTGACCATGAGCCTGGCAACGGCAAGCAAACGCATGAAGACAATAAATGGAAAGAATTCCTTGCCGAGCATAATGTGAATGATAATAAATTCCAAACTTACAATGATGCAGAGGCATTCTTCAACAGCTGCGGATTCCGGGTTGTGCATAAAGCGGCAACAATGCATAAGACGCTTAGTGGATTGAGTTATTTCACAACACCGATCAGGAATGAAATGGTGGATGATTGGTTGAAATACCGGCAGACATGGGTGTTGGATGCGGAGTAGGAGGGCTTCGATGGGGTATATGAAATCCGGCTGATGAAATGAACCGGCGCGGGAGAATATATATTGGGGTTTGGATCGATTGGATGGGACTGTGGTAGTGGGGCCGGGCTTCTTCGCTTACATTTCATAGGCCGTTATTTCATATACCCTCATCTCAGACGGGCAGTGTGGAGGTTCAGTAGTTATAGTTCATCAGGACACGCTTTCATCCATCATACATCAACCATCCATCCATCTATTGCTTCTTTTAGGCTTCAGCACTTTGTTGTGATAAAAATCTTCCACTGATCAGGTTCTTGCACAATTCACCTCTATTCTGTCGTGTTCATACCCGCTTTGATTTGTGAAGCCGTCGGATATTTGGAATGGAATTGAAACATCATAAAATTAAAACCGATACTATGCGTAAGTTATTAATGCAGGTGAATATGACCCTCGATGGTTATGTAGCCAGACCGGATGGTAAAACAGACTGGATGTGGTTATCCGGCGAAAGGGATGAAGAAGGGTTCAAGCGTGTAATTGAACTGGCTGAAAGCTGCGACACTATTCTGATGGGAAGAAAGATGAGCAGGGAATTCTTAGACTATTGGGAAGATGTGGTAGACAACCAGCCGCAAAGCCCCATGAATACATTGGCGCAGCTGATGGTGAACCATCACAAGATCATTTTCAGCCGTACACAGAAAGAGATCAAAGGCCGCAACGTGACAGTGGAGAACGGCGATCTGGCTACTGTTGTAAATACACTGAAACAAAAATCCGGAAAAAATATCATGGTCTATGGCGGCGCAACTTTTGTAAGCGCTCTCATCAGCCTCAACCTCATTGATGAATACTATATCTTCATAAACCCTGTTGCTATCGGAGAAGGCATGCCCATTTTCAGGGAACAAAAAATTCTGAAACTGGAAAGCGCCACTTCCTATAAAAATGGAAAAGTGCTACACAAATACCTGCCTGCCTAGAAACCAATTGAAAAAAAATAAAAGCAGCACTCATCACTGCTACACCTCCACGCAGCCCATGGCAAAGCGGGTATGCGCATAAGCGGCCTTTGAAACATAAGCGATAAAGCCCGGCCCATATCCCACAGCTCAATCCTGCCAACAAAAAGTTCATCAAAAATCCTCCCGCACCGGTTTGTTTCATCAGCCGCGTTGCGCATACCCCTTTGCCACCAACAAATAAAAAAGCACCAGGCGAAAAACCTGATGCTTCAAAACTTTAAACGCTGCAATCAATTCAGCAACGGATTCGTTTCAATTTCCTTTATATCTATTTCAGAATAATCACGGATCTCGTTATACAATGTATCGCGCTCCACTGGTTTTCGTTTCACCTGCTTGATCAGTGTTACCAGTTGTGCAGTACTCATGGCAGGAGTTTGTTCTTCAGAGCCGGCCATGGAATAGATCTTCGTGGAGTCATCAATGGTGCCATCGATATCATTCACACCAAAGCTGAGTGAAAGCTGCGCATTGTTGCGGCCCAGCATCGGCCAGTAGGCTTTGAGATGCGGGAAATTGTCCATATACAAACGTGCGATGGCGTAAAGACGCATGTCTTCAATGATGCTGAGTTCATTCACATGGCTCATTTCATTGTCGCCATTGCGGAATTTCAGCGGGATGAAAGTGTTGAAGCCGCCGGTTTCGTCCTGCAGTTTGCGGAGGCGTTCCATATGATCGATGCGATGCGCATAGGTTTCGATATGACCGTAGAGCATGGTAGCGTTGCTGTGCATGCCCAGTTTGTGTGCAGCTTTGTGAATGGCGAGCCATCCTTCGCCATCGATCTTATCGGCACAGATCTGTTCGCGGATTTCCTGATCGAAGATCTCGGCGCCACCGCCGGGCAGCGATTGAAGTCCTGCTTCATGAAGATAGGCCATGCCTTCATCGATGGTCTTCTTTGCTTTGCGGAACATATAGTCCAGTTCCACGGCAGTGAATCCTTTGATATGGAGATCGGGACGATGAGCGCGTATCTTGCGGATGAGGTCAGCAAAGAATTCGAGGTTCATTTTCGGGTGAACACCGCCAACGATATGAACTTCGGTAACAGGTTTACCATCGTATTTCTTTACGATGTCCAGCATTTGTTCGGTGCTGAGTTCCCATCCTTCTTCGCGGTGGGCGTAGAGGCGTGAGTACGAGCAGAATTTGCAGGCGAACACACATACGTTGGTGGGTTCGATATGGAAGTTGCGATTGAAATAAGTAGTGTTTCCGTGCAGTCTTTCTCTTACGAAATTGGCGAGGGCGCCAACGTAGGGGAGGCTTGCATGTTCAAAAAGGTAGAGGCCGTCTTCCGGGGTGATGCGTTCCTTACGAACAACCTTTTCTGCGATACTGCGAAGGGTGGCGTCCGTTTCGGCGGCTATTAGTTTCTCGATAGAAGTATTCATGGTTGTAAAACTGCCTTTGATTCAATGCCGCAAAGGTACAATAGTCCCATAACAGTTCGCAGGCAATAATGTTTACAGGAATGAAAAGCCGGTTAAACTTATTGTTCGGTCGCTTACATCAGTGCGCCGGCGATACAGCCGCACATCAGGCAGGCGATGGTGCCGCCGATCAGGGCTTTCACTCCCAGCTCCGTGAGGTTCCTGCGCTGGTTGGGCGCCAGCTGGCTGATACCTCCGATCTGGATACCGATACTGGCAAAATTCGCGAAGCCGCAGAGGGCATAAGTAGTGATCAGTATCGACTTTGGATCAGAGATGACGCCGGCGGTTTTCATCTGTCCGAATGAAATATAAGCCACAAATTCGTTGAGGATGGTCTTTTCCCCCAGTAGTTGTCCTACGGGGATCATTTCCCGCGAGTCAACGCCAATGAGCCAGGCAACGGGGGAGAAGATATAACCGAGCAGCATTTGCAGTGAAAGCGATTCATAACGGCCATTGGTAGCGGCCGCGATGGTGCTGTTGAGATTGGTCCAGGAGCCGATACTGCCCAGTATCCAGTTGGCGAAATACATCAGCGCGGTAAATACGATGAGCATGGCACCTACATTCACGGCCAGTTTCATACCGTCTGTAGTGCCGAGGGAGATGGCGTCCAGGAAATTGTCGCCGAGTTTTTCGCGCGGCACTTTCAGTTCTCGCATATACGGCTCCGTTTGAGGGAACAAGATCTTGGATACCACGATGGCGGCCGGAGCGCTCATGATGCTTTGTCCGAGCATATGCAATGCGAAAAATTTCTGCTGATCGGGATCATTGCCGCCAAGGAAGCCTACATAAGCTGCCAGAACACTGCCGGCAGTATTGGCCATACCGCCCACCATGATACAAAGTATTTCAGAGCGTGTGAGTTTGTCGAGGAAGGGACGGATCATCAGCGGCGCTTCGGTTTGACCGAGAAAAATATTGGCGGCTGTGCTCACGCTTTCCGGACCGGAAATACCCAGTTTCTTCAGCATCCACGCAAATACATATACTACTTTCTGAAGGATGCCGAGATAGTAGAACATGGCGGAGAGCGCGGAGAAGAAAATGATATTGGGCAATACCTGCACCGCGAAAATATAGGCCCAGGAACCTTCTGCATTGGCGAGGTTTCCGAAGAGGAATTCAATTCCCTTGTGACCGATATTGATCACTTCAACAAATTTCTCTGAGAGCCACTGGAAGATGATCTTAATGAAATGCACTTTCTGGATGCCCAGTGCAAAACAGACCTGTGCTACAACACCTATCAATACCAGTTTCCAGTTGATAGCCCTGCGATTGTTACTGAGAAGGAAGCATACGAAAATGAGGAAGAACATGCCAAGCATGCCGCGGAGAATATTTTCCAGTACAGGACTCATGTAGGTCAGTTTGGATGAAAAGACCTTTCAATATAAGCATTATTAATAATAAAAAAGACCGGTTATAATAACCGGTCTTCAATGTCAGCAGTAAACTGCTTTTATATCGCGAATACTACATGTGCTGTTCGATCTTCTTAACGAAGTTTGCTTTAGGTTGTGCACCTACCAGCTTGTCTACGATCTTTCCACCTTTGAAGAAGAGGATCGCAGGGATAGAAGTGATTCCGTAGTTGATGCTGATCTCAGGATTATGGTCAACATTCACTTTACCTACATTCACACGTCCTTCATATTCTTTGGATAAATCGTCGATAACGGGTCCAATTGCACGACAGGGTCCGCACCACTCAGCCCAGCAATCCACTACAGACAGTTTATCGGAAGAAAGTACCTTTTCCTGGAAGTTCGCATCAGTAAATTCTAAAGCCATAAAAATGTTTTTATAAATATTATTTGAATGAAGACTGTATCTGATTAAAACAGGCGAGGGAACCGTTTTGTTCATCTCACCTTTACCATCGCTTCCAGTCTTTGTTCCATGGGGTAAAGAGAGCAAATATATAACCATTTTCATTTTACTGAAACGGTGACATTTCCACATATCCACATCTGCTAGCTAGTCACTACAGCCACCTCTACCTCAGGCTTTTCCCTGAGCCAGGCCGTCATTTCGTCATTCATCTGGAACTTCGCTTCCAGACTGTACATGCTGATCTTCAACTGCGCTTTTGGCTCGATGATATTGAAGCGAAGGCCTGCCCCGCCCGGATTTTTTTTAACATTATCTTCAAGGAAATCGATCAGTTCCGGCGTCAGGTGCCTGGCCTGGATATCGAGGATCAGTTGCTTGGTGTATTTGCCTTTGACAGTTTCCAGCAAAGTGATCTCGGATGCCTTGAACTCGTATTCAGGTGGCTTGTTGGGATCGGGATTGAAGCTGCGTTTTTGTGAAAAGGTTCCTGTAACCAGAAGGTTCAGTCCGTTCTGGAAAAATGAACTGAAACGCGGGTAATCGTTACTCCAGAAAAGGAGCTCTGCATTACCGGTATAATCTTCGATCACCACTTTCGCAAAGTTTTTACCCGT
Source organism: Pseudobacter ginsenosidimutans (assembly GCF_007970185.1). Lineage (NCBI taxonomy): Bacteria > Pseudomonadati > Bacteroidota > Chitinophagia > Chitinophagales > Chitinophagaceae > Pseudobacter > Pseudobacter ginsenosidimutans. The sequence goes on along the minus strand of NZ_CP042431.1, from coordinate 7,129,824 downwards.
CTTCGTCACGCGATGCTGTGCATCCGTCACTAAACCGGCGATGCGGAGTGTTTTACCGGCGTACTGAGCCATCAGCAATTCGGTGTTCTGGATCTCGTTGTATTCAACCAGTGGTTTGATGCCGTAATGATGCAGTTCGAATTTGAAATGGTCCAGCGGGTGACCGCTCATGAAGATGCCCGTTACTTCCTTTTCTTTATTGAGCAGGTCTGTGAGCGTCCAGGGCTCGCAGGGCGCGATCTTCGGTGGTGCGATCTCGATATTGGTGGAGAGATTGCCGAAAAGACTGTTGGAAGCATTCTGGCTCTCTGCCTGTAAGATATTCCCGTATTTGATGATCTTCTCCAGACCGGAGCTGGTATCGTTTGGCGGGATGGTGAAATATTGAGCGCGGTGCAGTTCGGGGAAGCAATCGAAAGCGCCAGCGTATACGAGACTTTCAAGTGTTTTCTTGTTCACCGTGCGCTGGTTCACGCGTTTGGCCATATCGAAGATGGAAGAGTAAGGACCTTTTTCTGTGCGCTCGGCAATGATGCTGTCTACCGCAGCTTCACCCACGCCTTTCAGCCCACCCAGGCCGAAACGGATATCGCCGGCCTTGTTAACGGCAAAACCTTTTTTGGATTCATTGATGTCCGGACCGAGTACTTTCAGTCCCATGCGCTTACATTCCTCCATGAAGAAGGTGATCTTTTCGATATTACCGGCGTTGTTCAAAACGGCGGCCATGTATTCGGAAGGATAGTGCGCTTTGAGATAGGCTGTCTGGTAGGCCACGAAGGCGTAACAGGTAGAGTGCGATTTGTTGAACGCGTATTGGGCGAAGGCTTCCCAGTCTGTCCAGATCTTCTCCAGTTTATCGGCCGGATGGCCCTTGGCTGTGGCGCCATTGATGAACTGGGTCTTCATTTTATCCAGTACCGATTTCTGCTTTTTACCCATCGCCTTACGCAGTACGTCCGCATCACCTTTGGAGAAGCCGGCGAGACTTTGCGCCAGCAACATCACCTGTTCCTGGTAAACCGTGATCCCGTAGGACTCGGCGAGGTATTCTTCCATTTCGGGAAGATCGTAGGTGATGGGCTCACGGCCATGCTTACGGTCGATAAACAATGGGATGTACGCGAGCGGACCGGGGCGATAAAGGGCGTTCATCGCAATCAGATCCGCGAACTGGTCAGGTTTGAGGTCGCGCAGGTATTTCTGCATACCGGGGCTCTCGAACTGGAATGTGCCGATGGTATCAGCGCGCTGGTAGATCTCGTAGGTTTTCTGATCATCAAGCGGGATATCGTCGATCACGATATCGATCCCGTGGTTCTCCTTGATCATGCGCAGGGCATTCTTGATGATGGTGAGGGTCTTCAGACCCAGGAAGTCCATCTTGATAACGCCTGCATCTTCGATGATGCTGCCTTCGATCTGTGTAACCCAGAGACTGGAGTCCTTGGCGGTACACACGGGGATCAGTTCAGTAAGGTCTTTGGGGGCGATGATGATACCCGCTGCATGGATACCTGTATTGCGTACGGAGCCTTCGAGACGTTCAGCTTCGTGCAGCACCTGTGCATTGAGGTTAGTACCCCGGTATATTTCACGGATGCGTTTCACATTTTCTAGATCATCAGGTCCGAGCTGATCTTTTTCTTCCAGCGATTTCTCACCTTCCTTTGCTGTTATGGGCGCTTTCAGCACGCGGCCCAGTTCGATACCTGGTTTATCGGGAACCAGTTTTGCGAGAGCATTGGCTTCGGGAAGCGGCAGGTCGAGTGCGCGGGCCACGTCCTTGATACTCATCTTGGCGGCCATGGTACCATAGGTGATGATCTGCGCTACCTGGTTCTTGCCATATTTATCAACAACGTAATCAATTACTTTTTGGCGGCCTTCATCGTCGAAGTCCGTATCGATATCCGGCATGCTCTTACGATCCGGGTTGAGGAACCTCTCGAACAGCAGGTTGTATTTGATGGGGTCGATATTGGTGATACCGATACAATAGGCCACAGCGCTACCGGCGGCCGATCCACGGCCCGGTCCGATGAATACGCCGAGGTCCCTTCCGGCTTTGATGAAATCACTCACGATCAAAAAGTAACCGGCGAATCCCATCGTTTTGATGGTGAAGAGCTCAAAGTCGAGCCTTTCGCGGATATCATCGGTGATCTCCACGTAGCGCATCTTTGCTCCTTCGTAGGTGATATGCTTCAGGAATTCCCACTGGTTCAGGTTACTGTCGTCTGTGAGCTGGAATTCTTTGGGTAGCGGGAACGCCGGGAGAAGAATATCTTTCTTCAGGTTCAGTACTTCCACGCGGTCCACGATCATATTGGTATTGTCGATGGCCTGTGGGATGTCTGCGAAGAGTTTCTTCATTTCATCCTGCGTCTTGAAATAGAACTGGTCGTTCGGGAATTTGAAACGGCGTTCCTTCACTATGGCATCATCGTTCACAAAATCGTCAAAGCCCGGTGTGGCTTTCTTTTCGCCGGTGTTGATACAAAGGAGGATATCGTGGGCGTTGTAATCGTCCTGGTCTGTATAATGACTGTCGTTGGTGGCAATTACAGGCACATTGTATTTCAGCGAGAATTTAAGCAGCACTTCATTGATCTGGATCTGCTCTTTGAGATTATGGCGCTGCAGTTCGATGAAATAATCTTCGCCGAAGAGATCCAGCCACCATTTGAATTCCGTTTCTGCTTTTTCTTCGCCATCGTGCAGGATGGTCTGGGGTACATAGGCGCCGATACAGCAGGTGGTGGCGATAAGTCCTTCGTGGTATTGTTCGATCAGTTTTTTATCGATGCGCGGATACTTGCTGTACATACCTTCGATATAACCGAGGGAAGTGAGCTTGATGAGGTTCTGGTATCCTTTTGCATTTTTTGCGAGCAGTACCTGGTGGTAGCGTTCGTCTTTTTGTTCCTTGGAGAAGGTTTTACGTGTACGGTCTTCCACCACATAGAACTCGCAGCCCACCACGGGTTTTACTTTGAGCGAGCCATCGTCGTTCTTGTGCTTGTAAGCTTCCGATACAAATTCAAAAGCCCCGAACATATTACCGTGGTCCGTAATGGCAATAGCGGGCTGCCCATCCTTGATGGCTTTTTTGTAAAGGCTTTGGATGGAGGCGGCTCCATCGAGCAATGAGAACTGGGTATGGACGTGCAGGTGTGAGAATTTCGACATAATCTTCTGGTTCTATCTGTAACAACAATCAAACAGCAAATAACGTTACAAAGTTCCTGAATGGGAGCAAAAAAGAGCACAATTTTAATCCACAGGGTATGTGCGAAAAAGCGGAGGCAGCTGCCGGGCAGGAGGGGATTGCATTTGGCAATGTATTTGTTATATTTGCCGGATTACTAACCCGGTTTGAACGATGTCCTACATTGTGAAGAATGCATTATTGGCGGCGACGATCGCGCTGGGAGCCACCAGTTGCAACACTTTCAAGCGATCCACTACCAGTTCCCCGGCAGGCGGATCAACGGCGGCGAATGCCAAAACGGCCCATCCGCCTAAGTTCATAGAGAATATTTCCATCAACAGCAATGATTTCAAAGGCAGCAGCGGGAGTGGTTATATGCCTACCCTGATAGCTCCGGCCTCCAATATGGAAGGAGTGGCGCCGATGGCTTTCAAATACGCTATTTTGCTGGATGTTCCGGTTGAAAGTATCACTGACGGCAAATTGTTCGACTTCATCGAGAGCTGGTACGGCACCAAATACCGTTACGGAGGCAACGACCGCACAGGTATCGATTGCTCAGCTTTTTCCCAAACATTCATTTCTTCTCTTTATAATGTGGGCGTTCCCCGCACTTCAGCATCTCAATACGAAAACAGCAGGCGCATCAATAAAGGCGATCTGCAGGAAGGGGACCTGGTTTTCTTCCGCACTTCAGGAAAGAAAAAAGCGATCTCGCATGTGGGCGTTTATCTGCGTAATAATAAGTTCGTTCATGCGAGCACGTCATCAGGCGTGATCATCAATGATCTTGGTGATAGTTATTATGCGAGAACGTTTGCGGGATGCGGGAGGGTGAAGTAGTTCTACTACATAGAATCATGTATTTCTGAAAAAGTATCGATTTGAGTAATTAGACAGATTGAGTTATAGTCTAACTTAGCCCGGTTCATGTTAATACCCCTAAGTTATGTTTTACCTTATTCCGTTTTCGTATCTAAATTCCATAGCATTTTCCGCTGACTTTAGTCTTCGCTACCAGCAAACGCTGGATTATTCATTCAATATAGAATAGTGCTGCAATTGATTGTCTTCAGTAATAGAAGATTCGTCGGAATTGTTTTGACTCTCCGGATCAGTCTATCATTATAACCAGTATACCCATTTCCCCTAACCGAATTTCAGCTAGTATGTCTTGTAAAACCTTATATGTTGTAGTCTTTATTGTACTCCTGCCATTTTTTGTGAAAGCTCAAACCTGCGGTATCAACAATATTGCCCTGGGAAAACCTGTGACAGTTTCTGCGGAGCAACAGTATCATGTTGGAGCAGATGCTGTGGATGGAAACGTTTCCTCCGGTTGGTTCGCACCAGGAGACAATAATTATATTTATGTTGACCTTGGCCAATCCTACAATATCTGCAAAATCAAAATTATCTGGCAAACAGATGGAAGAGGTAAGGATTACAAAGCGCAGGTTTCTACTGACGCCACCAACTGGACGGATATATTCTCCCGGACCAATAATAACGCCAGTACTGATTCCTTTGCTGTGAACGGAAATGGCCGGTATGTAAGGATTCTCATTGCTACACGTGTCAACAATTGGGCGAGCATCGAGATGTCTTAACTTGAGATTTATAATTCATTGGCAGGTAATACCAGGCCCTCGTCCTAAGTACACTCAAAGGATATGTGAATAAGCTGGCGAATTTTGAGTACGGTTCATTAAGTAGTGTTACAATTACTCAGAATGAAATATCTAAAAGTGTATTACAGGTAGCGATTAATCCTGTGAAGACGTCATTGAATCAATGGATCGAAATCGCCAAAGCATACAAATATGCAAAGAGCAATAGCATAGATTTTTCACTTAGATTTTTTAAATAGAATATGCAATCAGCAGCCATTTTTGTTAGCAAGAAAGCAATTTATCTTTATTCTAACTCTAAAGCTAAAGCCGGTTTTTTGATGGCATCGGCGCCATTTATTCGGTTGGAATCAAATGCGGATTCTTCCAAATGGGTGAGTGCGATTCGAAAAGTTTTGGAAAATTCCAGAGAAGGGCTTCCCAATCCTGATTTTTCGGTATTAAGAAAACTGATAACTGATGGATTAGGAATAAAATCAGCTAGTGATTTGGAAAAGCCAACCATTAAACATTGTGCCATTCAATTAAAAGATAACATTATTACATTCATACCAACAAAGCATGCTGTTGCTCCTGATAAAGGCTATGTTCACAGCTCAAATGATCCCGTATCTGTTAGTAAGCAAGCCGATGATAAAGAAATTAGCGAAGCTATACAACTTGCTATAAGTAGGTGCGAATAATTAGCAGTAGGACTAGATCATCAATGATCTGGACGATAGTTATTATGTGAGGGGCTTTGCAGTCTGTGGAAGAGTAAGGTAGTTCATCTACAGAGAACTTCTTATTTTCCAAAATTTAAAAGCCTGGTTAACAATAAATTGAACCAGATAAGTTAGCTTAGCATGTACCAGCCCAGGTATATGCTTTTTGTTTTCCCTTATTGATAAACCCCTTAATCTATTTGAATGAAACGCCTGATGCTGGTTTCTTTTTTCTTCGGAAGTCTTGCCTCTACTCAACTTTGTGCACAGAATACTTATCCCTGGCCTGCTACGGGGAACATCGGTATAGGTACAGCAAGCCCTGGCGTTCCGCTTCAAATCAATGTTCCGGCTCCGGGAACTGCTGTTACAACACCTGCTTTCAAGATACTTGATGCAGATGGCACGGCACGAACTCATATTTTTGCGGGCGGAGGCCAGCATTGGACCTTAAACACAGGCTCCGCCGAGGCTGGCAGTTTGATGGTAAGCACACCTGATGGGTATCCTGGTTTTATTGCCTTTACTTCAGGAGGCGCCAACAGGTTCAATATTGCTAACAGGGGCGCTTTCTTTGCAATGGGATATCATGATAATAACAGTACACTTTTTAGTATAAGAAATAATGGAAGAGTTGGCATTGGTATGACGAGCCCGGATGGAAAGCTGGCAGTACTTGAAAATGCGAATAGCACTAATCCGGTTTTGACTGTCAGGAATCAAAATGCAGGGAATGTAGCTTCTACCCGCATTCATTTATTTAATAATACAGGTGCAACCCTGGGTACACATGGGGCCAGCATATGGCTGTCGAGCAGTACACATAGTGCGCCTAACCAGTTTAGTTTCTGGAATTACGAGAATGGTCCGATCAAGTTTGGGACCAACAGTATTGAGCGTGTGCGCATCGATGCCAATGGCAACGTAGGCATTGGTACTACCAATATCAGCGACAATACCTATAAATTGTATGTTGAAGGAAGTATCCGCACCCGAAAAGTAAGAGTAGATCAAAGCTCCTGGGCAGATCATGTGTTTCACCCTTCCTATCATCTTCCAACATTACAGGAGGTAGAAGCTTATATCAAAAAGCATCAACATTTACCTGATGTTCCTTCCGCGGTAGAAGTACAAACAAATGGGCTTGACTTGGGCGATAATCAGGCTGTATTATTGAAGAAGATAGAAGAACTGATGTTGTACACAATTGAACAAAATAAAGTTCAGGAGAAACAAATGCAAATGATTGAGAAGCTCAATAATAAGCTGGAATACCTTCAACAGGAAATAGAGCGGCTTAAACAGCCAACGAATAAATAAGCACGCTCCGTTGGCTTATGGCAGCTTATCCTGGTTTAAAGCTCCATACTTCTTCAACAATTCCACCACTTTCTCAACTGGCATGGCTTTTACAGTATTGCCATGATATCCTTTTGTGTCAGTGGCCATAAACAGTGAATTGTAAATCGCTTCTTCCGTGGCTTCCACTACAGCCAGGAAAAGCGGCGACATATCATCATTCTCCAGGTCAGGGATTTCTCTTACTGATTTATCTTTTTTTGAAAAGGGAATTCGCAATTGCGGATGCGTTGAAAATGCGATGGAATAATCGCCACTGCCATTCGAGGAGAAGGATCCTACTTTGCCAAAAGCCAGAAAAGAACGTCTGGCCAGTCTTTCCAGGTTACGCGCACTCAGCGGCGCATCAGTGGCAATGATGATCATACAGGAACCATCTGCTTCATGACGCTTCGTTTTCTGCATGTAATAGTTATTGAGTTCCCGGCCGATGGGTGCGCCATTAATGGTGAGTATGCCGCCAAAATTCGTTTGTACCAATACGCCAACAGTATAAGCTCCCTGCTGAGGTCCGAGCTTGCGTGAAGATGTGCCGATACCGCCTTTGAAACCCATGCAGATAGTACCGGTGCCAGCTCCGATACATCCTTCTGCAACCGGACCAGAAGCAGCGCTGTCGATGGCTTTTCGAACATCGGTTGCCGTTACATGTCTGCCTCGGATATCATTCAGATAACCATCATTGGTTTCTCCCACCACCGCATTTACGGATCTCACTTCTTCATTTCCTTTTTGTTGAAGTGTATAATCGATGATGGCATTGGCAACAATGGGAGCATTCAATGTATTGGTGAGTGCAATTGGCGTTTCGATATTGCCCAGCTCCACGATCTGCGTGGTACCTATGCTTTTGCCAAAGCCATTGCCCACGAATACAGCAGCAGGCACTTTCTCCTGGAAAATATTGCCGGTATGCGGCATGATAACGGTAACGCCTGTACGAATACTGTCGCCTTTCAATACAGTGGTATGTCCAATCTTTACACCGTTGACATCGGTGATGGCATTCCATTGGCCGGTGGGGAGTATGCCATTGATCAGGCCGTAATCCCTGGCCCTTTTGAGCGGAGATGATGGTTGTGCAATGGCAGCAATGCTGTTGAGGAGCAGGCAGCAGAGGCCGGCGGCGGAATAGATCTTTCTCATGGATATGTTTCGTTATAGGTTTCTGATTCCATGGTCGCCGGCCTTCTGCACGGCTTCTACAGGTACTGTTCCACTATTTCACTTTTTAGCAGTCACATAGAAATTGCTGTCCACTTTGAAGGCTTCTCCTGTATGCCAGTCGGCCAGTTTCAATGATTCCCATTTTGTAGTGGGTTGAATGAACTGCGTTCTTCCGCCGAGATCAACTTTCACAGGCATGTTGAAACCATCCACCACATTGGTCCATTTATATTCGATAATTCCTTTTTTGCTTTTGTATTCCAGCACAGGGATTTTTGTAGTTCGCAGATACTGCTCATACACTTTACTGAAATCCTTTCCTGATCTCTTATTGATGTATTCCTCCACCTGCCTGGCAGTAACGGTCTTGTGATAGAATTCCTTATTCAGACCGCGAAGAATATCCCTGAACAATTCATCGTTATCGATGATCTGGCGGATAGTGTGGATCATGTTCGCGCCCTTGTAATACATATCGCCGCTGCCTTCCTGGTTCACGCCGTACGGGCCTTCCACGGGAATATCATTCGAGATGTTCTTTCTCAGTCCGATCACATATTCGCTGCCGGCCTGTTTGCCGTATTCGCATTCTGTGAAAAGTGATTCCGAATAATTGGTGAAGCCTTCATGTACCCACATGTCTGCAATATCATTGGTGGTGATATTATTCGCAAACCATTCGTGACCGCTTTCATGAATGATAATAAAATCCCATTTGCTGCCCCATCCGGAACCGGAAAGATCATTGCCGAGATAACCGTTCTGGTATTTGTTCCCATATGCCACGGCACTCTGATGCTCCATACCCAAATGTGGCGACTCCACTAATTTATAGCTGTCTTCATAAAAAGGATAAGGGCCAAACCAGTGCTCGAAGCATTTCATCATTTTAGGAACCTGTTTGAACTGCTCTTTGGCTTTTTCGAGATTGGCATCGATCACCCAATAATCGCATTGCAGCTTGCCTTTCTCTCCGTCATACACTTCTCCGAAATAAGTATACTTACCGATATAAGGAACGATATTGTAGCTATTGATGGGATTGGTGACCACCCAGTCATATTTCGTTTTACCGTTACCGGTAGCTCCTTTGGAAGCCAGCTTTCCATTGCCGACAGCCACCAGATCATCCGGTACAATAATGGACAAAGCAGCGCCCTGATCGGGCTCATCACTCTGGTGATCTTTGCAGGGATACCAAACACTGGCGCCGAGACCCTGACAGGCCACACTCATCCAGGGATTGCCTTTGGCGTCTTTACGCCAGATCCAGCCGCCATCCCAGGGCGGACGCACTGCTTCACGCGGTTTGCCTCCGAACTCAATTGTTATCTGCTGAGTTGTGCCGGCAGGAAGCGCATTGGGAAAGCTCAGGTAAAAAACATTTCCATCACGCTTGAAAGGAATATCGGTATTGTTCCATTTTGCGGAGAGCAGCTCCATCGGTTGCTGCAGATCGATCTGCATTTTGCTGCTGCTTTGGAGCACGGCAAAGCTGATCGTATTGGTCCCCTTGATAGTCTTTGTATTGTAATCAGGTTCTACCGTGATGGCGTATTTCAGCACATTCCACCAGGCGCGTTCGGGCGTGATGCTGCCGCGGAGCGTGTCCTGGTGTGTGAATACTTTCTTTGAGCTCAACGGTTGCGCGGTACAACTGGTTGAAGTGGCCAGCAATCCGGCACAGATAAGGCTTAAGGCTGCAGAAAGACTGCGTAAGCGAGGTTGAGGAACCATCAGGTAAAAATTTTAAAGCTCTAATATAGGTTGTTTCATTAAATTAGGTCCAGATATGCGAATTCCCGTTTTCTTCTTTTCCTGTTCTATTGTCTTGTTGCTGAGCTCCTGCTCCGGCAAACACAGCAGTGATGACCAGGTATTCCATTATAACGAGGCTACCGGCATCGCTACGCTGGACCCGGCTTTTGCCAAGAACCAGTCCGTTATCTGGCCCATTCACCAATTGTACAATACTTTGGTGGAAACCGATGATGCCCTGCGGATAGTTCCTTCACTCGCATACAGATGGGATGTTTCAGAAGATCGAAAACAATACATTTTCCATCTCCGACAGGATGTTTTTTTCCACGATAACGAAGTATTCCCGGGAGGAAAGGGAAGAAAGATGACGGCTCATGATGTGGTATACAGTTTTCACCGCATCATCGATCCCGCTACAGCCAGCAGTGGCGCCTGGATCTTCAATGACCGCATCGATCCCAACAATAGCTTCAAAGCCCTTGATGATTCCACTTTTCAATTGACGCTGATCCGTCCTTTTACACCTGTACTCGGACTGCTCAGCATGAAATATTGTTCCGTTGTGCCCCGCGAAGCGGTGGAAAAATATGGACAGGATTTCAGGAACCATCCCTGCGGTACAGGTCCATTCGTGTTCAAAGCCTGGGAAGAAGGGCAAGCGCTTATACTTCGCCGTAATACCCGGTATTTTGAAAAGGACAGCGCCGGAAAACCTTTACCCCGATTGGATGGTATCAAGATATCCTTTTACGATAGCCGCGCCACGGAATTCCTGCTCTTCCGCCAGGGAAAACTGGATTTCATCAATGATATCGATCCCAGTTTCAAAGATGAAGTGCTTACCAAGAAAGGCATATTGCGAAAAGACTGGGAAGGAAAGATCCGCCTGAGCAAACATCCTTATCTCAATACAGAATATCTCGGCATCCTGGTAGACAGCAGCAAGGCCATCGTGAAGCAGAGCCCGCTTCGTTTCAAAGCCATCAGACAAGCTATCAACTACGGGTTCGACAGAAGGAAGATGATGATGTACCTGCGCAATTCCATCGGTACGCCGGCCGAGAGCGGATTCATTCCTGCAGGATTTCCCAGTTTCGATCCAAATATTGTAAAAGGGTACAGCTATGATCCGGTGAAAGCGCGCAAACTCTTGTCTGATGCAGGTTTTCCGGATGGAAGAGGATTGCCGGTGATCAAGCTGCTCACCGTTCCCATCTATGCAGACCTGGGAAGTTTCATTGCGCGGCAACTGGAAGAGCTGGGCATCAAAATACAGGTGGAAGTAGTACAGAAAGCCCTGCTGCTGGAGCAGACAGCCAAATCGGAAGCCCTGTTCTTTCGTGGAAGCTGGATAGCGGATTATCCCGAAGCTGAAAACTACCTCAGTGTTTTTTACGGGAAGAATCCCGCACCTCCGAATTACACACAATACAAAAATCCTGCTTTCGATCGCTTATATGAAAAAGCGCTGATCACAGAGAACGATTCCATCAGATACGGATTGTACCAGCAGATGGACAGGCTGATAGTGGAAGATGCACCTGTGGTGCCGCTTTGGTACGATGAAGTGATCCACCTGGAGCAGTTACATGTGAAGGATTTTATCGCCAATGGGCTCAATCTTTTGGAGTTAAGGCGTACTTATATCCAGCAATGAGCAAATCCGTAATTTCGCAGCAAATTTTTAGCTATGGGCATTGCAGATAAATTATTCCAGATGAAGAAAGAAAAATCTGAGGCAAACCTGAAAGCCGGACAGGATTTCCTGGCCGCCAACAAAACAAAACCCGGTGTGGTGGAGCTGGCTAGCGGATTGCAATATGAAGTGATCACAGAAGGGGACGGCGCCAAACCCACTGCCGCCAATACTGTTACCTGCCATTATCATGGCACACTGATCGACGGAACTGTTTTTGATAGTTCAGTGAAACGCGGTCAGCCCGCATCTTTCCCGCTCAGCGCGGTGATCAAGGGCTGGACGGAAGGCGTGGCCCTGATGCCGCTGGGCAGCAAATGGCGCTTCTTCATTCCGCCACATCTTGGATATGGCGACAGGCAAGTGAGCGCACAGATCGGGCCCAACAGTACCCTGATCTTCGAGGTGGAATTACTGGGGATCAAATAAGGATCAGTGTCTGATCTTGTTCTTGAAAACTTTTTGGAATTTTTCCAGTTTCGGACGGATCACATAGTAGCAATAAGGCTGTGAGCCATTGTTATTGTAATAATCCTGGTGATAATCTTCCGCTTTATAGAAAGCGGTGTAGGGCGAGATCTCGGTTACGATCGGTTTTTCGAATGCACCGCTTTCTCCTAATTCTTTTTTGTATTTCTCCGCTTTTGCTTTCTGTTCTGCATTGTGATAGAAGATCGCACTACGGTACTGCGGGCCAACATCGTTACCCTGGCGGTTCAGGGTAGTGGGATCATGGGTTTGCCAGAAAACTTCCAGGAGCTCATCGAATGTGATCTCAGCAGGATCGTACACGACCTGGATCACTTCTGCATGACCGGTAGTTCCGGTAGAAACATCTTTATAGGTTGGGTTCACTTCATTGCCTCCGCTATAACCGGAAGTCACTTTCAGCACACCTTTGAGCTGTTGAAAAACAGCTTCTGTACACCAGAAACAACCCGTGCCCAGGGTGGCCGTGTCGGTATCCCTGGTTGTAGTGGTGCTACTGGTCAGGGAATTACCTGTCAGGTCGTTACTCATATTCTTTTGTGGATTTTCTTTTAACGCACAGGACCAGAGCGTAATAGACACGAGAGCCTGTGTAAACATCAGTTTCATACCACTTCGGTTTAATAGAACGTTCATGCCAGAATCAAAATTAAGTGCAAGTTACCCATGGATCAAGGCTATGGAATGCCAATTACCATTAGGTTAACAAAAATGCATGCATTGCTTTTAAAGGGTGGATGTCAACGTTTGTGAAACCTCAATAATACGGAGTAAAAACAAATTCAGCAAATGAATGGTTCAATTGCAGCGGTTTACGGACAAACCGGATAGCGGCAGTCCGCAAGCGCTGATCCCCAAACTTGTGTTACCTTTGCAGACCGTAAAAGAATTATATTAGCATTATGAAGTTTTTCCCCGGGTCCGCCCTGGTGCAGCTGGAGTTCGATAAAGTGAAGGCTTTGCTGGTAGAACATTGCAAGAGTGTGTATGCCAAAGAGAAAGCAGAGGAACTCCGCATACATACCCGAAAAGAATTTATAGAGCTGGAACTCCGGCAGAGTCATGAATACAAACTGATTGTTCAACACGGACAATATTTTCCCAACGATCATGTACTGAACCTGAACCGCGATCTCAAGTTGCTGGGCATTCCCGGCGCTGTGCTCACGGGCGACCAGTTTATGCAGGTACGCAAGCTGGCAGACAGCATGCAATCCATTTTTCGCTGGTTCGATAATGATCGCCGCCTGGCATACCCGGCCCTCAGTAAAGTGATTGCCGAAACCTATTTCGAGAAGACCATCCTCACCATGATCGATGAAGTGCTGGACGAATCCGGTGTGGTGAAGGACGATGCCTCCGAAGAGCTTGCCAATATCCGTCTCAGCCTCTACAGGCGCCGCAATGAGCTGCGCCGCATGTTCGATCGTATCGTCAAGAATCTCGGCAAACAGGGATATGTAGCCGATATCGAAGAAGCTTTCCTCAACGGAAGAAGGGTAGTGGCTGTATTTGCAGAACAGAAAAGACAAGTGAAAGGTATCCTTCATGGTGAAAGCGATACCCGAAAAACAGCTTTCATCGAGCCCGAAGAAACCATCGAGCTCAACAACGATATTTTCGCACTCGAAAATGAAGAAAGTCGTGAAGTATACCGCATCCTCCGCGAGCTCACCGCCCGCGTTTCCGTATATGCGGCACTGTTACGTACCTATCACGATATCCTTGGCGAATACGATTTCATTCGCGCCAAAGCCAGGCTGGCAGTAGATGTGAACGGGAATTTCCCGCTGCTGTCAGACAAGAGCGTGATCAAACTGGTAGACGCTTACCACCCTTTGCTCTACCTGTACAATATCCGCGCGCAGAAACCTACTATCCCCACCAATATCTATCTTAACGAAAAAGACAGGATCCTGGTGATCTCCGGTCCAAACGCCGGTGGTAAGACTGTTACCATGAAAACTGCAGGGCTGCTGCAGATCATGATACAGGCAGGCCTGCTGGTGCCGGTTCATCCAACTTCCGAGTTCGGCATCTTCAAACAGATGATGATCCATATCGGGGATACGCAGAGCCTGGAATTCGAATTGAGTACTTACAGCTCGCATCTCAAGCATATGAAGCATATGATCGAGAATGCGAATGGGAGAACCCTGTTCTTCATCGATGAGCTGGGAAGCGGCTCGGATCCCAATCTCGGCGGCTCTTTCGCGGAAGTGATCATGGAGGAACTGGTGAAGAAACATGCACTGGGCATCGTTACCACGCATTATCTCAACCTGAAGGTGATGGGCAATAAAACACCCGGCATCGTCAACGGCGCAATGGCCTTTGATGAAGTGAACCTTCTGCCTTTGTATAAACTCATTATCGGTAAACCCGGTAGTTCCTATACTTTCTCTATCGCGGAAAGGATCGGGCTTTCACCTGAACTGATCGCGCGGGCGCGCAAACTGGTGGATGAAGATCATTTCAGGCTGGATAAACTGCTCAACAGAACGGAACAGGACCTCCGCGAAGTGGAAAAGAAAGAGAAAGAGCTCAATAAGGCGCTGAGAGAAAATGAACGCATGCGCAAGGAAATGGAAGCCCTGATGAATAAGGAACGACACCATCAGCAGGTGGAATTGCTGAAGCATCAGAACAAGATCACGGAAGACAGGATCGCTTATCTGAAAGACATGGAGCGCAAGCTCAAACAGATCGTACTGGACTGGCGCAAGACGGAAGTAACTGAAGACAGGAAAGAACTGATCAAACAATTACAGATCCTGCTCTTCAAACAGAACCAGCAACACGCCAATGAAAAAGTGAAAAAGAAGATCGGTTCCAAATACGATCAGGTGGGAGGCGAAATTGTAGTTGGTAACAAAGTACTGATGAAGAAGAACCACCAGGTGGGTGAAGTGAAGGAGATCCGCGGAAAGAAAGCCGTAGTGCAATTAGGGTTGATGCCAATCACGGTCGACCTGAGTGATCTGGTAGTTGTTGCAGAAAAAGAAGGGAGTGAAGAATTGAAAACAAAAAAGTGATAAAGAATTAAAAATTAGTTCAGTATATCGATGCCCTCCGGATTCCGGAGGGCATTTTTTTGACAGGGTGAATCGAAAATCTTTTTTTTCTTTCAGTGCTTCTTTTGATCATTACAGCAAATTATTGTTGTAACTATTTTTTATTCCCAATCAATCAAAAGTCATGAAAGCATTTCATTTGGCCTTTTGCATTCCTTTCCTGGTGAATGCGGCATCCGCAAATACCCCGCTTTCTCCGCAGGCGGATGGGTTTACTGTTTCCATCAACCTGAAAGGTCTTCCGGATGGAACAAGATTATACCTGATTGCCAAAAAAGATGCAGACCTGGAAAAACCGGGATCAAAATACAGGGATACAATTGCCGTAACAACCGCCAGTGGTGAAAAAGCAAGCTTCAGCAAGGCGATCGTCTACGAAGGGAAATTATTCATTCTCACTATCGAAGGAAAAAATAGCTCAGCTTCGCTCCTGATCTGCAACAAGGAAAAGATCAGTGTTCGTGGCGCCATGGAGGAATGGCCCAAAGTAAAAGTGAGCGGCTCCAGGGGCACTGTGCAGATGACGGATTTTCAAACCTATCTTTCAAACAAAATCATGAATCAAAAAGGGGCTGCCATCAGCACCGGCATTACCAAATATGCCACCGCACATCCTGATAATCTTTATCTCCCGCTGATCCTGTTGCAGAGCGCCAGCATGACCAGTGAGGAAAAGAAGATCGCATTTGAGAAACTGTCTCCGGTTGCACGTGAGGGTTATTATGGTCAGCTGCTTTCCAATGCCATCTATAATAAAAAACTTTCCGAGCCTTTGCGTGAAGGGGCTTTGATCCCCGAGTTCAGGATAAGGATGCTGGATGGCGATACTGTTTCCATCAGGGAAATTGCAAAAAAGAACAAACTGACACTGATCGATTACTGGGGAACCTGGTGTGGTCCATGTGTTGGCGAATTCCCTTTTCTCAGGGAAGTATATGCGAAATTCAAAGACAAAGGTTTCAGCATTCTTGGAATTACTCAAAATGAGCAGGAGCAGGGCTGGCGCAAGGCCATCGATAACCATGGCATCAACTGGCAGCATGGCGCGGATGAGGTGGATGATGCTATGCACAGAGTGTTCAGGTTGAACAGCATTCCTGCTTATACATTGATAGATCAGGAAGGGAAAGTGATTGCATTCATAGCCAATGGATCGAAAGCTTCAGAGCCTTTCGGACCTCCGATCTGGCAGAAAGGTTTGATCACAACGCTGGAAGGGTTATTGAAGTAGTACATTATATGAAATGGCGCCTTCTGAACAAAGGCGCCATTTTTAAAAATAATCAAAAGGAATAGATATCGGTGAGATTGCTTTGCAATCTAAGTGATAAGCCATCTGCAATAACAGCACTGGGGCTGCCATTGATAGTACCGGATGAAGGCAGGACTGTTACCTGATTACCAGATGTACCGATATTTACTATATTTCGAATCTTGGTGTTCATCGTGGTATTATAGCTAATAGTTACATTGCCTGAATTGGTGTTAACCAGTATTGTTTCGTCATCCGGGACAGGACTATAATTGGCAGTGACTGTTCGTATACTGTTTTGGAAAGTAAGAGGTCCTGGAAAAATGTTTTTCTTCACAAACTCGACTGCTGCCTGGTGTGTGTTGAACTCCACATACATCAGACATGAAATACGAAATGTGCTGCCAGCATTTCTCGCGGCGTCAACATACAGTGTTCTGGTCCCTGCTCCCTGTAGTTTGAGAATTGTATAAAAATACTCCCATTGCCCGATTGTGCTGGTTTGAGCCAGTAGTATGCTGGAATTATTATCTATCATATATGCTTGTGGGCCGGAAATAAGTTTCATGCCAATGGCTGCAACAATATATTTCCCTACTGTTGGTGTATAGGCAGTTGGAGTGATGTATCCACTGGCTGTAACATTTGATATCTCTATACAGGAATTTGTCAACTCGCCATCCTGTTGCAGACTCATGTCGAAAGCTCCTCCATGAGTGAAGCCGCTTAGAGTGTCCAGCTTATGTGCAAATAGTACTCCCGGTATATTTTTTCCAGTGAATCCGGCAGGGAATGTACTTCGAAACCTTGCCCCTCCCGTTTCTGAGGCATAAGCGATCTTGTCTTCAAGATAAGCTCCGCTATCTGTCATGTTCCAGCCAAATTTTGTTTTTTCAACAAAGAGACTGTCTGCATCTTTTTCAACAACTTTGCCAGGTTGATAACCATATGAAACAGTATCTGCAAACACGGCGCTCTTTACCAGTTTAATCCGGCACATTGTAGTGTTCTGTAATTTCACTGCATTACATTCTTCAAAATAATAATCGAAGGGGGTGGTGAAAATTTCTCCGTTAATATCTACAGGAAAGCCGTTGACACTTCCTGAGGCATTACCTTCCATCCAGCAATTATCTATCACCACAGGTAATACATGGTGCTTGACTCCTCCTTTCTTAATGAAAATGGTAAATCCATAATTGTATTCAAATACACAATCCTGGAATCGGGTGCCGCCTCCCTCAGTATCATTAATGTATGCAGCGGCTTTCCTTGAACCAAAAAAGCGGCAGTTGAAGAATTTGTCAAGGCCTGCATGCATGGCCGGTAGGTCCTGGGCATAGTAGTGATAATCTGTGGAAGCAGAACCTATGAAAGCACAGCCATCGAAAATGTTCATACTATTGCCTGTAGGCTTGTCTATTGACCGTATACATTGTGAAAATACAATATCTCTGAATCTCCACCTGCCTGCGTACATATCATTGACTCCGCCATTATTAAACTGCAGGCCTATTGCAACGTTGCTTCCATCTACAACAAAATTTTCGATGCTTCTAAGGCCCGTGTCTGTACTTACTATATGTCGTCCTACTTTAAAAACCACCTGCGTGTTGGAGTCCCAGGCTTTCAGCGTGGTTGTTCTTCCATCTCCCACTACTTCATTGTTGATCAATGCTCCATCGAGCCTGTATATACCTCTGGGAAAATAAAGCTTTCCTCTTTCTGCCAGAACAAGATTTGCTTTGTTTACAGCCTCTGTATCGTTGTTGGAGTCATTTCCCAATGCTCCATACCATCTAACAGAGAACAGACCGGCATAAGGTTTTGGATCGGAAAAATATACAGACGTATCAGCGATTTGAGCATTATAGTCCGCCTGAATAATTACTTGCTTTATCAGAACCGTGCCAGTAAATTTTGCACCGCTTTCAAAAATAAATTTTTGGAGTAGGCCCCATATACATTAATATCAGACCCTGTTAAGAGGTAACTGCCGGCAGGAACGAAAATATCCATGAATCGGGAATTAGCTACTCCGATTGCCCTTACCATTGCACTGTTGTCGTTTGTTACTCCATCGCCCTTACAGCCATACCATTTTACTGAAACCATGCCGGTTACAGATCTTGGATACAATACATCCATTACGGGGCCAAAAATTTCCTGTGTATATCCTGCATCAAAGATTACCTGTATCAGATTGCCGTCTCCGGTAAATCTAACTCCCGGCATGACCCGGAAAGTCTTTGCATATAAAAAATCGATCGAACCATTAAAGAGTATGTCCGAACCTTTTGGGAAACTAAATTGAACGAGATTATGTTTGACATTAGCCTTGATCTTGTTGAATGCCGCGGTATTCTCGGTAATGCCATCACCTGCTACGCCAAACCAGGCTGCTGGAAGGTAACCAAGTTCGCTTTCCACTTCATTCAGATTTAGTGTAGGAGATAGAATATTGGCACATTCATCCGCGGAGATTTTCCTTTGATAGTGCCGGTGCCTTCCAATTTGTTCCCATTCTTAAAAGCAAGTACTTTTCCTGATGGAATTGTTAGTGTACCGTTGATAGTAATAGCTGACCCTTCCGGATTATCCAACACAATCAACTTGATGCCTGCATTATTGAATGCTGTCTGTAATTTTGAAGTTTGATCAGAACCCGGATAAACGCCGCATTGAGTTGCCCGGATTACCCCATCGATCACTCTCTGCAGAAATTTTCCTGCAGTTGGAGAGTTGAAATAAAAAATATTGTCTACTGATGCGCCCGCAGGAAGAGCGTCAATTTCCACCAATGTACCCTGTCTGTCTGTAGGGAAAACCTGACCAGGCTGTACTGATATTCCTGGGTGGGATTGTCTAAAGTTCCATAATAAGTTGTTGACATTTTTTATTTTAAAACTAATAGGATCTGCCATCAAAAAAATGAGGAGAGAGGAATCTGTTTTATTTTTTCGGGTATTTTTTAGTTTTGATAAGTAATTGTACTTATCGTAAAATCGGTTGTACAATATTGTTATACTTTCATTAACTAAACTGGTACATGAAGCCAATTAATAACCGGGTCATGTACCCGGTTTATCTATTTTATGATCGTACAGGAATTTGGCCTGCTGCGATATAAAGGTTGCCAAACCTTCGCCCAGTACAGCCAGTTCTTTGATCTTGTCTACAATGGGTTGTCCGGCGCGCGGGTAAGAATAGGAATAGGAAGTGTCGTCGTTGTACCAAACCGTCACCTTTTCATCTTCGATAAGGAATCGGGTGATCGGCGAATTGCCACTTTTGTTCAGGTAGTGTTCCATTGAGAACAGTTTATGTTAGGAATAAGGTTTAAGGAGATAAAAAAGCCCTCTTGTAGCAAGAGGGCTCCCTGCCCGGGTGCGGCAGATGATAATATCTTTATCGGCTGCTGTGCAGGTAATCTTTCAATTGTGTGATCGTCTCCTCATGTGAAAGGATGGTTTCTTTCACCACATCATTGATGGAAATAATACCGATTACCTGTTCAAGCTCGAACACAGGAAGGTACCGGATATTTTTGTCGGACATCAACTGCATGCAATAATCGATGGAATCAGCAGCGGTCACCCTGGGAAAATCGGATGACATAATATCTTTCACAGTGGTATCGGTAGATGACTTTCCTTTCAGAATGATCTTACGGGAATAGTCACGTTCTGTCATGATGCCAAGGTATTGTCCATTATCCATTACCAGCACAGAACCGATGTTCTGGTCTGCCATGATCTGCAATGCTTCCAACACAGAAGTACCGGGGTTAACGGTTGTGATGTTACTGCCCTTCCTGAGTAAGATGTCGGTTACTTTTTTGTTCATACAGCATTGATGTTTTGGTGAAGAATCGTTACTCGTAAATTACAAAAAAGGAGACTAATGGACAAATGAAAAGGCCGCAATTTGCGGCCCCGGGAACCATTTGTGATTCAGGTAGTTACAAGACTAAAAAAACGAAGAGGCGGCAGTTTTGCCGCCACCCCGTTTTTCATCATTATCTTTCTCACAGGGCCTGCAACAGTTCCTTTGCCTTTCCATAATTGCCCGATTCGGCCGGGATCTGCTGCAACCATTTTTTGCAATTCGTTTCGTCCTTTTCTTTGAGGTAACTGAGAGCCATGTAGAACATGGCTTCGTATTTGAATGCGGAACTTCCCGCTGCGAGTTTTGTGAGTGTTTCGCGTGCGATCTCTGTTTTACCAGATTGCAATAAGCTTACTCCATAATAGAATTGTGCAAAACTGTTGGTAGAATCTGTCTGAACAATTTCAAACAAATAGACTGCTGCGGAAGAGAACTCTTTTGCATTGAAAGCCGTTGTGGCTTTTGCCAGGAGACTGTCTGTATGTGTTCCTCTTTCCACAGAGCTGACCATTTCCGTATCTGCAAACTTCGTGTACAGGTCCCTGTTCCAGGGCTGCCAAAGGAACACTGCCACCAGCACAGCTGCTGCTGCCACCACCGCTACTTTCCGCCACATCATTTTCACTACCTTGTTCCGTACGGGAGAGATGGATTTCACCGGAGCTTCTGCTGAGAAGAATTCTTGTCGCATATTCTGCAACGTTAGCTTCAGCTTTTCTTCTCCTTCCTGTGAAGCGAAATGTTTATGCAGCTTGCTTTCAGCTTCAAGGTATAGCTGGTACTGCTGCTGCAGTTCAGCATCACCGGCCAGCGCTGCTTCAAAGTCCGGCAGCTCATCGGCCTCCATCAGCCCTTCGGCATAACGGGCTATATCTTCTATGGTGTACTTACTCTTCATGTCAATGCCATTTGGATAATTGTGATTGGATGTTTTTGGTGAGGGTGCTCATGCATTCTGTTTTTTTCTTGCGCAGATAGCCATAACTTATTTTGAGTTCTGCTGCGATGGTCTCCTGGTCGCCGCCACCGAGGCATCTGCGCAGGATCTCCCGGCAGCTGTCACCCAGGGTTTTGAAACAATCCAGGAATACCTGCATCCGGCTGTCCTGCAATTTCATTTGCTCCGCCAATGCAAAAACATCTTCACCCATAGATACATCGTCCAGCTCTTTTGTTACCGGGTTACGGCCGGATTTTTTCAGTTGATTGAGCCATTTGCGTTTGCAGATCAGCAATAGGTAGGGTTCGAATGGGCAGGTGAGTGTGAGCCCCTGTGTGCTGGCCTGTTTATAGATATCGATCATGGCTTCCTGCATGATATCGGCTGCATCGTCTTCCGAGCCGCTGTTGGCAACGATATAGCGGCGGATATTGCCAGAGAATTTCTGGTAGATCTCCTTTACAATAAGTGTATCATTATGGAGTAACGCTTCCACATAGCGCTGGTCTGGATGGGTCATTTGCTATGAAAACGAATGAATTAATGGTATGAAGGAATAAAAATAAAAAAATCTGCGGGAAAGGGGGTAACAAAAAGATCTGCCTGGTGATATACCTGTGAATCAAACATCAATTGTATGAAAACTTCCTTGAAACCAGCAGCAATCGTAGCTGCAGCGCTTATTGCCCTTTCAGCCTGCAAGAAGAACAATGATAAACCTGCTTTCGTAAGGGCTGAAGAGATCCTCGCAAAAAATGCCATCCCTACCCAAACCTTTACTGGTGACGCCACAGCGGGCTTTACCATTGTAGGTGAAAAGGGAACTAAAATAGTATTTCCTCCCAAAGCCTTACAGGGCGGCGATGGACAACCGGTCAGCGGAACTGTTACCATTACATTGAAAGAAGTATTGAGCAAGAAGGACGTCATGTTTTCGGGTGTTATGACCGAATCCAACGGCTCAATACTGGAGTCTGGTGGCGAGTTGCTGGTGAAAGCGCAAAAAGACGGGAAAGATCTGGGAATCATGCCTGACAGCGCCATCAAAGTTGAAGTACCAAAAGTGATGAATGATCAGGATATGGGCCTGTTTGTTCTGGGTGAAAGAAAGCGCGATCAAAACGGCGGCGACCAGCAACCGCTCCAGAATCCCAACACCTGGTTACCCGCACCCTATGCACCTTTCGGCAACGGTCCCAACAGTTACTCTTTCAACCTGCCAGCTTTCACATGGGTGAACTGCGACCGTTTCTACAGCGATCCCGGACCCAAAACAACCATTACCGTTTCTCCTGTGTTTGCGGATAACAACCAGGTGAACGACCTCCAGGTGATGCTCGTGTTCAGGGATATTCAAACCGTGATCACCTTACCCTTCAGCACTTCTCTCAACAAGTTTGAAAGCTATTGGAACAGCCTGCCGGTGGGCCTTCAGGCAGACCTGGTGATCATCGGAAAAGACAGCGACGGTTACCTCCAGTTCGGAACACAACTGATCACCATCAGCGCCAACCAGCACATCAATGCAAGCATTCATCGTGCAACACAATCTGAAGTGGACGCCTTCCTGGCCACTGTCAACTAAGAAAACTTACTCTGAAATCACACACCGATCGCAAATTCCCCGGGCCCGCTTCTGCAGGCCCGGGATACTTTGTAACAGCAATACCAATTCTTTCATTACATTTACAATCATTCACTATATGATCCCATACAAACCCTTAATAGTATTGATCGTATTGCTCTGTATAGTGAAAGGACTGGCTGCGCAGGTGAGCGATACAATCCCCCCGGAAATTGAACCGGCCATAGACAGCAACCAGGTAAAACTGAATGCTGTGCTTCGTCCGCTCCGCCAGATCGCAGGCGCACCCGCAGCTTTTTACACTTATTTCTGGGAATTCGGAGATGGTACTTACTCCTTCGAGAAAAATCCTGTACATCATTATAAGGACACCGGCGATTATGCCATTCGCCTCTTTGCCACCAATAATTATGATGATGGCAAGAAGCCGCCCACAAGACTCCGTCGTGTAAAAGTGGAAAAAAAGAAATCGATGCTGGCCATGAACAACCTGCCATCCTTTTTTTCCGGCAATGGTTCCCTCGAGATCCGCGCCAATCAACAACCGAAGCCCGGAGAGGATATGGTGCTGCTGCTTGGGTACCGCAACAAACCAGGCGCACCAGTAAGTTCCGTCAGCGGCTCCGTGATGCTGCTCTACAACGAAAAACAATTCACTCAAAGCGGATTCGATATTGCCGATACACGCACCTATCACAATGAATCCACCATCGGTTTCGATTCCCTCATCGCCATGGCGCCTCAGGACCCCTCTACCTTTATGGCAGGAGATGCAGACGGGGCAGGACTTTTCAGCGTCAGTGGAGATGCGTATGATCCGCTTGCAGGGAAAAAGGAACTGATCGCCTGGCTGAAACAGGAGTCTGCAGAATTCCGCCAGAACAAGATCTGGCGCATCCAGGATGTAAAACCGGGAGAAGAGAAGTTCATGTTCGTGACCATCAACACACTCCCGGAGATGATCAAAGACACCAACGCGGTGGTCACCATCGCAGGGCTCTTCATTCCCGATGATCCTTCGATGGAACCCGAACGCTTCAACCTGGAATTGCAGATCGTGGCCTCGCATGATCCCAATAAACTGCAATTGAAGAAAAGAAGACTGAATTACCGCTTCACCACCCGCAACCGCGATAACACGTATAAGGTCCGTTTCCAGAACACAGGAAAAGGCCCGGCAAAACGAATAGCCGTTACTGTTACATTGCCAGGTATGCTCAATGCAGCCACCCTCCAGGTGGTGGACATGAAACCCGCCTGTGTCTGGTGCGCCACTGCCTATCCCAACCAAAGCTGCATCGATACACTAGTGACGAAGGACAGTATCCAGTTCATCTTCAAAAATATTTACCTGCCCGGAACACAACAGGATGGTGTAAACGATCCTGATTCCACTATGGGATATATAAAATATGTGCTCAATTTCAACAAGGGGATGAAGAAGCTGCCCTTCGTAAGCCGCGCTTCCATTGTGTTTGATAAGAACGAGCCCATCATTACCAATCGCTCCGTCGGCAGGTTCCGGAAGGGATTGTCGCCAGGGATCATGGTCGGATACAATATGGCGCTGGGTGATAATATTTCAGACATCCCCAAAGAGAATTACACAATTGGTTTTACCCTTTCCGAATATTCTCCCTGGAAGCCTTACCTGCAATGGGAACTGTACCTGCAACCTTCGCGAAAGCAACAGACTTTTATTTCGAGAAGCCTTGGCAGGGACACGATGTACAATGGGGTGGGTCATAAAGTGGACTACAAGGATCTCTACAAAAGGGTACAGGTGTTTGGCATCGAAGCTGTGCCCATACAGGTCCGGTACAACTGGAAATCCTGGATCGGAACCGGCGCCGGATTACTGGTGTCGGGAGAACTGAGCCGCAAGACCTCCGATTATGAAGAAGCGTCTTTATTGCCGCCGAACGGACAAAGCAGTTTCCTGGTGTCCGGGGAAAAAAACAGCAAAACTGAATCTTTTTCCGAATGGCGAGGAGCGTTGTTTGCAGACCTGCAACTGGGGATGGTGCGTGTGGGACCTGCGCTGGGCGTACGTTTCCTTCATTATATAAACCCTTCTCAGCAACGGGTTTACTTTTTTGCCACCTGGCGGCTCTGATGGGCTTTTCTCCCTATCTTTAGGCAAACACCGCTGATGCTCCGCTGCCAGAGCGTATTGCCTTTCATATTACTGCTCCTGTGCCTCTCCGTTCATGGAAGGGCCGCTGCAACGGCAGACAGTACATCGCTACCTGAAAATGTGCAGGCAGAATTAAATCTCAGCCGGCAAAAAGATGATCTCACCTCCTGGTTGTATGCGCGAATCGACTATGCAGAAGCCGCTCCCGCAGCACGGATCAGCTTTCTGATGAATACTCAGAAAGAAGCCTGGCGCAGTTATCGCAATTTACCTGAACGGCAGGCCTGGTTCAACCTGCTCATCCTTCAAGGCTACAATCTCCTTCAAACCGGTAATATGCTGGCCAGCATCCAGGCTTATGAAAAAGCCATGGAGTTCTATGATGCCTATCCCATTGCCGATACAGATGAATATGTGGAATATGTGCTCAAGCCGCTTGGTAATAATTATACAAGACTGGCAGATTATGATGCTGCTACCTTCATCCACCTGAAAACATTACAGATACTGAAGAAGGAGGGGAACGAAGCTGAAATGGCCGGGGTATACGCCAATCTCGCCACTTGTGCAAGATGGAAAAATGAACTGCCTGACGCCGCTGTGTATTGCAGACTGGGCCTGGATAACGCCTATGAACAAACGGCGCTCTATGGATTGCTCCTGAATACCTATGCGGATATCATGTTGCAGGAAAACAAAACTGACAGCGCCCTGCACTACAGTGAGCGCGCTATTCAACACCTGAAAGACTGGAGTAAAGTATACAAATCCAACTCACAGGCGCCCGGCTGGTATGCCGCAGCACTGCAACTCAATGCAAGATTACTGCTGGCTACAAAACAACCGGACCAGGCCCTGCTGCGCTGCAAAGAAGCGATGGAATTGCAGAACCGCTATTTCCCTGATACCAAACAACGCGAAAAAGCGAAACTCGCTGTGTTGTCAGGCGATATCCTCCTGCACTACAATCAGCCACAACCCGCGCTGGACAGCTATCAGCAGGCGCTTCAATTATTATTGCCTTCCTGGAAGCCCGCCGGCGCCGATCAGCTTCCTCCCGATTCATTGCTCTACTCCGAGAATACATTCACTGACGCACTGGCCGGCAAAGCCGCTGTGATGGCTGTTATGAAATACAAAGACATTGCACTGGAACATTATTTCGCCGTCTTCCGCGCAGCCAGGAAATTACGCGAAGCATTTTCCTACACCAGTTCACGCATCAGGGATATGCAGATATTGCGCGAACGCTCCGAAGCGGCAATGGCCATTGCCTGGGAACTGCATTTGGGAACAAGCTCTTCTTCACTGTATAAAGACCGGTTGTTACTGATCACCGAACTGAGCAAAGCACAGGTATTGCAGGATGAAAGAATGATGAGATGGCAAATGCGCAGCAATATCAGGCCAAACGATTCTCTTTTACTGCAACAGAAAAGATTGCAGGAAGCCGTGATCTATTATCAGCACGAGCTGATGGATGCCGGGAAGGACAATAAGGCCAATATCAAATCGCTGTTGCAAACTGCCGAATATGAACTGGCACTGCTGGGCAAACGTACCGGCAGAACAAATGCGCCGTCTCCTGAAATGCTCACCGTTCCTGCATTGCAGCAATTATACAAATATCTTCCCGATGGATTGACGATGATCAGTTTTTTCAATGGCCGGCAAACCAGTTACCTGATCCGTTTCGATAATGAAGGCGTGAAAGATGTACTGCCGGTTGCAGGATCAGACAGTCTCCGTAAACCGGTACTGAATTTCGTTTCGAAATGGTTTGGCAACGGCCCCAATGAAATGATCAATCAGCCTGATCAATATTGCAAAGAGAGCTTTCAGTTATATCAGACCATTTTCGGAAAACTGGAAATGAAAGCTATTGACCGATGCATCTTGCTTCCCGATGGAATTTTCAGCTACCTGCCATTCGATGCGATGATAACAGGATCCTGTACCGGTAAATCAGCCGGCAACTGGCCATTCTTTTTCAGGCAAACCATATTGTCGCAGGCCTGGAGTCTTCAAACCTGGTACGATCAGCAACAAACAAAATATCCGGCCGGTCATTTTGCCGGCTGGTTTGTGGGTAAAAGCAATAATCTGTCATTACCGGTGTTGTCTGTTGAAAAGGAATTGCAATGGTTGCAGGACCAGATCCCAGGAAAATATTACTCCAATGAAAGTGCCACCTGGAGCGCATTTCAGCAGGAGGTGGACAGTGCGGCCGTACTGCATATCGGCGCACATGCAGTTGCTGCAACCGGTAATGCATTTCCCTATTTGCAATTGTATGATCAGCCTTTCTATCTTTTCGACCTTCAGTATAAACATTTCGCACCTTCACTGGTATGGCTGGGCGCCTGCAGAACTGGTGATGGTAACCTGGTGGAAGGAGAGGGGATGAACAGCCTGAGCCGTGCTTTTGCCGCTGCCGGCGCAGGGGGCGTGGTAGCCGGTATGTGGAATGTGAACGACAATGCCTCAGCCGAGATCATGCAGCTGTTCTACACACAACTTGGTAATGGTGAGAATGCCGCTACTGCATTGCACAAAGCAAAAGAGGAATACCTGCACAATCATCGCAGCAATCAGATACTGCAACTGCCTTACTATTGGGCAGGATTCACGTACAGCGGGCACCTGCAGCCTGTTGTACTGCCGTCGAAAATGCCGGCTTTTGCCTGGGTGCTGGCGGGTATATGTTTGCTTACATTGTTCATATTCTTCTGGGTGTTCTTCAAAAAGATCTACAAATAAAAAAGGCCGGCATTGCAAACAATACCGGCCGGACAATGAACAAAACACCTATCATGCGAAACCTTCGTTCACCACATCCATCACTTTGTACAGTTTTTCACCCGCAGGCATTTTCCAGGTTACAAGCTGTCCCTTGCGATAACCGAGTAGTGCTGTGCCGATAGGAGCGAGAATGGAAACCTTCCCGTCATTGATGGCAGCTTTCTCGGGCAGCACCAGCATCAGTTCTATCACTTTGCCGGTGCGGTTGTCCTGTATGGTAACGGTGGAGTTTAAGCGAATTACATCTGTAGGGAATTCTTCTTTATTCAATACTGTTCCCTTGTTCAGTTCCTCTTTCAGTTTGTCTGCGTTTTTTTGATCGAAGAGATTGAGGTGCCCGCTTCCCTTGATATAGGAACTCAGCAACTGCACGTCTTCTTTCAGTAAGATCAATTCTTTCATTGCTGTAATATTTTTAGTTTAATAATGAATGTTTGCTGTTGGCAATAGCTGACTCGTGCAGCTTGTAGATATCGGCAAAACTGCGAGTGGTAAGCGCATCGGTTTTTCGGAAGAACTTGTCTGCCGTTATTTCGCTGATGGTTTTGAAACCGCAGGCCTCCATCAGTTCAACCACTGCCTTGATGGTGTTGCCATGGAAATTGGCAACGCGTTGTTTCTTATCCGTTATATCGATGCCTTTGTACAGTTTCGGGTCCTGCGTGGCAACGCCTGCCGGGCATTTGCCGCTGTCGCATTGAAGGGCCTGAACACAGCCCAGTGCGAACATCATGCCCCTGGCGCTGTACACGGCATCCGCTCCCAGCGATAATGTTTTGAGTATATCGAAACCGGTGATCAATCTTCCGGATGCCAGCAGACGGATCCCATCTTTCAGGTCGAATTCTTCCAGTGTGCGGCTGGCAAATGCCAGTGCATCGTGCAGCGGCATGCCGAGATGGTCTGTGAATTCCAGCGGTGCTGCGCCGGTACCGCCTTCGGCTCCATCGATAGTGATGAAGTCAGGCAGGATGCCGGTAGTGATCATGGCGCGGCAGATCTCCCTGAATTCTTTCGTATTGCCGATACAGAGCTTGAAACCGACAGGTTTACCATCCGATAATTTTCGCAGACGGGCGATGAACCAAAGCAATTCCTGCGGGTTGCTGAATGCGCTGTGTGCAGGAGGGGACGCTACCGTGGTATTCGGTTGCACGTTCCTGATAGCAGCGATCTCCTCCGTATTCTTGGATGCGGGCAGCAGTCCACCATGGCCCGGCTTGGCGCCCTGGCTGAGTTTTAATTCGATCATCTTTACCTGCGGTTTCTGTGCATTCTCACGGAAAAGATCATCCGAGAAATTACCCTCCAGGTCGCGGCATCCGAAATAACCTGTACCGATCTGCCAGATCAGGTCGCCGCCCATCAGATGATAATTACTGATGCCGCCTTCGCCGGTGTTATGAGCGAAGCCGCCGATGCGTGCGCCTTCATTCAGTGATTCCACGGCAGTTTTGCTCAATGCGCCATAGCTCATGGCGCCGATATTGAGGATACTGGCATGATAAGGTTGCGAACACTGGTGATTACCGATCCAAACGCGGAGATCCTTGTCCTGTACAGTAACGGGATAGAGCGAATGCGCCAGCCATTCGAATCCGGGTTGACCGGGATCCGCCTGCATACCAAAGGCTACCGTCTGTTTTTCATTTTTGGCGCGCTGGTACACAATGGAACGCTGACGGCGGTTGAAAGGCCTTCCGTCCAGGTCCGATTCAAAAAAATATTGTCTGAGTTCCGGCCTCACTTTTTCCGAGAGGTAACGGAAATACCCGATCACCGGGTAGTTGCGAAGCACGGCGTGCTTCTTCTGAATTCGATTATAAATGGCAAGCAACAATAAAGGAAGGGCTACCAGCAATACGAGCCAGGATTCACCGCTGAGGTAAACCTCCTGCAGCAGGACCACATTCGCAATTGCCAATAGCGCAATAATACCGCTGCTCGCCGAAATCCTTGATTGATTTCGCGGCATAGCAATACCATTTTGACTGAAGTAAATATGTTGTACAGGAAAGCTCCCCGGGTCCGCTGGTCTGCAACAGATCAGGCCGGGGGTTAAGTATTAAAGTCTTTAAAAGAGGAGAAATAATACAGTTTCTGTGCAAATCGTGGACTCTTCACACTTGCATGGATGCAATAGTGATGCGCCTGCGTACTTCGTGATACGCGCACTGCCACAGAATGCCTGCATGATATGGTGAATGGATTGTTCAAGTAGTACAAATATAGCCCTTAAAGCCATTCTTCCAAGAGAATGGCTGTTTACTAAGGAGATTTTAACCTTCTGTATGGAAAGGATCACTGCAATTCTTCGAATACGCCAGTGCGTTTGTTCTTGCGCACATTGTCCCAGTTGAAATATCTTCCGTTCATGCAGATATAAACTCCATGCGGCAAGGTTTGGGCAAATGCCATAGCGCCGCCGAGATTGAAGAACCCGTCGGATGAACCGAATTTATAAGGGATCATGGCGCCGGTGATCACGATGGTCTTGTCCTTCACTTTTTCCGCCAGCACTTTGGCTGTAACGGTCATGGTATCCGTGCCGTGCGTGATCACGATCTTCTCTTCGGGAGAGTTGCGCACCTGGTGGGCGATGAGTTCACGGTCTTCATCCGTCATCAGTAAACTGTCTATCATCATAAGGGTGCGTACCGTGGTATCCAGCGTGCTGCGTGCACGCTGAAGCATTTCAGGAAGATGGGTTTCCTTGAAAAACAATTCTCCGTTCAATTCATTGTATTCCTTGTCGAAGGTTCCGCCGGTAATGAAGATTCTGATAGACATGAGCAAGGTGTTTGTGGTGGGCAAAATTAAAGTACTGAAATAATAAAGTCCAGTCGATTTTGACAACTCCCTGCTGATAGCCATGGAGTTAGGCCCCCCTGTATAATCAAAAGGCCCCTTCGTTTGAAAAACTGTAATAAACTGGGGTTGTTGCCGAAGAAAATTCAGGAAAGGGGGCGGATAAATCGAAAGCAGTCAGCGCCGGGTTCTCAAATGCGAAATGAGGGGCAGAAACAGAATTTCCACTTTTTTATTCCAAAAAAAGTATAAAAATGAACATTCACTGGTTCGATCGGTACCGAAATAAAGTACTAAAGGTCATAATGCAGTTGCTTTTTCATACTAATGGCTTTCTTTACATTTCTCAACAGACTATGGAAAGAGATCCAAGGTACAAAGCAGTTAAACTGATGGTGGAAAGCGGACAGATAACTTTATTCAATGAAATGTTCCGTATCATCCCAAAAAGTGTAGTGGCAGCGGATTTAGGCAAACAGAACATCCGCTTCACCATGCTCATGAACCGTATTGAAAGGTTTACTCTGAAGGACCTGTTCCTGCTGGGCAAGTTCTTCGAACTGGATGAACGCAAGATCTTTGAACTTGCGTACAAGCAATACCTGCAGCAAAAAAAGCAAAAGAGCATATAGATCACCGTTAGTACAAAGAACTATTCGCACCAATCTTAACCATTGACCAAATCCTCCGGCGACCGGAAGCGCCGGCAAACGCGAACGATTAGTAGCCTTACAAAAAAGATACAGGGGTCGGTTACCGGCCCCTGTTTTGTTTTTACAGGATGTGGCAGTCGCTCGCCTCCCGGCGAGTGACTGCCACATCCTCATTCAGTTCCGGGAATTCATTAATATTGCAGCCGGTAGACATGCATAATTCATTGTGTGCAACTTACCCCTCAACTGAATGCTGAATAGTCTGACTGCCATATCGGATCTCCGGTCCCTGCAATTGCGGCGCTATGCCCGCTGTGCCATCGCACTCATCACCGGATGCATGGCGCTCCTGTCCATTGCTTATCCCCAGGCCCGGCGCGTTGACAGCCTGCGGGAAATTTTGAAAATCTCCGGACTGCCGGACTCTCAGAAGATCAGAAACCTCAATCAGCTCGCATTCTGGCTCAACCGCGATTCCACCAATGAAGCACTGGTCTACTCCAATGAAGCTTACCTGCTATCTCTCAAAACAAATAATCAGCCTGCACAGATCGCGTCCCTGCTTAACCTCTCCGAAGGTTATCTGTACAACGATAGCTATGAACAGGCACTTGAATACGGCTTCGCAGCCCTCGACATCAGCAAAAATCTCAAAAGCGATCCCGATATCGCCAACGCGTATACCAATCTCGGCTGGATCTTCTACGATACCGAGAACGGCAACTTCGCGCTCCAATATCACAGGGATGCCCTGGCCCTCCATCAGAAACTGGGCAATAGAAGCAAGGAAGCAACATCGCTCAACGCCATCGGCCTCGTTTTTCAATTGAAGAACGAATACGATTCTGCCCGGAAATATTTCGATCAGAGCCTTCAAATGGCCCGCGCAGAAAATATTCCCGGCACCATCAGCGCTGCTTATAATAATATAGGTATCTGTGAAAATGCCAGGGGGCGCTACAAAGAAGCCGTAAGTTTTTTCCAGAAAGCACTGGAGATCGATTCCTCCCGGAACCATACACCGCTCAGCCAGGCCGAAACGCTCAACCAGCTGGCCTACTCCCTGCTGATGCTGAAAAATTATCCGGAAGCCGAAGCCATGTTGAAAAGGTCCAGAACCATGATCGAGAGCGCCACTTCCAATACCAAAAAAGAAAAGATCCTCGATAACCTCAGCATTTCCTCGCAATTATACCAGGCCCTGGGCAATTACCGCCAGGCTTTCACGGACCTGCAGGAATACACCAGCGTGCGCAACCAGATCCTGACCAGGAGTAAAAGCGATGCTATCGCAGCACTCAAAACCAAAAAGGAAACACAGGAAAAAGAAACAGAGATCAGGGAACTGGCTGCCGAAAAACAATTGCGTTCCTTTCAGCGGAATGTACTGGCCCTTTGCATTGTGCTGATCATTATCATCGGTCTCCTTTTCTACTCGAAGCTCAGGCAAAAACAGAAAAAGGAAAAAGAGCTGGAAGAGATCAAACAGGCGCTGATCCGTAAAGACCTCGATAATACCCTCCTGGAAAAAGCCGCGCTCCAGGATAAGCTTAAGTACAAGGATGCAGAACTGAAGAATTACGCCCTGTTCATTTCACAAAGGAATGAAATGGTGCGTAGCTTCATCGAAGATCTGTCCGATCTGAAACTGGAAGGGGAGGGGAAGAAGGAAAGCCTGACCCGCTTCAATAAGATGATCCAGAAATTCCAGCACGATCTCGACATCAACAAAGACGCGCAGGATTTCAATTTATCGGTAGACGAAATCCACAAAGACTTTTTCTTTAACCTCCTGAAGAAATATCCCGAGCTAACCGAAAATGAAAGAAGACTTTGCGCACAGATCCGGCTGAATCTTTCCATCAAAGACATCGCTTCACTCAATAATATTTCCGTAAAGTCCGCCGAAATGGCCCGTTACCGCCTGCGCAAACAGTTCAGCCTGGAACATGGCGATAACCTCAATGAATTCCTTAAGCAATTTTAAGTAGCTGATTATCAAATGCTGTTCTGCCTTGTAGAGGTCAAATAGAGGTACTCTGAAGGCTTGTGTAGATGCTGTTTTGAAGGGTTTCAGAACAGTCCGGGGTATTTTCATTGCACCAATTCAAATCCCCTAAGGACTCTCTTTTGAGACAATTAAACTTCAAAAAAAGCAACATGCAAATGCTAAAACGATTGCTACAGAAATTGACGCTAATATGCCTTCTGCTGGCAGGCTGGCTATTCGCTTCCGCTATGCCCCGCGACTGGACCATCAAAGGTGTGGTGACCGACAAAAATGGTAATCCCGTAGAAGCGGCTTCCGTTTCCGTGAAAGGAGACACCCGCGGAACGAAGACAGATGCGCTCGGAAAATTCCAGCTCAGCGTTCCTGAAAATGCCACCCTGGTGATCACCGCCGTTGGATATGCATCCACGGAAATAAAGATCACCGAAGAAAAAGAGATCAAAGTAAGTCTCGAAGCTTCCGCCAGTAACCTCAACGAAGTGGTTGTGGTAGGATATGGCACCCAGAAAAAAGGCGACCTTACCGCAGCTATTTCCACTGTGAACGCCAAAAACCTGGAAAAACAACCTACTGCCAACCTGGGTACGATGTTGCAGGGACAGGCCGCCGGTGTGATCGTCTCCTCCGGTTCGGGTAACCCTGCCGGTAATCCCTCTATCGTTATCCGCGGCATGAACAGTATCAATAACGATAAACCACTCTACGTGGTGGATGGTATCCCCCAGGATGATTCATACGACCTAAATCCTAATGATATTGAAAGTGTCAATATCCTGAAAGATGCTTCCGCATCCACTATTTACGGTGCACGCGCTGCCGGTGGTGTGATCATCATCACCACCAAAAAAGGAAAAGGCGGCGAGCCCAGAGTGAACTTCAGCGGCTTCTTCGCGCAGCACAAACTCAATAACAATATCGATCTGCTGGATAAAGTATCCATGAACAAAGTGGTGAGGCAGGCATATGCCAACGATAATGGAACGCCTCCCGTGTATGTAATGGATGATAACAAATACGGCAATACCAACTGGCAGGATGCATTCTTTAAAACAGGTACTGAACAGAAATATGATGTGGACCTTTCCGGAAGTTCCGACAAGATCAGCTACCGCCTGAGCTATGGCCACTGGGAGCATAATGGCACCGTGATCAATTCCGGCGCAAAACGCGATAACGTCCGCCTCAACAGCGATATCAAATTGCTCAACAACCGCCTGAAGATCTCGCCGATCCTCAGCTATACCAAATTCAACAACAAGAATTTCGGAGACGCCAATACCGATGGCAATGCCGGCTATTCTGAGATCATGTATCTCTACGAAGCCCTGCCGCATATCCGCATCTACGATCCCGCTTCCCCTAATGGTTATGCGAAACCTGAAGCAGAGCTTGGTTCCGGCAACCCTGTTGGTGAGCGCATGCTGTCAGACAACCGGAGCAATGATGATTATCTCCAGATCAACGTGAGCGCAGATCTCAAATTGTGGAAAGGATTGTCTTACACCCTCAATGTAGGAAAGAACTTTACTAACCAGTATGAGTATTCGCAAACACAGGCATATGATTTCGGGGCTCAGGCATTCAACCAGTTCCCGAGCCGTTCCGAATCCAGGGGACGTATAGAATATTCCGTATTCACGCATTTACTCAACTATGAGAAGAGCTTTGGCGATCACACCCTCAAAGCCATGTATGGATTCTCTCGTGAGAAAAAAGTGAGCACCGGCACAAGCGGTGCGGGCAATCACCTGAGCAGCCCGCTGATAGAAGCGCTGAGTGGCCTCATCATCGAGGGTTCCGGCGATTATATCCGCGCTAATGGATGGAATTTCAGCAACACGCTGCAATCCTTCTTCGGCAGGCTCAACTACAGCTACAACGATAAATATCTTTTGCAGGGAAGCATCCGCCGCGACGGATCATCACGCTTTGCACCAGAACATCGTTACGGAACTTTCTGGTCTGCCTCTGCCGGATGGAATATGCACAAGGAAAACTGGTTCAGGGTTTCCTGGATCGATGAGCTGAAACCACGCGTGAGCTATGGTATCGTGGGCAATCAGAATATCTCCAACTTCCAGTACCTGGCCAGGATCTACCTGCTGGGCAGCAGCAATGTGCTGAATTATCCTTTCGGGCCCAAGGCCAGTCAGCAGGTATACATCGGCGCTATCTCCAATGCCTTCGCCAATAACAATATCAAGTGGGAACAAACCGGAACTTTCAATGCCGGTCTGAACTTCAGCCTGCTGAAGAACAGGCTGAGCGGTAGTTTCGATTATTTCAAATCCCGCACGGAAGACATGCTGGCTGAAACACCCATCCCGTCTTCATCCGGTATTACACAGTTCCCGCTCACCAATATCGCCACCATGGAGAATAAAGGTTGGGAACTGTCGCTCACCTACCGTCAATCCAATGCTTCAGGATTTTCTTTCGATGTTACCGGTAACGTTTCGCACAGCCAGAACAAGATCATCCGTCTCGGGTACGATGAAGGCGTGATCCAGGATGGCTCTGTTGATTACACCAACCGCACCACTACCATCACCAAAAAAGGAATTCCTCTCGGAAGTTTCTATCTCTACCAGACAGCCGGCATCTTTCAGAAACAGGAAGAGATCGCAGCTTACAAAAACAAGGATGGTGAACTGCTACAGCCCAATGCCAAACCCGGCGACCTGAAATTTGTGGATGTGAATGATGATGGAACCCTGGATGATGGAGACAAAGTGCTGATGGGAAGTTCACTTCCTGATCTCGACTTTGGCATCAACTTCAATGCTTCCTATAAGAATTGGGATCTGAGCATGTTCTTCAACGGCAAAAAAGGACTGAAGATGTACAATGGAGCAAAGATGTTCCTCTATCGCTTTTTCCGTTCTGCCGACCTCAGCAATGCCTGGACGCCGGATAATCCCAATACCGATGTGTTCCGCGTCTCCAACTCCGATGTGAACCTCAACCAGCGCGTGAGCAATTACTTCCTGGAAGATGCGTCTTTCGTTCGCCTTCGCAATATCCAGATCGGTTATACGGTGCCGTCAGACCTGCTGAAACGAGCATACCTCAGCAAGCTCCGCATCTATGTAGGCGCCTACAACCTGTTCACCATCACCAATTACACAGGTTTTGATCCGGATCTTACCAGCACAGGCATTTTCAGCCGCGGGGTAGACAGGGGTTATTATCCTCTCAGCCGCTCCTTTGTGGCAGGTATCAACCTCGGATTCTAATGCTAACCTTCAAAAAAGAGAAAAATGAAAAAATATAAAATGGTATTGCTGGGCATCGGTATCAGCGCAATGAGCCTCAATGCCTGCTCCGATAAATACCTGGACCTTCAGGATAAACAAAGCCTCAACGAAAATACTTTCTGGTCAACACGCGATCATGCCAGATGGGGTATCACTGCTGCCTATGCTGCCCTGCAGGGACATGATGGTTCCATGTGGACATTCTTCGAACAGGTATATGTTGGTCTCACTTACAAGAGCGATGAAGTGGACAACAATAAAAATGAACCCTACGGAAAAGAGCTCGCAGCATTCATCAACGGACCAGAAGAAAGCTCTACCTGGAATATCTGGGCAACCTGCTATGCAGGTATCGGCCGCGCAAACCAGGTGATCGAAAATGTGCCGCGCATCGGAGACATGACCGATGAAGAAAAAGCACAGGTGATCGGTGAAGCAAAATTCCTGCGTGCACTGAATTATTTCACGCTCGTGAACGGATTCGAGAACATTCCCCTTGTACTCACTTTTGAAAAGGATATCACCAAACTGCGTGTTCCGCAGGTGAAACCAGCAGAGATCTGGGCTCAGATCGAAAAAGATCTGAAAGACGCAGAAGCTGTACTGCCACTGGATTATAACGATAACGACATGCAGGGCCGAGCTACCCGTTACGCTGCCAAAGCCCTGCTGGGCAAGGCTTATCTCTTCCAGGAAAAATGGGCCGATGCCGAAACCAAGCTCAACGAACTGTACAATAAGTTCAGCCTGCTGCCCAATTATGTTGATAATTTCAATGGCAAATCCGAGAATGGCCCTGAATCTATTTTCGAAATTCAATTCAGCGGCGATCGTACGGTTACTGATGAACGTCACCCTTTCAATTTCGAGCTCCGTCCTGCCGCCCTCGATGGCTGGGATGAAATGACGCCTTCCGACTGGCTCTTCGAAGAATTTAAAAAAGATCAGAAACCTGGCGGCGGCTACAGTGACCGCGTATATGGCAGCATCTTCTTCGATGATCCCAATTCTTCCATGTACGATCTCAGTGTTCCTGCTAACCTGGTTCCCTATTCCGTAGTGAAGGATGATCTGCGCATGCCTTACTATTTCACCAAGTACACTTATCCCACAGACAGGGGAGGGAACTACACTGGTATCAACATCAACGTGATCCGCTATGCAGATGTACTGTTGATGCTGGCCGAAGCGATGAACGAGAACAACAAAACAGATGATGCCATCGGACTGATCAATGAAGTGCGCACCCGTAGTCATGCCAAAGAGCTTGAAACCGGCACCTTCAACAAAGACCAGCTGCGTACGCAGATCCGTCACCATGAGCGTCCCGTAGAACTCAGCATGGAATGGGGCATCCGCTGGTTCGACCTCGTTCGCTGGGGCCGTGGCAATATTGCCAAAGAATCCGTGAAAACAACACTCAGCAATCATAACAAGCCTTTCGCCAATAATTTTGATGACAAAAAGCATGTGCGTTTCGCAATCCCTCAATCGGAGCGAAACGCCAATCCTTTACTGGATCAGAACTTTGGTTACTAGGCAGTCTTCTGAAAGCGCGTGGCCCGGCAAACAGGTCGCGCGCTTCTTTTCCCGCATTACATGTGAAAACTGATTAAGACGATCATGCAAAAAAAGGTATTATCTCTCGTGCTGGCTGCAATGCCATGGATGGCGATTGCGCAATCAACGAACAATGACTGGGAAAATCCCACCGTTCCTTCTCTCAACACAGTTACTCCACACGCCTGGTTCATTCCCTACAGCAATGAGCCCGCTGCAATTCAGCAGCAATCCTCCACCAGTATCCTTTCGCTGGATGGAATATGGAAATTCAATATCGTCAACAAACCATCCGACAGGCCCACTGATTTCTACAAAAAAAATTTTGATGTAAGCAAATGGTCTGAGATCCCTGTACCTGCCAACTGGCAAACCCAGGGAAAGGACAGTTACATTTTCACAGATGTAGAGTATCCCATCAAAGTGAATCCGCCTTTTGTACCGGAAGACTTCAATCCTGTTGGCTCCTACAAACGCAGTTTCCAGCTTCCCGCCGGTTGGAAGGGACGCGATGTGTTCCTTCGATTCGGCGCCGTCAATTCATTTTTCTATTGCTGGATCAATGATCACTATGTTGGCTTCAGCAAAGACAGCAAAACCCCTGCTGAATTTGATATTACACCTTATTTGAGATCAGGCTCCAACACAGTGTCTGTGCAGGTCTTCCGCTTCAGCGACGGTACTTACCTGGAAGGGCAGGACATGTGGAAGCTCAGTGGCATCGAGCGTTCCGTGGAACTGATCGCCAGACCCAGGCTGGCTGTCTATGATTTTTTCGCCAAAGCCGGTCTGGATGCAGGTTATACGAATGGTATTTTTGATTGTACCCTTACCCTCAACCGTAAACCAGTTACACAAAAACAAATTGCCTTGCAGGTGAAGATCCTGGATGAAAAGGGCGACCTGGTTTTCCAGCAAAAGCAATCTTCCGATACAGGCCGCAACTACCGGTTCAGGTCAGAATTGAAAAATGTAAAAAGATGGACCGCCGAAACACCATCACTCTATACGATGGTGGTGAACAGTTTCGATAAAAATGGAAAACTGATCGAGAGCTTTGCACATCGCATCGGATTCCGCACAGCCGAAGTGAAGCATGGACTCTTCCTCATCAATGGCGTTCCCGTAAAGGTCAAAGGAGTGAACCGGCATGAGCACGATATGTTCACTGCCAAAGTGATCAGCAAAGAAAGCATGGTGCGGGATATCAAAGTGATGAAGGCTTTCAACATCAATGCCGTCCGCAACAGCCATTATCCTAACCGGGAAGAATGGTACCAGCTCTGTGATCAATACGGCATCTACCTGGTGGATGAAGCCAATATCGAATGCGATGGCATGGACTTCCACGAATTGAAAACGCTCTCCGATAAACCGGAATGGAAGGCCGCATATCTCGACAGGACCCGCCGTATGTTCGAGCGCGATAAAAATTTCACCAGCATAATAACCTGGAGCCTCGGCAATGAAAGCCGTTTCGGAGATAATTTCATCGCTACCTACCAGTTCCTGAAAGCGAACGACGATACCCGTCCTGTTGAATACGATGAGGCCCGCGATAATCCCTACACCGATATCATCACTCCCATGTACCGCGGCATCCATGTGTTGCAGGAATATGTGAAGGAGTGGAGAAGCCGGCCCTTCATCCTCTGTGAGTATGCGCATATGATGGGAAATGGCGGTGGCAACCTGAAAGCCTACTGGGACCTGATCTACAGTAACCAGCAACTGCAGGGAGGATTCATCTGGGATTTCTCCGATCAGACTTTTGAAAAGAAGGATGCGGCTGGTCGCAGCTTCTGGGCTTATGGCCGCGATATGGGAAATGTAGGCGCCACCAGCGATACAAGTTTCTGTGCCGATGGTTTGTTCGATGCAGCGCGTAAGCCGCATCCCCAGGCATATGAATTGAAAAAAGTATACCAACCCATCAGTTTCAGCACAGTTGGTTTAAGCGCCAATACCATCCGGCTAATCAATCGTACAGACTTTACCAACCTGGATGCCTATACGCTGTTTTGGTCTGTCAAGGCTGAGGGACAGGTGGTGGCTTCCGGTTCTGCTCCTGTGCAAAGTATCCAACCGCATACCTCAGGAGATATGGAACTGGCAATACCAAACTATACACGTCAACCCAACACTGAGTATTTCCTGACCGTGGAAGCCAGAACAAATACAGCTTCTGCAATGCTTCCAGCCGGACATATTGCCGCCTGGGAACAATTCGGGCTGCCCGGATTTGTTGCTGCAAAACAGGAAAAAAATTATACAGAACCACTGGTTCAGCAAGAGGCCAATGGTCTGTTACAAATGGGTAATGGAATATTCAATGTTGGTTTTGATCAACGGACAGGCTGGCTGAAACAGTACCGGATTGCTGGTACAAATATCTTGAAAGATGCATTGGTACCGCATTTCTGGCGTGCTCCAACTGATACAGATATCGGTAACAGCATGCAGATCCGCTGCGCGGTATGGCAGGATCCCCTGAAGGGAGCGAGACTGGATTCTTTCAATGCAGTAAAGGTGAATGAATACGAAAGCAGCATCACTACTGTACATTATTTGCCTGCTATTGAGGCAAATTATAAAGTGCAATACCTGGTAAACGCCAACGGAAACGTTCAGGTGAATGTGCTGATGAAAGCAGGCA
The DNA here is from genome assembly GCF_007970185.1 of Pseudobacter ginsenosidimutans. Lineage (NCBI taxonomy): Bacteria > Pseudomonadati > Bacteroidota > Chitinophagia > Chitinophagales > Chitinophagaceae > Pseudobacter > Pseudobacter ginsenosidimutans. The sequence goes on along the minus strand of NZ_CP042431.1, from coordinate 7,089,180 downwards.
ATAACAATTTCCCGGAAATGCCGAGATTTGGTATGCGTGTTTTGTTGCAGCCCGATTTCAATAAAGTGACCTGGTTTGGCCGCGGGCCTTTTGATAACTATGATGATCGCAAGACCGCTGCGGCCATCGATCTGTACAGTATGCCGGCAGATTCGCTTTTTCATCCTTATCCCCGCGCACAGGAAAGTGGCTACAGAACTGATGTACGCTGGATGGGGATGCAGAACAAAAGCGGGATCGGACTGATGGCCATTGGAGCACCCACCATCAGTACCGGTGTATTGCATTTCGATATGAAAAAACTGGAATTCGACAGACATGCAAAAGAGAACAATCATGGTGGCAGCATGAGCAACGATCCGCTGATCTGGTGGAATATCGATTACAAACAAATGGGTGTTGGAGGCGATAACAGCTGGGGCGCCAGAACACATGCAGCTTACATGTTACCGTACATGGACTACAATTATACGTTCACGTTACGTCCCATCCGGCCCTCTGATAAATTGAATGAAAAAGCAAAATAATGTACAGAAGCGTAATAAGTTTTTTACTGATAACAACGATCAGCACGCAGGCTCAGGCACAACGGGACCAGTTCCCGGATGTGCTTGATCTGCGTAATACCGTGCTGAAACCACGGGCTATCGAGCCTTCCGTATTCAGTGATCTCGGCGCCTGGCATGCCTATGCATTGCCCGCTGATAAAGCTGATCACGGTGGCTTCACAGGCCCGCTGCTGATGGATATGGATGGCAAATGGCTGGGTAATGGTTTTGCAAAGCTGTTATTGCTGGAAGGAGCGAAGCAATTGGACCTCTCTTCAGCAAAAGCCATTCTGCATTATTATCCCGGCATGCTGGAGCAAATACTGGAAAGTGAAAATCTGAAAATCAGGATGCAGCTCATCTTCGTTTCCAATCGTGAAGCGATGATCAATACAAGTATCACCAATCTGGCGGATCAACAACGCAGCATCACACCGGTGTATGAAGGATTGGCATTTGGTAAAGGGATTGAACTGGGAGGCGAAGGAAATACTGTGCAGGTCAGGTTTACAAAGGCGCAACAAATATTTCGCCTGCATTTGCCGGAAAAATTGCAATGCAATATTATCCGTCGGGACAGCAGCTATACCGCTATCGCCCAACCGATAACTATCGGGAAGGGCGCCACCATTTCCTGGAACAGGGTAGAAGCTTTTTATCCATCCGAAAATCACGTGCCGGAGTCTGCAGCTACTGGCTTTGAAACAGCTTTCGAGAAAAATAGACAACGCTGGAATACTTATCTCAACAACTATTTTACCAGTAGTCCCGGCCTTAACGAACAGGAAAAAAGACTGGCTGTAAAAGCCATCGTTACCCTGATCACTAACTGGAGAAGTGCTTCTAAAGACCTGTTGCACGACGGTGTTTTCCCTTCCGTCAATTACCAGGGCTTCTACGGCGTGTGGAGCTGGGATAGCTGGAAACAGGCTGTGGGACTGGCTTTGATAGATCCGCAGATAGCAAGGGATAATATCCGTTGTATGTTCGATTATCAGGACGATAACGGTATGGTGCCCGATTGCATTTACAGCGACAAATCGGAAAACAATCTCCGGGACACCAAGCCTCCGCTCGCCGCCTGGGGCGTATACGAAGTATACAAACAAGCTCCCGACAAAGCCTTTCTTCAGGAGATGTATGATAAACTGGTTCATTATCATCGCTGGTGGTATGCCAATCGCGATCACAATAAAAATGGACTTTGCGAATACGGTTCTACCGATGGTACGCGCATTGCGGCAGCCTGGGAAAGCGGGATGGACAATGCCGTCCGTTTCGACAGCGCCGTGATGTTGAAAAACAACCCAACAGCCTGGAGCCTCGATCAGGAAAGTGTTGACCTCAATGCTTATCTCTATCGTGAAAAATTATACCTCGCAGACATTGCCACCGAACTCGGTAATAAAACTGCGGCAAAGCAATGGAAGCGCGAAGCGGCTGCCCTGAAACCTGTTATCAATAAAGCCTTCTATGATGCTGCAAGTGGCTTCTACTACGATAAAAGAATGGACCGTCCCGGTTATATTTCCGTTGATGGACCGGAAGGCTGGATCCCGCTTTGGGCGGGCATCAGCAACAAACAACAGGCTGCTGCCGTGCAAAAGAAAATGCAAAACGGAACGATCTTCAATACACTTGTTCCATTGCCTACGCTGAGCGCCAGCCATCCCGCTTTCGATCCGATGAAGGGATACTGGCGTGGGCCTGTATGGCTGGATCAGTTCAATTACGGGATCGATGGATTGAAACGGTACGGCTATCATGATCTTGCCAGTCAACTGGTGAATAAATTATTGAAGAACGGAGAAGGGATCCTGTCGGACGCCCCCATTTGCGAGAACTATCACCCGCTGACCGGGAAAGGGCTCAATGCAAAGAATTTCAGCTGGTCGGCCGCACATCTTTTACTCTTACTAAAGTCCAGATAACACATGAGATTTTCTACAGAAGCAGTGAACCTGCTCGTTAAACAGTATTTCGGGATTGCCGGGAAGGCAACTGATCTGAGTGGATATGATGAATGGAATTATCTCATCACCGCCAGTGATGGAAAACGGTACGTATTCAAAGTGGGAACTGATCAGCATGGTGCAGCATTCCTGCGGGCACAGGTGAAGATCACGGAGCATCTTGCATTTACCTCTGTGGGATCGAGATTACAGCAGCATTATCCCGCAATTGATGACCAGTTGAAAATGGTGCCGGTACTGATAGATGGAAAACGATACTATCTTCGCCTGCTCAATTTCCTGGAAGGTAATTTCTGGGCAGCCTCAACCGTTCGTCCGGGCAGCCTCTACGCTGATCTCGGGAATTTCCTGGGAACCATGGACCGTCATCTCAGCACCTTTTCCCATCCGGCTATGCACAGGCGTTATACCTGGGATATCAGTACAGCGCCCGATGCCAACAGGAAATTGAAATACATCACTGATCCGCATCAAAGGCGGATTGCAGGTTATTTCCTCCTGCAATTCGATACAGAAGTGCAGCCTGTACTGAGTTCTCTGCGACATGCCTATGTACATAATGATGCCAATGATTACAATCTCCTGGTGACCAATGGAAAGATTTCCGGCCTGATCGATTTTGGCGATATGGTGTATACAGCGCTGATCAACAACCTGGCGGTGGCCTGCACCTATGCTATGTTCGATGCGAAAGATCCTTTGTATGCAGCATCCCTGGTAGTGGGCGGTTACCACAGCGCTTATCCGCTTACGGAACAGGAAACAGATCTGTTGTACTGGCTTATCGCAGCTCGGTTATGCATCAGCGTTGCTGAATCTGCCATGAATACAGCTAATGGCAGCACCAATGAACATCATTTCGTTACGGAAAAATCCGCCTGGGAATTACTGGAATACCTGATCCAATGCAATCCGGTAAAAGCGCAGGATGCCTTCAGGAAAGCCTGTGGATTTGCTTCCATTATTACCAAAGATGAATATGCAGAACTCCTTGCAGAACGGAAAAAATATATAGGTCGCAATCTTAGTATCAGTTATGATCAACCGCTGAAGATCACGCGCGGTGCATTGCAATATCTGTACGACGACAAGGGCGGTACATATATCGATTGTGTAAACAATGTGAGCCATGTAGGCCACTGCCATCCTGTAGTTGTGCGTCGTATGCAGCAGCAGATCGCGAGGCTCAACACCAATACGCGTTACCTGCATGATGGTCTGGAAGAGTTTGCCGCTGCACTCACAGCTACATTGCCTCCCAGGCTGAAGGTCTGTTATTTTACCAACTCAGGCAGTGAAGCCAATGACCTGGCCATTCGCATGAGCCGTCATTTCACAAAGCAGGAGGATGTGATTGTGCTGGATCATGCCTACCATGGTACTTCCACCGTGGCTATCCAGATCAGTCCCTATAAATTCGATGGCAAAGGCGGATTCGGGCAGCAGCCCTGGGTGCATAAAGCCATCTCACCTGATCTCTACCGCGGACAATATCAGTACGGAGATGCAATGGCCGGTGAAAAATATGCAGCCGATGTACAACGCATCATTGCTGAATTGAAGCAGCAACAGAAAGCGCCGGCAGCATTCATCTGCGAAACCCTGCTGGGAGTAGGCGGACAGATCCCTTTGCCGGACAACTACCTGCAATCTGTATACGCACATGTGAAAGCGGCAGGTGGCGTTTGTATTGCAGACGAAGTACAGGTGGGATTCGGAAGGGTAGGTGAGAAATTCTGGGGCTTCCAGTTACAGGAAGTGGAGCCTGATATTGTGGTATTAGGAAAACCTATCGGTAATGGACATCCGCTGGCGGCTGTTGTGGTTACGGAAGAGATCGCCAATGCCTTCAATAATGGAATGGAATACTTCAATACTTTCGGCGGCAATCCGGTAAGCATGGTCACCGGCGCTGCAGTACTGGATGTGATACAGGATGAAGAGATGCAGCGCCATGCCAGGGATACCGGCGATTACCTGTTGCAGTTACTGAAAGACCTGATGGCCAAACACGCGATCATCGGGGATGTGCGTGGACATGGATTGTTCGTGGGGGCAGAGCTGGTGAAGAACAGGGCAACCAAAGAACCTGCTGTTCCCGAGATCCACCAGATAGTCCAGGCCATGAAAGCAAGAGGTTTCCTGCTGAGTACAGATGGCCCTTTACACAATGTGCTGAAAATAAAACCACCACTGGTATTCACCCGTGACAATGCCCTGCAGATGGTGCAGCAACTCGATGCTGTATTGTCTGCTATGCAGTAAGGTTATCGATCATAAAGCAGGGGTTTTGCTGAAAACGTTTCCAGTCGGTCAGCAGCCCCTGTTTCAGTTCCTGCAGGTCTGCATCTTGTTTGTAGCGTTCATGCAGGCTTTCCAGGCGACAGATATGTTTGATCAGATTGTAGCAGGCTGTGAGCTGACCAGCTGCGATCACTTTATCTTTCTTCTCTTTTTGTTCCTCATCAAACCAGAGAGTGGTGCCCATCGTTCTGGCTTCATCCACCAATTGTTGAACAGCCTTTGAAGGCATCAGGTCAGGCTTCATGCTATCCCACCAAACGGAGTCTACATCTTCCAGGTTCTTCAGTCTTCTTACTTCATGGGCACTGCTGAATTCATAGATCAGGCAAACCAATGCACGGTTCTTCATGATCGGCTTGGATAGAAGATGTTCATATTGACCTCTCCTGATCTGTTTCAGGAAGAGGTCGCTCACCAGCATCAGTGAGCTTTTCAATCTTTCGTTCACCATCGGCACCAGTTTGTTCAGGGGCAGCCGCAGAAAATAATCCAGGTAGCGGAAAGCCACTGCCATCGATCCTTTATTTTTCTTTTTTGCTTTTTTGAGTTTGGTGTAACCTGTCCAGTAGAGAAATGATAATGTAAAAGAAGGGATCAACAGCAGGTAACCTGCGATGGGTGCAATGTTCAGCAGGATGGATGCAATGCAGGCCAGCAGCAGGATATTGGAATACTTGCAGATATTGATCAGTCGCTGGATGGTGAGGAATCTCAATGCTTTCCCGGTACCGTTGTTGTGTTCCTGGTAAGGATCATTGAAATAACTGCTCACATCGCAGGAGAGTATCAGGTCGAATGGATGTTGTTCTGTTTTTTTGTTTCCTGCTTTTCCATTGAGGCGCCGGCTGTCTTCCATCTGAACGGCCCGCAATCCCATATTGTCGCAGATGCCGCCATCCATCAGCGCAAAGGTTTTGTTTTTCACTTTGTTTATGTCCAGTGGGTTATTATGTTCGTATTCCAGACCTTCCAGCATCTCATTTACGCTGGTATTCCTTTCGTGCACAAAATCATTGGGATACAGGATGGGCTCGAAGCCGCTGGGAAAGCAGCTGGAAGCAGCCACCACATCGCTGAGCTTGAGGCGGGCTGCTGTATGATTATTGGAGAATTTCAGGTATCCGTTACCGTTACGCAGAACATGGTGGCGGTGCGCATTGATCTGGAAATAGAAATTGATCCCGTTATTGAACTCCGTGGTATTGAAACAGACTTTTTCCAGGTGTGGTTTTACTTTTTCGTGGTTGGCATCGGCTATCTCACCCAGTGTTACATGATCGAAAAGCATTTTATCGTATGCTTTTGCGAAGGCATTGATGAGATTTCGTTTCTTTTTGATGACGGTCTTGTTGCCTTTTTCGTCCAGATATTCACCGGATTCAGTCCAGCTTTTCTTGTCCCGCAATATTCCGAAGCCTCCTGCAGCAGTTGTTCACCTTCCATTTTTTCACGAAGCTCCTGGTAGAAAGATGGAAAACTGTGCCTGGGATTGGTGTACAGGCTGCTTACATATCCGGCATTGGTGATGGAGCCACCCGAGGTGCTGGTGATGAAGCGAACCTTTTGAAGTAAAGATTTGTTTTGAAATGGTATCCGGTGAAGATAGGAGAGTACACCCAGTGAAAAGCTGGCTGCGCGGAACCCGCCACCTGAAAAGGTGAGCGCAATGGATTGAAGCGGTGTTTCAGGTTCAACGGTTGTGCATCCGTCGATGACCCTCAGCTCCAGGGGCTGACTCGTGGAGGGATTCATAGAAAATGGTTTGGATTCAGTCCGAAAAGTTACAGAAATTATTTGCTTAAAAACAAGGATATTTGAATACTTCAAATTCACAGATATGTCACAACTGATCACAGGCATTCATCACGTCACAGCTATCGCTGCGGACTCCCAGAAAAATGTGGACTTCTATACAGGTATACTTGGCCTGCGACTGGTAAAGAAAACGATCAATTTCGATGCCCCTGATGTGTATCATTTCTATTATGGCGACGAAGCCGGCAACCCCGGCAGCATCCTCACTTTCTTTCCCTATACTGGATTGGTGAGAGGCCGTCATGGCAAGGGAATGCTCAATACAACCACCTTCTCCCTGCCCGTTTCGTCTATTGGTTACTGGGAAGAGAGGCTGAAGAAATTCAATGTTAGGTACAAGCCTGCCGAGGACCGGTTCAATATGGAGACTGTGATCTATTTTGAAGACAGTGATGGCCTGGGACTTGAGTTAGTGTTCAACGATGCAGATAAGAGGCCAGGTTTCTCATATGGACAGATCCCACCGGAACATGCCATCAAGGGCTTTTACAGTGTGGAGATCTGGGAGGAAGGATATGAGCGGACGGCGGGATTGCTCACTGAGCAAATGGACCATCAGCTGATCGGTGAAAGAGGCAATCGTTTTCGATTCGCCGCCACCAATGCTCCCGGTAATTATGTAGACATACTCTGTACGCCCGACAGCCTGCGGGGTCTTGGCGGCAGTGGTACTGTGCATCATATCGCATTTGCAACGCCCGACAGAGAATCTCAAACAGCTGTTCAGAAAAATTAATGGACCGGTCTCTCAATCCAACGCCGATCCTTGACCGCAATTATTTTACGAGTATCTATTTCCGTGAGCCAGGCGGCGTTCTCTTTGAAGTGGCCACTTCAGGCCCCGGCTTCGATGTGGACGAAGACTTCGCACATCTCGGAGAGTTGCTGAAACTACCACCGCAATATGAGGCACGTCGCAGCAAATTGGAAAATGAATTGCCTCCTGTTTCCCTTCATATCGATCAATACAAATAATTATGCATATAAAACAAGTGGTGGCCGCCGGCAAACCTTTGTCTGAAGCGGATTCCGCCATCATCATGATCCATGGCAGGGGGGCGGATGCAGCCGGTATCCTGTCGATGGCAGAATATCTTCCTGTTAAAGAATTTGCGCAACTGGCGCCGCAGGCTACCAATCATACCTGGTATCCTTATTCGTTCCTTGTTCCAGTGGAGGAGAATGAGCCCTGGCTCAGTTCCGCCATCCAGGTGCTGGATGAAGTGGTGAACGATGTGGTGAGCGCCGGCATTAAAAAAGAGAATCTTTATTTTCTCGGTTTCTCGCAGGGCGCCTGTCTTACCCTGGAGTATACCGCACGCCGCGCCAATCGTTACGGAGGTGTGATCGCTTTTACGGGAGGGCTGATCGGAGCCGATATCGATACAAGCAATTACGGTGGCGATTTCAATCAAACACCCATTTTCATTGGTAGCAGCGATCCCGATCCCCATGTACCTGCCAGCCGGGTGCTTGCTTCCGCAGCCATTCTGCGTTCCATGAATGCTGCCGTAACCGACAAGATCTACAAAGGGATGGGGCATACCATCAGTGAAGATGAAATACAGCAGGTGAAAAAACTGATGTTCGCATAATCGAAGGGAAAATGTAAATTAAGCTTGTACAAAACCGATCCCATGTCTACATTCCTTACCTATTCCAGGTTTTACACGAAAGAAGAGGCCGAAGAATTTGCAGCATTGCTGGACGCGAACAATATTCTTTTTGATGCGGAGCGATTGAGAACCCCGCTTGATAATATTTATCTGGGCGAAGATTCAGAGCCGAAGTACATCGTGAAAGTAATGCAGGAGGATTTTGGAAAAGTGGAATCACTGGTAAAGAAGGAAATGGAGAAACAGGTGGATGAACTTCCGGCGGATTATTATCTTTTTCAATTCTCCAATGAAGAGTTGCTGGAAGTTTTGCAAAAGTCGGAAGACTGGAACCATCTGGACCAGACACTGGCAAAAAGATTACTGCAGCAAAGGAATGTGAGAACGGATGGCCTGGCTGTTCTTGCTGTTTTCAACGAAGAAGAAATCAATGGCAAGGAAAGGATCAGTACAACCACATTGGTAATTACCTATCTGCTGGCGATTATTTTCGCCATCGTTGGCATGCTGATTGGAGCGCTGATGATCACCGCCAAACGTACAATGAAAGATGGCTCCAAAATGCCCTTGTATGATAACTGGACGGTGAACCAGGGATGGATCGTGTTCAATATTGGTTTGGTGAGAACTTTGATCTTTCTATATTTCGCTTTCAGATAAGAAGGGGCTGCAAAATTTCAGGCAGCAGCCACCACTTCAATTTCCAACAGCCATATCTCGTCATAGATCCCGGTAATGATGATGGTCATGGCCGGTTGCGTCTTTTGCAGGATAGCCGGCCTGCCATCACTGCATTTGCCACGATATTTTCGATCTGAGAGATATACATTCACTTTCACGATATTCTCCAGTGTCATACCGGCCTTCTTCAGTTTGTCTTCAATATTTTTCCATGCCAGCGCACATTGCGAGGGAAAATCAGGCGGCACATTCCCTTTCTCGTCCTCCGGCACCTGTCCGCTGACGAATAATAGTTTTCTGGCGTTGCTTACTTCATACGCCTGCGAATAGCCGTAGCCGGTAGGGTCGATGGTTTTGGTTTGCATGATGGAAGAAGTTTTACAGGATAGAAAGGTTGAAACGATAAATGTTACCAGGATAGGTTTTAGCATACAGGAAGGTTTATTGCTTGTGATTGTAATAATAGCGAGATGCTTTGTCCCGGCTGCCACAAAGCGTCATATCGCACCATTTCCTTTTTCCGCCTTTGCTGCTGTCCAGGAACAGCCAGCCACAGGAAGGGCAGCTCCTTACCCTGTTCCATTGGGCAGCGTCCAGCAGGAGGGAAGCTGCAGATTGCAGTGCATGCCATACGGGGATCATTGCAGGGTACTGTTCATCGAAGGAGGCGCTGACGGTTCCTGCAGCATCTTTTTTGTATATGAGGTGACGGTTGCTTGAACGGATATGATCACCGAGCTGGTCAAAAGGGCCAGCCACTTTTTTCTTCTTCGCCACTTCATTCATCACCTCATACATACACTGGCGCACCTGCCGGAAATATTTCAATGCAGATACCTGTTGTTGTGGCTCCAGTCTGCGTGCTGCGATCTCATAAGCCCTGAATGCTTTCGGGCTCAGGAAGTCCATTCTTTTTGTCCATTTGATCAATGCCTCATGATGAGTGATATATTCTTTTCCTGTTTCCGGGAGCCATTCACTTACAGTATTGATGAAATCCAGGCAGAGGATCCCGCCGCAAACAGACATATTGGTTACATCGATGTTTTCCATATGTTACCGGTAAAGTGATATTATGTAGTAAAAATAGTATTTTACCAGTAAAAACTAAAATACCGGTGATAACTCGTCCGTTTATTTTTTGAGCCACTTCCCGTGATAATTGGGTACCTTAGATACAGACCAAATGCATCCGTTATGATACAACGCCTGTTTGCGGAACGTGCTGCGGCCATTGTAGCAGAAGATCCCGGCGCTATCGGCCTGGCGGCTGCCGGTTCCTGGCTGAGCAATGAGCTGGATGAATTTTCTGACCTGGACCTGGTTCTGGTAACCAAACACAAAGTGGGTGGCGATAAACAACGAATGATGGCCTGGGCGCAGAAGTTCGGTGCACTGCTGTCTGCCTTCACCGGTGAGCACGTAGGCGAGCCCCGGCTGCTGATCTGTTTGTATGATGATCCTTTATTACATGTTGATATAAAATTCCTCACACTGGAAGAATTTGCTTTCCGGGTGGAAGATCCCGTGATCTTATCGGATGTATTTGGACAATTGGATCAAAGCCTTCGGGTTACCACTGCCGAATGGCCAGGCCCGGGTTATCAGTGGATCGAAGACAGGTTTTGGGTTTGGATCCATTATGGACTTACCAAACTGGGCCGTGGAGAATACTTCGAAGCCATCGATTTCCTGTCGGCTATCCGCAATATGGTGCTGGGGCCACTGCTCCTCGTCAGCCAGGGACAATTGCCACGTGGTGTGCGCAAACTGGAAAAGCATCTGCCGGGATCCATCCTGCAACAGCTCAAAGGAACGCTGGCAACGCACGACAGGGCGTCGATCCTCAAAGCCATCCATACATGTATTGAAATGTACCGCGATCTCCGGAGCAATCTGTTCGACAGCGATATTCAATTGCAGACCGGAACGGAAAAAAAAGTACTTGAATACTATGATGAAATTGCCGAACTGCCTCAAAAGGTCAATAACTGATTATTCCCTGTAATTTAAGTTGGCAGCTTCTGCAACGATTTTACTTCCCGGGAAGTCAAGCAACTATGCATATGAGAATACTGGCGCTGGTATTGACTTTGCTAACAACCATCCACCTGCAGGCACAGAACTGTACCACCAGGGGGCAACTTCCTTCCACCGCATTTCCTGTCTGCGGCAGCATGGTGTTTAAACAATCAACTGTCCCCATCTGCGAAACCCGCCCGATCCCCGTTCCCAATTGCGAAAATGATGGTCTCGGCTATTCCGATAAAAATCCTTTCTGGTATAAATTCACGTGTTATGTGAGCGGCACGCTGGGATTCGAGATCCGGCCCAATAATGCCAGCGATGATTACGATTGGCAACTGTTCGATATTACCGGCCGTGACCCCGGCGATGTATTCACAGACAAAAGCCTGGTAGTGGCCGGTAACTGGTCAGGCACCAGCGGAAATACCGGTACCCGCAATGGCGGCGCACCTTTCATGGTTTGCGGCTCCCGGGGCAATGATGGAAAACCCACTTTCACTGCCATGCCCAGCCTGGTGGCAGGCAGACAATATCTTTTGATGGTAAGCCATTTTACCGATTCACAAAGTGGCTATGATCTCGAGTTCAAAGATGGTACTGCTGTTATCACAGATCCCAATCCTCCAAAACCTGATAAAGCATGGGCTGGCTGTGGTGGCATCACTGTTACCATCAGGCTCGACAAAAAATTATTGTGCAGCAGCCTTGCCGGCGACGGATCCGATTTCACCATTTCTCCCTTGCCTCCGGGATTACGGATACTCTCTGCCGTTAGCTCACGCTGCAATAACAATTTCGATATGGATACCGTGATGCTCAATATGAGCGGTGCACTGCCTCCCGGTACCTATACCGTGAACGTGAAAACAGGAACTGACAATAATACGCTCCTGGATGAATGTAATAAGGCTGTGCCCGTGGGCGCCAATATCCCATTCAATGTATTGCCCGTTCCTTACACGCCGATGGACAGTATCCGGCCTTCCGCCTGTGCTCCCGGGTTTGTGGAACTGGTATTCCAGAAGCCGATGTGGTGCGGCTCCATTGCTGCCAATGGCAGTGATTTCCGTGTTACAGGCCCTACAGCGGTGAATGTGGTTAAGGCATCCGGCAATTGCGTGAATGGCGTCAGTTCCACCATCAAAGTGGAATTTGCAGGACCCATTCAGACAGGAGGCACCTATACGTTGGAGTTAGTACAGGGCACTGATGGCAACACTCTCGAAGATGAATGCCGGCAGGCCACTCCGGCAGGTTCCCGCGTAGACTTCATCCTCAGGGACACAGTGAATGCAGATTTCAATTACGCCATCCGCTGGGGCTGCAAAGCAGATACGGTGGATTTTTCCTATACATCCAGAAATGATGTGAAAGCATGGCGATGGAATTTCGATGACAGGGATATCAGCGATCAACAAAATCCAAGGTATATTTTCAAGACCTTCGGCCGGAAGAAGATCAATCTAATGGTGTCTAACGGATTCTGCACGGCAGCGAAAGATACCATCATTAACCTGGATAATGAGCTGGACGCCCGCTTCAATATGCCGGACGTGCTTTGTCCGGAAGATGCCGCCGAATTCAAGGATGCCAGTATCGGGAAGATACAGAGCTGGGAATGGGATTTCGATAATGGTTTTCGCAGCAGCTCGCCCAGCCCGCTGCCGCAGCGCTATCCAAAGGTCACCATCGGCAGGTCGAAATTCCATATTGTGCAACTGATAGTGACGAATGATTTAGGCTGCAAAGATACGCTTGCGAAAAAATTACAGGTTGTTTATACCTGTTATATCGCTGTACCCAATGCTTTCACACCGAACAATGATTTCAATAACGATTATCTCTACCCGCTCAATGCCTGGAAGGCCGGCAATCTTGAATTCAGCGTATATAACCGTTACGGCCAGCTGATCTTCCGTACCACGGACTGGACAAAGAAATGGGACGGAACGCTCCGCGGAACACCGCAGCCGTCCGGGGCTTACGTGTGGACGCTGAAATATATCGATAAGGACAGCGGCCAGCAGGTTTTCAAAAAAGGCACCACCGTGCTGATCCGGTAAGCATTTTTTCCGGTTTTCATTTTTCTATTATTTCCAGAATCCCTGTGCATGTATCTTATGTGCGGCAACGCCCTGCTGCTTCAGCAGTTTACGGAGTGAATGCACCATCATGGAATTTCCTGCCAGGTAGAATTGCCTGTCGGGCGCATCAGAGATCAGCGGTGAGCTGGCCGCAAGTGCTTCCGTGCTGCAAACGGTATCGATGCTCAGGCTGGGGAAGGAGGCTTCGAATGCTTCCCGGTGTTGCTCGTGTTGCACGATGATACTCCCGGATATCTTTCCCAGGCCATTGGTGAGTTGCATCAGCGCAAAGAAATGACCGATGGCGCTGGGATCTCCGAAGTAGACCTGTTCTGCTGTATCCAGCGGCGCTTTGCCATAGGAATCGATGCCGAGATAGACCAGCGGATCACCAGACCTCAATGATCTTGCCCACTCGCTGCCCGGGCCTTCATGCGAAGTATCTATGAAGAGCGAGCAGCTTTTGGTGATGGGGTCCCAGACTGCCGGCGTATAATCCCGGTAACGGCCCGCAGCCACCTTGCATTTGATATGTTGGGGTTTGTTCCAGCTTTCCATCTTCGTTTCGGGAAGATGTACTCTCACTTCGTACATGCCTGCATAATGGCGCAGTACGTACAGTACCGTTCCGCGCTTTGCCAGAGCGGATTCCAGCAGTCCGCTGAGTTTGTATTTTATTCCTGTTGCCTGTTCCACTTGTTTATTGTTTATGCAAAGCAACAAACAATGGCGGCCCCGGGGAATAGACGATCATGGGTTTTGATTGGACAATTCGTGGTGCCTTGCACGGAAGTCCAGCGGAGAGCAGCCGGATACTTTTTTGAAGAGCCTGCTGAAATAAGTGGGATCATCGTAACCTGTTCTGTAGGCGATCTCTTTTGCGCTGAGGTCTGTATGTACCAGCAGGCGCTTGGCTTCCAGCAATATTTCCTGCTGGATCCAGTAACTGGCGGTGAAGCCGGTCTGTTGTTTCACAACTTCATTGAGGTAGGAGGTGGAGATGTTCAGCATCAGCGCGTATTGGCCGGCGCTTTTGGCCATGAGGAAATGTTGCTTCACCAGTTTTCTGAATTCCACCAGGATATTGTCTGCCCGGCTCTGTGGTTTACTGTTTCGGCTATACTGCTGCGTTAGTGTTGCAGCCATCAGGCTGGTGAAAGCCTTTACCAGGGCCAGTTGTGCATTCAATTGAACCGGGTGGACCACAGGTTCCCGGCAGGTGGCGAGCAAGAGGTGCATGCACTGGAGGATGGGATCATTTTCACGGAGGCTCACAATCTGACGACAGGCTGGTTCGTATTCGAGAACAGTGCGGGAATGCTGGTCGAGCACGGAAGGATCGGCAGCCAGGAAATAACCGGCACTGTACCTTCCAATATAATGATGGATCTGCCCGGGCCTGATATAACCCGCTACAATGCCTTCCAGGCGGAGGGTTTCAAAGTCGAGTATCACTTCGGTATGCCCCTGGGTCTGCACATAGAACACATAGTGATCATCCCGGTGCGCTTCCAGTGCGGCGGAGGAATCGAACTCGGAGCTCAGGTCGAAATACTCCAGTCGGAAACCGGCAGAATCAGCGAGCTCGGCAGTATGCAGGGGAATATTTTCCTGTTTCTTCTTTCTTCTTCCCATAACATTCATTGACGCGGGTGCAAGTTCTGCAAAATTCAGCAGTCTGTTTGGATTTGCGTTACGAATTGCGGAACAAGGTCTTCGCAAACAGTAATTCCCGCGCCGCTCTTATTTCTTGCCCAGCTTCATGTAGTATTCTTTTTGTTTGGCGGGCAGTTTTTCAATGGCGTAACGCAGGAAAGTGCGGGGGAGGGTAGCGGCGTGTTTGTCGAGAAAAGCGATCAGTCTTTTTGGGTCCTGCTTGCCTGCTTCGCGGATCCAGCCACCGGCGGCCTTTTGGATAAGATCTTCCTTATCGTTCACCATCATCTCCGCGATCCTGAATGTATCGTCTGTTTGTTTTTTCCGGAGAAAGTAAACGCTGGCCACAATGGCTGTTCTTCGTTCCCAGATATTTTTCGAGACGGCGAGTTTATAGAGGACATTTTTCGGTTGATCATCGAGGTAACGACCTACTACATATTGAGCGGCAAGATCTACCAGGTCCCAGTTGTTGATACGGTCGTGGCGCCGGAGATAGAGCTGGTACAGTTCCTTACGTCGCCGTGGGCTGGTCTTGTTGGAGCGGCCCTGTTTGTCCATGATGCTCATGGCGCCGGCCCTGTGCTCATGGATGGGGCTTTCCATGAGGATTTCCAGCTGGTCCGGTGGCATATCGATAAAGGTTTTGGCGAGACTGAACAGGTTGCCCATTTTCACGCCCATGAACTGGTCGCCTTCGCCATATTCTCCTTCGCCGGATTTGAAATAGCGTTGGATCTTACGCAGTTCTTCGTCCGATTGTAGTTTGTTGAGTTCGCTCACGAAAGCTTTTGCGGTGAATTCATTATTGCTGGTGGAGGATTTTTCGGCCGTGGCTTTCGGTTTTGTTTTTTTAGTGAGGCTTTTTGCCGGCGTTTTCTTTGCAACAGTTTTTTTTACAGTTGTTGCCTTTTTCACTTTTACAGTTTTCGCCATGTAGTTGTTTTGGTAACCAAAAGATACGAAAAGCCCCCGGCAAAAGCCAGGGGCTACGATGAAAATGAACATTTACAAATATTACAATACGCTGAGCCCGCCATCTATCACCTGCGTGGTGCCGGTGATGAATTTGCTTTCATCGCTTGCCAGGAAGAGTACCAGTTCTGCAATTTCCTTAGGCTGGGCGTAACGGCCGAGCGGGATTGTTTTTTCGAGGTTCTTTTTGGCTTCCTCTCCATGGCCTGGTGCAAAGCCTTCTTCGAGGGAACGCATCATCCTGTTGTCTACAGGTGAAGGGTGAACGGAGTTCACGCGGATCCGACGGGGAGCGGCTTCCACTGCAATCGCCCTCATGATGCCTACCACAGCGTGTTTGCTGGTGATATACGCGCTTACGTCCGGGCTGCCGTTGATACCGGCCACAGAAGAAGTGTTGATGATGCTGCCACCATCTTTCATACGGGGAAGTACATACTTGATACCCAGCCAGGCGCCTTTCACATTCACGGCTATCACTTTATCAAATACGTCTTCAGGGTAATCGGTAATGGGTTTTACTACGCCTTCAATACCTGCGTTGTTGAAGAATACATCGATCTTTCCGAATTTCTTTTCCGCTTCTGCGGCATATCTTTCCACATCGGCTGATTTGGTCACGTCTGCTGCGGCATAGGCGAGGTTTTTTCCTCCGCCAAGCTCATCGGCTGTTTTTTTCAGTGCGTCCTCACTGATGTCTACGAGAAACACTTTGGCCCCTTCGTTCAAAAATAACTGAGCTGTGATCTTTCCGATGCTGCCGGCTCCGCCGGTAATGACGGCAACCTTGTTTTCCAGTCTTTTCATAGTCCTGAAATTTAGATGTTATCAATACATTTCCTGTCGTTTGTTTCGCTGACCGGCTCCGGAGCTGCGGATAAGGTAGAAAATTGAGAGTAGGTACTGTTAGCTGTTTGTGGAAGGACCACAAAGGTACGAAATTATTTTTGGCCGGCCGCTTCAGATGAAAGAGCTGGCGTAAATAAGCAGGAACACTTAGGATAGATTAATAGGATTTTAACTTAATAAAAAATCTCGCATGCACTAAAGCGTTTATTTACAACGAACAGTGTAAAAACCCCATTGGAAGGGCTTTTTCCCCTGAATTTCATGCTGAATTTTTCCTTAAATTTATTTCTCGTTACTGACAGGTTTTAAAACTGCCTTGTGTAACCGAAGAATTATTGCGGCTGTAAAACCTTATAACTATAACCTTATGCTATCCAAGTTAACAAATGTTGCTATTGTTGATGATCACACCTTATTCCGGAAAACGCTCAACAATTTTTTATCCTCCCAGGAAAACGTTCAGGTAGTAGTACAATCACCAGACATCCCGGATTTATTGGAAAAGCTGAAACAGGAGCATGTTGATATCCTCATCATGGACTTGTTCATGCCAAAACTTTTCGGCAACGATGCCGTGAAGATCATCCAGTCCGAGTATCCCGAGATCAGGATCCTGGTACTGAGTATGTGTACCGATATGGAGCTGCTGAGTGGCCTCCTGGATGCAGGCGTTGCAGGCATCCTCAGTAAAACGGATGAGCCTGAAGAACTGATCCAGGCCATTGTTGCCCTTTCCGAGCAGCGGATCTTCCGCAGCCGGCTGTTCACCGAAGCGATGTACTGGAACAAGCAGAACAATTTCAAAAAGAGCGGGGTCGCGGAAATTCCCTTGAACGATCGTGAGCGGGAAGTGCTGCAACTGCTCTGGGAAGAAAAGAGCAATAAAGAAATTGCAGACCATCTTTTCCTGAGTGTGCGGAGTATCGAAAAGATCCGCCAGGATATGAAGGAGAAACTGGGTGTTCGCAGCACTGTGGGATTGTTGAAATACGCTATTTCGCGTAAGATCATCCGTCTTCATTCACCCGAAGAAGATGCGAATCACCATATGGCTTCCGCCTTTCTGTAGGGATTGTCTTTCATCAGCATAAAGCCTGTAGAGCTTACGCTTTACAGGCTTTTTTTATTTGCACATGAATCGGATCATTGTTTCTCTGCAGGGAAACGGCTGAGGTCGTGGCGGTAGAGAAGGGTTTCCGAAGTAATGGATTTGAATACGCCGGAATCCAGGAGTTTATCACCTGCATCCGCACAGGCTTCAAAGTCTGCCCAGTTATCTGCCCCGATCAGTATATACCAATGGTCCATCCTTCCGCCGTCGATCGTTTTATAGGTGACGAAAAAATTGATCCCTTTTTTATCTTCCACCCTGTTGCGCAGGTTACGGATGCGCCAGGTGGCTGAGTATTCATTCAGCACCTGCAGGGTGATCATCTTCATGTATTTCGACCGCAGGCCGTATTGGCCGGGACGGCTGAGGGATGTTACTGCATTGAGTTTGGCGGCTCCAATGAAATTGGCATAGGGAACGGTGTTCTGCTCATTGTCTGCATGGTCTCCGGCAGGATCCACCGGATTATCGAAATCTCCCCAGGCATGATCGATGGTGGCATCCATGAACTGCCCTGCCCGTGGTCCGGAAACGAAGAACCATCCGTACCAGTTCCAGGTATCACCGGCCTTTGCATGCCAGTCCAGGTGCCGCTTGTATCCTTCTTCGAACTGCTTTTCCAAGCCTGGCTTCGGCTGCCAGGTCACGAACTGTGCAAGGCTCCTGCTTTGGGCATAACCAATCACAGGAAGCATGAAGGCGAGTAAGATCAGGGCTTTCATATTTTTATTTTAAAGGTAAGAAGGGCCGGAGCAGCCCGGAAGGCGTTAGTCCTTTTTACATCTTGCTTAACAATAGAGAGTCTCCTTTTCTATTTTTTCTCTATTTTACAGCCCGATTATAAACCCCATCATTATGCGATCCCTCTCCGTATTGGTCTTATCCGCCCTGGTTGCCTTATCTTCCTGTTCAAAAGAAAAAAGTATCGATACCACCGATGGTACCGGCAATCCCGGTTCCGGCGGCGTCAATGGCAATTGCAACGATATTGTACAGAAGATCAAAAGAATACAGTTCACCGCCGAATCAGATTCTTACGTGGAAGCCACCTGGAATACCGATGGCTCCATCAATTCCATCAAGATCAACGAACCGCTCACTGAATACAGGACCATCAATATGATCTACTCCGGAGGAAAGATCGTTGAAGGCGAACTGCTTTTCAATGAAACAGGAGATGTATATGATACAGTTGTGTTCCGTTACGATGCGGCAGGGCGCGTTGATTCCATGCACCTGAAGAACGACGACGGCTTTGGCATCAGACTCCGGTACAATAACGATAAACTGGTAAAACTGGAACGCTACAATACTCCAACGGAAATTTACTTCTACTGGGACCTGCAAACCGATGCCGGCAACAATATCACAGGAGGTGAAGAATACTGGTACGATGGCAGCGCTTTCAAAAAAGAATCAACCTATACCTATAAAAGGGATGATCGTAAGAACCCTTTCAAAGACCTTGCTCCTTACATGTTCTACCTGGATGATGCCTATGGCATCTTCCGCTACTGGGGCAACAATAACTATACGGACCAGCGCTGGCAGGACCATACAGGTCTTGGTGCAGACATCACATCAGGACTGAAATACACTTACAATACAAACTGTTACCCGGAGAGCAGCCTGATGACTGTTCTCGGTTTCCCAGTATTCACTGATCCTGATTACCTGTACACATATTACTAGACTTCGGTACCTGATCATAAAGAGAAAGGGTGTCCCGGCAAAATGCGGAGACACCCTTTCTCTTTGAGTTTGCAGTCTGTTAATATTTTGCCGGCTCACCGGGTTTTGGAAGCGAGGCCCTGATGAACTTACGTATATCCTCATTCGAAGTTTCCAGGTCTGCCTTGCGGAGGTACATCATATGTCCGCTGCGATAGCCAACAAAGCTGAGCCTGTCTTTCAGTTTACCGCTGGGATCGATATTCCACATGCTGTATTTGGCGTTGAAATAATCACAGGCGCCATCGTAATAACCGCTCTGGATCATCACTTTGAGCCAGGGGTTCTGTGCCATTGCCTGGCGGAGGTTTTCGCCGGTACGGTCCTGCGTTCTGTCCCAGGGATGAACCGGTCCGAACATATTGTATTTGAGATCTGTCTTGTATCTCAGTTCATCTCTCAGGTACATATTGATGGGAGGAGTGAAGGAGTGGAGCCAGCTGGTGAGCTCTGCATTGAAGTCAGGTGATTCATTGCCATCGCTACGGTCTACGCCGAGATAGCGACTGTCCAGCCGGCCTACAGTGTAGCCTTTATCGCGCAGCAGCTCTTTCCAGAACTGGTTCACAGGCAGTACCAGGTTATTGCGGTAGATCACGTTTTCGGAGATGCCGGAATAGCGGGCGATCTTTTTAGCCAGTTCTTTCTTTTTCGCTTCTTCCAAAAATCCACCTTTGGAGAGTGCGGGGAGCAGTTCGTTCACAGTGAATTCTTCCACTTCCGGAAGCATGTCTGTAAGGTCTTTCTGCTGAAGGGATGGTTCCAGTTTTTTATGATACCAGGCGGTGGCGGCGAAGTAGGGCAGCCTGTTGGCGCCGCTGACGGGGCCTGAACGCTCGATATCGAGTTCAGTGGGAGATACCAGGATCACACCATTGAGGTACATCCAGTGTGTATTCTGCAGTTCCAGGGCAAGTCCGGATACCCTTGTAGTTCCATAGCTTTCACCGATCAGGTATTTTGGACTGGCCCAGCGGTTGCTGCGATTTACAAATGTATTGATCCATTCGCCGAGGTACTTGATGTCTGCGCGGGTGCCGAAGAACTTACTGACTGGTGTATTCTTGTCCACTATTCTCGAAAATCCTGTATTCACGGGATCTACGTATACGATATCTGCAACGTCCAGGATGGAGTAGGGGTTCTCCTTGTAGCCATAAGGCTGAACAGGGTATCCTTCATCATCGATATTGAGCAAACGGGGACCAGTATACGCAATATGCATCCATACTGAAGCGGAGCCGGGGCCGCCATTGAATGAGATCACCAGCGGTCTTGCAGTTTTATCCTTTACATCGCTTCGTTCATAATAAGTGTAGAAAACGCCTGCGATCACTTTGCCATCATCGTCCCAAACGGGAATGGTCCCAGCAGTGGTGCGATAGGGGATTCGTGTGCCCTTTACTGTAACAGCGTTTTCCGTAACAACAAATTGATCGGGATTGAGTATGCGCGCAGAGGCGGCTTGTTTTTCCTCTTTCGCTGCTGGTACTTCTTTGGGTATGGGTTTGTTTTGTGCATACCCCTGCGCAATGGCAAAAATGGAAATCAGGAACAGAGCAGATCTTTTCATATGTATTCTCCGTTTGGTTGGTTCTGGAATCCAGCAATCTAATGAATAAAGGTAAAACTCGCAAAGGGGCACCGTTCAGCGGTTCGATTCAGGTATTTACGGTTGCTGAAAGCGATTTGATCATGCCATGCCAGACACTTCGTTTATGGTAAAAGACAACTCTGTAGAAAAAAATATAAACTCAGCGGCTACTGTTCATTTTTCCCGTTTTATGATGAAATTTGTCAGGATAGCCTACTCTCTCCCTCTGCAACTTTTGCAATCCATTCCCTGTAGAACAGTTCCTGATCCATCAATAGCTATGTTTCCTATGTATGCATATTGCTTCGCATTGCGATGCAATGATTGTATTGACTGATACATACTATTAATCATTAAACCTTGTTTTATGAAACATGAACATTCCGTTCAGGTAGCAACCCGTATTGCCCTGATCAGAGTGCAGCGAGACTATGCCGAGATGGTTAAGTCCGATGCATTCTCACTCCGTGAACTCTTCAATCCGGATGATTTCAATTTATCAGATTACTGCCGGCAGTATAACCCTCATCCACAAACGGAGGAGCTGGTGGATGTGGTGAAAGAATTCGGCGAACGATTCAGTATCTGGTTGCCCAATGCCAGGCACTATGTTACAAGCGCCCTCTTCCTTTTTCCCGATGCCGATTTTCAGCGAGCTACTGCCCTGGTGAAGAATCTCGCTACTGATTATTATCTCAACGACACTATGGGGCGCGAGATCTATAAGTATCTCTCTAAAGAACAGCAGCGGGAAGCCCGCGAACTGATTGCCCGGATTACATCGCTGGACGAGGAATTACAAACAATACCGGAAGCGCAGGGTGTTGAGCTGGCCAATGTGGAAATGCTGTCTGAAATAAGGGATATTTCCCCGCTGCCCTGGTTCATGGAATTCCTCAAGCTCTATCTGTATCATATTGAAGTAACACACCGAGATAATTCGGCTGCAGCTCTCGGTTATATGCCAACGGTAGAGGAATATATCAGCATGCGCAAGCATACCAGTGGTATGCCGCATATCATTTCCCTGGCTGAATACAGCGATAATAAATTCCTCAACTGGAACTGGCTGGCGGAAGTGAAGCTGGATGCGCACCTGCGCAGGATCCACAGGGCAGTTGCCTTGTTCGGTTGCCTCACCAATGATCTTTTTTCTTTCGAGAAGGAAGTGATAGATCGCAATGCCGATCCCAACCTGGTAATGGCTGTGGCTATGAACAATCCCGAAATGAGCTTTACGGAGATCATTCATTATGCGGCTTCCATTGTGAAGAATGTATTAACTGACTTCCTTGCACTTACAGACCGTATACACAGCAGGATTCAAAGCCTGCCTGCATCTGAAGAAACAGACACGATTACCACCCATATGGGAACTTTGGAAAAGATTGTGCAGGCCTCCTGGATGTGGCAGGTATATACAAAAAGATACAAGCGGGAACAGTCTATCTGGACTGAAACCCGCTTGCACGAAGTTGGTAAGCCTGTTAGCCTAAGTTGATATTTTCCTGTGGTGGATTGATAGAAAAGATCCTGGCCGCGCCGAGGTACCTGCTCAGGACTTTGGCCAGCGGCAGGCTTTCTATTGGTTTGAGAATATAATCTTCAGCGCCGGCGGCCATGAGCTTGTCGAGCGAATCTGTGAACACATCACCGGTTGTAACCACTACCGGAATGGAACGCAGGTGCTCATTGCCTTTGAGTAAGCGGATAGCAGTTTCGCCGTTCATCAGCGGCATATGATAATCCATGATGATGAGGTCCGGCATGGATTGGGCCTTGTCAAGCAATTCTTTTCCATTTTCAGCAATTTCCACGCGGCAACCCAATGCTTCAAGACTGATGGAGAGCGCCCTTGCATTGAGGGCATCATCTTCAGCTACCAGTACGCGCGCGCCTTTGAAATTGGTCTGGATCATTTCTTCCTCTTCCTTATTATCTACTTCACGCAGTTTACCCAACTGCATCGGAAGTGTTACAGTAAAAATTGTGAAACCGTCTTTGCAATCTGCAATGATCTCACCGCCCAGTGCATTCACTTTATTGCGCGTGATGAAGAGCCCCAGCCCGCTGCTTTCAGGCACCAGTGTGCCATTCAGGCCACGCACAAATGGATCGTACAGCGAACTCATTTTATCGGGGGGGATAGGCTTGCCCTGGTTCTTCACATCGATGGTCCATTTGCCACTGTATTCATCACAATTGACGGTAATGGTGACGGTGCTTTTCCTGTTGCCGAATTTGATGGCGTTGGAGAGCAGGTTATTCACGATATGACTGATCTTATGCGGATCAGAAGAGATCAGCGAAGGAACCTGATCGAAGAGCAGGTTGATGCGGATCTGTTTTTTCTGTCCAAGCACACTGCTAACGCTGATCAGTTTGGTAAAGAATTGTTTTACGTTGAACGTTTCAATGATAATGGGCTCTGGCTTGCCGGCCTCGATCTCTGAAAGTGTAAGTACATTGGAGATCACCTGTTGTGCGTTGAGGCTGGCCATGTTCAGCATCTGTGCATACGCTTCCAGCTCTGCATACTTCGGGTTGTTCATGATCTCCCGGTGCATCCTTTTGGTGAGCAGCCCGATGGCATTGATGGGTGAACGAACTTCATGCGTTACATGCGCCATATAAGTCTTGATATGCCGGTTGGACTTCTGCAGTTTATGGCTCTTGTCTTTACTAACCACATAGGTCCAGGAAGTGAGCAGCACAACAGCCAGTACGCTGTACATTGCCAGGAGGTGGATGACTTTGATATAAGTTGCATCTGCTATCGGGTCCAGGTAAACGAATGGGGGGAAATTCAAATAGCCCCATTGCAGAACCGCCAGTACCAGAACAGCAATGGCGATAGCTCCATAGCGTGATTTTCCATTCGGGAAGATCTGAAAGGCGATGGCGAGCATAAAGAAGACCATGAACTGCAAATTGATATAATGCCCCATCATCAATCCGAAATAACCTACGGCCACACAGGTGGTGAGGTACAACAACCAGGCTGCATGGAGGGGCTTCTGCCATTTTCTATTGAGCCTCCAGGCAACAAAATTCAACGCTGCATAAACAGCGATACCAATGGTGATGCGGAAATCTGGTTTGGGAAGTGCGAAATAGTGGAATACGGGAATGAAAGCGCCGAGTATGACAGTCATCAGTATCCCAAACTGGTTGATCTTTGTATATCTTTCTTTCTGCTGTTCGTCGATAATATGGGAGCCTCCACTGGAGCAGACACGCAGCCACCATCTCCAGCGACCGTCGAAAGCCATTCTTACCTTATGGAAAAAGGAAATGACAGGGTTAATGAGAGATGTAAGCATACCGTTAAGTTAATGGTTAATAAATAGTAAACCTATGCCATTAGAAGGCATTCTTCAGTTGCTATTTAATCAGAGGAGCCTTTGCTTTAGATTTATACCTGGTGGATTTTGGTTTGCCAGGCATAACGGTATTCTTTACTTTCTGAGCAACCAAATATAGGTATTTCCTGATACAATACTATCCTGCGGCTACAGCAGGAAAAATCTTTAATTTTATCCTGCCCGAAGAGGCCAATTCAATCCAGGATGTTACTTCGTCTTTTGAAACAAAACAAACTCACCTTCTTGTATGGCGCTTCACTGGCCGTACTGCTCTTCCTGTTGAAATGGCTTGAATTAAAACTGCTTATACTCAATAATTCACTGGAAATCTATATCGGCGCCATTGCCATCCTGTTCACATTACTCGGCATCTGGCTGGCCGGAAAGCTTTCATCACCCAGGAAAAAAGGGCCTGAAATTATTTCTGCGGCGTCGCCGCTGATTGCCGCTTCCCCCCTGAACCAGTCCGCGATCAATGCCCTCGGATTGAGCAAGCGGGAGCTGGAAGTATTACAGGGCATGGCTGAAGGGCTCAGCAACCAGGAGATCGCAGACCGGTTATTTGTTTCTCTCAATACCATCAAAACACATAATTCCCGTCTGTTTGAAAAACTGGATGTGAAAAGGAGAACACAGGCCGTTGAAAAGGCAAAACGTTTACAGATGATATCCTGAAGGCTTCGCTATTTGGTAGTAATTCCGCGTCTGTACTGAAAATCACCCGAAAGTATGAACGATGGAAAAATGGAATCCTCCAATTTCGTTTCACATTTCCAACAATCAAAAATCGACTTCCGCATGAAGAAAATTGTGCTCAGTTTCGGATTGATAGCCGGTGCTATCGTTACTGCCATGATGATAGTGGCAACCACTATGATGTACTCCAATCCGGAGTTCAAAGGCAATGACCTGGTGGGCTACGCCACTATGCTGATCGCCTTCGCTTTTATTTTCGTGGGCGTGAAAAGCTATCGCGATAAATACAATGGAGGGGTGATCAGTTTCGGGAAAGCATTCAAAATAGGATTGTACATAACCCTGGTGGCGTCCACCATTTATGTTGCCGTATGGCTGATAGAATATTATTTGTTTGTGCCTGATTTCATGGAGGTCTATACAAAATGCGCCATGAAAAGGGCAGCCGACAGCGGAGCTACGGCGGCACAATTGCAGGAGCAGGCCAGGAGTATGGCCCGGTATTCAGAATGGTACAAGAACCCCCTCTTTGTGATACTGCTCACTTACAGTGAAATTGTGCCTGTTGGACTGGTGGTGGCGTTGATCAGCGCCCTGATACTGAAACGGAAAGCGAAACCGGCTGTAGCCCGATCGTAACAAAGGAATGTTAATTGAGAATTTCTTAGCCCGCAATTATATAACGCACTGTATATATTGCGGGCTAAACTTTTCCACCATGAAATTCATCATTACAGTTCCCGTCCTTTTTTTTATTTTTTCCTGCGGAACCGCCCGCTACAATGCTTCCGGGATGGAAGATACTTACGGTGCCGCTGATACGCTGATCACTCAATCACTGTTCAACGATAAAAGCGCTTCTATATCCGAAGAGAATATCCAGCGCCTGCTCGACGGCAATTACAAACTGCCGCAGCAGTTGCGGGTGGCGATCGTCCGGTTGGACAATAACACCAGCGCCAGCCGCCGCTATTTCTGGAACGATGAGGATTATCTGAAAACGCAACAAAGCTACCTCGACAGTTTTACAGCCAAGCTCCGCCAGAGCCCGCGCGTACAAAAAGTGTCTGTTATCCCCGAGATCGTTGTATCGAAATCCCCTTCCTTCACGCAGCTACGCGAAGCCGCCGTACGCCTTCAATCTGACCTGGTGGTGGTGTACAGCATCGCCAGCGATATCTATTCAAGGTACAAGCCCTTCTCCAATCCGGACCTCAAGGCCTTTGCCACTACCCAGCTTATTCTCCTGGACGTAAGAACGGGTATGGTGCCCTTTTCCACGATCGTTACAAAAGATCAACTGTCGAAAAAAACAAAATCAGAACTGGATAATGCACAGGCTGCTGCCAGGGTCCAACACGAGGCTGTCTTGTTGACCATCGATGAAAGCAGCAGGCAAATGCTGGATTTTCTCAAAATGAATTGATTGGCTTTTTGATCACAGTAACAAGCCGAACATGAGAAAACTCCCGGCCTTTATCCCTGGTGAACTGATCCTGTCTGGAGCAAATGCACAACCTGTTTCCGGCGGCAGTTCTTCGCAGGACATAAAGTTGAAGCCTGACCAGAACTGGATAGCGCAGATGCTGGCCATCATCCGGGCTCAATAATGTTATGTGGGACAAAAAGACTAAATTCGCCACCAAACTCCTACTTGAATGGCATCCAATGTATATAATGGATTAGAAAAGATCGTTCCTGCAACCATGGCTGATGTGGTGGAAGTGAAATTACGTGAGTACCTGAAGAACAAGCCTTTTCTTCCCGGTGATGCATTGCCTACGGAAGCTGAACTGGCTGAAGCGCTGGGCGTGAGCCGTAATGTGCTTCGTGAGGCGCTGAGCCGCCTGCGTATGCTGGGAATGATCGAATCCAAAAAGAAGCGGGGAATGGTGCTCACCAAACCCGATATACTTGGCGCCTTCGAGAAAGTACTGGATCCACTTATCATCGATAAAGACACATTGCAGGATATTTTTGAGCTTCGCCTTGTGCTGGAAATGGGACTCGCTGATCTGCTTTTCCTGCGTAAAACAGATAAGGATGTAGCAGAGCTGGAAGCCATCGCGAAGGCCGAGAAATACGATTCCGGCAAACAGTTCCGTATCAAATCCGAGATCGAATTCCACGGCAAGCTCTATGAAATGACCGGCAACAATACCTTAAAACGGTTCCAGAGTATGCTGCTTCCTATATTCGGTTATGTAGTTACGTTAGAGAAGAAAAAGATTGCCGGAAAAGTGAATCACCTTGATCTGGTTCAGATCCTGAAAAAAGGAACAAAGGATGATTTCAAGAAGGGGATGTATGAACACCTCAAACCACATTTCGACAGGCTGAAAGAACTGGAATGAGGAAAAAAGCGCAACAGAGATTTGGGGTTGTCCTTACTGCGCTGCTGCTCCTGCTGGCAGTCCTTGCTTTCAATGCCTGGAAAGAAAAAAAATCACTCGCAAAACATAAGAAGCTTACTGCTGCAAACATCACTTCCGCTTCAGAAAATCTGATAGGAGGCCGACAGATTCGTCTTTTTTATTCTTATTCAGTCAATCAGAATAATTTTACAGGACAAATCCTGGTAGAAGACCTTGAGTCTTTTGGAGAACGGAATTTTATGATTTTCAATTACAGGGATTTCCGGTTTCCTTTGATCTATGATAGCCTGCATCCTGAAATCAATAAACTATTGATCATGAGAGAGGATTGGGCAAACCATGGAATCCCGCTCACAGATTCCCTCCGCAGGCAATTCACAATTATTGAATCTGCCCGCTAAAATCCTTCCACTTCATCAAAATTTAATTTGTCCTACATAAAAATTTCCCTTACTTTGGTTTAGTAATATGTAGTACATAACTACTAATAAACGAAAGTTGCCATATATGAAACTGCTTTCCCTTTCCTTTGTACTGCTGCTTTGCAGCCTGTGCACATCACAGGTGCTTTTAGCCCAAAACCAGCAACCTGTTGTAAAAGGCACAGTCATCTCCTCCAAAGATGTTGAACCGCTTCCCGGTGTAACCATCACCGTGAAAGGTTCCAATAAAATGACCAGCACCGATGCCAATGGTCAGTTCACCATTTCAGTTCCCGATCTCAAAGCCACGCTGCTCCTCAGCTCCGCCGGTTACAAAAAAATGGAGCATACGCTCAATGGCAATGCCATTGTGCAAATCTCCATGGAGCCTTCACAAAACAGTATGGATGAAGTGGTGATCATCGGCTATGGCCGCCAGAACCGCGCTACTGTAACCACTTCCGTTACCAAAGTGGGCAAGGAGGAATTCGAGAATGCTCCCGGACAAAACCCTTTACTTCAATTACAGGGCAAAGTGGCTGGTCTCTCTTTGCAGATTTCAGACGGCCAGCCCGGCTCCAATCCCCAGATCTTCATCCGCGGCGGTAGCTCCACTTCTCCCGAAAGCGATGCGCCACTTTTCATTGTGGATGGAATAGTTGGACAAATGAGGAATATCAGCGATATAAATCCTGATGACATTGAATCAGTGCAGGTTCTCAAAGATGCGGCCAGCACTGCTATCTATGGCGCAAGAGCCGCCAATGGCGTGATCATCATCAAAACAAAATCAGGCCGTCGGGGTAAACCTGTCATCAATTTCAAATACACCAACGGTATCGAAACCCAGGGTAAGGAATATGATTTCACCAGTGCACGCGATTACGTGTATGTAACCCGCCGGAATATCCAGCAGTTCAACAAAACGAATCCGGAATTCTTCCTTACCGGTGGCCGTTATGGTATGTCTACCGGCAATGCGCGCAATTCGAAAGGCACGCTTGAGTTCCTTGATACATACATCCAGAACTATGGCGCAGACTATGTTTCAGACCTTATCGATAACCAGGGATGGGAAACAATGGATGATCCTGTTACCGGGAAAAAGCTTCTCTTCAAAGAAACCAATTACCAGGACGTCACATTCCAGAATACTTACAGGCGCGAGTTCGATTTCAATATCGGAGGGGGTACGGACAAAGCCACTTACTATCTTGGTCTCGGTCATCTCGATCAGAAAGGGATCGTGCTCGGCACCTGGTACAAGAATTACAGCGCGCTCTTTAACGGTACTTACAAGCTCAGCGAAGCGGTTACCTTGAATGCCAATTTCAATTACCAGCTCCGTTTGTCCAACGGCATCGGCAATTACCAGAATGTACTCAGCCGTTCTGTTACCATGCCTTTCACTTACCGCCTGACGTATGAAGATGGCAAACCCGCTCCCGGTGAGGGCGTGGCCTCTTTCCGCAACAGGAATCACGAAGTGTATTATCGCGATCAATACAACAAGAACCAGGTGAACCGCGCCACCTACAATCTCGGAGCTACCGTGAATATCATACCAGGACTTTCTTTCATGCCATCTTTCTATTGGTTCACTACAGAAGGTATTGAAGGAAGATTCGAAGCCTTCAATGAAGTGAATCCTAACAGGGAAGTAACAGCCGCTCATAACTACGACCGGCAGAGCCAGCTGGATGGATTGCTGAACTACGATAAATCAATTGGCAAGCATAACCTGAATGCCGTATTCGGCGCCAGTTACATCAATCGCTACGAATATCGTATGAGCGGCAGCGGTAGAGGTGCGCCCACTGATTATATCAAAACCTTGAATGCTACTGCACCGGAAACACAACGCATCACCTCCCGTGAAAGAACGGACATCATGATGAGTTATTTCGGCAGGGCTACCTATGATTACAATAAACGTTACATGATTGCCGCAAGCCTGCGTCGCGATGGCAGCAGCAAATTCTCCCAGGAAAACAAATGGGGCCTCTATCCCGGTGTGTCTGCAGGATGGAATATGCACAATGAGAAATTCTGGGCGGCCATCGAACCCTTTGTTCAGAAATTCAAACTGCGCAGCAGCTGGGGACAAACTGGCAATAATGAGATCGATCCACTGGATTCCCAGGGCGGCTACGCGGCTGGTTATACTTACGGAGGTGAAGTAGGGATCCTCAATACCATTCTTGCCAACAATACGCTGGTTTGGGAAACCACTACTTCTTTTGATGCTGGCGTGGAGATCGGATTATTCAATAATCGCCTTGGTATCAATATCGATTTTTACAATAAAGTTACCAGTGACCGGATCTTCGATAAACCGCTGGATGGATCTACCGGTTTTGCTACCATCAAGAGCAATTACGGGTCCATCCGCAACCGTGGTATCGATATCGAGATCGAAGCAACGCCGATCCGTACACGTAATTTCAGCTGGACGCTCAATGCGAATTATTCCTTCATCCGTTCTACTGTGCTGAAACTCCCTGCTACTGCGGAAGACAAGAACAGGATCGGTGGCAACACCATTTACGATCCCGTTTCCGGCCAGTATGTGCGTGTGGGCGGACTGGCGGAAGGAGAGCGTTTCGGCGGCCGCTGGGCATATCACCTCATTGGTGTATATGCTACGGACGAAGACGCCAAGAATGCGCCTTACGATGTGGAAGCTGCAGGCAGGCTGAAAGTTGGTGGTGATGCTGTCTGGCAGGATGTTGATGGGAACGGAAGGATCGATAATAACGATATGGTGTTCATGGGATATATCCGTCCGGATAAAACAGGCGGTATGGTGAATACGCTCACGTACAAGAAGCTTTCCATGCGTTTTGTAATGGACTTTGCCATCGGACATGTGATCGACAACTCTTTCCGCGGCAGGTTGATGGCCAGTGCCCGCAACAACAATATGGCATTATCGGATGTGCTTGGCAGTAAGGTCTGGCAGAAACAGGGAGATATCGCCGATATCCCCCGCTATACCGTACAAAGTGATGCCGACTACAATTACAGGAACCACCTCCGTGGTGGGAATAGTCTCGGCACCAGCTCCGGTTACTCCACCAACAACTCATTGTATTTTTCAAAGGGCGATTTCCTCGCTTTCCGCGAAGTAAGTTTCAATTATTCACTCAGGCTGCCTGCACTGCGCAAAGCCTACATCAACAGCATCGACATCTTTGCCGGTGTTTACAATATCGGTTATCTCACTACCTATACCGGCCTGATGCCAGAGATCTACATCGGCGCCGATCAGGGCTCTTATCCGAGACCGAGGCAGTTCAGCTTCGGAGCCAAACTGGGACTTTAATCGATTGTCAAAACTTATCATCGGTTCATTATGAAAATAAAATTGCTGATTGCCGCCATCATCACTTCATCGCTCATCACGGGTTGTACCAAACAACTGGAAGTGACACCAGTTTCCGAGATCACCAATGCCATCTACTGGAAGGCCGAAGGTGATGTGACCGGTTATCTCACGGGCATCTACTCAGATTTCCGTGGCCTCATGAACAGTACATATTTTTTTGAAGACCGTGGCGATGCTTTCATACCCGGCCTGGAAGGTTCTGCCACCGAGGCTTACGAACAAAACCTCACCAACCTGAACGCACCACTCTGGACCAATCATTATAACCTGGTGCATCATACCAACCTGGTGTTGAAATATGGACCTGGTATACCTTTCGGAGACCAGGCTAAAAAAGACAGAACTATCGCGGAAGCCTACACGCTTCGTGCATATATTTATTTTTTGCTGACGAAGAACTGGGGTAAAGTGCCCATCGTATTACTGCCCACGGAATCTGATAATGTTCCATTCCCTGCTCGCGATGCGGAAGCAGCAGTACTGAGCCAGATCCTCGACGATCTCGAAAAAGCCATCGCTTTATTCCCCGATGCCAGCTTTCCTAACAAGAATCGCATCTCAAAGAATGTGGCGCAAGCCATCAAGGCGGATGTTCTGCTCTGGAAGGCAAAAGTGCATAACGGGGGAGAGGCAGATCTCAATGCCGCCCTCGGCGCTGTAGATGCAGCGATGGCCGGCCTCTCACTGCAAACGAATTTCCAGGACATATTCGCAACTGATAAAAAGAAGAATTCAGAAATAAGCTGGGCCCTGCATTTCCAGCGCGATGAGCGCTCAGATCAATATGGAAGTCGCCTCAAACCCCGCGATATCTTTGTGAGCAGCGCAGCCAACAAGGACCTGCTGGCTTTCGCGAAGAACGGCGCCAGAAGCGTATATTCTCCCAGTCCTAAAATTGAAGCAGCCTATGCTGCCAACGATAAAAGAAAAGCATGGTCTGTGATCCGCGCTGTAGATAACGGCGGCGCCACCATCGGGGTATTCGACAACAAATTCCGCGGCACATTGCATACAGATGATCGCTATTACGATAACGATATCATCATGTACCGTCTCGGTGATCTCCTGCTCACCAAAGCAGAGATCCTGGCCGCACTGAATCGTCCGGAAGAAGCCATTACCGAACTTGAGAAGATCAGGAACCGCGCAGGTACAGGAGTGTACCCGGGAGGGAGAGGAAAAGATGCTGTGGAAAAAGAGATCTTCAATGAACGTTTCCGTGAACTGTTCTTCGAGTTGAAACGCTGGCATGATATTGTTCGTTTCCATTATGCAGGCACCATCGATGCCTACACGGAAGTTCCCAAGCTTGTTGGAAAAACCATTCCACTTTTCTTTCCGATCCGCAAAACGCAGATCGACCTCAACCCGCTTCTCGAACAAACCGAGGGTTACAATAACTGATCCTCCATCAAAAACAGAAAGAATGAAAAAAGCATTCTCTTCCATCTTACGATTACAAGGCATTGTTGCCATTATGATAAGCATATTCAGTTGCACCGCTAAAGAGAATAATCTTGGCCCGGATGTAACGGCTCCCAAACCCGGTAACTCGTTGCCCACCGACTCTCTTTATATTTTCAAAGAGCGTTCCGATGGTTACCGCTGCTACCGTATTCCGGCCATCATTAAAGCCAAAGATGGTACTGTACTGGCATTTGCAGAAGCGAGGAAGAATTCGTGTGCTGATGAAGGTGATATCGACCTGGTGCTGAAACGCTCAACCGATGGGGGAAAGACCTGGGGGCCGCTCATCAAGGTATGGGACGATGGTGGCAACACCTGCGGCAATCCCGCTCCCGTAGTGGATCAGGCAACAGGACGTATTGTGATGCTGATGACCTGGAACCACGGCGATGATCATATCGGAGAGATCGGAGATGGCACTTCAATAGATACACGGAGGGTTTATCTTACACAGTCAGATGATAACGGAGCTACCTGGACTAATGCCCAGGAAATAACCAGCACGGTTAAACGCCCTGAATGGGGCTGGTATGCAACAGGACCTTGTCATGGTATCCAGATCCAGTCCGGAGCCTATGCCGGAAGGATGGTGATACCCTGCGATTTCATAGAGAAAAAGGCCAACGGTGGACGAGGTTATTCCCATGTTCTCCTCTCCGATGATAAAGGAGCTACCTGGAGGATCGGCGGCATCAGCCCAAAAGACAAAGCAAATGAAAGCACCGTTACAGAACTTTCTGACGGAAGACTTCAGCTCAATATGCGCGCCTCCGGTGGAACAGCCCGCTGGATAGCCGTTTCAAGTGATGGCGGCGAAACCTTTACAGATATGAAAACAGATTATGCGCTTGTGGAGCCCGTTTGCCAGGGAAGTCTCACTTCAGGAAAAGTGAACAATGCATTCAGCGTTTTCTTTTCCAACCCTGCCAGCACCACCCGTGTGAACATGACTATCAAATGGAGCGCAGACAATGGCGCCACCTGGACTAAATATTATCGCGTGCATGCAGGCCCCAGCGCTTATTCAGACCTGGTGATGCTCAGCGATTCGCATATCGGTATCTTGTATGAAGGAGGAACCAGTACGCCCTACCAGGGCATTGCCTTCCGGCAGGTAGCATTTGATGAATTCGTAAAACAATAAGCATGTTGAAAAAGTTCGTTATTCCTTTTTTACTGATAGTTGTTTTAGCCGGTTGCAGGCATGGATCACAGATAGGTGCAACCGAAAACAACAAACCCGTACCTGTATTTGAACCTGGCGGTGAATATGCATCCATGCGCATTCCGGCCCTGGTGATGAGTAAGAAAGGAACCCTCATGGCCTTCACTGAGGCACGTATCGGAACCAGCAGCGACTGGGCCGATATGGACCTGCTGCTGCGCCGTAGTACCGATAATGGAAAGACCTGGCAACCCATCCAGGTGATCGCGCCAAGAAAGAAAGGACAGCCCACCAATAATCCAACGCCCATTGTTGGAGAGGATGGAACTGTACACTTACTGTTTGCGCGCGATTATGCGCGCGCTTACTATACCAGGTCAACCGATGATGGTCTTACCTGGACTGAACCCACAGACATCACCGAAGTATTCGATGGTTACAAACCCTCCTACAACTGGAATGTGGTGGCGCCGGGACCTGGTCATGGTATCCAGTTGAAAAATGGAAGATTGCTTGCGCCCGTATGGCTGGCGAAATCCGCTACCACACCCAAACGTGTGCATCATCCCAGCGCTGTGGTAACTGTGTTCAGCGATGATAATGGAATTACATGGCAACGCGGCGCTATGGTGGCCGACAGTTCCGGAGACGTGAAGAATCCCAACGAATCCATGGCCGTTCAACTCAATGATGGACGAGTGATGCTGATGATGCGGAATCCCGGAAACCCCCATCGCAAATCCATTTCCTGCAGTGAAGATGGCAGCAGCAACTGGAGCAGGCCGGTATACAACCAGGATCTCTTCGAAATCCCCTGCATGGCAAGCATTGTACGCGTATCGGAGGAAAAAGATGGAAAAGGGAAAAACAGGATCGTGTTTGTGAACCCCGATAGTGAACATATCGAAAAAACACCGCGCCGCAACCTCACTGCCAAACTCAGCTACGATGAAGGAAAAACATTTCCCGTCAAACGCGTGCTCAATCCCGGTGCATCCGGATACTCGGACCTGGCTGTAGGAGCAGACGGAACCATTTACTGTTTATACGAAACCAATAATTCACCAGGAAAGGATTTTAAATACACCCTGGTGTTACAGAGCTTCAATATCGATTGGCTCACCAACGGAAAAGACAGGTTAAAAAAATAAAATA
Source organism: Pseudobacter ginsenosidimutans (assembly GCF_007970185.1). Lineage (NCBI taxonomy): Bacteria > Pseudomonadati > Bacteroidota > Chitinophagia > Chitinophagales > Chitinophagaceae > Pseudobacter > Pseudobacter ginsenosidimutans. Next base: position 7,054,182 of record NZ_CP042431.1, on the reverse strand, counting down.
CACTCGATGAAAACAGAGGGATTAATTGCAGCCACATTCGGCACATTCAGAGAAGACGGATCACTGAATCTCCAGGTCATTCCTGAGCTGGTGGATAAGCTGGTGCGTGAAGGTATCAGTGGCGTATTTGTGTGCGGCACCAACGGAGAAGGGCCAAACCTCACAGTGGAAGAAAGAATGCAGGTGGCGGAAGCCTACATTGCAGCGGCCGACAAACGGATCAAAGTTTGGGTGCATGTAGGACATACATCCATCTCCGAATGCCGGAAACTGGCTGCACATGCGGCTCAGGCAGGTGCGGATGCTATTTCATCAGTAGCTGCATTTTACTTCAAACCTGCCAATGTGCAGCAACTCGTCAACAGCATGGCCGCCATCGCTTCTGCAGCGCCATCGCTTCCATTCTATTATTATCACCTGCCTGTGCTCACGGGCGTGGCTATGGACATGGTGGAATTCCTCCGTTTGGGAGAAGATGCCATTCCGAATCTTGCAGGCATCAAGTACACTGCCCATACACAACATGAATTCCAGGCCTGTCTGAACTATAAAAATGGAAAATTCGATGTGCTGTATGGATACGATGAAATGTTGCTCGGCGCCCTGATGGTGGGAGCAAAGGGAGCCATCGGAAGTACCTACACTTTTGCCGCGCCGCTTTATCTCCGCATGATGGAAGCGTTTAAGGAGAAAAAGCTGGAAGAGGCCAGGGACCTGCAATTGCAGTCGGTTGAAATGATCCGCCGTTTTGTGAAGTATTCACCCATTCCCGCGCAGCGCGCCATCACAAAAATGCTCGGTTATGATCTGGGTTCATGCAGGCTGCCACTGGTGAGCCTCACTGAAAAAGAGTACGCGCACCTGCAGGAAATGCTGAATGAAATTCGATTCTTCGATACACTCGAAAAATGTACAATCAACAACCCGCAACCGGCAGTGCATTGATCACTGCCGCCAAATAAACCAAAACGATTACCTGTATGAAAAGAATTTTGGTACTGATTGCCATCACCGCTGTTCTCGGTTCCTGTAAAAAGGACAAGGATATGAGTATCACGCCTGATTTCACTTCAGACAAGCAGGAAGTGCTGGCCGGGGAAACAGTCAATTTCTCCGATCTCTCTGCAGGTCCTGCTTCCAGATGGAAATGGACATTCCAGGGCGGTGATCCAGCTACCTCCGACCTCAGCGGCCCTGCTGTAAAATACATGCAGCCCGGTACATACGAGGTAACACTCGAGATCAGCAATACAGCCAACTCCGCCACTACCAAAAAAACTGGATTCATCAAAGTAGGGTATAATCAGCTGGTAGTGGATTTCACTGCCAGCAAAACAACTGCGCTGCAGGGTGAGACCATTACTTTCACAGATAAGACCACCGGCATTCCTTCCACCTGGAGCTGGACCTTCACGCCGGAAACAGGAACACCCATCACATCCTCAGAACAGAGCCCGGGTATCAAATTTGATGTACCTGGCATCTACACAGTAAAGCTGGCAACTACCAATCCTGAATACAGTGGCGAGAAAACAGTGGAGAAGATGATCACCATCATCGATATCACAGCTGTTACTGCTGAGTTTGGAGCAGTGAACACTGCTACCTGGGCAGGCGGCGAAATACAATTCGAAGATGAAAGTCTTGGCACCGTTACCGGCTGGACCTGGACCTTCGATGGAGGAACACCTGCAAGCTCAACCGATCAACATCCGAAAATAAAATACAATACACCCGGCAGGTACAAGGTGAAACTGGTGGCCAATAATACCAGCAAAAACTCCACCGCGGAAAAGGAAGCGTACATCCTGGTAGTTCCCGGAACGGACCTGATCGGCTTCTTTCCATTCAATAACAGTTACGCAGAAGTGGGCCCCGGCAATGCAGCTATTACTCAAACTGGTGCAGTAGGCTTCGCAAATGCAGACAGGAAAGGCGTTACAGGCAATGCCGGTTACTTCAACGGATCTGCATGGTTGAGTACCCCCAGCTCCAATTTCGATCTCGGCGCCAATAATTTTTCCATCAGTGTTTGGATGAAATCAGGAGGCACAGCCAGGATGATGATCTGGCAGGAGAGTGGAAAGAATGGCTCCGGCGACAATCAGAGCTGGTTGCGGATGAATGACAATGCCACCACCCAGTTCCTCCGCTTCAATACAGAGAATCCAGGTTCTGCCATTATCAGTATGGCCACTGAAGGAAAAGTGAACGACGATGTATGGCACCATATCGTTTGTGTACGCGATGGGCTGCTTACAAAAGTGTATATTGATGGAGTGAAAGTAAAAGAAATGACCACCAGTGCAGTGAAAACAGTTACCGGTGCAGGTCAGTTGTTCAAGATCGGCGCCCAGGAAGGATTGACGAGCATGAGCAATTTTTATACTGGAATGATCGATGACCTGATCATTTACAAAAGAGCTTTCACGGATGCTGAAGTATCGGCATTGTTCAATTTATAAACCCGGACCGGTAATACCCTCACGCGGATGAAACAGTTTCTTGTAATTGTATTGATGTTAGGAATGCTGATGAAAACTACTAAAGCGCAGGAACAGGGCGCATCATATATGGATTGGAAACTGCTCCCATCCTTACCCGATAGTTTTGGTTTTGCCGGCGCATTTGCCGGAGTGAGCAATAATGTACTGCTGGTAGCCGGAGGCGCCAATTTTCCCGACGGCGGCGCTCCCTGGACCGGTTCTACAAAAGTCTGGTACGATAAAGTGTTTGCGCTGGACAAGCCCGGAGGACAATGGAAAGAGGCCGGCAAACTGCCCATGCCGCTCGGCTATGGCGTATCGCTCACCTGGAAAGATGCAATGGTCTGCATCGGTGGCAGCGACGCCGCAGGCCATCATGCGAAATCCTTCCTGGTCAGATATAATAATGGAAAAATAGAAACTGAGAAACTTCCATCACTGCCGCATCCACTGGCCAATGGCAGCGGTGTGCTCATCGGTAATAAAGCTTATGTGATCGGAGGAACTGAAACCCCTCAATCTACCGAAGCTTCAAACGTATGCCTGAGCCTTGATCTCAGTGCACCGAAGGATCAACAGAAATGGATAACCGAAAAATCATTTCCCGGTCCATCCCGTATACTGGCAGTAACCGGCACACTCAACAATGAGCTCTATGTATTCAGCGGCGCACATTTGTACAAGGACAATGCTGATCAGCAGTTAAAACGCAAATACCTGAAAGATGCCTGGAAATACAATCCTGAAAAAGGCTGGCAACAACTGGCCGATCTGCCCGAGCCTGCAGTGGCTGCACCCAGCCCTGCATTTGCATTCGGACAATCCCACCTGCTCATTGCAGGTGGTGATCACGGCAAGCTGGCAGATAAGAATGCAGAGTTGAAAGACAATCACCCCGGCTTTTCGGATATTGTTTGGAGTTATAATACCATCACTAATACCTGGGCACAGGCTGATACCGTATTAACAGAAAAGAGATCAACCGCAGCGGCGGATCCGAACAGCAGTACCTGGGCGCCCGTGACCACTCCGGCGGTGGTCTGGAATGGCAGCCTGGTACTGCCTTCCGGAGAAGTGAGGCCCGCAGTGCGCACTCCCAAAGTATTGATGGGAACACCTGTTCATCCACCAGGAAAATTCAGTTGGATCGATTGGGGAGTGGTGGCCATCTACTTTATGCTGGTAATCGGAATTAGTGTTTTTGTATCGAGAAAAATGGAAAGCAATACAAGCGATTTCTTTCTCGGCGGCGGCAAGATCCCCTGGTGGGCTGCCGGTCTCAGCATCTTCGGTTCCAAACTGAGTGCGCTGACCTTTATCGCCATCCCGGCAAAAGCATACGCTACTGATTGGGTTTATCTTCTGAACAATCTGATGATCGTTGCAGTGGCGCCCATCGTTGTATATTTCTATTTACCTTATTTCAGAAAACTCAAACTAACCAGTGTATACGAGTACCTGCAGGTTCGTTTCAGTCCGGCAGTGAAGATCACCGGTAGCCTCACTTTCGTGATCTTCCAGATCAGCAGGCTCGGTATCGTGATCTACCTGCCAGCACTGGTATTGAGCGCAGTGACCGGCATCAATATTTTCGCCTGTATCATTGGCGTGAGCCTCATCACTACCGCTTACAGTGTGGCTGGCGGCATCGAGGCTGTGGTTTGGACCGAAGTGATGCAGGTGGGCGTTCTGCTTGGCGGAGCATTCTGCTGTCTGGTCTTCATTGCCAATTCACTCGATGGCGGATTCGGTCAACTCTTCAGTGAAGCTGCTTCCGAAAACAAATTCCGCATGGCGATCCTGGAATCCGATATTACACAACCTGTACTTTGGGTGGTGCTTGTAGGCGGTTTCCTCACGCAACTGGTCACCTATTCTTCAGACCAGGTGGTGGTGCAACGATATCTCACTACATCATCGGAAAAGGAAGCAAGAAAATCTATCTACACCAATGCTGTGCTGGTGATCCCCGCTTCTCTGATCTTCTTCATGGTAGGTACTGCGCTCTGGGTGTATTTCAGGCATAACCCTGCATCCCTGAATCCAAACGGACGGGTGGACGATGTGTTCCCCTGGTATATTTCGCAGGAACTGCCTACGGGCCTTGCAGGACTGGTGATCGCCGGATTGTTTGCAGCCACCATGAGCACCATCAGCAGCAGCATGAACTCGATCGCCACTGTTGTTACTACCGATTTCTACAAACATTTCAAACCATCGAGCACCGATAAACAACAATTCATTTTTGCACGATACACAACAGTAGTATTGGGGGCATTGGGTTGCCTGATCGCCATCTATATGGTGTTCCTGAACAATACCAGTATCTGGGACCAGTACCTGAAGATCATCGGACTGTTTGGCGGCTGTCTGGCAGGGATGTTCCTGGCTGGTATTTTCTTCCCGAAGATCAACAGCAGGGGAGTGATGGCAGGTTTTGTTGTGAGTGCAATAGCTTTGTATTTCATCCAGGATTCAGGTGCGATCAATTTCTTCCTGTATCCTGCAGCAGCTGTATTGCTTTGCGTGACCACTGCATATATCGTTAGCCTGATCGCGCCGGATAAGAAGCAGCCGCTGCGTGCTGTATAGAGAATTGCCGCTTTAAGAAATAATTAGGACCAGGGATTGACCTCAATATTCCGGATTGAGAAAATTCTGATTATTTTGGAGCAATCCCTGATCCATATGCGAATCTTTCTTGTTGCTCTGAAAATATTATTGCTGATCATTTTGCTGGCCCTGCTTACTTTTTTCACGCAGGTGGGAGGCTTGATCTTATTGCTCTCTTTCCTTTCACATAAGTTTATCAATAACCGGACTGAGTCCGTGTTTTGGCGGGGATTCTGGAAAACCTCTGCTTTTCTCGTTTTATATTTTTTTGTAAATATTGCCTTATTGCCTTTTGCTGCGAGGGCATTCAACAGGGTGCCGATGCCGGTATTCTCGGAGCCGCATGTGAAACCCTTGCGTTTGCCCGGTTGTATTTTCAATCGCCATTATGTAAGACCGGAGGTTCGTGCTGCTGTGATTGAAACCGCGGAACGTATGCAGAAAGAATCACCAGGCGTGGTGATCCAATATCTGGATGGAGCATTTCCGCTCATCAATCATTTTCCCTTATGGCCGCATCGCAGTCATGGTGATGGAAAAAAACTGGACATTGCCTTTCACTATCTGGATGTAAAAACAAAAAAGCCGGTAGTGGATGCGCCTTCCTTTCTCGGTTATGGCATCAGTGAGAAGCCACGTCCGGGTGAATCTGATTTTCCATTGATCTGCGGCACAGATGGGCACTGGCAATACAATATCCTTGACGAGATCATCCCGCAGGGCAATCATAAAAATTTCATATTCGACAGTACACGCACTGCATTGCTGGTAAATAAATTCGCTGCAAGTAAAACCATCGACAGGATCCTTATAGAGCCTCATCTGAAAACAAGGCTCGGAATCACCAGCAAAAAGATCCGTTTCCATGGATGCCGCGCCATCCGCCATGATGATCATATTCATGTGCAAATGAAGTGAGGGATCACAGGTCAGATATTTCCTATATTTGAACCTTTCCCGGTTACCCGTGACGATAATTCTTTTTTCCATTATTCTATTTGCCTGCTCTATGGCAGCCGGACTGGTAGGATCGCTTACCGGCCTGGGAGGTGGTGTGGTATTGATTCCCCTGCTCACACTTGTTTTCAAAGTGGATATTCATTATGCAATTGGTACATCATTGGTCAGCGTGATCGCCACTTCTTCCGGCGCGGCAGCGGCTTACGTGAAGGAAGGCATCACCAATATCAGGCTCGGCATGTTCCTGGAAGTAGCTACTACTATTGGCGCCATTATCGGTGCATTTCTCGCTACCTATGTACCTACTCATTGGATCGCGATCGTTTTTGGCGGTATCCTTATCTTCTCCGCCATTACATCTTTTTCGAAACACCATGAACAAATAGATACAGCGCCTTCCGGAAAATATGCTGCAGCCCTAAGGCTCAATAATACTTTCCCAACTGCAGGAGGGCCGCAACCTTACACTGTCCGCAATGTGGCCGGAGGGTTTTTTATGATGAATATAGCAGGTGTGATCTCGGGATTGCTGGGAATTGGTTCCGGAGCGTTGAAGGTAATTGCCATGGACAGGATCATGAAGATACCTTTCAAAGTAAGTACCACTACCAGTAATTTCATGATCGGCGTAACGGCAGCGGCCAGCGCCGGCATCTATCTTCGCAGGGGTTATATCGATCCCGGCCTGAGCATGCCCGTATTACTCGGTGTGCTGGCAGGCGCATTTGCAGGATCGAAACTCCTGGTGAAAGCAAAAACGAAATGGTTGAAAATATTCTTTGCTATCGTAGTTCTTTTTCTGGCCTTCCAGATGATCTGCAATGGCATCACCAACCGTCTGTAATATGAAAGCATTGGATAATTATTCAGACAGGAACATAGAAACTGCCATGGGCAACCTGTTACGTTATGGTGTGCTGCTCAGTGCAGCCATCGTATTGGTGGGCGGCGGCATCTACCTGGCTCGTCACGGTCATGAACAGCCGGCTTTCCGGAGCTTCAGCGGCGAGCCAAAACAATTCACCAACCTGGCCATGATCTTCGAATATGCCGGCAAGGGAAGTGGCAGGGCTATTATCCAGGTGGGTGTTCTGGTATTGATAGCAACCCCCATTGCGCGGATCGTTTTTTCCATTATCGGATTCATCAAAGAAAAAGATGTACTATATACAGGGATTACGTTGTTTGTGTTAGGGGTGATCATTGCAAGCCTGCTATAAGTAATTAGACAGGTCCGCCGATTATTTTTATTTTTACTGAAAAGGACAAAACCAATGGCTGTTTCACCGAAGATTGATTTTGATGAGCTGTACGAAATAGAGAATATCTCTGAGGACCTGCGATACAGTTATTTCAATTCCAAACTGGATAATGGAAGGGATATTTCACTCAGCGTGAAGATCAGCAACCAATGTCATGTGCTGCTGCCGAACGTTTACAATATCAGTTTCGGCCCGCTGAATGCAAGAGGTAAGATCAACGACAAAGCTGAACTTACCCACTCCGATTATTCGAAAGTTTTTTCCACTATTCTATTTTCAGCTTACGCATACCTTAAGAACAATCCCGATCATTACCTGGGCATCGATGGCTCAGACAATGCCAGGGCCTATTTCTATTTCCGGGCGCTGCAAAGGAACTTTAACTTTCTGGACAAGTATTTCAGGATGTTTGGCGTGAAATATTATGTCCGGATCACTCGTTTTGGTAAGACCCAATATGATAATCCCTTTGATTTTGAGGATATTATGCCTTATCCTTTCCGGATCAGGAAGGGGGAACAGGTGAGCCAGGACCATATGTACAATTACTTCATCTTTAACCTGAAACAAAGAGGCGGAAATACACAATAATTGAAAAAAGCCGTACATTTGAATCAACCCACATAATTTTTGGTATGAAACAAACAATAGCTCGTAAGGTAGCCGCGCTGACAAAAAAAGCAAAGCAGGAGGGTAAGAAATCTGAGCCCAAAGCCGTTGTAGCGCATTCATCACTCCACCAGGTAATTAAAACCAAGGAGCAGGCTGCATTGTTTATGAAGCTATTGAAAGAAGCCTGATAACTTTTCCATAATATTTTGACTAAGGGCCCGCCTGATGGCGGGTCTTTTTTTATGGATAGCTAACAGGTATCTTATTTCTTTCGATGATATTTTGAAAATTGATCTGACCATTCTCGTCAAACAGATCATCCATTGTGGAGTATACCAGTTTTCTTTGCCCATCTTTCTCATACATGTTGATCCGGAAACCTAACGGTACCGCATACTGTACCTTGTTATTATCTGAAACAAACACCATTTCCGTAATCACTTCGTTTCCATAATCATCTTCCCGGTAAGCGATAAAATGTAAATGGAAAAATGTTTCCAGCATTTGAAAGTTTTCATAATAGCTGGTGATCATCAGACATCTTCTGCGTGGTGCAGAGATGATCAGTTTATCTGTATTCAGTACGCGGCAGGCTTCGGCAAGGAATGCAGAAGAAAGGATCTTTTCTGAAGAGTGGTCTGAGCCTGATGCAAAAATTACCCGCCTGTTGAGTTGTTCTGAAATTTCAATCTCATAAGGATACTCATCGATATTCGATTGCCATTTTTCAAAGTTGTTTTTTATGGCTTCAATTTGCAGGTCATGGGGAGTGATGTATTCGAATCTGTCGCCTGCATCCTGGGGAAAAACAATAGCCAGGTCAAGGTTATCTCCCAATTTTACGAAGGGTAAATGCACAGCCAATGAAATTCCCTGCCAGCGTGCATCTTTGATCATGGGATAAACCGGCACTTTGTCTTTTTCGATCGGAGCTGTTTCAGGTGCTGATTTGCCGAAGATTTTCTTGAAGAATCCCATAAATTAGGTGTGCAGATTTAATGGTACGAATAAAAACTAAATTACGTTTTATTGAAATGCTGATTCTTTCTGTGGATAATTAATGGGATTATGGAAATGCAAAACTGAACTCTTCCTGTATCACAAGCGGACAGTCCATTTTTGCAGCTTTATCCGCAAAAGTTTAAATGATAGCCACTTATATCTCTGGCACGTTACTGGTGTTTCTTTTTCCGTTTTCCTCTTTGAGAAAAGTGGAATGCTAAACTTCAACCTATGTACCGGAACTTTTTCAAAACTGCCTGGAGAAACATTATTGTCAACAAGACAAACTCCTTCATCAATATTGCCGGATTGTCGGTAGGAATGGCCATTTCGATGTTGATCGGATTATGGATCTGGAATGAATTGAGTTTCAACAAATCCTTCAGCAACTATAACAGCATTGCCCAGGTGATGCAAACTGAAACCCTGAACGGCCAGGTCAGTACGGATAAGGGCAATGTGATACCATTGGCGGCAGAGCTGCGGACAAAATACAAAGAGGATTTCACTCATGTGGTATTGTCTTCCTGGACCATGAACAGCATGGTGACTGCAGGTGAGAAAAAGATCAATACACAGGGAAATTATATGGAGAAAGATGCGCCTGCCATACTCAGTTTGCGAATGCTTGCAGGTAGTTTCAAAGGATTTGAAGAATATTCAACTGTGCTGCTGTCGAATTCTGTTGCCAAAGCACTGTATGGAAATGAAGATCCCATTGGAAAAACAATATCGATCGATGCTAACCGGAACCAGCAGGTGGTGGGTGTTTACGAAGATTTTCCTGCAAATTCCTCTTTCAGGGATGTTGCGTTCATTGCACCATTCCGCGACCTTACCACCTGGGTGAATGGCAATGAGAACAACTGGTACAATAAATCATTCCAGGTATTTGTACAGTTGGCTGCGCATGCAGACATGCAACAGGTGTCTGACAAGATCAGGAATGTTAAGCTGTCCCATATCGATGCGCAAACGGCAAAAATTGAAAGACCGGAAATGCTGCTCCATCCCATGAGCCGGTGGCATCTGTATTCAAAGTTCGAGAATGGCATCAGTGCCGGAGGGAGTATACAATATGTCTGGATGTTTGCCATTATCGGAGGATTTGTGTTGTTGCTGGCTTGTATCAATTTCATGAACCTGAGCACAGCCAGGAGCGAGAAGCGTGCAAAGGAAGTGGGGATCAGAAAAACAATTGGTTCGATGCGTTCACAACTGATCAGGCAGTTCTTCAGCGAGTCTGTGCTAATGGCAGTACTTGCTTTTGTAGTTGCCCAGATAATAGTTATCGTTGCGCTGCCATTCTTCAATGATATTTCAGGAAAACAGATCATTCTTCCATCCGGCAATCTTTATTTCTGGCTGGCAGGTATTGCTTTTACCTTGCTTACCGGCTTGCTGGCTGGTATCTATCCTGCGATCTATCTTTCTTCGTTCAGGCCGATAAAGGTTTTGAAAGGAAGTTTCAAAGCAGGCCGTTCCGCCACAACATCAAGAAGGGTTTTGGTAGTGGTCCAGTTTACTGTTTCCATTATTCTAATTATTGGAACAGTGATCGTTTTCAGGCAGATCCAGTTTGCGAGGTCCCGCCCCACCGGATATAGCAAGCAGGGGCTGATCACCATCCTGATGAAGACAATGGATTACCACAATAACTTTTCTGTAATGCGAAATGAACTGCTGCAGCAGGGAACGATCCTGGAAATGGCGGAATCCAACACGCCCGTAACCGAGAATAATCATTTCAATAATGGCTATACCTGGGAAGGGATGGACGCAAGTGTCAGCGCCAGGTTCAATACAGTGAGCGCAACAGCGGAGTATGGGAGAACAGTTGGATTTGAATTTGCAGATGGAAGGGATTTCAGCAACCAGTTTGCAACAGACTCTGCCGCCATTATCATTAATGAAGCCGCAGCTGCCTATATGGGTTTTCAAAAACCAGTGGGAAAAACCATTCAACAGTATGGTAATACATATCATATCATTGGTGTGATCAGGAATATGGTGATGGAATCACCCTATGAACCTGTGAAACCAACCATTTTCAACCTGCAATCCGAAGTGGGAGGTATTATCAATATAAGATTGAATCCTGCCAAAACTACTGCGGAATCGATCGCTTCCATTCAGGCGGCAAGTAAAAAATATGCACCGCAGGAACTTTTTGAATACAAATTCGCAGATGAGGAATTCGGGAATAAGTTTGCGGATGAAAAACGGATTGGTCAATTGGCTACCTGTTTTGCGATACTGGCCATCTTTATCTCCTGCCTTGGTATTTTTGGAATGGCATCCTTCATGGCTGAACAAAGAACTAAGGAAATAGGTGTAAGAAAAGTGCTGGGCGCATCTGTATACAGTCTCTGGCAATTATTGTCGAAGGAATTCATTGTGCTGGTATTTATTGCACTGCTCATTGCCATGCCATCGGCTTATTTCTTTACCAAAACATGGTTGCAGAATTATCATTATCAGGCTCCTGTATCCTGGTGGATATTCTTATTGGCAGGACTGGGTACATTATTGATCACTTTGGTTACAGTTAGCTTTCAGTCGCTCAGGGCTGCAATAGCCAATCCGGCCAGAAGCCTGAAATCGGAATAGTACTTTTTATTTTGAAGCGGGGATTGGCTAATCACGGATTTTAGTTGTACTTTTTGCCCGTAAACACCCTCGCCTCATGAAATTCAGGCAGCATCTGTATTGGCTGATACCTGCCATCTTGTTGACTGGAACTGCTTCCAGGGCGCAATTGCATGTTAGGGATTCTGTTCGCGTTTTCGATCTAATTGCCAAAGCAGAGGAATTCTTCTCATCTTCCGGGTACGATTCGGCTCTCCATTATTGCACTATCGCTGAAAATTACAGCAGACAAAAAAACTATAAAAAAGGAATCGCTTTTTCGATCATCGAGAGAACGGATATTCTTATGGACAAGGGAGAGCTGGATGCTGCAGCGCAACAGGCTTCCGGTTCACACGCCATCGGATTGCAATTGAAAGATTCCCTGATCATTGCAATCACAGCCATGCAAATGGCGCAGGTGAATATGTATGGAAACAAATACGATGAAGCCATTCCTTTTTTTGAGAAATGCATTCATTATTTCAGTAACCATCCTTCCCGCTATGCAGCGCTTGCATACAATGATTTCGGTTATACATACGGGATAAAAGGAGAATTGGATAAGAAGGCCAATTGTCTGATCAGGTCCATCGATATCTATGAATCGCTGGGAGAAGGCTACGATGGCGAAAAAGCAGCTGCCTATAATAATCTCGCCACAGTTTATTATGAACTGAAGCAACGCAACAAAACCATTGAATACGCAAAACGATCGCTTGCCCTCCGCGAAAAGGCCGGTGATATAGCCCGCTTGTCGCTCGGTTGTTGCAATCTCAGCCAGTTCTATCTTGGTGTGAACAACCAGGAAGCGATCAGGTACCAGCAACTTTGTGTGAAATATGCTGAACAATCAGGGGATGAATCCCGCATTCTCCATTCCTATATCACCAGCTCTCTCATTGCCAGTGAGCAGAAAGACAGCAACAAGGCGGTGGAATATGAGCTGAAAACAATCGCTTTGCTGGAAAAAAGCAAGAAAGACCCTCATATGCTTGCACGCCGATACATAGCTGCAGGCATGGCTTTCTCAAAAAAAGATTCCACACAGGCTATAGCTTATTTCAACAAGGCACAGCAACTGGCAGGCTCCCTGAACGATAAATTCAATCTGCGTGATCTCTACCTGCAACGCGCGCTCCTGTATAAACAGCACGGTAACTTTGAAGAAGCCTATAATAATTTCAATAGCCATATCCTTTACCGGGATAGCATCATAAAATCAAATACCGCATCTGCCATTGCCGGCCTGGAAGCGAAATACGAAAGTGAAAAAAAGGACAACCTTATCGCTCGCCTCAATGCAGCACAGGAGATCAAAACGCTGCAAATAGAAAAACAAAATGCATTGTTGGCAGGCAACCTGCTGGAGGCTGAGAAAAAACAAAATGAGATCGATCTGCTGTCTAAAGAAAAGGAAGTACAGGAATTAGAGATCAGCCGGCAGGATGAACAACTGGAAAAACAATTATTGCTGGCCAATTACAACCAGCAGCAACTGGAGCTGGCCGCCAAAGAAAAATTGTTGCAGGAAAAGCAATTGAAAAGTTCACGCACGGTGCGCAACCTGCTGCTGTCGGGGCTTGTGCTGCTTTCCATCATTGGATATTTTCTTTTTAACCGTTACCAGTTGAAACGGAAGATACAGGAACAGGAAGCATTATTGGCAGTGCGTAACAATATCGCCAAAGACCTGCACGATGAGATCGGGTCCACGCTTACCAGCATCAGGATCCTTTCCGAAGTTTCCGGTAAGAACCTGCAGAAAGACAATACGAAAGCTTCTGCCTTCATTCAAAAGATCACAGAACAGTCCGCCGCAGCCCAGCAGGGCATCAGCGATATCGTGTGGGCCGTGAAACCGGAAAACGATAAAATGGAAAATATGGTCGTCCGGATGAGGGAATATGCAGCCCAGACACTGGAATGCAGGAATATCCAAACTGCAATCAGTGTGGATGAAATGTTGCTGGATATCAGTCTGGACATGCAGCAGCGCCGCGACTTCTTCCTGATCTATAAAGAAGCGATCAATAATATTGCGAAATATGCGGAGGCAACGGAAGTGGAGGTGGTCATCGAAAGAAATGATCAGCAGATCAGTCTGATGGTCCGCGATAATGGAACAGGCTTCAACACTGGCATTACACGCAGCAGCAATGGCCTGCATAATATGAAAGCCCGTGCCCAGGCTTTGAATGGGGTGCTGACGATTGATTCAGCTCCGGGTGCTGGTACAAAAATAGATCTGCAGATCCCCATTACATGATCATGTAGTTGACATAAAACATAAGCTGTTTACTTTTAAAATATGGCAATTAAAGTACTGGTATACGATGACAATGAGGCGCTGCGGACCAGCATTGAAGCGTTGATAATGGCAGAAGATGATTTTTTGCTGCTGGCTGTAATGCCGAATGCTGAAACAGTGGAAACTGATGTAAAGGAGTTGCAGCCAGATGTAGTGCTGATGGACATTGATATGCCGGTAATAAATGGGGTGATGGCCGTTCAAAGGATCAGGCAGTTCAACCAGCAATTGCCTGTGATCATGCTGACTGTTTTTGATGATAATGATAATATCTTCAAAGCGATCTGCGCCGGCGCTTCCGGTTATCTCCTCAAACAAAATGCAACCAGCGAAATTCCCGGCGCTATCCGGACGGTGATGGCCGGAGGCGCACCCATGACGGGGTCCGTTGCCAGGAAAGTATTGCAGATGGTGCCCAAAGCCGTCAATACAGAACAGGAAAAAAGCAATCTTTCAGAAAAGGAAACTGCCATTCTCCAGTTATTGGTGAAGGGATTCAGTTACAAAATGATCGCCACGGAACTGCGCATCAGTATAGACACTGTTCGCTTCCATATCAAGAAGATCTACGATAAACTTCACGTCCATTCCGCTACTGAAGCGGTTTCCCGCGCTATCAGGGATAAGCTTGTGTAATTCCATTATTACAGTCTTCCGTATTGCGGCTACATGGATATGTAGTTGATTGCCTTTTGTTGTGATTGTAGGTTTGGGTTGTAGAATTATCCTTTTATAACCCGGAAAATACAATTATGAAAAAGTATTCCTCTATTCACAAAAGAAGCAGCCTGCTGTTGATGCTGATCGTGTTTTCAGCCGCTGCCATCGCACAGATTTCCATTCCTGCCAACATGCGCAAATCGATTGTCAGTAATAAGATCCCCGCGCATATCCAGCTGACCGATGCACAGATGAAGAAGATCATGATCAAGAAGATCGATCTCACTGCCAGCAGCATCAATTTTACCATTGTCAAATGCAAAGACCGCTTCAATGGCTCTGTAATTGTTGAAGGTGTGGTAAAGAATACTGGTGGACTGGCCTGGACCTCCGGCGCCAACCAGCAGTCGGCTTTGTTGTATGAAGATAATGGCGGCAGACTCCAGCTGGTGGCTTCACAGTCGTTCCAGAACCTGGCTCCCGGCGCTGTAGTCAAAGTGTCGTATACCAGAACCTGGAACAGATCATCTCCCGCTGAAGGTGAATTCCCTCCCAAATATGTACTCGTGATCGGTTTCGATCCTGATATCTATATCGATGGCAACGATAATAATGATGACAGTAATTACAGCAATAACAGGCTCACCAAATCATCTGCTGAAGTAAACAGCAACTGGATCTGCAAATAGAAAGTTCTCAACCGGAGAGGCTGTCCTGCCCAACATGACAGCCTTTTCAAAAATCTATAATCATGAAACGTTTTCTTATCCTTTCCATTCTTTTGGCAGCTGTATCTACCATACATGCACAGGTGAACCTCCCCAAAAGGGCTGAGCAAAGGGCTAAAGATAAAACCGGATACAAGGTGGATGAATCAGTGGACAAAGGGATCGACTCTGCCTTTTCAAAAACCGGAAGGGCGATCGGAAACCTGTTCAAAAAAAAGGACAAAAACAACAAGAAATCTACCACTGAGGAAGAGCAGGGGACTGGCAGAAACATCGAGGCAACGGCTGAAAGGAAGGGAAGTACAGGCACCACCAATAACAGCGGAACCGCAAAGAATGTGAACAGTGCAACGGACTTCGTACCCGGAGGAACCGTTTTGTTTGCGGACAATTTTGAGAAAGATGCAATGGGCGACTTCCCTGCACAGTGGAATACCAATGGTAGCGGGAAGATCGTTACTATTGACGGACTGGAAGGACGCTGGCTTGATGTTGTTCATAATTGCATTATTACCCCGGTATTGAATAAGCCGCTTCCTGAAAACAGTACCATCGAATTCGATCTTTTCCTCAGGTCTGAAGGAGAGCGCAGCACGCCGTTCATTCAATTCGGACTTACACAGGTGCGCGATATTTTGCGGGAGGACATGTTTTATAAAGATCGTTTTTTCATCAACCTGCACCGCTATACAGAGGAAGATGGTAAAACACTCGAGTATGGTTTGAAGAATGATGTGATCGGCAACAAAAGCAATTTCCCGCTTACATCTTATGTGAACAAAGTGCTGCATGTGGCTATCGCAGTAAACAAATCACGCATCAGGCTTTACCTGGATGATAATAAGATCATCGATCTGCCCCGCGCACTAACCGATAATATGCGATATTTTTTTCTGAACAATAATGCCGTGATCCCCGCTTCTGAAACCGGTATGTATATCAGCAATGTTCGTATCGCTTCTGCCGAAACTGATGCCCGCAGCCTGTTGATCAAACAATTGATGGAAGAAGGAAAAGCGGTGACCAATGATATCCTGTTTGATGTGAACGGCGATAAGATCAGGGCTGCATCTTTTTCCGTTATCAACCAGTTCGGCGAAGCCATGCAGAAGAACCCGTCTTTGAAAATAAAGATCACAGGCCACACGGATAATGATGGAGCGGATGCCGCTAACCTGGCTTTGTCGCAGAAAAGGGCTGCAGCCGTGAAGAACTATATCACGGAAAATTTTGCAGTGACCGGCTCCCGGATCCAGACGGATGGAAAAGGAGAATCACAGCCGGTTGCCAGCAATACCACTGCCGATGGAAAAGCAAAGAACCGCAGAGTTGAATTTCTAAAACTTTAATCCTTCAGTAATGAGAAATATTCTCCTGGTTGTACTGATCAGTTTGCTTATTGCAGAACAGGGGCTGGCGCAGGGTAGGAGAAGCAGCAGGGATAGCATTGGCGTGATCCCCTGGCGAAATGCCATTAAACAGGCTCCTGTATTGACCGGCAGATCAGAGCCGCGCAATATTGTGCCACATGAGCAACCACTCTGTTTCCCGACAGAATTCGATCTTAAAATAAATATTCCCGGGAAAATTGTGGAGCAGGCAATGTTCATCAATGCCAATACCGGCGTGATCGGTTATTTGCCGCCGCATTCCGATGGTTTGGTAAATTTTCTCTTTCCAGAACTGGCAGATTTTTCCTTTTGGGTGATGGGCCTGAAAGGGAATATGTATCATTATTCCACCAGGAAAGGGAAAAATAATATCATCGAAAAATGGGTTTCCACCGGCAATACCGAAACACATCAGTATCAAATGACGGGTAGCCATTTTACCGGCGAAGCCGATCTGCAAAGGAAGAATGTGACAGCGCCCTATTGCAATGGCAGTCTAACGGCAATGGCCTATCGCTTCAGTAACGCCCCCAATATGACCTGGTACCTGTACGGGGACCGCTTTCCTGAGAAATTACACCCCAGGAAATTCCTCGGGAATTTTGGAGTGGGCTATTTGCAGACAGATGAGGGACTGTACATTATTACAGAATTCAGGACTTCCTCCTATACCTGCCGGGTAACCGATATTCAGGTCACCAATACCTGCCTGCATACCACTGAATTCAAATTAATGGAAAATGAATTTATCCAAAAGCAGACAGAAGCGGTTCAGAAACAAAAGCAAAAGCTGGAAAGGGATGCTGCGGGTGTCAGCGGTAACTGTTCCAATGAGCAATCTGCACTGATCGGTTTCAAGCAGGAACTGGCCAGAAAACGGGAAGAAGCGCTGAGGCAGGCGAAGACCGGAAATACTTACCAGGATGTGAATGTACAGCGAAGCCTTCAGGCAATGATGGATCCCCTGACCACGGTTCAGGAAGGGATCCTGTCTACCAAACTGAGTATTTGCAGGGCGATGCATTCCAATAGTTCCAAAAGGGAAGAGAAATTGAATTGCCTGACCAACCAGCTGAGTGAGCTGACGCAACTGGAAGTGCAGATGAAAGCGCTGGATGCACGATACGTAAATGAGCCGGGAAAGGCGTATGCTGAGAAAAGCAAGTTGTATCTGCAGAAAAAGCCGATGAAATGCGGATGAGAAAAGAATTAGTATGTTCAGAAGGATTGACGTAAAGTCAATCCTTTTTGTAAGCTATGATAAATGCTCTTAACCATTCCCTATCAACACTTCATACAACTCATAATTTTCCCTGTCAAAACAAACAAAGATCACTTTCTCAATTCCATTATTCTCTTTCAAAAAATCTTTTACGGTTTTCACCGCAATCTCCGCAGCCTTGGCTTTCGGGAAATGATAGATACCCGTACTGATATTCGGAAATGCAATGCTCTTTATTCCATTTTCCATTGCCAGCTTCAAACTGTTCAGGTAAGCCGAAGCCAATAACACTTCTTCATTATTTTTTCCGCCATTCCAGACGGGCCCAACGGTATGGATCACAAATTTAGCAGGTAAATTTCCGCCAGTTGTAATCACCGCCCCGCCAGTTTTACAATTGCCTTGTTTGTTCCTGATACGGATACAGGCTTCCAGAATAGCAGGACCGCCGGCGCGATGAATGGCGCCATCCACACCACCACCGCCCAGCAACGAAGAATTGGCTGCATTCACTATGGCGTCTGCATGTATTTTCGTGATATCTCCTTGGTTCAGTTCAAGCATTGGACAATCAAATTGTAACGCAATCTATACAACTTTCCCCCTGCCAGCTCAGCCCCAATCCCCGCTTTAACAGTTTCAAAGACTTTTTTTCTATAAATTCGCGGGCCGGGATTATGATACCAATTAGTGAATTTTTATCATATTTTAATTGCCGACAGGCTTCCATCCGCACCCTGATACTCTCAATGGGGCTGCTTTTGGTACTGTTCAGCAGTTTCGTTACCCCCAGGGTACAACAGCAGCAGCATGTGAAAGCAGGCTGGCTGCTCCCCAGCACCACCGGTATGGAAAGGCTGGCCGAGTTCAAGGATGCCAGTGGTCCCAATTCCGATCTTCACCTTTCAATAAGAAAACAGACCAAGGTAAAATGTGTAAAAAAGCTGCAGCCAGGTTCCGAGGTTGCGGAAAAGTCTGTTGAAACTTTACATATTTCAAGTTCTCCATCGGCAGGTTTCGATACTGTGAAAAGACCTGCTTATTACGTTTTCCTCTTCAGGTATACTCTTTTTTGATCCCTCATTTCATACGGATGTTTTCCGTTTACCGACCTCCTGTTGGAGGCCCGAAATTCTCGTTTTCCATTTTCATCCCAATCGAAAAATTAACAGTATGAAATGTCCGAATTGCAATGAGACCCTGCTCATGACCGAAAGGAACAATATCGAGATCGATTATTGCCCTTCCTGCCGTGGCATCTGGCTCGATAAAGGGGAGCTCGACAAAATGCTGGAATACGCTGAACAGAAGTACAGGTCCTCCGAACAGGGGCAGGAACAGCAGCAGCAACAACACCAGCAGTATCAACAGCCTTATAAGAAATACGATAACGATCATTACAAAGACCATCATAAACACAATCCTTATCAAAAACCCTACAAAAAGAAAGGTTTCCTCGGAGATCTCTTCGATTTTGATTAGGCATTCTTAAACCCATTGGATAATTAAAAAGATAGAAAATGCAGGCATTGCTGGATTTGTTTCACAATCTCACAGACGCTAAGTGGATCATGGCCCATGGTGGCCTTTATATTGTAGTGTTTATTGTTTTTGCTGAAACCGGACTATTTGCCGGGTTCTTTCTCCCCGGAGATTCCCTGCTGTTCATCGCCGGAATGATCATTGCCCAATCAGTAAGTCCCGATGTGGCTCCCGCACTGAGCCTGCTTTATTGGGTAACCCTGATCTCGGCATCAGCCATCATCGGAAACTATGTTGGCTACTGGTTCGGCAAAAAGTCGGGTGAAGTATTGATGAAACGAAAAGACAGTTGGCTGTTCAAAAAGAAGTATCTTATACAGGCAAAGGACTTTTACGAAAAGAAAGGCGGGGGGGCGATAATGATTGCACGCTTCCTGCCCGTGGTCCGTACCTTTGCCCCCATAGTGGCCGGAATGGTGAACATGGACCGCAAGAAGTTCACGCTGTACAATATCCTCGGCGCCGTTGCATGGGCCGGAAGTATTGTAACTGCAGGTTTCCTGCTCGGTAACTATGACTGGGTAAAAAATAACCTCGACAAAATCATCATCGGTATCGTGGTTGTAACCACCGCCCCGGTGCTGATCAAAATGATCGCCAGCCGAAAGAAAAAAGAACCCCTCCCGGCCGATCAATTAAACTCTTAAAAAAATGACCGAATTTATTATGCCGGATTTTGGAGATCCGGCGGTATGGATCAGCTTACTCACACTCTGTTTCCTGGAAATAGTCCTGGGGATCGATAATATCATTTTCATTTCCATCGTTGCAGGTAAACTACCGGCAGCGCAACAGCGAAAAGCCCGCAACACTGGCCTTCTGCTCGCCATGGTGTTCCGTGTACTTTTGCTGCTCTGCATCAACTGGATCATCGGGCTCAAAGACCCGGTATTCACCCTGCCGCATGTAAAGAACCTCACGGATGGCCCCATCGGCCTTAGCTGGAAGGATCTCATCCTCATTGCAGGCGGTATCTTCCTCATCGTCAAAAGCACCCTGGAAATTCACCACAAACTGGTGAAGAAAGAAGAACAGAAAACCGGATCCGCAAAAATCGGAACTTCTGTTGCGTCCGTACTCGGCCAGATCATCCTGGTGGATGCAGTGTTCTCTTTCGACTCCATTCTCACTGCGGTTGGACTGGTAGAGAATGTGATCATCATGATCATTGCCGTGATGGTGTCCATTGGCGTTATGATGCTGTTTGCAGGACCTGTTACCCGCATCATCAACAAACAACCCACCCTCCAGATGCTGGCACTCAGCTTCCTGGTTGTGATCGGCGTTGTACTGGTGGCAAGCGGATTCCATCAGGAAGTGAGCAAGAGCATCATCTACTCCTGCCTCTTCTTCTCACTGGCGGTGGAAATGCTGAACATCAAACTGCGTGGCAGAGAACCCAAAGTGAAACTGAACGATTCAGACAGACCAATGATCAATTAGGCCTGCCTGATAAGTTCCATAATAAAAAAGTCCCTGTATTTCGCAGGGACTTTTTTATTTCTAGGCTGGCACTTTTCTTTCGTCTTCACGTTCCCATACACGGTGTTGGGACACGGCAGTTATGAATTCTTGTTCAAGTTGTGGCCGGTTGCTATTCACGATGATACCTGCTTCAACAGGCGTATCAGCCGTTACAACTTCCGGGAATTTTCTACCAAATCGTGTTGCTCTTAACACCTGCATTGCATCCGGGTCTGCGGCAATCACTTTACAATGACGGTATGCCTCATCCAGGAAATGCACTGCATCTGCGTCTGCTTCCAGGAAAGCAACACTGTTGGCGCCTCCCGGCACAAATACTGCGTCGTAAAAAACAGAAGCGGTAGTCAGCAGGCTTTTATCGGCCACCAGTTGGGCATCACCGGAACTCTCCACCAAACCAAACCTTGGTGCTATCAATTCTCCAACGGCTCCTTCATTACTCAACGCGGATAGCATACTTTCCACGGATGCATTATCTACGCCATCTGCCACCAGGATAGCGATCTTCCTGCCTTTGATGGAATCCTTTAAGGTATTGGCCATGCTCAGTGCGGCTGATGCTTTCAGTGAAGGTTCTTTGATAACGGGTTGAAAATCCTCCGGCTTACCATCAGCAGGAATACTCTGGTTGAGCGGCTCCGCAATATCTTTATCGGAAGGAACATGTAAACCCAGGTTCCAGGCCACTTTGGCGGCCAGGCCTTTGTCCACTTTTGCAAGAATGCGCAGCATCCTTTGTCGAATGGCAACCGTTTCCACTTTGCCCAATTCAAATGAAAAAGCATCAATCATATGGGCCTTCTCAGGATTGGACTGGCTATTGTAGAATAGCTTCGCCTGGCTGAAATGATCAAAGAAGCTTGAACTGCGCTGACGTACTTTGTGAGCGTCTATTTTTTCTGAAAAAGAAGTGAATCCTCCTTCCGTCATTTTCGCCTGGAATGGGCAACCGCCTCCCAGTGAGTTGGGATTATAGCTAACACGTCCTTTATTGATCTGCTGCCGCATGAAGCCATCACGCTGGTTATTGTGAATGGGGACGATGGGCCTGTTGATGGGGATCTCATGGAAATTGGGACCTCCCAGCCGGATCAGTTGCGTATCTGTATACGAGAAAAGCCTGCCCTGCAAAAGCGGATCATTGGTGAAATCGATGCCAGGCACTACATGCCCGATATGGAATGCCACCTGTTCTGTTTCTGCAAAAAAGTTATCGGGGTTCCTGTTCAATGTAAGCTTACCGATGCGTTGAACGGGTACTAATTCTTCAGGTATCAACTTCGTGGGATCGAGCAGATCGAAATCGAAATTGTGTTCATCTTTCTCCGGAATGATCTGCACCCCCAGTTCATATTCGGGATATATTCCTTTTTCGATAGACTCCCAGAGATCGCGGCGATGGAAATCCGGATCTTTGCCGGAAATCTTCTGCGCTTCGTCCCAGGCCACGGAATGTACACCCAGTAAAGGTTTCCAGTGGAACTTCACAAAATGGGATTCATTCTGATCGTTCACGAACCGGAAAGTATGTACACCAAATCCTTCCATCATCCGGTAACTGCGTGGAATAGCGCGGTCGCTCATCAGCCACATGATCATATGTGTGGACTCCGGCATAAGAGCAATGAAATCCCAGAAAGTATCATGCGCTGAAGCTGCCTGCGGCATTTCGTTGTGAGGTTCAGGTTTTACGGCATGTACTACATCGGGAAATTTATGTGCGTCCTGGATAAAGAATACGGGCATATTGTTTCCTACAAGATCGAAGTTACCCTGTTGTGTATAGAATTTCACAGCAAAGCCACGCACATCCCGGGCCAGGTCGGTGGAGCCTCGAGAGCCGGCAACAGTGGAAAAACGTACAAACACGGGAGTTTGCTGTCCGGTCGTTTGCAGGAAGTCTGCTTTCGTGTATCGCCTCATGGATTCATACAATTCAAAAATGCCATGTGCGCCCGATCCACGTGCATGCACGATGCGTTCAGGAATGCGCTCATGGTCGAAGTGTGTCATCTTTTCACGGAAGATGAAATCTTCCATGAGTGTAGGACCGCGGTCACCAGCTTTGAGCGAGTTCTGATCATCGTTGATCTTCACCCCCTGGTTGGTGGTCATCATTTGACCGGTACTGTCTTCTGTGTGCGGCTGAAGATTTACTGTTTTTGGATTGCTGTTCTCCTTTGATGAAGGGTTGACTTTCTTTTTTGCCATGGCAGAAAAATATTATGGTTTGAGAATCACTTTTACGCAGTTGTCTTCTTTTTTCTTGAAAATATCATAAGCGTAGGATGCTTCAGTAAGAGGGAGCTGATGACTGACAATATCTTCCAGTACTACTTTTTCTTCGGTCACCAATTGAAGGAGCTGATCGATGTAATTCTGTACAGGCGCTTGTCCAAGTTGGATGGTAATGCCTTTATCGAAGATTCGGTGAACGGGGAAATTGTCATACGGACTACCATAAACGCCAACTACTGTTACAATGCCTCCTCGGCGGACGGCTTCAAAACATTGTTCCATTACTTTAACGGTGCCTTTTTCGAAATTCAGTACAGCTTTTGCTTTTTCGAAAAAGGAACGATCTGCTTCGGTGCCTACGGCGTCTACGCAAACATCTGCACCACGGCCTTCAGTCATGCTGCGGATGGCATCGATGGGATCCACTTCATTTGGATTGATCGTCTCCACCTTATTCAAAGTTCTGGCCCTTTCCAGTCTGTATTCCAGCGGATCAATGGCAATCACTTTTCCTGCACCCTGAAGCCAGGCTGCTTTCTGTGCCATCAGCCCAACCGGGCCGGAGCCGAAGATGGCAACGGTTTCGCCGCCTTTGAGCCGCGCCCAGTCGATTGCTGCCCAACCGGTAGGAAATATGTCTGTAAGGAAAAGCACCTGTTCATCGGAGAGGTGGTCGGGTACTTTACGTGGACTAAAATCTGCATAAGGAACACGTACATATTCTGCCTGTCCGCCAGAGTAGCCACCATACAGGGCCGTATAACCGAAAAGGCCTCCGCCTTTTCCTTTCATCATATCGCCCTGCGGCCCGTAATGGTCGGGATTGGAGTTTTCGCAGGCAGTTGGCAGGTGATGGGAACAAAAGAAGCAATGGCCGCAGGCGATGGGAAAGGGCACAACAATGCGGTCGCCGCGTTTGAAGTTCTTAACACCCTTTCCGGTTTCCTGTACGATCCCCATGAATTCGTGACCCATTACCAGGTCTTTCGTTTGTGGAAAGAAGCCGTCATAGATATGCAGGTCAGAGCCGCAAATTGCGGTGGAAGTAACTTTGAGTATGATGTCAGTAGGATGTTCAATGATTGGGTCCTGAACGGTATCAACGCTGATATCGCCAGGTTTGTGGAATACTGCAGCTTTCATGAAGATCAATTTGGGGAACAGCAGCAAAAACCGTCCATTTAAAAAAATGGTTGGCCTCAAATTAGCTATGGGGGCGGATAATGGAGGAAGGATACTGTACAGGGAATCGGTGAGCAAGGAAATCTACAAAAGCAGGCAGTTGCTTGAAACTGGTATCAGGCGTTCAAATTCCTGAAGCTTACCAGGTTCTGACCGGAAAATAATTCAAATAAAAAGGAGCGCCTCAATGGATGAGACGCTCCCTGTACAGTTTGAAATATAGGGTGGATCTAGTTTGCGAAAAGTACATTGCATGATACTTCCCAGAAATCTTCATCTTTTTTGAGGAAGAAGGGCGTTTCGCCCCATGCTTTCATGGGAGCGAGGTAAACTGTAAATACTTTCTTCACGGGAAGCGGATCGATGCCAGCCGGCGCAAAGGCATAAGTTGAATACGTAGTACCACCATAATTAAGGAGTGGTTGGCCTGTTTCATGATCGAAGAATTCAAATAAGTACGAGTAGTCGGTCAAACCTTCCGGAACGCCATCGGGCAGTAGCTGGTATTCGCCACCATTCACGTCGTTGGCAATATCGTATATCATACCAATTTCTTCTCTCACTTCATTCCAGTCTTCATCAAAATAAGTGATATACATTTTTACATCCACTTTGCTGAATGGAATAAGATACTGTACATAATTAGCTATTTTCAGTTTTATATGACCTTCCGGAGCAGCTTCTTCCTTTTCCTGTGATTTGGAATCGATGAAGGTTACGGGTGATTCAAGTGTGGGTTGGAACAAAGTATGGGTTTCTTCGGAACCTGCTTTGACATCGATCGTTTTTTCCAGTACTGTTTTTCCGGTGCGGATATCGTAGAATTCAAATTTTCCCTCACCTTCCACTACTTTGATCTTCTTAAGGAACACGTCCCATTCAATCGGATACCCGTTGTATTTCGCAGCAATGAAGATTCCCTGTCCATTATTAGCTAACGCTACTTTGGTAGCATCGAAACTTACTTCAACAAAGTCTTTGAAAGTTTCCACCTGTTCTGCTTTCTGGCAGGATCCCAACATTACAGTAAGCAGCAGAATCCAGTAACTGAGCTGTTTTATTTTGTACATGATTTTATTTTTTACTAGAATTTGTAAGTGGCGGTGATGCTGAATCGCTGACCTTCCTGCCTGCGGTACATGATGATGTCGCCATCAGATTTACTGTATCCGTTGTTACCTTTTACTCGATCATATTTCAATACGCCGCTGCCATCATTGGCAGGCAGATAGCCCTGTGCATTCACGTAATAGCGGGTCCACTCATTCAGCAGGTTGGCAACATTTACTTTCACTTCCATTTTTTTCTTCAGGAAACGGCCATATAACTGGAAGTCCAGTAGTTTGGGCGCCAGCTCGTATTCAATGGCAGAAGGATCTTTCATGATCAGGTTGGAACGGTAACCACGATGATTGTAGCTTACGGTTGCGCCGAAAAGTTCTCCCCAGTAACCAAGACCAAGATTCAATAACCAGGGTGATTGCCCCAACAGCGGGCGGTCCATTCCTGGTATCCGGTCCTTGAACCTTTCGATCTTGCCATCAACGGTTCTGAATTCCCAGGGACCTTCATAGTTGACAGTCGATTTCAGCAGTGTACCATTCGCATATACGAACAGGTCAGATAACCAGGATCTGTCGGCTACGAAAGAAAGGTTCTTGCGCACTTCCATTTCCAGTCCGTAGTTTTTGGCGGAAGCCATATTGGCGAAAACATAATAGCTGCCATCCTGGAAAGAAGGGTGGTTCACCAGCTCAATTGGTTTGTCGAGATACTTGTAATACCCGGTTAAGGAAATGATCTCACCAGGACTGGGATACCATTCCAGCCGGAGATCGATATTGTCTACCATCGTAGACACAACATCCTGTCCGGATACATTCGCATCCAGTTCATAATCATAAAAGCCGAAAAAGGAAGTTTCCCTGAAATCCGGACGGATAGCGGTTTTTGAATAGCTGGCCCGCAGGTTCAATGTATTGGTGAAACTGTATGTGGCATTGATCGAGGGCAACAATTGCCAGTCCTGCTCTTTTGCTTCTTCCTGGAATTTGAGGTAATCAGGGATTTCGTTGCCAAATTTTTTTCGCAATAATTCAGTCTGTCTGTTACTGATATCGTAATATTCAAGTCTTGCTCCGTATACCAGTCTGAGTTTGCCAAAGAGCTTTTGGTCGGCCATGAGATACATGGAGTGATTGTTCATATCGCCGTCGAATATATTTCCACCGATATTCTCTGCATAGTAGTACGCTTGTCCCGTACCTGCGCCCACATTGGCGGGATCGAGCAGTACTTCATAAGGCATCTCGATTTGGGGCAGCAGCTCTCCTCCTTTGGCAGACCTGGTCATGGGTAACATACGGAACACTTCCAGAGCGCGTTGTTTTCTCCAGCCCTGGTAACCCATTTTCAGGATGGTCTTCATCTTGTTTCCTTTTCCGAATGATCTGGAAAAATTAGCAGCCCAGTTGAAATCCTGTTCTTCGATCTGCGTCCACATTCTGGAGTCCAGCGCCACTGTGTTGTTAGACCATCCTGAGTGCTGCAGCAGGTTGGGATTTTGGAAATAATATTTGTCGCCCAGTTGAGCAGTGAGCCTGTACTGGAATTTTCTTTCGTCCAGGATCTGCTGACTGATCTTATTGTAAGCAAATTGGCCTTCAAATTTGATCCCTCCGGGAAGCTGGTATTCACCAATAAGCTGGTGTTGCTGAAGAGACATGGCCTCGGGCAGCTGATACACTTCTTTGCGCATCTTATGCGTTTCATCCCGGTAATCCAGTCGCACCGCTTCATTGTAATTATTGCTGTAAGTACGGGCATACATATTCTTCAGGGCAATTTTGAATTTCTCACCCTGCAGACCGAGATTGCCTACCAATCCGCTGCTGCTGTTGAAACGGTAAGAAGTTCCGGCGCCGTTTTGTCCGTATTTCGGGCTGTCTATATAATCCCTTTCAAAACTCTGTCCACGTACATTATTGAAGTGGATAATGTTTTGTTCGTTCCTCAGGTTGGTGCTGGTGGAGAAGCCGAATTGCAAATTATTTTTCAGCTTGTACACGCGGCCCATTGCAATACGATAATTCTGATTGGGTGAGCCTTTATATTTTTGTAGTTTCAGTGGATCTGCGCTCAGTTTTCCCGATTGCGCAATCGCGTCCAGATCGTTGTATTTCAGGTTGGGGCTTTCGAAGTTGAGGGACCAATCATCGAGTACAGGATCATTGCTTACGCCCGGAGGTGCATCGAGCCTGACGGCATCATTGTTCCAGTACCAGGGTATCAATCCTTCTGGTTTTTGGGAGGATTTATCGAAGAAGCCGAAATACTCGCTGCTCTTGCGTTCTCCCAGCTGGTAAAAATCCTTCCCGGTGGTTTGGCTGTTGCCGCCGGTGCCGATGGTGATGGTGGTGAAATTCTGTGAAGGGATATCCAGGGTATTGATGGATACCTGCCCACCCGAAAATTCCGAGCTCATATCCGGTGTGGCGGTTTTGTTCACTACAACATTGCTCACCATTTCAACAGGTATGATGTCAAATGAAAAATTCCTTCTGTTCATGGATGTACTGGGGATCACCACACCATCGAGCATTGCCTGGTTGTACCTGTCAGACATGCCGCGAACGATAACATTCTTATTGTCTACAGTAGTCAATCCGGAAACCCTTTTCAGCACCTGTCCCATATCGTTATCAGGCGTACGGGCGATCTGTTCGGAACTGATACCGTCTGTTACCGTAGCTGCATTCTTTTGCCTGGCATAGTGCGCATTCACACCTTCTTTCCTGGCGGATGATTTCACTACTACGGCAGCGAGTTGTCCTTTATTCCTTTTCAGGGTTATACTGAGATTGGTAAGTTGACCTTCTTTCACTTCCACTCCGGAAATGATCTTTTTCCCATAACCGACGGAAGAAACCTCAGCTTCGTATTTGCCTTTGGGTAAGGAAATGGAAAAGGTACCGTCAGCAAGACTGGTAGTGCCTTTGTTGCCGAAACGAATACTGACTGCTGATACAGCTTGTCCATTTTCTTCGTCGATCACTTTGCCGGTTACACGTCCCGGTTCTTTTTTCAAAGGGATGAAAGGGAGTACAGCGATGGAAATCGATTTCGATTCGATGCGGTAGGTAAGGAATCCGTCTTTGCGCAGAATGTTCAGCGCCTGCTCTACAGACAATTTGCTGATATCAGGTTTGGATATTACCGATCTTGTTTGCAAAGCTTCAAAATCGTAGAGGAATTTGTAATCGGTCCATTTCTTTTCCAGTTCCCGGACGATGGTTCCCAGATTGCCTTTATCGGCTGTCTGTGCCAGTCCGCGAAGGGTAGGGGCGAGGCTCAGGCAACAGATAATCAGGAATCGAAATCCCAAGCTGATTAGTTGCTGCGTTCTTTTGATGCGCATTGGTTAGGTTGATTTTAGTTTATGCTAAGTGATGTAAATAGTTTTCCTGTACCGCACTCTGTGAGGCAGTTTCAATATCGTCAGGTAGTTGCTTTAATAAATGACTATGCTGCCATCCTGGTTTTTTCTGTGCTTCAATTGATGAACGAATAACAGCCTGTTCAGTACAGATGATATATTTCCCTGCAGGGAAAGTGTTCCCGAGAATTCTTTTCCGGCGATGCGTTTGCTGATCCTTATATTGGTCCTGTAATGATCCTGCAGGTAGTGAATAATGGATTCCAGTTTTTCGTTTTTACAGTTTATCTCCTTTGTCTTCCATGCGATGGCATATGCAGAAACAGGTGTAGTCCGGAGTGTACCGGTTTTCAGGTCATATTCCCCGGATTGCCCGGGACTCAATATTTGTGAAGGCATACCGTTTGACTGAAGCGAAACCTTTCCCGTGAGCAAAGTAACATTGGTGCAGGAACTGTTGCTGTTGATGGAAAAGGAAGTACCCAGAACCACAGTGTTGAGTTGTCCGGTACTCACTTCAAAAGGATGCGCCGGATCATGCGATACATCAAAATATGCTTCACCTTCCAGGACCAGTTTCCTGTTTTGAATGAAGTTTGAGGTATCCAGTTTCAATATCGCGTGTTTGTTAAGCCAGATCTCACTGCCATCTTTCAGTTTCAGGTAACGAATGGATTCGCTGTTGTTCCTTATTTCTGCAATGGTATGTGAGGTGTTGATGATAGAAACTGGTTTCAGCAACAGGTAAATACCTGCGCCAATAAGAATTACAGGTATTAGCACAGCTGCTATCCGGAGCAACCACCTATTGTGCATCCGGTAAATTTTGTCGGCACTGCCTGGTTGTAATTGCTGAATAAGATTTCTGTACATTTTTTTCGACTGTTCTTTTCCGGGATGGAATTCAATTCCAGTCTCGGGTAATTCTTCCTGCAGACCATGCCGGAGGAAGTATTGTTGCATTTCCTCTTTTTCTTCAGGAGTTGCTGTGCCTGCAAGGAAACGGTCGATAAGTTTATGAATATGATTCATTGGAATGGAATGCACTCTTTATAATAACACCGTAGCAGACCTGCGATGGTACCACGGCAGGAAATGAGTTTACAATTTGGTAACAATAAAATGGAAAACTGGAATTACAGAAGACTGGTGAAAGAGTGGAGGAATTGTTGTGCAGCGATCTTCCGGACTTTTTTCACAGCCTTTCCCAAAAGGTTCTTAACGGTTTGGCGGGAGATCTTCAGTTCGGCAGCGATCTCTTCGTGTTTCGATTGCCGGAAATACTTCATTTCGAAGATCTGCTTTTGCCTTTCAGGAAGTGATGCCGCTGCCGATCTTACCAGTTCTTCGAAACGCAATAACTGTTCGGAATGGTTAGAATTGTTGTCTGGAAGGCTTTCCACTTCAGAAAGTGCTTCTTCGATGGAGATGGCGGTTGATCTTTTTCTGAAATGATCTACCAGCAATGCTTTCGTTATAAAGAATAATAATCTTTCCGGAGTTTCGGGTTGAATGCAGGTTTTCTGGTAATGGTTCCAGAATTTGATGAAAGTTGTTTGTGTGATCTCTTCGGCAATGAACTGGTCCTTTGATTTCTTGTAGGCATATGCATACAAGCTGCGGTGGTGCTGCTTATACAGCCTGGTGAAATATTCTTTGTCCGCAGAAGTACTGGAAAGCATACATTTTACTTGTGTGGCAAAAGTAGCTTTCGGGTGTTAAGTTAATGTTATGCTGTATGAGCCTGCCCATTGGCAAAATATTCTACTATCGGTTAGTCTTTGACCACACCCCAGTAATATGAGAAATCTGGACTTTCGCGCAAATAAATCTGGACTTTTAAACAAACCAGCCAATAGTGGGGCGGGGCTACTTTTGTAAAAAAATACAATGCAGACGAATATTAATACTACAGTGCTGGTGACCGGTGGGTCTGGTTATTTGGGTGTTCAGTGTATCATTGGTTTACTGGAACAGGGATATACAGTGAAAACGACAGTCCGTTCACTTTCGAAAAAACAGAACGTGATTGATTCTCTTGCTGCAGGCGGCATCACTGATATCAGTGGCTTGCATTTCATAGAGGCTGATCTTACGGCGGATACCAACTGGGAAAATGCAGTACAGGGTTGTACCTATGTTTTGCATGTTGCTTCTCCTTTTTTAGCCGTCGATCCCGAAGATGAGAACGAGATCATTATTCCTGCCAGGGATGGAGCGCTCCGGGTATTGAAAGCTTCACGAGATGCCGGCGTAAAGAGGCTGGTACTTACTTCTTCATTTGCTGCTATCGGTTATAGCATCGATCCGAAGGACCATGTATATACTGAAAATGACTGGACTGATCCAAACACGCCTGGTTTACGCGCTTATATTAAATCGAAGACCATTGCAGAAAAAGCAGCATGGGACTTCATTTCCCGGGAGGGCGAAGGCCTGGAGTTGACGGTGATCAATCCAGTTGCGATCTTTGGACCGGTTCTGGCGGGTAATTATTCTGCCTCTGTAGAGTATGTGCTGAAAGGAATACTGAACGGAACGATCCGGGATACGCCTCCGTTCACATTCAGTGTGGTGGATGTGCGGGACACGGCCGATATTCATCTTCGCGCCATGACGCATCCTGCTGCGAAAGGCGAACGTTTCCTGGCTAGCTCCGGAGAGTCCTTCAGTTTCTATGATGCAGCCCAACTGATCAGGAACGAACGTCCTGAGAAGGCCGGATCTATTGCGGATTCCCTTCAGCAGATCGATGGAGCCCTGTACCTGCACCTGTCGAATGAAAAGGCAAGATCAGTGCTGGGCTGGCATCCGCGATCAGCTAAGGAAACATTACTGGCTACAGTGGATTCACTGTCCGCATAGCATTCGAATAATCAATTAATGCGAAATGGAACATCCGGTTGTGCATTCCTGTTACCTGGGCATGGATATTTCCCCCGAGCAATTGATATCTGAGCATTTTTTCATGCATATCCTTGAAGGGACAATAGTTGGATATGATGGAGGCAGGCAATACCGGTATGAAGCAGGTGATACCTTCATTGCCCGGAAAAATCACCTGATCCGGTATACGAAGATCAGGAAAAAGGAAGTATTCAACAGGATCGTGATCGCATTTGATGAGACGTTCCTTCGTTCTTTTCTGGAGAGGAATCCCTATGCCTCTGGTGTTTCTGATCAGGAAGATTCGCTTTTGACTGTTCGAAGCAGTGGGAGGATTGAAGATTTTCTCCAGTCGTTGCAGCCATATTATGAGGGCGATCAAATGGTTGATAACGGTGTTGCACAGCTGAAAAGGGCGGAGCTTCTGCAAATTCTTTTGGAGGAGGATCCCCGGCTTGCAGATGTGTTTTTCAATTTCAGTGACCCTGAAAAAGTGGACATGCAGGCATTCATGAATCGTAATTTCAGGTTCAATATTCCGCTGGAACGGTTTGCATTTTTGAGTGGCAGGAGTTTGTCTGCTTTCAAGCGTGAGTTCCGGCATCTTTTTCATAAAACGCCCGGCGCCTGGTTAACGAGAAGGCGACTGGAAGAGGCCCATTTCCAGATCAGACATGCCAACCGGAGCCCCAGCGATGTTTACCTGGATGTGGGGTTTGAGAATTTGTCGCATTTTTCTTTTGCCTTCAAAAAGCAATTCGGGAAGTCTCCGCAGGCGCTGGTGAAGGAGCGTTAGGCGAATGATATGTGGTTGTTGAAAAGAGTTCCCTGGAAGAATTATTTCCAAACGGGGTGGGAATGATCCCCTGGAAGCCGCATCCAGACTGTTTTTTATGCCTTCATAATTGAGCTTAATGCCTCAGCCTCTGCTATTAATGATGAATTTTTTTTCAAAATGTTTGCAAGAGATTTTGTCATTTTCAACAATGCCCCTACATTTGCGCCGGAGAGATGGCAGAGCGGTCGAATGCGGCGGTCTTGAAAACCGTTGACTGTCACAGGTCCGGGGGTTCGAATCCCTCTCTCTCCGCTGGATAACTTATCAAATCGTATTAAAGGGCTCATAAAACGCTGGTTTTGTGAGCCCTTTCTTCACTTCTCCCAGGAACATCTGATAACAAGTAAAAAGGTGGCAATTCGGTGCCATTGGGTTTCTCTCTCTGAATTTATGGCACACCGTATCAGTATTCTTTTCTATGCCTGAAATCCAGAAAGAACAAAGAGAAACTAACTCCGATCTATGTTCGTATTACTGTAAATGGCCTGCGTCCTGATCACTGTATCCACAGGTTAATCGATAACAGTAAATGGAGTTCAGATGCACAAGGTCCTTTATACAGAGGCTAAGATCTTTAAGCCTATTTATTTAGCTGTACGGGAAAAAGGTAGAATATAATAGTCCTACATCTTTTACAATCAACTTGTGTATATTCGCCTTAACTACATTTGACTGTATTTGATGCTGATACGTATATCGGTGCTAACCTTTAATTACTATTCCGGTGGATGGCGGTCCATTCAATAACGAGGAAGAACTCATAAGGCGTCTGAATGCTGGAGAAAGCGAAGCATATTGCAACGTTTATCAGCAGTTTTACCCTATTGTATTTATCCTGGCCAAAAAATATGTGGGAGAAGAACTAGCCCCGGATATAACTGCCGAAGTATTTATCCGGTTGTGGAATCAGACCAAACACTTTGAATCATTACGACATCTGCGCTCCTCTATACAAATAACAACCAGAAATTTATCCATAGATCATTTACGCCTTCGGAAAACCGAGGATAAGCATTATGAACAGCTCAAAAAGCTGGAAGAACAGGAGACCACTGACAGTTATCAACAGGAACTGATCAGGGCACGCGTGTATGGGTTAATCCTTGAGGAGATCGACAAACTCCCTGAATATTTAAGGGATGTTTTCAGGCTTGCCTATGTGGAAGGACTAAACAATGAACAAATCGGAGAACGTTTGAACCTGAAAGATGCTACAGTTCGTACCAAAAAGTCTCAGGCGCTTGACATGCTGCGCAAAAAACTTTCTGGTTTGGAGTTTGCCCTGCTTTTGGCGGTAATCTCCCCGCACTACTTCAATTAAAAAAGTTGGGAAATATCCGGTAACAATTTCTTCATACTCCCGTAATTAAGATATGTCTGATTCCGACGATATCTATTCTATAAGTCAACTGCTTTTCAGGTCGATGACCAATCAGCTGGATGCGACTGAGAGAAAGCAACTGAATGAATGGCGCAATGCTTCTTCAGAGAATAACAGCATATATGAAGAATTTCAGCGTGCTGATCTATGGCAGCAGGAATTAAGAACGCTATTGGATAACAGGCATAAAGTAGACCAGGCATTACTCAATGCCAATATTCCAATCAATGTGACTGTAGGGCCTGATACACGTGATGGGCGCATAGCGATCTTCAGAAGAAAATGGATCAGATACGCTGCAGCCGCAATACTATTGATTAGTGTGGGAACATATGTTTACAATATCAACCGGGCAGTGGTAAAGCCGGCTATGGTATCTAATAATGAACCAGAGCCTGTCTATGATAAGGCAAGACTCACACTCTCTGATGGTTCTGTTGTTCAACTTGACAGTGCCGGCATCGGAGTGATTGCAAAAGATGGTGAATCCAAAATTGTAAAGCTGGGAGATGGTCAGGTAAAATATGAACCAGGTTTAGCCGTGAAAAGCAACCTGTTGAATGAAATAGCCACATCAACTGGCAGTCAATACAAATTGACGCTGCCTGATGGCTCCAGGGTTTGGCTGAATGCTTCTTCTTCTGTAAAATATCCGGTGGCTTTTACAGGAGAGGAACGCGTGGTGTCGGTAACAGGCGAAGCTTTTTTTGAAGTGGCAAAGGATCCAAAGAAACCGTTTCGCGTAAAAGTGGGTGAAATGCTGATCGATGTACTTGGTACCAGCTTTAATGTGAATGCTTATGACAATGAACCACTGGTGAAAACAACATTGCTGGAAGGATCAGTGAAAGTGAGCAACAAAAAAGGAGCTGTACTGCTCTTGGTGAACCAGCAATCCCAGATGAAGCTGAACGAAGATCTTGTTATAAAGAGATCAGTTAATACAGAAGAAACGATCGCCTGGAAGAACGGCTATTTTTATTTCGATAAAGTAGAACTGCCCATTATTCTCCGTGAATTTGCGAGGTGGTATAACCTTGATGTGGTATATGAAGGTGCCATTCCTGATGAAAAACTCCTTATCATCTTAAAGCGGAGCAGTAGCCTGCAATCGGTACTGGGCGCTTTACAGATCAATAATATTGATTTTGCCATGGAGGGCAGAAAACTGATTATCAGATCCGCTGGATAATCAGATCAAATAACCAATCCTATCTGCAGCATGCATTGCTTACATGCTGCACATCATCCCATTTCAAGTAATGCTTTTAAAGACTTATTAGTATGAGAAAACTAATGCCAATCTTACTGCTATTTCTATGCTATGTACCAATGCGAAGCCAGGCGCAGGAAAATGAGCCCAGGGTTTCACTCTCCGTGAAGGATCAACCCCTCGATGGAATCTTCAAGATGATACAGGCACAAACCAGCCTGAATATCATGATCACGGAAAAAATGCTGGCAGGCACTAAAAAGGTTTCCATTGATGTAAAGGATATGCCGTTGTCAGAAGCGCTTGAATTGTGCTTAAAGGGAACTGATCTGACATTTACCATTTATGAAGGAACCATCATCATTAAGAAGAAGGACCCAAAGAACAACAGCAATTCCGGGAATAAAGATCCAGACAAAAATCCCATTATTACCGGAGTGATTACTGATCGGAACCGTACGCCTGTTCCTGGTGTAACGGTACGTGCAGAAAAGAAGAATACTGCAGTGCAAACTGACCAGAATGGTAAATATCTCATTGAAGTTGATCCGAAGGATGTACTTGTTTTTACGCATATCAGCTACAAAAAGGAAGTTGTTTCAATAAAAGGCCGGAATAATATAGATCTGACGATGGAGCTCGTTCAGGCTTCAATGAGTGAAGTAACCATTTCTACCGGTTATCAAAAGATTGAACAAAATACCTGACGGGATCTGTTACAAGATTAAAAATGGATTCCATCATGCAACCCGGTCTTACTACAGTTGATAAGATGCTGGAGGGGCGTGTGCCAGGCATGATCATGTTGCAGAATTCCGGACAGGCAGGTGCCGCTCCGAAATTACGCATCCGCGGTACCTCCACTATACTGGGTACAAGGGAACCATTATGGGTGGTTGATGGCATAGTACGGGTTGATCCGGTACCTATTTCTGCCAGCCAGATCAATGATCTCGATTTTGTAAACCTTGTTGGCAACGCTATATCAGGTATAAATCCAAATGATATTGAAAGCATTGATGTGTTGAAAGATGCAGCCGCCACCGCATTATACGGAGTAAGGGCCGCCAACGGAGTGATTGTGGTCACCACCAAAAGAGGAACACCGGGCCCACCTTCCGTCAATTACAACAGCAGTATCAGTTACACCCGCCGTCCGCGGTATACAGATAATGATGTGTACATGATGAACTCAGAGGAAAGGATAGATGTGTCCAGGGAAATGTTTGAAAAACAGATTCCCTTCGTAGGCACTCCTGAGGGCTACGAAAAAGCAGTGATAGATTATTTTGGCGGCAGGATTGACTATGACACTTATATTGAACGCATCAGAAGGGCTGAACAAATGAACACCGATTGGCTGGGTGCAGTAACACAGGATGTAGTGTCTTCCAATCATTCTCTGGGCCTTTCCGGTGGAAATCAACTCAGCCGGTATTATGCATCCGTCGGGTATACCAACGAGCGGGGGTGATCAAAGGTGAATATAACAAACGGTATACCGGCCAGGTAAATTTCGATCTCAATTACAGAAAGCTGAAGGCTCAGTTCAGTATTATGGCCAATAAGATTGACCGGCAGTATACGCCTACCGAAGTAGGCGTTATGAACTACGCCTATGCCACCAGCCGGGCCATTCCGTTATACAATCAAAACGACAGCCTGTATTATTTTGCCAACAGCAAGAACGGACAGATTGCCCCAAGGCCCAGCTTCAATATCGTAAACGAAATGAACCGTAGTGGCCAAACCATTAATGGCAGCGGTTATACTGCTACAGCCAATTTCAATTATGAATTGATGCAGGGGCTGCAACTGGAGGCTATTCTTTCTTACTCGGCAACTAACACGGAACAACGTTCCTGGTATGAAGAGCAAACCAATCATATGGATCTGTTGAGAGGCGAGGATCCAAATGATCCAACAAAAAATCGATATCCTTTCGGAGGCATATTGCAAACGCAGCATAACCGGCAAAGCGCTTACACTATACGCGGACAGGCAAACTACAGCCGTTTTGTTGACAAGGATAAAAAACACCTTATCACGGCAACATTTGGTAGCGAATTGTCTTCTACAAAAAATAGTGGTATAGTTCAATCAGCGCCTGGCTACTATCCTGAAAGAGGATATACTTTCGTCAGTGTCGATAACGTTGGGGACAGGTTTCCTGCCTATGCCCAATTATTGACCAGTAGCGAATGGGCGCCTGTTATTACGGAAGGGCTGAATAACCTGGCTTCCATGTATCTTACGGCCAGTTACATTTATGATGACCGGTATGTGCTGAGCGCCAATACCCGCAGTGACTTTTCAAACGCGTTTGGCACCCGCAGCAACGAAAGATTTCTTCCAACCTGGGGGCTTTCGGGCAGATGGAATATAGACAGAGATCTGTTGAAACATATAAGATGGGTGAATCAGGCATCATTACGTGTTTCTTATGGCACGCAGGGCTCGATGTTGCCGGGACAAACACCCTATACCATCATTCAAAAAGGACCCCTTGAAACATATTTTCAGGATTTTACTTCCCTCATTGTAAACTATCCAAATCCCAATCTTAAATGGGAAAAAACAGATGCTTATAATGCCGCGTTGGACTTTACTCTTTTTAATGCTAAGATCAATGGTTCAGTTACTGTATTCTACAAAAGAACAAGCAACGCATTTTTGACCAGAACCATTTCAGAAGTAAATGGCCGGAATTCTTATGTGGTAAATGGAGGGAATATAGAGAACAAAGGAATTGAACTGCTTTTCAACTTTACCCCCATCAATCAAACATTGGGAAGCAGCAATCAAAAATTCATCTGGCGTATCGATCCTCAGCTTGGTCAGGTTTTCAACACATTACTGAACAAGGCAATAAAGATTGAAGGAAAAGGATCATTGGCAGATGCTGCTACCAGGGATACCTATGCGAACTATCTCGCAGGTCAGGTTATACTGGATGGCAAAGCAGTCAACACCTTTTACTCCTACCGTTTTAAAGGGTTGAATCAAAAAGGGCAACCTGTGTTTTATGGCGCCGAGCCTGAAAATGCTGAAGAACTGATCAATCGCTATAATAAAATGAGCAATCAGGAATTATTGGGTGCGGTACTGGTAGAATCAGGCAAACGAGAACCCGTGCTGCAGGGAGGTATTGCGAATTATATTGCTTACGGAAGCTGGTCGCTGAACTTCAATGTCACTTACAGCATAGGCAATAAAATACGATTGCTGCAGATAGCTTCAGGTAATTATGGTGCCTATGCACCCAGTTCCCAGCAAAACTTACGCAAAGAGTTTGTCGATCGCTGGCGCTATCCCGGTGATGAATTAAAAACAACCATTCCTGGCCTTTACCCGCGCGGCCTCCCGGTAAACTGGTGGTCAACAGCTACAAAGTCATTTACTTCATTTGCGACCGATTATTACCAGATGTATGATAATTCAGACATCCGGGTTGTAAGTGGCGATTACATCAAATTGCAATCGGTTATACTGAACTATACCTGCGCGCCAGAATTGTGCCGGCATATGCATCTTAAAGCAGCCAGACTTAGTTTATCCGGTTCCAATCTATTCACCTGGGCCAGTAAGGATTTACGTGGGCAGGATCCCACTCAATCAGGCTCAAGTCCCAATATCAATCTGAGTATCCGGCCTGTGTATACATTTTCAATCAATGTGAGCTTTTAATAAATAATATAGAAATGAGAACAGTTACTACATTGGTTATTGCTGCGCTTATTTTAACAGGCTCGTCCTGCAAAAAATTTCTGGCGACCTATTCGCAAAACCAAACATTTTTACAATCTGTTGACGACCTGAAAGAAGTACTATTGGGGGAAGGATATGCTGCCAGGGGTCAGTTTTGGGGTAACCTGGCTTTCATGGATGATGACGCAGTACACAATCCGTCACCCTATAGCACCAGCCGGCTATTTGAACCATTTGGCATTCACTTTTGGCAACAAGTTCCGGAAGTGACAAGTGAAGGGAAATTATATAGTTATTATGCGGATACGTATGTCATGGCTTATAAAAAGATTGCAGCCCTCAACACCGTATTGTTTAATATCCCTCTTTTGAGAGAAAAAAATGCTCCGGAAGAAAAACTACGGCAACTATCAGGAGAAGCCCATGTATTAAGAGCTTACTACTATTTCTTATTGGTGAATATTTATGGAAAACCTTATCGTGCTGCCACCGCTGCTTCAGATTATGGCGTCCCATTGAAAATTAGCTCTGAGATACAATACACCCCCTTTCAAAGAGCCAGTGTTCAACAGGTTTATGACCAGATTGAAACTGACCTGCTCGATGCCGAAAAAGAGCTTAACGGGTTTAATGAAACATCAGTAGTAAGAGGCAACCAGGCACTGGCCCAAACTTTATTAAGCAGGGTATACCTACACCAGGAAAAATATGAAAAAGTGGTGACCTATGCAGATAAGGTTATTGCAAAACAATACAGGCTCAGCGATATGAATGCCTGGGTATCCGGCAAGCCATTTCTGACACGCGTATCTCCGGAGCTGATTTTTACTATAGGCGAGGCCAGAGATAATATTACCGATAAAATGAAAGAACTTTTTTCTTTTGTTTATGACATAGAAACTTACAAGGTTTCCGAAGATTTGCTGGGAATATTTTCTCAAAAAGACCTGAGATGGTCAGTCTATTTTAAGAAAGCGGGTAACGGCGATTTCCTGGCAAGAAAAACGGGTGAACAGACTCAAACTGATCTTGCAGATCTGGGCTCATTCCGCCTGCCGGAATTATACCTGAATAAAGCAGAAGCCCTCGCGATGCTGAACCGGAATGAAGAAGCTATTGCCACCATGCAGGAATTACGCAAATACCGGTTTAAGCCACAAGATCTTACTGCTATCGATCTAAGCGGAGCACCATTGATTGATTTTGTAAGAAACGAACGCCGCAGAGAGCTTTGTTTTGAATTTCATCGTTGGTTTGATCTGAGACGATATGGCGTGAACAGCAAGCATCCTTTTGGTAAAATCATCCGTCACCCCTCTATTGGCACAGATGGGATGGGGGGAGTTATGTGCTGGGTTATTATGAGCTTAAGCCCTATACAGAAGAGCCATCAGCTTATGTACTCTCTATACCAACCGCAGAAATTGAATTTGGCCAGGGAGTCATTACCAATGAGGCCCGCCCCAACCGGCCCCTGATACAATAGTTTGGATAACCAGGTATACATCTTTCAAATCCAAAAATGACTATATGACTGCAATAAAAAATGCCAATGGTTTCCTGATGTTTCTGTTGTTGCTCACCTTGATTGCCTGCAAAAAAGAAGCAGCGCTGCAACCAGGCAATAAAGAGGAATATCAGCTTACAATAAAAGACAATCCTTCAGACCCGGTAGATCATGCCATATACCAGTTTTACCAGGCTACTGGCATTCCAGTTTATTATAATGATACCATTGCGCGTGAAAAGGTGGGCGATACCGCCGGAGTACCACTTTATAAATACCACAGGCTGGCGATAGGATATTCTCCTTTAGGTACGCAGGTAAGCGTTTCGAGGGTATTGCTTCCCGATAAAACAGTGATGCTGTCTATGCTGCCCTTCCTGAAGGATAAGTTGTTGCCACAGCTGGAAAATGTATTTACCCTGCAAAGCCTGTTTGTGGTAAAAAGCTCGACGCAAAGATTATACGCAGGCTTAACCGGTAGAGCCAACAAACCTTTTCTGGGGTTTAATACACTAATGATAAATTATGTAAATCCCGCAGAATTGTCTGATTCCGCTCAAAGAAGATATATAGGAGCTGCGCTGGCGATCATTGCTTACATGAAGTTTAGGCCAGCCTATGCAAATGGATTGACAGCCGAATTCAATAAGATTAGTCAAAGTACTACTGCTGCTCCTGTTGTTTTTAACGTGGAACTGTCAACATTATCTCCGGATGGTAACGGAACACTGGAAGACTTCAGCTTTCTGCCTCTGCGTTTTGTACCCCAATTGGTATTGTTGGAAGGCCTTACACCTACGCCGGAAATGGATTTTCTGGCATATCTGGAGGCTGTGTTCTATTATAACAAGAACCCCTCGGCCGATTTCGAAACAGAGTATGCTGCATACCCGCCGATGATAAAAAAGTTCAGGTTGACAAAGAAAATCTTACAGGGAATTGGTTTCAGTATTTCAGACTAATGCCCCGCGCAAAACCTAACCGTACAATAAAAAGATTGAAAATGATATGCCCGTATTTCCCGCAACACTCAAAAGACCAGGGCGATGAGCGATTGTTCAATCAACTGATTGAAACATACGCACCATATCTCTTCGCAGATATAGTTGCAATCATCAAATGCAGGCATAGCGCTGCTGATATATTGCAGGACACCTTCCTGAAATTGTGGGCAAAGCGGCAAACAATCACTGATGAAAACCCCGGTGGGTGGCTCTACCGGGTAGCCATACATGCTGCCTACAAACACCTGAAAAAAGAAAGCAGAAAAAGAAAGCTGCTGAATGAATTCAACAGTTTCAGTGACCCCGATGGATTCACTGCAGAGAACTGCTTGCTCAGAAAAGAACAACAGCACCAGCTGAAAGATATTTTCACCCGCCTTCCGCAAATGCAGAAAAAAGTGTTCTGGCTGAGCCGTGAAGCAGGAATGAGCAGAGATGAAATTGCCAGCACATTGAATATCTCTCACAATACCGTTAAAGTACATCTCACCAGGGCTCAACGTTTCTTCAAAGAACAGTTGAGTGCCGTTGGGGTCTTTTTATTTTTTGCAGGGTTTAACATTTTTTGTTTTGGTACAGGTAATACCAAAAGCGGTTGGGAGGATATATACAATACAGAGGAAATTTACAAGATGCCATCTGGCGAAAATAAATACGCTCAGCATAACACTAACAAACCAGCGCTTTTTATGATTACTGATATAGCGTAAACAACTGGCAGCTGACCCTGCATATTTTTCAACAGAAGTCTTGATCTTATTTATGACTGATGGGTAACATCCCGCAGATCAGGATTGTATTGTTCAATATTTACAACAAAAAGCATGATACTTAAAACCGAAAACCTGTCTCACAAGTATAGCAGCAACTGGGCCATCCGGGATATCAATATTGAAATTGCGGAAGCGGGGATTATCGGATTGCTGGGATCCAATGGCGCTGGCAAGAGTACTACTATGAACATCATTTGCGGAACATTGAACCAGACTGAGGGAAATGTTTTCATCAATGATATCGATGTCAGAAAACATCCGATGGAAGCAAAGAAGCAGATTGGTTTTTTGCCGCAGACCCCTCCGCTGTACACCGATCTCACCATCGATGAATACCTGGTGTATTGCGCAGAGCTGAGATTAATGGATAAAACAAAAATAAAAGCTGCGGTTGCAGAAGTGAAAGAGCGTTGTGGCATTGCTCATTTCAGTTCCCGGTTGATCAATAACCTTTCAGGAGGATACCGGCAAAGGGTTGGCATTGCACAGGCCATTCTTCATAAACCCAAACTGGTAGTGATGGATGAGCCCACCAATGGACTCGACCCCAACCAAATGATCGAGGCCAGAAAACTCATCAGGGAAATCGCAGAAGAACATACCGTTCTTTTTTCATCACATGTATTATCAGAAGTAAACCTGCTTTGCAGGGAAGTGATCATGATTGAAGGTGGCAGAATTGTTTTTTCCGATTCTATGGACGCATTCAACAGCTATGCCCAATCAAATGCTGTAATCATACGAATGG
This sequence comes from Pseudobacter ginsenosidimutans, assembly GCF_007970185.1. Lineage (NCBI taxonomy): Bacteria > Pseudomonadati > Bacteroidota > Chitinophagia > Chitinophagales > Chitinophagaceae > Pseudobacter > Pseudobacter ginsenosidimutans. Next base: position 7,011,367 of record NZ_CP042431.1, on the reverse strand, counting down.
TCAACCCTCCGGCAACTGCGGACATTCTCAAGGTCAACGGCGTAACGGAAGTGAATTTCCTTTCAGACAAGCAGGCCAGGGTCTTTTTTGAAGGCAATGAAGATGAAATTACCGCCAGGCTGGTGGCTGCCAGTGTGGCCGGTGGATGGGGCCTCAAAGAGATCAATCTAGAAAAAGGAGTGCTCGACGAAGTATTCAAACAATTGTCGAATACCGGAGGATAATATTCCCCCATCAAACAATTCATTTTCATAAATACCTGTCAACGGCTTTATTGCAAAAGTTGACAAGGCAGGTTTTTGCTCTGTTCTCAATAATGAGTTGCATCGAAACCAATAACCGATCAAAGAATGAAACGGATACTTACAATAGCAAAGAATGAATTAAGGAATCTCTTCTATACACCGGTAGCCTGGTTTACACTGATTGTATTCTGGTGGATGTGTGCGTTATTCTATACGATGCGTTTGGCCCGCATTGGTCCGCGGATGTACCATGCGGCGCTGGAGTATCCATATCTTCCCTTCTTCAATCCGGGGGCTTTAACAGAAGGGCTCATAACAAATCCTGGCGGAGGTATGTTGGCAAATGTGCTGCAATACCTCTATCTCTTCATCCCATTGCTTACGATGAACACTATCAGCCGGGAATTCAATGCAGGTACGCATAGATTGTTGTACTCGTCTCCATTGCGCATGCGAGAACTGGTGGCAGGCAAATTCCTGGGAGTAACTGTTTTCAACCTGTTATTTATCCTGGTGCTGGGGGCATTTATGATTACGGCCGCCTTCGATATCAAGTCTATTGAATACCCGTTGTTGCTATCGGCAAGTTTAGGTGTGTTCCTGCTGCTTTCTGCTTATGCCGCCATTGGTTTTTTCGCCTCCAGTCTGACCCGGTATCCGATAGTGGCGGCAGTGATCAGTTTCTCCTTCCTTATTATTCTGGGTAGTATCGACACCCTATGGCAGCAGTATGATTTTGTAAGGGACCTTACTTCGTTTCTTAGTTTGAAAAGTCGAACAGGCAGAATGCTGAAGGGCCTTATCACTACCAAAGACATTATCTATTTTCTAGTAATTATTTTGATGTTTGTTTCCTTTGCCTTGTTTGTATTGAAAGACAAAGTGAAGCAATCCCCCTGGTATTTTAAAACAGGGAGATTTCTTACTGTTTTTGTGCTGAGTCTTACTGCCGGTTACATTTCATCACGGCAAAACGCCATAGGGTACCTGGATGTATCTGCAGGAAAAACCAATACCCTGCATCCCAAAACACAACAGAATCTGAAATTATTTGATGGGGCGCCCATGGAAGTAACGCTCTATACAAACCTGCTGACACCCGAACCAAATGATCGTTTTGCTTTTATTGGTCTGCCTGCAAACATCAACACTTATTTAGGCATGTGGGAGCCGTACCGCAGGTTTAAATCAGATATTCAATTCAAACACGTTTATTATTATGCAGTGCCTCCGGGTGATAGTTCGCAGTACAAGGCCTTTCCGGGAAAATCCCTGAAACAAATTGCAGGGCTTGTTTCAAGGGCCATGAAAATTGACTCATCGTTGTTTATCGGACCGGAAGAGGTCCGGAAAATAATCGACCCCGGAATTTTCGGTTATGTAAGAGGCTCCAAAATTTCCTGGAAAGACAGCACTGTTTTTATCAACTTCTTTCCCAGCTCTACCGGAAGCTCCGTATTTACCAATGTGCAGTTAACCAGCGAACCTGCATTTAACGCAGCTTTTAAACGGCTGGCCGGTGAAAAAATGCCGCATATAGGATTTATTACCGGTGAGCTGGAACGTAGTATTGTCAAAACAGGCGAGCGCGAATATAGCTGGCTGAACAGCTTGCGTCCTTTGGGTTTTGATATCGATACCCTGAACCTGGCTACAGAGAACGTACCAGCGGATATGAATATATTGGTGCTGGCCGATCCCAAACGGGAATTAAGTGAGGAAGTGGTGAACAAACTGCACAGCTACATCGATGAAGGGGGGAATATGTTCATACTGGGTGAGCCGGGTAAACAATATGTGCTGAACCCGCTGTTACAGAAATTAGGCGTAAACCTGATGCCGGGTCAACTGGTTCGTCCCTCTTTTCATCAAACCCCCGATGCTGTACCTTATTATGAATCTCCCGCCGTATATGATCTTGGAGAAGAGTACAACCTTGCAGCATTCCGGAGGTTGATGAAATTCACCGGCCACCAGATTCCTTCCAGTGATACACAGGCCGCTTTGTTGTTTGGTGCAACCGGGCTTTCATACAATAAAGACAGTGACTTTACAGCAACCCCATTATTTCCTACAATACCGGAAAGAACCTGGCTAAAGATGGGAAAGCTGGTGCAGGATTCGGTACCGCCTGTATTTAATGAACAGGAAGGCGACCAGAAAGAAAATGCTTACAACACTGCCTTGCAACTAACCAGAAAAAGGAATGGAAAAGAGCAACGCATTGTTATTGCCGGCGATGCAGATTTTGTGAGCGGTTTGCGCCTTGGGCAAAACGGTAGACAGGATCGCGTTCGCGCCATATTCAGCTGGCTGAATTACAACCGTTATCCAGCCTACACCTTATTCCCATTCGCTGAAGACAACTGGCTAAAAATGACTCCATCCTGGGTAAAACTGGAAAGGCTGATCTATTTATGGATCATGCCATCACTGCTGATGCTTTTGGGCATCGTCATCCTGGTAAGAAGGAAAAGAAGATAAACGTTTTGACACCAGGCCGGGAAAGCCTGCACAAAATGTTCCGACTAAAATCTAACTGTTTCAAAAAAAATATAACGCAGATGCGATTAATCATCAGAATAGCTAAAAATGAAATGCGTTACCTGTTTTACTCCCCCATAGCCTGGATTGTGTTGCTCGCGTTTTGGGTGCTGATCGCATTGGATTATTTCAATCAGCTGCATGATATGGCCAATGTGCAGGAGATCATGGTAAAAAACAGCAACCCGAATTGGACTTGGTTGCCGCGATCTGTTACCGGCATGCTGTTCGGTAGGGTGTATCAAACCGCCGTATCCTACCTGTATCTCTTTATTCCCTTGCTCACCATGGGGTTGATCAGCCGTGAAAAGAATGCAGGTACTATCAAATTGTTGTATTCATCCCCTGCAGGCCTTCGACAGATAGTGTTTGGAAAATACCTGGGGATCATGTTATATCTGCTGATGTTGGTGACCATCGTTGGCATTGTGATGATAATGGGAGTGATGGATATCCGGAAGGAAGATTATGGTTTGTTCATTTCAGGCCTGATTGGATTTTATTTATTGTGCTGTGCCTATTCAGCTATCGGGATGTTCATGTCAGCAATTTCTATTCATCCGGTGATCTCAGCCATCAGCACTTTTATGATCATATTTGTGCTGGACAGAGTGGGGATGCTCTGGCAGCAATACGATTTCATCAGGGATATCACCTGGTTCCTTTCTCTACAGAACAGAACACAGAAAATGATCTTTGGCTTAGTGGTTACCAGGGATATCTTTTACTTTCTCCTGATTACATTCATCTTCGTGAGCTTTACCATCATCAGGCTGCAGTCGGGGAGGGAATCAAGGTCATGGTATATCAAGACCGGCCGTTACGTACTTGTTGTGGTTGTGGCATTGCTGACCGGCTATTTAACTGCAAGACCTGTGCTGACGAAATACTGGGATTCAACAGCTAACAAAGGCAATACGATCCCCCCGGAATTACAACAGATGCTCAGGACAATCGGAGACAGCAGTTTAGAAGTAACACTGTATGTAAATATCCTGAGCAGAACATCCACCTTCGCTCTTGGCATGCCGGAGAAGCGTAACCCCAGTTACCTGACACATTTTTGGGATCAGTACCTCCGATTCAAGCCTGATATCAAATTCAAATACGAATACTTCTATGATATAGATCCGCAAACTTCAGACAGTGCCTGGTTTGATATTTATCCCGGCAAGACCATAAGTCAGATCGCGCTTAAAGTGGCAGAACGGCATGAGTGGGATATCAGTCAATTCAAAACTCCGGAGGAAATCCGAAAGATAGTGGACCTGAAAAAGGAAGGCAACCGGATGGTGATGTTATTGAAATATAAAGGTCGAACAGAAGTTGCCCGTACCATGAATGATACCGAGGGCTGGCCTGACCGGGATAATATGGCATCGGTATTGAAACGGCTGCTGGAGCCGGATAAGATCTCAACCATTTATTTCCTTACAGGGAATTTGGAACGTGATATCCGCAAGAGAGGCGACCGGGGATATTATGATCATACAGATAAGAGTATCAGGTCATCTTTAGCGAATATGGGTTTTGATATAGATACCCTGAACCTGAACACCCAGGATGTTCCGGGTGATATGGCCACCCTTGTACTGGCTGATCCGATCATGGATGTAAGTACCGGAGTACAGACGAAAATAAAAAGGTATATAGACACTGGCGGTAACATGATGATCCTCGGAAAACCCGGTAAGCAATATGTGCTCAATCCACTGCTGCAGCATCTGGGCGTACAACTGTTGAATGGACAGATTGTGCAACCTTCCTATGACGAAACACCCGAGAAAGTGATTGCCCTTGCTGCCCCGGCTGTTGATTCGCTTTCATGGAGAACAGAAGGATTGTATGCTGTTGGAATGCCCTTCACTACAGGTGTTGATTCCATAGGGGGTAGCAGTTTTTCGGCTAATCTTTTGTTGTACACCGTGCCCAAAAAGACCTGGCTGAAAGCGGGTGAACTGATCATTGATTCTACCTTGCCAGATTTCAATGCACTGGCAGGTGATATGCAGCGGGAAACTTTTGCCACATCGTTACAACTAACCAGAAGTATTGGGAAAAAAGAACAGCGGATCATTGTTTTTGGAGGCGCAGATTTTATCAGCAACCTAAGAATTGCGCCGAATCTTGACTTTATCGAAGGTGCCCATAGCTGGCTTACCTATAATCATTTTCCTGTAGCATTAACAAGGATACTTCCTGTAGATATTTTGCTGACTGTATCCGAAAGGGGAGCCTATGTACAAAAGATTTTGTTCATATGGATTCTACCTGGCGCACTCCTGTTAGGAGGAACCATCTTATTGATCAGAAGAAAAAGAAAATAGAAATCTGGTAAACATACATGTTATGAACTTATTGAGAACAGATGAACAGACCATCGGGGATCTGGGGATTTTTTCTAAAAAAAGTGGAGAGGGCATCATCGATCTTTACAATAATGCAAACACCAGAGGCGGTGCAGCCCTGCTGAGTGATCTGTTCCGCAACCCGCTTTCCGATAAGCAGGCTATTAACCGGCGGAGCAGCATTATAGAAAACTTTGCGCGGGTAAAGGTCCGGTTCCCCTATGAAGGAGCGCTGTTTGATACAGCTGAAAAATACCTGAGTCATTCAGAAGAAGAGATGAAGGCTAAAGGCAACCGGGTAGCCCTGGGCGAAAAAGAAATACAGAATGGTGTGCACGCAGTGATCGATATCTTCAATACTACTTCCAGCTTTATTGACAGGCACGAGATCATCAACATTGTTGGTTATGCCAATGAACGGGAAGCGATTGCTCAATTGATCTCCAATCCTGCATTTGAACCTGTGCTGAAAGTATCAGACAATAGCCGGCTGTCCTATAGCGCCATCACAGCTTTTGACTCTCTCTTTCGCATAGCCGAAAGAGAGAAAATACTGAAACTCTTCACAGCAATCTATCATCTCGATGTTTATATGTCTGTTGCGATGACAGCCCTTGAGCGGAAATTCATTTTTCCGAAGGCGTTGGAAAAAGGACAGGCCGTGTTGAACGTAAAAGGCGTCTATCATCCCTCGTTAAAAAAGCCGGTGGCCAATGATCTGCAGATGAATGGTGGCAAGAATGTGCTGTTCCTTACCGGCGCTAACATGGCTGGCAAATCCACCTTCCTTCGATCACTGAGCACGGCACTCTACATCGCGCACATGGGTTTTCCCGTGGCGGCGGCAAGTATGGAGTTCTCTGTATTGGATGGGATCTACACCACAGTGAACCTTCCGGATAACCTCGGCATCGGTGCCAGCCATTTTTATGTGGAAGTATTACGCGTGAAGAAAATGGCACAGGAGCTCAGCGGAGGCGGTTCCTTTTTTATTCTCTTCGATGAACTCTTTCGCGGAACAAACGTAAAAGATGCGCATGAAGCCACCGTGGCTGTGATCAAAGGATTTACCCGAAAGAAGAACAGCCTGTTCATCGTTTCTTCCCACATTGTAGAAGCAGGTGAACAGTTAAAAGACAGCATCAATGTAGATTTCCAGTTCCTGCCCACCCGAATGAATGGCCATGTACCCGGGTACACCTACCACCTCGAACAGGGTATTACTGATGACCGCCATGGCATGATCATCATCCGTAATGAAGGCATTCTCGATATTCTGGAAAATGGAAAAAAAGAAAGCAACACTTCCGCCAACGCTCAAATTTCCCTGCACCATGTTTAACAACGACAAACAAACGATAGAAGAACTCAATATCCTTGGCAAGTTTCGCCAGGGCTCTGTATATGGATTATTCTGCCAGGTCAAAACCCGTGGCGGCGAGCAGCTGCTCGATCATATGTTCCGCAATCCCCTGCAGGATGCTGTGGCCATTAATCAGCGCAGCAGCGTATTCCAGTTCTTCCAGCAGGCACAACTGGTGTTCCCGTTTGATACCTCGCAGCTGACGCTGATGCGCGAGTTCATGGATACCGGGACCAGCAAAAACAAAGCACTCGTATTTGCAGCCACGCTGATAAAAAAAATATTAGCGAGTATCACCCGCGATGAACGGTATAAAAAGATGATGCAGGGATTACAGGCCACCATCGTGATCCTGAACAAATGCTACCAGTTCGTAGAACCACTGACTGACAAACCAGGACCGTATCAGAACCGCTTCCGTTTTATCAAAAACATTCTGGTCATTCCGGAGCTGGAACAGTTACGAATGGTGGATATCTACCAGGCACTCTCAGTGAACACCCTCGCCGGATATGAATACCTGCTCAAAAGCCGCCTGAAAGAAAAACTGGCAGAAGTGCTGGAGTTCATCAGTGAGCTGGATGTGAACATTGCTGTAGGCAAAACAGCCGCCATCAGGAACTTCCATTATGCCACGGCACTCACGCCGGAGATGAACAAACTTGAAGCGAAGAACCTGTTCCATCCCTGTGTAGACAAAGCCATCGGCAATGACCTGACCATGAACGGCACTTCCAACGTATTATTCTTAACTGGCGCGAATATGGCCGGTAAATCCACTCTGATGAAGGCCATCGGTATCAACTTCTACCTCGCTCATATGGGTTTCCCGGTAGCTGCCAGTGCGATGGAGTTCTCAGTAAGGGAAGGTTTGTATTCCAGCATCAATGTTGCCGACAATATCGGTTTAGGATATAGCCATTTTTATGCAGAAGTAGTGCGCGTGAAACAGGCAGCAGTGGCTGCAGCCAGTGGCAGGCGGCTGCTGCTTATGTTTGATGAGCTCTTCAAAGGAACCAACGTGAAGGATGCCTATGATGGCACCCTGGCAGTAACAGAAGGTTTTGCTGATTACAGCAATTGCCTCTTCATCGTATCCACTCATATCATTGAAGTAGGAGATGCATTACAGGGTAAGAAAAACATCCAGTTTGTGTTCATGCCTACCATCATGGAAGGCAGTATTCCCCGCTATCCCTACAAACTTGCGCAAGGTATTACGGAAGACCGGCAAGGGATGCTCATCATTAACAATGAAGGGATACTGGAATTGCTGGATGAAGAGAATTAAGAACCTGCTGGTCACCCCATAATTACATTTATTTTCCAGCCTTACATAACATTTTTGACAGTAATTCCTACAAATGAAGCATACCTGCTGTGGGGAAGCCACTAGTTTTGAGCCCGGACCTTTTAGTAAAGAACAATCCCTGCGGGGCTCTCAAAACGATTTTTCACATGGGTATTCATGTAATGATCATTTCTCCCTCCCGCAGCAAATTGCGGCAGGGGATAATGGCCAGTTCTGAACAGCGGGAACTGCTGCTGAAACTGAACGAATGCAGGTCTTCTATGTTCCACTATAAGAAGATCGACGTCAAACAATTGGCTGCGCTTATGCATATGAGCCGTGCAACGCTTTACAGAAAATTGAAAAGCGTAACCGATCTCACTCCCAGCGAATGGATCAACGAGGCTAAGATGAAAAGAGCAGCCGAATTATTGGCCGAAGGACGATACAGGGCTTTTCAGGTGGCGCGCATGTTGGGATTTACTTCTCAAAGCAGTTTTGGAAAGATGTTCCTGAAACAATATAAAGTAACGCCTGCCACTTACCAGCGGATGGAAGTAATGGCCAATCAATCATACGCCCCGGCGTTGGAGACTACTCCAGAGCAATAACAAAACCTCCCGCGGCTTGCATTTCCACTGTTGCAGGAGAAGCCGGGCTTAGTGTTTCGGCGGTGAAATCCAATTTTGTTCTGCCATCTTTGATGCAAGTTGCTTTTCCCGATTTAAAAGCAGAGAGATCGATCTGCACCTTTCGCGGAACATTTTCTCCATTGATGCCGGCGATATACCATTTCTTTCCGGCCCTCCGTGCAATAACGATGTATTTACCCGGATAGCCTTCCATGAACCGGACCTCATCCCAGCGGTCAGGTAGCTGCTGCATACATTGTTTTACAAATAATGGTACCTGGCTCATACCGTCGGGCGACTCTGCGATATGCTGAATACCGGACAAATAGATGATTGACGTTGCCAGTTCGAATGCCCCAGTGGTTTTCCGTTGAACATGAGATTGGATCTTGTACAGATTGGTAGGCGTAAAGTCCATTGGATCGAAAACGTTCCTGGTATATGGTAGCATGGTGGCATGATTGGCCTCATTGTCTGCGTCGCGTTGGTTAAAGGTGATCATTTCAAACCCCTTGACCGCCTCTGTTGTCAACAAGTGCGGGTAGGTCCGGCTCCATCCGCGTGGCAGGGTGGCGCCGTGAAAATTCACCAGCAGTCCTGCTTCTGCAGCATCATTCAGAATATCTATGTAGTATTGGATCACGGAACGACCATCACCTCCGAAGAAATCAACTTTTATACCTTTAATTCCCATGCCCTTCAAAAGCGTAAATTCTTCACGCCTGCTTTGCGGAGTCAATAATTTGTCTTTGGGTGTCATCTTCACTGTATTCCAGCTACCCGCAGAATTGTACCATAATAGCAGTCCCACTTTTTTTGTACCAGCGTAAGCAGCAAGTTCCCTGATACGGTCATAACCGATATTCTTGTCCCAGTTGGCATCGATCAGGCAGTATTTCCATTTCATGTTGGCAGCAAAATCAATATATCTTTTTTGCTCGGAGTAAACGATCGAGTCATCCTTTGACATTATCCAGCTCCAGGATGCTTTTCCTGGTTCAACAAACCGGTGATCACTAAGCACAGATGCAGGCGACAGATCTGTTCCGAGTGTTGACTCCATGATGTTCTTAAGACTGCCAATAGTGATCACGCGCCAGGGAGAGAAGAGGGATCCGGCAGAGCGTGGCAGTAATCCATCAATTTCCATGATTTCTCTGGGATCCGGGAATGCTATTTTGAAAGCAGGGGACTGCTGCTCGTTCTTAAGGCGTGTGGCGCAATACTTCCCATCCAACCCGGCTTCGGAAATCAAGATCCATATATCTTCCTTTTGTTTGAAGAGAGCAGGGTAGGCCCATCCCGTTGGTGATGCGCTGGTTACAGGAATATTTTGACGGTAATTTTCTTCATATGCGGGGTTGGTGCTTTCAAAGCCGGTCTTGGCTGCCTGCATGGGCTGCAGGAATGCACGTGTTGCAGTATCGAAATTGAAAGTTGTCTGCTCATCGAAAACCCGTACTGTATCGTGGGCAGGCACAAAATAACGGAATCCAATACCGTCATTGGATACCTGATAAATGATGTGAAGTGGTTTGCCTGAGGCATCGCTGTAATAGAATGTCCTTCTATTTGCCTTATATGATATCTGACTTTTCTTACCGGTAAACAACTCATAGTTTTCGCTAACCGCCGTCACTGCTGAGCTGCTGTCGAACCGCCATGGACCCGCAGGTCCTTCAGTGGTAGCCAGACCAAGCAGTGAAGGACGGATCACTAACCTGTTGTTATGAGAAACCTGCCAGGTTATTTTACCATCGGAGGTTTGAACTACGACTGATATTTTATTATCGGGGCTGGAAATGCCGGAGGATTGTGCATTGGATGCAATTGTTGCCAGCAAAATTACAATGCTGGTTAACCGAAGCCGGATAGAGACCAGGGTTCTATACAAGTAATTGTGTTGCATGGGATCAAAAATAAGTTGTTCCATCATTCATTTGGCTGACTGGAACTTTTTGCAATAGCTGAAATGTCTCAATTATTCTCAAAAGGAAAATTTTGTACAGGATTGGATGACAGTCTTAATAGAGTTTCATAGAATTTGGATTGTTCCTGTCGTCTCAAAATTTGACATTTGTAAGCATAGTATTCTTTGTGAACCTATATTGCTTTTGATCAGGTTTCTCCAACTCCATTTAATAGAAGAGGATGAATATCAGAAATAGTTTGAAGATATTTTTTTTGGTCTTGCCCATGCTGGTGGGATCTGCAACCCATGCACAGGATAGCTTGTATCATAATAGTTTTCCGTTAAAAGATGTCCGGTTGCTCGGGGGGGCTTTTAAACGAGCCAGGGACCTCAATATCCGTGTATTGTTGGCATATGATGCAGACAGGCTGCTGGCGCCATTCAGGAAAGAAGCGGGCTTGCCGGCCAGGGCTTCCGGTTATCCTAACTGGGAAGGATTGGATGGGCATGTGGGAGGGCATTATTTATCGGCTCTTGCCATGCATTATGCTGCTACGCAAAATACAGAATGTAAGAGGCGGATGGATTATATGATTGCGGAACTGAAAGCATGCCAGCAGGAAAATGCCAGGCGTTATCCGGCATGGGGTAATGGTTATTTGGGTGGCGTACCCAATAGCGATACCATCTGGTCTGCGTTCAGGCAGGGCAACTTCAAGGCGTACAGGGCGGCCTGGGTACCATGGTACAATTTGCATAAGCTCTATGCCGGGCTTAGAGATGTATGGCTATACACTGGCAACCAGGAAGCCAAAGCATTATTCCTCTCCTTTTGCGATTGGGGCATCGATATCGTTGCAGGATTGACGGAAGCCCAAATGCAATCGATGCTGGATACAGAACATGGAGGAATGAACGAAGTGATGGCTGATGCCTTTCAAATGACTGGTAAGGAAAAATACCTGGTGGCAGCCAAACGATTTTCGCATAGAATGCTGCTTGATCCAATGGCGAAAGGGATAGACAACCTGGATAACAAACACGCCAACACCCAGGTACCAAAGGCAGTTGGATTTCAACGAATAAGTGAATTATGCCAGGACAGTACTTTCAAAAAAGCAGGCAGTTTCTTTTGGGAAACGGTCACCAATAACCGAAGCGTTGCATTCGGTGGGAATAGCAGACGGGAGTTCTTTCCTGCAAAAGCAGCCTGTATGGATATGGTTACCGACGTGGAAGGGCCGGAATCCTGCAATTCAAACAATATGCTCAAACTGACCGAAGACCTGTTTCGCGTAGTGCCCTCGGCTACCTATATGGATTATTACGAACGGACATTGTATAATCATATTCTCTCCACACAACATCCCACTCACGGCGGCTATGTTTATTTTACACCGCTTCGTCCCAGGCATTACAGGGTGTATTCCGCTCCCAATCAGGCGATGTGGTGTTGTGTAGGCACAGGCATGGAAAATCATGGACAATACAACAGGCTTATTTATACACACAGGCAGGATTCCCTTTTTGTAAATCTTTTTGCAGCCTCGGAACTTGACTGGCAGGAAAAGAAGATCGTGATCAGGCAGGAAACGAATTTTCCGGAGGAAGAACATACCAAACTATTGATCACTTCGGGCTTGTCCCGGTTTACATTGATGGTCCGCTATCCGGGATGGATGAAGCAAGGTTCCTTGAAAATACTCGTAAACGGGAAAAATGTAAAATATGATCAGCATCCTGCTTCTTATGTAGCCATTGACAGGACCTGGAAAAAAGGCGATATTGTTCAGGTCTTCCTGCCCATGCAAAATTCCATTGAGCATCTGCCAAATGTTCCCGCTTATATAGCCATAATGCATGGCCCCATATTACTGGGAGCTAAAACAGGAACAGAAAACCTGAACGGCCTTATAGCCAATGACGGACGTTGGGCGCATATTGCCGGAGGTGAAAAATTACCGGTAGATAAAGCACCGATCCTTGTATCAGATACATTTGATCAGGTGATACACAAATTGCAACCGGTAAAAGGGCGGCCCCTGCATTTTACTTTTCCGGATCTGAAAACGATCAATCCTGTAAAAATAGAACTGGAACCTTTTTATGGGATACACGATGCGCGGTATATGATCTACTGGATGGCGTTGAGCAATGGACAATACAAGGGATATCTCGATTCACTGGCAGTTTTCGAAAAAGAGCGGATGGTCCTGGAAAAACGTACAATAGACTTTATAGCTCCCGGTGAACAGCAACCGGAAATCGATCATAAGCTCCTGCAGGAAGGTTCCCGTTCGGATAATACGATGGATGCTTTCTGGCGTGAGGCCTCCAATGGAGGATATTTCAGCTATCAGATGAGCACAAAAAATGAAGAGGAGTTGATTTTGAGGGTCCGTTACTGGGGTAGTGAATGGGGTAACAGGAACTTTGAGATATTGATCGACGATCAGCGATTGGTGATCGAAAACAATACAAACAGATGGAATCAATCAGCATTCTTCGATATTGAGTATCCTATCCCTGCCGGAATGGTGAAAGACAAGGAGTATGTACGGGTGAAATTTCAATCATTGCCGGGTACAACTGCTGGCAGGATATATTATATAAGGTTATTGAAACGGTAAGATTCTTTATTCGTTTCTGACAGCTGAGGTAGTTTACGGTGCCCGACACCGATAGCCGCGGGTAGACTTCAAAGCGGAGGATGTAACCAATAAGCGGACCATATCCCTGAAAGCCAGCACAGCCAATTGATCGATTGGTTCCTTAAACTATCTTATCCAGCAACAGGACTCCCAGCAATCCAATGACCGAGATGGTTGTCTCCATCACAGTCCACGATAAAAAAGTTTGCTTGAGTGAGAGCTGGAAAAATTCCTTGAACATCCAAAAGCCTGAGTCATTGATATGTGAACCAAACACGCTTCCAGAGCCCACTGCCAGCACCATGAGCTCTGGCGATACTCCTCCGGCAGCTACCAGCGGCGTAACCACGCCCGCCGCCGTAATACCAGCAACTGTTGCAGAACCTATTGCTACTCTCAATAATGCAGTAATGGCCCATCCGAAAATCAACGGCGGCATATCCCATCTTTCACTGAAAGAGGATATGTATTGATCAGTACCACTATCCTGCAGTACCTGTTTAAAGATCCCTCCGGCAGTAATGATCAGTAAAATGACTGAGATCCCGGAAATGGCATCGCTCAACCACTTCATGGTTGTTTCCATTGTTTTACCGGCCCTTAATCCAAAATACCAGATTGCCAGAGATGAGGTCAATAAAAGCGCTATTGTGGGATCTCCAATAAACAAAAGGATTGTCCGCAGAGCATTTTCAGGCATAAAGCTCCCTGATATTACAGCAGTGGTGATCAGTATTACAGGCAATAGTCCAATCAAAAAGCTGGGAAACGTTGCCGGTAATTTTCTGTTCAAACCCTTTTCCTCCGATAAAAAAAATGATTGGATATTCACTTTTATCCTTTGCATGAAACGTCCCAGCAATGGGCCCGCAATAATGACGACAGGAATGGTTATGATCAGTCCGTATATCAATGTTTTTCCAATATCAGCGTGAAAAGATCTAACCAGGAATACCGGACTGGGGTGGGGAGGTAAAAAACAATGTGTTGTGGATAAGGATGCAGCCATCGGAATGGCAACATACAATAATGGCAGTTTTGCTTTCTTCGCAATAGAAAAAACCAATGGCACCAGAATTACAAAACCTGCATTATAGTACAATGGAAGTCCAATTAAAAAACCAGTGAGCAAAACTGCCCACTGAATGTTCTTTTGACCGAAACCCCTGATAAGTGTTATTGATATTCGTTCTGCGGCGCCGCTGATCTCCAGTGTCTTTCCCAAAATTGCACCAAGACAAATAATTAAGGCCAATCCGCCTAATGTATTACCAACGCCTTTCTCCATCGATTCAATGATCATCATTGGCGTCATACCTAAAAAGAGACCGGATAGTATGGCCACAAAAAGCAGGGAGAGGAAGGGACTGACTTTTTTATAAGTTAGAAAGATTTGAAGGCAAATGGCACAAAAGATAACAAGTAGTTCCATATAGTGCTTTTAGCTCCAGGATAATAGTTGACTAATTTACCATCAGCTCACTGTATTTACAAGCGTCCCAATATTATCGATTGTTATTTTGATCTCATCACCGGACCTTAATGTGAAATCATTGCCTGGCACAATGCCGGTGCCGGTCATAATTAAGCAACCATAAGGAAATGAACATTCACGAAATACATATCCCACCAGCTCCTGCAGTGTGCGTTTCATCTGGCTGATGGAAATCTTATCGCTGAATTCATTGGTGTTGTTCCTGTTGATTTCAAGCCTGATCATAGTATCGCTGTTCAGTGGTTCCTCGGTAATATAAATGCAAGGGCCGATGGCTGCGCATGCATCATATGTTTTTGCCTGTGGCAGGTAGAGTGGGTTTTCTCCTTCAATACTTCTGCTGCTCATGTCATTTCCAATTGTGTAGCCAATAATCTTTCCGGATGAGGTAACTACCAGTGTCAGTTCCGGCTCCGGCACATCCCAGCTGGAATCTTTTCTGATTTTCACTTTTTCACCGGGCCCGACAATGCGGTTGGCTGTAGCCTTGAAAAAAATTTCAGGCCTTTCGGCTTCATACACTTTCGCGTAAAAATCTGCGCCGCCAGACAATTTTGATTCTTCCTGCCGACCCACTTTGCTACGCAGGTAAGTAACGCCGCAAGCCCACAGTTCCTGTTTGCCAACAGGCGCCACAATAAATGATCCGGCCAGGGAATCTTTTTTAGTACCATGGCCGGAGCTCAACAGCGAATTAATTGTTTTAAAAAGATTGTCATCGTTAATGAAATTATCCCAGTCCTGAACCTGAACTTCGAAAAGGCTTTCGTCATTCTCGATGATGACCCCGTTTTTCGTTTTGTATAGTTTCATTTTTAGTTTTTTAAATGATTGCCGCTGGTGAATCCGGGCTGGCATTAATGCAAATCCCTTGTCACGGTATCACCAGATCCTCCTTTTAAGATATCCAGGTCGGCGCCCAGGTGGGCTTGCTGCACATGATCAATATATATTTTTACATAACCCCGGGCTGCCATAGGCGCCGGCGGTATCCAGGCTGCCTTTCTTTTCTGTAATTCCTCATCGCTGACGTCAAGGTGCAATTTTCTTTGCTCAACATCGAGTTCAATCATATCCCCATCCTTTACGAAGGCCAATGTTCCGCCGATAGCAGACTCCGGCGACACGTGCAGCACCACGGTTCCGGCAGCAGTGCCACTCATTCTGCCGTCGGAGATCCGGATCATATCCCTGATACCTTTACGTAATATTTTTTCAGGCAAGTCAACATTGCCTACTTCCGGCATACCCGGATAACCAACCGGGCCGACAGTTTTTAAGACAATGACACAATTTTCGTCGATATCCAGATCGGGGTCATCAATACGGGCATGATAATCTTCCATGGATTCAAATACCACGGCACGACCACGGTGTTTGATCAATTCCCTGGATGCGGCGGATGGTTTGATGATAGCTCCATCCACACATAGATTTCCTTTCAATACAGCAATCCCCGCATTGTGTTGCAGGGGGTGATCAACAGAAGCAATAACATTCCGGTTATAACAAACTGTTTTGCTGTAATTTTCACCGATGGTTTTTCCATTTACGGTTATGGTCTCATTGTGAAGATATTCTTTCATTTCATTTATTACAACAGGCAGCCCTCCGGCATAATAGAAATCTTCCATCAAAAATTCACCGGATGGTTTGAGATTGACCAGCAATGGGATCTTACTGCCAATATGGTCAAAATCTTCCAGCTTCAACTCTACTCCAATTCTTCCTGCGATTGCCTGCAGATGAATAAGGAAATTGGTTGACCCGCCTATTGCCGCATTTATGACGATTGAATTTTCAAATGCCTTACGGGTAAGGATAGTCGAAAGCTTCAGATCCTCTTTCACCATTTCTACTATTCTTCTTCCACTTAGCTGTGCCATTACTTTTTTTCTTGCATCCACTGCTGGAATGGTAGCAGCGCCTGGCAGTGTCAGCCCCAGTGCTTCTACCATACAAGCCATGGTGGAAGCAGTTCCCATACTCATGCAATGACCCTGACTCCTGGCGGTTCCTGTTTCTGCCTCCAAAATATCTTCTGCTGTATAATTTTCATTCAGTTTTTTTTCTTTCACCATCCAGTTAAAGGATCCCGATCCCAGGCATTCTCCTTTGAACCTTCCATTCAGCATTGGGCCTCCGGGAACCACTATTGTTGGTAAATCAACACTACAGGCTCCCATTACTGTACTGGGGGTTGTTTTATCACAACCTGTAAGCAATACCACGCCATCCAATGGATTGGCCCGGATGCTTTCTTCGGTATCCATGCTCGCCAGATTGCGAAATAGCATGGTGGTGGGTTTCATGATCGTTTCACCTAATGAAGTAACAGGAAATTCAAGCGGGAATCCGCCTGCTTCAATTACACCGCGCTTCACTATTTCCGCGAAATCCCTGAGATGACCATTGCAGGGGGTCAGTTCACTCCATGTATTACAAATACCAATTACCGGGCGGCCACGAAAATAGTCATCCGGATATCCCTGGTTACGCAACCATGAGCGGTGTACGAATCCCATCTTATCATCTTTGCCAAACCAATCGAGGCTTCTTAGTTTTCTGCTCATCGTAATTATTTTTTATGGATTCATTTAAGTCATCCGGGCAATGTCTTTAGTTGACCAATCTCCATTTATCAAGCGGTAGATATTCAAGACATTTTTATCTCGTAATGCTGGCGGCAATAACTGCTGTGGCATATTCTGGTAGCAGACAGGTCTTGTAAAACGGTAAATGGCGGCTGTACCAACAGATGTTGTTCTGCTGTCTGTAGTGGAAGGAAATGGTCCGCCATGCACCATCGCATTGCCCACTTCCACACCGGTAGGAAAGCCATTGATAACTACCCGTCCTGCCTTCTGCTCTAATACCTCCAGCAATTGCCTGTACCCGATCAACTCGTCTTCTGTACCATGAACAGTAGCAGTCAGATGACCTGAAAGGTTCTCAGCTATGGCGAGCATTTCTTTTTTCGAGCTGGCCGACACTACCATTCCGGTCGGGCCAAAGATCTCTTCGCTTAATGCAGGATTATTATCTAATACCTTACCACTCGTCTTCAGTAATACTGGTACGGCCAGGTTTGCAACATCAACGGCAGACGTTCCGGAAATAGCCAGTTGTTCAACACCTTCAGTTGTGAGGTGTTGGTGCACACCTGAGTTATAGGAGTCTAATATGTTTGGCGTGAGCATTACGCCGCCGGTCGTTTTTTCAAATGCAGTTTTGAGGAGCTGCAGGAAATTATTGTCCTGGTTTTGAAAGATCATCAATCCGGGGTTGGTACAAAATTGCCCGATGCCCATTGTTACTGATGCTGCATAGGCAGCAGCTATTTCCTGTCCACGTTCTTTTGCTGCGTCAGGTAAAATAAAAACAGGATTTGTGCTCCCCATCTCTGCATATACGGGAATTGGTTCAGGCCTGCTGACGGCAATATCAAACAGCGCTTTACCGGCTTTGTATGAGCCGGTGAACCCGACCGCTTTTACTAGTGGATGTTTTACCAGTTGAATGCCCACATCAATACCATCATCGAAGAGCAAAGAAAAAAGACCATCAGGCATATTGGTTTTTTTCGCAGCAGTTTGTACCAGTTTTCCGATGATAGCTGAAGTGGCAGGATGGGCAGGATGCGCTTTCACCACTACAGAGCAACCTGCTGCAAATGCAGAAATGGTATCTCCTCCGGCAACTGAAAAAGCCAAAGGGAAGTTGCTTGCTCCAAAAACCACTACCGGTCCGATAGGAATATGCATGAATCGTAAATCTGGTTTTGGCAACGGTGTTCTTTCCGGATTCCCTGTATCAATTCTTGCATCCACCCAGGACCCCTCTGATAATAATGTTGCGAACATTTTTATCTGGTTAACCGTTCGCATCCTTTCTCCTTCAATTCTGACGGGAGGCAGGCCGGTTTCTTCGTTGCAAACCTTTATGAGCTCATCTCCTGTATACAACAGGTCTTCTGCCAGAACATTTAAGAAATGAGCTTTTTCGGCACCACTGTTTTTTCTATATACCTGAAATGCCGCAGCAGCCTTTTGGACCGCCAGGTTTATTTCTCCCGTGGTGGCCTTGTGAAAAAGGTAATTTGTGTTATGCTGTTCCGCAGGATTGTATGAATAAAAGGTTTCGCTTCCCTCTGCTGAATAATCAAACCCGATAATTTGCTGACCTGCTATCATGAGTGTTCTTTCTTTTATTTACAATGCTTTCCTGTTTCGGTTATTCATCAAGGAGTATCCCAAAATACTCTTGAGCTTAATTTATCGCCACCGATAGCTGCAGCCGCTTCATTATAATTGGCGGTGTTTGCGGAAGCTTCCAAATCAGGATACGAAAGCCTTCTTGCAAATCCGACACTGCCAAGCGCACCAGGAACAGGATTGGGAGTTAAAGCCGGTAAGCCGGTCCTTCTAAAGTTGGCAAAGGCTTCAGTTCCGTTCCTGATATTGACGATCCAGTATTGGGTGTTGATGAGGTTAAGCGCATTTGCAGGTGTGTAAATCACATTTGGATGTGTCAGGTAGGCGGCTATTTCTCCGGCTGAAATTGGCGTGGTGCCTGTGTATAATGAATATGCCTCCATATCTGCAGTGATCGCATTATCGTAATATATTTTGGCCTGCGCATCACCACCTGCAATCCATCCTCTCTTGGCTGCTTCTGCCAGCAATAAAGATGTTTGTGCATAAGTGACCCAAAATTCAGGGACACCGGGTGCAGCAATAATATTTACGTTGAACTGGGAATAATTGAGACCCGATCCCCGGGCGCCGCGGTAAGGACTGCCGGGCGCTAAGATCTGGTCGCTGGTAACACCAATGGGAACACCATATTGATTGGCTAATGTAATATCGGGCGTAAGATTACTGGCAATAGCGCCCGGATCGGCATATTGCGCTATCATGAACCTGGCACGCGGATCGGAGGTTGATTTTAATTGATTAACAAAAGGCTCTGCCGCATAGTGAAACTGAGAGAAATTACGCAATGCAAGATTATCCTGCTGGGCAAACACAGTTCCATCATTTTTGACGAAGGCATTGTCTGCGTTCGAAGTCATTACGCCGCCGGCAAAAGCTTCCGCTACAATGTCCGCAGCTTTTGTTGGATTGAGTTTGGAATAACGCATTCCCAATCGTAACAATAAAGAGTTACCTAATTTTTTCCATTTTGCCACATGATCTGCTGCATTGGAAGTTTTGGTAGATGGCTGCGCATTGGCGCCATAAAAAAGATCAGCAGAAACAAATTCTCCACTGGGATTTAATGCAGCTATCGATTCTTTGAGTTCTTTATACAGATCATCATAGATGGCTGCATCATCATCATATTTGGGAAAGAACTTGCCGTCTGAGACTGCTTTACCTGCTTCTGAGTAAGGAACATCTCCATAGTTATCCACCAGGCCCATGAAGAGCTGTGCTTTCCAGATCCGGATTATGCTCTGTAGATTGATACGGGGAGTATTGGGGCCCAGCAGATTCAATGCCTGGGTAAGGTTTTTGACTGGCGGCGCGTTTCCATTAGTCAGGGTGGCATTGCCTGCGTTGGCATATGATTGATCCCATTTGGTTAAGCTATTCCCGTCAATATCCACATAGAAACTAAAACCGGCATTCGCCCCTGTATTGTAAGGAACAATAAATTGCTGGACAATGATATGTTCTGCATTCCAGGTTCCGATATGATTTCGTTGAGCTCCTGCAAACAGGAGGGCAGGATCAATAGATATTACCCCATAAGGGTTCTTGTTTATTTTTTCGAAATCCTTGTCGCATGCTGCAAGAGAAGCGAAGCAGCTGAGAAGGACCAGTCGATTTATTATTTTCAGCATATCGTTAGAATTTGACATTTAAGGTTAGATTGTAATTACGTGTAGTGGGTAATGAAGAATTTTCATAACCCGCTCTGATGTCTCCGGAAGACTGAATGGCTTCGGGGTCGAGACCAGGCAAGTCTTTGTAGAGAATTGCCACATTCCGGCAGGAGGCTGACAATGATAAACCCTTGACGAATTTTAGTACATCTACCTTCTTGATAAGGTTTGAAAAATTGTATGCCAAAGAAATGTTTCTAAGCTTTATGAAATCAGATTTGAATGTAAAAGGATCACCTATCTGGTTGTTTCTGTAGTCTGTCCAGAAATTCTGCAAGCCGTTATTCGCAACAGTAATCACATTGGTATTGGCAGTGCCGGTGACTTCATCAATACCGGGGAAAACATAACCATTTTCGCGACCCTGTAATGACATTTTGCTGAGTCCCTGTCTTGTCATGTTCAGCAGTGTAGAAGATAATACGGTGCCTCCAAATTTATAGTCAATATGTATTCCAACACTCAGGTTCTTATAGGTGAAATTGTTATTCCATCCGCCGGTGAATTTAGGGATGGAACTTCCTACCGGTTGAAAACCAGGAGTAATGCCCGGTGGATTTGTAGTTGATGCCAGTGGGCGACCAATTGTAGCACCAGCGCCACTTACGAGGATCTCGCCTTTGTCGTTTCTCTTATATGTTTTTGTATACAGCTGATTCATGGCTAAGCCTTCTGTATACCTGATCTCGCCGAGAAACTCATTACCTGTGCCATTAAAATAAAGTAGCAGGATGGTTCCGCTGGGATTGCCTGCATCCAAAACTTTTGTTTTGAGCCAGGCATTATTCCAGGAGGTAGTCCAGCTGAAATCCTTTTTTTGTACAGCTTTTAATTCAACCAGGGTTTCCAGTCCACTGTTCTTTAATGAGGCTGCATTTTGTTTTGAAGTAAGATATCCGGATGCACCGGAAAGGTTGACATCTATTATTTGATCGGTGGTTACTTTATCAAATACAGCAATGTCCAGTAATAACTTGTTTTTAAACAATCTCGTTTCAAGACCTATTTCTTTTTCTGTTACTGTAAATGGCTGCAAA
Source organism: Pseudobacter ginsenosidimutans (assembly GCF_007970185.1). Classification (NCBI taxonomy): domain Bacteria; kingdom Pseudomonadati; phylum Bacteroidota; class Chitinophagia; order Chitinophagales; family Chitinophagaceae; genus Pseudobacter; species Pseudobacter ginsenosidimutans. The sequence goes on along the minus strand of NZ_CP042431.1, from coordinate 6,989,959 downwards.
TATGGATTAGGGGCGGCAGTTCCATTAATGCTTGCCGTAGTCTGGCCATTGAATAAATTTGCACCAAGCGCATAGATCAGTGCGCCGTCATAAGGGTTTACTAAGGCAACACTACCTACCTGCGCCCAGGAAGCTCTGAGTTTTCCGTATGAAAGCCATTGCTGATTCTTCAATAGTTCAGAGAACACAAAACTTCCGGATACGGATGAATAAAATTTGCTGTTTTTACTGGGGTCCAAAATAGAAAACCAATCATTCCTTCCTGTTCCACTGATGTATAAAAGATTGTTATATCCGATTTCGGCTGTGCCATAAAGTGAGTTGACACGTTGCTGGCTATAGTTAAAGCCATCGTTTACTCCCTTTACTGTGCCATTTCTGTATGAGTAAAGATCAGGAACAGTAAAATTGGTGGAAGTCTGCACTATATTCTTCCATTCCGATCTCAACGTATTTCCACCGAAGCTGGCTTCAACAGAGAATTTTCCGAACTGATTGCTGGTACCAAGCAGGAAATCAGCATTAATATCAGTTGTAGTAGTATGATTTAAATTGTAACTACCCCTGTATGTAATAGTGGGTGTGCTGGTAGCAATAATAGTATTGGCTCCTGTGCCATTCAGTGTATTCCACTCGGCGAAATTATCACCACGATCATAGTTGAACCTGCCTTGTATATAGAGCCAGTCTTTAATATCATAACGTAATGTAGCTGTTCCGAGCAGACGGTTCCTGTCTTCTTTATATGTCTGGCCGTTTTGCAAGGCAAAGTAGGGGTTATTAACTGTGCCCTGGAAGCCGCTGGTTTTCCACTCGGCTCCTGTAGCAGGATCCTTTGCGTGTTCTCTGTAAGCTTCGATCGGAGTAGAAATAGGCATCCTGTTAAAGAAATTTACAGCGCCATCGCCCTGTGTGCCTATTTGTGGTGGATTTATATAATCTTCATCTGCGTAGTTGATGTTCAACAGCAGCTTGAGTTTTTCAGCTATGGTTTGATTGATGCCCACGTTGAAGATCCTCCTCTTATATTCGTTGGAGGGTACAATACCTTTTGAATTTGTAGTTGAGATGGATGCCCTGAAACTTCCATTGGGCCCGCCACCCGATAAGCCCAGTGTATTGGTCAGATTTGTTCCCGTTTGCAGGAAGTCAAAAAGCTGGTGAGGATAGGCTGAATAAGGTCTTGTAACTCCATCATAATTGATGGCAGGCTCACCATCCAATTTCGCGCCCCAACCAAACTGACCATTGCCCTGGATCTGCGCAGCAGTAGTAAACTTGTTGCCTCCCTGTCCTTGTCCATATTCAGTTTGAACGATCTCATCCATGAAATTCAACGCCTGGGAAGTAGTATAACTGGAAGTAAAGTCAACTCCGATCCCCTGATTTTTCTGACCGGACTTGGTAGTGATAATGATCGCTCCGCGGGCTGCTCTTGAACCGTAGATCGCTGCTGCAGCAGCGCCTTTCAATACGGTCATGCTTTCGATATCATCCGGATTGATATTTGCAAGATTATCTCCGCGGTCACGTGGCTGATCGCGGCCTTCTGCAAATCTGGCTCCCTGATCAATTGGAAGTCCGTTAATAACCAGGAGGGGTGAGTTATCTGCTCCGGCAAAACCTACTTGTCCACGAATGCGTATTTGGTTACTGGCTCCTGCACCTGCAGCCGGTGGAGTAATATTGAGGCCCGCCACTCTTCCTTCCAGAGATTCACCGAGGTTGGCAGTCCTGTTCTTAACCAATTCATCGGGGCTGACACTTGTGGTTGAGTAACCAAGTTTTTTAGATGCTTTTCTGACACCAAGAGCGGTTACTATTACTTCGTTAAGATCCGAGCCATCACCCTTGAACAAACTCACAGCAATGTTGTTTCTGCCGCTTACCGGCACTTCCAGCGTGGCAAATCCCACATAGGTTACCACGAGAATATCATTGGTTCCGGCATTAATGGTAAAGCTTCCTGATGCATTTGTTGACGTAACTTTCGATGTGCCTTTTACTGTAATGGTAGCTCCGTCAACAGGCTTGTTTTCATTATCCAATACTTTTCCCGTCACAGTCTGTGCATTGGCACCTGCTGTGATCAAAAACAAGAGTAAAAAAAGATATATTAAGCGGGGAGCGCCTGGCGGGAATGCCGGTAAGGTTTTTTTCTTCATAAAAGCAAGTTGTTTCGTAAATAAAGGAGCCTAAAACGAGGCTTTGGCATTACAATATTGTTACATAAGCGCCTCAAAAACTTCCAAAATTCTCCGATGTTGGATTTTGTACAAAATGCTTGCTGATTTGGCTGATATTTATTACCCGATGAGTGTATATTTAATAGCCAACGATTGCTGATGAGTCAATTTCTATTACGAAATGATCATTCCCCTGAGCTGGAGCCTTTTGTGCATATTCTTGAATTTGCGCAAAAGAAAAATAATTCAATTAATCTGAATTCGTTTACTGATGCCTGTTCAAGTTACCTGCGCATCTATTATATACTTGAAGGCAAGTTTGATTGGGTTATCAACAACAAATCATATACGCTTTATCCTAACGATCTTGGAGTTATATTACCCGGCCAGCATCTGTGCGCAGAAAAAGGCTACCTGGATATAGGATCATTGTACTGGTTGCATCTCCAGTTACCCCTGCCGGAAAAAACAAACAAGCAATCCCCTGACGGATGGAGCCAGATCTCGTCGCAGGAACTGGTTTCTGTTAAGAAGATATTATTCCTGGATTCCACGCCTGTGCTTACCAGGATACCCGACGCAGGTTCAATCTTTTCTTCCCTGCGAAATGAATTATTCAACCAGGAGATCGGTTATGTTACCAGGGTCAATCAGCTACTGGATGAACTATTGATCCTGCTAACGAGAAAGTTTTCACAGCAACAAAATCTGCAACGGGATTTCCCCCAAACTTTTTTAAAACTGGAAGAAACGCTGAGGAAAGATCTATCCCATCACTGGACGGTAGAAGAAATGGCTGCCCTGGTGGGTTTGGGCACAACGGCCTTCAGTGATAAAGTGAAAAAATTCACAGGATTTTCCCCCATGAATTACCTGATCAATATCAGGATCTCGGAAGCTATACGGTTATTGAAGAAGCCTTCAGTGCAGGTTACTGATATAGCCCTCGATACCGGGTTTTATTCTTCACAGCATTTTGCCACCACATTTAAAAAACTTACCGGACTTACACCCAGCCAGTTCCGGAAAAACAATATTTAAACTGTTTGCCATGCCTTCCACAAAAAAATGCATCATCACCATCGAGATCGGAACAAATGCTGTAAGAGTAGTTGCATTTGATCTTTCAGGAAAAACAATTGCTTCCATGAAAGGATCCTACCCAACTTTTCATTCCCAGCCCGATTTCAGTGAGCAGGATCCGGAGCAGATCTTTATCACATTGCTGTATGTTTTGAAAAACCTTCTGAATGAATATATACATCCCTCCAGGACTCAGGTGCTCAGTATATGTTTCAGTGCGTCTATGCATAGTGTGCTGGCCATCGACAAAAGTGGGATCCCTTTGGGCAATGCGATAACCTGGGCAGATAACCGGGCCCAGAAAGAAGTGCAGCAATTGAAAAATTCTCCCGCCTGCAACAGTATTTATACTGCCACCGGAACTCCTATGCATCCTATGTCTCCATTATTCAAAATCGCCTGGCTTAAGAATAATGATAAGGAAAGATTCAGCAACACGAGTAAGTTTATCCAACTGAAAACCTATATCATCCAGCAGCTGACGGGTGAATACCTGATTGATTACAGCCTCGCTTCGGCAACAGGATTATTGAATATCCATACTATTGAATGGGAGGAAGAAGCATTGGCCTATGCAGGGATCAATAAGGGGATGCTTGCTGATCCGGTACCAATTTTTACTTCTTGTGGAAAATTGAAAAAAGCTTATCAGAATTCCCTGGGACTCACTGCAGCCACCCAACTCATTGTAGGTTCCAGTGATGGATGCCTTGCCACCCTCGGGGCCGGTGTCTGGGGTGGACAAAAGGCTACCATTACCATTGAAGACAGTGGTGCGGTAAGGGTTATCGGACAAAAAGTATTGAATGATAAACAGCAACGTTTTTTCAATTACCTGCTCACTGAAAATTGTTATGTATCCGGCGGTCCTACCAATAGTGGTGGGATCATTTTCGAATGGTTTGCCAAACAATTCGGCGATTTTAAAAATCCATTTGACCTGGAACATACTATCGAAGATCTTATTTCGGTTGCAGCGAAGGTGGAAGCTGGCGCTGACGGATTACTTTTCCTTCCTTATCTCCTGGGAGAAAGAGCGCCTATCTGGGATGCCAATGCCAGAGGCGTTTTTTTTGGGATCAATATCAAACATGAGCGTAATCATTTTGTAAGGGCTGTTATTGAAGGGATCTTGTTTGAAATATACAGCATCGGTAAGATACTCGAAGAGCATAGCACTATCAAAAGCTTATCCATCAATGGAAGCTTCGCCTCCATTCCCCTCTGTGCGCAGATCATTGCTGATGTTTTCAATAAACCGGTAAGTATCAGCCAGCATAATTATAGTGTGGGTGCAGGCGCATATTTACTAAGTGCTACAGAGATGGGGATCTTTAAAGATCTGGATGAAGCAGCAAGAAGCATTGTGCTGACAGAGCAATATTTCCCCAAAAAGAATATTCACGGCGTTTATATGAAGCATTTTGAAATTTTTGAAACGCTAAGCACAAGGTTGAAGCCTGATTTTGAGAATGTCGTAAGCCTGCAATAAACCTCAAATTAACCTTATCTATGGCAGTCTTGAATAAATCGGTTTATAATTTTTGTTATACCGCTGCTTTGCTTTTCCTGCTGGCCTTTGTGTATACTACATTACATCATTATCATAATTGGGCAGGAGTTTTGCTGGCTTTGTTTTTTGTAAGTATCGCCCTGGCATTCCGCGGGAGCCGGCTCTTCAGAGGCTATTGGTATAGCATTGTGATCTTTGCCGTGGCTACCATTGCCATGTACTATCCGCAACATTTTATCTCTGTGGGTGGAAGGAATGCTTCTTTCTTCATTCCGGTTCTTTTACAGGTGATCATGTTTGGAATGGGGACCGAATTAAGCCTGAAAGATTTTGCACAGGTCATGCGCATGCCTAAGGGCGTATTTATAGGTACCGCATGTCATTACATCATCATGCCATTGGTCGGATTTGCAGTGGCTCATTTGTTTAGTTTTCCGAATGAAATAGCAGCAGGCATTATTTTGATAGGTTGTTGTCCAAGCGGACTTGCTTCCAACGTAATGTGCTATCTGGCCAGGGCAAATCTTGCATTGTCTGTTTCCGTTACCACCATATCAACCTTGCTGGCGCCATTCTTAACTCCGTTGCTAATGAAATTGCTCGGTGGAAGATATGTTGAGATCGATCTATGGGCGATGGTATGGGAAATTACAAAAATCGTGATCATACCTATTGCAGCAGGGCTTGCATTTCATTATTTGGTGCGGGGAAAAGTGAAATGGATTGATAAGATAATGCCAGTCATATCAATGGTAGGGATCGCCCTGGTGCTACTGGTTATTACTGCTGCGGGGCGGGATAATCTGCTGAAGATCGGGGGACTACTGATTGTTGCTACATTCATTCATAATATCTCAGGGTATTTTTTAGGTTACTGGTCTGCCCGTTTCTTCAAATTCCCCGAAAAAGATTGTCGCACCATTGCGCTGGAAGTAGGTATGCAAAATGCCGGTCTTGCTTCTGCACTTGCGAGGGGCATGGGTAAATTAGCAACTGTAGGATTAGCATCTGTAATATTTGGAACGATGATGAACGTAACCGGCTCATCCCTGGCAAGCTGGTGGCACAACCGCTCTCCTCAGGATGGAACAACTGAAAAAGAATTGTCCTGATAAAAACTTATTACTATGATCAAATATTTATTTCTCTTTTCGATAGCTGTCAGCACCAGCCTGCAATCATTCAGTCAGCAGGTACAGATAAGCAAAGACGAATTGATCACCCTTACTCAGGAGTGGAAGGGTGAAAGATTTCCTGACGGGCGGCCAAAAGTTCCGGACGATATTATTCGAAGAATGAGATCGGTCAGTGTGGAAGAGGCATGGGCCACCATGAGCAATGCCGGCTACCGGTACCAGATCGCAGAGGGCTGGCAACTGATCAATCCTGATAGTGTATTGGTAGGACGGGCAGTAACAGTAACGTTTATGCCTGGCCGCCCGGATGTTTGGAAAGCAATTGATTCGTTGGGTAAGAAAGAAGGAAGAAGAGCACAAAATGTCTGGGGTGTGGAAATATTGCAAAAAGGCGATGTATATGTAGCTGATCAATTTGGTGCAAAGAGAAACGGACCAACCATTGGTGATAATGTGGGCAATGCTATCTATGCAAAAACGGGAAATGGAATTGTATATGACGGCGCATTGAGAGATGTGGAAGGATTGAAAGAGATTGGCGGGTTCACTTCTTTTTATTCCAGTTATGATCCATCCTACCATAATCCGGGAACAGGGCCAAACAGGGATCTGACTACTATGATTGTTGGTATCAATAAGCCTACCCGTATCCGTACAGTTACTGTAATGCCGGGTGATGTGGTGTTGGGGAAACTTGGCGTAGTGGTATTTATTCCGCCGCAATTAGCTGAGCGTGTTGTTACCACTTCTGAAATTGTACGATTGAGAGATCTGTTTGGTCATCAGCGATTGAAAGAAGGGAAATACACCGCAGGGCAAATTGATACACGCTGGTCGGATGAAATTGAAAAGGATTTTTCAAAATGGCTCAATGATCATATTAATGAATTACCCGTTGGAAAAGAACAGATCCAGGAATTTCTAAAGGAAAGGACATGGTAGAAATGTTTGAGGCTTCATTAAACTCTTAATACCTATAAATTATTACAATGTCAAAATCAAGAAGATCATTTATAGCAAAGGCTGCGGCAACAGCGGCTATCACGCCCTTTGCAGCATTGTCCTCTTTCGGAAATGGACTTACAGAAGCAATTGATAAAACACCCGGATCATCAGCTCCTTCTGATCTGAAGATCACCGATGTGAAATGTGGTTATTCCGGTGGCGGGCTGTTTATTAAGATCTCTACCAATCAGGATATTGTGGGATATGGTGAAGGAGTGGATGCTGTGGGTGGTACTTATCATTTGGTGCAAAGGCTGGGAAGGCAACTAATTGGAAGGAGCCCTTTGAATCCCAACCTGATCTTTGAACAATTCCGGAAAGGCGCCTTTTTTGGAGGGGGACAATCCGGCATGTACATAGCAGTATTGAGTGCTTTTGATGCTGCACTTTGGGATTTGTGCGGAAAGGCATTAGGCCTGCCCGTTTATCAGTTATTGGGCGGGAAATTTCGTGATAACATAAGAGTTTACTGCGACACGCAGTTGTATTCCGTTCGTAATCCCAAACCGGAGGAGTTTGCGAAAGTTGCACGGACCGCAGTTGACAAAGGCTATACTGCCATAAAATTTGATCTTGACGAAGTTAACGACCCCAACAAATATGACAGGTGGAACTGGACTGCAAGTCTTGCTGAAATAGAAAGGATGTACAATTCAATCGCCGCTGTTCGAAAAGAAGTAGGTCCGCATATCGATATCTGTTGTGATATGCACGGACGCTATGATGCGCCAACAGGAAGAAAGGTGGCGAAAGTGATGGAGCCGCTAAACCTGATGTGGTTGGAAGAACCTGTTCCCGCCGATAACGTGGATGTTTATAAAACAATCACACAAGAAACCAGCACTCCCATTTGTGGGGGAGAGAATTTTTATCTCACCTATGGTTTCACCCGCTTATTGTCAGAAGGAGCCGTAGATATCATCATGCCCGATCTTCAAAAATGTGGAGGACTTGGCGAGGGGCAAAGAATAGCAAGCCTGGCGAATGCCTATTATGTACCATTTTCGCCGCATATGGTTGGCTCTTTCCTTGGAGCCATGGCAGCGGCGCATGTTTGTGCTGCCGTACCTAATTTCCATATCCTCGAATGGCAAAGTCAGTTCGATACAGAGCAAAAATGGAAAGATATTGTTACGTATGATAAACCTTTTATCGAAAAAGGATTTCTTGCAGTATCAGATAAACCAGGCATTGGCGTTGACTTGAACCTGGAAGGCTTAAAGAAATATGCACATCCCGGCGTACCGTTTTTTGAGTAGCGCACTATTGAGCGATTAAGCTCATCCCGATTTTGATAATTTTCAAACATGGGGTATGAAAAAAATAACGATTCTCCATTTGTTGATTTTCCTGTTTTACTCAGTCTATGCACAGGAAAATAAAGCAGTTTCTGGCACTATCGACTTTATCTCTCCTGAATTATACAAGCTGATCAATAAAGAGGCAAAGGTTGAAGTCTTAGCAGAAGGATTTCAGTTTACTGAAGGCCCGGTGTGGGTGGAGAAAGACCAGATGCTTTTATTTTCCGATGTGCCAGGCAATACCATCTACAAATGGACAGCAGCAGTTGGTAAGGAACTTTACCTGCCACAGGCGGGCTATACTGATTCTGTAAAACGCGGCGGATTTATGGGACCTAATGGATTGATCATTTCCAATGATGGAAAATTGATGATTTGTCAGCATGGCGACAGAAGGATTGTTATGATGGATGCACCACTCAATGACCCGCAAGGGAAGTTCAGTACGGTAGCCGACCAGTACAATGGAAAAAGATTCAACAGCCCGAATGATCTGTGTTTTGCAGCAAATGGTGATTTGTATTTTACTGATCCGTGGTATGGTCTGGAAAAAGGCCCAAAGGATCCGGGAAGGGAAATAACTTATCAGGGTGTATATAAGTTGGATAGAACAGGGAGGGTCACGCTTCTCATTGATTCGATAGAAGCCCCCAATGGTATTGCCGTTTTTCCAGACGGCAATACGCTACTGGTATCCAATTCAGGCAATCGGAATAAAAGATGGTATGCTTATACCATTGCTCAAGATGGCTCACTAATCAACGAACGCATCTTTTATGATGCAAGCAATGAAAAGGAATCCGGCGGATGTGATGGTTTGAAGATAGATAGCCAGGGAAATGTATTTGCAACAGGGCCGGGTGGCATCTGGATATTCACCAAAACAGGAACACTGATCGGCAAAATAAAAATAAATGGATCGATCGTCGCCAACTGTGCCTTGACTCCGGATGGTAAAACAGTTTATCTCACTGCAACAAAATATTTGCTGAGAGTGAAAATGAGATGATAACAGAGTGCCTGCGCTATCATTTAAATAACAGTGGCGCCAGTTCACGCAGGCTGCGTCGCCAGGTCAGGAACTCATGTGCTGTATTTTCAGAAACATAGGATACTGCATTAAAGCCTGCTTCCTTAAGGGCAAGGGCTGCATTCTTAACACCATCCGGGCGTTCTTTGCTTCCACAACTCAGGAATATCAGTTTCACTTTTGATTTGTCTTTAATTTCAGCAGGTGTGTAGATGCCGCCGCTCAGTAATGCGTAGTAAGAAAATACATCCGGTTTATTGAGTGTGATAGTGTGCGTTTCCATGCCTCCCATGGAAAGGCCGGCCATTGCACGATGTGAAGATTTGGCAATAGTGCGAAAGTTTGCGTCGATATAGGGGATCAACTCATCAATAAGTACTGTTTGAAATGGCTCTATTTTAAAACTTCTGATCCCTCCAAATTTGACATCGTTGGTCATGCCATACGTCATTACAATTATGAATGCTTCGATTTTTCCTTCAGCGATCATATTGTCCATAATCAGGTTTGCGCGCCCCTGGTTACTCCAGGCAGTTTCATCCTCGCCCCATCCATGCTGGAGGTACAATACGGGATAATTCTTTTTTGATTTGCCATCGTATCCCGGCGGTGTATATACAAAGGCCCTGCGCGACGTATTGGTGCTGGGAGAAGGGAAGAGAACCTGTACCACATTTCCGTGCGGCACATTTTTCAGTGAATAGAAATCCTGGTCATGAGCAGGGATTTCTATCCCGCTTTCCCAACGAACAGAACCGTAATAGTTCAAAGCGCCCGGATCATTGAATTTTCCGCCATCGATCTTTATGTCATAATAATGAAAGCCTTCATCCATGGGGCCTTCTGTAGTACCCATCCAGGAAGAGTCGGGCATTTGTTTGAGGCGCGTTCCGCCTCTGCCGCCAAGCCCCAGGCTAACGCTTACACTATCTGCATGAGGAGCAATTATTTTGAAACGGGCATAGCCTTGTGAATTGACCTGTGGATATTCCTGTCCGGGCTGATTTAAAACAGAAGGCTTGAAATCTTCTATTATCTGAGTTGGGTTGGTTTGTGCAAAGCCCGTAATGCTTACCAGTGCAGCAGCGAAGGCAATTATCAGTGATTTCATAATGGCGTATTAATAAATGTCATTTGGACATTTATTAATAAATTTAAAACTAATTATTAATAATCACAAGTGTCCATCCAGGTTTTATTTTAGTTGGGAAGCTATTTCTTACTGTCTGCATTTACTTTTTTCATCTTCGCAATATATTCAGAAGGAAGCATGTTGAATTTTTCTTTGAAAGACCTTGTAAAATAATTGGGTGTTGTAAACCCAACCTCATAGGCGGTTTCAGAGATCGTCATATTTCGTTTTTCCATCAGGGAGACTGCCTTGTTGAGACGGAACGAACGGATGTACTCAACCGGCGTCTCTCCGGTCAGCTCAAGCAGCCTGGCATAAAGAGTGCCCCTGCTCATGCCGATCTGTTTGCTTAAGTTCTCAACGGATAATTGCGGATTGGTGAGGTTGTTCTCGATATAATTAACGATCTCTGTCAATAGTTTTGCATCCGGCGATTCCATTTCCAGTTCTGGCGTGGCAACGCTTATCTGCTTTGAATAAGTAGTTTTCATAGTATTCTTTAAATGCAACAGATTCCTGATCTTGGCATTTAACACTTCCAGGTTGAATGGCTTGGTGATATAATCATTAGCCCCTGTTTCAAGTCCTTTTAACTGCTGTTCCTGGCCTGTCATGGCAGTGAGCAGTATTACAGGGATATGGCAGGTCCTTTTATCAGATTTTAGTTTATTGACCAATTCGATTCCATCCATTTCAGGCATGCTGATATCAGTCAGGATCAGCTGCGGATGATTGGATAGCGTTTTTTGCCAGCCTTCCCTGCCATTGGTTGCTTCCAGTATTTTATAATGATTGCGGAGATTGTCTTTAAGATAGTATCTGAAATCATCATTGTCTTCAACCAGCAATAACGACAACTCATTGGAGTTGATATTGTCTTCCCGAACCAATGCAGGACCATTCACAGGTTCGTCCTCTGCGGGCAGTTCAGGTTGAGTTGTGGTTACCGCGGTTACTGTTTCATAAGCGCGTTTAAGCGGTATTTGAATGGTAAAGGAACATCCCTTTCCTGGTTCACTTTCAACGTGGATCTTACCATTGTGTAATTCAATGAACTCTTTAGTGATGGACAGCCCGATGCCAGATCCCTGGTTAAGAACTGAAGCACTGCTCTCATTCTGGAAAAAACGATCGAAGATCAACTCTTTCTTGTCTTCCGGGATACCAATACCAGTATCAGTTACATTGATCGATACCCAGGTGTATTCGGGATCATCAGCGCTTTCGGTCCTTTGCAGATCAACGGTGATATGTCCACCGGCTAAAGTGAATTTGAATGCATTGGACAATAAATTGAAAAATATCCTTTCCATTTTATCCCTGTCGAAATACGCGTCCAACCGGTCTATACAGGTTTTGAGGGTGAACTGGATATTTTTCCTTTCAGACATATCCCTGAATGAGTCTGTCACCTCCTTCAAAAATGAAATGAACTCACCCTTTGATAACTGGAGTTTCAATTCCTGTTCTTCCAGTTTTCTGAAGTCGAGCAATTGGTTGACGAGATTGAGCAGTCTTCTTGCATTCCGCCTTACCATATTTAGTTTCTCCTGTTTTTCAGGCCGGTCTTCTCCGTCTATCAATTGGTCTACTGGTCCCATGATCAGGGAAATGGGGGTGCGGAAATCATGACTAAGGTTGGTGAGGAATTTGAGTTTCATCTGTTCCAATTGTCTGACCCTCTCAATTTCCTGCTGTTCCTGCTCCTGTGCAAACTTCTTCCTTAATTTGGAAATACCTTTATGGCGGCTGTACAAAAGTGTTCCTCCAATGGCTAAAATGTAAAAGATGTAAGCATAGGTGGTTCGCCAGAAAGGGGGCTTGACAAACACTTTTATGATAGTGTCGTTCGTGCTCCAGATCCCGTCGTTATTAGCAGCTTTCACCCGGAATGTATACTCTCCCGGATCCAGGTTGGTATAGGAGGCCATGTTTCCGGAACCGATATAGTTCCAGTCTTTTTCGAAGCCATCCAGTTTATAGGCATACCGGTTCTGCCTGGGGATAGTATAATTCAGGGCAACAAAACTGAGGGCAAAATTTTGTTTGTAATTCAACCGTATTTCGCTGGCTGTGGAAATATGTTCTTTGATGGGAGCATCGTTGCCTGCCGGAACAGATTTATTGGATATTCTGAGATCGGTGAGAATAACCTGGGGTACATTCCGGTTCACCTTCAACTGATCCGGATAGAAATGATTGAAACCCTCCAGCCCACCAAAAAACAACTCACCATCTGAGAGCCGTAACCCTGCCGCACGTACGAAGTTCGAGTTCTGCAGTCCATTCATATGCGTGAAGTTCCAGAAGGTTTCAGAAGCTGTGTCTAGCCTGCTTATGCCGGTATTGGTAGATACCCAGAGTTTACCGGTACCATCTTCCACTATCTGATAGATCATGGCGTTTTGAAGGCCGTCCTTTTCTGAGTAAAGTTTGAACTGGTGCTTGTCCGGAATAAAAGCAGCCAGTCCGCTGAAAGTGCCGATCCACATTTTTCCATTTTTGTCGCGGTGAATGCTCTGTATTTTATTACTTGGCAAAAGGCTGTTCTCTTGTGTATATATTTCCCATTTGCCTGAAGCTGTCTCAAATATAGCAATCCCGCCACCATGCGTACCGATCCATATATTGCCTTCGGCATCTTCTTCGATTGCGCGTATATAGCCATTGATCGGCATGAGGCTTACGCCGTTTTGAGGCAGGGGAGAGTAGCGGGCAATCACGCGGGTGCCTTGTACAACAATGATCCCGCCTCCATTTGTGCCGATCCAGATATTCCCTTTACTGTCTTCAAACAAACAAAAGATATCGTTATTGGTAAGCGTATTCACTCCATCTCCTTTCACCAGCTGTGTGCATTCTCCTGTTCTCTGGTCCAGGATGATCAATCCCCTGGAATAAGTGCCAATATAAAGTTTATCGTTTGCGCTGCGCAGCAATGCGAGAATGGAAAGGGAATTCCCCTGAACATTTTTAAGTGAAAGATTTACCGGTTGCACCTGATCTTTTTTCCGGTTGAGCTCATAGAGGCCATTGCCGTCGGTGCCCAGCAAAACATTCCCATTCTTGTTTTCGGCAAGTGCGGTGATAACAGCTACATGGTCCCTGTTTTCCTGGAAACTGCTGTTCAGTGAAAGGTTGAAGAGGTTCAGGTTTTTATCGTACTTGCAAATACCTCCCTGATAGGTTCCCAGCCAGTAAATGCCTTGTTGATCGATGTATACGCAACGTACGCCTTTACTGCATAAGCTCTGATGATTTCGATAATCCTGGGTGAAAATGGAATAAGTAGCACTTTCAATATTGTAAACGTATAATCCATTGGAACAGCCTACCCACAAAAGACCCTGACCATCTGCTGCGATGCTGGTGATCTCGGAATTGTTCAGGATGGTACGGATAAATCCGGAGCCATCTGATTTCAGCTTGCATAATCCTGCTGCTGTACCTACCCAGATATTGCCCCATTTGTCCTCTGTTACTGCTCTTGTTCTATTATCCGTTAAACTGGCCGGATCTGTTTTTTTGTTTTCATATACTTTCAGGGAGTTTGTTTTGATATCATACAGTAAAAGGCCATTGTCTGAAGCGATCCACAACCGTTGTTTGCTGTCTGCATACACAGAGGTAAGAGTCGTTATTATAGGTTTGCCGTATGCGTCGTGTAATGTATGCTTAGATATCAACTGGGATTTCGGGTCCATTACGTATAGCCCTTCAAACTGTGCAATCCATATCTTACCCTGGTAATCGCTGCAAATACTCCTGATCACATCACTGCCTGTGAGTGTGTTGGTGCCGGATTGTACCGGGTAATGCAGGAAATGGTCTCTTTTCCGGTCGTACAGGCTGAGCCCACCGCCACTGGTGCCAATCCAGAGATTGCCTGAGCTGTCTTCATGCAATGCCAAAACTTCGTTGGTGCGTAAACTGGTGGAATCGCCAGGCAAATATCTGTACACAGTGAAATTAGTTCCATCAAATTTATTCAACCCGTCATCGGTACCGAACCACATGATCCCATACCTGTCTTTCAATATAGCGTTCACTGAGTTGGACAGGAGCCCGTCCCTGGTAGAGAGAGAGGTGAATCTTATATGCCCGGTTTGTGCCAGGGAGTTGGAGCAAAAGGCAAAAACAGAGCAAAAAAATATATAGATAATTTTTCGCATGTTGCAATCGTTTTGGTGTGGCTGGATTGTAGCGTAATGAACAAAATTGCTACAATCCTGAACAAATGGTCAATTTCCTCAATTATCGCTTTTTTATTTTTAATTTCATTTAATAAATGTACGAATGACATTTATTATTTCTCTATAAATTTTTGATTGCTTAAAACGCTGCTTCCATGTGGAATGATAACCTCTTGATTACAGGTAAGGAACAAACCAGAAAGGAACTGCTACCTGGTCCTTCCCGATACGCTTCATCAGTAGCCCGTGATCGTGTGCTGCATCCGCTAAAAATAAATCGAAAACAACTTAATTACAATAATGTGATCATTAAATTAACTGTCGCCGGTTTGGCGGTGGTGGCGGTGATTTTTTCTCCAGGCCTGAGTTTTGCGCAGCAGCATCCCTGGCAGAACTCCCATCTGCGGTCAGAGGAAAGAGCAAAGGATCTGATATCGGGATTGACGCTCGAAGAGAAAGTATCCCTGCTATTTGATCAGTCACCCGCTATACCCCGGCTGGGCATAAAGAAATTCAACTGGTGGAGCGAAGCATTGCATGGACTGGCGAACAATGATAATGTTACTGTTTTTCCTGAACCTATTGGCATGGCAGCATCTTTCAATGATTCGCTGGCGTACGAGGTATTTAACGCTACCTCAGATGAAGTACGTGCAAAATATCATGAAGCCATCAGAAATGGAAAGGAGAACCGGCGATTCCTCAGTCTTTCAGTCTGGACTCCCAATATCAATATTTTCCGGGATCCCCGCTGGGGCCGTGGCCAGGAAACCTATGGAGAAGATCCTTACCTGACTTCCCGGATGGGCATTGCGGTAGTAAAAGGGTTACAGGGGCCTGCTGATGCCAGATACAGGAAATTACTTGCCTGCGCCAAACATTTTGCCGTGCACTCGGGCCCCGAGTGGAGCAGGCATACCCTGAACCTATTTCAGGTGAAACCCCGGGACTTGCATGAAACATACCTGCCGGCATTTAAATCATTGGTGATGGATGCTGATGTGCGACAGGTGATGTGTGCATATCAGCGGTTGGATGATGAGCCTTGTTGCGGCAACAATCGGCTTTTGCAAACTATTCTTCGACAGGACTGGGGCTTTAAGCATATTGTGGTATCTGATTGTGGTGCCATCACCGATTTTTATACCAGCCATAAAGTGTCTTCTGATGCTACCCATGCTGCTGCAAAAGGCGTTTTGGCCGGAACGGATGTGGAATGTGTGTGGGAGGGCTATGCTTATAAGAATCTTCCTGATGCTGTTTCACGGGGATTGATAAACGAAGAAGAGATCGATAAGAGCCTTCTGCGTGTTTTGACCGGACGCTTTGAGCTCGGTGATATGGATCAGGACGATCTGGTACCCTGGGCAGGGATACCCATGTCTGTAGTGAATAACCCGCAGCATAGGGAGATAGCGTTGCAGATGGCCCGCGAATCCATGACCCTGCTGCAAAATAAAAATGAGGCACTTCCATTGCAAAGATCTGCAAAAAAGATCGCTGTCATCGGACCCAATGCAGACAATGATCCGATGCTTTGGGGTAATTACAATGGCAAGCCTGTCAGAACGATCAATATCCTTGACGGCATCCGCTCCAAAATGCCTGGAAACAGTGTGTTGTATGATAAAGCCTGTGACCTGGTTGAAAATAAAGTGACACAAAGTTTTTTTACGCATTGTTCATTGACTGATAAAAAAGGTTTCAAAGCAACGTACTGGAATAACCGAAATATGGAGGGTGGGTCTGTCATAACCGAACAGATTACGCATCCGTTGAAACTCACTACAGCAGGTCAGCATGAATTTGCTTCCGGAGTTCAGCTTGAGAATTTTTCCGCTTTGTATGAAACAGAATTCGTAGCGCCAGCCACCGAAGAAATAATTTTTAAATGCGGAGCTACCGGATCCATGAAGATCTATGTGAACGGAACGCTGATCACATCCACCAACAATTGGCGAACATTATTGTCGAGGTTCCCTTTCAAAGTTGAAAAAGATAAAAAATATAAAATAGAAATACAGTACGCACAGTTGAACAACTGGCAGGCTGATCTGGAGTTTGATTTTGGCAGGGAAGTGGATATCGATTTTGACGGCCTGATCAGTAAGCTCAAAGGCATAGAAACCGTAGTGTTTGTTGGCGGTCTTTCCACTTTACTGGAAGGGGAGGAAATGCCGGTTTCTTACCCGGGATTCAAAGGTGGTGATCGAACTGATATTCAATTACCCGAAGTTCAACGAAATTGCCTGAAAGCATTGAAGGCCGCGGGTAAGCAAGTGATCTTTATTAATTGTTCCGGTTCCGCCATCGGGTTGGTGCATGAAACTCAAAGCTGCGATGCTATCCTGCAGGCCTGGTATGGTGGGGAATCGGGCGGACAGGCAGTTGCAGACGTATTGTTCGGTGATTACAATCCTTCAGGAAAATTGCCGGTCACCTTCTATAAAGACAGTACACAATTGGCGGATTTTGAAGATTATTCCATGAAAGGCAGAACCTATCGTTTTATGTCTGATCCTCTTTTCCAGTTTGGATTTGGATTGAGTTATACCAGGTTCCTGGTGGGAAATGCAACCATCAGTAAGGCAGAGGTCGGCAGGGAAGAAAGTATTGGGATGTTCATCCCTGTTAGTAATACAGGTAAGCGGAACGGTACAGAAATTATTCAGGTGTATGTACGGAAAGTAGGAGATAGTGATGGCCCGCTGAAAACATTGCGGGGATTTAAGAGAGTGCCGGTTGCCGCAGGGAAAACTGTAACCGCCATGATCACAATTCCTTCCTCAGCATTTGAATTCTTTGACGAGGTAAAGGGAAAAATGGCTGTAATGCCCGGAGATTATGAATTGTTGTATGGCACCAGTTCGGCTGATAAGGATCTGAAGAAGGCAGGAGTCCGGATCCGGTAATAAAGGCAGAAGTATAAAATGATAAAACAATCTAAAATGAAATTAAGACCAGCCTTTGCATTGATAGCGATCCTGTTCTCCTTCATTGTCTCAAAGGCCCAAAGCTGGCAATCAACTGACTATGGTATCAGAACATCCGTTGCGGATCAGACCATCGAAATTCAGTTTTACAGCCACTCAGTAGTAAGAGTAATTAAGTTACCGGCTGGAAAAAAATTTGATAAAGAAAGTCTGTCAGTAACCGGGACGCCTCAAAAAACTGTAATGACAGTAAAAAAGGAAGGGCAATTCCTGAATATCAGAAACGCGAAAATTCGTGTACAGTTAAACCTGAGCTCCGGGGCGATTTCCTACTATACCAGAGAAGGAGCTCCGCTGCTGAAGGAGAAAGATGAAGGGGCCGTATTTACTCCGTTTGATGATGCAGGTAATGGTACTTTCAACGTTCAGCAGTCCTTCGTCCTCGACAGTGATGAAGCGATCTATGGTTTAGGGCAGCAGCAGCGTGGTAAGATGATCCAACGAAATCTCAGGTTGCATATGGTTCAGGGCAATACTGATGATTATATTCCATTTTTCCAATCGGTAAAAGGATACGGGTTGTTCTGGGACAATTATTCGCCTACACAATTTGCTGATAATCCGGACAGCACTTTTTTCAGATCAGAAGTGGGAGATGGTATCGAATATTATTTTATGTACGGAGGCAATGCTGATGGGGTGATCTCCTGTATGCGTGAACTTACAGGACAAGCACCCATGTTTCCTTTATGGACATTCGGTTTCTGGCAAAGCAAAGAGAGGTATAAAAGTCAGGATGAATTGGTGGGCGTGGTAAAGAAGTATCGTGAACTCGGCGTTCCCCTGGATGGCATTATTCAGGACTGGCAATACTGGGGTAATAATTATCTCTGGAATGCCATGGAATTCCTTAACCCTGAATTTTACGATCCTAAAAAGATGGTGAATGATGTTCATAACCAGAATGCACATATGATCATTTCCATCTGGAACTCTTTTGGCCCTCACACGAAGCAATACAATGAACTGGAAAAAATTGGGGCTCTGATGGATTTCAGAACATGGCCTGAATCCGGTTCTGAAAAATGGCCGCCCAATCAGGATTATCCATCCGGTGTGAAAGTTTATGATCCATATCATCCGGCAGCACGCGATATCTATTGGAAATACCTCAATGCCGGGCTCTTTTCCATTGGCATCGATGGTTGGTGGATGGATTCATCTGAGCCTGATCATTTACAAGCCAAACCCTCTGATCTTAACAACAAGACCTTTCTGGGATCTTTCCGGAAAGTCCGCAACGCATTTCCATTGATGACCGTAGGAGGAGTATACCAGCATCAGCGGGCCCTGTCTTCCGGTAAGCGCGTATTTATCCTTACCCGTTCTGCATTTGCAGGTCAGCAACGGTATGGGGCCAATACCTGGTCGGGAGATGTGTTCGCTTCCTGGAATACATTGAGAAACCAGATATCGGCAGGACTGAATTTTTCGCTTTGCGGCATCCCTTACTGGAACAGTGATATCGGCGGATTCTTCCTGAACGCGTATCCGGGTAAACTGAAAGATCCTGAATACAGGGAGTTGTATGTGCGATGGTTGGAGTTTGGTACTTTCTGCCCAATGATGCGATCTCACGGAGCTGATGCTCCCCGCGAAATCTATCAGTTTGGTAATAAAGGAGACAAAGCGTTTGATGCCATCCACAAATTCATCAAACTGCGTTATAGTTTATTGCCATACATCTATTCCTCCTCATGGGATGTAACGGCTAACAACTCAAGCATGATGCGCGCCCTGGTAATGGATTTTGCCAGGGATAAGAATGCACTCGATATCAATGATCAGTTTATGTTCGGAAAATCATTACTGATAAGCCCGGTTACACGGCCAATGTATGTGAAAAAAACTGTTATTGGAAAGGATAGCCTGATGGTGGAAGATTTCAATACAATCAAGACGAAAGAAACCTATTTGCCTGCAGGCTGCTACTGGTATGATCTCTGGACCAATGAAAGATTTTCAGGCGGAAAGAAAGTAATTAAGGAAACACCCATCGATATCATACCGGTGTATGTTAGGTCAGGTAGCATCCTGCCAATTGGGCCTTCCGTTCAATACGCGGAAGAAAAGAAATGGGATGATCTTGAAATTCGGATTTATCCGGGAACCGACGGAAAATTTGCGCTGTATGAAGATGAGAACGACAATTACAATTATGAGAAAGGGATCCATTCTACCATTGATCTCAATTGGGATGACAGGAAAAAGACCTTCACTATCGGCGACAGGAATGGTTCTTTTCCCGGAATGCCTGAGATAAGAATATTCAGGTTGGTGCTGATGGATCGATCCCCAATGAGTGAAAATGAGCTGACCACAAAAGCAGGGAAAAGAATAGAATATTCAGGTAAGAAATTATCAGTAAAATTATAAGTGGTGAATTATTCTAAACATAATATTGTGGAGAGGATCTCCTTAGCTTTTCTGGTTATCGTACTAAATATACAGTCAGTTTTTGCTCAACAGGTAAAGCTGCAGTCTCCCAATGGAAAAGTAGTGGTTGGTGTTTACAACGGACAGGCTACCGGGAATAGCGGATGGTATCTTACTGTATCCTATTATGATCAGGGAAAAATTACTGAAGCGGTTCCACGGATAGATCTGGGTTTGGTGCGAAGTGATCAGGAATTTTCAAAAGAGATGCAGTTTGTCAAGGCCGGAAAGCCAGTTCTCATCAATGAGCAATACAACGCAGTGCATGGTAAAAGATCGGCTTGCAACAATACTGCCAACGAAGTAATCCTGTTTTTCGCAAACCAGGGAAAGGCAAGGATCAATTTGATCATCCGTGCCTATAACGACGGATTTGCCTTCAGATATGAATTCCCGGAAAAGATCGGAACCTTTCAGATAAAGGAAGAACTAACGGCTTATACTATCCCAATGAAAACTTTGCGCTGGATGGAAAAATGGAATCCGGCGAATGAGGGATACTATGCTGCCATGAGCGGAGACAAGGTTAAGAAGCAGGAATGGTGCTACCCTGCGCTTTTCATGACAAGCGACAGCTCATGCTGGTTCCTTTTGCATGAAGCGGATCTGGACCGCAACTACTGCGGTACAAAGCTCAGCAACTCCATCGATAGTTCGAAATATAAGCTTTCGTTCCCTGATGCCGGAGATGGGAGAGGGCAGGGATCAAGAACTCCTTCCATCACACTTCCCTGGAGATCACCGTGGCGGGTAGGGATCATGGGGAGCTTACAGGATGTAGTTGCGTCAACCCTGGTTGATGATGTATCTGCTCCGTCTGTCATAAAGAACACGGACTGGATCAAACCCGGCCTGGTATCATGGAATTATTGGTCAGACAATCACGGTACCCGGGATTATAAAACAGTTTGTGCTTTTGCAGACCTGGCGGCCAGGATGAACTGGCCATATACATTACTCGATTGGGAATGGGATGTAATGCGTAATGGCGGCAATGTTGAAGATGCTGCAAAATATATTCTATCCAAAGGTGTGAAGCCGCTCATCTGGTACAACTCGGGAGGCGACCATACCTGGGTCTCTTCAACGCCGAAAGACAGAATGCTGACGCATGAAAACCGTGTGGCGGAGTTTACCAAATTGAAGAAGTTGGGATTTGCGGGTATTAAAGTTGACTTCTTCGAAAGTGAAAAACAGGATATGATAAAATATTACCTGGATATCCTGGAAGATGCGGCGCAGTTCAATTTGATGGTCTACTTCCATGGCTGTATCGTGCCGCGTGGATGGGCGCGTACTTACCCCAACCTGATGACATATGAGGCCGTTCGGGGTGCAGAATGGTATAACAATGGTCCTGATTTTACCACGGCAGCTCCTGAGCATAATTGTATACTGCCCTTTACACGGAATGTTGTAGGCGCCATGGATTATACACCAGTTACGTTCACCAATTCGCAATTCCCGCATATCACTTCCTGTGGTCATGAATTGGCGCTGGGAGTATTGTTTGAATCAGGACTGCAGCATTTGGCAGACAGGCCGGAAGGGTATTATTCATTGCCGGATGCAGCAAGATCATTCCTCAAACAATTACCGGCAGCCTGGGATGACACAAATTTGCTGAGTGGATTTCCGGGAAAGGATGTTGTTATCGCACGCCGTAAAGCGGATGCCTGGTTTATTGGTGGTATCAATGCAGAATCAAGAGAAAAGAAAAATAAGATAAGCTTTGATTTCTTGACACCTGGCGTACAGTACAAACTCACATTGATTGCTGATGGAAGCCACGATAAAGAGCTTTCCACCAGCTACCAGGTGGTGGATAGCGCCTCTTCCATTGATCTGAAACTGCTGCGCAGAGGCGGATTTGCTGCCTGCGTATATCCGTTGAAGTGAGAGAACATGAAATTGCTTTTCAATAAATATTTATGAGAATACTATTTCTTTTGCTGATCGTTTCGCTGCCGGCTGTTACCTATACGCAGGTAGTGAAAAAGTATACAAAGCAGAAAGATCGTCTTTCCATTCAGCTTTCAGAAGGAATAATGAATATAATCCCATTATCCGATAAAGCCATCAGGGTGCAATGGCAAAAAGATACGCTTAAAGAAGCAAATGAACTTGTGTTTGTAAACAAACAGCCGGTCCCTGCAATGAAGTGTTCAGAGACTGATGCAGAGTTGAAAATGACAACCAGTTTTGTAACAGTAATCATCAATAAGCAATCAGGTAATATCCACTTTAACGACGCTTCCGGAAATACATTCCTGAGTGAAAAACCCGGAAGCAGGAAAATGGATCCCTCCCAAATTATGGAGCAACCTTGTTTTCTGGCAGAACAAAGTTTCATATCCCCGGAGGATGAATACCTGTTTGGCCTGGGGCAGTTCCAGGATGGTCATTATGATCTGCACAATATCTCCCGGAAGCTGACCCAGGTGAACTCCCAGATCGCTATTCCCTTCCTGGTTTCAAGTAAAGGGTATGGCATCCTCTGGCATCAATATGGTCTCACTTATTTTAATCCTGCAGACCGGTTGGTCCCGCTTGCTAAAAAAATGACTGCTGCGGGCGCAAAACCGGATGCTGAAGTAACCACCACTTCTGGAACGCAGCGCATAGATCAGCAACAATCTGTACATGAAGGGAAATTCAAAGTTGATAAAGACGGGGAGTATGTTGTTATGCTGGATCTGGGAAATATGGACAATCGTCATTTATTACTGATCGATGGAAAACCTCTGATCGATCAGTCGAATCTATGGCTTCCTCCATCTGTGAGTAAGAAAGTAATGCTGAAGGCAGGAGAACATACCGTACAGGTGGTTTGCAAATTGTCCAATACTCCTGTTCTTTCATGGCGAGCGGTAGCAAACGAAACAACTTTCCGTTCACCTGAAGCCAAAATGCTGGACTATGTGGTGTTCCATGGAAACAGTACCGATGAAATAATTGCGGATTACAGGAACCTGTCCGGAAATGTACCGATGCTTCCTTTATGGGCCTACGGATTCTGGCAATGCAGGGAAAGATATACTTCCGGAGAGCATTTGGTAAGAACAGTAAAAGAATTCAGAAAAAGAAAATTACCCCTGGATGTGATCGTACAGGATTGGCAGTACTGGGGAAAGTATGGTTGGGGTGTGCCTAAATTTGATGAGACAAGCTATCCTGATCCCGGAAAGTTTATTCAGCAATTGCATGACCTCAATGCGCGGTTCTCCATTTCTGTTTGGGAGAACATCGACAAAAGATCTGAAATAGCAAAAGAGTACATTCAAAAAGACCTCTATATCCCCAACAGTCCCTGGATAGATATTTATAAACCGGAAACACAGCAAACACACTGGCAGGTGTTGAACAGGAACCTCTTCAGCCTTGGTGTGGATAGCTGGTGGATGGATGCCACAGAACCTGAGAACGATGCTTTGGCCGGCAAGCAAACTTATTTTGGGTTGGGCAATTTTTACCGGCTCACATATCCTCTTTTCGTCAGCAAATCTGTTTATGAAGGACAGCGTTTAGCCAATCCTGATAAACGGGTTACGATCCTTACCAGGTCAGCATTTCCGGGACAGCAACGATATGGGACCATCAATTGGTCTGGTGATATTGGGTGGGACTGGGACACCTTTAAGAGACAGATCGTGGCCGGCCTGAATTTTTCAATAACCGGAATGCCTTACTGGACAACAGATATCGGAGGCTTCTTCCGCCCGGGCCCAGGCCAGTATACCGATACAAAATATCATGATATCCTTACCCGTTGGTTCCAGTATGGGGCATTCAATCCTGTATTCCGTATCCACGGTTATCAAACGGAAACAGAGCCATGGAAGTATGGAGAAATCGTTGAAGAGAATATGCGAAGCATCATGAACCTTCGATATCGCTTGATCCCCTATATTTATTCTGAAGCATGGCAGGTAACAAAAAATGGCTCTACCATTATGCGCCCTATGCTGATGGACTTCAATGATGATACACTTGCCATCCGGCAGCCTTTTCAATATATGTTTGGCAGGTCCATGCTGATAGCACCTGTAACAGAACCTGGCATTACTCAATGGAATGTATACCTGCCTGAGTCGAACGGATGGTACAACTTCCATACCGGCAAGCACTATAGCGGAGGGCAAACAGTATTGGCAGATGCCCCGCAACATATCATCCCGGTATTTGTGAAAGCCGGCTCCATTATTCCCATGTCAGAAGTTATGCAATATACTTCTGAAAAGGCGGGTGATACTTTGGAGCTGCGCATTTACAAAGGCGCAGATGGCGTGTTCAATTTGTATGAAGATGAGGGCGATGGCTATAATTATGAAAAAGGGAAATATACGGTCATTCCAATCGGGTGGGATGATAAAAAGCAACTGCTTACTATTGGCGCGTTGCAAGGTACTTTCCCGGGTTATCTGAAAAAAAGAGTTTTCAATATTGTTTGTGCAGCAGAAAAGCCGGAAATGAAAAAAAGTGTTGTGTACAATGGAAAGATGATAACAACTTATCTCAAATGAAATCAACAGCAGCTATGTGGAAATATTTTGTACCGGTATCGTTTTGTGTACTACTTATCATTGCCGGGATCCGATCGAAAGCACAGAATCCATTGATCCGTGATCAGTTTAGCGCGGATCCTTCCGCCCGGGTATTTGGCAACAGGGTTTACCTGTTCCCTTCGCATGATATTATGGCGAATGAAGGCCGTGGAAGGATTGGCTGGTTTTGTATGGAGGATTATCATGTGTTCTCTTCGGAAAACCTTACAGACTGGACAGATCATGGAGTGATCGTTGAACAAAATAAAGTGCCCTGGGTGAAGCCGGACAGTTACAGTATGTGGGCGCCTGATTGCATTTTCAGGAATGGGAAATACTACTTTTATTTTCCTTCCATTCCGCGGGATACCAGTAATGGCCGTGGATTCACAATTGGTGTGGCCATTGCTGATAAACCGGAGGGGCCTTATTTACCATTATCCGAACCTGTCAAAAATGTACGGGGCATTGATCCGAATGTATTTATCGATAAGGACGGACAAGCCTATCTCTATTGGTCGCAGGGAAACATTTATGGTGCCAGGCTGAAGGATAATATGGTAGAGCTCAGTTCCACGCCAGTGATATTGCAGCATTTGCCGGACAAAGGGTTGAAAGAAGGGCCCTACCTTTTTGAAAGGAAGGGGATCTATTATATGACCTATCCGCATGTGGAAAATAAGACCGAAAGATTGGAATATGCGATAGGGGATAATCCGCTGGGGCCATTCAGAAAAACAGGCGTTATAATGGACGAGTCAGCCACCGGCTGCTGGACCAATCACCATTCGATCATCTGCTTCAAAGAGCAATGGTATCTGTTCTACCATCATAACGATTATTCTCCGGCATTCGACAAGGCAAGATCGGTAAGGGCCGACAGCCTCTTTTTCAATCCTGACGGCACCATACAAAAAGTGAATCCTGGTTTTAGAGGTATTGGGATTACCGGGGCCCATTCAAAGATCCAGATCGATCGTTACTCCAGGATCAGTAATAGCGGTGTGTCCATCGATTTTATTGATACAGCTAACAGGTTCCTTGGATGGAAATCCGTGTTCGAAGGGGAAGATGCCTGGGTACAATATAATAGCGTTGATTTTGGGAAACAGCCATTGAGGTGGGTCCGGGTCCGGGCCCTGGCTCCGGAAGGCGGGGCACTGCAAATACGTATACAGGACGCAGCAGGTCCCGTGCTGGCAGCGTTACCGCTTGGTGCTGATAAGGATTGGCAACTTGTAAAGCTGCCTTTGTTTCAATGGAAGCCGGGAATTCAACATTTATTTGTGACAGCAAAGGATAACAGACAGGTAGCAGTGGACTGGATTGGATTTGAATAGCCTGAATCCGCCTTGATTGAACATTTGTATCATAAGTAAACACAAATAAGCGCTCCTTTCCTTTATTCCCGGATTAATTTTATAAGGGTCGACGATACCAGTTTCTCGATTTCCATGGTATCAGCTGCTAACGATATCAAAGCCAAAACTTCATTAAACCAATTAACTACTGCCATATGAAAAAAATTACCTGATTATCACTTCACGTCGTTTTTAAATCACCACTTCACATTTATTGCGAAGCCTCAAGACATTCCCTGGCGGCCAGGACAATTCTCCCCGGCCAGCAGGAACCCTATTTAATTTTTTAAACTACGATATGAAAAATTTTCGACGAGACCTTTTGTTGCGCAGGTCTTGCTTTACACTCAACAGTCTGTTGGGCATGCTGATTTTCTGCCTGATATCGCTGGCCTCAATGGCGGGTGGTCCGAAAAACAGGTTTAATAATGCAGGACCTGATAATGAAGCTGTAAATGATCGCTTCCAGCTGATCATAACAGGGAAAGTAACAGATGAGAAAGGTGCTCCGGTAGGAGAGGTAACTATTTATGAAAAAGGGACCAATAATAGTACAGTATCAAAGGGTGATGGCAGCTTCTCTATCACCGTTGCAAATGAAAAATCGGTGCTGGTGTTCACGCTTGTAAGTTATTCACGCCAGGAGATCGTTGTTGATGGCAAGCGGTATATCCTGGTTAGTATGGTTCCTATTTCATCAGCGATGGACAGTACTATTGTGGTGGGCTATGGTAAACAAAAAAAGCAGAGCCTGGTGGGAGCCATATCACAGGTAAAAGGTGAAACACTGCAAAGGGCCGGAGGTGTTTCGAGCCTGGGCGCTGCGCTGACGGGAAACCTGCCAGGTGTGATCACTGTAGCAACGCAGGGAACACCGGGTGCGGAAGATCCGAAGATCTATATCAGGGGACAGAGTACCTGGAATAATAGTGATCCGCTGGTATTGGTAGATGGGATCGAACGTCCGATGAACAGTGTGGACATCGGTTCTGTAGAAACGATTTCTGTTCTGAAAGATGCTTCTGCCACAGCGGTGTTTGGTGTGAAAGGCGCCAATGGCGTTATCCTGATCACTACAAAACGAGGAAGGGAAGGCAAGGCTGAAATTCGATTTACCGGCAATATGACAATGAAGATCCCTTCTAAACTGGCAAGCAAACACGACGCTTATGATGCCATCAAGATCCGTGATCAGGCCATTGAAAGGGAATTGGGCATCTCTCCATCCTCCTGGTTTAGCTATGTGCCATATGCCGAGCTTGAAAAATACAGGAATCCGGCAAACCAGGCGGAAGCTGAACGGTATCCGAATATCGATTGGCAGGACCAATTGATCAAAAATCATGTGATGTCTTACAATGGCAGCCTGAATATTGCAGGTGGTTCTCCGAATGTAAAATACTTCTCATCTATCGACCTGCTGCATGAAGGTGATATCATCAAAAAGATCGATAATGGAAAAACCTATAAGCCGGGTTATGGGTTTGATCGTGTGAATGCACGCACCAACCTGGATTTCAATCTTACCAAAACCACTTTACTCTCGGCCAATCTCTCCGGCTCTTATGGTGTTAAGCAAGATGCGTATGGGCAGGACAGTTGGGAATACCGGATCTGGCAAAGTATCTATAATAATGCTCCCAATCTTTATTATCCACGTTATTCAGACGGCGGATGGGGATACTTTCCGCTGGAAACGGTATCTACCATAAACTCTCTCGCAGTAATGGGGAATAATGGAATACGGAAAACTACCACAACCCGTATCACTACTGATTTTACGCTCAGACAAGATCTTGGTTCGATCCTGAAAGGACTGGCCGCAAAGGGAACACTTTCATTCGACAATTCGTTTGTATCACAGGGAGGTATTTATGATAATGGGAATATTCAGGAAGAATATATCGACCCTGTGACCGGTGAAAAAAAGTACAGCCGGTACCTGGGAACAAATCAGTTCGATTGGATCCCGCCGCGTTGGAATCCCAATCCGGATGCAGTGTTGAACGGATCTTCCTACCGCAAACTGTTTTACCAGCTGCAGGTAGACTATGCAAGGAAATTTGGTATGCACGACGTTACTGCCATGGGATTGTTCAGTCGTGATAAATATGCAACCGGTAGTGAGTTTGAACATTTCAGGGAAGACTGGGTGAGCAGGGTCACTTATAATTATGATCAAAGATATTTTGCGGAATTCAATGGTGCCTACAACGGTTCTGAAAAATTTGGACCGGATTACCGGTTTGCTTTCTTTCCCTCTGCTGCGGTAGGCTGGATGATCAGTAATGAGAAATTCATGCAGGGCCTGGTATTCCTGAATTCACTGAAACTGCGCGCGTCCTACGGCCAGGTTGGAAATGATAACGTGAATGGACGTTGGCTGTATATGACAAACTGGACCTATGGCGGCAGTACGCCATTGGGCTCCTCTGCAGGTCAGAACAGTCCTTATACCTGGTGGTCTGAAGCGCAGGCCAGTGTTGGTAATCCTGATATCCATTGGGAGAAAGTGACCAAGGCCA
This sequence comes from Pseudobacter ginsenosidimutans, assembly GCF_007970185.1. Lineage (NCBI taxonomy): Bacteria > Pseudomonadati > Bacteroidota > Chitinophagia > Chitinophagales > Chitinophagaceae > Pseudobacter > Pseudobacter ginsenosidimutans. The sequence goes on along the minus strand of NZ_CP042431.1, from coordinate 6,961,521 downwards.
ATTTCGGGTTGGATTATACATTATGGAATGGCCTCGTGTCTGGAACAGTTGAGGTGTTCAATGATTATCGTACGGACATCCTGTTGGCCGGATCTTCCCGTTCAGTGCCTTCCTATTTCGGTGTTCAGCCGGCCACTGCCAATTTGGGAAAAGTGAGGAATAAAGGGTATGAGATCGAACTTCGTCTGAATAAATCCTTATCCAGGGATCTGAGGGTATGGGCAAATTTCGCGATGACCCATGCAAAAGACAAGATCATTGAAGGGGAAGATGCTCAACTGCTGGATGATTACCAGAAAAGAGCAGGAAAGCCAATCAATCAGGCATATTCATATGTTAGCAGCGGCTATTACAACAACTGGAACGAAGTGTATGGAAGTACACGCCTGAATACCTACGACAATCAGAAACTGCCAGGTAATCTTAATATGATCGATTATAACGGTGATGGAGTGATCGATAATAAAGATGTTGTACCCACCGGATATCCTGAAAGACCGCAGAACACTTACAATGCTACTTTGGGTATTGAGTGGAAAGGGTTCAGCGCTTTTGTTCAGTTCTACGGAGTGAACAATATCAATCGTTTCCTGCAATTAGTGAGTTTCTCCGGGCAGTACCATTACGACAATGTATATAAACAAGGCGCTTACTGGACGAAGGACAATCCCAATGCGGATGTTCCTATGCCCAGGTATGCCAGTGTAATGCCATACTACGGCACCACTTACCTGTATGATGGTTCTTACCTGCGATTGAAAAATGCAGAAATCGCTTATACATTCAAGTTAGCACAGCTGAAGAATATCGGAGTCAATGCATTCCGTGTTTATATCAACGGGGATAATCTCCTCTTATGGACAAAAATGCCAGATGATCGCGAAGTGAGTATGGGGGCAGCTACTGCTTATCCAACCATCAGACGCATCAACCTGGGTTGCAACATAACCTTTTAAAAGCCTGTTATATGAAAAGGTATCCAAATATTATCATTGCCAGTTTTATCTTATTGGCACTAACGGGGCTGGCTGGTTGTACTCGTTATCTTGACAGGGCCCCTGCAGCAGATGTATCTCCAACCGATGCATTCATGAATTTTACAAATTTCCAGGGTTTCACTGAAGAGCTCTATTCCCTGGTCCCTGAATATACAAGCAAGACCTGGGCCTGTGACTGGATCCTGGGCGATGAGATCATTCACAAGACCGGCGTTACCTGGTTGAATGAGCAACTGGACAATGGTGATTCCTGGTCCTGGACCACCGGTGAATGGATCTCATGGCTGGATGCTCCCCGATATGTTTCTGACCCCACAACCGGACATGGCAAAGGCTTGTGGCCGAATTCCTGGTATGGGATCCATAAGGCCAATTTAGGATTGGCCAATATGGACAAACTTGCCGGTACGCAGGAAGAGAAGGACCTGATCAAAGGACAATTATTGTTTTTCAGAGGCTGGTATCATTTTGAATTGATGACCTATTGGGGTGGACTTCCATTCATCGATACGGTGTTATCGCCCAGTGCAAAACTGGAACTGCCGCGTCTGACTTACCAGGCCATGGCAGACCGCGTGGCAGCAGACTTCAGAACAGCAGCAGATCTGTTACCGGTTAACTGGGATAACACTGAAGCAGGTAAGGCAACGCTGGGTAAGAATCAGCTTCGTCTTACCAAAATTGCTGCACTGGGTTATCTCGGCAAGAATTATCTGTATGCGGGAAGCCCACTGATGAATCGTTCAACTACCGGAAATGCTGGTTTTGATGTTAACTATTGCAAGAAAGCGGCAGATGCATTTGCTGAGTTGCTGAAGTTGGTTGACAATGGTGAAACCTGGGTGAAACTGGCGGACTTTAGTCAATACAGTAACCTTTTCTATACCAATGGTGGAAGTTTCATCCCCGGATATCCTGAGGCTATCTTCCAGAATCCCGTTTACAGCTCCTGGTTCACCGGTTGTCCGTGGGGACCGAGTTCCATATTCGCCGAAGGAAATATCGGCGGAGGCTATGCTTCCCCCAATGCAAGATTTGTGCAGAATTATGGCATGGCCAATGGCCTTCCGATAGATGATCCCCTGTCAGGTTATGATCCTGCCAATCCCTGGGAGAACCGTGATCCGCGCTTTTACCACGATATCGTTATAGACAGGGACCAGATCATCAAAGGGTCTGCACCCGCCGATAAAGAAAAATTCCGTTACGCCAATCTGTCCATTAATGGATTCAGTCGCGATAACTCCGCAATAGGACGCACAGGGTATCTGCTCCGGAAACTCACTCCGATGACAGCCAACAATATCGACAACTTCCCCAATAACCATATGCAGCTCGCTTATATGCGTCTCGCCGATGTATACCTGATGTATGCTGAAGCTGTATTGCAGGGATATGGTTCAGCATCAAATGCAGGACCGAATTATATCACTCCTGAAGCGGCCCTCAACAAAGTAAGGGACCGTTGCGGTGCAGGAAGGGTTGATGCAAGATTTGTAGCGGACAAAGATAAATTCATGAGTGAGATCATTCGTGAACGCGCGATGGAACTTGGATTTGAAGAAGAGTTCCGTTACAACGACCTGCGCAGGTGGCTGCTTGCTGAACAATTGAAGTACAGGGAAAAAACTGCCATTGACTTTGATCGTGATGTTAACGGGAAACCGATAAATATTAGGGAAACAGTGTTGGTGACCCGCAAGTTCGAGGATAAGAATTACTGGTTGCCATTGAAGATAAACGATGTGAACCTGTATCTCTCCTTTCCCCAGAACCCCGGCTATTAATTGCGTTAGTTCATAAAGATTAAAAGGAATTAAATGAAAAAAAATATATTAGTTGGCGTGATACTGTCCTGTGGATTGTGTGCGGGGAATAGTTCGGAAGCCCTGGGACAGGCTGCTGCCAGCTCAACAGATCTGCAAACCCCTGGCAGTGATTCACTGGTGCGCATCGCATACAGGACTGTAAACAGGAAAGATATTCCTGGCGCCATTTCCATATTGAATCCTCCGCAATATCTCGATAAACATTTTGGAACCTATCCTCTTGAAGGCGTAGAAGCATTTGCCGGAGGGACCAATCTGTGGAATATAGGCACAGCCCTCGTTCTCATTGATGGAGTGCCCCGGTCCATTGGCGATATAACTACAAACGAAATTGAACAGATCACTTTTCTGAAAGGTGCAAATGCTGTTGTGTTGTATGGTAGCCGTGCAGCTAACGGAGTAATGTTGATCACCACCAAGCGGGGTAAGGCAGGAGCTCCGGTTATCAATGTGCGCCTCAATACCCAGGTGAGCAAGCCGAAATCATATCCTGATTATCTGGGAGCTGCAGATTATATGACTTATTACAACAAGGCTTTGAAAAACGACGGATTGCCTGCTTTATATGCAGACACCACTATCGCTAAATATGCCGCACACTCAAACCCGTACCAATATCCTGATATTGATTATTTCTCTTCAGATTATTTGCGCAAATTTTTTAACGTTCATACTGCCAATGCAGAATTTTCAAGCGGTACTGAACGTGCCAGGTTCTACGCGCTGGCTGGCTTTCATAACCAGAATTCACTGCTGAATTTTGGTGAAGGGAAAAATGAGCATGTTACCCGGTTGAACCTTCGTGGTAATATCGATCTTAAATTGAATGATTACATCAGCACATACGTAAATGTATCTACCGTTTTTTTTACCAGCAGGAATGCATTGGGTAACTACTGGCAAAGGGCCGATAGTTTACAGCCACATCGCTTTGCGCCGCTTATCCCTATCAGTTATATAGCAGCAGGATCGAAGGGGTCGCAGGCGCTGGCGGGTGGCCGCCGGAATTTGATTGACGGAAAGTATTTGCTGGGTGGGACCCAGCAGTTTCTCACCAATCCTATCTCTGATGTGTATGGTGCAGGCTATAATATTTTCACCAGCAGACAGTTTCAGTATACAAGCGGTATTGATGTGGATCTCAGGAATTTATTGAGCGGTTTGTCTTTTCACGGAGAAGTGAGTGTGGATTATTCAAACAGGTATAATGAATCTGTGAATAATACTTATGCAATTTATGTTCCTTCCTGGAATAAGATCAACGGAAAAGATTCCATCACGGATCTTACCATGTATAACAAGGATGCCAAGCCAGGTACACAGAATCTCAGCAATACCTGGAGTGATCAACTGATAGATTTCAATTTTCATATCGATTATAAAAATACATTCCAGGAAAAGCATAATGTATCCGTAATGTTTTTGGCTGATGGCATGCGCAGGAGGCAGACGGGCGACTACCAGTACCGCACAAACGCAAATGCGGGCCTGCACCTGGGGTATAATTTCGATCAGAGATATTATGCAGAATTCAGCGGAACGGCTGTGAACAGCACCAGGCTGCCAGCTGGCAAACGTGTTGCTTTTTCGCCTACCGCCAGCCTGGGATGGGTGCTGAGTGAAGAAGGTTTTCTGAAAGGGTCCTCTGTAGTGGATCGCCTGAAACTGACCGCTTCTGCCGGTATTGTGAATACAGACCTGGACTTTGGCATCAATAATTACTACCTCTATGATGCTGTTTATTCTCCCACTGCTTATTACTCCTGGGCAGATGGAACCTTCGTCAACCGCACCACCACCATTTCCCGCGGTCAGAATCTGGGTCTTACTTATGCCAAAAGAAAGGAATTCAATCTTACCATCGAGGGTGCATTGTACAAAGGAAAGATCGGTTTCATGGCCAGTTTGTTCCATATCAAAAAAGATGGAATGCCTGTGCAGAACTATAGCCTGTATCCCGATTTCTTTTTTACCGGTTATCCTGAAACATCCTTCGTGCCTTATGCCAACTTTGGGGCAAACCGTTACCAGGGATTCGATTTCAGTTTGAATTTTCATGAAAGGGTAGGTGCAGTCAAACTCACCATTGGTGCAGCAGGCACTTATGTTACTACAAAAGCCCTGAAGCGCGATGAATTATTCACCGATGCATACCGCAATCGTGCTGGTAAACCGGTAGATGCGATTTTCGGACTGCAAAGCCAGGGCCTTTTTGGAGACCAGGGTGAAATTGATCAGCATGCAACCCAAAGGTTCGGTACTGTAAAACCGGGTGATATCAGGTATGTAGATCAAAATGGAGATAAAGTGATTGACGAAAGGGATGAAGTGATGTTAGGACGCTGGGGCAGTCCCTTTACCGGAGGTTTGAATATTACTGCGCAGTGGAAAGACTTCACTCTTTTTGTACTGGGAACCGGATCATTTGGCGGAACCGCTATCAGGAACGGTGATTATTTCTGGGTAACAGGCGCTGCTAAATATTCAGGAGTAGTGCGGAACAGCTGGACGGAAGAAACAAAGAACAATGCCAGCTATCCGGCTTTGTCCACACTTGGCAGCGGAAACAATTTTCGCAATTCTGATTACTGGACCTACAGTACTGACCGGTTCAATATTTCAAAAGTGCAGCTTACCTGGTCTTTGCCAAAAAAGATCCTGAAGGGATCCTTCGTAAAAGGGGTGAACATCTACGTTAGTGGATTTGATCTGCTTACCATTGCCAAAAACAGGGATATCATGGAACTGAATATTGGTTCCATACCACAAACACGGTCCTACAATTTTGGCGTGAAAGGTGAATTTTAGGTAATCTCGAAACATTTAATTTTATGAAAGCTAGTTATATTTTCATATTTGCTTTGGGCATGGCCTTTTGTGGCTGCAAAAAGATATTGAACCCTGCCGATGAAAACAATCGTGGGCTCAGTGATATCTATAATGATGCGGCATTTGCAGAAGGGCTTTTGCTGAATGGATATGTACGGCTACCGCTTGGTAGTTATTCTCTCAACGATGTGGCTACCGATGATGCCGTATCTAACAACCCCAACAATAATTTTCGTTTGATGGCCACCGGTAACTGGTCATCGATAAACAACCCGATGGATCAGTGGACCGGATCTTTTGCTGCCATCCAGTATTTGAATTTGATACTGGCGGAAGCTGACAAAGTGAATTGGGCACTGACCGGCGAGTACACGAAAGAGATGTTCAACGACAGGGTAAAAGGAGAGGCATATGGCCTGAGGGCATTATTCATGTACTATTTATTACAGGCACACGGCGGCTGGGGAACAGATAATAAGTTACTGGGAGTACCCATTCTCACGGAACCACTGGATAGTAAATCTGAATTCAGGGTACCTCGAAATACCTTTGAAGAATGTGTTCAGCAGATTTACAAAGACCTGGAAATGGCGGAAAGTTTTCTGCCTCTTGATTTCGTGAATATTGGATCTGCCAACGAAATACCATCAAAGTATACGGGCAAAACAACAGTATCGGATTATAACCGTGTATTTGGCGCCTATAATGCACAGCGCATGACAACGCGTATTGTGAGAGGGATACGTGCAAAAATATCTTTACTGGCTGCCAGTCCTGCCTACGCTCAGGGAACAACCATCACTTGGGTAAAAGCTGCTGATGATGCAGCAGCAGTACTTGACCTCATCGGCGGCTTGTCTGGCATTGCATATAATGGGGTGTATTGGTATGCGAGCCGGAATTCCGGTGAGATCAATGGCTTGTCGGCAGGCAATAATCCACGGGAAGTGCTTTGGAGAGGTAATGTGGGAGATGGCAATAATCTGGAAAGGGATAATTATCCTCCAACCCTCTACGGGAATGGACGGGTGAATCCAACACAGAACCTGGTGGATGCATTTCCCATGATCAACGGTTATCCTGTTACGGATCCATCCAGCGGCTATGATGCCGGCAATCCCTATACAAACAGAGATCCACGCCTCGCGCTGTACATAGTAGTGAATGGAAGCAAGATGGGTCCTGGCGGAGCCACCATCTATACCAGGATCGGCACTTCCGATGATGGTCTAAATGCTATTTCCACTTCCACCCGTACAGGCTATTACATGCGCAAGCTGCTTCGAGAAGATGTGAATCTCAATCCGGCCAGTACCAACACACAAAGGCATTACGTGCCTTATATCCGGTATACGGAATTGTTCCTCGCATATGCAGAAGCTGCCAATGAAGCCTGGGGCCCTGATGGTAAAGGTGCACATAGCTATTCCGCCAGGGAGGTGATTGCCGCAATCCGTAACAGGGCAGGAATAGCCCAGCCTGACACTTATCTTGCTTCCATAACCAGCAAAGATGATATGAGAACACTGATCCATAACGAAAGAAGGATTGAACTGTGTTTCGAAGGCTTCAGGTTCTGGGATCTGCGCAGATGGCAAAAGAACCTTACGGAACCGGCCAAAGGAGTAAGTATTAACAATAATGTATACACGATCAGCAATATCGAGAACAGGCAATATGCTGACTATATGTATTACGGTCCTTTGCCTTACAATGATGTTCTAAAACTAAACCTGTTACAAAATAAGGGATGGTAAAGCTGGCTGTTTAACCATAAAAAATAGACAAATGAAAAAAATGATATTGCTGTCTTGCATACTTCTGGTGGTCTGTTATTCATGCTCCAATAAGGATTCTGTATTTCCCGACTATAAATATTCCACTGTTTATTTCCCTTATCAATCACCTGTCAAAACGCTGGTGTTGGGAGAGGATATCTACGACAATACACTGGATAACCAGCATAAATGCCTGATCATGGCAACCATGGGGGGCGTCTATGAAAATAAGAAGAATATTACTTTGACTGTTGTTGCAGATCCTTCGCTGGCGCAGGATCTGAAGTTCGAATCTGTTGCCGGCGAGGATGTGGTGATGATGCCGGAGAGCTATTACTCATTGCCTTCAACCAAAGACCAGACAATTCTGATCCCCTCAGGTAAATTTATGGGCGGTCTTGAAGTGCAATTGAAAGATGCTTTTTTCCAGGACCCGCGCTCCATCAAAAATACTTTCGTTATTCCGATGCGCATCACAGGAGTAGCGAATGCAGATTCTGTGCTCAGTGGTAAGACCAATCTTCCGAATCCCGACAGGAGGAATCCCGGAGATTGGGTTACAGTGCCAAAAGATTATGTGCTTTTTGCTGTAAAGTATATTAATCCCTACCATGGAACTTATTTGCGAAGGGGGATCGATAATGTAAAAGGAGCAGGAGGTAACACTGCACTGGATACAACGGTGGCCTACCATGCCCCGTTTGTAGAAAAAGATGAGCTTTGCAATATGGTCACCACTTCTCTCAACGATGTGTCAGTATCCCTGAATGCGAAGAACCGCGGAAATGTGAATGTTCCTTTTCAGCTCATCCTGCACTTCGACAACCAGGGAAAATGCAGCATTGCTAATCCTGCCGCTGCTTCCTATACCATTACCGGAACCGGGGAACTCGTAAAGAAAGGCGATATGTGGGGAAATGAAAAAAGAGATGTGCTGTATCTGCAGTACCAGGCGGATTTCGGCACTACCACTCATGCATTTAAAGATACAATCGTATTGCGCGACAGGGGCGTTAAGATGGAGACCTTCAATCCTTTCATTGTTAATTGATGAACCTACTGAAATAATTGCTATTATGAAAAACAGGATACCCTTCCTATTCGTATGCCTTCTGTTTCGATTCCATTCTTTTGCTCAGCCTTCTGTGAAAGAAGCTCCCGCAGGTTTTGATATTGAAAAAAGCGGGATCCCGCATGGAAAGATCGATACGGTCAGTTATAGCTCCAAAACTGTAGGTACTGTTCGCAAGGCGCTCGTATATACACCGCCGGGATTTTCTTCCAGGAATAAGTATTCTGTACTGTATCTCCTGCATGGAATTGGTGGCGATGAAAAGGAGTGGTTTTACAATGGTAAACCACAGATCATTTTGGACAACCTTTATGCAGAAGGTAAACTGGCGCCAATGATCGTAGTAATGCCCAATGGCCGGGCCATGAAAGATGACCGGGCTACAGGAAATATCATGGCTCAGGATAAAGTGCAGGCTTTTGCTACGTTCGAACAAGACCTGTTGAATGATCTCATGCCGTTCATAGAAAAGAAATTCCCGGTTCTGCAAGACAGAGAGCACCGCGCTATTGCAGGGCTTTCAATGGGAGGCGGTCAGTCATTGAACTTTGGCCTTGGAAACCTTGACAAATTTGCCTGGGTGGGAGGTTTTTCCTCCGCTCCCAATACCAAAAGCCCTCAACAATTGCTGCCCGATCCGGAAGCAGCTAAGGCAAAGCTCAAACTACTCTGGATCTCTTGTGGCGATAAAGACAATCTTATCTCATTCAGTAAAAGGACCCACGACTATCTCTTTGAAAAAGAAGTGCCCCATATCTATTATATCGAGCCGGGTGTGCATGATTTCAAGGTCTGGAAGAATGGGCTCTTCATGTTCAGTCAATTCCTTTTCAAACCGGTAGACGCCAGCTCCTTTCCGGGTTACACGATACTCGGCACTCCGGCCACTACCAACGTACGCTCCGCAAACTATCCACAGGTATTCCCGGATAATCGGGTAGTCTTCCGCGTTAAAGCCCCCGATGCCCGGCAGGTACAGGTAGATCTGGGCCGTAAATATGATATGGTGAAAGATGCGGAGGGATTCTGGAATGTTGTTACCGATTCCATGGGGGAAGGGTTTCATTATTATTCCTTACTCATCGATGGAGTAGCATTGGCTGATCCCGCCAGTGAAACATTTTATGGAATGGGCCGTATGGCAAGTGGAATAGAGATCCCTTTCCGTGATGGCAGTTATTATGCAGTCCGGGATGTACCACATGGCGATATCCGGATGAAAAGATATTTTTCTGCAGTCACCAATTCCTGGCGCCGTTTCTATATCTATACGCCACCTGGTTATGATAAGAGTGCAGATGCTTACCCCGCCTTATACCTTTTGCATGGTGGCGGAGAGGATGAACGGGGCTGGGCCAGCCAGGGGAGGACCGACCTGATCATGGATAATCTTATCGCAGCAGGGAAGGCAAAGCCAATGCTGGTGGTAATGATGGACGGCAATATGGGAATGGGTGGCGGCTTTACAGAGCAGGTACTGCGCGCTTTTGAAAATGAACTGAAACTGGCGGTGATACCTTTCGTGGAAAATAATTTCCGCTTAGCCAAAGGTCCCGCAAACAGAGCACTGGCAGGCCTTTCGATGGGAGGGATCCAAACCCTGTACGCTGGAATAAAGAACACAGATCTGTTTGGATACCTGGGTGTATTCAGTTCCGGCTGGTTACCTGCCCAGCAAAGTATTTCGGATGCACAATACAGTTATATCAAGAATAATCTTCCTGGCATCCAAAGCAATCTTAAATTGCTTTGGATCGCGATGGGCGGTAAGGAAGATATTGCCTACAATAACTGCAAAAACATGCTTTCGAAATTCGACGACCTTTCACTGAAATATTCTTATAATGAATATCCAGGCGGTCATACATGGCCGGTATGGAGGAATAATCTTTTCTCCTTTACGCCGTTACTTTTTAAATGAAATTCTTTTACCTAAGTTCCGGACCCGATGTCAAGATCCATACTATGCTTTTTTTGTTTTGCCCTGGTATTGCTCCATGAAAAAGGGTATTCCCAGGAGCCCGGATTGAAATTGTGGTACAATCAACCAGCAGGTCAAACCTGGGAAAATGCATTACCAGTAGGCAATGGCCGGCAGGGAGCCATGGTGTATGGCAACATACCCCGGGAGACCATCCAACTGAATGAGCACACGGTGTGGAGTGGCAGCCCCTACAGGAATGATAATCCGGCAGCATTTGCAGCATTGCCGGAGATCAGAAGACTGATCTTTGAAGGCAAACAAAAAGAAGCGGAAAAACTTGCTAACCAGGTTATCATAAGCAGGGGCTCCCATGGTCAGATGTTTGAGCCTGCAGGTAGCTTGCAGCTGGTGTTTGAAGGGCATGATTCGTACGCAGATTATTATCGGGACCTGGATCTTGAAAATGCCGTAGCCAAAACTTCCTACAAAGTTGGGGAGGTTTTGTATACAAGGGAAGTGCTGGCATCATTGGCGCATCCCGTTATTGTAGTGAGACTGACTGCCTCTCAACCTGGCAGCCTGTCTTTCAAAGCCTTCTTTACTACGCCCCAACCCAGGGCAACACGGCGCGTATCGGTTGGCAAAGAGCTTGAGATCGCAGGCACTACCATCGATCATGAAGGAATAACAGGTAAGATAAAATTCAAAGGACTTGTTCGTGTGAAACAGGAGGGAGGTAAGCAATTGGCGAATGATTCTGCATTGATAGTACAGGGAGCCAATTCCGCTACCATCTATATTTCGATCGCATCCAATTTTATCAATTACCAGGATCTGAGTGGGAATGAAAATGAGAAGGCAGCAGCAGCTTTGAAGAAGGCTTCTGTTTTATCTTATGACGCCATCAGGACGGCGCATATAGCTGCTTATCGACGTTATTTCAACAGGGTGAAACTGGATCTTGGCTATTCGGATGCAGTGAAATTGCCCACCGATCAAAGATTGAAACTTTTCAACAGCGGGAACGATCCTCATCTTGTGGCGCTCTATTATCAGTTCGGCCGTTACCTGCTGATCTCTTCTTCGCAGCCTGGCGGCCAGCCTGCCAACCTGCAGGGGATCTGGAATCAGTTGATGCGTCCGCCATGGGACAGCAAGTATACCATCAATATAAATGCTGAGATGAATTACTGGCCGGCTGAGCGCACCAATCTTTCGGAATTGCATGAGCCCTTCCTCCGTATGATCAGGGAGCTGGCTGTTACAGGACGCGAAACAGCGCGAGTAATGTATGGTGCAAGAGGATGGATGGCCCATCACAATACTGATATCTGGCGCGCTACCGGAGCCGTTGATGGCGCGTTCTGGGGTGCATGGACTGGCGGTGGAGGATGGTTGATACAGCATCTCTGGGAACATTACCTGTATAGCGGCGATAAGAAATTCCTTTCCTCGGTTTACCCTGTGTTACGCGATGCCGCTTTATTCTATGTGGATTTCCTGGTGGAGCATCCTCAGCATCACTGGTTGGTTGTCAATCCTGGTATGTCGCCGGAAAATGCACCTGCAGCGCATCAGGGCTCTTCACTGGATGCAGGTGTTACGATGGATAATCAGATCGTCTTCGATGTATTCAATACTGTGATCCGTGCAGCAGCGATTCTTGAAAAAGATCAACTTCTCTGTGATACTATCAAAAAGATGAGGGATCGCCTGCCGCCCATGCAGGTGGGGCAGCATGGGCAATTGCAGGAGTGGCTCGATGACATCGATGATCCCAATGATCATCACAGGCATATTTCCCACCTGTATGGTCTCTTCCCCTCCAATCAGATCTCTGTATTCAGAACTCCTGCCTTGTACAGCGCCGCCAGGAATACCCTGCTCCAGCGTTCAGATGTTTCAACCGGTTGGAGCATGGGCTGGAAAGTGAACTGGTGGGCACGCATGCGTGATGGCAATCATGCTTACCAGCTGATCAGGAGCCAGCTTACGCCGGTAGGTGTGAATCGTGACGGAGGAGGAACCTACAATAACCTGTTCGATGCCCACCCTCCATTTCAGATAGATGGGAATTTCGGTTGTACATCGGGGATATCCGAGATGCTGATGCAGTGTGCAGATGGTGCAGTTGATCTCTTGCCGGCCTTACCGGATGCGTGGCCCTCGGGAACAATCTCGGGATTGCGGGCCTGGGGAGGTTTTGAAATTGTGCAATTGAAATGGAAAGATGGAAAGATCGAAAAACTGGTCATTCGTTCAACGCTTGGAGGTAATCTGCGGCTGCGTATTCCCAATACACTAAGGCCTGCCGGCAATTTCTCATTCGCTCCGGCGAAAGACATCAATGATAATCCTTTCTTCCGGATCATGGAAACAGCTGCGCCGGTTGTTTCACCTAAAGCAACCATCACTGCTCCCCGGATCAGGGAAACAATGGAATATGATCTCCCCACAAAAAAAGGTGGCATATACAGTTTCGTGGCCAATTGATCCCGTTCAGAAGAGAATGTTTTATAGAATCAAATGGCCGGAAGCTATCGCCGTTCAGTCAAACCGGATCATCGGTTTGATCACCCCGCTTTCAGGTTTCAGCCAGCTGCCAAAGCTGTCTGCTGCTTCGCCGAATGATACAGTATGCGTAATAAAGGATGCAGGATCGATCTTCTTATTGCGAATGGCCGTAATAACTTCTTCAAAATCCTTTCGCAGTGCATTTCGGCTACTCATCAATGTTGTTTCTCTTTTGTGGAACTCGGGATGTGAGAAGCTGAACGCCTGCTTCTGTAGTCCTACAAGAATATATTTCCCGCTGTGCGCGAGGTATTGCAGGCCGTTCTCGATCGCGCGCAGATTACCGGTTGCATCAAATACCACGCTAGACATATCGCCATTTGTGATGTCACGTACTGCGTCCACTGCATCGGTTCTGCCCGTATGAATGGTATATGGCACAGCTAATTTGTTTCGGCAGAACTCAAGCCTTTGTTCATTTACATCGATGGCAATAATCCTGGCTCCACTCAACCTGGCCATTTCCATGATACCGAGGCCAATAGCGCCTGCACCACAAACTACGGCTGTATCCCCGGGAAAGATTCCAGCCTTTTGTACAGCATGTGCGCCAATGGCCAGCGGCTCTACAAGAGCAAGCTCCTGCAAAGACAAGCCTTCTCCGTTTACCAGACTGTGTGCAGGAACAGAGATGTATTCCTGCATCCCACCATCCACATGTACACCAAATACTTTGATGGATACACAGCAGTTGAAGGCTCCGCTGCGGCAGGCAATGCAATGTCCGCAGGAAAAATATGGCACCAGGGTAACTGCGTCACCGGCGTTGAAACCCTTACTGCCATTGGTGTGTACCAGCTCGCCGGCTATTTCATGGCCGAGGATCCTTGGATAGGTGAAATAAGGCTGAGTGCCTTCATAAGCGTGCAGGTCAGTTCCGCAAACGCCGATATTACTCACTTTGATGATCACATTGCCTTCCTCTGGAATTGGGTCAGGCGCTGTTCCATATTCAAGTTTGCCGGGTTCCTGACAACTGAGTATTTTCATTTTCTATTATTGTGTTGATTGCTGGTTAACGATCATGCCTGGCTGCTATCCCTGGCAGGCAGAAGCCCCCGCGCCTTCATTTCTTCCCAAAATTCCCCGGGGATAACTGCGTCAGCCATCAACAGGTTTTCACTGGTGCGCACTGGCGAGCTGCTGCTAAGTGCGATACTGCACACGCCGGGTATTTCGAGTGCAAACCTGATGGCAGCAGTAGCAGGACTGATCCCAAACTCTTTACAGATGACATGAAAACGGTCTCTCCAAAGGAACAGTTCCTGATATGCTTCATTATTTCTGGATACCCGCTGATAATTGAAGTAATCGCTGCCCGTTAGGAAGCCTCCATGGAACACGGCAGAATTGATCACTGCAATGCCTTTGTCCGAAAGCTCATTCACAAAGTTCAGTAATTCTTGTGGGTGACTGTAAATTGTTATGCTATTGGCAAACATTACCCAGTCCAGTGTGATATCCCTGCTGATCCTTTGTATCGTTTTCCAGTCTTTTGAACCTATGCCAATGGAATCCACCATTCCCTTTTCCTTCAGGTCTGCAAGGGCGCGGTATCCATCCAGGATGTTTCTATACCGCGCATTTGCATCCTGTTCACTTCTTGCAGCAAAAAGGTATTCATCCGGATCATGTATTGAAACCATCCTGGCGTTATAATCTCCCAGCAATTCATTGCCCTGTTCATAACATTCCATTATTTCATCATAACCGATCTGTTGCCTGGCATCATGCCTGAGGTCTTTCCATACATCGCGTTCAAAACCTGGTTCTGCGGATAAAAGCGGCGTTCTGATCCATCCGAGCTTATTACTGATCATTACATCTTCCGGAGGAACACCCAGCTCTTTCAGACATTGACCGAGGGTTTCCAGTGCCAGGCCGGCGCCGTATTTCCCTGCACAATCGAAGACGGCAGGCCTGTCAACTGCCTCCAGATATGCTGCCACGATCATTTTCTTCTTTTCAGGAGGCAGCACTACATAAAGATTACCAAGTGAACTGGTTCCTGCTATCACCGGAGGGAGTTGTAACATGATTTTTGACTTTGAAATTGAAAATGCGTATATCCGGAACAGTTATATAGGAAAAAATGCCCGATGTGGAAACAATCGGGCTCATTGCTATATGAAACTACCATTTCTAAGTGGTCTCTTACATTATAAAGAATTGCCGATGCGGAAATAATCAAAGTCTGCATAGCCACCGGCTGACAGTGTAGCATAATTGAACAGTCCAAACCTATAACCCATGAAATGAGGCATGCTGTACGACATCTTTAGTGTGCCTCCGATCTTCACCCAGCTTTTCCCATCCAAACTATAATAGAAATTTGCTTTATCTGTCAGGTTCGTGAAATTGCAGTCAGCCCTGAGATGTATCATTTTCCCCTTCAGTGGCAACCTTTGCATTTCAACCGGCGAACCGGATTCTGCACTTACCATCACAATATTCTTTTCACCATTCTCCATCTTAACACCTACCCAGCCATATTTCTTTTGAAGCAACAGCAGTCCAGCACAATCGCCATCCTTCATTTTCGATACATCAATGGCTGTAGCTCCTGAAGATTGTGGACCGAAAGTGCGCTGTGTGAGTGTGTTGCGTGCCTGTGATATGGAAGAGTCTGTTCTGCCCGTAGTGAGTCGGAGAAATCCGGGGCGAATGGTAAGCGACCAGTTCTTATTATCCGGGTTATGATTCCATTGCCATGCGAGGGGCAGGAGTGGCTCACCTTTCTTGCGCTTGAAATCATCAGACTCTACAATGCCGGGATTCAACCCTTTGCTGGCGGGCAGGTTCAGTTGTTCAGGGACTTTGCCACCTCTGCCCAGCACCGGCCAGTCGTTTTCCCAGGTAACAGGCACCCAATACGGGATGCGTCCTACTGCTCCATAATCCCTGAACAGGTAGGCATACCAGTTACCTTCGGGTGTACTGATCAGGCCACCCTGCGCCACTCCCTGGTCCTGCAGCGCCACCCGCCCTTCCCAGGGACCTTCCAGTGAATCTGCGCGATGTATTGTTACCGTACGCATACCGCCTCTTGGCCAGCAGATATTGAACAGATAGAATTTACCATTGACCCGGAATAATTGTGAGCCTTCCGCCTGCAGTCCTATATTGTTGCCGGCAGGAGCACTGGCATTCCCGATCAGCACTCTTGGGGTAGTTCCCTTTTTGATGCCAGACAGGTCATCGGCCAGTTCTGCAATCATGATCCTGCCATTCCCATACACCATAAAGGTCCTGCCATCTTCAGCAAAATATAGAGAGTGGTCGTGAAGTGAAGGTGCGAAGCTGATCTTCTTCCAGGGCCCTTTCTCAATATCCCTGGTAGTGTAGATATAGGTTTTACCGGTTGTGCCTGAAAAAGTGCTTACATAAAAAATGCCATTATGATAACGAAGACTGCTGGCCCAGGATCCCCGACCATAACTGTTATTCCCATTATCAAGGTTGAGGGATTCTGTATCATCGAGGATATCATAAGCATAGGAAACTGTGGTCCAGTTCACCAGGTCTTTGGACCTCATCACCGGAACGCCCGGGCTCATATGCATGGTGGTACTGCTCATGTAGTAGGTATCATCTACGCGGATGATGCACATATCCGGAACATCTGCAAATATGATGGGATTCTTTGCCTGCTCCATATGCTTTTGGACTACTGACGCCGGACCGGTTGCAGGCAAATGATCAATGATCGCATCCTGGGCCTGTGTTTGAACAAAAGGCGATAATGACAGGAAAGTAACCAATGCTCTACGGAACTTTTTCATTCTCCTTATGATTTTGGGTAAATGCCCTCGCTTGCCTTGCGCATAAGATCGGGATTTGGTGGGATAGAGCAGAACTTGCTCCTGAACAAATGTAGCTGAAGAGCAAAGGAGATAATGGTTTTGATGTCAAAAATCATAGTACAAATGTTGAATGTCCGGCGCTCTGCCCTGACTGGTTGAACAGTCTACCGTTGATACAGGATCACTTCTTTTGACATTCCGGAGCAAGGGATTTGTTTGTTAAGGTACAGTGCATCCCATTGATGAACATTTGTGCTAGTGTTTTCTCCATTTCTCCCAACAAAGGGAATACGACCTTTTTATTTTTGATCCGAATGCCATATGAACGCTTTATGAAAAAAGAATTGCTTGTTTGCCAGATAAGATCATTGTGTTGCTTCTTCGTTCTTACTGCTCTGCTTAATACGGTTTCTCACGCTCAGGACAAAAAGTTCCATATTTATTTATGTCTGGGACAATCGAACATGGAAGGATATGCCAGGTTCGGGCCGCAGGATACAACTGTGGATGAGCGCTTCCAGGTAATGGAGGCAGTGGATTGTCCTGATCTGGGCAGGTCCATGGGAAAATGGTATACTGCCAGGCCCCCTTTATGCCGTTGCCATACCGGCCTCACCCCGGCTGATTATTTCGGAAGGAAACTGGTGGCCAGCCTGCCTGCTGATATCCGCGTTGGTGTGATCAATGTATCTGTCGGTGGCTGTAAGATAGAATTGTTCGATAAGGATATCTGTCTTTCCTATATAGCTACTGCCCCGGATTGGTTAAAGAATATGGCGAACGAGTATGGCGGTAATCCCTATGCACGTTTGGTGGAAATGGCCAGACTGGCGCAGCGTGATGGTGTTATCAAAGGCATCCTGCTGCATCAGGGGGAATCCAATACAAACGATACATTATGGCCTTCGAAAGTAAAAAAGGTATACGACAATCTTCTCACAGACCTGGGACTGCCACCCGGTAGCCTGCCACTGCTGGCCGGAGAGCTGGTTCATGCAGACCAGGGCGGTGTGTGTGCAGGCATGAACAAAACCATTGCCACACTTCCCCAACTGATTCCAACGGCTTCGATCATACCGTCGGACGGATGTCCGGATGCTCCCGATAATTTACACTTCAATGCAGAGGGATACAGGATCCTGGGAGCCCGTTATGCAGACAAGATGCTGGCTTTGCTCGGATACAAAAATCCTCATTGACAATTGGGCGGAGCCAAACATAAAGACCTCAACCTCTAATAAACAAAGTATAAATAAGCAATTCAATAATGAAGAAGATCTTCGATAAGCTCAAATCCGGAACATGGGTGACAATGTCTGGGATATTGATGACCGTTCTGTCAGGTATTCCAGCGTTCTCACAGAAGGCAGCAGGTAAAGGCAATCAACCCGTGTTCACACAATTCACTTACCAGGGTAATGACCGGATCTATCGCAACAATCCTTTGAATGAGGGAGAATTCTACAGTCCGATCCTGCAGGGATGTTACCCGGATCCCAGCATTACACGAAAGGGAAATGATTATTACCTGATCAACTCTTCCTTTTCCATGGTGCCTGGCGTTCCTATCTTTCATTCGAAAGACCTGGTGAACTGGAAACAGATCGGTCATGTGCTGGACAGGCCCTCTCAGTTGAAAGTGGAGAAAGCCGGGATCTCGGCAGGTATCTATGCGCCGGATATCAAATACAATCCGCACAACAACACATTCTATATGATCACTACCCAGATTGCAGGAGGTATCGGAAATATGGTGGTGAAAACTCAGGACCCTGCAAAAGGATGGAGTGATCCCATAAAACTTAAATTCGATGGAATAGATCCTGCATTGTTCTTTGATGATAATGGAAAGGCCTATGTTGTACATAATGATGCACCGCCGAGAGGTAAGGAACTCTACAATGGACACAGGGTGATCAAGCTGTGGGAGTATGACCTCGAAAAAGATGCAGTGATAGAAGGAACAGACAGGATCATCGTGGATGGTGGCGTGGATATTTCGCAGAAACCTATCTGGATCGAAGGACCGCATCTTTATAAAAAGAATGGGAAATATTATCTCATGTGTGCTGAAGGCGGAACAGGCGGCTGGCATAGCGAAGTGATCTTTGTGAGCGATGATCCTAAAGGACCGTTCAAGCCTGCTCCGGGAAATCCGATCCTCACCCAGCGCTATTTTCCGAGAGACAGGACTAATAAAGTGGATTGGGCCGGCCATGCAGACCTGGTGGAAGGACCTGATGGAAAATATTATGGTGTATTCCTTGCCGTTAGACCAAATGAAAAGAACAGGGTGAATACCGGAAGGGAAACCTTTATTCTGCCTGTTGACTGGAGTGGTGAATTCCCGGTTTTCGATAATGGCCTGGTGCCCCTTAGGCCCAGAACAAAAATGCCTGCAGGCGTTACCAATCAGGCAGGCCAAAATGGATTCCTGCCCAATGGCAACTTTACCTACACGGATGATCTTTCAATTTCTCCACTCAATTACAGATGGATCGGAGTGAGGGGAGCCCGTGAAAATTTTATCAGTACGTCGAAGGAAGGAGTGAAGATAACTCCGCTGCCGGTGACCATCAAGGCTACAGAGCCTACTTCCACATTGTTTTGCAGGCAACAGCATGCCAGCTTTGAAGCTACTGTGAAGATCAGGTACGATCCACAAACTGAAAAGGATCTTGCAGGGATCGTTTGCTATCAAAAGGAGACTTTCAATTATGTATTCGGCATCACCCGGAAAGGGAATGATCTTTATGTGGTACTGGAAAGAACAGGTAATGGAAAGTCCACGATCCTGGGAAGTGAAAAGATCGCCCCGGGCAACGGCATCCGCTTAAGAGTGGCAGCAGAGGGGGATGACTATACTTTCAGTTTTGCTGCTGAAGGTCAGCCATTCAAAAATATTGGAGGAACAGTTTCGGGCGATATTTTGTCCACTGATGTGGCAGGAGGTTTTACAGGAGCCCTCATCGGCCTGTATGCCACTTCAGCCAATGATATTGTAATACCTTGATCTGTCTGATGTTGCCTGAAGAAAAGCCTGTCATCGATAACTGAAAATAATTGTAATTATGAGATCATTGATCTTCCTGATAACGGCCCTGGTTACAGGTGTTGCATCGCATGCCCAAAATCCCGTTATCCAAACTCACTATACTCCTGATCCAGCGCCCATGATATACAAAGACAGCGTTTATGTATATACGGGAGACGATATTCCGGGTTATGGTTTTTACTATATGACCAAATGGAGGGTATTCTCTTCTGGAGATATGGTCAACTGGACCGATCATGGAGCTCCCATATCGCTTGAGAGTTTTTCCTGGGCAGTAGATAGGGCCTGGGCAGCCCAATGCATACAGCGGAACGGAAAATTTTACTGGTATGTTTGTATGCAAACAGACAAGAACAATATGTCTGTAGGAGTTGCGGTAAGTGATAATCCCAGGGGACCATTCAGGGATGCTATCGGGAAGCCTTTGATCACAACAGGCAGCTGGTCCAATATAGATCCGACAGTTTTCATTGATGATAACGGTCAGGCATACCTGTATTGGGGAAATGGACAGCTTTATTACGTGAAGCTCAATCCCGATATGATCTCTTATGCAGGGAAGATAAATGAAGTACCCTTGACCGTGGCCACATTTGGTGGAGTGAGAAGGTCGCCCAAAGAACAAGCAAGCGAGGGCAGCCACACAGAGCCCAATAAAGATATGTTTGTGGAAGGCCCCTGGTTCTACAAACGGAATGGTCATTATTATCAGATGTTTGCAGGAATGGAAAATGGAACAGAATGTCTTTCCTATTCAATGAGCAGTGGCCCTGAAGGCCCCTGGACCTATCAGGGAAAGATCATGTCCAAACAGCCAACCAATAGCTTCACCAATCATGGCGGTATCATCGACTTCAAAGGGAAGTCCTATCTGTTCTATCATACCGGATTGCTTAAAGGAGGCGGAAGTTATGGACGCTCCACTTCTGTAGAGTCTTTCAAATACAATGAGGACGGTACAATTCCCGCCATTTCCATTTCTGCCACGGGACCAGAACCAGTTGGTTCCATCGATCCTTATCGCCGTGTTGAAGCGGAAACAATCGCCTGGGCAGAGAACTGTACAACGGATCAGGATCCGCGTACCGGTGTATTTGTTACTGATATCCGCTCAAAAGGATGGATAAAAGTGCGTGCGGTTGATTTCGGGAAGATCTCTCCCAAAAAATTTTCAGCAAGTCTGGCCACAGGGCTGGGCGGCGGAATACTGGAAGTGTTTGCAGACAGTGTAGGTGGGGTGAAACTGGCCACTCTCCATATTCCCCGAACAGGAGGGTGGAACAAATGGAAAACCTTCACGGAGCCGGTGCTCACACCTGTTACCGGCATCCATGATCTCTACTTTTCATTTAAGGGTCAAAACATCACGGCGGGCCGTGAACTCTTCAACTTCGATCACTGGAAATTTGAAAAATAACAATTACATCCGCTCTGATGCCGGTCGGAAGATCTCCAACCGATGTCTTTCTTTCCCGTCCGGTGAATCACATATTAATCCATTGTTTAGACTGGAGAAAATAAGTGTAAAAAAGACATTTAAAATTTGTATACCTGAAAATATCATCCTAGATTCACTGAAGATATGTATCCGGAGACCCGTTCAGAAATGGCTGTAAAACATTATCGCGCTGATAAAATGCTTGTAGCAGTTGATTGTGTGATCTTTGGGTTTGATGGAGAAGCACTGAAACTGCTGCTGATCAAAAGGGGATTTGAGCCTCAGAAAAGCAAATGGAGTTTAATGGGCGGTTTCGTGCAGCCAAAGGAAAGCCTCGATAATGCAGCAAGCCGCATCCTGGAACAACTTACCGGTCTCAAAGGTGTGTTTATGGAACAGCTCTTTGCATTTGGCGACCCGGCACGGGATCCCATGGAAAGAACGATCTCTGTTGTATACTATGCGCTGGTGGATATAGGACAATATAAAAAACAACTGAGTGAAGATTTTCATGCTGAATGGTTCCCGCTGTCAGAGTTACCACTTCTTATTTTCGATCATGATCAGATGGTGGGAACGGCGCGGGAAAGATTGCAATACAAGGCTGCGCTTCATCCTATATTGTTCGAGTTGTTACCAGGCCGTTTCACCATCCGGCAATTATTGGACCTCTACGAATCTGTTTATGGTAAAGAACTGGATAAGCGAAATTTCATTCGGAAATTGCAGAGCTCTGGCCTCATCATAAGACAAAAAGAAAAAGAAAAAGGATCATCAAAGAAAGGCGCTTTTTATTTTAAACTGGATAAACGTAAATATTCGTCCAGTCTGAGGTCTTTCATCAGTTTCTTACCAACCAAAGAGATTTTCCAATAGGGAAATTTTTTTTGCCTCAAATTATAAATGTTAATATGACACTTAAAAAAGATAGCAATAATTATGTCATAGGGGTGGATTACGGAACAGACTCTGTTCGGGCAGTACTGGTTAATGCCGGCGACGGGTCAGAACTGGCGTCTTCAGTATTCACTTACCCGCGTTGGAATAAGCAGCTCTACTGTAATGCTTCCAAACAGCAGTACAGGCAACATCCTCTCGATTATATGGAAGGGATCGGGTATGTTGTACAGGACTGCCTGAAGCAGGCAGGGGAGGGTGCTGCGGAACAGGTGAAAGCAATCTCGATCGATACAACAGGTTCTACACCTGTATTGGTGAACCGGGAAGGAGTACCTCTGGCCTTACTTCCCGGATTTGAAGACAATCCCAATGCCATGTTCGTATTATGGAAGGATCATACCGCTATTCGTGAAGCGGCTGATATCAACCAGCAACCAGAGGCTGAAAAATATCTGCGCTACTGCGGAGGGATCTATTCTTCAGAATGGTTCTGGGCTAAATGGTTATACCTGCTTAGAAATGATGAACGCATTCGTACAGAAGCATATTCATGTGTGGAGCATTGCGACTGGATGCCTTTTCTGTTGACTGGTGGAAAGGATGTACATAATTTAAAACGGAGCATTTGTGCGGCAGGACATAAAGCCTTGTGGGCGGAGTCATTTGGTGGCCTTCCTCCCAACAGTTTTTTTGCGCAGATCGATCCCTTACTGGATGGATGTGCAGATAGACTGTTTACCGAAACTTATGCTTCCAATGTTCCTGCCGGTACATTGTGTGCAGAGTGGGCTGAAAAATTAGGGCTCAGCACTGATGTTATCATTGGAGTAGGAGCTTTCGATGCGCATATGGGAGCTGTTGGCGGACAAATAGAACCTTATTACCTCAGTAAGGTGATGGGCACTTCTACCTGCGATATGCTGGCGATACCCCGGGATGAAATGAAGGATATCGTTGTGAAAGGTATCTGCGGTCAGGTACCTGATTCGGTAATTCCCGGGATGATAGGACTCGAAGCCGGCCAATCTGCTTTCGGAGATATCTATGCGTGGTTCAGTAAACTGGTAAACCGCTCCATTCCCGAACTATCCGAAGCTGCCGCAGCTTTGCCACTAGAGGAAGAGGATGAGATTGCAGTGGACTGGCTGAATGGAAGACGTACGCCGGATGCCAACCAGGAATTGAAAGCCACTATCAGTAATATCGATCTGGGCAGCGATGCTGCAAGGATCTTCAAAGCCCTGGTGGAAGCAACCTGTTTTGGCGCGAGAGCGATAGTGGAAAGATTTGTTTCTGAAGGAGTACCTATCAAAGGGCTGATCGGTCTGGGTGGTGTGGCACATAAATCTCCCTATGTAATGCAATTGATGTCAGATGTAACTGGCATGCCTATACGAATACATCGGTCCGGGCAAACCTGTGCCGCCGGCGCCGCCATGTTTGCAGCAGTTGCCGCCGGGATCTATCCTGCAGTTGAAGATGCGATGAAGGCCATGGGGCAGGGATTTAAGCATACGTATCATCCCCGCACTTCATTAACGCAATACTATTCCAGAAGATACCAACGCTATCAGTGGTTGGGAGAGCACACCACCAGAAGAAAAATTACGAATAGCCGTAGCCGTTACGAGTTTATCCGGGAGCAAGCCTGGCAGGCCAATATGCAATTACCTGCTGCAGGACTGGTTGTGGCAACTTTTGGAAATGTGAGCGCTGCAGATCAGGCTGGTGGCGTATTTGCCATCAAGCCCAGTGGCGTTCCCTATGAGCAACTCACTCCTGCAAAAATGGTGATCGTGGATTTTGAAGGCCGGGTTATAGAAGGTTCACTCAGGCCTTCCTCTGATACCCTTACCCATGCTGTATTATATAAACACTGGTCACAGGTGGCCGGCATTTGTCATACCCATTCTACTTATGCAACGGCATGGGCGCAATCCCTGAAAGATATACCCTTGTTTGGTACCACACACGCAGATCACTGCACTACCAGTATTCCTTGCGCAGCTCCAATGCGCGATGAACTGATCAAAGGCGATTATGAATACGCTACCGGCTTTCAGATCATGGAATGCCTGTTGGAAAGAGACCTCGATCACCGGAACGTTGAAATGATGCTGGTAGGCAATCATGCCCCATTCACCTGGGGAAGGGATGCAGCCAAAGCTGTGTATAATAGCGTGGTGCTGGAACAAATGGCGAAAATGGCCCTGCTCACTTTGCAGATCGATCCCAAGGCCCTCCGTATGAAAGATGCATTGATCCAAAAACATTTTGAACGTAAACACGGCCCCGGTTCCTATTACGGGCAATAAACACACTCAACGATGAAGCCTATGAAGTATTTACCTGTTTTCTTATTACTTACAGCCTGCACACAGGCTCCCAAAAAAGACAGACTGATCATGACGAAACCGTTTGGCAATTTTGAATCGCAAGCTGTAACGGAATATACCCTCATTAATCAGCAGGGAATGGAATTGAGCGTGATCAACTATGGTGGTGCTGTTACGCGTTTACTCGTTCCTGATAAGAATGGTGAACAGGGAGATGTGGTGGCCGGGTTTGATAGCCTGGCAGGATACCTGCAAAAAGGCAACCCTTATTTTGGAGCACTGATTGGCCGCTACGGCAACAGGATAGATAAAGCAGGTTTCACATTGGATGATCATCCGTATCAGTTGGATGCCAATGATCATGGCAACTCTTTGCATGGAGGCAATAAAGGCTATGATAAGGTATACTGGCAGATCACGAAGCTGCCGGGCGACAGCAGCCTTAAACTGACCTATAAAAGCAAGGACGGAGAGGGAGGATATCCGGGTAACCTGGATATTGAAGTAATGTATACACTTGGCAGCGACAATTCATGGAGGATAGATTACAAAGCCACTACTGACAAGCCTACACCAGTGAATCTCACGCAACATGCCTATTTCAATTTGTCTGCAGGAAGTGAACCAACCATCCTGAATCACAATCTTCAGATCGATGCAGAAAAATATACTCCTGTTGATTCCCTGTTGATCCCCATAGGAAGAGTTGATGGTGTTACCGCGGCTTTGGATTTCCGCAATGCCAAACCGGTTGGCCGGGATATTGCTCAGGTGGCCGGCGGTTATGATCACAACTGGGTGTTGAACAAGCATGATGCCTCCCTTCGGAAAGTGGCCATTCTATCGCATGCTGCAAGTGGAAGAGGAATGGAAGTTTGGACCACAGAGCCCGGCTTGCAATTCTACTCGGGTAATTTCCTGGATGGAACACTGAGCCATACAAAAAATGGAAAACCATACATCCAACATGCTGCGCTATGCCTGGAAGCACAACATTTTCCTGATAGTCCCAATCAACCTTCTTTTCCCGGTACCATTCTTCGTCCCGGACAGGTGTATACACAAACTACCATCTACAAATTCATCAACATACAATGAGTAAACCATTTCAGCAACTGGAATGCTGGTTCGTAACCGGCAGCCAGCATTTATATGGGGAAGCAACACTGAAGCAGGTTGCGGAGCATGCACAGCAAATCGCCGGCTTTCTTGGTTCCAATGAAAAAATACCAGTAACGATAATTTATAAACCTGTTGTCAAAACGCCGGAAGAGATCTCTCAACTCTGTATCGATGCCAATTCCACAAAGAATTGCATTGGGCTGATCACCTGGATGCATACTTTCTCTCCTGCCAAAATGTGGATCCAGGGATTGAAAATGCTGCAAAAGCCGTTGCTGCATTTGCATACCCAGTTCAACCGGGAGATCCCGTGGAATGACATCGATATGGACTTCATGAACCTGAATCAGTCGGCGCATGGCGACAGGGAGTTTGGTTTTATCATGAGCCGGATGCGGCTGGAAAGAAAAGTTGTGACCGGGTTTTGGCAGGATGAGATTGTGCTGACTCAGCTCGATACCTGGCTGAGGGCTGCAGCTGGCTGGCACGACTGGCAGGGTGCGAAGTTTGTCCGGTTCGGTGATAATATGCGTTATGTGGCCGTAACCGAAGGCGATAAAGTGGAAGCGGAAATGAAATTCGGTTATTCGGTGAATACGCATGGGGTAGGTGATCTTGTGCAATACGTGAATGCTGTTGACCAAATTGAAACCGATCTATTGTGTCAGCAGTATGCAGACGAATACAAGCTGGCAGCTACACTGAAAAATAATAATTCTCTGCAGGAAGCAGCAAAGATCGAGATTGGATTACGAAGATTCCTGGAAGAGGGAAACTTCAAAGGATTCACCACCACCTTCGAAGATCTGCATGGCCTGAAGCAATTGCCGGGACTGGCAGTACAAAGACTGATGAAAGATGGCTATGGTTTTGGGGCCGAAGGGGATTGGAAAACAGCAGCACTTGTTCGCTTAATGAAAACGATGGCTACAGGATTGAAGGGAGGTAATTCTTTCATGGAAGACTATACCTATCACTTTGCGAAGACGCCGGGCCGGCCACTGGTGCTGGGTGCGCATATGCTTGAGATCTGTCCTTCCATTGCAGCCGGGCAGCCAGCCTGTGAAATACATCCATTGGGTATTGGAGGAAAAGCAGACCCTGTTCGGCTGGTGTTCAATGCAGGAGGCGGAGATGCATTGAATGCGTCTGTCATTGATATGGGAAACCGGTTCCGTTTGCTTGTGAATGAAGTAAGGGCCGTGGCTCCTGAAAATGATCTTCCGAAGTTACCCGTGGCAAGAGTGTTATGGGAGCCTTATCCGGATATCAACACTGCTTGCACTGCCTGGATACTCGCCGGAGGGGCACACCATACATGTTTCAGTCAGAACCTTACGGTTCAGCATCTGGAAGATCTTTCCCTGATTGCTGGAATGGAGTTGATTCTGATCGATAAAGGAACTAACCTCAGGTGGTTCAGGAATGAGTTACGATGGAATGACTGCGCTTACAATAAACTATCCTGATGCCATTTTCCAAAACTATTAAGCTTATACTAACATGAATTCAAGATTGCAGCCAATTGATTATTGTGTATTCCTTGTCTATTTTTTGATAGTTGCCGGATATGGATACTGGATTTACCGGAAAAAGAAAAAACCGGTTGCCGATACAAAGGATTTCTTCCTGGCTGAAGGCTCGTTGACCTGGTGGGCCATCGGAGCATCACTGATTGCTTCGAATATTTCTGCGGAGCAATTCATCGGAATGAGCGGTGAAGGTTTTTTTGCAGGGATTGCAGTGGCTGCTTATGAGTGGATCGCAGCTATTGCATTGATCATTATTGCCGTTTGGTTCATTCCGGTATATCTGAAGAATAAGATATACACCATGCCTCAATTCCTGACCAGACGTTATAATGAAACGGTAGCTGTGATCATGGCGGTATTCTGGCTTTTCCTGTATGTATTTGTGAATCTCACATCTATCCTGTACCTGGGAGCTGTTGCCATCGATGGCTTGATGGGAGGCGGTGCTTTGCATCTGATCATGATCGGCCTGGCTGTTTTTGCTCTGCTCATTACCCTGGGAGGTATGAAAGTGATCGGTTATACAGATGTGATCCAGGTGGCCGTTTTGATAGTAGGTGGATTGGCCACCACATATCTTGCACTTAGCATTGTTTCTGAAAGATCCGGAGCAGGGGCTGGTGCATGGAGTGGTTTTAAGATATTGATGCAGGATGCGCCTGACCATTTCCATATGATCTTTTCCAAACCTGCGCAGGATGCACCACAAGTTGAAGTGGACAAATATCTGGTGTTGCCAGGCATTACCATGTACTTCGCAGGGCAGTGGATCGTGAACCTCAATTACTGGGGATGTAATCAATATATTACGCAACGCGCACTGGGAGCTGATCTACAGACTGCGCGTACCGGCATCCTGTTTGCAGGTTTCCTGAAATTGCTAATGCCTGTGATTGTAATGCTGCCAGGTATCGCTGCCTACGTTCTGTATAAGAATGGACAATTGCCGCAGCTGGAAGGCGGAAGCAAGGATGGTGCGTATGCAGCCATACTGAGTTTTTTGCCTGCAGGTCTGAAAGGATTGTCGGTTGCCGCATTAACTGCGGCCATCGTTGCATCGCTTGCAGGAAAACTCAATAGTATCTCCACGATCTATACCCTCGATATCCACAAAAAATACTTCTCACGTGATTCAACAGAGAAACAACAGGTTTGGATCGGAAGAGTAACGGTACTGGTGGCGATGGTAGTTGCTTTGTTATTCACCTGGAAAGATCTTTTGGGGATTGGAGGTGAAGGTGGTTTCACTTTCATACAGAAATACACGGGATTTATTAGCCCTGGTGTATTTGCTATGTTCCTGCTGGGTATGTTCTGGAAGCGGACCACAGGCGCTGCTGCAATTGCCGGCGTGATCACTGGCTTCCTGCTGTCTGTATTTTTCAATAACTATGCTCCGGCAGTATTAGGACATGAAACCTGGCTGTATACAGCTTTTGAAACACAGGAAAAGTCCGGCGATATCATCAAGACTGTCTGGAGAATTCCTTTTCTCATCAATATGGGATGGTCGTTCTTCTTTACCATGTTACTGATGATCTGTATGAGCTTTGCCGGTCCAGCAATTAATCCCAAAGCATTCATGCTTGATCGCAGCATGTTCAGGATCAACAACCGCACTGCGTTGATGATCGTGATCACAATTATCTTGCTGACGCTTTTATATGTCCGGTTCTGGTAATGCTATTTGGGAAATAGTGGGTTTTGTCTTATTGAAGTACCTTCCCGATTGTTGCCAATTCCTGATTCAGTTATACAAACGGGCCGTCTCAAAAATGTGAGGCGGCCCGTTTTCTCTTACAAATAAAGTATGATCTTAAATCAGGCTGTGGGAGCCTATTCTTTTTTGGAGACTTTTTATCATCCTGATTTTTCCTGTTCCTTTTATCAATTTTTTTCTATTTTACGTTTCAAATGTTGACAATATTTGGTTGACTCTGATTGGCATATCGATAAAGATTTATTCTCCCGCATAGCCGATGGCGATGCGCAGGCCTTCCGGGTACTATTCGAGCGATTCAAAAAGAAGTTTTACAGCGCCGCCTATAAAATGAGCGGCTCCCATTTTTTTGCCGAAGAAATGGTGCAGGAAACTTTTATCCGCGTCTGGCAGAAAAGATCGTATCTGCGCGAAGCCGACAACCCGCTAGGTTATCTCCATACTTTATTTTACCGGCTGTTGAGCCAGCAATATCAGAAAGACGCAGCAGAACGCCTGCGGCGTGGAGGCGTAATAGATATGCCCTATTCCGATGAGCTGAGCGGAGAAGAGTTGCGGGCTCTGGAAACCAGATATCAACAACTCCAAAAGGCCATCGATCAGTTAGCGCCACAACAGGCAAGGGTATTTCAACTGATCAAAGAAAAAGGACTGAGCAGGGAAGAAGTGGCCCGGCAGCTCGATCTCTCTCCCAATACCGTGCGCAATCACCTGGCAGAAGCCATCAAAACACTGAAAAAACTCGCTAAAACAGGCATCGGCCTGTGGTTGACAGCCATCCAGTTTTTTATTGCGGTAAAAAAGTAAAAAAAATTAATCCCAACCCTGGTACAATCTTGTTATCGTGCTATCATACTATTATAGATACTTTCCACTATGACTTTATCCAACGAACGGATCACTTATTTATTGGAACGCTATACAGACAGGACCGCCACGGTACCGGAGTTGCAGGAATTGACTGTTTGGTTGGCCCAACGGGAGGATGATGCACCGCTCCACAGCCACTTGCAAGCCCTGATTGAACAACCCGAAGCAACGCTGCAACAAGTGAACTGGGATCAGTTGTACGCGGGCATTGAAGAACAGATGACAGGCCAGTTGGAGCAAACAGCGGTAACAAGTGATACGCCGGGGCGTATTGTTCCTTTGCGGCGCAACAGATTCCTTCGCTATGCAGCGGCCATCCTACTGCTGGTGGCGGTGGGCGTTACCTGGTTTGCGATACAACGCAATCAGACTGATACCCGGCAACCGCTGGTAAACATCCCTGGCAAAACAGATATTCTGCCGGGAAGCGATAAAGCAATATTGACTCTGGCGGATGGCAGCATCATTCCGGTGGACAGCGCCGTCGATGGACAACTTGCACAACAGGGCAATGTTTCCATTGTAAAACTGACCGATGGACAGATCGTTTACCAACCCGGGGGCGCCAGTAATAATATGGCGCTACTGAATACCATGTCTACTCCAAGAAGAGGGCAATACCAGTTTGTGTTGCCCGATGGAACAAAGGTTTGGCTCAACGCCGCTTCGTCCATTTCCTATCCTGTTGCCTTTGCAGGGAATGAAAGGAATGTAAGGATCACAGGTGAAGTGTATTTTGAAGTGGCCAAACGTCCGGGGCAATCCTTTGTGGTGGATATCGATGGAAAGTCTACCGTGGAAGTACTCGGCACATTTTTCAACGTCAATGCCTATTCGAATGAACCTGCGATCCGTACCACCCTGCTGACCGGCAGTATTCGCGTAACCGGAGCCGGTAGTGACAATGAGATCCTGAAACCCGGTCAACAGGCTGTAATGGCCAATACTGGCAATAAACAGACTTCTTCTAAAAGTATTTCAGTATTGTCAGGCGTGGATCTCAACAGGGTAGTAGCCTGGAAGAACGGGATGTTCGATTTCGAGAATGCCGATATACATACCATCATGCATCAACTGGAAAGATGGTACGATATAGAAGTGAAGTATCAAGGTAAAGTCCCTGATATGGTTTTCAAGGGAGAGATGTACAGAAACGTAAACCTGTCTACCATGATCGAGTTTTTTAAAGGGAATGGCCTGCATGTGCGGCTGGAGGGAAAAACGCTGATCGTGGAATAATCACCGGACGCGGGCGCCGGAAGTTTCAAAAAATACTTATTGTAAAATGAATACACCGGAACGGTAATGGCAGTGGCATGCCTGCACCTAACTGTAATCAATACCTGCTCTGACAAAAAAATGACCGGCTGTGGTTGTAACACTGCCGGCCGATGTCCGGGCAATAAAATGAAGTCTGGCAGACTTTTCTTGTATCACCAAAACAATGCGAAATTATGCAAAAAACTGCTTTTTGCGGTGGCGCCGCCCGTGGGGGCTACCGCCGCATCACCAAAACTCTGTTAGTGATGAAACTAACAACCGTGCTGCTGCTGGCTGCAATGGTAAATGTCAGCGCCAAAAGTTTCTCCCAGAATATCAGCTTTTCCGGCAAAGATGTGCCGCTGAAAGAGGTGTTCAACGCTGTGAAAAAACAGTCGGGCTATGTTTTTTGTACACGGAAGATGTGCTGAGGTTATCAAATCCTGTTTCCGTTTCCGTCAGTAATTTTCCATTGGACCAATTCCTCGAAAGGGTCTTTGCATCACAACCACTGGATTACCGGATCGATGGCCGGAGTATCTTCATCAATCTAAAGGAAAGGACAGTATCATCGCCTCCTGAAAAGCCGGCGCCGGAGCGCATCAGCAAGGTTGCGACGGATAATTTCATTCCTGTTCGAGGCCGTATACTGGATGAAGAAGGCAAGCCATTGACGGGCGCTACCATCCTGATCAAAGGCGGTAAGAGCGCCACCATTACCGATGCTGAAGGGATGTTCACAGTTCAGGCGGAGATCGGGCAACTGATCCATATCTCCTTTGTGGGCCGCGGCAGTGTTGAGCTCAAACTTGTTTCAGCTTCCAGCATCATCGTTGTGGCCACAGACCTGCAGCTGGATGAGGAGGAGGGAAAAACCAAAACCAGCGTACCGGTTATCGGGCAGACCATTCCGCTTCGTTCCAATAGTTTTACCATTACCCTTCCAAAGTTCAGTTCCAAACTCGATGAAATGGTGGTGATAGCCTATGGCACCAATACCCAGCGTTACAATGTGGGCAATGTGACCACCGTAACTGCCAAAGACATTGCCAAAAGCCCGGTTACGGATCCATTGCTGGCGCTGCAGGGCCGCGTTCCCGGTATGACCATCAACCAGGTGACCGGAGTGCCGGGCTCCGAAGTGAAAGTGAATATCCGCGGCCTCAATAGCCTCACAGCCGGTTCAAACCCACTGTTCATCGTAGATGGCGTTCCTTATTCGCAGAACGTGGTGAACACTGTTGGTTATGGCGCACAGCAGGGAGCTTCTGCGCTTAATTTTATTAATCCTGCTGACATTGAAAGTATCTCTGTTTTGAAAGATGCAGACGCAACGGCCATTTATGGGTCCAGGGGAGCCAATGGAGTGGTGCTGATCACCACTAAAAAAGCGAAGGCGGGCGATATGAGGGTGGATCTGAACGTGTATCACGGTGTTCAATCCATCCCATTGAAGAAGATCAGGCTGATGAATAACAGCCAATATCTTGCGATGCGCAGGGAAGCTTTCTACCAGGATTCGATGGCTGCACCTGCTGCAAATATCAAACCTACTATCGACAATGCACCGGACCTGGTGTTTTGGGATACTGCTTACCAGATGGACCTGAAGAAAATTGCCATCGGCAACAATGCCAGTACCACCAATGCCAGTCTCTCCATTTCAGGAGGCAATGAACAAGTGCAATACTTACTGGGCGCCACTTACAACAGGCAAACTACTTCCTTCCCCGGCAATCATTACCAGCAGAATGCTACGATCCGTTTTGCTTTGAGCGGGGTGAGCCTGAATAAGAAATTCAGGACTTCTTTGTCTGGCAGTTACAATTTCATCGATCAGAACCTGCCAAACCTGGATCTAACGATGATAGCTATGCGCACACCGCCAAATTTCCCTCCTTTCCTGAACCCGGATGGCACTTTGAATTTTGCACCGAACCCCATCACGGGCAGGACCACTACCCGTTCTCCGCATCAATACGCACAGATGATCGGTGGAAGGGAGAACCCTGCCAGGTCCAATAACCTGGTGGCCAGCCTCGATCTCAACTATACGATACTGCCGGGCCTGGTAGTGAAGACAACCATGGGATATAACAAGCAAACCAGTACGCCTTCCGTATTTGTGTACTCATATATTTGGGACCCTGCCGATGGCCCTCATTCCGCGGATGCTTCCTATGGCAATGGTATCGGTGATTCCTGGATCGTAGAGCCACAACTGAGCTATACCAAACAAATAGGGAATGGCAAATTGCTGTTCCTGCTCGGGTCTTCGTTCCAGGTTCTAAAGCAAAGCGCCCAGCATACAGGTATTCACAATATCACCAGTGACCTGATGATAAGAAACCTTTCCGGGGGCGTATCCTCGGTGTATGGCAGCAGTTCCGAATACAGGTACACTGCCGCTTTCAGCAAGATCAACTATGAACTGGCTGGTAAGTATCTTTTGAATATCTCTCTCAGAAGGGATGGCAGCAGCCGTTTCGGGGATGATCGCAAATTCTCCAATTTCTGGGCAGCGGGCGCCGGCTGGATCTTTTCGGAAGAGAGAGCCATCAGGGATGCACTGCCGGTGCTTAGCTATGGCAAGCTGCGCGCCAGCTACGGTATTACCGGAAATGATCAGATAGGAGATTATGGTTACCTCGACCGCTATCAGATCATCGATAGCTGGAATGGCGGAGGGTCGATATACCAGGGGGCTATCGGTCTGGCACAAGTGAGTCTCTTCAATCCCAATTATGAATGGGAGAAGACCACCAAGCTGGAGTTCGGACTGGAAGCGGGTTTCTTCAAAGACCGTCTGCTTGTAAATTTCAGTCATTATATCAACAAATCATCCAACCAATTGCAGAGCCTTACACTGCCCGGCATGGTGGGCGCTACAACAGTGTCTGGCAATATCCCTGCCACCATCCAGAACAAAGGACTGGAGATCATGCTCTCAACGGATAATGTACACTCCAAAGATTTCAACTGGAGATCCACCTTCAATATTTCATTCCAGCAGAACCGCTTGTTGGAATATACCGGTACCGACAGCAGGTTCCAGCAAATGGTGGGCAAATCGCTTTCCATCGTTTACCTGAGTCATTACCTCGGTGTGGATCCTGCACAGGGCAGGTTCCTGTTTGCCGATGCCGAAGGCAAACCTGTTTATGCTGATGGGGCTGTGGATCCAAGGGCCGTTGCCATCGATCTGGCGCCACGTTTCTTCGGAGGATTGGAAAATACCTTCACCTATAAAAGATTCACCGCCTCTGTTTTCTTCCAGTACACCAAACAAAAAGGACCTGATGCTTCGATGGGCGATCCTGCTTATAGTCCCGGCGGAATATTCAATCAATGGACCTACCTGGCGGAAGACCGTTGGCACAAGCCCGGTGATATCGCCAAACGTCCGCGATACAGCCAGAACGGGAGCCTGAACTATGATAACTCTATTTTCTTCAACAGCGATGGCGCTTATACAGATGCCTCCTATATCCGTTGTAAGAATATCTCATTGTCATGGGAACTGCCGGACAACTGGACCAATAAGGTCTGGCTCAAAAGATGCCGCCTCTATATACAGGTGCATAATGCTTTTACCATTACTCAATACAAAGGCTCGGATCCCGAAACCCTGAGCTATAATAACCTGCCGCCACTCAGGATCTATACAGGAGGCATCCAGTTATCTCTTTAGAAAAATAGATTGTATAACAGGAACAACTAAACGAAAAGAAATGAAAAGATACAGATATATACCGATGCTGGCCATTATTGCTCTTGCCGGCATCACTTCCTGCAAAAAGTTTTTGGAAGTGGAGAACCCTCCAAACCAGATTGTGGCCAGCGATGCTTTCGGCAGCAACGAATCTGCCGCTTCCGTGATGGCCGGGATCTATGTTCAGTTGGCCAATGCTGGTTTTATGCAGGGGGACGGCTCTATTTCCAGGAATTGCGGATTGAGCGCCGATGAATTCAAGTACCCGGTGAAAGATGATTTCTTTCTGAACAATGCGCTGGGAGATCAGTTCTGGACTGATCTCTACAAAACCATTTACATCACCAGCAATACCATCGAGAAATTACAGGAGGCCACCAGTGTGATGCTGACTGCCAACGTCAAAAAAGAATTGACAGCCGAATGTAAATTCCTGCGCGCCTGGTGTTATTTCTACCTGGTGAATTTGTATGGCGATGTGCCCCTGATCACACATAGCAGGTATTTCGAGAATGCACAATTACCCAGGACGCCGGTGGCAAAAGTGTATGACCAGGTGACCAAAGATCTCCTGGAAGCAAAAGCCGACCTGGATGACCAATACCTTTCCTGGGATGCCAAAACAAAAACCAATGAAAGATCCAGGCCCAACAAATCGGCTGCAGCCGCCCTGCTGGCCCGCGTGTATCTCTACCAGAAAAAATATGCAGACGCGGAAAAAGAATCCGCTGAAGTGATTGCCCGCACGCAGCAATACAAACTGCATGCTGAGCTGGATTCGGTATTCCTGAAAGAAAGCAGGGAAGCCATCCTGCAGTTGCAACCCACCGATCCCAGGTCCAATCAACCCCATGTAAAGGATGCCATCACTTTTCTGGGCTATTACTGGGATGGCGCTACCAGTCATATCGCCGGCAGGGTATGGTTGAGTGATGCACTGCTGAACAGTTTCGAGTCCGGAGATCTTCGCCGTACCTACTGGGTAGGAGAAGGGATCGACACCGTAGCTGACCGCTTCCCTTACAAATACAAACAGTATGCTGTGAATGCTCCATCGAAGGAATACCTGGTGATGCTGCGCCTGTCGGAACAATATCTCATACAAGCCGAAGCACTGGCTGCCCGTGGCGATTTCACCCATGCGCTGGAAAGCCTCAATGCCGTTCGCGGGCGCGCCGGACTGGATGATCTCGATCTGACCGATCCCACTGCCTTTGCAGCGGCCCTGCTCAAAGAAAGAAGGACCGAGCTTTTCAGCGAATGGGGACATCGTTGGTTCGATCTGAAACGCCTCGGCCTTATCGATGAAGTGATGAACCAGGCCGCTCCGGTGAAAGGCACGAGCTGGAATGTCAACAAGGCGGTATTTGCCATTCCTTATGCCGATCTGAGTGCAAACGGTCAATTGAAACAGAATACCGGTTATCCATCCCCGTAATATCGTTCATTAAAACCCCTCTTTGCTCAACTGGTCCGGGTGAGGCCGGTGAATGCCTGGTAACAGCCGGCAGGAACCGGTGCTGCCACTGGCATGCCCTGCCAGTCAATGGGCCGCTTCAATAATTTTTCTTCACGATAAAGCCAATTTATGCAAGGTTCCTTATTCCTGCCGGGCATGCTATGCCTGGTGATGACTGCCGCCGCACAACAAAAACCGGTGGATAAAGATATTCCCGAACAGTGGGTGTTCCTGCGGGAGACTGCCCTGAGCGCCGATGGAAAATACATCGCCTATACAACTGGCTCCAAACGATCCCCCGATTCGGTTCAGTTGCAGGCTACAGACCGTTCATGGTCTGTGAAATTCCCCGGCACTATCCAACCGGACTGCTTTTCAGCCAACAGCGGCAAATTCGTCTTTGCAGACCAGCGCAAGCTGGTGGTCATAGATCTCAAAACCAGGAAAACAGATTCCATTGCCGGTGCAGGCAACGGATTGCTGCCGGAGAACGGCAACGGACAGTGGATGGCATACACCCGTTTGGATGCCGGTAAATTGATACTGAGAGATCTGTTCACCGGGAAAGAAAAGAGCTATGATGAAGTGAGCCGTTGCCTTTTTGATCCGCAGGGAAAAACGGTTGTGCTTATACGTAAGAATGAGATACTCTGGGTTGAACCAGGCAGCCAGCGAGAATACCGGTTGCCCGTAGAGGGAACCGTTGCCGATTTGTCTTTCGATAGAACTGGCCGGCAGCTTGCGCTGATCACGAGGGCTGACACTGGTTGCCGACTGTTCTATGCGCAATGGGGGCAATCATCCCTGCGCCGGTTTGCTGAAGAAGGCGCTCCCGGTGTGAAAAAAGAATTTCATGTAAGGGAAGGGCAAATCAGTTTTACGCCTGATGGCAGTTCGCTTTTTTTCTATCTCGGAAAGGAAAGGCCGGTACTGCAGCCCGGTAAAGATGTGATCACCGACAAGGTGAATGTCTGGAGTTATCGCGACACCGAAGTGCAGCCCAGTCAACTGCACAGAAAGGATGAAGAATTCACCAGGATGTATGCGGCCTCATTGCATATTGCCAGCGGAAAGATCATACAGCTGGAAGATGAGAACCGTATCCTGAATTTCAGCGGTAAGGGGAATAAGCTGGTATTGGTGTGTAACCGGCCTGTTTCGCAAGGCGAGCTCTATTGGAACGGTGAGACCCAGAAAGTATCGCTGCTATGGTTGGAAAGCGGAAAGGAAACAGTATTGTATGAAGGGAATGATCCCGCACTCTGGGCATACAATGAATTCTCCTTCTCTCCATCGGAAGACAAACTGGTTTGGTTCGATGCCGTGAGTCAACAATATAACTGTTATCATATCGAAACAGGCGTTCGCCGGGCGATCACAGCTGGAGTGAAAGATGCGTTTTCCGGTTACCTCTGGAGAGGCAGCCCGGCAAAGAGTATCCATTGGCATTATGGCCTTGGCCCTGTATCCTGGCTGGATAATGAAAATGCGTTGATACAGGCCCGTTATGATCTCTGGCAGATCGGTCTTTCCGGTAAGCAAGCCCCCCTGAACCTGACCGGTGGTTATGGAAACAACAACCAGGTCCGTTTCCGGGTGCTGGATGCCGAATACTTCGATGAAAGCCATGCTGTACAAAGGTTTGGCAATAATCGTGTGTTGCTCTACGCTTTCAGCGAGATCACCAAACAGAACGGCTTCTGGGCAGTGAGGCCCGGCAAGGCCGGCAGCCAGGAAAAGCTGGTGATGGATGATCATGCCTGGTATTTTCAACCAAGAATAGCCAACAATAGCGGGCATATCGCCGAGCCCGACAAATTCAAGCCTGTTCGCGCAAAGCAGGCGGAGCTCTATATGGTCAGAAGGATGAGCAGCAGCGAAGAACCCAATATTTTTGCCACCCGCGATTTCAGGAATTTCACGCCCATCAGCCAGGTCAGCAACGGAGGCGCAACAGGCCGCTATGATGGTTCCAATACCCGGCTGGTATCTTACCCGCTTCCGGACGGTTCCATTTGCGATGGTGTGCTGCATACACCGGTGCACTTCGATTCCACCCAAAAATACCCGGTCATTTTCACTTACTATGAACGGCATAGCGAAGTAAAGAATGCTTACAGGTTCCCTGAAGTATCGCGGGCTCCATTGAATATACCCTGGTACCTGAGCAGGGGCTATCTCGTATTTGAACCGGATTTTTATTTCACCACCGGCAAAACATCGGAGAGTGTGCTGGTCTCCATCGATGGGGCGGTGCGTCAACTGGCAAAGATCCCTTTTGTGGATACGGCCAGGATGGGCGTTCAGGGCCATAGTCATGGTGGCTATGAGACCAATATCATAGCAACCGGCTGTCATTATTTCAAAGCTGCCTGCGAGGGATCAGGTTATTCCAACGTGATCTCGGAATACGGCAGCCTCCGCCCTGGTGGCATGAACAACCAGCGGGCTTCGGATATCGATCAACGTAACCTGGCGGTATTTCCCTGGGAGAAGCCGGAAGTTTTTGTTGCCAATTCTCCCGTTTTCCATATCGGTAAAATGACAACGCCCTTGCTGATCATGCACAACAAAGACGATGGGGCTGTTAATTTTTCTCATGCCATCGAAATGTACCTGGGCATGAGAAGGATCGGGAAACCCGTATGGATGCTGGAATATGATGAGGAAGGTCATTCCGTGGAAGACTCCATGAACAAGCTGGATTATACCATCCGCATGCAACAGTTCTTTGACCATTACCTGAAAGGTGCTCCGCCACCCGTCTGGATGACGAGAGGCATTCCGGCAAAAGAGAAAGGATGGGTATCCGGACTTGCATTGGAAGCGGATCTTTCTAAACAACCCTGACAAACTCAATAAAAATAATACACCATGAAACCAACCAGGATGATCCGCTCACGGGATAGCCTATACGACCGGATCAAATACCTGCTAACCCTATTGGCGCTGGCAGGCAGCCAGTACCTCTTCGCACAAAAAAAGCCCATCGATCTGGAAGCTGTAGACCGATGGCACTCTTACAAGGATATGAGCGGCCAGGCGGGCGTGATCAGTAATAACGGACAATACTGCGCCTGGTCCTGCACAAGGTCCCGGGATCGGAGAGATTGGACAGTGCTCTCTGATCTCAAAACCGGCCGCCAATGGGAGTTCCTGGGCAATAATCCCCATTTTACCGGAGACAGCCGGTTTTTCATGGACTCTGCCGGCGGCGATAGCCTGGCAATGGTACGCCTCGCAACCAACACGGTTGAATACCTGCAAGATGTGAGGTCATGGTCCCTTGCTGAAAATGAAAAGAACAGTTTCCTGTTGTGCAGGTCCGGCAAGCAGGAAAATGTAATGAAGTTGATGAACCTGAAAACGCGTAAGGAACAACGTTATACCGGGGTTGAACAATACTGGGTGAACAGCCAGGCATCTTACCTGGTAGTGAAGGATGCGGAGGGCTTGTTGCTGATCAACCTGCTGGATGGCGCAGAGCGGAGAATGGCCGAGCCCGGAAGTGTAAGCATGCTTGCTTTTTCCGGTAAGGGAGATACGTTTTGTTATCTCTCCGGTCCGCAGGAAGAACAAGTGCTGAAATACGCCACTGTTGCGGGTTCGGCGCCACAGATAGCCTGCGCTTCCAATAGTGATGGCTTCCCGGCCAATATGCGGATAGGTGGATCAATGATGCCGGGGTTCACTGAAGATGACAGCGGCATCTTCTTTTCATTACAATACAAAAATGCAAATTCACCGGCAGCAGGAGATATCATTTCAAAAGCAGTAAATATCTGGTCGTACAAAGACAGTGTGCTGCTGCCTGCCCAGCATGAACCCGTTAATAATTTTACTGCAGTTGTATTTCCTGCTAC
Organism: Pseudobacter ginsenosidimutans; assembly: GCF_007970185.1. Classification (NCBI taxonomy): domain Bacteria; kingdom Pseudomonadati; phylum Bacteroidota; class Chitinophagia; order Chitinophagales; family Chitinophagaceae; genus Pseudobacter; species Pseudobacter ginsenosidimutans. The sequence goes on along the minus strand of NZ_CP042431.1, from coordinate 6,921,447 downwards.
AAAAAAGGTATTGCAACTGGAAGATGAACAATACCGGATCGAATTTGGTGAGGTCAATAAAGGGCGTTACATCATTCTGTCTTCGGTGATCAATCAGGGAGAGTTCTATTGGAATAAGCAGATAAAAAGGAGTGTACTGCTCGATATGACCAATGGCTACCGGAAAGAGCTATGCGCTTTGCGCTATCCGGCTTTCGAGCTTAGCTTTTCACCGGGCGGACGTTTCATAATATGGTACGATTATCACCAGAGAAGCTATTGCAGTTATGAGCTGAGCACAGGCCAGACAAGGCTGATCTCTGCACAGGTGGAGGAGCCATTGGTATTGTCGGGAAGGGGAGAAGCGGATAAGCTGAGAGACAAGGCAGCGTACGGGATCGCTTCCTGGATGAAGAACGACGAGGCTTTACTCGTGTATAGCTGTGACGATATCTGGCAACTGGATCCCCTTGGCAAATACAGCCCGGTGAACATAACTAACGGATATGGTAAAGCGAATGATATCCGCTTCCGCCTGCTGAAAACAGAAGACAATGAACTGATGACCCTGGGCGGGCATTGGCTGGCCTATGCTTTCAACAGGAGGACCAAGCAGAACGGGTTCTGGGCTATCAGGCCCAATGTGCAGGGCAATCCGGAAAAGAAAATAATGGACGATCATGCCTGGTATTTCATGCCTACTGCGCCCATCGTTCCTGAGAACAGCGGCGTGGACGCCACTTCCTGCAGGCCCGTGAAAGCAAAGAAAGCGCAGCGCTTCCTGGTGAGACGCATGAGCTCCGGTGAACCGGCTAATCTTTTCTGTACTTCGGATTTCAAATCCTTTCAGCAGGTGAGCCGGTTCAGCGCACCTGCAGGATACAATATGGTGAAGGCTGAACTGGTTACCTGGACGTTACCAGATGGACTTCCCGTGGAGGGCATCCTGCACAAACCACAGGATTTCGATCCTTCCAAAAAATACCCGGTCATCTTCAATTACTATGAGCGCCGCAGCGAATGCCTGAATGTTTTTCGCGTACCGGAGCTGTCGTGGCATAACGTGAATATTCCCTGGTTCGTGAGCAGGGGTTACCTGGTGTTTGAGCCGGACTTCTATTACAAGACCGGCAAAACGTATCAAAGCATTGTAGATGCAGTGAACACTGCTGCAAAAAAACTGTCCACTTTTCCTTATGTGGATATATCCCGCATGGGTGCGCAGGGACAGAGCTTTGGAGGCTATGCAACCAATGTGATCGCCACCGGCACCACTATTTTCAAAGCCGCCTGCGAGATGGCCGGGCCTACCGATATCATCAGTGAATACGGAAGCATCCGGCCCGGCGGCACCAACAATCAGAGCAGCGCCGATGTGGGGCAGCGCAACCTGGCTGTGTTTCCCTGGGAGCGGCCGGAAGTATTCATCGAGAACTCTCCCGTATTCCATGTGGGCAGGATGACCACGCCATTGCTGATCTGCCATAACCGGGGCGATGGTGCGATCCTGTTTCCCCAGGCCGTGGAGCTTTATCTCGCCATGCGCCGCGCAGGTAAAACCGGGTGGATGCTGGAATATGATAATGAAGATCACGACCTGCGTGAAAGACCCAACCAGCTGGACTTTACCATTCGCATGGAGCAGTTCTTCGATCATTACCTCAAAGGCAAACCTGCACCTGCCTGGATGACCCAGGGAATTCCCGCGAAGCTGAAAGGGATCGATACCGGATTCAAGACCGATACAGGCGGCAACTGTTCTGCTTCCTGTACCATCTGCAATGCCCTCGCACAGCGGGCCGGCAAAGACAGAGACAATTCAAAACGCAAATAAAAAATACACAAATGAAAAAACAATGGATCATGGCATGGCTATTACTGGGCCATGCTGCCTTCACAGGCTGTGCGCAACAGGGAACCGGTTACCAGGTGCAGCCCGGCGCCATTCAAACGCGCTGGACCAATACCGTTAGTCCTTCCAATGCGTTGAAAGAATATCCGCGTCCCCAGTTGCAAAGAAAGAACTGGACCAACCTGAATGGTCTTTGGGATTATGCCATTACAGATAATGATGCGGCTACTGCTAACAGTTATGAGGGAAAGATACTGGTGCCTTATCCGCTCGAGTCAGCCCTTTCAGGCGTCAAAAAAGCGCTTCAACCCGAGCAACTGCTTTGGTATCGCAGGAATTTCAGCCAGCCAACAGTGCAGGAAGGAGAGCGTGTGCTGCTCAATTTCGGTGCTGTGGGATGGGAAGCCACCGTGTATGTGAACGGGCAGGAAGCAGGCTATCATACCGGCTCCTATACCGCGTTCAGCCTGGATATTACCAGCCTGCTCAAAAAAGGCAGCAACGAGTTGGTAGTGAAAGTATCCAATCCACTGGAGAAAGGCATTGGGCCCAGGGGCAAACAAACACTGTCCCCCGGCGCCATCTGGTACACGCCCAGCAGCGGCATCTGGCAAACGGCCTGGCTGGAAACAGTGCCGGCAGATCATATCGGGGGGATCAGGATCACGCCCGATGTAGATCGCTCAACCGTAACCGTTATAGTACAGGCTGCAAGCGATGCAGCCATCACTGTGCAGGCTGCCGGACAAACAGTGAAAGGAAAGGCCAATACACCCATTGCCATTCCTGTAGCCAATCCCAGGCTCTGGACCCCCGATGATCCTTATCTCTACGACCTGGCTATCACCCTGGGCAAAGACCAGGTGAAGAGTTATTTCGGGATGCGGAAAGTGGAGATCAAAAAAGATGAAAAGGGTATCGATCGCATCTTCCTCAATAACAAGTATACCTATAATCTCGGTACACTCGATCAGGGCTTCTGGCCTGATGGTTTGTATACTGCACCTACTGATGAAGCCTTGCGTTTCGATATCGAGGCCATCAAGGCCATGGGCTTCAACACCATTCGCAAGCATATCAAAGTGGAACCTGCCAGGTGGTATTATCATGCCGATAAATTAGGTATGCTGGTATGGCAGGATATGGTGCATCCCAGTGTGAAATTCGGCAAGCCCGTAAGCAAGGAAGCCAAAGCCCAGTTTGAAAAAGAGAGTGCCGAGATCCTGGAACAATTGTACAACTATCCCAGTATCACCACCTGGGTGGCTTTCAATGAAAGCTGGGGAGAATATGATCAGGCAAGGATCACCCAATGGATCAAGACCACCGATCCTACCAGGCTGGTGAATGGTCATTCCGGCGCCGCCATTGTGGATGGAAATTTACCCGATCATGCCAGCCGGGAGATCATCAACAAATCGGTGAACAGTGATATGACCGATGTGCATTCCTATCCGCCGCCAACCCTCCCTGCAAAAATGCCGGGCAAGGTGATGGTGCTGGGAGAGTTCGGAGGTATTGGCGTTCAGGTGCCGGATCATCAGTGGGATGATATCGCTTCCGGCTGGGGATACGGTGGCACTGTGAGTGCAGGTGAAATGAAGAAAAGATATGCCCTGATGACGGACTCTCTTGTGCAGCAGGAAAAACGTGGATTGAGCGCTTCCATCTATACCCAACCCTTCGACGTTGAATCCGAACAGAATGGTATCATGACCTATGACCGGGAGATGATCAAAATACCTTTTTCGGAATTGCGCGCCATTCATCAGAAGCTTTGGCCCACCACCAGGAATTATGCAGGGCTCACCGCTCATATCAAAGCCAAAATGGTGGATACCGGAACTACCGGTTACAAGGATTTAGTGGCCGCTTATGAAAAAGGAAAAAGAGATCCGTCATTCCTTCGTCAACTAACGGTGAGGGCCAGGTTGGAAAAAGACAAAGAGATGCGGACCAAAGCAGCGAACGATTATATCAGGCAAATGAAGGATCCTTTCCAGGAACGCAACCTGCAATTCATCAAGAACTTCACTTACAGCGCCAGCGATGCGGGCTTCCCGATCCTTTACAACAATATTGCAAAAGTGAATGCTGTCCTCGGTAAAGATGAAGCTGAAGCCAGGATCACTTACGCGATAGAGAATGACGAGATCAAACCTTACCTGCCCGGTGGAAGCGCCTGCAAGAATCCGGAGAACGGAAGCACTGGTACTCGTCCCGACTGGGCCAGCATCGAAAAAAATGCAGTGAAGAAATATGGACGGTTAGGGCAGGAGATCGTATGGCAGAGCCGTGTGCTTTGGTCTGTGAACAATAAAGATTGGGAAGCCTATGAGCAAAACCTGATCCCCTGGTTCAAACAATTCGGTAGCAACCGGAAATGGATCGGTGCAGGATTGCTCAATAGCCTTGGCTGGTCTGTATTTGAGCAATCCACCAATCCTGCTTTCCTGGAAGAAGTAGTGAAGATGACGGCTCATGCCTTGATGCTGGAAGAAGATGCATTATTACTGGATACACATGCTAATCTTTTGTACAAGCTCGGCAAAAAAGAAGAGGCATTGAAGTATGAAGAAAAGGCCCTGGCTTATGACCCGGGCAATGAAGACCTGCAGAAAGCATTTGCAAAAATGAAGGCGGGACAACCTACCTGGCCGCAGCCTGGAGACGAATCAAAATAAGTACTGACAAAGGCCCTGACATCACCCGTTTGGATGGAGGGGCCGCTTGTCATTGCCATACACGAGCAGCAATTATATAGCCTGAAGAACATCGCCAGCCCACTCCGGGCTGGCTTTTTCGTTTCTGTTATTTTCCCGGATTTTTCCATTAAGTTTACAGCCTCAGTGAAAAATACCCAGCGACAAAACAACAGGAATTGACCAGCAACGGCTCCCATACAGACAACATACTTTTTCAAAGGATCGCACAAGGAGATGAATCCGCCTTTGAAGAACTTTTCCTTCGCTATGTTCCGCGTATCAGTCCGGTCATCATTCAAATCACCGGCACCGAAGCCATGCTGAAAGATATTGTACAGGAAGTTTTTTTACAACTCTGGATCAACCGCGAACGTTTGCCGGAAGTGAGAGAACCGGATAACTGGATCTTCAAAATGGTGTACAATCGTTCCTATAGCTGGGTGAGGAAGCAAGTGGTCCGTGACCGCCACCAGCAATCGGCCATCGGGGAGCAGGAAGCCTCCGGATGGGAAGATCCGGAAGCATGGTTTTCATTCGAGGAAACGGCCCTGATCCTGCAGCAAGCCATTGCAACCCTTTCTCCGCAGGCCCGGCGGATCTTCCATCTCAAAGAAACTGGCAGCAAGATCCAGGAGATCGCAGCGGAGGCGGGCATCTCTGTGGATGGCGTAAAGAAATCGCTCTACCGCTCTGCACAGCAAATAAAAGCATACCTGGCAGAACGTGGCATTTCCCTGCCGCTATTCCTGCTGGTCTGGTGGCTCGAAAAATAATTTCCCCAACCTTGTCCACTTTTGGTCTTTTCGGGAGACTTCATTCTACCAGGGTATTAATATCCTGTTATCCTGGCATTAATCAGGCGAACTATGGAGGAATCATATCGAATAAAATATTTACTGGAGCAGGTACAACAACGGACGGCAACCCGTGCCGAACTGGACGAGCTGCTCGGTTTGATCCGTTCCGATGAGGATGGAAGTATAACGGCAATGATCACCCGTTTTCACTCGGATTTGTTGAGATCCGGAACTGCAGGCATATCTTCTTCGCAAATTGACTGGCCGGCGGCTGCCGCCGAAGTACTTCAGGTGACCAGGCGGGCGGTTCCCGTTCGTCGCGTCCCCCTTCACCGGACCTGGTGGGCGGCCGCCTCCATTGTTGTGCTGATCGGTTCCTGTCTGTATTTCTTCTGGACCCGCTCCGGAACGGATCATGATAGCAAGCCGCCCGTGGTGGCGGGTACAGAAGCGATAGCGCCCGGAAGTAACGGAGCCATCCTGACCCTGGGAGATGGACGTCAACTGGTACTCGATTCTTTGCAAAATGGTGTGGTGGCAGTAGAGGCGGGAACCGAACTGCAGTTGCAACATCACCAGTTGCAATACGAAAACAAAGCGCAAAGCGCCACCACTTTCAATACACTCACTACACCCAGGGGACGGCTGTTCACGGTGGTTTTACCCGATGGAACGAAAGCCTGGTTGAACGCTGCCAGCTCCATCCGGTATCCAACAGCGTTCATAGGTGAAAAAAGAGAGGTAGCCATAACAGGCGAAGTGTATTTTGAAGTGGCGGAACTGGCTACAAAACCTTTCTCAGTCCGCGTCAGTGAATCGGTGCAGGTGCAGGTACTGGGCACCAGTTTCAATGTGAATGCTTATTCCAATGAGCAGTCCATCAATACCACTTTGATAGAAGGAAAAGTAAAAGTGATGGCTGGTGCAAGTCCGGCAATATTGACACCCGGTAAGCAAGCCAGAATAAAGGCCGGTAAAATTGAAGTGTTGAGCACTGATACCGATAAAGTGATGGCCTGGAAGAATGGCTGGTTCAATTTTGAAGGAGTAACACTGCAGGAGATCATGCGGCAATTGGAACGCTGGTACGATATCGGGGTGGTGTACCCGAATGGCGTACCCGATATCGACCTGCATGGAGAGATGACACGGGATGTGACCCTGCAGGGATTGCTCCGCGGTTTGAAGGAACTAGGCTTACAGTACAAATTAGAAGGAAAGCAATTGATCATTTTACCATAACCCCATTTCACCTCATCCTACCGGATCTCCCATAAAAAAACGAACCGGCAGTGCGCTAACACTACCGGCCAATTCCGGGTTGATTCAACAGACGCGAATCCATTTTGTCAACTCCAAACTGCTTGCAATTTATGCAAAAAAACTGCTATTGGCCAACGGCTGGCCCATGGGGGTGCCGTGGCCTGACCAAAACGCTGAAGGTTATGAAACTTCTGATCATTTTGCTGACCGTTACTTTCGTTCACTGCTATGCCGGAGGCAATGCCCAAACCGTTACGCTCTCCGGTAAGGACCTTACACTCAAACAAATCTTTACGGCCATCAGGCAGCAAACCGGCTACCGGGTAATGACCAATTCCATGCTGGATAGCAACAAGAGGACCATCTCGCTGACCGTGTATGAAATGGCCGTGGCCGAACTGCTGGATATGGTGTTGAAAGAACAACCATTCCGGTATGTGATCGAGGGCAAGACGATCTTTTTGTCTGAGAAACCGACCCATGAAAATGGACTAATGGAAAAACCATCTCCGCCGGTGGAGGAGCGCGAGCCGGTCCACGGATTAGTGCAGGACTCCACCGGCAATGCACTTGCTGGTGCAACAGTCATGAATAAGCGAACAAAAAAAACTGTACAAACAGATCCTAAAGGGCAGTTTGAAATTGAAGCCGACCATGGCGATGTATTGGTTGTATCCTTCATAGGATTTGAAAACAAAGTTTTGCCGGTGCAGGGAAAATTGCTCGTTGCCATTATGCAGGTATCGCGCTCGCCGCTGGATGTGGTGCAGGTGCAGGCTTATGGCACCACCAGCCGGCGGATCGCCACCGGCAATATCCTTACCGTGAAGGGGGCGGATATTGCCCGGCAGCCGGTCAGCAATCCGATACTGGCATTATCCGGACGGGTGCCCAATCTGATCATCAGCCCGGCATCAGGTTTACCCAATGCACCGGTCACCATTCAGCTGAGAGGACAGAACAGTCTTAGTGCACAATCCCTGCGTTCTGAGCCACTGATCATCGTGGATGGTGTTCCCTTTCAGAATACATTGTCTGGTTCACAATTCACTTCATTCGGAAGTGTAGGCGCGAAGATCTCCGCCCTCAGCTTCATCAATCCTTCAGACATCGAGCAGATCGATGTGCTGACAGATGCGGATGCCACTTCCATCTACGGCTCCCGCGGCGGTAATGGCGTGATACTGGTGACCACCAAAAAAGGAAAAGCGGGAGATGCACGGTTCTCTGCCGGTATAACGATGGGCAATAGCCGAAGAAGCAACAGGTTGACCCTGCTCAATACGGAGCAATACCTGAACATGCGCCGGCAGGCCTATATCATGAACAATATGGAAGTGCCCGACCTGAATACGGCCGACAAGAACAGTTCGAACTACGATCTTACGCTTTGGGACCCCAACCGGGAAACCGACTGGCAGGATGTATTGCTGGGCAATTCCACACCCTATCTCAATGCCAATGCCTCTCTTTCCGGCGGAAGCTCCACAGTACAATACCTGATCAGTGGCACCTACAACAAACAACGCTATATTTTTCCTGGTGAAAATAAATACGAGACGGGCAGCGCCCTGCTGAGCATCAATGGAAAATCGCCCAATGGCAGGTTACGAATGGGAATCAATACTTCGTATACGATCAACAATTCTTTGTCGCCCAACGAAGATTTTTCCAGGCTGGCATTGCGGCTTGCGCCCAATGCCCCGGCCATCTACCACGAAGGCGGCACGTTGAACTGGGAGGCCAATCCGGCTTCACCTACGGGCCAGGCATCCTGGGAGAATCCTTTCGCACTGCTGGAAAGAAAAACAACTGTGAGGTCCGATAATATCCGGGCCAGCGCGAATTTCAGTTACGAGCTCTTGAAAGACCTGGTGGCCAGCGCCAGTATCGGTTACTCACAGATCACTACCCGAAATTTATTTATCAGCCCCATGAGCGCTATCGATCCTTCGCAGTTGAATGCAACAGGACAATCCTTCTTTTCCAATAATGTCAGCCGTTCATATACGGTGGATCCGCAATTGACCTGGAGAACGGATCTCTTTGGGGGGAACCTGGACCTGCTGGCTGGCGCTTCCGTGCAGGGGCAAAGCAGTTTGAGCGAATCTTTCGGCGCTTTCGGTTATACCAGCGATGCGCTGCTGAAAGACCTGGGAGCTGCGCCGCAGGTAGGCGCCGACAATACGAGCAACCAGTACAAATATGCTGCGGCCTTCGGCAGGATCACCTACAATTACAATAACAGGTATATCCTCAATCTCACAGGGCGCAGGGATGGTAGCAGCCGTTTTGGACCAGGGAACCAGTTCGGCAATTTCTGGTCGGTGGGCGGAGCCTGGATCTTCTCCAATGAATTTGTTGCCCGGGAGCATTTGCCTTTCCTGAGCTTCGGAAAGCTGCGAGGCAGCATCGGCACCAGCGGCCAGGATGGAACCGGCGATTATCGCTACCTGGAACTGTACGAGAGTATGCCGAGAATTTCTTTCCACGACATGACCATCCTCCGTACCCTCGGAGCGGCCAATCCCGATTTTCACTGGGAATCGGTTCATAAACTCGAGTTGGGCCTCGAACTGGGATTCTTCAACGACCGCCTGCTGGCCACCACCTCCTGGTGGAGGAACAGGGCAGGAGATCAGTTGGGCGATTATCCATTACCTGCTACCGGTGGCGCCTATTCGATCATGCGTAATATGAGTGGGCGCATCCAGAACAGCGGCTGGGAATTTATACTCACCGCGAAGATCTTCGATGAAAAGAAATTCAGTTGGACCATCTCTGCCAATTATGGAATACAGAACAACAAGCTCCTGTCCATTCCCGACCCGGGTTTCAACAACTATGGCCTGAGCCGTCACGTAACGGTGGGTAAGCCTTTTACCGGTTTTGCATTGTTGTACCAGTCGAAAGGGATCAATCCGGCCAGCGGGCTTTATCAGTTCACGGACCTGGATGGCAATACCACCGCTTATCAATACAATGAAAACTGGGATGAACTGTTACTGGATATCAGGCCACGTACGGTAGGACTGACCAGCAATATCCGCTGGGGGAGTTTTTCCCTGGACTGTATGGTGCAGTTGACCAAACAATGGGGACTGAATTATCTCTTCAATGAAGCATTCCTGGTAGGCACTCCCGGCGGATTCGTCAGCGAACCCGGTTTCGTGTTCGGCAATATGCCGGTGGGCAGGCTCGATTACTGGAAAGAGCCCGGGCAATCCGCTTCCTTCCAGAAATTATATCCTTACTACCTGAATGGACCGATAGAAGCGGGTTACATCAAAGCATCCAGGTCGGACCTGGCCTATGTGGATGCTTCGTTTATCCGTCTGCGTAATATCTCCTTGTCCTGGTCCATTCCCGAAACCTGGGCAAAGAAGCTGCAGGTGGCCAGTTGCCAGCTATTTGCTACTGGTCAGAACCTGCTTACGATCACGGGATATGATGGACTGGATCCGGAAATACAACAATCCGGTATCACGCCATTAATGAAAACATTCACTGCCGGCATCCAGGTCGGTTTTTAAACAGAAGCAACATGAAGTACAAGCAATACCCGATAACAAAATACTGGCAGGCATTTTCCCTGCTGCTGCTTTGCTGCCTGGGAATAACAGGTTGCAAGAAACTGATAGAAGTTGACCTGCCCATCGACAGGAATCCTTCGGAAACCGTATTTGCCACTACCTCTACGGCGGTATCCGCCATGACGGGCGTTTATGTGAACATGATTTCCGAATTCTGTGGCCCTGCAGGAGTCTCGATTGCGCCGGCATTGTTATGTGATGAATTCAAGTTGAAGAATGAGCAGGGTGACCGCTTATACGCGAACAATATAGACACGGACCATTCATGGGATACCTGGAGGCCCATTTACCGTACCCATATGTTTGGAGTGAACAGTGTGATCGAAGGCGTGCGCAAATCCACCAGCCTGCCTGCCAGGGCCAAAGCGATACTCGAAGGAGAGGCCCGCTTCACCAGGGCATTCCTGTATTTACACCTGCTCAGCTTTTACGGGGATGTTCCGCTAGCCCTCAGTACGGATTTCAATGTCAATAGTAAGCTCCCCAGAACGGCCGTCGATAAAGTGTACGATCAGATAGAAGAGGACCTTCGGTTTGCACAGCAAAATCTCGATAACCGTTATCTCGCAAAGGATCTCTTCACCAATGCCGCCACCAGGCTGAGGCCAAACAAGGGAGCCGCCAATGCGCTCCTGGCAAGGGTTTACCTGTACAGGCAAAAATGGGCGGAAGCTGAAGCTGCCGCCAGTCTGCTGATAAATGATCCACAATATGAACTGGTCAACAACCTCGATGCAATATTCCTCAAAGAAAGCCATGAAGCTATCTGGCAGATACAAACCAATCAACTGGAACCTGATGGTGTAAATACACTGGAAGCCCGGTACATGCTGCCCAGACCGGGTGAGGATCCCCGTTATTATGTAAGTGAAGACCTGTATCAAAGTTTTGAACCGGGCGACCAGCGCCGGGTGCACTGGACGATGGATTTCACTGCAACGAAAAAATGTTTTTACAAATACAAGCAAGGCTTCGGCGTACAGGAAAGCAAAGAGTATCTCATTTTAATGCGCCTGGCAGAACAATTCCTGATCCGTGCAGAAGCCAGGGCGCAATTGGGAAAGCTCACCGGGCCGGGCAGCGCCGCTGAAGACCTGAACAGGATCCGCCTCCGGGCCGGCCTGGGCAACACGCCTGCCAGTACGAAAGAGGAACTGATCGATGCTATCTTACGGGAAAGAAGGATCGAGCTGTCTTCCGAATGCGGGCATCGCTGGCTTGACCTCAAAAGGACCGGCAGGCTGCAGGCCCGCATGAGGATCGTAACGCCGCTCAAAGGGGGCGTATGGCTTCCCTACAAAGAACTGATGCCGATTCCGCCCGGCGAATTCACCTACAATCCTTCGCTGCGCGGACATCAGAATCCCGGATATTACGAGGTTCCCTAACCGAATTCTTCTCCTTCAAAAAAAATTGTATGAGATCATTTGCTCCGATTGCCTGCCTGCTCGTAATGACGTTGCTGGCAGGATGTTATAAAGATAAAACAGACACCACCACTTATACGGTCCCTTTCACGGTGCTCAATGCGATGGCCACGAGTTTTTCCGACCTGCTTGTAGTGGCTGGTGATAACCGGACATCCTTCAACAGAAAACAGCCGGTTCATTTCTTCAGTGATGATGGTTATAATATCACAGGTCTCTGGTATTTTGGGATCTCCGGCAAAAAACCTGCCCTGGTGCAGGTGTATTATAGAAATGATTCCACCAAACCTTTTTTCAGCCAAACGATCAGTTCCGTACCCGGGCAGCGGCATAACCTGATGGTGACCGGCACGCCGGAAATGCCCGGGTATCTTTACCTGCACGATCAACCGCAGCGCCCGGCAGACAGCAGCACAGGTATCCGCTTTGTGAACCTCGTTCGTAACCTGCCTGCTATCAGTGTCAATATCAGTGGCCAGCCTGTTGGTAGTGAAGTAGCTGATCTGCCTTACCTGCAGGCATCGCCATTCAAATTGTACAATGCCAGAACAGGACAGCGTTCCTACGTTTTTGAAATGGTAGATAAAAGCACGGGGGAGATCGTTCTCAGTTATCCATTCACCGTTGTTCCATTCACCAATACAAATATCTGCCTGCGCGGCCTGAAGAACGATTGGCCGGAACTGCAGGTCACCACAGTATATCAATAAAACCATAAGCTAAAAAATCAACCATGATGAGATCATTTGCAGGGGCTATGCCCTTGCTGGCCATCCTATGCCTTTGCCATTCCACGTTGCGGGCGCAGAAAAAGATCCTGACAGATACCAGTTATTTGAACTGGAGCTGGTTGCACCATGACTACCATTTGTCGAACGACGGCCGCTACCTGAGCTACGATATACATTGCCGCGAACGTTCCAGCTATCTTGGCGTGCTGGCTACCACAAAAGGAGAGGAGATAACCCGGATCAGTAACCGATCAGATGCCCGCTTCTCGGAAGACAGCCGCTATCTTGTAGCTGAACTGTTCAGCGATAGCGTCCTGGTATTTGATCTGGCGAAGAGAAAGCTGATATTGGCCACTCCCGGCAAGACTTTCCAACTGCAACAGACCGGCAAAACCAATTGGCTGGTGTACAGGAGATCCGATTCTGTAATTGTCAGGAACCTGGAAACAGGCTACAACGCAATCTATCCCGGTGTGAAAGAGTGTAAGCCTGCCTTCGGAGGAACGGCGCTGGTGATGCAAAAAAACAGCGAGCTCATCTGGCTTGATCTCGCCAGGCAGGAAAGCAGGACTATTTTCAATGGCGATATCATCCGCCTTACCATCAGCAAGGATGGTAAGCGCATTGCATTCATCCACAAAGAAGGGAATGATTTCCTGGTATATCATTTTGCTCCTTCCATGACCACTGCTGCTATTGCAGCCAGGAATACAATGGAAGGAATGAGCCCTGATCATAGCATCAATGATGGCGATATGGTTTTCAGTCCTGATGGCCGTTCCCTTTATTTCGAGCTGCTCAAAAAAAGTCTTCCCGGAACAAAGGACCCAGACCTGCTGACCAATCAGGTGGAAGTATGGCATTACCGCCAGCCAAACCTCTATGGGAGCCAGCGCTGGTTCCCGGGTGTTAGCCGGTTCAAAGCTGTGATCAACCTGGCTGCGCCCAATGCCCGGATGATACAAGTGGAGAACGATAGCATGGTGATCACAGGTAGCCTGGGAAATGAGTATGTGATCGTAAAATCGAATGACCTGATAAGACAGGATGAAGAATATTTCAACGAAGAGCAGGCGCCTCTTTACCAGTTGGTCTCGCTCAAAGATGGGAGCAGGAAGACTTTCCGGCCACGTTCCTCCAGGCTCTGGCATGCAAGTCTTTCGAAAGGAGAACAATTCATTACCTGGGTCAACAAAGACGATCAGGACCTCTATTGCTACGAGATCGCGACAGGTATTACCCGGAATATTTCTGCCGGCCTGAACCTGAAGCCGGATATGATCCTGATCAACCAGGGATCGCCCGTCATAAAATTGGAATTGAACGTCGATGGATGGTTTGGAGCAGATGAGCGCCTGTTGATCCAGGACAAATACGATTGCTGGTTATTGGATCCCCTGGGAAAGCAGGCTCCTGTGAATATCACCAACGGGTACGGACGAAGGAACAGGATCATGTTCCAGCCCGCATTGAGTGATGCCGCCGCAACATGGCCCACCGGCGATATTATACTCCGTGCCCGTAATGAAAGAACAGGAGATAACGGTTTCTGGCAAACGAAACCGAGTGGTGGCGATCCGGTGAAGAAGATCATGGGGGCCTATAAGTTTTCCGATCCGGTGAAGAAGATCATGGGACCTTATATGTTTTCCTGGCATAAGATCGATGAGCCACCCAGGCTTCGCAAAGCCAAAAATGCAGCCATCTACATTGTAACCCGGCAATCCGCCAGTGAATCCATCAACCTGTTCGTCAGCACAGACCTTCGTTCCTTCCAACAGATCAGTACCATTCATCCCGAAAAAGAATACAACTGGATGAGCTCTGAAATGATCCGTTACAGGAAAAATGATGGTGATACCGGTCTGGCCTACCTGTACAAACCGGAGAACTTCGATCCCTCCAAAAAATACCCGGTCATCTTTCAATATTATCAGACAAGGAATACTGAAATGCACGACTACCACCGGGCTGGCGTAGAACCAAACCAGATCGATATTCCCTGGTATGTCAGCAATGGCTACCTGGTATGCATACCCGATATCAATCACTATAAGCCAGGGCGAATAGCCGAGACCGTTATCAATTCGGTGGAAGGGGCAGCTCGCTATCTCAGCCGGTTTGCCTGGGTGGACTCTGCCAAATTTGGCGCACAGGGACATAGTTTCGGAGGATATGAAACCTTGCTGCTGATCGCGCATTCCAGGATGTTCGCGGCGGCACAGGCTTCTGCCGCTGTGAGTGATATCGTGAGCGCCATCGGGGAACAGCTTTCGGAGAACATGAGCTCTATACCTGGTATGAAACAGGTCAGGCCAATATGGGGCCTGGTAACCTCCCCTGGTCTAACCCGCAGGGCTATATCGAGAACTCTCCCATCTTCTACGCTGATAAGATCACCACTCCGTTGCTGCTGATGCATGGCTATGAAGATGAGAACGTGAAATTCGGACAGGATATCGAGATGTTCACAGCATTGCGAAGACTACGGAAACCCGTATGGATCCTGGCTTACAAGGATGGTCATGTTATTGCCGATCACAATGAGCTCGGTAAAGATGCCGCTTTGCGCCAGCGCCAGTTCTTTGAACATTATTTGAAAGGAAAACCTGCGCCCGTCTGGATGACGAAGGGTGTCAATCCCCAGGACAGGAATTTCAAAAGCGGATTGCAATTGGATAAGAGCGGTGCAAAACCATAAGCCACATATCTCTTTACAATAAATCATACACCATTCAAAAAACAATATGATGAAACGGTTCTTTTATGTTTTAGCGTTGGGCGCATTGCAACCTTTTTATGCGATGAGCCAGCAGGGTTGGGCAATGCAGCCGGGCTCCATCACCACAAGATGGGCCAAACAGGTGCAGCCGGCGAAAGTACTTCCTGAATACCCCAGGCCACAAATGGTGCGTCCTTCCTGGACCAACCTGAACGGGCTCTGGCAATATTCCATCACATCACTGGAAGCTTCTGTTCCCGCAACCTGGAAGGATCAGATCCTGGTTCCATTTCCTATAGAATCGGCCCTGTCCGGTGTAAAGAAACCATTGCAGGCGCATCAGGCCCTTTGGTACAGGAGGCAATTCAATAGTACGGCCGCTGGCGGCAAACAGCGTACCCTCCTGCATTTCGGCGCAGTGGATTATGATGCGAGGGTATTTGTGAATGGAAAGGAACTGGGCCGGCATACCGGTGGCTACCAGGCTTTCAGTATCGATATTACCGATGCGCTCAAACCGGGCGCCAATGAATTGATCGTTCGTGTATGGGACCCAACGGACCTGGGCCCGAACCCGCATGGCAAACAGGTGCTTGCTCCGCAGGGTATCATGTATACGCCCTCCAGCGGTATCTGGCAAACGGTATGGATGGAAACCTTGCCCGCGCAATACATTGCATCTTTAAAAACGAAGCCCGATATCGACAAAGAGGTACTGGACCTGGATGTTTCGGTTGTGGGTAACTGTGATGGATGCCAGGTGGAGGCGATTGTTTTGTCGTCCGGAAAAACGGTAACCAAAGCAACTGATAAAAATGGCCAGCCCCTGCAATTGCGCATACCAGGCGCCAGGCGCTGGAGCCCGGATGATCCTTTTCTGTATGATTTGACCATTTCGCTTACAAAGAATGGCAAGGTGATCGATCACATCCGCTCTTATTTTGGCATGCGCAAGATTTCTGTTCAGCAAGATGCAGCAGGAAGACCACGCATTTTCCTGAACAACCGGTATTACTACAACCTGGGCACGCTCGATCAGGGATTCTGGCCCGATGGTTTGTATACTGCTCCCACCGATGAAGCGTTGAAGTTTGATATCCTGGCTGCCAAAGCGATGGGCTTCAATACCATCAGAAAGCATATCAAGCTGGAGCCGGCCCGCTGGTATTATCACTGCGATCAGGCCGGGATGCTGGTTTGGCAGGATATGGTGAATCCGGGAAATGACAGTCCTGAAGCCCGGGCGCAATTCGAAAAAGAATGTGCAGAGAATATCGCGCAGTTGTACAACTATCCCTCCATTACAACCTGGGTTCTGTTCAATGAAAAATGGGGACAATACGACCAGGCAAGATTAACGAACTGGCTCAAAGCGCTGGACCCGACCCGCCTCATCAATGGACATTCGGGCGAGAAATTATATGTGAATGACCAACTCCGCAGTCCTTCTCCTGATGCATGGATCCATGCCGATATCACTGACGTACATGCATATCCGAATCCAGGGCATATCGCATTTGAGAAAGGAAAGGCCGCTGTTTTGGGTGAGTTCGGTGGTATTGGTGTGCCCATCGAAGGACATTTGTGGAACGACCTGCAGGCAGGATGGGGCTATGATGGTGTGGTAACGCCTCCATTGCTCCGCAAACAATATGGACAGATGATGGACTCCCTCAAACTGCTCGAGAACCAGGGATTGAGCGCTTCCATTTACACGCAACCCTTCGATGTGGAGTCGGAACAGAACGGGCTCATCACTTACGACAGGGCCATTATTAAATTACCGGTCTCCGTGATCCGCGAAATCCATGCGAAGGTTTGGCCCGCTACCAGGAACCTTGCCGGCATCACCAAAGGATTTGCTGCTATAGTGGCGGATTCTGTGAACAAGGATTACGCAGCGCGCCTGAAAGAATACCAATCCGGCAAAAAGGATTCTGCCTTCCTCCGCGCATTGACCCTGCTGGCAATAAAGAATAAAGACAGTGCCAACCTCTTTCAATTTTCTGCTGAATATATCCGTCAATTGAAAGCGCCCATGATCGATCATAATATCCAGTTCATCGAAACAGTAACGGGTAACAGTACTGATCCGGGATATCCGCTGCTGATGCAATGGGTGAAGGAGTATCTCAAAGAAGGAGAGCGCAATAGGATCACCACCAAATTGCAGGAAATTATTTTCCGCGAGCAGGCCAAATTGCAATTGGGCGAAAACCCTGACTGGAGCAAAGTAGAAGCAATTATCAGCAATCATAAACCGCTGGACGGAGAATTTATCCGCGGGTTGTCTGTTATTTATTATTTGAATGCTATCGGACAGGATAAGCCGAATGCGGCGAAGAACCTCGCAGATGCTGCCAGTATTTATGATTCCCTGTACCATAGCGGTATGTACAATGAATGGGCCTGGGCTTTGTTTGGAAAAACCAGTGATAAGCGACTACTGGAAAAAGCGCTTGTCTGGGCAAAGAAAGGGATCGGTTTGGAAAAAGATCCTTTCAAACAGGCGAATATCATGGACACGTATGCCAATCTCTTGCATAAGCTGGGCAGGACTGAGGAAGCGTTGGTATGGCAGAAAAAAGCAGTAGCGGCATCACCCGGAGATGGCGAAATAAAAGAGAACTATGAAAAAATGTTGAAAGGGGAAAAGACCTGGCATGATGGGCAATAGGGAGGGAGCTGACCAGCAGCAATTTGTTCTCCGTTAATCAGAAAACTACTTCATAATTTAAGGATGACCAACGAAGGTCGGAGTGGTGGCACTCCGACCTTCTATTATCCGATTAATGTAGGTCAGCTTTTCAGCATTTCGAGTATCCCTTCATTTCGGATGATCATCATACCCTGCCTGTCTTCGGTGATACCTTCTTCGAGGATATAGGTATACCGTGGTCTGGCGCCATCCATGATAGTGGGCATGAACCTGAATTGTATATTGTCCGTTTCTTTCAATGCTTCACCCACTTCAATGATATGCGTGGATACGATGAAGAGGCAATCCTGGTATTCGGCAAAAGCTTCCGTTACTGCCAGCGTGCCATCGTAAGCGTCTTTCACATTCGTTCCTTTGAACAATTCATCGAACATCAATAATAATCTTTTGCCACTGGCGGCTGCATCAGCAGCCTGCTTCACGCGCACTACTTCTGCATAGAAATGGCTGTAACCAAGACCGATATTGTCCGCTACGTTGATAGATGAATACATGCCTTCGCGCACAGAAAACTCAAAGTTCTTTGCAGCCACCGGGAATCCCATATGCGCGAGGTAGATACCAATACCGATGGATTTCATCAATGTGGATTTCCCTGCCATGTTCGCCCCGGTGAGAAAGATCACATTCTGATCTTCACTCATGAATACATTGTTACCAATGGCCTTATCGATGCAGGGATGCGCAAGATTAGAAGCTTTCAGAACATTCATCTCCGGAGCTAATGCCTTCGCATAGGTGAAGCCTTTCTTACGCGCCACATTACCAACGGCAATGTATAGATCAAGTTCATAGATGAACTGCAGTAGGTTTTCCATCTCAGCAGGGAACCGGCTCTTCAGCAGATGATCGTATTGGGACAGGGTAGTAACAGAGAGCTCTGCATAGATATCCGTATTGCGCAGCTTCTCCAATTGTTTATCAGAAAGCAGGTGGATCAGCTGATTGACACGTTCAGCCAATGGGCTCTTTAATTGTTGAAGCAGTTCCAGCATGCCATGGGAGCGGTTCAGCGTAACGATGGTAGCCTGCAACCCCTGTACTGATTTCTTGTACCGTTCATCGCGGGTGAGCTTGCTGAGCAGTTTCTGGATGATCATGCTGCTGGCGGTGGCTAATGCATTCTTTCCGGTGCCTCCATCCAGGTATTCGCGCATGATATTGAGTTGTTGCACATCGAAGGAAAAGCCCAGGTTCGATTGCTGGAAGAAATGGAATATGCTGCTGCGCTGGTTGATGCTGTTTGCATCCAGCAAAGGATTGCGGAACATCTGGTCCAGCAATTGTTCTCCTCCCCGTGTTTTGACTTCATTGAACAGATGGTATACCGATCCCTGCCTGAATTTTCCCAGCAGGTTCAGCTCATCCACCGTTTGTTTATCTGTATTGAATTGCATTTTTGTAAAATTTAATCAGCGTGTGCCCAGTCGCTCGCCTCCGGCGAGTGACTTTTATTGGTTCGCCTCCGGCGAACAGGGTGTCGCCGGAGACGACGAAATAGTCGTCACTCGCCGGGAGGCGAGCGACTGGCGGCACTCCGATGTTTTATTGTACAGCGCGTTTACGGCCATGCTTCAGCGTATCCAGGATGCCTTCATTGCGTATGATGATCATACCATGGCGATCTGCCGTAATTCCAGGCTCTAACGTATAGGTATATTCGGGTACATTGCCGTTCATGCGCGTAGGCAGGAACTGGAACCCAATACTGGGAGATTGCTGCAATCGTTCACCTGCCTCTACAATATGAGAAGAGATGATGAACATGCTATTCCTCTTTGCAGCAAAGGCGATGGTGATCTCTACGGTAGCTTCATGCGCATCTTTCACATTGGTGCCGCGGAACATTTCATCGAAGATGATGAAGAGTGATTTGTTGGCCTGCAGTTCCGATGCCACTTTCTTCACACGCAACACTTCTGCATAGAAATGGCTGGCGCCAATGCCCAGGTTATCCGGCAGATTGATGGTGGTGTAAATGCCATCGAGCACAGAGAATTCCATTTCTTCCGCTGCCACGGGAAAGCCAATATGGGCTACATACACGGCTGTGCTTACGGATCGCAGAAAGGTGGATTTTCCCGCCATATTGGCTCCTGTGAGAAACACCACGTTATGTGAAGCATCCATTGAAAAGTTATTGCTCACCGGCTTTGCCAGTTCGGGATGATAAACACCTTTGAGCCGGAGAATGCTTTTGCCTTTCTCTAACGCTTTGGGAAATACGAATTTCCTGTCACGCGCCACTTTAGCTACTGAGAGATATACATCCAGCTGATAGATCTGCGCCAGCAGCCTTTCTATCTTGTCTCGTTCACGATGGCGGAAGAGCAGATCATAGGCAGTGATAGCCGCATAAGACAGTTTCGCTTTTTGCTGTTCGCGCATTACCGGTTCAAAGGCAGTGTCGAGGAGGAGGGAGGCAATCGCCTCCCTTTCCTTTGTATAGGATGCCATGGCTATAACTTCCTTCGATTCTATGAAAGTTTTGATCTGCTGCACCAGTGTGATCAATGCCGTTACTCCGTTGCTGATCTCTTTTTCACTCAACACGGCCTGTTGTGTGCCCTGCTTTTTCTGTTCATCGGCCGCCAGCAGATATTTCTCTGCCATATCGAATAAGGCCCCTTCAAAAGGAAAGCGCATATTCATGCCCGAGAAACTTTTGATGATATCGCTTCTGCGGTTGATCTCCTGCTGATCACTAAGAGGTTTGGTGAACATCTCTTTCAATACTGCTTCTGCGCCGCGGGTATGCGAATGATTGTAGAGGTCGAACAATCCCTGGCTGTCTCGCTTGCCGAAGATCCGCAGATCCTCGATTGTTTGTTCATCGGTTAACAGGTACATGTTGTAATGGATTATTGTCGTTTACGTCTGAGCAGGATGACTGAACCAAGGATGAGGAATGCTGCCGGTAAGATCCAGACGAGAATGATCTTTTGTGTTTTGGCCGCTTTGAGGCTGACGGTAAGCATTCTATCAATAACCGGAATATTCTCAATGGCGATAGGGTAGGATTCATAATTCATCCAGCTCAGATAATTTCGGCCAAATTCATGCGAACCGAATCTCATGCTCGATAAAAAATCAGCATCGCCCACTACCACAATCCTTTGTTCTATTTTACCTGTCTGCCTGTTTAAAGCCAGGGCTACATTGAAGGAATCCTGTTTGTAATCTCCTTCGCCGGCAACCATCACAGGTGCTGCTGAATCGGTCACCAACTGCCCTGCTTTTGCCCACACATATCCTTTAGGGCCTGTTACCATCAGCCGGGTAACTTTAAAGTTGCTATCTGAAAAGGAAAGGGGAGCGGCGCCGGGATGGAGTACTTTGACTGAATCGCCCTCTTCAAAAACCGCCCTGATATCTTCGCCGAAATGTTTATTTTCCTTCAATAACCAACTGTGGTCCATTGTTACAAATGGCGTCACTTTATCCGGCGTTTCATTCTTTGAAATTTGTACAAGGGTACCGGGCATCAATTGTATGCCAACATTCTGCATCAGGGGGTTCAGCACATGCTGTTTGCCTGGTTCTCCCAATACCAGCAAATTGCCGCCAGTATTGATATATTGTTTCAGACGGGCTGTCACTGTATCATTGAGTACTACCTTGGGATCAGCCAGCACAAGGGTAGTGATATCTGCCGGAATCTGCTGCTGTTGAAGATTCAGGGTATCAAACTCAAAGCCGTGATTGATGAGTGCCGCTCTGCTCGTCTTCATAAGTGAATATACATTGAACTCCCTTTCTCCGGTTTTCTCCATACTGCGCTCGAGGTTTCCGGTAGTAGCGTATATTCTCGGAATGGTATCATTGGATAATCTTTTGAGAGCGGCAGCCACATGGTTTTCGGACGGCCAGAATACAGGGTCAGGAAAAAAACGCAGAAAAATCTGCTTCCCTTTATACTTCAACAACATCACTGCATGCATGTCTTCCGGTTGCAGGTTGATCTTTTTTCTGATTGTTGCAGGATTTTGGTACCAGTCAAAATCAGCTTCCTGCATCTTGGCTATTTCCCTGGCTATGGAATCCAGGCTCATGCCCGGCATTCGTTTAAAGTAGGCGCTATCTCCATCCTTCACATCATAATACAATTCATAATTGAATTTGATATTGGGCTTGAAGCGGATATATTGGTCCAGAAATTCCAGATATACTTGTTCCGCTGGCCTGGCCGGGTTTTCATAAAGCCAGGTCCTAAGTCCAACAGGTTAGTATACAGGGTAACCTCCAGGGGTTCATCCTGCATGTTTTTCAGGATGTTCTGTGTTTTTGCTGTGATCGTATTTGCCTGCTCCCTGGTGCCATCCCAGTAACCGATATATCCAGGTCTTGAAGTCAGATAACCCACTACCATAACCGAAAGGAATACTGCCAGGTATCTGCCTGCCTTTTTTGTTTTTGATACCAGCTCTCTTCCATGTAATAAACTCAGGTAACTAAACGTAACGAAGGTATACGTAACAAGCACGTAATACATAATATCCCTGGTGGTGACCAGGCCACTCAGCATGCGTTGAGCCCTGCCTTCGATACTCAGGAACCAGGTAAGATCGCGTATGAAATCATATTCCTGCCATAATCCTCCAATCCTTTGCAGCGTAAACAGCAGGATAAATGTAGCGATGGCTGCAACGATCTGATAGCTGGTGATGCTGCTCATGAACATGCCGATGGCCGTATAAGTACATACTACCAGATAAAAAGCAATGATCCCTGCAAACAAATGACCGATATCGATATTCTTGATACTGAAAGCACCGATGATCATGAAAAGAGCCATGATAAACATCAGCATCATATTGTATGCCATCACCGCCAGGTATTTACCCCATACGATCTGATTGAGTTTTACAGGGGAAGAATAAAGCAGCTTCACAGTACCGCTATTGAACTCCCGGTTGATCAATCCCATTGTCAGCAAAGGAATGAACAGGTAGAGATTACTGAATATATTGCCCACAAATCCATTCTTATGCTGACCCATGAAGATGGATTTGGTAAGTGATCCAAATCCCTCGAAAGAGGGGGTGGTCCGCAACAACGAGTCTTGAAAATTTGCTAACTGTACCAGGCTGGTTGAGTAGAAGACAGCACAAATGACCAGGAAGATCAGTGTCAGGAACCAGGCCACCGGTGAGAAAAATAAATTCCAGAGTTCAGTTCTGGCAATTTTGATGATCATTTTCATCCGAATATTTTTTATTGAATGGTTTGGGTGGATAGTTGTTTGAAGATATCGTCGAGCTGACCTTTTTCGAGATTTATTTCCCGTATGCGCCAGTCATTTTGTACACCGGCTACTATGATCCTTTCGGTGATGTCTTCTTCTCCGTCGAAAAACATACGTGCCTCTCTTTCGCTCAGGTATTCGGCTTTGTTAATGCCTTTTATCTGTTCCAATTCATTTACCGGTGGTGGATTGGCGAATCGTACCAATACACTTTGAGGCTGCATATAATTATTGAAAGCATCCATCGAATCGGAAAATATTATCCTGCCCGCTTCGATCATGATCACTTCCCGGCAGAGCAAATGGATCTCAGACAGGATATGCGAGGAAAGCAATACTGTTCTTTCCTGGGCGATCTCCCTGATCAGTTTACGGGCTTCGATCAGTTGATTGGGATCGAGACCATTGGTAGGTTCATCCATCACCACCAGTTTGGGTTTATGGATGATGGCCTGGGATATTCCCACTCGCTGGCGATAGCCACCAGAAAGATTTTTGATGAGTCTTTTGCTGAAATGCGTTATACCCGTTCTTTCTTTCGCTTCTGCAACTGCAGCTTTTACCTTGCGGTTCTCCACCTGCCGTAACTCGGCTGCAAAAGTCAGGTATTCATCCACTGTGAGATCGGGATATACCGGCGGGTTCTGCGGAAGGAATCCAATGAATTGTTTGGCAAGCTCTGGTTGCTTCCTGATATCGGCGCCATTGATGAATACATTGCCTTCGGTTTGGTTGAGCGCACCACAAATGATATTCATAGTAGTGGACTTACCGGCTCCATTGGAACCCAATAAACCAATGATCCCATTATCGGCGATCTCCATATTAATATCGCGAATGGCCCAGGAATTGCCATAACGGTGGGAGAGTTTTTCTGTTTTTAGAATCATGCATCTGTATTTATTGATATTTAATGAAAGGGCATAGCAGTGCCGGATCTATACAAGTATTTTTTTGATAGATCATTGTAAGCCCGTCTGGTGACTGACTGATTATTGTTTGAGTAAAATTGTAGTTACCTGTGTAGTTTCATTCAGCGATACACTGCTTGTTATATATAATTCTCTGAGCTCATCTTTTGTATTACTTCCTTTTGAAAAAATATTGTTACAAACGAAAAGCATGGAAATGATAACAATACAGGTCAGGTGTTCTTTCATGAATTGCATGGCGCGTTGTAAATGCACTTTCACTGTATTGGGGGATAGCTGCAGGCAGGCGGCAATTTCCTCCCTTCGCATTCCTATATTCTTACTGAGATGTAATACGATCTTCTGTTGAGAAGGAAGTTGTTTAAAGGTCTCATTCAACAAAATTCTTTTCTCTTTTATGAGGAGGTACTCTTCCACATCGAAGTGCGAAGTGGTTTCCCCTTCTCTCAATATGTTGTGTATGCGAATCTGTATATTCTTTTGCTTTACATATTTAGCTGAGAGATTAGTGACCACTTTTATCAGCCAGCCTACCGGGTTTCCGGGGATGATCCTTGCCTGCTGCTTCCATAATACAAGGAATGCTTCCTGCACGATATCTTCCGCCACCTGTTTATTTTTTGTGATCTGCCAGGCAGTGTACTGAAGATGAGGGGTCCAGTTCTTTACTATCTTTGTATACTGGTTTTCTTCAGTCTCTTTCGTTACCAGTTTTTGCCAGGTTTGAAGCGTTATCATATGGTATCTGTTCAGGCTTTGACTGTATTAACCGGGGAGCCGGAATCCGGCTTTTGGGGCAATCTCCCTGATGATATTTAATTTTTTAAGCATGATCTCACTACCAGGATAGTTAGCGGCGAATTGTTCCGGCGTATAATAAAATGCTGCAGTGAGAAAAGCCCTGAGATCATCTGCTTCCCCGGGAGGGCCTACGGGATTCGGCAGCCCCAGCATAACCGCATAACCATTTATGAAATATCGCACAAATCCCAGGGCCGTGTTAGCTGGCGGATCGATCCCGTGAATAAAAAAAGGACTACCTGAATAAATATCAAGCGGTGTAAACGCTTTTGCAGCAACTCTTGATATGCTGAAGAAATCCCTGTTCAGGATCTCATTTGCTGTTTTTCTCAGCCGTTTTTCTGCTATCCCGGCAAGCAGCGATGCTGCAAACATTCTTCTTTCATCTGCATGCATTGCTTCCACATCTTTTACTGAAATAGCTACCGTATTGAACCCATGCCATGCAGTCCAGCCATCTGCCAGGTCTATGACCTGATCCGAGAGGTTAGTCCAAATGGAATCTACCAGAAAGAAACTTGGTACCAACAGGTCATTGGGCAAACGAGGCAGTAGTTCCTCTTCCAGCAGATGCAGCAAAGGCGGAATCCTGCCTTTGTTTGAAACAGGCTTGAAAGAAATGTATTGATTACTGAAGAGGGTATAGGATAAAGAGAGCTTTATATAGGAATACCGCGGCAGACCTGCGCTGTCGCTGATGCGTTTCCTGTGAATAGTATCATTGTAGAAACTGGCAATGCCGGTGCTGTTATAAAATTCATAGATAGCGTGATCAACCGGATCATTGGGATTATCTTTTACAACGAAATAGTTTTCGTCCTGATCACTGGCGGTAAGTGCATTTTCTTTACGACAGCTTACTACAGACAGCAATGATGCAATCAGGCAGCAGGTGACCATTAATGTTGATGGTATTTGCAGCGTATATTGTTTCATGTTATGAGGAGTTGGGATGAATGATGGAAATTTTATTGCTTACGCTGACGATCGGGCCTTGGCTCGTTAGTAAGCAACCCATTGTTGAACTCGATCTCATCCTGAGGAATGGGTACAATATAGGCAGCAGCATCCTGTTGATAAGGTCCCAGTTCATAATATCCGTAGTCCACATGATCAGTACCGGTAAAAGTATATGTGCGATGCCTGATCGATTTACTGTACGGATATTTCGTGTTCACACCATAGCGGCGAAGATCGAACCAGCGATGTGTTTCAAAACAAAGTTCCCTTCTCCGCTCTTCCCGGATCTCGTTCATGAGGGTTGCTCCTGCTGCAATAACGGGTGTAAGCTCATCTGGTTTGAATCGTTTCTTTCTCAATTCCTGTAATGTATTTCGTGCTTCCTCAAAGCGATCGAGCGCAGCAAGCGCTTCCGCTTTGTTCAGGTATATCTCGGATAGCCGAACGAGGAATATGGCGGAAACATCATCATTCGTTCCGTTAATCGCTTTCCGCTTTTTCCCCAGTTTCAGGTATCCTTTACTGGTAGGGATAAAGAATACTTCCCGGCGAAGGTCGTTTTGGGAATAAATGCCGGCGAGATCATCCGAGATCCTGTAGAATGCTACCGGAGGAGCCTCAGTGCCCAGAAACATGACAGTTGGAAAGGGATCTCTGCTCATGGTAAAAACTACCTCGCTTGCATTTCGTGTGAGAAAATCGTTTCCTGCAATATGATTGTTCAGGTTAACAATTTGATATCGATTGTTGCTGATCACTTTATCAGCATAAAGTATTGCCTTCTCATAGTTTTCCATGAAGAGATATACCCTGCTGAGCAAAGCCTGCACAGCCGGCTGATTTACGCGGATAGTAGAAGATGTATTGGCGCCGGACAGTTCCTGTTCAGCAGCCAGCAGGTCGGCAATGATCAGTTCATATACCTGTTTGGCGCTGCTGCGGGAAGCAAACTGGTCTTTAATGGCAGGGTCTGTTTTCAATGGAATACCAAAATCAGTGGCCGCAGTAGATGGCTTATAAGGCTTTCCATAAATATTCATCATGATGAAGTAATAGAAGGCCCGCAGGAAATGAGCTTCCCCTGATATCCTGTTCAACTCGACAGCGGGTTCCCCCTTATCTCTCAATACTGATACAGAATGAAGGATCAGATTGATACTGGCGATTTTTCGATATGGATCGCTATAAAAATAATCAGTGGTTGTAATGGTGCCATCGTTATCCATGGCGGGGTTTGCCAGCCAATAATAAAATCCGGTCCCTTTACCCTGCAGGCCATTGGCATTATTACTTCCGGGCTTTCCCATTTCTACATCATCATCCATTGTAAAGAACATTTCAGGCAGGGCATAGCCGAGCTTGAAATATACTTCACCCACCAGTAGTTCGTCAAGATCGTTTGTTGTTTCAATAAAGCTGTTGTTCTGGGAATAAGAAGCCAGGAATTTTTTGCAGGATATGCCACTGATGGATAATATGCAAATCACGTAAGTAAGTATCCTGCTGTTGGTTGAATACATGATCTTGTTTTTAGAAATTAAGATTGAAGTTGATAGCATATACCGGCCTGATTGAAAGGTTGATATTGGGCGCAGATCCTGATTGTGATGGATCCTGCCCGTGCAGCGCTTTATTGGCGATAGTAAAGAGGTTGGAACCTGTCAGTTGTACCGTAGCGCCTTTGATATGCCATTGGCTGCATATTTCACGCGGTAGCATATAGCTTAATGACAGGTATTGAAGTTTCAGGTAGTCTCCTTTTACTACACGCAGATCGGAGAAATCGTACATCTGGTAATAATCAGTTGCAAAAATTGTATTAAGCCTTACAGGTAAACCGCTGCCCCACCAGCCATATTGATATGGCTGGTTGTTGGACGATGCTCCATTGATGGCCGGGATATTGGTGAACTGCTCATCACCCGGATAACGCCATCTGTTTACGAACTCTTTGCGAATATTTTGTTGGGAGCTCGGTCTGAATGTTCCATAATTGCCCGACGCGATCTGAAGTAAACGGACTTTATTACCAAGACTATAGGTGAGTGTAAAACTGAGCGACCAGTTCCGGTACACAAAACTGTTACTGATCCCTCCCTGCAATACTGGTTCTCTTCTTCCTGATTCAACCATTACTGCATTGTAGACCTGATCCTTTGTCATTTTATTGTATTTGGTAAGCAGCGCTGCCGCGTTTTCATTTTCTGCGCCATAAAATACAGGGAAACCATAGGATGGGTCCAGTGTTTTAAAACGGTAAGAATAGAAAGTGTTTACAGCTTTTCCATTGATAGGCACACTGCCATTCAGGAAATTTGCATAAGTGAGGGCAGCCTCGTCAACCAGTACATTCCGGGATTTCAGATTATTGTTGATAAGCCGGTTGAACACCTGTCCAAGCTGTGGATCGAACCGCCACAGGAATCCATTTTTATTCCCTGTTCTCTTATTATTGATGACTTTAAAATGCAGGTCAATTTCCACGCCCTGGTTCTCCACAGTTCCACCATTTACCACGTAAGACCTTACCCCATTCATTAATGAAACTTTTTTCTCCAGGAAGGCATTATTGGTTTTGCTATAGAAATAGCCGAGGGAGCCACTGATCCTGCCTTGCAATATCGAAAACTCGATATTGCCATTGTAGTCAAGTTTCTTTTCCCAGCTTAGGTCCGGATTGGAAAATGAAACAATACTGGAGCCAAAAGCTTCATAATAACTGTCGAGCGTTCCCTTTTGTATGACTGCGTTGGGAGATTGACCGGGCAGCATATTCCCCTGTGTTCCATATGAAAATTTCAGCGCCGCAAAGTCTACCCATGATAGTTTTCGCAGGAGGTCTTCCTGCAGATTCCATCTGCCGGACAATGCCCAGGTGGGCAGGAATTTTTCATTGCTCCTGGAGCCAAAAGCATTCGAGTACTCCTGGCTGGTAGTAGCAGTAATTACGTAACGTTCATTGAATATGTAGGTGGAAGTAAGAAATGTCCTGATTGAATTTTGAAGTTCGTTCCTGATGATGCCGGCTCCATTTTGCTGCAGCCATGTGGCAAAACTGGTATAGGTAGTCAGGTCTATATTGGCAAAGCTCTG
The DNA here is from genome assembly GCF_007970185.1 of Pseudobacter ginsenosidimutans. Classification (NCBI taxonomy): domain Bacteria; kingdom Pseudomonadati; phylum Bacteroidota; class Chitinophagia; order Chitinophagales; family Chitinophagaceae; genus Pseudobacter; species Pseudobacter ginsenosidimutans. The sequence continues at coordinate 6,892,628 of NZ_CP042431.1, read as the reverse complement.
CCCGCGGTCCGGATAGTATCCCCTGCTGATATGATCGAATGAATTGTTCCGGTTTGAGATCAGCTCTGTTCCTATGGCCGAGGTCAATTGATGTTTTTTTTGACGGTCGAGGAATTTGCTGATATCGAGCCGGCCATTGATCGTATAGTTTTGTCTTCTTACCGTTTGCTGGCGAAGCTCGCCACCGAAAGGGAGCAAGTTCCGTCTGGGCTGAAAAGTACCTTGAATGGGAGAGTAAGAGGGATTCCTGATCTTTGCGGCCCATTCTGTTTTTTCTTCAAACCAGGTTTCATGATCGGCGTTTCCACCTGTGTAAGCCAGGGTGGAATTGAATTGAATGCCTTTTGAAATTTCGTAGCTCAGGTTTGCACTGGCAATATATTCATTGGTCCTGACTGTTTCTCCGGTATGATCCATTTCATTGATGATATTCATCGTTTTGAAATCATAGAAGGTATTCGAGAAATTGGATCCGACCGTTGAATAATAATACAAGGAACCATCTTCGTTGTACAATGGAATGGCGCGGCTGGTTCCGTAAGCATAATTGAGCAGGCCGATTTCCTGAGGTGTATACCTGCGTTTCCCCTGGTTCAACTGGACAATAAGATCAGCTCTGAATTTTTTGTAATTGAGCAGAAGGTTCATGGAGCTGGTATATCGATCATTACTTTCTTTTTTGATCACTCCCGGCTCGGTATTATAGCCGATGGATGCACGGTAGGAAGCAGAATGGGTTCCGCCGGAAACACTGAGCGTGTGATTGCTGGCAAACACATCCCGCATCGTATTGCCCATCCAGTCTGTGTTGATTGTTTCTGCCCTGTCTACCCTTTGTTTGAAAGTAGCATAATCTATGTTGCCATCGTAATAATCAAGGATGGCTTTCTCGTAAGCTTCAATGCCACTGCCCCGGAGGAGCATTTGTTTTTCGATCATTTCCCTCGATACATCCACACGCTCGCGGGAGTCCATCATATATATCGATCTGTCTGAGTACCGGGGTCTTCGTGTGAAGGTTCCTGTTACATTATAGTTGACAGTCGGCGGTCCTGGCTTTCCTCTCTTGGTGGTGATCACGATCACGCCATTGGCGGCCCTTACGCCATACAATGCTGCTGCTGTTGCATCTTTCAATACATCGATCTGATCAATGTCGTAAGGATTCAATCCGGAAATGGCATTGCCCAGTAAGTTTACGAAATCCGGATCATTGATCCTGTCTGCAGGAATGGGAATAGGATTGGTGCGGATGATCCCGTCCACCACCCAGAGAGGTTCCCTTGATCCGAGTATGGTGGAAGTGCCCCTGATGCGCAGTTTGGGAGCAGCGCCCGATTGCCCTGAGTTTTGCATGAAAGTAAGTCCGGGTACCCGTCCTTCCAGCATCTTATCAACAGTGTTCAGTCCTGGCTGCATCACTGAATCCATTTTTAAGGAAGTAACGGAACCCGTCAGGTATTTCTGTTTGATCTTTTGGTAGCCATTGTAGATCACGGCTTCATCCAGCACGGCGCTGGCGCGTATCAATTTGATGGATACATTTTGTTTGCCGGCACGCAGTAACTGACTGTTGTCTTCTGCACTACCTGGTTGTTGATTGCGGGCCGGACGATCAACTGGCACCACACGGAACAGATCGCCATTAAGCCGCATGGCAATAGGCTGGAATCCGACAGCGGAGATATCCAGTACATCTCCCTCATTCACTTCCAGGGAAAATTGCCCGTCCGCACCGGAGGTAGTGCCTTTCCGGGTTCCCCTGATGCGTATGCTCACATCGGCGAGTGGCTGGTTGTTAGCATCTATGATACGGCCACTTACAGGTGGCGCGGATTTTTCCTTTGGCGGAGCAGGATCTTTTTTCAGTTTGATGGAAATCGTATTCCCTTCAATCGAAAATTCCAGTGGGCCGTCATCCAATACTTTTTTCAGAAAAACTTCCATGGGCATTTGCCTGGCTTCTATTGTTACAGGCTTTGCCTGCTCAATCTGTTTTTTGCTGGCAAATACCAAATAGCCCGTTTGTTTTTCAATCACTGAAATAATGGTGGCAAGACTCGCTTCCTTTCCGGAATAAGTGATCGTTTGTGATACAGCTGAGGCGCTTACCTGCAAACAACCCAGCAGTAAAAGAATGGCAGTAATTTTCATACCCCTGAGCATTTTGGTTAAAAAGCCTCCAGGCCGCCCTGGTGAGGCAGATCGATAAAAACACATAACTTAGTTGCAGTTTTGGGTTTTGAAGAAAAATTGTTACACGCAGTTTGAACCAATCCCGGAATCTTGAAAGGCAGTATCCCCACTGCCTTTCTTTTTGCAGGATAGTAATGATCGCAGGATAAGGTTATCGTGAAACGTGAAGGGTTTTGCCTTCGAGTCTGAAATGAGCACCGGCGCCTTCCATCGTTTTCAGCACCTGGTTAAGTGTAAGGTTTCTTCCGATCTTCCCAATAAAGGTTTCATCAACAGGTTCGTCATAAACTACCTGGACATTGTACCAACGGCTCAATTGCCGCATGGCATCCTGAACGGAAACATTGTTGAAATCAAAAATGCCGTTCTTCCAGGCTATGTCCTGATCGGTATTGGTGGCAAATACTTTCCCGTTGCTATAAGCCTCGCCGGGCTTCAGTATTCGGTCATTCACTTTGATAGATCCCTCCATGAGAGAGGATTTGACCACTTTTTCATCGGCATAGGCATTGATATTGAATCGGGTACCCAATACCGTTATTTTATCTTTGCTTGTTTCCACAATGAAAGGTTGCCTGGCATCAGCGACAACTTCAAAATAGGCTTCCCCGGTAATTTTAACTGTCCGTGTATTTGTGGTGAATGCAACGGGGTAGGTGATAGAAGATGCTGCATTGAGGAACACTATGGTTCCGTCAGGCAGTACAAGTTGATATTGGCCTCCATTGGGCGTAGACATGGTATTGTACCTGATGTCTTCAGTGGACCTGCCATTGTGCGTAACGGAATAGCTTACACGTCCCGCAGTATCTTTCCTGATCTCGGTATTTCCCTGGCTGGCAAGTTTGCCATTGGTTACGCTGTCGAGCAAAATGCTGGACCCGTCTGAAAGGGTCAGGGTGGCTATCCGGGTTCCCGGGGGAATATCTTTTGTATCACTTTGCTGCGCTTCGGTGATCACTTGTTTATCTGCATTTGGTTGCGGCCACCAGAACCAGGCACCCGTTGCAATCAGCACCATCGCTGCGGCAAAACGGACCCAGTAGGGAATGAGCCTTTTTCTGTTGTTGAGAGTGACCACCGCGGCCTGAGCCCGGGAGCGGTCCCAGATCTGTTCTGCATTGGGATTATTCCAACCTTTCAGGTTTGTTTTTACCCAATTTTCATCCAGTATTTCATCGATGGCTTTATTGTTGGATGGCGAAGCCGCCAGCCATCCGGCCAGCAATTGCTCCTCTGCTGGAGTTAACGGCTGGTCTGACCACTTTTTGAATAGTACTGCCAATAGCTCATCACTGAATACAAGATCGTTCTGCATATCACTAAAACGATCTTCCCGTTCTTTCGCTACAGAAAAACGATTAATTTTTTAAGATATTTATCAGGACGACTGCCAGAGTAAGGCAAGCAGAAGAGTGGAGTCCCACAAATCCTTTTTGCGTAAAGCGGCCCGGAGCTGAACCAGCGCGCGGGATTTCTCCACGCGTACATGGGATTCGGTCATTTGCATTTTCACTGAGATCTCGGTGGTGGACAATTCCTCTATAAAGCTCCATTCCAGGATCTGCCTGGCACGTTCAGGTAATGAATGGATCTCCATATATATCAGCTGGAGTAATTCACCCTGGTACATTTTTGCTTCAATCCCACTATCAGTAAGGGGATTGGGAAGATGCGCTGCTGCTACTACTTTCTGGTGTTTCAGGTAATCCAGGCATTGGTTCCGGACGGTAGTGTAGAGGAAGGACCGGATCCCTGCAGCTGTAGAAAAGTCCTTATGTCTTTGCCAGAGTTTGTAGTAAGCAATACTTACAATGTCTTCAGCCTCCATGCGGCTGCCAATCAGTTTCTGAGCAAAGAAACAAAGGGGATTGAGATAGGTGTCAAAAACCTGCCGGAATGCATTTTCTTCGCCCTGGGCAAAGCGCTCCGGAAACTGTGGATCATTATAAAAAGCTGCACTAATCAATAGAAGCGGTAGTTTGGGCCAAATCAGAGTTTATTGTTGGGTAGGATAGGGTTTGATTGTAACGATGGTAAAATTAAGGTTATTATGGATAGAATGGAAAGATGAAGAGCGGTACAGGGTAATTATTATTGGGGCGCTTTTTTCCAGTGCGGCAACGCCGCTGACAGTGAAAGACAGGCAGTGGTGCCAGTGTTTGCCTGAAAAAACAATTTGAACTATTAAGTTCATCATTATGAACTGACCTTTCTGCCAATAAATATTTGAACTTACCAGCAATAAAAAACAATTCCAGTTAGCTCAACTTTGTATTAAACATTTAAATCAATACAATAATGAGCAAAACAATTTTGATTACAGGAGCAGCAAGCGGTTTTGGAAAAATTGCTGCATTCGATTTGGCGAAAAAAGGCTACAAGGTAATCGCAACAGCCGAAGTGTATCCTCAAATGAGTGATTTGATTCGTGAGGCTAAAGAATCAGGTATTGAATTAATGGCAGATAAATTGGATGTAACGGATTCCCGTGATATTGAATACATCGTCAGCAAATACGATATCGATATTCTTATCAGTAATGCAGGAATTATGGAAGGTGGTCCGATTGCTGAGCAACCTTTAGATTTGATACGTTATATGTTTGACGTGAATGTTTTTGGTGGACTGCAATTATCACAAGGTTTTATCAAAAAATGGGTAGGCCAGAAAAAATCAGCGAAAATAGTGTTCACTACTTCAATGGGTGGCCTTTGGACGGTTCCTTATGTGGCGGCTTATTGTGCTTCAAAACACGCTATGGAATCCATTGCCGAAGGTTTGAAAACTGAATTGGCACAATTTAATATCAAAATCGCTACCTGTAATCCCGGTGTTTTTGGTACAGGATTCAACGACCGTGGCGTGGACTCTATTTTCCGCTGGTATAACCCCGGAAAGAACTTTACGCCACCAACAGCTTTTGACGGTGCTGCGGAATCACTGAACAACCAATTAGACCCACAATCAATGGCAGAGACAATTGTAAATGTAGCGTTGGATGATAATTCAAATTTCAGAAACGTGCATCCGAAAGAAACAGAAGACTTCATAAAACAATTGCAGGCAGAAGCCTGGACAGTAAAAAGTTAAATCATCTCCACGAAAGCACAGGCTGGAATCTGTGCTTTCTACTCATTCAACAATAAGCAAAACAATTATGAATATAAATTTCAATGAAGCATCTAAAGCATTGAATGCTTCGATAGAGAAAGCAAAATCCTTAAACATTCCTGTAAGTATTGCTGTAGTTGATACAGGTGGACATTTGATGGCATTTGCAAGATTAGACAGTGTATATGGCGTAATTGATTTTGCAGTAAAGAAAGCAAAAACAGCTGTAATGTTTGGTGTGAATAGCGAGATTATGGGTACGATCATTTCAGGTGCGGGCTTTCACGGTTACGGAATGCTTAATTCCAACGGTGGGCTTTTGACTATTCCCGGAGGTACTGTGATAAAAAATGCAAATGGAAACATCATAGGTGCGATAGGTTCTTCAGGTGGAAGTGTTGAACAGGATAAAGAAATTGCAGAAGCCGGGGCCAGGATATTTGCTTAATTTTTTTTAGATATTTGTAATATGGCAGAAAGTAGCGAAATCATATTCGATAAATTGGTGTATTCCTGTGCATTTGAAAAATACAGAGGAGATGAAGAATTTATACCCGAGCATTTTTTGGGATTTCAAATGTCGGGCGAAACCCACGCTTTTTATGCGGATGGCAATACAGTTATTTCCGAAAATCAAATTATCCTGGTTAGAAAAAATCAACTTATCCGAACTGTCAAATATCCCGGAAAAGCGGGGAAATATCAATTTATCTCGATTTCGTTAGACAGTGAAACCCTTCGCCAGTATGCTTTGCAGAATAAAATAATCGTGGAAAACAGAAATAAGAACAAACAAAAACTGTTCTTTGAGCCAGATGAGTTCCTCAACGCTTATTTTCTTTCGCTTGGTCCATATATCAATAGAACGAAAGAAGCCACGCCCAAATTGGCAAACTTAAAAATCATGGAAGCGATTGAATTAATACTTCAAAGCAACCCTGATCTAAAAAACGTATTATTCGATTTTTCCGAACCTTACAAAATAGATTTGGATGATTTTATGAATCAAAATTATATGTTTAATGTTTCGGTGGAAGCATTCGCGAAACTTACGGGAAGAAGTGTTTCTGGCTTTAAACGAGATTTTGCCAAAACATTCAACACCACACCGAAACAATGGCTGAGAGAAAGACGCCTGGATGAAGCAATGTATCGCATCAAACAAAAAAAGGAAAAACCAGCGGATTTTTATCTCGATCTGGGGTTTGAGAATTTATCTCATTTTTATTTTACGTTCAAAAAAAAGTTTGGGTTAACCAGTTCCGAAATATGATCGGAGATGGATTTTTTTCAACAATTGCAGCCGCCCTTATTTTTTAACCCACAACTTTAGTTTTTTTCACTTCTAGGCTCATGTAGCATTTTTTCTTAGTTTGCGGGCACTATTATAATCTACCCCCCGGTTGCCAGGGTCCCTACCATACAATGAAGAGGAATTACTCCCTTTGATCGCGAATGCTGATAAGCAAGCTTTCGCGGTTTTTTATAATAGAATGTTTCCCGGGCTTTTCCATCTTTCCTATAAAATGCTCAACAGCAAAAGTGAAGCTGAAGATATCGTGGCCGATACTTTTGTCAAATTCTGGAAATCCCGTCACCAATTCACTTCTTTGCCTGAAACGGCTGCCTGGCTCAGGCGTACTACCAGGAATGCAACACTCGATCTGCTTAAGCACCAGCAGGTAAAAAGCCGGAAAGAAAGCGAAGTGGCCGCCATTAGCTATCCGCAGGAGGAATTTTCTGTAGCCGATATGTATGCAGAGCTCCTGCAGGAGATATACCACCAGATTGAACAATTACCACCCCGGGGAAAAGAGATCTTCAAGCTCAGGTATCTCGGGGGCTTCAGCAATGAAGAGATCGCGCAAAAGCTGGGCATCAATAATCAGTCTGTACGGGACCACCTGGCCCGTTCTCTCAAGACCCTGCGAATGGAGATCATAAAAAAGGAAAATCTTTTTTCTTTTTTTCTGGTTTTCATCAATACAAAATAATCCTTCAGTCGTTTTCTATTTACAATCATGAATGCTGCACAATACAATACAATAGTTTCACTATTAAAGAAACGCCTGCACGAGCCTTTGAACGCTGAAGAAACAGTGCTGCTGGAGCAATGGCTGGCTGAATCCGGTGAAAACCGGGAAATGGTGCAGAGACTGGATGATCCCGCAGTGATTGCGAGGGAACTGGCAGTTATAGCCGGGGCAGGGGAGTCTATTTATGCTAAAATACAGGATCAGATACCTGAGCTGGCAGCTCCATTGCCGGTATCAGCTCCTCCACAGATCCCATTCCTCAGAAGGGGCTTCATAAGGTATGCTGCTGCGGCCGTTGTATTGCTGGGCATCGGAACCTATGTATGGCTGGGCCGTCATCAGGAGCCAGCAACCCGGCAGGTTGTGTCGTCAATGAAAGATACATTGATTGTGCCGGGCAAATCAGGCGCCATCCTCACTTTGGCAGATGGCTCACAGATTGTGCTCGACAGCATCGGTAATGGCAGGCTGACTGAACAGAACGGATCGGAAGTGACGATGCAGAATGGCCGGCTCACCTATGATCCTGTAACAGAAAGCAAGGCAGCAACAGCATACAATACCATGACCACGCCAAGGGGAAGACAGTTTGAGATCACACTTCCCGATGGTACCCGCGTGTGGCTCAATGCAGCCAGCTCCATTCGTTATCCCACTGTCTTCAATGGTAAACACCGGAAAGTGGAGCTTGATGGAGAAGCCTATTTTGAGGTGAAGCAGAACGCGAAACAGCCATTCATTGTGAATGCACGTAACAAAGCAGCAATAGAAGTGCTCGGCACTGATTTCAATATCAGCGCCTATGATAACGATAAAAGCCTCAACACAACTCTGATCAATGGCAGTGTGAAAGTAAATGGTGTTGTGATCAAACCTGGTCAGCAGGCGCAGGTGACAGATATGGTTCGGGTGATCAGCAATGCGGATATCCCCAAAGTGATGGCCTGGCAGCGTGGACTTTTCAAATTTGAAGGCACTCCGCTGGAAGAAGTGATGAAGCAACTGGAACGCTGGTATGATATAGAAGTGGTGTATGAGAATGAAAGACCGGCCCTCCGGTTTGGCGGAGAGCTCTCCAGGAGTATGTCGCTCAAAGGCGTATTGAATGTGCTCGAACAATCGGGTATTCGTTACCGTTTGGAGGGCAGAAAGCTTATCGTGCTTCCAAAGTAGGGAGCATCAACAATTGTACGTTCAGATAATAACCATAGCAGACCTATCCTTCCATGAATGCTGGTGCAATTCCGGCTACCATTAACCTTCCTTTGTTTTCACCAGGCCAATAAAAAGCCGGAAGTGTTTGTTCCACTCCCGGCAGCAGTTTTATTGGCGCTAACGAGGCGATTAGTCCTACTATTAGTTCACCACCAAAACTTACCCAAAGGTATGCAAAAAACTGCTTCCGGGTCAGGTTCAAACCCGCTTGTGCCTAATTGCCAGCGGGGAAGACGAAGCCCCTTCACCAAAATTCTGCTGGTTATGAAACTAACCGCCCTGCTTTTGACCATCGTTTTCTTACAGGTGCATGCATCAGGGACTGCACAGAAAGTGACGATCTCCGGAAAAGACATTCCACTGAAGAATGTATTCACTGCCATCAAAGAACAAACAGGTTATTTGGTCTTCTACAATCAGGAGATACTGGATAATACAAAACCTGTTACACTCTCGGTGTACAATATGCCTTTGCAGGAACTGCTGCAACTGGTATTCAGCAACCAGCCTGTGAGCTTTGCCATCGAAGAAAAAACAGTTGTTCTTTCTTACCGGCCTGCTACCGTTTACAAAGATGCCCCTCCTGTGAGCGGTCGAATTGTGGATGCAGACAACCAGGCCATTTCCAATGTGAGCATACGCATCAGGGGAACCAAACGTGGCACTACTTCCGGCGCCAACGGGCAGTTTGCACTGGAGGTGAATGAAGATGAAATACTGGACATAACTGCTGTTGGTTTCACGCCCATTGCCCTGCGGCTCAATGGCGAAAAGTTCCGGGTAGTGACTGTTGAGCGATCACGCCAGCGGGACATTGATGAAAAGTTCAGCCAGCTGGTATTTCCCGAATCACAAAATGTGGTCATCAAAATGGCCCGCTCCAATGAAGTGCTGGATGAAGCTGTGATCTACAACGGTTATCAAAAGATCAAACAAAAATACCTGACGGGTTCTGTTACTTCCTTAAGAATGGATTCAGTGATGCAACCCGGACTGAACACGGTTGATAAGATGCTGGAAGGTCGGGTACCCGGACTTACTTTCATGCAGAATTCCGGGCAATCGGGCGCTGCCCCCAAATTACGTATCAGAGGAACTTCCACAATACTTGGTTCGCGCGAACCGCTTTGGGTGGTGGATGGAATCATCCGCACCAATCCAATCCCTATACCTGCTGACAGAATCAATGATCCGGATTTCGTAAATCTACTGGGCAATGCCATTTCCGGTTTAAATCCTTACGACATCGAGCAGATCGATGTATTGAAAGATGCAACAGCTGCGGCGTTATATGGCGTAAGGGCTGCCAATGGCGTGATCGTGATCACTACCAAGAGAGGAAAGCCCGGACCGCCAACCATTAACTACAATGTAACAGGAAGCTTCACTCGAAGGCCCCGTTACACAGACAGATCGATCTATATGATGGATTCCCGCGAGCGCGTGGAGCTTTCCCGCGAAATGATCCAGAAAAAAATGACTTTACGTGGCAGCGGCCTGGAAGCTTATGAAAAAGCTATTCTTGAATATTACGATGGAGTCATAGATTATAATACCTTCAAACAAAGGGTCGACAAAGCGGAAACTGTCAACACCGACTGGCTGGGAAACACGATGCAAGACGTATTGGCTACCAATCACACCCTCAGTATATCCGGAGGTAGCGCTTCGGCATCTTATCGCGCATCAGTAGGATACAATACAGAACCCGGAGTGATCAAAAAGGAAAACAATAAACGCCTGACTGGATCTTTGAACCTGCTTCTGAATTACAAAAAATTTAAAGCTGAGCTTTTTGTGCAGTTGAACCAGGGGAAACGAAGGTACACACCACAGGAAATCGGCTTGCTCAATTATGCTTACGGAACCAGCCGCGCCATTCCATTGTACAACGAAGATGGTTCATTGTATTACTACTCTACCATCAGCTCCAATACCTTCACTACGTCTTTCTATGATTCAAAAACAATGAATATAATCAACGAAATAAATCATACCGGAGAAACGATAGAGAACAGTGAATATACTGCAGGCGCTAATCTTGGATTTGAAATTTCAAAGGGTATTCAATTCAATTCAACGCTGGCTTACACAGGTGGAAATGCCGATCACCAAATCTGGTTTGAAGAAAATACGGAATGGGTAGCACAGATCAGAAATCCTTCTTACAATATCCTTACAAATATTTTTGAGCCAAACCGGGATTTGATACCTTTTGGTGGCGAGCTCCGTCAGCAAACAGTCAGGAGACAGAATTACACCATCAATGGCCGCCTGGATATCAGCAAATTTCTCGACCGTCAAAAAAAACATCAATTAACATCCGCTATCGGAGCTGAATTGATCTCCAACCGGAACAATTCATATGATCATATCAGAAGAGGATATTATCCAAACCGCGGAATGAGTTTTGCGGATATCGATCTGGCCAAATATATCACTTACAGGAACTGGCTGCGAAACAATGCATCGGGCACTATCACAGCAGATCTTCAGAACTCCATAAGAACCTTTCTGACTTCCACCTGGGTATTCAATGAACGTTATGTGATCACTGCTACTACCAGTCAGGAGTATTCGAATGCTTTCGGGTCCAGGAGCAATGAGAAATTCCTGCCCACCTGGGCATTATCCGGCAGATGGAATATGCAGGAAGACCTGCTACGAAATCTATCCTGGGTAGACTTTGCGGCACTGAGATTCTCTTACGGAACTCAAGGGAATATGTTACCAGGGCAATCGCCTAATGCGGTGATCAAAAAGGGGGCACTCGATAGTTATTATGGTTCCTTTAGCGCTGGCATGGTTTCATTTCCCAACCCGGACCTCAGCTGGGAAAAAAAGCATGACTACAATGGGAGTATCGAATTCTCGGTATTGAGCGGAAGGATCAGCGGCTCCCTGGGGTATTTCTACAGCAAAACCAACAATGCCTTTTTGAATAAAAAAGTATCAGCTGTAAATGGGTTAACTACCTACGTGGTAAATGGAGGGACTGTTGAGAACCAGGGCGTGGAAATCGGCCTTCATTTCAGAATCATCAACAATAAAGGAACAGAAAATAAAAATGGACTCTTATGGCGGTTCGATCCGCAGCTCGGACAGGTATTCAACAGGCTTATCAACAACAATCTCCAAACCCGCAATGTGCTGGTTGACCTCGCTGCCCTCACCTATACAGATTTCCTGAATGGCAAAGTGCCCGTCAATGGAAAATCGGTGAACACATTCTATTCTTATCGTTTTAAAACGCTGGATCCTACCCGTGGTTTTCCTGTATTTTATGGAGCAGAACCTGAAAATGCAGCAACACTTGCTTCTGAGTACAATAAGTTAACAAAAGAACAACTCTTCAATGTAGTGATGGTTGAGTCTGGTAGAAGGGAACCAGTATTACAGGGAGGGCTAACCAATACCTTCCTTTACAGAAATTGGTCGCTCAGTTTTACCCTCACCTATAGTCTCGGCAATAAAGTCCGTTTGATGCAGATCGCATCAGGTAATTATGGAACATACCGGCCCAGCTCCCAACAAAACCTGCGTAAAGAATTCGTAAACAGATGGCGTACCCCGGGAGATGAAAAGACTACCACTATTCCGGCAATCTCAGGAGACGCAGTGTTTCCCTGGTGGAGAAACAGTCCCACATTACTCAACATGTCTTTTGCCAACGATTATTACCAGATGTACGATTTCTCCGATCTGCGGGTAGTGAAAGGAGACTACCTGAAACTGCAGTACATATCCTTAGGTTATATGCTCCCGCGTGAAATCTGCAGTCAATGGCATATCAAAGGCGCTACCGTTCAACTGACAGGTTCCAATCTCTTTACCATTGCCAACAAAGCGCTGCGTGGTCAGGATCCATCACAATCCGGATCTGCGCCCAATATTAACCTTTCAATCAGACCAGTGTATGCGCTCAACTTCAATCTTAGTTTCTAAAAACAAGACCATGCATTCAACTACCAACAACATACTTGTTTCCTTGTTTTGCATACTATCCATCAGTGGCATATCCTGCAAAAAATTCCTTGCTTCCTATTCCCAGAATAAAAGTTTCATTGAAACAACTGCCGATCTCGATGAGCTACTGGTTGGAGAAGTATACAACAAGTTAGACAATTCTATTCCTGACATGTGGTTTACCATGGATGATGATGTGGAATTAGGAAAGCCCGAAAATGTCACCTACGATGGCCTGCGGACCATGAATACCGGATATTATTACTGGCAGCCTGATCCGGCAATAGATAACGAAGGGAATCCGATAAATAGTAATAGCATTTTTGCGGGACTATATGCCTGGATCGTGCGTATCAATACAATTCTTCACCTTATCCCCGACTTAAGAGAAAAGGGAGAACCTGCTACTGCATTGAACAGGATTTCCGGGGAAGCCCACTTTCTTCGGGCCTTCTATTATTTTATCCTGGTGAATACTTATGGAAAGCCATATAAGCCATCGACGGCAGCCAATGATTTTGGCGTTCCTTTAAAAACAGACCCTGCTATTAAGGATCAATTCGCTTCCCGCAGCAGCGTTCAGCAGGTATATGATCAGATTGTTGCTGACCTGCTGCTGGCTGAGCAGGAGTTGTCAGGCGCCAATACCACTTCTACCATCCGCCCCAATCAGGCAGCTGTACAGGCTTTGCTGAGCAGGGTGTATCTCTTCATGGAGAACTATGAGCAAGCAGTATTGTATGCCGGCAAAGTGATCAGCAACAATAAATACCGGTTGGTTGACCTCAACAATCATATCGCGGGAAACAATTTTCTCATCCGGAATGCTGATGAAGTTGTATTTACGATGGGAAAAGATCCATTCCCTGTTCTCATGAATATAAGCCAGGACGCTCCGGCAAATGGCTTCTACAGAATATCGGATGATCTTGCAGGCATCTATGCTCAGGAGGACCTTCGCCGTCAGGTATTCTTTATTCAAACCAGCAAAGGTTACCTGAAACTGGGAAAAAAGAGAAAAGATCTGAACGGTACCAACGACGATGTTTCTGCCATGTACCTTGTTCGTCTTTCCGAGGTTTACCTGAACAAAGCCGAAGCGCTTGCCGCACTCGGACAGTTTGAAGAAGCCCGGATCGCATTACAAGAATTGAGAAAGAGACGCTTCAAACCAGATGCACTTACACCTGTGACTTCAGAAGGGGCAGTGCTTATGAACGAGATCAGGGGTGAACGGAGAAAGGAACTTTGTTTTGAAACACATCGGTGGTTCGATCTGCGTCGCTATGGAGTAAACTCGAAATATCCGTTCAGCAAATCGATCAGGCACCGCACTTACACGTTTTCAGGTAGTGCGCATGTAGACTACGGATATTATGAACTGGGGCCTTATGAGCAGGACGCTGCAGCCTATATTGTACCCATTCCCAAAGATGAGATCGAATTCAATCAGGGATCGCTTACCAATGAACCAAGACCTGCACGCCCCCGTAAGCAATAACCCATTCCATCATTCATCCTAACTCCACAGTATCATGAAACAATTATTGCCACGAATACTACCAACGTCAACGATCACCTGCTGTCTGATTGCATTATTGCTTTCCGTTGTAAGTTGCCGCAAAGAAAATGCACTTGTTCCCAGCGATGAGGACGAAAACTATTTCGTTGTAAAAGACAATCCCAATGATCCGGTAGATCATGCAATCTATGAATTCTATAATGCCACCGGCATTGCCGGTTTCTGCAATGACACCATTCACCGGAAACATGTTGGTAACAACGAAGGACAACCGAAGTATACCTATATAACGCTGTCTTTATCCTATACCTTTTACAGCAAACAGAGCATTAATTTCAAACCTGTTTCAAACAAGAGCAGAATTCCGGCATTACTGCATTTGCTGAAACAGGAATTCCTTCCCGGATTACCCGAAAATTTTCAGATCCCAAGCCTCTTCTTTGTTGATTCTATCTGGACCCTCCACCCGGAACAGAACATTGATATAGCTGATGGCTGGACGTCCTTTCATGGGTTCAATACCGTGGCTATTTCCGTAAAAGATGTGGAGGCGATGAATGCAGACGAGCAAAGAATGTATTTATCATCGCTGCTTGCCGGACTGGCAGAAAGACGGCTGAAAAGGGATGCCTACCAGCATCTAAGCAGGGACTTTTTCAGCATCTCGAGAACTGCTGCCAAAGCAATGACTTCCACAGATATTTACTCTGGTACTCCATTCGTTCTCCTCGGAATCTATACGGTTCCTCCTGCTCAAAACCTGGGATTCATGAAGTATTTCAAAAATGCATTTGCCATCTGGATGGGCATGCCAGACCCGGTAGCTCCTCCGGGAGAATCGGAAGATCTCAGGGCTTTTCTCACAGCAGCTTTTTATTATACGCCACAGGAATTCGAAAGCATTAATGCAGGCAAAACGCTTATACTGAAAAAATTCAATGCCATCAGGGATATTGCCCTGAATGCGGGATTCCGGTTACCCGGATAAGCCCTCAACATTTTTTCTAAATCGATTAGAACAACAACTGGTCTTCGGACCAGCTGTAAGATCACCCCGGTTCAAAACAGGAAACTGTATTGACCAGGCCGGGTTATGCCTCTTCCACAAAAATTTATAAATACAGATGCATGATTTTAAAAACAGAAAACCTTTCTCACCGTTACGGCGCCAACTGGGCCATTCGCGATATCAATATAGAGATCGCGGATAACGGGATCATTGGCCTGCTTGGTTCCAATGGTGCAGGCAAGTCCACCACCATGAATATCATTTGTGGTGCACTTAACCAAACCGAAGGCAATGTATTCATCAACGGTGCCGATATCAGGAAGCAACCTGAACTCGCCAAGCAGTCTATTGGCTTCCTTCCTCAAAACCCTCCGGTATACCTGGACCTCACCGTGGATGAATACCTGACTTATACTGCTGAGTTACGGAAAATAGAAAGCCGCAAAGTAAAAGCTGCCGTAGCAGAGGCAAAAGAAAAGACCGGTATCACACATTTCAGCAAAAGGGTGATCAGGAATTTGTCAGGCGGTTACCGGCAACGGGTAGGTATATCCCAGGCCATTATCCATAAGCCAAAGCTCGTGGTGATGGATGAACCTACCAATGGTCTCGATCCCAATCAACTGATCGAAGCACGCAAACTGATCAGGGAGATTGCCCGGGAAAGAACGGTATTGCTTTCTTCTCATATCCTCTCTGAGATCCATCTGCTCTGCAGGGAAGTGATCATGATCGAATCGGGGAGGATAATATTTTCCGATTCGATGGATGCTTTCAATAATTATATGCAGCCTCAAAGTGTATTGGTACGATTTGCCAATCCTCCGCCTGTAATTGAATTGCAGCAGGTGCAGGGCATTACCAGGGCTGAATATCTTACCGATAAACAAGCCCGTATTTTTTTCGATGGAGAAGAAGACATCACTGAAAGGATCATAGTGGCTGGTGTGCAAAGAGACTGGCGCATCCGTGAAGTGAATCTTGAAAAAGGTCAGCTCGATGACATCTTCAAACAATTATCCACCCAAACCATTCAATAAGAATTAAAATAAATACGGATGAAAATGATATTTAAGATTGCCAGAACAGAGCTCTGGAATTTATTTTTCTCGCCGGTGGCCTGGTTTCTAACCCTGATTTTCGTGGTCATTTGTGCAGTCTTCTATACGGGATCGCTTGAGATGATGGCCAATTTTCAAGACTCATTCATGCGGACCAACCCTTCGTTCAAAGGGTTTGGGTCCCTTACCAAATCGATCTTCATGGGGCAGGGACAGCAAGGTTTTATTGGAAATATATTCAACAATCTCTACCTGTTTATTCCCCTGTTGACAATGGGATTGATCAACCGGGAATTTAATAACGGAACGGTGAAACTGCTCTATTCCTCCCCGGTAAAGCTCAGTCAGATCGTATGGGGAAAGTACCTGGCAATAATGGGTTACAATCTCTTGTTGATGTCGATCATGGCAGGATTCATGATCATCGGCGCTTTCAGTATCAAAAATATTGATGTTGGACATCTATGCGCAGGGATCATTGCTTTTTACCTGGTTGTTTGTGCCTATACGGCTATAGGCATGTTCATGAGCAGTATCACCAACTACCAGATCGTTGCAGCTATTGCCACTTTTATCCTGTTGTTTGTGTTGCAAAGAATTGGGGGATTGTGGCAGGAATATGATTTTGTGCGTGACCTCACCTGGTTCCTGAGTATCGAGGGTAGAGCTTACCGGATGTTGAAAGGACTGATCACCACCAGGGATGTTATGTACTATGCGCTTATCACCTATATGTTTGTTACATTCAGCTACCTGAGTTTACTGCATGGAAGAGAACTGGTATCGAGAGGTAAGAAAGCAGTCCGTTACCTGACAGTCTTCCTTTCGGTTATGGTAGCAGGTTATCTCACTTCCAGACCTGGATATATCGGATATTGGGATGGCACCAGGGACCAGGCAAATACGATTGCTGAGAAAACACAGAGCATCCTGAAAAACATGCAGGATGAACCCCTGGAAGTTACATTGTATACCAATCTGCTGGATCCGGGCATGGGTTTTAGAAGAACACGTCCGGACAAACGCAACGACTATATCTGGAATTTTTGGGACCAGTATGTTCGCTTTAAACCCAATATCAAATTCAATTATGTTTTGTATTATGATGTGATGGATGGGGATAATGGTATTTATAAACGAATGCCGGGAATGAGCCTTGATTCAATTGCCAGGGAATATGCCAAAATGTTTGAAACCAATATCAACAGGTATCTTCCTCCAAAAGAGATCAGAAAAAAGATCGACTTACAACCGGAAATGTTAAGGGCAGTGATGCAATTAAAGTACAAAGGGAAGACAATCTTTTTGCGGAATTATGAGGACCCAAACTACTGGCCCGGGCAGGATCATGTTGCTGCCGCGTTGAAAAGACTATCGAATGATACCATTCCAAAAATTTATGCTACTACCGGCAACCTGGAGCGCGACATATACAAAACAGGAGAACGGGAATTCTTTGGCTATTCAATCAAAAAATTGAGCAGAATGGCACTGATCAATCACGGCTTCGAATTCGACAGTCTGAACCTGAATTTTCAAAACATACCGGCTGATGCCAGCGCACTTGTGTTGGCTGATCCCAAAGTGGTGCTTAATGATACGGTGACTGAGCGGTTAAAGCAATTTATCAATACCGGAGGGAATCTATTGATATTGGGTGAACCCGGTAAACAATATGTACTGAACCCGCTGGTAAAGCAAGTAGGCGTATCATTGATGCCAGGTACCCTCGTACAAATTTCAAAGAATGAGACACCGGACAAAATAACTCCTTATTTAACCATGGACCATTCCTGGCTTCTGAAGGAAAACAAAAGTTTCAGCCAGGGAATCAGAACGTTTTTCCAGAAGGGTGATTCGGTTAAAGCACTTCATCCCGGCGCTACGGCCCTTTCGTTTGTTGACAGTAGCTTTACCGTTTCCCGGTTGATGGTAACTGGTCCAAAAGGATTGGTCTGGGCAAAAGCAGGGCGTTTGGTGACCGACTCAGCAGCCCCGGTATTTGTTGCCAGTGAAGGGGATTATAAATCAGATTCTTTTACTGTAGCCCTGGCCTTAAGCAGGCAGTACGAAAAAAAAGAACAAAGAATTACTATCGTGGGGGATGCTGATTTTATGTCGAGCCTGAGAGGTGGCACGCATGGGTTTGGAAATAATTATCTGAGCTGGCTGAATTATGAATCCTTTCCTATCACACTCGAGATTATTCCGGCTACCGATACATTACTGATCATTAGCCTAAGAGCCGCTCAGATACAAAAGATCATTCTCTTATGGATCCTGCCCGCCGCTGTATTGGTCCTCGGTTCCGTAATCCTTCTCAGACGTAAACGACAATAATCCATTATATCATGTACCTGTTAACGGATGAACAAACGATCGAAGATCTGCGGATCTTCGGCAAGCGAGACAGTCAAGGTTTATTCGATCTCTACAATTATTCAAATACCCGCGGCGCAGAAACTGTGTTGAAGGAAATGTTCACCAAACCATTGAGTGATCAGCAGGAGATCAACCGGAGAAGCAATATCATCAAATATTTCTCAGGCATGGATATGCAGTTCCCTTTTGAAGGAGCCTTATTCGATATGGCGGAAAAATACCTGATAGCAGCTGATGAACAAAAAAAGCAGGGAATGCAACATTCAGTGCTCAGTGAAAAAGAGATCAGCCATGGTGTAACGGCGCTGATCACACTGGTTCAACAGATCAAAGCATTCATTGAAAAGAAGGAAATCATAGCCATGGAGTCCTGGTCAAAGGAAAGGGAGGTGATTGCCTCCCTACTCCTTGACCCTGCTTTTGAACCGGTAATGCGTGAACAGGGCAAAGCAAAATTGAGCTATGCAGCCATCACAGCTTACGATCTCCTGTTCCGGCATCGGGAAAGAAATAAAATTGAACAATTGCTGGCGCAGATATATCAGTTGGATGTGTACCTGTCAGTTGCCAAAGTAGCGCGTGATAAGAATTTCGTATTTCCCAGGGCGTTAGAGAAAGGCAAGAGCATTCTTCGGCTTAAGGGTGTTTATCACCCGGAGCTGGCAAAACCCGTGAGCAATGATTTTGGCATGAGTCCCAAACAAAATGCGGTCTTTCTTACTGGTGCGAATATGGCGGGAAAATCAACCTTCCTGCGCTCTGTGAGCACAGCGGTATATGTGGCGCATATTGGCTTTCCGGTGGCGGCAGAGGAAATGGAATTCTCTGTATTGGATGGCATTTATACTACCATCAATTTGCCGGACAATCTCGGTATCGGCGCCAGCCATTTTTATGCAGAGGTATTGCGGGTGAAGAAAGTGGCGGCAGAGCTTCAGGCCAACAAATCCCTCTTCATCATTTTTGATGAAATGTTCCGGGGCACCAATGTGAAAGATGCGCATGAAGCTACAGTGGAGATCACAATTGCCTTTGCAGCAAAGAGGAACAGCATGTTCATCATCTCTTCACATATTGTGGAAGCGGGAGAACGCTTGCAGCAGGTTCCCAATATTGGATTCCAATTCCTGCCTACCCGAATGAATGGCAATGTACCCGAATATACCTATACGTTAGAGCGCGGCATTACTGCTGATCGTCACGGCATGATCATCATTCGTAATGAAGGCATTCTGGAAACATTGAAGAATGGCCGCAAGCGGGCAGTTCAATAAATTGTCGGAGTGCCGCAGTCGCTCGCCTCCGGCGAGTGACCACTATTTTGTCGCCGGAGGCGAACTAACAAAAGTCACTCGCCGGGAGTCAAGCGACTGGGCACACGCTGATTAAATACTACAATAATGCAATTCAATACAGATAAACAAACGGTGGATGAACTGAACCTGCTGGGAAAATTCAGGCAGGGATCGGTATACCATCTGTTCAATGAAGTCAAGACCCGGGGAGGAGAACAGCTGCTGGGCAATATGTTCCGGAATCCTCTGTTGGACGCAGGAAGTATTAACCAGCGCAGTAAGGTTTTCAGTTTCTTTCAGCAATCGAACCTGAGCTTTTCCTTCGATGTGCAGCAACTGAACATCATGCGGGAATACCTGGATGCAGGCACCGGAAAAAATGCTTTCGCCACCGCCAGCAGCATGATCATCCAGAAACTACTCAGCAAGCTCACACGCGATGAGCGGTACAAGAAATATGTGCAGGGGCTGCAGGCTACCATCGTTACGCTGAACCGTTGCCACGGCATGCTGGAATTGTTGCAACAATTAAAGAGCCCATTGGATAGCCGCGTCAATCAGCTGCTACAGTTGCTTTCTGACAAACAGCTGGAAAAATTGCGCAATACCGATATCTACCAAGACCTGCCGGTAGGCATTCTTGCTCAATATGACCACTTGCTGAAAAGTCGTTTGCCGGAAGAGATGGAAGGCCTTCTGCAATTCATTTACGAACTGGACCTGTACATTGCCGTTAGTAATGTTGCTCGTAAGAAGGGATTCACCTATGCAAAGGCTTTGCCGGCTGAGATGAATATTTTACAGGCATCCAAACTGGCGCACCCCTGCATTGATAAAGCAATCGGAAATGATATCCTGATGCATGAGAATACCAATGTGATCTTTCTCACCGGCGCAAACATGGCGGGGAAGTCCACCCTGATGAAATCAATCGGCATTGGCATCTACCTCGCGCATATGGGGTTTCCGGTAGCAGCAAAGCAGTTTGAATTTTCCGTGCGTGAAGGGATGTTTTCCTCTATTAACGTAGCTGACAATATCGGTCTTGGTTACAGCCATTTCTATGCAGAAGTAGTGCGCGTAAAACAAGCAGCCGATGCGGCCGCCAGTGGCAAAAGATTACTATTGATGTTTGATGAACTGTTCAAAGGCACCAATGTGAAAGATGCTTATGATGGAACCCTGGCAGTAACGGAAGCCTTTGCTGAATACCATAATTGCCTTTTCATTGTGAGTACCCATATCATCGAAGTAGGCGAAGCATTGAAAGAAACAGAGAATATCCAATTCAGGTTCATGCCTACCATCATGGATGGCGTCAGGCCACGCTATACCTATTTGCTCGAGGAAGGCATTACCGAAGACAGACAAGGCATGATGATCATAAAGAACGAAGGAATACTCGAAATGCTCAGAAGTACCTCCTGAATTGTCTGGTGATCAATTAGTCTATAGAAAGTCTGCAAAATCAATCATTGCAGGCTTTTTTATATCAGTAATCAGCGAAAACTGTCTCAAAACTTTTAGACTTTTTTCCTTTTTTATTCTACAGTCTGGCAAAAGTGACAGTATTGATTACTGATTTATCACCGTCAGGAACCGTTAGTTCGAGTACCAATTCTGAACCTTCGTTCTTAATGATTTTGTATTCATTTAATTGAATGCCGCCAGCAATGATTGTGAGTTTATTTTCATTAAGGTACCAGGCGCCGGTTGCAGGTTCTGTACCCTCGCAAATTTCTTTTGTAAATGTAATGGCAATTAGTTCGTCTGCCGTCAGTTCAATCGTTTGATCACGAGTGCATTCATGTAGCTGGTCGTATACAGGAGTTACAACTTCACCTGATTTGCTTGTAAAGTTGACTAGTTTGTACTTGCCAATCAAGGCATTATTGGCATTGTCGTTCTTGTCTTTTTTACAACCTGCGAATACCGATAAGATCGCCACAAAAACGAGGATAAGCTTCAGTGCTGGCCTGTGCTTTTTCATGTTAGATTTTTTAGAATAAAGGGCATATCCCAATTTAACCAATAATTTCCGGATTTACCCTGTATTTCCCTTTTGGTAGTGGCAAGTTCTTTATCCTGGCTTAATAACATATTTTGTTACGCAGGGTGTTTCTTACAGAATTTATTATCGATGATCAGTGGGTGCGTTTTGAACCGGGCAGCAATCATCCGGCCGGGTCTTCCTCCTCCCAATAATTTTTCCTCAAATACAATTTTTACGATAGTTTGCGCTGGTATTCAATGAACGTAGTCCAAATCACTACCAAACTATCTAAATTGTATGTCGCCCGGCAATCCACCGTATGAAGAAAGGGAGTTACTCCTGCGTATTGCTGCGGGCGATGAGGCTGCTTTCCGGCAGATCTACCATACATATGAGGACTTATTGATGCCCTATTTGACAGAGCTTACCAAATCCAATCACATAGCGGAAGATATTGTACAGGAAACCATGTTACGCTTATGGCTGAACAGGGAACATATCAGTACGCTTGAGCATCCCCGCGCTTATATTTATCGAATGGCGGGTAATTGCGCATTCAGTTGGCTGAAGAGCAGGATGATCAGAAAGCGGGTAGAGCAAGATAAAGCTTCACTGGAGTTGACCGTCGCTACAGAAGTAGCAACTGATCTGTCTTTTCAGACCATTACCCGCATCGTACAGCAAACCATCCGGGAGATGCCTGCCCAGCGAAGCCGCATTTATACTATGAACCGGGAGCAGGGCCTGAAACCCGCCGATATCGCTAAAGCGCTGCACATTTCAGTCAGTACCGTCAACAACACATTGTACCAGGCCATCAAAACCATCCGTGAAGCCATAGAAAAAGCAGGTTATTATCTTCCTGTGTGGCTGATTTTGTTTTTTTTCTAAAATATTTCATTTCCAATAGGCATTTCCTTGCTGGTAGCAGTTATATATACGGAACATGGAACAAAACACATCGATACCAGGTTTATTGAAGCGATTTACGGAAGGTCAGCTCACTGAGCAGGATGAATTGTATTTATCAGAACTCATGAAGGATCCTGAAAGCGCCGAAGCTATTAAAAAGACCCTTGCTGATTTGATCGAAAGCCGTGCTGGTAATGAAGTGCTTTTCATGCACAACCCTGCACGGGTTGATGCTATTCTTGCCATGGATAAAGGGGCTGATAGCCATACCATTCCTGTTCATCGTGTTCATTTTATGCGCAGATGGGGCTGGGTGGCTGCCGCTATTGTTTTTGCAATTGGATTGGGCGTTTTCTACTTCAGTAACCAAACAGCGTCATCACCACAAATTGTACATCAACCAAAAGCTCAGGATTTTTCTCCCGGCAGCAATAAAGCAATCTGGATTTTGGCAGATGGGAAAAAAATAGAGCTGGATAGTACCGTGCTGGATATGACTTCAAAGAAAGAACCAGTAGCTAAAGGTTATAATGAACTTCAAACACCACGTGGAGGCCAGTATCAGTTGATCTTGCCCGATGGATCGAAAGCACTGCTGAATGCAGCCTCCTCCATAAAATATCCTGTTGTTTTTGATGGAGAAGAAAGAAGGGTAGAGGTAACCGGTGAAGTGTATTTTGAAGTGGCAAAAGATGTAAAGAAACCTTTTAAAGTGTCTGGTGGCGGACAGGAAACAGAAGTATTGGGCACAACTTTCAATATCAACATATACAATGATGAGCCTACTCTTAAAGTCTCTTTGATAGAAGGCTCCATTAAAGTAAATAACACGCTGTTGAAACCAGGACAGGCATATACCAACAAAGGAATTATTGCTGCCAACCTGGAACAGGACCTTGCCTGGAAAAACGGCGCTTTTAATTTTGACAACCTTACCTTACAGGAAGCCATGCGACAACTGGAACGCTGGTATGATATCGAAGTCGTTTATAAAAATGGCATTCCTGATATTCCCTTCAGCGGCAAGATCAGCCGCAACTTATCCCTTGATGAATTATTAAAAACTCTCGCTGGAACAGACCTTCAATTTACCATCGAAGACGATCGAAAAATTATCATCACAAAATAATATAGCCATGAATTCCTGATAGTATGTTCAACAAAACAAAACCGGAAGTGGTGGTACACTTCCGGCTGATGTTTAATTGATTTAAAACTCGCTTCGTAACGATTTTTTACAACCAAACACTGCAATGTATGCAAAAAATGGCTAATAATAGCCAGGGCCGGCGCTATGCATTACCGCCTGTTCCATGGATACCAGAACAAATACTGCGAATTATGAGAATGGCCTGTTTTTTAATGACTGTAGTTTGTTTGCAGCTGGCTGCGAAAACTTTGTCGCAAACAGTTAGTTTCTCTGGTAAGAACGTTTCATTGAAAGAAGCGTTGACTGCTGTGGAAAAACAAACCGGTTATTTTATTTTTTATAGCGATAAAAATGTTTTGGCTGAAGCGAAGCCGGTTTCTTTATCGGTGAAAGATATGCCATTGAAAACATTCCTGGATGCAGTGATGAAAGAACAGAATATCGCTTATGAAATCAAGAACAAAACAATTGTTGTAAGAACTGAGAAGAGATTTGTTGATGAAGAAAGAATATTGCTTCCCCGGTCTATCATGATCAGGGTTACTGATCAGGAAGGTGGCCCTCTCTTCCGTGCATCGGTAACCAACAGAACTACAAAGTTTGCAGGATTGACCAATGAAATGGGGAGTATCAACCTGTCTGTTAACCTGGGAGATATTTTAGTGGTCAGTTATATCGGTTTCGAAACATTTACCCATACAGTGAAGGATACGAGCCATTATTTGCCGGTCAGGCTGAAACTCAGCCGCAATCAGCTGGATGAAATCGTCTACACTGCCTATGGAAAAACCAGCAAAAGACTCGCTACCGGTGATATTGTGAAAGTAACAGGAGAAGAAATTCAACGGCAGCCTGTAATGAATCCAATACTTGCATTGTCAGGGAAAGTTCCGGGCCTGATGGTTGCACAAACTACAGGGTATGCCAGCAGTCCGGTAAAAGTGCTGTTGAGGGGGCAATTGAATCTGAACAATAGCGTCAATTCAGAACCCTTATATGTTATCGACGGGGCGCCGCTTTCCGTGATCAATGCTAGCGGGAGCTACCTGATGGGCAACCAGGGTTATGATCAGGCTGATCCGCTCTGGACAAACACGCCAACAAGAGGACTGAGTCCCCTTTTCAGTATCAATCCTATGGATATCGAAAGCATCGAAGTATTGAAAGATGCAGACGCGATTGCCATCTACGGAGCACAGGGCGCCAATGGAGCAATACTGATCAAAACCAAATCCGGAAAATCGGGCCCGCTACAGGTATCCCTATCCGTTAGAGGGGGATTTACCAGGGCGATGAACCGGATCGACTACCTGAGCACACCTGAATACCTGGAAATGCGCCGGCAGGCATTCAAGAACGACGGCGTAACCCCAACTCCCATTACTGCTCCTGATCTGTTTCTTTGGGATACTACCCGAAATGTAGACTGGCAGAAAGAATTGTTTGGAAAAACAGGAGCAAGAACGGATTACGATATTTCCATGTCAGGGGGGAATCAGCAATTCAACTTCAGGGCAAGTGCCGGCTACGGAAGAGTAACGGATATCTCCACGGTTTCCGGGGCCACTCAAAGACTAATGCTGAATACATCTACCTCCTATAATAGCCAGAACAAAAAACTGACGATTTCCCTGATAGCGGGTTGGAGCAATTCCAATGCTAACCCCAGAACGATACCGGCAGATATCATGCTGCCCCCTAATGCACCACCCGTCTACAATGAAGCAGGAAAACTGAACTGGTCGGGCTGGTTGGATGGACAGGATCCACGATTTACCAAGATCCCGTTTCCGTTCGGATCACTGGAAACATCTTACGAAAGCAGATCTTCCAGTTCGAATATCAATCTCTCCATAAGATATAATATCCTGAAAGGACTGAACCTGAATACCCTCCTTAGCTATAATGAGTTTCATGGTCAGGCCAATAATCAAATGCCCATGTCTTCCCAGAATCCCCTGAACGCACCCAAGGGCAGTGCAGGTTTCACCTTTTCAGAAGGAAGAGGCTCCACCATTGAACCGGTATTGAATTATGTAAACCATTTAGGCCCTGGAACCATCGATGTGAAAATGGGAGGCTCCATCAAATACGCAATGGCTATCAGTAATGCTACTTACGGTACCGGGTATACGAATGATGATCTGCTTAATTTGATGAGCGCCGCAGCATCATTGAGGGGCGATAATAAACGCGCGGAGCAAAAATTCGCCGGAATTTTTGGCATCCTTAATTATACCATCGCCAATAAATATGTTATCAACCTGAATGCCCGAAGGGATGGTTCTTCCAGGTTCGGTCCCGGTAAAAGATATGGCAATTTCGGATCGGTAGGAGCAGCCTGGATCGTTTCAGATGAGCAATGGTTCAAATCTGCAATACCTGCATCGGTCAGTTTTGTAAAACTGCGTGGTAGTTATGGAGTAGTGGGCAGCGACGGTGTAGGCGATTACCAATATATTTCCCAGTGGAATCCCGGAACTCCTGCCTTGTATTCCTATGGAGGAATAACACCACTGAAAAATCTCTATGCAATGAATCCATTATTCCAGTGGCAGGAAGCAAAAAAACTTTCTGCAACGCTGGAACTGGGATTCTTCAAAGATCAGCAACTGAATTTGAATATTACTTACTATCGGGATCGTATGGACAACCAGCTGGTCCAGTTCCCAATTCCCTGGATCACCGGATTCGATAAGGTAACGGCCAATTCGCCGGCATTGGTGCAGAATGCAGGATGGGAAGTACAACTCAATGCCAGGCTCCTCAATACATCAACTATAAACTGGTCGGGCAGTTTCAATGTTTCACTGAACCGGAATAAACTTGTGGCCTATCCCAATTTCGAAAGTTCTCCCTACAGAGCGCTTTACCAGATTGGCCGTCCCCTTACCATCATGCCACTGTTACATTATACGGGCGTAGACCCGCTTACAGGTGATATGTCGTATCAGGACCGGAATCATGATGGTGCAATAAATGTTGACCGTGCACTTCCGCCGGGATCGATGTTTGATGACAGGTATTGGTTAGACCTTACGCCCGAGTATTACGGTGGTTTTTCTTCTGACCTGAGGTACAAATCATGGTCTTTGAATGTACTGTTCACCTACAACAAAGCGATGGTGAGAAATCCGGTTTGGTCATTCCTCACTTTAGGCAGGTTAAATAACATGCCGGTATCGGTGTATGAGCAGGTTTGGAAAAAGCCGGGTGATATCGCAGCCTATCCCAGGCTGATGACCATGTCCTCTCCATCGGGCGCTCTTTTTTCGGAGTCAGACGGACAATATGTAAAGGCATTCTATGTGAGCTGTCAGAATCTTTCATTGCAATATACGCTCAATGAACAGTTGGTGAAGAAACTCAGAATGAAAGCCTGTCGTGTTTCTATACAAACACAGGAGCTTTTCAGCATTGCATTGTCCGGACAATACAGGCCCGGCGCGCCCATGTTCGGTCTGCCAATTCCGAAGACCATCACTGCCAATCTAAACGTTAACTTCTGATCAATCGAAAACCATGGTTACTCTATTAATAGCAAATATGTTTTTGGGCAGGTGCAGAAAAATATACCTGTTGGTTCAACAGCATACGATGAAGGCTGCAGCCTTCATTTTAATATGCTTCCTTGGTAGTTGCGAAAAACTCGTGGAAATCCCTGACTCCATCAATGCGGTCACCACAGAGAAAGTATTCAGTGACGACAATAGCGCCACTGCTGCATTGATGGGTGTTTATTCGCAAATGATCAACGGAGGCGCAATACAGCAATTCAGTTGCGGGCTGGCAACCATCCTCGGAAGTTATTCTTCGGATGATTTGAGAGGGGAAGCAGATGATTTTGTAGCAATGAATAAACTGACGGCATTGCTGGCTGACAATACGAATATTCCTAAATTATGGGTTTCTTCTTATTCAATTGGTGTATATGGAGCCAACGCAGTACTGGAAGGGATCGGGGCTTCAGCTACTTTGTCCCGGTCGGTGAAAGAGCAACTGGAAGGAGAAGCCAAATTCATCAGAGCATTCAGTTATTTCTATCTCACCAATTTTTTTGGAGATGTGCCACTGGTATTGACAACCGATTTCAATCAGTCGGCCACCATGCCCAGAACCGCACAGACATTGGTATATAAGCAGATCATTCAGGATCTGAAAGACGCGCAGCAACTGCTGCCCGATAATTACAATATCAATAACGGCTTGCGCATACGGGCCAATAAATGGGCTGCTACTGCCTTGCTGGCAAGAGCCTATCTGTATACAGGTGATTTTACGAATGCTGCGTTACAGGCAGACGCTGTAATAAAGAACAATACTTTATTTTCTTTGCCAACAGACCTCAATACTGTTTTTGCTGTCAATAGCAAAGAAGCCATCTGGCAGTTGCAGCAAAACAATGGTACCCCACTTGGAAATGCTACTCCGGAAGGAATGTATTTCATGTCGGCTTTCTTTGTACCCGGTGGGGCCGGAACAATCTCTTCCGGCAGTTTGTCTGATCAGTTATTGTCGGCTTTTGAGGAAGATGATAAACGCCGCGCGTCCTGGGTAACGTATATGTATAGTGGTAATGATACCACCTGGTATCCTTTTAAATATAAGACCGGAACTTATAACCGGGTCATTGGAGCACCACTCACTGAACACTATATGGCGCTGCGGCTCGCAGAGCAATACCTGATCAGGGCCGAAGCTGCCAGTAAGGGAGCAGCTGAAGGAAGAACCACAGCCATCGCTGATATCAATGAGATC
Source organism: Pseudobacter ginsenosidimutans (assembly GCF_007970185.1). Taxonomy (NCBI): domain Bacteria; kingdom Pseudomonadati; phylum Bacteroidota; class Chitinophagia; order Chitinophagales; family Chitinophagaceae; genus Pseudobacter; species Pseudobacter ginsenosidimutans. Next base: position 6,864,019 of record NZ_CP042431.1, on the reverse strand, counting down.
CGGAAACGGGCAGGGGTTCCGCTCCTTGAAAATACCATCGATGATACACAGCTTCAGATAGCAATCGAAAAGGAATGGCAAACGGAATATTTCTGTGAATGGGGGCATCGCTGGCTGAACCTGAAACGCACTGGCCGTGCACCATCGGTGTTATCGCAGATACCCAATAAACAACCCTGGGCAGGAGATCATCAATTGCTATATCCCATACCCAGTTCAGAGCGCATCAACAATCCTTTCCTTTCCCAGAACAAAGATTATTAACTCATTTAAAAATATTGGTATGCTGATTATTCGTTCCTGTTTAACTGGCATCAGAAAGATAGCGGCCATTGCGGCCACAATTCCGGTTCTGTTAACTGCCTGTAATAAAGACCCTGAGATCTTAACACCTGGAGCATCGCTTGCCATCATTGCTGCCATACCGGATGTAGACAGGTTATACACCAGTTTCGCTGGTACTGATCGCCTGGAGAGTTATGTTTCTTCAAGTGTGCTTAATTACAGTAACTACACGGGCACTGGCAGAGCCAGTATTGCGTTTACCCGTCCTGCCGGAGATCAACGCCTGGCCTTTTACCGGCGCACTGACACTGTTAATCCCGGCAAGCCGCTCATGGCGCTGAACATTCCATTAAAGGTCAACGGCATCTACTCGCTATTTCTGACAGGAACCGCCGCTGCTCCCGATACTATATTCATGGAAGATATCATTCCCTGGCATTCGATAAAAGATAGTGTAACCGGACTGCGGTTTATCAACCTGTCTCCCGGAAGTAATCCCATATCCATCAATATAGCAGGTAAAATACAAGGAAGTGAGGTGGATCAATTAGCCTACAAGTCGGTAACAGCTTTTACCATGTATCCTGCTGATGCCAGCATCAATGATTACACGTTTGAATTCAGGGATAAGGTAAGTGGCAAACTATTGGCTACCTATAACACAGGCAAGATGAATAAATATGCTTCTACGGCCCGGCTCACAGAAGTGAACAAATGGCTGTTCAGGAATTCAACGCTGGTATTCCTGGGATTACCGGATGGGCAGGGTGTGCAGGCACAAAAGGTTGCGATTGTTAACCATTTTACTCTACGATAATATCATCAGCTAAGGATTTCTAAAAAATTTATTGCTGTATTCAATAGCTGCACGGCTGCCCGCATACGTGTAGGTAGATAACTATTGCGTCCACTGATCTCTAAAAACGAATCCTTTGATTTGGCATTAAAAGATTCAATACATGATTTTAATAAACAAATTATGATCCTTCAAACAATCAATCTTTCACATAGGTATAGTGCCAGCTGGGCTATACGTGATATCAATATTCAGATCGGCCATACCGGCATTGTAGGTTTGTTAGGCGCCAATGGATCAGGTAAATCCACCACGCTGAATATTATCAGCGGTACCCTTAATCAAACAGCGGGCGAGGTGATCATCGATGGAATCGATTTGCGCAAACATCCGGAAGAGGCAAAGAAACGGGTGGGTTTTCTTCCGCAACAACTTCCCCTCTACACCGATCTTACTATCGATGAATACCTGCTGTACAGTGCGCAGCTGAGGCGCATCGATAAACAGCAGATCAGATCCGCCATGGAGGAAACCAAAGAACGATGTGGCCTTAATCACCTTAGCTCACGGTTGATTAAGAATTTATCAGGCGGCTACCGGCAACGGGTAGGTATTGCACAGGCCATCATTCATAAGCCCAAACTGGTGATATTGGATGAACCTACCAACGGACTTGATCCCAATCAGATCATCGAAGTGCGTAAACTCATATTGGGTATCGCACAGGAGCATAGTGTGTTACTGTCTTCTCATATTCTTACGGAAGTGAATCTGCTGTGCAAGGAGATTGTTATGATCGAATCCGGACGTGTTGTTTTTTCAGACAGTATGGAGAGCTTCGCCAATTATGCTCAATCAGACAGCTTGCTGCTCCGTTTTGAAAATCCGCCATCACGCGAAGAATTACTGAAGATAGCCGGAGTGGAAGCAGTAGAGTTGCTATCTCCAAAACAGATGCGTATCCGCTATTCGGGAGATCAGGCCGTTTCGGACAGGATCGTTGCTGCAAGCGTATCGGGCAATTGGCTGTTACGCGAGATCGGACCGGATAATACCAAGCTCGATAATATCTTCAAACAACTATCTTCTCAAACTGCCCAATAAATAAGCGATCATGATCTTTAAAATTGCCAGGAACGAACTTCGCAATCTTTTCTACTCGCCGGTTGCCTGGTTCATAACGCTTGTGTTCTTTATCACCTGCGCCGTTCTGTTCACCAATAAACTCTACGATCAGGCTGTATTCAATGAACTCCTGGTTAAATCGGATCCTACTGCCATGAAGATCCTGAGCCTGCACGCAACGCTGGCTCTGTATTTTGGTTTGGATGGTCTGATGCCCGGTATTGTTCGCAACCTGCATCTGTTCATTCCTTTGTTGACGATGGGGCTCATTAACCGAGAGGTCAATAACGGTTCCATCCGCTTGCTCTATTCGTCGCCCATTAAGATCTGGCATATCGTATTTGGAAAATACCTGGGGCTGATGATGTACAATCTCTTGCTATTGGCCATTGTAGGTGTTTTTGTGGCAACGGGTTTTTTTGCTGTCAGGCATATCGACTATGGCACTTTGTTGTCAGCTTCCTTCGGGTTCTTTTTGATGCTGGCCGCATATTCGGCCGTGGGTCTTTTTATGTCAAGCCTTACTACGTATCAGATAGTGGCAGCGCTGGGAACTTTTCTTGTTCTCTTCACGCTTTCGCGGATAGGCGGACTCTGGCAGCAATATGATTTTTTCCGGGATATCACCTGGCTGCTTTCGATGGAAGGTCGCCTGCAAAAGCTGATGGTGGGCCTGATCCGAAGCAAGGATCTGATCTATTATCTGAGCATCGTTTTCATATTTCTGAGTTTTACCCTGATCCGATTGCAGAAGGGCAGGCAGTATAGCCCCTGGTATTTGGTATTGGGTAAACATGTATTAGTGTTGTTAATCGCATTGACGGTAGGCTATATCGGTTCCCGTCCCCGTTATACAAAGTATTGGGACACTACAGCCACCAAAGTACATACGATACCTGCGCCTGTACAGGAAATTATCAGTCGTATGGATAAAGACAGTTCCCTGGAGGTAACACTGTACACCAATCTTGTAGACAGCAAGCAAAGGACCCCGTTGGGATTGCCTTTCAACCGGAATGGGTACCTGGAGGGGTTATGGGATCCTTATCTGCGATTCAAACCGGAAATACAATTCAGGTATGAATACTATTACGACAATAATCCGGCAATCAATCATGCTACACTCGGCGCTGGCCGCATGTACAGGGAGTTTCCGGGCAAGAGTCTCAAACATATCGCAGAAGAACATGCGAAACTGTTTAAGGTCAGTTTTTCCAAATTCAAATCACCAGAAGAAATGCGCAGGCAGATCAACCTCGATGCGGAAGGATATTCCCTGGTGATGCAATTGAAATACAAGGGAAAGACGGAGTTCGTCCGGTTCGGAACAGGAAGACCTGCTGTACAGCAAATTGGTGGGGCGTTAAAAAGACTGATCAATAATGATAATCCAGAGCTGGCTTACGTGTATGGAGAACTGGAAAGGGATATTTATTCACGGGGTCGCCGTGATTACGGAGAGCATTCCATGTTGAAAGAAAATCTGGATGCCCTCATCAATACAGGATTCCGTATCGATACCATTGATTTACGAACCCGCGATATTCCAAAAAGCGTAACAACAGTTGTTCTGGCAGATCCCAGACGGGAACTGGCAACAGAAGTGCTCAGAAAATTAAAAGCGTATATAGCTGAGGGTAAGAACATGCTGATACTGGGAGAACCCGATAAACAGTATGTGTTGAATCCCCTGCTCCGGGAATTGGGTGTTGAAATGTTGCCAGGTCAAATAGTGGAGCCAAAATATACCGCAACGCCGGAAAAGATTTTGGCGAAGCCCGCCAAAGGCTACAGAGCTGTTTGGGGGGAAGAGAATTATCGGCAAAGCATAGCGCTTAATCTGCCGGTTGACAGGCCGCTTGAGTTACCGGGCACAGCCGCATTGAAATACAATTCCGGCAAATTCGATATCGAGCCCGTTTTTGAAACGATGAAAGACAAAGCCTGGTTGAAAGCCGGAAAACTGGTGTCTGATTCGGCACAACCCGTATTCAATGCGGCCGAAGGCGATAGCACAGGCACCTTCAGTGTAGCGCTTAAGCTAACGAGAAGTACCGGGAACCGTGAACAGCGAATACTCGTTTGGGGCGATGCAGATCTGCTTAGCAACTGGAATTTACCTGCTACCAATAACCTGCCGCCGATGCTGCTGAAGTGGCTGCATTACGGGGAGTTTCCTCTCGACAAGGGACTCATTCAGGCAAAGGATGTAATGAAGTTACCGGCAAATCAAGCCAAATGGCTGCGAATCGTGTACGTTTTCATAGTGCCGGTTGTGATTCTTGCCGGCGCAGCACTATTGTTAAAACGAAGGAACCGAAAATAAATAAGGGGCTGCCGCAATACCGGCAACAGTTCATCCAATCCGCTCAATAAATATTTGATCCAATGATTTTCAAAATAGCTAAGAACGAACTGCGCAACCTTTTCTATTCCCCGGTTGCCTGGTTTATCATCCTGGCATTTTTTGTTCAATGTGCCTTCTTTTACTTCAAGGCCCTGGAACCACTTGCCAACAGTACTGAAATATTTTCGAGGAACAATCCTGAAAACGCAGACAGGCTGGGCCTGGGCGCCACGCTACAATTGCTGCTTGGAAGAGACGGTCTGTTCAAAAATATTATTGGTAACCTTTACCTGTTTGTGCCCTTGTTAACGATGGGCCTCATCAACAGGGAAATCAATAACGGGTCTATCAGATTATTGTTTTCTTCCCCTATACAAGCACGTCATATCGTGTTTGGAAAGTACATCGGAGTTATGCTTTTCAACCTGCTGCTGCTGGCCATCATAGCGATATTCATGATCACAGCTGCGATCCATGTGCGCAATGCAGACTATGGGATCCTGCTTTGTTCCATGTTTGGCTTTTACCTGTTACTGGGAACCTATTCCGCTATCGGATTGTTTATGTCTGCCATCACCAATTACCAGGTAGTGGCTGCAATCGGTACTTTCACGATCTTGTTTTGTTTAACCAAAATAGGAGCGCTCTGGCAACAATATGATTTCATACGTGATCTTACCTGGTTCTTGTCGGTGCAGGACAGACTAGGAAAAATACTGACCGGACTACTGCGGAGCCGGGATGTGATTTACTTTCTGGTGATCATCTTCCTGTTCGTCGGCTTTACCATGATCAGACTGCGCAGTCATCTGGAATCCGCCACCCGCTTCACTACATTCAGAAGATATGCATTGGTATTGATTTCGGGATTGATGATCGGCTATATCAGTTCCCGTCCCCGGTTTACGGGCTATTGGGATACTACCTACCAAAAATTTCATACCATTCCTGAAAAGCTGCAACACCTGCTGCAATCATTTGAAAAAGATAGTATCGTAGAGATAACTATGTATGCCAACCTGCTGGGGCGCGAATATAAAATGGGATCGCCCGCTAATAGGAATAAAGTACTGGAGGGAGTATGGGATCCCTATGTAAGATTCAAACCAGACATAAAATTCAGCTATGAATATTACTATGATTACAATCCCAAAACGGATCATCATTTTGAGACGCCTACAGACAGCATGTTGTACAAACAGCATCCCGGTAAATCCCTGGAAGAGATTGCAGAAAGATATGCTGTGGTGAACCACGAAGATCTGTCTTCATTCAAGTCCCCGGATAAAATGCAACAATCCATCGATCTGGATCCTGAAGGATACAGATTGGCAATGACCATAAGGTATAAAGGACGAACAGAGTTCCTGCGGACTTTCAATGATATGGGCTTCTGGCCGGATTACAGAACAATTGGTGGGGCACTGAAAAGACTTCAATCTGCGCGCAATCCCAAAATTGGTTTTATCACCGGTCATTTTGAACGCGATATTTATAAACCGGGTGATCGCGAATACCGGAATCATACCACGGCGAAAAACATGCGAAGCTCTGCGCTGAACCTGGGGTTTGCAGCAGATACGCTGAACCTGGCCTTGCAAGAGATCCCGAATGACATTACAGCTATCGTGCTCGCCGATCCGAAAGTGGAGCTGTCTGTAATGGAACTGAATAAGCTCAAAGCTTATATTAATGGTGGCGGTAACCTGATGATACTCGGCGTACCAGGCAAGCAACAGATCCTGAATCCGCTCCTGGAAGAATTGGGACTGCGTTTTTTGCCGGGGCAGCTGGCAGCTCACAATCCCAAAGAGTCTTCTGATCTGATTCATGCAGAATTGATGCCGGAGGCCGTTCAGCTGGCGCCGGAAAGCAAGCTGTTTGCAGAATACCAAAGAGATTTGAAAGATAAGAAGAGGCATCTCCACCTGGAAGAGCTGGAGTTCCGGGGAGTGGTTGGCATGGAATTCATCGATACCACCAGGTTTAATAGAGCAATTTTCAGTTATACCTACGAGGGAGCCTGGCTAAAGGCAAAACCACTTAACACAGACAGTGCAAAAGCTGTGTTCACGCCAGCTGAAGGCGACTCAGCCGGAATATTTCCGGTTGGAGTTTTGCTATCGAGAAACATAAACAATAAAGAACAGCGGATCATAGTGCTCAACACCATGATCAATGAAAATGAAGAAGGCGGAGGAAGCCCGGATTTCTACAGCTGGTTGCACTACAACGAATTTCCAATCTATCATACGCCGGTATACCCTGTTGATCAGATCCGGATTGGCAATACTGCAGCCGTAAGCTGGAAACTGATCTATGTTTGGATGCTTCCTGCGTTGATACTCTTTGTGTCTTCCATATTACTTGTTAGAAGACATCGCAAATAGCGGGCATCATGATTAGTGGAAAAAGATATTACAGTATTGCTAAAAAAAATCGTTCTCATGTATTTGCAAACAGATGATCAAACGATCGGGGATCTGAGACTATTCTCCAAACGCGATCATAGCGGGATCTATGATATATACAATAATACAAGCACAAGGGGCGGGGAGGAAATGCTGGAGCATATGTTCAGAAATCCCCTGTCCTCCCAGGAGGCCATTACCAACCGGGCAACTATCATTGCTTCTCTGGCCCAATTGAATACTTGTTTTCCTTTCAGAGCATCATTGTTGGATAGCGTTGAAAAATTCATGGCGGATGATAAAGAAGGTAAAGATGGGCAAAGGGCTGTTTTGGGAGAAAAGGAGATCAGCAACGGCGTTACATCCATGATCGAGCTCTTACATGCGATGCGGGAATTTGTACAGAAAGGGGATCTGGTGAATGTGCCTGCACTGAACAATGAACGTGAAAAGATGCTTTCCCTGCTGAGCACACCTGCATTGAAACCTGTATTTAATGAGAAACCACCGGGCAGGCTCTCTTATGCAGCCGTTACAGCCTTTGATCTGCTGCTGCGGGTTCGTGAGCGCGATAAGATATTATCAATTTTGCAGTTCATTTACCTGATGGATGTATATATTTCTGTTGCACAGGTTTCATCGAAACATAATTTCATTTTTCCAACAGTACATCCGAAAGGTAGCAATGTGCTGCGGGTGGAAGGTGTTTATCATCCAGAGCTAAAGAATCCCGTTCCCAACAGTTTAGCGATGGGTGCGGAAAAATCTGTTGTGTTTCTCACAGGCGCTAACATGGCAGGAAAATCTACTTTCCTGCGATCCTTCAGTACAGCTGTATACATAGCTCATATGGGATTTCCGGTTGCAGCCGGATCAATGGAATTCTCCGTGATGGATGGCGTATATACCACTATCAACCTGCCGGATAATCTTGGAATTGGCGCCAGCCATTTTTATGCAGAAGTATTAAGGGTGAAAAAGATGGCTGCTGAGCTGGGAACGGGTAAGTCGATATTTGTGTTGTTCGATGAATTGTTCAGGGGCACCAATGTAAAAGATGCCCACGAAGGAACAGTGGCCCTCACCAAAGCATTTGCACAAAAGAAGAATAGTATGTTCATCATCTCCTCACATATTGTGGAAGCTGCGGATGAGTTGAAAGAAAAATCCAATATCGGGTTTCATTATTTGCCCACCAGGATGAATGGAACTGTTCCTGAATACACATATACACTGGAAGAAGGTATAACAGATGATCGTCATGGCATGATCATCATACGGAATGAAGGAATATTGGATATCCTGAAAAGAGGAAAGAAAAACGGATAGTATAAAATCCAAAAATGTAATCATGAATTTTTCGATAGATAAGCAATCGCTTGACGAGTTGAATCTCATGGGGAAGTTTCGCCAGGGATCGGTTTACTTTTTGTTCAACCAGATGAAAACGCGTGGGGGAGAGCAGCTGCTGGACCAGTTATTCAAACAGCCACTGGTAGACGAAGCGGCCATTAATGAGCGTACAGCTATATTCCGGTTTTTCCAGGAAAAAGGATTGAATTTTCCTTTTGATGCACAGCAGGTAAGCCTGATGCGGGAATACGTAGATGCTTCTGCTGAACAGGGGCGTCTTGCCAGCTATGGAAATATAATGGTAAAGAAGGTATTGTCCATACTGACCCGCGATGAGCGGTACAAATCTTTAATTCAAGGATTGCAGGCTACCATTGTTACACTGAAAAAATGTTATGGGTTTGCAGCAGAATTGTCTGGGATGGAAGGCCCTTATCAACGAAGAGCCAATGAGATCAGACAAATTCTCGATACGCCTTCATTGTCCGCTTTAATTGAAACAGATATTTACAAAGCTATTTCTGTAAGAACAATTGCAACCTATGATCATCTGCTGAAGAATAAAATAAACGGAGAGATAAAAGGAGTACTGGATTTTATTGCTGAAGTAGATGTGAATATAGTGGTGGGGCATGTAGCTGCTACCAGGGGCTTTACTTATGCCAAAGCACTGCCGAAAGCATTGAATGCCTTAAAGGCAATGGACCTGAAACATCCCTGTATCGATAAGGCCATCGGCAATAATATTGAGATGCAAAAGCATAGTAATGTTATTTTTCTCACCGGAGCCAATATGGCGGGAAAATCAACCTGGATGAAGTCGATCGGCATCAGCATGTACCTGGCTCATATCGGGTTTCCCGTTGCTGCGGCGTCTATGGAGTTTTCCGTGCGGGAAGGGATCTATTCCAGCATCAATGTGGCCGATAATATTGCATTAGGGTATAGTCACTTTTATGCAGAAGTAGTGCGGGTGAAAAATGCCGCCGAAGCCACGGCTACAGGAAAACATCTCCTGCTGATGTTCGATGAATTATTCAAGGGCACCAATGTAAAGGACGCTTTTGATGGTACGCTGGCGGTAACAGAGGCTTTTTCTGAATATGCGAACTGTCTCTTCATTGTTTCCACGCATATTATTGAAGTAGGAGAGGCGCTTAAAGCCAGAGACAATATACAGTTTACATATATGCCAACCGTTATGGAAGGTGATGTTCCCCGCTATACTTTCCGTTTACGTAATGGAATAACCGAAGACAGGCAGGGAATGATGATCATAAGAAATGAAGGAATTATTGAGTTGATGGAGTGAAAACTTAATGGAAAGGACAAAGGAACTATATTTACAGTTGCCGGCACTTCCCGGAAATTGTAAACAATATTCTTATGCATTCTGCAACTATTGATACCATTAAGACGGAATTGAAACAGCTCCCTCCCAAACAGGTAATGGAGCTCCTGCTGCGTCTCGCAAGGTTCAAGAAAGAAAATAAAGAACTACTCACCTATATCTTATTTGAATCGGCAAATGAGCATGAGTATGTAGAGCAGGTCAAAAAAGAGATCAGTGAAGAGATGGAGGAGATTGATGGTCTCCCTGGTTATCAATATAAAAAGCAATTCAGGAAGATCCAGCGAAAGATCAATAAGCCCATAAAATATATAGGGAATAAATCCGCAACTGCTGAATTGTACCTGCATATGGTCAGGATGATCAGCGGGAAGAAAAAAAACAATTACCTGGCTACCTTCCTTAATAAGTCCGCAGAACAATATATATCCAAAATTGAAAAATTATTGCCAGGTATCGAAGATGACCTCGCAGCAGACCTGCGAAAACAACTGAAGCAAATCGGATGACCTGCCCAAAGTCATTTACCTGGCGCCAGTATTGCGTAGTGCCTTTGCCTTCTCATAAGCAGCGAGACAACTATCCAGCGAACGGCCTTGTTTATAAATGCAGTCGCAGAAAGCTTCACAGGCTGCTGGATTCTTGCTTGCATTGCATTGACCTCTGCACTCTTCTTCAGAGTTGCCCGGACCTATCTCGTATAAATAGGAACTGCCTATTATGAGAAAAGCCAGTGTTGCGACGGAACCTCCAGAAAAGAGGAGACGAAGGCGCAGTGGATTATGCGTTGTAGTTAGTTTGGGAGGAGCTGGTTTGGGTTGCCTGAATGGCAAAATATGTTTCAGGCGGTCATAATCCCAGAACAGTAAGAACAAATTCGCCAGTAGCATCATCGTCACGATCCTGGTGCCTGCAAAGCGTGTGGCATAAGTCAGCACACAAATATTGATGATCATGGGAAAATACATCAGCGCACCAAGAAGAGAGGTGCGGGGTATCAATAAGAGTATGGCTGTTATAATTTGTGCAATGCCAATAAAGGTATAGTAATATCCTGTCAGTTGTAAGGCATCAAAATAATGCCCCAATGGATTATTGTGAGGAAGCCCCTCTGCGAATCGCTCACCCATGATCTTGACCAGACCTGACGGGATAAAGCTCAAAGCCAATGCTACTCTACAAAAAACAGCAAACCCTCTGAACCAGTTATCTGATTTCGCTACATAGTATATTTCTTCAAGTCGGGGCATATTGCGCAGATTGAACTTCAGCTCATGTTTTTTTGCGATTGAATAATCTGAAAAAAACAAAATGAAGGACCAGTGCAATAGCGGTCCAGTAGATGGCAAAAGCCAAAAGCAAAAGCGGGGGCGGCGGATCCGGATCCTGGGCCAAAAATGACAAAGGTTCAACCAAAACAAACTTGACCGGGTATATGATAGTGGCTAATGTATTCTTCCAGGCAATTGATCCACCTTCCGGGAACCACTCGCCATTTCTGGGAAAAAGACTGATTTCATTTCCCAAGATTGAATTGGTGATGAATTGAAATACAAACGCCGAAACGAGGAATCCGATGACGAATTTCTTTCTTGAAATCTTCATGGTGCCGGGCTTTTGTGATGAATTGAAAAGTACTTTGAAATACAAAGTAAATACAATCTTCTTTAAAATTCAAATTTTTTATGGTGTCGCTTAATTCTGACGCAGCCGGAATTCCGGAGGCAGTTGCTGAAAGGATTGGATCCCATTGAGTCTCCATGATTCTCATATTTTTTCGGACTGAGACGTCCAACGCTTCATTTCGCATATTTCCCTGTTCATTTGGGTTCTGCCACACTATGTCCTGATAAATTTTCAGTAGCCCCAGCTGTGATTCATTTTTGTGCCATCAACCAAATATTTTTCACACACTGAAAAAATAATCATGAAACAACTCTCTTTGATCCTTGTATTTGTATTCAGCATTTTACTTGCACAGGCGCAAATGCCTAAAGCAATCAACTACCAGGCGGTGGCTCGTAACAGCTCAGGGCAGGCCATTGCCAATCAGGCCATCAAAGTAAGGCTCAGCATCGTGAATTCAGCAGCGGGTAACGCCGTGATCTATTCTGAAACAAGAAGTGTAACCACCAATTCACTTGGTCTGTTTAATTTGCAGATAGGCAGTGCGGGAGCGGTTGCCACTACCGGCAGTTTTACCGCCATTAATTGGCTTAACAACACTACAACAGTTGAGAATCTGAAAGTGGAGCTGGACATCAACAATAACAACTCATTTGTAGATATGGGTGTTCAGGCTTTGGTTACCGTTCCTTATGCTTTTGCTGCAGATCAGGCTGTGAATGCCATCAATATTGGCGGGCATTACGTAGATACCAATACTCCCAATACAGGCGATATACTTCGCTGGAATGGTAGTGCGTGGGTGGCTACAGATCCTGTTGCCGCAGCAGCTAAGAGATTTGTTGGATTCCGTGCGCAGCTAACCAACTCAATTTTAGTTACCGGCGCTTATAATTATATACCAGTGAAATTCAACAATGATGCTACCTATTCTTGTTTTGACAGTGCCAATGTTTATAATCCTGCCACAGGTGTATTTACTGCTCCAAGCAGTGGTATGTATTTCCTGAATACCACTATGAATTTTTATACGCTCGGTTCCAACTACACTTCAAATGGCATGATGTTCTTCTATTCCGGTTCCCGGGGAATATTGGGGGCATCAGGTGAAAGTGCCAGAATCGAAATCGTGGCAGGGAAATTGGATTCCCGCTCATTGAGCGCCATTGTATATCTGCAGGCTAACGAGCAGGTAACTGTTCAATTGGATGGAATAAATCCAAGTGTTAATTATCCATTGCAACTCCACAACGAATGTACTTTCCAGGCTTACAAGATCAATTAATACTTAAATAACAGAAGATGAAGAATTTTTCTCTTATGGTATTGTTGATCTTAGGCTGTTCGCAGGCAGGCGCTCAAAGCGTTCAACCTGAAACCATCAACAGTTCTGGCCGCCACAGTACAACCGGCGGCATTCACTTTGAATACGCAGTAGGCGGGTTGGCGCCTTCAAGCCTGGATGCAGGACCTGTGTTGCTTACCCAGGATTTTCTTCAGCCGTTTGCAGGTACTGCTACCGAGGTGCCGGCAGTTGGCAGCCCACAGCTTACCAGTGGAACCGTTGTGAATAATGCGGGCACTACATTGATCAATGGGAACAACCTTCTCGAATATACTTTGGGAGAGTTTGCAAGCATCACTTTATCGAACTCCAATAATCTGCTCACGCAGGGGATATTGCAACCTTATCTTCAACAGGGCCCCCTGCCCGTGACCGGTCTTGATTTTACTGCAAGACGCATCAACACCAACCAGGTGCTGCTCAACTGGAGTACGAAGCAGGAGATCAATAACAGTGGTTTTTATATCGAACGGAAAAAAGAAACTGAAACAGACTTTGCTCCTCTCACTTTCATCTCATCAAAAGCTACGGATGGGAATTCAGTTTCTGCCTTATCTTATACCTATACAGATATGAATGGGTATTCAGGAAAAACTTATTATCGTCTCAAACAATTGGATAAAGATGAGAAATATGTTTTCTCTCCAATAAGAATAGTTGCAGCACAGGAGAAAGATGTTGTGATGATGAAAGCCTGGCCGGTGCCGGCCATAAACAACCTGAATGTGAAAGTTACCGGCATCAAATCAACAGAACAATTGCAGGTGCTGGATATGCAGGGAAGGGTGGTGAAAAGATATCTTATCTCCAACGAGCAAATCATCAATATCAACGGACTTCCATCGGGTACTTATATACTAAGGCTAATTAAGGAAATACCTGTTACGGAAAAAATTGTGATACAATAAGGGCAGGGCTATTCAAATGCAGGAGGCTGTTCTGAAATGAGCAGCCTTTTGCAATTCTACTTCTTTACATTTCTGAAAAAATTACCCTAGTTTGCGGATTGGATCAAACATACCCGAATACCAACTTGCAGCATAATCATACGAAGAACAGGCCCTCTTTGCTGGAATTGCCGAATGCAACGAAGCGTCTTTCAAAACGCTGTTCATGCTTCGCATATGGGGTTTCCGGTAGAACTGGAGGAGATGATCTTTTCGGTGCAGGATGGCATGTATACTTCCATCAATGTGCCGGATAATATGAATGAAGGATTCAGCCATTTTTATGCAGAAGTGCTGCGGGTGAAAAGAGTAGCGGAAGAGGTGAGCCGTGGAAAGAACCTTGTGATCATTTTTGATGAGCTTTTCAAAGGCACCAATGTGAAAGATGCATACGACGCTACAGTGGCAGTTACCGAAGCTTTTGCAGACAACAGCAATTGCACGTATATCGTTTCCACACATATTGTAGAAGCCGGCGAAACGCTTCGCGACAGAACAGGGCATATGCAGTTCCTGTTTTTTCCCACGATCATGGAAAAAGAAGTACCGCGATATATCTACAAACTGCAGGAAGGCATTTCAGCCGACAGGCATGGCATGAAGATCATCATGAATGAAGGCATAGTGAACATCATCAAAGGCGCCTGATCTCATACTCCTGGATCTTCGCCGGTGTTTCAGGTGTTAATGTAAATCTTACTTCAATGGTTGCCTTTTCTCCTTCGATGAGAAAATATCCCCGCAGATTGTTCTCCGGCACCATGGTGCCGATAGATTTGATAGCACCGGCTTTGGTAAAAATATCCTTCGCTTCTTTTCGCAGGGAATCTGGAAAATAATCGAGGAAGAAATTATCTGCAAAGGCATCGGAATTGGTTGCGTTTTGCCAGTCTGGAAGAAATGCAACCAGTTCTTTTTTCCTTTGGTCAAGTATTGGAGTAACAGGAATCGGGCGGGGCGTGGCTCCGGTGAGGTCCAGTAAAGTATCGATCACCACGGTATTAATATAAGTAGCGGAAGCATAAGTGAGATTGGCGAAGCATACCACACCGATGCCATAATCGGGTAAGATGGTCCAGTTGGTGCCAAAACCCGGAAGGCCTCCGCTATGCCCAACCATTACCCGGCCTTTGCAGTCGCGTGTCCAGCGAAGCCCGTAGCCATATGCGGCCACCATCGGACAGGCGCTGGTTTCACCAGGAAACTGATAGCGGGCGTTGAGTGTATTGAAGTTCCAGGGCTGCTGCATTTCGCGGATAGAGCTTCTTTTCAGCGGTCCATCTTCAGGGCCATTCCTGGCGGGCCATCCGGAAAGATGGAAGTTCATGTATTTCGCAAAATCTTCGATGGTAGTGATCATGCCTCCCATTGCGCCATATGCACCACTGTGCAACATCGGTTGTTCCACCCAGTTATTGTTGAGCCGGCGGTAACCCAGCGCCAGTTCATTGGCCGGTACTTTACTGTACTCCCAGTAAGTATGTGCCATGTTCAGCGGCGTTAGTATATTTTTATCGATATATTCTTCATACGGTAAGCCGGATACCTGTTGAATGATGTAACCCAGCAAGGCAAATCCGAGATTACTGTATTCGTATTTTACACCCGGACTATTGGAAAACGAAATGCCTTTCTTCACCATGGCCAGCATGGCTTCATTGGAAATGGCCAGCTGGCGGTCGCCCCAGGGATTGTCTTCCGGAAAGCCGGCAGCGTGGGTGAGGAGATGGCGTACTGTCAATAAAGGAGCATCATCCGAAGCATAGTGTTGTTGCTTCAGTTCCGGAATGTAGTTATAAGCAGGATCATCCAGCTTCAGTTTTCCCTGATCGCGTAATTGCAGGATGGCCACGCTCACAAAACTCTTCGTCATGCTGGCTATCCGGAAGGCAGATGTTGAAGTGGCTGGTATTTGCTTCTCGATATTACTGAGCCCTGTATTGCCTGTATATATCAGCTGCCCGTTGCGAACGATACCATAAACAAGGCCGGGATAATCGTTCTTCCTGGCAAAATCCTTATAGATCCCGTCAACAACCTGCAAAGCGTTTTTCCATTTTTCCTGTTTATTGCGATAAGCCTGAATCAGTGCATGGGTAGATGGGATCAGCTCCCTGAACCGGGCAAAGGTTTCGGCCGGGATATTCGATTCACTGAAAGGCACCATCTTTACGTATTCCTGTATTTCACCGGCTTTCCTGCCGTACTTGTATGCATATGTGAACCGGCCCTGCGCATCAGTTCGCGTTTGTGGATTATCGTTATTAGGTACGCTGATATAGAATTCGCTTTCTGCCTGGTTTCCCTCGCTGTTCAGCAGTTTTTGCTGAGCGAGATGGTCATAGAGCTCAGCGGCTACATTCACTGCCGGGTCGATGAGTTTGACATCGGCAACCATAAACGGCCGGTAGATATACTTCCCGTTCTTTTTGTAATGATAGAGTTCCTGTAAGGTTTGCCGGATCTCTTTTACGAGGTAGGGATAATGAGTGCATCCCAGTATCAGCGCTTTCAATGGCGGAGCGCCGGGAGATTTTCGCATTTTCTCCATCAGGGAAACCAGGTGGTAACGAACATAATTGCCGGTGGAGTTGAGTTGCATGACCTGGCAATCATCGCTGTTCTTTGTATCGCAGAGCATCTGGTTATGGTCGAAATTGAAATTGTAAAGATCAAGCAGGGTTTTGTCAATTTTGTATTCAGCGCTTTGGAGGGAGGGGCCGCGATAGTTTGCAGCCGGGCTGCTCGCTTTCCGGTTGATGAAATCCGGTTCTTCATCCACGGCTTCTGCCAGTCCATATCCTCCCTGGCTCAGAATGTTCAGTTTACCGGTATAGCCCAGTTTATCTTTAAAAGCCAGTATCGTTCTTTCATATCCTCCCGATGCCACTGTGCCCACTGTTGCAAAAACGGCAATGGAGGCATTTTCATTTTTCCCGATTTGTTCCAGTGCGCCTCTGGCGCCCGCATCGATCACGCCGATTATTTTCAGGTTGATGCCTGTTCTGCGGATGAAATCTTCCAAATGTGATTTCGCATAGGCGGTAGCGGTATTACAGGCGATCACGATGGTCTTTACCCGTTTCTTGTCTGTACTGTATTGCTTGTTTTCCGCGCCGGCATAGTATTTATCGGACATCAGGAACTGGACATCCTTCAATACATGCTCGATCAGCAGGTCGGATTTCTTTTCACTGTAATAGTTGCCATAAGGCATATTCGCCTGATCGGCCAGATAGATGAACTTTTCTTTTGCAAAATCGGCAACAGCGTCTTTGCCCTGTTTCCCTGTACTGTTATGGTGCTCATCGTAATTGAGGAGAGTGTTGAGAATAGTGAGCCCGCCGGTACCTGAATCGAATACGCCAACAGGAAGGGAGGCATCTCCACCGGGATAATGTGCAGGATCGATAAAGAAAAAATTGTTCCTGTCTGAAACCATGGCTTTCTCCATCGGCGCCAGGGCGGCGGAATGGGTAGTGCTTTGTGCATACAGTGAAACTGGGGTGCATATACAAATGCTCAGGCCGAAAGATAATGCTGTTCGTTTGTAGCTATTCATCATGAACTGTTTGATCTGTGATGCTTTTATATTGTTGCAAGGGCAGCGTCCAGGTCTTGCAACAGGTCTTCCACATTTTCAATGCCAACGGAATAACGGATAAGACTTTCAGGAATGCCCAGCAGCCTTCGTTGTTCTTCTGTCAGTTCCACATGACTGGTAGTTCGTGGCGGCCCTGCCAATGTGCTTACAGAGCCCAGGCTGGCTGCGAGATGTGTGAACCGGAGTTTCGGCAATACTTTTTTTACGAGCTCATAGCCACCATCGAGGGAAAAGCTCATGATACCACCGAAGCCGTTCATTTGTTTTTTCGCTATCTCGTGCCCGTTATGGGTTTCAAGACCGGGATAGAATACATCTTTCACACGGGGGTGTGCTTTCAGGTAACGGGCGATCTTCATGGCGGAAGCATTCTGCCGTTCAATACGCAGCTCCAGTGTTTTCATGCCTCTTGCGATCATGTAAGCAGGGTCGGCCTGCAGGCTGGCGCCGTTGATCTCGCGGAACTGGAATACTTTTTTTACCAGCTCTTTGTTGCCGCATAACAATCCGCCCATGGCGTCGGAATGGCCGCAGAGGTATTTGGTGGCGCTATGGATCACCAGGTCCGCGCCAAGCTGCAATGGATGCTGGTTCACGGGCGTTGCAAAAGTATTGTCCACTACCACGATGGCGCCCGCTTTTTTAGCAGCTGCAGATAACCGTTGTATGTCAACGATCTTGAGGGTAGGATTGGTGGGTGTTTCGAGGTAGACGAGATCACAACCTTTGGCTATTTCAGCTTCGATCTGTTCATGATCGGTGGTGTCGCAAAGTTTCACTTCCACATGGTATGCGGGAAGGAAGTCGAGGAGCAGCCTGCTGGTGCCGCCATAGGTATCTTTGAGCGACACAACGCGTTTGCCGGGAGTCAGGAAACTGAACAGTGTATTGCTGATCGCTCCCATGCCGGTTGAAAAAGCGATGGCGGCCTCGGCGCCTTCCAGGACCTGTATCTTGGCTTCCAGTACGGCTACTGTGGGATTGGTATTGCGGCTGTAAATATGACCAGCAGATTTGCCGGTGGCCACATCATGCCAATGGTCCAGGTCTTTGTACGAGAATGCCACACTGTTCACAATGGGAGTAGTAACAGCTCCTTCCGTGAAAGGATCATCTTCACCTGCCCATACGGCCTGTGTTCCTTTTTTGTATTTGTCAAAATCCATTATTATACAATTTACTTTTTTCCGAAATAATGATCGTATATGATACGAGAAGCATTGGCCAATGTATTGGTGGCTTCCTTGTGGTCTTTAATACCCTTCGATAACAGAACTATAATATATTTCCTTCCGTCAGGCAGGAACACGATCCCTGAATCATGGCAAATGCCGGTAATGGATCCGCTCTTGCTGGCCACTTTCACATCAGCCGGCAATTTTGCGGGGATCACATCCCTGAAATACTGGTCCATCAATATTTTGATCATGGCTTCACTGGCCTTTTTGTTCACTGCAGTTCCATTTGCAAGATGTTCCATGATCAGCATGAGGTCAAATGCGGTGGTGGTATTGTTGAGGCCTTTCTCAAAAGCCTTATCATCTTCCACACCGCGCAGTACCTGTATGTCTTTGGCGCCCAGTGAACGCATGGTGGCCATTACTTTTTTCGCATCCACCAGGTCAATCATGATATTGGTGGCCAGGTTACTGCTTTTGGTGATCATACGGTGCAGCACATCCGAAATGGGCAGTTTTTGCCCGATATGCGTATACAGATCATGCTCGCTGTCGTCGGTGGAGTCTAGTGAATACGGGCTGCCATCCACAATACTGGAGAATGTGTTTTTGATTTCTATTGGATCTTCGATCTTGAACCTCTTTTTGGACGCTTGCCGGAATGTTTCGATCAGTACAGGTGTTTTCATGGTGCTGGCTGCATGGAAAGAAGCATGCTCATTCATGAAGAAGGTTTTCCCTGAGGAGAGGTCTTTGAAGGCGATAGCAAAATAACCTTCCGGATGGCTGGCAAATTCAGCTTCGAGCTCCTTACGAAG
Organism: Pseudobacter ginsenosidimutans; assembly: GCF_007970185.1. NCBI lineage: Bacteria > Pseudomonadati > Bacteroidota > Chitinophagia > Chitinophagales > Chitinophagaceae > Pseudobacter > Pseudobacter ginsenosidimutans. The sequence goes on along the minus strand of NZ_CP042431.1, from coordinate 6,844,833 downwards.
TCCTGTTGTATCATTGTTGAAGATCATGGTGGTTAACAGTAAAGTGAATAATCCCGGCATGGCATATAAGTTTCTTTGTGATTGGATATTATTTTATTTCAGGAACAGCAGGCACAAGTTTTACATCTTCCAGGTAAAGACTGGAATTGGGATGGATACTTTTCATGGTCACCCCGGTGATGTTCCCTTTTTCCGAAATCGAAAAATTGATGTAGGCATCTCCTTTCAGGTCTGCATTCCGGAATCTGGCAATAAAACTATTGTATTGGAAGTACTGCAGATCGGCCACCAGTTGGGGCAACTGTTCGAATACCATTGTGAGTTTCCCTGTATTTTCCGAGATGGTCACATCGCCATAGTACGGGTCTTTGTATTTGCCGGCGTATTGTTTTACCGGCAAAGGAGATATTGCACCGGCAATGGGTTGAACCGTGTTCTCCTGCAGTTTGCGTTCTTGCCGGACAAGGCTGCTGTCGAGTTGTTTTCGATAAGCAGCCGTCCAGTCATACGCGGGATTCTTCATGTAGTGGTCCAGGATATGATAGATGACAGACCAGTATGCTCCTGTGGATTCCTGGTTGGTGAGCACCACTACGCCAAGCCCGAGTTCGGGCACCATGGCAACCTGCGAAACAAAGCCATCCAGTGCGCCTCCATGGCCCACTACTTTATATCTTCCATAATTGTAGCTTCTGAATCCGAGCGCATAACCATAGAAGTCCATCTGCGCAGCTTTCAATTCAGGGATATTTTTTGTGATGGGCATTGGCCTAATGATCTTCCACAATTGTTCTGTGGTAGTGGGCTTGAACAGCACCGTTTTTTCGGGCGTACGGCCTGAATCCAGCTGGGTGATCATCCATCGGCACATATCACCGGCATTGGAAGCGATGCCTCCTGCGGGATTGGCCGCATCACCGATACCCTGTTCAAAGAAACCTTCCACTATCTTCACTTCCTTATTATTTCGGCTATGCGAAGCCGATACATTGGCGCTGGCTTTCATCAGGGAGAACCTTGAAAGGGTTTCTTTCATCCCAGCTTTATCGAGGATACGCACGCGCACAAATTCTTCCCAGGACATGCCTGATACTGCGGCGATCAGTTCTCCTGCTGCCAGGTAAAGGATATTGTCGTAGGCATAGGTGGTGCGGAAATCATGTTGCAGCGGCAGCAGCCGGATCTTCTCAACGATCTCCTTCCTGCTGAAAGTGGAAGGCGGGAACAAAAGCATATCGCCCGCGTACGCTGAAAGACCGCTGTGATGCACCAGCAGATCGCGAACTGTCAGGTGGGAGGTTACATAAGTATCAGACATCCTGAACCAGGGGAGATGATCGATTACCGGATCATCCCATTTCAATTTGCCTTCTTCTTCCAGGATTGCCAGCGCTGTAGCGGTGAAAGCTTTTGAATTGGAAGCGATGCAGAACAAAGTATGTTCATCCACCGGGTCTTTGCTGCCCAGCTTTTTAATCCCGTAACCTTTGGCAAGAATTGTTTTCCCGTTATGAACGATGCCTACGGCTGCGCCGGGCACTTCAAATGTTGCCAATGTTTTTTGAATATAAGCGTCCAGCCCGGGGGGCGGCTGTTCCTGTTTTTGAGCAGTTGCTTTGATCAGCATACAGCTAAACAACAAAACGGTCAACAGTTGTTTATGATAATACATGGCAGATCGGTTTATGGCTTCAATAATTTTCTTTCCAGGAATTCAGCTACTGCCTCATCTACTTTCAGCAGGTTTGAATATTTCATCCAGTGATGTGTTTCATTTGGTATCACCAGGCTTTCAAATGCGAAGCCTCTTTTCTCGAAGCGACGGGCCAGGTCGATGCTTTGATGAAATTCCACATTGCCGTCGTCATCACCGTGAATGAGCAGCACGGGGGAAGTCCAGTGATCGAGCCAGGCGATGGGAGACGATTCCCAGATCAATTGTCTGGCCAGTGCGAGGTCCGGCGCCTGCTCCTGCCTGGTGATATCCGGGCCGAACACAGTGAGGTTATGTTCTCCATGAATATCCACTCCGGCTGCAAACAATTTTGAATCACGGCCAAGTGCCAGCGCAGTAAGGAATCCGCCATAGGATCCACCGTATACGCCGATCTTAGAGGCATCCACCAATGGATGAGCTGCCAGCCATTCACCTGCTGCTTTGATATCCTGGTATTCGGATGCACCATAGATCCAGGAACGGGCAGGATGCTGGAATTCATATCCGTAGCCGATCCCAAGACGATAGTTTACAGACAGTACAATGAAGCCACGACTGACGAGATATTGGTTCAATGCATAAGTATTCGCATAGTAGTCGCCGTAATGCCATCCAAGCAACATCTGCCTTTCGGGGCCACCATGAATGAACAACACGGCGGCAGATTTGCCGGATATTTTTTCAGGTAAGAATATTTGTCCATATACTGTTTGTCCATCAGGCGCTTTGAACCGGACTGGTTTGGGTGTTACCAGTTGATTTGCCGGAAATCCTTTGGGAATAAGGTTTTCGCCCAGGAGTTGTTGTTTGCGTTCTGCAAAAGAGATAACTGCCGGCAGGGTTGGGCGTTGGGCAGTGGCGCTCAGGTACACCAGGTGTTTACCGTTTCCGGTGATCAACGGAAATGTTTCGATGCCATCACCGCGGGTGATCAGTTCCATCTCTGGTCTGTTCACGGGAACGCGGATGATATGGCGGCGTTCGTAGTCGGCGGTATCCGGGCCGGTATTGGCGCTACCTGTGAGCCATTGTCCGTCGGGACTTAATTTGATATGTTCGATGATGAAATTACCGGGAGTGAGCAGGAGAGGTTCTCCGCCATCGGCCGGCAGGGAGTAGAGATGCGGCCAGCCATCGTGGGTGGATAAAAAGACGATGCGGTTGCCTGCTGCCCAAAGAAGATTGTAGCGGCCATGACTGGCAGGAACGGAGGCACGCAGGGTTTCCGGCGACTTCCATAATTGAATGATTTTACCGGAAGAAAGGTCGGCCACCTGCAGAGCCCAGGGCTGATAACTGTCAACAGTAAGCGAATCAGGCGCTCCACCAGATGCAGGGCGACGGACGAAAACGAGTCGTTTCCCATCCGGCGACCAGCGGGGAGAGGCATCCCGCGCAAATGCAGGGCTGATCCATTGGATGGGCGAATCCGTATTCAAGAAAATTCCAATGAAAGAGTGATCACCACGGGAAGAAATGAATGCGATCCTTGATCCGTCTGGCGACCATTGCAGTCCGCCTGTATGGCCTTTATCATAAAAAAGTGCTGTCGCTGGTTTCGATCCATCTGCAGGAACAATCCAGGCCTGGCGATCTTTAATGAATGCCACTTGTTTGCCATCAGGAGAAACAACAGCTTCATCTCCTTCGCTCAATAATTTGGGGATGCCACCGGAAAAAGGAATAGAATACAAACGGATGGCAGGCGGTTGGGCAGATGAGGAAGGATTGCGTGGAATGGTTTCGTCAAATGCGCCATGGTCGGCGCCCCTGACAAAAATCACCCTGCTGCCATCAGGTGTTAGAGTGATGCCGGATAATTCCTGGCCATCATCTTTATCGTAAGCCGTCAGTTTGCGGGGAACGAATTGCGGCCCTTCGGCCACATAAATATTACGTTGTCCTTCCCTGTTAACGGCAAAGGCTATGCGCGATCCTCTGGAAGCAGCACTGAGCTCACTGATGAAAGGATAGCGGGTGATGGATTCAAGGGTGAGGGATTGTGCGCTGACGGATGTAAAAGAGAAAATGGACAGGGCAGCAGCTATGCTGACGAACAGCTTTTTCATGTGAAGTCGTTTGAAACATGGAAGGGCTGACTGAAGTTTACTTTCAGTCAGCCCGATATTTTATTTATCCCAGATGAGCCGCTCATCCAGTCCTGCAACAGGAGGAACATTTTTTCCGTTACGGCTTGTTTCCACTGTAGGGTAGGCCAGCCGGCGGATGAAACTGTTCATGGCTGCATTTTGCGGCAGCGTGAAATCCTTGTATTTGTAATCGAACCTGCGCGCGTCCACCCATGCTTCGGGGTTGAGGAACATCACAACATATTTTTCTTTGAAGATCAGGTTGAGGGTAAGATTGTCCTTGCCAACAGCCACGGCGGGATTGTTCAGGTATGCATTCCTGTCGGCTGTAGCAACGCCTACTTTTTCCATATGTAATCTGATGCCGTCGAGATAAGCATTATAGGCTGTTTGCGGATCATTGGCCCTGAAGGCTGCTTCTGCTTCAATGAATTTCATTTCGGCATAGGTTACCAGCCAGAGAGGTGCATTCCCTTTTGAATAGTAGCCGTTGATCCAGAGATAGGATTCTTCATCATCAGTGCCGGTACCAATGCGGCCTGCGCCGTTGGGTGTGCCCCGATAGTCGCCAAATTTGGTTTTGCTGGCAATCAATGCCAGCCTGGGGTCTACAACTCCATAAGTAGTGCCGTTCAATGCATCTACATATTGTGTGCTCAGCCAGCCATCGAGGTCAAGCTGTGTGTTGGCGTATGATACGGCATTCCAGGGGCTTCTGCCATCGAACACGGTGAGCGCAGCATCATCTTCGTTAGATTCGTATGCATTGGTAAGTGTGTTCAATACTTCAGTTGGATTGTAGCCGGGAGTTTTGCTGAACTGTGTAAGGAATCTTGCTTTCAGCGCATTGGCTGTTTTGATCCATGCGGAAACACTGCCTTTATGGATAAGGTCGTTGTTGGAGTTCAGGTCCATCGATACATCCTGCTTGTTCAGATCGGCGATGCCATCGCTCAGCAGGGTGAGGCAGGTCTGGTGCAGATCGGCCTGTTTGTCGAATGTGGGGATCAGCAGGTCGAGCCCTTTCAGTGCTTCGGAGAAAGGAACATCGCCAAAGCTGTTGATGAGCATATTGAGGTTGTAAGCCATGAGGATCTTACCCACACCCAGGTGCTTGTAGGCTTTGTTCGCTTCTGCCTTGGTGATCATCTGCTGGATATTCATCATGGTAGCGTAGAAGCTTTCCCAGGTATTCGAGTAGTCTACCTCGTTATAGATGTCGCCATCGCTTGCCTTGCTGTTGGAAGCGAGGTATTGTGTGTAGTAGGAAGTGATGTCACCCATCAGGAATGCGTCGTAAGCTGTCTGATAAGTGCTGGTAGTGAGCAGGCCGTTGAGCGGCGGTTCTTTCACCAGGTTGGGGTTGTCGAGCTTGTCAAGATATTTATCGCAACCGGTGATGCTTACTGCTAAAACCCATGCTGCGAGTATGCCGGAGATTCTTTTCATATTACTGGTTTTAGAAGTTAAGATTTAATGATACCAGGAAGCTGCGTACGGCAGGGTAGGTGAAACCTGCAAAGCCGTCAACCACGCTGCCTGAGGCGGTGGAGCTTGATTCCGGATCATAGCCGCTGTACTTGGTGTCGAGCCAGAGATTGTTTCCGGAAATGCTCACAGTGGCTCCATTGATGAAGCCGGTGCGTTGCAATACAGTGGCCGGAATGGAATATGCCAGGTTGAGGCTTCTCAGCCGGATCCAGGATGCATCTTCGATGAAGGTTTCGGAAGCGCCACGGTATACGTTACGATAGTAGCCATTACCATAGTTCACACCATCCGGGCCAACACCCTGACCTAACCAAACTGGTTTTGTGTTGCGGCTTCCATCTGCGAGTACGCCATCGAATACGATGATGTCGTTGCGGTTTTCAGAACCTTTATGAAGGGCGAAAGATGCCATGAAGTTCGCGAGCTGATTGTAACGGTACACGCCCTGCTGTGCATCGAAGAGGAAACCCAGACTGAAATTCCTGTAGCGGACTGTGCTGCCGAAGCTGCCGATCCATTTCGGTTGTGAGTTGGCGATATACTGCTGTTTGGAGGCGGGATTCAGTACGGGGAACCCGTTGCTGCCAATCACGATGGGCCGGCTTTTGTCGAGGTTCATCTCGTCTTCTTTTCCGTCAGCGAAATAACGCTTGTACGTCCTTCCGAAGAGGGCGCCTACAGGATAACCGGGAATATATTTCTGCGTAACGGTGGCGCTGAGATAGCCATAATGGTCTGCGAGCGGGATCTCTGTGAGACCGGGATAAATGCTCAGCACTTTGTTCCTGTTTCGTGTGAAATTGATACGCATGTCCCAGCTGAAATCCGTTGTTTGTATGGGTGTGGCAGTAAGACTGAGCTCGATACCCTGGTTGCGGATGCTGCCGGAGTTCAGGTAGATCTGATCGTAGCCGCTTGGAACCGGAACCTTAACAGGGATGATCAGGTCTTTACTGGTATTGTTGTAATAAGTGAAGTCTACACCGATACGGTTGCGGAGCAGCCGCAGTTCGAGGCCGGCTTCGTAAGAGGTGGTGAATTCAGGTCTCAGCTTTGCATCGCCTGTCTGGTTCGACAGTACAAAGGGAAGCACGCCATTGGAAAGCGGCTCATTGATCTTGAAGCCTGTTGAAGTAGCATAGGGAAGGGCGTCTTTACCGATCTTGGCAACAGACACGCGGAATTTTCCGAAACTGGCCCAATCCGGCAGTTTGATATTCTCTGAAAATACCCAACTGGCGCTGGCAGAAGGATAGAAGAAAGAGCGGTTCTCCTTTGCCAGGGTGGAGGTCCAGTCGTTCCTTCCGGTAAAAGTAACGAAGAGGAAATTATCCCAGCTGAGCGTCCAGTCTCCGAATACGCCGATGATGCGATAATCTTTCTCGTAATTCTTGGTCACCCTTTTCTTGGTATTGTCGAGATAGAAGAAGTCGGGCACTTCAAGTGTATCGCCTTGTGTGTATACGGAGGAGCGTGTGCTGTTATAGAGATCGTGACCAATCTTGAAAGAGGATTTCAGGTGTTTGCCGATATCGTTCTTGAAGTTCAGCATCACGGTGGAGTTGACCACGAAATTTTTGATATTGTATTCCATCACGCGGCCATAGTAGAAATCGCCGGCAGGATAGATCTCGTCCGGCAGTCCCATCGGGCCGGGCGTTGTTTGCCTGCGTGAATCATTGTACATGTCGATCCCGAGACGATAGCTGATATCGAGCCATTTGAAAGGGGCGAACAATATATTGCTGTTGCTGATGATGCGGTCCACATCATCGATATATTTTTTACCGTAGAGCTGGTAGATAGGATTGTCGATATCTGCGCCCACGATGGTCTTTTGCGTTCCATCGGCTTTTTTATAATCCCAGATATCCCATCTGGGGAATAGTAGGTAAGGCTTTCGTTGTAACGGTCGGCATCGCCGCGGCGGCCACCCGATTTGATATAATTGAGGGAACTGCCGAAGCGGAATTTTTCAGAGAACCTGAATTCACCTCCGATCCTGGCAGAATAGTTCTTGTAATCGGTGAAAGGCATGATGCCATCCTGGTTGAACTGGGAGAAAGCACCTGTGAAGATGGCTTTATCAGTACCGCCGGAGATATTCAGACTGGTCCTGTAAGAGTGCCCGTTCTTGTACCCGTGCTCATAGTTGTTGAAGAGATTGTCCGGGTGAGTTGGATCTTCTGCTTTGGCTTCCGCTACTGTGGGACCGTATGCAGACCAGAAGCTGTTGGGATCATATTCGTTCATCCATCCCTGTGTGTAAGTTTTTTGAGTTTCGGGGTATTTGTTGATCTTATCAAATCCGATGGTGCTGGTGAGGCTGGCCCTCAGTTTGCCTGACTTTCCGGATTTGGTGGTGATGATGATGGCTCCGGTAGATGCACGTAGTCCATACAATGCAGTGGCGGCGCCGCCTTTCAGGATATTGATGGTCTCGATATCATCCGGATTGATATCTGCGGCCCGGTTACTCATTCCCTTGAGGGTGCTGCCGTCAGACACATCGGTGGTATTGTCGATAGGAATACCATCGATCACGAAGAGCGGTTGGAAATCCCGGTTGGGGTCCATGGAGTTGATGCCGCGGAGAATGATCTTGGCTCCCTGTCCGGGTGCACCACCACCTGAGTTGATCTGCAGACCTGCTGCCTGTCCCTGCAAAGCGTTCACGATATTGGTCTGGTGGCTTGCTGCCAGCGCATCGCCCTTCACTTCCTGGGCCGAATAGCCCAATGCTCTTTTTTCTTTTCGGATACCGAGGGCTGTTACCATTACTTCCGTGAGGTTCGATTTATCTTCAGTCAATTGAAAACTGAGGTTGAGCACTTCACCGTCCTTCACAACGATGTTGCGCACTTCCGTGCTGAATCCGATAGCGGAAATCTGCAGGCGGTAATTACCGGGCTTCACGCCGGAGAGGGAGAACTGACCTTTGGCATCAGCAGCTGCGCCGATGCTGGTGCCCAGCAGTACGATCGAAGCATTGGGCAGCGGCTCACCGGCAGCGCCGGTGACCTTCCCTTTGATGCCTCCATCGGCGCGGGTACTTGCTTCATCGTTAATGGGAGGAAGTCCAGGTTCTTTCTTGATGATGATATTGGCTTTCACCATCTCGTACTGAAGGCCGGTATTGTTAAGCAGTACGTTCAGCAATTTGTCGATGCTGATATTTTCGGCTGCATAAGTAATGTTCTCAAAAGCAGCGATATCACTGGTCTTGTAGGTGAAGAGTAATTTTGTGGCGGTCTCGATCTTCCTGAGGGCGGTTTTCAGAGAAGCGTCTTTCAGGTTGATCGACATCTTCATTTTACTGAGGTCCTGTCCTGAGGATGTTCCCGCCATCAGTAGTCCGTTAAGGGTAAGTAAGCAGACCAGGATCATCATTCTCATAAATAACCATTTCAGTTTTATTCCCCTCTGCAGGTGGGAAGGGAAGCAGCTTTTGACGATGCCAGGCAATAAAATTCCAGGCACCTTTTGATGCAAATTCATAGCTTTGGTTGTTTAAAATTCTTAAACAGGATTTACTAAACGAAGGGCCGTTCCAGGTTGCAGCTGGTTCGGTCCATTTTTTTATTTTGTTGTTGGTGGAGACATATTCGATTAAGTTTAGTTCGGTGATTTATTGGATCGTATAAATGCCATTGATCAGTTTGAATTTGGTATCGGTGAGTTTGCAAATGATCTCGAGGGCGGTTTCTACGCCCTGTTCCCGTTTGAATGCTGTTGAAACCCTGAAACGCTGGAGATTGGTGGCTTCCATTTTAATGGTAACATTGTAGATCCTTTCCAGGTCTGCCAGAATATCTTTCAATGGGTAATCATCGTAGCTGAGAATGCCGTCGTGCCAGGTATTGGTTTCTTCATCTTTCAATTGTTTCTCATTCACTTTACTATTGGAGCTGCTGATGCTTACCTGTTGTCCTTTGGTGAGCAGGGCTACTTCCCTGTTATCGTAGCTTACTTTCACTTTTCCTTTTTTCACCATTACTGTGATCTTCTCAAAACCGGGATAGGCTTTGATATTGAAAGCGGTGCCCAGCACCACTGTGCTTACCTTTCCTGAATAAATGATGAAGGGTTTTTTGCTGGCCTGTTTCACATCGAAATAAGCTTCTCCTTTCAATATCACTTCCCGTTTGTGTTCATTGAAGTTTTCGGAGTATTCGAGTGTGCTGGCCACATTCAGCCAAACCTGTGTGCTGTCTGGCAGCAGAAGGTATTTGAATTCTGAACGTTCAGTGGATTTTTTTACCAGGGTAGGTTTTGCTGCAATGGTGGGTATTGGTGTTTTTTCTTCAGGAGAAAAATAGAACCAGGTCAGGGCAGTTGCCATGATCAATATACTGGCTGCCACGGGAATAAGCCAGGGCTTGCGTTTTTTTGCGGCCAATCTGATCGGATGTTCCATGATCACCTGTTGCAGTGATTCTTTTAGTGGAGAATTATCTTCCAGATTTTCCAGGCAGGCAAACAGCTCGTCGAACTCCTGTTTGGTGCAGGTGTTATCGAGGTATTTTCGAAGCAGGTATTGAATCCTTTCTTCCATGTATCGTTGATTGATTGCTTAGCGCATTTCAACTGAATTGGAAAGCGCCTTCTTTAAAGACGAAGCAGGGAAGTAATGTTCCTAATGGAGGAATAAGTTTTTTTAGAGTCCAAGGAATCGCTGGATGGAGCGGAGTGCGAAGGAGATTTGATTTTTGACTGTATGGCGTGAAATGGAGAGCGTATCGGCTATTGCCTGGTAATTCATTCCTTCTTCGCGGTTCAGGCGATAGATAAGCTGGCGTTGGGGAGCCAGTTGATTGATGGCTGCATGAATCTGCTGGTTGCATTCCCGGGCTTCGAGGAGCTGGTCAGGCTCATTGTTCTTAGCTTGTGTGCTGTTCCAAAGGGCGGTTTTCAGTCTTTGATCGGCGGCTGTTTTTCGGAGGTGATCGATCAGTTTGTTGCCGGTGACGCGGTAGAGCCATGCTTCGATATCCTGGATATGTTCGAGATTGTTGCGCTTCTCCCAGAGTTTGAGGAAAACTTCCTGTACAATGTCCCTTGCCTGTTCAGGAGATTTGGTGGCTCTCGATGCGAGTAAGAACAGGGCATGTTCATGCTGCCGGTATAAACACTCGAATGTATGGGTGGTGTTATCGGCATGTGTTTCTCCTGTGACAGCATGGAAAGGGTCCTGTAGCAATTAGGAACAGTTTTGTATCCCAAAATAAGAAAAAATAGTCAAAAAAGAGAAAGGGTTCGTAAAACAAGTGAGATACTCACTCTTTTGATTTTGCACTACATGCAATGCCAGGCGAGCTGCATTCGGTATTTGATTTGAAAACCCTATTTTTGAAAACCAGCTTTTGACCTGTCTGCCTTTCTTGTGAAAATTCTACCTATTACTTTAGCTTTGTAACAGTATTATAACCCATTTACCAAGTTGCCAAAACAAAACCAAATTGATCTTGCTGACCGACCTCCTGAAAGTGAGGAACTATTTTTCAGGCAACTCTATGATGCCTGGAATGCCAGGGTATATTCACTTGCTTTTTACCTGACGAAGTCTTCTTTCATGAGTGAGGAAATTGCTCAGGAAGTATTCGTAAAGATTTGGAAGAACAAAGATAAACTTGCACAAATAGAGCATCTCTCTGCCTGGATCAGAACAATTGTCCAAAATACTACCATTAGTTATTTAAGGAAAGCGGCGCGTGAAAAGCTCCTCATCACCAACTATGCTTTGAATCTCCCTGATCACAGCAATGATACACTGGATGGTGTCAGGGAAAAAGAGCTTGCCAGCTTTCTGCAGTCAATACTTAACAACTTATCTCCACAGCAACGGAAAGTGTACGAGTTGACAAGGATCGCCGGCCTGACGCTTCCGGAAGCGGCTGAAAAAATGGGAGTTACCCGTCATACCGCAAAGGAACATCTGGTGCGTGCCCTGAAGGTGATTCGCAATAAGCTCGATGGCCATATCGAATTGGTAGTTACCGCAGCCATTCCCCTTTTCCTCTGATAAAATAATTTCTTATCCCTGTCCCCCACCTCCCGGGGGACAAGCGTTTAATATTGTTATATGACACCAATCAGATTTACAGAATTGTTTGGGAAGTTCCTGCAGGGGGAGTTATCTCCTCCCGAGGAAAAGGAGCTTTGGGAAGCATGGCAGAGCGAAAGCACTGAGCTCTCCGTGGTAAAGGAGCAGTTGGTAGGAGAAGCTTTTGATCATCTTCCAGTTTCATATCCTCCAACTGAACAGCAAGTGCAGGATATCTATGAACGTGTGATAGAGGAAGCAGAAGCAGATCAGGAGACCGGTAATAAAAAGACTGCTTTCATATATCAGCTCTCGCGACGTTGGTGGGCTGCAGCAGTTATTGCGTTGCTGCTGGGCGTAGCTGTTTTCGGCTACCTGTTAAACAGAGGAAATAAGAATCCAGGATCGAAAGACATTGCACAGCAAACTAACGAAAGACTTCCCGGAAAACAGGGAGCGATATTAACACTCGCTGATCAATCGCAGGTATTATTGGATACTGTTAAAGATGGTGCTGTGCTTGCGCTTCCCGGTGGAGGCAGGGCCAGGGTAGAGAATGGGAATCTGGTGTATGATGCCAAAGGCGTTGCCGTAACCTTCAATACAATTGCCACCCCCAAAGGAAGGCAGTACAGGGTTACATTACCGGATGGAACTATCATTTGGTTGAATTCCGGCAGCTCCGTTCGCTATCCGACCTTATTTGCCGGTAACGAAAGAGTGGTGCACATAACCGGTGAAGCCTATCTGGAAGTGGCAAAGAACAGTAAGATGCCATTCAGGGTTGACCTGGAAAACAATACCACAATAGAGGTGCTTGGAACCAGCTTCAATGTAAATGCATACGATGAGGAACCATCTGTGAATACAACTTTGCTGGAAGGAGCCGTGAGAGTAAATAAAAAAGGACAGGCGCAAAAGCTCTTACCTGGCCAGCAGGCACAGGTATCGGGCACTGAAAAGATCAGGGTAGTTGATGTTGATGTTGAACAGGTAGTGGCCTGGAAAAATGGATTATTCGATTTCAATAATAAAGATGTGAAAACAGTACTTCGGGAAATAGCACGCTGGTATGATCTCGATCTGGTATATGAATCAGAACCCGCAGCGGGTGAGATTGCCGGAAAAATGCAAAGGAATCTGGCGTTGTCCCAGGTGATGGAAACACTCAGTGATCTTGATATACATTACAGGATCGAAGGAAGAAAATTGATTGTTTCGAAATAGAAACGGATCAGGTTTGCTCACCTGACCCGTAAAGCTTTGGCTGATTTAATAGATGCTCTCCGGTTCCAATTTCGACCCTGGTCCGGTGTAGCAATTCACTAACCAAAACACATAACAAAGTTATGAAATTAATTGCACGTCCCGGCCCGGGCGGTGTAGTGAGATCTTATTCTCCTCAACGCAGGTTTGGGCTGATGTCCAAAACTATCTTAGTTATGAAGCTGACTTTGATGTTGCTGACTGCTTCTCTTTTTGCTGTAGCGGGTAATGGTCTTTCTCAATCCATTTCTGTAAATGCGAAGAACTCCACCGTAGAGGAAGTTATTGCGCTTGTTGAAGAACAGGCAAAACTGGTATTCATTTACAAAAAGGAGATACTGAAGGATGCCCCCAGGATTAACCTGGCGGCCAGTAATATGCCTGTAGAGCAGTTCCTCGAAAAGGCTTTTAAAGATCAGCCTTTCACATGGAGTATCCGGAATCAAACGGTGGTGCTTAAAAAGCGGGAAGCACCATCAAAGGCGATCGATTTCATTGAACTGTTACTCACAGGAAACAATGTTCCTGTAACCGGACGGGTAGCGCATGAAGGAAAGCCGGTGGAAGGAGCTTCCGTACAATTGCAGCCCTCCGGCATAGGCACTACCACCAATGCCAATGGAGTATTCATGCTGAACAATGTTCCTCCCGGAAACTATACTTTGCAGATCACCAGTATCGGCTATTCCACTTTCGAAAGGAAGATCAATGTGAAGAATGCTCCCGTGAATATGACCTGTAATCTTGAATTGCTGGTAAAAGTGGAAGAGGAAGTTGTGATCTCCACCGGATACACAGTAAAGAAACCTGGTGAGCTTACCGGTTCCACACAAAAGATCTCCGGCGATATGCTCAGAAAAGGACTTACCAGTGCAGACCCCGCTTCCCTCCTGAAGGGCAGGGCCGTAGGCTTATACATCTCCGAGCAGAATGCGGCCGATCCCAACAGCAGTGGCGGACAGATCTTCGTGAGAGGGCAGAGCAGTATTGCAGGAGTGGGGGTAGACCAGTTCAATGAATTTGTAATGCCTTCCCTGGTATACGGTCCATTGATAGTGCTCGATGGTGTGATCATGCCCAATCAGAATCTGAAAGACCTGGTTACGCCCCAGGAGATCCAGGATATAACAGTACTCAAAGATGCTGCTGCTACATCCATCTATGGATCGAGGGCTGCAGCCGGTGTACTGGTTGTGACCACCAAAAGAGGACGTTCTGAAAAGCCAAGGATCACGGCCGAGTTGAAATATGGTATCAACAAACCCAACCAGGGACGCCTGCGTTTCCTGAGTGGTCCTGAGTTGTATGCCATGCAAAAGGATTTCTTTACCCAGGATTATGAAATCAATAAAGCAAGTCTTTCTCCTTTATATCCTACACTGGGTGCCTATCTGAATTACAGACTGCCCGCAGAGCAGGATGTGGCTAACTCCTTCGACTGGTCGAAATATGCATTTGTGACCACCAATACAAAGGAGGCGAATATTTCCGCAAGTGGTGGAAATGACCGGACGAAATATTATTTAGGCGCCACTTACTATGATGAACAATCAACCGGTGTTGCTACGGGCCTGATAAGAAAAAGCTTCCGGCTTAACCTGCAAAGTAAACTAACGGAGAGGCTCACTGCCAGTATTTCGCTCAATGGCATTTTCAATAATGGAAAGCGCGATCAGGGCGATGTTGCAGGCTACCAGATCTACCTGGTAATGCCCTGGGCAAATCCTTACAATGCAGAGGGAGCGGCCAGCCAGTCGCTCAAATTCAAATTAGCCGGTGCACAAAGGGAAATGGATAACCCTATATTCAACAGGCAATATAACAGTAACACGCTCGAGTCGCAGTTACTCTTCGGTTCTGCAAAACTGGAATACCGGTTAACAGACTGGCTGAGCATTTCCACTACCAATTCCGCCAATCTCAACTATACCAAAAATGTACAATACATCGATGTGCGTACATATGGTGGCGGAACAATATTCTATGCACCCCAGGGATTCCTGGGAACAAATACCGGATCACTGCAATCTTATCTTACCTCCAACCAATTGAATGTGAACAAGCGGTTCGGCGAACATTCATTGCGCGTATTGACCGCCATGGAATTTGGTAAAACAACAACGGACAATATCCTGGTGAACGTAAACCAGGTGCGGGCCGGTTATCCTGTGATCTCCCTGGGCCGTCAGGTTGGTGGCGCATCTGATCTCTCTATTTTCGGAATACCCACTACCAAGAACGGAAATATCGAAGGTGGTAAAGATGTGAAAGCTGTTTATTCCGTATTCGGCGAAGCAGGCTATACCTATAAAGACCGGTACAGCCTGAGTGCTTCCGCCCGTACTGATGCCAGCAGTTCCTTTGGCCGCAATAACCGCTATGGCACTTTCTATTCTGTAGGTGGCGCCTGGGTTCTGGGCAATGAGGAATTCCTGAAGAATGCAAAATGGCTGACTTTCCTGAAACTGCGCACCAACTACGGTACCAGTGGTTCACAACTGGGAGATAATTTCCTTACCCGTACACTCTATGATCCTACAGGTATCTATAGTGGTCAGGGGGCAGCCAATATCTCCACGCTCGGTAATTCCAACCTCAGATGGGAGATCACTAAAACTTTCAGCGCCGGCCTGGATATGGAACTCTTCAAACGAATCACTGCAACCGTTGATTACTATAGCAGGCGTTCAGAGGACCTTTTGCAGAAAGTTATGTTGCCTCCACTGGCAGGCTTCCCATTGCAATGGCAGAATGCCGGGACTGTTCAGAACAGTGGAATAGAATTGCAGATCAATTCCGAATTGCTTTCCAAAAAGGAATTTGGCTGGAGCATGAGTTTCAATTTCGCTTACAACAGGAACAGGATAGTGAGTGTAGCCAATGATTCACTGAAACAGGGATACTATGCCCAATACTCCTACTATATGTTCAAAGGTGATGATATCAATTCCCTGAAAGCGATCAGATATGCTGGAGTAGATCCTGAAAATGGAAAACCATTATTCGAGAAACTGATCTTCGATGAAAAAGGGAACAAAACAGGAGTGGAATATGTGAATACGGTTGCAGAAGTGAATGGAGCTGCCGATCACCGGCAGTTCCAGACTATCGGTTCCTTTCAACCGAAGTATTTTGGAGGTTTCACCAATACATTCACTCATAAACAGTTTTCACTGAGCGTGCTGATCACCTATGCTCTGAAGTATGTGATCAGGGATAACCTGGCTGAAAGCATGCAGGGCAGAAGAATAACAGGCATCAACCAGTTAGCTTTCAGGTCACATCAGAAATTATGGACAACACCCGGGCAAACCGATGCAACAGAACCGTCCCTGTATTACAATTCAACATCCGATTATTTCGGTACCAGCAAATACATTCATGATGCCAGTAATGCCTCACTGCGCAATGTGAGGTTGAGCTATGACCTGCCACAGTCTTTACTGAAGCGTTTGAAGTCAACAGCCTGCACATTCTATTTCAGTGCAGACAATCTCTATACTCTTTATTCCAGGGAAGTGATTGCTTCCAGCCCTGAAGGGCCTTCAGTGGGAGAGGCGCAGGATTTCGGGAACGGAGGCGGTACGCTGGCCATTCCACGGAGGTATGTATTCGGATTGCAGGTAACATTTTAGCAGAAACTCAACAGTATTAAAATGAAAAGATCATTCATCATATTATGTGCATCGGTGCTGATTGTTGCCTGCAACAAACAGATCGATGAGATCAGACCTTTGGTTAAGATCGATCAGGAAGGGGAATTGTCTTCCGTGGCCGGTATTGTAGAAGCAACCTATGGTAATTACAGCCTGCTGCGCGATAACAATATACGGGATATGGCCTATGAGCAGGCATGGTCCAATATTTCAGAAAGCAGGGGAAACAATGTGACCCTGAGAACATTCGGGCCCGTTGACAGAACATCTGATGCCTTTTTTTACAGGAACAGCACCGGCTCCTCGCTGGGATTCAGCAGCGCTTTTTACCGTGGGTCCTATCAGTTGATCGTTAGTGTAAACACTGTGCTGGAAGGTATAGAGAAGATGCAGCAATCAGGTTGGCAAAGCCTCAGTGCAGAGGAAAGGAACAAAGTGATCTATGCAAAAGGCGAGAATATTTTTCTCCGTGCTTTTGCTTATTTCAACCTGGTGCGTGTATATGGTAAACCTTATTATCAGAATAACGGTAACAATCCTGCAGTACCATTGAAGAAGACCAGTGCTGTGAGCGATATACCTGCACCTTCAACAGTAAAGGAATTGTATGATTTCGTGATCAGTGAATTGAAGACTTCTGCCCAGCTGATGAAAGTACCGGTGACTAAATCGAACAGTTTTATCAGTACGTCCGCTGCATGGTCTTTGTTGTCGAGGGCTTACCTGTACATGGGAGGCAGTGTAACTGATCCTGTTCAGGCCTTCAATGAAGAGGCGGTCGCCTATGCAGACAGTGTGATCAATCATACAGGCAGCAAATATGCGTTGCTGCTGGGAAATGCTTATGTGAACATGTTTGCCAATGATGAGTTTGGGGATCTTGACAGGGCGCAATTTGCCAATAACAAGGAGATCGTTTTTGCCTTTGATAATAATACAGGGACAAGCTATAATGGAATAATGTACAACTATGATGGAAACTATAATATTGGAGCTGCTTTTGTACCATCAATGGATTTGAAACAACAAATTACCGCCCAGGATTTACGCAGCAATTTCTACAGGATAAATCCAGCCAATGGGATCACGGAAACAACAAAATACCTGGTGCTGTTCTTTCAGGGACTGTCGCGCGCTCCTCATATCTTTTTCAGAATGGGAGAGATCTACCTCAACAGGGCAGAAGCCTTTGCGAAGACCGGGAATTTTGCAATGGCCAGGAATGATCTCAGGACCATTCACACACGTGCCGGCCTTCCAGCTTCCGATATCGATAACCTGAATGATCAGGACCTGCTGTCTGCAATCCTCAAGGAAAGACGACTGGAGCTCGCTTTTGAAGATCATGCCGGTTATGATTATTTCCGGAACGGATTACCAATGACCAGGCTCGCAGCTGATAACAATGGCACTGCATTAATCATACAACCAGATGACCCTAAAGTGGTATTTGAGATACCCAACAATTAATTGCTCCTATAAATTCTGAACAACTTACTGACGCCGGATAATGGAAATTTTCCGGCGGATAGAAAGCTTTTGTGTAAGCCATCGAAAAATAAATTCAAATTCAAAAAAAACAAACCATGCATTTCAAAGTAATGAACGCGGGAAGAAGGGCCCTGTCTTTTGTTTTAGTATTCATGATAAGCCTGGCCACCCTGGCGCAGGAAGAACAGCAGCAACCCACTTTATTCATTGGCGATAAAGCGCCGCCACTCAAATACGGGAAATGGATAAAAGGAAAACCAGTGAAAGGTTATGAAAAGGGAAGGCTTTACCTGTTCGAATTCTGGGCTACCTGGTGCGGTCCCTGTATCGCATCGATGCCCCATCTTTCTGAATTTGCCAAAGAAAACAAGGATAGAGCAACTGTGATAGCTGTGAACATCTGGGAAAGCAAGTCTGCCGGCAAGCTGCCAGGCGCCTCACTTCCGAAAGTGGAGAAATTTGTGAAGAATATGGGAGACAAGATGGGATTCAGTGTGATCTCAGACAGTGAAGATCAGTGGATGGGCAATAAGTGGATGAAAGCTGCAGGGCAGTCTGGTATTCCCTGCACTTTCATGGTAAAGGATGGTATCATCCAGTGGATGGGGCACCCAATTGAGCTGGATTCCATTGTGAAAGTGGTGAACAGCGGAAACTATGATGTGATGGCGGCACGCAATGCACGAATCCAAAAAGACAAAGAGAATGATTCAGCGTATGCGCCTTTCCGTAAGCTTTTTGGCGAATATGAAAAAGCTGTGAAAGAAAAGAGATACCATGAAGCGCTTAAGTTAACAGAAGAAGGAATGAAGGCAGACCCGAATTTTGCCGGAACATTTGGCTTTTTCAAATTCCAGGTACTGCTTGATCATATCAATGAAGACAGCGCTATTGCATTTGCAAAGGAATGGCAAAAATCAAAGCCGGGATATGTTGCGTCAACAGGCGCGGTGATCGTGAATAAGCCAGGTCTTAAGAAAGAGGCCTACCTGTATGGTATTGAACTGAGCAAAACCTTGTTCAATACACCACAGCCGGCTTCACTGGTATATAATATGATTGCCAAAGGCTATGCGAATATGGGGGATTATGCAGCGGCCGTGGAGAACCAGGAGAAGTCCGTTGCAGAAGGAAAGCAGGCAATGAAAGATGGAAAGTTTGCAGGTTTCATCACAGCGGATACGATTGCTGAAGGGGAGAAGGAACTGGCGGAATACAGAAAGAAACTGGGAAAATAATAAGATGTATTGCCGGGCTCTCCTGCCCGTGAGAACTATCCTTCTGGTCTTTTGATCAGAAGGATTTTTCTTTTTCATCATTTATCTTTCAAGCCACCTGATTTCCGCAAACCAGGAGGCATAAGTTCTAACCACATTTTATAAACCAAAAACCCTACATTTGGCTCCTAAACCCATAATCAACGTACCTTCTTGTTTGACCTACTTAACAATGAACGAGAGCTTCTATTGCAAATAGCATCCGGTGACGAAGCAGCTTTTACCCAGCTCATGCGGGCAAAACACGTAGGTGTGTATCATGCTGTGCTCCGTTTAACCGGCGATCAATGGATGGCGGAAGAAGTAGTGCAGGACTTATTCCTGAAAGTTTGGATGAAGCGTACCCACTTACCTTTGCTGGATAATTTCACAGCATGGCTGAACACCGTTGCCGAAAACATGGCCCTGAATGTTATTAAACAATCACTTCGTAAGAAAAATGATGTAAAAAGCTGGGTAGCCGACTTTTACAAAGAAGTGAATCAGGAAGAAATGCAGGAGAATGCACTGACTGATCTGCTGCAGCAGGCAGTTCAACATCTTTCTCCCCGTCAGCGTGAAGCATACCGGCTTATCAAAGAACAAGGATACAAACGCGAAGAAGCGGCCATGCAAATGAACGTTTCTCCCGAAACAGTTAAAACACATTTGGAGCAGGCTATGCGGAATATCCGCACTTATTGTACTTCGAGATTGGATAAATCCATTCCCATCATTCTCATTTTAGCAGAAGCAAAAAAATTTTTATAACCCACTCCCCCAAAAAGGATAGTGAATGTTGTCTCTATAGAAAAGCATTTATTATCCTATATGACTCGTATAAATGAATTGTATAATAAGGCAATGCAGAACGGGGCTACGGAGGCCGAGCTGAAAGAACTGATGACGCTCATGACCGATGCAGCGAATGAATCAGAAAGCAGGCAGCTGATCCGGCAAGCGATAGCAGAAGGATATGTCAGCGGCCAGCCAATGCAGGAAGACAGGTTATTGGAACTCCAGGAAGCCATCATAAATATAGCCGGCCACGAAGCGGCGCCAAATGCAGGCTCCCGTAAGTCCTTATTCCCCGTCAAATCTGCCGGCTGGTTAAAATGGGCCGCCGTTATTGTAATTGCGCTTGGGGCAGGATCTTACTTCTGGTTGTTCAGACAAAAAACTGGATCAACAGCAGTGCAGAACGTCGTTTCCGCAAAAGATATCTTACCCGGCACTAATAAAGCAATACTCACACTCGCAGATGGATCGTCCATCTTTCTCGATAGCACAACAAATGGGATCATCGCCCAACAAGGGACCGCTGCCATTGAAAAGCAATCCAACGGAACCATCGTATACAACCTCAATGGGGCGTCTGATGGAAAAGTAATGACCAATACATTGCGTACTCCAAAAGGCGGCCAATACAAACTGACTTTGCCCGATGGCACCAAAGTGTGGATGAATGCTGCCTCTTCCATTACATACCCTGCCAGCTTTACCGGAAATAAACGCGCAGTAAGCGTTTCCGGCGAGCTCTATTTTGAAGTGGCAAAAAATGCAACCCAACCATTTATCGTGGAGGTGGAAGATCGCTCTTCCATTGAAGTGCTGGGGACCAGCTTCAATCTAAATGCCTACGACAATGAAAGTAGTAGTAAAACAACATTGATCGAAGGAAAGGTCAGAGTGAAAAAAGAAGATCAGGCTGAGGTCCTTCAACCTGGCCAGCAGGCGAGGATTGGCAACGCCATCACCATCGCCTCCAAAGTAGATATCGATCAGATCCTGGCCTGGAAGAACGGCAATTTCAATTTCGAGGACATGCCGCTATCAGAGATCATGCGGCAGCTCGAACGCTGGTATGATATTGAAGTACGCTATGAAGGAACAGTGCCTTCAATAAAATTCCATGGCAAAATGAGCCGGGGCGTTACGCTCTCGGATGTAATTACATTTTTATCGGATAATGATCTGAAACTAAGATTGGAGGACCGCAGGTTAATAGTACAATAAACCGGAAAGTTAAGTAATACAGCAGGCCAAAAAACAAAACCGTTCCGACGGCCATCGGAACGGAAAATGTTCAGGCTGATAAATATAGTCGGGAAGACTGCTTTCATAACCCAAACAATGCAAATGTATGCGAAAAATTGCTTATTGTTCCCCATTCGCCTGGTTGAGGCAGCGGGGGATTGTTCAAATGCTATTAGCGATGAAGCTGACTGTGATCTTACTAACTGCTGCGTTCCTCAATGTGAGCGCCAATGGCCTGGCCCAGAAAATTACGTACGCCGCTTCCGGTACTTCACTGGAAAAAGTGTTTACGGAAATTGAAAAACAAACAGGATTTGTTTTTCTCTACAAGGAAGGGCTACTTACCAACACCAAACCTGTTTCTATAAAAGCAAAGGATCTTCCTTTGGAAGATTTCCTGGAGAAATTATTGAAAGGGCAATTGCTTACCTACCGGATTGCCGACAGAACTGTATTCATTACCCCGCAAACCCTACCCGGAGGGAATAACAATGCAGGTGCACTACTGTCTCCACCAGGTTCCAATCCCTCTCTTTTGATCCCTCCCATTCAAATAGAAATAAGGGTGGTCAGTGCAGATGGAAATGCACTGACCGGCGCAACTGTCACCAATAAGAACAGCGGCGTCTCAAAGGTCACAGGGCCCGGTGGAGAACTCTCCATTCAGGCCAATACGGGTGATATACTCGAAATCACTTATGTGGGTTTTGAGAAAACCACTCATAAGGTAACTACCAATTCCACTTCCATTCTCATCAGATTACAAGTTGCCGAAAAGACCCTGGATGAAGTAGTGACCGGATATAGCCGCATGAAAAAAGAAAGTTTTACCGGCAATTCCATCCAGGTTACTCAGAAAGACCTGCTGAAAGTGAGCAACCGAAACCTGGTGGATGTATTACAGGTTTTCGATCCTTCCTTCCGCATAGAGGTCAACAATGTGATGGGCAGCGATCCCAATACTCTTCCTGAATTCTATATCCGCGGTCGTTCAGGCATTGGCGTTAAAGCGCTTGACCAGGTTGATGTTTCGCAGGCCGCCCTTACCAACAACCCCAATCTGCCCATCTTCATCATGGATGGATACGAAGTGTCTGCAGAAAGGGTCTATGATTTTGATATCACCCGTATCAAGAACATCACCATATTGAAAGATGCAGCTGCAACAGCTGTGTACGGCTCCCGCTCGGCCAATGGAGTAGTGGTGATCGAAACAGTGGCGCCCGAGCCGGGCAAACTGAGATTGGATTATACCATGGTAGGCTCTATGACATTACCCGATCTTTCCGACTATAATTTAATGAATGCAGAAGAAAAACTGCAGGCAGAGATCCTGGCAGGCTACTATAAAGTAACGCCTGAGATGACACCCGTGGTAAAAGGAGGGATATTGAAAGAGTTGCTGATGAAGCAAAATCAAATTGCCCGTGGTGTGAATACAGACTGGATCGCACAACCGGTGGAGAATGTATTCAATCACAAACACACGCTCAATATCGACGGAGGTACTGATAACCTGCGCTTCAATTTCCTGGTGAAATACGATAAGCAGAAAGGCGTGATGAAATCCTCTTTCCGTGAAAGGAAAGGAGGAGGATTGGGGATCGATTACAGGCAAAAGAAATTCCAGATCCGTAATGATATCACTTATGATGTGGTGGATGCACAGGCTTCTCCCTATGGCGAATTCAGCACTTATACCACCAAGGCGCCTTACGATGAAATTTACGGACCGGACGGCCGCCCGGTAAAAAATACTACCCTCTGGCATGCAGGAGACGGTTTGATCTCCAACCGCTTCAACCCCATGTATGAAGCCTTCAATACAAATAGTTTTGACAAGAACGGTTATTACAGCTTAGTCAATAACACGGCAATTATCTGGAACTTCTTACCCAAATTTCAGTTAAGGGCTGACCTGGCGCTCACCAGGCAGGATTCCTGGACAGATGCTTTTATCGATCCGGCATCCAGCAAATACAATCTGCTTACGAGTACCGATCTCAGCAATATCGGAGAACTGACCCGTACAAAAACAGTCAACAAAGGATATAACACCAATTTATTCCTGCGCTATGAAAACCGTTTTGCCGGACATAGTTTCAATTTTTCCGGTGGAATGAATGCCCGCGAAACGAATGTGACCATGTCCGCCGAGTACTACACCGGGTTCCCTTCCGGTTCGCAGAACTCTCCCAATTTCGCCAACAAGATCGTACGTAAGCCGGGGTATTCGGATAACCATACCCGTTTGTTCGGAAGTTTTGTGACCATGAACTATGCGTTCCAGGATATCTACCTGCTTGATCTTTCAGGCCGTCTGGACGGATCCTCCGAATTCGGTTCTGACAACCGCTTTGCTCCATTCTGGTCTGTGGGTACCGGTATCAATTTCCATAAATACAAATGGGTGAAAGACCTGGGTATTTTCAACAGGCTGAGATTGACCGGAACAACGGGCGAACTGGGCAAAACAAATTTCCCTCCTTACGCGGCAAAAGGTTTGTTTGTTTACCAGGACAAATGGTATGCAACCGGTAACGGTGCATTCCTCATGGGCATGGAATCTCCTGCACTGACCTGGGAAAAAACAACCACCTACGATCTGATACTTGATGTCGGGATCTTCAAAGACCTTGTGTCTGTAAACGTCGATTTTTACAATAAGATCACCAACAATCTCGTGAACGATGTGGATCTTCCGCTTTCTTCCGGCTATACCAGTTACAAGGATAATATCGGTAAGGTTCGCAACAAGGGCTTTGAACTATTTGTGAGAGCCAATATCATTCGTAAGAAAGATTTTCAGTTCTCTGTATACGGCAACTTTGCCAGCAACAAGAACGAATTGCTGGAACTATCCAACTCCCTGAAAAAATACAATGACCTCGTAAATACCCAGTACGACGGTTTTACAGGAAACACGCCTACCAGCCCGCATTACCTGGATCGCTATTCAACCCCTTACACAAAATATGTAGAAGGCGGATCGCTTACTTCCATTTTTGGTATGCGTTCAATGGGCATCAATCCTATGAACGGTAAGGAAGTGTATGTTCGTCCTGATGGCACTATTACCTACGACTGGCTGGCTTCCGATCAAACGATCATTGGTGATTACTCTCCCAAAGGCCAGGGATCATTTGGATTCAATATCGGCTATAAGGCTTTTTCGCTTTTTGCATCTTTCCTCTATCAATATGGTGCGCAGGAATACAACAGGACCCTGGTAACTAAAGTTGAGAATGTAGACATATACAATAAGAATGGCGACAAAAGGATCCTGCTGGAAAGGTGGGTGAAGCCGGGCGATATCACTCCCCTGAAAGACATTGCCAGCCGTAGTTACACCACCAGGCCCAGTTCCAGGTTCATCCAGGATAACAATTTTGTGAGGTTCAATTCACTCAGCATCGCTTATGACATGGTTTCGAAGAAGCTGCAAAACTTTGGTATTTCGCGTTTGAAAGTGCAATTATCATCCAATAGCCTGGCCACCTGGTCAACCATTCTGCAGGAGAGGGGAACTTCCTATCCTTTTGCAAGGAACTATGATTTGACTGTAAAGATTGTATTGTAAGCTGTGCTTGTATAAAAAACAGAAACATGAAAACATTCATTAAACATATAGCAGTAGTACTTTGCGTACTTGTTTTTTCCGGCTGTAATAAATGGTTGGATGTTAAGCCTACCGATCAGATCACGCAGGAACGCCTGTTCAGTGAAGGGATCGGCTTCCGGAATGCATTGAATGGGATCTACCAATACATTGCTGAAGGCAACCTGTATGGCAGGAACCTCACCTGGGGCCTGAATAGCGCGCTGGCACAGGATTATATCGGTAATGATATTTCGCAGGAATACCAGAATGCCGCCACCACTTTCGTTCAGACAGATCCCGCTGTTCTTGCCATAGGAACAAATATCTGGGGGAATGCCTACAAGGCCATTGCCAACAGCAATAAGCTGATCAATGAAATAAAAGGCAAGGATACCGGATTATTCCAGTTTGGCAATGTGGAGAAAAAACTGATCCTTGGAGAAGCCATTGCATTGAGGGCGATGCTTCATTTTGAGCTGGTAAGACTTTTTGCTCCTTCCCCGGCACAGGACCTGTCAGGGCAGTACATTCCTTATGTTGACAAATATCCTTCCTATTACACTGCGCCATCGCCTACTTCCACTGTTCTGCAAAACATTCAGCACGACCTGGAAGAAGCAAAGAACCTGGTGGCTGAGAACGATACCATCCTGAACAGGGCCTCGCTCAGCACCAAACTAAGCACCCGCTTAGTGGGCACCAATGTTGCGGAAGAACGTTTTTTCTCTTTCCGCATGATGCGATTGAACCATGTAGCCATCGCAGGTTTGCTGGCGAAAGTGGCATTGTATGCCGGTGATGTGGAGCGCGCATTGAGTGAAGCATCTTATGTATACACCTATGGTCCTTCGGGAACAAAGAAATGGTGGGAGTTTACATCCTCCACCAATGCAGCTGGCGTGAACATATACACGAAGTTCGCGGATGATGTATTGTTCGGATCATTCAATACAGACCTGGTAGCGGATATTACCGCGTATAAGGGAACCACCGTAAGGTACAGGATCAACAAACAGGTATCGGCCTGGTTTCCTTCTGCTGAAAGAGATTACCGGCTCAACCTGCTGATCCCGGACGCTGTAGTATCAACTGATCTGGTTAGTCAAAAATGGATTGCCACCAATTCTACCGGCACATTCAGGTCGCAGCAGAACACTTTTGCTCCCGTACTTCGGCTGAGTGAGGTCTATTATATCTATAGTGAAGCGCTCTATCGTAAAGGACTAACCGCAGATGCCCTTACCATTCTCAACCAGGTGAGAGTAGCGAGAGGTAAGATCAATACATTCACAGATCAATCAGAATCCGGTTTCTATAACGAGTTATTAAATGAATATCGAAGGGAATTCCTGACGGAAGGTCAAACCCTCTTTGCCTACAAAAGATTAGGAAAGGGAATGCAGGTCAGCAGCACTCAGCTGATCCCCATGGATGAAAGGTTCACACTCAAAATTCCAGAAGGAGAATTCATTAACTAATTATCGAAATCAGCACTCATGAAACAATTAGCAATAATATTATTGGTTGTTACAGGCCTCTCATTACAAAGTTGTTCAAAGAGAGAGATCCAAAATTATAAAGGCGGTCATTACATTCAGTTTACCACCGCTTTCACCGATACCATGCAGTTTTCTTTTTTCTTCCATCCTGGTAAATCGGAAGTGGATCTGGCAATGCCCGTAATGCTCACTGGCACTATGCCTGAAAAGGACCTGAACTATCTTATCGAAGTGGTTCAGGGCAAATCCAATGCGCCTGCCACTACCTATACGCTTCCCACTGTATTCAAATACAGGGCAGGCTTTACACAGGATACTGCTCATATCGTTTTCAAGAATATTCCTCAGCTGGCCACTGAAGCAGTGCTGCTGACCATCAGGATCAAGGATACCGAAGCCGTGAAAGCCGGTCAGACCAATTATGCTTACCGCGTTTTCAAGATCAGTGACCTGATAGCAAAGCCGGTCTGGTGGAATGCAGAAATGGACAGATTCTATCTGGGCATCTATTCCGAGAAAAAATTCAGGGCTTTCATGGATGTTACAGGTGTAGGCGATCTTGCTGCGTTTGATCCCAGCCAGCAACGTGTTTTGATGCTTCAATTCAAGTATTACTTAATTGAAATGAAGGAAAACGGAACGCCCCTGTTGCTGGAAGATGGATCGGATATGCTGGCCAGTCTTCCCTTAATTGGTTAATTACTAATCTGAAAACAATGAAAGTACAATCTTCTATATATACTGCTTTAGCCACCCTGCTCATTTCAATGCCGGGTTGTATCAAAGACAAGGGTAATTATTCCTATAAAGATGGAAGCCCCGTTACTATAAGATTTCAGGCTACCAATATCGATGGACTGATAGATAACCCGGTAACCATCGATGCTATCAGGGAATACAGCGATCCCACCAAAACCGCAGCAGATTACGGTCATGAATGGTATGTAAGTGATCAGCTGGCGGGTACCGATTCCATCCTGGTGTACAATGGGGCAGTACCCGGAACATTGCCCATCAATTATTGCATGGTGGATAAAGCAACAAAGGTTAAATACTTCTCTACTACTGCCATACTGCGGCTGGCCTCTCCCTATCAGAGCGGCTATACTATCCTGTATGAAAAGAACGGAGAATCAGAGCTTGCGCATATCCGTTATGATGCCACTCAAAAAGTGTATGTAGATGACCGTGATATCTATAAAAGGAAGAACGATGGTGAATCTTTGGGAAGCAAACCGATAAAGTTGAAGAACTATCCGGTGACTGGTGTATGGAGCCTGGTAGTAATGCAGCAGGGAGGGCAGGGAACAGTTGAGCTGGACTCCTACAGCCTTCAGAAGAGGCTGAAGCTCAGGGACGCTTTTGCGGGTAGTGCGCCTGCCAATATCGACCCCGTCAATATGGGTTTCTATCCCAATGCCCATCTGCTGGTGAATACAAACGGAGAGGTGTATCCGAGATTATTCTCTAAT
Organism: Pseudobacter ginsenosidimutans; assembly: GCF_007970185.1. Taxonomy (NCBI): domain Bacteria; kingdom Pseudomonadati; phylum Bacteroidota; class Chitinophagia; order Chitinophagales; family Chitinophagaceae; genus Pseudobacter; species Pseudobacter ginsenosidimutans. Next base: position 6,817,214 of record NZ_CP042431.1, on the reverse strand, counting down.
TCACCTGTTCCCTTTTCGATGCCCTGGTTGAATATTCCTATGACCACGCTGCATGGAATGAAGATCACCGATCTGTGGAATCCATATTCCAATGCCAACCTGATGAACTTCATGTATGATGCTATGAACAACAGGATCCTTTACCTCTCGTTGAACGGACCCAATCCAACAGGAGGGTGGGTGGTTATCGATACATTACCGAGCCCGGCGCCTGCAACTCCTTATCCTGCGGACCATGTCAACTTCAATCATATGGGTGACTGGGAATATGTCTGGGGCGGCTCCTTCAATGAACTGCCTAATTCCGGAAATGGAGCCTCCACCGATGGAGTGGTATTGATGAGGAAACCGGGAGAAACGCAGATCTACCTGCAGTCATTTACCATGCGCAATCTGAATCGGGTAATTACTTTCTCTCCCAAAGCAAGGAAGCCATTTACCGGTAGCAGTCTTGTAAATGCAGACAGTAAATATTTAGGTATCAAGAACAGGAATTTTATTTTCTTCTCCGGAGGGCCTGGCAATACAGACCTGTACTATTATGACATGATCACAGGTAGTGCCGCCAAACTCTTCACTTCCTTCGGTAGTAAGATCACTGCCATGAGCCAAAGCGACAATTTCCTTGAACTGGCAGTGGGGCTGGAAGACGGCACAGTGGTTCTCTATAATATTTCCGATGCATCCCTTACATTGCCCGACCCCGTTGAGCTACACCGTATGACGGGCCTGGGAGTCATTGCCGATATCACTGTTAAGAACAGTATCATGCGTTAATCCTCCAACTACATATATGCTTTAATTGGAATCGTCATAACAGACGATACAGGGCATCATTTTTTTAAAACTTTCAGGATTTATGAGCGAATCTATTGTAAAAGTGGAACAGCTATCCCATCGGTACAGTGTACAATGGGCCATCAAAGACATCAGCTTTGAATTAATGGAAAAAGGGATTTATGGATTGTTGGGAGCTAACGGAGCGGGCAAATCCACCATCATGAATATCATGTGTGGCGTATTAAAACAAACAAAGGGCAATGTATATATCAGGGGATACAACCTGGATACGCATCCGGTGGAGGCCAAGAAGAGGATCGGCTTTCTTCCCCAGGTGCCCCCGGTTCAACCTGAACTTACTGTAGAGGAATATCTGACTTATTGTGCGCACCTGCGTATGATACCCAAAGCAGAAATTCCATCTGCTGTAAAAAATGTAATGGAACAATGTAATCTCTCTCACTATAGAAGGAGGCTGATCAAAAATCTTTCAGGAGGATACAAACAAAGGGCCGGTATTGCACAGGCAATCATTCACAAACCGGAATTTGTAATTTTTGATGAGCCCACCAATGGACTGGACCCTAACCAGATCCTGGAGGTAAGGAAGCTGATCAAAAATATCGCTGAAGAAAGAACAGTGATCCTCTCTACGCATATCCTGCAGGAAGTTCAGGCGCTTTGTGAGCATATCTGGATGATCAATGAAGGACAGATGATCTTTTCCGGTCCCATGGAGGATTTCGACACCTACCTGCAGCCGAGCTCGCTCTCTTTGAGCCTGGCGCAGCTTCCTTCCCTGCAGTACCTGACAGCTATCGACGGAGTGGTTGATGCAACCCATACGGGAGGTATCGACTATACAGTGAACTATGCTTCCGATTCAAGGGAGGTGATCTCACGTATCGTGAAAAGCGCTGTGGAGAATAACTGGGAGTTGTTGCATATCTCACAAAACAAAAATTCACTCGATAATATTTTTGCCGAGCTCTCAAAGAAGAAGTCCTGATCAAATTAAGCAGTCAAACAAAAGAACAATAAATGAAAACAACATATCGGATTGCAAAGGCGGAATTACAGGTATTGTTTTATTCTCCTGTAGCCTGGTTGATACTGGTGATTTTTGCACTTCAGACAGGTATTGTATATACCAATCTTTATGGCGCCATGGCGCACAGGGATATTGTGGGCCAGGCAACCAAAAATATTACCTATGCCATTTTCAATAACCAAATGGATGGCTTCTTTCTCAGCATTCAGGGCTATCTCTATTTATATATTCCATTATTGACGATGGGAGTGATCAGCCGCGAGTTCAACAGCGGATCTATCAAACTGCTGTATTCATCACCGGTCAATAGCTTTCAGATAGTTCTGGGAAAGTACCTGGCGCTGATCGTTTTTGCATTCACATTGATCGGAATACTGAGCATGTTTGCATTGCATGGCGCTATCACCATCGGGAACTTTGATTATCCTGCTGTACTCTGCGCGCTGCTGGGATTGTTCCTGCTGATCTGTGCATATACTGCTGTAGGTATTTTTATGTCGTCCATCACTTCTTATACGGTAGTGGCCGCCATTGGTACACTGGGGATCCTGGCATTGCTGAACCTGATGAAAAGCTGGTGGCAGGATATTGCATTTGTGAGGGATATCACTTACTGGATCGCTATTTCAGGAAGAAGCAACACATTCATTGCAGGACTGATCACTTCGGAAGATCTGCTTTATTTTGTAATGGTGATCCTTCTCTTCGTTTCATTCACTATCATAAAGCTGCAGGTTGAAAGAAAGAAGATCTCTGCCTGGGCTACCTTTTCCAGGTATGCAGTAACGCTGATCGTGGTTTGTCTTGTTGGCTATGTAAGCGCCCTGCCTTCCTTCAAGGTTTATTATGATACCACTTATTCGAAAGTGAATACGATCAGTGAGAACAGTCAGAAAGTGGTTGACATGCTGAAAGGTCCGCTGACCATTCATACCTATGCGAATATGCTGGACAGGTATTACTTCTATGGATTACCGAAAAACTATAAGCAGGAAGCCAAGCGTTTTGAAAAATATCTCCGCTTCAAACCTGATATGAAATTGGAGCAAACCCTGTACTACAATCGCGCCAATTATCCCTATCTGGAAACCCGCTTCCCTGAACTGTCCGATTCAGAAAGAATGGACTCCCTGAAGATCCTGAACGACTGGTCCTTTGATGTGAAGTCCTATGACGAGATCAGCGACAAAGTAGATCTGTCGGGTGAAGGATACCGTTATGTACATGTATTGGAAGCGGCGAATGGACAAAAGACATTCCTGCGCATCTTCAACGACATGTATGTGCATCCCAGCGAAGCCGAGATAACGGCGGCTCTTAAACGCCTGGTGATGGAACTTCCGAAAGTGGGTTTTGTGGAAGGACATGGAGAACGACAAAGCAATTCAAACCAGGACAGGGGCTATAATATGGTAACAGAGGAAAAAACTTTCCGTCACTCCATGCTGAACCAGGGATTTGATTTTACCAATATCTCCCTGGCGTCTGAAGTACCTGCTGATATACAGATCATGGTGATTGCAGAGCCCAGGAAACCCTATTCCGCCATCGAGCTGCAAAACCTGGAAAAGTATATCGCCAAAGGAGGCAACCTGATCATTGCAGGTGAACCGGATGTTTCTGCACAAATGAATGAGATCACCAAAGAGATCGGGGTGACATTCCTGCCTGGTACCCTGGTGCATGCCAATAAAGATATTCAACCCGATGTAGTTGCCCTGCGGCCTTCCGATGAAGCTGTTAAGTTCTCTTTTCAGTTGGAGGATATGAAGAAACAGGCTTATTCCCTTGCGCTTGCCGGCAGCTCTGTACTGCAATTTGATCCATCGAAAGGGTTTGAGGCCACTACGCTTTTCAGAACGCCTGCATCCGGCGTCTGGCTTGAAAAAGACAGCTTCAATACGATCGATCATTTACCTGTGCTGGATGTTGAAAAAGGAGAATCAGAACAGGAATATCCTGCTGTAATGGCTTTAAGCAGAACTGTGAATGATAAACAACAAAAGATACTGGTGACCGGTGATGCAGACTGGCTGAGTAATAAAGAGCTCGGCATCAACAGACCGAAAGTAAGAGCCGCGAATTATTACCTGATCGCAGCCGCCTTTTTCTGGCTGAGTGATGGCAAAGCGCCTATCGATATGCGCCTGGCTCCACCCGTCGACAATAAGCTCAACTATTCCAAATCATGGAAGATGGTTGGTGGATTGTTGAAAATCGGATTCCCGCTGGTACTGGCTTTGATTGGTGTATTTATTTGGATGAGAAGAAGGGCCAGGTAATCAAAAACAGAAACAGTTATGATCTTCAATGCAGATAAGCAAACCCTGGATGATTTGAACATCTTTGGGAAAAAAGGAAAAGAGTCTGTTTATTCTCTCTTTAACCGGACCTACACAACAGGCGGCGCAGCGAAGCTGGAGCAGATCTTTCATTATCCCACTACCGGAGAAACGGAGATCAGGGACCGGAGTGAAACGATACAATTCTTCTGCCGGTCTTCTTCCGCCTTTCCGCTGGAAGCAGTCTGGATTGAGGTGATGGTGGCTTATTTATCCGATCGTGATAGCAGGACCCTGCTGAGAGCGGATGGCGAGACCATGGAAAGCAAGCTGAATAAATGGTTGGGGGTAGACACCCGGTTGAACTTCACACAAAAAGCCCTGAAGGCAATAGGAGAATGCCTGACGCATTTACGCGCTTTCCTGGAAAAAACTGCTGATAACAGATACAGTACTTCTTTTCAAAAAATGCAAAATGAGGTAAAGACTATCCTGGATGATCAGGAATTCAGGTTAACATATGCTTCCCTGATGGAAGGCCGGTTATCTTTTGAACAGATGGCCTCCTGCGACAGGTTCTTCCGCTTTACCCATTATGATCAGCTGCAAACCATTTTAGAGTATGTATACTGGTTAGATATTTATATTTCTGTTGCCACTGTTGCCAGGGAAAGAAAACTGGCTTTTGCGGAAGTACTGCCCGGTAGCGATCAGCAACTGGATATAAAAGGATTTTATCATCCGTTGGTGCCAGATGCATTGGGAAATGATATACAAATGAATGCCTCACGGCGTGTATTGTTCCTCACGGGGGCTAATATGGCAGGAAAATCAACCCTGATGAAATCCTTTGGTATCACGGTTTTTCTGGCGCATATCGGTTTCCCCATCCCTGCTGATTCCATGAAGTTTACGGTTAATGATGGACTTTATACTACCATCAATCTTTCTGACAGTATACAAATGGGACATAGTCATTTTTATGCAGAGGTGTTGAGAGTGAAAAAAGTATCGATGGAACTGGCAGCAGGGAAAAAGCTCATCATCATATTCGATGAATTATTCCGGGGAACGAATGTGAAAGATGCACATGAAGCTACTGTTGCCGTTACTTCCCTCTATTCGGAGCTGGAAAACAGTCTGATGCTGGTATCAACCCATATTGTTGAAGCGGCGGATAACCTGCGCGAGAACTGCAGGAACATTCAATATTCCTATATGCCTACAGTGATGAAGCACAATATACCTGTTTACACTTATGTTCTGACTGAAGGGGTAACGCAGGATCGTCATGGTATGCTGATCATTCAAAACGAAGGTATCCTGGACATTTTAGCGAATGGAAAGAAAGCACAATACTATGAATAAGGAAGTGAAATCGTTTTGTACCGATAAGCAGACTACGGAGGACCTTAACTTATTGGGCAAGTATAAAACCGATTCTGTTTTTTCTCTTTTTAACCGTACAAAAACGAAAGGAGGAGAGCAACTGCTGGAACAGTATTTCCAGCAGCCGCTTACACAGGCAGCTGCCATAGAAGAGCGTCAGTGGAATATCAAATCATTGGTTGGAAAGGCGATTGTTTTTCCAGTCGGGGATCAGGAGTTCGGGGCGCTGGAACAATACATCACAAGCTTTGCACCCGTTAGCAAAGCCAGATTGTTCACCGAGGTTTTCAAAAGAAAATCAAAAGCAATAGCCGGAATGCGAGAAGAACAGGAGCATGTGAATGCGCTGCTCACAGATGGTTTAAAGGCATTGCTGCAACTCCGCGATTGGTTTAAGGGAACATTGGCAGGCATCGATTCCGCCTATCTTCAAAACCTGACCGGGCGCTATCTTCCTTTGCTGGAGAATAAATTGCTGGAGCTGCCTGAAAAGGGTATTGCATCCGGTAATTTATCGGTTATACAACAAAGTAAGTATGAATCTTTTCTTCGTGGCAGCAACCATGAAGCGTTCAATTCCCTGCTCCGTGATTGTTATGAGCTGGACCTTTTCCTGGGCATCGCAGCAATGATAGAGGAAAAGAATTATAGTTTTCCGGTTATCCATCATGGTCAGAACGCGTTGCTGAAGCTGAAGGGAGCTTATCATCCCGGTTTGAAAAAGGCCATTGGTAATGATCTGCAACTGGATGCCAGACAGAACCTGCTGTTCCTTACCGGCGCCAATATGGCCGGGAAGTCCACCTTCATGAAAACCATTGGTATCTGTTTTTACCTGGCGCATATGGGGTTTCCTGTTCCTGCAAGTGAAATGGAAACCTCCGTGTATGATGGTTTCTATTCTTCTATCAATCTACCTGATAATATCAGTAAGGGGTACAGCCATTTTTACGCAGAAGTACTGCGCGTAAAGGATGTGGCTGTTGAAGTGGCGGCAGGCAAAAAGCTGTTGATCATTTTTGATGAACTCTTTAAGGGCACCAATGTAAAGGATGCCTTCGACGCCACTTCAGGCGTGGCCAAAGCCATGCTGGATTATAAGCAGAGCCTGTTTGTTCTGAGTACCCATATTGTTGAAGTAGGAGCGCTGCTGCAACAGGAAGCAGTTGGGATCCAATATAAATATATGCCCTCTCTGCTGGAAGCTCATACTACCCGGTATACCTATACGCTGCAGGAGGGAATTTCGGATGATCGCCATGGTATGATGATCATCCGGCAGGAAGGGATCTTCGATCTCTTTCCTTCAAAGAAATTGCGAAATAGTTAATCATTTTATTTTTCATTATGAATATTCTATTGAAACGAAGTGCTGGCATTTTAGTGTTGTTACTTTTGGTCATCAATTTAGTATCCTGTAAAGACGATAAAGTTTCATTGACAGGATTGGACAAAAAGATATTGCCGAATGATTCTGCCGTTGTTGCCGGTGAACTGCCGAATGGTTTAAGATATTATATCCGTAAGAACAGGAACCCGGAGAACAGGGCAGTGCTTTACCTTGTGAATAAGATAGGTTCTGTTCATGAGACGGATGCGCAGCGTGGCCTGGCGCATTTTTTAGAGCATATGGCATTTCGCGGAACAAAGAATTTTCCGGGAAATAATGTGATTGATTTCCTGGAAAAGGCCGGCGTCAAATTCGGAGCTGACCTGAATGCTTACACGAGTTATAATGAAACCGTGTATCAGCTTCCGATTCCTACGCAGGACAGCAGTTTGCTGGGCACCGGCCTGGCCATCCTGAAAGATTGGGCGCAGCATATCGAGATTACGGAAGCAGGCGTGAACTCGGAGCGTGGCATTATCCTGGCTGAAAAACGGCAGCGGCAGGGACTGGAACAACGTATCAGGGAACAAAGTCTGTTCAACCTGTTGAATGGCGCTAAATATGCAGAAAGATCCCCCATCGGGATCGATAGCGTATTGAAGAATGCAAAGGCTGCCGATCTGCAAAAATTCTATCATGACTGGTACCGGCCCGATCTTCAGTCCATCATTGCAGTAGGTGATTTTGATGCGGAGGAAATGGAAAAAAAGATCATTGCCATTTTCGGCGATCTGAAAAAGAATAGCAATACCGCTCAACCGGAGGAAGTGAAGATACCGCAGATTGAGCGGGAACATTACCAGACAATTCTGGATGAAGAGATCACCAATACCACCATTCAGGTGCTGCATAAATATGCTGCCCGGGACAAAATAAAGTCCGAGCTGGACCTGAGAAATTCCATGATCGTTTCTCTGTTCAATACAATGCTGGCTAACCGTAGTAATGATTTGCGGAGAGGGGCTGAAATGCCATTCCTGAGTGCAAGTGCAAAAATAGAGACTTTATTTGCTGACCTGGGATCGGCTTCAGTGAATGTAACAGTCAACCCCGGTGAATACGAAAAAGGATTCAAGACCATCATGCGTGAGATCCGTAAGGTGAAAGAATCAGGCTTTAACCAGCATGAACTGGATCGTGCGAAGGCTTCCTTTATTGAAAAAAGGGATTATCAGTTTGGTGAACGGAGCAAGGTGACGTCTCAAAATTATGTAACCGTGTATGTCAATGCTTTTTTAAAGAATTTATCATACCCTTCCGCTGAATTTTACAATGAATTCTATAACCTGCATATCAGGAATATCGGGCTGGAAGAAGTACAGGCCGTCATTGAAAAGTTTTACAATAATAAGAACCGGGATTTCTATGTGATAGCGCCACTGAATGAACAGGATCAGCTTCCTGGTGTGGAAGAACTGGAAAAATGGACAGGAGAAGTAGAAAAAGAGGAACTGGTGGTTCAGGAAGAAAAGAAAGTGAATAAGAAACTGATGAACGAGTTACCCAAAGGAGGGAGCATTGTTTCTGAAACAACTGACCAGGAAATGGGGATCACTACCTGGAAATTGAGCAATGGAGCAAAAGTGGTACTCAAGCCAACAACTTTCAGAAATGATCAGATATTGATCTCGGCATTTAGCCCTGGGGGAAGTTCCCTTTATCCGGATAAGGATTATCAGTCGGCAATCGATGCTGTAGGGATCTTATCGAGAGGCGGTATTGGAGACCTGGACCTGAAAACATTATCGAGGGTGTTGACTGGCAAGATCATGCAGGTAAATCCTTTTATCAGCGAAAATTATGAAGGGGTGAATGCAAACACCAGTAAGAAGGATCTGGAATCTTCTTTTCAACTGATGTATCTCTATTTCACGCAACCGAGGCTGGATAAGGAATTGGTTGGCAGCGTACTCAGGGAAGCCAAAGACAGGGCCATGAAAAGATACAGTAAGCCATCAAATGTGTATGCGGATTCCATCAACGCTATCATGTTCGGACATCACTTTCGTAAAAGAGCTGCATTTGCAGAAAGAGTTGATATGATCGATCCGGATATATCGCTTAAAATTTATAAGGAACGCTTTGCTGATTTTTCAGATTTCACTTTTGTACTGGTAGGAAGCTTCGATCTCAATTCGATCAGGCCAATGGTACAGAAATACCTGGCAGGTCTTCCTTCGCTGAACAGGAATGAAGGGACCAACTACATTCAATATGCATATCCTGAAAGCGGGTTTACTAAAATAATCGAAAAAGGGAAAACAGACCGGTCTACCGTAACGATGATCCTGGATGGGAAATATACGGATGACGTCAACCTGGTGGGAAATATGACGGCCATCAGGGATATAGTACAGCTTAAAATGACGGAAAGGCTTCGTGGCACAGAGCATGAAGTGTATTCGCCTGGTATTTCATTGAGCATGCTGGATAACAGCAAACGCTATGAATTACGTATCGGTTTTACCTGCTCGCCTGCAATGGTGGAAAAATTGACGATGGCTGCAAAGGATGAATTGAACAAGCTGGTTACCAACGGCGCAAGTCCCGGGGAATTGACAAAATTCAAAGCGGAATTTGCAAAGAGCCTGGAAGTTCAGCTCAAGCGAAACGAATACTGGACGAGCCAGATCTGTGCTAAACTACAGGTGGGCAGGGAACTTAAAGAGATCACTGAAGTGGCTAAGCAAATTGAAGCGGTTAGCGCGCAGAGTTTTAAAGAGGCTGCGAAAAAATATTTGAATACAGGCAATTTGAAAATATTCGTACTGTCTCCTGAAAAATAAGATCAAATAAAGCAATTGAGGCAGACGCCCGTAAAAGCCTTCAGGTCTTTTGATCTGAAGGCTGTTTTTTTATGGAAAAGACGATTACGCAAACGATTGACCTGCTGAAATACAATCCTGTTTCATTAGATTTGGTTCGCTAAACAATTGCTATGTCATTAATTGATGGATTAAAAACCAGCAACGAAACTGCTTTGCGCAGAGCTTTTGAGCTATTCCAGGAGCCCTTGTACAGGTATATTTTCGACAAAACAAGGTCCCCGGAATTAGCAAAAGAAGTTGTTCAGCTTACATTCATCAAGCTCTGGAAATACCGTCATAGCTTAAAAGCAGAGATTTCATTGTCTTCGGTCTTATTCCGCATAGCAAGGACCATCATGATCGATGAGCTGAGAAAACAGAAGGCTCTTCGCAAAGCCGAGCTCCATCAATCAGGACCGGTGCAATGGGAGCTGGTTACTGAAAGCGTTTCTTATAACGACACTTTACGAAAACTGGAATTACTGATCAGGCAGATGCCGCCCGTAAGACAGCGTGTATTCAGGCTGAGCAGGCTGAACTGTTACAGTTACAGCGAAATTGCTTCAATGCTTTCCATTTCCACCAAAACCGTAGAGAACCATATCCATCTCGCATTGAAATTCATCAAGCCATTTTTCCCGGTTTTGATATTCATGAGCGGAACTTTATTATTCAATATAGTACTGTTATAAGTTGATCGATAAAAAACTCATAGAGAAGTTTCTGAGGGGCGAGTGTCCGGAGGATGAGGCAGCCGGGGTATTGCAATACCTGCGGCAGCATCCATCTGTGCTGGAGGAATTCCTGCCCGAGGAGGAATGGGAGAAATATGTTTCGGTTCCCGCAACAACCGTTGATGAGGAACTTTATGGGAACATACAGGAATCCATCCGTAGCGGAAAAAGGAAAAGAACAATGTTGATCTCACTGTTCGGCGCAGCTGCCGCGATCCTCTTATTTTTCGGGATCAGGTACATCAGCCAGGATAATAAAGTTGCCGGAGAAACTGAACTGGCTGCAAACAGTACTACTGAAACGATCAGGAAAAACAGTACAGCTGCTGCTCAGCAGATCACGCTTCCCGATCATTCCATTATTACACTTTCTGCAGGCAGCGAGATCAGGTATGCCAGTGATTATAATGTATCCAATCGCCATATCTACCTGACCGGCAAAGCCGAATTCTCTGTGGCAAAAGATAAAGAAAAGCAGTTTACTGTTTTCTGTGGCAAGGTGGCTACCACTGCACTGGGTACCAGGTTCAGCGTTGATGGCAATGCGAAGACCATTTCTGTTGTGCTGTATGAAGGCAAAGTGGTGGTGAAAAAAGTGAAGGATGAAACCATCGCCAATTATTTGTTACCAGGGGATCAGATCAGCTTCAATATCAGGAAAGAGATCTTCGAGAAGTTCCGTAATGAGGGGCTCGCTGCAGCAAAATCATCTCCCAAAACAGAAATGGAAAAGGGCACAACGGTTAACACAAGACCTGCGGATGCGAAAGCCTCACAGATCGAAACCGGACCTGACGAGAATAGCGGTCATATCAATTTCCAGAACCAAAACCTGAAAAAGGTGCTGGACCAGCTTGCTGAACGCTACAATGTGGAAATCGATTATCCTACAGAAATATCATCTTCCATCAATATATTCATTTCTGTAGACACAACGCAAACGATCGATAAGATACTGCGCAATATTGCCGCTATCAATAATCTCGAAGTAAAGAAGATCGCAGACAAAAAATTCTATATATCGAAATAATTTTCCGGGGTAATTAGGGGATAGTTGTCCCGGAAAACGTAGTATGGCATATTAGCATACTTGCCTAAGAATACAATATGTTTAAACTACTAAAACTAACGGCTGTCCTGCTGACTGCTTTCCTGTTGTCGTCAGGCATTGCCACTGCCCAGCAACCCCCAACAGTTACCGTAACCGGGATTGTCACCAATAGCAAGGGCGACCCTATTGGTTTTGCTTCCATCGTTGCAAAAAGCTCTGCTGGTGAAAGGTCTTACACCACTTTTGCCGATTCCCTGGGAAAGTTCTCATTTGAGAACCTGCCCGTAAAAGGGACCTACAATTTTGAATTCTCTGCGGTCGGATACCAGAGCCGCACCATCACGGGGTATATCCTGAAAAGCGAAGGCAATAATGCCGTTATCGTGAGCCTGAAACCAGGCACCGATATGCTGAAGGATGTAGTGGTGGTGGGTTATGGCACAAAGCAACGAAAGGATCTTACCAGCTCAGTATCCAGTGTGTCCGGCGATGTGCTGCGCAAAGCGCCGGTAGCCACTATCGACCAGGCATTGCAGGGACGGGCCGCAGGCGTACAGGTCACTTCCAGCACCGGCGATCCCGGTGGACAGATCAGTGTTCGCATCCGTGGCATTTCCACCGCCAGTCCTGCCGGCAGCAGCGAGCCGCTGTATGTGGTGGATGATATCATTCAACCCAATGGTATTTCATTTCTCAATCCGAATGATATTGAAAGCATCGATATCCTGAAAGATGCAGCGGCATTGTCCATTTACGGAGTGCGCTCCGCCAATGGCGTGGTGCTCATCAAAACAAAAAAGGGAACCAGCTCCGGAAAAGTGAGGGTGACTGTTGATGGTTTTACCGGCGTATCACAGGTATGGAAAAAAATGGACGTGCTGAACATTCAGGAAAAAGCGACACTGAATACGAATATCATCAGGGCATACAATGAACAGTTCAAAGATGTTGTTTCCTTTGTGCCCATTGCTGTAAACCCGGAATGGGCAACACCACAACGCATTGCCAATCTTCCAGGATCAGGTACCAACTGGCAGGACCAGGTTTTCCATACAGGGAAAGTGGTGGATGGCAGCATCGGTGTTTCAGGAGGCGACAGCAAATCCACTTATTATTTTTCCGTTGGACATAGAAAAGAGGACGGAACGATGGTGAATAGCGGCTTTCAGAGAACATCACTGCGCGCCAATGCAGAAACTAACGCCAACAAATGGTTGAAGGTGGGCATTACCCTGGGGTACTCCACTTCCAACAGGAAAGTAGTGGCAGGCACCAATGACGACAGAACAGGCTTCATGCAGTCAGCTGTATTTTATTCACCCGATATTCCTGTTTATGGCAGCAATGGTGAATATGGTGTGGCGCCGGTTGCCAACATAAACTGGTACGGAAATATCTTTCATCCTGTCAACACCATACAAAAAAGCAATCCGAAGTATACTGACAATAATCTTTCCGGCAGTGTATTCGGACAGGTGAAACTGCCTTTCGGCATTACATTCCGTTCCACTTTTGCAGCTGGCCAGTATTCAGGAAGCTATTCCGTTTTCAATGGAAGCCTGGTGGGAAGTGCTGCTGCTCCTGTGTCTGCAACCAATCTCTATGCAGGGCAATATGGCGGACATAACTGGAACTGGGATAATTATGCAACCTGGTCCAAATGGTTGAAAGGGCACAGTCTTGAACTCACTGCCGGTTATGTGGCGCAATATGTGTACAACAAAGCCATCAATTACAGTCAGAGTAATTTCTCCAACCAGACACCCGATTTCCAGCAGCCGGGCCTGGGCGATCCCGCCACCATCAGTTTCCCTTTCACACCTCCTTCTGAAATTGCCTATACATCTGTATTTGGAAGATTGAGCTATAACTACCAGGAGAAATATTATTTGCAGATAACAGGCAGGCAGGATGCCGGCTCACCTGCATATGTAACCGATAAGCCAAGAGGATTCTTTCCTGCCGCATCAGTGAAATGGAGAATGGCAAAAGAGAAATTCATGGAAGCGATAGAGCAGATAGATGAACTGAGCTTCCGCGCCAGCTACGGTGAAATGGGGAATATCGGGAATCTTGCATACCCCGGTTACTCACTGGTGAAGATCAATTCCAATTATGGTATGGGCGGCGTATCACAGAATGGTATTTCATTAGGACAGTATGCAAGCGTTACCGGAACGGGGTGGGAGCGATTGAGACAAACGGATATCGGTCTCGATCTCACTGCATACAGGGGCCGCCTGAACATTACGCTCGACTGGTACAATCGTATCACGAAAGGGATGCGCGTGATCCCCAAAGTGCGCGATATTTTCGGCTCCAGCACCAATCCTCCATTGATCAACCTCGCTGGCGATAATATCCGCAACACAGGTTTTGAGGCTACTGTTACCTATAATAGTGCAATAGGGAAATTACATTATTCCATCAGCGCCAATGGAAGTATCAACAAGAATGAAGTGATCAGCTTAGGCGATATGGATTTCATCGTTCCTCCCGATGGCACGCTGGTAGGCGCTTACCAGCCTTCGAGAACGATGGTGGGCCATCCCATTTCCGCCTTCTATGGATTTGTGTATGATGGCATCTATAAATCAGAAGCAGAAATACAAAATGCACCGGTAGACCAGGTAGGATCGGAACTGCGTCCCGGCGATATCCGTTACAAGGATATCAATGGCGATAAGAAGATCAATGAAGATGACAGGACCATCATCGGCAATCCCACTCCCAAATACACTTACGGCATAAACCTGAATTTGAGTTACGAGAATTTCGATCTCAGCATGTTGCTGCAGGGAGTGGCCGGTAACAAGATCTACAATTATTTCTACCAGCAGGGAACTGTTGGCGACCCGAGATACAATGAAGGCATCAACAGGCTGGCCGATGTAAACAAAAGCTGGACACCTGATAATCCCGATGCCAGTTTGCCGAGGATCGCTTTCCGTGATTATGACAACGCCAAGAACAGTCGATTTTCCAGTTTCTGGTTACAGGATGGATCTTATCTGCGACTGAAGAATGTACAGATCGGTTATACGGTGCCGGTAGTTCTTTCAAAGAAGATGCAGATAGAGCGGATCAGGCTCTATGTGAGCGCCAGCAATCTTTTCACGATCACAAGATATAAAGGATTCGATCCTGAGATCGGCATCAATTCAACTGGTTACAGCGATGTTTTCTCCGCCAACAGGGATCTGCAGATCGGGGTAGACAGAGGCGTGTACCCGCAACCCCGCATGTTGCTGTTCGGACTGAATGTTACCTTTTAACGCTTAATAACTCTTGCAATGGAAAAATATAAAAAGATAATTTTTGCAACGCTGACGATTGCCATGATGGTTGTGGTGGTTTGGGGTTGTAATAAAGGATTTCTCGATAAGAAACCTATCGGGCAATACACAATAGAAACCTATTTCACCGATGAAGCGAAAGCTTTTCAGGCCGTGGTGGGTGTATATGATGTTTCCGGTTGGGACAAAACATTCGACCGCATGTTCTGGACCCTGGGAGACGGTGCTTCCGATGATAGCAATTTCGGAATGAACCGGGATGATGGCAGCCCTCCCTATGTTGATATCAACCCGATCACAGATTATGCAAATGTTGCTGAAGCCAAATTCAGTCCTGCATTCGAAAACATGTACAAAGGATTCTATGAAGGCATCAACCGTGCCAATGTGGCCATCAACGGCATCGAAACTGCTCCCATTTCTGATCAGAAAAAAGCACGGTTCATTGCAGAATGCAAAGCATTGCGGGCTATCTATTATTTCATGCTGGTGAATTATTATGGCGGGATCCCTTTGTTCACGAAGCCTATCAATCCGGGCAATGCCGATGACGTGAACATGCCCCGTGCTACGGCAAGACAGGTGTACGATCAGATTGAAAAAGACCTCACAGAAGCTATTCCTGCCCTGCCAACCAAACAGGCTACCATCGATGAAAAAATGGTGGGAAGAGTTACCAAAGGCGCAGCCGGCGCGCTGTTGGCGAAAGTATTCCTCTTCGATAAAAAATACACGGAAGCTGCTGCTGCTGCACAGGTGGTGATGTCTTCAGGCGAATACAATCTGAACCCAGACTATTACGCCAATTTTGTACAGGCCACTGCAAATGGCATTGAATCAGTCTGGGAGATCCAGCGTGTTGAAAATTTTACGGACAATGGCGGTGGCTGGGGACCTGATTCCTTCGATGGAACGTTAACGCCTATACGCGTTGGTTGCGGCAATGGTATGTGGGGACAAAATGCGCCTTCCGGTGATCTCTACAGTCAGTTTCAACCCGGCGACGGAAGACGGAAATATACCGCCACCACCACAGACGATGTGATCTCCGGAGTAACGATGTGCGGCAATGCAGGAGCACCGGGAATGGGCAAACACGTTGTTCCGGGAAAAGAGATCAGCGATTATAAACGCTATGATATCATTCCACTCAACTGGCCTTTGTTCCGTTTTTCAGATGTGCTGCTGATGCGCTCTGAAGCGCTGATGTCTGAAGCCAGCGTAGGCGCTGCCGCCAAAGATGAAGCCATCGATCTGCTGCTCAGGGTGAGGAACAGGGCAGGACTGACCTTGCCTTCGAAAACTGATTACCAGTCGTACAACAATGACGAGCTCCTGCGCAATATCAGGAATGAAAGACGTTTGGAGCTGGGTATGGAAGCCTGGCGTTTGTTGGACCTGAGACGATGGGGAGTAGACTCACTGAAGAATGCATTGATCCGTGTAGGAAAGATCAACACCACTACACGACCCTGGGAAGACCATTATATGTTGTACCCTATTCCACAATCTGAAATAGAATTAAGTAAGGGTATTGTAAAACAAACACCTGGTTACTGATCAATTAAATAATTTCTTATGAATAAGAAAAGCAAGTGGCTGTTTGCCGGGTTCATGGCCTCTTTGGTGCTGGCGCTCATCATTGTAAGCTGTAACAAGAACGACGATCATAACGGCGCTCCCTACGATATCGAAAATTCCCTCACCATATTCAAAGTGGATAATGTGAACAATGATCAGGATGTAACAGCTGAAGACACCATAGCCAGCATGTCCGGCCTCCAGGGAAAATATATTCCTGTAAGCGGTAATACCGGTTCTACCGCTGGTTTGGGAAAGATCTCCTTTCAACTGATGAACGAAGATGATGAACTGCTCAGCTCTACTGAGGTCACTTCATTCTATCGACCGGAATATCATATTTTCAATGTACAGCTAAACATACCCAAAGAGGCAAGGGGCGGTATATATAAAGTGCTGGTGACATCCTTCGATACGCACAATACTGAAATAGGAAAAAAGAGTTTTTATGGAAAAGATGTGCTGACCTGCGATCCGGTGGCAGACTGTATTGTAGCCAATCAGATCACCATCATGCTGGAAACACCTGCTACAACACCGGCTGATGAGGACATGTATATTTTCGGCAGTATCAATGGATGGGGTAGCCGCAATGAACCGCAATACAAATTCCATAAGAATCCGGATATGAATAACTGTTATTGCCTTAGTATTCCTTATCCTCCAGGACATACAGACTGGCAGCTGACAGAGATCTTTGTTTGTCGCGGTACCTGGGAAACTCAGGCTGTATCATTGACGGGTGCTGATGTTACCTGGAATTACACCACCACTGAACGTGGCGGAATATGGAAGATCAAAGTTGATAAATGGAGGGATAAATAAATGGAAAAACGTACATCTTGTTTGCGATCGTTGCTGGGGCTCTTATTCCTGTTGAATGTATTGATGACATCTGCGCAGCAAAGCATTACATTGTTACCCGATGAAAAATGGTATGGCGCTGCAGTGAATGAAAGTCAGCACACACCATTCCCGAAAGGATATACACTTAACCTGAACGGAGATGTCAGAGGTAACCAGGCTGCCCCTTTATTGCTTTCCAATAAAGGACGCTATATCTGGAGTGATGAGGCTTTTGCTTTCACAGTAACAGATAAGGAAATACAATTCAGTCAACAGAAAAATGTAACAATAGAAAAGGCCGGAAGCACACTGGCTGAAGCTTACAAAGCTGCTGCCAGAAAGTATTTCCCGCCTTCAGGAAAGATGCCGGATGAACTGTTGTTTTCCAAACCCCAGTACAATACCTGGATCGAGCTCATTTACGATCAAAACCAGAATGATATATTGAAGTATGCGCGCGCCATTATTGACAATGGTTTCGAGCCCGGTGTACTGATGATCGACGATAACTGGGCTCCCTACTATGGCCGCTTTGAATTCAGGAAAGACCGTTTTGCAGATGCAAGAGCCATGATCGATACCCTGCACCGGATGGGTTTTAAGGTGATGGTTTGGGTTTGTCCGTTTATCCGACCGGACTCAGAAGAGGCGCGTTTCCTGATGAAAAAGAAATGGGTGATGATGGAAAAGGAAAATAATGGAAACTGGGAAAATGCCACCAGGCCAGCCATTGTGCAATGGTGGAATGGCTTCAGCATGGTGATGGACTTTACCAATCTGGAAGCAATAAACTGGTACCAGCAGCAATTGGATAAACTGATCAAAGAATACGGCGTTGATGGTTTCAAATTCGATGCAGGTGATCCTGAATATTATCCTGCAAATACAATTTCTTTTCAACCCGCTGCAGCCAATCAGCATACAGAGCTATGGGGGGCTTTCGGTCTCAAATACCCGCTGAATGAGTATCGCGCCATGTGGAAGCGGGGAGGCGAACCACTCGCAGAGAGGCTGAGGGATAAACTGCATAACTGGGAAGATCTGCAAAAGCTGGTGCCGGGTATGACAGCCGCTGGATTACTGGGCTATCCTTTCACCTGCCCGGATATGATCGGTGGCGGTGACTACAGCTCCTTCGATAATGTGGATGCCGGCAAGCTGGACCAGGACCTCGTAGTGCGTTCTGCCCAATGCCATGCGCTTATGCCGATGATGCAATTCTCTGTGGCGCCCTGGCGGATACTGGACAGTCAGCACCTGTCCGCCATCAAAGAAGCGGTTGCATTGAGAAAGAAATTCACGCCGCTGATCATGGAGCTGGTAAGGGAAAGCGCTATCACAGGTGAACCAGTGGTAAGACATATGGAATATGTTTTTCCAAATGCAGGCTTCGCGGGCTGTAACGATCAGTTGATGATCGGCGATAGTATCCTGGTGGCGCCGGTTCTCGCAAAGGATAATAAGAGAAATGTTATGCTGCCGAAAGGAACATGGAAGTATATCGATGGAAGAAAATTCAAAGGACCAGCCAGGATCACTGTTGAAGCGGCTTTAAACCAATTGCCATTTTTCGAACTGGTAACAAGGTAGATTTTTTTCATTATTAGCATTTTACCCAAAATGAATGTCAGCGTGAAAATGTTTTTCTCTTTCCTGGTCATTGGACTAACCACAATGGTTTGTTCAAAACCGGTAAAATCATCTGCTCAGCATTTGGAAACCATTACTGTCAGTTATACTGAAAGTAATGAAGACTTCCCCAATCCTGAAAGAGGTTTTTACCGGTACAGTGAAACCTCTGCCGGTAATTTTATTCCGCTGGATCAGGACCAGCTGAAAGAATGGAGAAATGGAAAAAAAGCCGACGGTGGTAATTACAGTGTCAAAAGCACGCTGGTATTCCGTTATTACATTTTGAATGTTTTTAAAGACAAGCCCTTGTCTGCCGCTTTCCTGAACAGTGTAAAAGCTGATTTCGATATTGCCCGGAAAGCCGGATCTAAACTGATCCCCAGGTTCACCTACACCAATGCCTCCAACGCAGGCAATTGTCCTGAAGGTTTTATTTGTCCACCTTATGGTGATGCGCCTAAATCAATTGTACTGGGTCATATTGCGCAATTGAAAGACCTCTTTCATAACAATGCGGATGTGATTGCCTGTGTGCAGATGGGATTTATTGGAGTATGGGGCGAACAATATTACACCGATCATTTTGGTGATGCATCGCAGAACGGATCTGCAGGGAAACTGCTGGATGACAACTGGCGCGACAGAACAGATGTGCTCCGGGCACTCCTGGAAGCAGTGCCTGCAGACAGGATGATACAGGTGCGCTATCCGCAATTGAAACAACGCTTCGTTTACGGTATACAGGCGCTGACCAGTGCTGCTCCGCTGCTGGACAATGAAGCATTCAAGGGAACGGATAAAGCGCGTATCGGTTTTCACAATGACTGTCTCCTCGCTTCTCCCGATGATTACGGCACTTACGAGGATTATGGAAATTCCTCATCGGTACGCAGATCAGACCTGGCTGTTCTGAAAGAATACAAAAAGAAAGACAGCAGGTTTGTGGTGGTGGGTGGTGAAACCTGCACGGATGATTACAGTCCGCAAAATGATTGCGCGCCGGCAGGAATTGCACAAAGCGAACTGGAAAGCCTTCACTATAGTTTCCTGAACTGCGCTTACAATAATGATGTGAACAACGACTGGCAGACCGGTGGTTGCATGGAAGAGATTAAGAAAAGATTGGGATACAGGTTCGTACTGCAATCAGCCAGTTTTCCCAAAAGCCTGTCAGCAGGCCAGAAAATGAATTTCAGGATCCAACTGATCAACAGGGGATATGCTTCCTGCTATAATCCCCGTCAGGTGAAAATAGTTTTAAGAAACAGAACAACAGGACAACAATTTTCCATCGATACAGATGCCGATCCCCGAGCATGGTATAGCGGCGATATCAAATTGGAAAGCGACGTAACTGTACCCTCAACAGTTACACCCGGTGAATATGAGACTTTTTTATTCCTGCCCGACAAATATGGCAGCATTGGAAACCGCTCTGAATATGCTGTCCGTCTCGCAAACAATGATACCTGGGAGAGCGCAACCGGCTTGAACAAGCTGGGTATTTATCTAACCATAAAATAATCTTTCACTCCAAAAATTGCCATTATGGGAAACATGAGAAAAGCTGCGATGATCGCGGCACTACTATTCTATTGTCTGAACTTACTAGCGGTTGACAGGCATGTATATGCGCCTGCCTCCATCCAAACACAAATTGATGCCTGTGTGGCGGGAGACCGTGTGCTGGTCCATACCGGAACCTACAGTCAGGCGGTGGTGATCGCCAACAAAAATAATATCACCCTTACCAGTGCGGGTGATGGTGAGGCTATCATTGCCGGTAATGGTTCAGCGGTACATACTATTTATATCGAAAACTCAAGTACTGTAACCATTTCAGGACTTACTATCAGGAATACCCGAAAGCAGGCCTGGTCTACCGGCATCACTTTCATTGGCACAGGCAGTAACCTCACTATTTCAGGGAATAAGATCACTGAGATCTCATACGTGAACAAAAGCTGGGACCCAACGGATAATCCCGGCAGCAGCGGCGTTGGGGCCAATGGAATTGCAATCGTGGGCGACAACGCATCTTCGTCGATCAGTAATGTTTCCGTTATCAACAATGAAGTGTCTTACTGCATTACAGGTTGGAGCGAGGGCATTGCGCTGAAAGGGAATATAAACAATTTCAATATCGAGGGGAATAATGTACATCATATCACCAATATCGGGATCGATGTATTGGGATTGGCCACCTATCCGAATATTACAACCAATAACCAGCCTTCAAACGGCACTATCAAAGGCAATACCGCTTACAATTGCATTTGCAATTACACGGATAATGGCGCTATTTATGCCGATGGTGCGATGAATGTTTTGATCGCCAACAACAAAGTGTACAATAATAAATTCGGGATCACTGTTGGGTGCGAGAACCAGATCAACAAAGTCAACGCCACATCCAGCGGCATTCATGTAAGGAACAATCTTATCTACAATAATTCACTGGCGGGAATCTTGTATGGGTCCAACGGGGTGAACAATGGAAGTACGGAAGGCACTGTGTCTCACAGTTCGATAACGGGTAATACACTTGTGAAGAATGCGTCATCAAGCCAATGGGCGAGTGAGATCGTGCTGCAAAATGCAAATAATATTGATTGCTTCAACAATGTGATCTATGGGCGTTATGGTCAAATGTTCACGGTGGCTACTGGTGTTTCAGCCATCAATTGCAGGGCGAATTGTTATTACAACAGTGCTGCTTCCTTCAGCGCCAGTCAACAGACTGGTCCTGGTACCTGGACTGGTTTGGACCTGGCGGCCTTTCGCACTTTGACGAATGATAATGGAACTGATCAGTCCATTTTTTCTGACCCGTTGATCAGCAGCGCCAATGCAACAAACCCCGATCCTCATTTGCAATCGAACTCTCCCTGTATCAACGCCGGGAAATCCGGGTTCAGTCCATTTTCAGGAGAAGTGGATTTTGATGGTCAGCCAAGATTGAATGGTGCTAGAGTTGATATCGGTGTGGATGAAACCGGAACAACAAGCTCATGCCCGGCTATTTCTGTAAATGGAAATCTGAGCGACTGGAATGGTATTGCGGCTATCGCCACAGCTACAGGTCAGAGCACATTGACATTGAAAGTGACCAACAATGCGCAATCGTTGTTCTTTGGTGTTTCTGGTAGTGGGATGGACAATTCACAATATCAAATTTTTATCGATACCGATAACAATGCGGGCACAGGGTATCAAGACAGTCAGTACGGCTCTTCCGGCGCAGAATACCTGATTGAAAATGGACTTTTGTACAGGTACAATGGTACAGGTGGATGGTCATGGACGGCCGTTACTGCCACTATCAATGCGAACAAGTCCGGTACTGTTGCTGAGCTTGGCATCAACCGGTCAGCATTTACTTCCCTGGGTTCCACTATTAATGTTTCCTATAAGGACATGACTAACTGGGCTACACAGTCGAAATTGCCGGTAAGCGGTAGTTACGCAGCTTACACTTTAATTAATTGTCAATAATTAAACCTGAACAAGATGAGAAATATATATTGTTTTGCAGCCGCTCTTGTTTTTCTCTTTTCCTGCAGGAAAAATGTGGAAAGTTTAAACGATAATAATATAAACAGTATTGCAGGGCAATGGGCTTCCGTTCATATGGGTAATCCATTCCAGGTTACCATTGCTGAAAACAAGAAGTTCAGCATGGAATTCCCGGTCATCGTTAAGAAGGAGAGTGGTTCAAAGCCTGAGATTCTAGTCTGCAGGTTGAGCGGATCATGTATTCAACAGGATGGCTGGAATGAATTGCAGGCTGACCGTTTCAGCGTTCCGAATGAGGATTGGAATGTTGGATCGGATAATGCGATCTTTCAATCCATAACAAACCTTGATCTTGTTATCAACAGAGAAAACGCTACTCCACTAAGCTTCCGTATCACTGCCGGAAGGGCATTGATCAAAAAATGATTTGATCGGTTTTCCGGGAAAATGCTATCAATGGGAATACACCAGGCTTGTGATCCTGGTGTATTTTTTTCAGGTCATCTTTTGGGCGAAGATCTTTTTGATCTGGTTCACTTCATTGGTGTAGATGGTTTTTTTCCTGGTGCCGAAGTACAATGTGTTCTCGATTTTATTTTCACCTTCCCATAATAGTTTGAGCTCACCTGAGCGCATTTCTTCGCGGCAAAGAAAATCCGGGATCACGGATATACCATTGCCGTTGCGCAAACATCTTACGATGGAACTGATATTGGGAACAATATAGTTGGGTTTGAAATCCATATGGTACCTGAAATTCAGTTGCCAGAAGCGTTTCAGATGTTCCATATCTGCTGCCGTGCTGTACCAGAGTTGTTTCTTCAGCCAGTTGGCCGCCTCTTTCAGATTTTTTTCTTTGATGAATTTATGGAATGGTTTTGCATCCAGTTTGGCGCCACTGACTAATACAATGCGCTCACTGGAGAAGGCCTGGTATTCAAGATTCTTTTGATCGGCCTTGTGCGGCGTTACGATGAGGTCGAGCACGCCTTTGTCCAGATCATGGATCATCTGCGGATACTCTCCGAATTTGATGATGAGATTGAAAGGCAGTTTGGAGATATGCTCTTCCAGCGTGTACTGGAAAGTTTCGAAACACATGCCAACACTGATGGTGGAGCGTTCAGCTTGCGTACTTCTGCCGAAGACCTGTTCAACCGACAATAGTTTATCAATCGGTTCGATAATAAAATTATAGAGCACTTTTCCTCTCTCTGTGGGCACCATTCTTTTGGCGGACCTGTCGAATAATTTGTATCCGGTAAAGCCTTCCAGCGAATTCAGGTGAAGGCTCACGCCGGGCTGGGAAATGAAGAGCGCCTCTGCTGCACTGGTAAGCGTACCAAGTTCATAGATGGCTTTGAAGGTGCGGAGCCATTCAAGATTAATGGTCATGTTCCATAATTTTAGTAATGCAAAGGTATTACTTATGTTATTATGATAATAGGAGGCATAGTCTCAACTTTGTGCTGTCAAAATCAAAAAACAGAAAAAATGGAATACAGGAAACTGGGAAATACAGATCTGGCCTTGTCTGCCATCACTTATGGCGCATTTGCCATCGGAGGAAATATGTGGGGTGGTAATGAAAGGAAGGATTCTATCGCAGCAGTGCATGCCTCGCTCGATCATGGTGTTACTTCGCTCGATACGGCACCATTCTATGGGTTTGGACTTAGTGAGAAAATCATCGGAGAAGCATTGCAGGGAAAGGATCGCACCAAAGTGCAGATCCTCACCAAATTCGGACTGGTATGGGACGGAAGTAATAATGGAAAAGGAGAATATTTCTTCGATGCGGAAGACAATGGCAAATCCCTGCCCGTTTACAAATACGCTTCGAAAGAGAATCTCATAAAAGAAGTGGAAGAAAGCCTGCAGCGTTTACGTACAGACTATATCGATCTTTTGCAGCTGCACTGGCCGGATACCACAACGCCCATCGACGAAACGATGCTGGCCCTGCAACAATTGCTGCAACAGGGAAAGATACGCGCAGCAGGCGTAAGCAATTATAGTGTTGAGCAATTGCAGGATGCAGGTAAAACAATTACGCCTGCTTCCAACCAGGTACCGTACAGCATGCTGAACAGGAGTATCGAAAAAGAAATGGTCCATTATGTGCGCGAAAAGAAGATCGGGATCATCGCCTATAGTCCGCTCGAGCGCGGACTGCTATCTGGAAAATATTTCTCCGGTGCCAAACTGAAAGACGATGATCATCGCAATGGTTATTTCGGACAGTTCGATCCTGAAGCTGTTAAAACATTGCTCACGGCACTGGCTCCGCTGGCGGAAGACAAAGGCGCTTCACTGGCCCGGCTGGTATTGAGGTGGACCACACAGCAGCCAGGCATCACCGTTGCGCTGGCCGGCGCAAGGAATGCAGAGCAGGCTGCCAGCAATGCAAAGTCCATGGACTTCACACTCACGCAACAGGAACTTGATTTCATCCAGGCACAATTACAGCAACTGTAAAAAAATAGAATAATGAAACTCTTCCATCCATATAGTTTAGAAGATTTGAAACTGTCTAACAGGATCGTGATGCCGCCCATGACCAGGTCCAGGGCGGGTAAGAACGAAGTGGCCACTGAGATGATGGCCGAATATTATGCACAACGCGCATCTGCCGGACTGATCATTTCCGAGGGAACGCAGATCAGTCGCCAGGGACAGGGTTATGCCTGGACGCCCGGCATCTACACCGAAGCGCAGATAGAAGGTTGGAAAAAAGTGACGGATGCCGTTCACAAAAAAGGCGGACTGATCTTCGCGCAGCTATGGCATGTTGGCCGTGTATCACATGTGTCGATTCAACCGGCGCAACAAGCGCCTGTAGCGCCTTCCGCGTTGCTGGCTGAAGGCGTGAAAGTATTTGTGGATGTATCAGGCAAAGGTCCGGATACAGGCGTTGGCGAAATGATACAGCACTCCATGCCTCGCGAGCTCAGTGTCCCGGAGATCAAAAGTATTATCGGAGAGTATGCGCAGGCTGCGCGCAATGCTATTGAAGCAGGATTTGACGGAGTGGAGCTGCATGGCGCCAATGGTTACCTGATAGAGCAGTTCATCGATTCACAAACCAATCTCCGGCAGGATGAATATGGCGGAGATCTGAATGGCAGGTTACGTTTCCTCCGGGAAGTAACAACGGCAGTAGCCGATGCGATCGGGAAACACAGGGTAGGCGTGCGCCAGGCGCCGCTTACCACGCTGATGGGCGCTAAGGATGATACACCGGAGATCACGTATATTGAAGCTGCAAAGGTCCTCGATGAGATCGGCATTGCGTATATCCATATCGCGGAAGCCGATTGGGATGATGCGCCGGTAATGCCGGTTGCATTCAAGGAGGCTTACAGAAAGGCATTCAGGGGAACGCTTATCTATACTGGTAAATATGATCTGAGGCGCGCGGAGGAAGCCATCGATAGAGGATGGGCAGACCTGATCTCTTTCGGCAGGCCGTTCATCGCCAATCCAGATCTTCCTTACCGGATGAAGAACAATATTCCGCTCAATATACCAGACAGGGCCCGATTCTTTGGTGGTGGCGCGGCGGGCTATATCGATTATCCTTTTGCTGACCGCTGCAATGGTTGCGAAATAAAACCATAGAAGTGAACAGTGGTTGGAATTATTTTCGGTTCTATTACAGAATTTCCTGAATGCGGGCGATATTTGCAGCTGAACCAACCACAAGCCCCATGATTTCAGTAGGAGGAACAGCGATAAAGAATTTCAAAAAAGATTTCACTGTAGATGGCGAAACCATCACCATCGATTTCATCACCATGAACTGTGTTGAAAAGCAACTCTATCAATTATACATTCCTTATAATGACGGCACCGTGAGGGTGCACGTACAAAGAAATGAGAACGGGGATTTCAAAATAATGGGAGATAATGTTTGTCCGGCTAAATTCCTTCCCCTGGAAGCGGCCTTCGATGAGGCGATCAAGAATTATTGATTTCTATTTTTCAATATTCAATTATTCAGGCCATGCGATCCAATGACGGATAGCATGGCTTTTTCGTTCTGAATCGATATTTTTGATTCCAAAGGGTTGTTTTTGGCAGAGCCGGTACCATACGATGAAAAAGAACTGATTCTACGGGTTGCGGATGGAGATCAGCAGGCGTTCAGAATGCTGTACGATCAATATGTACAGCATGTGTACGGAATAGCCTTGCAATTGATGAAATCGCCGGACCTGTCGCAGGACCTCACGCAGGAGATCTTTGTGCGGGTTTGGATAAAAAGAGCCATTCTTCCGGAAGTGGAACAGTTCAGGCCCTGGCTGAACACCATCACCCGCAACCTGGCCCGCGATTATTTGCGTAAAAAAGTAATAGCACCGGATTATGAACCTTATCTGCTCGGCTTCTTTGCCGATCTTTCCCCTTCTGCGGAAGAAGAGCTGGCCCACCGGCAATTACAGCAGGTGATGAAGGAAGCAATCGATCAGCTTTCCCCGCAACTCAAGACCGCTTTCACGCTGAGCCGTTTCAGAGGTATGACGCATGAACAGATAGCCCGGGAGATGCAGATTTCCCCTACAACCTCTAAAAGCCACCTGGTACGCGCACTTGCTTCCATCCGCAGTTACCTGAAAGTACATTATCCTGAAGTGGCCATTGTAGTTACAGTACTGCTGAGCCCCAGGGGCTGAAATTTTTTTTCTTTTCAATGCCTTACCCCCTGTACTGTTTTGCGTCCTGTTATTAGAATACCCAACAACATTGCATTCCATCGAAAAATGTGAATATGGCCGACAAAGAATTTGAGGAACTCTTTCGAAAATACCTGGGCGACAATATGACGCAGGAAGAGTTCCTGCGGTGGAAACAAATGATGCAGGATGATGCTTACAGCCAGGAGCTGGAAGCACACCTGGAAGCATTGGTGAATACAGACCAGTCTTCAGCAGGTATCGATGCGCCTGTGGAAAAAATGTACCGTCATATTGCAGCCGGAAGTTTACCGTCCCAACGAAAGTCTGTACAGATGCGCCACTATATTCGCCTGGCCGCCGCTGCCGTGGTGTTGCTGCTTGCCGGCGCGGGAATGTTTGTACTGTTTTTGGATAATGGAAAAAAACACACTGATCCTATGAAGCCGGTTATTGCAGAATCGCTGGACATGCTGCCTGGCAGCAATGGCGCCGTACTTACACTCGCCAATGGAAAGATGGTAGTGCTCGATAATATGCAGAATGGAGTGATCTCCCTGGAGAGCAATGGTAAAGCGGTCTTGGAAAATGGCGCATTGAAGTATGAAGCCGATGGCTCAACAGCAGGGGAGATACAATTCAATACTGTAACAACGGCAAAGGGCCGTCAGTTCCAGGTTCGCCTGCCGGATGGTTCAAGGGCCTGGCTGAATGCCGCCAGCAGCCTCACCTATCCAACCAGATTCGCCGGTGAAGAAAGAAATGTAAAAGTAACCGGTGAAGTATATTTTGAAGTGAGCAGACAAAAGAACATGCCCTTCAAAGTGGTAACGCCAGATCAATCCTTCATTGAAGTAACAGGCACCAGTTTTAACGTGAATGCTTATCACGATGAAGCAGCCGTTACCACCACACTCACGGAAGGCGCTGTAAATGTACATGCAGGTAATAGATACAGGGCTATCAGACCAGGGCAGCAGGCCGCTGTAAAAGGCGGGCAGATCAATGTGATCGATGGTGCTGATACAAGCCAGGTATTGGCCTGGAAGAATGGTGTGTTTGATTTGAACAATGCAGAACTGCCAACCGTGATGAGGCAACTGGCGCGCTGGTACGATGTAAATATAGAATACGAGAAACAACCGCCTGTGCGCTTCGGTGGAAAAATGCAACGTAATCTGAAACTGTCGCAGGTGCTGAACGGCTTATCCGGTATGGGTGTGCAGTTCAGGATCGAAGAAGGGAGGAAGCTGGTTGTATATTGATCAATATCGGACAATGGTGGATGCCATCTCATTCCTGCCAATAAAAAAACACTTCAGATACTGTTAAACCTGACCTGAATTCATTCCAATAAAAAAGACCGGAAGTGATTCGAGCACCTCCGGCCAAAGTTTGGATCGACTGCTAATTATTGTTCAACCCAAAACTGTTACGAAGTTATGCAAATCAAAGCGCTTTGTGACCAGGCTGCTATTGTCTGGCGCGGCCTGGGTACCAAAACAATTCTGAAAACAATGAAACTGACCGCCTTTTTCATGCTCGCTTTCAGCCTTACCATTTCCGCCAGGGGCTTATCCCAAACGGTTACCCTGAGTGGAAAGGAGATCCCCCTGAAAAAGATCTTTGCTGAAATAGAAAAACAAACAGGCTACTTTGTAGTGTGGAGCAAAGATCAGATCAGCCAATCGAAACCTGTTGATGTACAGGCCAGCAAACAGCCCCTGGAAAGCTTTATCAAACAGGTATTGAAGGATCAGCCTTTGGAATATACCATCGAGAATCAAACCATCTTCATCAGGCAGAAGAAGAGCCCGCCTGCTAAAAATCACCTGAGCATTACCGTTGCAGCAGATCCCGTGACCGGGTATGTGAAAGACAGTGATGGCGAGCCTTTGACCGGTGCAACGGTTACCATCAAGGGGACCAGTACTTCGGTGGCAACAGGTATCAAGGGTTATTTCATGATCAATGCGCAACCCGGACAAACACTGGTGTTCTCATTTGTTGGTTATGAAACGCGGGAACAGAAAGTGGGAAGCGGTGAGATGATGGTGGTATTGTCTGCTTCCGCCAATGCGCTGGATGAGATGGTGATTGTTGGTTATGGCACTGCAGTGAGAAGGAGCAATACCGGTACAGTGGCAACGGTGAAGAATAAAGATATTGTTTCACAACCCGTAGCCGATCCGCTGGCTGCTTTGCAGGGCCGGGTGGCAGGCTTGTTCGTTTCCACTTCCAGTGGTTTCCGGGGTTCCAACTTTACCGTTCGTTTGCGTGGACAAAATTCGATCGGTGGAGGGAATGATCCGTTATATATCATTGACGGAGTTCCATTCTTTTCAGAGTCCATCGATCAGTTCACCAGCGCCGGGGGCAATCAAAGTCCGCTTGCAAGCATCAACCCATCTGATATCGAACGTATCGATGTATTGAAAGATGCTGATGCTACCGCCATCTATGGATCAAGGGGCGCCAATGGTGTGATCCTGATCACTACGCGAAAAGGAAAAACAGGAAAAACACAATTCGATTTCAATATTTATACCGGCGCCAGCAAAGTGGTAAATAAAGTGGACATGCTGAGCACGCCCGAATATGTGGCCCTGCGTAAGGAGGCATTTGCCAATGATGGTGAAACGCCCGATGATCAAAATGCCCCTGATCTCGTACTCTGGGATCAGAATAAAACCACTGACTGGCAGGATATGATCATCGGCAATACAGCCAAACTTACACAGGTGCAGGCATCGGTGTCTGGCGGTAATGAACAGACCAGGTTCCTCCTCAGCACTTCCTACCGCCATGAAACTACCGTACTGCCCAATGATCTTCCTTTTCATCGCGGAGCAGTTTATCTGAACCTGGACCATTCCAGCGTTGATAAAAAATTCAACATCACCACTTCCGTGAGTTATTCGGGAATTAAGGACAGATCGCTTGCTTCCGACGTTACATCTTTCTATAATTTCGCTCCGAACTATCCTGTTTATGATGATGAAGGAAAGTTCTACTGGTACCGCAATGCGCAGAACCCGATTGCTTACCTGCAAAGACGCAACACCAATAAAACAAAGAACCTGGTGGCCAATTCCGTGATCAGGTATACGGTGTTGCCGGGCCTGAATGTGAAGACCAGACTGGGGCTTACTCAAACCAATATGGACCAGATGCAGGTGTATCCGAAGGTCGTTTTCAACCCGGAATCCTCTATCGGCAGCATGACTTATTTCGGTAACAGTGAAGTGTCTTCCTATATCATCGAGCCGCAGGTGGATTATACACGCAGGATTGGTGAAGGTAAACTGCAATTATTGGCGGGTGGCAGTTGGCAGGAAAACACCAGGCAGGGTAAAAGCTTTATTGCTGATGGTTTTTCCAGCGATGCATTGCTGGAAGATATCGGCTCGGCAGGATCAGTTACGGTGCGGACACCTACACTTTACAAGAAATATAATTACAATTCATTTTTCGGAAGGGCCACTTATAACTGGAAAGAAAAATACATTGTGAATGCCAGCTTCAGGAGGGATGGTTCTACACGTTTCGGTCCTGGTTACCGCTTTGGTAATTTCGGTGCTGTAGGTGCAGCATGGATATTCACTGAAGAAGATTTTTTCCCTGATAACAATGTGATCAGCTTTGGTAAATTAAGGGCCAGCTATGGAACAACAGGTAACGATCAGATAGATGAATACAGGTACCTGGAAACCTGGAAGTCAACTTCCTTCGCTTATGACGGCGTTTCAGGCATCTATCCCTCCAGACTCGCCAATCCTTTATTCCGATGGGAAGAGAACAAGAAGTTGGAAGCTTCACTGGAACTGGGTTTTCTGAATGATAGAATTTTATTGACAACGAATTTTTACAGGAATATTTCAGGCAACCAACTGGTGGACTTTGCACTCACGCCACAGGTAGGTTTTACTGAAATGACTGCCAATTTCCCGGCTACAGTTCTGAACACAGGTTGGGAATTTGAATTGAATTCCACCAATATCAGCAATAAGGATCTTACCTGGAAAACTGAGCTCAATCTCACAGTGAACAAAAACAAGCTGAAAGAATTTCCTGATCTGGAATCATCCACCTACAAAGATTTATATGTTTTAGGCCAGTCGCTCACTATCGTCAGGGGATTCCAGTTCAATCGTATCGATCCACAAACAGGTCTGCCTGAATTTGAAGATATCGATAAGAGCGGTGACATTTCCGATCCCGATGATTTCGTAATACTGGGCAAAACAATGCCAGATTATTTTGGAGGTTTCAGGAATACTTTCACCTACAAAGGATTTGAGCTCGATTTCCTGTTCCAGTTCGTAAAACAGGATGGTAGAAATATCAACTACGGATACCTGTCCAATCAGCCCGGAGCTTTAGAGAACATGACTGTAGATGCTTTGAACCGTTGGCGCAAACCCGGGGATATCGTGAATCTTCCCAAAGCCAGCCTCACTACCGATGGAGCTGATTACCGTACTTACCGTTTGTCTTCCGCCATGTGGGGAGACGCCAGCTATATCAGGTTGAAGAATCTTTCATTGCGATATGATCTGTCCAAACTGGTAAAACGCTACAAGCTGAACAACCTGAGTGTGTATGTGCTGGGGCAGAATCTGATCACCATCACCAGTTATGATGGCTTCGATCCGGAAACACAGGGGCTGGTGATGCCGCCGCTGAGAACGATCACTGCAGGTTTACAGTTCACTTTCTAAATGGTATTCCTACAATCAAAAAATGAAATTATGAAACGCATTCACATACTATTGGCAGGGTGGTTGATAATGGGGTCAATGTCCTGCAACAAATTTGTTGAAACCCCGGATCCCAATAATGAACTGGCTTCTGCGCTGACCTTCACTGATGATAAAACGGCTACAGCCGCCATAGTGGGGCTGTACAGCAATATGAACTCCTTCAATTATTTCTGGGCCAATGTGCTGATGAATTATCTCACTGCCATGCAGGCGGATGACCTGTACTATTTTACAGGTTTCGAGAATTATGATGTGTTCAGGAAAAATTCGCTGTTGCCTTCCAGTCAGTATGTACAAAGCATGTGGGCTGATCAGTATTCTTATGTTTATCATGCCAACTCTTGCATTGAAGGATTGACAAAGACAACTTCATTGTCCGAGCCTGTAAGGAAACAGTTGTTGGGTGAAGCTTATTTCATGCGCGCCTTCCTGCATTTCTACCTGGTGAATATGTATGGCGATGTGCCACTGATCACCAGTACGGATTATATCGCCAACGGTGTGAAGCCCCGTGAAAAAACAGCCGTGGTATATGATCAGATCATTGCTGATCTGAAAGAGGCTAAGAATCTGATGGAGGATAATTATCCTACTGCCAACCGTGTTCGCCCCAATAAAGCTGCTGCCACTGCATTACTGGCTCGCGCTTACCTGTACACGAAACAATGGTCGCTGGCTGAAGCAGAGGCTACGCTGGTGCTGGATAATTCCCTGTATGATCTGCTGACAGACCTGAACTCCGTTTTCCTGGCCAATAGCCGTGAAGCGATCTGGCAATTGATGCCTGTGAATCTGGCAGGTGGCCGCAATACCTGGGAAGGTTTTACTTCAACACCTGCAACCCCAACAGGAACACCGCTCTTCAGGCTGGATACTACCCATCTCATAGAGAAATTCGAGCCCAATGATAAAAGGCTGGCCAACTGGACCGGTTTCAGGAAACTGAGTTCCGGCGCTACTGTGTACTTTCCGTATAAATACAAAGTGCGTACAACCACCATCGGTACACTCACAGAATATTCCATGGTAATGCGCCTGGCCGAGCAATTCCTGATCCGTGCTGAAGCGAGAATACAGCAAAGCAAACTGGATGATGGCCGTGCCGACCTGGATTCCATACGCATTCGCGCAGGACTGTTGGCATTGCCGGAAACACTTGATAAAAGTGAACTGCTGCTGGCAGTAGAGCAGGAGAGGCATATGGAACTGTTTGTTGAATGGGGGCATCGCTGGTTCGATCTGAAACGTACAGGCAGGTCCGATGCAGTATTGAAACCCATCAAAGACGCCAACTGGCAGTCTACGGATACCTTGTATCCCATTCCTTTGAATGCGATGAAAACGAATGTTTACCTGGAACAAAACGACGGATACAAATGATGATCAAAAAATTGATCAGTACAGCCATGGCAATCATGGCTGTACTGATCCTTACTGCACAAAAACGCCTGAGCATTATTCCTGAATTCCCGCAGCGGGGACAAACCGTTACCGTCAACTTCGATCCTCGGATAGCCGGCGCCGGTAGTTCCGGAAAATCAATTGGGCCGGATGCAGGAATTGTTACCCTTGTATTCAGCTCTTCCACACTGTATGATCAGCCATACAGGGTTGATATGGAAAAGAGAGGAGGGATTTGGACGATATCTTTTCCGCTGGAACGTTATGCCACTTTTGCCAGCTTCTATCTGCAGAGCGGAGAGATAATTGAAGCACCAGCCAAAGGGCATTACGAAATAATGGTGTATGATAAAAAAAGAAAACCTGTATTCAGCGCCAATCTGCACCGCGGTTATAGCCTGAACCAGCAGCTGGGTAAATCGCCCGGGCTGGCAGCAGCACAGGCTGCAATGTTCAAAAAAGAACTGGAACTCTATCCGGATAATTATGAAGCGAAGCTGAGGTTACTGACCAGTCAGATGAATGCCGCACCGGAAAATGGAAAAGAGAAATTAAGGAAAGAGGCATTGAAGGTGATATCCGATCGTTTTTATGCGGCTCCCACCAACGGAGGTAACCTGAATAAAGTGACGATGGGGTATCATATCATCGGCGAACCACAGCGGGTGGACAGTATCAGGAAAGTGGTGATTGAAAAGTATGCAGGCTCCGATCTTGCCTGGGAGTATTACATTGGTCAGATTTCCCGGGAGAAAGATACAGCCACAAAAATCGCATTGCTTGAGAAAGCGCTGCAACATGAGACTACTACCAATGGCAACGCATTTACAGGCGCCCATGAGCGCTTGTTTGAATTGTTCGCTGCAAAAAAAGACAGTACAAAAGCCCTGTACCATGCAGGTTTCATGCGAAGGGGTGAAAAAGATCCTTATACGCCGCGCATGTACAAAGAGATCACGCAGACCTTGCTGGATAATGACCTGGCGCTGGACAGTGCAGCCTGGTATGCTGAACATACTTTATCGATGGCCGATAGTTTCCCCGTGGGAGTGATCCGCTACTGGCCGGAAACTGGCTATGTATATCCTTATACCAACGACAGCATGCGTCAATCTGTATATAGCACTGCCCGCGGAAATCTTTTGTCCATGCTGGCGCAGATCAACTACAAACGCGGCCGGATAACCGAAGCTCAGCAAAATATCGATGCTGCATTGCAGGCGGCCCTCGACAAAGAAACTGCTGATAATGCCGCCTGGTTCTTCCGGAAAACAAATCAGCCTGGGCGTCTCGATCAGTTGCAGGCTGCCAGATTGAAGCTGATGAAAAAGGATGTGGCGAAAAAAAGAATACGGATCCCGGCTCCTTCCCTGAAACATTTCACTACCCTGGATGGAAAGCCGGTAGACACGAATGCGTTGAAGAATAAAGTGCTGCTGATAGATTTCTGGGCAACCTGGTGTGGTCCCTGCATGGAGGAAATGCCTTATATCCAGAAATTGTACGATGCCTGCAAACAAAATCCTGATGTAGTGTTCATGGTAGTGAACAGCGGTTCCCGCAATACACTCAAAGACGCACAGAGCTGGTTTGGAAACCGTAAATACAGTTTTCCGGTTTACTACAATACTGATCCGGCAGTAGGAGATAAGTTCAAATTCAGTGTAATCCCTGCTACCTATATCATCAACCGGGAAGGGTACATTGAATTCAGTAACATCGGTTTTGAAGGAGCAGATATCGAAATGAAATTGAAATTGCAGATCGAGATGGCCTTACAATGATGTTTTGGTTCTCCGGATCATTAACGAAATATCGTCAATCCTGAAGTGGATTGACGATATTTCGTTAATGATAGTTTCCTGTTTTGCATTAATGCACTGAAGTTCAGTTTAGTATCCTTTGGCATTGCCTTTGGCTTGATAATGTGAACTTCAAAACCTTCGTCATGAATATTCTGTCCAACTCCGGTAGGTCCATTCAATACCGCGACTCATTCATTTCCATACAAACCTATGTTCCGTTTTCTATTTTCAGCACGCAACATACCCGTCATCGTTTATTGTTCGTATTGAGCGGCGCTGCCACAGTAGAGCACGGCGCCGGTGTTTACAGGCTGGAAGCCGGTCAGTTGATTTACCTGAAACGCGACATTGCTGTTTCGCTCACAGCCGGCGATGCTTCACTGGAGATCATCACGGCTGTAATAGGAGAAGAACTTCTGCTGGAATTTACGCGCATGGCTGCATTACCCGAAGGACCTGCATTGCAGGATGCCGTAACGGTACATGATATTACCCCACAACTGGAAGATTACTTCATTACACTTGTCCATTATTTTACTTCGGAAAATGGGGTAGAGCCATCCCTCGCCAGGATCAAATTGCTGGAACTCCTGTATTGTATCGGCGCCAAACATCCTGTACTTCTGAAACAACTGCTGCAATGGAAGCAACAGGTATACGGCGATATCATGACCGTTGTTTGTGATAACCTGGAAAACTCCCTGACGCTTTCACGACTGGCAAAATTATCAGGCAGAAGTCTTTCCAGCTTTAAAAGGGATTTCCATGCCATCAATAATATGGCGCCTTCCCGATGGATCAGACAGAAGAAACTGGAAAAGGCAAAGGAGATGGTAGCCAATACGTCACTTGCGGTTGCAGATGTATGTTATACCCTGGGTTTTGGAAACGTTACGCATTTTTCGAGATTGTTCAAGTCGTATTTTGGCGTTTCTCCATCTGAGTTCAAAAGGAATAAGCAACAACTGAAAGTAGCCTGAAAATATTTGTATGAGTTTGAGAATCGGCTGCTTCCTGCTGGTATTGTTCATTGCTATGCTGGTTCCAATATGTTTTTACAGCAAGGCGCAGACTGTGACCGGTAGAATATCGTCCTGCAATGGCTTTCAGGCTGCTTCCGTATGGAATGATCAACCAGGTTGGTTAATTCATGCCGGGCAGAAAATTGTAATAGTGGAATTGCGTCTTTCCGCCAGCAGTAAATCCCGTAAATTGCTGATCAAATCCGATTGTAATGCATTTGAATACTTTCAGCAAAGACGTGTACGTAAGTCGCAGGAAACAGTTGAGCGAAACCATGCAAAATGGGCTACTGGTTTTCATGGGAAATGAAGAGAGCAGTATGAACTACCGGGATAACTGGTATCCGTTCAGGCAGGACAGTACCTTCCTTTATTATTTTGGACTGGACATTTCCGGACTGGTGGCGGTGATAGACCTTGACAATAACAAAGAGATCATTTTCGGAAATGAGCTGAGCATCGATGATATTATCTGGACTGGCCCGCAGCCCGGATTGCAGGAGCTGGCGCAGGCTGTAGGCGTGCAGAAAAGTGGTCCGGTTACACAGTTGGTTATACTATTGCAGCAGGCGCAAAAAAGTGGACAATCCATTCAGCTCCTTCCGCCATACCGCCCTGAAAACAAGATCAAATTATCTGCCTGGCTGAATACAACATTGCCTGGCATCGAACAATTTATTTCTGTTCCTTTCATCAAAGCAGTGATCAGCCAGCGTGAAATAAAAGAAGCGATCGAACTGGAAGAAATGCACAAAGCCTGCTCCATCAGTGCCGATATGCACCTGGCTGTGATCCAAAATGCAAAGCCTGGTATGAAAGAATATGAGCTGGCTGCAATGGCGGAATCAATTGCCATGAGCCATTGGGGGCGCGTTTCATATCCAACCATCCTTTCCGTAAATGGGCAGGTCCTGCACAATCATTACCACGGCAATACCATACAGGACGCACAAATGATCCTCTGTGATGCAGGTGCAGAAACCAACAGGCATTATGCAGGCGATCTCACACGCACCACGCCGTCGGGTAAACGCTTTACCGGCAAGCAGGAGGAATTGTATACTATAGTGCTTGATGCCATGGACCATGCAGTAAGCCTGCTGAAGCCTGGTATCACTTTCAGGGAAGTGCATACACAGGCCTGTATCCGCCTGCTGAGTGGTCTCAAACAGGTTGGACTGGTGAAAGGCGATCCCGAAGAAGCAGTAGCCAATGATGCGCATACCCTTTTCTTCCAATGCGGGCTCGGACATATGATCGGACTGGATGTACATGACATGGAAGACCTCGGGGAAGAATATGTTGGCTATTCGGATATTCTGAAAAAAGGAACAAGCTTTGGCTGGAAATCACTTCGCCTGGGTAAAACGCTGCAGGCTGGATTCACGCTCACCGTTGAGCCAGGCATTTACATTATTCCTGAATTGATAGACAAATGGAAAGCAGTGAATAAACTGGGTGACTTCATCAATTATGAACTGCTGGAAGACTACCGGCATTTCGGAGGCATCCGTATCGAAGACAATTATGTGATCAACGGAACCGGAAGTGAAAAACTGGGCAAACATCTTCCCAAAACATTGGACGATCTTTATGCCGCGAGAGGGTAATTGCCCAATTTCCCTAAAAGGATGCTCCAAAAAATTACGACATTTGCCGTTTCTTATTACGGACTATGAAGGTGTGCATTGCTGAAAAGCCCAGTGTGGCGAGGGATATCGCCGACATTATCGGGGCGAAACAACGCAAGGATGGTTATTACGAGGGTAACGGGTACCAGGTCACCTGGACTTTCGGGCATTTCTGTACCCTCAAGGAACCGCACGATTACACCGAACAATGGAAGTTCTGGCGACTGGAAGACCTGCCCATGATACCTTCTAACTTCGGCATCAAGCTCATCGAGAATGCCGGTGTACAAAAACAGTTCAAGGTAATAGAACAACTGGTGCAGCAATGCGAAGAAGTGATCAACTGTGGGGACGCAGGCCAGGAAGGTGAGCTCATCCAGCGATGGGTATTGCTCAAAGCACAATGTTCTGCGCCGGTAAAAAGACTTTGGATCTCCTCCCTCACAGAAGACGCTATCCGCGAAGGTTTCCAGAAACTGAAAGACGCAGATCAATACAATAATCTTTATGCCGCAGGTAGTGCCCGCGCTATTGGCGACTGGCTCCTTGGCATGAATGCCACCCGGCTTTTCACCAAAAAATTTGCACAGGGCAAAACAGTGCTGTCTATCGGTAGGGTACAAACGCCAACACTGGCGATGATTGTGGCGCGACAGAAAGAGATCAACGCTTTTGTGTCTGAAGAATACTGGGAGCTCAAGACCATCTACCGAGAAACCGAATTCACGGCCACTATCGATCGCATCAAAGTACTGGAGAGGGCAGAGAAAGGACTGGCTTATCTGAAAGAACATCCCTTTGAGATCACCAGTTTCGAGAGGAAGGAGGGAAAAGAAGGAAATCCACGCCTGTTTGATCTTACAGCGTTGCAGGTGGAAGCCAATAAGAAATTCGCTTACTCGGCAGATGATACGCTCAAATACATACAGAATCTCTACGAGAAAAAGATGGTCACCTATCCCAGGGTAGATACCACTTACCTGTCGGAAGACCTGCATCCGAAGATCGAAGGGATCATGAAGGACCTTACGCCTTATGCTGCACTTACTGCACCGATCCTTGCGCAACCGATCCCCAAACTCAAAACGGTGTTCGATGATAAGAAAGTGACGGACCACCACGCCATCATTCCCACTGGTATTTTTCCTTCCAATCTCAACCTGGAAGAGAAAAGGATTTACGACCTGGTGGCGAGAAGGTTCATTGCTGCATTCTATCCTGAATGTAAGATCGCCAATACCACTGTGCTCGGAAAAGTTGGACAAGTGGAATTCAAGGCAACGGGAAAACAGATACTGGAACCAGGCTGGAAAGAAGTTTATGCCAACGATACGGCTCCCAAAAAAGAAGGGGAAGAGGAGGAAAAGATCTTGCCCGTATTCACAGCTGGTGAAACCGGTCCGCATACCCCGAGGGTACACCAGGGAAAAACAACTCCGCCGAAAGCCTTTACCGAAGCCAGTTTGCTGAGAGCGATGGAAACAGCCGGGAAGCAGGTGGATGATGAAGAGATGCGCGAGCTCCTGAAGGACAACGGCATTGGCCGTCCATCCACCCGTGCGAATATCATCGAAACACTCTTTCGCCGGAAGTATATCGAAAAAAAGAAAAAGAACATCTTTGCCACGCAAACCGGCATCGATCTTATAGATACCATTCAGACTGAATTACTGAAAAGCCCGGAACTAACGGGTATCTGGGAACGAAAACTCCGCCTCATTGAAAAAGGGGAATATACCATCGATACCTTCAAGCAGGAACTGATCCAGATGGTGATCGACCTCACAGTGGAAGTGAAAACGGCTAATTACAAAGTGATCGCCATTGCTGAAAAGCCTGCGCCACCTGCGGAAGAAAAGAAGAAAGAGGCAAAACCCAAAGAGCCTAAGAAAGCGGTGGTGATTGAAGAACAGCAATGCCCTAAATGCAAGGAGCATCCGCTGAAAAAAGGAAATACTGCATATGGATGCGCCAACTTCAAAGTATGTGGCTTCAAACTACCTTTCGAGATCTTCGGAAAGAAGCTGACCGAAAAACAAATTGCTGACCTGCTTGCCAAAGGGAAGACCTCGAAGATAAAAGGATGGAAACTGCCGGGAACTGAAGGCGAAGCGGAAGGAAAGCTGGTGCTTAATGCAGGTTTTGACTTCGAAATAGAAAAATAGAAAAATCAAATTGGATAAGCCGTGATGCTTTTCGTTTCAGACAATACGAAAAAGCTTTGCACGGTGGTGATATTGGGCAGCTTTGCCAGTTTGTTGCGATAGAAATCATGGTAAGCGTCCATATCACTGGTAGCTATCCTGAGAATGAAATCGAAAGTTCCGGTCATCTGGAAACATTCCATCACTTCAGGGAATTTGCTTACTTCCCTTTCAAACGTAGCCAGCGTTTCTGCGGTATGATCGTGCAGGAGCACCTGCGAGAATGCGATCAGGCTTTTGTTGATCTTCTTCCTGTCCAGGATTGCCACCACTCGTTTGATATATCCCTGTTCCTTCAGTCTGCGTACCCTTTCATGAACAGTGGCAACCGACTTGTTAAGTTGAGAAGCGATTTCCTTATTGGTTAAGGAGGCATCTTTCTGGAGTATCCGGAGGATGTTGAGATCAAACACATCTAATTCAGCCTGGGCCATGGTGTAAAAAAGAATAATTGAAAGATGGAAAAACAAACAATTCCGGATAAAATTACGGAAAAATGACCTTTTTCCATAAAATTTACGGTATTTGGGGCTTGCTATTGGAATAAATATGGGTACTCCGCAACTTTATGGAAACGTACAAGCGATGCCAGTAATGTATACATCACCCGCTGCGGAGAGCAGTTCATACAATGAACAGGAGTTACTGTTAAGAGTGGCGAAAGGCGACCAGCAGGCATTTTCGCGCATCGTTGAACGTTATGCATCGCTGATCAGTATGCATATGTCTGTTCGCGTGAAAGACACCATGCAGGCGGAAGAAGTGATGCAGGATATTTTGATGAGCATCTGGAAGTACCGCGATAAGCTGCCGGAGATGCAAAACTTCCCGGGCTTCGTTTATATCGTTACAAAGAACAAAGTAAAGAATCAACTGAAGCGGAGAGACGCCATCATGCCGGAGTTGACCGAAGAACGGGTTGAGCAATCCCTGGCTGCTTCAGACTCAGGGATGGAGGTGAAGGAGTTGAGAGCGATCCTGTACCGTGCTATCGAGATGCTGCCACAGAAGAGAAAGGAAGTATTCAAAATGAGCCGGCTGGAAGGGTTCAGCATTGATGAGATAGCTGAGAAACTGAAATTATCCAGGAATACCATCAGGGAACATATCCGCGAAGCGCTTGCTTTCTTAAGAGGCTGCATTCCTCCCTGTTTCCTATACACGGATTACTGTTCCTGCGTTACTGCCTCAAAAGAAACCAGCGCTGCCAGGTTGGTTGCCTAGATCTTTTTGTACATTTTATGGTTGTACATTTGCAGCAAATAAGCATTCATGGAAGATTATGTAATTGTTGTGAATAAGATCGAAGAGCTGCAGACCATCAAAGACAGGCAGGAACTGGAACTCATCTTTGAAAGAGCGAAACGTACCATCATCGGTGGCCAGGAAGTGATCCTCGTAAGGCAGAACAGCGATGGACAACAATACAGGTTCGAGACTTATTCCAACGAACATGATTTTGAAGAATACAGGAAGCAGGTTTTTCGCTTTTTGTAATGAATGATCATATAAAACAATAAACGCCTTCAGATCTGACTCTGAAGGCGTTTATTGTTTTATGCTTTTCTATCTTTCCTAAAATGATCTCTTCTTTTCCTCATTTCCACTTTTTCCCGCATTCTTCACATATTTCTCCAGCCATGCATTTTGTTCGTACAGCATATGCAGGAGGTTTTCCTTTCCACGGTAACCATGTGCTTCATAAGGCAGCGTAACATAACGGACGATACCGCCATGGCCTTTCACGGCATTGAACAAACGCTCGCTCTGTATGGGGAAAGTGCCGGGATTATCGTCCATTTCTCCGTGGATGAGGAGCATGGGCGTTTTGATCTTATCGGCATAACTGAAGGGGCTCATGGAAAAATACAGATCAGGCGCCTGCCAGTAGGTGCGGTCTTCATTCTGAAAGCCGAAGGGCGTAAGTGTTCGGTTATAAGCACCGCTGCGCGCGATGCCTGCCTTGAACAGGTTCGTATGTGCCAGCAGGTTAGCCGTCATAAAAGCGCCGTAACTATGACCGCCAATGCCAACACGGTTCCTGTCGCCCACACCAAGTTCCGCCAGTTTATTGATGGCGGCCTCTGCGTTCATCTTTAGCTGGTCCACGAAATTATCATTGGGTTTCTTACTGGAATCGGTGGCTACGACAGGCATTTCTGCATTATCTAAAACTGCATAGCCCTGAGTTACCCAGAACACGGGCCCTCCGTAGCTGACCATCGTGAACTTATCTTCGGAGCCGCGGATCTGTGCTGCATCGGCGGCAGAGTTGAATTCGCGGGGATAGGCCCACATGAGCACGGGGAGCGGCCCGTCTTTCTTAGGATCGTAGTTTTTGGGAAGATAGAGATCGCCGCTGAGGTCTACACCATCAGCCCTCTTGTAAGTGATCTTTTGTTTGCTGATACCTTCCAGTTGTGGATAGGGGTTGGTGAAATGGGTGATGGGCTGGTCTGCGATGCGGAGCACCAGGTTTTTGATGAAGTAATTTGGCATGTCTTTCTGCGATTCCCGGCGGGTGAGCAATACCAATTTATCTGCATCGGGAATATCCGTCACGTATTCGAAACTTCCTTCGGGGCAGCGCCAGATGATCTCGCTCTTTTTTGTGGCGAGATCGAATTTGGCAATGAAGGGGAGATCGCCTTTGGGTGAGCTGCCCACCGGATTGTTCATCAGTATTTTTGTATTGTTGTCGGTCAGCCTGATCACGCTTCGTCCATATTTATTCTTTTCTGTAACAGGATTGCCTGGATTCCCGTAAGCATCTGTGGAATTTCTTTCCAGCAATGTTTCGAGCTGACCGGTGGATGGATCGAACCGGCTCATGCGGACGGACTGTTTACCGGCAAGCCTTTCGTTGACGAGTGCGAATTTTTCATTGCTCCAGCTGATGCCGGAAAATCTCCAGCTTGTTTTGAATAATTCTTTTGTTTCGCCGGTGAAGGGAGCGCTCAGCGCATATACGGCATCGTGATAATCTGATTTTCTTTTATAGATACCACTGTCCAGCGGTTCGCACCAGGTAATGGTGGCTGCTTCATCATCGCGCCAGTTGAAATTGCGGGGAGCATTCAATACATTATCGTAGCCTGAGGGAGAGAGTTCGGAAGAAGGAAGCTCAGCCAGCGTTTTGATGATCTTCCCGTTGAGATCCGTTATGTACACTGTGGAGTTGAACCCGTTTGCGGGCACCAGGTAGGAGAAGGGTTTGCTGATCACGCGGGTGAGCAGGAATTTTTTGTCGGGTGATACGCTGTACATTGTGTAGATAGCGGGTTTCCCGATTTTCGTTTCAACTCCATTTACATTTTTTACCAGTTGTACAGTACTGTAAAAAGCGAATAACTGTTCATCGTATGGGGATCTGATCAGGTCCTGGTAAGT
The DNA here is from genome assembly GCF_007970185.1 of Pseudobacter ginsenosidimutans. Classification (NCBI taxonomy): domain Bacteria; kingdom Pseudomonadati; phylum Bacteroidota; class Chitinophagia; order Chitinophagales; family Chitinophagaceae; genus Pseudobacter; species Pseudobacter ginsenosidimutans. The sequence goes on along the minus strand of NZ_CP042431.1, from coordinate 6,773,967 downwards.
ACGGCTGGGCGCCACTTTTCCGAGATTCTGCTGAATGGCGGGCCCGGAAGGCATCAATGACCTCACTGGTGCGGCGGATGCAGGTTGCAAAGTTGTTTTGTAAAGGACCGTATTGTTGTCCATCCAGGTGAATTCCTGTCCCAGCACAACATTCAGTGGTTGCTTATTCAGTTTGGTGGCTTTACGCGTGGCGATGTCGATCACATAAAGGTCAACGTTCTTATTGGTGGTATTGGTGAACGCGATCTTTTTTTCATCGGGGCTCCATGCAATATTTCCGGCCAGCATATTCAGCGGTAATCCGGATACAGGATATTCTTTTCCTGCTTTGATATCTTTCAATCTGAAATTGTTGATGAAATTCTGACGGCTTGGCGCATAATTATTGGGATTGATCCTTTGCCCGGCGATTCTCAGTTCAGGTTGGGCCAGTTCTTCAACGGAGGGATAGCTGTTGCGCTCCATCAGGAGCATCCAGTTGGCTTTGCCATCGATGCTCACGGCAGGAGCAGGTTTGGCCAGCAGGAGGTCTGCAATTGCCCGGGGAGGCGTTTTGTAGCCATCCTCCTGGGCAAATCCGAAATGAACGGTCAGGATACTGATGAATAGCAGGAGTTTTCTCATGTGCGGTGCTGTTTGTGAATAATAGAATAATGGAATTCGACGACAGGAAGTGGCGGAACTTTCGCTGGTCAGAAACCGTAAGCTACGAACCTGTCCCTGTACTCGCCTTTCACGATCCGCCAGATCACAAGATAGCCTCCGGCGCCGTCGCTGTTCATGGCGTGAATGTAAAGAATGTCCTGCCTTCTGTCGTAATTCACCGATGTTTTATTGAAGTTCGGTTCGAAGAGGTCAGCAAATTCTCCTGCGGGCACAATCGTTTTCCGGCTTCCTGTTTGTATCTCGATAGATTGATAAGCAGTGTTGGGCATATTGCCATCAGTGCCAAATGGAAGTTTACCATTGATCAATTCAACAATGCCGGGATATTCAGTGGAAAAGAACAGTTTATTTTTTGGCCGGTAAAAAGGTTGCGAGCGGATGGTGATGCTGAGGGAATCTTTTCCGAAGGAAAGCTGGTGGGGCTGTGATGACAGTTGGGTGATCTTCTCATATTGCTCCACCATGATCAGCCGGTTCCTGTAAATGTAGCCGGTAAGGGAGGCGCCGTTCTTTATATAATCGATATTCACCCAGTTGCCATCGTTTTCCATACAATAGACCAGGTGTCCGTTCTGCAATGAATCTTCGATATTATCAGCGATGGTAGCGGAGGTGCGGATATTTGCCTGTCCATCCTTGTCGGCAATAAATGCAAATTGAGAAAGTGCCGGCCGGGCAGCGCAGCAGAGAATAAGCAACAAGAAAATTTTCATTAGGGTCGGGATTTGGTAAATTAGGGTACGCAAAAATAATTAAGATTATGGAACCAATAACAGCAGTTCGACCTGCTATTGCAGGAATGTGTCCATATATTCAGGTTTTTGATATGCCTTTGTCGTTGCAATTCTATAGAGATGTAGTAGGATTTGTAGTGTCGCAAAGTTCGGGAGCGGATGATGACGTGGATTGGGTGTTATTGCAGCTGGGAGAGAGCTGGTTGATGCTGAACACGATCTATGAGAAAGATGACCGGCCCCCAAAGCCTGATCCTGCGCGTGCTGCAGGACATGAGGACACGGCCTTCTTTTTCAGTTGCCGGGATCTCGACCTGATGTATACTTACCTGGTAAGTAAAAATGTAAAAGTGACATCGCCCTTTAAAACCGGTTATGGTTTCAAAGCCATCAACCTGAAAGATCCTGATGGATATGGCCTCACATTCCACTGGCCATTGGAGGAAGGGAAATGATCAGTTGAGGTTCCTGTATTCGTTTGGTGTATGGCCCACGCGTTTTTTGAACAGCCTGGTGAAGTGCTGCGGATATTTGAATCCCAGTTCATAGGCGATCTCGCTGACAGATTTGCTTGTGTCTATTATTCTCTCTTTGGCAATATCCATCAACTTCAGTTGAATATATTCCTGTGCAGTTTTACCGGTTTCTTTTTTTACAAGATCCCCAAAATAATTAGCCGAGAGGTTAAGCTCCTGTGCAAAATAACTCACGGACGGAAGACCTTCCTGTTGCTTCTTTTCTGAATGGAAATAATCATGTAACAATTCACTGAATTTTTCCACTGCGCCCTTATGTGCATTGTCGCGGGTAATGAACTGACGGTCGTAGAAACGGGAGCAGTAGTTGAGGAAGAGCTCGATATTGGAAACGATGAGTGTTTTAGTGTGCTTGTCCACGCCGCGCCTCAGCTCCATATCGATATTGGTAAAGCAGTCCACCACTATCTTTCTTTCCTGTTCGGAGAGATGCAGGGCTTCATGGACCTCGTAGGAGAAGAATGTGAAATCATGGATACGGCGGCCCAGATTGGTGCCACGGATAAGGTCGGGATGAAAGACCAGCGCATAGCCTTGTGGCTGGTAGCTGCCGGTCCTGCTGGTGATGCTGATCACCTGTCCGGGCGCCATGAAAACCAGGGTGCCGTCCTGGTAATCGTACTTATGTTTGCCGTACCGGATATCGCCGCAGACCACATCTTTCAGAAAAATGGTATAGAAACCCATGTTCATTTTTCCATGGCAGAAAGGTCCGGATTTGGAAAAATCCACCACAGAAACCAACGGGTGCAGGGTCTCATTGTTGACGAGTGCGTTGTATTGGCTGATTGTATCGTATCTTAGTATTTCTTCCATAGTGCATTCATTGCTGCGGATCAAAATTAGCATTTAGCATCTTGTCTTAACGTAAACAACATACCAATCAGTGATTTTGGTAGGGAAAGCCGTAATTGGTATAAAGGCCGGATGAAGGAATCTGTTCACTTTTGTATTTATTATCAATCAAACATATCCAACAATGGAAAAGTTCAAAGTAAAAGCATACGGAACGGAGGCGGCAGACGCCCCGTTGGGTCAGATGGATATTCACAGAAGGGAGGCACAGGAGAAAGATGTGGAGATCGATATTCTGTTCTGCGGCGTTTGTCACTCGGACCTGCACGTTGCCAGAAGTGACTGGGGGCCTTCCAGCTACCCGGTTGTTCCTGGTCATGAGATCGTGGGAAGGGTTACCAAAGTTGGCGGTGGCGTAACCAAATTCAAAGTGGGTGATCATGTTGCTGTTGGCTGTATGGTAGACTCCTGCCGGGTTTGCGAGAGTTGCAAAAAAGACCTGGAGCAATATTGCATTCCAGGTTTCACCGGAACTTATGGCGCGCCGGACAAACACCTGGGTGGACATACCTTTGGCGGTTATTCCGAAAAAGTAGTGGTTGATGAACATTTCGTTCTGAAGATGCCTGATAATCTTGATCTGGCGGCAGCTGCGCCACTGCTCTGTGCAGGCATCACAACCTGGAGCCCGCTCCGGCACTGGAATGCAGGCAAAGGCAGTAAAGTAGCCGTAGTTGGTCTGGGTGGTCTGGGCCATATGGCTATCAAACTGGCAAAAGGTCTGGGCGCGGATGTTACACTTTTTTCGCGTTCTCCGAACAAGGAGAAAGATGCGCTGGACCTGGGAGCGAACCAGGTGGTGATCTCCACAGATGAGCAACAAATGGAATCTGTCAGAGGAAAATTCGATCTTATTATCGATACCGTTCCCTATGTGCATGATCTGAATCCTTACGTGTCTACTCTGGGAGTGAACGGTACGCTGGTGGTAGTGGGTTATCTTGGTCCTTTAGAGCCGATGCTCAACACTGTTCCAATGATCATGGGAAGGAAATCTGTTGCTGGTTCCGTGATCGGCGGTATTGCTGAAACACAGGAGATGCTTGATTTCTGTGGTAAGCACAATATCGTTTCTGAGATCGAGAAGATCAATATCCAGGACATCAACAAGGCATATGAGCGTATGCTGAAAAGCGACGTGCGATACAGGTTCGTGATAGATATGAATTCGTTGAAGAAATAATGAAAAAACAAAACAGCAATCAGAAGAGGGCTTCCGGTTTTTCCGGAAGCCCTCTTTTTGAATATTCATCTATGGGTTATGCGCGGGCTTCAGCAAGTTCCTTGATCTTGTCGCCTGCCGCCTGCAGAAATTCTTCTGAAGCTTCTACATAGTTGGGTGCTTTATCGCCCAGCGCTTCGAAATCTCCTACAGTAATTTTCAGTACTGTCTGGTTTTGCCGGTTGATGATGCGGTAATGGTAGGCAATATCATAAGCCGAAGGTGGTGAAGGCCATCGCGTAACATACAAATCTGTTCTCAATTCACTTTCCGGCTCAAATACTGTTACCGTTATACTGCTCTGGTGGCCGTCTTCCAGGTCCCAGATCAGCTTGCTGCCCAGACTCAGTTTGCTGTCTGTAAAACTGCCGGGCACATCATCCCACAGATTTATGTAGGCTGCATCAGTCAGCACCTGCCAGATCTTTTCTACCGGTGCATCGATGGGTATGTCCCGTTCTACCGTATTCATATTGTATCGTTTTACATTTTATTTATGCTTTGGCAAACCTTTGCTGTATATAATCCCAGTTGACGGCGTTCCACCAGGCTGAAACGTAGTCGGGGCGCTTGTTTTGGTACTTCAGGTAATAGGCGTGCTCCCAAACATCGAGACCGAGAACGGGGAATCCTTTCAGGTCTGAAATATCCATCAGGGGATTGTCCTGGTTCGGTGTGGAACCGATCACCAGCTTCTTATCATTGGTAAGTACCAGCCAGGCCCAGCCGCTGCCGAACCTTGTTTTGGCAGCTTCATTGAACTGGTTCTGAAATGCTTCAACTGAGTTGAAATCTTTTTTGATCTGATCGGCGAGCGGACCCGAGGGAGCGTTGCCTTCAGCAGGAGTTCTTAAAGACCTCCAGAAGAGTTCATGATTGTAATGCCCGCCTGCATTGTTTCTCATTTTGGCGGAGTATTTGGAAATGCCTGCAAGCAATCCGGGAACGGTGATGCTGCCGGTGTTCACATTTTCATCTTTCACTGCTTCGCCCAGACTTTTGGCATATGCTGCAGCGTGTTTGGAATAATGGATCTCCATGGTTAGCGCATCCACCACAGGCTCGATAGCATTGTATGCATATTTCAGCGGCTGCTGCGTCCATGTAATGTCTCCATCTGCATCGCCTCCGGCCGTTTCGCCGGCGCAGGCAACGGAAGATAAGAAAGGAATTGCAATGGAAGTGGAGAGGGCAGCCTTGCCTACATTCTTGATGAAAAGCCTGCGGGTTGGATTGAAGTTGCTGTTCATGACGACAATTTTATGATGAAGGTATGTGGCGATTCCTACCCGTTAACAATCCTGAGCCGGGAAGGTTGACGCCAATCAGCTTGAATCCGCAAAGATGTTGCCAGCCACCTACGCTTCAGGTTCAAATTTCCCCGTCTCCCTGTTTATGGCCTTGTGACGGGGCCTCTTGTTGCTTTATTTCGGGGTAATAAAAAATCAAACAATGAAAAAGATCGTAAAGTTCCTGGCCATGATCATCGTTTTCATAATCGTTGCGGCAGTGGCCAGCGCACAAACAGGCAAGGGCAAACTGAATGAAGAGCAGAAGAAAGAATTGATGGAAAAAATGGAAAACTATAAAACCAAACTGAACCTTTCGGAAGAACAGCAGTCGAAGGTGGAAAAGATCAATGAGGATTTCTTTGCGGAATTATCAGAACTAAAAGAGGCCGGTGGTTCCAAACTCAGCAGGTATAAACGTTTCAGGGAGGCAAAGAGTAAAAAGGACAAAAAGATGAAAGAAGCGCTGACACCGGATCAGTACAAAATTTACCAGCAGATGCAATCGGAGATGAAGAAGGAACTGAAATCGAAAAGAGGATCGAAATAATGGAGGGTATTGAGATGAAAAGTATGTTTATCTGTGTCATGATTTCCGTTTTATCGATCTGTTGCAAAAAGGATGAAAATAATAGTCAGCTGCACCGGTTCCAGGGTACGTTGCTTATCGATGGATGGGAGAGGACTTACCTGGTGAACCTGCCTCCAACTTATTACAGCAACAATGTCAGTCGCCCGCTGGTACTGGCCCTTCATGGAACGGGTGGCAGCGCCTCACAGTTTGAGAAAGACTATTCATTTACAGAAAAAGCGAACAGGGAAAATTTTGTGGTGGTGTATGCAGACGGGATCAGAAAACAGGATGGCCCCTTTGGCATTCGCACCTGGAATGCAGGATCCTGCTGTGATTACGCGGCTTATGCAAATATCGGGGATACCAGATTCCTCAGTACGCTGATCGATTCCTGCAGCAACCGGTTCAATATCGATAAAAAACGGGTGTATGTAACCGGGATGTCTAACGGTTCCATGATGGCTTACAGGCTGGCGGCGGAAATACCGGATAAGATTGCGGCCATTGCATGCGTCAGCGGTAATATGGTATTTATGAAGGACCCGGCGCGGAAGGCTGCTGTGCCCTTGTTGCATATTCATTCAATGATCGATACAAAAGTTCCCTTCAATGGAGGAACGGGCCTTGGCAATTATCATTTTCCACCTGCAATGGAAGGCATACATTATTTCGCTGCGCAGAATGCATGTGATACTAACAGTACAGAAGAGATTTTTGATGGTTATGTAAAAAGATATTGGAAGAACGGTACCGGCGCAACGCTGGTGGAGTGCTATCTTACAACTGATGGCGGACATTCCTGGCCTGGTGCGCCAACGCATCGGCCGAGGGCAGACCCGCCATCGGAAAGGATCGATGCCAATTCAATGATCTGGAATTTCTTTAAACGATTCTCTCTTCCATGATGCCAACATCGATGAAGCAACAGGATGCTCAATTGCAGCACCATAAAATAAGGATCATCCTGCTGGCTGCCACCGCCATCGCAGTATTTATGGCCCTGCCCCGCCTGGCCATTATTTTATATGTCCGTTCCTTACCTTTTTCCCTTGCAGCCAGTCAGCAATCATGGACCGATTTCTTTTTAAAATTTATTTTCGGTTGGTTGGTGGCGTTAGTTTTCCTTTTTCTCAATACATCACGGAAACGGTTGAGCGCAGGCAGCCTCGCCGTTGAACTGGGGAATTTCCGGCAAAGGCTGTTGCTCAACCTCTTCCTGTTTGTTGTGGTGAGATGGCTGGCAATGTTGTTGGGACTGGATGGAGCAGGGTTTGCATTCAATGAGAAATTTTACGGCTTCCTGCTGAATATTACGCTGATACTGGAGATCTGTTTTTGCATACTGGTTGCGGAAGCATATATGCTGGTAATGAAGAACCAGGCTATGAAACTCAGGAATGAGATCCTGCAGAAGATCAATGCAGAGTCTTCTTTCGAAGCGCTGAAGAACCAGGTGAATCCGCATTTCCTGTTCAACTCTCTCACGGCCATCAGCTCAATGATGGATACAGACAGGGAAGCGGCCAAACATTTTCTGAACAATATGTCGCAGGTTTATCGCTATGTGTTGCAAAGCCAGCAGGCGCCGCTGGTGAGCTTCCGTGAAGAGCTTGCATTTTCCATGGCCTGGGTGAATATGATGCGTGAGCGGTATAACAACCGCTTCAGTCTTGAAACAAATATCGAAGCTTTGAGCCTGACCAGGCAATTGCCGCCGATGGCCCTGCAAACGCTTGTGGAGAACGCATTCAAGCATAATGTAGTGTCTGCTTCGGCCCCGCTTAGCATACAGATCAGCGCCAGAGGGAATGAACTAACGGTAACGAACAATCTGCAGGAGCGTAGTTTCAAAGAGGCGGGTACAGGAACTGGCTTATACAATCTCAACAAACGTTATTTGCATATCTGCGGGCAGGAGATCAGGATCATCCGAAAGGATTCCATTTTTTCTGTTACGTTACCATTGCTGAATGAAGCTTCTTAATTGGTGGAGAATATGAAAATACTGATAGTGGAAGATGAACCACATGCTGCCAGGCAGCTACAGCAGATCATCCTGGAATGCAGACCGCAGGCGGTTATTGCTGCTGTTGCAGAAACGGTGGAACAGGCGGTCCGTTTGCTGCGGGCGCCAGAAGGCTTCGATCTGATCTTCCTGGATATTCACCTGGCAGACGGACATTCCTTTGAGATTTTCAACGTCGTGGATGTGCAAACACCAGTTATCTTCACTACTGCATATGATCAATATGCCATTAAAGCGTTTGAAGTGAATAGTGTTGATTATCTGTTGAAACCTGTGAATTTGGAAATAGTGGAAAAAGCGCTGATGAAATTCGAGAAGCGATGGCAGGAGGCAAAGTCCACTGCTGCTGTGATCGATATTCGGAAATTAAGAGAGCTATTGTTCAGTGGTGCCCGGTACCGGGAGAACTTTCTCATTCCATTCCAGGACAAACTGCTTCCTGTTGCAGTGAAAGATATTGCCTGGTTTGATGTGAGGAACGGCAGGATAGCGGGCACTCAATTCAATAATACCAGCCTGGTGCTGGAGGAGCGCTCGATCGATGAATTGATGGAGCAATTGGATCCCTGGTTATTCTATCGCGCCAATCGTCAATACCTGATCAACCGTTATGCTATAAAAACTGTAACGCATCACTTCAATGGTAAACTCCTGGCTTCCCTGCAGCCTGCTCCCACGGAGCCAGTGATCATCAGCAGGGAAAAAGCTTCCGGTTTCAAAATTTGGATGGGGAGCTGAGTGATGCCGGCAATTCCGTAACTTGTAACAGCGTCCGGACAATAATTTCAGTATATTGAGTTCCGGACCTTTTGTTACCGGTTTATGAATGCTGCCAAACACTGCTTATGTACCTTGCTGTATTGTATTCTTCCTGTACTGTACAGTTTTTCCCAGCCCAAATGCAGGATAGATCATTATTCCACCGAAGACGGACTTTCCCATGATATCATCACTTATATGTACAAAGACAGGGAAGGTTTCATGTGGTTTGGCACCTGGAATGGAATCAACCGCTTCGATGGCCATCGCTTTGTTTCTTTTAAATCTGCTCCCGGCGATCTTTCTCATCTGAAAAATGACCGTATCGATCAGATCGCAGAAGATGACTTCCATCATTTCTGGATGAAAGCATATGATGGACAGATCTATCGCTTCGATAAAAAAACAGAACGGTTCCTGCCGCTTTCTTCCATCCTCCATATCCCCGTCAATACCACTGAAACCTACAAAGGTATTCTGAGCACTGCCAATGGAAGGGTCTGGATCGAAACCTACAGCAAGGGATTGTTACTGGTGACAAATCCGGAGAAAGACAGTTCAGATTATTTCGTTTACAACTCACAGGCGCAGGAAGGATTCAGGCTGCCCGGCGACAAGATCAATTTTTTCAGGGAAGATAAAAATGGAATGATCTGGGTAGGCACTCCGAAGGGGCTGGCCTGCCTGGCAAAAGATGAAAATGGAATCTTCAAAAACTATAATACGGGAATTCCGGAAGGTTCCCTGAACATAACCTGTATTGCGGAAGGGAAAGACCTGGTGGCTGTGGGCGCCAGCGATGGTCAGGTGTTCATCTATCATCAAAAAGAAAAAAAGATCACTGCGCTAAAACTGAGCAATGCCAGGCTGCATGCATTGATGGTGGACCAGACCAACTCAAACCTGTATGCCACTTCCGCTGCCGGCGAACTGATCATTACCGGTCTTCAAAGCCAGCGTTCCGCTGCTTTTCAATACGATCAACCCGGCGGTCTGCATACTTTTTACGAAGACCGTTCCGGTAATCTATGGATCAAACCACAAAACCATGGTGTTGTAAAATTCTGCACCAGAACCAGGCAATTCAAAACATTTACACAGAAGAACAACGCAGTCTACAATCACTCTGGCGACCATTTCAAGGTGTATGAAGATAATAAAGGAGTGGTTTGGGTGAATATGAAAGGAGGCGGCTTCGGTTATTATGATCCCTCGAAAGACCAGATAGAATATTTCAATAACGAACCGAATTCTTCCAAAAGGCTTTTCTCCAATATCGTGCATTCACTGTTCTACGATGCTGAAGGGCTGCTCTGGTTGCGTACCGACGAGAGAGGTATCGAAAAGATCACTTTCCAGCGTAACCAGTTCAATCAGCACCTGCTGGCCAATCCGGGAGTGTTCCAGTCAGACAATGAAGTCCGCGGGCTTTGCCGCGACCGGAAGAATCGGTTATGGGTTGGCGTTAAAAGTAACCAGCTCTATGTGCTGCAAAATGGTGTGAAGCAGAATATCCGTTTCCTGAACCAGCCCGCGGGCGGATTGGGTTCGGCCTATACCATCATGCAGGACAGAAAGGGTAATATCTGGCTGGGCACCAAGGCAAACGGGCTTTTCCTGGCCTCGCCTCAAAATACAGAAGAAACAGTTTATCGGTTAACGCATTTTCAATCCGATCCGAAAGACCAGAATAGTATCAGCAACGAGATCTATTCACTTCTGGAAGATGAAGCGGGCCGAATCTGGATCGGCACATTCGATAATGGCCTTTATCTCTACGATCCGGTAACAGGAAGTTTTGTACATAATCGTCTCGCGCTGAAAGATTATCCCGTGGATCATTTCAAAAAGATCAGGCATATGGCGCAGGACCATCAGGGGCATCTCTGGCTGGCCACAACGGAAGGCTTGCTGGTAGTGGATCCCAACACGCAGGGTGTATTCCGGTATGCAGCTTACCAGAAAATCCCTGGGGACCTAAGTAGTCTGGGTAATAACAATGTGCAGTTCATTCTGAAGGATTCCAAAAACAATATGTGGCTGGCCACTTCAGGTGGCGGATTAAATAAAGCGGAAGGTTCCGATCCCCTGAAAGCATTGCAATTCACCATCTACACTTCAGAGAACGGTCTGCCCAATGATTATATCCTCAGCGCCGTTGAAGACAGGCAGCAATTCCTCTGGGTGGCAACACAGGCCGGATTTGCACGCTTCGATCCCGTCAGGAAAATATTCCGTAATTACAATTCTTACGATGGTGTTCCCAAATATGCTTTCTCGGAATCATCTGTAACCAGTTTACAGGATGGTGAGCTCGTATTTGGTACAATCAGGGGCTACCTGAATTTTGATCCTGCGGCTATCAAAGATCATCCTATGAAAGCGGAGATGGCCTTCACCAATCTGCAGATCAACAATACTGATGTGAAACCCGGAGCGTCCGATGGTATTCTCAGTGCTTCCGTGAATCACACGCCGTCACTGGAACTCAAATACAATCAGAATATCATCAGTATCGATTATGTGGTGCTGGATTACAGGGCGGGCAGCAAACAATCTTACGCTTACCGCCTGGCGGGCTTCGATAAAGACTGGCATTACAATATGTCTGACCGCCGGGCCACCTATACCAACCTGCCGCCTGGTGATTATGTGTTTGAAGTAAAATGCATGACCAGGGAGCTGTACAACAATGTACCGGTGAAAAGCATGAGGATCACCATTCTGCCCCCGCCCTGGAAAACATGGTGGGCATATACGTTATATGCCATTGCTGCCCTGTTGTTATTCCTTTTTGCGAGGAGAACAGCCCTCACCATGTTGCGGCTCCGGCATAAGATTGCGCTGGAAAAAAAGATCGCGGCGATGAAGATGAATTTCTTCACCAATGTATCCCATGAACTGAGAACGCCGGTAACGCTGATCGTGAATCCGATCGAGGAGATCTATAAACATGAAGCGCTGTCAGAGCGTGGAAAACAGTACATGGAAGTGGTAAGAAAGAATGCCAACAGGATGGGACGGTTTGTGAACCAATTGCTGGATCTTAGAAAAATAGAAAGTGGAAAAGCGAAACTGGGTTTGTCGAAAGTGGAAATGGTCTCTTTCGTGAAAGGCATCAGTGCTTATTTCACCGAGCAGGCCAGAGAGAAGCAGATCGATTTCAAAGTGGAGCATGCAGACCAGGAGATCTATACCTGGATCGATGCAGACAAAATAGAAACTGTAGTTTACAATCTGGTATCGAATGCTTTCAAGTTCACACCCAACGGAAGGAGCATTACAGTTGCCGTGAAAACGGGAAATGATGGACATTCCATTGTTGAAGTAGCTGATCAGGGAGCCGGCGTGCCGCCAGATAAGCTCAGTAAGATCTTCGAGCTTTTCTATGAAGGTGATGCTGCAGGGCAGCATGCTGCAAAAGGAACGGGTATCGGGCTGGCGCTTTGCCGGCAAATGGTTGCATTGCATGGCGGCAGCATAACTGCCTGGAATAATCCCCGTGGCGGCCTGACTGTGAAGGTGGAGCTGTTGCCGGGCAAGGATCATTTCAAAGGTGAGCATGTGAGCTTTGTGGATACTGCAAATGATGCGATCCCGGCTCTTACAGGATTTGCTGCATCGCCTGCCACTATTTCAGATCAAGGCAATAAACAGTCAGATAATTCCCTGCCATTGCTCTTGCTGGTTGAAGACAATGCAGATCTTAGATTCTTCCTGCAGGCACAATTGCAGGACAACTACCGGATAGCATCAGCCGAAAATGGTGAAGAAGGATATCTGCGCGCCCAGGCATTATTGCCTGATCTTATCCTCAGCGATGTAATGATGCCGAAGGCTGATGGTATGCAGATGCTGGGCAACCTGAAAGCCAATCTCAGTACTTCCCATATCCCCGTTGTGCTGCTCACCGCCAAAAGCGCGGTGGAAAGCCAGATCGAAGGCATGAGTTCCGGTGCGGATTATTATATCACCAAACCTTTTCATCACGATTTCCTGCTGGCCGTGATCGATAACCTGATCAGGCAGCGGAAGAAAATATTATCAGCGATACTGGAAGGGCAGAAGGCGCTGAAGTCCATTCCCGGTGAGCTGAAGCTGACTGCACAGGATGAAACCTTTCTCCAAAATGTGGCCGTTATTGTTGAAGAAAAAATGACGGACGCGGATTTTGATATTGATACCGTTGCAGAGGCGATCAATATGGGGCGGACCACTTTCTACAAGAAATTCAAAAGTCTTACAGGACTGGCCCCCGTTGAATTCGTGAGTGAGATGCGGCTGAAAAAAGCACAGCAGCTTCTGAACAGCGGCTATGGAAATATTACCGAAGTAGCTTACGCCGTAGGTTTCAGCAATGCCAAATATTTCAGCACCTGTTTCAGGACAAAGTTCGGGGTATCGCCTTCAGAATACCTCAAACAGAATAAGTCCGAAAGGATGCAGAACAGGAGTGAGTAACCTGTTGTAAAAACTCAGGGTGCTGACAGTCGCTTGCCTCCCGGCGAGCGACTGTCAGCACTCCGATTCAATAAGCTTTCCGCCCGCAAAGTATGATCAGATCAATGGTAATGGTTGATAATTGCTGCAATTCTAATTCTTCACATTGAACAGCTGTTGCAGGCATATTCAGCACCAGGTCTTTCTCCTCTTCCAGCAACTCCTTTTGGAACCTTACCCTGACCTGCTGCAGCTGTCCGAAATATTGCCGGAATAATTCCTGCGTATGATCATTGCCGTGAATGTGCTTATGAACACTCAATTCCTTTAAATGCTCCGGCCCGGGAATGGTCTTGATCAGAAGTCCACCCGGTTGCAATATCCTCAGGAACTCTTCATAATTGGCGGGCGCGAGAGTGTTCAAAACCACATCAACAGAACCTGACTTCAACGGTATCTTTTGAATATCTGCCACCAGCCATAAAGCCTTTTCAAAATGCCGGGCGGCCGTTTTTACGGCCGGCATGAAATGATCGATGCCGATTCCCTGGTGACGATACTGGTCCCAGCGCATACATAGAAGGATATTCGAGAACAGCATGCCTTCGCCGGTTCCTGCATCCAGGATGGTGAGTGAATCATTCACGGCATATTCCGCGTACAGGAGTTCAAGCAATTTGCGCTCCAGGCCCACAAAAAAGCCAGTGGCCATCAGTTTTCTGCTGGTATTGAAATATTGCGCTTTAAATAAGGACCTGGGACGCCTGCCCAGCAGGTTGATAAAACCTTCGGCAGCCTGATCAAATTGATGGCCGTTCAGACAGGTAAAACCATTTGTATTGTTGCTATTGATGCTGGCCTGGCAAACGGGACAGTATACCGGGCATGGATTCTCTCGGAGAACATCCGGGATCATCTTTTCCATTCTTCTCAGATTAATTTACACAATAAGGAGTAGGTAGCTGTGCAAACAGCTATTGTCATTTAGAAGGACGCTGGCGCGTCAGTGCGCATAGATCTGAAGAAGATTGGTGCTCATGGTCTCCCGGGACAGATGTTTTTAGATCATCCCTGCGCGCAAAACTAATTCAGTCCTTTCAAACTCCCGCATTTCAGGCCGGAAAATTCTCAAAAACCAATTTTTGAACCTATTCGGTCAGAAATTGAACCTCACCTGCAGCGGTTTGCGCTAGGTTTGAATGCACAGAAAAACCGATTGCGGCCAGGTGAAATTCCTTTCGACTGTTCCTGTCCCTCCGGTTTTTTGCTACCAAAAAACTAACGATTCAATCATGAGAACAGCCATCATTCTGACCTGTTTTTTCTTTCTGTTTGCCACGCAGGCATGGTCGCAGAACCGACCGCTCACCGGAACGGTCATGGGACAGAACAAGGAACCACTCAGCGGCGCCACCGTTGAGCTCAAAGGGACCAATACCCGCACTTCCACCAACAGCAAAGGCCAATTCAGGATCTCCGTTCCTTCCTCAGGTAAGTCCGTGCTCAGCATCAGCTTTATCGGATTCAGCACCCTGGAATATGGGATCTCCAGTCAAACAGATATAACCGTATCACTGCTGCCGGAAGATTCCAAACAACTGGAAGATGTAGTGGTTGTGAATATCGGCTACGGAGCCGTCTCCAAAAATGCAGTAACAGGATCTGTTTCTTCCGTTACTGCAAAAGATATCAAGGACTTCCCTGTGGCTACTGTAGCCGAAGCCCTGGCCGGTAAACTGGCAGGCGTATCGGTGGTCACTTCCGAAGGAAAGCCCGGAGCAGATATCCAGATCCGTGTGCGGGGTGGCAACTCCATTACACAGGACAATGCGCCACTCTATATTGTTGATGGCATACAGGTGGAAAATGCTCTCAGTGTGATTTCACCACAGGAGATCCAAAGTATCGATGTATTGAAAGATGTGGCATCAACTGCCGTATACGGCGCACGTGGCGCCAATGGCGTGGTGCTGATCACCACCAAAACCGGCAAAACCGGAAAAACAATGGTAAGCCTGAACAGCTTTGCCGGCGCGCGATCCATTATCAATAAACTCGATGTACTGAAACCTTACGATTATGTAATGTACCAGTACCAGCTCTACAATAACAATACAGACCAGCAAACGAAGGATGCATTCGCCAAAAGTTATGGCACCTGGGAAGACCTGGACATTTACAAAAATGTGCCCTTTGTTGAATGGCAGGACCGCGTGTTCGGCCGCAATGCTTTCTCGCACACCGAAAATCTCAATATCACCGGTGGAACGGATAAATCCAGTTTCAACTTCACCATGAACAATTATAAGGAGGATGGTATCATGCTGAATTCCGGCGCACAGCGGCAGTTTGCCGCGTTCCGGTACGATAATGTGGCTTCCAATAAATTCAAATTCGGTTTCAATGTAAGGTACAGCCGCCAGAAAGTATGGGGCGCTGGTACCGCCAATACCGGCTCTCAAAGTAATAACCGGCTGCGCAATGCCGTTAGGTACCGTCCTTTTGAAGCCCCGGGCATTGCAGACGTGGTGGATGAGTTCGATCCGGATTATGCCAAACAGACCAATCTCACCGGCCCCGTGATGGATGCATACGCCACCGAAAGAAATGATTATACCAACCAGGTGATCACCGGTGTGAACGGAAATTATACTGTCATCAAGGGACTGAACATCAAAACCATTTTCGGTATCACCAGTACAGACCGGAGAATGGACCAGTTCAACAGCGCCATCACCGGTGTGGCCAGGCAGAATGCCAATATGCCTGTTGTGGACATCACTACCGGCGCTACGCTCACCATCACCAATACCAATACCATCAGCTACGATTTCAAAATAAAAAAGCAACATGCTTTCACTTTGCTGGCAGGGCAGGAGCTGAACCAGGGCAGATCGAAGAATACAGGAGTGAATGTAAAATGGTTGCCGGTAGACATCACTGCTGAACAGGCTTTCGCAGGTATCCAGAAAGCAACGCCGCCCTCAGGCGCTTTGCAGGAACCACCTACCACTTCCATTTCAGAACAAAGACTTTTCAGTTTATTCGGCCGCCTGTCTTATTCCTATGCCGGCAGGTATATGGCCAACTTCATTGTAAGACGTGATGGCTCTTCTCTCTTCCCGGCGCATAACCGTTATGCAACTTTCCCTTCTGCTCAAGTGGGGTGGCGGATCTCAGAAGAACCCCTCTTTCAAAAACTTGATATCGCCTGGATGAACAGCCTGAAGTTCAGGGCCAGTTATGGCATGGGTGGCAATAACAGGATCGGGGTGGATCTCTATAAAACTTTGTTTGCTGCCAGCAGCAACAATGGCTATGCAATTGAAGAGGCCGTTACGCCCGGCTTTGCGCCATCTTACCTGGCCAATCCCGATATCAAATGGGAAACAACTGTGTCGCGCAACCTGGGACTGGATATCGGTCTTTTCAAGAACCGCATCACTGCCAGCATCGATCTGTATTTCAATAATACGCGAGACCTGCTGCTCACCGCACAGATACCCACTACCAGCGGTTATACATCACAGTTACAGAACATTGGTGAAACTTCCAATAAGGGCATTGAGCTGCAATTGAGCGCCATGATCATCAATAAAAAAGATTTCACCTGGTCCATGAACTTCAATATCTCTCATAACAGGAACAGGATCGAAAGCCTTGGCCTTGACCAGTACGGCAATCCCAAAACTTCCTATGCAATTGCTTCCGGTGGTGTGAATGGACAGGATTTCCTGGCACAGGTAGGCTCCGCAGTTGGTCAGTTCTATGGCTATAAGGCAGACGGATGGTACACTGTGGATGATTTCGATATCACTTACAATGAAGGTAACAAAACCTGGACCTATAAATTGAAACCCGGCATCGCCAACAGCAGGGAAGTGGCCCTGGGCAGCAAGGATCCTCAGCCCGGTGATCTGAAGCTGAAAAGACTCTCAGGCAAGCCAGGCGATTATGTTACAGAAGACGACAGGACTGTACTGGGCAATGCTTTTCCTGATTTTGCAGGCGGTTTCGGTAACCAGTTCTCCTGGAAGAACTGGGACCTGAATATCTTCATGAACTATTCATATGGCAATGAAACCTATAATGCCAACAGGTCTGAATTCACCGGACAATATCTCTACAAAGACAATAACATGCTGGCAGAAGTGGCCAACCGATGGAAATGGTATGATGAGAACGGACAGAAAGTAACCGATCCGGACAAGCTGAGGGCCATGAATGCCAATACCAGTTTCTGGACACCGCCTGGTGGACAATACATCCTCACCGACTATGCGATAGAAGACGGTTCCTTTTTGCGCATCTCCAATGTAACACTTGGGTATTCCCTTCCATCAAGATTATTGCAAAAATGGAAAGTGTTCTCACGGTTCAGGATATACGCTACTGTAAATAACCTCCACACTTTCACCAATTATTCCGGTTATGATCCGGAAGCCAATACCAGGAGGAGCAATCCGCTGACGCCGGCGGTAGACTATGCTGCTTACCCACGCAGCCGTTATGTACTGGCCGGAGTAGAAATCAGTTTTTAACCCAATAATCAGAAAAGATGAAACAAACATACCGCAAACCATTGGCCGGCCTGCTTTACATCTCCCTGCTTGTGTTGGGCAATGGCTGCAAGAAATACCTCGATCTTGAAAATCCTTCCACTATTTCACAGGATGCCACATTCAACAGTGTGAGCTATACCAACTCTGCCATCATTGGTGTGTACAACCAGCTCTGTGGAGATAATGGCGCCACCAAGGAAGGCACTATCTGGGGCCTGATGGCAGATGATTTCAAAACATCCGGAAGTTACTCCTCGCAGGACCGCCGTGGCATCAGCATGTGGGGAGCAACAGATGATAACGGGGAATTGCAGAATGGTTTCAATCAACTATACACCGGCATCGAAAGAGCGAATATCTGTATTCGTGGAATCAAGGCATCTCCCTTGTTTGCAGAGGGCAATGCTTCCAAATCCGAAATGGCAAAGCTGCTTGGAGAAGCACTGACACTGCGTGCACATTTCTATTTTTCACTCGTACGCAACTGGGGCAGTGTGGTGGCGCAATGGGAACCTTCCGCACATACACCCATGCTGGACGTGCCTGTTACCAACGGCACAGAAATACTGGAGCATTTACTGGATGATCTGAAGGAAGCGCAGGAACTGGTGCCCTGGCGTACTGAATCCGGCTATGGCAGCACACGCTGGACGAAAGGCGCTATCAAAGCGCTGAGAGCGAAGATCGCCATGTTCCGTGGCGGCTATATGATGGATAAGGAATCACATACCATGTTGCGCAGCGCCAATTACAAAGACTTTTACCAGATAGCGCTGGATGAATGCAAAGACATTATCGCCCATCGTGAACAGCATGACCTCAATCCTTCCTACGAGAATGTATTCAAGACCCTGCATAGCAGCACCCGCCTGGACCCAACATTCGAACTGATGTTTGAAGTAGGCGCATATGGTGCGGGAGCGAGAACCGATACAAAGCTCGGTTATTACAATGGGATCCGCATCAATGCTTCTTCCCGTTTTGGACAGGGCGGTGGCGGTGAAATGTGCATCGCCACTTATTTCTATGAGTTCGATCAACTGGGCGATTGCAGGCGCGATGTCACCATCGGATCCTACGAGATCAACGATAAAAGTGAAAAACTGATCAACACGCTCAACAATATGACCGATGCGAAATTCCGTCGCAGCTGGACCACCATGACCGGCACCACTCAAACCCTGGCGGTGAACTGGCCGGTGATCCGTTTTGCTGATGTATTGCTCTTCTTTGCCGAAGCAGACAATGAGCTGAACGGAGCGCCTTCCGCAGAAGCAAAAGCCGCTTTGCTTGAAGTGAGGAAACGTGCATTCGTGAACCATGAAGATCGTTTGCCACCGATGCCGGATGATCATCAGGGGTTCTTCGATGCCATCGTGAAAGAGCGGCTGCTCGAATTCGGTGGAGAAGCTATCCGTAAATATGACCTGATCCGCTGGAATATCATCGAAGCAAAATTCATCGAAACCCGCAACAAACTCAGGCAACTGATGAACGGGGAAGGCGTATATGCCAACATTCCGAAATACGTATACGTAAAACCTGCTGAATACAAAGTGATCAATTCTGTGGATGAAGTGGAGTTGCTCGATCTCTATGGCGGACATGCATCAGCCGTACTATTCCAGCCAGGAATGGGAACATCCACGCCGCCGGCAGGCGGATGGGTTACAAAGAACTGGAGGGCCAGTTTGAATGAGGAATATATCACCGGTAATTCCAGCGGCTTCGCCACTTATTTTGAGGCGAACAAGAAGGAGGTATTCCCTTTCCATCAAACCATCCTTCAGCAGAATACCAACATCGTTCAAAATTACGGATACTAAAATCTTGCATCATGAAGCTTCGCTTTTTTTATATTCAAACGTTACCATTGCTGTTGGCAGCAGCAGTGGTTTTTTTGGCAAGTTGTAAAAAAGATGATCCCAATGAAGGCCTGGACAGTCCGCGGCTGTTCAAGCCTTCGGGCATCTCCGTGAGAACTACAGATACTTCAGCCACCATCAGCTGGACGGCTCCCATCCTCAGCGAGGGGCAGCTGTTGACCTACACTATCGATCTTTCACAGGATTCCACTTTTGCAACAACTGACCATAGCTTTCAATCCGATACAACTGCACTCACTATCAAGGCTGCCGAACTTACACTGCGGCAAAAATATTATGTGCGCATCATGGCGAATGCCTTTGAGAACCAGCCTGCTTCGAAATGGCTGACGGGCGGTTCCTTCACTGTGATCGGAGAGCAATTCTTTCTGCCCGTACGGGATATTGAGCTCACTGAGTCCAGGGTAACCTTACGCTGGAGAACAACCGAAATATTTGCAAAGCTCCTGTTAACCATCAAAGGTGGCACAGCGCAGGAGTTGCTGTTGACTCCAACTGATCTCAGCAATGGATTTAAGGAAATCACCGGACTTACATCCGACACCCTTTACTCGGCAGAGCTTTTCAACAGCACATCCGGCAAGGGATGGCTGAGTTTCCGTACGCCAAAGCCAACCGTGTATACCGTAGTGCTGAATCCCGGGGATGATATCGTGGCGGCGGTGACCAATGCAGCCAATGGCGATGTGATTGGTCTCAATCCCGGCGTATATGATGTTGCCGGCGCCAATTTCGCGATCCAGCAGAAAACGATCACCATCAAATCGCTTTCCAATAATCCTGCCGATACAAGAATCAATTTCAAGGAATTCAATCTCAGGGGAAGTGGTGCAGGCATCATCCTCGAAGGTATCTATCTCGATGGCGCACCCAATACCGCATTGTATTTCATCAATCTTACCGGCGCCGCAGCCAATAATGAGATCTGTGATTTCACGCAGGTGAAGGTCAGCAATTGCGTAGTGGCAAGAACTACCACCAGCTTCTTCCGCGCAGACAGGGGATCCAATGCCGGTGATTACAGGATGAACCAGGTGAGCGTAAGAAATACCCTGGTGATGGATGTAGCTACAACACTTGGCTATAATCTTTTCCACCTTGATGAGCTGGCTGTTGGTGAAGTGCATGTATCGAATTCCACTTTCCAGAATGCGGGAAGGACTTTGATATCCAGCACAGCTTTGCTGGTGAACAGGCCAACCATCACTTTCGATTATTGCACTATCAACAGTATCGGTGGTAATAACAAGACCGTGCTGATGGATGCAGGCAGCAATCCTGTCAATTTCAATTTCACCAATAGCATCATCGCCAATACGCCATTGCCTTCACAGACGGTATCCAACCTGGCTGTGCGTGCAACCGGCGCCAATACAGTGATCGTGTTCAATAATAACAATTCATTCAATTTCAAAAATGGCGCTGATGTTGAGCTTAGCTTCCCTGCCGGAACTACCATGGTGGGTAACCATAAGATAGACCTGGGATGGACGGCGGCTACACAGGATTTCACTTTGCCTGCTGGTCACCTGTTGCGCACTGTAAGCAGTGCAGGCAGCGCTATCGGTGATCCGAGGTGGAGCTATTGATTTGACCCATTGCTTTTGAAACCATAAATAATCTGAGAAGTTCATGAAGTTTTACAGCCGTATCGTAGTAACTGCAGGTTTAGTGGCAACTGTAGCCGGATCAGCCTTTGCGCAGCCGGGAAAATATTCCTGGAATAATTTGCCACAAATAGAATTGCCTTCCTTTAGAAATGACACTTTCCTGATCACAGACTTTGGTGCAAAGGCCGGTGGCGAAGCACTCAACACGGAAAGCATCAACAAGGCCATTGCTCATTGCAGTCAGCAGGGAGGAGGCGTGGTGCTGATCCCGCAGGGCGTGTGGCTCTCGGGGCCTGTGGTGCTGAAGAGCAATGTGAACCTGCATATCACACGCGCTGCCGTATTGCAGTTCACCGGCAACAAGAGCCAGTACAAACTGGTGGAGACAAATTTTGAAGGAAGAAAGACCGTGCGAAATCAACCACCCATCTCCGGTACTGATCTTACCAATATCGCCATCACAGGCGATGGCGTGATAGATGGAAATGGCGATGTATGGAGACCGGTGAAAAAAGATAAGATGACGAATGGCGACTGGCAGCGTTTGACCGAATCCGGTGGACTGCTCAGCAAGGATGGCAAAACCTGGTATCCTTCTGAGAGCTACAGGCTGGGTGAGGAGCGGATAGATGCGATTGGTCCGGTAGACCATGCGGCCATCAGGGATTTCCTGCGACCCAACCTGATGGTGCTCACCAACTGCAAAAAAGTGCTGCTGCAAAATACCAGTTTCCAGAATTCCCCCACCTGGTGCCTGCACACTCTGTATTGCGAGCACGTCACATTCGATGGCATCAAGGTGCGCAATCCATCCTATGCGCAGAATGGAGATGGCATCGATATCGAAAGTTGTTCTTATGTGCAGGTGAAGAACTGTACACTGGATTGCGGCGATGATGGCATCTGCATCAAATCCGGTAAGGACGAGGAAGGAAGAAGGGTAGGAAAGCCTTCCCGGTACATTGTTGTGCAGAATAACGTGGTGTACCGCGGGCATGGTGGTTTTGTGATCGGCAGTGAAATGTCCGGCGGTGCTTATGATATTTTTGTTTCCGATTGCAGTTTTATCGGAACGGATGTTGGTCTCCGTTTCAAAACAGCACGCGGCCGCGGCGGCATCGTGGAGAATATCCATATCCGGAATATCAGTATGCGTAATATCCAGCACGATGCCATCCTCTTCGATATGTACTATTTCACAAAAGCGCCCAGCCTTGCGCAGACAAATGGAAAAGTGGACATCCCTTCTGTAACTGAAGGTACTCCGCAGTTTCGTGGTTTCTTCATCAGTGATCTTATTTGCGAAGGTGCAGGGCGCGCCATGCTGATCAGGGGATTGCCGGAAATGAGCATCAGGGATATCAGCCTGAAAAATATTTTCGTCCGTTCGGCCAAAGGCGCCGATATCATCGAAGCAAAGAATATCTCTTTAAAGAATGTGTCCCTGCAATGCGCTTCCTCTGCGCCGTTGATCCATATCGAGAACAGTGGAGGGCTCAGTTTTGAAACCATTACAGGTAATCAGTTGACTGAAGCTTTCTTCAGTATCAACGGCAATCGTTCAGGTAATATCAGGGTGCAGAATACGAATTTATCCGTCGCGAAAAGTAAGGCCATTTTCAATTATGGCGCAAATGCTTCTATGTTAACTACCATCAATTGATAATGATGAAATCGATAATCTTTCTTTTGTGCTGCCTGGTATTTACGGGCAGCATTGCATTGGCGCAACATACAGCCCTGCCGCAGATCCCTGCAAATACCTTCCTGGTCACCAGTTTTGGTGCGGCTGGGGATGGAAAAACATTGAATACAGTTACTATCCAGCGCGCGCTGGATAGTGCGCGTATCCATGGGGGTAAGGTGATCATACCCAAAGGGATCTTTCTCTGCGGCCCGCTTCAAATGTATAGTCATACAGCATTGGAATTGCAGTCCGGCGCAATTCTCCGGCTGCGGAATGATATTGCCAACTATCCCATCGGAAATGAACGTTACCTGAATTTCATCAGTATCCTGGATGCTACGGATATTAAGATAAGCGGCCCGGGAACAATCGATGGACAGGGACAAAACTGGTGGACAAAATACACGGACAAAGAATTGCAGTATCGTCGTCCGCAATTGCTGTTCATAGAAAAATGTAAAAGGGTGGAACTGGAAGGCATCCTCACCCTTGATCCGCCCAATACCCATATCTCTTTACGGAATTGTACAGATGTTTATATTCATGATATCCGCATTCAGGCACCTGATGAATCCCGCAATACTGACGGGATCAATGTTTCAGCGCGTAACTGTACCATTGAAAATTGCGATATCCGTACAGGGGATGATAATATCGCCATCAATTTCGGCGACAGGAATAAAGGTGAATTACCGCAATGCAGCGATATCCTGATCCGGAATTGTTTTTTCGGTGTTGGACATGGTCTAAGTATCGGGAGTTTCACATCCGGCGGATTGAGGAACCTGAAAGTGGAGCATTGTGAATTTGACGGCACCACTTCAGGGCTTCGCATCAAATCCGCAAGAGGCAGAGGTGGAATAGTGGAAAATCTTCGCTATTCAGATCTAACCATTAAGAACTGCAAATGGCCCATCTTCTTCTCCTGTTATTATCCGAAAGAACCGCTGAAGCCGGAGCAGGACACCAGTTTTGCTGATGTACCCTTCATGCCTGTTTTCAGGAATATACGTTGCAGCAATATCCGGGTAGTGAATGCAGGAACAGGCATCAGGATCTGGGGATTGCCCGGTTCGCCCATTACTGATTGCTATTTTGAAAATGTGCAGATCAATGCAGATAAACCGGGAGAGATCAGTTATGCGAAAGGACTGCGTTTTATTTCATCCACCATCAAAATGAAACCAGAACTGTACCATGCTGAAGTATCAGGTCTCTGATAAGCCGCGTACAGTCGTATTCCTGGGGAAAAAGGGGGACAAACAGCCGGATAACCTATCCGGATTAGCCGTTAAACCAATGGTACAGTTTTTTTGTTTTCCATTGCATGGAAATATGAGGTCATGCAAAACGAAGACTCGCCCAAATGTCAGATGCAACGCCGGAAACTGGTGGAGGCCATTCAATCCAAAGGCATCAGGGATGCACGGGTGCTGACCGCCATCGGAAGAGTTCCGCGTCATCTTTTCATGCCTGAAAGCCTGCGCACCAAAGCGTATATGGACAATGCTTTCCCTATCGGTAACGAGCAAACGATATCACAACCTTATACTGTTGCCTATCAAACCTGGTTGTTGAAAGTGGAGCCCGGCATGAAAGTGCTGGAAGTGGGCACGGGAAGCGCCTATCAGGCTGCTGTGCTGGCGCAGATGGGGGCTGAAGTGTACACGATAGAAAGGCAAAAGAGATTCTATGACCGCAACAAGCATTTCACTTACCTGCAAAGATTCTCCAACCTGCATTTTTGTTATGGTGATGGTTACAACGGCTGGCCGGAAACGGCGCCTTTCGACAGGATCCTGATCACGGCGGCGCCGGAAAAAATCCCTGAAGTGCTGGTCAATCAACTGCTTCCCGGCGGTTTGCTGGTGGCTCCAGTTGGCCGCCCCGGCATGCAAAGGATGGTCAGGCTGACAAAAGGAACGGATGATACCATTACCGAAGAACAGTTCGACCATTTTGCATTTGTACCGATGTTACCAGGCATTCAGAACAAAGGGTAATTGCTTATTTCTTTGTTTCAGTGATCGATTCCTCCTGGCTGTTCCATGTGTAGGTCTTGTTTTTACGGGCAATTGTTCTCATGACGGGCTCACCGTTCTGGTCTGTTTTATCGGTTGCTTCTTCTTCTGTCATACTCCAGAAAAGCAGATCCGGTTTACCGTTTTTCTCAGCAGGGAAGATGAACTTTTCTTCATGATAGTAAGCGCCTGCATAGCCCACATTCATCTTGTCAGGGAAACGTACGAGGGTATTGTTCTTTGTGAATGCGAAATAATAATCGAGTGTGGGAATGCCGCAGGCAGCGCCGCTGAATGAGATCACCACTATGTTCTGCACGTTGGTGAGACCGAGTCCGCTCATCACTTTGCCGTCACAGAAATTGGCGCTTTCGTTGTCGTTTGTGATCAGTGAAGACCTGGTAATGATCTTCCCGTTCTGTACTACTTTCAATCTTACAAGGTAGCGGGGCATATTTTCTTTTCGGTTATCCGCGGTGTATGAACTGTCTGCCCTGCGCTCGATACCGAATACGAATTTCAGATCCCCGCGGCGAAGGGGAGTACAACTGATCAGTCCCTGCCAGATATAGCCATTCTTTTCTTCTCCATTTTTTACATATTTTATTTTCAACCAGGGCCCCTTGATTCCGCGAATGGTAAGTGCATTGGCTGATGCGCCGGTTACCAGGATATTATCGCCTGCAAAAAGTGTATCGATGGGAGATTGTTTTGTGTCCGGCGAAATACGGATGTAGGCAGTATCCGCAAAGATATAACGTTCAACAGTATCCGTATAATAGATACCCCAGGTTCGCATATCCGGGAAATTTTCGATGCTTTGCCCTTTGGCAATGATGGAGCTAACGGTAAGGAGGGTAAGGATCAGTGCTTTCATGGCCGTCAAATTAATACAAATCCTGAAAAAAATGGTGAGCGAAAGGATTGTAAATCATTGTTGTAACATTTCATTGTGTATTATTTTAATGATAATACCGCATAAGTTGTGTTATTAGGATAATAGCTTGTTTTGCAGGAATTTTGCTTTCTCATCTAAAAACAAGCAAAATGGAATACAGGACAAATAGCATGGAACCGAAGCGGCAGGCGGTTTCAATTGCGCAGGCGTCAACAGTTGAAACTGTCGGAGTTGTTTCGAAACGCGGATTGCCCGGCGCGCTCTGGGCGCTTACCATCAGTGCATTCGGTATCGGCACCACGGAGTTCGTGATCGTTGGGTTGTTGCCAACTGTTGCCACAGATCTGAGTATTTCGATCCCTTCTGCAGGACTGCTGGTGAGTTTGTATGCAGTTGGTGTGGCCATCGGAGCACCGGTCCTTACAGCGCTAACGGCAAAACTTCCACGAAAACTACTGCTTATCTCACTGATGGTATTGTTCATTGCCGGCAATGGACTGGCTTCGATTGCGCCGGGTTATTTTTCGCTGGTGCTGGCGAGGATCGTAACAGGATTTGCACACGGTGTATTTTTCTCCATCGGCGCTACCATTGCTGCGGCCATCGTGCCGGCTGAAAAGCGGGCATCGGCCATCGCGATCATGTTTGCCGGACTGACCATCGCAATAGTAACCGGCGTGCCGCTGGGAACATTTATCGGGCAGCATTTCGGATGGAGGGCTACTTTCCTGGGCGTTGCTTTGCTGGGTGTGATCGGGCTGGTGAGCAGCTGGCTGCTGGTGCCCAATAATCTGAAGAACGATAATAAGGCATCATTGAAAAGCCTGTTCAAGGTGATAGCCAATAAACATCTCTTACTCGCTTACCTGATGACGGCACTGGGATACGGCGGCACATTCGTGGCCTTCACATACCTCTCTCCAATATTGCAGGAGGTGAGTGGTTTCAGTGAATCAGCAGTGAGCCTGATCCTGTTATTATATGGTGTGGCTATTGCCATCGGAAATATAGTGGGTGGAAAAGCTGCCAATAAGAATCCTCTGAAAGCATTGTTGTGGATGTTCATATTGCAGGCGGCGATACTGGTATTGTTCACTTTTACGGTGCATCATACGGTATGGAGTTTGATCACGCTTTTCATACTGGGTGGATTATCATTTTCCAATGTGCCGGGCCTTCAGCTCTATGTAGTGCAGCTGGCAGAGAAGCATCTGCCGGGTACGGAGGATGTGGCCTCGGCATTCAATATCGCATCCTTCAACCTTGGAATTGCCCTGGGTGCATGGATAGGCGGAATGGTAGTGGTTTCACCGATGGGTATCGGGGCAACGCCCTGGGTAGGCGCCTTGTTTGTGGTGCTGGCGATTGTACTAACGTTTACCAGTATGCGGTTGTCCCGGAAATAGAAATCAGGAATTTTTCAAAAAGATAATATGGGTTGAGGCATGGAGGCTGACATGATGGTTGTGAAAGCCAGGCAGGAGTTGTAACTTACAGATAAACCCGGTCAGCCTGCCATGCAATTACCTTTGATAGCTCTGATATTGATCATTTCCCTGACTGTCATCAGCGCCTACAGATTGTTCCGGCAAAAGCGGGTGGAGAAAGCGCCTTCCAGTTTATGGATGAGTGGCCGCAAAGCCAGGTGGTTGCTTTATTCCGGCCTGATGTTGCTGGGTGTATCGATGGGCATCATCACAGGGATCACCATTGCCGCTGTTTTTGAACTGGCCGATATCCTTACCTGGCTGATCATTGTTTGTATACTTTTCTTCACCGGGATCTGCGCTTTCATTTGCCATCGTATCGAGAAAAAGGAAAAGTAAAATCCTTTACCATTACCGGTTGTTACCGGCAGCAGGCGCTTCTCCATGATCGAAACTCAGTACGATGCTCATTTTCCATACTCCCTGTTTTTTCAGCCACAATTGTGAGAATCTGGCAAGCCCAACCCTTTTTTCAGGCTGACCTTTTTCTGTGGTGAAGAAATAATGTTCTCCCGAAATAAGCGCTCCGTAGATAGTATCATTATTCCGCATGGGATACACTTTTACTGTGCCGGGAACGGCTTCCCTTCTGATCCTGAAACTACCGTTGCAGAGGTTGCGGGCAAAACCGTTTACCATGGTCTGGTAATCATAGGTGGGGCCGCCTTTATCGTGATAGAATTGAAGATCTTCTGTAAAATACTTGCGCATGCTGGTAGTGTCGCAGGTATTGTAGGATTGCCAGAATAAACTGTCGAGGTGCAGGATGGTTGCAGTCAGTTCTGCATCCGTGTTCTGGGCGAAGGAGGATTTGCTGCAGACAAAAATGGAAAAAGAGAAAACGATGCCGCTGATAAAATGTTTCATGATCTTAAAATTTAGCGGCTGAAAGTTGGAGGAATGAAGATAGATAATATCCATCAATCGGTCAAACCGTAGTAAATTGTGTGTCTCCATTCTTAATCTTCACATATATGATGATAATTGAAACCAGTCGTATGACCATCAGGGAGCTGACCAGCGATGATGCTGCCTTTGTTCTTGAGATAGTGAATTCTCCCGGCTGGCTGCAGTATATCGGCGACAGGGGCGTGAAAAACCTGGAAGGCGCAGCGCTGTATATCCAAAAGAACCGCAATAATTATCAGGTGCAGGGATTCGGTTTGTATGCATTGGAATTGAAGGACACGAAGGAAGTGGTGGGCATGTGCGGTTTATTGAAGCGGGATTATCTGCCTGCTCCCGATATCGGTTATGCGCTTTTGCCAGCATTCGGCGGACTTGGCTTTGCGCTGGAAGCGGGCAAGGGCGTGATGGAATTTGCACAGCATCAATTGGGCCTGGATACCGTCTTTGCCATCGTAACGCCGCAAAACAGCAGGTCCATCGGATTATTGGAAAAACTGGAATTTGTTTTCGAGAGGTCCATCATGGAAGGAGAGGAGTTGCTGGTGTACAGATGGAGTTCCCGGATGTAATCAATGAAAATGTCTTTTCCGGAATTCCTGTGGGCTTAGACCAGTATGTTTTTTGAAGAAGCGGCAGAAATAACTCTGGTCTGAAAAATTAAGCTCTGTTGCAATCTGTGTTACAGTATTCTCTGTTTGTATCAGGTGCGATTTCGCTTCCCTCACCAATTCTTCATAAATGAATTCACTGGCGGATTTGCCGGTGATCTCCTTCACTGTATCGTTGAGATAATGAGGCGTAACATAGAGCAGGGCTGCATAATCGGCCACCTGTCTTTTCTGCAGGTAATGCTGCGCCACCAGTTTACGGAACTGCGCTACCATCTGTTGCCTTTTGGGAACATTATTGTCTCCGGCGGCCTGTTTGTGCTGGTACAATCGCTCGATCTCGATGAGCAGGATATTGAGATACATCCTTACCAGCAGATCGTCATTGTGGTTTTTCTTTTTACAATATTCGAAATGCATTTTCTCGAACAGCGATAATATGCTTCCTACTTCAGTTTCAGTGATCTTCATGAAGGGATCCCTGTCTGGTTGAAAAAAAGGGTAATGGTTCAGCTTCACCTGGTTTCTAAGACAGAGCAGGAAGTAATCGGCATCGAAGATGCAATGGTATCCTTTCACGTCATTACTCCAGTGTTCGATGGTATGCAGTTGGTTTTCCGGGATGAAGTAAAGTGTGTTGGCTCCAAACTCGTAATTCCTGTAGCCGATGGTTTCGCGGATGGAGCCACGGGTCACCAGCACCAGGGTATAAAAATTTCTCCTGGTGGTGGTGAATGATTTGTCCTTGTGAAGCATTTTGAGCTTCTCCAGTGGAACGGCTTCAAAGAAATTATGCGTTCTGCTGTTATTGCTCAATTCGCAACCTGATTGCCCGGG
Source organism: Pseudobacter ginsenosidimutans (assembly GCF_007970185.1). Lineage (NCBI taxonomy): Bacteria > Pseudomonadati > Bacteroidota > Chitinophagia > Chitinophagales > Chitinophagaceae > Pseudobacter > Pseudobacter ginsenosidimutans. The sequence continues at coordinate 6,744,361 of NZ_CP042431.1, read as the reverse complement.
TACAGACAAATATTGTTGCTGGAAATCCGTTGGATTCCGGATCAATTTCGGTTTACTGCGCGTGCTCATAATCTTCCATTGTCAAACTATTGTTACAGGCCATGCCTGCTTTGGCGCCACCTGCTGCTGCAATGATCACCTGGTGGGCGGAGGCGTGGGCCAGATCACCTGCTGCATACACTCCGGGCACGGTGGTACTGAACATGTCATCCACCTGTACAGCGCCTTCTTCACTGAGCTTGCAGCCGAGTTGTACGGCCAGCTCATTGTGGAATTTGTATTTGTCGCCCTTCGAATAAATTCCTGTAACAAGATATGAGCTGCCGTCTTTCAATCTGACCTGTACGCCATCCGCAACATCTGCCAGTTCATCTACCTCCGTTTCAGTGATGCGGATGTTCTGTTTGTTTGTCCATTTCAGGAATTGTTCGGAGAATTCCATTCTTCCATTGGTGAAAATATGGATGCTTTTATTGAGGTTGAAAACCATTGGCGTAATATGCTCTGCATTCTTTCCGTTCATGAGAATACCTACGGGTTGGTCCTTCAGTTCATAGCCGTGGCAGTAGGGGCAATGAACGATCTTCGTTCCCCATAATTCACGGAATCCTTTGATGGCGGGCAGTACATCTGTAAGACCGGTAGCCAGAATAAGTCTTCTTACTGTGAATGTTTCGTTTGAATCTGTAGTGAGAGTGATCAGGTTATTATTGAGATTGGCGCTGATCACTTTTCCTGTTTTGAATGTAACTGTAGTGTAAGGTTTCAGCTGGGCTTTTGCGATATCGAGCAGTTCAAGCGGCGGCGTTCCGTCTCGGGTGAAAATATTGTGTGCATGTGGTGCGGGTTTGTTGCGCGGACTGCCGCCATCTATAACGATCGTTTTCCTGATACTGCGTCCGAGGGCCATGGCAGCAGAAAGGCCGGCCGATGCTCCACCGATGATAGCTACTTCAAAATCCATTGGCTTATAATTTTTTTGTGTTGATTCCTGTTGCGAAAACAGGGCCTTCCTTCCGGTGATGGTTGCCATAAGCGCTAAGACCGATCTGTTGATGAATGCTTTCCTGTGCATATTCGGTATTTTTTCGTTTAGGGACAAATCACAGGGATGAAATGGCGGGTTTTTAACGAAAACCCTGATTTCCCTTTGCTACAGGCAAAATTAGCTAATGAGGGTTTGGGAAAATTGCACTATTCGTGCCTGTTTAGGTACAAATCGCCGGCAGATTAGAAATGAACAACTGGAAAAATGGAAATTGAACGGAAAGAAATTTTGGAGGTGGGATAGGGGGATCTTAATAGTTGGTTGTCTGTTTCCCTGTAGTACAAGAATATCTGTAGTTAGAATTCGGTTGAGCAACATGGTTAGACCAGCATTAGTACCTCAATGCTGGTCTGCCATGTTCACTATTGTTAATGTTATTATCAATGGGGAAGCCGTTCGCGGAAATAACCATATACCCAGGTGCCGGCAATGGCGCTCAATACTACCAAAGTTACTGCGAGCGCACCGGTTCCGATCTGTGCGAATAATGGACCAGGACAAGCTCCTGTGAGGGCCCAGCCCAATCCGAAGAGGAGCCCGCCATATACCTGACCTTTACTGAATTTCTTTTTAGTGAAAGTGATGGGCTCACCATGAATGGTCTTAATGCCTGATCTTTTGATCAGCCAGACAGAAATGATGCCCACAACCACGGCTGTTCCTATCACGCCGTACATGTGAAAACTTTGCAGCCTGAACATTTCCTGGATCCTGTACCAGCTGATGATCTCCGCTTTCACAAAAACGATCCCGAAGATCATTCCCACTGCCAGGTATTTCAGGTTATGCCACCAGGGTTGTTGTTGCTGCGATTCATTGCCGTTGCTGTTTTCAAAAGCGGGCACTTCAAAATCAGTTTCCTTACCGTTAATTTTTTCGATGATTTGCATGATCAGGTGGTTTAGAGTCGGAGAATAAAGGGAAGCAGGAGATTAGCCATGATGAAACCTCCGATCATGAACATCACGGTGGCTACCAGTGAAGGCCATTGCAGGTTGCTCAGTCCCATGATGGAGTGTCCGGAAGTGCAGCCGCCTGCATAACGTGTGCCGAAGCCAACGAGGAATCCGCCTGCCACCATGATGATGAAACCACGCAGGGTGAAAAGGCTTTCGAACGAAAATAATTCTCCGGGTACAAGACTGCTATGATCTGTGAGCTGATAGGAAGCGAGTTCTTCCGCCAGTGCGGGATTGATATTCACAGGTGCAGGATTCGACAGCCATTGCGTGGCAATGAAGCCGCCGAGTATGATACCCGCTACAAAAAAAAGATTCCATATTTCCTTTTTCCAGTTGTAGCGGAAGAATTTGATATTGGCCGGAAAGCATGCTGCGCAGATATGCCGCAGGTTGGCTGATATGCCGAAATGTTTGTTGCCCAGCAGCAAGAGTGCGGCAACAATCAATCCGATCAATGCACCTGTTATATACCAGGGCCAGGGTGCTTTTATAGCTTCTAACATCAGGGTGTTTTTTGTTTTATTGATTTCCTTTTTCCACAGCGCCGCCTTGTTGGACCCACTCATTCATGCTGCCGGAAAAGTTAATGATATTGTTGAATCCGTTTGCCGCCAGCAATGAATATCCGATGGTGGACCTGTCTCCGCTCTGACAATGAACTACTACGGTTGTATCCTTTTTTATTTTCTGCAGTTGTTGAGGCAATGTGCCCACGAATACATTTTCTGCACCGGGGATATGACCTGTCTGATATTCGGTAGCGCCACGCAGGTCAACCAGTTGGACGGGGCCTTGCGCCTGCAATGCCAGCAATCCTTTGTAATCTGTCAATTGTGCTTCTGTTAATTGTCCTCCGTTATTTGTATAAGTTTCCACAGATGGAATGTATCCAAAAATATTGTCGAGCCCAATGCGCATGAGCTTCCGGGTTAGATCGTCCAGTTGACCGGGTTCGGCCAGCAGAATGAATGGTTCTTCATAATTCAGGAGCCAGCCTGCCCAGGTGGAGAAGGAGTTGTTGCCCTGGATATTGATACTGCCGGGAATGAAGCCTTTGGCGAATATTGATTTGTGACGGGTGTCGATGATGCGATAGCCTTTGTCCATTGCCTGTTTCAGCGCGGTGGCATCCAGTTGCGGGATGACTGGCACGGAAGTGAGCAGCGGACGGGGAACCCGGTTCAGCTTTTTCATCATGGCGAAATACTTCGGAGGTTCGGGTTGTCCTTCCAGGAGGTTTGCGACGAATCCTGCTTCGTCATTATTGAAGCGGAAAGCCCAGTTCCTTCTTTTCTCATATCCTGCGGTGGTAACAGGCACAGCGCCCAAAGCCTTGCCGCAGGCGGATCCTGCGCCATGTCCTGGCCATACCTGTACATAATCGGGAATATCGGTGAATTGTTTCAATGAATGAAACAGTTGATGAGCGCCAGCTTCCTGGGTGCCTTTGAGACCGGCTGCTTTCTCCAGCAGGTCCGGGCGGCCGATATCGCCTACAAAAACAAAATCGCCGGTGAAAAGCATTACGGGATCTTCACTACCGGGAAGATCGGTGAGCAGCAGGCTGATACTTTCAGGTGTATGGCCTGGTGTGTGCAGCACATCAAATTGCAGGTTGCCCAGTTTGATGCTGTTGCCGTGATGAAGAGAATGATGTTCAAATTCGTATTGCCAATCCGGTCCGCCTTCTCCTGACAGGTACATGGTTGCGCCGGTGAGCGCGGCCAGTTCGCGGCTGCCGGAGAGGAAGTCGGCATGGATATGCGTTTCATAGATCTGAGTGATGGCCATGTTCTGCTCCTGCGCGATCTTAATATATGTGTCCACATCGCGCTTGGGATCTATCACTGCTGCAACGCCTGCCTGTTGGCATCCGATGAAATAACTGGCTTGTGCCAGGCTTTTATCATAAACATGCTGAAAATACATAGCCGTAATTTTTTAGTTGCACAAAGTTGCCTTTTGCCATTGTCATTTTTGGTGATAACGGTCACACAACTAAATTACGGATTTTCAGAACCTTATCTTTTTTTCAGTTCCGGGAAGAAGTCGAGGCAGTTGCCTGCATGTGAATCAAGGAAAAAATCGGTGTGATGGATGGAGCTGGTAATATCCGGAGCCTGTTTGGCGATCAGCAGCCGGTAACAATTATTGAGCAGGCTGTAAAAGCCGCGCAGCATGAAAGCAGGAAGCAGGCATTGCAGGTTCAGTACATTGTACTCACGTATATGGAAGGGATTGCGTGGGAGCGACATTCGCCTGTTGGGTGTTGTGAGACAGATGACGCCTCCGTTTTTCAATACTCTTTTCATTTCTCTCATCAGCGCATGATCATAACTGATATGTTCGATCACCTGGAAACAAATGATGGTATCGAAACTTTCATCGCTGAAAGTGGAGAGAGCAGGCAGTATTCATCTTCTGAAATCCAGGTTGCCGCCTAAATTGATCTGCGCTGGTTTCTTCTTGTCTGCCGCCATCCGGCAGGTGGCATTCCGGCAAAGCATCTCCATGCCGTAACCTTCGCCGCATTCCAGTTCCAATACCAATTTGTTGTGGATGGCCGATGGAGGAACGGCTTTATAAGCAAAAACATGACGCTGATACACATATTTGTCCGGGAAGCCATGGCCGCCAGCCCGCTCCGCTTCTGCGCCTGGTATGCCTTCTTGATCTTTCAGAGCAGGTGGTTGAAATGGTTTTACCATAATGATACACGCTTGCCTGAGAAAACCCTTACGCGCAATAGATATTTTTTTTGAAAAATTTGTTTACAGGTCCCGGGCTATGCTCAACTGTTTGCGCATTTTGAAACGCCCAAAAACAGGATAGGATCAACAAAATTTGCGTGCGAAGCATACAATTGGTTTTGATCCTGCAAATGCTATCGGCATCCCAATTGTATGCGACAGATTCCGATGAGCTGCAATATGCCCCGCCGGAATGCCTGTTTTTCCCTTCTGACATAATAAATTATTAAATACAGCGAAGAGGCTTCCGTCACCGGCGGCGATATTCTTTCATATCCTTTACCTTTGCGTAAAATTTCCCCGATTGAAGCATTTAAAGGCGATCAACAAGTATTTCTGGAAATATCGGTGGCGATTCCTCTTCGGTATTCTGTTCATCGTGCTTTCCAACTATTTCAAAATACTTTCTCCGCAACTGACGGGCTTTGTGATTGATGAAGTGCAACTGGAACTGATCCAGAAAAATTCACCAGGTCACTATTCCGAAAGGATAGGTGAGGTAACGAAAAAGCAATCCAATTATGATATTGGCGTAAAGGAGCTGATCCATCAGTTCACCAGCGCCGAACTGGGCTTCGGACAGAAGATCGTGTGGACGGGCATCGTATTGTTATCACTGGCTATACTCAGTGGATTTTTCCTGTTTTTGATGCGGCAGACCATCATCGTGATGAGCAGGCATATTGAATTCGATCAGAAGAACGAAGTGTTTGGTCATTACCTGAAACTCGATTCCAATTTTTACAAGACACATAGCACAGGCGACCTGATGAACCGGATTGCGGAAGACGTGAGCCGCGTGCGTATGTATACTGGCCCGGCATTGATGTATTTCATCAACCTGGCGGTGACCATTGGTTTCAGTGTATATTTCATGCTTGCCACCAACGCGATGCTTACCTTGTATGTGCTGGCCCCGCTGCCATTGCTGGCCATCACCATCTACTTCGTTAACAATATCATCAACAGGAAAAGTGAACGGATCCAGGGGCTGCTTTCCGACCTCACCACCAATGCGCAGGAATCCTATTCCGGCATTCGCGTGATCAAATCCTTTGTGCAGGAAAAAGCGATGTTCTCTTTCTTCAATAAGAATGCAGAGGCCTATAAGGAAAATGCGATCGGACTGGCAAAAGTGGAAGCCATCTATTTCCCCAGCATGGCGCTGCTGATCGGATTGAGCACCCTGCTCACCATCATGATCGGTGGCATTTATGCTATCCGCGGGGATCAATCCATTACAATTGGCACCATTGCAGAGTTTGTGATGTATGTGAACATGCTCACATTCCCTGTGAGCGCTATTGGCTGGACGGCCAGTATGATCCAGCGCGCAGCGGCATCACAGAAACGCCTCAACGAATTCCTGGACACTGTCCCTGCCATCGAAGAGCCTGTTGCCGCTATCGAACCATCACTGGATGGCGTGATCGATTTCAACAATGTAGATTTCGTTTATCCCAATACCGGCATACATGCATTGAAATCATTCGACCTGCATGTGAAGCGCGGTGAGAAGATCGCCATCATCGGACATACCGGGTCTGGTAAAACTACGATAGCGCAATTACTGCTGCGCATGTACGATCCCAGCAGTGGAAATATAGAAATCGATAAAACAGATCTCCGGAAGATGGACCTGCAGGGCCTCCGCAAACAGATCAGCTATGTACCGCAGGATGTTTTCCTGTTCAGCGATAGCATCACAAGCAATATCAGCTTTGGGCTGGATGGAGCGCCGGATATGAGCAAAGTGCAGCTCGCTGCCCGCCATGCGAGCGTGGAAAAGGAGATCGCAGGCTTTCATGATCAATATAATACGATGATCGGTGAACGCGGTGTTACACTCAGTGGCGGACAAAAGCAAAGGATCTCCATTGCACGCGCGTTGATCAAGGACCCGCATATCGTTGTTTTCGATGATTGCCTCAGCGCAGTTGACGCCAGAACAGAAAAGGAGATTCTCGGTAACCTGAACCGTTACCTTAAAGACAAGACTGCTATCATCATTACGCATCGTATTTTTACACTATTTGACTTTGATCAGATCATCGTAATGGAAGAAGGGAAAATGGTGGAGAAAGGAACGCACAATGAGTTACTGGCCCAAAACGGGTATTACTCATATTTGTATGAACAACAACTGTTGGAACGATCTGATACTCCTGAAGACAATTAAGTAGTTAACTTACTATTCTCCGGTTAAATAAAACCACGTAAATTCCGGCCGGAAATTTTGCCGGTTCAAAAACAATATTATATTTGTGCCTACTTTTTTGTAAAACTGCCAATTATTAAACTGCAAAAATTAAAATGACTGTGGCGTACGAAAACAACGACAAACGAATGGAAAGCGTTTACAGTAAGCGCATCAGAGCTGGGAAAAGAAGAACATACTTCTTCGATGTGAGAGCTACCCGCGGCAATGACTATTACATTACCATCACGGAGAGCCGTAAGAAATTCAACGAAAACGGTTACGACAGGCATAAGATCTTCCTCTACAAAGAAGATTTTAATAAGTTCCTGAAAGCGCTGACCGAAGCTGTTGACTATGTAAAGACTGATCTGATGCCTAACTTTGATTTCGATGCTTACAACCACGACCAGGACAATGAGCAGGGAATAGAAGGTGAAGTGGCAGAAGAACAAGTGGACACTGCAGAAGAAGTGGTAGTGGTAGCCAGTGCAGCAGCTCCTTCACACAGCGCATCAGCCGATGCAGGTGAAGAAGTAGACAAATGGTAATCCCTCTTTAGTCTTAATTCTTTTTATCATAAAGCCTCCGGTACCAGATACCGGAGGCTTTTTACATTTCTACTTTTATTGTTTTACGAACCTGGATACAATGGTGCCGGCATCACGACGGATGGTAACAAAGTACAACCCTTTCGCCAGGTGCTGCAGGTTGAAAAGGAAGGTGTTCGCGCCTGGTTTTGCCAATACTGCAGACTGTGTGATTACAACTCCTTTGCTATCGGTGATCACTATCCGCAATTCTTCCCTGTTGCCTGTAATATATTCCAAATGAAGCGGCTGGTCCTTTAGGGGATTGGGGCGAAGCCGTATTATGGTATTGTTATCTATACGTCCGGCTTTGGCAATGCTGCTCATCACTACCTGCGCGTCGAAGTTTACCTGGCGTATCCTGTAATAATTATCGCCGCTTGCGGGTGAATTATCGGTATAGGTATAGTCGGTTTGCGAGTTACTGTTCCCTTTGGCATTTACCTGTCCGGGCAGTTTCTGGAAATTGCTGCCATCGGTAGAACGGTAGATCTCAAAATGACTGACGCCATTTTCAGTAAGCGTGCTCCATCTCAGCAAAACAGAATTGTCTCTCAGAATAGCGTTGAGCGGAAGCAATGGCGGAGGGCCATCGCCTTTCACAATCACCTGCACTGCATTGGCGCTGAGGCTTGCGCAGAGCGTGCCGGGATTGGTCAGCACTGCCTGTTTAAAGGCATCGAAGCTGCCTCCCTGGTAGGTGTTGAATGTTGTAATGCTGGTGCCGTACGAAAGTCCATATACCGAATAGGCGCCGGGCGGATAATTGTTGGCGTTAGACAGATTGGCGCCGGCATCGAAGGCTTTTATCAATCCGGTTGTATTGTTCACGATCACATAAGTGTAATTGAATCCTGCGCCGGGTGAAGGATAATTGGTATACAGGTTGCCTCCCACATTGTTGGTGGATGTGATGGTGTAATTGAGTGGCAATGCCGGATAATTATTGTTGAAAGTGCCTACTGTAAGTTCATAGTAGATGCCGGGCGATAAGCTCTGCGTGAAGCTGGTTCCAACCCCAACACCATTCCCGGTCCTGGTACCGTTCGAGTTCAGGAAATTGGCGCAGGGACTTGTGGGATTGTAATTGTTCTGATACAGGTTCATCACTGCCGGATAAGTGGCGGATGGAATAATGAAACTGTAATTTCCAGCCCTGTTCACCATGAAGCGGTAGCGTTTGTGCTGGTACACATTGCCGGAAGTCTGGCAGTTGCCTGCTCCCACATTGTTAAAAGCAATAGCAGTTTTCGGATCAGCGTTGGTGAGTTGTCCTGTGAAATTATTGATAATGCTGCCATATGCAGGGCTGAGACTAAGGTCCAGCGATGGATCACCGGCACCGGCAGTTACATTATCGTCAGGAGTGACCATTGCGCCTGATGCGGAACAGCCGGTGGAGATGGTGATATTGCCTTGGCAGACATCGAAAAAAATATTGCCGGCTGCCTGTACCCTGATCCTTCCTGCACTGGTGGCAAGGCTTGGAATGATGATCTGAGCACCACCGCTATTGGGAATATTCGATGCTAACGTATAGGGATAAGTGTAACCGCCATCAACAGAGAACAGGATGTTTACGGAAGCGCAATTCACCGGTGCTTCGCTGCTGCTGCCGGGATTCCAGGAAATGGTAGCTGTGTTGGTCCCATTGGCCGTCCAGGAAGTGGCGTTGTTCTGTGAAGTTACCCGGAAAGGTGTAGCGCCGGCCGTGGTAACGGTCACATTGGCTTCAGCTGTACAACCACCGCCGGGTGCGCCGTCTCTCACCGTTACCCTGAATTTCATGGAGCGGGCCACGGTGGGCAGCACTTCATAATCAGGCATGGTGCTGGAGAGAACAGCGGATATCAAGGGGAACACACGACCGGGATTTTCATTGGGTGGATAAGATCTGAACAGTGGCCCGGAATTGGCGCTGGAACTGGGTTTGTCATTGGTCAGCGGGCCCGCGTCCATCTGTTCCCAGCTATAAAGCAGGTTGCCTCCGGCATCTGTTGCATTTGCTTTAAGTTCGAAAGGAGTGCCGGGTGGTATGATATAACTGTTATTATCAACCGAAACTACAGGAGGTGTATTGCCGGTGCTTGTAATACTGGCGCAGGTGCCTGAACTCAAGGCAAAGCTGGTGATCTGTTCAATGCTTCCGCCATGGAAATAGAGATCGGTATTGTTCTGGTAGCTGTTGCCGGTACAACTTCCTGCGTATGCCATGATGGTGGATCCGCCGCCAGGTTCCCAGGCAGTGCTTTCCGTTGCATTGCTTCCGCATTGACCATTGCTGGCAGAGAAAGAGTGCGTGGCGCTGAACTGATGGGCTATTTCATGCGCAACCGTTCCGATGAATACCGGTCCCTGAGGGCCCGGAACAGGATTGGAGCCGGTGCCGAAATTGAGCCCTGCGGCGTTACTGCCTTTGCTGGAAATCAGACAGGTGCTGTTCAATCTTGCCAGACCACCGTCCCAGCCCTTGTTGAACACCATGCCCAGATCGAAGTTGCTGCTGCCGATATTGCTGGTGAGGGTTGCATGATTCATGCTGAGCGTATTCAGGTCCGGGAAGTTCACTGTGGGAAAGGGATCGATGGCAGGATCGGGATAGATCACATTCGTATTGTTCACCAGTACGAACCGGATAGTAGCATCGCGTTCGTAAATGGCGCTTACTGCATTGATAGTGCTGGTGATGCTGGCCACTGCATTGCTGACGCTGCCTGCCCATTGCGTGAACTCGCCTGTAGCGGACACGGCTACACGATAAGTGCGCAGCTGGCAATCGCTGCCAAGCGGGGCAGGTGACCCGGGCAGTTCGTGGGTAGCTACCCTTGAGATTTCTTCTTCTGCAGCGCAACGAAGAGTTAGCGGCAGCTCGATATCTTTTACATAGTACACCACATGTGCATCGGCCCCGAATTCAGGAGCCTGTGAAATATAAGCGGCGCCGCTATCTGTAAAAACCAATCCGTTTACACCATCGGGCGTGATGGTGATCCTGCCGGTGAATCTTTTTGACTGTTCATCGCGGAGCCTGTAAGTTTTGATAGAAGGATAGAGCGTTTGCATGTCGGGCGACAATACAGGTGATTCCGTAATGATGTCCGGATGCAGTCCGCCTTCCGGAAGTGGTATCCCGAAAGGCACAGCAGTTACAGGAAAAGGCGCCTGTGCATTTTCCATGGGCGCCAGTTGCTGTAACTGCTTTGCTATTGTTGTATTGAGTTTTACCAAACGGTGTTTGCCCGGCCAGGGCGATGCGGATAAACGGCGTTGGGCCAATCCCTGGTCTGCTGGACTCAGATCGTTCCAAAGGCGCTCCTGTGCTACACTGTACAGTGAAAGGATTACACTGAACAGTAACAGGAGTGAGGGTTTGTTTTTCATATGATGGGGTCATGGTTTCCGGGGCGGTAAAATAGCAATTTAATTGCTATCCCCGCATTTTTTTGAAAGCATTGATCAGCCCGTTGGTGCTGGAATCATGAGATGCCACAGGCTTATTGTCTTTCAATTCCGGAAGGATGGCATTGGCCAGTTGTTTGCCCAGTTCAACACCCCATTGATCGAAGCTGAAGATATTCCAGATCACGCCCTGCACAAAGATCTTATGCTCGTAAAGAGCGATGAGCTGTCCCAATGTATAGGGAGTGATCTTTTTGATCAGGATGGAATTGGTGGGCCTGTTGCCGGAGAATACTTTGAATGGCAGCAGGGCCTTGATCTCATCATGACTTTTTCCCGCTGCTGTGAGTTCCTTACGCACAATGTCTTTCGATTTACCATTCATCAGCGCCTCCGTTTGTGCAAAGAAGTTAGATAACAGTTTCGTATGATGATCTCCGATAGGATTATGACTGATGGCGGGCGCAATGAAATCGCAGGGGATCATCACTGTGCCCTGGTGGATCAACTGGTAAAAGGCATGCTGGCCATTGGTGCCTGGCTCGCCCCAGATCACAGGTCCGGTTGCATAGTCGACTGCTTTGCCGCGACGGTCGGTGCTCTTGCCATTGCTCTCCATATTGCCCTGCTGGAAATATGCTGCAAAGCGATGCATGTACTGGTCGTACGGCAGAATGGCTTCGGTTTGTGTACCGAAGAAGTCAGTATACCAGAGACCGATCAGGGCCATGACCACAGGAATATTCTTATCGAATGGTGTATTGCGGAAATGCAGGTCGGTTGCATGAGCACCGCGCAACAGCTGCTCGAAATGATCGTACCCGATAGTGAGCGCAATGCTGAGACCGATGGCGCTCCAGAGTGAATATCGTCCACCAACCCAGTCCCAGAACCCGAACATATTTGCCTTGTCGATACCAAATTTCACTACTTCCTTTTCATTGGTGGAGAGAGCAGCGAAATGTTTGGCCACATGCGCTTCTTCGATGGCGGATCTCAGGAACCATTCACGCGCGGTGAGGGCGTTGGTCATTGTTTCCTGTGTGGTGAATGTTTTGCTGGCCACCAGGAACAGGGTTTCTTCGGGGTTCACTTTTTTCAAGGTTTCGGCGATATGCGTGCCATCCACATTGGATACGAAGAAGGGCTCGATGCCTTCCATCCAGAAAGGTTTCAGCGCTTCGGTAACCATATAAGGGCCGAGATCGCTTCCGCCGATCCCGATATTGACGATGTATCTTATTTTCTTGCCGGTATATCCTTTCCATTCACCACTGTGCACTTTAGCACAGAAGTCCTGCATCTGTTTTAATACGCGTTGTACTTCGGGCATCACATTCTTGCCATCGGCCTTCACCGGTTTGCCGGAGAAGTTGCGCAGGGCGGTATGCAGTACGGCGCGGCCTTCTGTTTCATTGATGGCCTCTCCCGTGAACATTGCTTCGATGGCAGCTTTCAGCTCGCTTTGCAAGGCGAGCTCTTCCAGTAGCGACAAGGTTTTGTGCGTGATGCGGTTCTTGGAATAATCAACCAGGATATCTTCCAGTTGCAATGAAAACTTATTGAATCTTTCGGGGTCCTCTGCAAACAGTTCCCTGATCTGGACGTCTTTTATTTTTTTGTAATGCGTGTTCAGTTTTTTCCACACTTCGGTACGCTGAGGTTTAATTTTCGGTAGCATCTGGTTAGAATTATGGTCAAAAATAAAGTGCTTTCAATATTCTTTACTTATCAAGTCGTAGGTGTATACACGTAGGTTGAGTAAATACTGTTTCTTAAATATTGCGGTCAGGCGAAAATCCCTTCTCTTTACATAGTTACAATTTTTACCCTACGTATTTCCCCTAAACCCTGCAACCTACGTGAATGAGGTAAGGATCGGGCAGCGAAGAGCTGTCCGATTCTCGTTTATAGGTCATCCAACTTCAAATTTCGTATAGTATCCACCGTTATAGCGGCCATTTCAGGCGTAATGCCCAGGTGCAGGACCATCCTGATCTGAGTAGGAGATACAGGTAACGCGAGGATCTGTTTTGCTTTCAGCAGCTCCGTGATCTGTGCCGGCTTCCAGGGCGCTTTGATTTTTGCGATCACGATATTGGTGCTCACGGGTAAAAGACTCTCCACGTAATCTGTCTGCATCAATGCTGCTCCGATCAATTGAGCATGGTTGTGATCTTCGGCCAGTCGCCCGATATGATTGTCCAGCGCATAAAGTCCTGCTGCAGCCATATAACCAGCCTGCCGCATGCCACCACCCAACACTTTCCTGATCCTTCTTGCCCTGCGGATAAAATCTTTACTGCCCATCAATACACTGCCTATCGGGCAGCCCATCCCTTTATTGAGACAAACACTGATACTATTGAAAAGGTGACCGTAATCACTGGCAGCCTGTTGCTTCGCCACCAGCGCATTGAAAAGCCTGGCGCCATCGAGGTGCAAGAGGAGCCGGTGCTGATCGCAAACCTCGCGGATGCGCCGGATCTCTTCCAGATCGTAGCAACTGCCGCCTCCGCGATTGGAAGTGTTTTCCAGGCATACCAGGCTGGTTCTGGCCTTGTGCACATCATCCGGATTGATGGCAGTTGCCACCTGCTCAGCCCTGATCCTTCCATGGTCGCCTTCCAGTGTGCGCACCTGCGCCCCTGAATTGAAAGCAATGCCGCCGCCCTCATAAATGTATACATGGGCGGACTGCTCGCAGATCACTTCATCACCCGGTTGTGTATGCGCTTTAATACCGATCTGGTTACTCATAGTGCCAGTTGGACAATAAAGTGCCGCTTCTGTATTAAAGAGACTGGCCATGCGTTGTTCCAGGAGGTTTACGGATGGGTCTTCACCAAAGACATCGTCGCCCACCGGGGCCTTCATCATGGCTTCCAGCATGCCCGGGGTAGGTAAGGTGAAGGTGTCGGAACGGAGGTCGATCATGGAAAAAATATTAGGGTACGAATGTACACATTGGAATTCGCAATCCAATTGCCGGCATGTTACGTATTTAGAGTGGAGCGGGTGGTGCCGCTCCGAAACCAGCGCTTCTCAATACCCGAAAAAGAAAGTTTGATCCGTTCCCGGAAACTGCCGGTCCCTCATTGGTGGGCGACCGGCTTTTTGTTTTTTTGGTGGGGGCCGGCGGGGGAATATGATCTGCGGCTGATGAAACAAACCGGCGCGGGAGAATTTTGATGAGGCTGTGGGGAAGAGATTAGGCGGAGGTAATACTATGGGACTTTTTCGCTTATGTTTCATAGGCCGCGATTCATATTCCCTCCGGCGGCCCTGGCACTCAGTGAAGGCAAAAAAATAAGACTAAAAACATAAAGCATATGCAAATAGGATGGGCACAATGATGTCCCGTCTTGGGGAGGAAATGATCAATTCTTTTTGGGCTAATGGAGTGGCCGCTGGCGCTGCTTCGGAGCGGTGGGGAAGGGGGATGGGAACAAGTGCATCAGCGAAAGTAATGGCGGTCAGTTTTGCATGATGATTAAACGGAAGGTTGATGATGTTGATAAGAGATCTAGAAAAGGAGATAATGTAAGTCCATTATGCAGTATTCTATCCTTCCAATATTGTATTTAAACTGCTGCACATTCGGGGGCCATAAGCGAAGGGGTATCTCATTCAGGGCCTTGAAAATATAAGCGATGAAATTGAACAGAATTACTTCCGCCCGATCTCTCCTTACAGAAGAACATATATATTCTCCCGCGTTGGTTTATTTTCCAGACCTGAATGAGACCCCCTGAGCGAAAAATTATTTTGGTATCGTTCGGGATGCTTCAAACTTCGCCAGCGTATCCGCTCCTTTCAGCAGTGACAACCACTTTCCCTGGATAAAGTATCCATCGGTATTATTGATTGACTGCATCAATCCATCTTCTACTTCCATAGCTCCCTGGCAGAACATTTTGGTACTGGCCACTCCGTTGAATTTGAGTGAGGAGCCATTCAGGCTGTAAGACCCGAAGTACCTGTTGCATCCGCCGCTTCCATACACTCTTCCGGTATCCAGTTGAAGAGTCACTTCCTTTGGAGTTTTTGGCAGATCTCCGGTGATGGAGCTGAGGCTTGTGAGCTTCCAGGATGTGCCTTCCAGTTTGTGGTTACCGCCGGTGGTGTTCATGCTGTTGCTGCATGCTGCCATCAATAGCGTTACCGCCATACCGGATAAGGCGAACGATAATTTTTTCATGCATTTGTATTTACAGGTGAAAGATGTTTTTGAAGTCATCTTTCTACGGTATGGGATGCGTGAAATTATACTGCATCAAATACTACCAGTAATGCATATACAACACCAGGGATCCAGAAAAGCAGGGTGAGGATAAGGCTGATCCAGAATTTGCTGTTGATCTCACCTTCTTTCAGGTATACAGCCAGCGGTGGAAGCAGGATAGCCAGGATGGCCAGCAATACCTGGTCAGTTTCTGCAGCTTTGCCGGCGCGTTTGTCTGCCTTGTACTCTTTCAGCATCTTTTTGGCATCCTTCAGTCTTTCTTTCCTTTCCTTGCGGGGAAGCGCCCTGAATGATTCCATGGCTGCTTTTACTTCAGCAGGTGTTGGTTCCGTGGACCCGGGTACAGAAACGGGAACAGGCTCAACAACAGCAGAGGCAAGAACAGGAGTAGTAATGGTGGTGAGTGCAAGCGCTGCACATACGAAAAGACGAGAGTTGAGTTTTTTCATAGTGTTTTATTTTGTGATAATTAGAACACAATGTTAATGATTTTGTAATTAGCAAGCATAAAAAAAGCTACCGTCTGTTTACACAAACGATAGCCTATAGCTTTTCGGTTACTGCTGACGTTACAGCGTAGCTTGTTCCCTGATATTGTTGCCACTTGCCTTGGTTGCTTTGATCAATTGAAGTACTCTTTCGCGTACATCCTCCTTGAGCCCTGAGATCTCGGAGGAGAATACATCTTTCAATTCATCCAGTTCGTCGGCAGACGCTCCAATCAAACGGTTGAACTTTTTCCTCAATGCACCAGCGCCATCGGCGATCTTCTGACGCGTTTCCGCTCCCGATGCGGGGGCACACAACATTCCGATGGCCACTCCCGCCAATACCCCGGTTAATGTGCCGAGCATAACTTTTTGTGTACTCATAGCTGCTTATTTAAATGATGAATAATACAAATGGGCGATACCTGAATTTTTTTCAAGAATCCTGCCAGAACGGTCCGGGCTATTAAAGGGGAATTAAATCTGTTACAGCAATTTACATATAATAATTGTACAACGCTTTTCCCGTCTTTCTTTTCATCGAAATAAAACAAGCTTCCGGACGTTACTGTTTCCGTTCAATATCCTGAAAACTACTTTATATGCAAACCCGCGGCCAGGCTCTGATCAGGCAATGGAAACAGCTCCGGTCACTGGGCGTTACCGCCGGTATGGACGATTATGAACGGCGCAAGCTGATCATTTTCAACCAGCTCAACTGTATCAGCATGCTGGCAGGACTGATGCTGGTCTTTGCCGGACTGCTGAGCAATCAGCACCTGCCACCCCTGACCTGGTATGTGGCCCTGGCCCCGCTGCTTATCTGCACCCTCGTGCTCTGGCTCAATCAGGAAAATCATTACCGCTACGCCCGCTTTGTCTATTTCGGTTTATACCCCCTCGTAACCTGTATCGTATATCTCGGGAAAGTAAATGTAGGAGTGGGACTCTTCTTCCTTTTGTATGTGGTTACTGCGGTTTTCTTTCTTCAAAGAATGGTAAGCATGGTGTTCTCCTTCCTATGGAGCAGCAGTTGTTACCTATTAGCGGTTGTGGTTCCCCGTGAGTATTACTTTCAATTGTCGGAGATCAGCTACTGGGTATATGCATTCAATCATATCCTGGCGCTGGGATTCATTTTTTATGCACTCTTCCTGATCAAACAGGAACATCTCCGTTATCAGTATACGCTGATGATGAAAAGCCGCGAGCTGCATCAGCAGAACCTGGCCATCGGCAAACAAAAACGTGAGATCGCCGAAAAGGCTGCACTCCTTGAAGTACAAACCAAAGAGCTCACAGAGCTCAATCAGATCAAAACAAAACTGTTCTCCGTGATCGCCCATGACCTGAAAACGCCGATGTATGCCCTTCGCAATCTCTTCCTCAGCATGCAGCAGGCAAAGCTTTCCGCCAAAGAGATCAAAGAAATGATACCCGGTATAACCAATGAAATGAATTATGTGACCAGCCTGATGGAAAACCTGCTGCTCTGGGCCAGGGCGCAAATGCGGCAGGAAACGGTACAGCCGGAAATGCTGGACCTTCATCATATGATCGATGAAACGGTAGCCCTGCTTCGCCTGCAGGCGGACAACAAAAAGATCTGGCTTGAAGCCAGCCTGCAGCAACCGGTGTATTGCTATGCCGACCGTGAAATGATCAGCCTGGTATTGCGCAATATCCTCTCAAATGCCATCAAGTTCACGCCAGCACACGGAACCATCTGGGTGAGCGCTACTGAACATGCAGCTGTTGTGGAAATTGCCGTTCAGGATACAGGTATAGGCATGAGCGAAGAAGCGATCGCGCAACTGTTCGGAGATTACTATTACACTACCCGCGGCACCAACAGTGAAACGGGAACGGGGCTGGGATTGAAACTGTGCAGGGATTTCCTGGAAAAGAATGGAGGAAGTATAAAAGTGAACAGCAATCCGGGAGTCGGAAGTACTTTCTCGGTTATATTACCTCGTTATGAAACAGTAGAGCAGGAGCAGGAAGTGCAGTATGCATAAAATAGAAAAGGATATGAAAACCGGCGGTCGGGATCATTCAAAAAAAAGCTGAAAACGGCCTTCTTTTTTTGTCCAATGCACAATAGAAATTATCCATTATGCCGGTGATCTTTCCCTGATCTTCCTATCCTTTTCCGGATAATTTTTGTTTATTTCAATACTGATTTGAAGAAGTCTTGCATGTCTTTCCATGATGCCGTATCAGCTGCAGCATTGTAAGCGATCGGCATATTGAATTTCTTTCCATTTTCAGTTGCGTCCGGATTTGTGAAAGCGTGCAGTGCGCCGGGATATTGTTTGAAAGTGTAAGCAGCACCCACTGAGTCCAGTTGCTTTTTGAAAGTAGCGATCTGCTCAGCAGAAACGAAAGTATCAGCTTCGCCATTGGCTGCAAAGATCTTTGCTTTGGTAAGCCCTTTCCGGGGAACTACACCGCCTTCAAGTCCGCCATGGAAGCTCATTACACCTTTAAAATCCGATCCGAGCTTTGCTGCATTCAGTACCATCGATCCGCCGAAACAATAGCCTATGGCTGCCAGCCGTGCGGTGTCTGTAACGGCATTGCCTTTCACCACTGCAGCCGCAGCTTCGATGCGTCGTTGCGCTGCTTTGGGATCTTTATACCAGGGCATCGCATATTCCAGGGCTGTCTTTGGATCTTCCGCCACCTTTCCCTTTCCATACATATCCACTGCCATGGCGATATAGCCGAGCTTAGCCAGTTCACGCGCTCGCATTTTCGGATATTCGGTAAGGCCCCACCATTCCGGAACGATCAGTACGGCCGGGCGTTTGGTGGTGGTGCTTTCGTTGTAGGCAATAAAGCCGTTTAGGGTATCTTTCCCATCTGTATACACAACTGACTCTTCTTTGATCACTGGAGCTGCGGGAGTAATTTTAGTGGCTTCGCCTTCTCCTTCTTTTTTGGAATTGTCTGCGTTGTTGCAGGCGGCAAAAAATGATGCGGCTGCAAGCAGTAAAACGTAGGTCTTCATGATATGTGTGGTTGAAGGGTGAAGTTCGGAAAAAGTCCGCAATCGGTTAGTTTTTTGTAACTTGCGCCCCTATGACACAAGAACAAATCAAGGCTATGAGGGACCGTATTGTGGTCCTGAGGAGGTTTCTTTGACGTCGATAACAGACGTGATAAGATCAACCAGGAAAAACAATTGAGTTTATCTCCCGGATTCTGGGACGATAACAAACGCGCCACAGAGATTCTCAAGAACATCAAGCAGAACGAATACTGGGTAAAGTTGTATGAAACAACTGTTACCTCGGTAGAGGATTTTGCCGTGCTCTTCGATTTCTGGAAAGCCGGTGAGGCAACGGAGGAGGAAGTCCGCGTTGCGCACGATGAGGCGATCAGTCATCTCGAAGATGCAGAGTTCAAGAGCACGCTCAATCAACCTGAAGATGAACTGCCTGCCGTGCTGCAGATCAATAGCGGCGCCGGTGGAACAGAGAGCCAGGACTGGGCCGAAATGCTTGCCCGCATGTACCGCATGTATGGCGAAAAGCAGGGCTGGTCCGTTACCGAGCTCGACTGGCAGGATGGTGATGGCGCAGGCATCAAGAGCGCAACGCTCCAGTTTGATGGTCCATTCGCCTATGGCTTCCTGAAAGCCGAAAGCGGTGTTCACCGGCTGGTGCGCATCTCTCCGTTCGACAGCAATGCCCGCAGGCATACTTCTTTCGCCAGCATCTATGTGTATCCGTTAGTGGACGACAGTATCGAAGTGGAAGTAAGTCCCGCCGATCTTGAATGGGAATTCTACCGATCTGGAGGTAAGGGTGGTCAGAACGTGAACAAGGTGGAAACCGCTGTTCGTCTGAAACATATTCCCAGCGGGATCATCGTGGAATGCCAGAAAGCACGTACACAGGGTGAGAACCGGGAAATGGCTTTGCAGATGTTGAAGAGCCGTCTCTACGAAGAAGAACTGCGCAAGCGCGAAGCATTGAAGAATGCGGCCAATGCCAACAAGAAGAAGATCGAGTGGGGCAGCCAGATCAGGAGCTATGTTTTCCATCCTTACAAAATGATCAAAGACCATCGCACCGACTTCGAGGTGGGTAACGTGCAACCCGTGATGGACGGGGATCTGAACGGATTCATCAAAGCATACCTGATGATGGAAAAGGAAACTGCATAACTACTATTGCTCACAAACAAAAACTACATGATATGAATCTTGGATATTTTTCATACCCTATGCCAGCGAATGAGCCGGTATTGAGCTATGCTCCGGGTTCCCCGGAAAAAAAGCGACTGAAAGAAGTTTTGGCAGAGCTGAAAAATACACAGGCTGATATCCCAATGTATATCGGTGCAGAAGAAGTGCGCAGCGGCAAGAAAGTAGCGCTCCGCCCACCTCATGAAACTGCCCATACACTGGGACATTTCCATGCAGGAGACGCCAGCCATGTTACCAAAGCCATCGACGCAGCCCTCGCTGCCAGGGAGAGCTGGAGCAACCTGAGCTGGGAGAACCGCGCCAATATCTTCCTGAAAGCAGCTGACCTGATCGCAACGAAATATCGTCCATACATGAACGGTACTACGATGCTCGGTCAAAGCAAGAATGCTTACCAGGCTGAGATCGACAGCGCCTGCGAGCTCATCGATTTCCTTCGTTTCAATGTTCACTTCCTGAGTGAGATCTACCGTCAGCAGCCGATCAGCGCGCCCGGAATCCACAACAGGCTGGAGTTCCGTCCACTCGAAGGTTTCGTGCTGGCCGTAACGCCTTTCAACTTTACAGCGATCGGCGGTAACCTGCCCACATCTGCAGCCATGTGCGGCAATGTAGTGGTTTGGAAACCTGCCAATACACAGGTATACGCTGCGCAAATGTTCATGCGCATTCTGAAGGAAGCAGGTCTTCCCGATGGTGTGATCAACCTTATTTACGTGGATGGTCCAACAATCGGAAGCGTTTGCTTCAGTCACAGGGATTTTGCCGGCGTGCATTTCACCGGTTCTACAGGTGTGTTCAACAATATGTGGGAAACCATCGGTAAGAACATGCACAATTACAAATCCTATCCACGCATCGTGGGTGAGACCGGTGGTAAGGATTTCGTGCTCGCACATAAGAGTGCTGATCCGAAAGTGCTGGCCACTGCCTTGCTGCGCGGCGCTTTTGAATACCAGGGACAAAAATGTTCCGCCGCTTCACGCGCTTATATCCCTTCCAATATCGCGGAAGAAGTGAAGAAGCTGCTGGTGGATGGTATCAATAGCTTCAAGATGGGTACAGTGGAAGACTTTACCAACTTCATCAATGCTGTGATCGACGAAAAGAGCTTCGACAAGATCAAGTCTTATATCGATAATGCAAAGAATGATGCCAATGCATCTGTGCTGGTTGGCGGAAACTGCGACAAAACAAAAGGATACTACATTCAACCTACCGTGATCGAAGCAAAGGATCCGAACTATGTGACCATGTGCGAAGAGATCTTCGGACCTGTACTTACTATTCACGTGTACGATGCAGAACAGTTTGAAAAAGCGCTGGAGCTGGTAGATAATACTTCTCCTTATGCCTTGACCGGTTCTATCATCGCGCAGGACAGGTATGCTGTAGAACTCGCTACCAATAAGCTTCGTAACGCGGCTGGTAATTTCTATATCAACGATAAGCCAACTGGCGCGGTGGTAGGTCAGCAACCATTCGGCGGAGCAAGGGCCAGCGGCACCAACGATAAAGCTGGTTCTATCCTCAATCTCTATCGCTGGTTGAGCGCAAGGACCATCAAGGAAACTTTCAACCCTCCGGTTGACTACGGTTATCCTTTCATGTTGGAAGCATAAAATTTTTTATCGAAATAAAATTATCAAGAGCGCTTCATGCGCTCTTTTTTATGCAATAACTGTTCTGAATACACGAAAGAAAAAAATGCAGGTTAACAAATCATTACGAACAATTTGTTTTGCTGACCGTTATGTTTGCACATCATTATCAACGCCCCTTTTAAATTTTCACATTATGAAGAAGGTATTGCTCTCTCTTATTTGCTTAGCCTCTATTGCTACTGCTTCTGCACAATTCAGCCTGGGTGCGAAGGCTGGTGCACAGCTCACTGATTTCCGCGGCGGATCTTATTTTGCAGAAGACTCCAAAATGAAAGTTGGTTATTATGGTGGCGCTTATGGTCGTTATCATTTTACTAAAACCATGGCTGCGCAAGCGGAAGTATTGTATTCTGCACAAGGTGCAAAGATCGAAGATGGAAGTGATGATTATAACCACAACCTCAATTACATCACTGTGCCTGTAATGTTCCAGTACCATTTGCCAGTGGGTCTTTATTTTGAGACTGGTCCCCAGATCAGCTTCCTTACAAAGGCTGAATTGAAAGATGGTGACGACAAACTGGACGTGAAAGATGCAACCAAGAAAACAGATTTTGCATGGGTTGCCGGCGCAGGTTACAAGATCACTGAAGAAATTGCGGTGAATGCCCGTTACAATTTTGGTATCTCCGATATCAACGATACAGAGATGGGTGGAAAAGCGCATAATAACGCTATTCAACTTGGTATAAGCTGGAAACTTTTCGGTAAGTAATAAGTTGGCATCAATTGATTTTTGAAAATGACTGAAGTGAATGCTTCGGTCATTTTCTTTAGTATGAAATAAAATTCCCATTTCGGCGTTGCGTCTTGTTAATAAGATGCAGTACTCCCTGAAATGCAGCTTAGTAGCAGGTTTAAAGATGTGTGTAAAAATGGGAATTTGAAAGATGGCATGAAAATTTCAGCTATACATAAGGTGCAATAAGTTGTACGATTCATATCTGCACTATATGTTTGCACCCGTAAATGAAAACGGAATCTTTCTGTAAGCATTTACAACTAGTCAATAAACTAAACAAGAAGAAACATGAAAAGGATTTTTTTGCTGCTTGCATTTGCCGGAACTTTTGCTGCAGCTAATGCTCAAACAAAAATTGGTTTAAAAGGTGGTTTGAACGTAGCCGACTGGGGCGGAGAAGATGCTGATAACATTGATGCAAAGATCGGATTCCACGTAGGTGGTTATGCAAATTTTAAAGTTGGCAATAAATTCAGCATCCAACCTGAATTGACTTATTCTACTCAGGGTGGTAAAATTGATCGTCCTGGTGATGATACAAAAATCAGGTTCAATTACATCAACATCCCTGTGATGGTAAAATACGAACTCATTCAGGGGTTGAATGCACAGTTTGGTCCTCAGTTCGGTTTTGCAGTTTCCAGGAAAACAAAAACAGGAGATGTTACTGTTGATGTAAATGATGCATACAAAGGATTCGATCTTGGTCTTGGTATCGGCGCCAGCTACGAATTCCCATCCACTCCGGTAGGTATCGATGCCCGCTACATTTTCGGTCTGAGCAGACTGGATGATGATGGCGATGCGAAGCTGTTCAACCGCGTATTCCAGTTAGGTATTACTTATACACTCTGGAGCGGAAAATAATTTTCTGAAAATAATTCGAAAGTGAAACCTGCACAGGTGCGTTACAGCATCAACGGCAGGTTTCGCTGTTTTATGGATGCAAAGCAGCCGTTCCAATAATTTGGCGTTATTTTGCCTCTTTGAAGTATTTTTATAAAAATTTCGGGTTTGAAAACTGTATTGAACGAGCAGCAACTGGCCATTACCATCAAGAGATTAAGTCACCAGATCCTGGAGAACCATACCAACCTGGAAAATACCGTACTGATCGGCATTCAGCCGCGTGGTGTGTTTGTGAGTGATCGTGTGGTGCAGGAGATCCGTCAAATAGTGCCTCCCGGCACCGTGCAGTATGGAAAGCTGGACATTACTTTTTACCGTGATGACGTACGCAGGGAATTGCATGTTCCCAATCACACCGATATATCTTTCAGCATCGAGAACAAGAATGTAATCCTGATAGACGATGTGCTGTATACCGGCCGTACCATTCGCGCCGCGCTGGACGCCCTGCTGGATTTTGGCAGGCCCGCAAAAGTGGAACTCTGTGTGCTGGTTGACCGTCGCTTCAGCAGGCAGTTGCCCATACAGGCCGATTACGTAGGCAGGTCCATCGATTCCATCATTTCCCAGAAAGTGAAAGTGTTCTGGAAGGAGAAAGATGGAAAGGATGAAGTTGGCCTTCTCGGAGGCCCTGATGGCATGTATTGATTTTTCCTTTAACTTCGCCCCCTGAAATGCGACTTTCTGTAAAACATCTGCTCGGTATCAGGGATCTAACCCGCGAGGATATTCAGATTATTCTAGACACTGCCACAGAATTCAAGGAAGTGTTACAGCGCCCCATCAAAAAGGTGCCTTCTTTGAGAGATGTGACAATTGTGAATTTATTCTACGAGAATTCCACCCGTACAAGAATCTCCTTTGAGCTGGCCGAAAAAAGGCTCAGCGCCGATACCATTAATTTCACCGCTTCCGGTTCTTCTGTTTCCAAAGGCGAAACCCTTCTGGATACTGTCAACAACATCCTCTCCATGAAAGTGGATATGGTGGTGATGCGTCACAGTGCAACCGGAGCGCCCCATTTTCTGGCCAAACATATTCCCGCAGCCATCATCAATGCCGGCGACGGTATCAACGAGCACCCCACACAGGGATTGCTGGATGCTTTCTCCATGCGTGAAAGACTGGGAAAGCTGGAAGGTTTGAAAGTGGCCATCATTGGTGATATCATGCACTCCCGCGTTGCGATGAGCAATATGTACCTGCTGAAAAAAATGGGAGCAGAAGTGATGGTGGCCGGGCCGCCCACACTGATCCCCAAACATATCCAGGAAGCCTTCGATGTACGCGTGGAATACAATCTTAGAAAGGCGCTGGAATGGTGCGATGTGGCCAATGTGCTGCGCATTCAACTGGAAAGACAGAACCAGGTGCTCTTTTCTTCATTGAGGGAATACAACCTGGCCTATGGAATCAATAAAAGACTGCTCGAAAGCCTCAATAAAGAAGTGGTGATCATGCACCCGGGTCCCATCAACAGAGGAGTGGAACTGGATAGTGATGTGGCAGACAGCGGGCAATCGATCATCCTGAACCAGGTAGAGAATGGTGTGGCCGTGAGAATGGCTGCCCTGTATCTGCTTTCGGGAGGAAGGGATGTGCCTGCGGCATCCTGATTTGCTAAACTTTAATGCATTGCCATGCAAAGAATCGCTTTGTTCCCCGGAACCTTTGATCCTATTACTATCGGTCACCTTGATATTATCAACCGTGCATTGCCGTTATTCGACAAGCTGGTGATCGGTATCGGCCGCAATATCAACAAAGTGCCCATGTTCTCCGAGGAGCAGCGTCTTGGCTGGATCCGCGAGATCTTCAAGAACGATCCCAAAGTAAGTGCAGTGGTTTACGAAGGCCTCACTGTTAGCGCCTGCCAGCAGGTAGGAGCACAGTTCATCCTCAGAGGTATCCGTTACGTGAACGATTTCGAATATGAAAAGGCGATTGCAGACATGAACCGCAGTCTGGACCAGAATATCGAGACCGTTTTCCTCACCTGCCTTCCCCAATACACTTCCGTAGCCTCTACACTTGTACGTGATGTACTCAAAAATGGAGGCGATGTAATGCAGTTCCTTCCCAAAGAAGTAGCGGCAAGCATCAGCCAGCAGCCTGTTAAGTCTAAAAGCTAAGCGTATGATCTGGTTCAAAAAAGACCTGCAGCTGAACGATATTCACCGGATGCGGGAGAATAATATGGCTGAGCATATCGGGCTCGAGTTCACGGAGCTTGGGCCAGATCTGATCAAAGCCCGGATACCGGTAGATCATCGTACCAATCAACCATATGGTATCCTGCATGGCGGCGCATCCTGCGTGCTGGCTGAAACCCTCGGCAGTATTGGCTCCGCGCTGGTGATAGATACAGGAAAGTTCATCTGCGTGGGACTGGAGATCAATGCCAATCATATCCGTAGTGCGTCTGAAGGCTTTGTTACAGGTACGGCAACTCCAATTCATATTGGACGTTCAACACATGTTTGGGACATTAAGATCCACGATGACAATCAGAAACTCATTTGCATCAGCAGGCTGACTGTAGCCATTCTTCCGAAGAAATAACTGAGTATTGCCAGGGGCGATGGAATAGAAGTCACTCACCGGAGGCGAGCGATGAATCACTGAATCACTGAATCACTGAATGAATAATCTTAGAATCCTGCTTTTTGCAGACATTCCCTCACTGAAGGGAAGGTATTTTTCGTGTATTCTTTTAAAGCTTTCGCATCGGCCCATACCAGTTCCGTGATCTGCTCCTCCAGTTGTGGCACCAGTGGCTGTGATTTAGGAGCCGTCATATTGAACCAGAAAGTCTCTTTCAGGATATGATGCCCTGCATCATCGTAGGTGTGATAAGTGGTGGTGAGGGGAGTTCCCAGGGTAACTTCGGCCAGTCCGGTTTCTTCCTGTACCTCGCGTAATGCGCTTTGGGCGGGCGTTTCGCCCGGGTCCATCTTGCCTTTGGGCAGATCCCATTTGCCGCGGCGGAACATCATCAAAACGGCTTTGTCTTCGTTCTGCACCAGTCCTCCGGCCGCCTGAATGAGCATGAATTTGCGCCAGAAGGCTTTTTTGAGTTGATCGATATCGTCGTGGAAGTAAATTCCGGCATGCACTTTTTCCTGTTTCATCTCATGGATCATGGAATTGACGCCCGGAGCGGAGAGCTCATCCATGTAAACGGCATCATCGTGATGGGCAAAGGGAGCGATCTCATCCGTGATGGTATCGGTCAGGAATAAAGGCTTGTCGTTAAAGTATATGATAATGTGCATAAATAATTTTCGCTTTTCCCTTTTCAAATTTCAATTTCGCCGCAACCAGGAATAAATCAATATTATGGCACCGAACAAAAAAGCAGTCGCTGAAAAGTTATTACAAATTAATGCTATTAAATTAAATCTCGGGCAACCATTTACCTGGGCTTCGGGATGGAAGAGCCCGATCTATTGCGATAATCGCAAGGCACTGAGCTTTCCTTATATCCGTGAATTTGTAAAATCTGAAATGTGTAATGTGGTATTTGAAGAGTTCCCTGATGGAGAGCTGATGGCCGGTGTAGCCACTGCTGGTATTGCCTGGGGCGCTATGGCGGCAGACCAGCTGAAGCTGCCTTATATTTATGTTCGTCCAAAACCGAAAGAGCATGGACTGGGCAATCAGATCGAAGGTTATTACACATCCGGACAAAAAGTGGTAGTGATCGAAGACCTGGTTTCTACCGGTAAAAGCAGTCTCCAGGTGGTGGATGTGCTGAAGAATGCCGGTCTGAATATCGTTGGTATGGTCAGCATCTTTACTTACGGATTCCCTGTTGCAGCAGAAGCTTTTGCAAAGGCAGGGGTGGAATACCGCTCACTCACCGATTATCCCACCCTGATCGAACTGGCCATTGAAAAAGGTATCGTGAGCAGGGAACAGGAAGGCATTTTGTTAAAATGGCGCGAGGACCCTGCGAACTGGCAGGGGAAATGAGTACATTTGGAGTAAATCGAATACTGTTATGAAGAAACTCCTGTTACTCATGGTGGCCGTTCTGGGGATCACTGCAATGGGGTTGGCCCAGCAGAAAAAAGGTAGCCAGACTGTAACCATTCAAACCCCCACCGTTCAATGTCAGATGTGCAAAGAGCGCATGGAGAAATATCTCCTTCGTGAAGAGGGCGTGCAAAAAGTGACTGTAGATTTCAGGAATAAGAGAACAAAGGTCACTTTCCTTGCCGAGCGTCAGAACATCGAGAACATCAAGGCCGCTATCGCCAATATTGGTTATGATGCGGATGATGTGAAAGCAGATGAAGAGGCGTATAAAAAGTTGCCCAGGTGTTGTCAGAAACCGGCAGACGGGAGCGAAAAAAAACAGTAATAATTTTTCAGATAAGTGAAGGGCTGACCGTTAAGGTTGGCCCTTTTTTGTTTGGCGGATACCGGCTGGCCCGGGGGATTCTTCGTACAGAGGGCCACCGTTGCTTTGGATTTTTCAGGCAATATCCGGCTCCTTCAACCAGGCAAAATACTATCCCGGATCTGCAGGTTTTTGGTGAGATTTAATTTCTGCTACAGCTTCTTTCTGTATTATTTGGGGCGGAAAAACGACGGATCATTGCCGGACATGGGAAGAAAGAAATGTGGATTTGCTCTCTGATTTTTGATTTCCACGAACAATCCGGCCAGCATCATCTCCTCTCATTTTTGATTGGTGCCGGAACTTTTTTGTCTCTGAAAATCTGGTAATAGCCTATAGGTTCAATAGAATTTTCCTTTGTTTTCTTAGCGTAAAATATCGTGACTATGGGCGCTTCCGCGAGGAGAAAATGGTGAGCAGAAAGCCTGGTTATGAAAAAATAGCTGCTGTAATGTCAGTTGAATGTAGAACTACCCCCAACCGTTAGTAGCTGAAAAAAAGCACTGGCAGCAGGTAAATTCCAAAATTCAGACCTGCGATTTCGAAAGTACAACCGTCTTATTATCCGCTGGAATTCGGAGCGGAGAGTGGTAAAAGGAGATCTAATGGGCAGTCCGGAAATCCATTTTTTCATTTTTTGAACCGCCTGGCAATGATCCCGATTTGAGGTTTTCCGCCCAGTATATTTTTTGAAAGATGGATAATCTTACGGTGAGGTTCAGTTGATTTTCTGAGCGGGATCCTCCCGGATCTTTCGGTTGAATGATGAAAATTCCAGGCTTCACTGACCTGGCAAACCTCTCCGGATTAAAGTAAATCGTCATGCAAATTGACCCGCTTCCGGTTCGTTCATTCCCTCTTTTTGACTCCCGGCGCTTCAGAATTTCCCCTCTTCCAGAACCCTGAAAATTGAAAAAACAGCAACTCCAGGCAAAAAAAAATCCGGCGGATTACCGCCGGACCAATTCATTTGAAAAGGCTCAAAATATCAAAATCCGAGCTTTTGCTTCCCTTCATATTTGATAGGGTAATTGATAAAAATTCCACTTCTTCCAATTTTCGCACTCCCTTCCAGGCGGATCATCACTTCTTCCGAACTGAGATTTTGGAGGAGGCTGATCCCGGTATTCGCCATGTCGACAGTCAACTTTACGGGCATCATAAAAGTGTCCAGTTTCGGAATTTTCAGGGTGCTGTCGAATGTGGATTTTCCGAAATACCGGTCGTTCACGAAAACGTTCACTTCGGCATTTTTCAGGGTCAGGGGGTAGCGATTGGGATTGTAATATTCCACATCAACGGCTACCGTCGATTCCTTCCATCCCATACTTAACACCTTCACATTCCGGATACCCAGATAATCGAGAGAGGTCGGCTTTGCACATCCCATCCAACCCAGCCAAAGGAGTGGGAGCAGGAGCAACCAGGGCGCTTTTTTCATGCAGGAGATTTTATGGACCACAAAGTACCGGATTAATTTTTTCTGCCAAAAAGGAGTTGTACTTTTAGGAATTTGTTTGCTAATTCTTTTAGAAAAATCAGAGCGACAAACCGACAGTTTGGAGGAATTCAGGGGACTAAAATATTTAGATTTAAAATTTAATTGTAAATAGCTATTTCTAAATAAGATTATGAAGGTTATTGGTGATTTAAATCAAATTTAAGACAGACCAAAATCGTCCGTAATTACAAGATTTTTGAGCGAGATTGAACAGAATTTGAAAAATAGGAATTGTAATGAAACTAATTGTTGATTGTCAGTATTTTGCGCCGGTTATCTTATGGCGGATTTCTACAGATTTGAAACATATTGTTTTTGATCCATATGATCGCTATCAAAAAATGAGTTTTCGTAACCGGACGGTGGTGCCGGGCTCCAATGGTCCCATCCTTCTCAGTGTTCCCCTGGTGGATGGCCGGGAACAAAGGAGGCCCATGAAAGAGGTCCGGATCGCCAATGATGCGGCCTGGCAATCGCAACATTTCAAGACTCTCAAAAGCTGCTATAACCGGAGCCCCTGGTTCCAGTTTTTTGAACATGAGCTGGCTGAATTATATGAGAAAAATTTTGAATGGCTGCTGGATTGGAACCTGGCCTGCTGGCAATGGGCAGCTTCAAAAATAGATGGGGATTTTACGATGGAGCTGACCACCGGGTACCAGGAAAATTATGACCCGGCCGAATGGCTCGACCTCCGGAATAAGGTGCTTCCCCAAACCATCAATCAGACATTCCCGGACCCGGTAAAGTATAGCCAGGTTTTCGAAGACCGGCTCGGATTCATTCCCAACTGCTCAGTCCTCGACCTCATTTTCTGTGAAGGAAAAAATGCTCGCCGGTTACTTTCGAAGGACTGATCTGCCCACGCATATCTACAAATTTGTATTTGATATTTTTTATATATTGAGGACCAGGAAGGCGACTGCTTACCCGCTTCCTGATCACCTGCATGTCAAGAATCCTGCTGCTGGCCGGTCTGCTTTTTTGTTCTTTTGCCTGGGGGCAGGACTTCACCAATAAAGGGAAGGAGTTCTGGCTCGGCTACGGGAACCATCAACAAATGTATACGGCCAGTTTGCCGGGGATGGATATTTATATTACTTCGGATGTGGACACAAAAGTGCTGGTAGAGATCCCGGCGATGGGTATCACTATCGGAACATTTGAGGTGAAGGCCAATCAGATAACCGTGGTACCTGAACTAACCCATGATGCATTCCTGAACCAGGAGGGGATCAGTAATAAGGGGATACATATCCTGGCTGAGCATCCCGTTGTTGTATATGCGCATATCTACACAGCCCTGGCCACAGGCTCCAGTTTGTGCCTTCCTGTCAGTACCATTGGCCGAGAATATTACTCCGTAAACTTCACTCAGATCGCTCAGCCGGGCCCAACGAATGAGAGCTCTTACAGTTATTTTTTCGTGGTGGCCATCGAGGATAATACCGAAGTAGAGATCATTCCTGCAGCCACCGGTTTGTCGGGTTCGATGGTTGCCGGGCAGGCGTATACCATTCGTTTGAACCGGGGCCAGGTATTCAATTATTTGTCGAGGACCGATCTCACGGGCTCCATTATCCGCACCCGGAATTCCGCTAACGATTGTAAAAAGATAGCCGCCTTTTCGGGCAGCGGGAGGCTGGGGATCGGATGCGGAACGGTACCTTCTTCCAGCGATAATCTCATTCAGCAACTGTATCCAAAAACTACCTGGGGCAGAAAATTCCTGACCGTTCCCAGCGCTACCCGTCCGGGAAATTATTACCGGATCATTCGTCCTGATCCCGGTACCCGGGTTAGGGTAGACGGGGTGCTGATAAATCCTGCTTCCTTCAGGAACAATCTCTATTATGAGTTCAATGATGCGCTGCCGCATGTGATTGAGGGTGATCGCCCCATCCTGGTTGCCCAGTATTTCACCAACAATAATTGCGGGGAGATCACCAATAATGGTGACCCGGAAATGATCCTGCTGAACCCGGTGGAGCAGGTGATCACCCATGCCACGATGCTGAGTATGCGGCTGATCAACGATGCCAACCCCATTCATTTTATCAATGTGTTGTTGAAGAACCAGCCGGCGGCTATCAATAGTTTCACGCTCGATGGTCAGTTCAGGGCTTCGGATTTTCAACCCCATCCCGTGGATAGCCGTTATGCCTATGCGCAGATCCGGGTGGAGCAGGGTACCCATACAATTGCCTGCGATACGCCCTTCAATGCCATCGCCTATGGTTTCAGTCAAAATGAATCCTATGGATACTCGGCAGGCACCAACCTGAGCGATCTCCACCAGTATGTGACCGTTGAGAATGATCATTCGCCCATCA
This sequence comes from Pseudobacter ginsenosidimutans, assembly GCF_007970185.1. Classification (NCBI taxonomy): domain Bacteria; kingdom Pseudomonadati; phylum Bacteroidota; class Chitinophagia; order Chitinophagales; family Chitinophagaceae; genus Pseudobacter; species Pseudobacter ginsenosidimutans. Next base: position 6,712,911 of record NZ_CP042431.1, on the reverse strand, counting down.
ATATACCGGCCAGTTGCCGGAACTCGCCTTTTGGCCTGGCCATGACATTCCCATATCAGCCTGCCATGATCCATTGGATCTTCGGGACTGAATTGAATGCTCTCGGCATCCGGGATTCCCTGATCAATAACCCGGTTTACGATTCAACCTGGCTGGTGGATGGAGGCGTCAGGCTTTATCGGTACCGGCTGAAAAGAGAGCACCGGATCAGCCGACCGGGCAATTATGCTATCAGGATACAGGTGATAAATCCAACTTCGGATGGTTGTACAGGTGAGCAGCTGATCAACTTTGATTTCCAGGTCTTTGAAAAACCTGTCGCCAGCTTTTCGGTTACACATAACGGATGTATTACAGATGATGTACTGATAAAAGGAACGAGCCGCGACAATGGCCGTCCACTTACCAATTGGTTCTGGAGTTATGGCGATGGCCGGAGGTCTACAGGCTCAGCAGATCAAGTCATCCGGTATGCGGCTGCCGGCAATTACAATATCCGTCATGCTGTTTCCACTGATATCGGCTGCACTTCCGATACGGCTGTGAGGCTGCTCCGCATTTCGCCGCCACCAACTGCCGCCTTTGAGTTCCGTGACCCGGTCTGTGAGCAGCGGTCTGTCCGCATTGCCAGTACATCCACCAGTGTTGGCGACAGGCTGAGTTCCTGGGAATGGGATCTCGGTGACGGCCAAACGCTGCGGGCTGCTAACGGTAACCCGATAACTCATCGCTATGAAGAAACCGGCAGCCGTACGATCAGCCTGCAGGTAACCACTGCCAGGGGGTGTCGGAGTGAGCGGGTATCGCAAACCGTTATGGTGAACCCTTTGCCGCAGGTGAACTTTGGATTTCCTGAGGTGTGTATCGATGATCCTCTGGTTAAGTTTTCCGACTCCAGCTCCATTGCCGATCATTCGGAAGATCAATTCAAATGGCTTTGGCAATTCGGTGATAATCAAACGTCGGCTGACCAGCATCCCGGTCATGTTTATGCGCAGTCAGGCAATTACCAGGTACGCCTGCAGGTGACCTCGAAGGATGGTTGTGCGGCCAATATTCAAAAGAGAATTACCGTCAACGGCAGGGTGCAGGCTGCTGATTTCGTGTTGCCTGCCGGGGCGCTCTGCGCCAGTTCGGAACTGGTGATCCGCGAAGCTTCCAGGATACAGAGCGGAAAACTGAGCAGTCTGAGTATCTGGTGGGACTACGACCGGGACCCTACCGTTAAGACAGTGGATGAAGATCCGGCTCCCGGTAAACAGTATGCGCATAAGTATGATGATTTCAATAACCCTCCAACGCGTGATCATAAAATTGTATTTGAAGTCCATACCGGGGAGGCCTGTCTGGGTACCCTTACGCGAACGGTTACCCTAAAAGCCAGTCCGGTAGTTGCTTTCGATGGCATGAGCCCGGTTTGCGCGGAATCGCCGCCGTTAGTGCCTCCTGCCCGGGAAACACTGGGCTTTCCCGGCAATGGCGTTTTCTCCGGACCGGGTATGGACCCGCAAGGGTATTTCCATCCTGCAGTGGCAGGTACGGGTACGCATACACTGGGTTTTCGCTTTCAGGCCGCCAACGGATGCAGCGCTTCTGCCACCCAAACCATTACCGTGAACCCGACGCCCACTGCCAATGCGGGGCCGGACAAAGGCATTCTGCCGGATGGAGTTGCTGTCCTCGATGGCAGCGGAACAGGTGAGGGGATCCGTTATTCCTGGCTGCCTGCTGATCAGTTTCGCGACCCGTCGCGCGCACAGCCATCGGTATCTCCCAAAGAAGATTCACGGTATACATTGGTTGTTTCGAGCAGGGATGGCTGTAAGGCCAGCGATGAAGTTTGGGTGAAAGTATTACCGAAGGTAGTAGTGCCCAATGCGTTCACACCCAATGGTGATGGTATCAACGAAACATGGGTGTTGCTTTACCTGGAATCCTATCCAAATTGCACGGTGGACGTATTCAACCGTTATGGTCAGCGCGTGTTCCATTCCACCGGTTATGGCCGTGCCTGGGATGGAAGATTGAATGGCAGCCTGCTGCCGGCAGGTACTTATTACTGGGTGATCGATCCTAAAACCGGCAAAGGATTGCTGAAAGGATCGGTGACCATCATACGATGATCCATGAAATGCTTTTCTATATTTCTACTTTTTTCCCTGATGCGATTGCTGGTATACGGACAGCAGCAACCGCATTATTCCCAGTACATGCTCAACCAGTATATCCTCAATCCAGCGCTGACCGGCATCGAGAATTATACTGATATCAAGGTCAGTCATCGCCACCAGTGGGTGGGGATCGATGGTGCTCCTGTGACCACTTACTTCACTGCGCATATGCCTTTGGGTAAGCAGGACTTTCGTACTACCCCCACTTCATTCCGCATTCCCGGTGAGAATCCGAGAGGGAAGGCATATTGGGAGTCTTATACCGCGGCGGAGCCACATCATGGTATCGGCATTCAGATGATCAACGATAAAACGGGGCCGCTCAACCGCTTCTCAGGATACCTGACCTATGCCTATCATCTGGGGATCAGCGCCAAAACCAGCCTGGCAGCGGGCTTTGGAGCAGGAGTAAATAATCTGCGATTGAATACAGGAAAACTGGACTTCGGGATCGTTACGCCGGTAGACCCGGCAGTATATGAGAACAGGAGCCTCAATTATTTCAGACCGGATTTCAGTGCAGGGGTCTATCTCTATTCTGCGGATTATTTCCTGGGGCTGTCGGCCCGGCAGATCATTCCGCAAAAGCTGAAGTTTTCAGACAATAGCGTTACAACCACTGAAGGAAAACTGGTGCCGCACCTGTTTGCGACTACTGGTTACCGTTTCCTGCTCACGGATGAGTTCAATCTTCTGCCATCGGTGATGGTGAAATACATCCGGCCGCTGCCCGTGCAGGCGGACCTTAACCTGAAACTGCAATACCTGGACCTTTGCTGGGGAGGCGTGAGTTACAGAACGGGAGAGGGCTTTGCCGCGATGTTGGGCCTGAATATTTCCAATGCCCTGAATATCGGTTATGCATATGATTACACCACCACGCGTTTGAGTACGGTGAGTAAGGGAACCCATGAGCTCATGATCGGGTTCATCATCGGAAATAAATATGGGAGCTGGTGCCCGAAGAATGTCTGGTGATGAAGATTAAATGTCCACGGACTTGTTCCTGATCGCTTTTTTCAATTCAGGTTTCGCGTTTTCCATCAGACGCTCTTCCACGATCTGTCTGCGTAAAGCATCCTGTTCAACACGCTTTTTGGCGCGGTCGCGCTGAAAGTTTTCCAGTTTTTTCTGCCATTCGGCCTGTGCTTTCGCATACATTGCGCGCACATCTTCGGCAGTATTGATGGCTCCTTCGCAGAGGCGTTTCATAGTGATCTCCATGAATGCCCTATGCAGTTCCTGGCGGATCTGGTTGGCGTGGAGCTCGATGCCTTTCTCTTTCAGTTCGTTTTCCAGCCTGGTCAGGTCCACTTCTTTCAATGCTGTCATAGCACGGGTAATGGCTTCTCTGGCCTCAGCCTGCAGTTTGTTGGCCTCTGCAAATATTTTGGGAGTGCAGCTGTCCTGCATGTATTGATAAGCGAAACTGTTACGGGGAACATAAGGCTTGATCTCTGCTGAGTTCTCAGGTTCACAAAGAACGGCGGCCTGGTTATTGGCGAGGGTGAAATCCCTGGCTTCAAGAGTTAGCTGGTTACTTACAGCAGTGATCTGGATCTGAAATTGTACCTGGTGCTGTTGTGCTGCTGCCTGCCGCTGTTGTTCTTCTATGAGGCGTTGTTGTTCTGCCAGTTGGCGTTCCACCATACCTGCGATCTCAATACTGGCTGCGAGGCGGAGTAACTGTTCTGCTTCGCTGGCTGTGAGAACATGAAGTGATGGAAGAGGCTCAAGTGTTTCAACGGGCTGAACGGGAGCGCAGGTTTTTTTCTGTTTGGAGGCTGTCGCAGCTTTTTTGGGAGCTTCCTTCTCTTCGGGAGCGGGCTCATAACTGGCAAACTGCGGCGCGGCTTCCGTATTGAACACAACGGGATAGATCTTATTGACGATCACATTGCCCGGGTTGTACAAACCAACGAATCCGAACAGCAAAGCTGTGAGCAGGTAAGCCACCATACGTTGACTAACGGGGGGCATACCTGTTCCTGGTGGAGGATGCGTTTCACACGATGCAGAAGCGCGGGTGTTTTACTCCCGGTGGCGGCTACTGCCAGCGTCTGTTGTGTGGCGGAGCGCTGTTGCTCCAGTACCAGCAGGGAAGTGGCATATTGTGCGGGATCGTAGCGGAACTGCAGTACCAGGTCGTCGCAGCTGTTCTCGCGTTCGCGGCGGATGGTGGCGGAGATCCATTGTGCAAATGGATTGAAGAACAGGACCACGTCTGCACAGGCCATTAAAATATTGATGAGATAATCGTTGCGTTTGATATGTTTCAGCTCATGCAGCAGGATGGCTTCTGTTTGCTCCAGGCTGAGATGATTCACGATGGAGATGGGCAGCAGGATCACGGGTTTCCAGAAACCCAGTGTCATGGGAGCTTCAGCGGCGGCAGAGAGCCAGAGCGCCACTTTTTTATTGATGCCCATATGGGCTGCAGCCTGCTGGAGAAATACGCGCAGTTCAGGCGCGGCCTTTACCATCTTAGCTTTCAGTAATTGACGTGTTTGAAGATAACGATAATAAAAACGGATGAATAACCAGACCGCTGCAAGGAGATAGCCAATAGACAGGAAGGGGAGTGCTGATTCGATATTCCTGGAAAGATTGCCGAAGAAACCGTGATCTGTTACAGGAGCTGCTGCACCCTGGTACCAGTTGTATACAACCGGTTCGGCAGCGGCTTCGTAAAAATTCATCACCAGTGAAACCAGGAACCAGAGTGAACCTCCGGCGAGTGATAACAGGGCAATATTATGCCGCTGGTGGGATTGAAAACGTTTTCCATTAGCAGTCAGCACTACGTATAACAACCACAGCAGTCCCATTTGCCACAAGCTGTCTATTAATGACCATCCCAATGCTTTGAGGAAAGCGGATTGGTAAACTTGGTTCATCCTTCTATTGTTTTTTCAGGTTGTTGATCATTTGCTGGATGGCTTCCAGTTCTTCGGGAGAGGCTTTGTGATTGCCCAGCGCCTGCATCACCATGGCAGTAGGCGATCCGCCGAACAGCGTATCGATCATCTTGCCCACCAGGTGCTTCTGGGTTTTCTCCCGGCTCACGGTTGCCTGATAAATATGCGTTTTCACGCTGTCATCTCTTTTCACCAGTCCTTTTTCATGCATGATCTGCATCAGCTTGAGCGTGGTGGTATAACCTGCTTCTTTGTACTTCAGCAGTTCCTCATGTACTTCGCGGACACTGGCTGTTCCTTTTACCCACAGCACATTCAGTATCTCCAGTTCGCTCTCTGTGGGCTTGATGGTTTTTGTGTTGGCCATAACCGATAAAATGATTTGCCTCAATTTACGATATGTTTCGTAATAAAAAGTTAACAAGCTCCTACAATTTGCCCCCTATTGTGGATAAACCAATGGGATATTAAATAGATGGTGGTATATGAAGGTTGAACGGAGTGGACTAAAATGTAAAAGTCCCCGTATGGAAATACAGGGACTTTTGGTATTTGGTATGATATAGTGCTTAGTTATGGACGACAAAGATAAAATTCCCGGGGATATTTTCAAAGTTTATCCCTTAAAATTTCCAGGATTATTTTGTCGAATAAACAACGGCATTGTCTGCTGTAGCTATAACTCCGGCCTTTGCAGTGGTAGTGTTTTCCACTTTTTGGGCTGGAGCTTTCACTTCAGGAATGCCGTAACCATGGATCTGCGCCAGCGTGGGTGCCACTACCAGTGAAACGATCGACATCAGTTTGATGAGGATGTTCATGGAAGGACCGGAAGTGTCTTTGAACGGATCACCTACGGTATCACCTGTAACAGATGCTTTATGCGGTTCTGATTTTTTGTAATAGATCTGTCCGTTGATCTCAACGCCTTTCTCGAAAGATTTCTTTGCATTGTCCCATGCGCCACCGGCATTGTTCTGGAACATACCCATCAGTACACCGCTCACGGTAGCGCCTGCGAGGAAACCTCCGAGTGCTTCAGGACCGAAAGCAAAGCCCATGATCAATGGAGAGAGGATAGCGATTGCGCCGGGCAGCATCATCTTTTTAATAGATGCGTCTGTAGAGATGGCCACGCATTTGTCGTACTCAGGTTTGCCTTTTCCTTCCATGATGCCTGGGATCTCGCGGAACTGGCGGCGTACTTCTTCCACCATACTCATGGCTGCTTCTCCCACCGCCCTGATGGCGAGTGCGGAGAAAATGAAGGGGATCATTGCTCCTACGAAGAGTGAAGCCAGAACATCGGCTTTATAAATATTGATAGCGTCTCCGAGATCGTAACCATTGTTCTTGATCACGCCTACATAAGCTGCGAAGAGTGCAAGAGCGGTGAGCGCTGCGGAAGCGATGGCAAAACCCTTACCAGTAGCCGCAGTTGTGTTACCTACTGCATCCAGTACATCAGTCTTTTCACGCACTTCTTTGGGGAGCTCGCTCATTTCAGCAATACCACCTGCGTTGTCTGCGATAGGACCGAAGGCGTCGATCGCCAGCTGCATCGCAGTGGTGGCCATCATACCGGCAGCAGCGATGGCAACGCCATACAGGCCTGCGCAGGCATAAGAACCATAGATACCGCCTGCCAGTACGAGGATGGGCAGGAGGGTAGATTCCATACCTACTGCCAGACCACCGATCACGTTGGTGGCATGTCCGGTGCCTGACTGACGAACGATGCTCATCACCGGGCGTTTACCCATTGCCGTATAGTATTCAGTGATGATGCTCATGAGTGTGCCTACTGCGAGACCCACACCGATGGCGCCGAGTACACCCCATTTGGTGAACTCATGTCCGCGGAGGCTCATCGTTTCAGGAAGGATCCAGTAAACCAGTCCAACAGAAGCGATGGCGGTGAGCACGATCGAACCCCAGTTACCCATGTTAAGGGCTTTCTGAACAGCGTCTGTGCTGATACCGGCTGAATCGCTGATGCGAACGAACCAGGTTCCCACAATAGAGAAGAGGATACCGATACCGGCAATCAGCATCGGAAGAAGAATGGGGCTCAGTCCACCGAATGCATCAACTGCAATGGTTTCCTGCCCGAGTACCATTGTGGCCAGCACAGTAGCCACATAGGAACCGAAGAGGTCGGCTCCCATACCGGCAACGTCGCCCACGTTATCGCCTACGTTATCGGCGATGGTGGCAGGGTTGCGCGGATCATCTTCAGGAATGCCTGCTTCCACTTTACCTACGAGGTCGGCGCCAACGTCGGCAGCCTTGGTGTAGATACCTCCGCCCACGCGGGCGAAGAGTGCGATTGATTCAGCACCGAGGGAGAAACCTGTGAGTACTTCGATGGCTTTCACCATGTCTGCACTGTTCACGGAAGAACCATCGGGAACCAGCAGGGCCTTTACTATGATGAAGAGACCGCCCAGGCCGAGTACAGCCAGACCGGCTACACCCAGTCCCATTACGGAACCTCCTGTGAAGGAAACGGAGAGGGCTTTCTTCAGACTGGTGCGGGCAGCATTGGCGGTGCGAACGTTGGCCTTGGTGGCAACGCGCATACCGATGAAACCAGCAAGGGCGCTGAAAAATGCTCCGATAACAAATGCAATGGCGATTGACCAGTGTGAGTGCGGATTGGAACTGGCCATGAATCCGAGGAGAAGGGCTACGATCACTACAAAGTAAGCCAGGATCTTCCATTCTGCTTTCAGAAAGGCCATGGCGCCGTCGGCGATATAGGTGGAGATCTCTTTCATCCGATCACTACCAGCGTCCTGTTGGGAAACCCATTTGAATTTTACCAACGTGTACAGGAGCCCGAGAACACCCATCGCGGGAACCAGATAAATCAGTTTATCCATAAGCAATTCAATTCGTAAGTTCTGATCTTATTTGTTTTAAGGAGGGCAAAAATAGGGGAAAACGGCTGTAATAACCGGTACCCCCCTGTTTTTTTGGTAGTTTCATCATTGCTTCGTACTATCCGCGGCTGCTTTCTTTTTCTTAAGGAGGTTATTGAGTAATCCTTTCCCCGTATTCTCCAGGTCTTTCTTCACGTCTGTCTTTTCACCTGCAGCAGTATCTTTCTTACCGCTCAGTTGTTTGGCCAGTTCGTCTTTCAGGGCAGCTGCGGCCTTTTTCTTCGCAGATTCCAGTGAATCCTTCGCCTGTTGTTTGGCTACGGCCAGCGTGCTGTCGGCTGCGCGTTTCTTCGCTTCCACAAATTCTTCGGCCTGCGCCTTCATGTCCTGCGCCAGGCTGCCGCCGGATCCTTTGAGATCAGTCTTGACAGCAGGATTGGTAATGGAGCCGCCCAGGTTCACCTTGAAGCTGATGGTTTCGCTGATGTTCACGGGAATGCCTTTGGCGTTTGCCTGTGAAGCCAGGTTGTTCACCAGCTCATTGGCCTGGCTGCCCAGTTTGGCGCGGGGCACCTTGAGGTTGATCACATAATCCAGGCTTTGGTCCAGGCCGTGCATACCGCCGATCTCCATATCGATATCCTTCACCTTTACATTGAAAGGCTTCACCAGCACTTTGCCGTTGGCGAATTCGAAATAGTTCTTGATATCTTTTACGGAGAAGTTTTGAAGATCGGTCAGGTTGAGCGTACTGGCCAGTTTATCGAGCGGACCGAATTTGCTGAGCACACCCTGCAGTAAAAATAGTGTACCCTCGCCCGTTAGTGAGCTGAGATCCGGCATCATATCCCCGCCAAGCTGACCTTTCACACTCATCTTCGAAGTGAGTTTGCCGGCAATGAATTTACCGATGGGCATCAGCTTCTGAACAGTGTTGTAAGCGAAGAAAGTCTTCTGCACGTCGAGGTTCTGTACATCATAAGTAAGAGAGATGTCTGGTTTCTTTTTATTCACGCGGGTGGAGTAGGAGCCGCTGAGGCCGATGGTGCCATCCAGCGCTTCCAGCTTCACATCGCGCATGTACACGGTTTCATCGGCCAGTTGCAGAGAGCCGCTGATATTCTTATAATCCACTTTATCATAGTGAAGGCTGTTCACTTTTGTATTGAGCGCGAATTTGATATTCTTCGGAACGAGGAAAGGATCGCCGGCTGCTGCAGGAGCCGCTGCACTGTCTTTCTTTTCTTCAGCCGCTGGTGCGGCAGTGGTGGTGCCCATGAATTTATTGAGATCCACCTTGTCTGCATTCACGTTGAGCGTTCCTGCCAGCGGCTCATCTTTCAGCGCATAACCGATGAGGTTATCGAAGCTGCCATTGGCATTGAAATTCGTTTGCATGAAATTACCCGCCAGGTTGTTCACGGTAACGTTCTTCGGATTGAAGGTGAAGAGACTGTTGGTGATGTTCACGCCATCGGGATAATCCTTCGATTTGTAAGAGATGTTCGTGGCCTGTACGGTACCGTTAGTCTGGATGGCATCGTACTGGCTTTTATCGATCATCGATTTCTTTCCTTTGAATGCAATATTGGCGTTCACCTGTCCGGCCAAAGAAGTGCCAGGTTCGAAGGCATAGAACTGGGCTACATTGGCCAGATTGAATCCGCCTTTGATCGTTCCGTCAAATGCAGGATCGGAGGCAGGTGTCTGCAGCAATAATGTGAGGTCGGCAATATCTTTTCCTACTTCCACATGAGCGGCGGGGATCTTCACTATGGTGTGATCGGGCACTCCATCAGGATTGGTTACGTCGATGCGTGCACTGGTATTCTGGATCGGCGCAGGGAAGTCGGGTGATGAATAGAAAAGTTTGCTGATATCTATAAAACCCTGTGCAGAGAATTGTCCGGGTTTTTGTTGTGTAACCACGGCCATATTCCCTTTGGCTGCGATATCCGCATTCACGAGGCCGGCGAGTTTGGTGCCATTGGGCAGTTTCACAAATTGCGTGATGCCTGCCAGGTCCAGTTTGCCTTTGGCGCCGGCATCGATGTATTGATCCGTGACAGGTTTCTTCAGCAGCAGATGGAAATCGAAAGGATCGGAACCGAATTCGATATGCGCTTTGGGAATTTCCACTACGGCATTATCGGTTACGCCATCGGGATTGTCCACTTTCACCTGGAGATTGATATTCTGCACAGGCTTGGGAAGATCGGGGTATTGGAAGAAACCGTTCTCCACCTGGAGATTGAGATTGTAGGCAGGCATTTTTATGCTGCTGTAAGTTCCTTTCACGAAACCGTTGAGCAGGGCCTTACCGCTGGTTTTCACTTTAGCGAAATCATTGGCATATACAGCGGGGATAAGACTGAGGATGCTCTTGAATTCTGTGCTGGGCGCATTGAAGGCGATGTCCATATTATAGGTACTATCGTTCACCAGCTGGAAGAATCCTTTGGCGGCGATCTTCAGATCGTTCAATGCGATCTCTTCTGTATTGAAAGTGTATTTGCCGATCCTGCTGTCTATTTCGATATCGAGGTCGATATTGGTCTTTGTGCGGGCCAGATAGGGAATGCCTGCATAGGTGAAGGTAACGGCAGATGCGTTGGTGCCGGTGCTGAGCGTGAAGACATCGGCGGTAAAATCCCCGGATCCTTCGTGGGTGAGGTGATTGATCTCGGCGCTCATGCCACTGGTGGCATCTGAATACTGCACATAGGCATCACTGATAGCATACTTCTTCAGGTTCATTTTGAAGGAAGAAGGCTCTTCGGGCGATTCCGGTGTTGCAGTGCTGGTATCGGGCAGCATGATATCCCAGTTGGCCTTTCCCTCTTTGTTAACGAGGGCATGGATCCTGGGCTGATCGATATTCACACGGGTAACTTTGATCTGGTCTCCGAACAGGCTGAAAAGATCAACGGCAGCGGAGATCTCCTTTGCGCTGATCAGTGTGTCTTTGCCGAAGGGCTCGGGGCCGGTGACCTGCAGATCCGTCAAGGCAACGGAGGCGCTTGGAAAGTGCCGGAAGAAACTCAGGCTGAGGTCTGTAAAATCCACTTTGGCAGCAACATTCTTGTTGATCTGCTCTTTAACGATTTTGGCAATCTTGTCTTTGAAAAGATAAGGCGCTGCAAAAAGGATGATGAGCAGCACCAACAGAGTGATTCCTGTTATCTTGAAGATCTTTTTCAACATAGGCCATATTGGGTTTAAGTGGCGTTAATTGTGAACGAAGATAATAATTTAAAAATACCACGTAATATTGCCAGCATTGAGGAACCTATCTCAATTTTATTAATATGACACCGGAACGTTACGAGCGATTGGTATCTGTATTGAACAAGCGTCAGAATGATCTTTGCGTTGTGCTGGAGAACGTATTCGATCCACATAATATATCAGCTGTGATGCGCACCTGCGATGCGGTAGGAGTGCAGGAGATCTATGTGCTCAACACGAAGATCCCGCGTCACAAGAAATTCGGGGCCCGCAGCAGCAGCAGTGCGGCCAAATGGCTCACGGTACATCAGTTCACGGATGCGGCGGCCTGTTTTGCTGCGCTTCGTGCAAAATATGAGAAGATATTAACTACGCACCTGAGCAGTGATGCAGTAGATTTGTATAGCATCAATTTTGCGGCAGGCAGTGTGGCGCTGGTATTCGGGAATGAGCACAGCGGTGTGAGTGATGAGATCCGCGCGCTGGCCGATGGCAATTTCGTGATCCCGCAGGTGGGGATCATCCGTTCTCTGAATATTTCCGTGGCCTGTGCAGTGAGCCTTTATGAAGCCAAACGGCAGAAAGTGCTGGCCGGGCATTATGATCAAAGGAGGTACAGTGGAGAGGAGCTGGATAGTTTGCTGGAAGACTGGAAGCTGCAGTTGCAGGAGCCTGATGCAAATACTTAGAGAGTGGGCGCCCTCCGATAAATTTTACTATTATGAAACGATCCGTTTTTCTTTTCCTTTTGCTGTTTCTAACCATTACCGGTTTCCCGCAATCCGTAAAGAAACTGAAGATCGATCAATTGATTTCGTATATTGATAGCAGTGACCATCCGCTGGTAGTTAGCTTCTGGGCCACATGGTGTGCACCCTGTGTAGAGGAGATCCCCTGGCTGCAGACAGGAGTGGAAAAGTATAAGAATGAAAAAGTGGAACTGATGCTTGTGAGCCTCGACTTCGATTCAGAATATCCCGCCGGTTTACAATCCTTCATCAAAAAGAAAAATTTCAGCGCCACCTTCTTCTGGCTGGATGAAAGCAATGCAGATTATTTCTGCCCCAAGGTGGATGAGAAATGGAGTGGGGGTATCCCGGCCACGCTGTTCATCAACAAAGCCACCGGCTATCGTAAATTCTTCGAACGCCAGTTGACAGACAGACAGGTGGAACCAGAAATAAAATTACTGATAGCGCCCGCAAAATAATCCGCATTAACCGAAATCCTCTTTCGCAACCTGCTATAACGCATATCCCTGATCGAAAATTTATTCTGCCCCTTATTGCTCATTCAGTTGTCTTATCCTTCGATTCAAGGCAGTATTCCGCATTTGCGGTATGCCGGCTGATCCTGCACGTTCATTAATCACTAATTTTGCAGCCACACTCTGCGATTCTATCTTCCTATCCAAAAACTTCTTTTCAGATTTCAAGCCTCTGCCTGTTTACATCCGCCATTGAAGGATTTTTTCACTGTTAAACCTATAATCTTTTATGCAACATGTATTTCGATCCGCTGCTACCTTTCTGGCGATAGGCGTTGCGTTCCTGTCTGTTTCCTGTAACAAAAAAGCAGAGGTGCAAAAACTTGCGGGTGATGCCGCAGCCAATTACTGGCCGGACCAACGGTATTGTAATATCGATTCCATCAAGATCACCAATGAAAACAGATGGTACAAGTTCAGTTACAACTCTTTTGGTAACCCGGTAAGCATCATAACTAACAATACGTCTACCGGAAATCCCAACTGGTTCTTTTACTACGATGCCAACAGGCGTATGAACAAGTATATCCGGATGTATGATAACCAGGGTGATTATTTTGAAACCTTCAAAAAGTTTGTTTATGGTCCCGGCAATCGTGTTACTTATGATTCGTCCTGGGTATTCGGAATAGTGGTGAATGGCGAACCCACCAATTATGTGGCTTCCCAGGTGACCACTTATTATTACGACTCCCTGGGGCGCATCAGCAGGACCTGGACGGCTTTCATTGAGTTTCCGGGAGAGGGTTTCGAAAAGACCTATAATTACGATGCCAATGGTAACCTCATCAAACCCGGCATCACGTATGATAACAGGAACAATATCCACAATACCAATAACTGGTGGAGGCTGATAGACAAAGACTACAGCAAAAACAATCCTTACAGGGCTTCTTCTTACATCGGTTACTTGTTGCCGAGAGATTTCTTCTCTGACCTGAACACCAACTACCGTTATTTCCTGGATATCGATATGCCGCATGCCACCTTCACGTATCAATGCGGTAATTAATCCTCTTTGATCTCTTATTTTTCATCAGTTAAACTCTTATTCTTTATGCAACATGTAATTCGCAACGTTGCCGCCTTACTGACTACCGGCCTGGTATTCCTGTGTGTTTCCTGCAACAAAAAATCAGATGGCCTGAAAGTGCCCGGCGAAGCCGAAGCCAACTACTGGCCCGATCAACGCTATTGCAATATTGAATTTATTCAGGTTACCAATTCAGACAGGTGGTGGAGATTCAGCTATGATGCTTATGGCAATCCTGACAGCATCATCACCGGGTCTACCTCCACAGGGAACCACAACTGGCTCTTCTATTATGATACCAAAAGGCGCATGAACAAGTATATCCGAAAGTTCGATAACGTGGATATGTTCTTCAGGTATACGAAGTTTTTTTATGGCCCGGACAATCGGGTTACTCATGATTCATCCTGGGCATTCGGCAACGTGGTGAACGGTGAACCGGCCAATTATATTTCTTCCAATGTAACTACTTATAGTTACGATAGCCTCGGCCGTATCAGCCGTACTTACACTGTTTTTGCTCAATCGCCTGAGACCGGCTTTGAAAAACTGTATACTTATGATGCCAACGGAAACCTCATCAGACCCGGTATCACATACGATAACAGGAACAATATTCACAATACCAATAACTGGTGGAGGCTGATCGACAAGGATTACAGCAAGAATAACCCATACAGGGCAACTTCTTATATCGGTTATCTGCTTCCCAGGGATTTCTTCGCCACCTATAACGATGGTAATTCCAGATATTTTCTGGAACTGGAAATGGAGCCACACGCTACCATAACTTATCAATGCGGTAATTAACCTGCGCGCCTATTACCACAAAATAGTATTGGATCAGGCTGAAATTTGATGTAATTTCACCTGATCCAATTTCTGCTTTACCTCCCACACATCCTTCCCTTTCTCATTGCTATTGCCAACCCTGTTAAAACATAGTAAGGGATTACTCACACTCAACCTATACTGTTATGACAAGGAACAGCAGGAGGCTCTTCGTTTGCCTCACACTCATCGTTCTTACGTTTGTAGCCTGTAATAAAGTTGGTGATTTCCTCCGCAGCCAAAAGGATGGGGACATCAAATATTGCAATATCAAAAAGATCAGCTTCACCGCCGGCAGTCCCCGTACCTACACATTCACCTACAATGCCCAGGGGTACCCGGTTTCAGCCATCGTGAGTCTAACCGGCACGGCCGTACCCAATCACTTTTTCTTCTACGATAAAAAACAAAGACTGGTACAGCACGCCGGACATTACGACAATGGCCTCTACGAATTCCACAAAAAATTCCTGCACGACTCCAAAGGCCGCATCATCCGCGATACTGCCTGGTGGTGGGGAGAGATCATTAACGGGGAATACGGTCCTGCCCTGGGCTTCAACGTTACGGATTACAAGTACGACAAATGGGATCGCATGATCGAATCCAAACTCACCTGGTTCGATAATTCCGGCTCGCCGGCACTCATCACCAAATATGAATATGATGCCGATGGCAATCTCATCAAACCAGACACCCAATACGATAACAAGATCAATTATAACCGTACCAATAAGATCTGGATGTTCGTCAACCGGGATTACAGTGTCAACAATCCTTTCCAGGCAGCCACCTACAATCAGAACAAGCTGCCCTTGAATATCGGCCAGGATCCTGAAGGACCCAACCGCGCTAATTTCTTCGGTCTGGGCATGGACCAGGCTGTTTTCGAGTATATGTGCAAGTGAGCGATTTCTTCATCTCTAATATAAACCATATGAACCTATCCGGTAACACCATTCGAGTGTGCTCAATGGCGGCAATCCTCCTTTTTTTTGCAGGTTGCAACAAGCTCTACGATTACATCAAACACCATCCCGGCGGTATCGAAGATGATTGCAGGATCAAAACCATCACCCATCGATACTACGGAAGCACCCGCACGCTGACTTTCGAATACAACAAACTCGGCAATCCTGTGCATATCAGCAATGACGACTGGGGCACAGGCAATCCCAACCACAGGTTCGTGTACGATAAAAAGAACAGGCTGATCCTCTACAACGGCTATTACGGCGATACTACCAATTTCGAATACAGGATCAATTATTACTACGATAAACAGGACCGGGTAACGCATGATTCCAGCTGGTTCCTGGGATACTACAATCCCGATGGAAGTATCTTTTCCTTTTCGCAATATGTTACTACGTACAAATATGATCAGTACGGAAGGATCAGTCGCACTATCCAGCGTGATCTCCTCTATCATTATCCCCCTGATACCACCCTTTACAATTATGATGGGAAAGGCAACCTCATTGATCAATTTGCTGAGTACGACAATCAGACCAATTTCCTGCGCACACATCCACTCTGGATGTTCCTCAACAGGAATTACAGCGTCAACAACAACTTCAAAGCTGCCGGATACAATAAGAAAGGGCTGCCACTGAAAACAAGTTATCCGCATACCAGGTACTTCGACTTCCTGTGGTTTGTGATCCCAGATGCGGATTTCACCTGGGAATGTAAATAGATCCAGTTCCCGGTTTCAAAAAGAGTTTGCCATTCTTTGGCAGACTCTTTTCTACTTTATCTCCTGCCCCCGTAAGAGGGATTGTAACAAGCTGCACACCCACTAATTTTACTATCTGCGTCCTCCCTTTTCAAATTCATCGTTCCTTTTAAAGTTGCATGGATTCACCATCCTTCAGGCCCGTATTTCATCATTAATACAATACCAATATGAACAATACCCCTGATCCTTCAACCCCCGTAAAACAGAACAGCCCGGATCCTGTCAGATCCGGGCTGTTTCAAAGATTTTAAAAACGGGGCTTAACCGAGTCGCTTGATGGTGCATCCCACAGATTTGGAAGTCTTCACACTCACTTCCTTTCCGCCACTGATCTCTGTTATGGCTTCCTGCAGGTGCTTGCGGCTTACGTTCTCTGCTTTACCGGGACTATCATCGATGGCGCCATGGTACACCAGTTTTCCTTCTTTATCGAAGAGGAAACATTCGGGTGTTTTGGTGGCGCCGAAAGCATTGGCCAGCTCGCTGTTCTGATCAACTGCATAGTACCAGTTGAATCCTTCTTTGGCTGCATAGGCTTTCATGGCATCGAGTGATTCTGAAGCTGAACGGTTGGCTTCATTGGCATTGAGGAATATCACGCCCACATTTTTGTCGAGCGCAAATTTGCTTACTTCATTGGCGCGTGATGCGTTGTTGATCACTACGGGGCAGGTATTGCAGCTGAACATCACCAGCAGTCCGTTGGACTTGCGGGCATTGTTCAGTGAAATGTCCTTGCCGGATATATCTTTCATCACTATCTCACCCTTAGGCATAGCCGAACCGATTGCGAGCGGCTCGTTGCCGGATCTGAATGCCAGCATCGCCAGTGCAGGCAGCATCAGGCTGAACAGGAGTTTTCTTTTCATGACGATTTATTTATGTATACAAAGTTTACGAAAAAATCATGGAACGGTCACGCCGCTTGTCTCGTGTCTCGCCCTTTCATCCGCAAGCGCTTTGAGGGAGTGTATGCTCACATTGAGCTCGTACCCGATCAGCAGCACCAGGGCATTGATATAGATCAGTGTCATAGCCACAATGATAGTGCCAATAGATCCATAGAGTGCGTTATATTTTCCGAAATTGCTCACAAAGAAGCTAAACCCCAAAGTGGCCAGCAGGCTGAGGAAAGTGGCCAGGATGGAGCCTGGGGAGAGGAGTTTCCAGCGTTTTTGCATGGCAGGCGCATATTTGTAGATGAAGGCGATAGCATAGAATACGAGCCCAACAATCAGTACCCATCGGAAGAGGCTCAGGATAGCGGCCCATTTGGCGCCTACGCCCAGCCAGCGCAATACCACGCCCTGCATGGCTAAAAGGATCAGACAGGCCACCAGCAGGCCCAGGATGATGAAGGTGAGCTTAATAGCCATCCAGCGGCTCTCCAGGTCGCTACGCTTTTCAAAGCCGATATAGTTCTTGTTGAAACTGCGCATCAGCCCCATCATGCCATTACTGGCAAAGAAGATCAGCAAAAAGAAACCGAAGGAGATCAGACCAACGCGTGGCTGGTTCAGGAAGCCATCCACAAAATCGATGATGCCCTGGTTGTATTCCTTTGCTGGAATGATATCGTTGATCAGGTGATGCAGCTGCAGTTCGATGGTTTCCTTTGGAATGAAAGGCAGTTGGGGGATCAGCGTAAAGATGAACAGGCAGGTAGGGGGAATGGCCATGATGAAGTTATAGGCCACTGCTGCGGCGCGTTCCGTGAGCCCCACTTTTTTCACCTGGCTGAGAAAGAACAGGATCACATCATACAATGGCACTTTGTCGAAGCCCGGCAAAATGATATGCTTGCTCTTTTCCGTGAGGAATTTCACAGGAGGCAGGTTCAGTAAGATGCGTTCAAGTTTGGTCATGCCGCTTCTCCGGTTTTTATTTTTGTGTGCCGATATCTTCTTTGGCTGCCTGTCTTTTCGCCATTACAGAGTCCAGCGCTTTCTGGAAGGCTTTGGCATTCACCAGGTGCTCGGTATAGGTTTCGCTGAAAGTATGCCTGCCGGAAAAATCACTCTTCGCTACAAAGAAAAGATAATTGGTAACAGGTTGGTCCAGTACTGCGTCTATTGTTACCAGTGAGGGCGTACAGATCGGTCCCGGAGGCAGCCCTGCTACACGATAGGTATTGTACGGGCTTTCTGCCGTCAAATGTTTCAGGTAGATCCTGCGAAGGGTGAAATCGCCCAGCGCGAATTTCACGGTAGGATCGGCCTGCAGTTTCAATCCCTTCTTGTAGCGGTTGTAATATACACTGGCGATATTGCCTTTCTCTTCATTGGCATTTGTCTCTTCCTCCACGATGCTGGCCAGCGTATATACCTGACCGGGAGTGAGGCCCAGTTTGGCGGCCTTTTCTTTTCTTTCATCGTCCCAAACCTTCCTGTACTCTGCAAAGAACTTTTTGAAGATGCCGGTAGGGGTGTTGTTCCAGAAATAGGTGTAAGTATTTGGATAGATGGCCGTCATGATACTGGTGGAATCGAAGCCATATACTTTCATGGAATCTGCATTGTTCATATAGTCCATCACGGAAGCTGAATCACATTCGAAGCGGCGGCCGATGAGGGCTGCCAGGTCCTGGCGCGTACGCAGTTTGGTGATCACCAGGTTCACGGGGCTTTGTTGTCCGTTGCGCAGCATGCGTGCAATATTGAAGAGGCTCATTCCTTTGCGGATCTCGTAGCGGCCTGGTTTGATCTTCTGGTCCAGGTCCATCCGATGACCAATCCACTCGAAGGATCCCGGGTTCTTCACCAGGTGGCTGTCGCGCAGGGTTTTGATCACTTCCGGGAAAGTGGCCTGTCCTGTTCTGATGTACAGGTATTTGTGTTTGCTTTCAAAGGGCGTGTTGGAGGTAAAGAATCGCATACCAATCACAGCTGCGGCAAGCAGCAGTACGATAAGCAATCCCAGTATCAGTTTTTTCCACATGATGTTCCGGATTGATGCTGTAAATTAAAAAACCCTGCTGATTTCAGCAGGGTATATTGAAAAAGTTGAAATAAATCTTAAGGCTGTGTTGCGGGCTGTTGCATAGGAACAGTGTTGGAAGGCTGTGCTGCAGGAGGCGGAGTAGCCGCTTTGGGAGCTGCAGTAGGAGGCGCATCAACACCTTTGGCAGAACCGCCGGCAATGAAGAAAGAAGAGAACAGGCAGAGCAGACCGATAGCTACAGCCATTACCCAGGTTCCTTTTTCCAATACGTCAGTAGTTTGCTTCACACCCATGAACTGGTTGTTGAATCCTGCGATGTTACCTGCCAGGCCACCACCTTTGGGATTCTGGATCAGGATGAACAAGCTGATCACGGCAGTCAGGATAATGATCAGCACCAGGAATAAATACATCATATCACAAAGCTTTTAATTGTTGTATACGGTCTGCAAAATAAGGGCTTTTGACCGGATTCTGCAAACTTAATTTCTCGTAGATGGCAATGGCTTTCCGGTAGTTACCCTGTTTTACCCAAACTTCCGCCATCGCTTCAGTTACAATGTCTTTACCCTCGATACTGGTGTCTGCAATGTTCTGAATGGTCTGCTGTGTGGTATCGTCCAGGGCGGCGCCGTTGATGGCGGCAGGGCCAACGCGCTTCATACTGCGCAGCCACTCGGTAAAGCTCTTCAGCTGCTGACCCAGTTTGTCTTTGGCCAGTTCTTCCAGCTTCAGCTTGATGCCCTGGCTGGCGAAATAATCGATGGTATGATAGGGATCAAATCCGATCTCGTTGATAACTGTTTGCGGCGCTGCTGCGGCAGCTGCTTCTGCCAGTGCTACGGCTGACGGAGCTTCTTCCTTGTTCTCCGCTTTGAGTTCTGCAGGCTTTTGCTCTGTTTCGGTTTTGGCAACAACAGGCTGGCTGGCAATAGCGGCCTTGTGCTCCACTGCAGGATCGGAGATATTGAGAGAAGGTGTTGCTGCGGAAGCCTTGTTCTCGATGGCAGTGATATCCCCTGAAGCAGACTCTGTATGGGCAACCACCACTTTCTCGTGCTCCAGCTCGGGCTCGTCGGTCATGGTGATGGCGGCTTTCAGCCCTTCGAGATTGGCTTCGGGATGTTCCTGCAACTGCCAGTAAAGCCATGCAGGGTTGTTGAAATATAAACTGGTGCGAAGCGCCTGGTCATGGAATGCTTCCTGGTTATCGTGACGCATTTTTTCTGCCAGCAGGAACTGGCCGATGATCGCATACGGATAGTCGTTCGTAAACTGTTGCAGATCGGCTTCCGCTACATCGTGCAGACTGTTCTTCTGAAAAAAATGTTGAACGATGGATTGAATATGTTGTTGCATGAACAGGGCTTGTATGTTTCGCTGTTGATTGATGATGGACCTACCAGTTGGAGAAGATCTTGTTGAAGATCTCGTCTGTCATATTCTGGATGATGGTTTCCGTCAACTGGGCCTCTGCCTGCTGGAGGCTGAGATTGGCCGAGAATTCAAAGCTGCGGGAAACCGGGGACTCGAAATTCTTGGTAGGGTCCTGGTTATTCTTGAACCTGACGGTAACGGTAACGGTTAAACGGTTGGTGGCGGCCTGCTGCTGGCTGATACCGGAAGTGGTAACGGAATAGTCGCTGATGAATCCACCAATATCGTAATCCGCATCCTCGCTCTGCACCAGGGTGAGGCGGGTCTGGTTGTTCACCTTCTGCCTCAGCTTGTCTGTGAGTTGCGGGCTCAGTTGCGGGTTGATATACCTTGCCTTGTTATCGAAAAAGTTCACCCTCGCGGTCTTGATCTTCTTATCGATGGTAACATCATTGAAAGTGTAGCAACCGCTGAAAAGCGCTACCAGCATGCATCCTGCGAGGAGCAGGCTGAATCGTACGGAATGCAGGGCCATATTACTCTTTGATATCATATTCTTTCAACTTACGGTAAAGGGTTCTCTCACTGATGCCCAGATCGGTGGCGGCATCCTTTCTTTTTCCCTTATGTTTTTTAAGCGCTTTGATGATCAGTTCCTTTTCCTTGTCCATGATGTTCAGGCTCTCTTCCACTTCCTCATGATGGTGGATATCATCATCGTGATGGATCATCACCGGTTGCATGGCTCCCTGCACGGCAGCGGGCTGGGAGTGGGGGATGAACCCGGGGGAGCTGCTCAGCACTTCCTTGTTCTTCAGTTCATTGATCAGTGCCTGGTTCTGCGCCGCGGCCATGCCGGGGTTTTGCAGGATCTCCACGAACATCTTCTTGAGCTCGGTCACATCTTTCTTCATATCGAAGAAGAGCTTGTACAGGATCTCGCGCTCATTGGCAAACTCATGTCCGTTGGCGGAACCGCCGCCGGGCTGCGGACTAACCAGCACGGGTAAGCGAGAAAAGTCCCTGTCCGGCAAAAAGCGTCTGATCTCTGATCCGGTGACCATCTTATCGTTGGCCAGCACGCTCATCTGCTCTGCAATATTCTTCAGTTCGCGCACATTGCCGGGCCAGGAGTAGTTAATTAACATCTCTTTCGCCTCCTCGTCCAGTTGCAGGGGAGAAGCTTTGTACTTCTCTGCAAAGTCAACGGCAAATCTGCGGAAAAGCAGGCCAATGTCTTCCTTCCTGTCTCTCAATGCCGGAACGCGGATGGGCACAGTGCTCAACCTGTAATAGAGGTCTTCCCTGAACCTCCCTTTCTGCGTAAATTCCAGCAGGTCCTTATTGGTGGCGGCAATCACGCGCACATCTGTCTTCTGTACCTTGGAGGAGCCCACACGGATGAACTCACCTGTTTCCAGTACGCGCAACAAACGTGCCTGAGTGCCCAGGGGCATTTCACCGATCTCATCGAGAAAGATAGTGCCGCCATTGACAGTTTCAAAATATCCTTTGCGGGAATCCACGGCTCCCGTGAAAGAACCTTTTTCATGCCCGAACAATTCTGAATCGATGGTGCCTTCGGGTATCGCGCCGCAGTTCACCGCAATAAAGGGATTGTGCTTGCGGGCGGATAACGCATGGATCACCTGCGAAAATGCTTCTTTACCAGTACCGCTTTCACCATTGATGAGAACGGTAAGGTCTGTATTGGCTACCGTGGCTGCCACCTGCAATGCGTAATTCAGTGCGGGTGAATTCCCGATAATACCAAACCGGTTTTTGATTGATTGGATATCCATATTCACAACTCGTTTAGCTCCTTTCTGACAATATAACTTATACGATTTCTCCCAGTAGCGTTGCCTTGGTGCAATCTGTGACTTTAACCATCACGTAATCGCCTTTGTTCACTTTATGGTCGCCTTTGGGAAAAACCAACATTTTGTTCTGACTGTTCCTGCCTTTCCAGTCGTTCCCGCTTTTCTTGCTGTCGCCTTCGATCAGCACCTTGAAGGTCTTGCCAAGATCGCGGACATTGCTTTCATGACTGAGCTTATTCTGTAAATGCACGATCTCGTCCAGCCTTCTCTTCTTCACATCCTCAGGAATATCGTCCTCATAGCGGCGGGCGGCAAGAGTGCCGGGCCTTTCGCTGTAAAAGAACATATAGCTCAGGTCATATTTGCTGTATTCCATCAGGCTCATGGTTTCCTGGTGCTCTTCTTCGGTTTCGGTACAGAAACCTGCAATGATATCGGAGCTGATGCCACAGTCGGGCATGATGGCCCGGATCCTGTCTACTTTTGCGATATACCATTCGCGCGTATAGGTTCTGTTCATCAGCTGCAACACGCGTGTGGAGCCGCTTTGAACAGGGAGGTGTATGTATTTGCAGATGTTCTCGTACTTCGCCATGGTATGCAGCACTTCATCTGTAATATCTTTCGGATGTGAGGTGGAGAAACGAACGCGGAGCAGGGGACTGATCAGCGCTACTTTTTCCAGCAGTTGCGCAAAGTTCACTATTGTATCGGTGGATTCATCCACCCAATAATAACTGTCTACATTCTGTCCCAGTAATGTTACTTCTTTATAACCTTCATCAAACAATACCTGGCATTCATTCACGATGCTGATAGCATCCCTGCTTCTTTCCCTTCCCCTGGTGAAAGGCACCACGCAGAAAGAGCACATATTGTTACAGCCGCGCATGATGCTTACAAATGCAGAAACACCGTCGCCGCCGAGGCGCACAGGTGCAATGTCTGCATAGGTTTCTTCGCGGCTGAGAAGAACGTTCACAGCTTTTTGTCCGCCTTCGGCTTCTGTGATGAGAGAAGGCAATGTGCGGTAGGCATCGGGGCCCACTACTATATCCACCAGTTTCTCTTCTTCGAGGAATTTTGATTTGAGGCGTTCCGCCATACAACCGAGCACGCCGATCAATGCGCCGGGCCTGTTCTGTTTCACTTTGCGAAGATCGGTAAGTCGTTTGCGAACGGTTTGTTCGGCCTTCTCACGGATGGAGCAGGTATTGATAAGAATGAGATCGGCTTCCTCGTAATTACGGGTTGCGCCGAAACCTCCTTCCTGGAGGATGGAAGCCACCACTTCGCTGTCCGCGAAATTCATCTGGCAACCATAGCTTTCTATATAAAATCTTTTGCTGAATTGTTGCACACCAGCCTGTTCAGGGGCAAAGGCTTCTCCCTGGCGGCTCTCGTCATGTTTCTTCTGGGTAATGAAATCCAACATTGCAATCTGAAATTAAAGGGGCAAAGATAGGGAAAAGTCCTGGTAAATGACAGGATGACAGTTGTTTGTCTGTATACGGGTTTGCGTTATCTTTACGCGTGTATGCCCCTAATGAGACCATTGCTAATTGTTTGCTGCTGCCTGCTATTGGTAACCTTATCAGCCTCCGGCCAGGATAAGCAGTCGAAATCCGCCCCGGGCCTGATCACCGGCAATGTGATAGACACCCTGCAGAAGGCTGTTGCCGATGCTTCGGTTTCCCTCCGTCCGTTCAATGATTCACTCCCCACGCGCAATACCCGCACAGACCAGAACGGGAATTTCGAGTTCGAGCACCTTCCTTTCGGTTATTATAAATTATCCATCAGTTATGTGGGTTTCCGTCCGCTGACGCTGGACAGTATCTGGATCCGCGCCGAGCGTTATGATTTCAATATGAGCGATCTCACACTCAAACCCAATACCGATACGGCTTTGGAAGAAGTGGTGGTGTATGCTGAAAAGCCCCTGATCCAGAGCCGTGATGGCAATATCACTTTCAATGCCGGCGAATCCGCGCTCAGTGCGGGCTCCAATGCAGCAGAACTGCTGAAAAGCGTTCCGCTGGTGGCCAACGATCCCGATGGTAAACTGGTGGTGCGCGGCCGCGAACCCAAAATACTGATCGACGATAAGCCTGTTGAGCTGAATGCACAACAACTGGCAGACCTGCTGGAAAGCCTTCCCGGCAGTATGATCGAAAAGATCGAAGTAATGACCAACCCGCCGCCGCAATACGCCAATGAACAGGGCGGTGTGATCAATATCGTTACCAAAAAAGGCAAAGTAGGCATGGGAGCAAGGCTCACCCTCACCGCCGGTACGCGCGGTGAATATGGCGTCAGCGGCAATATCAATTACCGGAAAAAAGGACTGGCCGTGAACCTCAATATGGGATTCGCCTACAATGAATTCGACGGATACAGCCGCTCCATGCGCGAAAACTTCAGAAAGGATTCCACCAACTATTATGCAACGGCAGGACAGAGCTTCAACAAGGGCATCCGCCCCAATGCCAGGCTCAACGTGGATTATGAGCTCGACAAATGGAACCTCTTCAATATACAGGCAACCTATAGCCAGGCCGTTACCCGCAACAAATCGGATAACGAATACACCAATATCAACCGCTTTCATGAAGTATACAGGATCAGCCAGCGGTCCATTGCCACTGAAGGCAACAATATCAGCCCGGTGATCAATTTTACGTATACGCGTAAGGGTAAGAAGCCGGGAGAATCGCTCCGCTTCATTGCAGGTACGAATACTGCCTGGAACAATAGCGACAGAACCTTTTATGAAGTTCCGCTCAATCCGGATTATACGCAACGCGGAAAAGACAGTACACAATTGCAATACAACGAAACACATAACAAGGGCTATAATGCCAGGGTGAATTACGATAAACAACTCAGTAATAAAAAGACTTCCATTAGTACAGGCGCCTCCTACGTGTATGAACTGAACGATATCGATGTGGATGTATATGGATTGCGCAGCGTACCTGTGAAAGAGCTGATGCCGAATACCAACCTCAGCAACAGTTTCGATTTCCGTCAGCGCGTCAGCAATATCCGTGCAGCGGTGAAGCAACGGCTTTCTGAAAGCCTGTCGGTTACCGGCGGCATCACGCTGGAAAATACCGATCTCCGCTTCACGTTGAAAGAAGGCGCAAAGGCGGACAACAATTATTCCACCTGGCTGCCCTTCTTCACGCTGAGCAAAAAATGGGAGGAAGTGCTGAGCGTGAACCTCAGTTACCGCAAGAGCATCAGAAGACCGGGCATCAATCATATGAACCCGACAGTTGATATTGCCGATACCAACAATCTCCGTTTCGGTAATCCGGACCTGCTGCCTTCCACATCACATAACTTCGACCTGGTGTTCGGAAGAACTACCGACAAGTACTTTCTCAACCTCAGCCTCGGCTACAATAAAGTGAGCGATATCTTTTCTCAGTTGCGGTTGCCTGCGCCGAACGATACCAACAAGACCACCACCAGCTGGTACAATATCGATGGGAGAGAAGAGTATGAGATCAGTACCTGGAATGGATATACTTTCTCCAAAGCGCTCCGCGTGAACCTGAGCGCCAGCTATACTTTCAACAAGTACAGCAGCAGGAATACCAGCTTCATCAATGGGGGGACTTTCACATCCAATTTCAATGGCAATTTTGTGCCGACCGATATGTGGAATATCACCACCGGTATTACATATAACCGATTTGCAAATCCGCAGGGAACAGTGCGCAGTAATCTTCGCATGAATTTCGGTGTGCAACGAAAACTGCTAAAGAAGAAACTGGTGCTTACATTCAATATGATCGATCCGATCGCAAAGCAGGAGTACCGCAGCTTCACCACAACGCCCGCCTACAATATCGAATCGCTGAGCAGTACCAATACCCGCAATTACAGGATCACCATCGGGTATAATTTCACGCAGCTGGGTAAGAAGAAGAAACCAGCGACAAAGAAAGCCACAGGTACATTGAAAAAGTAAGCGACCTTGATTCCGGTCAATTTTATGGAAGATTTTTCCTTTCTGCAGTAAGATGTAAGAGCAGGCTATTTTATATTTGTGTTCTCCTTTCAACAATCAGTGAGCTGGTATTATTGAACCGCCTGATTGAGTTCTCTTCAAAGCTATTTGTTTCGCGCTTTTTTTGTTTTCCGGTCGGCAAGTAATTGGTTGTACACGAGGTTGATCATCTTTTTTTCATCAACATCAAAGTACTCAGCTATGCTGATGATCTTGCCAACGCGTATTCTTGTTACGTTATTGATATAGCCTGTGAGTGTGGCGTGGTTGGTGCGGAGATGATTGATAATGGGAGTGATGTCGTAGTAGTCAAATATCTCTTTGAAAAGCGTGATTTCGCCTTTGTCTATCATCGAACGGATCTGCTTTAATTGCTTTTCCTTGTTCATGACGCAAATAAACAGAGAGCCGCCGGATTGATTCTTATATAAGTATACTTAGTACTTTAAAAAAGAATCTTTAGTAATGAAGTAGTAGGATATTTACTTTTTTTAGTAAGAAAATGTACTTATTTTAGTACGAATGATACTGATTCATTTCTTCGTTCACAAGGATTCAGATTTGCGATAATAAACTACCACCTGATTCCCTGACATAAATCATTTCAAACTTCGGTTTCCGCATCGCAGCGTTAGGTCTCACTAAAATCCGATTAGTGATGCTTAATTAGATTAATGGAAAAAAAGAGGGCTCTCAACAGAGAGCCCCTCTTTAAAAAAATCATTTTAATTTTTTACGTACACTGTCTTTCATGTGGGTAAGGCATCATGTACGCTGGTTGAGGTTTTGAAGGAGCAGCAGGCATCCATTTCCATGAGATGACTGTGGCAGCCCCTGGCTGATACTTTAGTTAGCAGACCGGATCGCCGGTGATTGCTTTGAACCTTTAGTGGTATTCGTGAAATACTGGGGTGTGCCTATTGGAGGTACACCCTTTTTTATTTACAGGTAGCGCCTGATTACCGGGATCTTTCGAAGGCAGCCTGCAGTGAACCAGCTCAACGTTACTGACACAAAAAACACGATGATGAATTTCAGCCATGCAGCAATCGCCCATTCCATCAGGCCAAACTGCATCCAGACCACAAATACATAATGCAGCAAATAGATGAGATAAGCATTGGCGGATAAGGATCGCCACCAGGAATTGGTTGTATTCGCTTTTGTTCTGAACAGTCCGATAAAAGCCAGGCAACTGGCTGCACAGCTGGCCGCATACACGGTATAGTATATCAACCAGGCTGTATTGGCGTGCAGCCTGTTTTCCATAACGAGGGCTCTCAACCATCCGCATGTTGTGTTGAGTGTGATAAGCGCGTACAATAAAAGCGACAATGCCAGCCAGCTTTTCCAGCGGCCAATCACGGCAGCCTGTACATTGAAAATCCCCTTATTGAATTCGGTGGCGCCAATGATCACACCCAACAGGAAATACCCGGCATAAGCCAGTATCCTGCTCAGTTGAAAATCAAAAGGCCCCCAGCCGGTCCAGGTACCCGCGCCAATATTGAATGCAACAGGTACGTATAATATCCAGGTGACCAACAAGAGCAGCATGAAAAAAAGAAAGGGTTTGTTTTGCAGCGTATCGAGCCTCATGCCTGCCCTGGCAATATTATTTTTTGCCAACGGATATACAAACGCAAACAAAGCATTGAACGCAAACAACACCCAGATGAACCAGGGCGGGCCTACGGGCCATGCTTCGATAGTGAAGAAATCCTTCACATATGCTTCAATGTTAGTGTTGTTCTTAGCGATGATCCATGCCGGAAAATATGCTATCAACATCAATACTGTGCCGGGGAAGAGGAAAGGTATGAACAACCTGGAGAACCTGTCTTTTGTAAATTGCCAGCCTCCTTTTTTCTGCACACTCTTCACCAGGAAAAGGCCACCTATGAAGAACATGAGGAACATGAAGAAAATATCATTGTAATTTTCGAAGATGTCCATCCCCACCCAACGATGCGGATCCACTACAGGATGCGTGCTCAGGATATAAGCATCTTTGTTGAAGCTGGCAAAACTGGTGTAAGACAGTGAAGCGTGATGGGCCACTACCAGCAGGGTAATGGCCGATCGCAGGTTATCAACCCAGTGATCACGGTTCGTATTGTTTGCAGTCATAGCTGATTGTCTGCCTGTCAAACGATACAGGCCGTAAAAAGTTACAGCACTGTCCTGCATTTGCATAAAAAAAGGGCATCCCGTTGGAGATGCCCCTCTGCAGTAAGATATGGTCTACCAGCTTAGTTTTCCCTGGTAATAATCAAGGATCCTCGTCCTGAGCAGAAAATCATAACGGGCGATGATCAGATCGATCTTGGAATTATCCAGTTTGTTCTTCGCAATGAGATAATCAACGGAATTGGAAGCGCCATTGTTGAAACGGACTTCAGCAGCACGAAAGTTCTCTGCATAGCTGCCCACCTGGTCTACCAGGGCCTGGTAGCGATTAAGGGTAGCCGTCATATTGAGATGGTCTCTTTCGATATTTTGTCTTAACTGAATTCTTGTGTTCTCTGCATAATACTCTGCCTCTTTCAGTGCGATCTTCGAAAGCGAGAGCCGGTTCCTGTTCTGAAAACCGCTCATGAAGGGGATATAAACACCTACACCTACATTGGTGCCCCGGTTGTTCTTGAGCTGATCGAAATAGGGGATCTTCTTGTTGGCGGTATCAACAAAGATACTTTGGTAGCTGGTGTTGTAGCCCGCGCCCAGGCTCACGGTAGGGAAGAGCCCGCCGCGTGCGGCTTTCACATCTTTCTCCGCGCTTTTCTTCACCAGGTCCACTGCCTTTACCTGCGCCAGTTGTTCCAGTGCAGATTGATAAACGGCATCGGGTGTGGTGGAATAGGTCATATCGAATTGTTCCAGGCCGATGCGTTCCACGGTGAGACTTTCATCATAAGTGATATTCATCAGCTGCGCCAGGCGGAGCCTCGCATTGTTGAGCTGATTTCGTGTATCGATGAGGGATAGTTTGTTGGCAGCCAGCTGTCCTTTCAGATCGAAGTAATCCGAAGGTTTGATTGCGCCTTCCTCATGCATGATGGCCAGCCTGTCTACCTGCTTCTGCGTTACCTCTGTGAGTTGTTCCGTTTGCTGGAGCACATCGGTAAAGCTGAGCACATCCAGGTAAGCGAGGATCACGTTGAGGGTAAGCATATCCCTGGCCTGCTGCCATTCCATTCTGCCGGCATCGAACATGTATTGACGCGCTTTCAGGTTATTGAAAAGACGGAAGCCGTTGAACAGGGTTACATCAGCAGACAGAGAAATGTCTGCGGCCGTATTGTTCGTATTGGTATAGCTGTTATTGGAATAATCGATGGTGCGGCCCTGACGGAGATTGTGGCGAACATCGCCAATCAGGCTGGGCAGCATGGCGCCTTTGGCGCCGCGCAGCGATATGAAATCACGCTGAGAATTGAGGTCGGCCAGTTTCACATCCATATTGTTCTTCAGCGCAGTTTCCACGCATTGCTTCAGCGTGAGCACAGCAGGGGCGCTTTGTGCATGGAGGTTAATGGTCACAATAAGGGCAAGGCAGCATCCCGCCAGGAATTTTCCAGCTCTCATGGCTTTGATAAATTGAATGGTCTCTAAATTTTATACGGTTATTGCTCTTGTTCAATCCTTCCATCCAGCAGGTGAATGATGCGGCTGCCATAGCCGGCATTCTTCTCGGAGTGTGTTACCTGGATAATGGTGACGCCTTCCTTATTGAGTTGTTTGAACAGGTCCATGATCTCTTCACCCTGCTTTGAATTGAGGTTGCCTGTTGGCTCATCGGCCAGCAGCAACTGTGGTTTGGCTATCAGTGCACGCGCGATACCAACGATCTGTTGCTGTCCGCCGCTCAGCTGTGTAGGGAAGAGATCTTTCTTTCCCACGATCTGGAAGCGGTCCAGCATATCAGCCACCATCGCTTTGCGTTCATTGGATTTTACATTCTGATAGATCAGCGGCGTTTCGATATTCTCATACACGGTGAGCTCATCAATCAGGTGATATGCCTGGAACACGAAACCGATATGTTGTTTATAGAGGGCCGAACGTTGTTTCTCTTTCAGACTATGTACGGGCTGTTCCATGAACAGGTATTCGCCTTCATTGAAATCGTCCAGCATACCAATGATATGCAGGAGGGTGGACTTGCCGGAACCTGAAGGTCCCATGATGGAAACGAACTCGCCCTGGTTGATGGTCAGGTTCACGTCTTTGAGCAGGAAATTCGGTTTGCCGCCAACGTTCACCCATTTTGAAATATGTTTCAGTGATAACATGATAATGATTTTGTGATAATTGTGCCAGAACCTAAGATATATGATTTTCAAAATTTTACATAATTCCGGCACAATTGCGCAGTCCGTTTCCGATACAAAAACCGTCCGGTACTGATACAGTCGTTCTATTCGCTTCTCAATGATTTCACGGGGTTGGCCAGGGCCGCTTTGATGGTCTGGAAACTGATGGTGAACAAAGCGATGGCTAATGCTGCGATGCCGGCAATCACAAATGGCCAGGCATTCATACTGATCCGGTATTCGAAATCCTGCAGCCAGTTGTTCATAGCCCACCAGGCAAGCGGACATGCAATCAGGATAGCGATGAACACGAGTATCAGGAATTCTTTACTGAGCAAACCGAACAAACTGCCCAGTCCGGCTCCCAGCACTTTGCGGATTCCGATCTCGCGCACGCGCTGTTCAGCCGCAAACATCGCCAGCCCCAGCAGTCCGAGACAGGAAATGATGATAGCCAGACCTGCAAAACAGTTGGATAATCTCTCAATCATGGTTTCGCTTGCGAATGTTTTCCTGAATTCCTCATCGGCAAAATCATAGGTGAAGGGGAATTTGGGATTGATCTGTTTGCTGATGGCTTCCATGCTATTGAGTACCGCTTGTGTCTTACTGCCTTCCACGCGCACCAGGGCATTCCCCCAGTTAACATTTTCGCGCAGGTGCATCACCAGAGCATTGATGGGCTCATGCATGGAGTTGAAATGAAAATCCTTCACCACGCCAATGACAGTTCCTTTGGTGCCCCAGAAAGTAAAGGGCTTTCCTATCGGGTTCGTATAACCGGTTTTCTTTACAGCAGCCTCATTGAGAATGAAACCTGCGGTATCTGTACCAAATGCTTTGGAAAAATCCCTTCCTTCCAGCATCGTCATTTGCATGGTCTTTACAAAATCATAGCCTACACCGATCTGCGTAAAGAGTGGTTTGGAATTGGGTTCTTTTCCTTCCCAGTCCACGCCGATAGTACTGTTGCCGATCACAACAGGATCCTGCTCTGCCCTGGTAACACTGCTAACTCCAGGAAGCTGACCCACCTGTTGTTTGAACAGACTGTAATATTTTTCAGGCTCGCCCAGCAGCATTACTTTAACTATATTCTCGCGGTTATAACCCAGGTTCTTGTTTTGGATATAGCGCACCTGCTGTGAAATAATGATGGTGCCGATGATCAGTAAAGAAGACAGGGTGAACTGGAACACCACCAGTCCTTTCCTGAACCAGTTGGCGGAAGAGCTTACTTTCAACACACCTTTCAATACCACGATGGGTTTGAATGATGAAAGGAAGAGAGCAGGATAACTACCACTCAGCAGTCCGGTTATCAGCAGCAGTCCCAGGATGCAGGCCCAGAAAGTCCAGTCTGCAAATGGAAAGGCAATTTGTTTTTCTGTCAGCTGATTGAATAAGGGCAAAGCCAGGAAAAGTAGTGCCAGAGCCACTATCATGGCAATGCCAGCCACTACGATGGCTTCTCCGAGGAACTGCCTAACCAATCCGAACCTGACAGCGCCCACCACTTTTCTCACGCCGATCTCACGGGAACGCTTGATCGATCTGGCGGTGGTGAGGTTCATGAAATTGATACAGGCGATCAGCAGAATGAATACAGCTATCAGGCTGAATAAACGCACGTATTCGATCCGGCCTCCACTGAGTACACCATCCTTCATATTGCCATACAGGTACCGGTCGGAGAATTTCATCATGTATAGCTCGATGCGCCAGCCCCCGTTTTTGTCCAGGTGCTGATCCATATAATTTTTGATCTTCGCTTCCACTTTGGCGGGATCGGCATTTTTGTGCAACAGCAGGGTTGTTCTGGGACCATTGTTATCCCATTGTTTGATCCAGTCCGCTGTTTCCATCAGGTAGTTCCAGTTGATGATATAGTCCCAGTGTGCGGTGCTGTTCTTTGGCATGTCTTCATACACGGCAGTGATCTTGAAATCGCGCCTGTCGTCTGCGCGCAGTGTTTTGCCGATCGCGGCCTGCGTACTGCCGAAGAAGGCTGTGGCCATCTTCCGGGAAATAGCGAGGCTCAGGGGATCTGCCAACGCAGATTGTGCAGTGCCTTCCAGTAATGGAAAACTGTACATCTTGAAGAAATCACTGTCTGAATAACTGCCGGTCATTTGCAGGATCTTATCGCCCAGTTGAAAAGTTGTCTGGTCTTCCCAACCGATGGAGGCGCTGTGTTCCACTTCCGGAAGGATCTGTTTCAGCTCACGGGCCAGTGGTCCGGGCGTGCCAAAACCTCCCTGCACTTTATTGTCGAAGAACTGTCTTTCGTATACAGAGAACAAGCGGTCCTTGTTCACATGGAACTGGTCCATGCTCCGCTCATCCAATACCCACAACATGATCAGCAGGCTGCAGGTGAGTCCCAGGGCAAGCCCTACGATATTGATGACGCTGAACACCTTGTTCCGTTTCAGGTTACGGATGGCTACAATAAAATAGTTCTTCAGCATATACTTTGTTTAGGATGTCAGGTATTTATGATCGTTAGTATTCTAGTCGCGTTTGAGCGCCTTCACTGTATTACCGAGCGCAGCTTTGACAGCTTGTGTGCTCACTGTAACGATCGTGAGGAATAATGCTACGCCAAAAGCTATCGCAAAGATCCACCAGGGCTGTGTTGTACGGTATTCATAATCCTGTAACCAGATATTCATGAAATGCCAGGCCAGTGGCGCTGCCAGCGCAAATGAGAGCAGTATCAGCAAACAGAAATCTTTCGACAATAATTGCCAGATGCTATAAACAGAAGCGCCCAGGATCTTACGAATGCTCACTTCTCTAAGACGCTGTTCCGCAACAAATGTTGCAAGGCCGAAAATGCCGAGACAACTGATAAGGATAGCCAGCATGGCAAAGATGCCGGAGAGCTTGCCAACTCTTTCTTCCGAAGCAAATTTCTTCCCATGTACTTCATCCACAAACCTGTACTGAAAAGGCGCAGAAGGGTTGTGTTTTTTGAAAATGGGTTCCATTCCGGCAATAGCATCGGGAATACTCTTATTGTCTCCCAGGCGAACGAGCATGCTGTTGGCCCAATCATAACTGAGTATATAGATGGTTGGCTCAACAGGATTATAGGGAGAGGTCATCACAATATCTTTTACAACACCCACCACCTCATAATTGCGTTCCCCCCATTTTATGGTTGCTCCGAGAGGGGTTTTAAATTGCAGGATTTTCAACGCGGATTCATTCACGATCATGGATGCACTGTCTTGGAAGCTTCTTGAAAAATCCCTGCCCTGTAAAATTTCCCATTTTACTGTTTTCCCATAATCGTGTGTGATGCCGATAGTGCCGAAATCAGCAATAAAATCCGGGTCCTTACCTTGCCAGTTATAACCACTCTGTGTGCTGTATAAACTGGTGATGGGAGAGGAAGCGGTTGCCATATCGGCTGCAAATCCCGTCTGGCGCAATTCCTGGCGAATCACATCATAATGTTTTCTCAACTCATCCGTATTCATATTGATCTGCACCATTCGCTGATTATCGAAACCAGTAGGTCTGTTCCTGGCATGATCAATTTGTCTTTTTACTACAATGGTTCCGATGATGAGTGTAATACTGACGGTGAATTGCAGCACAACCAATACTTTTCTTGGTAAAGCAGCAAATCTTCCTGCTTTGAATGAACCACGAAAAACTCTTATGGGATTGAATGCAGAAAGATAAAATGCAGGGTAGCTGCCTGCGAGCAAACCGGTGAAGGCAGTAAAACCCAATACGCAGCTCCAGAACAGTGGCTTGTTCCAGGGGATGTGCATGTCTTTGGCCGCAATTTCATTGAACCAGGGCATAACCAGGGATACCAGTATCAAAGCCATCACCAAACTGATCAGCGCCACTGCAAGGCTTTCACCCAGGAATTGAAATATCAGTTCTTTTTTCTGTGAGCCGAGTGTTTTGCGGATGCCTACCTCTTTGGATCGCTTTTCTGATCTGGCTGTTGCAAGGTTCATGAAATTGATGCAGGCGAGTAACAAAACAAAAACCCCAATGGCGCCGAAGAGCCAAACAAATCTGATCCTGCCGCCAGCTCTTTCACCATTTTTGAATTCACCTCGCAGATACCAATCCTTCATGGGCAGGATCATTAATGATTCTTTCCAGTTTGGGTTTTTGAAATAAGGATTCAGTAAAGTGCTGATCTTATTGTTGATCGCATTGTATGCATTGGGCTGGTTGAGCTGCACAAAAAGTTGGAAAGAATGATTGTCCCATCGATCCGAATTGTTTTTGATCCATGGCTGCATGATCTCATAACCTTTCCAGCTCCCTAAAAAATTTACATTGTAAAAACTGGAGCTACGGGGAAGATCCTTATACACACCTGCAACTGCCACTTCAAAATCTTTCCCCACCCGAAAAGGTTTCCCCAATGCATCTTCATCAGCAAACAGGGCTTTGGCGAGACTTTCATTGATCAGCACTGCATGAGGGTCTTTCAAAGCATTGATATCACCCCTGATCATATTCACTGTGATCATAGAAGGGAAATCTTCCTGAACCCACATGCCGTCGCTGTTGAGCTTTTTATCACCAACAGCAAAGAGGCTTTGCATATGCCAGGAAGCAAGTGCAACTGCCTTAAAGTCCTGCGGTAATTTTGTACGCAGCTCATTGGCGAAAGGATAGGCATTGGCCATCATCACGTTCTTGTTGCCACTGATCTGCTGATTTACATAAACCTGTCCTAATGTATCAAAGTTCGAATGTTCCTTATCGTGATTAAGTTCATCCAGAACCCAGAGTGCAATGAGCATCACAACTGCCATTCCGAGTGAAAGGCCAGTGATATTGATGATACTGGTGACCCTGCTTCTGCGCAGTGACCTCAAGGTTGTGATCAGGTAATTGCGGAACATATGCGGGTGTTTTAAAAATTAGTATTATTCGCTTCTCAGACTTTTGACGGGATTGCTCAGGGCCGCTCGTATTGCCTGGTAGCTTACTGTGGAAATAGTGATGATCAATGCGCCGCCCAGGGCTACGCCAAATAACCA
Organism: Pseudobacter ginsenosidimutans; assembly: GCF_007970185.1. Taxonomy (NCBI): domain Bacteria; kingdom Pseudomonadati; phylum Bacteroidota; class Chitinophagia; order Chitinophagales; family Chitinophagaceae; genus Pseudobacter; species Pseudobacter ginsenosidimutans. Next base: position 6,677,333 of record NZ_CP042431.1, on the reverse strand, counting down.
CCAGCTCAGCTCTGTACGGTACTGGTAGCTTTGCAGCCAGTTCTTCATGAACAAATAAGCAAGCGGCGTGGAAATCAGGAATGCGATGAATACCAGCAGCAGAAAATCCTTCGATAACAATTGCCAGATGCTTAACACGGAGGCTCCTAAAACCTTGCGTACTCCGATCTCTTTCACGCGTTGCTCGGCTACATAGGAAGCCAGTCCGAATATTCCCAGGCAGCTGATGAAAATGGCCAGCGCTGCAAAGAATCCACCGAGCTTACCGATCCTTTCCTCGGCAGCGAATTTGGAACCATACAGCTCATCTGCAAACTTGTATTCGAAGGGAGAAGCAGGATCATGTTTCCTGAAAACTTTTTCTATGGATGCCAGCGCTGTGGGTAAGCTGGTTTCGGGTTTGATGCGGATATTGATCACTTCGCTCCAGTTATAGCTGAGCAAAAAGATGCCGGGCTGCACAGGCTGATAAGGCGATGTCATGATGATATTCTTCACCACGCCGATCACATGGTACCTGTCGCCATTCCAATTGATGATCTGACCAACCGGATCCTTGAAGCCGGTGAGCTCCACAGCAGCTTCATTCAGTACCAGTCCGCTTGAGTCGGATGCGAATTCCCTGCTGAAATCCCTTCCTTTGGTGATATTCCACTGAACAGTATTTCCGAAATCATGTGTAACGGCAGTAGTGCCAAAAACAGGAACGGAATTGGGATCCATTCCCTGCCACTGGAAACCTACCTGTGATGCCCAGAGATTGGTGACAGGGGAAGATGATTGCCCCATATTGGCCACCACGCCGGTTTTCAACAGGTCATCGCGCAGCACATCATAATGGCCGCGAAGCTCAGGTGTATTGATGAAGATCTGGATCAGTCCTTCACGTGCGAAGCCCACAGGCCGGTTGCGTGCATGCTGGATCTGCCGAAGCACCACAATAGTTCCGATGATCAGCACAATACTCACAGTGAATTGCAGCACCACCAGCACTTTGCGGGGAATAGCCGCGAACCTTCCTGACCTGAATGTGCCTTTCAAAACTTTTACGGGCTGGAAAGAAGAAAGATAGAATGCGGGATAACTACCAGCGAGCAGACCGGTAATGATGGTGAACCCTGCAATTGAGATCCAGAACAGTGGCTGGTCCCAGAGGATGTTTATTTCTTTTGCGGCCAGCTGATTGAACCAGCCGATACTGATGTAAACGAGTATTATAGAGATGATGGCGGATACGATCGCCACCAGCACAGATTCAGTCAGGAACTGCCTGATAAGTTGTTGCCGCATGGAGCCGATGGCTTTCCTGATGCCCACTTCCCTGGCTCTTTTTTCAGAGCGGGCGGTGCTGAGATTCATGAAATTGATACAGGCCAGCAATAATACAAAAGCCCCGATGATACCGAAGAGCCAGACAAACTGAATGCGGCCGCCACTTGCCTTACCTGTTTTGAATTCACTGCGCAGGTACCAGTCCTTCATCGGATGCACTACTACGCTTTCTTCGCCTGATTCCGCAGCCACCAAATGTTTCATGGGAATATGTTCCACTTTTTTGGTGACCTGCTCAAAATTATCAGCGGCATTAAGTTGCACAAAGCAGAGGAAACTGTGCATGCCCCAGGCATCGTCTGCATCCCTGGCAATGCCGTTCAGCGCTTCGAAGGTTGACCAGGTGCCGAAATAGGCAGCACCGTTCAGTGATGTATTGTGAGGAAGATCCTCGTAGATGCCAGCTACTTTCACATCCTGCGTGTTGTTGACGCGAATGGTTTTGTTGATCGGATCATCATTCCCGAAAAGTGCGGAAGACATCGACTGTGATAAAAAAATAGAACTGGGATCTTTGAGACCTGCATAATTCCCCTTTATCATTTTCAGTCCCATCATTTCCGGGAATTCAGGTTCCACCCACATCCCGTCCCTGTTGAATTTCTTGTCTCCATATCCCAGCAACCAGTTGCTTTTGGGTGAGGTGAGGGCCACGGCCTTGAAATCATCGGGATATTCCGTTCTCAATGCCTGCGCCAGCGGCGCAGCGATATATGTGTGCGCATTGTATTTCCCATCCCTTTTCTGAATGGTCATCATCTGACCAATAGCGCTGTAATTCTTGTGATACTGATCATAGCTGAGCTCATCATGTATCCAGAGCCCGATTAGGATCACTACGGCCATGCCGGTAGATAGTCCCAGGATATTGATCAGTGAAAAAGATTTACTTTTCATCAGATTGCGCCAGGCAATCTTCAGGGAATTGATGAGCATGCTATGGCGTTTTATTCTTTTCTGTTTTTATTCATTTCTCAGGCTCTCTACAGGATTACTCAATGCAGCACGGATAGCCTGAAAACTCACGGTCAGTATGGCGATCAATAACGTAACAATAGCTGTTCCGGCAAATACCCACCAGCTAATGGCGCTTCTGTATGCAAAATGTTGCAACCAGTTGTTCATTGCCCACCAGGCAAAGGGGAAAGCGATGAGCTCTGCAATGAATACCAGTTTCAGAAAGTCCTTTGATAACAACTGAACAATGCCGCCAACGGATGCACCCAATACTTTGCGGATGCCGATCTCTTTCGTGCGTTGCTCGGCTGCATAGGCAGCCAGCCCGAATAATCCAAGACAGGCGATCATCACGGCCAGTATCGAAAAGGCGAGTGAGATCTTGCCGGTGCGTTGTTCGGCCTCGTAGATCCTGTTGAAATCCTCATCCATGAAAGTGAAGCGGAATGGTTGGTCCGGCGCAATCCCTTTCCAGATATCGCGAACTTTGTCAACAGCAGTTTGCTGGTTGCCTGCGGGAATCCGGATGGCTACCGAGCCTCTGTCGAAGCGGTTCTGCAACAGCAGGGGACCAACAGTCTCGCGCATGCTGTTGAAATTGAAATCCTTTACCACACCTACGATAGTGTAGGGAGAATTGCTGCTGCCGATATAACCATCTGGCATGTAGATGGTCTGACCTACCGGATTGGTATAGCCGAATATTTTGGCTGCTGCTTCATTGATCAGCACGGCGGAAGAATCCGTTGGGAAATCACGACTGAAATTCCTGCCCGCTGCCATTTCCATGCCGAGCGTAGGCACATAGTCTTCATCTACTGCCCATATCTGCAATGAAACACTGTTGGAAGATGTGGCGGTAGCATCTTTGAACACAACATCTGTATTGCGGTCGGAGCTGGTAGGCAGGTAGCCGGTCATGGTAACATCTCTGGCGATCCCTGATCTTTTCACTTCGTCCTTGAACAGTGTCGATTTATTGCCGAGGATCTGTGCATCATTCACAATCAGCACCTGTTCGCGGTTGAACCCTGTTTTCTTATTGCGGATATAATTGAGCTGATTGTAAATGACCACCGTGCCAATAATGAGAAAAATAGAAATGCCGAACTGGAAAACCACCAGTGAATTCCGCATCCAGCCTGTTCTGAAACCTGCTGCCAGCTTTCCTTTCAGTACTTTGATGGGCTGGAAGGAGGAGAGGAAGAAGGCCGGATAACTGCCTGCAATGATGCCCACCACAATGGCAAAGCCAATGAGGATGAGGCCAACACCCGGAGTTATCTCTTTTGCAAAATCTATGGACTTGCCGCTTAGCTGGTTGAACCAGGGAAGGAAGGACCAGGCCAGGATCAACGCCAGCAGCAGGGATACGATGCTGATAACAATGGATTCCATCAGGAACTGCATCACCAGGCTCCTGCGTAATGAGCCCATCACTTTCCTTACACCCACTTCACGTGCTCGGTTGGAAGACCTGGCTGTGGAAAGGTTCATGAAATTGACACATGCGATCAGGAGGATGAACAAGGCAACAGCAGAAAAAATATACACATATTGCACATTGCTGTTCGCTCCCAGTTCAGCTATAAGGTCTGAATGAAGATGGATGGAGGTAAGCGGACGGATATCATAACGGATATGATCACCCTTTTTTTCCAGTTCATCCAGTGTACTGTTGAGGAGGCCCTTCAATTGAGGGGCAACATGTTTTACAACGATGCCACGTAAACCTGCCTGCACAGTTTCGGGGCCAGCGCCTTCCTTCAATAAAAAATAGGTGTTGAAATTATTGCCGAGCCAGTGGTTGCGGCGGCTTTCCTCCAGTGTTTCCAGTGATATGAAGAAATCGTATTTGAAATGGGAGGTTGCAGGAAGATCCCTGATCACGCCGGCAATCTGCAAATTACGATTGCCTGTTTCCAGGTATTGCCCGGCCACTGTTGTTTTGCCGAAATATTTTCTGGCTGTGGATTCCGTGATCACAACGGTATTGGGCTGTTGCAGCGCCCGCCGCGGATTGCCATCAAGTACAGGCAATGTGAATACATCAAAGATGGAAGCATCTGCATAGATCACGCGGTCTTCCATGATATTCTCCGTGCCCTTGCGGAAGAGCTGGTTGCCCTGCCCGCGAAAGCGCGCCACGGCTTCGATCTGCGGGAACTCATCTTTCAGTACTTTGGCCAGCGGATCCGGACCGGTAGCGATCAGGAAATCGGAACCGCCGAAACGGATATCGGTATCGATCCGGTAAATGCGGTCCGCATTTGTATTGTACTTGTCGAAGCTCAGTTCATCTTTCACATACAGGAGGATGAGGAGACAGGCCGCGAGGCCCATTGCCAGCCCGGTAATGTTGAGGGCTGAGAAGCTCTTGTTCTTCCACAAACTCCTTAAGGCGATCTTCCAATAGTTCCGGAACATGGCTTACAGATTTTATTCGGTTCTCAATGCTTTTACAGGATTGGCGATGGCCGCTTTCACTGCCTGGAAACTGATGGTGAACAGGCCAATCAGCAGGGCTGCCGTGCCGGCAATGGCGAAAACAGACCAGGTGATATTGATCCTGTATGCGAAATTCTGCAACCATTTATGCATGAAGAACCAGGCTAACGGAGCAGACACCACGAAGGAGATGCCAGCCAGCCAGATGAATTCCTTCGACAGCAGGTGCAGGATATTGCTCACGCTGGCTCCCATTACTTTACGGATACCGATCTCTTTGGTGCGTTGCATGGTGCTGTAGGCGGTGAGGCCCAGCAAACCAAGACAGGAGATGAGTATCGCCAGTGCGGCAAAATTCAGGAAGAGCTCGCCGAAGCGCTGCTCATCGCGGTATTTATGATCGAAAATTTCATCGATGAAAGTGTAGGAGAAAGGAAGATTGGGAACCATCTCTTTCCATTTCTTTTTGATAGCAGCAATGGTGACCGGGATCTGTCCACCTGCCACATTCACAGTGAGGTGGTCATAACCGCCATTGCCGGATTCAGCCATACGTAAGGTGAGGGGCTTGATCTCTTCCTGCAGACCATTGTAGTTGAAGTCCTTCATCACCCCAATGATCTGTCCTTCACTGCCCCATTGTTTGTATTTTTTGCCGATGGCCTGTTTGGGATCGGAGTAGCCGAACATCTTAACAGCGGATTCGTTGATCACCATGGCTTTTGTGGTATCTGTGAGGAAATCCCTGGAGAATTGCCTGCCGGCCACCATCTGGATCTCTAACTGTGGCATATAATCGAAATCCACGAAGATCAGGTTTAGGTTGGCCACCTGGTATTCGCCACTCGTATTTTCTATTTCCGAGTAGGCGCCATTCCAGCCGTTACCGGGCACACTGGATCCGAGTGAAACTGATTTCACACCGGGAATTTTCCTGATCTCTTCCTTGAAGGTCTTCTGCGTTTTAGTGGCTTCCGTTCTGATCACCAGCATCTGGTCTTTCTTGAAGCCCAGGTCCTGGTTGCGCATATAGCTGGTTTGAAAATACACCACCAGTGTGGCGATGATCAATGCAATGGAGATGGTGAACTGCGCTACCACCAATCCTTTTCTCAGCAGGATGCCTTTTGTTCCTGTGGCGAACCTGCCTTTCAATACCACGATGGGCCTGAACCTTGCCAGTACCAGGGCAGGATAGAAGCCAGCCAGCAATCCGATGCCAACGGATGCCACAAACAACCAGGCGGGATATTGCCAGTTGGAGAATACGCCGGTGCTGATTGTCTTTCCTGCCAGGTTATTGAACATGGGTAATAGCAGCATGGTTAACAGTAATGCCAAACCGAAAGCGATGAGGCTGATGATCAGGGATTCTCCAATGAATTGCCTGATAAGCTGGTACTTGCCGGCCCCGGCCACTTTTCGGATCCCTACTTCCTTGGCGCGTTCGGTGGAGCGGGCTGTTGTAAGGTTCACGAAATTGATACAGGCGATAACGAGTATGAAGATGGCAACAATAGAAAAAATGTACACATTGTTGATCTTACCGCTCTTGCCGTCGTTACGGTCTGAATAGAGATATACATCACGGACGGGCTTCAGGAAAAGGGTCACCCACATTTTCCATTTGTCCATTTCCTCACCATTCATTCTTTTCAGGAAATCGGGGAGCTTCTTTTCCAGGTCTGCGCCGGTGGTGCCGGTTTTCAACAGAATGTAGGCATCGGCGCCGTAATTGCCCCATTGTTTATCGAGGTTCGGATTGAGCTCGGCTGTGAGTGAGCTCATGCTGAAGATCATGGGCGAATTGATCTGTGTGTTTTCAGGGAGATCTTTCATTACACCCGTTACGATATTGGGACGGGCCTGATCTCCCAACAATAAGGTCTTGCCCATGGGGTCTTCATTTCCGAAATATTTTTTAGCGGCAGTTTCCGTGAGTACAGCGGAGAATGGGGCTGCCAAAGCGGTATTGGGATCGCCCTTCAGCAATTGCCAGCCAAAAATGCGGAAGGCAGCGGAGTCAACCACCAGAATATTATCTTCTTTGAACTTGATTTCGCCATAGCGTACGATCATCGGTGTATTGAGCACCCTTGCAAACTCCTCCACTTCCGGAAATTCCGTTTTCAGGTTCGGTGGTACGGCAAAGGAGGGCCCTCCGGCGTGGATCACTTCAGTGGGCGTTTTGATATCTGCCGCAATCTTGTAGATCCTGTCTGCCTTCGGATGGAAATTCTCATAGCTCAGCTCAAACTTCACGAACAGGAATATCAGGAAGCAGGCCGTCATGCCAATGGTGAGGCCCATGATATTGATGAACGAAAAAGCCTTGTGCCGCCAGAGATTGCGAAAGGCCGTTTTAAGAAGGTTTCTGAACATAAAGGTTGTTTTAAGGAATGGCTATGATGGTTTATTCACTTCTCAAACTCTTGACCGGGCTGGCCAATGCGGCCCGCACGGCTTTGTAACCAACGGTGATCCAGGCGATACCCAGTGAAATGAGGATCGCTACAATGAATACGCCGATGCTGATATGCACGCGGAATACAAAATCCTGCAACCAGTTATTCATGAGCAGCCAGGCCAGTGGTGTGGCAATCACGAATGCAATGCTGATGAGGATGGTGAACTCTTTCGAGAACAGGTAAACGATATTGCCCGTGCTGGCGCCAAGTACTTTGCGGATGCCCACTTCCTTTGTTTTCTGCACAGCCATGAAACTTACCAGTCCGTATAAGCCCAAACAGGAAATGAAGATGGCCAGCGCTGCAAAGAATTTATAGAGCCTGCTTAATTGTTCTTCCTGCAGGTAGAACTCAGCGATATTCTCATCCACGAAGAAGCTGCTATAAGCATATTCGGGATAGAATTTTTCCCAGACATCCTTGATGGCTTTATTGGTTTGAGAGAAATTTCTGCCGCTGAATTTTACGGCCACCTGACCGTATCTGCTGCTCATAGAGGATATTTCCAGTGGCTTGATACTTTCACGAAGTGAATTGGTCTTGAAATCCTTCACCACGCCAACGATGGGCTTCCATCCGCCACGGCCCAGCCTGATCTCTTTACCGATCACTTCCTCAGGACTTTTTGCGCCCACTTTTTCTACAAATGTTTCATTCACCACGATCTCGGAAATAGTATCGCTTTTCCTGAAAGGACGTCCTGCCAGCAGTTCCAGCTGATAGGTTTTGAAATAATCTTCATCCGCGAATTTGTGGAAGATATCGAAAGGCTCATCATCTCCGCGGTGATCGAATGAGAAATTGGATGATGAGTTGTTATCGGAAGAGGGGGCATCGCTGTTGCGGGATACATCCACCACACCATTCAGGTCTTTCAGTGCTGCCTTGAAAGCCGTCTGGCGGGAAAGCACGGCGCTGTCAGCGCGACTGTTCAATACCAGCACTGCATCCTTTTTGAATCCGAGGTCTGCATTACGCACGAAGTTCATTTGCGAAACGGCGATGATGGTACCGATGATCAGCACCTGCGAGATGGCAAACTGAGTGATCACCAGTCCGCGGCGGATAGAGATGCCGCCTACATTGGCGGATGTGATCTTGTTCTTCAGTGCCAGCGCCGGTCTGAAGCCGCTCAATACCAGTGCGGGGTAGGAGCCTGCCAGCAATGTAACGGCAATGGCTATGCCCAGCAGGAAGAGCATATTGTTCATTGTGAACAGGGCCGGTGTTTCTTCTATATTGATGAATGTTTTCAGGTAAGGCAATGCCAGTTGCGCCAGCAGCAGTGCGATGCCCACGGAGAACACCACTATCACGGCTGTTTCGCCCATCATCTGCCAGAACAGCTGCCAGCGGTTACCGCCGAGAACTTTTCTCACGCCTACCTCGCGGGAGCGGCCAATGGCCTGCGCTGTGCTCAGGTTCACGAAATTGATACAGGCCATCACGATGATCAGTATGCCGATCAGCGAAAGTGTGAGCAGTGAGGCCTTGCTGGTCACATGGTCCCCGAAATTGCCGCCCATGCGGTCATCGAAGTGCAGCATGCTGAGTGGCTGCAGCACGGCTCTTCTGTAATCGTCTTTCTTTTTCTGGGGGAAGTTCTTTTTGTTGAACTCGTCTATACGTGCCTGTAAGGTAGCCTCACTCATATTCTCCGGGCGGAGGATCATCACCTGGTGATTGCTGCTGAGCAATCCCCAGCCTTCGTCCCAACCATAATCTTTGATGGTCCTGAGCGTAGCGTAGCTGGTGATCACACTCATGGGCATATCGGAATTCAGGGGTTGATCATCAAACACGCCGCCTACGGTGAGTACATAGGAATTGTCAAGCCGGATGGTTTGTCCGTTGGCTTTTTCCCAGCTGCCGAAATACTTTGTGGCAGTGGCTTTGCTGAGCACGGCCATATTGGGCGCCTTGAGCACATCGGCATTACCGCTGAGCCATTTCACGTCGAATATTTTGAAGTATTCAGGCTCCATGAAGAAAGCGCCTCTGTCTTCCAGGAATTTCTTTTCGATATTGGTGCCTGCTTCCAGTTGGCCGATCACCGTGAACTGGCTGCCGAAATGCGCATTGAGGGCGGCGATGGTTACATCGGGCATTTGTGTGCGCAGGGTGGCAATGGCAGGGAAGGGAGTACCCGGATTGTAATCCAGACCGGATGCGTCCCTGTCTTCCGTAACGGCCCTGTATATGCGGGAATAATTGGTATTGAACTTCTCGTAGGAATTCTCGTACCTGATCACGAGGAACAGCAACAGGCAAGCCGCAATCCCGATGGCCAGTCCGGCCACATTGATGGCGGAGTACCCCTTGTAGCGGAGTACATTCCTTACAGCGATCTTCCAGTAATTCTTTATCATGACTTGTACTTTTCGGTTATTCGTTGCGCAGGCTTTTCACAGGATCGGAAAGCGCTGCGCGGATGGTTTGAAAACTGAGTGTGATCAGTGCAATGATGATGGTTATACCGCCGGTAAGGATGAAGAGCCACCAGCTTATTGCAGCACGATAGGCAAACTGCTGCAGCCATTGATGCAGGCCGATCCAGGCGATGGGCACGGCAATCAGCAATGCGATAGCCACCAGTGCAATGATGTCTTTGCTCAGCAGGCTAACGATCTGCGTTACGGAAGCGCCCAGCACTTTGCGCACACCGATCTCCTTGGTGCGCTGCAGGGTGGTGAAAGTGACAAGCCCGAGCAATCCCAGGCAACTGATCAGTACGGCCAGTCCTGCTGCCCAGAAGAGGAGCCGGGATGTTTTTTGTTCATTATCGTAAGCATTGGCCAGGGATTCATCAAAGAAATCTGCCTTGTATTCGAGTTCAGGATAGACTGATCTGAATTCCTGCCCGGCTTTGGCGAGGGCATTTTTCCAGGCAGTGCCTGTTGCATTCTGCGGATGCAGCAACAGGTGCATGGTATTGAGCCTGTTGCCCTCATTGCTGATGACGAGCGGACGGATAGCTTCGTGCAATGTTTTCTGGTTGAAATCTTTCAGTACGCCTGCAATGGGGACCAGTCGGTTATCCCAGCTCAGGTTCCTGCCAATGGCTTCTTCAGGGTTCTTGAAGCCAAGTATATTGGCATAGGTCTGGTTGATGAGCATTTCACTGAGCGTATCGCTTTTTCGTATATTCCTTCCCGCTATGAGCTGAAGGCCATACACATGGATGTAATTTGAGTCGCCCACTTTGATATCGATGCTGGCTTCCAGATCTTTCTGTCCGTCTTTATAGTTGATAGTGCTGGTCCAGATACTCCTGCTGGAGGGTGGGTGGCCGCCGATGGCCACATTGGCAATTTCCGGAATGGCGCGTAGCCTGTCAGCCAGTTGTTCCCTTTTCATGGGATTGGACTCGCCCCAGGGCGTTCTGATGAATACGATAGCATCCTTGCGCATGCCAATATCTTTATTGAGCGCGAACTTCACCTGTTTGGCCACCATCAGGGTGGCAATAATGAATACCTGCGCCACCACAAACTGGGAAACGGTGAGTGTTTTTCTCAGGATGGTCCTTCTCGTATGTCCGTTATCGGTAGCCGTATTATTTTTCAGCACCTGGATGGGCCTGAAACCCGACAATACCAGGGCAGGATAGATGCCTGAAAGGAAACTGACCACCAGTACCAGCGCCGCAAGGAAGATCCAGATATTTGGATCGCCTGTATTGGGGAAGCGGATACCGGCAGGAATGAAATCCGAGAACAGTTTCAATACCAGGGGCGCCAAAATGCAGCTGAGGATAGTGGCAATCAGTGTGAGCAAAAGCGTTTCGCCCATGAACTGTGTGATCAGTTGGCGTTTGCTGCTGCCCATCGTTTTCCTGATACCGATCTCTTTGGCCCTGGTACTGCTTTGCGCAGTGGTAAGGTTGATGAAGTTGATACAGCCGAGCAATAACAGGAAACCTGCAATGGCCAGCAGGCCATACAAGGTGGGCCTGTTGCCCATGCGCTGGTTGAAATTGGGATAGCGTGCATCGAAATGCACATCAGTAAGTGGTTGCAGGGAATAGAACTGATCATTAGAACTTTTCACATCGCGGGTATAATTCCGGCGGAAGAGATCGGTCACCTGCTGCGCGATGGAAGCAGAGGATGTTCCCTCAGGTAGTTTCAGTAGTATTTGTGTATTATCGCTGGTATTGTCCCATTCAAGCCAGTCGTGGGGTTGCATATTGGGCTTCGCCAGTGTGCTGTAACTTACAAATCCAATGAAATTGAAGTCTGTTCTGTCTTCCCGGACTTTAACCACTCCACTAACGGTAACAGTTACTGTATCTTCCAGATAAAGCTGTTTACCTGTAAGCTGATCATAGGGAATGCCGGGAAAATATTTATCTGCACTGGCAGTGTTGAGTACTACCTGGTTGGGCGTATTGAGGGATGCATCGGGTGTTCCGTTCACCCACTGCTGCGGAAGTATTTTGAAGTATGATGGATAGGTGTAGATGAAACCTTCCTGGTTCTTGTATATATCGCGTTGTCCGTTATCGCGCAATACAGTAACCTTCAGCATATCGGAGAGCTGGCGGTAAGGCGCTGCTTCTTCTATTCCACTTATATTACCGGGGATGGCATTCACCAGCGGCACGTTCACGCCACTGTTGTAAAACTTATCCTCTGCCGATGTGAAATTGGATACAACGCGATAGATGCGCTGATGGTCCGGTACGGCGCGCTCAAAGCTGAAATCCCAGTTCACCATCAGGTAGATCACCAGCGCTGCGCTGATACCGATGGCCAGTCCCAGCATATTCAGGATGGTAAATACTTTGTTCTTCCAGAGGCTTCTAAATGCGGTACTAAGATATGTTTTGAACATTGGGATAAGTTTTTAAATGATCATTCGCTTCTCAGTGATTTGGTTGGATTGCTCATGGCCGCTTTGATGGAATTGTAGCTCACTGTAGCGAGCGCAATCAAAATGGCTCCCGCACCTGCGAGGATGAATACCCACCACTGAATGCTGATCCGGTAAGTGTAATCCTGCAACCAGGTATGCATGGCCCACCAGGCAATGGGTGTGGCGATCACCAGTGATACCAGCACCAGCGCCAGGAAATCTTTGCTCAACAGGGTAGTGATGCTGAGCACTGATGCGCCCAGCACTTTCCTTACGCCAATTTCCTTGATCCTGTTCTCTGCCATATAAGTGGCCAGGGCAAATAGTCCCAGGCAACTGATGAAGATGGTGAGGCCGGCAAAAAGGCTGGCCAGTGTGGCGATCCTTTTTTCGTCATTGAATTTCTTCTCGTATTCAGTATCGATGAATTTGAAATTGAAAGGAAAATCGGGATTGAACTTTTTGTAAACAGCTTCCACGGCTTTTAGATTGTCTGCTGTGGATCGTTCAGGATTCAGACGTATGTGTAATACATTGAACCAGCCTTTTGGTCCTGCAATCACCATGGGCAATTTGGGGAGATAAGGGGATGCAAGGATCACGTCTTTCACCACGCCAACGATGGTCCATGTTTTATTCATATCGCCGAAGGTCTTGCCCAGTGGGTCCTTGAATCCCATTAAACTGGCTGCGGATTCGTTGATGAGGGCAGAGAGGGAGTCTCCCGGAAATTCTTTCAGGTTGATATCACGTCCTTTGATGAGTGTGAAGCCCGCGGTCTTTACGAGGTTGCCATCGGTACAGAACCGGTCGAGAACAATTTTGGAGCTCTCGTCTTTCCCATCCCAGGAGATGCCCCAGCTATTGCTCCAGTTCTCGGTGAGGGGCGCGCTGGTCTTGCTCATAGACAAAACTGCGCCTGAACTGATCAGAGCCTGTGCGATCACATCATAATTCTTTTTGATCTCCTTTGTGAGGTGGATATAACCAAGATCGCTTCTGTTGTAGCCAGCATCGCGGTCCTGCGCATGTTTGATCTGCTGGCGAATGATGATGGTGGATACGATCAGCACGATGGCAATGGTGAACTGTGTTACCACCAATAATTTTCTGGGAGTGATCAGTGCCTGTACTTTATGCGCAGCTCCTTTCAGCACACGTATGGGACGGAATGAAGAAAGATAGAATGCAGGATAGCTTCCGGCCAGTAAACCGGTGAACAGAACAAAACCAGCTGCCATCAGCCAGAAATAGATATTTGTGTAGGGGACGAAGAGTACTTTGGTAACAAGGTTGTTGAAAGCCGGAAGGCTCAGGTGCACAAGGATCAGGGCCACCAATCCGGCAATGAAGGTGAGCAGCACTGATTCTCCGAGGAACTGCCCGATCAGTGAACCGCGCTGAGCGCCTACTACTTTTCGAATACCTACTTCACGCGCTCTCTTCTCGCTGCGGGCGGTACTCAGATTCATGAAATTGATACAGGCGATCAACAATATCAGGCCGGCTATCACACCAAATAATCGTACGAGAGAGATCCTGCCGCCAACATTCACTCCATTATCGAATTGTTCCCAAAGCCTCAGTTTGGAAACGGGATGAAGGAACACTTCCGTGTCTTCATCGTTATTGGAATGGGTGATAGTGACTTTCTTTATTTTTTCATTCAGCGTTGCTTCGTTTACGTTAGGTTTAAGTTTTACGAAAGTGGAAACGGAGTTGTTGCCCCACCAGTCATCGTCCCAACCCAGTTTTGTCATGTAGAGCCAGGGCAGGATGAATTCGAATTTGAACTGGGAATTGTCGGGAAGGTCTTCCAGAACGCCTGTTACAGTAAAGTTGCTGGCTTCATTATAGGGGTTCATGGAAATCACTTTGCCCATAGGATCTTCATTGCCGAAGAGCTTTTTCGCAAGGGTGGCGGTGAGTACCACGGAGTAAGTGCCGTCCAGGGCTTTGCTTACACTTCCCTGTTTGAGTTTGAAATCGAAGATGTGCAGGAAATCCGGATCAGCAAACATGCCTGCTCCATTGATCTTTTTGTTGCCCGCTATCAATAGCAGATTGTTGTCGTCTGCACGGCTCATGTATTCTATATCAGGATACTCTGCTTTAAGGGTCTTTCCCAGGATTTTGGGAGTAGCGGACCAAACCTGTAGTTTACCATCGAAATCAGCCCTGTTCATCACTTTGTATATTCTTTCCTGGTCTGTATAGAAACGGTCGAAGCTCAGCTCATGCTGTATCCATAACAGGATGAGAATAGCTGCCGCCATCCCGATGGAGAGCCCAAGGAGGTTGATGGCAGAGAACCTTTTATTCTTCCACAAGTTCCTGAATCCAATTTTAAAATAGTTGAGCAACATGGGTGATGATTTGAAATGATCCTATTCGGTTTTCAGGCTTTTCACAGGGTTGGTGAGCGCGGCCCTGATGGCCTGCGAGCTCACGGTGATCAATGCGATCAGGATGGCGATGGCCCCTGCTAACAGGAATACCCATACGCCAATTCCGGTGCGGTAGGCAAAATTCTGTAACCAGTAGTTCATCGCATACCAGGCAAGCGGTGAGGCGATGATCACGGCAATGGCTACCAGTTTCACGAAATCCTTCGCCAGCATACCGGTTACGCCGGCCACGGAGGCGCCCAACACTTTACGGATGCCGATCTCCCTGGTCTTTACCTGCGTGGTGTAAGTGGCCAGGCCAAACAGGCCCAGGCAGGAAATGAGGATCGCGATCACGGCAAAAATGTTGAAGAGCAGACCGGTGCGCTGATCGGCACGGTACAGCTTGTCGAATGATTCATCCAGGAATTTATATTCGAATGGCCAGTCGCCATTGTATCTTTTGAATGCTGCTTCTGTGGCGGCAATGGCTTTGGAAGCATCTTTTGCATTGGTGCGCACATACATGAGACTGGGAGGGGTAGCAGTAATATAGAAAACAGCGGGCTCGATCTCCCGCTTCAATGAGGTGTAATGAAAATCCTTTACCACACCAATGATAGTGGCTTTTGTTTGCCAGAGGGTGAAAGATTTTCCGATGGGGTCCTGGATGCCTGCATTGCGCACAGCGGTTTCATTCAGCACCAGTCCCAGTGTATCAGAAGGCAGGCCGGTAAAGCCCTTGCCCTGCACCAGTTGCATCTTCATTACGGGGAAAAAGTTCTTGTCCACTTCAACAGGATGCACCAGGAAATCCTTGTCGGCGGGCTTGCCGTCCCAGTCGGTATCGCTGGTAGTGCTGCCGAAATTGGCGAGACTGGCATTGGCGGCTGCAACTTCAACTATACCTGGCTGTTGCAGCAGCGCAGACCTCACGGCTTCGTAATGTTTTTCCACTTCATTCATTCGGAAAAAGAAGACATGTGATTTATCGTATCCCAATTCTTTGCTGCGGAGGAAATTCAGTTGTTTACCGATAATGAGGGTGCTGATGATGAGCATCACGGCAAAAGAGAATTGCGTAACCACCAGTGTTTTTCTGAAGGCTGAATTTCCGATGCCATTGCTGATCTTTCCTTTCAGTGCCAGGATGGGTTTGAAGGAGGAAAGCAGGAGGGCCGGGTAGATGCTGGCTGCCACCAGTGTTCCGGCGATGGTGATGCCGATGGTGGAGAGCACGCTTGTATTCATCAATTCAAATTCATTGCTCTTCCCTGAGATAGTATTGTAGAGCGGCATCAATATTTTGATGAGCGCGATAGCCAGCACAGTGGCTATCAGAAAAAGTATCAGGGTTTCTGCAATGAACTGGAAGAAGAGCTGGATCTTACCTGCTCCTACTATCTTTCTCACACTCACTTCACGGGCGCGCAGCATGGCCCGGGCGGTACTCAGGTTCACATAATTGATGCAGGCGATCAGTAACAGCAAAATGGCTACACCCATGAAGATGTTCACCATCTGCGCATTGCCTGATCTGCCATCCAGTCCGTGCAGGTGAATGCTGCTGATGGGACGGAGATGATAAACGGAAGTGCCGAATTTATTATGTTCCTTGTGCAGACTGTTGAGCTTTTTTTCGATACCGGCAATGGAAGTACCGGGCTCAACCTGCAGGAAGGTTTCGTAGTTGTAATCGCCCCAGTTCTCGTTGAAGGATTTCCAGTAATCGTTGGCGGTGAATGATTGTTCCAGGATGCTTAGTGGAAAGAGCATATCTGCCCGGATGGTGGAATTGGAAGGGAAATCTTCCAGGATGCCGCGAACGGTGAAAGGCGTTTTGTTATCGGCGCTGATGGTTTTGCCGATGGGATTGTCTGTTCCGAAAATGGCTTTGGCGGTTGATTCGGTAATCAGCACTGAGCTGTTATCGGGGAATGGTTGTTGGAGATTTCCTTCTTTGAGACGGAAGCTGAAGAGGGTAAAGAATCCCGGGTCCGTATAAACGCTTTTGAGGCTTCTGAATTTATTGTTGTTGTATGCGTAGAAACTATGCCTGTAATTATCTGCGATCCTCACGGCGTTCTTTACACCGGGAACTACCTGCTGGCTATAAGTGGCAATGGGAGCGGGAACATGGGCCCAGGTTTGTTTCGCTTCTCCGGAACCAACATCGGGGATCACGCGGAAGATCTGTTCCTGATTGGAATGAAAGCGGTCATAGCTTCTTTCATCGTTCACCCAGAGAAGGATGATGAGTCCTACGGCCAGTCCAATGGCCAGCCCGGCGATATTGATGCTGGTGTAGAACCTGTTCTTCCAGAGATTGCGCCAGGCGGTTTTAAAGTAGTTTCTCAGCATGGTGGTCCGTTTGATTTGTTCAGGGCTAAAAAATCATGGCTATACGGGTATGATCAGATCCCGTTACTGATCATACCATGATGTTCTCGGTAACGGCCTGTCCGTCCAGCATGCGGATGATGCGGTGACTGAAGCGGCTGTCGTGCTCCGAGTGTGTTACCATCACGATGGTTGTGCCTTGTTCGTTCAGGTCTGTGAGCAGTGTCATTACTTCATTACCGTTGGATGAATCCAGGTTACCGGTAGGCTCATCCGCGAGGATCAGTTTTGGATTGTTGACAACGGCGCGGGCAACGGCCACACGTTGTTGCTGACCACCGGACAATTGTTGCGGGTAGTGTTTGCGGCGGTGCATGATCTGCATTTTGTCAAGCACTTCGTCCACACGTTTCTTGCGGTCTGCAGATTTTACGCCGGTATAGATGAGGGGCAGTTCCACATTTTCGTATACGGTGAGTTCATCGATGAGGTTGAAGCTCTGGAATACGAATCCGATATTGTGTTTGCGGAGATCAGCCCTTTTCCTTTCATTGAAATGCGCCACCTCGATGCCGTTGAAGAGGAAGCTGCCTGCATCGGGATCGTCAAGCAGTCCCAGGATATTCAGCAAGGTTGATTTACCACAACCGGAAGGGCCCATCACTGCTACAAATTCGCCTTCTTTTACTTCGAGGGTGAGTTTGTTGAGGGCAACGGTTTCCACTTCTTCAGTGCGGTAAACCTTTTCGAGATTGGTGATCTTGATCATATGATTTTGTTTGTATAAACGGTTTAGTGAATACCAAGGTTACAGGATGGCATTAGGTTCATCAATGGCTCTATCAGGTTCATGTCTTCTTTTTCTGTTTCTTCTTCCATTTCAGGCCGGATGATGAAGGTTGCCCTGGCAGTCTGCTGCCCGTCGCATACAACTCCTGTGGTGTTGGGCCATGCAAACAGCACGCAGCCAATAACGAGCAGGGAGGTATAGATGATCCTGTTTTGAATTTTCATAACAAGTGGCTTTTATTCTTTTTTCAATATCAGTTCCTGCATTTTGTCGTAGTTCTCATAGCTGCTCGTGATCACTTTGTCGCCGGGCTTCAGTCCTTTCAGCACTTCATAGTAATCGGGATTCTGGCGGCCGAGCTGGATGTCTACCTTGTAGGCAGTTTTGCCATCATCGCTCAGTTTGAAAATGGAATTGCCGCCGGTCTGCTGATAGAAACCACCTTTTGCCAACAGCAGCGCTTCTGTTTCATCGCTGAGTGCGAGACGGATCTGGAGTGTTTGTCCGCGGCGGATGCCTTGTGGCTTTTCGCCTTCGAATTCCATATCCACCTGGAAGCGGCCATTGGTGACCTGTGTGAATACTTTAATGATCTTCAGCTTGTAGGTCTTGTTGGCGAAAGTGAATTCACCGCTGAGACCGTTGTAGATGCGGGAGATATAATGTTCATCGATATCTGCGCGTACCTTGAAACCGCTGAGCACATCTATCTGGCCGAGTCTTTCTCCCTTGTTCTTGTTCTGGCCGATCTCTGCTTCAAGCGAAGTGAGCTGGCCGTCTACCGGTGCACGTACGATCAGGTCACCCACTTTCTTACGGGTAAGATCGAGTGTGGCTTTGGAGCGCTGGTAGAGCTCGCGGGCCTGTTCAACGCTTTGTCGCGTGGTAACACTGTCCTGGCGCATGATCTCATCCGTTAGTTTCTTCTTCTGCACCTGGTAGATATAATTGTTTTCAGATTTCTTGAATTCCTGTGAACCGATCACTTTCTCTGCAAAGAGTTTTTTGTTGAGGCTGTACTCGCGCTCAGCTTCTTTCAGTGTGTTCTCCACATCGGTGAGCTGGTTGAGCTTGGTAACGGTATTCTGTTGAGCGGCGTTGTTGGCGATCTGCATTTGTGTGAGCAGGTTGTACACGGAGGTTTCCTGGTTCACGAGGCTGAGGGCCAGATCTGTATTGGAGAGACGGAGGATCGGTTGGCCTTTTACCATCACGGCGCCATCTTCCACGAATTTCTCTTCCACACGGCCGCCTTCGAGGGCATCCAGGTAAATGGTGGTGATGGGCAGCACCACGCCGTTCACAGGAATGAATTCCTGGAATGTGCCTTTACGGACCTCACTGATGGTGATCCTTTCCATGTTCACGTTCAGACGGCTCTTGCCGGAAGTGAAATAATAACTGGCAGTGATGAGGATAAGGATAGCTGCGATGCC
Source organism: Pseudobacter ginsenosidimutans (assembly GCF_007970185.1). NCBI lineage: Bacteria > Pseudomonadati > Bacteroidota > Chitinophagia > Chitinophagales > Chitinophagaceae > Pseudobacter > Pseudobacter ginsenosidimutans. Next base: position 6,658,318 of record NZ_CP042431.1, on the reverse strand, counting down.
CAGGATGGTCAGCAGCTTTTTGGTGGTCCATTTCTTTTTGGCAATAACTCGATCCACGGTATGAAAGTTTTAGATTGTTACTGTTTGAAAAAAGCCGCCCGGAGGTTCCGGCCGGGCGACCCTGAGTACTTAAAAAAACAACTTAGAGAAAAAAACAACTGCATCTCCTTAATCACAACGCTGTGCCAGTTTAAAAGGGTGGTGAAAACCAGTTAGTTAGTGCCTGAGTTCAGGGAACCATGTACAGTAGTGTTACACTTTGTGTCCGCTTTTGATACAGTGGGTGAACAGTGCCTTTCTGTTATAAAAAATTGTTTGCCATGGCTTTGTATTTATGGTATAATTGTAGTTGGGTTTTGTTGCATAAAACAGAATATTTATTTTTTTACCATGTCGCTGAAGAATGCCTCGATACTAGTAATAGATGACGACCAGGATGTTTTAACCGCTGTAAGATTGCTGCTGAAAACGGAAGCCAAAGAAGTGGTCACTGAAAAGAACCCCGAAAATATCCGCAATATCTTATCGAAACAGTCTTTTGATGTGATATTGCTGGATATGAACTTCAACAGCTCCATCAATACCGGCAATGAAGGCATATACTGGCTGGGAAAGATCAAAGAATTCAAATCCGAGGCGGCTGTGATCATGATCACCGCTTATGGCGATATCGATCTGGCAGTGCGGTCACTCAAAGAAGGCGCTGCTGACTTTGTAGTGAAGCCCTGGCATAACGAAAAGCTCCTCATTACCATCCGCGAAGCCCTCAAGAGAAAGGGAAAAGCTGCTACCACGCCCAGTTTCAGAACAGACTCCGTTGTGGGTTCTGAACTATTGGGAGAATCGGAAGTGATGCAGGATATTTTTTATAAGATCGAAAAGATAGCACCTACCGATGCGAATATCCTGATCCTGGGAGAGAACGGAACAGGGAAGGACCTTATCGCGAAAGCCATCCATCAGCAGTCATTGCGCTCAGACAAAGTGTATGTGAAAGTGGATGTAGGTGCGCTCACGGAAAGCCTCTTCGAAAGTGAACTGTTCGGTCATAAGAAAGGTGCGTTTACGGATGCGCGTGAGGACAGGGTTGGAAGATTTGAAGCAGCTACCGGGGGCACTTTGTTTTTGGATGAGATCGGTAATATCGGGCTGCACCAACAGGCCAAACTGTTGAGTGTTTTACAGAACAGGCAGGTGGTGAAACTGGGCACCAATACGCCGGTGGATATCAATATCCGCCTGATCTGCGCCACCAATATGCCACTGACAGAGCTCGCCAATGAAAGCCGTTTCCGGAAGGACCTGATCTATCGTATCAATACAGTAGAGATCATCGTACCGCCATTGCGTAAGCGCGGCAATGATATCATTCTCCTGGCCAAACATTTCAGCAGGATCTATAGTAACAAGTATCTGAAACCCGTTCTGGAATTCGATTCCAAAGCAATGGACAAATTACTGAGCTATCATTATCCAGGTAATATAAGGGAACTGCAATACACCATCGAAAGGGCCGTGATCATGGCTGATGGGAATGTGCTGCAGGCACAGGACCTCATCTTTTCACCCATCGAATCTTCTCCCGCTGCATCGCAGGATGAGCCCGATGAGCTCAAGCTGAGCGCAGTGGAAAAGAATACCATCCTGCGTGTGATAGAAAAACATAATGGCAATATCACCAAGGCCGCAAAAGAACTGGGACTGACGCGCACTGCATTGTATCGCCGCCTGAGCAAATACGATATCTGACAATGAGCTTTTTCAACAAAACGGAATGGAGGGTACTTTACCGCGTGCTGGCATTGTTCGTGACCATCACCATCACCTGTTTGATCATTCTCAAGGGATGGTATGTTTACCTGGTGCTGGCCTTGCCTGTGATCATTGCACAGTTGGTGGACTTCTACAAACTACAGCGCAAAGCACATGACGAGCTCGGACAGTTCGTGGAGTCCGTTCATTACCGCGACTTCTCCCGTTATTTCGATGTGAAGCATGCTCCTGTTGACTTACAACCATTGCGAAAAGGTTTCAATGAGATCAACACTACCATCAAGGATATTAGTCGTGAACGCGAAACGCAGTACCAGTATCTTCAAAAAATACTGGAGCTGATCGATACAGGTATTCTCATGTATCGTGAAGATGATGGCACTGTTGTGTGGATGAATGAAGCGCTGAAGAATATGCTGCAGCTGCCTTATCTCAAAACCATTCATAGTCTGAATCGAAGGGATGCTGATCTGTATTTACAGGTGACGGCGCTCAAGCCCGGCGAGAGCAAGATCGGGACGGCGCACCTGGAGAAATCCCCGTTCAAGGTATTGCTGTCTGCCACTGCATTCCAGACCGATGGCGCCAAATACAAGCTCATCGCATTTCAGAATGTGAACGAGGCTTTGGATGAAACCGAATCGAAAGCCTGGCAGAAACTGCTCAGTGTGATGACACATGAGATCATGAATTCCATCGCCCCCATTTCTTCACTGGCGGCCACTTTGAAGAACAGGCTGCATGAATCCGCCAGGGAGATCGGCAATGGATCCGGTGTGCTGGAAGACCTGGAGCTCGGCATCGATACCATCAAGAGAAGGAGTGAGGGATTGTTGAAATTTGCAGAGACCTATCGTAACCTCAATAAAATTACCGCACCGAACCTGCGCAAAGTATATGTACGTGATATGTTCGAGAACCTGCATCATCTGATGCAGCCTACCTTACAGGCGAAGAAGATTGAAGTGGAAGTGATCCTCAAAGATCCCGACCTGATGCTGGATGCAGACACTAACCTGGTGGAACAGGTGCTGATCAACCTGGTGGTGAATGCAATGGAGGCCGTGAAAGATCAGCCCGAACCGCATATTATTTTATCGGCTTATCTCGCTTCCAATCGCAGGACCGTGATCCGTGTTTCGGATAATGGTACAGGTATGAGCGAAGAAGTGCTGGAAAAGATCTTTATTCCATTTTTCAGCACCAAAAAAAGTGGAAGTGGTATTGGGTTGAGTTTGTGCAAACAGATCATGATGCTGCACCGCGGACATATTACGGTGCAGAGTGTGGAAGGAGAGGGGACTGCGTTTATCCTTCAGTTTTAGCAGGCAGCACGCGCTTACCGAGCCAGCTCTCTTTCAACGGCAACATCCAATTATTCTCCAGTTCTTCCTTCGTTTGCACAACATTGTTGAAGAAGATGGTATTCTCATCTATAAACTTATTCTCCAGTGCATATTTTACCTGTGATTGAGGTAACAACTGCACTTTATCTTTAATGACAAACGCCAGGTTGAGCCTGTCGAACATATGCACTTTGAAAATCCCTTCGATATCCTTTATGAGCCGGACTGAGCTGTCTGTACTGCAGCCACTCACCCCGGTAGCGCTTTCATCGGCCATCAATATGATAAACTGACCGAAGAACAGGGTTCCGAATCCTTTCACGGGGGTGCCATGGGATTTCCAGTTGGCGGCAAAATGATTGAGGAGGTCTTCCAGTTGCAAAGCTTCACCCATGGTAAAGAGCCTGCTGCTCTGGTATACCCACACTCTTGAATCCGGAGCAAAATCTTCCGGCAGTAATTCTTTGAAATTCCAGTTCATGGGAGCAAAGATACGAAATGCTATTCCATGGATTGCGCTACCAGTTCAGCAACGTCCAGCACCTGAACATCATTCTCTTTTTCCTTGTTCTTGACGCCATCGGTGAGCATGGTATTGCAGAAGGGGCAGGCGGCTGCGATAATGGTTGACCCTGTTTCCAGGGCTTCGTTGGCACGTTCGAAGTTGATGCGTTCTGTGCCTTTTTCCTCTTCCTTGAACATCTGGGCGCCACCTGCTCCGCAGCAAAGGCCTTTGGAGCGGCAACGTTTCATTTCCACCAGCTCTGCGTCCAGGGTTTCCAGCACTTTGCGGGGCGCTTCGTAGATATCGTTGGCGCGGCCGAGATAGCAGCTGTCGTGAAAAGTAATGCGTTTGCCTTTGAAGGCGCCGCCTTCTTTGAGACGGATCTTACCCTCATCTATCAGTTGCTGAAGGAGGGTGGTATGATGGATCACTTCGTAGGTACCGCCGAGGACGGGGTACTCATTTTTGAAGATATTGAAGCAGTGGGGACAGGTAGTGACAATTTTCTTAATGCCGTAACCATTCAGGATCTGGATGTTCTGGTAAGCCATCATCTGGAACATGAATTCATTTCCGGCTCTTCGGGCGGGGTCGCCCGTACACAATTCTTCTTTTCCAAGGATCGCGAAACTGATACCGGCCTTGTGCAGAATAGTGGCAAATGCTTTGGTGATCTTCTGTGCGCGCTGGTCAAAACTACCTGAACACCCTACCCAGAAAAGGATCTCCGGGTTCTGGCCATTTGCCATCATTTCGGCCATGCTTGGTACATGCATTCAAAAAAATTTTTGTAAATCTACAGCAAAAGTTCAAAAGCCGGTACATATTGCATAACATTGAGGCACAAATCAAAAGCTGGCACGTTATTTATAGATTGTAGCTAAAGGCTACAACCCCTGTCCTCCGGAAAACCGCCCGAACCCTCATGCCCGAGTTGTAGCAAAATAAACGCTAATACAAACTATCGAACCGATGCAATTACAACAGGCTGTCAACAACATTTTTGTTCAGCTTGCCGGGACGTTGGAGCAATTGTCCGGGCAAGAGTATGTTCAGCCCTGCAAAACACTCTCTGATCATACCATTGGTCAGCATGTAAGGCATATCATCGAACTGTTTCAATGCCTGGAGCAGGGTTATGAAAGCGGAACCGTGAACTATGAAAAACGAAAAAGGGACCTCCTGATCGAAACCGATAAAGAGCTGGCCGGTTCCCTCCTGCAATCCATCCACCAAAACCTGGCAAGGGCCGACAGGATGCTGGTACTGGAAGCAGCCTACGACGAGCATTCAGATATCCCTGTTCAGATCGGCACCAATTATTATCGCGAAGTGGCCTACAATCTGGAGCATACCATTCACCATATGGCATTGATCAGGATCGGCATCAAAGAAGTAGCGGATATTGTACTGCCGGAGAATTTCGGGGTGGCATCATCCACAGTTAAGCATAAGCAACAATGTGCACAGTAACTTTTGTACCTACAGGCAATCGCCTGTACATTACCTCTAACAGAGACGAAAAGAACTGGCGGCCGTCCGCTGCGGCTCCCGCCATCACTGAATTCCCATCAGGACATATTCTCTTTCCAAAAGACCCGCATGCCGGTGGCACCTGGATCGCCGCCCACGAGAATGGCAATGCACTCGTTTTTCTTAATGGCGGCTTTGTGGCGCATTCACCACAACCTCCCTACAGGAAGAGCAGGGGCCTTATATTGCTCGATCTGCTCGATAGCAGTTCTCCCATCAATAGTTTCATGGCCATCAACCTGAATAATATCGAGCCCTTTACAGCCGTGCTCTGGGAAGAAAGACTACTCTTCGAATGCAGGTGGGACGGCAAGCGCAAATACCAGCGGGATCTGAATGGCGAAAAGCCCTATATCTGGAGTTCTGTTACTCTCTACGATGAAACAGTGATCAATAAGCGCAAATCCTGGTTTGATGAATGGTTGAAACGAAACGGGCAACCCGATGGGGAAGCCATCATGCATTTCCACCAGTTCACCGGCGATGGCGATCAGCACAACGATCTCCTCATGAACCGCGGCGGCAAAGTTGGCACCGTCAGCGTAACACAACTGCAACTCAGTTCATCCGATACACTGATGCAGTACCTTGACCTGCAAAGCAGTGAAACTGTATCCGTATCTTTATCACTGGAAAAAATAATGGCAGGCAGATAATGAATTCCTTTCAAAGGTTCTTCCATCAACCATTTTTCATCCGGCTGTTCAACTGGGAGTACTGGAGCTTTGGCGCCGTATATGCCTGCATCTATCCCGTATGGTTCCTGCTTTGTTTACGCGCCCGTTCTTTTTTCTTTTTTGCAGCCGCCAATCCACGCATCCGCAATGGAGGTTTTTTGAACGAATCGAAGGAAGAGATCGTTCCGATGATCCCGGAAGAATGGCATCCGCGCACAGCATTTTTTGCCCTGCCCTGTAATGCCGATCATGTGCTTGCCGAGCTGCAGCGTAAAGGATTATCCTATCCGCTTATGGGCAAACCCAATGTAGGCGGCCGTGGACGTGGTGTGAAAGTGCTTGGTTCGGACGATGACGTACGCGCCTATGCGCAAACGGCCTTTCTCGATTTCCATATACAGGAATATGTACCTTACAAGAATGAAGTGGGGATCTTTTATTGCCGCTATCCGGACCAGGATCGTGGAAGCATCACCGGTATCGTGGAGAAAGAATTCATGAGCGTTACCGGCGACGGTGTTCACAGTATGCGTGAATTGTTACTGAAGAACAAGCGCGCGCTGATGTATATGGAGAGTTATGAAACCATTCATGGCGAATTTTTGGATACTGTGCTAAGCAAAGGGGAGAAGCATGTGATCTCGCCATTCGGCAATCATGCGCGTGGCGCGTTGTTCCTGGATGTGAGCCATCGCACGGATGAAATGCTTACGGAAACTATCGATGCACTTTGCAGGCAGATCCCTGATTTTTATTATGGACGCCTGGATGTTCGGTACCAGAGCTGGGAAGAGCTCAAAGCCGGAAAGCATTTTGCTATTATCGAAGTGAATGGCGCCGGCTCTGAGCCTACACATATCTATGATCCGAAACATTCCCTTTTCTTTGCATGGAAGGAGATCGTGCGGCACTGGATCATATTGAATCGTATCAGTCGCCAGAACAGGAGGAAGGGGCATCCGTATTTATCGCTTCGCGAAGGGATCGAAATGTTCAGGGAGAACAAAGCGCTTTCCGAAAAGCTGGACGCGATGACGGATTAGAAGCGGCACATCTTTTTTCAAATCATCTTATTAATCCTGCATGCAGTTACTTCGCATTTTTTGTGTTGGACTTGGCATCAGTTTCCTGGGCACATTACCGCTGGGAACGCTGAATGTGGCAGCCATGCAGATAGCAGTAACAGATGGGATACGCCCCGCGCTTGGGTTTTCGCTGGGCGCCCTGCTGGTGGAGATCTGTTATGTGAGATTATCGCTGGTGGCGATGGATTGGGTAAGGAAACAGGAAAAACTTTTTCGCTGGCTGAACTGGATCACGCTGGTGATCATCGTGGCGCTGGCAGTTTCTTCTTTTATTGCAGCAGCGCACCCTTCCGGCGAAGGCAAGAATGTGATATTGAGTAATACAATGCCGAGATTCTTTTTAGGGATCACGATGAGCGCGATCAATCCGGTACAGATCCCATTCTGGTTTGGTTGGAGTACGGTGTTGTTTGCGAAGAATATTTTGTTGCCGAAAGCATCGCATTACAATGCATATATTTCGGGAATCGGATTTGGCACTTTTCTGGGTAATGCTGTTTTTATTTTTGGTGGAAGGATGATAGTAAATACCCTGAATGGAAATCAGAATGTGCTGAATTATGTAATAGGGGGAGTGTTTGCGGTTACGGCGATTGTTCAGGGGTATAGGATGATGAGGAAGAAAACTACAAGTGAAACCCGGAATGAAACTCTCTTTTAATACCTTTTCCATGCCTCCTGCATACCTTTGACAGCAAACTTTAGATATTCCTCGGATACAGTCCTGCAAAAAAATGGGTCCAGTCGGGCTGGAATCTAACTACACCGTCTCTGTCCATTTATCCCGGTCTTCGGGGCTCATCTTCCAGGGAGCGAAATTGTTCTCGATATTGCTGAACATGGTGTTCCATTCCTGTGGCGCATTGCTTTCGTCCATGATCAGGTAACGGCGAAGTTGCAATATGATCTCCAGCGGACTGATGCTTACCGGACATTCCTGTACACAGGCATTGCAGGTAGTGCAGGCTCGGAGTTCTTCAGTAGAAATATAATCGTGAAGGAGTGATTTGCCATCGTCTGTGAAGCTGCCATTCTTATCGATATTCTTTCCTACTTCTTCGGCACGGTCGCGGGTATCCATCATGATCTTGCGTGGTGAAAGAGCTTTACCGGTCTGTGTGGCAGGACAAGCTGCCGAACAGCGGCCGCACTCCGTGCAGCTGTAAGCATCCAGGAGGTTGCGCCAGCTGAGGTCCATCACATCTTTCGCACCGAATTTATCAGGAGCAACGGCATTGGCAGGAGCCAGTTCCGGTTGCATGGCATAAAGAACTTCGTTCTGGATGCTCTGCATGTTCTCCATTTTGCCTTTGGGCTCCAGTCTTGCGTAATAGGCATTGGGGAAGGCGAGGATAATATGCAGGTGTTTCGAGTAGGGCAGGTAGTTCAGGAATGCCAGCACGCCGAGGATATGCAGCCACCAGGTGGATCTTTCGAGTGCAAGAAGACCTTCGTTACTCATCCCATTCAACAGTGGATGCATCCACTGACTGATCACGAAATTACCAGTGGGGTGCTCGGCAAAATGGCTGTATCCACGTTGTTGCAGCAGCGTATCGGATGCATTGAGGGTGAGGAAAAGCGCCATGAGCACGATCTCTGTAATAAGGATGTAGTTGGCATCGCTGCGCGGCCATCCGTCCAGGTCGTGGCTGATGAATCTTTTCAGTTTGATGATATTGCGTCGGATGAGGAACACGGCACAGGCGAGCAGTACGCCAAAGGCCAGGATCTCAAATGCATCGATCAGGAAATTATAGAAACCACCCAGCATGGGAGCAAAGAGACGGTGGGTACCGAGGACGCCATCGAGCATGATCTCGAGCATCTCGGCATTGATGATCACAAACCCGGCATATACCACAAAGTGCAGGACGGCCACCAGGGGATTGCGGAACATCTTTTTTTGTCCAAATGCCAGTAATAGTGTGTTGCGCCAGCGTGCGGAAGGATTATCGGAGTAATCTTCATCTTTTCCCAATAGGATATTACGGCGGATCTTGCTGATATTTTTTGCAAATAACCAGATGGCAAAACCGGCGGCTATTACAAAAACTATTTGCTGGATAATAGACATGAAAACAAGTGTTATGCCCGCTAAGATACAAGTTTTCAGTTTTTTATTAGATTTGAAAAAAAATCAGATGGAAAGGAACTATATACTGGACCAGGAAACGGCTAAAAAGAAACTCCAACGCATGGCCTATGAGATCGTGGAGAACAACCTCGACGCCAACAGGATCATCCTGGCTGGTATCCGCGAGAACGGCAGTGTGATTGCCACCATCATGCAGCAATTGCTGCAGCAGATCCATACCGCTACTATCGACCTCATCCATATCTCTCTCGATAAAAGAAATCCCGGGGAAGTTGTTCTAAGTGAAACCCCCGACTTCAATAAACAGGTGATCATTCTGATCGATGATGTGGCCAACTCCGGCCGCACTATGCTATATGCCATGAAGCCTTTTCTGGCATCTCATCCCGCCAAAATGCAAACCCTCGCACTGGTGGACCGCACACATAAGACCTTTCCGGTAAATACGGATTATATCGGAATGAGTCTGGCAACAACATTACAGGAACATATATACGTAGAAACAGATGGAAAGAACGTGACAGGAGCGTACCTGGAGTAACTTGAATTGAACTGGCAGCAGCATTAAGACAAGACGGGAAAATTATTCACGTAAACTCACCTTTATGGAAGAGCATGCTGCGCCATTTGAATACAGGTTAATGTTGAATGAAATTAAGGCAAGGATAAAAAGCAGTCAGTCAAAAGCTGCGCTTGCTGTTAATAGATCATTGATACTTCTCTATTGGAACATTGGTAAAGTGATCTCAGAAAAGCAAGCTGAACACTCCTGGGGATCACGCATCATTGATCAGCTTTCCAAAGATTTGAAAGCTGAGTTTCCAGGCATTTCGGATTTTTCTTCACGAAACCTTTGGGATACCAGAAGGTTCTATCTTTTTTACTGCAACGAAATTCTGCGACAAGCTGTCGCAGAATTGGACTTTCCAAAAAATATAGCAGATAATGTAACTCATTATGTAGCGGAAGAATTTGAAAATCAGGATTTTGTAATTGTGCGGCAACTTCTCGCCGAAATTCCCTGGGGCCACCATCTTCTTATCCTTAATAAAGTAAGTGATCCTAAAGCAGCATTGTTTTATATCTGCCAGATCATTGAAAATAACTGGAGCCGATCAGTGCTTTCCCTTCATATCGAACAAAAATTATTCGACAGCCAGGGAAAAGCGCTTTCGAATTTCAAAGAGACCTTACCCGCACAACAGGCATTGTTAGCCCAGCAAATATTGAAAGACCCCTACAATTTCAGTTTCTTAGCACTTGAATCGCATGTTCAGGAGCTTGATCTGGAAAAACAATTAACGGAGCAGATCACCCGATTTTTATTAGAGCTTGGAAAAGGATTTGCTTTCTTAGGCAGACAATTTCCGATCAAGGTAGGAGAGAAGGAATATTTTCTCGACCTTCTTTTTTATCATATCCGCTTACGTTGTTTCATTGTGATCGAACTTAAAGTCACGGAGTTTGAGCCGGAATATGCAGGTAAAATGAACTTTTATCTTTCTGTGATCGATGATCTGTTGAAAGATGCCAGTGACCAGCCTACCATTGGTATCTTGCTATGTAAGAACAAAACATCCCTGGAAGTAGAATACGCACTTAGGGGGATCAACAAACCAATAGGTGTAAGCGAATTCACTTTAACAGAAGCTTTACCGGAGGAATTGAAATCCAGCATTCCAACAGTAGAGGAATTTGAGGAAGAGATCAATCGCATATCCGGGCATCGCTCTGATGATAAGAACCTGGCATAACATTTTTATATCCTGCTTGAACAAACCAAGCAACGTATGAAAGCACAGCCCACGAAGACTAATACGCGCAAAGTATTGATCATTGAAGATGAAGGCGATCTCTGCCTCTTGTTGAACCTGCTGCTGGATGGTCAGGATATGGAAATCGATCATGTTCCCAGCCTGGCAAAAGCAGGGGAATATCTTCTACAGGAACAGCCTGCACTGGTATTGTTAGATAATCGCCTGCCTGATGGTTTCGGGATCGATTATATTGGCGATATAAAAAAGCAACATCCGGCAACAAAAGTAATTATGATCTCCGGACTGGATGCGGCAGCGAGAGATGTGGCTTTAGATAATGGCGCCGATGATTTTATTGAGAAGCCGTTTACGAAGGCGGATATTTTCAGATCGGTGAAGAAGTTGATGAATTGATTGGGCTATTCAGAATCTAAAGCGAGAACCTGCGAAACACAGCTATGGAATATCTGTTGGCAACTAACTCACACACTTCATTGCTGATGAGTTCTCTGGTAGTTTTCAACACGCTTATAATTTGATCTGAAGTGTACAGGCTCTCTAATTTGTCAATATCCAAATGAAATGTTGATGGAGTTGTCATATACAAAGCCCTTGGAATAATTATATCCTGATCTCGATCTATATCCAGGAGATCATAATTCATATCCCAAAAAAGGTGTTTGGGCAACAACGATGATATTAAATGCTTGTTTCGCACCTGTTGAAGTTACTGATTTATGAAGGAAAATAACAAACCGTCTAAGAATCAGAACTTAGGCGGTTTGTTTATAAGCTTAACAATTTTACATCCTCTCCGGAACCTTAATTCCCAACAACTTCATCCCTGTAGCAATGATCTGCGATGTGATTGCTGCCAGCTTCAATCTTAGTTGTTTTTTCTCAGCAGACTCCGCGTTCATCACCGAATGCTCTGTATAAAAAGAATTGAATGTTTGTGCTACTCTAAAAATGTAATTCGCGATCACGGAAGGATTATGCTCAGCGTTAGCCTGTGCTATGATAGCAGGGAATTGCTCTGCCAATGTGATCACGGACTTCTCTAATGGGAACAACTGACCACTATTCACTGCACTACCCGTAATTCCACTTTCTTCTTTACGCAGAATGGATTTGATCCGCGCATGCGTATACTGAATGAACGGCCCGGTGAATCCCTGGAACTCTATGGACTCCTCCGGGTTGAACAGCATTTTCTTCTTCGGATCAACACGCAGCAGGAAGAATTTCAAAGCTCCAAGTCCCAGCGTATCATACAATTCGGCCAGCTCCGCTTCATTGAAGTCTTTTACTTTTCCTAATTCTTCGGTCTTTGCCGCAGAGATCTTTACCATTTCAGCAATCAGGTCATCGGCATCCACCACAGTACCTTCACGGCTTTTCATTTTTCCACTGGGCAGTTCCACCATGCCATAGCTGAGATGATAAATTCCATCGGCAGAAGGCAGTTGCAGTTTCTGCGCGATCAGCTTCAGTACTTTGAAATGATAATTCTGTTCATCGCCCACTACATAAATGCTCTGATCAGATTTGTATTCTTCGTATTTCTGAACGGCCAGGCCAATATCCTGCGTGATATACACGGATGTGCCGTCTTTTCTTCTTACGATTTTTTCGTCCAGGCCATCGGCGGTAAGATCGATCCAAACACTGCCATCTTCCTTTGCATAGAACACGCCTTTCTGCAAGCCGGATTCCACCAGCTCTTTACCTAATAAATATGTATTGCTTTCGTAGTATGTTTTATCGAAGTCGGAGCCGATGCGCTTGTAGGTGGCGTTGAAACCTTCGTACACCCAGCTGTTCATTTTTTCCCAGAGGGCCATCGTTTCCAGGTCGCCCTGTTCCCATTTGATCAGCATCTGGCGAACGGCACGCATGGCTTCCGTGCTGTTGCGGGCGATCTCTTTGATCTCGTCTTCCGCTTCTTTCTTTTTATCGCCGCTGAGCTCTGGTAATTTATTCAGGATGGCTGTGAGTTTTGGCAACTCACTGGCATCTACATCCGAAGTATCGTTTTTGGAGAATTTTTCAAGAATGGGAGCTGTTTGTTCTTTCAGCAGGTTCTCGAATTTCACGTAGTAATCACCCACGAAATGATCGCCTTTGATGCCGGTGCTTTCGGGAGTGGCGCCATTGCCGAGACGTTGCCAGGCCAGCATGCTTTTGCAGATATGCACGCCGCGGTCGTTCACGATGCAGGTCTTCACCACATCAAAGCCATTGGCTTTGGCTATCTCAGCGATGCTCCAGCCGAGGAAATTGTTGCGAAGGTGACCAAGGTGCAGGGGCTTGTTGGTGTTGGGGGAGGAGTATTCCACCATCACTTTTTGTCCATTTGCCGGATGGTAACCGAATTGGGCATTGGCGGCATGCTGGTCCAGGAACTGAAGCCAGTAAGTTTCGGCAATGCTGAGGTTCAGGAAACCCTTGATCACATTGAATGCGCTGAACAGTTCCGGATGGGCGGCCACCAGTTGGGCGCCGAGCTCCTGTCCGAGCCCTTCGGGACTCTTTTTCAACGGTTTCACCAGTGCAAAGAGCACTACGGTATAATCTCCCTCGAATTCAGGCTTGGTTTCGTTTACCAATGCTGAAGCGGCAGGAAAATCTGTCTGGTATAATAACTTTATCTGCTGATGAACGGCCGATTGAATTGCTGCAACAATGCCCATTTACATGATTTAAGGGGGCAAATTTAATGTAATAATCAACAAGACCCAGCCGGACGCCTATAATCCTGTCAGCTCTTTCCCCTAACTTCGCAGCGCGAATTCAAACATGATGCTGAAAGACTGGGTCAATAGTATTATCAATTTTTTCTATCCACCATTCAAAAAGTGGATGCCTCTGCAAACCTTCAGATATGCCGCCTGTGGCGGTGGGAATACACTGTTGGACATCTTTATCTATTATATCAGCTACAATTTCATCCTCGAAAAACAGGTAGTGCATACATTCATGGGGCCATCAGTCCGCATATCATGGCATTCCTCATTTCGTTTACCGTTAGTTTCCCGACCGGCTATTTACTGAACAGATTCATTGTTTTTCCCGGTTCTACGTTGAAGGGCAGGGTGCAGCTTTTCCGTTATTTCCTGCTGGTGGTGGTGTGCATAGGGCTCAATTATGTCTTCATTAAATTGTTCGTGGAGCAATTCCATTTTTATCCCACCGTGGCTAAGATCTTCACTACAATAATAGTAGTGAGCTTCAGTTATCTCACCCAAAAACAATTCACCTTCAAAGTGGAGGCGGTGAAGAGCAACGAGAGCGCTTAATGGGCTTTGGGTTCCGTCATGCTGAACCAGTTGCCGCAGCCGTCCGTCATCACACATTCGATGCCATAGAATTGTTCGCGCGGTTCGGATTTGAATTCCACGCCCTTTGCTTTCAGTTCTTCATAGGTGGCAATACAATTGGAAGTATAGAAAACGCCGCATCCCATCACACCTTTGCTGAGTAAGTGTTCCAGCGCTTTTTTATCGTCGGGCTCGAAGCTGTCGGTACTCATGAGGATGATCTCGAAATCCGGCTGATCGGGCGCATTGAGTGTAAGCCAGCGGAACATCTTTGCGTCTGGTGGCGGTTCTTTTCCTTCTTCACATCCATGCGGTGGCATGGTTACATCCGTGTTCACTTTGAAGCCGAGCTTGTTCACATAGAAATCATAGGCTTTGTCCTGGTCCGTTACGAACAGGGAAGTGTGCGTCATTTTTGTGATCATGATCGTTGATTTAAATAAGGAATAAAGCTAGGGAAGTAGCGGGCATTCCATTTCTCGGATCTTGCTTTTCAGAGGAGAGGTTATTTCTTTTCCACCAGCTGATGAATGAAACAGTGAGGGATGAACGCTTTTGGCTGCTCTTTGGCTTTCTGTTTCCGCATGAGCATCATGTTGCGGAACATTTGCGGTCCCATGCCGGTCTCTTTTTTGAACAATACGCTGAAGGAGCCGATGCTTTCGAAGCCTACTTCGTTACAAACTTCTGTGACTGACAGATCCTGCTGCAGCAGTTCCTGTGCTTTGAGCAGCCGCTTGCGCGTCAGGTACTGGTGTGGCGTTTTCCTGTACACGCGGCAGAAGAGACGATGAAAATGGAAACGGGAGAAGAAAGCGCGTTCGGAAATGCCTTCCAGGTTAATGGGTGCATGGAAATTATCGTCCATGTATATTTTGGCGGCAACGATGCGCTGGCAGGTATCCCTTGTCAGTTCCATACCAGAAAGTTACCAAATAGATTTGATGAGGTACCAGAGCATCATGAAGCAGACCACAATTTTCAGGAAGGAGCCCACCAGGAAGCCGATGAATGAACCGAAAGCGGCTTTCAGCGAGCGGTTGGAATCCTGTCCACCGATCATTTCGCCCACGAACGCGCCGATGAATGGACCGATGATCACGCCCCAGGGTCCCATCCAGAAGGCGAGGAGGAAGCCGAGTGTGCAGCCCCAGGCCCCGTATTTGGTGCCTCCGAATTTTTTGGTGCCGTAGATGGGGATCACATAATCGAGGATGATGGTCACTATCACAATGCCTGCCCAGATCACCAGGAACTGGGTGCTGAAAGGATTGGGATCGCGGAGGTTCTGGAGCAGGAGTCCGAACCAGGCGATCGGCGGTCCTGGCAGTACAGGCAGCAGACTGCCCAGGATACCCAGAACAATTAGCACAAAACCCAGTATGATCCACAGCCATTCCATCAGAAAACATGTTTGAAAACGGAAGATACTGCCAATTTTTCACCTTTCCACCAATGGGCATAATGATTGATAACCAATAAGCGAACATTAAATTCAGCACAATTATGGGAAAGATAATAGGAATTGACCTGGGTACAACCAACTCCTGCGTAGCAGTAATGGAGGGCAATGAACCTGTGGTTATCGCCAATGATGAGGGACGACGTACAACCCCGTCTGTGGTGGCTTTTTTGAAGAACGGTGAAAGAAAGGTAGGAGATCCGGCCAAAAGACAGGCCATTACGAACCCACACAACACCATCATGAGCGTGAAGCGTTTTATGGGACGCCGCTTTGATGAAGTGTCAGAAGAGATCAGCCACTGGAGCTATAAAGTTGCCAAAGGTGACAATAATACCGTACGTATTGACATAGACGGACGTTTATATACCCCGCAGGAAATTTCTGCCATGATCCTTCAGAAAATGAAGAAGACTGCAGAAGATTACCTCGGACAGGAAGTAACAGAAGCGGTGATCACCGTTCCTGCCTATTTCAATGACGCTCAGCGTCAGGCTACCAAAGAAGCCGGTGAGATCGCCGGCCTGAACGTACGCCGTATCGTGAATGAGCCCACAGCCGCCGCACTGGCCTATGGTCTCGATAAAGCCAAGCACGACGAGAAGATCGCAGTATTCGACCTCGGTGGTGGTACCTTCGATATCTCCATCCTCGAACTGGGCGATGGCGTATTTGAAGTGAAATCAACCAACGGTGATACGCACCTCGGTGGTGACGACTTCGATAAAGTGATCATGGACTGGCTGGCCGACGAATTCAAAGCTGATGAAGCTGTTGATCTCCGCAAAGACCCGATGGCTTTGCAACGTTTGAAAGAAGCTGCTGAAAAAGCAAAAGTGGAACTGTCTTCTTCCAGCGAAACAGAGATCAACCTCCCTTATATCACCGCAGTGGATGGCGTTCCCAAACACCTGGTGAAAAAACTCACAAGGGCAAAATTCGAACAACTGGCAGACAAGCTGTTCGAGCGTTGCCTCAAGCCCTGCGAGCAGGCCCTGAAAGATGCAGGCCTCAGCACTTCCCAGATCGATGAAGTGATCCTCGTAGGCGGTTCCACACGTATCCCCAAGGTTCAGGAGATCGTTGAGAAATTCTTCGGAAAGAAACCCAACAAAGGTGTTAACCCCGATGAAGTAGTAGCGATCGGCGCTGCTATCCAGGGTGCTGTACTCACTGGTGAAGTGAAAGACGTTCTGCTGCTGGACGTAACCCCGCTCTCTCTCGGTATCGAAACCATGGGTGGCGTTATGACCCGTCTGATCGACAGCAACACTACCATCCCTACACGAAAATCAGAAACATTCTCTACTGCCAGCGATAACCAGCCCGGCGTACAGATCCATGTTCTGCAGGGCGAGCGTCCGATGGCCAATCAGAACAAGAGCCTCGGTACCTTCAACCTGGATGGCATCCCACCAGCACCGCGCGGCGTTCCGCAGATCGAAGTGATCTTCGATATCGATGCCAACGGTATCCTGCACGTAACCGCTAAAGACAAAGGCACTGGCAAGGAACAGAAGATCCGTATCGAAGCCGGTTCCGGTCTGAGCAAGGACGAAGTGGAAAAGATGAAGGCAGAAGCACGCGCCAACGAGGCTACCGATAAGGAAGCCCGTGAAAAGGTTGACAAAGTGAATGCTGCAGACAGTCTGATCTTCCAGACCGAAAAACAATTCAAAGAGTTTGGCGATAAGATCCCTGCTGATAAAAAAGCACCGATCGAAACCGCACTCAATAAACTCAAGGAAGCACACAAATCACAGGATATTGCCGCTATCGATGCTGCTACAGCTGAGATGAACAATGCCTGGACAGCCGCTTCCGAAGAGATTTACAAAGCACAACAGCAGGGTGGCGCACAACCTGGCGCTGATCAGGCAGGTGCTAACGGAGCTGGTCAATCGAATAACGGTGGTGGTGAAAATGTAACCGATGCCGAGTTCGAGGAAGTAAAGTAACATAGACTTTCATTCCATAAAATAGGAAAGCCGTCTTCTTTTGGAGACGGCTTTTGTTTTTTGTATACTATTGCTTCTTCAAACAAGTGAACCGCAGCAATGTATGCTCCGTATAACCGTCCACCACATTCCCGTTCTCTTTTCTCTGGTAGGCATATTTCAATCCTGCTTCTTTCAACCCTCCATTGGTGTCGAATGAATTGCTGAATTCAGAAGTATAACTGTTCTCATTGCTGTAAAGAGGAATATTGTGTTCTCCAAGTATCGTATGACCGAGTGTTGTTTTCGCATATACGGGATTGTTCCTGGAGAGCAGCTGGTTTACGAGAAAAGGTTCGTCGAAGTATACGGAGAATACATGCAATCCCAGGCCCTTTGATGCGAAAGGATTTGGATTATTGTCGTAACGGAAATCATAGGCATAAGTGTATACTTCGTTGTCATTAAGCTCCTGCAGGTCTTCGGGCATGAAATTGCCCCGCGCATCATAAGAGTATGCGTGATAATTCTCGCCGCTGAATTCCACGCCAACCAGTTGGTCCTTTGCATTGAAAGTGAAATCCACCGTGTCTTTTCTGTCTACAGTTCCGTTTTCATGATAGAATGTTCTTGCAATATAGGCGATCCGCTTTTGCGCATCAACTTCATATTTGCAGTTTGTTCTTTTGTAAAAAAGATTGCCGGATTTATCAAAAAGTTCGGCTTTGGTAACGATGCCGTTGGTCCAGGTGAAATTGGTGTATTGGTAGGGTTGGAAGACTGATCCATCACCAATACGTTCCAGTTGTTCAATTTTGGTAAGCTGGTTCTGTTCATTGTATTGAAAACGGATGGTGCCGTTTTCATGTTCCATCTGCTGAAGCTGGATAAAATCCTCTTTTGGAGCTTCTGAATGTTTGTCGCTTTTTTTACAACTGCCGGCCAAAGAAGCGGCAAAAAGAATGAGTAGGAGTTTTGTTTTCATGACTTGTTTTTTGCGCAAAACAAATCATTGGATTCTTAAAATTATGCTAAAGGGAAATGAGGTGGAAGGCTTGAAACGCTTTTCCAGACTGCGTTTTACGGTTCAGGATGCCAGAACCCCGATTGGTGTACCGGAATTTACTGATCATGCAGTATCCGGTATTTGTTCCTTTTCTTTTTGTTAAGAAGGCGCTTTGGTGAAAGCGCCTTCTCTTGATTTATTCAGTTATTTACTCCATCTCACCTGCAATCCTCCCATCAGCCATCTTCCAGGCATTGGGGTTCCTAACAGATCACTGTAACTTTGATCGAAGGCATTATCAACCTGAACAAACACGCCCAGCCTTTGTTTCCAGAAAGCATATTGCGCGCGACCGTTGATCAGGAAATAATCCCTGCTCACGGTTGCATTGATAGCAGGCAGGTTCTGTTTTTCTCTTTTTTTATACATCCCATTCACGCTCAGGCTCAGGTTCTTCAAACTCCAGATCACGGAGAAATTGGTCAGCAGTTTAGCATGCGAGGAAATATAAAAGCTCGGCGTGCTTTCACTGCTTTCGCTGCTCAGCCAAACCAGGCCAAGGCTGGCTGTGAGTTTATGTTGCGCGGAGAAAGGATGAATGTATTGCACATCGGTTTCCCATCCTGTTGTTTCTACGGAAGAGATATTCTTTGCCAGTGCGTATGTGCCGGAGGGTGAGAGATTGTCTTTTCTCGGCATATCCGCATAAGCAGTATTGCTGTAATCGATCAGGCTCTTGTGATAGCGTTGGAAAAAAGTGGCGGAGAGTTTCAGGTGCTCGCCGTAAAACCAGTCTGCACCTGCTTCGTAGCTCACAGATGTTTCTGAATTGAGATTGGGATTGCCGATCCGTCCGCTGGTCACCAGTGCCTTGTTATAGTTGTTGTAACGCTCCGTGAAATCTGCATCACGGATGGTTTTGCCAACGCTGCCGCGGAGTTGGAATTGTCCTGCTTTCTGCGAGATATCGATCTGTGGCGCCAGTTCATTGGAGATGCTGCCGAAGAACACCCATTGCAATGAAGGCCTTACTGTAAATCCTTTCCAGAGTGATTGTGATAAAGAAACGAACGGAGAAACGATGAGGAGCGAATGATTGCCTCTGTCGTTGCTCTCTATATTCTTATCCATCAGGTTAGCACCGGCTACGAGGTTTGTGGAGGAAGAGAGTTTTCGCTGGTAAATGAGGCGGCTCTGGAACAATCTTGATGTACTGTTATTGGCGATGGATACATTATTGTATTTGTAATGATCGCTTACGGATTTGAAACCGGCATCGAGGGAAAGACTTTGCTGCTCATCCTGGTAACCGATCCGCAGCTGGTGCCAGCGTGATGTAACCTCTTCGCTGGCTGTATCGGAGAGGAAGGTGGTGTAATAGTTCTGGGCCGCAAAATCGCGGTTGTCGTAAGCGAAGCGATAAGCAACATTCCATTTGGAACTGAGGTGGTAATTGGCGGATACGCTGGCTGTGGTGTTATTGAAGAAGCCGGTAGTGCCGCGTTGTTGCACACCATCCGCCTGGTTATGGAGAACGCCGCCTGCAAGGGTAAGTCTATTCTTGCTGTACAGGAATCCTGCATCGGCATTCCAGAGACCGTATTCACCTGCACCTGTGCTGGCAGACAATTGCAGGGCTTCTGCACCTTTCTGTGC
The DNA here is from genome assembly GCF_007970185.1 of Pseudobacter ginsenosidimutans. Lineage (NCBI taxonomy): Bacteria > Pseudomonadati > Bacteroidota > Chitinophagia > Chitinophagales > Chitinophagaceae > Pseudobacter > Pseudobacter ginsenosidimutans. Next base: position 6,638,163 of record NZ_CP042431.1, on the reverse strand, counting down.
TGCGAAGGATTTGGTGATGATATTGATCACACCGCCAACGGCATCCGGGCCGTGAATAGCGGATGAAGCGCCTTTAAGCACTTCTATGCGCTCGATCTCTGCAGGTGCAATCGGAATATAACTATTGAAATGGCCGGTATTGGGGTCGTTCAAACGCATGCCATCGAGGATCACCAGCACTTGCTGGAATGTGCCGCCACGCAGCACGATATCGCTCTGCGAGCCCATCGGTCCGCGGGCCTGGATCTCCACGCCGGGAAGATAGCGAAGCAGTTCATCCAGCGAATGCACTGGCAGTTGTCTGAATTGTTCTCCTTTGATCACTGTTATATTACGGCCTGTTTCCGATGCACGCTGCCGTATCATGGAAGCAGTGACGGTTACAGGGTTCAGCTCATTCTCTTTTTCTATTTCCTGTGCGTTGAGCTGCAGACCACAGGCGCTGGTTGTAATGGTTAGAAGCAGGGCAATCTTTTTCATAGCGCGCAAAATTAGTAAAATCCGCATTAATCCTTAATGTATTGGTAATGCGTACACATCTTGCTCTTTGGAAAAAGCGGCTACTTTTATAGGCACCAAAGATTCATCCAGCATTGTATGCAACAACTGGCTTTGAAAATAAAAAAAGGTGATGAGCAGGCATTCCAGGCGTTCTTCCATCAAACGCACCATGCCGTGCTCAGGTATCTCAACAAACAATTGCACCACAATCGTTTTATTGATGATATCATCCAGGAAGTGTATATCAAGGTCTGGCAAAACAGGTCACAGATCGATCCGGGCCGCTCACTGGAAGGATGGCTCTTCTCCATCGTATACACCACTATGTTGAATCATCTTCAGAAAGCTGTTGCTGAAAAAAAAAGGATCGATGCATTAACATGGGCCCTGGGATCTGCACAGCTGACTGATCATAACAAAGGCCCGGTTCAACTGCTGCAAAAAGAAAGCGACCTGCTCTATCACCGCGCACTTCAATCCATCAAACCTGCACAAAGGCTCCGCTGCTTCCGTCTTCACCGGGAAGCAGGACTTACGTATAACCAGATCGCCGACCTGGAAGGTCTGGCAGTAAAAACAGTGGAAGGGCATATCAGCGCCGCACTGAAAGATCTGCGTAAGCTTGTTTCGCTTACACATTGTGTCTTTTTCTACTTTTCTATCTTTTTGATGGTAACAATTCCGTAACCTGATTTACTCAGGGTACGGAGTCTTCAGCTTTGTAATAGTAATAAAGGATATTTTGGAAAAGCGAACATTAGACCTGTTACTGAAAAAATTGGCTGAAGGAAATCTGTCGCAGGAAGAGGCATCCCTGTTACAGGAAGCCCTGGCGCAGGAGGCTTCGCAACAACAGGGGCATTTGCATGCGTCTGAGGTCTGGGAGGAAATGCTGAACGGACCGGCGCCAACGCCAGAAGAGAAGGAACGCGCTGCAAGGAATTTTGAAGCTGTATATCAACAATTACATACAGAGCAGGAATCTGTAATAGTTCCAATGAAAGGCCGCCGCTGGTGGCAATCCGCCAGGCTTCGCGCAGCCTGCCTGGTAGGTGTGATAGTAGCCTGTGGAGCTGCTGGAGGCTACTGGTCTTATCGAAAATTATCATCTCCGTCAAAACTGACAGCAATAGCCTGGAACGAGGTCAATACCAAACCTGGTGAAAGAAGCCGCCTCACACTGGGAGACGGGACTGTGATCTATCTGAATGGCGGCACCACCATGAAATATCCGCAGGTATTTGCCGGTAAGAGCAGGGAAGTGGAACTGGTGAGCGGAGAGATCTTTTTGGAAGTAACGCCCAATGAAGCCATGCCTTTCATGGTGAAAACTGATAGTCTTGCCGTGCAGGTGCTGGGCACTTCCTTCCAGGTAAGCAACAGACCTGAAGGCAAACAGGTAAGTGTAGCCGTAAAAACAGGAAAAGTATCATTCGGCACCAATAGTAAGCTTCGATCGCTTTTGCTCACACCCGGTAAAGCAGGCGTATTCCATAAGAAAGACGGAAACTGGAAAGAACTGAATTGTAATAAAGATGCGATCGCGGGTTGGACAAGGAATGAATTCATTTTTGAAGATGCAACCCTGGCAGAAGTACTTACGGCTATACAAAACAGTTATGGACTTAATTACAAGATCGAAAACAGATCCGCCGCCAATCGCTTGTACAGAGCAAGTTTCAATCAACATACACCACAACAGATCGTGCATGCACTGAGCCTGCTGGGCGATTTCAAATACGTGATCAGGGATTCAACCATCATCGTTAAATAAAAAGACCACATGATTGCATATCGTGATCTTTTCAAAAAGTAAAGCGTAATTCTAATGTTCAACACTATCAAAAGATCCCTTGAAAGAGGGAAGGGGAGATCCTTTGCCCCGGACCAACTATTGCAAACCGGCTTCCTGTGCATGCTGTTTGTGTTGCTGATATTTCAGGCCCCGGCCCAGGCGCCCGCAAAAAAGATCAGTATCAGTTTCTCCAATACCGCACTCAAAGATGTGCTGGTGGCTATCGAAAGGCAATCCGGCTATCGTATCAATTATACCATGCCGGATGTAAATGAGTCAACAAAGATCAATGTAAATATCAAAGATGCTTCTATTCGCGAAACACTGAAAGCAACATTGCGTAATACCAACTACCAGTTCATTATCGATGGCACACTGGTGATCATTAAACCTCAGCCTAAGCCGGCAGCCGCGGTGGTTGCTGCCCAGGCTCGCGGCCTTGTTTCGGGAAAAGTGGTTGACGAAGAAAGTGGAGAACCCATCGCAGATGTAAGTATCCGGATCGGGAAAAAAGGTACAACCACGGCCATCGATGGCAGATTCACTCTCAGTTTGTTGAAAGGGAAATATGAAGCGGAACTGTCTGCTGTAGGTTATGGAAAAAAGGAGATCACTGATATTGAAGTGAAGGAAAATCAAAACTTCGAGCTGAATATAACACTGAAGAGAGAGAAAGGATCACTGGAATCCGTGGTGGTGAAAGCATCTGCCAGGAAGGAAAGCGTAGCAGCCTTGTATGCGAGACAGAAAAACTTTGCCGCTATCAGCGACGGGATCAGCGCGGAACAGATACAACGCACACCAGATAAGAATCTCGGTGAAACACTGAAACGCATCAGCGGACTGGCAACTATGGAAAATAAATATGTGGTGATCCGTGGTATGAGCGAAAGATACAACCAGGCCATGCTGAATGGACAGATCATGCCCAGCACAGAGTTGAACCGGAAGAATTTCAGCTACGATATGATCCCTACCAATATGATCGATAATGTGGCGGTGTATAAATCCATCACACCGGACCAGAGTGCAGAGTTCGGCGGTGGATTGGTGCAGGTAACAACCAAAGATATCCCTTCGCAGAATTTCAACTCCATCACTGTAGGTGGTGGCTATAACGACAGAACCACGGGAAAATCTTTCCATACATTGAAACTGGAAGGAAAGGAATACCTGGGCGCCGTTTCAGATCACAGAAAGCTCTTTGGAAAATCAGATTGGAAGAATAAGAACGATGTACTTGCGTATTACGACAGCAAAGGAATGGAACCGGTTGCATTCGGAAATAACTGGGCAGTTCAACAGATGAATGCTCAACCGTCTCAAAACTATTCATTCTCTCTCGGCAGGACGTATGCGCTGGAAAATGAAAAGAAGATCGGGTTTGTTGCTTCCGTGAATTACAGGAATACATTGCAGACCCAGGATGTGATCTCGGGCAGGAATGGCTTCGATGCAAAAATGGAAAGTGGAATAATGGACAGCATCGGACTTTATGGAAAACAATACGGTTTCACTACCAATATCGGTGTGCTGGCAGGTGCAGGCTTTAGCGGGAAAAAATTCAAATTAGGATGGCAGAATTTTTACACAAGAGTGCTGGACCAGCAATTATTGACAGGCATCGGTAAGCATGCAGACAATAGCAATGACGCATTATCGCTGGGATTTTTCGACAATACACAACAATCCACACTCTTGCAAAGCCAGCTGAAAGGCGAACATTTGATCGGCAGCAAAGGAATCAAGCTGAACTGGATGGGAAGCTATATCCACCTGGACCGCCAGCGCCCGGATAATCATGCGCTCTGGGCTGAATTCCTCAATGATCCTGATGGACTCACCAAAGGCGCTGACTTCAATATGTACAATATCATCGAGGCAAAAGGACCCGCTGGTTCCACTGCCGGAGACGGCACTACCGGCGTATTGCGCAGCTGGAGTAAGGTAAAGGAAAAGAACTATGCCTGGGACCTCTCAGTTCAGGTTCCCTTCAACTGGAACATTACCCGAAATATTTTCAAAGCAGGCACTTCGGGGTGGTACAAGCATCGAACGTTCTATGTGATACGAGCCACTATGGGTGCCAATGATGCAGGTGTGTATCCTTTCATCGGAAACCTCTTCACTCCGGAACATGATCTGAAAGCGGGCATCGTTCCTTTCGGAGATGAGGATGAAAAGAAAGTTCCGCTGTATGCAGGTTATGGCATGTTTGATAACCGCATCGGCAAAAAACTTCGATTGGTCTGGGGTGTGAGGGCTGAATTTTTCAACATGGATAAAGTGAACGATCAGTTGCGGCAACTGGAATACCTGTATCCCGATGCTGATCCCGCCGCACTATACAACAGGGAAAAGAAATGGCAGTTCTTTCCTTCCGCCAACCTCACGTATTCGCTGACGCCAAAAATGAATTTCCGCCTGGCTTATTCAAAGAGCATAATCAGGCCTGATCTGCGCGACCTTTCCTTTTTCCAGGAATATGATTACGAACTGGGCGGCATGTACCTGGGAGGCTTTGTAAGATCAACGCTTTTGCACAATTACGATTTCAGGTACGAATGGTTCCCGGGTGCAGGCGAGATCATGTCTTTGTCTTTATTCTATAAGAATTTCAAATACCCAATGGAGATCTACCAGCAGTCCGGTAACAAAGTATTTGACCTGAAGAATAACTATGATGCAAAGAATTACGGTATTGAGCTGGAAGCCAGGAAGAGCCTTGCATTCACAGGTGTGCCGGTTATCAGGGATATTATCCTTTATGGCAATTTCACTTATATGGATGCGAAAGTCCGCCAGATGCACGAATCGGCAACCATGAATTCTGCACAAGATTCCATCATCATAAAAAGGGAAGTGCTGAAGGAGGAGAAAAGACCCTTGAGCGGTCAGAGCAATTATACCTACAATGCAGGGATCTATTACGATAACAAATATGCTGGTGTATCGCTTACGTATAACCGAACTACCAACCGCGTATTCAGACCTGCGCTCAGGTACTTTGAAAGCTATTTTGAAAGACCCGTGGAATCCCTGGATTTCCAGTTGACAGGTTATTTCCTGAAACGTAAGCTGGAAGCGAGACTGAACATCAGTAATCTCCTGGATAGTTACAGTGTGATCTATCAAAAAGATATGGGGCAGAACGATATAGAAAAAGCAGAAAAAAATGAACTGCCCAACAGCGCCTATTTTTTCGACAAAAATGGAAGTGATATCATCAATCTCATCAGTAAACCTGGTAGAACTTATTCTATAACCCTCAATTACAATTTCTGATCCTCTTATTTCCGCTTCATTTTTTCCTTATTCTAATCAATAAAAATGGGTTTATGAAAAAAAGAGCAAACATTCGATTTGTATCGGCTATGGCTATGTTCACCCTGGTGGTGTTAGCTGTTGCGTCCTGTAAAAAAACGGGCAAGGAAATCAGAAACGAACAGCCTGTCAGGGCTGCGGTATTGGCTTCGTGCGACACCTGTACCTATGCCAAAACCGACACACTGCGTGGAGTGATCACTGTTGACAAAACACTTGATTGCAACACCATCTGGTATTTGGATGGACTGGTGTATGTTTCCAACAACAAAACCCTCACCATCCATCCGGGTGCAATCATCCGCGGACTTGAAGGCGATCTCACCACCAATCCCCGCACGCCCGGTGGTGGTCTGATCATCACCAAAGGTTCAAAGCTGATTGCCGAAGGCTCAGAAACCTGTCCCATTACCTTCACCTCATGGAGAGATGAACCAGGCCACCCCGATGGCGCTCCCGTTTCAGGTGACTGGGCAGGTGTTGTTCTGTTAGGACAGGCGCCTACCAACAACGGCACTTCCAACATCGTAGAAGGCGTTCCCAGCAACCCGCCTGCTGATGCTACCTATGGTGGCAATATCAGCAACGACAACTCAGGTATCCTGAAGTATGTTGTGATCAAGTATGCCGGCTTCCCGCTGGAAGACAATGTGGAGATCAATGGTCTCACCATGGCGGGCGTTGGTTGCGGAACCACTATCGACTATGTTGAAGTATTCAAAGCCAATGACGACGCCTTCGAATGGTTTGGTGGTACTGTGAATGCTACCCACCTGATTGCGGTGGATCCCCTGGACGACATGTTTGATTTCGACAATGGCTACACCGGTAAGATCCAGTGGGCGCTTGGTCTTGCAGATCAGTCACGTGCAGACCAGAGCACTTCCAATGGTATCGAGGCCGACAACAATTCCGGCGGTACTGTTACCACACTGGAAACACGTCCTGTTATCTCTAACATGACCCTGATCGGTTATTCAACATCAACACTCGCCAACACTGCTCTCAGGGGCAGGGGTAACCAATGGCGCAGGAATGCAGGTTTCATTCTGCAAAACTCGATCGTGTTAGGATTCAAGGAAGGTATCCTGTTGGATGGCTGTCTTTCACAGACCAAGTACCTTGGAACAGGAAGCTCTCTGGTGGATTCTCTGAAACGTAACCTGGTACATGCTTACAACACCAGCAGCGCTTACATTGCAGGAGGTTCTCCTGCTTGTTCTCCTGCATTCACGAGCGCAAATTTCCTGGCTAAGGCAACCACTGTAGGTTCTTCCTGCGCGATCCAGGATAATGGTGCTTTCGTGAATGCCAATGCGAATGCAGATATCAGGCTGGTGAATCCATTCGTGCGCAGCACAACAGGATTCTACCGTCCTTCAACTACTTCGCCTGCATCACCTGCCATTTCAGGATTCACAAACTGCAGCTTCCCCGGAGCACCTAATGCATGCTCATTCTCCTTTACAACCGGCATCTCTTATCGCGGTGCATTCGGAAGTGCTGCGGGAGACGACTGGGCTGTGAACTGGGCAATCTTCGAAGACTAATTTCTGTAACTCAGATCTCATTCAAGTGGTTGGATATTCAGTATCCAACCACTTTATATCAACTCAAATGTTTTATGAACAGGAAACTCCTTCTTTTCTCAATCGTTTCTCTTTTTATCGTTTTTGCCGGATGTAAAAAAGCAAGCGTGATCGAAACGCCGGCCTTCACCAAAATAGCTGTAGAAAGCATGCTGTTTTCCGATGTACCGCAATTGTCTGTTTTCGTAAATGAATTGCCGGTTGGCCTGCTCGATCCCGGAGTATCCATCAGCAAATTGTTGCCGAAGGAAAATAACAGCAACAAAATGACCCTTTCCATCAAAGATGCAACCAGCGGAGAACTGTACCTGGATTCAGTTTTCCAACCAAAGGATCTCAACGCGTTCAAGATCCTGGTGGATAATACACTCGGTGTAAGACAATTCATGAAACAGGGAACGGACAATACCGATCCCGTTCCCAACGAATACTACAGGATCCAGCTTGTTAATAAGATCAAAAAAAATGGAACAGAAAGAAAAGTAACCTTTAGATTATTCAGGGATTCCGTGAACACATTTGTGAACCTGAAAGAGCTGGAGGAGAAATTTGAAAATGTGGGATATGGAGAAATGAGCCAGCCGCTGGATATACAGATCCTTTATTTCAAAAGAAGCCCAAGCCCTGCTGCACCAAGGTTTGCGAGGAATATCCACATTCAGGCCGTAGATGCCGTTACCGGTGAATTGCTGGTAGAGTTGCAGCCGGATGGAAACCTCGCCGTGAATAAGAACAAGCATTCCATTGTGGCGCCCATTATTATTGAAGACGAACAGACCAGTCTGCTGACATGGGCGCCTGGCAATAACTGGACAAGAGTTGAGTTGTGATTTTGGACCATTTGCAGATAAAAAACGTTTTTTAATGGAATACTAATGGTTTTGTAAACATAAACCGGGTGATGCAACGTTATACCTTGTTAAACAGTCCCATAACGTATGTCCAGGCCCGAAAAGAAAAAGAGAAGCATAGCGAAACGTATCCTGAGAGCACTGATGATCACTGCCGGCAGTTTCTTACTGCTCGTTATCATTGCTGTGGTGTTGCTGTTCACACAGCAGCAACGTATCACCAATATGGCTGTTGAAGAGCTCAACAAACAATTCAAGGGGGCGTTCGCCATCAAAAAAAGCAGTATCGATCTTTTCAGGAACTGGCCCAATGTGTCCATCGCATTGCATGAGCTTCGTTTCTTTCCCGATAAATCGCAAACCGGTACGCCCATCTATGAAGCCGAAAAATTATATGTTGGCTTCAGCCTGCCGGATATCTTCCGGCAGCAATACAATGTGCGCCGCATCTTCCTGAAAGGAGGGAAGCTGAACCTGGTTAGGGAGAAAAATGGACAATTCAATTTGATGGAAGCGAAGAACCTCGGTTCAGATACTACCACGTCATCAGAACCAGACACTGCCGCTGCATTGCAGATCGATCTCAAAAAAGCAGTGCTGAAAGACCTGAATATTTCTTTTCTCGATAAGACCGATGGCCGCTATTACAATGCCATCGTCAGCAAACTCACTTCCAGTTTCAAGACAGATAGCGCCGCAGTTGAAGTGAGCCTGGAAACCAACCTGGAACTGGATCTTACCAGTCCAACCGACACTACATTCTTTCGCCACAAGAAAATAGCACTCGATTTTCTGGCCAGCTATGATAAAAAAAAGAAATTCCTGCAACTGTCCGAAGGAGGCATCAAGCTGGAAGAAGCGGAGCTCTCACTCACCGGTACTGCTGCTGCGCTCAACAAAGCGCTTGACCTGGACCTTGCCGTAAAAGGCAATAAACCGAATATGGAATTTGTGTCTGCGCTGATCCCGGACAATATCAAGGAAATACTGAAGCCATTCAAATATGATGGCCGGCTTTATTTCGATGGTAAGATCAAAGGCATTCTCGCAAAAGGACAATTACCGCTCATCGAGCTCAATTTCGGACTGGAAGACGCCTGGTTCCACAATACCAATGCTGATAAGAAAGTGGACAAATTCGGCTTTGCAGGATTCTATACAAATGGAAAAGAACACAACCTGAAAACCTCCGAGCTGCGCATGACCAATGTGAGCGCCAGGCCGGGAAAAGGTTTGTTCGATGGGAACTTTGTAGTGCGCGACTTCACTGATCCGCATGTGATGATGCAACTGAAATCAATGCTGGAATTGCAATTTGTAGGAGAGTTCCTCGGTATTCCCGATCTTAAACATATTACCGGTACGGTAAAGCTGGACATGAATTTCAAAGAGCTCACCGATCTCAACCTTCCTGAAAAGGCACTACACAAATTGAAAGAAGGTGTACAGAGTGAGCTCACCGTTACTGATCTCAGTTTCCGGATCCCAAATTATCCGCATCCGGTTCGTGACATGAACCTGCATGCAGAAATGCGCAATGGAAAAATAATACTGGATACCCTTCGTCTCAAAGTAGGTAATTCAGATCTCCGCGCTAATGGCATGCTCAGCGATCTGCTGGCTGTGCTGCACGAGAATGAGAAGCCTGTTACGCTGGCGCTCAACCTGCATAGTAATAAGATCGCATTGAAAGATCTGTTTGCTCACGATACGGCAAAAGCCAACAGGGTACAGGAAGAGATCAATGGATTTGGTCTGGGTATCCAGCTTGCAACAACTGTAAAGGAATTACGCAATCCTGCGCCGCTGCCCAAAGGACAATTTGAATTGAAAGAACTAAAAGCATCGTTCAAGAAATATCCGCATGTGTTCCATCACCTGGGCGCAACCGTTAGTATCAATGATACGGCGCTGCTGCTGCGTAATTTTACCGGCATGATCGATAGTTCAGACCTGCAGTTGAAGGGCAGGGTAGTGAATTATCCCATCTGGTTCCAGTCTGTGAAGAAAGGAAAAACCCAGGTGGCATTCGATTTCAAATCGTCCCGTCTTGCATTGAAGGATCTTTTGGGACCTGTGAGCAAAACCTGGGTGAGCCAGAGTTACCAGGAGGAGCAGGGCAGCAATATCTGGCTCCGCGCCAAAGCCGATCTCAGGTATGATTCTGTTTTCAAATTTGCAAAAGTGAAAATCGCGAATGTGTCGGGATCACTGAAAAATCATAAGCTTAAACTGGACAGCATCAGCGGCGGCCTGCTCTACGGCAATAAGATCCTCAAACTGGATACACTCAAAGGAAAGATCGGCCGTACCGATTTCGATCTTAACCTTCGTTACTATACCGGCGATAATCCGGAATTCAAGAAAAAGACAAACTATCTCCATTTCAAATCACGACTCCTTGATGCCAACGAGCTGATGAGTCTCGACTTTGAATCTATGGCCGCCTTCAGGGCCGCTCCTGCGGCTGTACCTGATGCTCCTGTGATCACCAATGCCGTACTTCAGCCCGGTAATCAAACACAGGTGGTGCGGGCTGGCAATCCCGATACATCCAATCATGCAAAGGCGTTCAATATCTTTATGATCCCTTTTTCTGATTTTGAAGTAAAAGCAGAAGTGGGAAGACTTCGTTACAAACGATTGGGCATTTCAAAGATCACAGCTCAACTGCGCATGCAGGAAGATCATATGATCCATATCGATACCCTGGGTATGAATGTAGCCGATGGCAGTATGGGCATCAGGGGATATCTCAATGGTGTTGATCCGAATAAGATCTTCTTCAGAAGCAGGATCACCGTGAATGACGTGGATCTCGAAAAAATGATGATCCGTCTTGATCACTTTGGGCAGGACATGGTGATCAACAAGAATATCAAAGGCAGACTAACGGGCAAGATCAGGAGCCATGTGCAGGTTCATCCTGACCTGGTGCCACTGATCAACGATTCAAAAGCCGAACTGGATGTGGAGATCCGCGATGGCACGCTGGTGGATTTTGCGCCCATGCAGGCCATGAGCGGTTATTTCAAAGACAAGAACCTGCGCATGGTGCGTTTTGACACTTTGAAAAATGTTCTCACTTTCACTAATGGGACACTGGATATCCCCAGCATGAATATCAACTCTTCACTTGGTTTCATGGAAATTTCCGGCAAGCAATCACTGGACATGAAAATGGAATACTATATGCGTATTCCCTTGAAAATGGTGACGCAGGTTGGTTTCCGGGCTTTGTTTGGTGGAAAGAAACAGGAAGAGGTTGATCTGGACCAGGTGGATGATATCGAGTTCAGGGATAAGGACAAACGCGTGCGTTTTATGAATATTAAGATCACCGGTACGCCGGATGATTATAAGATAGGGCTGGGGAAGGATAAGAGGAAGAAGAAATAAATGGTGTTTGATATTTCATAAAAAAGGAAGGAAATTGAAATAATTTTCCTTTTGCTATGGGATAATTATCTTTTAAATGGATCAGCCCGCATCCTTGGAATACATAACCCCTTATGTTATGATTGCTATTTTTAGGCAAGTGGCCCGATCCTTATTTTTCAGATCTCATGTTTTGAATAAGCAACTACGGCATTCTTTTTTCTCACATTATAGTTGCATTTCTCCCCACATTTGATTTCTTGTATTGAAGTTCATAAACTGTCTCACAGAACTACGAAGGACAGTTATGCTATTGAATTGTGTGTTATCAACATTACTCCTAATCCGAAATTCACATTACATGCTTGTTAAATCCCTCAACGTATTAATCCTTATTGTACTCCTGCCATTTTTTGTGAAAGCTCAAACCTGCGGTATTACCAATATCGCTCTGGGCAAACCTGTGACAGTTTCTGCAGAGCAACAGTACCATGTTGGAGCAGATGCTGTGGATGGAAACGTTTCTTCAGGTTGGTTCGCACCAGGAGACAATAATTACATTTATGTTGACCTTGGACAGTCCTACAATATCTGCAAAATCAAAATTATCTGGCAAACAGATGGAAGAGGTAAGGATTACAAAGCACAAGTATCTACTGACGCCACCAACTGGACGGATATATTCTCCCGGACTAATAATAACGCCAGTACTGATTCCTTTACTGTGAACGGAACGGGGCGTTATGTAAGGATTCTCATTGCTACCCGTGTCAACAATTGGGCGAGTATCGAAATGTCTGAACTTGAGATTTATAATTCATTGGCTGGTAATACCAGGCCCTCTGTTAGTATGACCCTGCCAGCAAACAATGCCAGTTTTTTTTCAGGTGCTAATATCAAACTGACGGCACTAGCTAATGATCCCAACGGTTCCATCTCCAAAGTGGAATTTTACCAGGGATTAGAGAAACTCGGGGAAGTTTTGCAAGCTCCTTATACATTCACCTGGGCGAATGTACAGGCCGGGACTTATAGTTTAAGAGCCAAAGCTTACGATAACCAAAATGCAGATAGCTTGTCTCTTCCGGTTACTATAATAGTGAATCCTTCTACCCGTTGGTCATTACTGGGAAATCAGGGAACCAATCCGGATAGCGTTTTTCTTGGTACGACAGATAACAAGCGATTGGTTTTTAAAACCAATAATGCAGAACGTATGACAATCTTGTCAGATGGGTTTGTGGGTATTGGTACTTCCACAAAACCGAATGCTGAAACAAAGTTCGCAGTAAACGGAGCTGTGTATGCGAAAAAACTGAAAATAACACAGACAGGTTGGGCTGATTATGTGTTCAATGATGATTATCGTTTGCCTGCATTAAGCGAAGTGGAAAAATATATCAAATCTCACAAGCATTTGCCTGGTGTACCTACTACTGCTGAAGTTGAAAAAAATGGTACTGATGTAGGAGAGATCCAGGCATTGTTATTAAAGAAGATAGAAGAACTGACATTATATATTATTGAACAAAATAAGAAGATCGAAGAACAGCAAAGGAAAATATCGGAATTAGAAAATAAAGAGGTGAATAGAAACTAACCTCGTTTAGACTGTGTTGATATTATTTTTCTTTAGACCTTAATTAGATTAGTATGAACAAGAAATTTACTCACTTTTTAGCATTCTTGTTTTTGGTGAATTCATTGTTTGCTCAGCAAACAGCTGAAAGTGACAGGTTAATTGCACCTTCTCCTACTGCCGGCTCTTTAGGGAAATATGGCGATTATCCAGTTAGTTTGTTTTCGGGACAGGTCAATATCGACATTCCATTGTTTAAAATAGTAAGTGGTAAATTAACATTGCCAGTTTCTCTTTCTTACAATAGTACAGGTAATAAGCCTTCCGATATTCCTGGTTGGGTAGGGTTAGGTTGGAATTTGTTTGCGGGCGGAGTAATTACAAGGACAATCCGGGATTTGCCAGATGATGGAGTTGGTGGATATTATGGCAGCAGGAATGAAATCAGAACTGCGCTACAGCTGGAAGAGGCTGGCACACCTAATGACAATTTTAGTATAGAATATGTAAACAGGCAAAGAGATGTAAAACAAGATATTTTCCAGTTCAATTTTGATGGTCGTACAGGAAAATTATTGCATGGGCAAAGGCATATAATGGCCTTTCAATTAGAGACAATAAAGAATACTTCTCAACTATATACAAAATTAAAATGGGAGGGAAAAACTATTATACCTGGACGCAACCTACAATTGGTAAAGAAAAAGGAGTAACTGGTTCTCAAGTTAATGAAAATATAGAAAGCGTTCCGCAAGAAGGAACTGCTGTTGCGGTTATTCATTCTCATGGAGCTTATGATTCAGACTTTAACACAGAATCGTTTTCTATTGCTGATATGGACATTACAGATAGGTATCACTTTTTACCAATATTTTTGGCTAGCCCTGGGGGAAAGTTATCTTTATATACGGGTAAGAAAAACGGAAAGAGATCTGATGCTATTCCTATTTGCGATTGTCTTCCATATGATCCTGAATCAAGGCATAAATATCAAGAAGAAAAGATATATTGGGAAAATCTTGGACCAGGAGCGAAAGAAGAGGATTTATGGCCTGTAATATTCTTATATCAGCCCAAAGATACTCGCAAGTCAACAAGCCACTTGTCACCATTAGAAATAAACAGGCAAAAAGCACAAGAAATGAAGCGTGCAATGGATAACGGAAAAATGAGACCAGACCAGCCTATAAAAAGCTACAACAGTTATTATGAAGAAAAGTAATTACATACTCCTCGTTTATTTTGTGACTTTGGTTTCGTGTATGGATCAAAGTGGAGCTAGACAACAAAAAAACTTTAAAGAGACTCGAAAGACAATTGTTCAGGATATTCGGGTTGATACTTTATTAAGTGGGGGGAGTCTTCATAATGTGCGACAATTAAGTAAGCAACTTGGGCTGAATTCAGGTGATACGGGATTTGATTCGTTACAGATCAGGGTATGGTTTGATCATTCACTTGCCTATAAAAAGCATTTGATCGTTCTCGAGAAAGGGAAAAAAGAATGGGAAGGCAAGTTATACGTGATAAACGTCCAATTTATCGACACATCCAATTACAATATCATTGAAAGCTTCACAAAGAAAAAGGTTGAACCTGCATCCAGTTGGAAGAAATTGATTAATGAACTGGAGTTATTAAAGATCCGAGATTTATCCAATGTCAGTCAGAGCGGGGTGGATGGAGTTGTTTACTCCGTTGAGGTTCTTTCCAATGACGCATATACATACTACGATTTTTGGGATCCTGAATCCGTTAATGATACTAATTGGCAGGCAACGAATATGGTAAGAATTGTTGATTTGTTGGAACGGGAGTTTAAGTTTGAAAGTTTGAAAGTTTGAAAGGTAAATGAGGTACGGAATCATGGCAGCAGCCAACCGGCGCACTACTACAGACGCCGGCCACTGACTTACCATTGATACCACCCTTAGTACCAGTTGAGAAATGTGAAAATTTGAAATGTTTAGCCTCCTATAAGGATACTGCGTAAAATTATGCCGCAAAGAAAGGCTTTCCGCGGGAGGAGTATGTGAACAACGGAATTTTGTATGTGAATGGATATGAGGAAGAATTACTTACCTGAAATTGAACTGCTTCAAAAAATCCTCCTTATAGCTTCTGCCTATCGGTAATTGCATTTTGGGCAGGTTCACTTCCTGGTCGGAGAAAGACTGGATCATGTCAATGTTGACGGCATAGGAACGATGAATACGTACAAGTGGTTTGTAGCTGATCTTTTCCAGCAGTTGACTGAGCGAAAGGCGGAGTAAGAGTTTCTTTTCTGTGGTCACCAGTTGTACGTAATTATTATCTGCTTCCGCATAGAGGATCTCATCCAGTTTGATCTTCACGAATACATAATTGTTCTTTACAAAAATGTAATCGTTCATCTGGAGAATGGTTTCTTTTTCCGTGAGGCTGGCTACGGAGTTCTGGTTGTCCATGGGAATTACTTTGCTGCTTTGTTGTGCCGTTACGGCAAAATTGCTGATGGCCAGTTCGATGGCTATCCGTACGTTGGTGATGCTGTATGGTTTGGCAAGGAAAGCAGCCGGGTGTGTGGTTTTGGCGCGCTCAATGGTTTTGGCATCGGTGAAAGCAGTGAGGTAGATCAGCGGCACAGAGCGCTGCTGCAATAGTTCAGCAGCAGTGTCGATGCCATCTTTCTTTCCGATAATATGAACATCCATGAGGATGATGTCTACCTCATTTTTCTGGAAGAGATCTATGGCTTCAGCAGCATTATCTGCAATGCCCGCCACTTCGTAGCCGTCGGTTTCCAGTCCGGCTGCGAGGTCCATCGCAACGATGGATTCATCTTCCACTATCAGTACTTTTATTTTCTCAGACATACCAATTGTTTATGCTGCCTGCGCAGGAATGGTGATGGTGAACTGTGTCCCGTTTTCCACTTTTAGTTCCTGGCTGGCGCGTAATTGTTTGCAAAGGGCAGTGATCAGCTGTTTACCGAAACTGTTCCGTTGTTTTGTCCAGGCTTCCGCATCGATGCCCTTGCCATTATCACGAATAGCGATCACTACATCATTGGCGGCATTATTGAGCAGGCTGATCTGCAACAGGGGCCGCTGCACATTCCCATATGCGTATTTGAGTGCATTGGTCACCAGTTCATTGATGATCAGTCCGGCGGGCAGGGCTTTATCGATATCCAGGAACTCCTGTTTCACTTCCAGTTGCAGATCGAAATCATCACGGTGGTAACCATAACTGGCAACAAGTGATTCAGCAAGGTCTGTGATATATTCTTTCATGTTAACTGAAGTGATGCTGTCTGTTTTGTACAGTCGCTGGTGAATGAAGCTCATGGCCTGTACACGCAGCTGGCTTTCCTTCAGAACAGCGATGGCGTTCTCGTCTTCCAGCCTGTTGGTTTGCAGGCTAAGCAGGCTGCTCACGATCTGGAGATTGTTCTTTACACGGTGGTGCAATTCCTTCATCATCACTTCCAGTCTGAGTCTCTGTTCTGAAATCTCTTTTTTCTGTTTTGCCATATTCCTGTACAGGATGAAGAGCCAGATCATGATACCGGTCAGCAAGCCGATGCCTGCCAGTAACCAGATAATATTCCTGGTGCTTGCTTCGCGCTGCACCTGCAGTTGCTGTATCTCCAGTTCTTTTTGATTGGTTTCATACCTGGCCTGAAGATCAAGTACCTCGCGGGTTTTACCGAGATTGGTGAGAGAGTCATTGAGCTTGTCCTGCAAAATATAGTAGGCGAGTGCGGAGTCGATCATGCCCGCGCCTTTGAAGGAACGGTACATTTGTCCATATGCATTCTGCAGCCTGTCGGGTCTTTGCATTTGCTGGCCTGCATCGAGCATTAGTCTTGCATAGTGCAGGGATTCTTTGTGCTTGCCCAACATCGTATAAGCATAGGCGATATTGCCGTAGTTGTAGCTGAGGCCACTGATGCTGTTCCGTTTTTTGTTTGCGTCAACGGCTTTGAAAAGATAATCGAGGGCTTTGTGGTAATCGATCTTGTGTTCGTTGTAGATCTGGCTCATATTGTTGTAGAGCCGGGACTGAACACCCAGTCCTTTTCCTGATCTTTCAATGAGCCCGAGTGCGCGTTCATAGCAGATCCGGGCGCTGTCGTAATAGTATCTTTTTTTGTACTGTTTTCCTTTATCGCGAAGGCAGATGCCTTTCATGTTGAGAGCGTCAGCCATGGCGACTGTGTCTTTGATGGAGGCAGCAAGACCATACGACTGCAATGCATAGGCGATGGCCTGGTCCAGGTAAGCTTCTGTATTGTTGCTGCCGGAAATATCCTTGTACAATTGCGCGAGATCAAGCACCACATCAGCTTCTTCGGCTTTCAGATCCAAAGAATCGAAAAGGCGCATGGCTTGAAGACCTGCGTCCATCGCGGTTTTGTAGTCGGCTGCCGTGCGTGCGCCGGCGGAGAGATTGGTAAATGCAGCGGCCCGTCCTGCCGGATAGTGGTTGGCGGAGACTTTCAATCCTTCCTTCGCATAATGTTTTACGGAATCGCTGTTCACACCGCGCCATGCCAGTGCTAGCGCATTGAGCGCATCCGTGATCTGTTCAATGGTGGAAGCCTTATGTTTGATGGAATGTAAGCTGTCGAGTACCCTGGAAGGAGGTTGTGCCTGCACGTTAAGTACACATGCAAGGATGGCTATGATCAGCAGCAGTTTCAATTTGTGTTTCGTGCACACAAGAATAGAGGCGAGGGTTTAGATACCAAAAATAACAAAACAGGACTGCTTTTGGAGGGGGTACCCTGCTTTTCTGCATTAGAATATGATAAGAATGGGTGAAAACACCCTAATACTTATGCTGCTGGCAGTCGCTCGCCTCCCGGCGAGTGACTTTTATTTTGTCGCCTCCGGCGACGCGGTGTTCGCCGGAGGCGAACAAATAATCCTCACTCGCCAGAGGCGAGCGAGTGGTCTCCGAAGTTCAATTATTCTTAAATGATCTCCATCTTCTTCATCAGAAAGCTCGCATTCTTATTCTTGGCTACTCCTCGCTGCAATGTATAATCGAAGATCAGCTCGCCATCCCTGATAATACTTTCAAAGCAATAATTACTGAGCCTGCCGGGAAGTTCATTCTCCAGTACACTCAGCGCCAGATCGTGCGTGGCGAAAAGAGTGAGACAACGGTATTGCAACAGCTTACGGATGAACTGATCAGAACCGTGGGTCTTATCTTCTGAATTCGTTCCTCTTAAGATCTCATCGATCAGGATCAGTGATGGACTGGAAGCCGATTGTAAAAATTGTATGATCTGTTGCAATTGCTTCAGCTCCGCCATGAAGTAAGAAGTATGTTCCTGCAGTGAATCGCTCACGCGGATGGAGCTGAGGATATTCATCGGCATGAACACAAACTTTCCGGCACAGACCGGCGCTCCGCATTGCGCCAGCAACAGGTTAACGCCGATAGTACGGAGGAAGGTGGTTTTGCCGCTCATATTGCTTCCGGTCACCAGCATCAGCTGTTCCTGCTCGCCGATGGTGAAATCATTGGCCACCCGCTCATTGGCGGCAATCAGCGGATGCGCCAGCGCCGTAGCGGAGATGATCATCTTTTCCGTTTGTACTTCCGGCCAGCTGAAATCAGGATTGTTGAAAGTGAAGCCGCTCAATGAATTCAGGGTTTCGATAGTGCCCACGCCGTGGATCCAGTGATCGAACTTTTCCCTGTTTACAGTTTTCCATTTGTCTAACGCATACATGCACTGGATATCGTACAATAAAAAACTGTTCAGGAAGAAGTTCACCAGCAGGTTGAGCCGCTGATCGAAAAGCCCGGCCAGATTCGACAATTGCTTGATGGCTTTACTCGCATCCTGTGCTGTCGCTTTTTCTTTTTTCAGTACGGAGGAATCGCCTGTCTCTATTTCGCTGAACAATTGCAGGATGCTGCCATATTGTTCCAGGATGGTTTGTTTCTTGCTGAGCAGGTTATGCTGGTGAAGGATTCTTTTGGTAAAGCTGCCCGTGATCAGCCAGCTGACGATGATGCCCGGCAGCAGCCATTGATAGGTATCCGTTGCCAGGAAAGCGATCAATCCTGCCAGGCTGATAGCGGGCATGATGAAACGAATTGCGCGTACCCATTTCAGTTGGTAGAGCAGGGTAGGCATTTGCAGCCAGCGTTGCACCTCGTGCAGATTTCCTTCCTTCTCGCCGTGCAATAATCCATGTGCGATGAGGAGCTGACGCGTTTCTGTTTGTGTGGACAATTGTTTGATGGCTTCCTGGTTGTTGCGGATCACAACAGGGTCCAGTTCCGGTTGCTGCAATATCTGCTGTAAAGCAGTAGTGCCATGTGTGGTGGTGGTACGGTTCAGCAGGTGGAATAATGAATTGGGGCCAAATATATCCAGGTCTGCCGCGTAACCCGACTGTGCTGCGGCTTCCCGGCCATCGGGGAATTTGCTTTGCTGGCGCCGGAGGATGCCGTCTTCGTTGGTGTTGACGAAAAGTAATTTGTTGGTAAGCGCCTTATCATCATTCAGTCTGAAGGCCCGTTTCACAAAAATGATGAATATTATCAATGATATAACGGTAATGCCCGGTAGTAATGTTGAGCTATCGCTTTTGATCCAGTAATAACCTGCAATCAGTACGCAGAGAAAACTGAGCAGCCTTGCCACAGATACGCCGATCAGTTGTTGCTGTACTTTTTTCAGGTGTTCCTGTAATTCCTGGATCCTTTGCTGGTAGTATGCTGCGGGAGATTGCATAGATAAGGTTTGAACGGATTAAGCCGGTTGCATAAGCACCTGCACAGTTTCCGGTGATTGTTGTTTCAGTTTGATACGATGGCCATTGGTGAGTTTTTGCAGTTGCTCTTCCTGGTAATGGCGAACGGTGAGCAGGGTCAATCCTTTTTCCACCTGTACTTCAAAAAATTCAGATGCGTCGAGGGCGAGCTTCTGGATTTTTTCCGGCTTATCGTCCAGGCAAACCTGGATGCTCACGGCGCCGGTCTGGATGATATTGGGTTTGATCTTGATATCGCTGAGCAGCTGGTAGAGATCGGCTACGGGTTTTTCTCCTACGAAAGAGAAATCGCGGGAATGCAGGGTGAGCAGGGCCTGTTCTTTTTTAATCACGATGATGGGTGGCAATCCGTGTACTTTTTTATTATGGATAACGGTACCGGGCAGGTTTTTATCGAGAAAACATTTCACGAAAAGTGGAATGCCTTTGTTCTGTAAAGGTTTGATGGTTTTAGGATGGATCACCTGTGCGCCGTAGTAGGCCATCTCGATCACTTCTTCATAGTTGAGCTCCGCAATGAATTGGGCATCGGGGAACTGTTTGGGGTCGGCATTCATCACGCCTTCCACATCTTTCCAGATGGTCTGGCTTTCTGCATTGAGGAGATTGGCGAATACGGCGGCGGAGTAATCGCTGCCTTCGCGGCCCAGGGTGGTGCTTTCGTTCTCATCTGTTGAACCGATGAATCCCTGGGTGAGTACAATATTCGTTTCCTGGAAAAGTAGAATAATGTCTTCCTGTACACGCTGACTGGTAAAATTCCAGTCGATGGCCGCGTCCCGGAAATTATCGTCGGTTCGGAAGATGTCGCGTACATCCACCCATTGCGTGGGGATGCCTGATTCGTTGAGGTAAGCGCTTACGATGGCGGTGGAGAGCAGTTCTCCCACACAAACGATCTGGTCGTAATAATAATCGTATTCACGAACAGGCTTATCATGAAGGAGCCATTCCACTTCCGTGAAGAAATTGGCGAGTTCGTCCATCAGTGCGTTGAAATGCGTTACCAGTAAGTATTTGGCGGTGTTGATATGTGTTTGTTTGATCAGTTCGAAGAGCTTCAGGGCTTCATCCTGGCGCCCTTCGAAGAAGGCTTCGGCCACTTTTTCCAGGGCATTGGTGGTTTTGCCCATGGCGGACACAACGATCAGGATCGGCTGATCAGAGTAGGAGCGGATGATATTGGCTACATTCTGGATCTTTTCTGTCTGCTGAACACTGGCTCCTCCGAATTTGAACACCTTCATAACTGGAACGATAAATAATGAGTTGGAATGTTTTAACCGTGGCAAATGTCGGTAAACCTTTGATAAAAACCCTTTCGTCAATCCGGAAAATGCCAATTAGCGGCCACTCCCTATATTTGTGGCCGACAAACCTTTTAAAACTTGCCATCTATGAGTATTGTCAGCAGGAAAGTACTGACCCTTGACGAATTTACGATCCAGCAGTTGCGCGACTTCCCACATGCTACGGGAGAGCTGAGCGGACTGCTGCGGGATATGGGCCTCGCCGCCAAAAGAGTGAATGTAGAAGTGAATAAAGCCGGACTGGTAGACATCCTTGGCGATGCCGGGGCCGTGAATGTTCAGGGTGAAGACGTGAAAAAGCTCGATGTTTTCGCCAATAACCAGTTCACCGGTGTATTGCAGCATGGTATCAGCTGTGCCGGTATCGCTTCCGAAGAACTGGACGATTTTGTTGCCTTCGACGACGCCGTCAGCAAAAATTCCAAATACGTTTGTTTATACGATCCGCTGGACGGCTCAGGAAATATCGATGTGAATGTGAGCATCGGCACCATCTTCAGTGTATACCGCCGCGTTACGCCGCAGGGCACGCCGGTTACCAAAGAGGATTTCCTGCAACCCGGCCGGATGCAGGTAGCCGCCGGTTATATGGTATATGGGTCTTCCACCATGCTGGTGTACGCCACACGTCGCGGCGTGAATGGCTTTACCCTGGATCCCAGCATCGGGGAATTTTGCCTCAGTCACCCCGATATCAAATGCCCTGAATGGGGAAAGATCTACTCTGTGAACCACGGTAATTTCTTCCAGTACTCCAAAGGAGTGCAGCAATATATCGATGCCTGCCAGCGCAGGACCAAAGATAACGGCGGCCCCTATACGCAGCGTTATATCGGCAGCATGGTGGCAGACGTTCACCGCAACCTGATCAAGGGCGGCATCTTCATGTACCCGGGTACAACAGACAAGCCCAAAGGCAAGCTGCGCCTGCTGTACGAGAGCAATCCATTCGCATTCATCCTGGAAGTGGCCGGTGGCCGCGCTACCAATGGCAAAGAACGTATCCTGGATATCGTGCCTACCGAACTGCACCAGCGTACGCCACTGTTCATCGGCAGCAAGGGCATGATGGACGAACTGGACGCCTGCATGGCGCAGTATTGATAGTTTTGCATATTGTTATTGTTTTCTGGTATGAAATTGGAGTTGTGAGTTTAAAATCAGTATCAATGACAAATAAACTGTTGAATGTGCGCCCGATCTTGTTATTGTTACTGGGCTTCGGCCTGGTGGCAACCTTCGCCTGTGCAAGCAAACCAGCATCAACGTCAAAAACCAGTGTTAAATCTTCCGGAAGCAGCACTTCTGCCCCAAGGCCGGTAGGCACCGCCAGCACCGCGCCCAAACTGGAAGATGATATCCTGATCCTGATCAATAAGCACAGGCAGTCGAAAGGTCTGCCAGCCCTCACCAATAACCTGGTGATCGAGACCGAAGCCCGCCGTCACAGCATGGCGATGGCCACCAAAAGGATCGCTTTCGGTCATGATGGCTTCAATATCAGGAGCAAGATCGTAACGTCAAAAGTGCCCGGCACCAATGCCGTTGCAGAAAATGTGGCCTTCGGCAGCAGCACCGCCAAAGAAGTGGTGGATGGCTGGCTGAATAGTCCCGGACATAAAAAGAATATCGAAGGGAATTATAAGCTCACAGGGATTGGCGTTGCGAGAGACCAGCAAAGCAGGTTGTATTTTACGCAGATATTTGCGCGATAAGAAATGTAATTCTATATTGTATTACCCGGATTGATCTTTGATCTTTCCGGGTTTATTTTTCAATTCAATTATTGAAATGCAAAGGAATTTATTATTCATTGTTGTGATCCTTGGGAGCTGCATCGCTCATTGCACAACCGGTAATAGGAAAGCCAGTGAATATATGGTAGTACGGCAAAATTATTTTGATACGGCTAATTTTAGACTGCCTTTGAAAGACAGTTTTATCGCGAAGGCTATTTACTGGCAGGATATTCCAGCGCTTATGCCGCTTAATAATGGCAGCAGGTTCATGTTGATTGAATTGAACTCCTCATTTCCTTCTTTGAACGAAGCGGTTCTGCATGACTTTGATTCCCGTAAGTACTATATCTGGCGGGTAAAAGAAACGGGGGGGACTCTCGAAGAAATCAAAGATACACTGAGCGATCTTCTGAAGGCATATCGACCGGTGATTCACAGCAGTGAAGATGCATTGAGAAAAGCTGTTGATTACAGGCCGTCCAGTATACTGATGGATGGAGCATCGTATGTGATCAATGATGTGAAAGTGTCTGAAAACAGGTTACTGACAAATGCTTACCACGTTTTGACGCTGCAATTGAAAGAAGATTGACCTGAAGCAGCAGTTCAATACTCCTGATTAACTATTGAACAAAAATATTAGGTGCTTCATTACAACAGTTCTATTGAGATAAGTCGCCTGGTTGCAACTTGCAGGGAAATTATCCGTATGGCACTTACAAAAAAACTGATCGATGCTTACCTGAAGGAATTCGTGGAATTGACGAATGCAGCAGTACCTCCCAGGGGACTTGAATATTTTAATGAAAAACAGTACAACATCCTCGATCAGAAAAATATCACCGGTCATCTCAAAGGATATTTCATGGAAGACGATGCGATCCTCGAGATCGATCTTGAAAAAATGACCATGCTGATCGATTTCAGCAATGATGGTTATTTCGATGGAGCTTCAGTGTTTCTGCCATTGGCGACGCTCACTGATCAGACCTGTTATATCGGGATCAAGGCAGAAGATAAAAAGAACAAGGTTTTTTTCTTCGATTACCAGGAAGGTTTTACAGAACAGGAGTATTCTTTGGATGAGTTGCTGAAAAAGATAAAGTAGAAATTTGCGTGATCGATAGAAGAGTATTAATTTGAATGGGCGTCAGCGTTTGCCGGCGCCTGTTTGATAAACTGATCCTTTCCAAAGGTTCCATTGCAGTGATGACCATCGTGCTGACATCTGAATTGACTCTGGCCAATCTGAACAACTTGTATGCTGGGTTTACAAAGGAATCGCATCCGGAATTCCAGAGGTGAAAGGTCCGGCTACCCGGGAACTCCAATTTTCCCTAAATTGTGCCTTCAAATCCCCTCAACATGAGCAATGTGATCATTTCGGTAAAGGACCTGGTGAAGAAATACGGACAATTTGAAGCAGTGAAGGGCATCAGTTTCGACGTGTACGAAGGGGAGATATTCGGCCTTCTCGGCCCCAACGGAGCCGGTAAATCCACTTCCCTGGAGATCATCGAAACCCTACGCGATAAAACTTCCGGACAGGTCATCGTAGCCGGCTACAATCTGGACACCCATCCTGAAGAGATCAAAAAGATCATCGGCGTTCAACTGCAGACATCCGGTTTCTATCCCGGTCTCAACCTCATAGAGCTCATCGGGCTTTTTGCCGGATTGTACAACCGGAAAGTGGATCCCAAAGAATTACTCCGCAGTGTGAACCTGGAAGACAAGGCCAAAGCCAAATTCAAAGACCTCAGCGGCGGACAAAAACAAAGGTTCTCCATCGCCACCACGCTGATCAATGATCCGAGAATCATTTTCCTGGACGAACCAACTACCGGTCTTGATCCCCAGGCGCGTCGCAATCTCTGGGACCTGATCAAACAGATCCGCAGTAAAGGCACTACCGTGATCATCACCACCCATTATATGGACGAAGCGGAACTGCTCTGCGACCGCATCGCTATCATCGATTCAGGAAAGATCGTGGCGCTCGATACAACAGATAATCTCATCGATGCACTGGTGGCTACCGGTTTCGAGAGACCGAAAGATATCAAGAAAGCCAACCTGGAAGATGTGTTCATCCAACTCACAGGTCATGCGCTGCGCGAACAGTAAACCAACAATTCCAAATATCAATAAATAGAAAATGGACCTTCGTTATCCGATCGGTAAATATGAAACCCAGCCGTTCTCTTCCAACCAGAAAAGACTTTGGTTGCAGGATATCCAGTTTCTTCCGGGACTGCTGGAAACCGCCATCGAAAACCTGGATGAAGCGCAACTCAATACGCCTTACCGCGATGGCGGCTGGACCGTTAAACAAGTGGTCCACCATGTGGCCGACAGTCATATGAACGCCTATGTCCGTTTCAAACTGGGTCTCACCGAAGATAATCCAACCATCAAACCCTACGATGAAGCCCGCTGGGCTGAACTCAAGGATGTACAGGCCGTTCCCATCAATATGAGCATCACTTTGCTCTACACCCTTCACACACGCTGGCATGCGGCCATCCTTCACCTCACAGACCAGGAATGGCAGCGTACCGTTTTCCATCCCGAGCATAAGAAAGAAATGAGCCTCTGGCTGCTGCTTGGTATGTATGCCTGGCATGGCAAACATCATGTTGCGCATATCACTTCATTGCGTGAAAGAAAAAGATGGGACTAATCAAAAGCAAATAGAATGAAAGACCTGCGTTGGAAAAAGCTCTCCTCAGAATACCTCTTCAAAGACATATGGTTCACTGTTCGCAAAGATATTTGTGAAAGACAGGATGGCGCCATCATCGATCCATACTATGTTTATGAATTCCCTACATGGGTTACTGTTTTTGCATTAACGGAAGATGGAAAAGTGATCATGGAAAGACAGTACCGCCATGCCCTCGAAGTAACCGCCTGGGAACTGCCCGGTGGTTGCGTGGACGATACCGACCCCTCTTACGAATACGCTGCTTCAAGGGAATTGCTCGAAGAAACCGGGTATGAATTTTCCAAATTTGAATACCTCGGCAAAACCTCTTCCAATCCATCAACCAACAATAACTGGATGCATATGTATCTTGCTACCGGTGGAAAAAAAGTGAAGGACCAGGAGCTCGATCACAATGAAGAGATCGAAGTACAGCTCTTCTCTATCGATGAATTGAAGGATCTTCTACACCGGCAGGAGATTGTGCAGAGCATGCATGTTACTACAATATTTTATGCACTGAAAAAGCTCGGCATGTAGGCCCGTTATTATTTTTTGCATATTATCTTTCCCATTCCTATTTTTACTGCTGAATATTAATCCTATATCCACCGGCATTGAAGAACTACCTTTTCTACGGTTTATTCAATCATACAACCCACGTTGACCGATGTTCCTATCAGTTGAAGAAAAGGTCCACAAAATCTACTACTACAAAAGCCGGACTATAACGGCGCAACTGAATTTGACTGTGCTGTAATGATTCCTTTCTGCTTTAGGCAGCAGGGGATTGGTATTGCTATTATGTTCCAGCCTGATGAGACTGTATTCCTTACTATTCGATATATGACAAAAACCTTATTTCCGCATCCTTCTGAAAACCGCTCTGCAGCCCGGTTTTCGAATCCCTGGAAAACTATTTTACTGCTCGTGATGATCGTTCTTGGTAGTCTTGGCAACACCATTGCTCAAAAAGTGTATGCCAACAATCAGATGAGCCCGATTACCAGTGGCCCTTGCTCACTATGTGCCGTAAGAGACCCCGACAGATCAGTTGATCAGTCAGATCTGGAAGATTACTCCACTATAACGATACCGGCAGGTACATATGATGCGTACCTGGGTCAATTGCTGGTTTTCCCTTCCCTGAATGCCAATGGTGGATCAGACAGCCTGATCATTCGTCTCGGTGCGAGCCTGCCTTCTGATCTTGAAGATTTGTATAAGCACGTGTTTGCTGAAACATTCAACGATGTAACTACTAATGAAGACACTGTGTTTGCCAGGGGATCCAATTTCCGCATAGTGGATGAAAATTCCATTGAGCTGGTAATGAAGCCAACGAAAATATTCAACAGGGTGAAGATCACCCTATCCTCCGTAAATGGCACTGTATTGTGGGATCTCAGGGTTTACTCTGCTTACCGGAAAAAAGCTGCCGGCCCCGATGCTAACGGCATCCTATATGTGAAAAAGGGCAGAACCGGAGGAGGAGGTTCCTGGAGCAATGCCACGGGAGAGCTGGGAGCAGCATTGAAACTTGCTGAAGAAGATCCTTCCATCAAACAAATTTGGGTAGCAGGCGGTACTTATCATCCCATGTATAGCGGTGGAGATGCCGGCACTACCACGGATGCGCGCACACGAGGTTTCCTGCTTAAGAACAACATAAAACTATACGGAGGTTTTGCCGGAACGGAAACCAGTCTTTCCCAACGCGACCTTTCGATAGCCGCCAACAAGAGCATCCTCAGCGGAGATATGGAAGACAATGATCCTCCAACTGGTCTCCCCACCGGCGAATTCATCCTTCATACTGTAATTGCAGCCGGTGGTGATTATCTGATGGATGGCTTTACTGTAATGCGCGGCTATGCCGGATTTCCGGGAATTCCCATGACTGTAGCCTCGCGAAACCTGCCCGGTAACCAGGGGGGTGGAATTGCAGTGTTGAATGCAGGAATGGAAATCAGTAATTGTGCTTTCAAAGCCAATATAGGAACGGGAGGAACAGCCGCTATTTTTGGCGATCAGGCAAATCTGGTGATCAGCAATACACTCATCTCCGGAAATTTAGGATATACTGGTGTGGCCATTGGTGGCAACAACAGCAGTATCCTGGTTGTGAATTCAACTGTCTGTGGAAACTCCGGGAATGGTCAGGTGATCATGAATACCGGTAGTAAACCACAGATCACCAATTCTATTATCTATGGCAATATGGTGGAGATTGCAGCGGATCAGGCCTTAGTTACCAATAGCATTGTCAGGGGAGGTTATGCAGGAGCAGGAAATAGCGGAGCCAATCCGGTGCTTGTTGACGCGCCGCATTATGCAACCTCTCCCAATTCAGGGGGAGATTATACTTTACAGCCCTCCAGTCCTGCTATCAATGCAGGCGATAACAGCAAGATCATTGGAGTGGATAGAACCACCATCGATCCTGCTTCAATGGCCGATGAATTGATTGCTTCGGGATGCTCTGGTCTGCTCTGCAGCGTTGTAAATCCTGAGCTGGCGAAAGATGCTATTTCATATTCTGATTATGCTTTACTGAATATTCCTGTTGGACTGATCGGTGTGCTGGGCACTGCACAACTTGACCTGGCCTGGGCGGGCAAAACCATTAACCATAGAGAGTTTGTAGGTTTCGTCATTTCACAAAATAATCTGGCGCTCGATGCGACATTGTTAGGGAATGTCAAGATCGTTCTGTATGATGCATTGGGTAACGAACTACAATCTCAGAATGGATTTACCAGTGTTCAAACTACCACGCTGAACGGACAAACAGTAAATTACATAGGTATTACTGCCAATGCAGATGCAGCTTACGCCAGGATACACCTCACGCAATTGGTGGGCTTGCTTACGTCCATTCGCGTTCATGGTGCATTCATCTGGCCGGCAGGGCTCAGCGCCTCACTCAGCAAAGACCTGGCTGGCAATCCGAGAACTTCTGGAACCGCGGTGGATATGGGCGCGTATGAAATTCAAATGTCTGCTCAAACCATTACCGTCAGTGATATCACCAAAACCTATGGCGATGCGAATTTTGAGCCCGGATTCTCCGCCAGCTCCGGCCTCACTGTGAGCTATGCATCTGCCAACAATAGCATTGCAGAAGCTTACAAGGATGCTGCGGACAATAATAAATGGAAGATCAGGATCCTGAAAGCAGGAACAGTGACCATCACTGCCAGCCAGGCAGGTAACGGCGCATATTTTGCTGCACCAGATCAAACCTTCGATCTCAGCATTGGGAAAAAGAGTGTAACATTAGGCATCAGATCCTCCACCACTATCACGAAGGTATATGATGGCAATACCAATGGAACCATTGCCGCCACTGACCTGGAATTCGCCAGCGGAGACATCATCAATAGCGATGAGGTACAAGCTTCACTCAGCTCAACAGCGGTTTCTTATGATAACAAGAATGCAGGCACTGGCAAGACCATTGAGCTGCCCCTCAGCAGTATCGGTCTCACTGGCAATGACGCAGGTAATTATGTGATCGGAAACAGTACCGTACTCAGCTTCAGCAATGCTTCAATCACTCCGGCTCACGTATCAATTACCGCCAATGCACAAACGAAAGTGTACGGCGAACCGGACCCCGGATTCACCTATACTGAAACCGGACTGATCGGCAATGACCTCATCAGTGGCTCATTGAGCAGGGACGCAGGAGAAAATGCCGGCGCTTACGATATCAGACAGGGTACCTTCTCTGCCGGTTCCAACTACAGTATCAGTTTCACTTCAGCCAAACTCACCATCACCAAAGCCACACAAACCATTACCTGGGCGCAGGCCAATCTGGAAGCAGGCTGCGATGGCACAGCAACTGTTCAACTGCTGGCAAGCAGCAACAGCGGCCTGCCCATCACTTATACTGTGGCTAATACCAGTATTGCAACTGTTAACGGCGATATACTCACACCTGTGAACGGAGGTGCTACCACTATCACAGCCTCTCAGCCGGGAGACCAGAACCATTCAGCCGCTACAACCGTAGTGAAGGATTTCAAATACAGTCTGGCCGGCGCTATCCGTCAGCAATTCAGTGATGTATTGATCTTCGATAACTCCAGCGGTAATTATGTACAATGGCAATGGTATAAAAATGGAAACGCCATAACAGGCGCTACAAAAGCATTCTGCAGTGAATCGGCAGCATTGAATGGAGCATATCATGTAGTGGTTACAGACAGGAATGGGAACTCCGTGGAAGCATGTCCGTTAACTGCCAGTGGCAGCACTGCAGCGCGTGGCATCAAAGTGAATCCAAACCCAGCCAAAGCTGGTTCAACCATCACTGTTACCTGCAATTACAATACATCCGCTTTGGTGGGAGCGAGATTACTGCTCACTACAGCAAGCGGCTCACAGGTTCAGCAGATCACCAATGTGCAGCCTGTAATCCAGCTCACATTGCCGGCCACCAGCGGTTTGTATGTGATCACACTGGTATTGCAAACTGGTGAAAAAGCATCCGTAAACGTATTATCCAAATAACAAGCAAGGGAAATTTCGATTATGAAAAAGACATTATTCCGGATTTTGACAACAGGCAGTATCATGGTCATCGCTGTGCATGCCAATGCACAGGAGTTTGGTGTGGAATTGAATGGAGGATTACAGGGCCTGCAGTATGATATAACAGGCGGCAAGGCCAAAATACAGCCCGGCGGTGCACTCGGTTTCAATTACACTTTTCCGTTAGGAAAGAGATGGGGACTGATCACCGGCCTCGCCGGTGGTTATTACAATACCAAAACCACGCTCGATAATGGCTCTCTCTTCAGTTCCTATGCGATAGACGAAGAAGAATCAGCTTTCGAGTTCAGGGTTAAGCCGGAAGGATATGAAGAAAAGCTCAGCTTCTTCACTGCCGGCATTCCACTGATGCTGCAATACCATACTACCGGTAAAACACAGTGGTACCTGAATGGCGGCGGTAAATTCCTGTTTCCCTTCAATGTGAAATCGAAAGCATCTGCCAGCCAGCTGGCGATGAGTGGATATTATCCCGACTTCAATGTGGAACTGGATAATGTACCCCAGCACGGATTTGGCGTTGTGAACAACCTGGAAAAAGAATATGAGCCCGAACTGAAGCCCACAGCCACTCTCAGCGCTGCTACCGGTCTTAGCTTCCCTCTTGGTTCTTCCATGAGATTGTACACCGGCGTATATATCGATTACGGCCTCACCGATATGCGCAAGAACAGAGACGAATCTGCTGCCCTGGTGAATTACAGTCCAACCGGCATCAACAATGTACAGGTGACCGGATTGCTTCTCAAAGGCGGCGATGCCAAACTGCTGGCTTACGGCCTGCAGGTGAAACTGGGTTTTGTGAAGAAAAAGAAAGATGCGAAACCAGTGGCTGAGCCAGTAGTGGTTGCAGCCCCTGTTGAAGTGAAGGAAGAACCCAAATCCGTTCAGGAACCAACGCCTGCACCCGCACCCGCACCCGCACCGGTGGAAGAAAAGAAACCTGAACCTGCTCCTGCTCCGGTGATCACCAAAGCAGAAACAGAACAGGTACAAGCTCCTGTGGTCTTCAGTGAACTGAATAGCACAGCAGTGCCTGAGGCTTTGAAGCCGCACCTGGACAGTGTTGCGAATATCCTGAACAAGTATCCTGATCTGCAGGTGGCTCTTGTTGGACATACCTGCGATATCGGTACCGAAAAGGAAAATGAAACTGTGGGGATCAACCGTGCAAAAGCTGTGGCTGCTTATCTGCGTGATAAGGGTATTGCTGAAAGCCGCATGGAGTTGAGCTCTGCCCGTTCAACTCAACCCCTTGTTCCCAATACTTCTGAACATAACAGGCGTCTCAACAGGAGAGTGACTGTTACAGTAAAATAAACGGAAGCTTATTTAAAGCAAGCGGCCATATCAACACTGATATGGCCGCTTGTTTTATTATATAAGAAGCTAATTATAATTCAGGCACTTCACCCACTACAAACACGCTACCACAAACAAGTATCAGATCATCCGTATGCGCAGCCTGCTTCGCAGCCTGCAATGCATCTGGTACGCTGGGGTAATGGTGACCGTTAAGACCGTAACCCGCTCCTTTTGCAGCCAGTTCATCTTCCGGCAGTGCCCTTGGGATCTGTGCGCGCGTGAAATAATACACAGCTTCTTTGGGTAAGAGAGCCAGTGCATGATCGATCTCTTTGTCCTTGACCATACCGATCACGATATGCAGATGACGGTATGGTGTAAGTTCCAGTTGCGCTACAATTTGTTTGATGCCATCCTCATTATGTCCTACGTCCAGTACTATCACCGGTCTGGTATGCACCACTTCCCAGCGGCCATGCAGACCCGTTAGTTTCTTCACATGCGCCAGTCCTTTCTGAACGGCTTCAGCAGGAATATTCCAATGCTTCAATTGTAGCTGGTGAACGGCTTCCAGGATGGTCATCAGGTTCTTTGTCTGGTAGAATCCCGGCAAATCCAGGGTATAGCTTGTTCTGTCTGCGCTGGTATGATTAGCTACCTGCACCACCAGTTGATGGTGTTGGTATTGCCAGTCGGCTGCATAGCGGAGATGATCTGCAAAGAGGAGAGGGGATTGCTTTTCTGCCGCTACTTTTTCAAATACCGGCCTGGTCTCCGGGCTGGTTTCGCCCAATACTACCGGAATGCCGGGCTTGATGATACCAGCCTTTTCAAAAGCGATCAGTTCCAGCGTATCACCCAGCAGGTTCATATGATCATAACCGATATTGGTAATGATGCTGAGCTCGGGGCTGATCACATTGGTACTGTCGAGACGACCGCCGAGACCGGTCTCGATAACGGCAATGTCTACCTGTGCTTCCTCAAACCAGTCGAAGGCCATGGCCACGGTGATCTCGAAGAAGCTGGGCTCTATCTGATCGATAGCAGGTTTGATCTTCTCTGTGAACCTGGTCACAAATGCTTCGCTGATCATTTCACCGTTGATGCGGAACCGCTCTCGGAAATCTTTTAAATGAGGCGAAGTATAGAGCCCTGTTTTATAACCCGCACTTTGGAGGATGGCGGCCAGCATATGACTGGTGCTGCCTTTCCCGTTGGTGCCGGCAATATGGATGGTTTTGACGCGCTGTTGCGGATTGCCCAGGAATTCACAAAGGGCAATGGTATTGTGCAGGTCTTTTTTATAGGCCGCAGCTCCCAGGCGGCTGAACATGGGCAGCCGGTTGAAGAGATAATCGATCGTTTCCTGATAGGTCATTTTCAGTATTGGATCACAAAACTAAGGAACCTGCAAAGCTGACAAAATTTTAGATCGTCCCCATAAAGGAAGGGGAGGACAGCAACGACTAAGAGGCGGGCTGTTTTTATCGAGAAAATCTAATACAAGGATAAAGTAAACATATGTCGGGATTTTGTTACTTTTAGCGGAGTCAACCAAAAGCCTTTGCACCTGAGCCCTACATACGATGAAAAGCTGATCCTGCAAAAGATTGCAGAAGGTAGTGAGGATGCATTCCGGATCATCTTTCATCAGTACGCAGGTAAGCTCAGGAACTATATTCTCAAAATTTCCTCTTCAAAAGAAACGGCTGAAGATATCGTGCATGATGTTTTCCTGAACATCTGGAAGAACCGGCATAAACTGGCAGACATCGATCAATTCGACAGCTACCTGTTTGCGGCAGCCCGGCATGCAGCGCATCGCAGCTTCCAGCGCCGGGCAAAGGAAACGCTGATTGTAGCTGAACTTCAAAAGACGGACTCCATAAATATCAAATCTGAAGGAGAAGACAGGATCACCAGCCGGGAAGTTCAGTCCGCTATTCAAAAAGCCATTCAAAGGCTGACTCCTCAACAAAGAAAGATCCTGCTGCTCAGTCGGGATGAAGGGCTTAGTCACCAGGAGATCGCAGATCTGCTGGGTATCACCCGCCGCACAGTTTCAAATACCATTTCAGAAGCCTTACAATCTATGAGGAACGATATCCATATCTCCTATGGGCCATATGCAGTAGCCATTTTTGTACTGCATGGCATTATTTAAAAAAAACTGGTAAATCTTCTGGTACCTGGGACCGGTTGATGTCTCTTTCTTATCGGACTGTTCCTGAAAAGCAGTCATCCTATCATTTCAAATAAACGAATGGCCCATGTTCGATCGCATCCGCTATCTTTTCGGACTGTATATGGATAAGACCATATCAGCGGCAGAAGAGAAGGAACTGGCTGAGCTTGCTCTTGATCCCGGGAACAAGGACATTCTGCTCAGGTTGGAGCAGGAGTATTGGGAAAAGGAGCCGCTGGTGGCAATGGAAGAAGAAGAAGCCGAAAATTTCCTGTCAGGCATACTGGATGGCAGGCAGCCTGTGATCAGGAAGTTTCATTGGAAGCAACTGGTTGCTGCTGCATCAATCCTGTTGTTATTGGCGGCGGGAGGCTACCTCATGTTATTCAACAGGTCCGTTGATAAAACCAAAACGCCCCTGAGCCAGGAACAGCGGTTCAGGAATGATGTGAATCCCGGTAAATACAGTGCCAGACTGATGCTGGCTGATAGCAGCATCATCATTCTCGACAGCGCTGCAATAGGGGAGTTGACCACACAGGGCAATACATCGGTTATCCATCAGGGTAACAGGCTGATCTATGAAGAAAGAGCAGGAGCAAAGGAAGTGCTTTATAATACTATCACTACAGCCAAAGCAGAAATATTTGCAACTGAATTGTCTGATGGCACCAAAGTATGGCTCAATGCTGCTTCCAGTATCCGCTTTCCTGTTTCCTTCAATGATAAGGAACGGAGAGTGGAAATAACAGGTGAGGCATATTTCGAAGTGGCCAAAGATGTTTCAAGACGTTTTACGGTTCTGGCAAATGGCGCTGAAGTAGAAGTGCTGGGTACCCATTTCAACATCAATGCCTATACCAATGAGGGCGCGGTACGCACCACTCTCCTGGAAGGAAAAGTACGTGTGAGTGGTAAGGGAACTGTTGCCATGCTGAAACCGGGGCAACAGGCCAGGCTTGCCGCCGGCCTCGAAGTGATAGATCATGCTGATCTGGAAAACGTGATGGCCTGGAGAAATGGCAGGTTCTATTTCAATAACAGCAATATGGAAGTGATCATGCGCGAAGTGGAAAGATGGTATGATGTTGAAGTGGAATACCAGGATGCCGTGCCGCACCTGTTTGTTGCAAAAATCCCAAGGAATGAGCCCATTTCTGAATTGCTGAAACTGCTGGAACTCACAGACAGGGTACATTTCAAGATCGAAGGAAGGAAAATTATCGTTATGAAATAATTGAAGCAGAAAAATCTTTTGAAGGTGTTGACCAACAAAAAAGGGAAGTGATTGCAGCACTTCCCGGAATTGTTCAGGTTAACCCGAATATTCAATCTGTCGGACTGTTTATTGTTTAACCCAAACTAAGCAAAGTTATGCTATTCAGGGCTCTTTGTAAAGCTCTCCTATGGGATGAGTTTTCAACAACCAAAACCTGCCAGCGGGTAAAGCTGGCGCTAATGGCTATGAAATTGACGGCCATCTTACTATTGACTGTAGCCATACAGGTGAGTGCGAAAAGTTTTTCGCAGCAACTCACATTCTCTCTGAAAAATGTTCCAATCGAAAATGTATTCAGGGAGATCGAGAAACAAACAGGGTACAGTTTTGTGTATACCCAAACAGAAATGTCAGGCGCCCGAACAGTAACCATGAAAGTGGAGAATGCAAAGCTGGAAGATGTACTGGCGCTTTGCTTCAAAGAACAACCATTATCGTATACCCTCAGGAAAAAATTCATTGTGGTAAAGGCGAAAGCCCCGGTACCTGTTAATACTATACCTGAAGAAATGCGGCTGCTTCCTCCGCTGGTGGATGTAAGAGGGCGCCTTGTGAATGAGGGCGGTGATCCGGTTGCGGGCGCCACTGTAGCAGTGAAAGGCACTGCGAAAGCCACCAGCACCAATAGCAATGGCGAATTTGAATTGAAGGCGGTGGATGAAAAAGCCACGATCATATTCAGCTCCACCGATATCGAAACCATCGAAATAAAATTGAATGGAAGAAGGGAGCTTTTTTTATCTGCCAGTAAAAAAATAAGTAAGCTGGACGAAATTCAATTCATCAAATATGGAATTACAACCCAGCGATACAGTACAGGATCCATATCCAAAGTAAGCAGTGCAGAGATCGGACGGCAGCCGGTTGCCAATCCGCTTGCGGCACTGCAGGGCAGGGTGCCGGGTTTGATCGTTTCAAGTACCAGCGGCTTGCCTGGCGCAGCTTTTAAGATACAGATCAGGGGACAGAATACCCTGAATCCTACCACCAACAACAATGTGATGCCATTCGATAATCCGCTGATCATCATCGATGGTATTCCTTTTGCGCCCAACAACAGAAATGTGAATCAACTCAATTCACTCGCGGCGCCGGGAACAGCTGCCTTTTATGGAAATCAATATAGCGGTATCAGCCCATTGACTGCTATCAATCCGGCAGATATCGAAAGCATTGAAGTATTGAAAGATGCTGATGCTACGGCCATATTCGGTTCCAGGGGCGCCAATGGCGTGGTTATGATCACTACCAAAAAAGGACAGGAAGGCAAATTGAGAGTGAATACTACTGTGTACAAAGGTGTAAGCCGGATCGGTAAAACGGTTGAGCTAATGAACACCAGAGAATACAGGGCGTTCAGAAAAGAAGCCATTGCGAATGATGGCCGGACTCCCAATATGGCGGAGGATTTTGACCTGCTGGTTTTCGATTCAACAAAAGATACAGACTGGACAGATTATTTCCTGGGAAAATCCAGTACGGTTACAGATGCATTTACACAATTGTCGGGAGGCAGCGCCAATACCAGTTTCAGGCTTTCTGCCAATTACCGGGAAGAGACCTATGTAATGAGAGGCGACTTCCTCGACAGGCGGATGGGCGCTAATTTCAGCCTTCATCATGAGACTCCCAACAAACGTTTCTCGCTGGACCTTGGCGCGAATTATACTTTTCAAACCAACAATTCGGCAGGCAGATCTGATGCCCTGGGAAACTTTACAACGTTGCCCAATTATCCTGATTTCCTGGATAAGGATGGTAACCTGGTTTGGTCCTATAAGGGAATAGAGATCTCCAATAATCCTATGCAGTACCTGAAGCAGGGGTATACAGGCAGGACCTACAGCCTGCTTACCAATATGACCATCAATTATAAGATCCTGGATGGGCTGCAATTCACTACTATCATGGGTTATAATACCAATTCATTTGATGAGGTATTTATGAGGCCAATCAAGGCGATGGACCCAACATTCAAATCGGGTGTATCCGTTTTCGGTAAAAGGACATCAGGCATATGGACCGTAGAGCCGCGCCTGGAATATAAACGGATCATAGGGAAAGGTAAATTGGTGATGGTGGGAGGATCCACCATTCAGAAAGAATTCGAATCTTCCTCTGAGATTACAGGATCGGGTTATACCAATGATCTGCTGTTGCAGTCTCTGGCTGGCGCCACTGTGATCGAAAAGAGTAATATCGGAGAACGGGAATTCAAATATGCTTCACTGTATGGCAGGATCAATTACATCCTTCAGAGCAGGTATATCGCAGATATCAATCTGAGAAGGGATTATTCAAGCAGGTTCGGGCCTGGCAAGCAGGTAGGC
Source organism: Pseudobacter ginsenosidimutans (assembly GCF_007970185.1). Lineage (NCBI taxonomy): Bacteria > Pseudomonadati > Bacteroidota > Chitinophagia > Chitinophagales > Chitinophagaceae > Pseudobacter > Pseudobacter ginsenosidimutans. The sequence continues at coordinate 6,600,940 of NZ_CP042431.1, read as the reverse complement.
AATTTCGGCTCTGTTGGATTGGGCTGGATATTTTCCGAAACCTCATTGATACGCGATCATTTCAATTTTCTCAGCTATGGTAAGCTAAGGGCAAGTTATGGCACTACCGGTAATGATGCTATTTCGGATTATCAATTCATCGATAACTGGCAACCTACTTACAATTCCTACCAGGGTTCTGTTGGTTATAATCCGATGAACCTCTATAACCCGGATTTTAGCTGGGCCGTGAATAAGAAACTGGAAATAGGTACTGAGCTGGAATTCCTGCAAGGCAGACTGTTCTTCACGCTGGCCTGGTACAGGAACAGGTGTGGCAATCAGTTGCTCGCTTACAGACTTCCTTTTCAAACCGGCTTTGCAAATGTGACCATGAACCAGAATGCTACAGTGGAAAATTCAGGTTTCGATTTTGTGCTTACCACGCAAAATGTAAAGAAGAAAGGTTTTAACTGGACCACCAGTCTGAATATCAATATTGGCAGGAACAAGCTCATTGACTTCCCGGGTATCGAAACCTCCAGCTATGCCAATACTTATACTGTAGGTGAATCCGTGAACGTAAGAAAACTCTATCATTTACTGGGAGTGGACCCTGCTACCGGCGTATTTCAATATTATTCTGCTGCCAATGGCAAAACAGTGGAACCTGAGCACAAGACTGATCGCATTATCAACCTGGACCCTGCTACTCCAAAGTTTACAGGTGGTATCAACAACTCGATACGTATTGGTGATTTTACTTTCGATATCATGCTTGAGTTCAGAAAGCAGGTCGGCGCCACATTCCGGCAATCTATTTATACCGGAGCTCCCATCGGTAGCCGGAGCATCAACCTTCCCAAAGCATTGCTCAATCACTGGAGAAAGCCTGGCGATGTCTCCGAATATCAAAAACTGACAACAGGTTATTCAGGCGATGCTTATATAGCCGGCATGTATTTCGGCGCCTCAGATGCAGCTTATGGCGATGCATCCTTTATCAAGGTCAGGAATATTGCGCTCTCTTATGATCTTAGCCGGCATTTATTGAAAAAGATGCAGTGGATGGATATACAGTTGTTCGCTTATGCGCAGAATTTATTTACGATCAGCGGATACCAGGGCGCTGATCCGGAAACGCAGGCATACACCAATGTGCCACCTGTGAAGACAGTGGTGGCTGGTATTAAGGTAAACTTATAAAAGCATCAAAAATGAAATCATTCAAACATATATTACCAGGCTGTTTAATTGTCTGCCTGTTTTGTTCCATATTGATGATAACCGGCTGCAGGAAATTTGTAGAGCTCGATCCTCCCAAAGACAGGCTGAGTAGTAAAGTGGTGTTCAGCGACAGTGCCAATGCAACAGCAGCGGTATTGGGGATTTATATCGATGCCATCTCAAATAAGCAATACCCGGATATTTTCAATGGAGGGCTGACCATCTATACAGGTCTGTATACCGATGAGCTCAAAATGGCCGGTTCTACTGATCAGTATGAGACAGAATTTTATTTGAACAACCTGAATGAAAAGAATTCGGTGATTTGGACATTCTGGAGATCAGCTTACCTGACGCTATATAAAGCGAATGCATGCATCGAAGGAATTGAAGCAAGCGGCACCCTTGGACAGCATGTTAAGGACCGGTTGACCGGCGAAACGAAATTCGTTCGTGCCTTCATGTACTATAACCTGCACAAGGTCTTTGGAGCAGTTCCACTTGCGCTTACCACAGATTTTGCCACCAATGCTTCTATGCCGCGTGATCCGGCAAACAAAGTGCTGGACCAGGTGGTAGCTGATCTGGAAGCGGCAAAGGAACTGTTGCCAGCCACTTATCCAACTGAAGGCAGGGCGCGTCCTAACAAGTACACAGTGATTGCATTGCTGGCCCGCATCCGGCTGGAAATGGGAAATTGGGAAGATGCAGAAAAGGAAGCCAGTCTGCTGATCAATAACAGTGATACTTATGCGCTGGAAAATAATATCGGGAATGTTTTTCTGCGCAACAGCAGGGAAGCGATCTGGCAGTTGTTACCCCCGGATGGAAATCAAACTGTGGAAGGATCAAGGATTATCCCATTGAATGAAACAACCATTCCACGGTATACCCTCACAGACTGGTTATGGAATGATTTTGAAAACAATGACCTGCGGCAGCAGGAATGGACGCGCACCAATACCATCGGGAATATTCCATTTAACTATCCTTACAAGTATAAGGTAAGAAGAGGCGTAGCCGGTCAGCCTGCAGAACCATACACTGTATTCCGGCTCGCAGAAACTATTTTGATCAGAGCCGAAGCCAGGGCCAGGCTGGGAAATGTGGACGGAGCAAAAGATGACCTGGACCTGGTGCGTGCGCGCGCAGGTCTCGATCCCACAACAGCAAATGATCAGTCATCACTGATCGATGCTGTGCTGAAAGAAAGGCGTATCGAATTGTTCTGCGAGTTCGGACACAGGTTCACAGATCTGAAGCGGACCAATCGTTTGGACGCTCTGATGAATATCATCACCCCTCAAAAAGGTGGAGCATGGAAAACGGAGTACACCCTTTTGCCTTTACCATACGAACAAATAGAAGCAAACCCCTTCCTCACACAAAACCCGGGATATTGATTTCCCCGGATTGATTTTACCATACCAATAAATTAAATGTCATGAAAAGAGTCATCTTCTCATTAGGATTGCTATGCCTGTATCATTTACCTGGCAATGCGCAAACAGCTGTGAATACTACGCTGAATATCCTCCCGCAGGTAGGACAAAAAATGCCCGATTTCGAGCTTGAAGGTGTTCAGCAATTTGAAAAGAAAACTGTTAGCCTTTCGGATTTCAAAGGTAAGTGGCTGGTGCTTGATTGCTGGAACCGTTATTGCGGCTCCTGCGTGGAAAGTATGCCGAAGATCAATGAGTTCAATAAACGATACGGGCAACAAATGCAGTTCATCATGGTGGGTTATAATGGTTCACAGTATGGCGGCGAATTGGCTGACAAAGCCATCAGAGCTGACTTTGAAAAGTACAAGGCGAAACATGATCTTACATTCCCGGCAGCCTTCGATTCAACAATATTTCACCGGTTCAGCATCTATAGTTGTCCGCATATTTTTATCATCGATCCGTCCGGGATCGTTCGTGGTATCACGTATATGTTGACAAAGGAAAATATCGAAGACTTCCTTGCAGGGAAACAACCCAAATTACCCAGGGCATGGAGAAAAGGTGAAAACAAGGTCACTTATGAAGATACCCGTCCTTTCCTGATCGATGGTAACAATGGAGCAGCCACTGATTACTTATACCGTTCCGTGATATCTCCGTACAAGGATTATATGCATGGTCAATCTCAGTTCCGCATCAAAGGAAATCAAATGCAGGTAATGGGGGTTGATCTCGCATCCCTTTATCGCTATGCCTATACAGGATCCGGATACATCGCATTGGATGAGCGCCAGTACAGTGAATACTACCGGAATGTAGTATTGGAACTGGCCGATCCTTCTCTGTTCAAACCCAACCGGAATTTGAGGACGAATACTTTTTGTTATAGTATCGAATTGCCTGAAGGAAGAGCGAAAGAGTCCAATATCAGAAAGATACTGCAGCGTGATCTGAAGAATTGTTTTGGATTTGCAGTGACTGTTGAAAAGAGAAAAATGCCGGTGCAGGCACTTGTGAAGGTTGCCAAAGTGGCTCCGGTAGTGGTAAAGAACGTAAATGCCTCACGCTCCAGGTTCAAAACGGTGAATGATATAATGTCGTACTATTTCAATGCAACATATTTTGGATCCGGCATTCCCATCTTTGATCAGACTGGTATCACCGGAGAATTTGACATAGAGGTGTATTGTGATTTCAATGATCTGAATGATATCCGCCGTGCCTTGCGCGAGCATGGATTTGATGTGATCTCCATTGTAAAAGAAATGAAAGTGGTAGTTATTAAAGATGATAAAGATGAAATGTAATATCCTGATCTGTCTGTTGCTCCTGATGATGCAGGGCGCAGGGGCACAGCCCTCCCGGCATGTTATCCTTATCAGCATCGATGGGATGCGGCCGGAGTTTTATCTTTCCGATAGTTTTCCCACTCCGCATCTGAAGCAGCTCATGAAGCAGGGTGCTTATGCCAAGCAAATGCGAAGCGTGTTCCCTTCTTATACCTATCCTTCACATGCTGCAATGCTGACCGGGGCATTGCCTGCCAGATCAGGCATTCACTACAATGTAAAAAGAGGATTGAAGCAATGGAACTGGATGCTGAGCGATATAAAAGTTCCAACCATCTGGCAGGCTGCCAAAATCCGGAACATCAGGACTGCTGCCATACAATGGCCAATAAGTGTGGGCGATGATATAACCTATAATGTTCCTGAAATATGGGACACGCTTAGGGCGCATGATCGTATCACTGTTGCGCGCAGGTATGCAACAACAGGACTTGTTGAGGAATTGGAGCTGCATGCAACCGGCAGACTCGATGCTGTGAACATGAGTGAGCACACATCACAACTGGATGTCAATGCCGGTAAGATGGCTGCTTATGTATTCAGGAAATATACACCCGGCTTGCTGGCGGTTCATTTTACAGGGGCAGATTACCAGCAACATGAAAATGGCCGTGATGATGAGAAAGTAAAACAGGCATTGAAGACTATCGATAGCACTATCGGTCATATCCTGAAAACTGTAGAGGACTGCCAATTGAGTTCGTCCACAACTATCCTGGTGGTAGGCGATCATGGATTTTCAGATACGCGCGTTGCCATCCGTCCGAATTCATTATTGAAGAATGCAGGACTGGCGGAGAAAGTCAAATTTCAATCTGCCAATGGGGCTTCCTTTCTCTATGGCAGTGATACTTTCGCCATCAGGAAGGCGAGGGAACTATTCGATACGCTCTATGGCAGGAAATGTTTTACGATCCTTGAAAAAGACCGTCTCACAACAATGGGAGCAGACCCTGATGCAGTGTTCGCCTTATCTGCACATCCCAGATGTGCTTTACTCAATGGAGATGAAGAACCTGTTTGGTTTCCAACCAGAGGAGCTACGCATGGATATGATCCGCAGCGCCCCGAAATGATGACGGGATTCATTGCAGCCGGCGCCGGTATCCGAAAAGGGAAGGTGATCGAAGATCTGTGTGTAACCGATATCGCTCCTCTACTGGCTGCAATATTGAAATTATCATTTACAGCCCCTGATGGAAAATTGATCCCTGGATTGCTTGAGTAATAGCAGGCTTTCCTAAAATCAAAAGCCCGACTCATCAGAGGCGGGCTTTTATAATTAAAATAACTGTGGTATATATGCGAGGATTAGTTTTGAACCCTGAAATTGAATTTGAGCGTTCCAACTGATTCGCCATCACCAGGACTGAATTTTACCTGTTGTGCTTTTTGAATGGCGATGCTTTTGTATTGTGCTTCAGAAGTAGTGGAACCTCTTGGCTGAAAAGTGGCAGAAATTACTTTACCATTTTCATCTACACGGATATCTACATACACTGTGGCATTTTCATTGAAATCATCTTTGAAAGAAGGCAGTCCTGTGATCCTTCTTCCCTGTAATCCTTTGGAGATGGTTACTCCATTGCCTCTGCCGCCGCCAGTATAATTATCGGAGTTGGGATTGCCGCCGGGTCTTCCCTGATCGCCGGTTCCGCCTGCAACGCCCTGGTTGCCGCCTTTCTTGTAACTGTCTGCTTCGTTACCACCGGTGCCTGTGCCGCCAACGCCACGCATGGTTGCTTTCGGTTTGGGAGGTGTGGGAGCAGGAGGCGCTTCAACAGGTTTCTTTACGGGAGGTGTTTTCACTGTTGCTTTCTCGGGAACTTTCTTCACCTCTGGTTTGGTTACCTCCGGCTTCTTCACTTCCACAGGATCACTGGGAGCATCATCTGCTTCCACTTCTTTATCTGGTGCATCGGGAGTGGGTGTGGGAGGAGGAGGTGTGTAGCTGGCCTGTTCTGCCGGCGCAGGAGAGCCGGGCTCGAAGGGCTGGTCGTCGCCAAAGCCCTGGTCGCTGCTGCCGAGATTCACTTCGATACCTTCTTCAACAGGAGGTTCGGGGATCGGTGGTAGTGACCATCGTACAAACAGGAAGATCAGTAACAGGGCGCCACAAATGATGGCAGTGTAAGTGCCCGCCTGCATGTTCTTCTTCGATTCAAAATTTTCTGTCATACGCCGGGAATTCTATGTACGAATGTACCAATGTTTCCTCTAAACGTTGCAAATACTATGCTAATTGTTAAACGAACGCTGAAAATCGTCTATTTGAAAAAGATGTCATATGCAAAGCGAAGAATGGTAGCGCATACAACAATGAGGAAGAAGACCCTGATGAAAGTATTGCCTTTGAGCAATGCCAGTTTTGCGCCGCACCAGCCACCGATCATATTGCAGATGGCCATGGGAATGGCAACTGCAAAGATGATCTTTCCACTTAATAAAAAGAAAACGATAGAGCCCAGGTTGGTACTGAGGTTCACGAACTTCGCGTTGGCGCTGGATTGCAGAAAATCAAAACCAAGTATGCCGATAAAGGCCAGCACGAGAAAGCTGCCTGTGCCCGGTCCGATGAAACCATCATAAAATCCAAGCACAAGACTGATGAGCGCAGCATACCACCATTGCTCTTTTTCAGAATGCTCTCTGGCAGTATGTGATCCGAATTTTTTATTGGTATAGGTGTAGATGGCTACCACCACCAGCACGCACAAGAGTAATGGCTTCATGAAACTGTTGCTTACCATCGTCAGTAATCTGGAGCCACAGAAGGCGGCACAAAAAGCGATGCCGGCCATCAATGCCAGCATGGGATAGTTAAGCTTTACTTTTTTTGCGTATTGATAGGCTGCCACGGATGTGCCACTGAAGGCGGGTATTTTTAGTGTACCGATCACCGTTGCTACGGGGTACTGCGGCAACAACACTAAAGCGGCGGGTGTTTGTATCAAACCTCCGCCACCTACAATTGCGTCAACAAATCCTGCCAGAAAAGCTACAATACAAAGCGCGATCATGAGTGGAATTAGTGTGCGAAATCAGCTTCATAATCTCCCCTGATCCTTTCCATCGGTGGATTGAAATAACCGAATTTCAGATCGGGGAATTCCTCACGGATCAACTCCTGCATCTGTTTTACGCCGATCATTTCCACTTCGCCATGGAATCCGATCTTGCCCAGGTACCAATCCGGATCGATATTGAAATTCCTCCATTGGATCATATTCAGTCCGGTATCGATGATCAGTTTGCGCAGCGCTTCATATTCTTCCACGGAGTCTGTCATACCCGGGAATACAAAGTAGTTGATGCTGGTCCAGCCGCCGAAGGAGCGCACCACTTTCAAACTTTCGATAATGTCTTCGAACTGGTAATTATTGGGGCGGTAATAAGCTTCGTAAATATGTTTGCGTGCAGAGTTGGTGCTTACACGGATGGAGTTGAGCCCTGCTTCGCATAATGCTTTAACTGCATCCGGTTTAGAACCGTTGGTATTGATATTGATAGAACCTTTCTGTGTATGCTTGCGCATCTCAATGATGGAGCGGCGGATGGTTTCCCACATCAGCAGCGGTTCACCTTCGCAACCTTGTCCGAAGCTCACGATAGGGTAGGGAGCGCTTTCCAGGTGCGGAACAGTGAACTCCACGATCTCTTCTGCGGATGGTTTGAAAGTAAGACGGTCCTGTGTGCTCACGATCTCTTCATCGCTTGGCTGGAAGGAGATGCAACCGATGCAATTGGCGTTACAGGCCGGAGAACTTGGGATCGGACATTCCCATCTTCCCATAAAATAATTTCTGGCGGCAGGGCAGTTATACGTGAGACAACAATTCTCCGCCAGGTGTTTCACCAGCCTGTTATGCGGATAAGCTTTGAGGAATTCGGCAACGCCGCCCTGGATCTTCACATCATCGAAGCCGCCACATTCCTGGCGGATATCCTGTTCGATGCGAACGGCGGGTACATAGAATTTATCATTGTGCCAGGCGGCGGCAGTATAACAAAAGAGCGGAAGAGTGGGGGCATCATGACCAGTCTCATACGCGGCCAGGTAAAGTCCGGTATGAGCCGGAGGAATGAAAGCAGCGGTAGCCCATCCCAGTTCACACAATCTCATTTCGCCGGTTTTTACATCGATGCCGATTCCCCGGCGGCCGGGCAGTTCGTACAGGGTGCCTCCTTCGGGCAGTGGGATCCAGTCTTCCACGGGAATGGGAAATGCGTCCCATCCTGCACGGCCTACTGCGTAAAGGGATATGTCTTCGAAGATATTTCCCTTTCCATCGGAATACAATAAATACGGACTCTCTTGTAATGCAGCCATCGGGATCCTTGTTTTTAGCGGGCGCCGGCGGGCCGGGCCATCCCGGATCCATCGCTCAGAACCTGCTTGTTCCTAAATAATGCCTGCAAAATTCGTGAATTTGATCCAGTTCTTCGAATTCAAGATTCTTCCGGAGCTCGAAATGGTAAGATTTATTGGAGGAAGTTTGTACCGTAATGCTGTCGTACCGGGCATTTACCCCATTGATATTGCTCCAGATAAAGAATTTTTGCTCAGGCAGATCGGGTATGCTGATACCGGTATGGTGGATGGCCAGGTATTCTTCCGTGAGGAGCTGTTTTTCCAGGTAAAAAAGATAAAAATAGGCGGCACTCAGAACCACATGCACGGAGCCGAACAGCCAGGCTTTTTCCAGCAGGAGGGTGATGCCGATGCCCAGGAAGAAGAAGAACTCCACCAGGCGGAAGAAGAGATTCACTTTGGGCATCGCTTTGAGGATATTGGAGCCCGCAAACACCAGTATCAGGATGTCCGCCGCTATCAGCAGGAGGCAACCGAGATAAAAATAATTGGCGTGATGAGAGAAGGCATGGGTGAGTGCATGAAGAAGGATAAAGCCCGCAGCAGCTAAATGAAGGAATTTGCCGGAGCGTTTCAGCCTCTGGAAATCTGGATGCACTACCGGAAGGGAAAGGGAATTCATACAGTGCAATTTGGCGTAAGATGCAAAAATGGAATTATTCCACAGGGATCTGTCCGGCTTTTTTTAATTGTTCATGACAATACTGATTGAACTCGTCTTCGTCGGCTTCATCCTCTTCATCGTCTACCACTTCCCGTTGGAGCAGTTTATTATTGGTGAAGTCCAGTGTGATGAGGCCATCTTTCAATACGATATTATTGAACTGACTCCAGGCATATCTTTTTTTGAAGAGGGAATTGATCACCACCTGACTGTCTGTAAACCCGATCTCCAGTGAATATTTTGCCTGGTATTCCAGTAATGCCAGAATGATAAAAAGAAAACTGATCCATTGGAAATAGGGCATCTTCATCCATACGAGTGCAGCCAGGAGCAGGGCGCGGCTGTAGTATACCTTTCTGCCTTTGGAAGAAGCCCATATATTGTATGCCAGCACGCCGGTAACAACGATGGAGCCGATGAAGTATGCAAAACTTATATGTTGTTGCAGGATCAGCTCCCACACGAAGAATACCACCGAGCCGGCGCTCAGGAGGATGCCGAAAATATCGATGGTTTTGCTGTGTTGGTTTTTAAGGCTGACTACATATTGATACACCATATTTGCCGGATAAGTTATGAATTGCTTGCCACCAGCAAATTACATAACTTCCACAAAATACGGGCACTAACATTGGCGTCCCATTCATTATCACCCACTCCGGTTTCAACAAGATCGAAACCGATAATGGTGCGGCCGCTCTGCATCACCCTTTTCAGGAGATAGAAAACATGGGCAGCTTCAAATCCGCCGGGAACCGGTGTGCCGGTATTGGGGCAGAGTTTGGGATCCAGTCCGTCTATATCGAAACTAACGTATACCTGTGAGGGCAGTTTGTCTACGATCTCATCTGCGATCTTCTTCCAGGTTTCGCCTTCGAATAATCTTTCTTTGATGTCTTTGTCGAAGTAAGTGGTTACGCGGCTGGTATTGGCGCGAACGAAGTCCCATTCTTCTTCACAGTAGTCTCGAACGCCTACCTGTACCAGTTTGCTGAGGGGCGGGATCTCCTTCAGAGCGTTGTACATGATGCTGGCATGGCTGTAGGTGAAGTTCTCGTAGCCTTTGCGGAGGTCGCAGTGCGCATCTATCTGGAGAATTCCGAAATCATTGTGTTTTTCAGCGATGGCTTTGAAATAGCCGAGTGGCGTGCTGTGGTCGCCGCCGAGCAGGGCTACCAGTTTGCCTTGCTGGAGCAGGGTGCGGGTTTGTTCGTATACCCAGTTGTTGAGGTAAACTGCGCCTTCATTGATCTCTTTGAGGGATTTGCACATGAAGCTGTTCTTTTCCACCAGTTCACCTTTACTGGTATAGTCGATGTAGAGCTCGGCTTCCTTGCGGAGATAGTCGCTTTTCAGCAGTACTTTCCTGTCTGGGCTCCGCATAAAGAATCCCTCTTTCCAGGCCTGCTTGCAGTCTGCATCGAAGAGGTCAACCTGCATGCTGGCCTTGAAGATATGATCAGCGGCCCTGGCAGTGCCTGCGTTGTAACTTACTGTCACTTCCCAGGGAACCGGCAGGATCACCAGTCTGGCATCCTCTTCATTGGTGGGTAAACCAAATATATTGTTGTTCGGATTACTCGCCCCATTGGGATCGAAATGCGATAGGTCTGTCATGTTTGAAGGAAACTCCCGTTTAAAAAGCCGTGCAAGTTAGCACAGTTCCTTTAAGATGCAAAATTATCTGAATAAGTTGCAAAATGGGGGCAAGTGGGCATCCGGGATATACACAATATTTCTTTATTATTGTACCCTTAACTGCTTAATCCCTAACCCGGAGACCCGATGTTATTGGAAAAGGAAATCATAGAAGCCTTCATACAGGGCGAGAACGCGGCTTTTGAACAGGTGTACAAAACTTACTTCAAAAGGCTCGCTTATTTCGCCAACAAGCTGATCGGTGACCCGGAACAGGCGGAAGATATTACCACAGAGTCCCTGCTCAAATTGTGGGACCGCCGCCGGCAGTTCGATAATCCCTCTCATATCAAATCCTGGCTTTACCTGACGGTCCGCAATGCCTGCATCAATCACCTGCAGGAAACCGAAAGGCACAATCGTTCGCACCAGGAGATCGGTTATCTCTCCAATATTAATGAAGAAGATCATGACCGCCATCGCATCGATGCCGAACTGATCAACGAAATATACCAGCAATTACAAACCTTACCTGAACAATGCGCTCAGGTTTTTGAGCTGATCTACTTCAAGGGGAAGACTACCAGCGAAGCTGCAGAGCTGCTCAACACCAGCACCAAGAATGTGCTGAATCAAAAACTGAAAGCCATCAAACTATTGAAAGCGCTGCTCCTTAAGCGCGGATTGATGCTCTTATTATAAGCATCGAAAAAAAAACTTTGCCTTTCGCGATGGAAAAACCTTCCACTGCCTGTAATAGTATTAGAAACCTGTCTTAACACAATAGAATGGCGCATCAACCATCGATAGAAGAATTACTGATAAAGCAATTACAGCAGCCCCTCAACGCCGCTGAGGAGGAGATATTGAATCAATGGCTGGAAGCATCCTCAGAGAACAGGGAGCTGTACAACAGTTTTCAAAACAAGGAATTACTGGAATCAAAGCTGGATGAGTTGCAGCAGTTTGATGAAAATGCAGCCTGGAACAAAATGGTGGCCTCCGGTAAATGGACGCCTGCGGATAAAAAGAAAGTGGTGCGCTTATTCCGTCAACCCTGGCATTATGCAGCTGCAGCTGTATTGTTCCTGGCAATTGGTTCAGGTGTGTATTTTCTTGTTGCAAAAACGGACACACAACCTGTGGCAGTTGTGGAGAATACGGAGATCCTGCCCGGAAAGAACCAGGCCATTCTTACTATCGGTGATTCCGTGATCAATCTCAGTGATCAGAAATCAGGCATCGTTACCGCAGGCAATGCCATCGTCTATAATGATGGAGAAAAGATCGCGGAAACAAATAAGATGATCACACTCTCCACACCACGTGGAGGACAGTTCCAGGCAGTACTTCCTGATGGATCGAAACTATGGTTGAATGCTGCTTCATCCGTTGAGTTCCCCTCGAAGTTCAGCAGTAAGGATCGGACAGTTAAAGTTTCGGGTGAAGTGTATTTTGAAGTGGCGCAGAACCAGCAGTCGCCATTTATGGTAAAGGCCGGCAATACAAGCGTACAGGTACTGGGCACCAGTTTCAATATCAATGCTTATGATGATGAAAGGGTAGTAAGGACCACACTGGTCAACGGAAGCGTACGTGTGTCGCCGTTAGAGTCCAACAGCGGTAATGTAATATTGAAACCGGGCCAGCAGGCTGTTTCATCAAACAATGGCGAGATCACCGGAGTATTCAGTCCTGAGCTGGCGAATATCCTGGCCTGGAAGAATGGCTTCTTCAGTTTCGAGAAAGCGGACATTGAAACAGTGATGAGACAACTGGAAAGATGGTACGATATCAAGGTAGAATACCGCGGTGCTATACCCACAGTAAAACTGAATGGAGATCTCGACAGACAGATCCCGTTATCAGATGTACTCAAGTATCTTTCCCGCTTGAATATAAAGTTCGAAAGAGAAGGCAGGACCATTACAATTCTGCCGTAAACCAAAACTATGAGATGGCATTAAAAAACAAAACCGGAAGTGTTTGCGTCACTCCCGGCAGAGTTCGAGTTTATTAATTAAAAACAGGTCTCGCGAAAGACTGCTTATTACTTCACCCAAACGTACCAAAGTTATGCAAAATGTGGTTTCCTTCTCCCATAGAAGGGGGAAATCCGCTACGCGCCGTGAACTGCTGCCGGCCGGGCGGAAATTAAAGCCAATACTATTAGGTATGAAACTGACTGTACTCTTACTGACTGCTGCTTTCCTCAACGTAAGCGCCAAGAGCTTTTCCCAGAACATTAGTTTTACAGGAAGCAATGTGCCGATCGAAAAAGTGTTTGCCGAGTGCAAAAAGCAAACAGGCTACAGTTTCCTTTATCCCAGTTCCTTACTCACCATTGCACACCCCGTGACCATTCACGCCAGCAATGTTCCCCTGGAGCAGTTCCTGAAAGAACTGTTCAAAACCCAACCCATAGGATACGAGATCAACAACAGGAGCATACTCCTGTTCCAGAAACCTGATGCACCCGTACCCTTAAATCCTAAACCTATTCAAAGTATTACTATCGGTAATGATGAACCGATACCATTCCCTGTAAAGATCAGGGTGATCGATACGCTGGGTATTCCCATGCCCAGGGCTTCTGTAATGGTGAGGAACAAAAAGATCTCCAAAGTCACCAATACCGATGGTATCGCAGAGATCCAGGTGGAGATCGGAGACGTGATTGAAGTGAGTTATGTTGGTTATGAAACCACCACGCTCACTATCAAATACCTTGCGCCTGTGTTCCATGTGAACCTGAAACTTTCTTCCAAAGGAATGGATGAAGTAGTAACAGGTTATACTAAACTCAGGAAAGAAAGTTTTACCGGCAACTCCATCCGTGTAACCAAGGATGAGATCCTGAAACTGGGCAACAGGAATGTGATCAGCGCCCTTCAGGCATTTGATCCCTCCTTCCGTTTGGAGGTGAACAATCTCCGCGGAGCGGATCCCAATACAATGCCGGAATTCTATATCCGTGGCCGCTCCGGCATCGGTCAGAAATCCCTGGAACCGGTGGATGTATCGGAAGCCGCGCTCAGCAACAATCCCAACCTTCCCATCTTCATCATGGATGGATTTGAGATCTCCGTAGAACGTGTATATGATTTCGATATCAACCGTATTGCAAGTGTTACCATTCTTAAGGATGCTGCTGCAACAGCCGTGTATGGTTCACGTGCAGCCAATGGCGTGGTGGTGATACAAACAGTAGCGCCGGTGCCTGGTAAACTGCATGTGGATTACAATTATACCTCCACACTCAGTGTACCTGATCTGCGTGATTACAACCTGATGAATGCCGAAGAGAAAATACGTGCAGAAGAACTGGCGGGGTATTATAAGCCCGAAGGTTCATACACTGACGCAAATCTTACGCAGGAATTACTGGCCAAGAGAAACCAGATCAAACGCGGTGTTAATACGGACTGGATTGCACAGCCCCTTCAAAATGCGCTCAACCAGAAACATTCACTGGGTTTCGATGGTGGCTTCGATCAGCTGAGGTTCGCTCTCCGGTTGAATTATGATACAGAGAAGGGTGTTATGAAAGGATCAGGCCGCGAACGTAAAAGCGCTAACCTGCAGATCGATTACCGGCTGAAGAAATTCCAGATAAAGAATGATTTCACTTACGATATCGTGGATGCCCAGGACTCACCTTATGGTAGTTTTTCGGATTATACCAGGAAGAACCCTTATGATGAGGCTTTCGATGCAAATGGAAAACCATTGGACAAAACAACAAGGTGGCGCTGGATGGGTTCCGAACTGGCGCGCGTCAATCCCTTGTATGAAGCCCTCATGACCAGAAATTTCAGCACCAATAGCTACCAGGCCATCACCAATAATACCGGCATCACCTGGACGCCGTTGAGCAAACTGACAGTGAGAGGTGAGATCGCATTGGGACGCAACATTGCCAGGTCCGACAAATTCATCGATCCGGCTTCTGCCACACAAACAGGCATTGACGACAAGGGCAGGGAAGGAAAACTCACCATCGGAAGAAGGGACGCCTACTCTTTCAACACCAATATCTTTGCGAGCTACGTGAATAATTTCGGAGGACATAATATGATGCTTTCCGGAGGTGTGAATATAAAAGAAGACAAAGGCTCCCAGGTATCTGAATTCTATGCCGGCTTTCCTTCCGGCGAATTGAACTCTCCCAACTATGCTGCTTTCATGGATCGCAAATCCACCTACGTTGATAACGTCAACAGATTGATAGGTATGTTCACACAATTGAACTATACTTACAAGGATATCTACCTGCTGGACCTTGCAGGAAGGGTGGATGGTAATTCAAGTTTCGGAGACGAAAGAAGGTTTGCTCCTTTCTGGAGTGTAGGTAGTGGCATCAACCTGCACAACTATGAATTCTTCAAAAGCAAGGTCTTCAACCGTGTGAAATTGTTCGGCTCTTTCGGACAGCTGGGTAAAACGAATTTTGCTCCCTACGCTGCCAAAGGAACTTATACCGTTAACCAGTCTATTTACAGCACCGGTACAGGTGTACTCATAAGAGCAATGGAGAATCCGCTGCTCTCCTGGGAGATCACCAATACCACTGATCTGGGAGTTGAAATGAGCTTGCTCCAGAACAAGATGATGGTAAATGTCAACTGGTACAATAAGGTAACGAAGGACCTCGTGAATGATGTTGATATGCCCATTTCCTCCGGCTTCCCAACTTACAAGGACAATGTAGGCAAGATCAGGAACCGCGGGATCGAATTGAGATTGTCTTACGATATCATCAGGAAAAAGGATTTTTACTTCAGCGTATTCGGCACTTTCGCATCCAACAAGAATACACTTCTTGAATTATCCAATTCACTCAGACGTTACAATGAGCTGGTGAATGATGAGTACAAAGACTTCAATGATGCGCTGGCAGTTACTGAAGACCCTGCCCGTAAAAAGAAATATACAACAGCCCATACCAAATATGTTGAAGGTGCTTCCGTAACGGCCATTTATGGTATGCGTTCACTGGGCGTGAACCCTGCTGATGGAAAGGAAGTGTATATGCGCCCTGATGGTTCCATCACGTATGTATGGACTGCAGGCGACCAGGTGGTGATAGGCGATGCAACTCCGAAAGGGCAGGGAAGCTTTGCCTTCAATGCAGTGTACAAAGGATTCTCACTCTACGCCAACTTTATGTACCAGTTCGGTGGACTTGACTACAATTACACACTCGTAAGTAAAGTGGAAAATGTGGACCTCTACAATACCAATGCAGACCGCAGGGTGCTGGACCAGCGCTGGCAGCAACCCGGCGAACTCACTTCGCTGAAAGATATTGCAGACAGGCTTTACATCACAAGACCCACATCACGTTTCATTCAGAAGAATAATTTCGTAAGGATCGACGCCGTGACCCTCGCTTACGATATTCCTCAGCAAAAGGTGGCCAAAATGGGATTGTCGAGATTGAAGATCCAGCTTACCGGCAATAACCTGGCAACCATTTCTTCCATACAACAGGAGCGTGGCCTGGATTTTCCCTTTGACCGCAAATTCGAATTGACACTCAGAGCAGGACTTTAAAACTTACTGATCATGAAAAAAATCACCCTACTACTTGTTATCATTTCTTCTCTTACAGGATGTAAGAAATGGCTGGATGTACAACCTTCTGATCAGATCGTGGATAAAGAGCTGTTCAGCCAGGCCCAGGGCTTCCGCCATTCCCTGAATGGTGTATATATCCAGGCTGCCGGTAAAGAGCTCTTTGGTAAGAACCTGAGCTGGGGCCTGAATACTGCCTACTCGCAGGAGTATGATGGCGCGCATATGTCGAACGATCGATTCCTTGCCTATAATTTCGATAAAACGAATCCTTTCAGCCAGGACATCATAAACGAGATCTGGACAAAAGCATACAATAATATCGCCAACTGCAACAAGCTCCTGAAGGAGATCGAAGCACTTTCCGAAAGCAGCTTTGCACAGGGACGTTCCGAACGCAATCTCATCATTGGTGAAGCTATGGCTATGCGCGCACTGATGCATTTCGAATTGCTCAGGCTCTATGCTCCTGCACCTGCAAAGGATCCCAACGGAAAATTTATTCCCTATGTGAATACCTATCCTGCCAAACTGAACCCGCCCGTAGCAACCAGCCAGGTGATAGACAATATCACTGCTGATCTTGAAAAGGCACAATCGCTGGTGGCAGAAAATGATACCATCGTGAACAGGTCCGGATTGGCCAATGGTTTACAAAACAAGCTGAGCAGTGTGGGATTTACCCAGGCGAATGCTTTCTTCGCTTTCAGGATGCACAGACTCAACTATCTTGCCATTCATGGATTGCTGGCCCGTGTGTATCTCTATGCAGGCAATTATGCGAAAGCAAAACAGTCCGCTAAATATGTGTATGAGAATTTCGGACCGCATGGCCGGTTGAAATTCTCGGAATTCACTTCGGAGCTCAATGCTACCACCACCAGTGGCAACAGGTACAGCAAACTGGCCGATGATATTTTATTCGCTGCGTATGATGCAGATCTTATTGCCAATCTTTCTGCAAATTATCAGAACAGTTACAGGCTTTCAACAGATGTTGATCAGTGGTTTCCTGCAACAGACCGTGATTTCCGTGCCGGCTTCATCAGTGAATTCCAGACAGACAATCAAAATCAGAAAGGAAAGGTTTCTGATAAATGGCTGGAAAGCCGGGCCATAAATTATGATGTGAAAGCGCAGAATACCATTGTGCCGGTTCTTCGCCTGAGCGAGGTTTATTATATCTACAGTGAAACACTGTTCAAAGACGGTGAGACCAATGAGGCACTGAACGTGCTGAACCAGGTGCGGAATGCAAGAGGTAAGCTTACCACTTTCTCCCAGTCAGATGAAACAGCGTTCTACCAGGAACTGCTGGCGGAATATCGCCGTGAGTTCATTAATGAAGGACAAACCTTCTTTGCCTACAAACGCCTGCAGCGGAACCTGATGCGTGGCTCGCAGGTGATTGTGCTGGACGATCGTTTCATATTGCCCATCCCTCAGCAAGAGCAAATTTTCTAGTAACAGGAAAAAAGACTGCATGAAAAAGACAATCTCAACCATCATATTTTCAGGAACAGTTGCTTCCATTTTGTTTTTGGCATCCTGCAAAAAACAAGAAATAGGCGTTTACAACAGCGGCAGGTATCTGCAATTTGTAACCCCTTTCCAGGATTCCATCTCTTTTTCGTTTTTCTATCATCTGGGAAAAAATGAAGTGACCATCGGGATGCCTGTTAAACTTATAGGCCAGTTATTTTCAGAAGACCAGCAATACACCGTGGAAGCCCTGCTTTCAGAAGGAACTGCTACAGCAGCCAATTACAGTCTGCCTGCAGCACAGGTATTCAGAAAAGGAGTTACCCGTGATACCGCCTGGATAACTGTAAAGAATACACCCGGGCTGGAAACCTCCAACCTTAGGCTGGTACTGCATCTCAAAGGAGGTAGTCAGATTGAGCCCGGCCAGACGGAAGCCACGTATAAGATCATTCGGTTGACTGCCAGCGTTAGTAAGCCAACCTGGTGGGACAGTAATATGGATCTGTATTACCTGGGCCGCTACAGTGAAAAGAAATTCCGAAAATTCATGGAAGTAACAGGCGTGGGCGATCTGGAACCGCTCAACAATAACCAGCGGCTGATCTATTTCCTTCAGTTCAAATATTACCTGATCAACCAAAAGCAAAATGGTACCCCGGTGTATATGGAAGATGGCGCAGACATGCTCAGTACCGTTCCATTGCTTGGCTAATCATTCAACCAAACTGACTACAATGAAAACCAGTAATATCTTTCGTTTGCTCCTCATCACAGGTCTGTTCCTGCAGTTGTCCTGTGTGAAAGACACGAGCAATTTCGACTACGTAAAAGGCAATCCGGTTAAGCTCTCTTTCGATATCACCAGTGCTCTGGTAGCCGTGATCGATGAGCCGCTTGACATTGTGCCCAAAAGGGAATTTGAAGTGGCCGGCAAAACCATTAATGATTATGATCATGAATGGTATCAGGATGGGAAGCTGCTATCAAAAGATGCTGATCTCGTTTACCTCGGCTCAAAACCGGGATATGTAATGCTCAATTATTACATGATCGATAAGGAAACAGGGCTGAGATTTGAAACGGGTCCTGTTACTATGACCGTGATCTCTCCCTATGAAACCGGTTGGGTTGTTCTGTATGAAAAGGACGGGGAATCTGAGATTGCGCATATTCGCAAAACACCCACAGGATATCGTGATCAGCTGGCCCTGTATAAAGACAAGAACAATGGTGAAAGCCTGGGAAGTCATCCGCTCCGCATCAAGGATTACTACGTGAACGGAGGCAGGGGCGTGGGCATTATTCAGCAGGGTGGACAGGGATCGGTAGAGCTTTCTGGTTTCAATTACGAAAAGAGGCTGGTGGTAAATGAATCCTTCGTGGGCGGCAGACCCGCAGGACTGAATCCCGTGAATGCGGGTTTCTATGAAACTGCCGACCTGCTGGTGAACGATGATGGAAAATTGTATGCCCGTCTCTTCCAGACCAACCCGATCGCCTTCACTGTTCCCTGGCTGAACATTCCACTGGAGGTCAGCAAGGGAATGAAGATCAAACATCTCTGGGATGTGCAGTCAGGCTATACGATGTATACGGTGATGTATGATGAACTGAACAACAGGCTGCTCTATGCTTCGCTGAAACTGGTACAGAATATCACTTTCGGAGCTACGCTGAAGATCGATACATTTCCGCCTCCTCCTGTTTATTTACCTGTACCGGCTGGCTATATCAATCCATCATTACCGCTGACCGGTTACGACTATATCTGGGGCGGTACATTCAAGGATGACCTTATAGTTTCCTCCAACCCTGTGTTCATTGTGCGCGAGCAGGCTACCGGTGAGGTATACCTGCAACCTTTCACATTCATGAACCTCATGGGCATCCAAACCATCCATACTCCCGGCATGAAGCAAACATTCACCGGTAAGCAATACCTGAATGCCAATACAAAATTCGTGGCGATCAAAACAAGGAGCTTCCTGTTCTTCTCCGGAGATGCCGATAACAAAGGTTTGTATTACTACGATGTGAGCATCGGCGGCGCTACCAAAAAATACCATACACTTCCTGCATCCATCACGGCGCTTACGCAGAGTGAGGATGGTCAGCAACTGGCCGTGGGCCTTGCGGATGGTACTGTGATCTTATACGATATCTCCAGCCAGTCATTGCTGAGTGGAGGACCGGTTGAGCTGCACCGTTTGAGCGGGCTCGGACGCATTGCTGATATCAGCTTAAGGGGAGGATCACCACAATAGGCATAATCCAATAACAATATAACAGTATTCCCTGCTGAACGCCTGAGTAAACCGGGTGCAGGGGATCCTTTTGCTCAAAAAAACAAACAGTAAATAATGGCCGAATCAATTGTAAAAATCGAAGGGCTTTCACACCGGTACAGTGTGCAGTGGGCCGTTCGTGATATCAACCTCGAGCTGAACAGGCGTGGTATTTTTGGATTGCTGGGTGCCAATGGCGCCGGCAAGTCCACCATCATGAATGTTGTCTGTGGTGTGATCAAGCCTACCAGGGGCAGCATCACCATCAAGGGGATCGATATCCAGAAGAATCCTGTGGAAGCGAAAAAATACATGGGCTTCCTGCCACAGCAGCCACCACTCCAGGGAGAATTCAATGTAGAGGAATTCCTCACCTATGCAGCCGGTATCAGGCTGATGCCGGACAAGGATATCCCTGCTGCCGTTACAGAGGTAATGGAGAAATGCGGATTGTCGCATATGCGTGAGCGCTTGATCAAGAATTTATCTGGTGGTTACAAGCAACGCGTAGGCATTGCACAAAGCATCATCCACAAGCCAGAATTTGTGGTGCTGGATGAACCTACCAACGGCCTCGATCCCAACCAGATCCTTGAAGTAAGGCAACTGATCAGGGAGATCAGCGAATACTGTACAGTGATCCTCTCTACCCATATCCTGCAGGAAGTGCAGGCGCTTTGCGATCATATCTGGATGATCAATGATGGCTCCGTTGTTTTCTCCGGCGGAATCGATGAGTTTGATAACTATATCGCACCGAGCTCACTGATGGCATCCTTCCTCGCCAAACCATCCAAAGAAGAATTGATGGCTGTGCCTGGCGTTACAGGTGTTGAGGAACTGGATGGCACCAAAATGCGCGTCAGGTTCACAGCCTGGCCTGAAGCGGCCGAGAAGCTCATCGAGGTCAGCCAGGCAAAACGCTGGCGACTGGTGGAGATCAATCTCGAGAAGAGCTCCATGGAAGCCGTCTTCATTGAATTGTCCAACAAACAATCACAATCCTAACCTACAACGAATACAAAATGAAAGTCATTTGGAAAATAGCAAAGGCGGAATTACAGGCTATGTTTTATTCGCCTGTTGCCTGGTTGATACTGATAATTTTTACATTCCAGGTAGGTATGGTTTATACCGGCAACTACGATAGCCTGATGCGTGCCGTTACCATGGGATATATCAAATTGAATGTACCCATGAGCCAGACAGTCAATATCTGGTCTTCTTCAACCGGCGTGTTCAATCATGTACTCAGCTATCTCTACCTGTATGTGCCGCTGCTCACCATGGGCGTGATTAGTCGAGAGCTGAGCACAGGCAGTATCAAAATGCTTTATTCATCTCCCGTTACCACCAACCAGATCATCTTCGGCAAATACTTGTCGTTACTCGTTTACGGCCTGTTGCTGATGGGCGTACTGGCTGTGTTCGGGATCCATAGTGTGATCGGTATCAAGAGTGCTGATTTCCCTGTGCTCCTCTGTGGGATCTTTGGGATCTATCTGCTCTTCTGTACTTATGCCGCCATTGGTCTGTTCATGAGCTCCCTCACGTCTTACACTGTTGTGTCTGCCATGGGAACGCTGGCGTTGCTGGCTGTACTGTCTTACACACGTACACTCTGGCAGGACGTTGAAGGACTGCGCGAGCTCACGCACTGGTTATCGATCTCCGGAAGGGTGGATGCATTTGTACTGGGTATGATCACTACAGACCGTCTGATCTATTTCGTGCTCATCTCTCTTATGTTCATTGCATTTACGGCCATCCGCCTGAATTCCATGAGACATAAAAGTTCTTTCTTCATTTCCTTCGGTAAATATGCAGTGGTACTGGTGGTTGTGTTCGGTCTCGGCTATTTCACTTCCATGCCCATTTTCAAAGGGTATTACGATGTAACGCGTACGAAGCTGAACACGCTTACCAAATCCAGCCAGGATGTACTGGCAAAACTTGGGGAAGATGATTTGACGATCCATACCTACGCAAACATGCTGGAGAAGCATTTCTTCTACGCATTGCCTGCCATGTATATGTTCGAAAGGCAATTGTTTGAGCAATACACCCGCTTCAAGCCCCGTATCAAAATGAAGACCGAGCGTTACTATGAACTGGTGGCCAATCCCATGATGGATAAGCAGTATGCGAACATGAACGGCAAGCAGCGCTGGGACACGATGTCCAAAATGATGAACCTGACTTTCCCCGTGAAATCCTATGACGAGATCAAACAACAGGTGGATCTCTCCGGCGAAAGGTTCCGCTATGTGAAACTGCTGCAGAAAGCAGATGGCAAACAAACCTTCCTGCGTGTGTTCGACGATAACCAGGTGATGCCAACAGAACGCGAGATAACGGCGGCGTTCAAACGCCTGGTGATGGACCTGCCAACAGTTGGCTTCATTACAGGGCATGGTGAACGCGAGAGCACATCTTTCCAGGATCGTGGTTACAATCTCATTGCGCAGGAAAAAACTTTCCGTTATGCGCTGATCAACCAGGGCTTCGATATAAAGGATTTCACGCTGGCCAATGATGTGCCTGATGATATCCGCATCCTCATCCTGGCAGAGCCACGCACTGCATTGAGCCAGGAAGAGATAGACCGTATCAAACGTTATATTGAACGCGGTGGCAATATGATTGTGCTGGGTGATCCTGCCAGTCGTGATCGTGTGAACCCCATCATTGCGCCACTTGGCGTGCAGCTGGAGCCAGGCATCCTGGTGAAACCTTCTGCGAAGTACCAGACAGATCTGTTGCTGTCCAAACCCACAGCTGCAGGCGCTGCTTCCAATATGTACCTGGATGATCTGAAGAAAAGACAGAGTGTGGTGACCATGCCGAATGCAAGTCCCTTGTCTGTGAACCCCACACAGGGATTCCAGGCCGTTACCTGGCTCACTTCAGACTCCACAGGTTCATGGAATGAACTGGAAACAACCAATTTCATCGATGAGAAAGCTGTTCTCAATCCCGGAGTGGGAGAGAAGGCTGAACCATTCCCCACTGTGGTGGCGCTCAGCAGAGAAGTGAAAGGAAGAACACAGAAGATCATTGTTACCGGTGATGCAGACTGGATCAGCAATGGAGAGCTTGGCGCACAACGCTATGAAATGAATGCTTCCAATT
Source organism: Pseudobacter ginsenosidimutans (assembly GCF_007970185.1). Taxonomy (NCBI): domain Bacteria; kingdom Pseudomonadati; phylum Bacteroidota; class Chitinophagia; order Chitinophagales; family Chitinophagaceae; genus Pseudobacter; species Pseudobacter ginsenosidimutans. Next base: position 6,577,784 of record NZ_CP042431.1, on the reverse strand, counting down.
TCAACCTGATCCTTGCTTCTTTCTACTGGCTTTCCGATAATGAAGTGCCCATCGATATGAGCAGGCCCGATCCTACCGATTATACTGCCAGCACCAGCGAAGGCGTATGGACAGGTTTCAAGATCTTCCTCAAATGGGTATTACCTATCGGGCTCTTTGCATTCAGTTTGTTACTGTGGATCAAAAGAAGAGGTAAATAATGAGTTTCATTACAGACCAGCAAACGCTGAACGACATCAGCATATTCAGCAAAAGTGGAAAACCTTCCATTTATGCGTTCTTTAATCAGACCCATACGGCAGGGGGCGCGGAATTATTGGAACAAATGTTCCGCGCTCCCCTGTCTAACAGGGAAGATATCAATCGCAGAAGCGCTATTTTCCGCCATTTCCAGCAACGCAAACCGGAGCTGCCTTTCCAGTCAATGTGGTTCGATGCTGCCGGGCATTACCTGGAGAATTCGGATGCACGTACACGTTTGACGCATGAAGACAATAGCCTGAAACGGAAATTCTCCTCCCTCATCGGGTCCGATACTGCGTTTCAGTTTGTAGCGAATGGTGTGGATGCTGTTTCGAATATCGTTACAGCCATCTATGCTTTCGTGAACTCCGATGTGCTGAAAGGGAACGAGGATATAGAAAAGGAAACAGCGCATGTGCTTGCCCGTATGGAAGACCCTGCATTTAAACAGGTGCTGCAACTGGCCGCATTGAAGAAGAGGTCCTTTGAAGATACTGCGCTGCTGGACAAACTGTATCGTTTCACGCTGCGGGAAACCATCATGAAGGTTGTGCATTACTGTTATGCGATCGATCTTTACCATTGTGTTGCCAATGTTGCCACGAAGCTGGAACTGGCTTTCCCTGTAGCCACCGATGGCAATTCGGAACTGATGCTGAACAAAGCCTGGCATCCGCTGGTGGAGCGGGCTGTGCCCAACAGTTTTGAGCTATTGCCCGGACAGCAGGTGGTATTCCTCACCGGAGCCAATATGGCCGGCAAATCCACCTTCATGAAAACGATGGGCATCTGCATGTACCTCGCGCATATGGGATTCCCCGTTCCGGCAAAATCCATGCAATTCTCCGTGCGCGATGGCATCTTTACCACCATCAACCTGGCCGATAACCTCAACATGGGGCATAGTCATTTCTATGCTGAAGTGTTGCGCGTGAAGAATATCGTGGAGCAGGTAAGGCAGGGGCATAATCTCTTCGTGATCTTCGATGAGCTGTTCAGGGGCACCAATGTGAAGGATGCAGGCGATGGCACTGTGGCCATCACGCATGCATTTGCCATGCAAAAGCAAACATTGTTTGTTGTATCCACCCATATCATCGAAGCGGCCGATGAACTGAAGCAGCGCTGCGATAATATCAGGTATGTATACATGCCTACATACATGGAGGGGTCTGTACCTCGTTATACTTATACACTGGAAGAAGGAGTGACGGGCGATCGTCATGGTATGCTGATCATTCAGAACGAAGGCATGCTGGATATGCTTCGTGAATCTTCTGCTGTTCAGACTTCAACAGGGCAGGGCGCATTTCAAACCGATCAGCAAACGATGGAAGACCTGAACATCTCTGGCAAATACAAACAGAATTCCATCTTCAGTATATTCAATGCCACCAAAACCAGGGACGGCGAACGTAAGCTGGACCAGCTCTTCACAAATCCGCTTACAAATGCGCAAACCATCAATGAACGCGCAGCTATTTATTCCTTCTTCAGCAGTCAGCAACTTCAGTTCCCGGTAAGTCCTGCACAGTTTGTGCGAATGGAGGATTATGTGAAGGACAGACCTTTCGATACCCGTATTCAACTGTTCATGCGTGGAACAAGAAGGCAGGCATTGAACATGCTTGGGGTGAAGAAAGAAATGGAAGAAGCAGCAGAAGGATTGTTCGCAACATTGCAGGTGCTGAATGCAGTACGTGTATTCCTGGATGCAGCCTGGGTAAAAGAAGCGCCTGAAAAAATTAAAGCAGCCATCGATGTAGCGAACATTTTTCTTGCTGATCCGAAACTGAAACAGGCGCAGACTTTCAAAAGCGCTGCAGAGATCGGCTGGAAGGAGCTGATCGGATATGAGATCTGGCTGTTCAACAAGATGAATAAATCGATTGCAAATCTGCTTCATCTTTTATATGAACTCGATGTAAATATTTCTGTTGGCAATACAGCCAAACGATTGGGGCTTTCCTTTGCAAAGGCCCTGGAGGGAGCAGGCAATGAATTGAATATTACAGGTGGTTTCCACCCGGCCATTACCAATGCAAAGGGGAACGATATTGAATTCGGGGCGTCATCCAATTTCATGTTCCTCACAGGAGCGAATATGGCCGGTAAATCAACCCTGATGAAAACGACCGGCGTTTGCGTTTACCTCGCTCATATGGGCTTTCCCGTTCCCGCCCGCAACATGCATTTTCATCCCATGGAAGGCCTCTATACCAGTATCAATGTGGCTGATAACCTTAATATGGGCTACAGTCATTTCTATGCAGAGGTACTGCGTGTGAAACATATCGCAGAACAGGTATCGGCACAAAAAAGATTGTTCGTCATGTTCGACGAGCTGTTCAAGGGAACGAACGTAAAAGATGCTTACGATGCCACACTCGCTTTCTCGAAAGCATTCCATGATTTCAACCGTTGCATCTTCATCATCTCCACACATATTGTGGAAGTGGGAACAGCGCTGGGCCTGCATACAGCAGGCATACAATTCAAATTCATGCCAACCGTGATGCAGGGCAATTCGCCTGTGTACACCTACGAGCTTACCAACGGTATATCGAATGACCGTCATGGTATGGTTATCATCAGGCAGGAAGGCATAATAGATATGCTGTCTGAGATCGAAGAAGTATATAACACACATCCATAAGTGATATTGAAGATTATGAAACTACCATTGAAAAATATTTTACAGTTTTCCTGTTTCCTGCTGATCATCGGGATTGCCGTGGCTTGTAAGGAAACAAAGGTGAATCCGTTGCCCAGTGATACTGCTGTACGAACAGGCGTATTGCCCAACGGGCTCACATATTATATCAGGAAGAATGCCGAGCCCCGCCAGCAGGCTTACCTGATGCTGGTGAACAAAGTGGGCTCACTGCTGGAAACAGATGATCAGCGCGGCCTTGCGCATTTCACGGAGCATATGGCTTTCAAGGGAACAAAGAACTTTCCGAAGAACAGTTTGGTGGATGCCCTCCAGAAAATGGGCGTTCGCTTTGGCGCCGATCTCAATGCCTATACGGCATTCGATCAAACTGTATATAAGCTGGACATTCCCGTGAACGATACAGCTTCGCTTAACCGTGGCATGCAGATCCTGCGAGACTGGGCAGGAGGTGTTGAAATGGTGAACGAAGACATCGAATCTGAAAGAGGCGTGATCCTCGAAGAGAAACGACAGCGCAAAGGGGCAGGGGAGCGGATCAGCGAAAAAACGTTACCTATCCTCCTCAATAATTCGCGGCATGTGCAACGCCTTCCGATCGGAACCGAAGAAGTGCTGAAGACATTCAATCCTGATTTATTACGCAAATTCTATCACAACTGGTATCGTCCGGATCTCCAGGCCATTGTAGTGGTAGGTGAATTTGATCTTGATGTGGTTGAGGCACAGATCAAACAATTGTTCGGAGATCTCGTGAAGCCTGCTGATGCACCGGCCTTGCCTGAATATCCCGTTGCACTTACCGGTAAGAAAACATTCAATATAGTGCGTGATGAAGAGATCAAAACCGTTTCGCTGCAATGGTATGGCAAAGAAAAGATTGCTCCAATGCTCACGGATAAGGATCTACGAAATGGCATGACGATCCAGCTTTTCAACGATATGCTCGCCAGGCGGATCGTTCACCTGCAACGGCAAAGCGATCCTCCCTTCCTGCAGGCGAGCGCCGGGATCGGTCCGGTTACTGAAGGACTTGGCGGCCCTACTGTTCAGATCAGTTTCCTCCCCGGTGGCATCGAGCGCGGCTACAAGGCATTGATGACTGAGCTCTACCGAATAAAGAAACACGGATTTACTGATGAAGAACTCAAGCGCGCCAAAGTGGCCCTGGGCGAAGCACAGAATAACCGTTACAATAACCGGGAAAAGATCAGTTCCGAAGCCTATGCTAACCAATATGCACAAGCGTTCATGCAAAAAACGCCTTATCCTTCAGAGGAATTCCTCAACAAATCGATCCGCGAACAACTGGGGTTGATCACGCTGGATGATGCAGATAAACTGATCGAAACATTTTTCACCACACCCGACCAGGACATCATTATCCTTGCCCCGGCCGACAGCAAAGAAGCATTGCCTGCCGAAGCGGAGATCAAAAAATGGATGGAGGCAACAGAAGACAGTAAGATCGAAAAATACAAGGAGCCTGAAGCTGCTTCCGGATTGCCTGCACCTGCTGCAAAACCAGGCAGTATCGTGGAAGCGAAGCAACTTGATGAGATCGGCGTTACTGAGTGGACGCTCAGCAATGGCGCCAGGGTGATCCTGAAACCCACCAGCAACCAGGAAGACAAGATCCTGATCAATGCTTTCAGTTTTGGTGGAACTGCATTGTACAATCAACAGGATTATGATGCTGCATCACTGGCCGTTCCCATTACTTTGCAGGGCGGTGTGGCCGGACTGGATCCCGAAGCTTTGTCGCAACTCCTTGCCGGAAAGATGGTGCAATACCAGCCTTTCATCTCTGATTATTCCGAAGGTTTCAGCGCCGGCAGCAGTAAGAAAGATTTCGAGACCTGCCTGAAGCTGATCCATCTTTATTTCACAAAAACAGGTCTCAACGAAAGCGCTGTTACAGGCATGCTACGCAATACGAGGCTGGAACTGGAGAAAAGGAACCAGGTGCCCGGGAATATTTTCATGGACAGTGTAAATACTTTCATGACCGCCGGCCACTGGCGCAAACAACCGATGACCGTTCAAAGGCTCGATGCAGTGAAACCTGCTCGTGCAGTGGAGATCTACAAAGAAAGGTTTGCCGATGCAGCTGATTTTACTTTCCTCATCACCGGCAGTTATCAGCCTGATTCCATCAAAGTATTGGTGGAGCAATACATTGGTAGTCTTCCTGCATTGAATAAGAAAGAAGCAATAGTGGATATGGGCATACATTTCGCTGACCAGAGCCGTACCATCATGGTGAAGCAGGAGCTGGAGAATAAAGCTACTGTACAGATCGTGATACCTGGTGCTTATAAAGGGACGCCCTGGGAAAATGTGCAGCTGAATGCCCTGCGTACCATCTTACAATACCGTATAACCGAAGCCTTGCGTACAAAAGAAAGCGCCACTTATACGCCTTCAGTGAATTTGCAGAAATCGAATTATCCTTCTCCCCGCTATGGTTTCGTTATCTCTTTTACCTGCGATCCGTTAAGGGCGAAAGCGCTGACGGCTGAAGTGAGATCCGTGCTGGCTCAATTGGCGCAGCAGGGGCCAACTGATGATGAACTGGGTAAATTTGTGGCGGAGAGCAGGGCCAGTATCGCGAAGATGTCGGGCACTACTGATTACTGGCATAGTGTACTATTTGCCAGCCTGCAGAATGGATATGATCTGAATGAAGTGAACAGCGTTGAGAAATATATCGGCATGTTGAGTAAAGACCGGATCAAAGCTGGAACAAATGAATTCCTGACAAAGAAACCCTTTATGGATTTTTATTTACTGCCAAAGTAAAGCCTTGAAAAATCAGATGGCAGAAAAGCCACCGCTCATTCAAATTCATGATTGGTTGAATGGGAGGGTGGCTTTTGCCTTTTATTCCAGGCCAGGCAATCGGATCCTAAATTTCCTTTTGTTAATACGATTATTACCAAAGCCAGTAGACAATAAAATAGAATATACGCCCAACCCTGGTGAAAGGGTGTGTTGGCAATGTTCATACCGGGAATAAAGCGGGAATAGAACGAGTATTGCGCATCAAATGAAGCATGAAAGAGTATCACCACAACAAGATTGCCTCCGGATCTAAAAAAAAACCATGAATGAACTATTGTGATGGCAAGCGAAAGAATGGTCCAGGGCAATATCGGTTCGGTTTTCCAGCCTGCGAGCAGGGCAGGGAAGTGCCATAGGCTCACAACAACAAAAACGATAAATGTGGCCATCAAGGGGGAGTTTGTCTTCAGTAGCCGAGGAAGCAGGAATCCGCGCCATCCGAATTCTTCAGCAAGCCCTGCAGAAATGAGGAAACCTGCAATGATCATAACGTAAACTTGCCAATGATCATTTAACGTGGTCAACAAAGCAGGAAAGCTTACTCCTGCAGCCAGATAAGATAGAACGATCATCACTAACGGCAAGGCCAGAGCTACAAATAACCAGCCGGCTGTTGCACTGGTTACCCGGTTGAAATGTATGATGGATTGTAATCCGCGGAATCCATTTAACCGAATAATGAGAAATAGGGCTGCGATGGTTGGCCCATATTGCGCTATCAGGCTTCTTTCGTTCAATTGTGCTTCGGGAAAGCTGAATGTAAAACCGGGGAATACAATATGGATCAATTCAACCACAATTGGATTAGCGATATGGCTGACCAAAAATGTGAGCACTATAAAAGAGATAATGGGAAATTTATTTATGACCTCTCTTACTTTTATCATATTCGTTCCATTGTCCGGATTAGTAAATTAATAAAATGTCTGTCTGCCTCATATCCTTCTAAAAAAATATTTCATTTCCCCACAACAAAATCATCCATGGCTTGTTAAGTGCAGCGGAAACGCGCCTCGTCACCTAAAAGCCTGATTATAAACCCCCATTTATCCTCAGGTTAAAAAGTGGAAGGCTGATTAAAATCACCACCCGAGTAGGTCTTTTTTGAGCTAACTTTGCACGGGAATTGTTCCACATTATGAAAAAAACACATATCGTTATCCTGGTGGCTATTGCAGCCGGTATCATGATCCTTCTCAGTTTTATGGGAGATCTGTCTACTTATGAAACCCTCGCTTCAGCCCGCCAGAAAGAAGGTAAAACTGTAACCGTGATCACGCAACTGGACAGGTCCTTTGCCAATCCCATCGAATACGATGCTGTAAAGAACCCCAACCTGACACGCTTCCACGTTATGGACTCTCTCGGCAACAAAGCCACCGTGCTCTATTACTTCGAGAAACCTTTCGATATGGAAAAAAGCGATCGCATTGTGCTGAAAGGAAAGATGAAGGGCGATATTTTTGAGATCTCACGCAAAGACGGTATCCTTATTAAATGCCCATCCAAATACAAGGATGATCCCAAAGCTGCCTATAATAATCTCACTACAAAAGTAAACTGACATCATGAACTATATCGGTGAACACCTGTTTCCCGGGCAGCTTGGTCATTTCCTGGTTGTGCTCTCTCTGATCGCGTCCCTGATTGCTACCATCGCTTATTTCAAAAGTGCGCAGGCTGTTGTGCCCGATGAGGCCGCCAGCTGGAAGCGCATCGGACGTATCGCTTTCATCATTGATTTCGCTTCTGTAGTGGTTGTGTTCGCACTCATCTTCTTCATCATCTGGAATCACTGGTTCGAATATTATTACGCATATAATCACTCCGATGTTTCGCTCGAGCCCAAATACCTGATCAGTAGTATCTGGGAAGGACAGGAGGGCAGCTTCATGCTCTGGACCGTTTGGCATGGCGTGATCGGTATGATATTGATGAAGACTTCCAAAAAATGGGAAGCACCGGTAATGACCGTGATCAGTTTTGCACAGCTCTGCCTGGCCACCATGGTACTGGGCGTATACATTTTCGATCTCAAGATCGGCAGCACGCCTTTCCTGCTCACACGCGATCAATTCCAGGATGCACCGATATTCCAGCGTGCAGATTACCTCAGCCTGCAGAGTATGCAGGATGGCCGTGGCCTCAACCAATTGCTCCAGAATTACTGGATGGTGATCCACCCGCCGATCCTCTTCCTCGGTTTCGCCTCAACTATCGTTCCATTCGCCTACGCCATTGCAGGTCTCTGGAAAAAAGATTTCGGCGGCTGGATAAAAGATGCTCTTCCCTGGAACCTTTTCTCCGCGGGCATTCTGGGCCTCGGTATTATGATGGGCGCCAAATGGGCTTATGAATCACTCACCTTCGGTGGCTACTGGGCATGGGACCCCGTAGAGAATGCATCGCTGGTGCCCTGGCTGATCCTGGTGGCAGGCATCCACACACAGCTCGTTTACAATTCCACCGGCCACTCGCTCAGACCAACCTATTTCTTTTTCATACTAACGTTCATCCTTATCCTGTATTCCACCTACCTCACACGTAGCGGAGATCTGCAGGATACTTCCGTACACGCATTCACCGGCTCAGGTATGAACTGGCAACTGCGTTTGTTTGTGGCAGCCTTCTCCATTCCGGCTCTCCTGCTATATATTAAGAGATACAAGCTCATTCCGAGTATCAGGAAGGAAGAAAGTACTTATTCACGCGAATTCTGGATGTTCATCGGTTCACTGGTGCTCTTCCTGTCCGGCATGTTCATCATCACGGCCACTTCATTGCCGGTGATCAACAAGATCTTCGGGACCAATTTCGTGGTAGGGGAAGACAGGGAGTTCAGCTACAACCGCATACAGGTTTTTGTAGCCGTGATACTCGGTCTCCTCACAGCCTGTACACAATATTTCAAATACAAGAACACTGCAAAAAAGGAATTCGGTAAAAAGATACTGGTCCCAACCGTAGTGGCCCTGCTCGCAAGTGTTGCCATCAGCATCTGGGGCGGAGTTGATTACGATAAATACGGATTGGGCTTCCTCATTGCCATTCACCTTGCCATCTTCGCAAACACCTATGCAGTAGTGGCCAATGCCGCTTATATCCGCATCGGACTCAAAGGCAAACTGAAAGCAGCGGGCGCTTCCGTGGCGCATATTGGTTTCGGTCTCATGCTGGCGGGCATGCTCATCTCTTCTTCCAAAACATCGGTTCTCTCCAATAACTTCCTCAATCCGCTGAACTTTGGACCGGAAGCAAAAGAAAAAGGCGTTGAGAACATGACCCTTTACCAGGGCGTGAAAATGGACATGGGTAAATACTGGGTCACGTATGTGAAAGATTCTTCCACCGTCAAAGACAAGAAGATCTTCTTCTTCGTGGATTTTGAATCGAAAGATGGAAAAGAGAAATTCACATTGAAACCTGACCTGATCAAGAACACGAAAGGACAGGAGCAGTATTCCAATAATCCCGATGCCAAACATTACCTGCATCGCGACGTATTCAGCTATATCAGTTATGCCGATAAGATGGTGGAAGGTCCGGATACAGCTCAGTTCAAGAGCCATATCGTGAAAGTGGGCGATACCATTTTCTATTCCGGCGGTCTGATGAAATTCGACAGCGTTACCGTTAACCCCAATAACGAAAAGCACAAGTTCACTTCAAATGATACAGCTGTGATGGCCAACTTCACGCTCATCACCGGCGACCAGCGTAAGCTCGGAGCTTTCCCGGTATTCTACCTGGAAGACAGCCAGCCGCGCTATGTGATAGACACCGTGTTTGCGCAGGGAATGGCAGTGGCTATGGGGCCCTCAGACAAGGAAGGTTATTTCAATATCGGTGTAAAGGAATCCAGCCGCATGGTGCCTTTCGTTGGGCTGAAAGTATTACAATTTCCTTTCATAAATCTCGTATGGATCGGCACCGTGATCATGGTGATCGGTTTTGTAATGAGTATGTTCTGGAGGATACGGTTGCTGAAATAGAATTTTCACAATTCTTTTACAGTCTTCCACTATCATTTCGGGCCCGTGCAGCTATATGCTGTGGGGGAATTGTCTTACTTTAGTAACCGGCAATGAACCCCGTGCGAAACATATCATTACATAAACTGGCTGTATCTGCATTTGTGCTGTTCCTGGGCACTACCGCCCTGGCACAAACGCCGGATACAACCGGAATTCCCCCCACTGTAAAGCAGCCCGAACTGGGTCCGAATGATACCATCGTGGTACATGCCATGATCATCAACAATGAGTTGGTCCCTTCCGGGTTTATGGATTGGTGCTGGATAAAAGCGCCGTACCCGAAAGAAAAGCTGAGGAAGCGGCAGGAATGGACCAGGCTCCGCAATGCGATCTACGTTACCTATCCATATGCGAAGAGGGCAGGCGCTATCATGAATGACATGAACGCCAAACTTGCAAACATCACCGATAAGGAAGCTAGAAAGAAGTACATCAAGAGCCGTGAAGGTGAATTGAAAAAAGAATTCACCAAGCCATTGTCCGACCTCTCTGTGTACCAGGGCAAAGTGTTGATGAAGCTTATCAACCGGCAGACAGGTAATAACTGTTACGAGATCATCAAGGAATACAAAGGCGGGTTCACTGCCCGTTGCTATCAGACGGTTGCTTTCTTCTTCAGCAGCAATCTCAAACAACCATACAATGCCCAGGGCGACGAGCGCGAAATGGAATCCATTGTACTGGAGATGGAGCGGATGTACCGCCTCTGATTATTTACCTGACTTTAATTTTTCGATAGTGCCTGTGGTGGAGAAACCTTCCACGATGGGATTGATCACTACACGGCCGCCATTGGCCATTACCTCTTTGGCGCCGGCGATCTGTTCAACGGTATAGTCGCCGCCTTTCACCAGCACATCCGGCATCAAAGCTTTGATCAGTTCAAGCGGAGTATCTTCTTCAAAGATCACAACTGCGTCTACCATTACCAGTGAGGCCAGTACCAGTGCGCGGGAATGTTCATCGTTCACAGGTCTTGTGGGGCCCTTGAGGCGTTTGCAACTGGCGTCGGAATTAAGGCCGACGATCAGGAAATCCGCTTCCATGGCGGCTTGCGACAAACTGAAGATATGTCCGCGATGGAGGATATCGAAACAACCGTTGGTGAAGGAAACGGTCTTACTGAGCAGCCTCCACTGGGCTATCTGTCGCTTTGCTGTTTCCAGGCTGATGATCCTGGTGTCTATTACCTGAGGTGATTTCATGATCGTCTTTTTGTTTGTTCAGCCAGGGCAGGAGTATGAGGGCAACAACACCGCAGAGCAGCATCTGGAAGAATTGTACAGTCCAGAGCAGCCATCCGAATGCTTGTCCGTATGCTTCATTCAGTCCGTACAGCTTCATCGTTTTCGATACCAGGATGGGGTAGGCACCGATACCGCTGGGTGTGATGATCATGGCGATACTTCCACTGAAAAGCACGGCCATGGAGGCTTTGATGCCGAAGCCTGCTGTTTCTGTGAGAGCATACATACCTATCTGCACGCTCATGAGATACATAGCCCAGATGAAGAGACTATGGAAGATAAACCATCCTTTCTTCTTTACCAGGCGTACACTGGTGAGGCCCTGCCAGATGCCATCGATCACTTTGCGGATCTTCCGGATAAATCCAACGTGACTGAATTTTTTGAAAATGAAAATGGCGCCTGCTGCGAGTGCGGCGAGGATACCAACGAGTATCAATATGCGGGAAATGGAAATACTTTGTGTTTTGGAACCGAAAGTGTCTGTCATCATCCCATAAAGGAAATCACCGATCAGATCGGTTTGGGTGATGATGGTGATCACCATTACGATCACCAGGCAGACCAGGTCGAAAGCCCTTTCCGCCACGATGGTGCCCACCATCTTGTCTGCAGGAACCTTCTCATAACGGGCAAGCACAGTGCATTTCAGCACTTCACCCAGCCGGGGTACGGCCAGGTTGGCCATATAACCGATGAGTACGGCCATATATGTATTGGAGAGACGGGGTTTATAACCCAACGGCTCCATCAGGATCTTCCAGCGGATGGCGCGGCTCAGGTGACTGGCCAGCAGCGCCACCACCACGGGAACCAGTAACCAGTAATTGGCGTGGGTGAGAGAATGTTTGATCAATGGCCATTGGTCCGGCTTGATACTGGCCAGTGACCACCAAACGAGAAAAACTACCAGGGCCAGAATGATTGCGTATTGTATAAGGCTCTTGATCTTCTTGTTCATACGATGCAGACCCTGCTGTGTTTTTTTTACAAGATATTACCTTCCTTCGGAAATACGATCCAGGGTTTGAAAGTTTTTGCCTTTTCAAAATCCATTCTCGCATAGGAAATGATAATAACTGTATCGCCAACGGCGCCCTGACGGGCGGCCGGACCGTTGAGGCAGCAAACGCCCGAGCCTCTTTTGCCTTTGATGAGATAAGTTTCGATGCGGGTACCGTTATTCACGTTCACCACCTGTATTTTTTCATTCTCAATCATATTGGCTGCTTCCATCAGGTTTTCATCCAGTGTTAGACTGCCTACATAATTGAGGTTAGCTTCTGTAATTACTGCCCTGTGAACCTTAGATTTGAGCACTTCAATATCCATGATCGGTCTGTTTGTTGTTAGGTGTTGGCGGCAATTTTTGAAAACCGCCTATAATAAAACGGCCGCAAGCTAAAAAAGTTTGTTGAATATAAACTAACGAACGATCAATTATCCTCCAATTTCCGTGAGGATCATATTGTCTATTAATCGAATGTCTCCAAGAAAAGCCGCAACCAGGGCCACCAGCGGCGTTTTACCATCCCATGACTCTAGCGGTTCGAGCGTATCGGCGTTGCAGATCTCCACATAGTCCACCCTGAAGCCTGACTGCTGCAGTTTTTCCGTTGCATCAGCTTTGAGAGCCGGGAGGGATTGGCTACGAAGGTTTTCTTTGATGAATTGCAGTATTTTGGAAATGTCCACCGCTTCGCTGCGCTGGTCCGCGCTGAGCCGCATATTGCGGCTGCTCATGGCCAGTCCGCTGCTTTCGCGTACAGTGGGAGAGGGTACCAGCTTCGTTTTCGATTCCATGATAGCCAGTAAGCGCTTCACAACCATGCATTGCTGGTAATCTTTTTGTCCCATGAAAAGAAGGTCGGGGTCCACCAGTTTCAGGAGGCGGTACATCACCTGGCAGACGCCCTGAAAATGTCCCGGCCGAAATTTTCCATCCAAAATGGTTTCTAAATATCCAAGATCGTAGTGTTCAAGATTTGTTAAACCCTCCGGGTACATTTCGTTAACGGATGGTAAAAAAAGTATATCCGTGCCTGCTTTTTCCAGCAAAAGGATGTCTTGTTCAAGTGTCTTGGGGTATTTGTCGAAATCCTTTGGGTCGTTGAACTGTGTGGGATTTACGAAGATGCTGCAAACCGTGATGCCAGCGTGTTTGCGGCTTTCCGCGATGAGGCTGAGATGGCCCTGGTGGAGGGCTCCCATAGTGGGTACGAAACCTGAAATGAGGCCGCGGCCGGCTTGTTGTGTCAAATATTCCTGTAAGCGGACTGCTTGCTTGATAATGATCATTCGTTCTTGTGTTATGGGCTACGGTCCGGCGGTGGACCCTTGTTTAATTAAAAAACCTTAACTTTGCACCCTGTTTTTCAAGGGTGGCTTAAACAATTAATATCATAATGCTGACAAAGAAAAGAATTTTATTTATTGCCAACGAAATGTCTCCTTACCTGGAAATGACCGAATTTTCTGAAACGGTCAATCGTTTGGCGATAAAAGCAAATGAGAATGGTTATGAAGTACGTTGCATTATGCCCCGGTTTGGTGTGATCAATGAGCGTAGACATCGTTTGCACGAAGTAGTACGTTTATCAGGGATCAATGTGAGTGTTGATAATGATGATTATCCGCTGCAGATCAAGGTTGCTTCTCTCCCCAATGCCCGCTTGCAGGTTTATTTCCTCGACAATGAAGACCTCTTCAAACGCAAATATATCTTTAATGATGAGCAGGAAAAATGGTTCGACGACAATGGTCTGAGATCTGTTTTCTTCTGTAAAGGCGCACTGGAAACCGTGAAAAAATTCGGTTGGCCGCCGGACATCATTCATTGCAGTGGCTGGATGACCGGCCTGATCCCGCTCTACCAAAAGACAGCATACAAGAAGGAGCCAGTTTTTGCCCATAGCAAAATGATCTATACCATGGGCAACAACACCTTCAAGGAAAAACTGGGCGCTGATTTCCTCAAGATCGCCAATATCAATCCCAACATCAAGGAAAAGGACCTCGAGCCTTTCAAGGAAGCCAATAACCTGGCAATGTTCAGAGGTGGAGCTACCTATGCCGATGCCATCACATTCGGCGCTGACAAGGTAGATAAAAAACTGGTGGAGGAATTTGGTAAAGTGAAGGGAAAGAAAGTGTTGACCTATAACGCTGAATCTGATTTAACAGACTATTTACAATTGTATTCCGACCTTGCTAAGTAAGCGTCCGAAATTCTGTAACCTACTTTACTTAAATAACTAACCACTGCGTGAATCGGAAAATCTTTGCCTCAGCTATTACGGTTCTTACCGGCATTTTCGTCTATAGTTCCTGTACAAAAGTTGATTCTACTGACCTGGGCAATGATCTGATCCCCGTGGTAGATAATGTACATACGTTCGAAACCGTGCTGGACGTAGTGACAGATAATTTCCTGTATCCCGATACTACCAGGACCAATGGGGGAGACCTCCATGCACTTGGCCTGATCGGTAATGATCCTGAATTTGGCGCCACTTCCGCCAATATGTACACGGCATTCACTTACGGATCGCAAAAAGTTCATCCTTTCGTCAACAAGGATTCCGTAGTGATCGATTCTGTAGTGTTATCACTGGGATATGTTACAGCTTACGGAGATACCAATTCCGTTCAGACAGTGGAAGTATCGCAGATCGACAATTCAACGCCGGGTAATTTCAACGACACCTTTACTTATAAGCTGAACCATCCGCCTTTCCCTGAAATGGGCGGGGTGCGTGGCACAAAGACCTATGCCATCAAGGACCTTAACGATTCCCTGATGTACGTGAACAATGGTAAGGATACCATCAAGTCGAACAACCAGCTCCGCATAAGACTGGATAATGCTTTTGCCAATCAGTTTGTGACCGGTGATACTACCAACATGTACATCAACGATAGTAGTTTCCGTTCCAATTTCAGAGGACTGGCTATCAAAATGAGTGCAGGCTCTCCCACCAAAGCAGGCATCTCTTATTTCAACCTTCAGGCGGAAAACACCCGTTTGACAGTGTATTGCAGGGTTACAGTAAATGGCCAGGTAGATACAATCTCCCCTTATTTCCCGGCAAATCCTGTGTATACCGCCAATCTCATAAAGAAAACACCAGCCAATAATTATCTGGCATATCTCAACAACGGAAATCCGGATGACGATAAAGTGTATCTGCAAAGTTCCCCCGGTTCTTTCGCCTCTATCAAGATCAAAGGACTGGATACCTTCCAGGCAAAGAACCGCGTGATCCACAGGGCTGAACTGATAATGGAAAGAATAGCTTTACCATCCAATGATACTTACGGGCCTGTACCCTTACTGTTCCTCAACGCCGTGAATGAAGTGGGAGACTCTTCCATCACCATCCGCAGTGATTTTACCTATACCGGAGATGGCAGCAACAATTATGACGTTGCAGGTTTCGGAGGAATGTTCCAGACCAACAGGTATGTTTTCAATCTCACCCGCTATATGCAAACAGGGGTATCAAAAGGCTACAGGCTTTATAAAACCCTGCAGGTATATGCTCCATTCTACACAAAACCCTACCTGGAGCAACCGAATGGTACAATTGTTGCGCTCCCGCCTGGCGTACAGCCCTACAACGTGAACTCACCCGTTGGCTATGGCCGGGTAGTGCTCGGAGGTGGTAGCCATCCTACCCAGAAAATGAGGGTCAGAATTATTTATTCTAAAATTTAAGCCTGCCGCTTATATTTGCGGCCTACTAACAATAAAATTCAACATGCCTTATTTATTTACTTCCGAAAGTGTGTCTGAAGGTCATCCTGATAAGGTTGCCGACCAGATTTCCGATGCGTTGATCGATAATTTTCTTGCATTCGACCCCCAATCGAAAGTTGCCTGCGAAACACTGGTAACAACAGGTCAGGTGGTGCTTGCAGGTGAAGTAAAATCTTCTGCTTACCTGGATGTTCAGGATATTGCCAGAGGTGTGATCCGCAAGATCGGTTATACCAAGAGCGAATATATGTTCGAAGCGCATTCCTGCGGTGTGCTGTCTGCTATCCATGAGCAGTCTTCAGATATCAATCAGGGTGTAGATAAAAAGAAGAAAGAAGAACAGGGCGCTGGTGACCAGGGCATGATGTTCGGATACGCTACCAACGAAACAGAAGATTATATGCCGCTGGCACTCGACCTGGCACATAAACTCCTGCTGGAACTGGCAGTGCTCCGCCGCGAAGGAAAACAGATCAAGTATCTGCGTCCTGACGCCAAGAGCCAGGTAACGCTCGAATACGACGATAACAACAAACCAGTTCGTATTGACGCTATCGTGATCTCTACCCAGCATGACGACTTCGATACTGAAGCCAAAATGCAGGAGAAGATCAAGAAGGATATGATCAATATCCTGGTTCCACGCGTAAAAGAAAAATACAAGAAATACGCACACCTCTTTGCAGGTAAGATCAAATACCATATCAACCCCACAGGAAAATTCGTGATCGGCGGACCACACGGAGACACTGGTCTCACAGGCCGTAAGATCATCGTTGACACCTACGGTGGAAAAGGCGCACACGGCGGTGGCGCATTCAGCGGCAAAGATCCTTCCAAAGTGGACCGTTCAGCAGCTTATGCAACACGCCATATCGCCAAGAACCTGGTTGCTGCCGGTGTTTGCGACGAAGTACTGGTTCAGGTTTCATACGCTATCGGCGTTGCACAACCGATGGGCCTTTACATCAATACCTACGGAACTTCAAAAGTGAAGAAGACAGACGGACAGATCGCGAAGATCGTTTCCGAGCTCTTCGACATGCGCCCTTACTTCATCGAACAGCGTCTGAAGCTCCGTAACCCCATCTACAGCGAAACTGCAGCTTATGGACACATGGGCCGCAAACCTGAAGTGGTAGAAAAAACCTTCAGCACGCCGGATGGAAAAACGATCAAGAAAAAAGTGGAGCTCTTCACCTGGGAGAAACTGGACTATGTGAGTAAAGTGAAGAAAGCTTTCGGCATCAAATAATTTTTGTCGGCACAAAAAAACAAAAAGCCCCTTCTGTTTGGAGGGGCTTTTTGTTTGCCCATCGCTTCCCAATCTTCACTACTTTTGCGCCATGAATCAATCCGAAAATCCCTGGAAAATTCTTTCCTCGGAAGAAAAATACCTCAACCCCTGGATAAGGGTCACGGAATACAAAGTGATCAATCCATCCGGAGGCAATGGCATTTACGGGAAAGTAGGTTTCAGGAACCTGGCGGTAGGCGTAGTGCCGCTGGATGCTGAGCTCAATACCTGGCTGGTAGGGCAGTATCGTTTTACACTCAACCAGTACAGTTGGGAGATCCCGGAAGGCGGAGCGCCGGAAGGCACTGATCCCGTTCTCTCCGCTCACAGGGAACTGCTGGAAGAAACCGGGCTGGTAGCGGATTCCATGGAAAAGATCCTGGAAATGCACCTGTCCAACTCCGTTACTGATGAATATGCCGTAATTTACCTGGCAAGGAACCTCACCCAACAAACCGCCTGCCCGGAAGAGACCGAGCAATTACAGGTAATCAGATTACCTTTCGAAGAAGTATTCAAAATGGTGGAAGATGGACGGATCACAGACTCCATGTCTGTTGCCGCCATCCTCAAAATAAAACTCATGATCGCAGATGGAAGGATTTCATAGAAGACAGGGCGCCGGTATCAAAAAATCACAACTGATCATCGGCAGACAGCCGATCATCGAAGCTATCGAAGCCGGAAGGGCTATCGATAAGATCTTCTTTCAACGCGGTGTCACCGGCGATGCCATCGGCAAGATCAGAACCCTGGCCCGCGATAACAATATTCCCATTCAGCAGGTACCTCCTGAAAAACTGAATGGACTCACCAAAGCCAATCACCAGGGCACTATCGCCATTGCAGGATTGGTTCAGTATTTGGACCTCCAGCAGGTGATAGATCATATCGTCAGCGCCGGCGAAACACCGCTGATGGTGATGCTGGATGGCGTTACCGATGTGCGCAATATCGGCGCCATTGCCAGGACTGCCGTCTGCTGCGGCGCGCAGGCCCTCATCATTCCGGACAAAGGCGTAGGAGCCCTCAATGAGGAAGCCATCAAATCCTCCGCAGGTGCACTGGAGAAGATCCATGTCTGCCGCGTCAACAGCCTCATGAAAGCGGTGGACACCCTCCACCTCAACGGTATCAAGGTCTACGCTTCCGAAATGACAGCCAATGAAACTGTTTTCGAACTGGAATACCGTGATCCTTGTTGTATCATTGCCGGCAGTGAAGACAAAGGCGTTTTTTCAGGATTGCTGAAGATCAGCGACAGCATCTTCAAGATCCCCATGGCCGGGAATTTTGAATCCCTGAACGTTTCTGTTGCCACCGGCATGATCCTGTATGAAGCAATGAAACAACGTATGCTGAACAAATAGTTCGTTAATACAAATCATTATCCATGTCAACAGTGCACCTCGTAGAATGCCCGCGCGACGCCATGCAGGGCTGGCCCGTGATCATTCCCGTTGAACAAAAGATCGAATACCTGAACAGCCTGCTGCGTGTAGGCTTTCAGACACTGGACTTCGGCAGTTTCGTTTCCCCCAAAGCGATCCCGCAAATGGCCGATACCAGGTTTGTGATCCCCCAGCTCGACTGGCGCGATACCGATACCAAACTGCTGGCCATCGTTGCCAATCTCCGCGGCGCACAGGATGCTGTTGAATATGAAGCCGTGCGCTATCTCGGATTCCCTTTCTCCGTTTCCGAAACCTTTCAGCAACGAAATACCAACAGCTCCATCGCCCAATCACTGGAAACAGTGGCCGGCATACAACAACTCTGCATCCGCAAACGAAAGAAACTGGTAGTGTACCTCTCAATGGGATTCGGAAACCCTTATGGCGATCCCTGGTCTGAACAGATCGTTTTTCAATGGGCGGAAAAATTGGTGGAGATGGGCGTTACCATCATTTCTGTTGCCGATACAGTTGGGCTGGCAACGCCGGACCAGGTAGGCACCATTACGGAGTACCTTGTGAAATCATTACCGGATACTGAGATCGGTGTGCACCTGCATTCCACTGCCCTCAACTGGAAACCCAAGATAGACGCGGCTTTGCAGGCAGGATGCCTTCGCTTCGACGGCGCACTAAAAGGCATCGGCGGCTGCCCCATGGCCAATGATGAACTGGTGGGAAATATGAATACGGAACTGATGATCGAACATTTTGAATCACTCGGCATATTGCCGGCTCTCGATAAAAAAGCATTGGTAGAAAGCCTGCAACTGGCAGACCGGATATTTACCACTGCGCATAGCTGATACTGTTATGAACTTCATGGTAGACATAAATATTCCAGCACCGGCACAGACGGTGGCATACCAGCAACCCATCATGCTGGTGGGCTCCTGCTTCACCGAACATATCGGTAACAGCCTGCAGGAGATGAAATTCGAAGTGATGCAAAATCCTAATGGCATCCTCTTCGATCCGCAAAGCGTTGCTGCCAGCCTGGTTTCTTATGTACAGAATAAACAGTACAGGGAGGAAGATCTTTTTTTATTGAACGAAGTTTGGCAGAGCTGGCAGCATCATAGCCGCTTCTCAGGTATGAACAGGACAGAAGTGGTGCAAATGATCAATGCCTCACAACAGGCGGCACATGATTTCCTCAAAAAAGCAGAATGGCTGGTGATCACACTCGGCAGTTCCTTCAGCTACCGGACCACAGAAACTGTTCCGGGAGAGCAACGCGCCAATGCAGGCCCGGAAGGGGCTGTAGCCAATTGTCACAGGGCGCCTTCGCAGTGGTTCAGGAAGCATATGATGACCATCGAAGAAACGAAATCTGTACTGGATAATGCCCTGCACCAGGTTCGTTATTTCAATCCGAAGATCAAAACCATCTTCACCATATCTCCGGTCAGGCATCTCCGTGATGGAGTGATCGATAACAACCGGAGCAAGGCAAGACTGCTGGAAGTAGTACACCACCTGGTGAACAAATTCGACAGGCTTTATTATTTCCCCGCTTATGAACTGGTGATAGATGTGCTCCGCGATTACCGCTTCTATGATATCGATATGGCACATCCGAATTATCCGGCCACACAGTTTGTGCTGGAAAAATTCATGACCCATTTTGTGGATGAGCCTTCACAGCAACTGGCAGCGGAACTCAGGAAACTGGCTGTTTCCCGCAGGCATAAACCTTTTCATCCTCATACGGAAGCACATCAGAAATTTTTGCAATCGCAATTACTGAAGGCGCAGGAATTGCAGGCTCAATACCCGTTCCTCGATCTTGCAGATGAACTGAAATTTTTTTCCGGAAAACACTGAGTGTACCCAGTCATTCGCCGGAGGCTGTCGAGTGGTCTCCGATGAATAGCCGCTCAACCATATTCAGGAATTCAAAAAAAAATAATGCCTTATCTTTATTACGATGAATGTAACTAGTAAGGCACTGACGATCCCGCTTCATTTACCGGCAAAAGACAATATCCCGGCAGAGGGCATCACTATCCTCGCAGGAGATATTGGCGGCACTAAAACACATCTGGCCCTTTTCCGCGCAACCGCGGAAGATGTGCAACATCTGCATGACCAGAAATTCAGGTCACCCGCCTATGCCAGTCTCCATGAGATCATTGCAGAATTCCTGCAGGTAAAACCTGAACTGATCCCTGACAGGATCAGTCTCGGTGTTGCTGGGCCCGTCCTGGACGGCGTGGTAGAGCTGACCAATCTCAACTGGACGCTCAGTGTGGAAGATCTGCAGGACAGAACAGGAGTAAAGGATGTCCGTCTCATCAATGACCTGGAAGCAACAGCTTATGGCCTCGCTGCATTGAAGCCTGATGATTTCTTCACAATTCACGAAGGAAGCCAGTCGCCCCGCGGCAACATGGCCATCCTGGCCCCCGGTACAGGTCTCGGAGAAGCAGGGCTCTTCTGGAATGGCAAATCGTATTCCCCTTTCCCCACAGAAGGCGGGCATTGCGATTTTTCTCCCAGGACCTCATTCGATTTTGAGCTTTGCCAATACCTTTCCGCGCAATATGGCGTTGTTAGCTGGGAGAAGGTTGTGGCCGGTCCAGGTATTTACGATATTTACCAGTTCCTGCGTGATGTGAAGAAAGTGGAAGAGCCCCAATGGCTTACCGAACTCTGGCCCACTGAAACACATCCCAGCGCGAGGATCAGCCAGACAGCAGCAGAGAACGGCGCTGCTATCTGCGTGGAAACCATGCAGCACTATGTGCGTTATCTCGGCCATGAAGCAGCCAACCTGGTGCTGAAAATGAAAGCCACCGGAGGACTGTTTCTCGGAGGAGGCATTCCACCCAAGATCAGTGGACTGTTGCAGCGCGAAAATTTTTACAGTCATTATATGGATAGCGACCGTATGCAACATCTGTTACAAACAGTACCTGTCCGCATCATCAGAAATGAACAGACCGGCCTGCTGGGCGCTGCCTGGTTCGGCGCATATGGTCAGGTTACATTATAACGAACATCAATAACCGCCTAAAGAGGGTAGAGCATGAAGAGTACTTCTTTTTTTAACCGTACATTCTTTGCAGGTTCTGCTATTTGCCTGCTGTCCATTCCCGCCATTGCGCAGAAAAGCAAAGTGGTGGACAATGTAGATCTCGTTTTCCATAACACCACCGGCATGTTGCAGCAGATCCATTATGCGCCGCAACCTCTGAACGACCATTTCTCCGGACAGGTGTTCACTGAATATCTTCAGCAACTCGATGGCGGCAAAAGATTCTTCCTCAAAAGCGATATCACACGCTTCAGGGAATTCGAATGGCAACTGGATGATGAAATGCGCGGCAAGATGGTGCAGTTCTACAAAGTAGTGAACACCGTTTACAAACAACGCGTGAAAGAAGTGGAGCAGATCATCAAAGACCTGCTGGCACAACCCTTCAGTTTCACCAACGACGAATATTTCAACGACTCTCCCAAAAATATCCTCTACTGCAAAAACAGCGATGAACTGAAAACACGCTGGAAGAATTACCTCAAATACCAGGTACTGGTGCAGTACGACGATCTGCTGGAACAGAGGAAAAAAGATACTGTCAATCACTTCACAGATGCGCAACTGGAAACAAAAGCACGCGAAACCGTTGCCCGCATCGAGAAGAGAAGCATGGAAAATATCCTCAAGCTCACTGCTGATGAGGAAGCATTCAATCTCTATCTCAATTCCATCATCAACCTCTACGATCCGCATTCCAGCTACTTTCTTCCGGTTGACCGCCGCGAATTCCAGGAAGGCATGAGCGGTATCTATTATGGTATCGGCGCTTTGCTGCAGGAACAAAATGGAAAAGTGAGCATCGCTGAACTGATGATCGGCGGGCCAGCATGGAAATCAGGACAAGTGGAAAAAGGAGATGTGCTGGTGAAAGTACAACAGGGTGGAAGCACCGAAAAAACGGATCTGGCAGGACTGGCCATGAGCGAAGTGATCAAGCTCACACGCGGTCAGAAAGGCACCACTGTTACCATCACCTTCCGCAAGAATGATGGCTCTCTCAAAGACGTAACCATTCAGCGTGAAGCCCTGCAGCTTGAAGATACTTTCGTGAAATCTGCCATCATCAATGATTCATCTGCGAAGATCGGCTATATCACCTTCCCGAAATTCTATACCAACTTCGGAGATGCCAATGGCAGAAGCTGTGCTACAGATATGGCGCTGGAACTGGAAAAACTCAAAGCGGAAAATGTGGAAGGTGTAGTGATCGATATCCGCGACAATACTGGTGGCAGCCTTGGCGAAGTGATCAATATGGTGGGTCTCTTCATCAAACAGGGACCTGTGGTGCAGGTGAAAAGTTCTATCGGAACTCCTTACGTGAGCACAGTCAATAATCCTGGAGTTCTGTATGATGGTCCGCTGGTTGTACTCGTGAATGAAATGAGCGCATCTGCTGCCGAGATCTTTGCAGCCGCCATCCAGGATTATCACCGCGGCATTGTCATCGGCGCTGCCTCCACTTATGGCAAAGGATCTGTGCAACGCGGATTCGGTGTGGGCGAAACAAAGAACCAGATCGGTCCTGATAACCTGGACCTCGGCACCATTCATATCACCCTGCAAAAGTATTATCGCATCACCGGCGCAGCCACACAGCTCAAAGGTGTTTCTCCCGATATCAAACTCCCCGGCATCTATGAGCCTTACAAGATGCAGGAAAAAGATAATCCTACTGCGCTGAAATGGGATACCATTGCTGCCGCTCCATTTGCACTGAGCAATCATAGCGAAGAAGTAAGCAGGACCATTGCTGCTGCCGGAGGAAGGATCGAAAAAGATTCATCGCTCCTCGCGCTTCGCAAGAATATCCACTGGCTGGAGAACAGGAGCAACCTGCATTCCATGAAGCTGGACAAATACCGTGCAGAGAAAAAACAATTACAACAGACCATCGCCACCATTCGCAAACAATTGGTCACTGCAGACAGTCTGCCCGTGATCAATACTGCCGATGTGCAGGAAGAACTGAAACATAAAGAACAATTCCGTAACGACAGCAACAAGGCCTGGCTCAACAGTCTGAAGAAAGATCTTTTCCTCAGCGAAGCCATCCTGGTAATGCAAACCTGGTTCAAAACCAGAACAGGTAATAGCTGATCCGTTAATTCCAGCTCAATATTTCCCAATAGCGCATATTTTTTAACTCATCCGACGTCATAAGCCAGATGAAGAAGCTACTATTACTCATTCCCTGTTTATTTTTTGTATGGCAGGCTTTTACTCAGGCTGTTACACATAGTGAAAAAAGTACTGGCAGATTGTACGGAAAAGTGATAGATCCCAAAACCGGCAAGGGCGTGGATGCTGCAAGTATCCGCCTCTACTTTGCTGCCGGTACCGGCGACAGTCTCGCGGGCGGCATGCTCTCCCGCCAGAACGGCGATTTCTCTATCGATCAATTACCGGTAAAAGCATCTTATAAACTCCAGATCACAGCTATTGGTTATAAAGAGGTCAATCAAACTGTTTCTTTTCCCCCGGCAAAAGGCAAGGGTGAGGGGCCTGTTGAAACGGATCTCGGGAATATCAAGCTCGAAGCCGAATCGCAGATGCTCAATACAGTTACGGTAGTGGGCACTAAACCAGCCCTGCAAATGGGAGTGGACCGTAAAATATTCGACGTTGAAAAAAGTCTTACGGCCACCGGAGGTACAGCCATCGATGTGATGAAAAACATTCCCAGTATCAGCGTGGACGTTGATGGTAATGTGGCCCTGCGCAACCGTGCACCACAGATCTTCGTTGATGGCCGCCCCACCATTCTTACACTGGAACAGATCCCTGCAGACAATATCGAAAGAGTGGAACTGATCACCAATCCTTCTGCGCAGTTCGATGCAAGCAGTACCGGCGGCGTGATCAATATCATTCTCAAAAAGAACCGTAAACTCGGATTGAACGGACTGGCTTCCGTTGGCGCAGGTACGCCGGGCATCCTGAACGGATCGCTCAACCTGAACCTCCGCCAGAACAAATTCAATTTCTTCGTAAGCGGTAACTACAACAGGAACGGGGCATCGCCAAAGGCGAAACCTATCGTACCAACAAAGAGAATGGCGAGCCCGGCAATTACTTCAACCAGTTCTCAAGGGCTGACAGAACAAGGGCTTTTGCCTCTGCGCGTTTTGGTGTGGACTATTTTCTAGATAACCGCAATACTTTAACGTTCTCTCATAATTTCACTGACGGCAGGTTCTCCACCGATGAAAAGCAGGACCAGGTATATCTGACAGCCGCAAAGCTGACTGATCATTTGGGATACCGTACATCAGACAACAATGCAGATTTCCAGCGCAATCAATCGCAGTTCCTTTTCAAACACAAATTTGCCAAACCAGGAAAAGAGCTGAACGCTGATGTGAACTATGCCTGGAGCAAGAACAATGATTTCACCCGTATCCTCAATACCTATCAAAACCCCGATGGCAGCCCGTTTGCGCCCGATAATCTCGTTCACAATATCGGTAACAGCAAGAATGACCAGGTGACCATCCAGGTGGATTATACAGACCCGAGAGGAGAGAATGCTAAACTGGAAACGGGTTTGCGCACTTACATCAACAATTACAGCAGTGTGTTTGATGCATTGAGCATCAACAACGGTAACTCCATCAAACTCCCGCTCAGCAATAATTACAAGTACCAGGAAATGATCAATGCCGCTTACATTACCTATACGGATAAGATCGGCAGCATTGGCTATCAGCTTGGTTTGCGTGCAGAGTATTCCAAATTCGATGGCAACCTGGTGGACAGTGCCTTCAAATTCGGTTATCAGTATCCGAAAGATTTCGGCAATCTCTTCAACGCTCTTTTTCCCAGCATCTTCCTGAACAAGAAACTGAGTGATGATGATGAGCTGCAACTGAACTATACACGCAGGATCCGTCGCCCGAACTTCTGGCAGATGAATCCTTTTGTAGACATCAATGATCCATTGAACCTGCGCCAGGGAAATCCTTCGCTCACGCCGGAATTCACCAATTCGTTCGAGCTGAATTACAACAAGACCTATACCGGTGGTAACTTCCTGGGTGTGTTGTATTATCGTCTCTCTACCGATGAGATCACGCAATACAGCGATACCATCACTACTGCACAGTTTGAGCAGCTCAACAATGCGGCGGTTGATCCCAATGCGATCCTGAACACTTTCATCAATGCCAGTAGTGAGCACAACTGGGGGGCTGAGTTCACGCTTCAGCAGAAATTCGGCAGCAACTTCGATATTACGCCCACCGTGAATATGCAGTACACCAAAGTGAATGCAAAAGTGGATGAGACCGATCTCAGCAATGAAGGTTTCAACTGGGAAGCCAAGCTCACAACCAATTACAAGATCAGCAGTCCGTCTCCCGTATGGAACAAGCTCGGCTTCCAGGTGGTAGGTGAATATGAATCGCCGGAAGTGATCCCGCAGGGTAAGCGGAAAGAGCGTTACAGTATAGACGTGGCGCTTCGCAAGGATTTCCTGAAAGACAATAAAGCTTCCGTAACAGTGGCCGTGAACGATGTGCTCAACTCGCACCGCTTCGGCGCAATTTATGATACCGAAAATTTCTACCAGGACTTTTTCAGGAGAAGGAATGTGCGTTCCGCCAGGATCACCTTCACCTGGAAATTCGGTAAGAGCGATTTCAACCTCTTCAAGAAAGAGAGGGGCAATGGGGGAGAAGACATGATGCGGGATTCCTAAATTTTTGTATTTTGGGGTTGTATGAAATACTCTTTTACCCTCTTGTTGCTGTTCATCATTGCTGTGCCGGCCTCTGCACAGTACATTACGATGATAAACAGTTTTGCAAAACCTGAACAGCATGTAAGATCCGGAAAGCCAGCGAGGATCATTGATACTTATACTTCGCGCTTACAGGGCTCCAAATTTATTAGCAGGAAAGAAATCAGTTTTGACTGGTCCGCAAGGAGGATCAGTTACAGTCGTTATGATAAAAAAGGAGTGCTGACCCATCAATATGAAACGAACCTGGATTCATCGCTGCAAAAAGTGCTGTACCTGGTGAATGTCAATTATGAGCCGAAAGGAATTATCCGGGATAGTTTCTGGTTTACTTACGATACAGCAGGAACGCTTACCCGTATGCAATGCAGCTTCAATGGTAATTATAGTTCAAGCGATCTCAAAGTCAATGCTGAGGGGCAGGCTGCCAAAGCGCAGGTGACCAATCGACAGGGAGAAATAATTGCTCTGGAAAAAGCTGCATATCATCCTGAAGACAACTACTATGTGATTTCCCGCAAGGCGAACTGGAATGATGAAAGGCTTGTTCAGGATACCCAGCGAATTGATCAGGACAAATACTGCTCCATCATGGATGAAAAAAAGTTGTTCAATGAACAGGGGGATATGACGTATCAAAAACTAAAGGGGAGGAACAACCGAACGGGAGCGGAGTATGTGAACGAATACGAGTATGATGATAAGGGAAACTGGTTAAAGAAAACGGCCTATATCATTGACAGGAAAACCGGTAAACGTAAACTGATCAGCCGATCTGAGCGGGAGATTACATATCAGAAGTGAAAATCAGTTTATCGGGGAAAGCCAATATTTGGTTAAGACGCTCATGGGTATGCTTCCAGTCATACTCTCTGTCCAGCATTTGAATTGCTTCTGTAAAATCAATATCATTCTGATATGCTAATGATTTGAGAGCTATCGTTGGGTTCCTTGTAACATACTTTTCTTCATAAGCGTTGACCATCTGATTGAGCGTAAGTGATGACGAAAGATAGGCAACATCAATAAAATCTTTAAGCCTTGTACCATTGCCCACAATCGCATTAAGCTTCATGGCAGCAATATCTTCCGGGCTGGCCAGGCGTGTACCTTCAATTACTTGTAAAGGTTTGATTAAAGGGTATTGATGGGCGAGAAAGTCCACTTTTGTTTCTCCAATGAATCCCTTAAGGGTGTTTTTTGCTTGAAAGTCTACTTGAAATTTGTAAGTGTTTTCTAGATGTGTAAGTAGGGCACTCTCATCAAATGGTGCAATGGTGAATAAATCCAGATCATGCTAATTCGATGTCCAATTTGCAATGCAAGCGCTGTTCCTCCTGCAAGATAGAAATCCTTGATCATCTCATCCTTCATCAATGAGCTTAGGAGGTCCAGCGTTGAGGCTGAGACTGTTTCTTTTCGTAGCATTTCATTGAGGTTAAAGGGATATTGAAAAGAATACTGACAAAATTCATGTCTTTATCATTCAAATAGGGGATTTCAAGAATAGCAGATTTTACCCCTTCCATACCATATGTATTTAATATAAAATACCAGTCGTTAGGCCAACCTCTCTCAACGACTCTCTGAATAATGATATTTCTCATTTTAAGAAAATCAACCTCTTCAAAGTTATACTCCCAGAGCAATCTTGGATTCAGTGTTGCATTTGGGAAATTGGTATGATTATCGAAATACATTTTGAAATTTATGATAGACCGAATTTATGAATTTTCTATGTTAACCAAAACAGTAATATCCTCTACATCAGAACGGAATCCCCAAATTAATATAACTCTGCACTCTCTTGGTCTGATCACAATACATCGCAGAGATCTCGAGCGGCCCCAATGCAAAATTATAGGCAAACGTTACTGCATAACCGGAGAAGAAATCCGGGTAATCGAAGTACTCGCTTTTGGTGAAAAGATTATTGAACAGCACATTTGCCCTGGCGGTGATATAGGTATTGCTGAACATCATCACGCGTGCTCCGCCCTGAAGCGCCACCAGGCTGGGGCTGTAAATAGTTCCTTCCTGCAATCCTGCAAAAGTGATCTGGTTGCGGAATGTTTTGGTGAGGCCGCCAACAATGAATTCGTTCAACACATTCTGTTCATATCCGAAATTGGCGCCGCCCTGGATATTAATCAAACCTGTGGTTCTGCGGCTGAAAGGAATATAGCTGTCGAAATTGGCTGTGATCCTGGGATAGGAATCGCCGGAAATCATGTCTTCCGTAGCAGGAATGGTTTGATCGCCTACAATGAATTTGATGCGCGGGCTCTGTCTGGCAATATATCCGGCTTCTGCTTCAAATCTTACGCCTCTGCGGGGATATACGGCTTTATCGAGCGAGTTATGCGCTACATAAGCGAAGTTGGTCACCCAGCTGTTGCTGCCCTTGAAATTGAAATCCGTTGAGATGGTGGGCGTATATCTGACCCAATCCCATCGCGATCCTACACCGATAGAAAAGGTCCGTTTGGCTGAGAACTGGAACCGGCCTCCTGTGCGGAAGAGATTCTGTTTGTACAGCCCGTCCTGTTTGTATTTATCGTAGGTATAAGTGGCTACATCGAAACGGTCGAACTGAAGATCGGCAATCAGTGCGAAGTTCTTCAGTCTTCCGAAATATTGCAGGTGCTCACCCTTCACGCGCATGCTCTCACCGATGTTGAGCGATACCATGCTGCGTGAGTTGGTGAAGAAGAAATTCCTTGTTGTGAGATTGGCGATCACACCGATGCCGCTGAAGCGGTTATAATGCAGGCCAAGCTTAGCAAAAGTGAGCGGGTTTTCCGTTACATCGAAGATGATGCGGGCAGTGCCATCGGGCTGTGGTTCCAGGGAATAGGTAACGCGTTTGTAGTAGCGAGTACCTACTGCCTGACGGATCATATTGGCCAGTCGTTTGGCAGAATAATATTGATTGGTGACGAAGTTCATGGTATGCGTGAAGAAATCAGGAGACGTTTTCTCTGTTCCTCTCACTTCATAAGAACTGATCTTTACATAGTCCACATGTGGAAGACGGCCGGGATTGGGAGGCTCAACACCGTAGATCGCGTCCAGCGAATCCTTCAGCTGTTTGAGGCGGGGATAGAGCTCCCTTCCTTCTTCCAGTCCCAGGTTGATGATGGCGCCTGCATCGGAGAAACTGCCCATGCTGAATTTGTCCATCTTGAAGGGAATGTAAATATCGCATTGGGGCACTTCGTTCTTATTGTCTTCCGCTTCGCGAAAGAAAGCCACCTGCATCAGGATCTGGAAAGCGTTCCGAACTTTATCGGAGGGCAGGAGGCCACTGGCCACATTGCTGCCGATCACGTAATCGGCGCCCATTTCCTTTACATCGCGAACGGGAAAGTTGCGGATAAGGCCGCCATCGATCAGTCTTTTCCCATTATAGTCCACGGCCGTGAACACGGAAGGGATGGCCATACTGCTACGGATAGCCGAAACAATTTCGCCTTCCTTCATTACTACTGCTTCTCCATTGCCTACATCCGTGCCGATGCAACGGAAGGGAATGCTGAAGTGATCGAAGTTCTTGATATTGTAAACAGGGAAGAAGAGCTCGGAGAATTTGATCCAGAGTTCCTGTCCTTCCAGCACCCCGCTGGGCAGGCGGAAACGGTGGTTCACCCAGGGTAGCTCGAGTATGTATTTCGAGTATTCGTCTTTTTCTTCCATGAAGATACTGCGGAGAGAGCTCTGGTTGCTGAGGAGCAGGTCCCAGTCGATACTCCTGGCGATCTTTTCGATGCTGTCTGCAGAATATCCGATAGAGTAGAGGCTGCCGATGATACTGCCCATACTGGTACCCGTTATATAATCCACTTTGATGCCGGCGGAGTCGATGGCTTTGAGGATCCCGATATGCGCCAGTCCTTTAGCGCCGCCACCACTGAGGGTAACGCCGATCTTCGGACGTCCGGTGCGGGTCTGGGACTGGGCTAACAACAACGAACACACGCAGATTATCGTCAGCACGAATTTCCTGGCTAAGAGTTTCCACAGCATATCACCAATTTAAGAAGGAATGGGTAACCTTCAATGTACGGACGGCGAAAAAATTATGTTATTTATTCGCCTGTTCTTCCAGTTCCATCACTTTCTCAAATGCGGTCTCATATTGCGCATTCAGGTCCTTCAGTGATGCATTGATGGTTTTGAGACTGCTTTCCGTTTCTATGAATTTGTTTTTATCTGCATATGTTGATGGATCGGCCAAAAGGGCTTCTTTCTCAACCTTCTGCTTATTGAGGCTATCGATCTTCTGTTCCAGTTCACTGAGCGCCTTTTGTTGTTTCTGCAGTTCCTTCTTCAGTTCCTTATTGATGGGTGCATTTACCACGGGTTTTGCGGCAACGGGCTCCGGTTTGGGGGCAGGAGCAGGCTCGGCCTTTTTTTCCTGTTTCTTTTCTGGCTGGCCTTTGCCAGCAGCATTGCGGGCCATCCTCTCTTTCCATTCCACCCATTCTTCATAGCCACCATCGAATACTTTGATAGCGTGATCGTCTATCTCCCAGATCTTATTGGCTACTTTGGAAATGAAATACCTGTCGTGGCTCACCATGATGATGGTGCCCTGGTAGCGGTTCAGTGAATCGATCAGCAGATCAACCGAGTGCATGTCCAGGTGGTTGGTAGGCTCATCCAGCATGAGGAAGTTGGCCTTGCTCACAATTGTTTTGGCGAGTGCCACGCGGGCTTTCTCACCACCGCTGAGTACTTTGATCTTTTTATCTGCATCGTCTCCGCTGAAGAGGAAACAACCGAGCAGTGTGCGCAGCTCCAGTTCAGTCTTCTGAGCGCCGCAGGTTTTCATTTCATCAAGCACTGTGTTATTGAGGTCCAGCGATTCCAACTGGTGCTGTGCGTAAAAACTTTCTTCCACATTGTGGCCCCAGCGGCGGTCGCCTTCGAATTGTTCGATGCCTGCGATGATACGGAGCAGGGTGGATTTCCCTTTTCCGTTGGCGCCGATCAGCGCGATCTTATCGCCCCTGTCTATCTCTGCGGACGTATGTTCAACGATGGTATTGTCGCCGAACTTCTTGGTGATATCTTTCAATTCCACCAGCACTTTGCCGGGCACTTTGTCTACCTGGAAATTGATGCGGATATCGGGTCGCTCCACAATCACTTCTTCCACGCGCTCAAGTCTGTCGAGACGTTTCACGATGCTCTGCGCCTGTGCGGCTTTCGAAGCCTTGGCCTTGAAGCGCTCGATGAATCTTTCCTGCTGGCGGATATAATCCTGCTGGTTCTCGTATGCGCGTTGTTGCAAATCTGTACGGATCTCTTTTTCTTTCTGGAAGAAATCGTAGTTGCCGTTGTAAATATGCAGTTGACGCTGGTACACTTCCACGATCTTGGTGACCATCCGGTTGAGGAAATATTTATCGTGGCTCACGATCACTACGGAGCCCTGGTAATGTACGAGGTATTTTTCCAGCCATTCGATAGACGGAAGGTCAAGGTGGTTGGTAGGCTCATCCAGCAGCAGCAGGTCCGGCGCCATGAGGATCATCTTGGCCAGGAGCACACGCATACGCCAGCCACCGGAGAATTCTTTGTAGGGGCGTTGAAGAGAGGCATTGTCGAAGCCGAGGCCCTGCAATACTTCTTCGGTACGGTGGTGAATGGTGTAGCCGTCCAGGGTATCCATTTCATGGAGCCTGTCTGTATACGCGATGAGGGTGTTTTCGTCTCCGGTCTTTTCCAGTTCGATCCCCAGTTCTTCGATCTCCTTTTCCAGTTGCAGCACACGCTCGAAGGCGCCAAGGGCCACCTGGAGGATGCTTTCATTGGTGTCGAAGCTCAGGAGGTCCTGGTGCAGATAACCGATGGTAGTGGTTCGGCTTCTTTCCACTGTGCCTTCTGAAGGGGAGTATTGTCCAACCAGCAGTTTGAGCAAAGTAGACTTCCCGGTACCGTTGAATCCCACCAGCCCGATGCGTTCATTGGGCTGAATATGCCAGGTGGCATTTTCAAAAAGGATCCTTGCTCCAAATTCAAATGTTACGTTCGTCAGTCCTGCCAGCATAAAGATGTTGCTTTTTACGCCGCAAAAGTAACACAATCATGCCGTAACATTCAGAAATGTTACCTTTGAGAAATTTTTATTCTGATGAAAAAAGGTGTACTCTTAATCCTGGTTCTGGTGATCCTCGGCATTGCCGGATGGATGATCTGGGGCGGTAAGAAAGAAAACAAGCCCGAAGAGAAGCAAAAGCCGCTTACGAAGGCTGAAAATACCGACGCCTTCAACAGCTCCTTCGGTGTGATGCTCAATACCTATTTCAAGCTGAAAGATGCGCTGGTGGCCAGCGATACCGCCAAAGCTTCCGCGGCTGCACTGGAACTGGCAACCGCTGCCGACAGTCTGAAGATCGATGAGATCAGGGCCGATACGATGGGTGTACTCAAACTCACGGCGGAGGAATATGCCGGCACCATCAACGGATCTGCAAAAGGACTGGCAGGAGAGAAAACCATCGAAGCCAAGCGCCAGGAATTCAAAATGATCACAGATGCACTCTATGTGCTCTTCCAGACCGTTCGCTACAATGAACAAAAGATCTACTGGATCCATTGCCCCATGGCTTTCAACAATACAGGCGCTTACTGGATCAACCAGGATTCCACCGTTCGCAATCCTTATTTCGGCGACAAGATGCTCACCTGCGGAACTGTGGAAGGTCAGCTGGACTTTACCCAACAATAATATGTGAAATCAGCCCTGCTCCTGGTATATGCTCTGATCACCTCACTGGCAGCTTCAACGCAAACAAAATTTACGTTGAGCGGATTTGTGAGAGATTCCCTGTCGGGTGAATCCCTGATCGGAGCTACTGTTCAGGTGCAGGACGATGGCTCGGTCTCCAGTAATCAATACGGATTTTATTCCCTCACGCTACCGGCAGGGAATTATTCGATACTCGTTTCTTTTGCAGGCTACCAGTTGCAGCAGCTGAACATCAGGCTGGATAAAAATATCCGTCAGCATTTTCAACTGTTGCCGCGCGGCACATTGCAGGAAGTGATCGTCAGTTCTAAAAAGAAAGACGGGAATGTGATGAATGCCCAGATGGGCAAGATCGATCTCAGCATGCAACAGGTGAAAGCAGTGCCTGTGCTGCTCGGCGAAGTGGACCTGCTCAAAACACTTCAACTGCTACCCGGCGTACGCAATGCAGGTGAAGGAAATACCGGCATGTATGTGCGCGGCGGCGGACCTGATCAGAATCTCATTCTCCTGGATGATGCCATCGTATACAATACAGGTCATCTCTTCGGTTTCTTTTCCATTTTCAACAGTGATGCCATCAAAAATATTTCGCTGATCAAAGGCGGTATGCCTGCGCAATACGGAGGCAGGCTCAGCTCCGTACTGGATATTGCGATGAAGGAAGGAAACATGAAAAGATGGGAAGTGGAAGGAGGTATCGGCGCCATAGCTTCCAGGCTGAGCGTGCAGGGACCATTGAAAAAAGATAAAGCGAGTTTCATCATCTCTGCCCGACGGACTTATGTAGATATGCTGGTGAAACCCTTCATCAAAAAGAGCAGCAACTATCATGGATCAGGATATTATTTCTACGACCTGAACATGAAGGCAAACTATAAGTTTTCGGATAAGGATCGGCTTTATCTCAGCGGTTATTTCGGAAGGGATGTATTCGATTTCAAAAGCGCGCAACGCGCGTTCAGCGCCAATATTCCCTGGGGTAATTCCACTGCCACACTCCGATGGAACCATGTGTTCAACCGGAAACTATTCGCCAACACAACCCTCATGTACAACGATTACAAATTTGCCTTCGGCGCCACACAGAATGATTTCGCCCTGAACCTGAGCTCCGGGATCCGTGATCTCACCGGCAAATTCGATCTCGATTTCTATCCTTCGCCTTCACACAAAATGAAGATGGGATTCATGTACACCAGGCATCGCTTTACACCCAATATCCTCACCGGCAACCAGGGCGATACTGTACTTGCACCCAATAACGAAAGCCCGAAATACGCAATTGAAACAGGCGTTTATGTACAGGACGACTGGACTATCAGTGATCGCCTGCAGGCCAGTGCCGGACTGCGTTTCAGCAGCTTCACACAAACAGGGCCCTACAAAATATTTGAAACCGATGAGGATGGCAACAAACTCGACAGTACTGTTTTTGGTAAAGGGAAAACTGTAAAAACATACGGTGGCCCGGAGCCCCGGCTAACCCTTCGATATACCATCGATGAGTCTACAAGTATCAAGGCTTCCGCCGGCAGGAACCTTCAATATATACATCTCGTCAGCAATGCCGGTTCAACGCTGCCCACCGATCTCTGGGTGCCCAGCACATATCGCGTGCGGCCGCAGATCAGCTGGCAATATGCCGTTGGATTGTTCCGCAATTTCAACAATAATATGTTCGAGACTTCCGTGGAGCTCTATTATAAAAAAATGGAAAACCAGATCGAATACGGTGAGGGATATACGCCGAGCCTGAAAGATCCTGAAAGTGAATTCGTTTTCGGAAAGGGATGGAGTTATGGATCGGAATTCTTTTTCAACAAAACGAGGGGCAGGTTCACCGGTTGGCTGGGTTATACGCTCAGTTACACCTGGCGGCAGTTCCCCGGTCTGAATGATGGAGAAAAATATCCCGCCAAATACGATCGGAGGCATGATCTGTCCGCGGTGGGCATGTACCAGGTGAATCCCAGGTGGAAACTTTCAGGTGTGTTCGTTTATGGTACCGGCAATGCCACTACTTTGCCGGAAAGATTTTATGTAGTGAGTGGTGTGCTCACCCAGGAATATGGAAAATTAAATACTTACAGGTTGCCGGCCTATCATCGCCTCGATCTCTCGGCTACGCTCACCCCAAAAAAGAAAGCCGGACAGAAATGGGAGCAGAACTGGGTATTCAGTATCTATAATGTGTATAGCAGGCTCAATCCCTATTTCATTTATTTCGACCAGGAAGGCAGCGCCTACAGTGGCGAGCTGAGCATCCAGCCCAAACAGGTCTCACTGTTTCCTATCATTCCCGCCGTTACCTGGAATTTCAAATTCTGATTTTTTTCAAAAGGCACTAGTACAGTCGTTGCATCTTGTTGTTTCTATAGTATGTAAACGCTTGCCTATGGAATTTGTGATTCAATCGAAAGCCGAATATGATGCTGCTTTGGAAACGATCAATGAAATGATGCGAAGGGGAGAAGATAAGTTGACGGAAGCAGACCGCTCCTCTTTTTTCCGGATCGCAGTAGCGATTGAACGTTTTGAAGACTATTTCCTGGAAAGAACTGTTTTCTCTCCATATACCTGCTGAGTTACAGGTTATACCTGAACTTCACCACTGCACTTTTGGTTTCGCTGGATGAGATCCTTATCTCATATTTCCTTCTTCCTGCTGTTACGATCATCAGTGAAGTATTGGGAGGGATGCGGCCGAGGTTTTCTGCATACATCATCAGCTCGTAATCCGTATTGGGCATAGCATTGATGTGCAGGGTGAGCGGCCGGTCGGTCAATCTTTTCTTGTGTAATATCAAGGCGCCATTGAGGAAGATGCTAACGGTATCGTCATCTATTTCTGCATTGTCGTACAGATCGATGCGGATCAGAGATGTATCTACCTTGAGTGTTTGCACCAGCTCTTTTTCCCTTTGTTGCAGTGTGAGTTGTTGCTGCAGCCTGGCGAGGCTGTCGTTCTGCTGGATGGTAACCGGAAAGATCGGTTGTGCTTCACGGTGAAGATCGATATTGCCTGGCACGCAGGCATTGTTATTGCCCATTTCGTGGCCGCTCCATTGCCCGGTGAGCAGTTCTTCTGCGCCCTGTTTCGCAAAACTCAGCTGATAGGTCTTGATGCAGGGAATGCATTGTGGCGGTACATTGTAGCTGAGCACACTGCTTTCGATCAGCACCAGTCTTTTCGTTTGTGCATTGTATCTGCCTTTGAAAATGGTTTTGGTGAATTGTTCCCTGCTCACATAACTGTAGGCATTGCCCATGATCAGTTGCTCATTGCTGTAGTAGATATGCAGTTCGAGGCCATATTCCGGGAAACATCCCTGTGCGCCCTGTGTACGTTTGCCGCGCCAGATGCCGGTAAGGTTCTGGGCCATTGCCAGTTGGGCGAGGAGTGCCAGTGATAAAAAGAAAACAGCCCGCATCAGGAGTATTTCCATTAATATCCAACATCTCTTTGAAATCCGCCATCAAATTTATGTAAGCGGTAATCAGCGTGTGGCCAGTTGTTCGCGCACCCGCGAGTGGCTTGAATTTGCTCGCCGAAGGCGAGCGAGGTCGGGCACTCTGCTCTTATTTCGGTTTCTCGTATTTGAATACCACCACGGCATTCTTTTGTTCCGTGGATGTAATACGCACTTCGTAATACTTTTTGCCGGCATTCACCACCATCAGTGATGTATTCGGCGGGTATTCACCAAGATTTTCGGCCACCATCACCAATTCATGCAGGTCATCCTCTTCACTCAGTTCGATCTCGATGGTGAGTGGCTTATCTGTCAACCGTTTTTTGGAAAGCACGAGTTTTTTATTGTGGTAAACGGAAATCGTATCATTATCGATGGTGCCGTTATCGTAGATACTGATGATCAGTTTGCGTGCGTCCGTAGTGATGGTTTGCACCAGTTCATTCTGCCTGCTGGAAATAACTTTCGGAGTGGGAAGCGTAAGGCGTGGCTTCACATCCACTTTTTTGATTGTGTCCAGTTTCGGCTGTGGAGGCAGGCTGGTCAGAGGTTGCGGGATAGCAGGCTTTACCACGGGCTGCTCTGTCTTTTTAGTTGTGCTGCTGGTAGTGGTAGTACTTTTTGTGGTACCCGAACTTTTTGCAGTGGTTGTGGTTTTAGTAGTGGTGGTAGTTTTAGTACCGGTTGGAGTTTTAGTGGTTGTAGTGGTGGTCTTGGCAGTTCCGGTATTCGGCTTTGTTTCCGGATTTGTTTTGGGAGCAGGTTTTGCAGGTTCTGCTTTGGCTATTGGCGGTTTTTTCTCCGCTTCTTTTTTCAACAGAAAGGGTTCCTTGTAAAAGTCCGAAGTCTGTACTTTTCGCAGGAAAACCCGTCCACGTCCGCAACTGGTGGAATCGGTAGTGTTCATGCTGCTGTAGGAACCTTCCAGGAATTCTTCATTGCCTATTTTGGAATATTGCAGGAAGTAGGTCATGATGCAGGCATCAGACCGGCCGCTCATGCGGACTTCCACAATTTTCAATTCTTCGAGGAATACTTTGCCGGTGGAGGGATTGACCGTGCCGCGGCAGGTAGCTTTACCATAAAAGACGGTGGTCAGGTAAGAGTAAGTGACACCAGAAAATGCTTTGGCGGATTGATCTACCTGTAATTCGATCTTGTAACGGCTTTCCTGTCCAAGCGCTTCCAGGTAGCGGGCCTGCTCACCTTTGAAATTACCTCTCCAGATACCTGTCAGGTCCTGTGCAGATGCTGAAATGCCAATACCAATCAGAAGAAAGAATATAAATCGCTTCATGAATGTTCCCTCACTGTAGCAAATTAGTTAAAACCTTAGTTTACGACAAATATCGTAAGTGGCAGTCTGCAAATTCTTAGTTAAATTTGCAGACCCCGGTAGAGTTCAAGGGTGGGCTACGAAAAATCAAAGCCGCCAAGATACAGTATTCCGCGGGATCGGCCTCATAAAAAAAGATACACGGAGTTAAACATTATGATCAGGATTACATTCCCCGATGGAGCAGTACGGGAGTATCAACAAGGAATTACTGCACTGGAAATAGCAAAATCAATCAGTGAAGGGCTGGCCAGAAAAGTATTGGCTGCCAGCGTGAATGGCCAGGTGTGGGATGCCACGAGGCCGATCAATGAAGATGCAACGGTCAAATTGCTCACCTGGGATGATAAGGATGGAAAATCGACCTTCTGGCATTCATCAGCTCACCTGATGGCGGAAGCCGTGGAAAGCATGTTCCCCGGCGCCAAATTCTGGGTGGGGCCCGCACTCGATAACGGAGGTTTTTATTACGATATCGATCTCGGAGGCCGTTCCATTACAGAAGAAGACCTGGCAAAGCTGGAAAAGAAAATGAATGAACTGGCGAAGCAGAACAATAATTATGTTCGCAAAGCCATGCCCAAAGCAGAAGCCGTTTCTTATTTCACAGAAAAAGGCGATGAGTACAAACTCGATCTGATCAGCAATCTCAATGATGGCGAGATCACTTTCTATACCCAGGGCAATTTCACCGATCTCTGCCGTGGACCGCATATTCCCAGCACCGGCCCTATCAAGGCCATCAAGCTCACCAATATTGCCGGCGCCTACTGGAAAAATGATTCCAACAATAAGATGCTCACCCGCATCTACGGGATCACTTTCCCCAGCCAGAAAGAACTGGATGAACACCTGACAATGCTGGAAGAAGCGAAGAAGCGCGATCATCGTAAACTGGGTAAGGAACTCGGCATCTTCACCATGGATGATGATGTGGGTCCTGGTCTTCCGCTCTGGATGCCTAATGGTACCATTATTATTGAAGAGCTGGAAAAACTGGCCAAGGAAACCGAACAGGCTGCAGGCTACAAGCGTGTGGTAACGCCACATATCGCGAAAGAAAGCATGTACCTGACTTCCGGTCACCTGCCTTATTACCAGGATAGCATGTATCCGCCCATGGAGCTGGACGGCACCAAATACTATCTGAAGTCCATGAACTGTCCGCACCACCACAAGATCTTTGCGGCGGAGCCACGCAGCTACAAGGACTTGCCGTTGCGTCTCGCTGAATACGGAACCTGCTACCGCTATGAGCAGAGCGGTGAGCTTTTCGGACTGATGCGCGTACGCTGCCTGCATATGAACGATGCGCATATCTATTGCAGCCGCGAGCAGTTCGCCACTGAGTTCCGCGCCGTGAACGATATGTATATGAAATATTTCAAGATCTTCGGGATCGATAAATATGTGATGCGTCTCAGCCTGCACGAGCCTTCCAGGCTCGGTCAGAAATACATCAACGAGCCTGAGCTCTGGCTGGAAACCGAAGAGATGGTACGTTCTGTACTGAAGGAAAGCAATATTCCTTATGTGGAAGTTCCTGATGAAGGCGCTTTCTATGGCCCGAAGATTGATGTACAGATCTGGAGCGCTATCGGGCGTGAGTTCACCCTGGCCACCAACCAGGTGGATTTTGCCCAGGGAAGGCGCTTCAACCTGGAGTACACCGGAGCAGACAATGCACCCAGTACCCCGCTGATCATCCACCGTGCACCTTTGGGTACCCACGAACGGTTCATCGGCTTCCTGCTGGAACATTATGCCGGTAAGTTCCCCACCTGGCTGGCGCCGCTGCAGGTGAAGATCCTGCCGATCAGCGACAAGTTCATGCCCTATGCAAATACTCTTTTAGAATCTCTGAAAAATGCGGATATTCGTGCAGAGGTAGATGATCGCAACGAAAAGATCGGTAAGAAGATCCGCGATACAGAGTTGATGAAAGTTCCGTATATGTTCGTTGTAGGAGAGAAAGAGATGAACGAAAATAAAGTATCCGTGCGCAGACAGGGTAAAGGTGACCTGGGAGCGATGGATATTGAAACCATGATCAACCAGCTCAGGCAGGAGATCAAAACGCGGAAATCAGATTAGAAGTGGCCCGCGATCCAAGACCACTTTAAAACTTTAAAATTGTAAACGTAAAAATTGTAAATGGCATTTCCACCAAGACCACCGAGAGGTAACTTTAATCCGCGTTTCAGAAAAGAACAGCAACAGGAACATCGTACCAATCACATGATCAGGGTACCGCAGGTGCGGTTAGTAGGAGATAATGTGGAGGTTGGCGTCTATAACACGCAGGACGCACTGCGTATGGCGCAGGAACAACAACTTGATCTGGTAGAGATTTCCCCGCAGGCGGATCCCCCGGTGTGTAAGATCATTGATTACAATAAATTCCTCTACGAAAAGAAGAAGAAGGAAAAAGAGATGAAGGCCAAGAGTAAAACGGCTGAGGTTAAAGAGATCCGTTTTACACCAGGTACCGATGATCACGATTTCGATTTCAAAGCACGTCACGCAGAATCCTTCCTGAAAGAAGGCAATAAAGTAAAGGCCTATGTTCAATTCAAAGGCCGCGCCATCATGTTCAAGGAAAGAGGTGAGCTGGTACTGCTGAAATTTGCAGAACGTCTCGCTGAAGTTGGTCAGCCCGAAGGGCTTCCCAAACTGGAAGGCAAGCGTATGCTGATGATCATTGCACCAAAGACCGCCAAGAAGAAGAAAGAAGGTCAGGAATAATCCTGCTGCCTTTCCAAATCATAAGAGGGTGTGCCTGTTGTATGGCACGCCCTCTCTTGGTTTGGTGCAGCACGCGAAATAGTAATAAGAATCCGATCGGTTACATTTATTTTTGCAACAAATACAGGAGCATGAGACGTGATGTTTTTCAGGCCATCGCAGACCCCACCCGCAGACAGATCCTTCAACTGCTGAGCAGGCAACACCTGACGCTCAACGGTGTTACCGAACATTTTGATGTGAGCAGGCCTGCCATCTCCAAACATATCCGAATCCTCACTGAATGCGGACTGGTGACTGTGAAACAACAGGGCAGGGAAAGATATTGTTATGGAGAGCTCAACAAACTCAAGGAAGTGGCCGACTGGCTCAAACCCTATCAGGCAT
Source organism: Pseudobacter ginsenosidimutans (assembly GCF_007970185.1). Taxonomy (NCBI): domain Bacteria; kingdom Pseudomonadati; phylum Bacteroidota; class Chitinophagia; order Chitinophagales; family Chitinophagaceae; genus Pseudobacter; species Pseudobacter ginsenosidimutans. The sequence goes on along the minus strand of NZ_CP042431.1, from coordinate 6,536,747 downwards.
TCTGGAATAACAAAATGGATGCATTGGAAAAATTCCTCCACAACAGCAATGAAAAAAAGCCCAGATACAAAAAGTAAGAAACTTACTTCCTGATTTCGTTAATTTTTTTCTTCATTTCCGTAGTTAAACTGGCAGTAATTGCATAACAGTATTTTATGGGATTCTTCTTCACTTCCATAGGTTATTAGCAAACTTTGATTACTTTTATTTCATTGTAATCAGCCATTCATTTTCCCTTCATTCAAAATGCATCGCATCATTGAGCGATAAACGGAAATCCTTATCCGTGTTGAATTTTATTAACTAACTGATTCTCTCATGGTCTATTCTGATGATGAACTTTTGCAGTTGTTCAATGACGGTACGGAACGGGGATTGAATGGCGTATACGAAAAATTCTGTCTGAAAGTATATCACTATGTACTCCGGATGGGCATCGGTAAAGACGATGCGATGGATATTACAACAGAAACCTTCATCAGACTGTTCAAAAGAAAGAAGATATTCGATCGGCTCAATAATATTCTTGCTTACCTGCTCACCACTGCCCGAAATGCCGCCATAGATATGGTCCATCAGAGAATGAAGATGGGACAGATGAAGGCAGACTTACATGCAATAAGGGATGAAGACGCAGCTGCTGAATTCAGTGAAGAAGTGACACAGGAAACCCTGAAGGCAGTGCTGGATGAAATAGACAAGCTCCCCAATCAGTGCAGGACCATTTTCATACTGGCTTTTCTGCGCGGAAAGAGCAACAGTGAAATTTCCTCGCAGTTGAATATCGTGGAAAAGACCGTGAGGAACCAGAAACATAAAGCACGCCAGCATCTTCGCATGACAATCCCGCTGAAGAACTGGCTGAAGAACTGGGTACTCAGCCTTGTTGCATGATAGTTTTCCACTTTTCCAATTTTCCTTTTTGAAATAACGGGACAAATGGACCATTTCCCGGTTTTATATATGAGAGCATTCCATCTCAATGATACCTTATGCCGGAAACTGTAAAAAAGATTGCCAGCCTCATTTTGAAATACTGGAGGCAGGAACTGGAAGAAGATGAGTTGAATGAACTGCTGGACTGGGCCAATCATTCGCCCGCCAACAAGGAAACATTCACCCGGCTCACCAATCCAGACTTCATTGTTGACCGGCTCCGTGAACTGACCCTGGTGAAACAGGAGATGAGGCACAGGATCTGGACGGCACTGCAGCTTAGTGAAACTGAAATGCAGGATGAAGGGGAGATAACGGAAGGGGACAAACGACAATATCGTTTATTGGATTTTCCCTGGTGGAAATGGGCAGCTGCAGCAATCTTGCTGTTGATTGCCGGATTGCTGTGCTTTTGGTTCAACCGGCCCTCTTCCGGAAGCATGGTAAGCACTGCAGAGGCCGGCATTACGGAGGCAGAGCCCGAAACAACAGGGGCGCCGGCGCGCAGCCAGGTCAGGTTTGCAGATGGCAGGCTGTTGTATCCCGATACCATGCCGCATGGCGCTGTACTGGAGCACGGTCAATTGAAGCTGACCAGGGAGCCCGGTGGTGTTCGGGTCAAAACAATTGCTGCCGGCAGTTTTGCAGACAGCGCTTTGTTCACCACCATCACCACTTCTGCAGGGGAAAAACTTACCGTTTGGTTGCCCGATGGCACGGAAGTGAAATTGAATGATGCCTCTTTGCTGCGATTTCCTGTATTGTTCAGCGCGAAGGGCCGTGCAGTGGAAGCCAGCGGCGAGCTCTATTTTGATGTATCGAAGCAAGGTGCCGGCGGATCGCGTATCCCCTTTTTTGTACATACTTCAGGCATGAATATGGAAGCGCAGGCGGCACGGTTTAACGTGCATGTATATCCGCAGGACAAGCTGGCCGCAGCAACGCTGGAAGCAGGCAGCCTGCGAGTATGGAAACAGGTTTTGCATTTTGGTTCGGGTATGAACAGCAGAGACAGGGTGGATGTGGTTCTGGAGCCCGGACAACAAGCGCAGATCAGCAACAGCACAGATGGATCGGATATGGGTGGGATCAGAGTGGAACAGGTAGACCTGCAGGAAGTATTATCATGGAAAAATGAGCAGAAGAATAAATAAAAAAACACCGTGTAGCCGGTGAGCCATTGATGGCAACTCCGGTACACGGAGTGAAAACCAGGAAGGGGCTAAGCATTGAATTAATTGCATATTGGTTCCGGAGGCGGAAGGGGCGGGAACGGTCTGTATATAACGCGGGTGCCGGTAGCGCAGGGCAATTTTATCCACCCATATTTGGTTTGCCGGAGCGACAGGGCATTCCAATGTATAGCCCATGAACACCGGAAAGACTTTTGATTATGCTGACCCTCTGCATCCTGAACATAATCAAAGAATCCACCCGTGTTGCATAGTTACGCACTACCAGCTACCCGGTTATTACAGCTACTTCTCAAGGGCCTTATAGTGTGATCGACATAAATGACAATGTTGTTTCCATCTCACTTTTCAAATTCGCTTCATTTCAAATTTACCTCTGTAGTTTCTAATGCCTTTATGAATTCGGGATAAAAACTTTCGTAAAAAATACCATTGACACTCAGTGGTGTAGGAGGAGATTTTATGTAAGTGGTAACACGTAGCTATTCGTATATGCTTAAACGTAAAGCCGCATATTTACGGGTTTTTCTTTCGTTGATTCCCTATAAATCCAGTAGATTTATGGATCGCAGTAATGCTGGTTTCCGGTCCCTGCAAAACATTTGGTTAAGGCTCTGCTTCTTTCCTCCACCGGTTTATTTTTTATCTCCCAACTATTTTTGCTGCTTTCCACGTATCTGTTGATAATCTGTTATGAGTAACAGAGATCAGGCGCTATGAACATTGGAACCTGCGTTGTATCTTGCCGCCAATTCCCCGCAAAATCAGGTATTATTGGCGCGAATATTGCGTAATATGCCCGGATCCGGAAACGGAACTCCCCCAATCTCCTTTGACCGTAACTGTCCAATCCCTTATCGGAAAACTGCCTTACACTTTACTGAAACCAAAAAATCTCTGTATGCGCAAGCTATTGCTATGGTGCTTACTCTTACCGTTGTCAGGTTACTCCCAGCAAAGACTTCATCTTACGCTCCTGGGCGGATTTTCCAATTACCAGGGCGATCTTCAAACAAAGTATTTTACGCTCAACCAGGCCAACCTCGCTGTTGGCGCAGGTCTGCAATATGATATTACTCCTCATATTGCCGCCAGGATCGGTTTTCATTACGGCAGTCTCGAAGCAGACGACAAACAGAATACAGGACAGCTCCGCGCCCGTAATCTCAACTTCCATACAAAGCTGATGGAAGGCAGTCTGCTGTTGCAATACACGCTGTTCGACCTGTCAGACAGACGGATATCCCCCTATGTTTTCGCGGGAGCAGCCATCTATCATTTCGATCCATACACCTACGATACGCTCGGTAATAAGATCTTCCTGAAACCCCTGAGCACGGAAGGGCAGGGACTTCCTCAATATCCCAACCGAAAGGAATACATGCTCACTCAATTCGCAATTCCCTTCGGTGGTGGTGTGAAGTTCCGCGTGTCTGAAAATGCAACCCTGGGTTTTGAAGTGGGTATCAGGAAACTGTTCACGGATTATCTGGATGATCTGAGCACACGTTATGTGGACCCTTTGATCCTGGCCTCACAGCGAGGATTGAAAGCCGTGGAAATGTCTTACAGGGGAGGAGAGGTGAAAGGCGGTAATCCCAATTATCCTGCACTCAATACCATTCGCGGAGGAGAAAAAGCAAAGGACTGGTATTATATCACAGGTATCACCCTTTCTATCGGACTGGGCGGCAAAGGTGGTGGCGATTCCTATTCCGGCTGGAATGGAAGAAGATCACAAATTGGTTGCCCCAGGGTTCGCCAGTAAGAAATACTGAACTCAATAATACGTTGAACCATCTTGTATCGCATGCAGTGCTGTGATGATCTCACGGGTATCTGCATGCGATTTTACTATTATACCTTCAACGCCCAGTTCCTTCAGTTCATCGGAAGGAACCCGTTCGCCAAATAAAGTGGTCACCAGTATTTTTACAGCAGGGAAATTGTTACGAAGCCAGCGGAGAACAGTCATGCTGCTGTTGCGGCTGCTTTTAAAAGCGATGATGGCTATATCCGGAATGCCGGAATGACTCAAAGCCGATTCAAAGCCGTCTTCCATCCTGATAGTGTTGATCACAGAAAAGCCGTTTCGATTCAAGAAATCTCTCAGCACTTCGCGATAAAGGTCATGATCATCCGCAATCATGATTTTGATCATGGTTAACATACATTAATGGTTAGTTGATCCCGGAAATTTTAAAATAGGGTACGGATCATTTATGGCGATCAATCAACTGTGGATGATAAAAAAGGATCAGTAATTAAATAATGGGACAATGAGAAGGAGAAGGTTCGAAATGGAAATGATGCATTGAAAATAAACGGTCCATGTAAAAACGGATACCGAATTGAAATTACTATTACTTTGGTAATCAGAAAAATAATATGTCGTCAATTGTGTCATTTCATTGTATCCGGGTAAAATCGATAACACATGTTGCTACCGGTTCAACTTAATTATTGAACATGTTCAGGTATGGCCCAAATTCCTTAAATTGCCATACGCATCATCTTACTGTACTGGTCCAGGCTCTGGTAATAGGCATTAAACCTTTTTTACCATACTTACCAATTAGGAACCTATGAGATCATGGCTCCCTGTGACTCTTTTTCTAACTGCATTGCTTTGCCTGCATGGTTCAGCTTCCGCCAGCGATAAGGACAGTCTTCAAATATTCTTCCGCCGTATACTGCTTCAAAACCAGCAACAAAAACTTCCGGATTCCAGCTACATCAAAAAAATGGATTCAACTGTTTTCCATTGCTTCGACAGAACTGATTTTCCACAACTGCTGGAACAATACCGGCATATCGTTTTCAAAGACACAGCATTCAGGGAAAGACGGATCATCTATTTTCAATACCGGGGAATTCATAGTGTTAACAACAATAGTACCGGGCAGAGTATTTTCTGGTTCGGCAAGATGGCCGAAGAGGCCAAAGCCCAGCACAACACTCCGCGCGAACTGGCCGCCAACCGCGCCATCATCACCATATTTATCGATAACGAAGATTATGAAAAATGCTACCAGCGTTTTGATTCCATTGCCCCGCTGCTCAAAGCCCAGGCCGACTCCGCTATCCTGGGAAAGTCCAAAGGGATCATGATCGAGAATGTCTGCGGCATTCTCGGCGCCATGACCAGTCTTTTTTATGAACGAAAAAAATACACGCAGGCATCGGAAGCCGAAGCGCTGCTCCATCGTGTAATGGAAGCAGTGAACAGTGCACCTGAGAAATATGAGCCCTTCCTCAGTAAGATACGGATCTCCGCTACTGAAGCGGCTTTTGCCAAAGCACGCTATGGACAGAAAGATTCACGGCTGGCAGACTCGGCCTTCAATAAGACCCTTTACTGGATACGTTCCTCCATCACCATGAGTAAAGCCATGAAGCCATTCTTCGAGTATGATGCTTACAAATCGGCGATCGAATATTTCATGGAAGCAGGAAGAACAGACAGCGCTTCAAAATACCTGGCCCTGCTGGATCAGATGGACCTGCCCATCATCCGCGCACGCAAGCAACAGTTCTATCACGAACAGATGGCCCTGCTGCTGCGGAGCAAAGGAAAACTCGCAGAAGCCTATGCGCACAACCGCCTGGCCCTGTCTCTGAAAGACAGTGTACTCAAGGCAACCCTCACAGACAGGGATAACAACGTGTACGCACAAACGCAAATGGAATACAGCCGCGCTTTACTGAACGAGGCGGAGGATGCCCGAGATAAAGCGGAACAGAAGAATATCTATCTCATCCTGCTGATCATTTCCAAGCTGGTTCTATTTACAGTGCTGTTCTTCTGGCTCAGGCAAAGGCAACGAAACAAATTCCTGAATGCCAAACTGCGGATGGCACGCAATATCCATGATGAGATCGGACCTCAGCTTCTCTACATCAAACTGCTGGCGAGAAAGGAAAAAGAAAGCGTGGCGGCCGCTTCGCCGCACCTGGTGCAGATGGAAGGGGCAATCGGCACAGTAATGGAAACTGTGCGGGGCTTATCGCACGACCTCAAATCAGATCTGGAGCTATCCACCACGCAATTGTATGAAGATGTACGCGGACTGCTTGAAAAAACGCAAGCGCTTACTGGTATCAGTTACCAGTTCTATTTCAATAAGAAAGATAAACCCCTGAATTATTTTCAATACCAGCACCTGCGCAATATTCTTTCGGAGCTGGTGAACAATACATTGAAACATGCAGAATGGAGCCGTATTGACGCCATGCTGCAGGTGCTGTCTCGCAGGATCAGGATCGTGTATACGGATAACGGACAGGGCTTCGAGCCGGCCTATGAGCAAAAGAACGGTATCGGCCTGGCCAATATCCGGGAGCGGGTAGACAAGCTTAGAGGCGAACTGAGCCTGCGCAACAATTATCCGGAAGGTTATACTATCGAAATAAATATCCCATTTTCATGAAACCACCTTATCAATCAGTACTGGTGATAGATGATCACAAAATGATCATCAACGGCATCAGGGTAACCATCGAACATCTCTTCGAACAATTCCACGAAGCGTATTCCGGCGAGTCGGGTGTTGAACAGGCAGTGAAGCACCAGCCACAACTGGTGATCGTGGATTTCCGCCTGCCGGACATCGAAGGGAATATGGTAGTGAAAGAGGTCAGATACAAATGCCCGCAAAGCCGTATACTGGCCTATAGTTTCAACTTCGACGAGAATGCAGTGAACAAGATGTTCTCCGTGGGCGTAAATGGCTATGTGCTCAAAAACGAGGATGAAGGCGAATTCCTCAAAGCCATCGAAACCATCATGCTGGGCAGGGATTATTATTGCCGCGAAGCCCGCAACCATATCATCAACCGGATCTCTTTCCAGGACGATAATACGCGGCACCTGATCCAGGATATGGAGTTCACCAGCAAGGAAGTGGAGATCATCCGGCTGATCTGCTACCAGAAAACGGCCAGGGAGATCAGTGACCAGGTCTATCTCTCCGAGCGCACCGTGGAGCAGTACCGGAGTAATATCAATAAACGGATCGGGGCCCGCAACCTGGTGGGAGTGATAAAATTCGCCCTGAAAAACGGCCTCATCAGGATCGAAGAGTTGTAGTAACTTGCGGGCCATAATCTGGAACCATGGCATTCAGCAATCAGCAGCAATTCATCAGCGAACTGGAAAAGGCAGGGGAACTGATCCGCATCAAAACCTATGTGGACCCCAAACTGGAGATAGCAGAGATCACAGACAGGATCAGCAAAGAGCCCGGTGGCGGCAAGGCCCTTCTGTTTGAAAATACCGGCTACGATTTTCCCGTGCTGATGAATGCCTATGGAAGCGAACGCCGCATGTGCCTGGCGCTGGGAGTGGAGAAGCTGGACGATATCGCCGCAGACATTGAACATCTTTTCAAACTCCTCACAGGACCTAAAGAAAGCCTGCTTGACAAGCTCCGTCTTCTTCCCAAACTCAGTGAATTTGCCAGCTGGATGCCCAAAGTGAAAAAGGGCAGGGGCGCCTGCCAGGAAGTGGTGATGGCTACGCCTGATATTTCCAAACTACCGGTTATCACCTGCTGGCCCAATGATGGCGGCCCATTTGTAACTCTTCCTGTGATCCATACCAGGGATCCCAATACCAATATCCGCAATGTAGGCATGTACCGCATGCAGGTATTCGGACCCACGCTCACCGGCATGCACTGGCATCGCCATAAAGTGAGTGCAAGACATTTCAACGAATACAAGAAGCTCAATAAGAAAATGCCTGTGGCAGTAGCGCTGGGTGGTGATCCCGCATATGCATACTCTGCCACTGCCCCTTTGCCTGATAACGTTGATGAATACATGCTCGCCGGTTTCCTTCGCAAGAAAAAAGTGGAACTGGTGAAATGCATCACCCAACCGGAAATTGAAGTGCCTGCTGATGCAGACTTCATCATTGAAGGATATGTTGATCCCAATGATGAACTGATCTGGGAAGGACCTTTCGGCGATCATACCGGTTATTATTCGCTGCCCGACTGGTATCCGAAATTCCATATCACGGCCATCACGCATAAGAAGAACCCTGTGTATCCCGCTACCATCGTGGGTATTCCGCCACAGGAAGATGCATGGCTCGGAAAAGCGACAGAACGCATTTTCCTGGCACCCATCAAAATGACCATGGTGCCTGAGATCGTGGATATGGACATGCCTGTGGAAGGCGTTTTCCATAACCTGGTGATCACGAAGATCCAGAAGGATTATCCCGGACAGGGACAGAAAGTGATGAATGCCATGTGGGGGGCAGGACAAATGATGTTCAACAAGATCCTGGTGCTCACTTCCAATAATGATTTTCCCATCACCGATTACAAGAAACTTGCGCAGGATGTATTCCTGAGGCTGAACCCTGCCACAGACCTGAGCTTTACGCAGGGACCGATGGATGTGCTGGATCATAGCTGCAGCAAACTCGGCTTCGGTGGCAAGATGTGCATCGATGGTACTTACAAATACGAGGAAGAGATCGATACGAAATATACCTACACCACTGAACGTATATACGTTGACGTTGATAAGATAAGAACTTCATTCCCGGAGATCGCCGGCATGAACACCAGCCTGCTGAAGATCGATATTCCCTGCCTGATAGTTAGTGTGAAGAAGAACAGGAAGGGCCATGTGAAGGAACTGCACCAACAGCTCTGCGCCAACAAATCCCTGCAGGATATCAAAATGATCCTCTACGTGGAACATACTGTGGATGCGAATGATCTGCCTGTAGCGCTCTGGCGATTCTGCAATAATCTCGATCCCAAAAGAGATCATGTACTCGCGGAACAGCCGGCAATTGCAGAACCCGGTACAACCTGGGCCTGCATGGGCCTCGACGGTACACTGAAAACCGCTGAGCTGGATGATTTCCACCGCGACTGGCCAAATATCATCGTAGCGGCAGACGAGACCATCGCGGCTGTAGACAAAAAATGGAATGAACTTGGCATCGGCAAATTCATTCCATCTCCATCTCTAAAATACAAAGACCAGGTATATGGTCAGGAGGCTGTTGCCAAATCCTGACCAGCTGATCATGCTTTCTTTTTGAATACGAATTGCTCGCTCAGTTTATCGAAGAGGAGCTTGTAGAATTCTTTGAATTCCGGATACTCCTGCACGTCATAGTAAGGGCGCTTGAATTCGAGTATGATCCTGTATCCTGCGGTATTTCCTTTCACTTCTATGAAGCGTCGGAAAACGATGCTGGTATCAGGCATGATCATACCGATATTCTTAGGAGGCGTTTCAAATTCGTAGCCTTCCGGAATACTTATATTCCCTGTGAAAATATAATGCTGATTATAACCGAAATCGATATTCGTCTGGCGCGTATCCGCCGTGAATGGATTCTTGCTGAGCCCGGCGAACAGATTGGGCGAGAAGAACCTGTATTCGCCGGAAGAATTTACCGGCAATGAGAACTTCAGGCGCTGGTTCAGCGGCAGCGAATCTTCCGACTCTTTATCGTTCTCTACAATGAGGTCTGTTACTTTCACCTGGTCATCGCTGAAGAATTTTGCAGTGAATTTTTCCTTTCCTTCCCTGTAGGTCCTCATCCTGGATACGCGTCCGTAATCGAAAGAACTAACCTGGCAATCGCCGGTGAGCAGACCTTCTTCATCGATCTTGCCATTCACGGTAATGAAGTGCCGTAAAGTGTTCCTGCTTGTCCAGAGCTGAATGAATTGTCCGCTTTCGCCATCCAGCATATAGGCTTCCGTTCCCAGCACATCTTCGGGGATGAGATAGGGGGTATTGGCTTTATCCGAGGCGTCCAGCACATAGTTGTTATCTCCGATGAAAACCAGTACCAGCACATTGTTGAACTGCTCCATGAAAGGGTAGGTGGCGTTCACCTGTCCATGGTCCCTGGTGCTGGCCAGTACGGGTTTGGCGTCGAAGCCTGCATCTCGGAGGAGATTGAGCAGGATGAGATTGATATCTCCGGAAGAGCCCGCCTTCTTCGCATAGCTTTCTTTCACGCTGGTGCAATAGAAATCATTATGTCCGTCCCATGCCATGCTCTTTTGAACATGATAGAAGATGGCGCTCATCTTCTCGAAAGGCGTATTTGCTTTGGCTGTGATGGCATTCATGGCGTCATTTTTCAACAGGTTCTTTTTGATCTGCTGACCAAATGATGGATGTTCCATCAGGTTCTTCGTCAGGCCTGCCCAGGTATTGGTAAGGTTTTGAGGAAGCTGGTTGGGGAACTGCACGGTAGACAACTGGAAGTTCACACGCTGGAGATAATCCCTTACTGCGCCCATATATGGTTCATCTTTCAGGGCTGGCACATTCTTCATTTTATAGAAATATTCATGTGCATTATACTGGATATTCTCCCTGTCGTATGTGATGCTCTGGCGAAACTCATCCCTTTTCTGTTCAACGGGATGGCTCAAATGTGAATTAGTGGTGAATTTGAAATATTCGGGTATAGTAACCCGGTAGACGCTCACTTTTGTGGGGATCCTGTCCTGAAAGATCCAGGGCTCGATATTGGTAACGCTTTCGCGGATGATGGTATAGCGGTATTCGAGGATACTCTCGCCCACTTTTACATCGGGGAAAGTGAATTTGAGTGCAGAAACATTCGAGTTTACCTTTTCCCTGTACATTGATTTTTTGTCCACTTTTGTTTCCCTGATCTTTCCGGTTGGGTCAAGGTTGTAAGTGACGGCATCCACATCCAGCAGTTTTTCATAGTTGTCGTCCGAATAATAATGGAGTTTGATGGTGGCGCGGTCGATGCCTTTGTCTTTGAAGATCTTGAGCCTTACCCTTTTCTCGATCTTCATGGCAAAGATCCAGTGACTGCCGCGTTGGAATTCGATCTCGCCGGTTTCCAGCATGATCATGGCTTCTGCATCTTTATCAAATTCGCAGGCTTTGAGTTCCAGATCGGCTTTGTCTATTTTTCCAAAACCGGGGAGGTCTTTGTCTTTCTGCGCATGCAATACCAATACCGGCCAGCAGGCGAAAGCCAGAAGCAATAACTTTTTCATGAGGTTCTGTTTGTTTTAAGAGTACAGGGCTGGTACACTTATTCACCGATGATCACCAGTCTGGCGCCATCGGTCTTGTTTACCGACTGAAAGAAATCAGCCAGTGCACGGTATTCCTTTGCAGGAATAATATGTTTTTTCAGGTTAAGTTGTGAGATGATGGTGATGCCGTTACCAGTGGCGTTCCTGATCACTTCTTTGCGATAGTAACCATACTGTGTGTCCAGTTCTTTCACGGGCGGCAATCCTTCAACGGTGAATCCGTCCGGCAGCAGGTAAACAGTGGTATCGGTTTTTTCGTAGGGGAACTCGAAGATGAAATCTTTGGTGCGGTTACTGTCCGGCTTGATGTCTTCATCGCAGATATTGTACATGCGCGGGCGGAAGAAGAACTTATTGCCGGCTTTGAAATCATAAACCTGGTCGTACGTGAAATTGATCCTGAAATTCTTATTGCCTGTTGCGGACAGTTCTTCGAATTTGAAATCTTCCGGCGATTTGTATTCGAGATACTGCACCAGGAATCTTTTCAGTTCTTCCCTTTCCAGTTGCTGGGCATAATGGAAATGCTCATAGAAATTGCCGGAGCAGGTGATATTGGCGGTCATTTCTGCCTCACCTTCCTTGTTCACTTTTATTTCAGAACTGGTGATGAGTTTGTTCTGGCTGCTTTTGCTTTTTGGAGTGGCCACCAATTTTCCACCTTCCGGCAGGAGCAGCAGGGCGTAACGGTTTTCAGTGAAGGAGCCCAGGTCATTCATATCCCGTGTATTGCTGGTGCATTCGAGCCAGACTGTGTCCTGCTGCAAGGGTACGCAGAGGATCACGTGATTGAAGCGGTTGGCGGTAAAGTTTGGATCAACCGGAGGATTATTGTATTCGGCATTGATCAGGGCCGGCCAGGAATTGATGTCCACCGCTTTCAGCATGTAGCGCATGTAATTGGTAAGGGCCTTGCAGTCTCCATACTTCTTGTCGTCCACAAAGGATACGGCAAAGGGCTTGAAGCCGCCGATACCCAGCTGGATACTCACATAACGGTTGTTCTTTTGCAAATGCCTGTAAAGAATTTTGATCTTTTCACGCGGATCAGTAACCGAAGCTACCAGGTTTTTGATCTCGTTGAGGCGTGTTGCGGTAAAAGGAGCGGGGTCATCGTATAAAGGCCATGCCCATTGCCCGAACTCTTTCCAGGTATTGGAGCTGCCTTTCGTGCCATCATACTCAAATTTCGCCGGGGCTATCTGGATATGGGGATAATTCACATAGGAATTCCAGCTTCCTCTTTCTGAACGAATGGCTTTAAGGTTCTGCGCCTTCCATTGATAAAGGATGGCGTCCGCAGTTTTGGTTACTTCCGGTTTAAGCTGGGTATTGCCTGTTTTGAAATGTATGTCGAGATCCTTCGGCACCTTGATTTGGTAAATATAATTTTCTACTGAGCGGTTGGGCGACTGTATCACTGATGCAGGTAGCCCTATATAGCCTGTCACCTTTTTCGTATAGATAACCTCGATAGTACAGGGATAATCAGCGGAAGGAACATAGAGCCTCATCATTTTATCGTCTGTATGAAGGCTCATATAATCGTTGTAGGCACTGGTTTCGAAGTCCTTCTTTTTGAACTTCTTTATTTCCATGCCCAGCGAGTTGAATAGTTTTACTTCGATATCGTCGATCTTATTGAACTTGTCGAACCAGTAGGATTGATGCAGGAATCCTGCTGCATCCTTGTTCAGCAGGGTAATGATCTGGTGGCTGGTGAGATTGTAACGGGAAGGCGAAAAGACCTCGATGGATTCTTCATCGAGACGGAAAACCGCGTCTGCGCCTTTTTTGAGACTATCAGGAATAGTGAGCGCAGAATAACGCACCAGGTCTGCGGGTGTTTGAGCGGATGTTCCGGTAGCAGTGGCAACAAATAGAAATGCTGCTGCAATCATTTTCTTCATAGTGGTATTACTGGTTTTTTTCTTTTAAGATGACCTGTTCATTCAGCATATTCGTCATCTTCTTAAAGAATTCTTTCAGGGTGCTGTATTCGCCGGAATCGAATACGCTTCTGTTGAATTCTATCCTGAACAATACGTTCAGTTTGTTATTCGTAAAAGTAATATATCTGGCGCAACTGATGCTATTGTCTGGTGTGATCAGCCTGGTATCTTTTGGCAGGCTTTCAGGTATCCAACCTTCCGGCAGCGACACCAGTTCCAATATCTCCTGATGCTGCAGGTACCCATAATTCACATCTGTGAACCGGATATCTGAAATAAAAGGATTGGCATGCAGGCCGGAGAACATGTTGAGATTCAGCAAACGGTATTCGCCGCTGGCGTTGATAGGGAGCTGGTAACTGAATCTCTGTTCCAGCGCCAGGGAATCATTGTCTGTATTCCTGACTTCGAAACTGTCTGTTTTGATACCGGGATGCTCATCGGTGAAATATTCGGATAGCAGGAAGTCTTTACTTTTTTGCAGTGCCTGTTTTCTTGCAAGCCTCGCATAATCGTAACTCCTGGCTATAACCTGTCCATTGATCATTCCATCTTCAGAAACGGAAGCGGTCAATATGATCTTATTCCTGTTTTTCTTTTGCGTTTCTTCCAGATCTATAATGCCGCCTTTCTTCCTGTCTACGATATAGGCTTTTGTATTCACCACATCCGGCGGATACATATCCGGCGGAGTATAGATGCCGGCTGCATCCAGTACATATTTTTTATCGTTGATCACCACCCGGGCCAGTACTTTATTGAACTGGTCAAGGAATGGATAACCTTCTCTTACTTTGCCGTGATCACGTTCGCTGACCAGCAGGGGATACACTTCCAGGCCGGCTTCTTTCAGCAGGTTGATGAGCAGGAGGTTCACTTCCGCGCTGTTACCCACCTTATTCTTCCAGGCATCTTTCACACCTTCCTGTACATAAAGCGTACTGGCCCCTTTGCTGAAAATATTCTTATGAACGTATTGATAGATGAGGCACATCTTTTCATAAGGATCTGTAAACGTTTTGGCCTTGTTCAGCAAATCATCTGCTCCCACATTGCGGTTGAGTTGTCCGCCAAAGCTTGGATTGTTCAATAGTTCTTTGCTCAATTCAGCCCAGGTGGTCATATAACGGGTACGCCCACCGAAACTGCCGGCATAACCCGAGAGCTGGAATTCCACTTTCTGGAGGTAATCATTTTTCGCATCCATGAAAGGTTCATCCCGCAACCCTGCGATATCCTTCATTTCAAAATAGGTGGAACCATTGCTTTTATCGTTCTTGACAACGATGGGCAGTGAAGGCGACTTGCTCACTTTATAAGCGAACTCGTAATTGGGAAGGATCACCAGGTCATAGCTGCTGAGCATGGTGGGTAATTCTGTCTGGAAATACCAGTCGCGAAGTCCATTATAATTTTTAGAGATCCTGCCGTATTCGTATTCGATGATACTTCCCACGCGAACGCCGGGCAGTGCGAATTTCTTTTCGGACCATTTATCGTTCACTTTGCTATCGAATATCGCGGAGCTGGCCAGTTCTTTTCTTTCTTCACCGCCATTGGCATTTACGTTCACCACAACTGCCCGGATATCGAAGAGACTTTCAAAAGCTTCTTTGGAATAATAATAGATGCTCACATCTGCGTGCCGGATCCCTTTTGGTTTCAGGATCTTCATCCTGATCCTTCTTTTGGTGATCAGGTTATGATCTTCGTTGTGAGTGGATTCTGCTTTATCAAAAATGATCACGGCTTCAGCTTCGGGATCGAATTCGCAAACAGTGATTGCTTTTTCAGCCGCCAGGAATTGCCCGAATTCAGGAACCTTCGTCTGACCTTTTGCATTTGGGACAAATGCAAGAAGCAAGATAGGAAGCACAAATCTCATAAGATGGTCTTTTAGGTGTTTGGGTCAGGGCTGGTGACCGCGAGCTTAGGGGTTAATTACGCAAGTATAATAAAAAAAATGTGAGGGGTCAACACAGAGTAGCCCTGGATTGACATGGATCACTGTTTTTTTATTTTTTTAGGGATTTCAGCAACTTCCTGGCCCGCGATTGGAAGGCCGGGGTTTCCTGATCCCACCTGTTTTCAATGATCGTGATCAATTCCGGAGCGATCTCGGGGTAATCCTTTACGAGGTTCTGAAGAATGGAGAGTGAAAATGCTTTTACCGCTGCCGCTGCATTGGGATCGGCAATGAAATCGAAACATATGTTCATCACTGTTCCCTGGTATTTTTCGGGGATAGTAACGTATTGCAAAGTACGAACGATATTGCGCGTAACAGCATTATGCGTGCCGGGCTCCTGAAGCTTACGGAGGAGTTGGGCATACCAGGGTTTTATCAGTACCGGGTATGCCTCCACGCAGCAGCTCAGTGGCCAGGCAGCCCTTTGCGTTACGCGGTATTCTCCTTTGAGGAACAATTTCATGAGCCGGGCAAAGCGTTCCCTGTCATTGCCGATATAAGCGGTAATGCGCATGCATTGGGCTTTGGAATGTTCTGCCAGTATGCTTTGTTCCAGGTCCACGGAAAGTTTTAACTATTGGCGAAGTCCAGTAATTTCTTTTTAAGTTTTGCGCGTTGTTTGGCTGGGATCACACCTTTGAGCCAGAGCTTCATACGACCGCTGAAGCTGCTTTTCATTTTCTGTGTTACATGATTGTTGTGCAGTTCCACATAATAGCAGCTGTAAGGATTGGTTTGAAGATAACCTTCATCCAGTACCAGCTGGCGGTATGCCATGAAGAGCTCCTTGTTCAGCGGAAGATCGGCATCGGTATACCTGTTCTGTTGTTTATGGAAGAGCAGGCCCTGCTTGATGCCCACACTGCTGAAATGGTAGATGCTGAGCGGGTATTGCTGATTGATGAACCAGTTGTTATTGTTTTTGCTCAATGTTCTTTCCTGGAGGTTCCAGTAAGCCACATTATAGCCTGGATGTTTGATCACGAAAACAGATTCAAAGAATACGGGAACCAGGTTCACCCATTTCTGGTCTACGAACAATCCGCTGGGGAAATCGAAATAACAGAAATGGCGCAAACGTTCCGCCCACCAGTCGAGGAATGCCGTTGTATTGGGTCCCTGGCGCAGGGAGAGGAAGCCGAGATTGAAAGTGCCGGTGGAGAGATAAGAGATCTCCGTTGGATGTTTTCCATCCAGTTCCATGGGATGGAGGATATGTGGCGTGAGCAGGATCTCATAAGCCTTGTGGCCGTCTTCCAGTTCCTGGAGCTTGCGGTAGATGAGCATGTCCGGATCCAGGAATGTGATGTATTCCGCATCCGGGTATTGTTTGAAAAGATGCTGAAAATAGAAAGGTTTGAGTGCAGTATTGAATTCCGCGATGCTGTATTTGATGGCAATCTCTTCCAGGTCCGGGATGCCGATCTGATCACAGGGGAGGATGGTAACATCTTTGTACCATTCAGCCAGGCGGTCATCCATTTTGTCTACCAGTCCGATGATGAAATGATAATCGTTGCCTGTTGCGGCGAGTGATTTGGCCAGCGCGCGGGCGAGGGAAAGGTAGTTGTTGGAACAGATTGTAAAAGCGATCTTCATACGTCTAAGTTATAAATATTTGAATGGCTTTATGCCACTGGTTGTCTGATCAGTTTTTTCCGGAAAGCCCAGATGTCTTTATAGCTCTGTAAAGTGTAGCGGATGATATTCCTGCCTTCGAGCTGAATTTGTTTTTTCAATACAAAGTACATGATACTGCCGCCGATGATGCTGTTGAGCACGGTGGCATAGGCGGCGCCGATGCCATCCCATTTCAGGAGGCAGAGCCAGGTGGTCACCAGGGCTATCACCATCATCACGGCGCTTGTCCAGAAGTTCACCACAGGTTTTCCGATGGCATCTAACGTTGATCCATACTGGTAGCCGATGGGTTTTACGAGGCTCATGAAAATTGTGATCTGCAATATGGGAATGGCGTCGTAATAATTGGGGCCGGCAATGATGAAGATGATGAATTTCGGAAACAGGAAAATGAAAATACAGATAGGGATGATCACAGCCAGGATGGTGCCCACCATTCTCTCGAAATAGTATTTCACTTTTCCGATGCCATGTTCTTCCAGGCTTTCCACGTTCTTGGGAAAGAGTACATCAGCTGCGGCCAGTGAAGGCACATCGATCATATTGTTGATACGCGCCACGGTATTGTAATAGCTCACATATTGTTTGCCGCTGAGCGGACTCAGCGTATTGGCCGTGATGAAATGATCGAAGCTGCGGGTAACATTGGAGCAGAGATTGGTGCCGAAAATGTATTTCCCGAAGTGGAACATTCTTACGATAATGCTTTTATCGTAATGGAATTTTTTCATCATGAACTGCTTTGCCGAATTGAACAGCATGATGGTGCCTGCCAGCAACGATACCAGTTGCATGATCATCAGGTTCATCAGTGTGAAATGTTCTTTGGCAAAAAAGAAGAGAATGAGGATGCCGATGAAGAAACTTCCCTGTCTTACGAAATATGCCCAGAAAATCTGCTGAAAATGATAACGCGCCTGCAGTAGTATTTCGAAGTGATTGAATGGCACCAGCAATATGATAAAGGCCGCGCTCCAGTGGAGCAGGGGAATGAGATCGGGTGATTTGAGCAGGTTGCTGATCAGTCCGCTGCCGGCCACCAGTCCGATGAGGGTGAGGGCTGAAAAGAGGAGATTGATCACCATGGAAGAGGATTGTACTTCCGCTTTACGGTTGGCATATTCTGATAATCCCAGGAATTTGATGGTAGGGTTGCGCAGCAGCCCCTGTTTAACGGTCTCGAAGAGCGAGAGTATGGTGAGGTACAATGCCCAGATGGCCATCGATCCGTTGGCAGAAAGTCCCCTGGCCAGCACCATATAGGCTACTGCACCGAAAAAGAACAGCGAAAACCGCTGAAGCAGGGTATAAAAGATGGAATGCAGCCAAAAGGATGATTTCAACAGTTTCAAGACATGTGCTTTGGGGCGTTATTGGTTTTTGCGCTGGTTTGCTACCGGATAACGGTCAAAATCATAAATTATTGGATGAGAGGATATGGGAGCGGATATGGGATGTGGTTGGTAAGTACGCCCGATTTGTAATTGTGATTTCTGGTGCAATATTACACAAATTATGGGAAGATGAAAGCCGGCGGCCAAAGTTATACAGGAAGATAACCTTCCCGCCTCAGACCCGGTACAGCAGATAACCGCTGACAGCCCCGCCCAGTATGATCCAGGCTGTATTGAGCTTCTTGAAACGCCAGGTGATGGCAAAACCGGCAATGGCTATCAGGATCGTTTTCCATTCCGTTATTGAACTTTTCCCCCAGTTCAACGCATACGGCCAGGATGATGGCCACAGACACGATATTCACCGTATCCAGGAAAGCAGACATCAGGGCGGATCTTCTCAGGACCGGGATCAACGGATGGAGAAAAGCCACAAAAATAAAGGAGGGGAGGAAGATGCCTGCAGTTGCTGCTATTGCGCCTTTCCATCCGCTTATTTGCCAGCCGATAAAAGTGGCCGATGAAAAAACGGGACCGGGGGTGAACTGTCCAACTGCAATCGCATCTGTGAGTTGCTGTTTGCTGATCAGACCGCGTGTAACGAGTTCGGCATCCAGAAAAGCAAAAAGCGCATATCCGCTACCGTAAAGGATGGAGCCGATCTTCAGGAAAGACCAGAACAAATGCCAGTTATGTGCAGTTGCCTGCACATGCAACAATACAACCGGAAAGAAATTATGGATTTGTTGTTTTCTTTTTTTCAGGAGATGAAGTAATATACCTGCCATACCTGAGAGGTAAAGTACAAGGATCTCATTGGCGCCGGCCAGTGTAAGGATTGCTGCCAGCGATCCTATGATCCCAAGCTCCATGTTTTTGAGAGATTTCTTCCCCAGCGAGATCATCAGGGCTACCACCACAGCGAGGATGGCCGGTTTGATACCATACAGGAAGGGTTCCACCTGCGGCAATTGACCGTATCGCTGGTATGCATAAGCGAAAATAGCGGTGATCAGTACAGCGGGAACAATAAAACAAAGGCCCGCAACGATCAATCCTTTCCATCCCGCGCGCAGGTAACCGCAGTGCATGGTCATTTCTGTGGAATTCGGACCTGGGACCAGGTTGGTTTTTCATCACGGGTTGTGTTGATCTGCACTGTGCATTACAAAAACAAATATCAGCGATTATTCATTACTCCCGCATGAATTCGATGGTATACTGTTGTATCTCCCGGTTCTGAAACTGGTCTTATTTGATTAATTTGAAGCCTCAAACAGATCTATGCGGACCAGCTATCATTCCTTCCTGCTCGGAGTAATCGTTGTTCTTATTTGTTCCTGCGCTCAAAAAAAGCGGCCGGCACTTGTATTCCAATCCGATTTCGGTTTGAAAGACGGTGCGGTCAGCGCCATGAAAGGAGTGGCTCTCGGTGTATCGCCCGATCTCGGCCTGTACGACCTCACCCATGAGATCCCTGCCTACAATATTTGGGAAGCGGCTTACCGCCTCGAACAAACGGCGAACTACTGGCCTTCGGGCACCGTATTCGTATCCGTGGTGGATCCCGGCGTTGGCACCAGCCGGAAATCAGTGGTGATGCGTTCCCGGAGCGGTCATTATTTCGTAACGCCCGACAATGGCACGCTCACCCTTGTTGCGAGATCCCTGGGCATCAGCGAAGTCCGTGAAATAGACGAAGCCATTAACCGCCGTCAACAATCCGGTCAATCCTATACATTCCATGGCCGCGATGTGTACGCCTACACCGGTGCGCGTCTCGCAGCAGGCATCATCCGATTCGACGAAGTTGGAAAGCGGTTGCCCGATTCCGTTATAAGCATTCCATTTCAGCCAGCCATCAAAAATGCCGATACGCTCTCCGGCATGATCCCCGTCCTTGACGTGCAATACGGCAATATCTGGACGAATATCCCTGACAGTCTCCTCAACGCCATCTCCATCCATCCCGGCGACTCGCTGCTGGTCCGCATCTTCCACCATGACAGCACTGTCTTCCACCAGCGAATCCCATTCGTCCACACCTTTGGCGATGTTCCCGAAGGTCAGCCTATGGCATATCTCAATAGTCTCCTTCAATTCTCGGTAGCCATCAACATGGGCAACTTTGCAGCACATTATCGTATGCAGAGCGGACCGGGTTGGAATGTGAAACTTTCCCGATAGTTTGGACTTGGGGCCGTGAAGTGATAGGCAGGTCAGGTTGTGAAACGGACCGGCGCGGGGTTTTTCTATCCCTTTTTTGCGTGATTCCAGGTCTGCGGAAAATCCCCTTTTTTCAGGATAGGCAGCGCCATTTAGCCATTGCATATTTGAGGTCTAAAATTTACTACCATGAACCAATTAGCCTCATTCATTCTTTTTTTGGTGTGTACTATCGCCACCGGCAATGTCCACGCCAAAATATGGAGGGTGAACAATAATACAGGTGTGGCGCGCGATTTTGCGCAACCCGGCAATGCCGTAGCCAGCGCCTCCGTACTTAATGGAGATACTATTCATATAGAACCAAGCCTCACAAATTACAGCGGCTTTAGCAGCAACAAACGATTGGTATGGATAGGACCCGGCTATTTTCTGGCATCCGGCATAGCCTTCGAGCCTGCCAATACCGGCTTGCAGGCAACTGCCCTGCCTGCCAACATAGACAACATTACACTGGCTGCCGGCGCCGAAGGGAGCCGCTTTATGGGAATCTATTTCGGCAATTTTAATATAGGAGCCAGTACTGGCAATATCTGGATAGAAAAATGCCGCTTCTCCGGCGGTGTGATAATGAGCAATGCTGGTGTGGTATATAGCAATATCACTATTCGCAAATGTTTTTTTAATCATAATTGTTCTATCAACGCAGTTGCTGCCAGTCCGGGCTCTGTATCAGGCCTGGTAATCGAAAACAATATCTTCAACGGGGACATATTTGCCAATTTGTCTTCTGCTGAATTTGGCAGCGGCGGCAATATCTTTCGTAACAATACCTGCGGATGGTTTCGTGGTGGTATCCTATACGGGTTTTATGTTGCCAACAATATTTTTACTTTTCTGAATGATATGGGAAACCTGTTTGCCGTTAGCGTGGTAAAGAATAATATTTTCGCCAGCGCCGTACAAACGCTGCCAGGCACCGCCGTGGGCAATCAACTGGGCATACACTTCAATAGTGTTTTCATAGATGACTTTGTCAACGCCGTGGGCAGTATAGATCATCGCTTTATGCTGCGCGCAGGCAGCCCTGCCATTGGCACCGGTGTTACTATCAGCGGGTATACACCGGATTGCGGCGCCTTTGGCGGCCCCGATCCCTACAGGCTTTCCGGCATACCGGCAGTACCAACTATTTACAGCCTTACTGTGCCCACCAGCATTCCGCAGGGACAGGCTACCATGAGTGTACAATTGAGTACGAGGAATAACAATTAGGATGAACACAAACAAAAGTGATTATGAAAAAAATGTTCTTCCTGTTGTTGCTATCGTACAACACAGTTGTACAGGCGCAAACAGATCCGGCTTATCCCACCGCTCCGGCTACTCCGGGAAATATTGTTGCGGCAGAATATTTTATTGATACAGATCCCGGAGTCGGCAACGGTACAGCTATTCCTGTTACTCCCGGAACGGACATCAGCAATATTTCTTTCAATGCCAATACCGGCAGCCTTTCCGAAGGCGCGCATACCATGTATGTACGCACCCTCAATACAGATGGCAGATGGGCCATTACCCATGTGCGGCAGTTTGTTGCAGACTACAATCCTGGATACTCCACAGCTCCGGCTACTCCGGGAAATATTGTTGCGGCAGAATATTTTATTGATACAGATCCGGGAATTGGGAATGCAACAACTATCCCTCTTACTCCGGGAGCAGATATCAGCAATATTTCATTCAACGCCAACACCAGTGGCCTCAGCGGAGGTATGCATACCATTTACCTACGCACGCTAAGTACGGAAGGAAGATGGTCTATTACCAATATGCGCCAGTTTGTTGCAGACTACAATCCTGCATACCCTACAGCGCCGGCTGCACCGCAGAATATAGTAGCGGCGGAATATTTTATCGATACAGATCCGGGTATCGGAAATGCCACGGCTATTCCTGTAACACCGGGCACAGATCTAAATAATATATCGTTCAATGCCAATACCAGCAGTCTTGCAACAGGTGCACATAATATTTATGTGCGTACCCTCAATTCAGAAGGTAGGTGGGCCGTCACCAATTTGCGCCAGTTTGTATCTGATGATGACTGGATTTATCCGGCACCACCGGCTGCTCCCGGCAATATAACCCGCGTGGAATATTTTATTGATACGGACCCTGGGTTTGGCAATGGTACGCCAATTACCATAACACCGGGAGTGGATCTGAACAATATCAGCATAGATATTCCTGCAGCATCTATTTCAGAAGGACAGCATATTCTTTACATCCGCAGTTTGGACGACTGGAGTATCACCAATTATTCGCCGTTCATGGTAAGCCAGGCGCTTCCCCTGCATTTTCTTTCGTTCACGGCAGCAGGCAGCGGAAAGGACGTTCTGCTCAACTGGACAACCACCGATGAAGTAAATACAGCAACGTTTGAAATTGAAATATCGGCCGATAATGAAGCGTTTGAAAGAATACACAGCATTCCTGCCAAAAACACCAGTGGTGTACATCATTACAGTTTTATACATCGCAATGTACCGGCAACCCGGTTGTTGTATCGTTTGAAACAAACAGATATTGATGGAGGTTTTGAATACAGCAAGATAGCCATTGTAAATATGCGCCAGGCAGTGAAAATATCGCTGTATCCCAACCCGGCAAACCATAACATCATGCTTAAGAATATTAAGCCCCAGGATGTATCATCAGTAGATATCTTGAGTATGGAGGGAAAAAGAATGGTACTGTTTAATGCTGCATTCAATAACCAATATCATATCAGCACGCTTCCACCGGGAACGTATGTAATGAAAATTGTGAAAAAAGATGGTAGTTCGGAAACGCTCAGTTTTGTAAAACAATAAATCATATACTTCTCAATCTCCTTACATATTCATCTGCAAATTCACCCACCTGCTTTCTTTTGTATTGCATGATGAATCTCGGATGCGGCAAAGGAATGATCTTATCGAAGAGCTGATGCTTTTTGTTGAGTTGCTGGAATATTTTGAAATTAGTTCCTTCGCCGAGACAGAAACAGCTATTGCTGTCCGTTAGTATCGTTTTTTTTGTTTTTAGAATGGTATCGATGATAAAGGGCTCACTGGCTTTCAGGAGCTCTTTGTCGTCGTAGTAATTGAGATTGAGACCATTCTTTGTGAAGCCGAGCGGGGAGAGGGCCGTGATGAAGAAGTCTTTATAGAAATCCGCCGGGCCGCCATAGCGTTTGATCACATCATATATGAAGATGGAGCTGAGCTCTGCTTTTTGGGGGAGATCGTTGGGGATGCCGCATTCTTCCTGCAGGCGGATGGGATCCGTGAAGGGAACGCCGGTAACGCCGGCGCCGAAGCGGCCGGGATTGATACCGAAAATAAATTTTCTGGGATGATGATCGTTGTAGAATTTATTGTAGAATATAGTGGCGAGTGCCCTGGAATCCTTATCGGTAAAGGGATTCATGATGGCCACGCCTTCCGGTAAATGGAAATCCGGACGAAGATTTTTCAGGAATTCAAGTATCGCATACGATTGCGTAAGTTTTGCTGTCATGACGCTGGTATCCTCAATTATGGTTATTATTGCCTCCTACAATTTTACTAAAATTTAAAGCATGGATCGCAGGTCATTTGTCAGAAATACCGGGATCGCTACCGCAGGGTTTGCCATACTTCCCGCATCTCAACTTTTTGCTCAGCAACAAACGGTAAAGATAGGCATGATTGGTGTCGGCCTGAGAGGACAGAATCACCTTTCCAATCTTCTTCGCAGAAAGGATGTGGTATTGGCAGCGATCTGCGATATAGATGACAACATGCTGAAGCGCTCGCTGGACATGATCAAAAAAGCGGGCAAGGCTGAACCGAAGATCTTCAAAACGGATCCCTATGCCTGGAAAAAGCTCCTGGAGCTGAAGGAGCTGGATGCCGTGATCATTTCCACACCCTGGGAATGGCATACACAGATGATCATCGCATCCCTGGAAGCAGGTATCAAATATGTAGGTACTGAAGTGATGCTGGGTATTACGCTGCAGGACCACTGGGATGTGGTGAAAGCCGCCGAGCATCACAAGGGTCAGGTAATGATGCTGGAAAATGTGTGCTACCGCCGGGATGTGCTGGCAGTACTGAATATGGTGCGACAGGGATTGTTCGGCGAGATCATGCACCTGCAGGGCGGCTATCAGCACGATCTGCGCGCCATCAAGTTCAATGATGGCAAGAGCAACAATACTGGTGTGGAGTTCGGTGAGAAAGGATATTCCGAAGCACGCTGGAGAACGGCACATTCCATCCATCGTAACGGTGATCTCTATCCGACGCACGGCATCGGACCTGTTGCTGAAATGATCGATATCAACCGCGGTAACCGTTTCATCTCTCTATCATCTTTCTCCACCAAAGCGAGAGGGTTGCACAATTATATTGTTGATCACAGCAGTGAACAACATCCCAATGCAAAAGTGAAATTCAAACTGGGCGATGTGGTCACCACCATGATCAACTGTGCCAATGGCGAAACCATCCTGTTGCAGCACGATACCAACCTGCCACGCCCGTACTCGCTCGGTTTCCGTGTGCAGGGAACGAAAGGGCTCTGGATGGATGTGAACGATAGCATCTACCTGGAAGGCACCAGCCCGAAAGGACATACCTGGGAAGCTGCGCAGCCTTACCTTGACAAATACGATCACCCGCTGTGGGCGCGCTGGAGCAAGGACACGGAAGGCGCAGGGCATGGTGGAATGGACTTCTTTGTGCTGCATGCATTTGTGGAAGCCATCAAACGCAAAACAGCCACGCCGATGGATGTATACGACGGTGCAGCCTGGAGCGCTATCACACCGCTCAGCGAAACCAGTATCGAACTGGGAAATCAAACGGTAGAGTTCCCTGACTTCACCAGCGGCCAGTGGATGTTAAGGAAAAATGATTTTGCTTTGACCGACCAATATTGATCTGATGGAAAATATGCAGGCGAAGGAGGCTGCCCTTCAGTTCGGCAAGGGCAAGCCTGTGATACAAGTTTTGAAAGGCGGTCTGATACACCACACCTACAAGGCTTCTTACGATGAACAGGGAGAGCAGGTGGTGCTGCAATGCATCAACCAGACCATGTTCCATCATCCGGAAGATATCATTCATAATTACCAGCTCGTGTACGAGGCGGTGCATGGAAAGGAAGGCATCACCATTCCTCCCATCATTCCAGCAAAAGATGGAAAACTGTACTGGATCGATAAGTATAATCAGTTCTGGCGCGCCATACATTTTGTGGAGGGCTCCTATACAGCGCTGGTGCCCAAAGATGCTGCAGCAGCAAGGCTTACCGCCAACTGCTTCGCTAATTTCACCAGCGCACTGGCATCTGTGGAACTGAACCTGCTCCGTCCCGTGATCCCGCGTTTCCATGATCTGGCTATGCGTTATGAGCAGTTCGAAAGGGCTGTACTAACGGCAACGCAACAGCGATTACTCACAGCCACACATGTTATCGCAGAGCTAAGGCAACGCCATCACCTGGTGGAATTCTATAATGAAGTGGGGCGCAGGCCGGACCTCTTCCTGCAAAGAGTGATGCACCACGATTGCAAACTCAGCAATATCCTCCTGGATGTAAACACACACAAGGCCATTTGTCCGGTTGACCTTGATACAGTGATGCCGGGCCTCTACTTCTCCGATCTCGGCGATATGATCCGCAGCATGGCCTGCTCGGTTGACGAGAACAGTACAGACTGGGAAGCGATCGCCATCAGGCCGGATTTTTATGATGCCATCGTGGAAGGTTATAGCAGCGGGATGGGAGACCAGCTGACATCTGAAGAATTGAAACATCTACATAAAGCAGGGCTGCTGATGGTGTACATGCAAAGCCTTCGATTCATTACCGATCATCTCAATAACGATGTGTACTACCAGATAAGTTACCCGGAACAGAATCTGAACCGGGCGCTGAACCAGTTATTGCTGCTGGAGAAACTGGAAGAATATGTTCCCGTAACAGTTGATTAGTGCATCCTGTCGCCGCGTACTTCGAGACGCTGCATCAGGTCTGCTTCATAGGCCAGCCATTCTTCCCAGCGTTTTCTCACTTTATCTTTATTCAGGTAAGTATCTGCAAGTTCAATGAACAGGCGGTAATGGCCGGCTTCGCTTTCCATGAAGCGGCGATAGAAATTGCGGAGGTATTCATCGTCCAGGCCTTCGCTCAGTCTTTTGAAGCGCTCGCAACTGCGGGCTTCGATGAGGGCGAAGATGAGGAGCCTGTCGAGCAATACATCTTCCTGGTGTCCTCCTTTATTCTGGAACACCATCAGTGCGTTCACGTATTCGTCTTTTCGTTGCTTGCCGAGGCGGAGTTTGCGCTTATCGAGCTCTGCGATCACCAGGCGGAAATGTCCCCATTCTTCTGTAACGATCGGGCTCAATTCCCGTACGAGTTTGTCTTTTTCACTGTAACGCTGGATCAGGGAAATGCAGCTGGTGGCTGCTTTCTGTTCGCACCAGGCGTGGTCTGTGAGGATCTCTTCCAGGCTCATACCGGCCAGGTCCACCCAACGTGGATCGGTGGGCAACTGGAGGCCCAGGATATTCTTGGTATCTGTAAGCGGCGTACTCATGATGCAAAGGTAGGACAGATGGTTGAAACAGCAGAGACTGGCAGTGGCCAAACAAAAATCACTCGCCGGGAGGCTTCCGATTGCCTGCACCCTATACCTTTGTTGCATGCGCCAGGAAAACTTCCTCGAAAAAAAATTGCAGGAGCGGAGAGACCAGCAGGCTTTCCGCACATTGAAATTGCCCACGGGCAAAACGGATTTCTGCTCCAATGATTATCTCGGCATCATTCATTACGGATTGCTGGAAACTTCCGAAGCGCACTGGCTGAAACACGGCTCCGGCGGTTCCCGCCTGCTGGCCGGCAATGATGCACTGACGGAAAGTACGGAACAGCAACTGGCCGGCTTCCATCAGTCTGAAGCAGCGCTGCTCTACAATTCAGGTTACGATGCCAATCTGGGATTGCTGAGTGCCGTGCCGCAACGCGGAGATACCATCATTTACGATTACCTCAGCCATGCCAGTATCCGCGATGGCATCCGGCTCAGTTTCGCACAGTCTTTTTCTTTTCGTCATAATGATCTGGCTGAACTGGAAAAAAAATTACAGTCGGCTACCGGCAATATTTTCGTGGTAACGGAATCTGTATTCTCGATGGATGGAGACCAGGCGCCGCTGGAGGAAATGACAACCCTTTGCGAAAAATACAATGCTCATCTGATCGTTGATGAAGCCCATGCCACCGGCGTGATAGGAGAGCGGGGGGAAGGACTGGTGCAGCACCTGCAATTGCAGCAACGCATTTTTGCAAGGGTGGTCACTTTCGGAAAGGCAGTGGGTTGTCATGGCGCTGTAGTGCTGGGCAGCCGCTTGCTGCGCGATTATCTAATCAATTTTTCCCGTTCGTTCATTTATACAACAGCCCTGCCGCAGGCGAGTGTGCGTGCTATCAGAGATGCTTATGCGCTTTTTCCCCAGATGAAAAAAGAACGCATCCTGCTGGCATCCATGATCAAAATGTTCCAGGAAGCAATACTGCCTTTTGAGAAACTGTTGTCTTCAACTCCCATCCAGGTAGTGGTGATCCCGGGTAATGAAGCCGTGAAATCCATTGCGGGCAAACTCCAGGATGCGGGTATGGATGTCCGCCCGATCTTATACCCCACAGTTCCCAAAGGCGGGGAAAGGCTGAGGATCGTGCTGCATGCTTTCAATACAGAGACTGAAGTAAAGAAACTGATAAGTCATTTTGATTAACAGAGTGCCATAGTCGCATTCTCACGCAAATACATTATATTTAATATGTGTATAAAATTCGGATAGTGATGATGGAGAGAACAACTACCAAAAAATTGATTACTTTTATCCGATTCTTTAAACCCTTCCGAGTTTATGCGACTTGTTCCCTTGCTGGTATCCGGCGTTATTACGATAGGATTGATCGTTGCATTGAACAGACCATGGGGCCCTGTGCCGCCATTGGGAAGTTTCCTCAGCCCCCAGCACGGCTGCTGGCAAAATGCTGAACCTGCCGATCAATCTTTTTCCATCGATCTGAATTTTCCTGCACTGAAAGAAAAAGTGAATGTGTATCTGGACGATCGCATGGTTCCCCATGTGTTTGCACAGAACGATCATGATCTCTATTTCGTTCAGGGATACCTGCATGCAAAATTCCGTCTCTGGCAAATGGAATTCCAGACACATGCCGCTGCAGGCCGCCTCAGCGAGATCCTCGGCGTTGGCCCGGATTCCGCTATCCTGAACAATGATCGCAATATGCGCCGTATCGGAATGGTTTTCGGTGCAAAGAACTCCCTGAAGGAAATGGAAAGCGACGAAAGCACCAAAGAAGTGCTGGACGCCTATACAGCTGGTGTGAACGCTTTCGTGGAAAACTGCACCTACTCCGAACTGCCACTGGAATACAGGCTGCTCAACTACACTCCCGAAAAATGGAGCAATCTCAAAACAGCCCTCTTCCTGAAATACATGAGCTACGATCTGTCGGGAGATGAAAATGATATCGAATACACCAACGCCAAATCTGTTTTCCCGAAAAATATTTTCGATAAACTTTATCCTGTTCAACCGGATTCGCTCGATCCCATCATTCCGAAAGGCACGCATTTCCAAACACCTTTCGTGCATTCTGTTCAACCTCTGGGTGCAGATTCCGCTTACTTCAACTGGAAAGCGCCTGCACCCGTGCAGCCGCTGAACAAACCTGATAAAGACAATGGCAGCAATAACTGGGCAGTCAACGGCAGCAAGACTGCCAGCGGTTTTCCCATTCTCTGCAGCGATCCCCACCTGGGCCTCAATCTGCCTTCGCTCTGGTTTGAAATGCAATTGCATACGCCACAAAGCAATGCTTATGGCGTGAGCTTCCCCGGTGCACCGGCTATCATCATCGGCTTCACGGACCAGATTGCCTGGGGCGTTACCAACAGCAGCCGAGATGTGAAAGATTATTATACCGTTCAATTCAGAGACGCATCCAAACAGCAATACTGGTTCGACAGCACCTGGAAAAGCTCCCTGATAGATGTTGAAGTTTTCAAAGTGAAAGATGGACCGGATTTCAGGGATACCCTGGCTTACACCACCTGGGGACCTGTGCAGTATGATGCCAGCTTCACCGGAGCACATCGCACATCAGGCGAAGTGAATCTAGCTGTAAGATGGAAAGCACACGACGGTTCCAATGAGCTCAAAACATTCTGCCTGCTCAACCGCGCTACCAACTACGATGAATATCTCGCAGCCATCAAGAACTTCAGCTGTCCTGGCCAGAACTTCGTGTTCGCTGCCAAGAACAATGATATCGCTATCTGGCAGCAGGGTGAATTTCCTGATAAATGGAAGCGCCAGGGTGACTTTGTTATGCCGGGAGATGACAGCACTTATCGCTGGCAATCCATGATCCCGCAGGACCAGAACCCGCATATGCTGATCTCCGGGATGGTGCCCGAACGCGGCTTCGTAAGCAGCGCCAACCAGCTTCCTGCCGATTCCACCTATCCCTGGTATCTCGGTGGCAGTTACAATCTCTACCGCGGATTGCTGATCAACCGTTATCTCCGCGAAATGAGCGGCATTACGGTAGACCAGATGAAAGAATTGCAAACAGAGAATTACAATGTGATGGCTGAAATGGCCATGCCACTGCTGCTGAAGAATATCGACGAAGAAAGCCTGATCGGAGAGGAGCTGACCTGTCTCAACCTGGTACGTAACTGGAACCTGCGCAATGATCCAAAAGAAAAAGCTCCATCCATCTTCAATCACTGGATGGAATTGCTGGAAGCAGAAGTGTGGAGCGATGAATTTGCCGCCGTCCCCAAACCTTACATTTTTCCTGAGCGTTATACAATGCTGGAAGGCATGCTGAAAGACACGGCCTTCCCGTTTGCCGATAATATTATCACTCAGCAGGTGGAAACTATTCGCGATGTAGTAACAGCCGCTTTCAAGAAAGCAGTGCCACAACTCTCCAAAATTGAAAAAAATGGAAAACTGGAATGGAGCAAATACAAGGATTCAGGCATCAGGCACCTGCTGCGCCTGGGACCACTGAGCCGTTTCCATTTGACAACAGGCGGCGGCGCGGATATCATCAACGCCACCAAACAGTTCCATGGACCGAGCTGGAGAATGGTAGTGCATCTCAGGGAGAAAACAGAAGCCTATGGCATCTATCCCGGCGGACAGAGCGGCAATCCCGGTAGTAAATACTATGATAATATGGTGGACGATTGGGCAAAGGGCGCTTATCAGCCTCTCTGGATAATGACTGCAGAAGAAGCCAAAAGCAAGCAGGTTAAACACAAAATGACTTTTCAAAAATAATTCACTCAGCGTATGAAACTCTTTATCTCCATTCTGATCACCGCATTGCTGAGTTTTGTGGCAGGGCTATTCCTGCCCTGGTGGACCATCGCACCGGCCGCACTGGTAGTGGCTTTATGCATCCATCAGTCACCATTCAGATCCTGGCTTACTGGTTTTCTTGCCCTCTTCCTTTTATGGGGTGGACTGGCGTTAGGCATCGATGCAAAGAACCAGCATGTGCTGTCCACCAAACTGGCTGAGATCTTTCCATTGGGCGGATCATCTTTCCTGCTCATACTGGTAACAGCCCTGGTAGGTGGACTGGTGGCAGGTTTTGCTGCACTTACGGGAAGCTATATCCGTAAAAGGCCTGTCGGGGAATAATGAAATAATGTAATTCAGAATTGCAGTGAAACGTTATGTTGCCCGCACAAAAGGCGAAAGCAGTTTATAGAGTTGCCGGTAATTGAACTGATTACCGATAATGCCATCTGCACCTGCCTCCAGCAGGTTATTCTGTTTGCATGATTTGTCCGGCACCGAAGTTACCAATACTGGGATTGCTTTCAGCAAGGCATTTCGTTTTAGCCGTTTCAATAATTCCATTACATTGAAGCCCGGCAGCTGACCATCCATGATGATCACATCAGGCAGGTCATTGGAAACGATGGCCAGTACTTCATTATCGTCGGAAGCGCGACTGACGCGGCATCCCATCGTTTCCGGCAGGCTCTGTAATCCATGTGGCTGTTGCAATGGGCCGGCCAGCAATACATGGGCATGATGAGCAGGAGGTATATGGCAATCCAATGTTTTTATTTCTTCTTCCGCAACGCCAGGCTGCAATGGCAGCATCACAGTAAAACTGGTTAGTCCTCCGGCTTCACTGTTCACGCTGATATGGCCGCCCATCGAAATAACTTTCGTCTTCACGATATACAACCCCAGCCCGGTGCCGCTCCGGTGCCTGCTGCTGCCGGTAACGAAAGGATTGAAAAGGTGTTGCAGCAGTTCCGGTGCAATGCCCTGTCCCTGGTTGCCGATCCTGATCACCAGTTGTTCATCCTGTTCAAACACTTCCATTTCCACGGTACTGTTCCTGTACGCATAGCGTATGGCGTTAGAAAGGATATTGGTGGTTACCTGGTTCAGCTTCAGGGAATCGCTGATGATGAACTCCGGGAGCGTTTGATCTATACTGAGCTTCAGTTTGATATTGCGCGTGCCTGCAATCACCTTATGCACATGCACGATATTGGTGAAGAAATCGCGCACGATGAAGCTGCCGGATTCAGGTGTTTCCATTTTTCCGGCTTCGATCTCTGCCATGGTGAGTACGTTATTCACGAGTGTATTGGCGCTGATCCCTGCTGCCTGCAACTGTTCCAGCAGTTCCTCCACTTTTCGCGGGGGGTGTTGTTTCCTTAATTCCTGTTTGATCAGGGAGGCGGCAACAGTCATCACATGCAACGGTGTTTTGAGATCGTGGGTTACCTGGTAGAGATATACTTTCTTGTAATGATCGGCCTTCACAAACGCAGTATGAAGATCATTGTTCTGGACAAAAGGTCTGCAGGCTACCAGAACAACGCTGAGTACGGCCAGGATCACCACAGAGTGTACCAGTAGTCCGGTCTGCGGATTCATGCTGATAAGTCCGGGTACCTGGTAGTAGTAATTCAGTTCCAGAAAGATCAGCGCCACGAAAGTACAGGCGATACAAAACCTGCGTTCCAGCCTTGTAGGAAAAACAAGGTATACCAGGGCAATCTGGTATATGATGGCAAACTGAAGCTGCGCCTCGCTCCCCAGCAGGTTACCGAAATACATGGTGGCGCCGCACTGCAAAAGAAAGAGCCAGATGGCAGCGAGTGAGTATTGACGGTAGTAACTGGCAACCAGCACAAGATTGTTAAGTAATAACTCGATGAACAATGGGATCAGCAAGCCTTTTTCCCAACCGCCTGGGATGGCCAGGATACAGATCATAACAATCAGCACCACACTGAACGTGATGCAAAGGGTATTGACGATGGTAATGCGTTTGACCATTTCCTGGTCCTGCAGGTCATCAGTTCCCATACGCAGCAACCTGCCTGCAATTCTTTTGGTGATTGACAGGATGTTCATAGTGAATAGATTTTATCATTCATCCGTGAATGAAGCTCATCATGTAGTGTTGCCGTTGCGTTGATTTGATCTGTTAAAACAATTCAGGGGAGAAGGGGAATGGGGCAGATGATACGAATGTAGTAAAAAACTTTTCATAACAGTTCGTATCTTTGCCCTGTTTCAAAATTTTGACTGTCAGGCAAACGGTCACAAAATTTTATTAGATGGCATTACTACACAACCGCGTCTCCCAGAAGGAGTTGAAAGAATTATTGTATCAGGAAACTGATCCCCGCACCACCATTTCTTTTTATCATTATTTTCCCATTGAGGACCCGCAAACGTTCAGGGATGAGCTGTATAAGGGATTGCATACACTGAAAGTGTTTGGAAGGATCTATGTGGCCAATGAAGGCATCAATGCGCAGATCAGCGTGCCTTCGGGCAATTACGGGGCATTACAGGCCTATCTCTATTCGATTCCCTGCCTGGATGGCATTCGATTGAATATAGCCGTGGATGACGACGGAAAATCTTTCTGGGTACTGAAGATCAAAGTACGCCCGAAGATCGTGGCGGACGGGATCGAAGATCCCTCTTTCGATATGCGCAATAAAGGGAAATATGTAACCGCAGAACGGATGAACGAGCTGCTGCAGGATCCCGATACCATTGTGGTGGACATGCGCAATCACTACGAATTTGAAGTAGGCCATTTTGAAACGGCTGTGGAAGTGCCCAGCGACACCTTCCGTGAGCAATTACCGATGGCAGTGGACATGCTGAAAGACCAGCGCGAAAAGAATATCGTGATGTACTGCACCGGCGGTATCCGATGCGAGAAAGCCAGCGCCTACATGCTGCACAACGGATTCGACAATGTGTTCCACCTGGAAGGAGGCATTATCAATTATGCCAAACAGATCAGGGAAAAAGGACTGGAAAGTAAATTCATCGGAAAGAATTTCGTGTTCGATAACAGGATGGGAGAGCGCATCACCGAAGACGTGATTGCGAAATGCCATCAGTGCGGACAACCGGCAGACGTTCATGTGAACTGCGCCAATGATGGTTGTCATCTTCTCTTCATTCAATGCCCTGCCTGCGCTGAAAAATACCAGGGTACCTGCAGTGATGCCTGTCATCATATGATCCAGCTTCCCGAAGAGGAGCAGAAGGCAGCCCGCCGCGGTGTGGAGAAAGTTGTTCACACTTTCAACAAATCACGTTCAAGATTACGGCCACGCCTAAACGAACTCAACAAAGAAGAAGACTAAATCTATTTGATCCATTTCAGACAAACAGGATTTCCTACACTGAACTCATTCCCGGTTGGAGTGAGCAGTCCTGTTCTTGCATTCCTGTTGTACACTTCCACTTTATCTGACCGCTGGTAAGCCACCAAAAGAAAGCGACCAGTTGGATCGATGGAGAAATTGCGGGGACCTTTGCCATTCAGTTTTGCATTATCGATCAGCGTGAGCTTTCCTGTGCGCTGATCTATTTTGAAGATGGCGATATCATCCGATTGTCCGCGGTTGGAAGCGTACAGGAATTTTCCATCGGGAGAAACATGGATATCTGCACTACCGATATCTCCTGTATAACCTTTAGCAATAGCCGAAATGGTCTGGAAAGTATCCAGAATACCGTGATGGTATTTCAAGGCCACTACATTTCCACTCATTTCTTCCATCAGATAGGCCCAGGGTTGGGTTGGATGGAAGTCGAGATGCCTGGGGCCTCCGCCGGGATTGGTAGTGGTGAAGGGATCGGCTGCCGGGTGCAATTCTCCGGTTTTGGAATCGAAATTATAGTTGAAGATTTTGTCGAGCCCAAGGTCCTGTACAAAAAGATGTTTATTGTCCGGGGAGAATACAGTTGAGTGCACATAGGGTTTTGTCTGCCTTTTGGGATCGATACCTTTCCCTTCGTGCTGAATGGTTTGTGATGCAGGACGCAGCCCACCATCTTCTTTCACCGGGAACAGGGAGAAATTGCCGCCGGAGTAGTTTCCTGCGGCCACCCACTTGCCTGACTTATCTATCGAAACATAACAGGGATGGTCACCCTGGGTGTTCTGCTGATTCAGCAACTGTAATGTACCTGATTGATTATTGAAAGCATAGGAGCTCACATTGGGTTTGTCTTTCCCTTCTTCATGCACGGCATATACAAATTTATTGTCGGGAGATACGGCCAGGTAGGAAGGATTGTTGGTGGCCAGTTTACTCACGGGCTCGCATTTGCCATTGTCGAAACTATACACGTAGATGCCTTCGCTCTTGCCGGAAGTATAGGTTCCGATAAGAAGGTATTGTTTGGCCTGGGAAAATCCCTGTATGGTGGTTGACATGATCAGTGCTGTTGTGAGTAGGTGTTTCATAACCGTAAAATACATAAAAAATGCCGCTCCGGGGATTGCGCTCCGGGATAATGAAGGACGGTTGAAGAAACGAACCGGCGCAGGAGGATCTTTTTTGGGGCTTTTTGTTGGAGGGATGGGGCGGTTGAACATGATTGAGCTACTGCGCTTACGTTTCGAAGACCGGCCCTTCATTACCCCTTCGCTAAGGAGAACCCGCGGGTGCAACATGCAGACAATCTTCATATGTTTTGTGGCCGATATTTAGAAACTCCGAACACAGTCCTGCAAATCAAATGTCTTCCTTGATGCCAGATTTGAAGCGGGGAAATAGTAATCCTGGGTAAATACTTTCAACAATAAAAGAATCGGGCATGGCTGATCGAAATTTTCATTTCGGGTAGCCATGCCCGCGGTTATTTTGTTTTCGTTTGTCGAGGGGCGCCTCAATAGAGGCGCAGGAGTGAGAGAATAGTTACAAACGAAACTGTTTCATTTTGTACTTACTCGTATTTTTTGAGCGCTTCTTCTGTTTTTTCGAAAGTGGCGGACTCGCTGAGATTACCGGGAATGAATTTTTCTCCGATCACCTGCTCATATAATTCGATATAACGTTTGGAAATAGTGTTGATCCATTCGTCGGACATGTTAGGCACTTCCTGTCCTTCCTTGCCCATGAAGTTATTGGCGATCAGCCATTCCCTTACAAATTCCTTGCTGAGCTGCTTCTGGCGTTCGCCGGTCTGCTGGCGGGCCTCAAAGCCTGTTGCATAGAAATAGCGCGAAGAATCAGGCGTATGGATCTCATCCATCAGATAGATGGTATCGCCGATCTTTCCGAATTCATATTTGGTATCCACGAGGATCAATCCACGTTCTGCGGCAATTTCCTTTCCTCTTGCGAATAACTGCAAGGCATAACCGGAAAGTATTTCCCACTCTTTCTCTGTAGCAATACCCTGCGCAATGATCTCTTCTTTGGAAATATCTTCATCATGACCTGCTTCAGCCTTGGTGGATGGAGTGATGATGGGGGTAGGGAAGTAGTCGTTCTCCTTCAGCCCGTCAGGCATCTCAACGCCGCAAAGTGAGCGCTGGCCGCTACTGTAGGTCCTCCATGCATGTCCTGTCAGGTTACCTCTCACTACCATCTCGATCTTGAATGGCACACATTTCTTACCGATGGAAACATTTGGTGCAGGAACTTCCAGTAACCAGTTTGGACATATATCTTTGGTGGCATTCAACATCCACGCAGCGATCTGGTTCAATACCTGTCCTTTATAAGGGATCGGCCTGGGAAGAATAACATCAAACGCAGAGATCCTGTCTGATGCAACCATCACGAGTAGTTGATCGCCGATAGTGTATACGTCACGGACCTTACCTTTGTAAAAGTTTGTCTGACCTTTGAATTCATACGCTTTCATGGCGCGAATATACTGACGATATTAACATTGATACCATAAATAAAATTTTCGATTGACAAATACTATTGTTATTTTCAGGTACTATACGCTCACAAAATCTGCCATTATGAGAAGATTGCTATTTTTTCTGGCGGCACTTTCCCTTCTAACGACCATCTCTATTGCCGCTGCAGCCCAACAAACCTATACAGTAAACGGAACCGTAAAAAACAGTCTGAGTAAAGACATTGTTCCTGCCGTTTCTGTGCTCATCAAAGGAACCAGTATCGGGACCTTCACAGATGAACGCGGGAACTTCAGGATCACCAGCAGCCAGGCGCCTCCTTTTACCCTGGTGTTCTCTTCCATCGGTTATGAACCGCAGGAAGTGATTGTGACCAGTACCAGCACACCGCTGCAGGTGAGTTTCGAACCAGCTTCTTCGCTCGGTGCGGAAGTGGTGGTATCCGCCAGCCGCGTGGCTGAACGGATCCTCGAATCCCCTGTTTCCATCGAAAGGATGAGCGCCGCCAATGTGCGCACTTCCGCTGCTCCCAACTTCTACCAGGGCATCGCCAACCTCAAAGGTGTGGACATGACCACATCGTCCATCACTTTCAATACCATCAGCACCCGTGGTTTCAATGGTAGCGGTAACCTCCGCTTCAATCAACTGGTGGATGGAATGGACAACCAGGCGCCTGCCCTCAACTTCGCCGTGGGCATCATCCTCGGACCAACTGAACTGGATGTAGATAATGTTGAATTGCTGCAAGGCGCATCCTCCGCACTTTACGGACCCGGTGGAATGAATGGCACGCTGCTCATGACCAGCAAGAACCCATTCAAATACCAGGGCCTCAGCTTCCAGGTGAAACAGGGTATCATGCATACGGATCGCAAACAGCGCAGCGCTGCTCCTTATTACGACTGGGCCTTCCGCTGGGGAAAGAAAGTGTCTGAAAAATTCGCTTTCAAGATCGGCGGACAGTTCATCCAGGCCAAGGACTGGCAGGCGCAGGACAGAAGGAATCTCAACCGCAATAACGTGTTGAGCTCCGTAAAAGAAGGCACACGAGCTTCCGATCATAATTATGATGGCATCAATGTATATGGCGATGAAGCCAGCGCCAGCATGGCCGGCGTTTCACAACTCGCCATCCTGAATCCTGCTTCCAATCCATATTTCAATACAGCAGTAACGGAGCTGGTTGGCTTACTTGGCAGGGCGCCCACTGCACCGGAGATCGTGGGCTACTTTGCTCAATACCCTTTGCAGGGCAGTCCACGCGATGCTTTCAAGATGATGGGCGTGGGCCTCGTGAATGGTTTGTACGGTAATCAACTTGTAAGCCGGACCGGTTATGACGAAAGCGATATCGTTGATTACAATTCATACAGCGTAAGATTGAATGGCGGATTGTATTACAAGATCACCAACGATATCGAAGCTTCACTGGTGGCATACTGGGGAACCGGTACTACCGTATACACAGGAGCCGACCGCTATGCACTGAAGAATTTCAAACTCGGCCAGTACAAAGCCGAAGTAAGAGGACGGAATTTCTTCGTGAGAGGTTATACCACCCAGGAAAATTCAGGTGATTCCTATACTGCCACTACTGCTGCACTGGCCGTGAACAATGCATGGCTCAGCAACGGCGAATGGTTTGCAGCATATTCTGCCACTTATGCCGCAGCCAGAGCGCAGGGCGCACCAGATGCACTGGCGCATGTGACTGCACGCGCGAGAGCAGATCAGGACAGGGCATTGCCCGGCAGCGATGCCTTCAAGGAATATTTCGATAAAGCCATCACCACCGATATCAATTCCGGTGGCGCACGCTTCGCAGATAAATCATCCCTCTATCATGTGGAAGGACAGTACAATTTCTCTGAGCATATCAAAGTATTTGAACTGATGGTAGGTGCCAATTATCGTTCCTATCATCTCAACTCCAACGGTACCATCTTTGTGGATACAGCCGGCACCATTAAAATTGATGAATACGGTGGTTATATCCAGGTAGCGAAGAAAATGTTCAACGATGTGCTGAAACTTACTGCAAGCGGCCGTTACGACAAGAGCAAGAACTTCGATGGCCGCTTCACTCCCAGGGTTACCGCCCTGATCCAGGTAGCTAAAGACAATAACCTCCGTTTGTCTTATCAGAATGCTTATCGTTTTCCTTCCACGCAAGACCAGTATATCAACCTGAAGACACCAGGCGCCAGACTGATCGGTGGCTTGCCTTCTTTCCAGGAATATTTCCACTTCGATACCAATCCGGTGTATACAGCAGAAAGCATCGGCGCTTACCGCGCTGCACTGGCAGCTGGTCAAACACCTCCGCCACTGGAAAAAGCGCCTTTTGCGCCACTCAAGCCTGAAACTGCCAATTCATATGAATTCGGTTATCGTGGGCTGCCGGTGAAGAAACTGCTGATCGATGCGTATGTGTATTACTGTGAGTACAAGGATTTCATCGGCCGCCGCGCTGTGGGCCGCGCTATGATCCCTAACGGTATTGCCAACCCGCTGACCACGGAGAACTTCTCTTATCCCGAGAATTCTTTCCAGAAAGTGAAAGCAATCGGCTGGGGCTTCGGACTCGATTACCTGTTGCCAAAAAGATATAGCCTGAAGGCGAATGTGTCCGGCGATCAGCTCAACGATGTGCCTGCCAACTTTGTCACTTTTTTCAATACACCCAAAGTGCGCTATAATATCGGCTTCAGCAACGATGGTATCAACAATGGCAACTGGGGCTTCAATGTACTGTTCCGCTGGCAGAGCAAGGTTGACTGGGAAGGAACATTCGCTTCCAGTCAGATCCCTGCTTTCAGCACCCTGGATGCTCAGGTTAGTTATAAATTCCCTGCTATCCGCAGCATGATCAAACTCGGCGCATCCAACCTTTTGAACAAATATTACGTAAGTGCATTAGGCAATCCCGAGATCGGCGGTGTATACTACCTGAGCTTCGGGTATAATGTTTTCTAAATGAGTTTCTGAGTACCTTAACCAATAAAAAAAGCCTCAGTGTAATGCTGAGGCTTTTTCTATATACGTTATTGAGCTTTCTTTTTATGGAACGCAAACTTCAATGGGATCAACCGTAACATTCCCGGTTGTAACGGTCTTGCTGACTTCGCGGAACTGTGAATTGGAAAGATCCACTACTTTAATGTTGGCGCTGGTGCTGGTTCCGCTGCAGCGGATGATCTGCAGACTGTAATTACCATTGGTCACTGCTGCAGTGTAAGTCTGATTGTCTACCGTAATGTATACCTGTCCGTTAGCAACAGGATTAGCGCTGCAATTCACGGCAGTGCCTGTAAAGGTAATGGTGCCGGGTGCATAGGCTATGCGGATAGTGTCAAGCGTTTTGCTGACACCAATCTTTCCAAGATTGGCTTCATGTAACAGATCGCCACAGCGGCTCTTTACTTCTAATTCGCCGATAGCATTCCTGGGCATGATCAGTTTTACTACACCGGCAGTATCTGAATAACCGTAGGAGGCTGCAGATCTGTTCTCGAAAGTATAGCCGAGTGAAACAAATGCATGCGGAACAGAAATATTGCCGGGAGTTTTGATAATGGCTGTTACTTCTGCATAATTGAAATTGGTATGGAAATTCCAGTAGGAAAAATGATTCACTTTTCCGAGGTAGCCATTCAGTTGTTTCAGCACAATGCTTTCTTCCTGCCAAACACCAGTGGAGTCATTGAGACTGCTGATGGTCAGGGTAGCAGGAGCTGCATCGAATTCTGCAGGTGCAATGGGTAAGGTGAAAGTAGCAGGCATTGCTTCGTTCAATTTCAATTTCTCACCGTTGCTGCCAGTAAGCTCCACATACATCAGGTTGCGAGCCATGGTGCCATACAGGTTACCGGCCC
This sequence comes from Pseudobacter ginsenosidimutans, assembly GCF_007970185.1. Classification (NCBI taxonomy): domain Bacteria; kingdom Pseudomonadati; phylum Bacteroidota; class Chitinophagia; order Chitinophagales; family Chitinophagaceae; genus Pseudobacter; species Pseudobacter ginsenosidimutans. Next base: position 6,496,224 of record NZ_CP042431.1, on the reverse strand, counting down.
TGCTCCTTGCTAAAACTGAACCGGGCTGGTTTTCAGCAAAATCAGGATTGGTGGGATCGATGATCTGAAAAAGGATAGTTACGGTTCCGGTATAGTTGGAATTGTTGCTGGCATTGAGAATGGAACCAGGCTCGAATTTGAGTGTTGTTCCATCGGCTGCTGTTATGGTTCCGCCTGAACCTGCATTGAAAGTTTGTGTCGCTTGTTTTTTGATCAGACGGATGCTCACATAATGCTGGTCTTTGGATTCTACCTGGAAAGTTCTTTTACCGGCGAGGTAACCGCTTTTCTCCACACTGATGAATCCGCCCGATTTATAGAGAGAAGCATCCTTGAAGCTGAATGAACCATTGATATCGGTAGTGGCAGTACTGGTACCCGCGGTCACAACAGCGCCGTTCACCGGCAATCCAACTTCATCGAAGATCCTTCCGGAAACGCTGGTCACTACTTTCTCCCAGGGAGAAGGAGGAGGTGTTACCGGATCCGGATTGGAAACGGAATCGGATTTGTTACAGGCGATACCCTGTATCAAAGTATAGGCTAGCAGGGCCGGGATTAACAGTTTACTTTTCATGGTAGTTTAGGAATTAATAAAATGATGGCGGTACCTGAATTTGCAGGATACCGGGGCCAGTTCATAGTTCGCAAAATTGCGAAAGTTCGCTGGTATAGAAAAGTTTGTTTTGATGATAAAACAAAACCCCGGCCAACGGGCCGGGGTATGCGAACATAGTTGGAATTATTTTTATACGTTGAAGCGGAAATGCATCACATCTCCATCTTTCACGATGTATTCTTTTCCTTCGATCCTCAGCTTGCCGGCATCGCGGGCAGCTGATTCGGAACCGTACTGGATATAATCGTCATACCCGATCACTTCGGCCTTGATAAAGCCTTTTTCAAAATCGGTATGGATCACACTGGCTGCCTGCGGCGCTTTCCAGCCTTCATGAATTGTCCAGGCCCTTACTTCCTGCACACCTGCCGTAAAGTAGGTATAGAGATTGAGTAATTTATAAGTGGAACGGATGAGCCTGTTGAGGGCTGGTTCGGTCATTTTATATTCTTCCATGAACAGGGCGCGGTCGCCGGGATCTTCCATTTCCGCGATCTGTGCTTCGATGGAATTGTTCATCACTATCACCTGTGCATTTTCATTGGCCACAGAAGCTTTGAGGGCCTCTGAATATTTATTGCCGGTATGCATACTGGCTTCGTCTACGTTGGCAACATAGAGAACAGGTTTCTCTGTGAGCAGGAAGAGATCGGCAATGGCTGCGCGTTCTTCTTTGGCGAGATCCAGTCCGCGGATGCTTTTGCCTTGTTCCAGGTGTGCCTTGCAGCGCAGGAGCACATCCAGTTCGGCTTTCATTTTTGGATCGGTGCGCGCCATTTTTTCTGTGCGGCTGATCTTTTTCTCCACGCTCTCGAGGTCTTTCAACTGGAGTTCTGTATCGATGATCTCTTTGTCGCTCACCGGATTGATAGCGCCTTCTTCGCGCAGCACATTCTCATCTTCGAAGCAACGGATCACATGGATGATGGCATCCACTTCGCGGATATTGCCGAGGAATTTGTTACCAAGACCTTCACCTTTGCTGGCGCCACGCACCAGTCCGGCAATGTCTACAATTTCGATCTGAGTAGGAACGATCCTGTCCGGGATCACCAGTTCAGCCAGTTTGGCGAGACGATGATCGGGTACATCCACCAGTCCTACGTTGGGGTCGATGGTACAGAAACGGTAATTGCTGGCCTGCGCTTTGGCGCTGGTGCTCACCGCGTTGAACAAAGTTGATTTTCCTACATTCGGCAATCCTACGATACCTGCTTTTAAGCCCATGATAATTGATTTGCTGTTTTTGGCCGCGCAAAGATAAGCTAATGCATCGATTTTACATTTTCCCGGGTCTAAATGCCTGTAATCCGGGTGTTTCTACTATCTTAGGCAATAATTCCGGAATAAGCCGTCACCCGCACTCAGGGCCGTTCCGGCAGCTCCTTTAATCAAACCGTAAACAACAAACCACCGGCAAATGGTATTAAACTTTCTCTGGATCGCATTCTTCCTGATTGCTTTTATCGTGGCTTTGATCCGGTTATTCATGGGCGACACGGAAGTTTTCAAGAACCTGATGGACGGCGTTTTCGAGTCTGCCAATACCGGTGTTCAGATCTCCATCGGACTGATCGGTATCATGGCGCTCTTCCTGGGATTCATGAATGTAGGGGAGAAGGCAGGCGCTATCCGTTTCCTGAGCCGCATTGTAGGACCTTTCTTCAATAAATTGTTCCCTGAACTGCCGAAGAATCACCCGGCGATGGGACATATGATGATGAATTTCTCCGCTAATTTGCTGGGGCTTGATAATGCAGCCACTCCATTTGGTTTGAAATCGATGGAAAGCCTGCAGGAAGTGAATCCGCAAAAGGATACGGCCAGCAATTCGCAGATCATGTTCATGGTGTTGCATGCTTCAGGACTTACCATTATTCCGGTAGCTATCATCGCGCAGCGCGCCATCCTCAAATCGAATAATCCCACAGAGATATTCATTCCCGCCATCATCTGTACGTTCACGGCTACCATGGTGGCCATCTGCGTTACAGCCATCTGGCAAAAGTTCAACCGCAAGCAATGGACTACCATCATCATTGTGGGTGCAATCGGTGCGGTAATTTTAGGAGGACTGGGATTCTATCTGCGGTATTACCTCAGCAATGAATCGGCTACTGCATTTTCGAAAATCATCAGCAACGGATTGATCATGCTGTTCTTTATCATCATGATCCTCGGCGGGGTTTGGAAGAAAGTACATGTGTACGATGCGTTCATAGAAGGGGCCAAGCAGGGCTTTGAAGTGGCTGTGAAGATCATTCCTTACCTGGTGGGTATGCTGGTTGCTATCAGCGTGCTGCGCAATTGCGGTGTGTTCACTTATATGGTGGATGGGCTGAGGTACATTGTGGAGTCGATGGGCTTTGATTCAAAATGGGTGGAAGCGATGCCAACTGCATTGATGAGGCCATTCAGCGGCAGCGGCTCCAGGGCGATGATGATCGATGCGATGGCAGTGCATGGCGCTGATTCATTCATCGGAAGACTGAGCTGCTTATTCCAGGGCTCTGCCGATACTACATTCTATATTGTTGCTTTGTATTTCGGTTCAGTGGGTATCAAGAAAACGAGGTATGCGATCCCGGCTTCGCTGATTGCGGATCTGGCAGGGATCATTACGGCAATATTCCTGGCGTATAACTGGCCCTGGAGTTAAATTTGAATTACACGATTGATCATATACATCCCGGCTTCTGCAAAGCCGGGATTTTTTTATTGCGTTTTCGTGGATTGCTGTCTGTTAGTTGAAGGGTCGATCGCTTCGAAAGTAGAAGGCCGCCTCAGTGGAGGCGGCCCGTTTTCTCATGTTACCGATGAATGTAGTGTGTCTAACCAGGAACCTGTATCATTATAAATTGAATACGAATGATAGGAATGACCTTCTGCCGTCTGATGATGGAAGGCCGGCAAAACCTGAAGTGAATACCGTAAACACGCGCTGGTTGAGCTGTGAACTGTTCACGCCGGAAGCAGTGGTGTAAGATACCAGTGCAGGTGCGGCTGAACCAAGGCTTGCGTCACGTACCCACCAACCTCTTGTTGCTGCAGTGAGACCGGCAGGCTTGAAAAACTCCGCAGAACCTTTATAGGCAATCTTTTCAGCCATCAGCGTGGAATCGTAATAAAGATTCAATTCAGGTGAATTGGGCATCAGGTTAATGAAACGATAACGCACTTTTCCGGAGTCGGGTCTTGTAAGATCATCCACCACCAATGTGCTGTAAGTGTTCTCAGCAGTATCGGTGATATGCAGCGTTTGATATTTGCCAGCCTCCAGGGAGATATTTGTTTTGTACAATTCCATTGAATCCAGGTTGGTGAGTTTGGATGGGACCACTACTTTGAATTCATGGCTGCCTGAATTGAACACCATGTAGTTGGCAGTGGAGCCACCACCGGTATTCAGGCCGCCACCAGGAAATGGTGTGCGCGCCGTGATCGGGTTGTTCACCCGTTTGCCATCGATGATGAATACAACTGAGGGCGCGGATTTGTATTGCGACAGGAAGTTCACTTTGAACAATGCCTGATTGGCGCCCACCAAATCAAATTCACCGTATTTGATCTCGTTCTTTTTGCAGCTGCTGAATAACATAACGCCGGCCAGCACGCTGAAAGATATTTTGATGATATGTTTCATGATAATGTTAGTTTGGGTTACTGGTCGGGTGTCATTGCCCATGTTGGAAGGGTATTGTAGTTAGGATCTGTTCCTTTCCATTTGGCCAGTTCAGTTTTGTTCCATACATATTCGGAATTGTAGCGTGGCCTGTAGCGGTAGCAGAGTTTACCCAGGTTGCTGGCATACAGGTCTTCAGGCTGATAGAAATAAAGATTCTTGAATACGGCTGTATCGTAATCGTATTTGCGGAGGTCGTTGAATGTTTCCATGCCGGCCCAGCCCCATTGTGAAATGTATTTCTGGGTCATGATATCGGAGAGTTTCAGTTCTCCGCCGTTCTGCGCCACTTCAGTACTGTTCATATAAGCATCGATCTCAGTCTGGCTGATCTTTGGATCCACAGGTGAACCGTAAAGATTTACGAACTGCATGTGACCATTGATGCCATTTTTGTAAGCATCGTGTGCGAGGCCGGGTTCGTTCTTGATGAACAGGGCTTCGGCTTTTGCAAACTGGAGTTGTGAATAAGAAAGGATCGGGTAGCGGCTGGCGGCGTAGTAGAGATATTTGCCGGTATAGGTAGATTGTCCTGACGGAATATAACCCCAAACAAGTGGCACTCTTTTATTCGCCGTTACGTCTCCCATGGTGGGCACAATCGCTTTGTAGATGCCGTCAAGCGGATCTGCAGCGATCATCCTTCTTAATCTTGGATCAGTAGATCCTGTGGGGTTGGGAGTGGGGGTTCCCCTCACTCCTCCGGTAAGCATGCTGAGGATCGGTTGACTGATCCTTCCTGTATAGGTTTGGGTAGCGGTAGAAGTGATGTTCACCAGGTTGGTGGCTGCGCTGGGTGAAAAAACATTGGCGTCATTCGAATTGGTATTGCCAGCCAGGATAGTAGCATCCTCCTGCGCTCCGATGAATGAGAGGTCTACATATTTTATCACACTGTCGGCATACTGGGATGCGAAGTTGGCTTTCTTTACGAGGTGGCTGTATTGCTGAGCCAGTATGGCATACACGAACTTTTTCCATTTATCGCGGTCACCCTTGTAAATGATATCTGCGGTAGACAATGCATTGGAGTAATCCATCCAGTCAGTTCTGGAGAAGCAAGCCAGGGAAGAGTCCGTCCATTCACGAACACGCGCATACACATCCGGTTGATCCTGGTAATTGAAGAAAAGACGGGTAGTGTCGAAAGCCTGATCCAGAATGATAGGACCATGCAGGTCTGTGGTAAGTTGGAAACCATAAGCCTTGAGCGCATAGCCGATACCTGCAAAGGTCCACTTTCCATTTTCTCTTGCTTCCTTAATGAGGAGTTCAAGATTGGGGCCGCTGGTAATGTACAGCATCCTCCAGATAGCGCCACCGTTGTCGAGCGTGGGTTCGTAACCGTGAGCCTCCCAGTTATTGTCTGCATTTGCACTGCTCCAATTCTGAATAGTCTTGAACAGGAAGCGGTAATCATTGGCGGTAGTAGCCGATATCTGCCACTGAATGGGAGAAAGCAACATTTCTGCCTTTGCAATTTGCGGGTTCGACGGATCGGTATTGATATCGAGCCATTTCTTACAACTGCCTGCTGTAAGCAGAACGGCTGCAGATAGTATGATGAGATGTATTCTTTTCATAACAAAGTACTTTAAAACTGAGGAATTAGAGTTTTACGCGCATTCCGAAATTCACGCCCAGCGGTCTGCCCATATTGCCAAAGTCAATACCATAACCTCCAAGGCCACCCGTAGATGGGTTTGTACCATTGCTGTCAGGGTCCATTCCGGAATAGTTGGTGATCAGTAATACATCCGTTGCGGTCACAAACAGGCTGAGATCTTTTACCCACTTAACTTTTGTAAGTGATTTTTGCGGGAAATAATAACTCAGGGTAATATCCCTTACACGGAACGCATCGATATCTTTTTCTACAAAATTCTCCGGTGAAATGCCATTGGTTGTGGAAGTATAGAAGCCGGTATTGTTGTATGGCGTTACTACGATCGTATTCTGCGTTGGCGTTTTAGAGTTCTCGAGCCCATCTTTCAGTACACCTTTGATGATACGGGGTGTTTCCCTGTCGAGGGTTTTCATACTCAGGCCGGTTGTATAAAGCGTATATTGGGTAGCGTTATATACATCGCCACCTTTTCTCAGATCGAAGAGGAATGACAATGACCAGGATTTGTAAGTGAATTTATTCACCAGCCCTACCAGGAAATCAGGAGATCTGTCGCCAATAGGATAGAACACGCCATCATTGGTCAGCAGAGGCAGGCCATTGGTAGGACTGATCAGCAGATCACCTCTTTCATTGCGCTGATTCACCCAGCCTCCGATAGCACCAGTACTGGCGCCGGGATACACTGAACCACGTACACCGTCCTGCAACCAGGTATCGGAGTTATAGTATTCAGGCAACTCTTCTGCTACTGCAATCACTTTGCCCCTGTTGCGTGTAAAGTTCACAGTGACATCCCACGACAGATCTTTCCTTTTCAATGGAGTACCTGTGAGTTGAACTTCGATGCCTCTGTTCCTTACTTCACCTCCATTCAGGGCCTTGATGATGAAACCTGTTCCATAGCTCAACCTTGGGGAAATGATCTGGTTCTCGGAGAGCATATTGTACCAGGTGAAATCAATACCCAGACGGTTTTTGAGGAATTGCAGTTCAAATCCGGTTTCGAAATTCTTTGAGAACTCTACTTTAAGCTTGTCGTTTCCGCCTTTGGCCGGATCCAGCGCAAAGCCGCCATTCGTTCCGGAAGAAGGAAGCAGCGCAGTCTTGGTGATATAGGCGGTCCTCGGCTCCTTACCGGTGTAGGCATAAGAAGCTCTCAGCTTACCGAAGGAAAGCCATCCCAGGTCTTTGACGGCCGACAGCTCACTGAAGTTGAAGGCGAAGCTCGCGGCGGGATAGTAGAAATAAGGTGTATTAGGCATTAACCTGGAAGATGCATCCATGCGACCCGTAAGCGTCAGATACAATAAGGACTCATATCCCAATACCGCTTGTGCAAACACTCCCAAACCCCTGTATCGCATCAGTGTTGTTTTGGTACGCTGGGTTGTGGGCGTAGTATTGTTCATACTGTAAAAGTTCGGATCATACATTTTTTCACCGAACTGTGCTGTAGTGGTAGTATTGTAATCGTTGAAATTGGCACCAACGATATATGAGTTGTTGAATTTGCCGAAATTATGAGTGGCAGTGGCAGTCAGGGCTCCGTTCAGGATCCTTCCCTGGATCTGGTAAGCCTCAATGCGGCCACCTGTTGGGGTTCCGGCGCTACCGGAGCCTTTGTATGATTGTCCGTGATACACCATCATACCGCTGGTGGTAGATACGTCTGCGCCGAAAGTACCGTTAATGGTCAGCCATTTTACCGGCTTCAAAGTAACAGTGGAATTTGCCAGCAAACGATTCACTCTTTCATCCTGCGGGTTCTTGTATACATCCCAGAACGGGTTATCGGTTTCGCCGAAAATAGTGCTGGTGTTGAGCACCCTGTTACCAAAATTATCTACCCAATTGTTGATGTCATAGATGGAAGGGAATGTAAGCAGGCCCATCAGGTAACCTCTGTCTCCTTTGTTCGCTTTCTTATTATATGAATTGATATAATTGAAAGAAGTTGTTACAGAAAGGAGGGGGCTGATAGTGGCAGTTGCAGACAAACGGGAGGAAAATCTCCTGTACAAAGTATTGGGAATGGTACCTGTATTATCTGAATATTCATTAGCCCAGCGATAGCTCAAACCAGCACTGCCGCCTTCCAGCGCCAGGTTGTGTTTCTGACTGAAACTGGTCTGGAAGAATTGATCCACATTATCGAAGCGTTTCACATTGTCTGCATATTTGGGGCCCCAGTAGCTGCGGGTGCTTCCACTATATATGCCGTTGCTGACTCCCTGGCTGTATACATTCTGTACTTCAGGAAAGTTCATTTGTTTTTCCAGCCTGAAAGCATTGTTATAAGTGATGGAACCGAATCCTGCCTTTGCTTTTTTGGTAGTGATCACGATAGCGCCCGATGCGCCGAGATTTCCATACAATGCAGTGGCTTCAGGGCCTTTGAGGATCGTATAGGTTTCAATATCAGCAGGGTTGATATCGATCGCACGATTGGAATAATCCTGGTCGCGGTTATTACGGTTGCCCACGAGATTGGCGCCGGACATGATCGAGTTGTCGATGGGTAAACCATCTATCACGATCAATGGAGAGTTGTCTCCATCCAGCGAAACGATACCTCGCAGCACGATCTGCGAAGAGGCGCCGGGGTTACCTGAGGTCTGGTTTACCATCAATCCGGGCACCCTGCCTGCGAGACCGTTGATAAAGCTTTCACGCTGCGTTTGCGTTACTTCATCACCTGATACTACCGGAGTGGAGTAGCCGAGACTTTTCTTCTGACGGGAGATACCGTGTGCTGTTACGATCACTTCTCCCATGTGTTTGTCTGAAGAAACCAGATTTACATTTACCACACCACTGCTCCCCACAGTTACTTTTTGTGGAGTGAAGCCAACATAGGTAAATAACAAAACCTGCCCGGAGCGTGCAGCTATCTGATAATTACCATTGGGGTTGGTGAGTGTTGATTTCTGAGTGGTTTGGTTTGTAACCGTAACACCCGGTAGTGGAGCGTTATTTGCGTCAGTTACGGTACCCTTGATGGTACCTTCCTGGGCAAAAAGGGAACTGAATGGCAATACGAGTAGCATTACCACCAGCCGGAGTTTTTTTCTCATAGCGAGTTAGTTTGTCGTTAATGTATCAGCAATATGTATGGAACCTAAAGTACTTCTATGCCTGCGTCTTTGTATGGTTTAAGCAGAGGATCGTCGGGTGGTAACTCAGTGATCAGCGTGTGGATCCTGCTGATGTCGTCAATATGAATCGGCTGCAGAGAATTGATCTTCTCGGCAATGGTTAGGCAAACTACCTTCTGTGCCGATTCAATCATCGCCTTCTTCAAAGTGACCACATCCCAGTCGTTATCTGTAATTCCGTTCTTAATGTCGATTGCATTGATGCCGAGGAAACAGAGGTCAGCACGGATCCTTTTGATCTGGGCTATCGCTTCTGCGCCTACCGTGATCTTGGAGTTCTTGTTCACTTTATCTCCAATCAGGATCACTTCGATGGAAGGATGATGCATATATTCCAGCACTACGGGAATACTACCGGAAATGAAAGTGGCTTTCAGCTGTGGAGGCAGCGCTCTGGCCAGTTCAATAATGGTGGTGCCACCGGTAGTCAACACAAACATGCCATCCTCGATCAGCGATGCCGCTTTCTGGGCAATGATCTTCTTGTTATCGAGAGAATAAACGTTGTTGGAAGGATAGTAAACCTGGCTGAAGCTATGGGAAAGCGCTCCGCCATGTACTTTTATGATCTTGCCTTCGTCCGCCAGTTCCTGCAAGTCTCTGCGGATTGTATCTTCAGATACACTGATCTCCTGGCTCAATGACGATGAGAGCACCTTGTTATGGAGATTAACCTGATGTAAAATGTACGCCTGTCTTTCTTTCTTGAGCATAGCGTTAGATGGTTACCAAGTAAAATAAAGTAAATTCCTGCATAAAACCGCATCAAATGTTAAAATTATTGGCAAAATCGGCATTATTTTTTTTGCATCCGCAAGTAATTGCAGGTATTTTCGGGAATGGGCCGTCTTTTTGCCGGTACGATTGCAGTTTGTTGCAGATTGAAGGTACTTATTTTAAGGTAAACCGCACAGTGATGGCAAAAGCATCGGGAACAAAGTTGATATCGGGGATGAGATCGAGCTCGGGTTTCCAGTCTGCGGAAATATTGATCGGAGCTTTCGGGAATGTATACTCGATACCGAGAATACCGGTTGGACCAAGATAGGTTTCTTTGTCCTGCCATCCTGCAAAGAAACCGGCGCCATAGAACCATCGCAATCCGGGTGTTGAGAAATTCTGATGCAGTTCAAGCAATGCACCCAGTCCGAAACGTGATCCGAAGGAAACCATTCCTTCTACCGCGCTCTTGTTTGTTACATTGTACTTGCCGGAGATAGAGTTATTGAGTGTGGGAGTGGAGTTGCTCAGGCGAAGACCGATCCCAAACCGGTAGTCCTGTGCTTTTGCATGCTGGCTGCTGATCACAAAAGCTCCCGCCAGGAGCAGGGTTACAATGATCCTTTGCATATTTTCAGTTTATATGGGAAAAACGAAAATGATGCCAGTGTGCAGATATACACCCTGTTAAAGTTGATGCAAAGGAAAGTGAAAAAAATGTGAAGCGCTTAGTTACCGAAGAGCTCAAATTTTGTTTTGGGCCTGCGTGCTTCGCGCCATTTGAAATTACGCAGGAATTTTTCCTGCTCGGAAGCCTGGCTAACAGGCAGCATCACACCTTTCGGTTCACTGATCACTACCACTTTGTCAAGCTCCTTGTTCAGGAAACGCAGATCGATGATATCCCCGTTCACATTGTTAACGCCCACCAGCGCACTGTCTTCATCCTTCACCCAATACACACTCTCTGCATTGCCTTTGGCGCGCATGTAATCGAGGGTTCCATCGATGAACATACCGGTGAGGCGGTTGCCCTTTAGCTGGTTGTACATATCGATACCGGTCTTGTTCACGGCCAGTGCATTTTCCCACACAAAAAGTTTGTCGGCTTTCTTGTTTTTCGTGTACAGGAAAATAGTGTCGCCGGTCAATTGGTTGTCTCCGGACCAAACGATGGGATCTGTAAAGAGACGGAATATGGAATCCTTGCCGGAATAGAAAAGACTATCTGAAACAGCCTGCAGTGAATCGGAGAAGATCCGCACATTATGGTATGCCTGGAAATAGCGGTCGGTGCTGTCGTTGGCATTGGTGGTATCGTTGATCACCACGGGGTTTGCTGGTTTCTTTGTTGGCGGTTTGGTAACGGCAACTTCTTTTGTCGGTGCTGTTACGGAAGGAGGGGCTTGGTGGCTTGTGCTGCCAGCGCTGTGTCAGGCGGTGCCTTCACTCCGGTATCTGCTGTTGCAGCAGCCAGGGTGGAATCTGCCATGGCCCGTAATCGCTGCACATGTGTATCCTGATTTGCCGAAGTATCTTTCAGCGGGATCCTTTTTGTTGCACTGTCGGTCACAGCTGCCACGGCACTGTCCATCAGATTGGGAGCAGGTACCAGTACAGAATCCTTTTCTGTATCTTTTCGAACATTGATCTGCGTTAGTGCAGTGGAATCCCTCACAGCTTTTTTACGGGCAGCTTCCAGCTTGAGAAGACTGTCTCTCCGCGCATTCACGGCCGCGATCGAGTCCAGATCATGCTGTAGTTTACTGAGTCTTCCCGAGAACAAAGTATCTGCTGCAATATATATGGAGTCGGATTCCTGCTTTAAGATCATGAGTGGTTGCCGGGTGGCAAAGAATGTTCCTTCTTTTCCGTTTGCCCGTATATAGTTGGCCAGCACGGAAACGCCCTGCGCCGAATCGATATACACGGCATTACCCGTAAGGGTGCTGATACCGGTTTCATCGTTACGGTCGATCTGGTTCGCTACAATGCGGGTGCGCGCCCTCGCGTCTGTGATGATGGGACGACCCGAAAAATATGCCTTCCTGTTCTTTACATCGTATGTGCCTTCCCGTGTGACGATGTTCTTATCTGTAGTATCAGTGATGGTGGTCTTTGTAATAAAGGTGGCGATCTCTGTTTCCGTATTGTACAGGAGCGAGTCAGACCTGAGCGTGGAGCCGGGATCTTTCAGTACTACATCCTTCTTGAAATACACATCCTTCATTTCCCCGTAGTAAGTGCCTTCCTTGCTGGTGAGCACGGTCTTGCCATTTTCTACGCGGCCACCATTATAGTAGTCGCCGATCTTTTCATTGGCGTCATAACGAAGCTCTTCTGTATGGAGTGTGATCTTTCCGTCTGTGAGCTTTACTTTTTTCTTCAGGTTGGCAATTCGTGTGTCGATGTAGTAAAGCAGGTATTGGCTATAGGTATGTACACTGTCTGCATCATTGATATGTACATTGCCGAAGGCTTCCAGTGTTCTGGTCCTTTTATTGAAGATGGCGGAGTCACAGTAAAAAGTAGTGTTGTTCTGTTTTACGATAACATTGCCTACCCAGATATTGAGTTCAGTAACGGAGTCTTTCTTTTCAAAGCGGAATTTTTCGGAATTCAGCCATTCCACCATTTTACCGGTAGTATCGGTGGACTGTGCCAAACCTTTGAAGCAAAAAAGCAGCGTCAATACCAGCAGGGCTGAATATTGCTTCATGTGTTTAGTTGCCTTTATTGGGAACAGAGTCATAGATAGGAGCCTTTATCGGTCCGCTTTTGTCTTTACGTCCAAACACGGAAATGTTCACATAGCGTTTGGGGTGAAGGCGGAAATCATCGAGCAAAGTAGTCAAACTTCTGTTGGTCTCGCGAAGCTCGTCGTACAATTTGCGATCATTTAACAGCAGCCCCATCGTATTATCTTTCTGAGTGGTTTTGCTCACTGCAGAGCTGAGTTTGCTGGTAACAGATTCCAGGTTATCGATGGTCTCTTTGATCTTCGCATTGGCGAGACTGTTAGAAGTCTTTTCCAGGTTGTCTACGGTAGCCGTGATCTTCTCATTGCTTTTGGCGAGATTACCGGTTACAGATTCAACATTGGAGAGGCTTTTTGCCAGCATACCTGTTTGCGCGTCCAGCAGTTTGTTGAGGTTTTGCGTGGAGCGGGTGAGATTGGCGATGATAGAAGCCAGGTTGTTTTTTGTATTGGGATCGAGCAGGCTGTTCAGGTTGTTGACCAGTGTATCGAGCGATTGCAGCGTTTGTGTGGCGCTGGCGAGTGCGGGATCCAGGCTGGCCTGGAGCTTATCGGTCAGTCCTTTGATTGGCCTTGTGCTCAGTGTATCTCCATCGTTGATGAGGGTAGTGGAGTTACCGAGGAATATTTTCATGGTGGTGGAAGATCCCAGCAGGTCTGTGCTTAATGAAGCAACAGAATTGTTGGGGATATTCACTTCCTGGGTGAGGGTAATGCCCACGATGATGCCGGTCATGTTCTTGTCTTTGGCCTCGATAGTGGAAACCTTTCCTACCTGCAATCCATTTACTGTAACAGGGTTGGACACCATCAGTCCTTCAACAGCAGGGAATACAGCGAATAATTTATGCTTGGTGGTATTGAAATCTTTTCCTTTCAGGAAGTTAAATCCAAGGATCAGCACAGCAATGGCGATTGCAGTCAACGATCCAACCTTAGTCTCATTAGAAATTTTCATGCTAGTGAATTTTAGCGCTATATCCTTTCAAATCAGGCAGCAAGATGCGTTTTTTTGATGGCCGCAGCAAAAATAAAACAATTGGAACAACTGCCGGAGCCTATTTGGCATCCATCGAGGATTTGTAACGCTTTACAGCCTGGTAAATATTTTTGGCAATGGCTTCCTGACCTTTGGCGCTTGTCAGGTAGATCTCCTCATTTCTGTTGGAGATGAAACCGGTCTCAACAAGGATACTGGGCATTGCGGTGGCCTGCAGGATCCAGATGCCTTCATTGTTCCGTTGTTTCACTCCGCGACTGCTCCGGCCGCCTTTTACGAATTCCTGTTCCACCATCGTAGCCAGTGTAAGGCTTTTATCGAAGTATTTTTTCGTCCATAACATCGATTTCACCCTGAATTCGGGACTGTCGATATCCGGCGTATATTCTTCATCGGAAGAGATCCGTTCGCCTACGAATTCTCCTTTTGCATCTGTACGGTCCGCGGCCCAGATATAGGTTTCCGTTCCGTGTGCAGGGTTGGGAGTGGAGTAGGTCCTGTATTTGGGAACGATCTTCGTCCGCTTCTTCCTGTTCTTCCCTTTGCCGGTGTAGTAAGTTACTTTTTGAGTACCCACTTTCTTTTTGGTCACTTTGGGCGGGGCTGAATTGGCATGGATGGAAATATAAAGATCACCTTTATGCTTATTGGCCAGTTCCGCCCTGTAACGGTTATCCACATACACATCTGTAGTTCTGGTATATACCACTTTCACACCCGGGATTTGGCTCAGGAGTTTCCCCAGTTTGAGGGCAATGGAAAGACAAATTGCTTTTTCTGTTGAAGTTTTTCCACGCGCACCGATGGCCTTTCCTCCATGACCGGGATCAACGATAATGGTTTTGAAAGAGGGCTTCTGATCTTTTTCAGGAGCCTGCCGGAATGATGTAAGTGCCGTAAATACAACACAAATGGTAAGGCCTTGAAGGATTGTTTTCAACATGCTATACTCATCGGTTTACAGACGGGGAAAATTATTTCAGACTGTCCCTGGTTGGCAGCTGCTGTGCCTGGCTTTCAGCTTCAGCCGGAGCATTCTGCTCGGTGGACTGATGTTGTTTGCTTTCCAGGGAAGCCTTGTATCGTACCAGCGAGGCGAGAATATTGTTCACAATCTCCTCCTGGCCTTTTTCGCTGATGATATATTGTTCTTCTTCTGTATGTGTTACAAATCCCGTTTCGATCAGCACACTGGGCATGCCCGTAGCCTGCAGCACCCAGATACCTTTTTCATTTCTCTGTTTCACGCCGCGGCTTACACGTCCGCCCTTCACAAATTCCTCTTCCACGAATGTGGCCAGCGTGAGACTCTTGGCGAAATATTTCTTCTCATACAACTGTGCACGGATGCGGGCCTCGGGTGAATTCAGGTCCAGGATATTGGTGCTGTCCTCCACATTCTCACCGCCTTCTTCCTGACTTTGGTTGATAGCCTCGCCCTTGAAGCCGCCACGGTCGGCGGCCCATATATAGGTCTCGGTACCATGCTGCCAGTTCTTCACATAGTAACTTTCATATATAGGATCACGAACTGTTTTCTTTTTTCTCTTTTTTCCTTTTCCTACCCAAACAGTCCGGGTCTTATGACCTACCACACGTTTTGCATACCAGCCTCCGGCTTTTACACCGGCAGCATTACAGTGGATGCTCACAAAAAGATCACCCTTTGCTTCATTGGCCATATTGGCCCTGTAACGGAGGCTCTGCTGAATATTGGTGCCGCCACCAGCCAGCACATCTGTGGTGCGGGTGTAGATCACCTTCACGCCGGGCATCTCTTTTTCGATGGCTTTTCCCAGTTTGAGGGAAATACTCAATGCGATTTCCGCTTCGGTGGAATGCTGCCCCAATGCGCCGGGATCCACGCCGCCATGACCCGCATCGATAATAATAGTACTCAGCGCAGGCTTCTGCTGCTGCGGTGTAACGGGGTCATTAACCGTGAATGCGGCCAGGGCAATCAGCGAAACGAGAAGTAACGATACATAATAAACTCTCTTAATCATTACATGTTCAATTTATCAGGAAACGAAACCTTCACAACATCTTAATGCTTTTCTGTTTATTTTTGCTCCCACTGCATTATGACTAACGGACGCAAAAATAGCTTAAAACAGAGTTCAGCATGGATTTTATTCGTATCACTTTTGCTAATAACGTCCAATCTACGCGCGAATTACAATTCAGATTATTATTTTTACAATTCATTAACTGCTTTTCAGGACACATCCAAAGTTCCGAAGAGCGATACCATCCCCCAACGTAAGGACTCGCTCATAACAAAGACGGATACTTTCAGTATCAGGATGTCTAAGGATTCCCTGGATGCTCCCGTGAATTATGCTGCATCCGATTCCATGGTAATGGAGGTGAAAACTAAAAAGATCATCCTCTACAGCAAGGCTTCGGTGAAGCAAAAGGATATGGAACTGACGGCAGACAGCATCGAGCTGGACCAGCCCAGCAATATGGTGATTGCCGTATTCCGCAGGGATTCCACCGGTAAAATGATCGGCAGACCAAAAATGGTGCAGGCAGATACCAAGATGGAGTCTGATCTGATCCGTTACAATTTCAAGACCCAGCGCGGCCTTACCAAATCAACCACCACCGCCCAGGGCGAAATGTTCGTGCACGGAGAAACCATCAAGAAGATCAATGAAACGGATTACTATGCACTCCGTGGACAAATGACAACCTGTAATCTGGACACACCTCACTTCGCCTTTCGAACGAAGAAGATGAAACTCGTGAACAAGAAACTGGCAGTGTCCGGGCCCATTCACCCGGAATTCGAAGGGGTGCCTGTGCCCATTTACCTGCCATTCGGTTTCTTTCCCATCTCACAGGGCCGGCATTCCGGATTGCTCCCGCCACAATTCGCGGCCAGTGAACAGTTCGGTATCGGTCTCGAAGGTCTGGGTTATTATAAGGTACTCAATGATAATTTCGACGTTACCCTCCGCACCAATATCTATTCCTACGGAGGATACAATGTGTATTTATCTCCTACTTACCGTAAGCGTTACCGTTATAACGGAAGCATGAACCTATCGTTCCAGAATACACGAATTCTCAGCAATACGGCCAAGCAGGAGTATACCACTTCACAAACCTTCAATATCAACTGGAGCCATTCGGTAGACAGCAGGGCCAGACCGGGAACATCATTCTCCGCCAATGTGAATGCAGGTTCTACCAAGTACAACCAGTATGTGGCCAATAACCCAACACTCAATTTTCAGAACCAGCTGAGCTCATCTATTTCTTATCAGAAGAACTGGGACAATAAATTCAACCTGACCCTGAGCGCCAACCATAGTCAGAACAACGTATCCACGCTCATCAATATGAGCCTGCCCACGGCTGCGTTCACGGTAAACACTTTTTATCCTTTCCAGCCTAAAGAAATGATAGGCTCACCTAAATGGTACCAGAAACTGGGGATCGGTCTCAATACCAACTTCGCCAACCAGATCAGTGTGTATGAAAGGGATTTCAATGTGAGCAAGATCCTGGATACGATGCAATGGGGCGCACAGCATAATATTCCCATTCAATTGTCATTACCCCCGCTGGGACCCATTCAGATCGCGCCGGGCATCAGCTATTCCGAAAAATGGTATTCCAGAAAGATCGTAAAAGCATTCAATCCAGGAAAGAACAAGGTGGACACGCTCACGGCCCAGAATGGTTTCTTCCAGGCCCGCGATATCTCTTTCAGCGTAGGCATGAATACCGCTTTGTTTGGCAAATTCGACAGGTTCGGAAAGAACAGCAAGTTCGAAGCGATCCGTCACGTGGTGCGTCCCAACATTTCACTGAGCTATAAGCCAGACCTGGCTGCAAAGGATTGGTATGATTTCGTGGTTGACAGTACCGGAAGGACCATTCGGGCATCCCATTACGAAGGAAGCATCTACGGGCCTTTCTCCGAAGGCGTATTCGGTGGTATCGGTTTCGGTATCGATAATAATATCGAAGCCAAGATCCGCAGTAAGAAAGATACGGCCAACGGCGGTATCAAAAAGATCAGGCTGATTGATGGTTTCGGTTTCAACAGTAGTTATAACCTGGTAGCCGATTCTTTCAAACTGGCGCCATTCAGTCTTTATGCGCGCAGCACTCTTTTCGAGAAGATCAATATCACAGCGGGCGCCGTGCTTGACCCTTACCAGGTAGACAGCTCGGGTTATCGTATGGACAAATATATGTGGTCCGGTGGCGGTGGTTTCAAACCCGGCCGTATCACCAGTGGCAGCGTCTCCATCTCCACCACTTTCCAGAGCAAGCCGAAAGACGAGAAAAAAGCCAAGGAACAGGAAGATGCGGAAAAAGACCTGGGCCTGCCACCACTCACCCTGGAAGAACAACAGGCACAACTCGAATACGCAAGACGCAACCCTTCCGAGTTTGCCGATTTCAATATTCCCTGGTCAGTCAATCTTTCATTCTCCTATAATTTCTCACGACAGTTCCGTCCGGATTACAAAGGCTGGGAAACGGTTTCCAATGCCAGTATCAACGTGAACGGAGACTTCAACCTAACGCCCCGATGGAAAATGGGCGCAAGCAGTTACTATGATTTCAAGTCGTCTTCCATTCAGTCGCTAACGCTCTCGCTTAGCCGTGAAATGCACTGTTGGCAAATGTCCATCAACGTTACACCGGTGGGGTTGTACAGGACCTTCAATATCACCATCAATCCGAAGAGCGGATTGCTGAGGGATTTGAAGATCAACAGGACCCGCTTTTTCTACGGACAATAAATGGGGAGGGGGTGTGCTGTAGCAAATTACTTTACGATATTTTTTGGGAGTAGCAAAGGGATAGGTCTTTGCGGGCTGTGAAACGAACCGCGCAGGTTGTAGTTCGATGGACTTTTTGTTGCCTGGATGGGGCTTTGGTACAGGGATGGGCTGTGGAGCTTACGTTTCGAAGGCCCGGCAATGACCTATCCCTTTGCTACAGCACACTGAGAGGGGAGAGGGGGTGAGAGTGCGTCAGTGTTTGTGAATGGGGACAGTGGGTGCAGGATGTTGCAGCAGGCTGTTATGTAGGGGATTGTTTGTAAGTGCTAATGCTTCTGATAATGCTTTTGCTTCTGCGGTTTATTTGTTTACAGTTCCACTATTTTATTATCTGTTCTTGTAGTGTTGCACATAATGGGCTTCCATTACTTTGTGGACGCGGTCGCGGAACTCGGCGGTGGTTTCATTGGGAAGAGGGGACATGGGGGCCAGGAAATCGAAATAGAGACGATGAGGCATCAGGTAGAATGTGGGAGAGCTGGGCAATACTTTGCGGGTATTGAAGATGAGAGCGGGGATGATAGCCTTGCCGGTCTCAATGCTGAGCCTGAAAGCGCCGTCGTGGAAGGCTTTGATGGGTTGTTCAGTTTTGTTACGGGTGCCTTCGGGATAAAGACACATGTGGAGCCCCATCGCTAAAACATTCTTCATTTTTGTATAGCTGCCCTTGCGGCTTTGCTCACTCTTGCGGTCTACCAGTACACTGCCGGTCCGGTAAATGAGACCGAATACAGGGATCTTCTTCATTTCGACCTTCGCAATAGTCTTATTGCCGCCGGGAATGAATGGTGAACTGATAGGCACATCCATGAAAGAATTGTGATTGCAGACCACTACGTAATTCTCGCCTTTTTTGAAATGCTGCCGGCCGGTCACGCGAAGCGGACAACCAATACCGTTAAGGAATACCTGCATCCATACACGAGCCATCTGCAGAAAACGATAGGTTTTCTTTGGGTCCGGAAGGTAATAACAGAATAAAAGAAAGGGGACCATAAAGATCAGCAGTGTTGCTACAAATAACAAAGCGGCCCAGGTGGCCATGATCCTTCCTATGATGGCTTTGAGAATACGCATAAGTAAAAGGGCAAAGATAGATCAAAGCGCCCAATCGATTGGGTCGATACCGTTTTGCACCAGGAACTGGTTGGTTTTGGAAAAATGCTTACAACCGAAAAAACCGGAATCTGCTGAAAACGGCGACGGATGCGCAGCTTTCAATATCAGATGATGACGCGTTACATCAATCAATTCCTGCTTCTCCTGCGCAAACTTACCCCAGAGAAGGAAGACGACATTCTTTTTTTCATCCGATATTTTCTTGATCACGGAATTGGTGAACTGCGCCCAGCCGATCTTGGCATGACTCATCGGTTCGCCTGCACGTACTGTGAGACTGGCATTGAGCAGCAATACGCCCTGCTCCGCCCATTTGGTGAGCGTGCCATGATTGGGAATGGGCAGACCCAGGTCTGAATGCATTTCCTTGAAAATATTCACGAGGGAAGGAGGAGGCTTGATACCCGGCGCAACGGAAAAGCAAAGTCCGTGCGCTTGTCCTGCACCGTGATAAGGGTCCTGCCCCAGGATCACCACTTTCACATTATCGAAATGAGTCAGATTGAAAGCATTGAAGATCTGGCCGCCCGGAGGATAGATGGTCTTACCCGTCATCTTTTCCGTTCGCAGAAAAGTAGCGATCTCCAGGAAATAGGTCTTGGTGAACTCGTTCTTCAGTGCAACCTTCCAGCTTTCATCGATTTTTACATCCATGCGAAAGTAAGTTTGGGTAAAAATAGAAAATAATATTTACTCCCTGATCAGTCTCGGCATCTGCACCGGTGTAACCACCACCGGATATTTCTCCACTGTTACATTGCTTGGGTCAAGTCCGAAGTTCACGGCTTCTTTCACGCTCAGCAGTTTCAGGTTAAAATAACTCTTCATCACAAAGGATTTGAAGAAAGGCATATCGTTCTCGAAACTCAGGAAGGAATCCAGCACCAGGAAACGGAAATCACCGATCTGGCTGTCCTGGTAATTCTTTTCATACCGTTCTGATACATCTACCTCATTGTTCTTTGCGAGGTCTTCCACCACCTGCCTGAAATAGAAATCGATACGGGGATCGATGCGGAAGCCGAGGTTGAATTCCACGAAGTAAACATCATTCTTCACGATGGTATGCACATGATAGCGCATGGCATAGGGTTCGTCCAGCACATTGATGTGCACGAACCAGTAAACGTCTGCCCGCTTGGGCGCTCTTCTCAGAATGGAGTCGATGGCCGTTTTTTCTATTTTTCTCGAACTGCCGCTGGCAGTAAGGTAAACCAGGTTGGTGGCGTATTTGGGAATATGTTCGTCTGTGCTAAGCCGTTTGAGCAGGTCTACATAATCATCCACGGGCACCAGTTTCACCAGCTTGCGTTTGATGGCGCGGCCGCGATGCCAGATGAACATGATGAGGAATAGTCCCGCGCCGATGATCAGGGTGATCCAGCCGCCTTCGTGGATCTTCTGCATATTGGCAACGAGGAAGGCAGTTTCGATGGCCAGGAAAATACCGGTGATCAGCACCACCCAGATAAAGGGTACTCGTTTGGCGTGCAGGTAGAAATTGATCAGCACGGTACTCATCAGCATGGTGAGCGTAACGCTAAGCCCAAATGCAGCTTCCATTTTGGTGGATTCCTTGAAGTACAGCACCATGCCGATACAACCGGCCATGAGGAACCAGTTGATAAAAGGAATATACAATTGTCCTTTCATATTACCGGGGAACAATACACGATGCCGCGGCCAGATATCGAGGCGTATGGCTTCATTGATCAACGTGAAGCAACCACTGATCAACGCCTGGCTGGCAATAATGGTAGCCATGGTGGCGATGATCACGGCTGGTATGTAAATGGAGTCGGGAACAATATGGAAAAATGGACTGACCTCTCCGGTGGTTTCACCTACATGGTTCAGCAGCCAGGCTGTTTGTCCGGCATAAGCGAGGATCAGCATTACCTTGATATAGATCCAGCTGATGCGGATATTGTTGCGGCCTACATGGCCCATATCGCTGTACAGCGCTTCGGCTCCGGTTGTACAAAGGAAGATGCTGCCGAGCAGCCAGAAACCGCCGGGCACTTCACGCAACATTACATAGGCATAATAAGGATTGAGTGCTTTCAGAACACTGGGGTATTGCGTCATGGCCATGATGCCGAGCACTCCGATAAATGTGAACCAGACAGACATCACCGGACCAAAGATCTTACCGATCCTTTCTGTTCCGAATTGCTGGAACAGGAATAGCCCAACCAGTATGGCGATGATGATAGGAACAGTATTGAGATGCGGGTTGAATTTCTGCAAACCCTCTATTGCGGAAGCAACAGAGATGGGAGGAGTGATGATGCCGTCTGCAATGAGAAAGGCGCCGCCTGCCATTGCAGGGATCAGCAGCCAGTGGCCCCAGTAACGACGGATCAATGCATAGAGCGAGAAGATACCACCTTCACCCTTGTTATCGGCCTGCAGGGTGATGATCACATACTTGAGCGTGGTTTGAAAGAAGAGGGTCCAGAAAATGGCGGAGAGTGCGCCCAGCGCTACTTCTTCCGTGATCACCCTGCCGTGAAAGACGGCATTCAGTGTATAAAGCGGCGATGTGCCGATGTCGCCAAAAACAATGCCGGCAGCAATCAATACGCCGGCTGCCGTTACGCGCTTATGAAATAAAACCGTTGATGTTGAGCTCATGTAATATCATCATTAGGTAAACCATTGGTCGCAATACCTGCTTCACAGTTACAAAGTAATGACTAATTGCTCAAACTTAATAGTGCTACAGTCCGCTCAAACGTTTGTAAGTGAACACGAAGTGGGCTGGGATATCGCCTGTTTGGGTATCCCATTTTCGTATGCCCTCTGGCGAGAAGCAATAAATGCGGCCGGGGGTAACATAATTGCCTGCATCGGTTACATAGATCTCGCGTGTCTCCGGGTTAACGGCAATGCCGTAGGGAATTTTGATCTTTGATTCAGTACCGTCTTTGATGAAATTACGGGATACGATCTCATGGGTGGTAGTATTCACTTGAGCATAGCTGATAGTATTCTTGCCGGTGGTATAATTCCATTCAGTGCTGTATACATAGGCAGTGTCCCCGAGGATGGTCAGATTGCTGGCAGGGAGTTCCGGTAGTTCGGAAACTTCATCGGATGCGTTGATGATGAAGGTACGGGAAGGTATTTTGAAATAGTTACCGCGGCTGGTCACATAGATATTTCCATGATTATCTTTTTTCATGCGGTGGAGATTGATGGCCACCTCGATCTTCGATATTTCTTTGAAAGTATTTAGATCGATCACGGAAACAGTGCTGTCATATTTCGGAACGCGGTAACCGCCTGAATTGGCCACGTAGAGTTTGTTGTTGCGGACCACCATTTCTTCCGGCTGGTAGCCCACTACACAGGTGTCTTTCACCTGGAGTGTGGCTGTATCTATGCGTGCCACATAACCCAGGCGTGCATTGGGATCGATCTTGACAGGGCCGGCATAAGAGCTCACATAGGCGTATCCTTCGTGGAAAGTAATATATCGGCAATTGGGAACCGAAATAGTACCGATATGTGTGGCTGTGCCCAGGTCCAACACTTCCACCAGGTTACTCACATTGATCACAGCATATATTTTGTTGCCATAGATCTGGATATCGTTTCCTACATCACCGAGTTCCTTTGTAACAGTGGGATTGCGGGTGGCGAAGATATTCTTCCAGTACACTCCTGTTTCATAATCGAAATAATCCAGGGATGATTTATTGCTGCCCATATTGGCTTCATTCAGCAGGAAGAAGCCTTTCACAATACCATTGGTGCCTTCTGTTACCTTGTTGAGAGTAGGAGGGATGATGGCATCTTCCTTACGGCAGGCATTCAGCAGCACAACAAGCAGTAAGATGGGCAACAGGGTTTTCATGGCTATACATTTTTTCGATTAGTGATCACAGTTGTGTGCTGGCAGTGAGCCGGTAGTTGATGCCGGGCATTGGGTACCATTGCACCACTTCGTATTGCTGGTTGAAAATATTGTTCACTTCGGCTGAGAACCGCCATTCTTTTTTCTCTTTTTTGATCAGTTTGGTCAAACCGAGATCATGAGTGTACCAGGGCTTCACATAGTTCTCGGGGATATTCGCCACGGAACTGTATCGCTCGCCTGTATACACGAAACTGTAATTGAGGCTCCATGTTTTCCACCCGGGGCTGATGATGGCGGAACCGCTATGCCAGGGCGCGTAAGGGATCTGGCCTCCGTAAAACGGATCAGTTTTGTCAACAAAATATTGCGCTTTCTGGTAGGTGTAACTGAATCTTGTATCCAGTAGCAATTGCCCGAAGAGTTGCCAGGAAGCAGGTATTGAAATATCCATGCCTTTGATCTGTACCTGACCGAGGTTCATCATGGTCCAGCGGAACTGGTTGGAAGTGGGCATCGCCACTATCTTATCGGTCACTTTGTTGAAATATAGGTCCACCTGCGGTTCCAGTCTGCGCAGGATTCCTGTTTTCCCGGAGAATGTATAAGTGAAACCGGCATTATACTGTGTGGTGTATTCAGGCGCCAGGTCTTTGTTGCCGATCTGTGTATAATAGAGATCATTCAGGCTTGGCATCCTGAAAATGCGTTTGTAGAAAGCACGGAAATGAAGCTCCCTCGCGTAAAAAGGCTGCCAGTTGAAAATCAGACTGGGCGTATATTCCTGCTTGTTACCTGCGGAGCTGTTGGCAAGTCTCGCTTCTTCATTCACAAAACTGCCCAGGAGGGATCCCTGCAATTTCACGCGATTGAAAGTGAAGGAAGAAGACAGGGCTGCCAGGGTACTTAACCGCCTTGGATATGCGAAATTCACCAGGTTGGCATCCAGCTTATTGAAACTGAGATCAGCAGCGGCATTCAGGCTCCACCAGTTAGTGATATTGAAAAGATTGGCAGCGGATACATACACTTCCTGCTGTTTGTAGGTATTGTTGATGTACATGGTGCTGACATCTTTCCGTGGATCGGAAATATAATGCAGGTAATCATGTGCTAATTTTGTTTTCAACTGCAGGGTATACCACTTGCTGATATTCTTCCGGAAAGATGCCTGTGCAAAAAAGTTATTGTCCCACTGCCTGTCCTGGTTCGGGAACAATCCCGGCAGTTCGCGAACGGCTGCGCCGGGATAACCTCTTTCTGATTTGTACCAGTACAGCCTGGCTTTCCATTCACCATTCAATACTTTGCCAAATACTGTTCCTTCCAGGCGGAACAATTGCACATTTCCATTTTTCCTTTTTTCTGTTGTATCGTATCCGTCTTTTTTCGCGTAGCGGAATTTGTATTCTCCGCTAGTGTTCAGGAATTCTGCACTGAACGCAGAACTGATCTTGTCTGACCATCTGTGTTCCCAGAATCCTGAAGGGTTGATGGTGCCAAAGGAACCTGCTTTGATGGTGGCTTTGAAGAGATCTTTTTTCTCTTTTGTTACCTGCGGCATACGGGCAGTGAGGTAAACGGAACTGGCAGATGCATAATCTTTGGCTGATTGCAGGATGGCGCTTTTCTGACCATTGTGGAGACTGATGGCTTCCATATTGTCAAGCGAAAACCTGCCCAGGTCCACTACGCCGTTCTGGGCATTGCTGAATTCAATATCATCGTAGAATACTTTTACATGATGGCTGCCCAGGCTGCGCACATCCACCGTTTTCAGTCCGCCGATACCGCCATAATCTTTCACCTGTACACCGGAGAAATAGCGGATGGCATCTGCCACGGAATACACGCTGAGTTTTTTCAGCGCTGCTCCGGAAAGTACCTGCACAGGAATGATCTCCCTGCGGGATCTTTCACCAGTTACTACAACGGAATCCAGGTGACGAACGCCGGAACTGTGCTGCTGCTGCGCGAAGCCTTGAACCGCCGCGGTTGAGCAAAGAAGGGAGAGGAGAAGGTATGAAAAGGGATGCTTCATTAACAGGAAAATTCAACCAGCAGACTGCAAAGCGCATGACCATAAAAGTTAGTTATGGCAAGGCTTTGCAAGCCCTGATCGTCCGATTATTTTTTTGGAATATTAAGGTCTTCTGCTCCTCCAACTTCAGTAGAGAGCTCTCCGAGCCAGCCGATATCGGCGAGCAGGCCGGTGTATACACGCACGAAGTGAATGCCGGAAAGTTTTACGGGTTGTCCGGTTTTTTTACTCACGGCCCAATCCAGCTTTATAGCGGATCTTTCATCGCTATTCGGCCAGTTATCTGCATAACCGAAATCGAATTCACCACTGGTCCAATACGGGAATTCCGGATCTTCTGAACTGTTCTCGATCTTATCATTCGCGATCTTAGTGCCTTTGAAGGTGAGGGTATTCCCTTTCCACTGGGGATAATAGGATTGACTATGGAAAGAGTTCTTATACACATATCCGGTGCCCCTTTGTTATCTGTCCATTTGATATATTCCATATCCGATGCGTAAGGGAAATTGGGGTGGGTCACGGGTTCTTTTTCTTCATTGGGCTTGTAATAGGTGATCTCATAATCTTTGATGGTGGAGGCTTTGTTGTATTCCGATCCTGCGATCTCGAACCATTCATCATCGGGCAATCCGTTGCCATTGGCATCTACGGCTACTTCGATGATACCGGCTTCAGACCAGGTAGCGAATCCATTGCCCAGCACCCTGAAATTGGCCTGTCCGGGAACGTTCATAACGGCGTGGTCGAAGCCCATTACGATATAGCCGCCAAAAGTACCGAGAGACACCATGCGGTTGGCCAGGATCTCATCCTGTGCCCTGGCGATCATCTGTGCTTCGGTAATGCCTGATTCCCACATGGGCAGTTCATTCAGGAATTGACCTGGCGCCGGCTGAAAATCGAATACTTTCATGGCATTACGTTTGTACGCAACCGTTTCATTCTTCACCTGGATGGTTGCTGTGCTGGTGGCAATCCTGTTGCCGTTACTAACTGTGATGGATACCTGGTAAGTACCTTCCTTGTCGCTGATGAAATAGTAAACACTGTCTGTGCTCACCAGCTGATCGTCTACTTTCCATTCCCGGGTTCCGTTGGTAATATTGGTTTCTGTGGAAAGCTTCAGTGTTTTCAACCTGTCGGCTGTGAAACCTCCGGCAGGTGTTTTGATAGTTACGGCATCCGGTATTTTCTCGTCGGAATCTTTTTTACATCCGGTGAGCCCTGCCATAGTGGTTACAATGCAGAGTGCGGATACTTTGATTACATTTTTCATGAGCTGATGGTATTACAGATCAATTTTGAATTGATGAAAAAACATTCTCAGATCAGTAATAGCCTTGCAGGAATAGATGGAATACATGCGGGGTCCGCACTGTTGTCCTGAAACCTTTCACCCGAAAGCTACGACTAGAGCATCTGGCAGGTCTTCTGACTTATTCCGGTTTGCCTGCCTTCCCATTCTGCGGGGAGCGAGAACAGTGGCTTTGTTAGACAAACCATTACTGGAATTTACAGCTACGGGGATAGTCCCGGATTTACACCGGGTTCCCATTTTAATCCTCTTCCACCGGAGTGGTTGAAGAACCAAATGCGGGGGCGAAGGTAATGATATTTTATATTAGAAAGCCGCCTGCTGCAAAATCGCAGCAAGCGGCTTCGTTTATGCTGGTTGATTAGAATTTTACATCAATGCTGAGTACATCCTGTTTTCGGGATCGGGAGCAAAAAGATTGTGATCGGGAAAATCCTTTACTGTGCCCGCTCTTTTAATTCATCGGCAGCATCGTCATTGTATT
The DNA here is from genome assembly GCF_007970185.1 of Pseudobacter ginsenosidimutans. NCBI lineage: Bacteria > Pseudomonadati > Bacteroidota > Chitinophagia > Chitinophagales > Chitinophagaceae > Pseudobacter > Pseudobacter ginsenosidimutans. The sequence goes on along the minus strand of NZ_CP042431.1, from coordinate 6,469,025 downwards.
TTCGTTTACGGCTGAATGTTTCCTTACCAAAATTGTAGCTGAAGGAAATGGCTATACGTCGCGTATCGGGATCATTGGTGCGGAAAGAATATGCATTCACCAGGCCCCTGTTCTCCTCCCTGGTTCCCATGGAATGGAAAATATCTTCCAGGTTGAGCTTGATGGAGCCTTTGTTCTTCAATACTTTCTTTTGGACGGCCGTATTTATCCAATACCTGGATTTCACGTAGGTCTGGAAGTTGATGTTCGGCGCGTGATAAGTGGCATACAGCTCTGCGCTCCAGGTTTTGCTTATGCTGAATTGATTCTGTATTTGCGTTCTCCAGGTATAGAGTTGAAGGTCGATCGACTGGTTGTACAGCTTTCCATTTGTAGAGAATCTGGCGCCGGCAATATGAAAGTTCATGTTCCACCATTTGGCGGGTTTGAAACTCAGGTTCACCATCAATGCAAGGAGATCGCGGGCTGCGAAATTTTCCGGCCTGTTGATCTGCGTGTTCTTATCGATCTGCGTAGCATTGGCAATGCCATCATCCTGCCTTTCGTACATGAGACGGGTGGTCAGTAATTGTTTGTATCGCCAGTTCAGTTCAATGCGATTGGCGATTGTGGGATTCAGCATGGGGTTACCGGTGGTATAGCTGTACTGATCGATAAAGAACAGGAATGGGTTGAGCTGGTGATAGCCCGGCCGGTTGATCCTTCTGGCATAACTGAATGCCAGTGAGTTTTTTCCCGCACTGTCCAGTTTGTAAGAAGTGAAGAAAGATGGAAAAAAGGAATGGTAGTTACGTCTGAACATCGATGGGGCCACTGCCTCGTTTCCCAGCTGGTTGCCTTTGGTTTGCGTGTACTCCCATCTCAGGCCGAGTTGCAGACCGAATCGTTTCCAGTCTTTCCGCCCGTTCACATACAAAGCGTGTATATATTCACGATAGATGAAGTGGTTGGATTTACTGTAATCCGGAACAGGCTTGTTGTCAGGAATGGAATAATAGTCGGATTGGTGATTGTTCTTTACCAGCCCTGATTTGAGGCCGGTGCTGAAGCTTGCCTTGTTTTTCAATGGTAATGAATAATCCATTCTTGCAGTGAATACATCGGTACTGTAGGGAAGCCGGTAAAGGAAATTGCTGATATTGCCCAACTGGCCTGACTGGTCTTCAACGTAATTGCTCAGGTCCTGCGTACTTCTGTTATTGTATCGGATATAATTGAGGTCTGCTGTTATTTCTTCGCCTTTTTCTGTGAACCGGTGCTGCATATTGGCATTGGCTCCCAGTTGTTCCCATCTGCCATGGGTGGAGTTGTTGCCCCTGCCGGTGGAATCCGGATAATCGTTGGTGCTGAACATTTGCGTGATGTATTCCGATCCATCGTTCCTTTTCCGGGTTGTGCCATTCAGGATAATGCCCAGGGTTGTTTTTTTGTTGAGATTATAGTCCATTCCCAGTCTGGCAGAGAGCTCGTCACTGCGGGCATCGTTATCGTTTTCCACTTTCGTGGCGGTAGTTCGTTGTCCGCCGGTCGTAAAGAATGCCCTGTCATCCGTACTTTGATTGCGCTCAGTATAGCGGCTGTAACTGAAGTTGCCGAAATAGTTGATCTTCCTGTTGAGGTAATTAAGGTTGATGGAATTGTATGTTCTGTATCGTTTTCCAATATTTGAATTGTGGGTGGCGCTGCCTGCATAGCCCTGCGTTCTTTTCTTCTTCAGTTTTATATTGATGAGGGCTCCGCCATTGGCATCATATTTTGCAGGAGGATTGGTGATGAGCTCTATCTTTTCAAGCAGGCTTCCGGGCAGGGAGCGCAGGTAGGCTGCAAGATCACGGCCGCTCATATAGGTTGGTCTTCCGTCTATCAGTACAGTAACGCTCTGCATACCATTCATTGTGATCTCCCCATTATTATCTACCGTTACTCCCGGTGTTTTTTCCAGCACTTCCAGGGAGCTGCCTGCAGCAGCGCCGATCATCGATTCCACATTCACGATGGTTTTGTCAAGATCATATTCAAGCAAAGGTTTTTTGGCAGTGACCACCACTTCTTTCAGGGCGGTCTTTTTCTGAGGACGAAGAATGATGGCCGGCCACTGCAGCTTTTTGCCTGCACTGTCGATAGTGAATGGAAGACTGATAAAAGGCTCCATACTGATTGCTGATACAGCCAGAAGGTAGATACCAGGGCTGCCGACTTTTAACTCGAAACTGCCATTGTTCCCCGACGTAAGGCGTATCACTACAGTGGAATCCCCGGCCATCAATAAGTTTACCGTTGCTCCGGAAACGGGTTCGTTTTGTATATCTTTGATCTGACCACTGACCGTTGCCCGGAACCTGCCCTGGGCCATCAGATCTGAAACAGTAATAATGAAAAAGAGGAATAGTAAGATTGTTCTCATGATGTTAGCGGTTAAAGAGATGAAGGTTTCTGCAAATTTGGCGAAGGGTTGCAGCGTCAGGAAATAATCATGTTGAACAAGGCTTGTGGCATGACGGAAGCCCGGCCGGGCATGACAAAGGTTTTCGTCCATCCATAACGGTGTTCCATCAGTGTGCGGTCAGTATTCGTCAGGAACTTTTCGTGGTCTGGATTTGCCTGTCCAGTTTTGTGTTACCACCACTGAAAAAAACATTATGAAGCTCAAAGGAAATACAGCCAACCCAAAAGCGCCCACCAATCCAGGTTATCTCTGGCTGGCCATCGGAGCCGGAATCCCCATTTTCATGGCTGCTCTTTTCTATACGAAAGAGCGGATGAACAACAATGAGGAAGTAACGGCCTTCCTGATCACCGTGTTTTTCATTCTCGGCATTTTTATGGGCAGGTATGTGTCTCTGCTCTGGGCCAGCAAGGAATATAAAATTCCCAGGCGGATCTTCTTCTGGCTGGGTGTGATCATTTTCTTTACTATTATCCTCGTATTCATCATGGCTGGCGCTACTTTGCGGATGAGCTCGGATTTCATGGCCTTTCTCTTCATGGGAGTGCCACTGCTGATCCTGAGCATCACCTCCGGTATACTGATCAAACTGATCCGTGTTACCGTGAAAGGACAGCTCAATGAAGCCAAAGTCTCAGCTGCCCAAAGCCAGAGCGAATTACAATTACTGCAAAGCCAGCTCAGCCCGCATTTCCTTTTCAATACCCTCAATAATATTTATGGCATCAGTCTTACACGACATGATAAAGTGCCGCCGCTCTTGCTGAAACTTTCAGACCTGCTCCGTTATTCCGTGTATGATGCAAAGGAACAATTCGTACTACTCAAACATGAGCTGGACTATATCCAGAACTATATCGAATTTGAAAAGATCAGGGTAGGAGAGAAACTGTTGCTGTATGTGGAGATCGAACCGAATATCAATCCTGAGATTAGGATTGCACCGCTGCTGCTGATCGTGTTCATCGAGAACGCATTCAAACATGCGAAAAATACAACCAACCAGGAGATACAGATCAGCATGCAACTCAAAACCTGGAAAGACACCATTTTGTTTGCCGTCTGGAATTCCAACAGCAACAATCAGGGAAGTACAATGCTGAACTCTCATAGCGGCTTTGGCCTGGAAAGTGTACGAAAAAGGCTGGCGCTGCTGTATCCGGGAGAATACGATCTCAGTATCGAAGACAAGGACAATTCCTATTCCGTGATGTTACAACTAAAAGCAAAATAATGGCCAGGTACAATTGTGTGATCGCAGATGATGAGCCTATTGCCCGCGAGATCATCGAAGGTTATTGCAGGCATCTTCCAGCTTTACAGGTAGTAGCCAGCTGCTCCAATGCATTGGAAGCCAAAGCCGCATTGCAGGAACATTCCGTGGATATCCTTTTCCTCGATATCAATATGCCGGTGCTGGATGGCATCGCCTTCCTGAAAACTGTGAAAGAGCCGCCACAGGTGATCTTCACCACGGCTTACAAGGAATATGCCGTAAATGCATTCGATCTCGCAGCCTGCGATTACCTGCTCAAACCTTTTTCCCTTGAGCGTTTTATCATGGCCGTTGACAAAGCCATAGAAAATATGCAAAAAGGAATCCTGTAAATGGACAACAGGAATCGGAAAAAGGAGAGGACGCTCTCTTCATCCGCACCGATAACAAGATCTTTCGTGTGCCATTCAAAGACATCCTGTATGCAGAAGCCAGCGGCAATTACACCAGGATCGTTACACCGCAACACACGCATATGCCCGCCATCACTTTCTCCGGATTTGAGCAACAATTACCCGCTGCGCAATTCATCCGGGTGCACCGCTCCTTCATCATCAACAAATCCGCCATCTCGCATATCGAAGGCAACCGCGTATTCATCCATCGGATCGAGATACCTATCGGCAGTAATTACAAAGATTCATTTCTGAAAGAGCTCGGTCTCTGATCACTCCGTCAAAATGATTTACATTTGCCGCCCGCAGGTAAATTATGAGTACGAGCAAAAACAGTGTGAACAAAAAGAAGGAACTGACCGAAGAACAACTGGCCGTGATCCGTAGCAAGGGAGATGTGGCTATCAATGCTGTTGCTGGCTCCGGCAAAACCACTACCATCATCGAATATGCAGTGAGCAGGCCATCTTCCAGCTCTATCCTCTATCTCGCATTCAATCGCTCCGTGAAAATGGAAGCTGCCAAAAAGTTTGAAGCACGCGGCCTGAAAAATGTAAGAGTGGAAACGGCACACTCTCTTGCCTTCGATTATGTGGTAAGAGGATCTGGCTACAAGATCAGGCAGAAAGATCTCAACACACACGAAATAGTGGAACTGCTCGGCCTGCGCAGCAGCGGAGAAAAGCACAATGAGTATATTCTCGCCAACCATATCAGCAAATTCATTTCCTTTTTCTGCAATAGCAACAAAAAGAAAGTACAGGAACTGAATTATCTGGACCTGATCACCGACCCAACAGCAAAAACATTCGTACGCAAACATTATCCCGAGATTGAACTGGGCACCCGTCAACTACTGGCAAAAATGGAAAAAAGAGAAATCGATATCCCGCACGATTTCTACCTGAAGAAATTCCAGCTGCTCTGTCCGAAACTTCCTTACGATTATATCCTTTTCGATGAAGCGCAGGATGCTTCCGCCGCCATGCTGGATGTTTTTGTAAAACAGAAAGCCATCAAAGTGATCGTGGGCGATACCCATCAGCAGATCTATGGCTGGCGCCATGCCGTTAATTCACTGGAGAAGACAGGCTTCAAAACTTTGCAACTCAGTACCAGCTTCCGCTTTCCGCAGGATATCGCCGATCTGGCAACAGAAGTGCTGTACTGGAAAGAACATTTGGGGGATCATCAACCTGTGCCCATCACCGGCAAAGGCGCGCCTGTAAAAGTGAAGACCAATGCCACCATTGCGCGCACCAACCTGGGACTCCTGCTCAATGCCATCGAGTATATAACCAATAACCGGAAGATCAAAGGCATCTATTTCGAAGGTAATTTCAACAGCTACACCTATGCCGATGAAGGCGCATCCCTCTACGATGTGCTGAACCTCGCCAATAATAAGCCCGATAAGATCCGCGACAAACTTATCAGCTCCATGCGTAACCTGGAAGAGCTGGAAGAGTATATCGAAAAAACAGAAGACCCGCAGCTTGCCATGATGGTTGAAGTAGTGAAAGAATACGGAGATGAGATCTATGATATCATGCGTTCCCTGAAAAAACTGCATATAGGGGATGAGGACAGGGAAAAAGCAGACATGATCTTTTCCACCGTACACCGTGCCAAAGGAATGGAATACGATACCGTACATCTGGTGAACGATTTCATTTCCGAGAATAAACTGAAAAAAGCGAAAGGAGAAGCTGCTTCCAAAAATGAGAAGCCTGACCTGGTCAGGTTGAATGAAGAGATCAATCTTTTGTATGTTGCGCTCACCCGCGCCAAACATCATTTACATATTCCCGATATGCTGATGCCAGAAGGATTCAGAAATTCCCCTGTGATCTTCCGTACCGATACAAAAGAAGAAAAAGCAAAAAAGAAACCGGGAGATCCGCAGAAACCCTTACGAACGGCGCCGGTTAACCGCGCATTCGAAAATTCCCGCAGAAAGGATACTACCAATGAATCAGGCAAGCCCTGGTCCGCCTTCCAGGATGAAGAACTGACGATACTTTACGAGAACTTCAATTCCATTGCCGATATGGCCGATCATTTCGGCAGAACAAAAGGAGCTATCATCGTGAGATTGAAAAGATTGGGACTGATGGATTAAAAAAATGCTATATAATCTGTAACAAATGGTCCATTTCCTGCACTAACGGTAAAAATCCTTATCTTTCATTCACCAGCCCAGGATTTGTAAACCCCAACTCAATCGCGTATGGAATTACTCGACAACCTTACACCGTTGCTGAAAATGTTTTGGTTCATCGCCATTCCCGTCAGCGTTATCTTTCTCATTCAAACTGTGATGACCTTTGTTGGTGCAGATGCAACCGATGGACTGGATGCAGATTTCGACAGTAACCTGCACGGAGGTGATACCCCGTTCCAGCTTTTTTCATTCCGCAACCTCATCAATTTCCTGCTTGGTTTCAGTTGGGGAGGTATCTCATTTTACGGAACTATTTCCAATCCAACGCTGCTTGTGATTGTAGCGCTGATTATCGGCATAAGTTTCCTTTTTCTCTTTTTTCTTATTATCCGACAGATTGTAAAACTGGGTGAAGACAATTCTTTCCGCATCAACGATACGATCAATAAAACTGCAGAAGTATATCTCGCCATTCCCGGCGGCATGGAAGGAAGGGGGAAGATCCTGATCAGTGTTGGTGGTTCCATGCGCGAGCTTGAAGCCATGACAACACAGGAACGAATTCCTACCGGAGCCACTGTGAAAATTGTAAAAGTGGAAAATGGACATATCCTTATCGTAGAAAAAATTTAAGAACCCCATATGTTATCTCCTATTATGACTATTGTGGTCGGGGCAGTAGTGCTGTTCGTGACCATTCTCGCACTGGTATCCAGGTACAAGCGATGTCCGAGTGATAAGATCTTGGTGATCTATGGCCGCACCGGCGGCACATCAGCCAAATGTATACACGGCGGTGGCGCCTTCATCTGGCCGGTGATCCAGGACTATGCTTTTCTTGACCTGAAACCATTGAGCATCGAAGCCAATCTGACCAATGCACTGAGCCGGCAGAATATCCGTGTGGATGTGCCCTGTAGGTTCACCATCGCCATTTCCACGGAAGCGGACAATATGAACACTGCGGCTGAAAGGCTGCTGGGCCTCAGCGCAGAGCAGATCCAGGAACTCGCAAAGGATATCCTCTTCGGGCAACTCCGCCTGGTGATCGCTACGATGACCATCGAGGAGATCAACTCTGATCGCGACAAATTCCTGGAAAATATCTCCAAGAACGTGGACAGTGAGTTGAAGAAGATCGGCCTGAAACTGATCAACGTGAACGTAACCGATATCAAGGATGAAAGCGGTTATATCGCAGCGTTAGGTAAGGAAGCTGCTGCCAAAGCCATCAACGAGGCCAAGATCAGCGTGGCTGAGCAGGAGAAGATCGGTGAAACCGGAAAGGCGCTCGCGGACCGGGAAAAAGATACACAGATCGCTGAAACCCACAGGGACCGTGATGTAAAGATCGCCATCACGCAGAAAGACAAAGAGATCAGCATTGCCACTGCCGTAAAGGATGAAACCATCGGTAAAGCCGAAGCTGCAAGGGATACGCGTGTGAAAACCGCCGAAGCCAATGCTATCGCTATCCAGGGTGAGAACGAAGCAAAGATCGCCATTGCGAACTCCGAAGCGGCCAGAAGGGAGAAAGAAGCGGAAGCATTGCGTGTAGCCATTTCAGCTGAAAAAGTACAACAGGCAAGAGCACTCGAAGCATCTTATGTAGCTGAACAGAAAGCGGAAAATGCACGTTCAGAAAGAGAACGCGCCACTCAGGTTGCCAATATCGTGATACCAGCCGAGATCGCCAAACAGCGCGCCATCATTGAAGCGCAGGCCGCCGCAGAAACTATCCGCGAAAATGCGAAAGGTGAAGCGGATGCCATCTTCGCTAAAATGCAGGCTGAAGCGAATGGTTTGTATGAGATCCTCACCAAACAGGCGGAAGGTTACAAGCAGGTTGTTGCTGCGGCTGGCGGCGATGCCAACAAGGCCTTCCAGTTGCTGCTCATCGAGAAGCTGCCTGAGCTGGTAGCCACACAGGTGGAAGCCGTGAAGAATATCAAGATCGACAAGATCACTGTATGGGATTCTGCAAATGGAAACGGAACAAATGGAACGTCTACCTCCAATTTCGTTTCCAATATGATGAAGACAGTTCCACCACTGAACGATCTGTTCAACATGGCCGGACTGAACCTTCCGGACTATCTGAAAGGGAATGATCCACAGTCGAACGGCGACAATAAGATCGACCTTCCGATAATAAAAGAATAATAGAAATCAGCAAAAATGGAAACGGCTGCATGAAGTAACATGCAGCCGTTTTTCATTGTGCTATGTTTGATCACTTGTAGCCGTTGACCTTCACATTGGAGATCAGGAAAGCGGCAGGATTGTTGAACTGCGCTCCCAGCTTGAAAGTGCTGTAGGTACGTTTTGATTCAAATGCGTTGGTGATATCGAAAGTCTTTTCTTCGTTGATGAAAACCTGCAGGCGCTCACCTTGTTTACGGATGGCGATATGGTTCTTTTTTCCGCCTTCATTATAGGTGCTGCTGTTTACATTGGTGGATATATTTTTCGCTTTACTGTCTACCCATGCAGAGCCGCCTTCATAGATCCTCAGTTGGAGAAAAGGATTACTGGGATAGAGATCGAAATTGCCGTTGAGCGCATCCTCAAAATCGATAAAAAGCGTATGACTATTGCTGTTATTCGCAATAATAAGATCGAATTCCACTGTGAAGTCTTTGGTAATCCCGCCTTTGATCTTAGGGATATACATGCCTTTGGAGGCGATTGAAAGCCATTTGCCGGGGAAATCCTCCAGGGTTACCACTTCGCCGCTGCCATCCGTTTTCCATTGGGTGGGGAATTTACCGGTTTCGGTGGATTCGAAATTATCTGCAAACAGGAGGGAGTCGCCTGCCACGAAATCATACTTCGAGTGAATGATGATCCGGTTGTTTTCTTTGGCAGCAGAGGGAGGGGTGCTGGTAGCTGTAGCTTCCGGGTTTTCTTTTTTCTTCTTTTTGAAAATATTGCCAACCTTTTCCACTGCATTTCCTACCTGCTCAACAGATTGAGCTTTCATCATAACCGGGGCGGCCATCAACAGCAATACCCCGCTTAATTGCATAACGTGTTTCTTCATGGGTGTGACTGATTTGAAAAGCAAAAATAAGGTACCAGTTCCAGACAACCGTAGCAGGAGATATTAGTATTGTTAAGGAATTGTAACATTGCCTACTGTCCCCAGGCGGTGATCACTACTGTTCTGCTGCCGCCGTGATTGCGGTGTTCGCAAAGATAGATTCCCTGCCAGATGCCGAGCGCCAGTCTTCCATGACGTACGGGTATCAATACCTGATTGCCCAGCAGCGCCGCTTTCAGGTGTGCAGGCATATCATCGGAGCCTTCATCGTTGTGAAGGAAATCCGGATCGTTTTCCGGGACAGCTTTGTTGAAAAAGGTTTCAAAATCTGCCCGCACCGTAGGATCTGCATTTTCGTTGATGGTGAGCGAAGCGGATGTGTGCTGAATGAACACCTGGCACATGCCTGCCTTCAGTTCTGACAATTCCGGAATAGCCCTGCTGATCTCTGCCGTGATGAGATGAAAACCTCTTCTTTTCGGCGGCAGTGAAATGGTTTGCTGGAACAGTTTCATGATGGTAAGATACAGGATTTGGCTATATTGAAGCCGAATAGTGGAAAACTGAACAAATAGAATATGAACACTGCAGCACAATTGATCAGCCAGTATCAGCTGCTTCCGCATCCGGAAGGAGGCTACTACAAGGAAACCTATCGAAGCAGCGAAATAGCGCCTGCATCTGCATTGCCTGAAAGATTTGGCGGTAACAGGTTTTTCTCCACGGCTATTTATTTCCTGCTGGAGAGTGGCAATTTTTCTGCCTTTCACAAAATAAAGAGTGATGAATGCTGGCATTTTTATGCAGGACAAACCCTGCTGGTGCATATCCTGCATTTGAATGGTGAATTACAGACCGTTTCCCTGGGAAGTAATGCTGCTGAAGGAGAATTGTTCCAGTTTGTAGTGCCCGCCAATTGCTGGTTTGCCAGTGAACCGGCTGAGGGTAGCGAATTTGCATTCACGGGTTGTACTGTTTCGCCGGGATTCGATTTTGAAGATTTCGAGCTGGCAAAAGCGGAGGAACTGCTCAGCAAATATCCTGCTCATGCAGCATTGATCAGAAGACTCTGCAGACAATGATTTCCCGCAATCAAGAAAACATTATGTCCCATCAGGAAAAAATTTCAGGCTCAAGGTTGAAAGCCATCATCGGGGGCACTATCGGCAACCTGGTGGAGTGGTACGACTGGTATGCTTATTCCGCTTTTGCATTATATTTTTCATCTTCTTTTTTCCCTACGGGCAATGCAACGGCCCAATTGCTGAACACTGCCGGCGTATTTGCATTGGGGTTCCTGATGCGCCCGATCGGTGGTTGGCTATTCGGTATGCTGGCAGACAAAAAAGGCCGTAAAGTTTCAATGACATGGTCTGTACTATTAATGTCATTCGGATCATTGCTGATCACTTTTACGCCAACGTATGCGCAGATCGGCATTATGGCACCGGTGATCCTGCTGCTGGCCAGGCTGCTCCAGGGATTGAGCGTTGGCGGTGAATACGGTGTTTCGGCTACCTATCTGAGTGAGATGGCCAGCAGGAACAGGCGTGGTTTTTATTCCAGTTTTCAATATGTGACGCTGATTGGCGGACAGCTGATAGCCCTGGGTATTCAGATCATCTTACAGAAATTCCTGCTCACGGATAAGCAACTTCATGAATGGGGCTGGAGGATCCCTTTCGCCATCGGCGCCGTGCTGTCTGTAGTGGCGCTCTACCTGCGTTCCAATCTCCATGAAACACCCAGCTTCGAATCGCAAAAACAAACCAGCACTGCAAAGAAAGGATCCATCCGTGAACTGCTCAGGCATCCACGCGCTGTGCTAACTGTTGTTGGACTAACGCTGGGGGTACACTGGCCTTCTATACTTATACCACCTATATGCAGAAATTCCTGGTGAATACGGTGCAGCTTTCCAAGGAGCAATCCACCAATATTTCTTTTATTACACTTTTACTGTTTGCATTATTGCAACCGGTTCTGGGAGGATTGTCTGACAGGATCGGCCGTAAGCCGCTGCTGATCGGGTTTGGCGTACTGGGCGTACTTTTCACCGTGCCCTTGCTGGAAGCGCTTAGCAGAACGGACTCCAGTGTAGTGGCCTTTCTACTGATCATGGTTGCGCTGGTGATTGTTAGTGGATATACGAGTATCAACGCCATTGTAAAGGCAGAGCTCTTTCCCGCTGAAGTTCGTGCCCTGGGAGTGGGACTGCCTTATGGACTGACCGTAGCGATCTTTGGTGGCAGTGCAGAGTACATTGCACTCTGGTTGAAGAAAGCCGGACATGAGAATTATTTCTACTGGTATATTACCGGTTGTATTGCAATTTCGCTGACGGTTTATTTATGGATGAAGGATACGAAGAAGACTTCCAGGATCAATGAAGAATAATATCTCAAAAACTTAGTATCTTCGCTGCACAAACAACAATGAATTTATTTAACTACATAGCAATTGTTCATGTCATAGGAAGCCTGCGGCTTTCGGGTGATTGATCATAGTTGCTATGAACATATGGTTTATACAAGAGATTAGCCCCCGGAGCAAAAACAGCACGGGGGCTTTGCTTTTTTAGCTCTCATTGCTGCTTTCGTTTCCACAGGTTGATCTCTCCATTGATGCTTAGCTCAGTGGGTTAGAGCAGGTGCCTTATACGCACAAGGTCATCGGTTCAAATCCGATAGCATCAACAGTTGCATTCCTTAACTTTATGATTATGAAACAGGAAATTCTGAACAGAAAAGGCGCAAGAAAAGTGATGGATATTCCCGACGAGGTACTGGACCTGCTGAACCATGGAAAGATCGAAACAGTGAACCTGACTGAGTGGCTGGCGGTTGATCATGTGGAATTGATCAACAACAATCTGACCCATATCGTTATACCAGAAAATGTCTCTTCACAACTCATAGAAAAGATAAAAAAGCAAAAAGCACCTACCACCATGAACACGATCAGACTGGTAGGCGCATCACTGTATGATTATCTGCAGGGGAAGAAAGAATTAGATACCGCCAGGGAAATATTGACCCATCATACATCGGACAGTATACGTTGTTATGCGCCTTTTCTGACCGGGCTTGACCAGCAGCTTTCGATAAGCCAGAAACTCCATCAGGCGCAGGCTTTGGTGGCAGATAAACATTTTGGCGTTCGCGAAATCGTATGGATGGCATTGCGCCCTGAAATAGACCTGAACCTGGAACAGGCTATTGAAATCCTGAGTGGATGGACTTCCAGTAAGGATGAAAATATCAGGCGGTTCACAACCGAGTCCATACGCCCAAGGGGAGTTTGGTGCAAACACATCGAAAGATTGAAAACAGAACCTGAACTGGCCCTGCCGGTATTGGAAAAGCTAAAAGCTGATCCCTCAAAATATGTTCAGGGCAGTGTTGGAAACTGGTTGAATGATGCCAGTAAAACAAGTCCTGATTTTGTTGAACATCTCTGCGAAAGATGGCAGAGTGAATCTGCAGACAAGAATACAGAAAAGATAATCAGGAAAGCGTTGAGAACTTTGAATAAAGGATAGCTGTTATTTTTTCGCCTCTATGGATAATGCATGATGGAAAATATTTAACGGGTCCCATTTCATTTTTACATTTTGTAATCGCGGATAATTGTCCTGGTAATAAAGTGTATGCCAGGGCACGCCGGACTTGTTCAATTCAGGATCCGCCAGGTCTGTGTCCGGATGATTGATCATACAGCCGCCATTTTTTTCGTTGGGAGCAGGAACGCCACCTGAAGCGGCAAAAAGTTCCTGGTAGAAACCGCGAACCCAGGGCAGGGTAGCGGCTTCACCTGCAGCATCGACCCAGCCTGCATTACAGGCAATGTCGAGAATGCAGTTCCGCTGAAAAGATGCTGTGGCATCAGGCGCAATTGTGTTCACTTTTCCACCATAAGTGGCCATGCCGAGCATGCCTCCGATAAATGTTTCTGTGGTCAGAAATTTCCAGGCCGTTGCGATCTGATCATCAGAAAAGGCCTGACGAAGGAAAGCGTCCTTAGCTTTTGCTTTTACATTTTCGAATCCAGGTTGGAACAATTCAGGAAAAGGGTTGAGCGCAAATTGAAGCCAGGAGCATTCATCGATTTTAATCGAATGCTCAAGGTCAAGGGGAGTGGCAATATCCGCCAGGTGTTGGTTGATGAGCACCTTCGCATTGGGGCCGGTACAGACACCTTTTATTTCTATCCTTCCCAGTTGACGGTGATTCAGGAATAATAAACTGAACAATTTCGCAAAAGGCGAATTGACATCACTGTTTTGCTGGCACCAGTTGCCGAAATTCTTCACCAGCGATGAGAATGATTTTTCATCAAACTGCTTCCAGTCCCAGCCTAAGCGGAAGGTGGTAACCGAAGCCGGAGCCTTTGGCAAAACTGAAGCGGGGTCAGCGCCCACCGCTTCAGGGGATCTGAACCAAAACTTCGTTACTACACCAAAGTTTCCTGCGCCGCCTCCGGTATGCGCCCACCAAAGTTCGCGGTTGGGATCGTTTACCTCCCTGGTAGCAGTAATGCAGTTGGCTTTCCCTGATGTATCAACGGTGACCAGTTCTATTCCATACAGATGATCTGCTGCCAAACCATATTCACGGCAAAAAAAGCCGAATGCGCCGCCGGGGATATGTCCACCCATACCGATACCTGGATATTCTCCTGCTGGCAGAAAAAGCCCCCATTTAAGGAACAGCCTGCGGTACATCTCGCCAACGGTTGCACCGGCTTCCACGGCAATGGCCGATTTTGTTGCATCGTAATAGATATTCGTCATAAGACACATGTCCATGATCACCTGCACTGCAGGATCCGATACAAACCCTTCCAGGCAATGGCCACCACTGCGAACCACCAGCCTCAGCTTGTTGTCCACTGCATCCTGAACGGCTTCCAATACATCATCCACTGAAGATGGAAGGTAGATGTGGTCTGGTTTTCCGCTGAATCTTTTATTGAATCTTTTAGAAGCAAGGTCTGGATATCGAATGTCAGCGGGTGTGATCTTTTCCATTTATTAAATATAGAAAAATGGATTCATTTATTTTCGTAACTTTCTCGGGTATAAATTGTAATCCTGAAGCAAGAAATTTTATGAAAGCATCCGCACTACTCATTTTAGTTTTCTTTACCGTTACTACTTACGCGCAGAACTCCCTCAACAATTACAAATATGTGATTGTGCCTTCAAAGTTCAGTTTCTCCAAAGAAGAGAACCAATACGGTTTAAATACACTGGCGAAATTGTTATTGGAGGAGAAAGGTTTTTCTGCTTTCGTGGCAAATGAAAACATGCCGGCAGAGGTAGCTGCCAACAAGTGCAGCGCGCTCAATGCGGAAGTGACTGAAAGAAAAGGTTTGTTCGCAACCAGGCTTACCATCACGTTGAAAGACTGCCAGGGAAATGTCCTTTTCAAAAGTAAAGAGGGGAACAGCCGGGAAAAGGAATTTCAACCTGCTTATGAAATGGCTTTGAGAGATGCTTTTACATCGTTCAATGATGTTCAGTACAAATATGATGGAACTACTTTTGCTCAACCACAGCAGACTGTTATTCCTGCCACCACACCTGCAGCTCCGGCGCAGGCGCCTGCTCCGGTTCCAACAACGCCTTCTGTAACTGAAGCCACCGGCGTGTTGTACGCGCAGGCTACTCCCAATGGATATCAGTTGATTGATACTACTCCCAAAAAAGTATTATCGCTTTTCAAAACTTCAGTACAGGATTTTTACATTGCTGTAGATGGACCCACCAGCGGTGTTGTGTTCAGGAAAAATGAAGAGTGGTTATACGAATACTACAAAGACAGTAAGCTTGTTTCACACAAATTGCAGATCAAGTTCTGATCGCCGGATTTACCATAATCAGCGATGGGTTTAATCACTTTTCTGCTTTGTTGATCCAGATACTATTAAAAAACAAGGTTTCGCGGGCTTTTGGATTGAATCTTATAGTCAACTCATAATATCCTTTTTTCGGAATATCGATATTGCCCATCCTTGTATTCACAAACTCATCAGTATTGTAATCATGCGGTTCTACCACAACCTGGCCGCTGGGTTTCAATTGCTGGTGAAGGGTTTGGTCCAGTACGGTTACAGTGCATTCAATATCGTTCCTTGCTGCGTTATGAAAGGAAAGATCAAACTTGTATTTTCCGGCTTCGGGAGCATAGAACTTCCAGGTTAGTTGTCCTGGTTTATCGATCACGAAATGCGCCGGGCGCACGCCATCATAAGGTTTGAGCTCATATTTTGAAGAGCTATCGCTGTTGTTTCTTCCATTTAATGAGAAGCCTCCGAAACTGGATTCTGCCACAACCTGTGCATCCAAATTAAGAGGCTGCGCATAGTGAACAACGATAGTTGAAACAAAAGGATTGCCAGGATTATCCGGCAATTGAATATGTGTCAGTGGGCCGTTTTGGCTAAACTTCAACGGCAGTTTTCCTGCTTGCGTGATCAGTTCAATGCGCTGTGGTGCGGAGAGAATGCCGGTGAGTCTCAACACATGATCGAGCGGCCAGTTGTACACCTGCAGGAAAACGCTTTGCCTGCTGGCATCGATCTTTTTGGTAGTGATCCGTCCCCAGTCGTTTTGACCAGGACGTAATGGTAATCCTGAACTCCCATAGATCGATTCTCCCTGTTTCGAAAGCCAGGTCCCCATATCATTCAGCCTTCTGATCCCTTCATAGGGCACAGAACCGTCAGCACGCGGGCCGATATTCAGTGTGAATCCTCCGTTGAGGCTTACATTATCGATCAGGGATTGTAATAATTGGCTGGTGGATTTCCATTGGTTTTCCAGTGCATTGTAACCCCAGCTGTGGGCGATAGTGCCTGATGTTTCCCAGGCGTAGTTTTGATAGTAGGCGCCAAACTGGTTGTCGCCCATCGTTTCAAAATCGATATCGGTATTACTCACTGTGAGGCCCAGCCGGGAATTGATTAGGCAATTGGGCTGCAATTCTCTTATCAGTTTGATCACCTGTTCCAGTTGTTCCTTTTTTACGATGGTGGTTTTGTGATCAACCCACATATCGAACCAGAGCATGGCGATATCGCCGTAATTGGTCAGTAGTTCACGTAGCTGAGGTAATACTTTTTCCTGCCAGTACCGGTTGTATTGTTCATCTGTTACTTTACCTGTGATTTCCTGGTTATGATCCCAACCATAGGGGTGTTCCCAGTCCAGCCAATGCGAATAATAGAATGCCAGTTTGATGCCATGTTTCCTGCAGGCACTTGACAGTTCTTTAATAACATCCCGATCGGTATTGCATAGTTTGCTGAGATTGTAATCACTGATTTTTGAATTCCAGATGGCAACGCCGTCGTGGTGTTTGGCAGTGATGATGATGTATTTCATGCCAGCCTTCTTTGCCAGTAAGACCCATTCTTCGGGGTTGATTTTGTTCCAGTTGAACCGGCTGGTCAGCGTTCCATATTCTTCCCTGGATATACGGTTGCGGTAACGGATCCATTCCGCATAGTTATTACCGTTCCTCAGGCGTTCTCCTTTCCAGATGCCTTCGGCCCCGCTGTACAGGCCCCAATGGATGAACATCCCGAAGCGCGCGTCTGTAAACCATTTCACGCGTTCTTCCCTTGTACTTCCGGGCTGAGCGGATATCATGTTTGAAGTCAAAAGCAATGAAAGCAGGAGAGTGGTTATGATCAGTTTCATATTTTATGAATAAGCAATACTAAAATAATGAAAACAGTCATCAGGTGATATCGAATTCCATAATTACATTTCTGCCAGGTATTCAAAAGGCAAAAATTATTTACTTTGAGCCTTCATGTCAGTTACGTTGCAATTAAAGCATATTGTGAGACCGGGTTATTCGGTTGAATTGTTTGTACCCGATGCACAGGAAGTACAGGAAAGTTATTTTCAGCAAAAGAAAACGCAGGATAATATCCCTTTCCCGCATTGGACCAGGTTATGGCCCTCATCACTCGCGATGGCGGATTTCATTCATCAGCATTCTGCAATAGTAGAAAACAAGCATGTGCTGGAACTGGCAGCCGGATTGGGATTGCCAGGTTTTGTATCTGCACCATATGCAAAATCCGTTTGTTGCTCAGATTATCTGGAAGAAGCGGTGATCACAATGGATAGATCGGCAAAGCATTTACAGTTATCTAATGTTACCTGCAGATTACTTGATTGGAATCAGCTGCCGGAGGGGCTTTCAACGGATGTTTTGTTGCTGAGCGATATCAATTACGATCCCGGGCAGTTTGACCGGCTTTACCAGGTATTACAGAAATTTTTTCAGCAGGGTACAACAATATTGTTAACCACTCCTCAGCGATTAATGGCGAAACCATTTATTGAGAGATTATTGCCGGATTGTAAAGAGCTTCATGAGGTGAAAGTGGAACGGGGAGGACAGGAGGCGATGATCAGTTTGTTGTTGATGTGAAATTATAAAAGGGGAGATAAGAGCAATAAAAAATCCCTGAACTTAATCAGGGATTTTTTATTGACATATTTGTTATAACTTATTTTTTAGATAGGAGTGATACTTTATTTCCCTCAGAGTCGATAAAAGTGGCCATATAACCAATCACTTTTGAAACAAATGTTTTTGGGGTAAGAATCACCCCACCTTCCTTTACTACACGTGCAAGTTCCTGGTCAATATTATTTAGCCGGGAATTGAGATAAACCATCGCATCTCCGGGAGTGACCATCGTTTTTGGCTGGTGGATCAGGGCTCCATTGAGGCCGGGTTGCTCGTCAGACTCCGGGAAACTGGCCATATCTACAGATCCGGTGGGGAAATCCAGCATTTTTCTGGATAATTTGATATTGAAAACCGATTCATAGAACTTTATAGCTCTTTCCATCATTTTCACTGGGATCTCGAATAAGAAATTCAGGTTTTCTTTCATTTCCAGGAATTTAACCAAATGAACTGCAAAAATAGTACCACCTAAAATTTAGGCAGGAATTTTCAATTTGAGTTGTTAACTTGTTGAGGATTCATTACTTTTGCAGCCCTCAGCAGGACCGGTAGCTCAGCTGGATAGAGCAGCTGCCTTCTAAGCAGCAGGTCATTGGTTCGAATCCAATCCGGTTCACCACATTGGAAAAGCCTCCATTTTCGGAGGCTTTTTTATTTTCTGGGTCATGAGAATCCGCGCCGGATCTGTATATCAGCTCAATGGCTGCGTGAAGGCGATTGGTTCGAATTCCATTTTTTGAAAAAGTGAAATTTTCGGGGTAAATCGAACCAATGATCTGGCGATGCGCAATGAGGTCTGATTGCAGGTAGTACTCAGGGAGATTGGCGATGAATTGTGTACAGAAGGCAATCTCATCTTCTAAGGAGGAATCTGTATCGCCTATATTGGCTAGTTCCCTTTCCATTCTTTCAATCTCTGGCTGGTATTGTTTCTTCGTTTCGATAAAATCTTCATCTTCCCAAATGCCTTCTAATACTTTCTTACGGGCTTTATTGATTGCTTCTTTTCGCTTTTCAATTTCCGCCTGAAGTTCAGTAACCCTTTTTGAGTGGTCCTTCTCATCGATGCTCAGAGCCTTCCTGATAACTGCCGCGTGATACTCCTGCGAATTCTGGTTTGTTTTGATTTTTTGTAGTTCCTGAATGAATTTATCGTTTATGTCATCTGCTTTGATCCTGGACGGGCATCCTTTCGTGCAATGATAATAGTGGTAATGCCCGCCATTTCCCTTCGATGTACTTGCAGTAAGAATCTTTCCGCACAATGAACAGATCACGAAGCCACGTAATGGAAACTGCTCTTTCATGCCATGCGTGTGTGACCGTATTTTTCTTTTTCGGCCATTCAATACATCCTGAACGTCTTTGAACAAGGTTTCAGAGATCAAAGGCTCGTGGACTGCTTTCACATACATAGCAGGTTCTTTCTTGTATGCTGGCACTAGCAGTACTCCATAATAAAACGGATTTCGCAACAAGTTCCATAATTGGCTTTTCCCAATTTTCAATCCTTTTCTGCGGGCCATTCTCCAGAGTTCAATGATTGGGCAAAGCCCTTTGGATGCCTCTTCAAATACCCACCGGATTATCGGTGCATCTTTGTTGGGTTCAATGGTTGGGCGGTTCTGCTCATCCCGGACATTACGATATCCACGCGGTGCCATGTTCACATGCCTGCCCTCTTTCATGGCTTTGCGCATTCCTGCGATCACGTTCAATGCCCTCCGATCATTTTCAACTTCAGGAGCAGCCAGGTAGATGGCCAACATGATCTTGCTTTCAGGGATACTCATATCCAATGGCTGCTCGATGGCCTGCGGTTCAATTCCTAGTTTGCCTAACTGATGGATCATGGAATATGATTCAGCAACATTCCGTGAAAACCGATCCCACTTCAAAAACAACAACAGGTTGGCTGATCGTTTATGTTGCTTGATATAATTCAGGAATTTATTGAATTCAGGCCGGTTAAAGGTTTTGCCTGAGTAGTCTTCCCAATAAACGCCTGCAATATCGATCTGGTGCGCTTCACAATGTTTGCGCAGTTGTTCGTCCTGATGTTTTTGGCTGTAGCCTTTATCAGCCTGTTCGTCGGTACTCACCCGGACATATAGATATGCTCTTTGTCTCATTATGCTCTATTTGAGTAATAGGAATAAGGAAGGCTTGTCCAGCCTTCCTGCGGTGGTACTGAGTTACAGCAATCTCTGCCATCTTGTGAATGAATCCCCGGATAATGGACAGCTCTTCCTCTGTGTACTCAATCCCATTTGCGTTCAGAATCTTCCTGGCTTCCTCTACCGGCAATGTTGTTGCCGAAGATTGACCGGACTCTCCCTCACGTACAGGAAGGCTTTCAAGCCTGTGGATAGGTTTCATAGAAATACGGATTTATGCGATTGTTCCCACTAATCGCAGTTAGTTACTCATCATCATCGTTATTATCATCCTCGGCATCCAATGCTTCCTGAACATAGTAGTCTGAAATCTTGCATTCGATCTGGTTGATCACATCCCGCTCATCGCGTTCGTACTGGACATCTATCAATAGTTCGTCGTTATTGAGATCGGTACCCACGATATCGTTCGTGATATCATGCTCCAGAAGGAGGTTTGATACTTCCAGAATAATGTCAACCGGAACGGCAAGCTCTTTTTTCTCAATGATTGTCTTGGACATAAAATTGATTTGTGTGATTGAATATTTTGCAAATGATTATTGCTTATTTGATCTGTGTCTGGTATCGAGATAAGTCCTCAGATCAAGAACCGAAAACAGCATCCTGCCTTGCTTCCGGTTCTGCAATGGTTTTAGTTTTCCTGAATGTACCAGCGAATAAATGTGGGATCTGGATAGCTGGAGATATTCAGCAGCATCATGAATTGAAATAGGTGGTTCTTTGTCTTGAATCAAACTGGGCTGTGACTCATGCGATATTTGCTTGAGAAGAACGATGATTTCTTCCAGCTTTTCGAGGATCTGCGAAGACTCTGGTTTCATGGAATAAGATTTGGATGATTAATTATCATACAAAGTTACAACCACTCAAAGAGGCACTTTCCGGATTCGTCGCGTTTGGGACCTTTTTGTTCCTGAAAAGCACGAAATGTATTGTTCGGGCGCTGAAAGGCACAGAAATGCACAGAATTTCCTTTTTCGTAAAAACATGCTCGTTCTTATTAAGCATTGATGCTTCCAAACGCTAAACGATAGTTCAATTTATCGGTAATCGCTTTTACCTCCTGAAACAATAGAATTCTTATTGGAAATTCATCAATTACTGCACCATCACAATTGAGGATTGATTAAGAATCATTGAGAATAATTAAGGATCAATAAGGACAATTGAGGCTCAATTCATTTACCTATTGAATTTCGCTTCAAATTCTTTCATCTTTTGTTCAAATGTCTGATCAACCGTGTTCATAAATGCAGTAACTCGCTTCAATAGTTCATTAGTTTGCTTGGTAGTTATGCTGAAACTATTGGTATACCTGGCTGAGGAGTATGATTGGTTCAATAAATTGAGCAATTCATTCTCCGCAGGCGTGCCTTTGGAAAGGATATTAGTCAGGTCTTCGGAAATTCTATGAATATGCCTGAGAAGTAAGTGAAGATTATGGCCATGAATCTGATAATCCAGGTAGCTGGCCAGGATGGCCCGGCAAGAAAGCTCAGTTGCCTGATGGAGCAAATAAGTACCAAGATTCATATCTAACGTGTGGGAGATACAGAATTGAGCTCCAGAAAGAAAGCCTAACGCCTTCTTCATTTCTAGTCCAAACCGCTTTCTCGCTTTGGCTGCGATAGCAAGGCAAATTGATTTGTCAGGAAACGATAGCTTTTGATCGTTACGTTCAAATACAAGATTCTCTTTAGTGCAAGTTGTGTAATGCAGGATTAAACCAACCTCCGGTTCGTTTCTCAGATCTCCAATACGGTGAAAAGTTGGAACCACTGAGCCAAATTCCTGGCATGCCTGCTCTATCTTCTTTTCCATTTCTAAGAATCCAAACTGAGGATGATCCAGTAATACAAGGAAATCATATCGGGAATTGTGTGGGTTGGCTGAATCTTCAGACGACTTGATAGTGTAGATTTTGCCTGCATCACTAATGATTCTGATGAGGTCTACTATTTTCTGGAAAATGGTCTTAGTGGTATCTGCACGAACTGCGGTTATTTCAACATCCTGCATATGGAAAAGCCTGCGCTCTTTATCGCGGCTTTTATGGATCAGGTAACTGGCATCGATCAGTCTTTCCATGCCTTTAAGGTGCGTTGTCAATAACCATTTATCGCCGCTTTCCAGTTCGCCGAAGCTTTCAGTGTATACTACTTCCAAAAGAGTATTGAACTGGTCGCGGTTGTCTTGAAGGGAACCTGAATCAAAGAAGGATTTGATGACAAGGAAGGGATCTGTAATCTCATCATCAGATAAGGTGGAACGGAATAGTTCCTGCCGTAAGCTGGTAGGTAAATTCATGTTGAGAGATTTGAATGAAACGGGAATGCGAAGGGACAAAAAAATGACGTGGGTTAGTTCCTATCGGTCTGAAGGGCTACGACACCCTGATCCCATATAAGAACGCCCACGCCAAGACGTGAGCGATTTACCTTATTACTCTGGGATCATTTGAAAGGTCGTAGTTTTCAGAACCAGGAATAAAGCAAACACGCTTGAAATAAGTTATGTGTTCGCAAGATAAGCGATACTATGATGAATTCATGACAGATTCGTTTTTAGGTTAACGTTTGATGTGATCAAAGTTATAATAAAATTTCAAAATCGAAATATTTATTTCAAATATGAATCAATAGTATCAGTATCGAAATATTCCATTGTATTTCAGGAGGTTATTGATATTTTGCCAAACTTCATTATTTAATGGCAGACCAGGACGCATATAAGACTCTCAAGCGACTACTGGAATCCGGTAGTATCGAGGATATGGACGAAATCGTTAGTATCGTGGGTAAAACCAAGCTCAAAACGACTGTCGGTATCCACTATGATACATTCCTGAAACGGGTAAAAAAACCTGAAGACTTTGCCATCAAGCATATTAAAAGGTTAGCTGATCTGATTGGAGTAGATCCGAGAATTGTGACGAACTTGATTTTTGACAAGATGGAGAAAAAAAGTAAGAGAAAGTAGAAGAAAGTTCTATTAGATCTAAGTCTTCTTTCATTCACTCTTATGGTCTTTACTGTTTCTCTATTTCTTACATTAATGTCTTTTGATCATAATTCGAATACACTTCGAATAAAATCATTTTAACCGTTTTAGCAATGGCTACACCAACGCCTTCTGAACAACTGTCTTTATCATTCGGTGAAAATTTTCTTGAACATCATGCTGGACAAATCATTGATGATCCTCGCTATGCTATTGTTGAATTGGTAGCAAATGCTTGGGATGCGGGAGCAGGTAATGTTGAAATAAAGTGGCCTGATAAAATTGGAGATACAATTCTTATCCACGATGATGGATTAGGAATGACAAAAGAAGAGTTCAGCTTCCGATGGGGAAAACTTAACTACAATCGAATCGCATTGCAAGGGAGGAATGTAGAATTTCCAAAAGGACGAAGCGGTAGACAAAGAACTGCATTTGGAAAAAATGGGATTGGAAGACATGCAATGTTTTGCTTCTGCAATGAATATATTGTCGAAACGCACAAGGATGGGCAAAAAACCAGAGCAAGAGTGATTAAAACTCCCAAGGGAGATTTCCCTTATTCAGTTGAAATACTCGAAAATCAAACTTCAAAAACATCCACTATGCATGGAACTACCATTAGTGGTGTTGCTAATAAAAACATAAGCCTATCACAAAATACAATACTAAAGGTAGTTGGTTCAAAATTTATTGCAGATCCTGAATTTGTTTTATCTATTAATAGCATAAAAGTAGATTTTGAGGAGTTAGAGCAAGAAAGTGACATAACTGAGATTAACATTGAAAATGTCGGGATTGTAAAAGTGAAAAGATTTGAAGGTGAGAATAATAGGACAACTCAGCATCAAGGTGTGGCATGGTGGGTAAATAGGCGTTTAGTAGGTACTCCAAGTTGGGAAAATGTTAGTGGGAGATTAATTGATGGAAGAAATGCAATTGCGAAACGTTATGTATATATCGTAGAAGCTGATATTCTAAAGCCATTTGTAAAAGCTGACTGGTCTGGTTTTCATGCTTCGCCTGAGCTAAACAATGTCTTAAAAAAAGTATACGATCATATAAACGAAGATTTGATTACTCTTTTAACAGCAAGTAGAACAGAAAGGAAAAACGATGCGTTTTCAGCAAACAAAGACTTGATAAAAACTTTGCCAGCTCACATTAGACAAGATATATCTGAAATAATTGATGAGTTCCAAAAAGATTGCCCCACTTTTGGAGTTAATGAGCTTGAAAGTACTGTCAAAGTTTTGGCAAATATGGAAAAATCAAGATCTGGTTATTCATTATTAGAAAAATTGGCACAACTTAAGGCTAATGATTTGGATAGCCTAAATGCAATTCTAGACGAATGGAGCATAAGTGACATTAAGAAAATAATGAACGAGCTACAATGGAGACTTGACCTGATTAATAAGCTAGAGCCTTTGGTAAATAATAGTAACGCAGATGAGTTGCATGACTTACAACCATTATTTGAAAGGGGCCTTTGGATATTTGGACCCGAGTTTGAATCACTAAGCTTTACTTCTAATAGGACTTTAGCTACAATCGTAAAGAAATATTTCGGAAATGCTGCCTTAGAGTCACCTGGAAGACGGCCAGATTTTGTGGTAGTCCCAGATAGTTCAATTGGAGTCTATTCAAGAGACGGCTATGATGATGAACATAATGTATCCGGAATTGATTGCGTTGTAATTGTTGAGCTGAAAAGAGGAGGATTTAAGTTGGGTTATCAGGAAAAAGACCAGGCAAAAAATTATGCAAGGGAAATAAGGAAAGCCGGACATGTAGACAAGAGTACAAAAATCATTTGTTATGTGTTGGGGTCTAGTATTGATAGCGAGGGGGATGTTGCTGACCCAGGGTATGAGGGTCATACCTCAATTATTCCTAGAAGATACAGCTCTGTACTTAAGCAAGCGCACGCCAGAACTTTTAATCTACTTTCAAAAATAGAGTGGGCTCATAAATCAATTTCAAATCTGGAAGAACAAAATAACTTGTTTGCCCAATAAATTACAATTAGTGAAAGTATATTTTAGTTAAGCTTGATTTTGATTAATAAGATTAAAATCCTTTGGGTTTCTTAGTAAAACAGTATTTCATTGACTTAAAGAGTAGACACGCCGATGAGTATAAGTGGAAATAATGGTCTCAATAAAACTAGACTTTCCATCCCTAAAGAGGTAACTGCAGGGCTTATAGACAAACTTGGTAGCAGCATGACAGCCGCCCTTGAAGGTGTTGTAGATTTGCAGATACCTAGTGAGGTTTTTTACAGAGGGTTTGGTGTTATACCTTCATTGTTCTTGTTCGTTTTTACATGGATTCGTACTTGTCGCGGTACACTCATAATTGACATTGATCCGAATAACAAACAAGGGCTTGCAGATTTTATAGAAAGTAACTATGGATACGTAATCGTTATTACTGTATGGAAAGACACTAAGATTGTTGCTAAAGATGGTACTGATCTCAAACCTTTGCTTCGAGAGCATACTAATAATATGCGGAAACGAATTGATTTCCTCCAAGACTTACCCAATTTTGAAATAGTAATTCCAAACTTCGATCACTACCCAGTCGATAAAGGACTTTCTCATTGGTTCTACATCAACAATTACTCCTTTGCAAGTGTCCCTTCGGAATTGGATAATACGACTTATCGCATATTTGAAAAGATTAGTTCAATTTACCGTTCACGAATTACAAATGCTGTCTCAGATCTTTTAGATACAACCACTCGAATTATCTGGGAGCTAATGGGTAATACCAATGAACATGCGATAAAAGATCATTTGGATCAAAAAACACTGTCTCCTAATACCAGAGGATTATACATAAAGTTACATCAAAGTAGCAAAGCCAATTTTGAAAAAAATGCAAAGGAGGATCCTGCATTATTAGAATATTATGCCAAGAGCCTAATAGATGGGGATAATTTAGTGTTAGAAATATCTGTATTTGATAGTGGTCCAGGTATGGTGAAACGCTATAAAGGATCTGACTGGGCGGAAGATGCAGAAGTTTATGAAGATGTCAATATCATCAAAACTTGCCTAGTCCGTGGGGAAAGTTCGGTAAAAGGTCCGGCAAGAATGAATAAAGGTTATGGGCTCGATGATGTATTGAAGTTATTAGATCAAAAAAGAGGGTTTCTAAAAATACGAACGGGCAGGGTTAGCCTATTTAGAGACCTGACAGCAACACCATATGTTGAAAGCCAAAACACAAAGGATATTAAGCTGTATGATTGTAATACACTTAGTAGTGAAGACTTTCAAGACTTATGCTGGTTTGAAGGGACTCAAATAACGATGGCTTATCCCATAACAAAATGATATGAAGACTTGCTTTATGTATGACTATTACAAAATAGTCGACGTTCCTCAAAAAGGCTTACAGAGGCAAAATCATCTTGTGGTGTTCTTTGCTTATAAAGATGTCTTATTGAATAAATCTAATATTCAATTTCAATTCAGAAGTTATTTTTTCTCGAATACACTACCTGATAAACTGATTATTATTTGTTTAGACTTCAATAAGAACGATGTTCTTAACCTATTTCAAGCTACCTCAGACATATACGAGTATATTCCAAAATTTCAACAAAATCCAAGCGAAAACAATATCGTGATAATCTCAATCGGGTTGTCAGGGATTTTTCATACGGCATTAGGCGCTATCACAGAAGCGGAAATCAAGGAAATTTATAATCGAGGTCTAACGAATATTTTTGTTGAGAACAACGGGCTCATTATTTCAAGATCAGCACACCACTTTGTTTTCCCATCGGGCAAACACAGCGACCGGTTCCTGCGACCTGGCAATGTACTATTACATGGAGCCCAAATAACATTCATTGCTTCCGCCTTGTTGACACGCTTTAAGCAGAGAGATTTGCACCATATTTACTGTGATACTTCTTCCATCAATTCATTGGCATATGCCTATATTAATCTTCGGAAGGAACTGGGTGATCCTTCCAATACTTCTATACATGTCGAAAGTTTTGGCTCATATAGCCTTTTTGAAAAAAGCGCTTTTAAAGCACCTCGTAATAGTATTTTTTTGATTTCATCTTCCACTTCTGGTAGTATTTTGAGGCGGATGACTAGAGAAAACGCACATTCTATTGAATTAAATGACATTGCAGTAATTTATGGATTAGGTGTAGAGTCCACTTTTATTCCTCAAGTGATTTGCGACTTAAAAAAAGATCCTAATTCAAATCCAGAGGGTTTGGCTTCATTTAAGTCTTATAACAGGAATAATGGAGAAATTTGCAAGTTTTGTGAAGATAAATCTGTACCAATTCCTGTGGAAGGTGATGTCTTTCTTCTCGAAAAACCTGCTGTTTCCCCTTACCTTATTAAAAAATCTGATCTTCCAACTCACATACGTAACCTATCAGGATACTATCGACCCAATATTAATGTGCCAGCTATTTTTAGAGTATTTTATAAAGAAAACTCAAATCAAAATCGAAAATACGAGCTCTTTATTGACTTAGAAGCTTTGATTGATAGTTGGACGGGCGATCCAAGCGTTAAAGATGCTTATAGAAGCATGTATACGAAGTTTGAAAAAAGAGTCATTCAAAGTTTTCCTTCTTCATTAAAGTATATTGTAACATTATCTGATATAGCCTCTAAAAAGTTAGCAGAATTAATTGTTGATATACTTTCTAAAAACGGAGCCACCATTGATAGGTCATGCATAATTGCAGATGACAAATTAGTCCAGTCAGTCAAGGCAGGTCAAAAAGGCGTAATTGCGGTAGTGAGCGCATCTGTGGTTACTGGAAGAAACCTACTTTTTCTAAGTAGAGCATTGAGGCAATTTGAGAACGACTATCAACGTATGTTTTTTACATTTATGAACAGAACCACTAAGCAAGATTCATTTGAGTTTCTCGAATCCAATCTAGGTTTAGGTGAAAATGGACCAGGCACATATAAAATTACCAATGTAGAAAGAATTCATTGCACACAAGAATCGATAGCAACACCTTGGCATATAGAGACAGAGTTCATGAAAGTTCTTTATGATTTTTGTGATGAAGATGCAGGACAAAGGTTTGGCAAGACACTAATGTATTGCCAAGTAAGAAGCAGAGTTCTAAATGACTCAGGATCACAAAAGGGGCTTGATAATGAACTTTTCCATCCATCTTTCCATGACAAACCATTAAGAATTAATAATGGGTTTGCATTTGCGCCAACTAAAGATTTTGCAGTAACTGCCTCTCAATCTGAGGTATACTTCATTATTGCAAGCATCCTTAACGATATTAGGAATAAAGGGGAGCTCCTGCAGACAGAATACGTTCGGCATCTAATAGATCCTGGTAACTTTGTTCGTTATAACGACGGTATCATTCAAGCCTGTATATTAAGAGCTGCCAAGGACGATGAATTGAAATATCACCTTTCTGAAGAATTGAGTCTACAAATGAAATCGATTCTGGGGGATATGATACTGCATTTGGATGACGAACATTCAGAAGCCATAGTTGAATTTTTTTATGCAATTGCCATTAAAAAACTGCGGTTAATAGAGAAAGACTTAATTGACTGCCTTGAACTTCTTGAGGAGCATCCGATATACAAAAAAGATGAATCTGTGTTAATGGGTATTGTTTCGTTTATTCAGAATAGAGTTCTAAACAAAAAAAATGTTCAAAAAGAATTTGAAGACCTTCCAAAAGTTAGAGTTGAAGAAGACACTACATTAGAATGATCAATTAGTAGTTTCAAAATTACTTACTCTAACGATGAGAGAGCATGAGTTAGGTTAAAAAAATCAATCGCACTTCAACCAAAAACATAATAAGGTGTTTCCTTGCAGCGTAGAAATCCCTCCAAATAAACATTCATACTTACACCAAGTAATCCGTAATTAGGGAAAAATCACTCTTACTTCATAAAAACTATATGCAATTTATTTGTAACCACCAGGCACAGTCACATAATATGACTATAGCCTCACTAGTTGAACAATCAGACGAAGCGTATATAGCCACGGCCTTTTTGAAGTCATCTGGTTTGAAAGAAATATTTCCTATTCTTAAAAAGTGTGCTCATAGCAATAAAATTGTACACATCATAGCAGGGCAACATTTTGCATTAACAGAGCCTAAAGCTTTACGTTCACTAAGGCAATTATTTCTTGCTAAAAAGAATTGCAAGTTACATTTAGCTCACGCACATAAACGTTCACTAGTTTTTCATCCAAAATTGTTTTTATTTAGAAAAGGGGAACATTTTTCGATACTGTCTGGTTCTGCAAATATTACGGAAGGTGGGCTTACATCTAATATTGAATGCTCTTTGTTATTACACGGATCTACAAGTGATTTAATTTGGAGAGATGCAAAAGGATATTTTGATCATCTACTTTCTGCTGAAATGTCAGAGGTCGCAACGTTATTGGCTATAAGAAGATATGAGACATTTTATGAGGCACAAAAAACTCACAATAAGAAAACTAAAGCCACCCCCGACAGGAGTAAAAGCCAAAAAGAATTCAACTATCTGAATCTAAAAGCGCATTTTGAAAAATTTGATACAACAAGACGAAAGCAAGAATTCAAGGAAAAGCAATGGCATTATGAAGAAGCGATGAAAGTCTTAAATGCAATTGCAGATGCTAAGAAATTAACACAAGTTGAATTCGCAATCCTCTTGGATGACTTAGTTGGGGAAGCTGGCGAGCACGGCTGGTGGCATAGTGGAAGTATGCTTCGATTAAGGAGAGATGTTTACCCGTATTTTCAGGAATTTCAACGACTTGTTCGATTTATTAGAACCAATATCCATTTATCGCCTTCACAATTGTTTACACAGGCTAAACAAATAGTATCAGGGATAAAAGGCGCTAGCATCAATTATATTACTGAAATAATGATGACATATGAACCTCGTCGTTTTGCAAACCTAAATAAGAATCCCATTACCGTTTTGAGATATGAGGGGGATGTATTTATCAAAGCAAGTCCAGAATCTTTTAATGGAAATGACTATGAGGAGTATTGCGATTTGGTAGAAGAAATTAGTCAAGAATTAGGACTGCAAAATATGCTTGAGGCCGATAGTTATTTTAATAATATTTATTGGAAAATTTATAAAAAAAGAAAGAGATAATTCAAAGAAATTACTACATGTAAAAAAAATATTTATCGGGAGGGGTAATATCTTTTTCAATGTATTGTGTTATCTCCCCAACCTTCTGTGCAAACCGAATAGTAATCGGCAAACTGTCGTAGTAGTTGCAATTATTGAAGTTTAATTTTGTTAATGCTAGTATCTCTTCGCAGATTTTCTTAAGTGATGATTCTTGCTCATATACACTTATTTCAAGTGGCCTTGGTATTGCCATACTCGGAAAAGTTTCAAAGTAAGGTATGTAGCCGGTCGTATATAATATTCCGGTGGCGTCGTCAACATGCAGTAGTGTGCCTCTCATGACAGGGTACTGGCCGGTTTCTCGAAGCAGCTTTATGTCAGTAGAACGAATGGTGACTAAGTCAATTTTTACATCTTCCCCCAATTCACTTCGAATGCCACTTTTTAACCCTTCCACCTCCGCATAATCTGCGTTAACGGCTGCATCCCAATATGAAGTTGTCTTATGAATCACGACACGTAGAGGCGGCATGTTCTTATTGAATACTTTATACTCATTAATCACTTTTTTGATAAGGTTATACGCATAGTCATGGGTAAGATGCGGTGCAGGAGTATCCATCTCGTGTTCATTCCATTCAAAATGTTCTCCTACAAAAATTAATCCTTTACCTTCATAGTTGAAGGCTTGGGCGACGCTAGATCGAATCGCGTTCTGCTCCCCATTTAGTACTTTATGAAAGCTAATACCTATAAAACAGGTATGTTTATCATTCATCGAAAGCGTCCATGGTATAGATCCACTTTTATAATAGGTAGCGACACAAAAATTCCAGGCTTGCATGGATAAATCTTGCAACGAGCCTTTTTTCTGGGTAATAGTATCTTCCAAAATGATCTGTACCGGGATGGCCTGGGGTCTCGTAATCAGTTGTGCCTTCAAATGTCGGCGAAGGTTAAAATAACCTTTTCCACCAAAGCTGATAGAAGAAAGTTTTTTAAATACCTCAGAAGGAATTACGATAAAACAAACAGCTGGTTTTGATATACTTTTGGTAAGGATGAAATCATATGCTTGTATGTATAGGTCGCATACCCTGATTGCTTTATCGAAAGCATTAATCGTCTTATCTCTCAGGATATTCATTAACTTAGATAATGGTATGTCTCGATTGTTAGATTCATCATTGATAAAGGATGAACTGATCTTACTATGAGGATTGAAGCCGATAAAATCAGGGTTGTTTTTTTTGTTAACTTTCTTTGTGTTGTTAAGCCTTTGAGTTTCACCTTCCTGAATTTCATCTTCGGTCTTTAAAAAAAGGAGGCTGGATAACGACAACTGGTCATCATTGATATCGACGATTTCACCATCCTCAATTACAGCATCGTCTATTTGATCGACCTTTTCTTCCTTACCCTTAGCCTCAATGTATTCATCAAATGCACCGATCCAGTCAATTGCCTCTGCAATGTTAGCTTCCGTACCTATTATTCCATAGTGGATTTCTGATCGATGAGTATTATTTGTCAGAGAGAAAAAACCACCTAAGGAGATACCTACTTTAGGATCATCGCAAATAAAGTCATTACCGAATTCCAGTTGAGGTTCTTTTAACAGCTCTATTTTCATAATTAAAATAGTGTGTTTTCATTTGAATATGAAGTAGATTTCTTGCGGCTTTTTACTTTAACTTTTTCTACTTTATTTTCCATGGGAATGCCGAATGGTACATCTTCCGCATAAAAGGACTGAAGTTTTATTGTAACACCGTTATAGTCAAAAACGTCCCATTGTTCACTATCTTTTGATAGATAAATCCACCAAAAACGAAGCCAACCATAATACGCATCATTGTACACTCTAGCGGTAAGAAAATTGGTAAACTTTGTAATTTCCAACGGCGGCAATGCCTTTCGACCATCTTCTGTGAAGAAATATTTGTGGCCTAAGGTAGCGTAGAGAGTATCTTCGATAAATAAGAAATGTAGACTAAAGGCCAGATGGCGATAAAATTTATAACTCTGCCCGTATTCATGCCAAGTAACCACCTTTCTATCCACTTCTGCTTCCCGTATTTTTGTTTTGGCTTTAACAGTGAGTGGGGCTTCATCCTTTTCCGGATTAAAGCTAAAATAAAAGCGTTTATATTGTCGGCTATAAAACAAGCGTTTTTTGCGTAAATCGTCCCTAAAATATTCATTCAAAAGCTCTACATAGTGTCTTCGCAATACTACACTTTCTAAGATTGCTGAATAGTTGTAGGTGATAGGATTGTCGTCAATCAGCACCTTTGATTTGAATAAGGCGTATTCTTTGCCTAATCTATGGAAAGTATAAACAATACTCCCATACGCAATGTAAAACGGACAGTCCCCAAAACTTAGCTCCGATTCTTCGCTTGTTACTAGATTTCTGACAGCCCTGTTGTCCTTGTATTTGCTTTTGTAAGCATACATATAACGCGGATGTTTTTGAAACTTCATCAGATTACTAACAATAGTTTCAGTAACATTATAATTCACCCTGGAGCGAAAGGTATTCGAGAATCTTTCTCGGAAATCACTTTTACCCGTCTCGAGTAAATGAGCCTCCTTGTCAAATTGAATTGGATAGCTTTTCTTCTTCTTAATAGCTAAAGTAACTGTACCAATATCGGTTTCAATTACTTTACGGCAGTATATTTTTTCATTGACAGCATCGACAACAACCAGTAGCACTTCATACCCGTGAGTTTTATATTTTATCCAGTAGTCAAGATCTTCCTTTGAAGCATAAAAGTCGAAGCCATTTTGTGTGGAGTTTCGGATATAGGACTTGCCCACACCACCTGTCCCGTCTGTTTTAACCTGTACTTTAATAATCTCACCTGTAGGTGTAGTTTTACCGTTTTCATTTTTCTCCATCATCTCCAAATCAGCGTCAATTCCGAAGTCACTTTTTAGAGTTTCTTTAAAAATAATCACAGGTTGATGATGTAAACAGTACCGCTCAAACAGGTTAGTGCCTTTCATTCCCGTAACATGGGAGTCACTTACAATCTTTGACATAATAAAATGTTTGATTAGCTGCAAAGCCTAGAGCAAGCGAAATGCAATGATGCACAAAGACTTGCTTATGACTATACCGAAGATAAGAATTTTAGGAAAGCGTTCCTAAATATATTAGTGAAGAATAATTACCCAGAGCTTAGTAACAATTGAATGCGGCAACTATAGTTAAAGTTTATGAGCGTCGCTTCTAAACCGACTTAAAATCACCTCTACTTAATAACTACCAAAACCCATAAACTATTGATTGTTAGCTGATTAATGGTTTTATTTGAGATAACTCCTTCCTTAAAAGGTTCGAAAAACTTCCAATCCGGTTCACTTAAGATTTCAAACCCGCGCTAGTCGCGGGTTTTGTATTTCTGCTTCAGTCATATAGACCGTTCCTTTCCGAATCTACCTATCTTCCAATTGCATTGCGGTTCGAATCCTATCCCGTTGCTTGCATCATTACGGCAGTTCATAAATTTCCTTATACACCTTAGCCATCTGGAAAATTTCCTCATCAGTTAATTTTGAAAACTGTAGTCTTCTGCGCTTCGGAAATTCTCCTTTATTCTGATGTAAAAAAATAAGCATCAGATTAATATCCTTGTCAGGCATATCAACAATATTCTGCAAAGCCTTTTTGGCTTCGTCATACCGTTGCAGAAAGGCAAATTCTGCAGGCATATCTTCCTTGATCGTAGCATGTATCGTTTCCAGAAGGTAAACGCATTGATCTGTCAAATCAGGGTAGCGATAATATCCTTCAACATTTTCAAGATTGGATATACTGATTTCTCCAACCTGGTTTTTCTCATATTTAGCACGAAGCATTAACGGATCTGAGTATTTTTCCAGTACATAGTCATAGTCTTTGAGATTACTGAGCATATGCGCAGAAACGGGCACTATCTGGCCTTTAGGAACCATTCCTCCTTGTACAAGGATATCATGAATAAGAAACCGGTGAAGCCTGCCGTTTCCGTCTTCAAACGGATGAATAAATACAAAGCCGAATGATATTATGGCTGCCTTGAGGCTGGCAGGAACCGTATTCGCTTTGAACCAGCATTCCTGAAGCCCATCCATTAAGGAATTCACTAAAGTTGGTGGTGGGCAGATATAATGGATCAGTTCCTGGTAATTGGGCAAAAGCTCTCCGACATAATTTTGAAAATCCCTGAAATCCTTTGCTGCGTATCGAGGATCAACAATTGCATTTTGTAGGGCGATCAGCTCTTGCTTACTCAACATTGTTGCCGGATCTTCGCTGCCAGCCTTCATCAATAAAGCGATGAATTTATCCATTCTGTCTGGCGACGGCTGCTCCTTTTCAATTTCATAGGAAGACTTAGTCTCTTTATTATAGAGGTACCTGATCACTCGGCTGAAGATATCTTCCGGATATTCGCGGCGAATCTTTCCGATGCTATCCTCTATATTTATTTCCAAAAGACCAGACAATCGGTGTGTTCTTCTAACAATCGGACAGAACTGATGATCACCTAACAAATTGTTATTGATTCTCCATTTACTATTCTTAACCATAGTCCCTGTAATGTATTTTTCCTCATCAAGTAGGTCTATGTAATTGGCATTTACCTGTAGCTCAGTCATTAGATCAGTTCCGGTAAGCAGTTCATACAAAAAACCAATCTTCCGGTGGTACTTGCCGGAAGGAGATTGCCGGATAAATGCTTCCACTTCCCCCTTTCGCATCTTGCGGAAAACAGATTGCAGAAAATCAAGGTTCAGATCATCGTATTTGATTCCGAATTCAAGATGTTCTAATGGAGTGTTGTTTTTGGTAGCGTATCCACTGCCATATATTTGTTCAATATTTCCTTTGGAAGTCATTTCTATGGATCCACGGCTACCTAAATAAGAGCAATGAGTCAGGATGTGATGATCCAAATAATAATGCTCTTTTAACCATTGAAATCCTAAAGAAGTAACTGCCATAATAAGTAAGATTTGCTTTAATTCAGGTAGCGAGGTATCTAATTTAGCTAAAATTACGTTTTTTTGCTACAAAATAGCTAACGGTGCTTGTGAGACACTTCAAATAATTTATGAAATTCAGCCAGATGAATATTGAAACTTTTGAAAAACAGATAGATGGCAGGCTTATTCTGAAAGGCAAAGCCTATTACGAGGATGGCTGTATTATCGAAATGGAAGAAATTGATCCTGGAAAATGGGAAGGAATTGTGGCCGGGTCTGATGATTACAACGTTTTTGTGTCATTGGTAAAAAAGAAAATTGTGGATTGTTCCTGTGACTGCCCGCATGATGTAGAATTTTGCAAACATTTGATCGCTGCATTGTTTTACATCAGGGAGGTAATTTTGCTTCTGGATATCGGACCAGTAGCTGCGACAACAGAAGACAAAATAAAGAAAAAAAAGAAACCCTCTGTTGATGAAGCATTAAACCAAATCCCAATAAAGGAACTTCAGGATTTTGTAAAGAAATATGCAAAAAAAAATAAGGGCTTCAGAGATCTATTTTCCGCTCATTTCGCAGGATATTTTGGAGAGGAAAATGGAAAATCATATTCCAGGTTACTTAAAAATGCTGCAAGAGCTGCGGCAGACCGGAGTGGCTTTATTGATTATTACCACGCCAGGGAAGCTTTGGAGCCCGCCATGCAACTTGTCCAAAACGCAGAGGAGGCATTGAATCAGAGGCATTTTTCCATCAGCACGGACATCGCATTTGCTGTTATTGAAGAAGTTCATGACATGGTTGAAAATATGGACGACAGTAGTGGATATGCTGGCACCTGTATTAGCGAAAGCTTTTCTTTACTCAATAGATTACTTGATCTGCCCATTCCCGGCGATCTTAGAAACCGCATATTTGAGGGAGCATTGAAAGCGGCCCAGGAAAAGAAATACGACTTTGCAGGTTTTGATGATGAGTGGCTTGGGCTGGCGATAAAAGCTGCATATGACAAATACAAGCAGGATAAGGCACTTGCTCTTGTCGATAAACTTTTATCTGGGTTGAATATAATTTCAAAAGAATGGTCCGTCGAATTTGATATGGTTCGGTTACTTAAACACAAGATCAGATTACTGCAAAATTTGGGTGCGCACGAAGATGCTACCAAACTGAGACTTCATCATCTTGAATACACAGAATTAAGAATTAGCCTTATTGAAGAATGCATCACTTTAAAGGATTTTGATCAGGCTAAAAAGCTCTGTGTTGACGGGATATCTATAGCAAAGAAAAAGAAGCTGGCCGGAACAATAGACCAATTCAAAGAACTTCAATTGAAAATAGCTCAACTCCAGGGAGATGTTGATCAGGTTCGGGCAATTTCCCTGGATCTGTATGAGGGCCATGATATGAAATACTATCGTGTGCTAAAAGGCACTTACCTTCCGGATGAATGGCCGGCGATTGTTTTCAAATTAATAGATGATCTTGAAACATCAAACAAGAACTTTGCTCATCTGGACAGATCACTTAATGCAGAAAACATTGCGGCTATTTTCATTGAAGAATCATATTGGCCTCAGCTCGTAAACTTGCTTCAGAGGAATCCACAGTTACATTTACTGGAATCTTTTTCACAATATCTGCCAAATAATTATCTATCTGAATTGGTGGATGCTTATTATAAAGCTATTACCCAATATTTGAAAGAAAATACCGGCCGGAATCACTATGTCTTTGTTAGAGGGATTTTGGAAAAAATACTTCAGTGGAAGGAAGGAAAAGAAAAGGTTAAGAAAATTTCGTCCAGTCTTTCTACTCAATTCAAAGCACGTAAGGCACTTATTGAGGAGCTGTGTAAATTACCTGCTTGAAGCGCCAGATAATGTTGTTAGTTCCTGTCTGAGCCGGTTCGAAAAACTTCCAATCCGGTTCACTCAAAAATATTAAGCCTTCAAATTCGATTGAATTTGAAGGCTTTTTTGTGTTCTAAAATATACCTTCAAAATCAGGTTTCGAACCTAAAGATCGGGGATAACAACCAGGATTGATGAAGCTGAAGTTGGGGGCCGTCATTGTCCGCCGTTCGATTAGCCGATTTTGCTCCACTTACTTTACAAGCCATAAAACGCAGTATTTACAATAGCTTTGCGCAAAAAAGAAGATGGCATTTTCCGAATTGGGTTTATCCGCACCGTTATTAAAGGCAATAGGCGAGCAGTCATTTACACAACCTACGCCTGTGCAGCAGCAGTCTATTCCTGCTATCTTACAGGGAAAGGATATACTCGGCATATCTAAAACCGGCTCTGGCAAAACTGCCGGTTACGTATTGCCTATATTGGAATTGTGCCGGCGCCGGGTAGAAAAGAAAGACAGACACGTGCGGGTACTGGTAATAGTGCCCACACGGGAACTGGCTATACAAGTAAATGATGTTTGTAAAACCTTCTGCGCTTACCTGCCAAATGATATAAAAACAATGGCGGTGTATGGTGGTGTTTCCATCAACCCACAAATGATGGCCTTGCATGGCATTGAAATATTAATAGCTACTCCGGGCCGATTGATTGATCTGATACACCATAAAACTGTGCACTTGTCACAAGTAGATATACTGGTGCTGGATGAAGCCGATAAAATGCTGAACCTGGGCTTTAAAGAGGAGATGGATAATGTGTTTCAGTTGCTACCGGCCAAACGCCAGAACCTGTTGTTCTCTGCCACTGCCAGTGAAGATATTGAAGATATGCAGCGTCACCTGTTACGCCAGCCAGTAACGATTGAAGTGGTAGATGAAGAGCAGAGTATAGAACTGATTGAACAGCTTGCCTATCATGTAACCGAAGCACGTAAAGGGCCGCTTTTACGTTACCTGATCAAGAATGAAGGCATGCAGCAGGTGCTGGTATTTACCTCTGCCGTAAGAACGGCAGATAACCTTACCGGCAAGCTTATCAAAAATAAAATACAGGCAGCTTCTTTGCACGGCCACTTGAGTCAAACTGCTCGCCTTGAAACGCTGCAACGTTTTAAAGCAGGCAAGCTGCGGGTACTGGTAGCGTCTGATCTTGCTTCGCGAGGTATTGATATTCAGCAATTGCCTATAGTCATTAACTACGAGCTGCCACGTTCTCCCAAAGATTATATTCATCGAATCGGCCGTACCGGCAGGGCGGGGATTTCGGGCAAGGCTGTTTCGCTGATATGCCCTGATGACCAGCATCATTTTGACATTATCCAGAAAAAGATGGGAAAAAAAGTAGAAATTCGGGAAAGTGACGATCTTAATCTGCAGGGCTTTTAAAAATTACGCTGGCGGACATCAGCCTCAATATTGGCCTTACTGAAGCCAGGAAGATTTCTCAAGTCTTCCTGTAAAAGGTTCGAAAAACTTCCAATCCGGTTCGCTCAGCATTTTAGCCCGCGCTAGTCGCAGGTTTTGTGTTTTAGCCCGATTCATATCGGCTGTTCTTGATCCACAAAATTCTATTTTTCGCGCAGTTGTAAAGCATTGCTGGTACTTAATAATCCCATTTAGAAAGAATTATTTTCTTAATACTTAGATCAATTCCTTCCTCTGGTGGGGCGCAGAAATTTTATTATGAAAATACCGGCGCATGAATGTCCTGTTTTTAGAATGTCGATCATTATCATAGCAGTTCTTGTTATGTTCTATTTTCTTTCACTTGTTCGTTTTTCCGACAAGGTAATTATGAAAACAGTTCAGCAGGCCTCTTGACCAATCACCAGTTTATACCCTTTTCCATGTACATTCAGGATGCTAATGCGCCTATCTGCCTGCAACTTTTTCCGCAATTTCGATACGAACATATCCAGGCTGCGGCCAACGATGACACCTTCATCTTCCCACACTTCTTTCATCAACTGATCCCGGTCTATCACTTCCTGTTGGGCTTGGGCAAAAACATGCAACAGTTTGGCTTCTTTGGCTGTGAGGGTGATGACGGAAGAACCAGCTACCAGTTGTTGACTATCCGGCAAAAAAAGCAGGTTACCAATAGTAATACCGGATGACTCAGGCAATTCCTCTTTGAGTTCTTCCTGCGGCAGATCTGGTTGAATGTTCTGTGTCTCCTGACCATCCATTGTTTTCCCGGTTGAGGAACCAGGGGCTGGCATATTGCCTGCCTTGTCAGCAGCTCTTCTTCTTTTCAAATACAGTGTGCTGAGTAATAAGGCTGCCAGAATAGCCACCAGGCTGCCCGACAACAGGCCACTGGAAAATGGGTCGATACCGGCGGTTTCGGTTTCAGTAAACCTGATCAGTATATTGTAGCAAGCTTTTTCCTGTATGCGACCCAGGCAAGGGATTACATTCCGTGCACTGTCTTTATATATCTGGAATCCGTAGATCACTTCAGCCGGTGGATCACATTGGATCACTTCCACGCGGTAACTGGAGGGCAGGCCGTTGGCCGCTATTACCCGGCGAACAGTTGCCAACAATGTATCCGGCAAAAAAGAAAAGGGGGCCGCAAACCGGATCAGGTATTCCCTGTTCGCCCGCTCTTCCACAGGCAGGATGCGGGAAGAGGAATCGCCGGCATGTAACAGTAACTGATGACCGATCTGCCGGATCACCAACTTTTCAGTTGCCATATCTGTAGCCGGCAGGGTAGCCCGGCCACGGATGGCAGTCCAGGAAACGATAACAATAAGGGCGGCGCCCATTGCCACCATGGCTTTCCAACTCATACTTAAAATTACAGCATTCCCTGTGAGCTCCAGTGTCGCTTGTCAGATTTTACATTCGTTTACAAAGTTTTTACCACGCTTTTACCACTCCTGCTTAAAGGCAGTTTAGGTTTGCATCATCAACCCGGGGTTCTATTTTTCTGCTTTTATCATCACATAAATCAACATTATATGCGGTCAATCTTATTGTTAGTCTGCGCACTTTTTTTACTGACCTGTGCTGTTGCCTGCCGCGATAGTTCAGCGGCGGCTATCACTGAAACTAAAATTGCTGCCAAATTGCCGACAGATTCCATCTGGGTGGGAAATGTAATAGGTTATTCCCTTGTTATACCAGAAAGCTTTGTCAATTGGAAAGGCATGAATGTTATGGGAGGAAATGGACATCAGGGCTATATCAAACCCCTGACAGGCACGCTTACAATCAATGCCAATGGCTCTGTTGAAGGTGGCTATTTTGAGCTGGATATGAATACAATTACCACTACCGACAAAAAAGATACAAGCAGCGATAACGGACTGATATCGCATCTGAAAGATCCTGACTTCTTTGATGTGAAGAAGTATCCCAGGGGAAGGTTCAAATTAATTAACGCAATTAAAGTCTCTGGTGATTCTTCATTTAATATTACCGGTCAACTGACCTTGCGGGGTATTACTCAGGAAATCCATTTCCCGGCCACGATCGTCAGGGATGGTGAGGATCTTGTTGCTATGGCGTCGCTCTCAATAGATCGTACAAAATGGGGTATTACTTACAAGTCAGGCAGTGTAATTGCACTTGTGAAAGACGAGTTGCTGGAAGATCTGGTACAGGTGTCACTGGCTTTACGATTTCAACAGAAACGGGGCTGTTAAGGAACAGGGAGCTATTGGGATAAAGCTCTGTAATACTATTGCCCCAAAATAATTTCTTTCTGTTTATTAAATTCATCATTAGTGATAACACCCTCATCTAACAATTGCTTGTATTGACGCAGTTGGTCTATCTTTTCCTGTTGGGTGCCTGATTGCTTTTGTGAACTATCGGATTGGGGTTGTGAAGAGAAGTTTGGATTATCGGCCTGCGAATACGGCTGAGAGGAGTTATTGACTATAACAGTTTGCGTTGCTCTCGATCCGTAAGAAAAAGCCCATATCAATGCCGCGATCCAGCCAAGGAAAGTCCAACCCAAAAAAAGGTTAAGGAAGAATACACCAATAGTAGCTTGATGATGTCTGGTAGCAGCAATAATTGTAGGCAGAAAATAAAGAGGAAGTCCAATCAACAATAGCAGCCACTCGGTACCGCCGGGCATAGAGAACAATAGAATAGGGTTGTGCATAGCAAAAGGGTTAATTCTAAGGGTTAATTATTGTCAAACTATGACAGACAATATAATAAACTTTTTACTCAGTTCTAAAAAAAACACCAGGGCGTTGCCTGTAAATGGGTATGAAGGAACCCATTGCATCCCACTAACCTCCAGGTTACTACTTACCTTTTGTATAGTTTGCACTTCCCGCCACTACCTCAAAGTAATTTTGTTTTGTCAAATCTCAAATCAGATCTCAAAAACAATCTTATGGCAAATACAAAATGGACGCTGGACCCTTTACACAGCGAATTAGGTTTCAAGATCAAACACCTGATGATCACAAACGTTTCAGGTTCGATCAAAAATTTCAATATCGAAATGGACACTAAAGAGGAAGACTTCGCTACAGCACAGGTTCGACTCACTGCAGATATTGCTTCCATCTCCACCAATAATGAACAAAGAGACGCACATCTCCGTAATGGTGATTTCTTCGATACAGATAATCACCCTCAAATGGAATTCAGGTCAACGAAAGTTGAAGACAAAGGAGACGAAAATTTTACACTGGTAGGTGAACTCACATTGAAAGGTGTTTCCAAACCCGTACGCCTGGATGTTGAATACAGTGGTGTAACCAAAGATCCATGGGGTGGGGAAAGAGCCGGTTTTACGGTAACAGGTAAGATCAAACGCAGCGACTGGGGCATCAGCTTCAATTCTGTTCTGGAAACAGGTGGCGTAGCTTTGAGTGATGAAGTGAAGATCAATGCCGAAGTACAACTGGTAAAACACCCGGCGGAAGTAATTGCATAGTAGATGTAACAGGAGCGGGCGATCAACCCGCTCTTTTTATTTCTCCTCGCATGGAGGTAACTGCAGCACATTCGCGTTCAGCGGTTGTTTCACTTTTCTCTCCAGCTTCTGATCATGTACAATCACTGTGATCTTCGTGGAGCCTGGGATCTAATTTCTTTTTATCGAAATCATAGAACCCAAAACTAACATTACCCGCAAATCCCATTCCCATGAAATTGGCGGATGGTATCTTTTCATTTTTCGCTAATTCCTCTATTTGTGTAAATACATTATCGCCTTCCCGCAAAACCATCAGGTATCCGGTAGGTGTTTTAATGTACCGTTTTTTACATTCAGTTTGTTGAGACTGGCTTGCACTCAGCAGTAAACATCCGGCTTCAATAATCGCACCAGCAGGGCAAGAGCCACAACTCCGGCCATTTTCACCTAATTTTGCCGGAAATTACCCGATTTGAGCGCAACTGTATTTTTGCTGACGCCGCCTTTTACGCAATTGAATACGCCTTACCCGGCCACGGCCTATTTGAAGGGATTCCTCAATACCCGGAATATTTCTTCTTTTCAGGCCGACCTGGGAATCGAAGTTACCCTGGCTTTGTTCAGCAATGCAGGTTTACAAGCGCTGTTCAATCATATCAACAACCATAAACCGGAAACGGTTTCAGAAAATATTGCCCGCATCATCGCCCTGCAGGAGGATTATATCACTACCATCGACGATGTGATCAGTTTCCTGCAAGGCCATAACCCTACGCTCGCGCACAGGATCTGTAAAAGGGACTTTCTTCCGGAAGCCAGCCGCTTTGCTCAACTGGAAGACCTCGACTGGGCCTTCGGCTCCATGGGAACCCAGGACAAAGGCAAACACCTCTCCACCATGTACCTGGAGGATCTGTCAGACTTCATCCGGGAATGTGTAGACGAACATTTCGGTTTCAGCAGATATGCAGAAAAACTCGGCCGCTCTGCCAATAGTTTCGATGAACTCTACAATGAACTAAAGAAAGAATACACTTATATCGACCATCTTTTGATCGATATCCTGCAATCGCATATGCAGACTGTGCAACCCAAACTGGTAGCTATTTCTGTTCCGTTTCCAGGAAATCTTTATGCTTCACTCCGATGCGGGCAATGGATCAAAAAACATTATCCCGATGTGAAAGTGGCCATGGGTGGCGGATTTGCCAATACAGAGCTGCGCTCGCTCTCGGATCCCCGTGTTTTCGAATTCTATGATTACATTACTTTGGATGATGGTGAAGCGCCCATCGAAAACCTCATCCATCATATCGAAGGCAGTAAAACGAAGGAAGAACTGAAGCGCACTTTTACACTTGTGAATGGTGAAGTGACGTATTTCAATAATAAAGCCTGTTCTGATTACAAACAGGGACAGGTAGGCACGCCGGACTACCGTGATTTTCTCCTCGACAAATACATCAATGCCATCGAAGTGGTAAACCCCATGCACCGCATGTGGAGCGATGGCCGCTGGAACAAACTCACCATGGCGCATGGTTGCTATTGGGGTAAATGTACATTCTGTGATATCTCTCTGGATTATATCAGGCTCTATGAACCAATCGCGGCTTCCCTGCTGGTTGACAGGATGGAAGAACTTATCGGGCAAACAGGACAGAATGGTTTTCACTTTGTGGATGAAGCGGCCCCGCCTGCACTCATGCGCG
Organism: Pseudobacter ginsenosidimutans; assembly: GCF_007970185.1. Taxonomy (NCBI): domain Bacteria; kingdom Pseudomonadati; phylum Bacteroidota; class Chitinophagia; order Chitinophagales; family Chitinophagaceae; genus Pseudobacter; species Pseudobacter ginsenosidimutans. The sequence goes on along the minus strand of NZ_CP042431.1, from coordinate 6,425,383 downwards.
CTCTAGCACTGGAGATCATCAAACGAAAACTGGTGGTGAGCTGGTGGACGAATATCCGCTTCGAGAAAAGTTTCACCCGCGATCTCTGTCTGTTGCTCAAAAGATCGGGTTGTATTGCTGTTTCCGGTGGACTGGAAGTGGCCAGTGACCGCCTCCTGGAACTGATCCAGAAAGGGATCACTGTGGCACAGGTGGCGCAGGTGAACCGCAATTTCACGGAAGCAGGCATCATGGTGCATGCCTACCTGATGTATGGATTCCCCACGCAAACTGCGCAGGAAACCATCGATTCCCTGGAAATGATACGGCAAATGTTTGCTGCAGGCATCCTGCAATCAGCGTTCTGGCATCTCTTTACCATGACTGCCCATAGCCCTGTTGGTTTACAACCGGAAAAGTTCAATGTAAAAAAGGAAAACGATACAACCGGCACCTTCGCCAATAACGATATCGTACATATCGATGAAACCGGTGCAGACCATGAAGCATTCAGTTACGGACTGAAAAAATCACTGCTCAATTACATGCACGGGATCGGACTGGAAGAACCATTGCAGAAATGGTTCGATTTTAAAGTGCCGAAAACCAGGGTAGCCCCGGATCATATTCAACAGGTACTTACACAGGACCTGTATGCTGCCGCCAAACCCAGCTCAAAGATCGTCTGGCTCGGCAGATCACCCATTGTAGAGCATTTCACCAAATCCAAAAAAGGTAATCAGTGGGAAATGACGGAACTTTCCTTCCAGGATAAAAAAGGGAAATTCAGCATCAGCGTTAATCGTGAGCAGGGGAACTGGCTGGCAGATATGCTGAACAAATTATCTGTGTCTAACCCTAAGACATATACGCTCCAGGAAGTGATGGACAGCTATAAAGAGAGCGGTTTTGAAGATTTTGAATTGTTCTGGGATAATAAGCCCGTGAACACATTGCATAAAGTTGGGTTATTGAAATTATAGTATCCGCTCAATGATCAGGAAATACAGCTTTGATCAATAAAAGTGAATCCCTGCCCGTTCTTTCATATCCTTCAAATTGAATAGTATCTCCTTTCCTGTTCAGTGCAGGTCTCGCGCCTTTTTCCGGGGTCCATTTGTACAGTTTTCCTGAATAGAGGATACTTTCCCAGGCATCGTAAAACATATCCTCCTGCTTCGATTCAAGAAAAACCGGGCAATTGTTTTGCCTGTCGTAGCCGATAGGCAGTTCCATCCGGTATTGCTCATTGATCAACCCCTTGTGTGTTGCCAGATCATAAAGGATATGAAAACTCACGCTGCAGGCTGTTCCTGTACAGTTATGGCTGAAGCCTTTCAGGTACAGGTATTCCTTTTTTCCGAATCTCAGCAGGCAGGATTCTTCAGAGTTCAGCTCAAAATTGTAATAATAGAAAAAACCTGCAAGGCTGGTGTCCAGCCCGATGCCTGCCCTCAGCTGCCGGCCATTGACGAATATTTTTCTTTCCCCATCCAGTCTGGAGTCCGGCAAACTTTGCACTTCCACGGTGAACCGTTTGCTCCGGCTGATCTCTCTGGATAAAACAGGTTCCCGGTCTTTGTTGTATTTGTAAATCAGTGTATCGGTAAAATGAAGCGGAATTCTTTCCATGCCGCTTGTGTCTATGAAAGCAGCAGCCATCTTTTGGAATGGGGTGGCAAGCTGATTACCTGCAAAAGCTGCTACAGGTTTGATGCTGAAAAAACTGTCCATGAACCTGTTCAATATCATTGAATCTGGCACAGCCTGATCAGTAAATGTTTCCGGAAGGGTAGTGGTATCGTATGCTACCGCCTGGGATGCAGGCTTGCCGCGTCCCTGGCATGCAACAAAAAGGATCACCGCTAAAATGAACAGCATCCGCATAGCAGATACAAAATACGATTTCCGGAAAAGCAGGGTTAGTTAATCTTTTCCAAAGACTGTTTCTTTGCACCTGGTGAATATTTTGTACTATCCGGTACAATATATACCTTTGACGCCTCATGGCAGGCAGACCTAAAACATTCGATTCCGAAGAGATCCTCGATAAAGCTGTTCCCGTATTCTGGGCCAAAGGCTATGAAGCCGCGTCCACAGAGGAATTGCTGGAAGCGATGGGTATCGGTAAGGGTAGTTTTTATCTCGCTTTCAAAGGAGGCAAGAAAGAATTGTTCGAGAAAGCCCTGATCCGTTACCGCAAACAACAGATGACAACATTCGAACAGGAAATGCTGGCGCATTCTGATCCGCTGGAAGGAATACGAAGCCTGTTCCGCAGTATAGCCACAACCAGTAAGAGCATTCACCTGAATGGTTGCCTTTTCGGCAATTCCATCGCGGAATTGTCCAACTCCGATCCTTTGCTCATGAAAAAAGCTTCCAACTGGTTGCTTCAGTTGGAAAAGATCTTTTACAAGGCCATCCTGACTGCTCAAAAAAAAGGTTCGCTCAGCAAGAAACAAGACCCGGAATTACTGGCCCGTCAACTGATCACCATCTGGAATGGTCTGGGCATCACACGCAGACTGTATCCTGATAACAAGATACTGTCTGAGCTCATCGAATCACAACTGAATATCCTGAAATAATTTTTTTTACTCTATTTTGTACCATTCGGTACAAAATAGAGAATACAATTATCCGCCATCCTAAAAAGAATAAAAATGAACTTGGATAAAACAGGAACAGAAGCCGGAAAGCAGTCACTGATAAGCTTTCAGGGGAATGATGCAGAAAGAAGAATGAATGAGGCAGGCAAGGACAAAAAGGAAAAGATCGAAGAGAAGCTTCTGCCCCGTAGTACAATATTCCTGTTTGCAATTGCCTGTGGCATTAGCGTAGCCAATGTTTACTATGCGCAACCGCTGCTGGATGCCATGAGCCGTCAATTCAACATTACAGAAGCATCTGCAGGTATTATCATCACTGCCACTCAGATTGGATGCGCCCTGGCATTGATTGGATTGGTGCCCCTGGGTGATATGCTCAATCGCAGGAAGCTGTTGATCGGACAACTGATTGCATTGGTATTGGCTTTGGTACTGGTGATCACTGCGAAAACAAAACCAGTATTGCTGACAGGCATGGCGGCACTAGGCTTGCTGGGAACAGCCATGACGCAGGGATTGCTTGCCTATGCTGCTACTTTGGCCCGGCCATCGCAAAGAGGCCGGGTGGTGGGAGCCGCGCAGGGGGGCGTGGTGGTGGGACTGTTGCTGGCAAGAACGGTGGCAGGATTGCTGGCAGATATTTGGGGATGGAGATCAGTGTACATCCTTTCGGCTATACTTGCCGGTATGATGATCCTGGTACTGTATAAAAGATTGCCGGATGCACCTGTGGCCGCTGTGAAGCAATCGTACTGGTCTTTGCTGCGGTCTATGTACACTTTGTTTATAAGAGAACCGGTGTTGCGTACACGAAGTATCCTGGCCATGTTCATGTTTGCTGTGTTCAGCGCATTCTGGACAACCATGGTGCTGCCGCTCAGCGGGCCACCACATGAATTGTCGCATACCATGATCGGGTCTTTTGGACTGATTGGTGTGGTAGGGATCCTGGGCGCGGGCAGGGCAGGCGCTTTGTGGGACCAGGGGAAAGGAGAGTGGACTACAGGACTTGCATTGCTGCTACTCCTGCTGTCGTGGCTGCCGATCGCATTCACGCAACTAAGCCTGTGGGCTCTGGTGGCAGGAGTGCTGTTGCTGGATCTGGCCGCACAGGCATTGCATGTGACCAACCAGGGAATGATCTTTGATATTGGCGCAGAATCGCATAGCCGCGTAGTGGGCGTTTACATGATCTTTTATGCCATCGGAAGCGGATCAGGATCCATCGCCGGAACTACAGTGTATGCGCATTACGGCTGGTTGGGCCTGTGTTTGCTGGGAGCAGTACTTTGTATCATGTCGATTGCCTGGTGGCGGCTCACTTTGCCGGTAAAATCAAATAAATGATTTAGGAATAGATTGGGATATAATGGAATAATAAATAACCATCTTTGCCGTTAACCGTTTTTAAATGGCTGTATATGCGTAAGCTTTTCCTTATCCCCCTGATCTTTTTGTTTACTGCCTGCGGTAATCTCCAAAGTAAAAAACAACTCGATGTGATCAGGGAAGGATTGGGAAGAACCACCAATTATTTATCCGGCAGTAATGAACTGATCAGCTGGAAACTTGAAAATAGGCTCTGGGACCCGATTACGAAAGAAAAGATCACAATGTGGAGCCCGGTCATAAATTCCATCCGGCATGCCATCGTTCCGGTTCTGAATTCGATCGATAGCCTGAGTGTAGTTACACCGGCTTCCAAACTACTTTCCACCAGGAAGGAAACCCGCGATTTTTTCAACCAGCTTTTTCAATGTAAAACCAGTCTCTTCGCAACCCTGGACAGTATTCCCGGTTTTCTCCCGGAAGGCGCCAGGAAAAAAGTGGAAGAACATATTGCGCAATTGAAAGTGGAAACCCCATTTTTACAGGGACTGGATCCGGCATCATCTACAGACGCAATTGAAAAATGGTATGCAGATTGGACCGATATCCATTTCAATAAATCCTCCAGTCAGTTTTTTTATTCCATGCTTGCCAAGATCAGGAACGACCTCCTGATGACTGAGAATGGATTATTGACTTACTGCGAAATAAACACTGCGGGGGGAAGATCTTCTTATGAAGTAAGCTCCGATGAGATCATGGCGATGGTGGACAGGGAAACGATCCGCGATGGTGATACCGCCACCCTCAAGATCAGCACTTTCCCGTTCAATACCAGGCTGCTGCAGCTAACTGTGGATGGTAGGCCTGTTCGCGCCCCTGATGATAATGGTGTAGTCCGTCATGGCTTCATTGCAAAAGGAAAGCCCGGCAAATATTACTTCTCAATAAAGGTAATATGTTTAACGCCGGGCGGTAGCAGGTTTGAGAAATCGGAACGTGCAGCTTATTTCATCGAGCCTTAGAATTCAGTCCAGACATCATTCTTCTCCACATCCCATCCGGCTTTGCTGCTGATCATGGTTCTGCCGCGGCGGTCTGTTGTGTAATAGATCCAGCCGATGCGGCCTGCTTTCAATTGCAGGGTGGTTTGTCCATCCGCATCCACGCATGCCTCCACGGCAATATCCTGCATCACGATCTTGTAGTCAACCATTCTTTTTTCTCCGGGAAGGGTAATGGCTATCTCGCCATTGCGTAAACGCTGTTTGGTGTTCACCAGGTTGCGGAAACTACCCACGGCTTCTCCTGTAGGGATCTGGAAACGAATGGTAGTGTTATTGCCGGCAGGCGTGCCCACCAGGCTGCTGACCTCCAGTTGCCTTTCATAGCCGCGCACTGTGGAAGTACCACGGATACTGGCTCCGTCTGGCGAATTGAATTTTCCGAAAGATTCCTGACGCTGTCCAAATGCAAAAACGGGAAACAGTAAAACGAAAAACAATGATTTCATGAGAGTATGTTTAATGGTTATCGAAAAATGTAAAAGATCTTTTTGCTGCCGCTGGGCCTGCTTTAAGGACTGGCTGAACTCAGCCAGTCCCGGGCAGGCAGAAACGAGTAAAGAACAGATTTTATAAGGCCGGTCATTGGTTGCTTGTTATTGAAAGAAATAGCATTACTTTCAGGAGGTAAAATTCAGTGTTATGTGCATGCTTTGCCATCCCTTAAAAGCGGGATTTTCATCAAAAGATCATGGAAAAGCAGGAGGGGCCGGAGTGATTTTATTCTCTTTTTTTGTATCACTGATCTTGTCAATACAGGCGCCATGTTCAAATTCAAATTATCGCTCCTTCTTTCAGTATTGCTCAGTCTGGGTGCACTGGCCCAGAACAGGACCCTCGACAGCCTGCGTAATCTCATCGACCTTCATCCCAACAGGGATACCAGCCGCGTTATGCTGATCCTGGATTATGTGGGATCGGCCGTGAATGAGAACACCACTTTGCTGCTGCCAATGCTCAATGAAATGATCAGCATCAGCAGGGAACAAAATTTCAAAGCGGGTATACAAACAGGTTATGTAACGGCGCAGATCTATTATTCCGACCGGAGTGATATGGCCAAAGCCATGATCTATGCGGATTCTGCATTCGAGTCGTTCAAGGGTGATACCAATCGTCGCGCCGTTATCAACAAAGCTTATCTCCATCATAATGTTGGCAGCGATTATAGTAAGATGGGAGACTTCGAGCAGGCTGTACATCATTTTACCAGGGCGGCAGAAATACTGGAAAAATACAGGTCATCCGTTGTAGGCAGCGTATACAATGGTATTGCTACAGTATATGAGCAGATGAAAGAACCGGCCAAAGCAATGGAGTACAATTATAAGGCTCTGGATGTTGCAGAAAAAAACGGCGACAAACCTACTATAGCCAGGCGCAGGATGGGGATCATCACAGCTCATTTGAGCGCTTCCCATTTCAAAGAAGCGGATTCCCTCCTGAAGATCGTGGCGCCGATGGTGAAGGAAACGCAGGACCTCTATTCAATGCTGATGTACCATCAGAGCCTTGGCGTGGTACAGGAAAACAGGAAAGATTATACCCACGCTACCGTAAATCTCACCAAAGCATATGAACTGGCGCGTGACAACAATGCTCCCTATGAAGAAGTCACCATGCTTGGGCCACTTACCAGGGTCCTCACCAGTGCCGGCAATCTCACAGAGGCGAAAAGACTGCTGGATACCCTTCTGAAAAAATCCATCGATGGGCAAATGGCATTCGGGCAACTCAGCGCCTATGCCAATATCGCCGGCTGGTATACGGCCAAAGGGGATTTCAAAACGGCTAACGACTGGCTGGTGAAAAGATCGGCATTGCAGGACAGTATCACCACTGCCGACATGAAGAACAAGGTAACGATGATGGAAACACGCTACCAGGTAAAAGGAAAAGACAATGAGATCAAACTCCTTCAGGTGGAAAAACAGAACCAGGAACTGAAGATCAAACAAAAGGAAGAACTCAACTATATCCTCATCGGAAGCGCCATTGCTTTGCTGATCATCCTGATACTGCTTTACCTCAACCATCACAATAAACAGAAGCTTCAACAACAACGTATAACCGAACTGGAAACAGAAAAGCAGCTCACCGCAACAGAAGCCGTTCTGAAAGGAGAAGAACAGGAGCGGACGCGGCTCGCCAAGGACCTGCATGATGGGCTGGGAGGCATGCTCAGTGGCATCCGCCATTCTTTCTTCACCATGAAAGGCAACCTGGTGATGACGCCGGATAACCAGCAGGCCTTCGAACGTGGTATCGATATGCTGGACAGTTCCATCCGGGAAATGCGCCGCGTAGCGCATAACATGATGCCGGAAGTACTGGTCAAATACGGACTGGATACAGCTTTACGGGACTTCTGCATCGATATCAACAAGAGTGGCGCACTTGATGTGAATTATCAATCGATAGGGCTTGATGATACCAGTATCGATCAAACCACTTCTATTGCTATTTACCGCATTGCACAGGAGTTGCTGAACAACAGCATCCGTCACGCTGCAGCCAGCAGCGCCATCGTGCAGCTGACAAAAACAGATGGCCGTTTAACCCTCACCGTTGAAGATGATGGCAAAGGCTTCGACCCTGAAAACCTTGAAAAGGCGGAAGGGATCGGCTGGCAGAATATCCGCAACAGGGTGGATTTCTTAAAAGGAAAAATAGACATACAATCGTCTCCCGGCAAAGGAAGTTCCGTGATGATAGAAGTAAATATCTGAGTCATGCTTACAAAACTGTTCATCGTAGATGATCATTATATGGTGATAGAAGGCATTCATTCGCTGCTGAAAGACACACAGGGCATCGAATGGATGGGGCATGCCACCAATGCCGCATCCTGCCTGGCTTTCCTGAAGAAGGAAACACCTGATGTGATCCTGATGGATATCAACCTGCCGGACATAAATGGCATCGACCTCTGCAAAGCCGTGAAAGAGCAGCATCCTTCGGTATTCGTGATCGGACTGAGTACCTTCAATCAGTACAGCCTGATAGAGAAAATGATGGACAATGGCGCTTCAGGCTATGTGTTGAAAAATGCCACAAAGGAAGAACTGATAGAAGCCATTCAATCCGTGCAGAAGAATAAAACCTATTTCAGCCGGGAAGCTGCACAAACCATGCGAAAAGACGACAGTATCAAAATTGTGCTGACGCGAAGGGAGAAAGAAGTGCTGGAACTGATTGCCGATGGCATGACCAATAATGAGATCGCCCAGAAGTTGTTCGTGAGCGTTACTACCGTAGATACCCACCGTAAGAACCTGCTTGCCAAATTTGAGGCCAGGAATATCGCTTCCCTGGTGAAGATGGCGGTGCAGATGAAATTCATCTGAGAACAGAATGAACTTGCTTAAAAAAGGTAGAGTGCTGGCAGTTGCTCGCCATCCCGGCGAGCAACTGCCAGCACTCCGTGAATACCTTATTATTTCCTCCTTCTGAAGAATAACAATAAGACCCCTCCGAAAAGGATCAGTGCGGGCAGGCCATACAGGTAGATCACCTTTAGCCAGTTCACTCCCTTTGTGGTGAGTGTGATATCATTGTCTACCGGATCTTTCGCCGGGATCACAACAGGATATTTCCCGTTGCTGAACCAGTTGAACAGTCCGTTATAGAATTGAGTATTCTTGTTGCCATTTGTTTTTCTGAAAGTGCTCAGCTCCAGGTTGCTGATGAAATCCGCATCGGAGGTCACCACAATCTTTTGCTGTTTTCCATTTACCGTACGCGTTAATGCGAAGGCCGTATTCACAGGAATATTCAGATCGCCTTCAGCAGCATTGAAGGCCAGGCGAAGAGAATCTGTTTCTATCTTTTTCGCTTTCAGAAAGCTCTTGTTCGTATGTGTTTCCAGTAATGGCGTTGCCTTGAAATCACCGGTGGTCCTGTATTCCATCGCGCCAGCGCCATGCATTACCACTTTGAAGGTGGAGTCATTCGACTTATTGCTGAATTCAGCTCCCAGGAGATTGGCATCATTGGTGAAGTAACTGTACACGATATTGGGTGCCATGCCATCATTGATCTGTGCAACAGTGCCTTTAAGAAAATGGATGCCCATCGGTTCGAGAAAAGGTTTCAGGTATTCCTGGAATTCTCTTTCGGCTGTTATAAGCAGGTTACCGCCATTGTCTATATACGCTTTGATCTTCGCCAGCTCTTCGGGAGAAAATGCATTGCGCGGATCTGCGATCACGAGGGCGTCTATATTCTTCGGGATCTCTGCCTGTTTGAGATCAACACTTACAGGTTCGAAGCCGTTGTTCACGAGAGTATTCCTCTGCGTTTTTTCACTTGTGCTTGCACGGTAGCCGCGATCGCTATTGTCTTTAATGCTCCGGAGATCATTGCCTGAAACGAATGCAATTCGGGACGGCCCTTCTTCAAGTAGCTTCACAGCCACTATGATGTTAGGCTCACCGGGGTGTTTGAAGAAATCATTGTAAAGACGGAGCCATGTTTTCTTCTCACCACTTTTCAGAACACGTACAAATCGGTTGCCTTCTTCTTTCAGGCTGATCTGTTTACGGATTTCCTGTGGGGTGAGGAAATCACGGATATCGAGCTTATTGGATTCCGCAACGTTTTCAGCCACAGCTTTCAGGTCCAGGCCATTATTGATCTTATTGGTGAAAAGCGATTTATTATCGGTGGTATCGTAATAGTACACATAGTTCATCTTCAGCCCAGGATGAAAACGCTGGTATTGCTCGAACCGGGTGAGGTCATTATTGCGTTGTTTTTTGGCGCCTACATTGTAATCCTTATCCAGCAGGTTCACGTAAGTAGTGATCTCCAGCGGCTCTTTCAGGTTCTTCATCACTTCCTGGCTGATGGGATGCAGTGTGCGGATATGTTGTGAAGTGGTATCCCAGTAAGCGGTGTACTTAGGTAACGCGCTGATATAACCGATACCGATACAAACCGCGATCAGCAGCAGGTAGCGGCTTGCCTGGAAGGCAAAGGACCTGCTTTCCCTGCCTGATTGCAATTTCAGCATGGTAAGTCCCAGGAAAAGGGAGATCACAACCAGGAAATAAACAATGTCTTTGCTGCGGATCAGTCCATAGATCAGGCTGTCTGCTTTTCCACTTACGGAAAGGAAATAAGTGATATGACGAACGAAATCGATATCCTGCCAGAGGCTGCCGATATAATGTAAAAATGTAAGCACGGCCAGCGTGCTCAATGCAGCCACCACCTGGTAGGCAGTAAGACTGGAGAGAAAAAGACCGATAGCTGCATAGGCGCTCAGCAACAGGAATATGCCGAGGATACCACTAAGCATCCAGCTCATTTCAAAGTTGGGAATGAAAAAAGATGCTGTAACCACATAGGCCAGCAGCAGCAGAATGAGCAGCAGCGCATATGCCATGATGCCCAGGTATTTTCCGAATACGATCTCCGCCACACTGATGGGAGAGGATTGCAGCAGCTTGATAGACCCGCTGCTGATCTCGCGACTGATCAATCCCATCGTGATGAGGGGAATGAAAAGATAGAGCTGGCTCTGCACGGTGAGGAGCAGTCCGGGTGTTTGTCCGTTCGTGAAAATATAATCGGTAAGATTGAAAGTATTGTACCCAAGGTTCTTGTAAGACACATACATTTCCATTTTGCCGGTGAAGGCAATACCGAATTGTACGGTGAAGATCACGAGGATGAACCAGGCGATGGGTGAGTAAAAGAGTGATGCCAATTCCTGTTTGGCTAACCTTAATGAAACACGCATAAATAAGTTGAGGTTTGCTGCCCGCTAAGAAGACAATTGTTTAAAAATATCGTCGAGAGAGCTTTTTTCGAGGCCGATCTCTCTCATCTTCCATCCCTTTTCCACGCTCACTTCTATGATGGTTTCACAGATGGCGGGGTTTCTGTCTATCACCAGTCTTGCGCTGTTGGCTGACTGGATCACAGCATCCTTTACGCCGGGGATCTGCAGCAGCGCTTCTTTTGAAGGCATATTGCTGAACCATACCTGTACGCCGTTGGGCTCGATATAATTGTTGAAAGCTTCCATGGTATCGGCAAAAACGATCTTTCCTTTTTCGATCATCACGATATCCCGGCAGAGCACCTGCACTTCACTGAGGATATGTGTAGAGAAGATCACGGCGCGTTCTTCAGCGATCTCGCGGATGAGCTTGCGTACTTCCAGGATCTGATTGGGATCGAGGCCATTGGTGGGCTCGTCCAATACTACCAGCTGTGGTTTGTGAATGATGGCCTGTGCAATGCCTACGCGCTGGCGATAGCCTCCTGAGAGATTCTTCAGCAGGCGGTCGCTGAAATGCGCAACACCGCATTTAACTTTCACTTCTTCCACGGCCTGCTTCACCATATTGCGCGGGATCCTGCGGAGGTGCGCACAATGGGTGAGGTATTCATGAATGGTGAGCTCCAGGTGGAGCGGGGGATGCTGTGGCAGGAAACCGATCTGCTTCTTTGCTTCCTTCGGATGCTTGCGCATATCGATGCCGCAAATGATCACATTACCCTGGGTTTGGTTGAGCACGCCGCAAAGGATATTCATGGTGGTGGATTTACCGGCTCCGTTGGAACCAAGCAGTCCGAGAATACCTTTCCTGTCGATCTGCAAATTGATATCCTGGATGGCCCAGGCACGCGAGTAGCGGTGACTGAGGTTCTCAATCCTTACAATATTATCGCTCATAATCTCTTTTATTATCGTGTACCGCCGGTCTGAGGCGCCGGCGGCACACGATTACCTTATCTTGGGTTTTGGGGATAATTGTTTAACTGGATCTCGTTGTCCGGTAACGGCATGGTATAACGGATATCATTAGGTGGAAGGCTGTATGATCTTCCTTCGAACGTATGCGTAAGTGTAACGGCAAATTGCGGTTCCTTATTCAACCTGCGAAGGTCTTCCCATCTTGTTCCGCGCTGGTACAATTCCCTTCTGCGCTCATCGATCACAAATTTGATCAGTTCTGTCTGATCAGTGATAGCCAGTGCAGGCTTTGTATCGGGGAACCTGTATTTGCGCAGTTCATTGAGATCTGCCAGCGCTTTGTCTGTCTGGTTCAATCTCGCGCAGGCTTCTGCTCTCATCAGGTAAACTTCTGAAGTAGTGTAGCCGCTGAAGTTGGCATACAGGCCTGCGAAGGAACCTTTGAATGCTTTTGTGGTGGCATTGAAATAGGCGTCCTTTCTGTAATCATCCGCTTCATAGAGATCGAACACTTCAGGTGTTACCATCATACCGGTGAAAGTGGAGCTTGGTTTGGCGGATTGGGCATAATAGAACATTTCGTTCAGTGTTTTGCCATAATCCGTAGGCATGGAAGGCAGCGCTTTGAAATCCTTGAAGTCTTTGAGATCGCTTTTGATCTTCAATGCTTCATTGGAGTATTCCAGCACTTTATCCCAGTTGCCCATCTGCATGTACACTTTTGCCAGCAGGGTATAAACTGCTGTTTTGCCCGGGCGGAAAACCACCTGTGGTTTCTCGGGGAGCAGTGGCAGGGCTTCTTCCAGGTCTTTGATGATCTGTGCGTACACGGCTGCCACATTGGAGCGGTTAGGCATCCTCACGGTAACATCGTAGTCCAGTTTGATGGGAACGCCCAGGTCTGAACCTGCTGTTGCTGCATCGTAGGGTTTGCAGAAAAGTTGCGCCAGTTGGTAGAAAGCGTAGGCGCGAACGAAACGCGCATGTCCTTTGGTGTTATCGGCAACGGTTTTTTCTGCAGCGTTGACAGGACTCAGCTTCTCTACGTCCAGGGCCAGGTTGGCAACCATGATACGATGGTAGGAATTGTTCCAGTCGAAAGACTCGCGTGTTTCGTATATTTCTTTTTCCCAGAGATAGGCGTTGATCTCCGGAGGCATATTTATTTTCCAGGTGTTCACATCCTTATCGGCAAGGTAGTATTCGGCTGCTGATACCATGTTGAAGATAAGTGATGCGTTGTTGTTCACTACGGCGGCATTGTCCATCACCGCCTGGTAATCCGCGATGGTGCGTACGATCACTTCTTTCGAATCCCTTTTTTCGTCCAGGAAATTCTTTCCGCAACTGCTGATTGCCAGGGACGCTGCTATGAGTATGCTATATGATTTGAATCTCATTGTAACAGTTTTAAAAGTCTAATTGAATGCCCAGCGCAAAAGTGCGGGGTGTTACATAAGCCGCATTGGCGAAGTCCGGATCGATGCCAAAGTCATTGGCTTTCCAGAGCATGCCCACATTTCTCACGTTGGCAATGATGTTCACGCGTTCCACCGGCAGGCGTGGAATATTGAATTTAGTAAGTGCATAGGAGAGGCTGATATCCTGCAGACGCACCACATCACCTTTTGTGATCAGCACTTCACTGAAATTGTAGAAAGTGGGAAGAGCTGCAATAGCTGTTGCGGAATAAGCAGGCACATAAGTGTGGAGCTCATCGCCGGGTTTTTGCCATCTCTTGAAATAGTCCATATGGTAAACACCGGAATACTCAGCTCCGGAAGAAATTGAATTCCTGCGGAACACATGACCTGTTTTCCAGGTAATGAGGAAAGAGAGGCTGAAATTTTTATAGCTCAGGTCATTTCTAAGTGAACCGAACATGGTAGGAACAGCCACACCTGCATTCACCAGGTCTTCCTTCTTCATGTTGTTGATGTAAGCTGTGTAGTTGGTGGACTTCTCACCATTGAGGTACATGATGGGCAGACCCGTTTCATGGTCCAGGCCGAGCCAGGGAACGGCATAGATCATATCCCTGCTTACACCTGTTACAGGAGGTACGGCGGCGGAACCGCCAAAGTATTCCTGTGTTCTTCTTCCGGGATTCACGAAAACGTTGGTGACTTCATTCTTCACTGTACTCAACAGGATGGTGCTGTTCCAGCTCAGAGGTCCGGTAAGGTTCTTGGTATTGATCCTGAAATCAAAACCATGCGTTTTCATATTTGCATAGTTCACTTTCTTACTGTTCTGCGCAGTGCCCCATGTTTGGCTGATCACGCCGGAAGAAGGGGGAAGATAATCATCACCGATCAGGTCGCTCGATTTCTTGGCGTAGTATTCAATACTACCGCTGATTCGGTTATTCTTCAACGTGAAATCAACTGCCAGGTTGAGTGTGTTGATCTGCTCCCAGCGGAGGGATGGATTACCCACGGTGCCCAGCTTGATGAAAGGCAGACGGCTGTTGGCATCGGTTTGAAGCGTACCGGCAGGGTACCTGCTCAGCAGGTTGGTTACGTTACCCGCGATACCATAAGTGGCGCGTAGCGTAAGTCCGGGAACCCAGTCGCTATGATAGAAATTCTCCCTGTCGATATCCCATTTACCACCAACAGACCAGAGAGGTTGCCATTTCTGGTTGGTCTTAACACCAAAGAGGTTGGAACCGTCGTAACGAGCGGAGCCGCTGATGGTATACCTGCCTTTATAAGTGTAGCTGGCGTTGGTATAGTAGCTGAGGAAGCGGTCAGTATATTTTGTAAGTGTATTGGAGAGCGGGAACTGGCTTGGGATGAACTGGTTGCCGCCGGGCCTTACAGGCTTCTGCACAGTTACGTCCAGTTCAGACAATTTTCCGCTCAGGGTCATGGGATCATATCCGTAGAGATAGTAACCGGGAGAGCTCTCGCGAACCATCTCTCTTACTTCAGTACCTACCAGTGCGGAAATAGCGTGATCGCTTCCGAATTTCTCATTGTAATTGAGCTGGCCTCTGAAAGTGTTGGAATTGGTTTTGTAGGGAGTGCCTTCGATGAAGATATCTCCATAAGGAATTTGCTGTACGCCACCGAGTGTAGTGAATTTGTTCACTAAGTTCCTTACATAGTAGCTCTCTTTGTAATAGTGGGAGCTGCTGTTGTTGGAGCCGGTTGTTTTCTGGTATTGAACGCTCAGGTCGAAGCGGTTCAGGAAACGATAGTTCACTGATGCATTGATTCTGAGTTCCTGTCCGTTTGCAGTGATCTTGCGTTGGTTTCTTTCTTCAAGCGGACGGTAGTTCCAGTCCATCATGCCACCTGCCATCTGCCAGTCTTTATAATGCTGGCTGAGATCTTTCACTATGGAAGCGGGATTGCCGTTTTCGTCCACCAGTCGCATGTAAGGCGAGAGGCCGATATTGTTTGCTCCGCTGAGATCACCCGTGGTAATGCCGTTATTGTAACGCTTTGTATTTGTATAGGCGATACCTGCCTGCATGGTGAGGTTCTTCACCGGCATGAAGCTGTTGTTCATGCTGATGTTGAATCGATCATCACGGTCACCAATATTCGTATTACGATTGCGATCATAGCCTGCAGAGAGGAAGTAGTTGTAGTTTTGTCCGCCACCTCTGACGTTCAGTGCATACTGTTGCAGTACGGAACGTTGCATGAGGTATTTTTCGATATCATTCCTTACTTCTGTATTCTTCAGTCTTTGTTCTTCTTTTTCGAAAGTGGCCGGATCGATCTGGCCGGTTTCGAGGAGTCTCATCAGGTAAGCATATTCCGGGATCACTCTTCTGTCTGAGCTGGCCGTATCATATGCTGAAGAGTTCTTGTACCTGAATTTTTCGATCTCCATCATTGTTTCGGCAGGCAGCCTGTTTCTGTCGTACATCAGGTCAGGGATATCGCCGATGGTAGTGGTTTGGCTGAAGCTGACCTTTGCTTTCTGATTGAATTTTCCTTTCTTGGTATTGATAACGATCACACCGTTAGCAGCGCGCGCACCCCAGATTGATGCGGCAGCAGCGTCTTTCAGGATCGTGATGCTTTCAATATCATTCGGGTTGATGAAGCTCAGGTCAACCTGGTTGCTGGAGGAAAGGCGGGAATAGTCTGTATAATTACCTTCGTACGGGAAGTTATCGATAACGATGAGTGGGCGGGAGTTGGCTTCAATGGTAGAGAGGCCGCGTACACGCACATTGGCCGGATCATTTGAGCCGGGAGTGAGGAACTGCACACCGTTTGCAATACCTTCCAAACGGGAAAGGATATTCGCACCGGTGGTCCTGTTCAGGAGGCGATTATCGATCTGTTCGAATGAGCCGGTAGCTCTTTCTTTGGGCACGTTCTGATAACCGGTAGAGAATGCGGTAACCACCACTTCTGTTTCATCGGTCACTTTGGGCGCCATCATCAATGATACGGAACGGGTGCCTGCTTTCAGACGGTACGTGAGATTTTCATAACCCACATACGTGATCTGCAGTACATCGCCATCTTCTGCATTGATGGTGAACTGACCGTTGTTGTCCGTCATCACTTTGGTTTCCTTTCCGCGAATGCTTACTGTGGCACCGGCAAGGGGGGCGCCGGTTGAATCGGTTAATTTACCGGTAATAGGGTCGCGGGCGGGAGCCGGGAAGTTGATAGTTTCCGGAGCAGCAGTGACCTGTTTCTTCTTCAGAACAATGGTTTTGTCTTTGATGAAGAAATCGATGGGCTGATCTTTCAGCACCTGCTTCAGGAATGCATCCAGGGGCATGTTCTTCACATCCAGTGTTACAGTGCGCGAGTTCTCAAATACGCTCTGGTTGGCGAACAGTACATAGCCTGTTTGCTTTTCCACGGTATTGAAAACCGAGAGCAGGGGAAGGTTCTTCCCCGACAAGGAAACTGTCTGTGATTTTGTAGTGGCAGACACAGTGAGTGCAGCTGCCAGCATGAAAAACATCGTCAATTTCATCATTAACCAGATTTTTTTTCCAGGGTTTACCTGAAATGCCCGGCAGCGGGGACCAGACCCGCCTGCCAGCACCGGGCAGGGGTTTAGTGCTTTTTCCTTACATTGCATTGTTTGGTTATTTAATTCGTGAAAGCCGAAATACAGATCACCAGACTCCGCCGCTTTAGTGGACCAGACTAAGGCGGCTTTTTAGTGACCTTACAGATCTAAAAGTTTATTTAGTTACAATTACTTTTTTTCCTTCAATCCTGAAATTCACTTCCGAGCTTTCGAGGATCTGGAAAAGATCCTGTAAGCTGATATTCCTTGTCATCTTTCCGATGAATTGCGGATTGGGCACATCTTTTTCATACACCACTTCTATATCGTACCATCTTTCCAGCTGACGCATCACTTCTCTCAGGCTGGCTTTTCCGAAATTGAAATAACCATTCTTCCAGGCCACGGCTTTATCCAGATCCACATCATTGATCACTGAAATGCCGGCTGATGCTGCGTTTCCGCTGTTGCTGATACGGGCCTGCTGACCTGGTTTCAATACTACAGTTGAGCCATTTGCCTGATTGGTTGCACCGGCAGAGATTTTCACGCTGCCATCCACCAGTGTTGTATTCATCTGTTCTTCGTTCTCGTAGGAATTCACGTTGAAACTGGTGCCCAGTACTTCAATGCCAGCGCGGTTATTCACGATCACAATGAACGGGCTTGCCTGGTTGCGCGCCACTTCAAAATATACTTCTCCTGTGATGTACACTTTTCTTTCGTTGCTGCCGAACACGGCAGGGAATCGAACGGAGCTGCCTGCATTGAGCCAGATCTTAGAGCCATCGGCCATCGTCATATGGAACTGACGGCCCTTGGGGGTGCTGAGTGTGTTGTACACCAGTTCTGCCGGGGCCTTGCCGCCGGCATAGCTCAGTTGTCCGTTTGCAAGTACGGCATTGGCTCCCTGCTGGGAAGCAATCACGCCATCGCGGGCACTGTCCAGCGATACCTCTGTTCCGTCTGCCAGCGTTAGTGTGGCACCGTTAGTGCCGGGAAGGATGGGCTTTGCAGCCATCGCTTCCGGCTCAACGGTAATTGGTGTTTCCTTGTTAATGGTAAGGAAAAAATAAGCACCTGCTGTAAGTACAATCACGGCCGCTGCGGCCCAACTGATCCTTTTCAGCGAACGGAGCCGGCCTCTGGGCGCCGCATCCGGTATTGTGTTTTCACGGGTTTTGTATGCTTGCAGCACCTCTTGGATGCCTTCTTTCCAGGGGCTGCTTTGCAGGTCTGGCCTGGGTTCCAGTACGGGCCTGGCTGAATGGAAAGCATTGATGCTTTCGATCACTGTTCCTGTTTCATCGCTGTTGATAAGGTTTATGAGTTCCTGGCATTCTTCTTCCGAAGCAGTATGCTGCTCCATTCGGGTTAATAAGTATTCAAGCCTGTTTGACGTTTCCACAAAATGGTATTTAATAATGAGGATGGTTTAATGTGCTCCGGTAGGATAAAGAATGGAGCCTGCACCTACGTACGTACGCTGTGCTTTCAAAAAGTAATCATCAGTGTGAAAAAAAATTATAGACGGGTAAGCAGGAGGGCGATGGGCACTATGATACCCTTGCTGGCAAGGGCAGCCTTGAGCGCTTTTCCGGAGCGGTATAATGAATTCTTGACGGCCTGCACATCCATGCCCAGCTGATCTGCGATGACAGCCGGTTTCAGGCCGGCTTCACGACTAAGACGATAGATCTGCTGAGATTTTGGAGGAAGCTCATTGATGGCAGCGAGCACCAGCCGGGAAGCTTCTGAAAAATGAACAGCTTCTTCAGTGGCATTTTCTGCTTCCTGTGTGCTCATTTGCTGCGCGGCGCGTTCGCGAATGATCTGTTTTTTAAGCCAGGAATAGGAGCGGTTATAAGCGATCTTGAAGATCCAGTTGCGGGGCTGATCAACGCCATTGAGTTTTTCGCGGTCCATCCAGAGGTAGAGGAAAAGTTCCTGGATGATGTCTTTCACCAGCAGTTCGGACTTCACGATATTGAAAATAACGGGGTAAAGCTCAGGCAGGTAGAGGTTGTAGAGTTGTTCGAAAGCAGACTCGTCGCCTTCGGCAATGAGGGCAAACAGCTCAAAGTCTCTATTTGTATTGTTTTCCTGCAAACTTTTCTTGTACGGATTGGGTCAACGCCGAAATTAAGGATAAAAAAAGATGTATATCCCATAATTATGAGAACGGTATGGCTTTAACAATGCTTTTGTGTAGCCGGAAAGGCTTCCGGTGGTTAACTATTGACCGTTCGTACTATTCTGCCGCAAATAAACCGTCTTTGGCCTTAAATTGGCAGTCCTGAATTTTTAAAAAAACTACAGAATGAAAACAATCATTTCCGCATTACTGCTGGCTGCACCCGCCGCAGTTTTCGCTCAACAGGACCCCGCCTTTACCATCAAGGGTAAAGTGGGCAAACTGGAAGCTCCGGCCAAGATCTATCTGAACTACAGGGAAAATGGCAATAACGTTCTCGACTCCGTTGTATTCAAAGGAGGCGCTTTCGAATTCAAAGGAACACTTGGCGGCCCTACAGGCGCAAGGCTCATTGTTGATCATACCGGTGAGGGTATGAAAAGAGTGATGGACATGATCACTGTATATGTTGAGAAAGGAAATGTAACAGTGGATGCAAAAGATTCTGTTAAGAATGCAACCGTGAAAGGTTCTCCCGTTCACGAGGCTTTCCTGGGATACAAGAAATTCCTTTCTGGTCCTGACGCCGTTCTGGAAGCTGTGAACAAAGAATATTATGGCGCTCCCCGCGAAAAACAACAAGACACTGCTTTTGTAAATGGCCTGATCGCGAAACAAACACCTGCGCAGGAAGAAAAGAAAAAACTGCAGGCTGAGTATATCAAAAAGAACCCTGGTTCTTTCTTCAGTCTTGCTGCAATAAATGAACTGGCTGGCGCTAATTTCGATCCTGCTGAGATCGAACCTCAATTCAATGCGCTCTCTGCTGACCTGAAAGCTTCCAAAGCTGGTAAGGAATTCGCTGAGCGTATCGATATCGCCAAGAAAACTGCAGTAGGCGTTGTTGCTCCTGATTTCACTCAGAATGATCAGAACGACAAACCCGTGAAGCTGTCTGATTTCCGTGGTAAATATGTACTGGTTGATTTCTGGGCTAGCTGGTGCGGCCCCTGCCGCGCTGAGAACCCCAACGTAGTGAAAACTTACAATGAGTTCAAAGACAAAAATTTCACTGTCCTCGGTGTTAGCCTGGATAGCAAAAAAGAAAACTGGCTGAAAGCGATCGATGACGATCAACTGACCTGGAGCCATGTTTCTGATCTGAAGTTCTGGCAAAATGCTGTTGCTGTTCAGTATGGTGTTCGTGCAGTGCCCACGAATCTGCTGATCGATCCTAATGGAAAGATCGTAGCGAGAGACCTGAGAGGTGAAGAGTTAGGTAAGAAACTGAAAGAGTTTATCAACTAAGATGAATTTGTTTTTATAGGAACGGGGCTGCCTGAGAAGGCAGCCCTTGTTTTTTGGGATTTTGCATGCATCATTTTATTTACTCTAAAAGTTCCTGATGAGTATTTCAACATTGATCGAAGACAAGCTGGCTATTCTTACAAAGCTGAGTGAAGGAGACTTTGAAGCATTTTTATACGACTGCGATGGTACGCTGGCAGATAATATGGGCGCTCACAAAGCCTCATATAAGGCTGTAGCAGCAAACTATGGTATCGATTTGGATGTTTCGATCATAGATGAACTGGCAGGCTGGCCAATTCCTGCAGTGTCTGAAGAAATAAGAAAACGATACAAAACCGATTTTGATCCAGCTGTTTTTACTCAGCAAAAGAATGCACAGTTTGAGGAATCGTTTATCAACGAGACTCGTCCGGTTGAATTTGTAGTTGAACATTTGAAGGCGCATGCCGGCAAATTTCGCATAGGCGTGGTGTCTGGCAGCGAGCGAAACGCTGTTGTGAAAACAATGCAGATATTAGGCATTGAAAGCTTAGTGGAAGTGATGGTCTGCGCTGGCGAAACGCCACATGGGAAACCTTTTGCTGATCCATTTTTGGAGGCGGCAAAGTTGTTGAATGTTCAACCTGATAAATGTTTGGTTTTTGAAGATGGGGATGCAGGAATAAAAGCTGCGGAAGCAGCTGGAATGAAGTGGATACGGATTGATAGAGTATAGGGGATCATTT
Organism: Pseudobacter ginsenosidimutans; assembly: GCF_007970185.1. NCBI lineage: Bacteria > Pseudomonadati > Bacteroidota > Chitinophagia > Chitinophagales > Chitinophagaceae > Pseudobacter > Pseudobacter ginsenosidimutans. The sequence goes on along the minus strand of NZ_CP042431.1, from coordinate 6,404,522 downwards.
TCGTGATATCACGAAAATGATCCAAATCCTTCCCCGGCGCGGATTCATCGTCTGATCCCCGCCTTTTTTTGCCGGCTTCCGGACTGTCCACTTTTTTTCTTTTCCTTTGCCGCTTTCTCTTGCGGTGGAATAAAAAGATGATCATCAAACAATGCAAACCACAATCTTTGTAACTGGTGGATATAACTGAGTATCCTGATCCTTTTGCTCTCATCGATACAAAACTCCCATTGTCCATTTTTCAAAGGGCGAAGCAGGAATTCTACTGAACCCTGTTGCCGGAAATAGATGCCATTCGGGTGCCTGAGAAAACCCAGCCGTTGTAGTTTTTGCGAGTCAATGGGAATAGGGCTGAGGTCATTGGTGAGTGTTTGAATATTCACAAGATCATTTTCCTGGATCAGTATTGTCCGGTTATTCAGCTTGAAGAAGCCAAACAGCGCGATTTCTTCTAATTCTACGCCCATAATTCAAGTTCAATTTACTAAAAATATTAGTAAACAGGGTTGGCCTTTCAAAATTGTCAGGATGATTTCTTCTCAGGAGTTGTTAATATAAATGAAAATTCATCACTTCTTGAAAGCCGGATAGTCCTTTTCCCGGCGAGCGGTTACTAATATTGAATCCGGTTGGATAAGCGCGTTGTACATCCTTACCGGAGGGAAACAAATAAAAGTAATTGCTACAAAAAACGAAACAATCAGCAGTATGAAAACTCAGCTTTATCTTTTCTGTCTGGCAACGCTGGCTGCCAGTTGCGGCGAAACAAAACAATCCCAGGGATACAGCATCGAAGGGAACATAAAAGGCGTTGATACCGGTTTGGTCAAACTGACTTCCTATGATGACGAAACACGAACCAGTAAGGTGCTGGACAGTGTGCCTCTAACCAACGGCGTATTCCACATAAAAGGAACGATCCCGGGCCCAGAGATGGCTTCCATAACAATAGGGGAAGGTAATTGGGGACTTTCCTTTTTTCTCGAAAACAGTAACATTACAATCAAAGCAGATACCACCGGCGCTGAACACTATGATTACGTTGCATATGGCGGTGCTAAAGGTGCCGTGCTGAAAGATTTCACTATAACCGGCTCCGCCAATCAGGATCAATTGATGGCTTTCCAAAACAATCCCGGTCTGAAACAATATGAGACCATCCAGGCTGAGTTGGGAAAAGCATATCAGAATGCACCTAATAAAGAAGAAGGCTACAAGATCAAAGAGCAACTGGATTCCATTGGCGATCTGTCCATGGCTGCCAGAAAGAGGATCATCGATAGCTTTGCAGTTGCCAGTCCGGCGACTGCAGCAAGTGTTTACCTGTTGTACGATTATTACAGGTTCAACGAAGCAATGACTGCTGCCGATCTGGAATCAGCGATCTCAAAATATAGCGGCCCTGCACAGTCCACTGTTTATTTCAAAAGCCTGTTGAAGAATCTGGAAAAGAAGAAAGGCTTATTGCCCGGTAAACCCGCGCCTGATTTTACTTTGCTGAAAAGAGACAGTTCTCAATTCACTTTATCATCATTACGTGGTAAATATGTAATGCTCGATTTCTGGGCAAGCTGGTGTGTGCCCTGCCGCAAAGCCATTCCACATTGGAAGGAAGCATATGCGAAATATCAGCCGAAAGGTTTCGAGATTGTAGGCATCACTAATGACAGCCGCTGGTCTGATTGGTTCAAAGCCCTCGATGAGGAGAAAATGCCCTGGCTGCAGGTGGCTGATGAGTTTCCAGAGAAATTCATGCCATCAAGGGTAGGGACAATGTATATGACACCCTACCTGCCTTGTTATATTTTATTGGATAAAGAAGGAAAGATCATACTGCACAATCCGTCAAAAGAAGAACTTGATGCGAAGCTGAAGGAGCTGATGGGAGCATGAGTTTATAGGATAGTATAAAAATGGAAAAAGGGTCGCGGATGCAATCCTTTTTTGTTGCCAGGTTCTGGCATATGGAGTCTGCCGGTGAAGCGGATCTTACCAGATTGGATTGCCATAGAACAATGGTTTGAATGTTATGAAAATGAAATGTAAGCTACGAATAATTTGGAATGAATGAATTGGTGGATTCTATTAAAATGCAGTAGTAGCAAGGTTTTTGTGGTTTCTTTTACAGTGTTTTGCTGAGATGTTCTTGTCAGAATTCTGAGCAGATTTCCTTAGATGATAATATCAATGGTTATCCAGGTAGCCAGGAGGCATGAAAGCATTTGTGTGGCATGGCCCCATCTTTTTAAGGTCTTCACATTGCTAAGCAGAAATACTTAGAGACACTCAAAAGATTCTATTGCTGTTTGAAAATTGTTAAAAACACAAGCCATTTTTTTTTGTCAGGTGGAATAAGAAGTGCAAATTTGGCTTCTTATAAACCAATCCCTAATCGAAATGAATATCAATAAACCTTATACTGACGGACAAATTACAAGCAGAAAACTTTTCGTCTTCAGCCAGCGAAAGCATTAAAACTTCCCGTCTTCGTATTGATGTAATGACCGCCAGCCCTGCGTTATCATCGTATTGTACTTATTGATTCCAGATTATTAATTCTACCGGATGCTACTAATAAAACGAGCAGCCGCCATTGTGCCGGCCCTGCTTTCCATTATGTATGCGTCTGCCCAGCAATCTGACAGTTCTCAGATCAGGCGAAAGCTTGATTCGCTTGGCAGCGCCATGAAGTCAAAAGGCAATTCCGCAATTTCCGATGCTAAAAAGGAAGTTGTGTCCTTATCGGGCATTCCGGGCAGTACCCTGAAGTCAGGCTGGAATGATATTAAATACGGGGTCAGCGCACAACTGCTGCCCAAGACCCAGTTATTCCAGAAAGGAATGTCTTTCAAATCTCAGCTTCCTTCCCTAAAAACCGGTTATGCATACCTGAAAGATGCATCAGGATCGGATACTGGTGTATATGCAGGACTTAACCATGTGTTCAATTACGATGTCCAGGCCGGGGTTTCCTTCATGCAATTGCCTTTCAATTTCGCATTCAGTGGTTATAATGATGTCTATTCCTTTAATAATCCTTCACCGGAACAACTGATCAAATTCAATTTCGATCACAAGGCTTACCTGGAGAAGATCAGGAAGCAGGTGGCAGATAAAGTAAATCCAGATGCAGTACTGGCAGCCACTACGGAAAGGATCAAAGCTATCAGGGAAAGATATGAGCAACAGCTCAAACAAGAACTGCAGGAAATGCAGCAGTCTTATCAAAAGCAATACAAATTAGCCCTGGAAATACCCAATGGCGTAACTGATCTCAATACATCGGATCTGCAAAAACTGAAGAGCACCATGTTTGCGCAGGCAGACAAAACTGCTTACGAGCAAAGTGTACTCAGGCTACAGCAGCATGCATTGAAAGGTGAAGCGGGCTCTGACTCTTCTACGATCGGGGATGAAGCTGAAGTGAATAAGATGGAGACTTTGAAAAAAATGTACGAAAAGGTAATACAGTACAAAGAGAAGTTTACCAATAATAAGATAGTTAAACAACTTCAAAGCCATCTTCCTTTTACTCCTGATAAATTTAAGGATTACCTGAAAGATCCTGCGAATCTCGATAAAGTTGTAGGCGAGCATGCTGAATTGAGTTCACTCCAAAGAATTTTCATGAGCATCACTAAACTTGATATCGGACAGAATGCAGTGGAGTCCGGAGATTTCGGAATGCAACAATTCGTGAACTCAGGCATCAACACTGAATTCAAAAACAAAAAAGCATCCTTCGGATTCATATACGGGAAAAATAACACGCCCAATAATTTCCTGCAGGGCGGACTCATGAATGGAGTTTCCAATGAATATTCCACGGTTACTGGTTTTAAGCTGGGTACCGGATCTGGCAGCCCGATAGATCAATCGGTTTCTGTAAATTTTTATGACTACAAAAACTCATATGGACAGGATTTGGAGGATGTTGCCATGAGGCCTGCTTGGAACCCGTCTTTTGCAAGAAGGGATGCTGTGATCACATTGCATACCGGACTGAAAACCGGGTCCAATCAATGGAATCTGGATCTTTCCAAATCCTTCGGCGCTACAGGGCAGGGCAATGGTATCAATGAATCCCAAAAATCCGACGCATACTCCAAAGTATTCAGCAACCAGGGCAACTCCAATTACGCCGGATTAATAAGTTTTGATGGCGAAGTGCTAAACAGTGATTTGAGGGTTTTTGTGAAGAAAGTTGGCTTAGGATACAACAACCCGGGCAACTATCTGCTCAGAAGAGGCGAAACCCAGGTAGGGATTGGGTTCGGTAAAAAGGTCCTTCGTAACAGGATAAACCTGAAATATGCTACCGATTTCAAGCAGCAGGTTTTCGATCCGGCAAAAAGATATGTGCACCAGGCATTCTCCAACAAATTGCAGGTGGGATACAAAATAAAAGGCAACAACAGGGTTGGCTTGTTATACCAGAGAAGCGATTTCAATTCCAAACTTTTTGGAGACGGCTCAGCCACTGGTGCGAATAGCAGATGGCAGGCAGACGGTGCCTATACCCTCAGACTTGGATCAAGAAAACTGATGAACAACCTGCTGGTGAGCAGACAACATTTCGATATGCCAATGCTCGAAGACAGCAGCTATAAAAGCAATAATACACTGGTCTCTTATACGGCTACCACCTTGTTGAAGCAGTCGCCTCTCAGTTTGACTTTACTGCTCAATAAATCTGATAACAAAGACTATCTGTTCAATACTTCCATGTTCTCAGTGGAGTCGAACTATTCATACAATGTTTCTTCCCTGGTCCGGTTGGGGAGCGGGATAGGATATTATTCAAATACAGGATGGAACAGGCAGCTCGGATGCCGCCAGCAGATATCGGGAACGCTGATGAACAGGCTGGACATCGATCTGGAGCTGTCTTACAAAAAAGCAGTGAAAGTGATCCGGGAAGAAATGGCTGATCAACTTTTTATCACAGCAGGTATGCGCATGAATTTCTAAAAAAGTGGGCTTTATGAAAAAAATTCTGATAATACATTTCGTTTTGCTGGGTTGTTTGTGCAGCGCTTTCAGCCAGGTGAACTTTCTTTTCATTCCTGAAGTGGCCGGCAGATCGATCGATGGTCTTGGTAACCTCAAACTGCAAAACCTTACAGGTACGGCTAAACGGGGTTTTGTGGTGATCACTGTATCGGAAACAACTACCCGGCAAAAGATCCTGAGCATTGAAACGCCGGAGATCAATCTGAGTGCAGGAAATAATAGTCTACCTGTAACTGTCTACAAAGGCAGCAGGTTCAATTTCGCTACTAACAATTATGCTGCCATTGTCAATCAGACGCGCAGTTTTCCTCCGGGTAATTATTATTACTGCTTCCAGTTCATCAGTGCAGATAAGAATGAAGAGTATGAAAACTGTTACGATGCTGAAATATTGCCGCTGGTACCTATCACGCTAATCAGTCCGTCCGATAAGGACCAGATCTGTCAGAAGCGTCCGGTGCTCACCTGGCAGCCACCATTACCATTTCATCCGTCTATGAGATTTCGGTTATTGCTGACCGAAAAAGTGAACGGTAGTCCTGTAGAGAGTTTGATGATGAATACCCCTTTACTGCTGCTCGACAATATTTCAGGGACCACTATCAATTATCCTGCCTCCAGGCCGGAATTGAAAGAAGGTAAAACCTATTGCTGGCAGGTGATCGCTTTTCAGCAGGGAGTTTTGGTTTCCAGGTCTGAGATCTGGGAGTTTACCGTGCAGTGTAATGAACCGGCCAAATCCTTACCGAACGATAGTTACAGGGAGCTGAGATCGCTGGAGAAAGCAAATTACTATATCGCAAACCGTGTGCTGAAATTCTCTATGCAGAACGCTTACAATATCGAAAAGCTCAACTACACTATCCTCGATGTAAGCAATGGCATGAAGCCTGTGAAGCATATCCCTGTTGTAAAATTAGTGATCGGTCTGAATAAAATAGACCTGGATCTGACGGATCTGGAACTGGAACCAGGCAAACATTATTACTTAAAGGTATATCCCTATAACGAGAACCCTGTTTCTGTAAGATTTGTGTATGAAGATAAAGATGAAGAATAATTGCGTGGGCGCCCTGTTGCTGTTGATACTGGCAGCAGCTTGTAAGGAAACAACCCCTGCCCGTAAAAAACATGAACTGGAAATATTCTGGCCAGGATCATTCTTTTACCTGGACCAGGTGAAGAACAAACAAGTGATGCAGATAAAGGATGCAGAGGAAGATAAACTGTATGCTTCTTACCTGGTTGGATTTCATGATAGTGCCTGGGCTCCGGATCCTCAGCAGCCAAAGAAAGCCGAAGAAAGGCAGGTCTACTACCAGTTCAATATGTCGAATAATTGGAGAGCAATTGTGAATGGAGATTCCCTGTTGCCTGTTTTCTATCAGCCTGTTCCCAATGCGGACAATAAAGTAAACGCAGGCGTTATCGTATTCCAGCTACCGGAGGGAACAAGACCGGATACATTGGTGTACAGGAATGCTGGTGATGGTTGGGAGAACATGATCATTTCACTGAAACAACACAAACTAATTCAATAAGCTCGCAGGATGAAGACTAAAAGAAGCCGTAAAATTACCGCCTGGTTCTTTCTGATCACTCTTTCTATTCAAACCCTGTGGCCATCTATGGCCTGGGCGATCACTGAAGGACCCTCACAACCTGAAATGTCGAAGTTTGAACCCGTTGGAGCATCGGAACTGGTAGACCTTTTCACAGGTGATATGAAGTATAATATTCCACTGATGGATGTTGGTGGTTATCCGCTCAATCTTTCCTATTCATCCGGCACAGGCATCGATGATGAAGCCAGCTGGGTAGGAGCAGGATGGACATTGAACCCGGGAGCTGTTACGCGGAATATGCGTGGGTTGCCTGATGATTTCAAAGGTGACCAGATTGTGAAGGAATATACAAGGAAAGAGTTCAAGAAGATCGGTGGTAAGATAGTGGTGAAGCCTACCATTTTCGGATGGGAGATAGGAAAAGTGGCATCTTTCAAAATAGGTGTTTATAAAGATAATTATTACGGAATTGGTGCAGACATAGGCGCCAGTCTGGGTTTCAGCCAGGCTATCGGTGGAAGGAGCGCTATGACGGCAGGATTAGATTTTACTTCCGATAGCAGAACCGGAGTGAACCTGCGACCATCCTTATCACTCAGCGTACAGCGTGCAGACCGTGAAGAGGCTGAGCTGGGGAGTATCTCCGGATCTTTTGCCTACAATACGCGTGGTGGTTTGAAACAGGTTTCTCTCGGTACTTCTTTTTCTCCATTCAAGATCCAGGGCAAGGTCCCTAAAACTGAACTATCGGCCACACATTATTTTGGGCAGAGCTATACGCCGGAGATCAAACACAATACTTTTTCTCACAATGAAGCCCTGAGCTTCGACGGAGGTATCACCGGCTGGGGAGTATATGGAGGATTGGGTGGTGAAGGGTATATGAACACCGAAAAAATAAAAGAGAAAGTATCCTTCACACCGGCATATGGATATCTCAATTATCTGGATGGCAAAAAGAATCCACATGGACTACTCGACTTCAACAGGGAAAAAGACGGAACCTTTCTGCCAGGCGCTCCATCAATAGCAATACCTGTTGCTACACAGGATTTCTTCATGGCTTCCAGTCAGGCGGGTTCGAGGCAGTTCCGCCCGCATTATGGTGGAAATTATGTTGTGTATGATAAGCCGCATGGTCAGACTACGCTCGACAACAGGGTAGGTATCACTTTCGGAGCCGGCTGGATCAAGAAAGCCGGAGGACGTTGGGATATTACTGCTTCTTCAGCAGAGACCGGAAAATGGAGCAATCATAACGGATATCTGGGAGCTGCAGAAACGCCATTCACTGACAATCCCAACGAGGAAAAAATGTATTTCAAGCAAAGCGGTGAGCTTTCGGTATCGGATAAAAAGTTTTTTGGGAAGTTTCATAACACCACCACGCAGCGGGTTGGGCTGGCGAGAGTGAATAATGGCAGAACAATTGGTACAACCCAGAAACTGGTTGCCAGAGGGGGAATCGAAAGTGCTGTGAGCGATATCAGGAAAGTGGATAGAGAAGTAAGAACTACTACGATGTCTTTTCTTAACGCAATTGACGCCAGCAAGTATGGGCTTGATAAAAAAATAAAGAATACCAGTCATACGGGGCAGAATGTAGACATAGAAAGGGTGGCTCTGAACCTCAGAGAACAGCATCATATTTCTGAAATGACGGTTACAGATAATGAAGGGAAAAGAATCGTTTATGGCATCCCGGTATATAACAATTTTCAGCAAGAGGTTTCTTTTTCTGTAGCAGGCCCCTCCAATGCATCAGCTATGGAGAAAGCACGCCGGACCGGCCAGATCGCATACCAGGGATTGGATAATACACTCGCAAATGATAAAGGAAGGGAAAAGCTTTTTTCAAGAGAAAGAGTACCATCCTATGCTACCTCCTGGTTGCTTACAGGGATCCTGTCTCCCGACTATATAGATCGTACGAATGATGGTATCACTGATGATGATTATGGCACTGCCATAAAATTCCAGTACAAACAACATGCTACTGATTATAAATGGCGCGCTCCTTATGCAGCCAATACTGCCAATTACAATGAAGGTTTCCTGTCGGATGTTAAGGACGATAAGGCCAGCTATACATTCGGAGAAAAAGAAGTGTGGTATCTCACCAGGGTAGTGGGAAATAAAATGACCGCTGTTTTCTATACTTCTCCGAGACAGGATGGCCTGGGAGTGGCGGGACACAATGGTGGCAAGGACGAAGTGCTCAAATTACTCAAACTGGACAGTATCAGGTTGTACACTGATGTTGAAATGAAGAAAGACGAAGCAGACAGGATACCCATCAAAGTAGCACATTTTGAATATGATTATTCACTTAACCCGAACATGCCCAACAATACCGGCGCCTGTGTACAATTAAATAATACCGCTGCCCCTGATTGTAATGACATCACTTCAGCTACCAGGAATATAAATTTTCATAAAGGAAAACTAACCCTGAAGAAAGTGTATTTTACTTTCGGGGAGAACAGAAGGGGAAAATCTCATCCATATGTTTTCCATTATGATAACCGCCCATTGTCGGAAATGGGAATTCCAGGGTTGCCTGCAATTCCATCCAATGATGAAGAATATACAGATAATTATAATCTCAGACAGGTTGATCGCTGGGGAACATACAAAAAGAGTTTTTTCAACAGACAGAAACAAGGCGGAACAAGCAGGAAGCTGAACAACTCCGAATATCCATACACGTTGCAGGCTGATGACCAGGCAGGATACGATGTGCGGAAACTGACCGACTGGTTTGCTTCACACTGGCAATTGAATAAGATTGAAACGCCGTCAGGAGCGATCATCAATGTGGAATATGAAGCCGATGATTATGCGCATGTACAGGACAGGCGCGCCATGCGCATGTTCAATGTGGTAGGTATAAAAACACCCCAGGGGATTATTGAAAACGTGGAAGTGGCCGCTGGCATGATCGGTGCTACCGGTCTGGTTGTAGAGCTGCCTAAAAATGTAAGCTCTGTTGCGGAGTTCAGGGACAATTACCTGAAAGGCGCGGATGGAGAATTTATTGATAAAGTTTTTTACAGAGTACTTACAGACATAGACAATGTTGGACATTTCGAATATGTTCAGGGACATGCGGCCATCGATCCCAACCCCAATAATTACCTGTGGCTCTCAGCCTCCAAAGTAGTGATTCCCTTATTGCCTGTAGGAGGCGCAAGCCCAATGTCATATGGTGCCTGGCAGACCTTAAAATCAGACCTGCCTCAATATGCATTCAGCGGGTATGATAATTCTGATTCAAAAAATTTCGAACAGGACTTTAAGGCAGCTATCAGAGCCATTGTAAAATCAGCTACAACCATGAGGGAATTGTTTCAATCATTTGAAACAACAGCCAAAAACAGGGAATGTGCAAATAAGATCAATCTGCACAAGAGTTTCGTTCGTTTGTATTGCCATCCTGAACAACCGAAGACCGGTGGAGGAACCAGGGTAAAACAGGTGACCATCAGCGATGAATGGAACCTTATGGGGCGCGGTACTGCAGAAAAAACTGTTACAGGTACTCTTTACAGTTATACAACTACCAGTGGGGGGAAAACCGTTTCATCAGGAGTTGCAGCGTATGAACCACAAATAGGTAACGAAGAAAATCCCTTCCGGGAGCCTGTTAATTTTACTGAGAAAGTGCATTGGGGAACCAGTCGTTATCATTATATCGAGAAACCATTCGGGGAAACTTTCTTCCCTGCGCCTGTAGTTGGATACAGTAAGGTGAGAGTTACTGCTGTTGGAGACGATTGGCTCAGGAACAGGAGCAATGCTTCCTTGCATACAGGATACATCGAGAATGAATTCTATACCGCAAAGGAGTTTCCGACAATCGTTGATAATCTCCCGCTGGACTATCAGAAGTATGAAAATAATATGATCGCACGCCTGTTCACCTGTACAGCCATAACAAGGGTAGCCAATTCCCAGGGCTTTAAAGTGGAATTGAACGATATGCATGGTAAACAAAAAGCAGTGAACATCTTCAACAAAGGCGGTGATAAGATTGGTTATACTGAGTATTATTATAATACCGTGGATGAAAAGGCTGCGGTAAAAGAATTAAACAATAATGTGCAGGTGGTTGGACCCGATGGGAAAATTGAAGAATCCCTGCTGGCCACTGATATCGATTTTACTACGGATGTCCGTCAGAGTTATAGTCAGGCTATTGGAACAGGGATTGGTACATATCTGGGTTTCTTCACAATACCAACACCATTTGGTCCGATACCAATTCCTTATGGGGCATTGAATTCTGCTCCAAGTATTTCAATCGAGAATTACAATGCTGTTTCTGCAGTTAAAGTAGTCAACCGGTATGGGTTGGTGAAGAAAGTCAGGACGATGAAAGATGGATCTGTGTTGGAGGCTGAGAATCTGGTTTGGGATGCGGAAACGGGGAATGTATTGTTGTCGAGTTCACAGAATGAGTTTAATGATAAGATTTACTCTTTTAATTATCCGGCATATTGGGCAGAAGGAAATGAGGGAATGCAAGGGGCCTATAAGAACCTGGGAGCATGCATAGAATTGACCAGCGATGCAACTTCGGGTATATTGTCTACTCCCATTCCTGCCAATCAAAGCTATCTTAATGCATTAAATCCTGGTGACGAATTAGTGAGCGTAAACGGTGATCTCCACGGCTGGATATACAAATATGGCTCCTATCTGATGCTTATGGATAAGGCAGGGGCTTTCTTGAAACCTAACGGGTTGTTCCAGGTTTTCAGATCTGGGAAAAGAAATCTTACAGGAGCAAGCGCTGGCACAGTTACAATGATGAAAGATCCTAGAGTATTCAATGGAGTAGATACCAGAATTGTGATCACAGAAGATAAACGGATACTGGATGCGAAGGCAACCGTGTATAAAGATGAGTGGCCGATGCCACTATCTGACAGTTTTGAAATCAAAAAAGTAGTAAAACCCATTAACCAAATTTTATGTATTGAGCCTCTTATTTTTGGTTTAATTAGTCAGAAAGTAGGTACCGGGCCGAGAGCAATTCTCAATACAAGTAATGTTATTGCCAGGGATATACTTATCGCGGGTAACGATCCTGAAGATTTTAAACCCTTGTGTGCTGACAACAAAAATTACACAAATAACATTCCAACTGATCTTAACACTACATTTTATCATCTTCACCAATCAAGGACTGATGAAAATGGACTAAAGACAATTTTACCAGGTGATAAAGCTACGATTGGACAATTTAAAATTGTATTCGATGAGATTTCAGCCGGGTTTGTGGCAATGATAAATCAAACCATTACCCAGGATCAGATGCAATACAAGCTTTACAATTATAATGGGGCTGGTGATGGCTATGAATATATAGTTGTCCGGGAGGAAGCAGTAAGTAATGTAAAACTGAATCTTCCATGGGCACCTGGTCCTTATGTGTTGTTATCACGAAAGATTGATTGTATAAGGGAAAATCCTGACGACTGGGATGATTTTTATAAGCCTATAGGTTGCTACACAGATAAATTACTCACGTTTCACTTAGAAGCGGAAAATGATCTATTGATGGACGTCGAAGTATGTTCTCCAGCCAGCGACTTTTACATAAATCCTTACTATGAAGGAATATCTGGTAATTGGCGCCCTCTTCATAACTACGCATATTCCACTGAACGTGTTCAGACTAAAGGTCTGCCATATCTCCAGGGAAGTACAGATATCCGGAATAGTGGGTACTACAAAACTTATGATCCTTTCTGGCTTTTTAACAATCAGAAGCTGACTACAAGTATTCCTGGAAATATCAATGCCCCTGCTCAAAAATGGATTTGGGGAGATCAGGCTATTTATTTTGACAAGAGATCAAATGGGATAGAAGCTGCAGCCCATCGCATAACAAACGGCGAACCTGTTGTTGCAAGCGATCCCGACAGGGTTTATTCATCTGCTTTATATGGCTTTAACGAAGAGATCATGCAATCAAGAGCAGTAAATGCAAGAAGAAATGAAATCGCCTTCGACGGTTTTGAAGATTATGCCATAGCAAGGCCACAGGGTGTGAAATGTCCGGTTTTCAGACACCTGGATTTCGGAATTACTAGTGCCAATAATGTTGCGTGCTCCGGTAATATTTGTGTGTCGTCGGACAAATCCCATACTGGAAAGTATTCTCTAAGATTGATAACTCCTTTTAGTCCTGTTACAATCGGCAAAAAAGCCGGCAAATCCATGCCAGCAACCTCTTTCCTGTCTAAGCAGCTGGAGGGAGTGAAGATCACAGACAATGAGCTGGGGGCAGGGTTTGCGCCAATACCTGGGAAAAAATATGTCTTCAGTTGCTGGGTAAACGACAACCAACCTAATACCAATATCATTCAAAACTTTAATCTCAGTATTAACGGAGGTCTGTATTTCCCTAATACTATCAAGGTTCCAGTGGTGGAAGGCTGGAAAAGGTTTGAAGTGGAATTTACTGCCGGACAACAATTCGTATTGAGTTTCGAAGCCAAGGCTGCCAATATTTTCATCGACGATATCCGAATTCATCCTGCCGACGCAAAAATGAACTCCTACGCCTACGACGAACAAACCTACAGGCTGATGGCGCAACTGGATGAAAACAATTTCGCCACATTCTTCGAATACGATAGCGAGGGTACTCCCATCAGGATCAAAAAGGAAACAGACAGAGGGATCATGACCATCAAAGAAAACCGTCAGTTCCTCAAAAAAAGAACTGATCAATAATCTTTAAACATTGGCCAAATGAAACTGAAACATAAAATATCGATAGCAGTATTGGCTGTTCTGCTTATAGGAACAGGCTCCGTGGTGATCGGGAAAGGATGGTTGGGTAAAGAAAAAATGGCAAAAATAGAATTGCCTGACGCCAATTCCGAATGGGAAAAGCTTGTTCAGCGCTACCAGCATTTGCAACAAACAACCGGCCTGAACCTTCAGGGCACAATAAAACTTTATGAAGGAGAAAATCCTGACAAGATAAAAGAGCAGAGTACAACTGTTATTCAAAACAAAGGGAATCAGTTCTATTATTCCGTTTCTGATGTGCGATATTATTGCGACGGAACAATGATGCTGCAGGTTGATCATATCAATAAGATGGCCATTCTTTCCAAAGCCGTCAAGGGAAACTATGGTCCGCAGGTATTTCCGCATATCGATGAATCGTTTTCGCCTGATAAAAAGAAGTTGGGAATTGCCGGACAGGTGGAAGGTGATGATCGCGAAAGAAGGCTCACTATGCAAAGTGAATTGAACCCGGAAATAAAAAAATACACGATTGTTTACGACCCCGCTACCTACAATATGAAAGGTGTAGAAATAGAATGGTGGAAAAGCCAGTTCAATGATAGGAAACCAGATAATTTCTGGGTCACTAAAATTGAATACGCTCATTTGCCAGCCGTGGAGCTCAAAATGGAAGAAGAGATCAAAAAGATCATTGCTGTGGAGAATGGACAGATCTCGCTTATAGGCCGGGAGCAGGATTATTCATTGGAAGTGATCAACAATTAGAGATCGCAGACGAAAATTTATTTCAATCAAGAAGTAAGCATTACCTATGTTACGTGCAACCAGATTATCCTTTATACTTATCCTTCTTTGCCAGTTGCTTTTTATTGCTACAGCGAATGCAAATGAATCCTATTTGCAGACCCTGAGCGGAAAGCTGAAGCAAAATGACTCCTGTGTTGTAATCGATGATAAATTCAGGAATCTACCATTGAATGAGTGGAATCAATTGACTCATCTTTCGGTAAATAATCTGGTAAGCTTTGAGCTGAGGCACGATACATCTATTTACTATTACAACCGTTCCTTTACCTGCTCATTGAACGTGACCATCAAGTACTATACGAGCAGGGACCAGAATACTCCCGAAGAAATCAGTAATGTGGACCTTGTTGTGAAATATGATACAGCAAAAGGATCTTCCTATCCAACCATTGCTCAATACAAGTTCAAAGATGCATTCAAGGTGGTAGTAGTGATCAACTCCATTACGTCTCCTGAATGGGGTGAAAACATCCCCGCCATCTTCAGGGTGAAGAATCAGATAACGGTAGACAGAAAATATCCGTTTTCCCCGGTGGTTACAGGCGCTTTGGAAATAAATGAAGTGACCGATAACCCATCCGGGAATATCTCCACTTTCTCAATCGGCAGCACACCAATAGCTGACAGAAAATTAAGTATCACATGGGCCCAGGCAGATTTTCCCGGATCCACAGAATTGGATCTCGAATGGACTTATATCGATAAAGAAACTTTCGACGCGGAAAAAATCAGAGTGGATTACACTTCACCTCAGGGAGACTTTGATATTCCGGATGCTGTAGTTGAAAAATTGATGCGCAATAACAGTACAAGGGTAACAATTACAACAGAGTTGGCGAGTGAATACACTATTAGTCTTCCGTATGCTGAAGGCTATCTGCTTGTAAGGATTCGCGGTGCTCACCAGCAGATTGATCCGGCCATGCGTGTAACTACCAACTGGGTCTACAGGAATGGAAGTAATAAGACAGTCTGCTATAAGATACAAACTCCTCATGAAGCCGATCTTAATTATCAATATACTGCCGCATTTGCCGAAGAAGGAAAGAAGAAAGAAATCATTACTTATTTTGATGGTACACAAAAAGAGCGGCAGGCTGTGACGCTGATGAACAGCGATGGTACTAAAAAAACTGAAAATGGACCGTTAACTCCTACAGCAACTGTTGCAGAAACCATATACGATGTATTGGGAAGGCCAACAATGCAGGTCTTACCTGCGCCAACAAAGAATAGCAGCCTTGGATTCTACACTGATTTTAATCAGAATAATAATGGCTCCGCATATAGTCATAAGGATATCATACTGACGTCTTCAACAAGTGAGATCTGCGGCCCGGGAGCAGCTATGATGGGCGTAGGAAGCGGAGCTTCAAGATATTATTCCAGCAATAATGAATTCCTCAATGATGCGGACTATCCTTTCACCAAATATGTTCCTGATGCAGGTAAGAAACCATATTCATTAACACAGTACACAGCAGATAATTCCGGAAGAGTGAAGCGCAGCTGGGGTGTAGGAGATCAGTTTCAGCCTTCGGAAACTTCAAAAGGTCATAGTACCGATTATTATTATGGAAAGCCATCTCAAAAAGAGCTTGACAGGCTTTTTGGCTCTGAGGTTGGAATTGCATCCCATTATTTGAAAAACATGGTGGTGGATCCCAATGGGCAGATCAGTGTCACCTACGTCAACGCGCAGGGTAAGACTATTGCTACTGCATTGGCTGGTGCTGCGCCACTAAATTTGGAGGCATTGCCATCCAGCACCAAACCCGATGCGCAATCGACTTTAACGCAAAGGATCATTGCTAATAGTGATTTTCAGCGTAACGCTTCTGAATTGAAGATGCAGGCTTCATCTGTTTATCTCGCAACTACCAATGGTGATTTCACTGTCTATTATAATGTGGATCCGCTGTCTGTTGTTACCAAACATGGTACGCCAGAGCAGCAGTTCTGCAGCAATTGTTATTATGAGATCCTAGTTGAGGTGAAAAATGACTGCGGAGAAGTGGTTGAGACGCATACTGCTCCTCCCTTTACCCTGAATGATGTTACCTGCAAAACGGAGCCACCCAGGATTGCAGGTTCGTTCAACTTGAATGTGAAAAAAATCGGTGAATACACTGTTACATACACATTACAACTAAGCGAGCAACAAATCAAGTACCATACTGATTACTATATTCAGAATAACTCTGATTTGCTGAAACTGCAGTATTTTTTTCAACAGGAACTAAACAAGCTGGATCTGAAAGGCTGCTATTCCAGTTGTGAATCCTGTAAAACATTGGGTACTCAGGAAGTGTTCAGATCAAAAGTGAAAGAGATTTTAGGAAAGGACCCATTTGAGGGGATTGACTTAACTGGTACGGCCGGTGCTGCGCTTGAAGCACGGATCAACGCAATGTATGTTGAACTGAAAGCCAATTGCGATGCGATTTCCTGTGAAGCTACCAATTCCTGCGAGGTATACTTGTTGCAGATGAAGGAGCATGTAAAAGCAGGAGGACAGTATGCGCAATATGATGTCACCAATGAGGGTGTGTATAGCCTTGTAATGCCGAACATCAATCTTATTCCTAAGTTTTACGAGACCAATACTCCGGATTTACAGTTTATTTCTGCTGCAGGTACTCAGGTTTCACGGAAAAGTTTATCTATCTCGGATTTGATCAGGGAGTACATTGTTCACCCTGAATGGGCTGATGATCTGGTTAAGCATCATGTGGAGTATTGCAGCTACGAATGGTGTATGAGCAATGAGAGCAGTTACAATTTTGACAGAACGATCAAAGAATACATAACAAGCGGACAGGAAGCAATAGATAAAGGGTATTACAACCGTACACCTAATAAGCTATTGTCAATGGACCCTTTCTTTGCAAATGGTGGTGCTGGTGCATCAAGGTTTCAGCTGATGTCGAATGACCTGGCTGCATACAGCAAGGCCATGAACATGCGGATGAAAAATGCTTCCAATGTTTACATGACCGATAAGAGTATTATCGGAATGGTAGATTGGGTGCTTTATTGCAAGCCTGGAGCTACAACTGCAACACATTCCGACTTTATTGCCTCCTGGACATGTAATCTCCCGGCAAACACCTGTCGTTCTACACAGATGGAATGGGAAATGTACCGGAACTTCTATCTGCAATTGAAATCACAGCATGTAGCTTTTGTAAAGGCGCTGGCAAAGCCCAATTGTACAAATTGTTTTATTGGTACCGATGGGCTTGAATTGTCGCAATTTGGTGGTTGTGCTCCGGCAGGACCATGTCCTTCTTCTAGTGATTTCCAAATCACCGGTACTTCCGATCAGGCCAAATGCGAAGGAGATTGTATGTATCAACGTCATCATTATAAAATAAGATACATACCCGGGCCGTGACGAAACGTGTTGCGGTCAGGGTAAAGCGAACGCAAAGTGGAGTCGCCGACGAAATAATAACTTTTGTTTTTGAGCCAGGAGAAACGGAAAAAGAAATAGGTACGGAAGTAGCAAGGCTCGCTGGCAGGTCATGTGTTTCTGGTGGCCCCGTATGCACGGCGAGACCGGGTGGTGTTTACTCGATAATTGCAGAGCCATTGGTGTGTACTCCTCCTTCTCTATGTGCATCAGATCCGAGGCGGGCTGACTATGCTAGTGTACAAAGAGTTTTCTACGAGTACGTAAATATGGAAAGTTTTCTATCATGCGTAACACAGGTTGCTCCTGCTACAAGCCCTACACCTTCTGAAGTTGTTGCCACCCTGAGACTGAAGCTTTTGGAAGAAATTGATTCCGATTGGGTGCCTGCGTGGAGGATCAAACTTATCGACATCCGGAATGAAGTACCTGCATTCAGTGGAATTGATGATGTACTCATAAATAACCTGGTGAATGCACTTAAAGCTGTAGCTGTTGCTTATCTCAATTCAATAACTAATGATCCGGAGGCGCTGCGGATTGTGAATACATTGCCTCCATCGGTATTGTCATCTTTCAATCATAGTAGCTTTGAACAGGCGTTCAATGAGATCATTGGTAGTACACTAGTGAAGAAAGGATTCTCACATTATTTGCTGGAAGGCGTTTATCCGTACGATAAATACCCTGTTTGGCAAAACCAGAATTCAGGTGATTTAAGTACTACTATATGCTCGAATATTGCAACGCTAAAAACAAGATATCAGGGATCAGGATTTAGCGGAACTTTCCACCAATATCTGCAGCAGGAACTTGAGGATGATTATCATCTTACGGAGCTGGAATTGCTGGACATTGAAAGCAGGTGTAGTGTTACTCCGATTTGTCGCTACATGAATGCGCCGCTTATATTACCAGCGGTATTTACCAGGGTGGTTACAAATCAGGATGATCTGTTTGTTGATTGTTCCAGAGTAAGTGGCTTGAAAACGTCTTTTGGAACCTTCTTCAATTCTGAAATGACACTTAGCCATCCTTTGTATACGTTGCTTTATACCAGTTTCCTTAACCAGGGATTGGGATATGCATTGTCTTTTAGCGAATATGTTTCCTTTGATGGTAAATGTCCGGGTACCGCTGTATTGTATAATAAGCCGGCATCTCCATTGCTCATGGAATATGACATGGTCTGCGTTAAAGACATTCTCAGACGTGCCTATGAAAGAGCAGGGCAGGAGTATGACTATTATATCACCCAGGAAAGAAAGAAATTCAGGAATAAATATATTTCTACTTGTTTGTCCAATGAGGCTTCTGCAAGTATAAATGGAACTTTGAGAGAATATCATTATACGCTTTATTATTATGATCAGAGCGGAAACCTGGTTAAAACAATACCACCGGAAGGTGTAAGATTCCTGACCGATGCAGAATGTGAGCAGGTAGATGAGTTCCGTAATTTTCCTGTTGCAAACTGCGATGGAACTGGTATACCAACAACAACTGATAAATTGGCTACTCTTACCAGTATCGGAAATCTCTGGAACGCACAGACGAGTAAGTCGCTTGAAATGTGGTTGTATTCCGGAGAAAATAGTACAGACAGGCAAGTACGGTGGGTAACAGCCAATGGTCAATACATGTTCCAGGCTGCGATCCATGATCAGAAATTATGGGTTGAGCTGTATACTTTGGAAGTTGACGGAGCAGCTCTGAATATTACGTTGACCAATCAGGCGGTGGCTGATGTGAGTCATATTCCACTTCAGACCTGGAGTCATCTGGTGGCTCAATCAACTGATTTTACAACTGCTGAATGGACTTTGTATCTCGATGGTAAGAAACTTACGTTGAGCAATCCTGCAAATGCTCCTACCTATCCTTTCTCCTGGGAAATAGCTCCCGGGCCTACGGTTCCGGATGATGATCTGGCTGTATTGAAGCATGTAAGGTTGTACAATAGGTCACTTAGCGATGGTGAGGTTGCTGCAAATTATCGGAATTCCTGTTTATCTCCTGTGGGATTACCAGCAGGTACTCCCATGGATCTGTGGGCAAGGTTTAATATTCCGGCACCGGGATCGGAAACAACAACAGGAGCTGGCAGTACGAATGAATTTGTGAACAGGTTTATTGTGCCGCAACACGGTCTACCGAGCAACTATGTATTCAATAGTTTTAATAAGGTGATCAAACAGGTTTCTCCTGATGGTGGTACTACTGAGTTTTGGTATGATAAATTGAGCAGGTTGGTTGCTTCTCAAAATAGTGAGCAAAAGGTGCCGACTGATCCTGCAGATCCAACTAACAGATATTCTTTCACAAAGTATGATGCTTTGGGCAGGATCAGGGAGGTAGGAGAGAAGACTGCCGGAATTGACATTACAACTATCAATCTTTCCAATCAAACAGAACTTTATAACTGGTATGCTCAGGGTACAGACAAGTCTCTTACTCAAACAGTATATGATGCTAACCCTGTTGAGGCTCCTGCAGGTGCCATATTAGAAAACCTCCGGCATAGAGTGTCTGCCAGCATTTTCAGGGAAACCAGATCTGCGCAGAAAATCAATGCAACCTATATTTCTTATGATATTTCCGGCAACGCTAAAACTGTCTACCAGGAAATTGGTGAGTTGAAAGCCCTCGATAATACAACTGGAATCAAAAAACTTGAATATGATTTCGATCTGGTAAGCGGCAAGGTGAATATGCTTACTTATCAGAAAGATAAGGGAGATCAGTTCTTTTATAAATATGAATATGATGCAGATAATAGGATTAAATCGGCATTGACGAGCAGGGATGGCGGCACCTGGAATCTCGAAGCCAGGTATTCATATTATTTGCACGGACCACTTGCCAGAGTAGAGTTGGGTAAAAATGAAGTGCAGGGTATCGATTATGCCTATACATTGAGTGGGTGGTTGAAAGCCATTAATGGAAAGGATCTGATTCCGGGAGAAGATATGGGAGGTGATGGTACTACTTTCTCCGCAGCAAAAAACTTCAGTCGTGATGAGCTGGCGTTTACGCTGGGATATTTCAATGGAGATTATGCTCCAATAGGGGGATCCAATGCGAATGCAATTTCCAGAAAGTTTGAGCCTGAAGTTTTCCCTGCTCAAACACCTTATGCAGGAACCGGAGCGCCATTATACAATGGTAATATCAGTAATTCAACTGTGCATATGGCGCCAGAAATTTTAGGTGCTGCCAAAGGATATACTTATCGATATGATCAATTGAACAGGTTATTGACAATGCGTCAGCATACGGGATTGCCGACAGGACATGGCTCAATATGGAATAAGACAAGTGAAACGGATGATTACAAGGAGTCAATCACCTACGATGCCAATGGGAATATCCTCACTTTCCTTCGTAATGCTTCTGCTGCAACTCAAATGGATGATCTGGCCTATCAATATAACATAGATGCGAAGGGGAATTTATTGAATAATAAACTCAGGCATGTAGACGATGAAATTTCAGCTTCGGCCTTTGATGTTGATATCGATGATCAGTCAGTTGATAATCATGAGTATGATAAAATTGGAAACCTGATCAGTGATGTTGCTGAAGGACTTGAAAAAATTAAATGGACTCCGTATGGTAAGATTAATAGTATTCAGAAGGCTAATAATGTAATTCAATATGAATATGATGCAACGGGAAACAGAGTCTGGAAAAGCTCAAACAATTCTGAAAAAAGAACCTACTACGTTCGTGACCCTCAGGGGAATGTACTTGCAGTTTATAATTATGATGCTCTATCCGGAAATGGTGGTCAAGGAGGAATATTGAGCTGGGCAGAACAACATTTGTATGGAAGTAACCGGTTGGGTTTATTGACACCCGAAATCACAGTAACTCAGGACTGGCAATACCAGCAGAACGGACCTAATTCATTTATTGAAGGGAAACGCGTATATGAATTGACCAATCACTTGGGAAATGTCCTAGCTACAATTAATGATAGGAAGATTGCAGTAGATCAAGACAATAATGGGATAAATGACTATTTTAGAGCAGAGTTACTTTCAGTAACGGATTATTATGCTTTTGGTATGCAAATGCCGGGTAGGAAATGGTCGCTGGGTAATTATAGATTTGGGTTTAATGGAAAGGAGAATGATAATGAGGTGAAGGAGGGAGATGGACTGCAGCAAGATTATGGAATGAGGGTGTATGACGCGAGGTTGGGGAAATTTTTAAGTGTTGATCCATTAATAAAGGATTTTCCCTGGTATACTCCATATCAGTTTGCTGGGAACAAGCCTATTATTGCTGTTGATTTAGATGGGGAAGAAGAAAAGATAGTAGTTAGTCCTTTAAAGAATAACGAACAAAACGGAGAGGTTAAAGTGTATACTAGTAAGGACGCGGAATTCAATACTTATTTAAAAAGCGTTCCCCCAGAGTTTACAGGAATGAAATCTGGAGTGGGTACACTTTATATTACACAGCATACCTTTTCCGCTTGGCTTAATCCTAATTTTAATAATTATACTTATAAGGAGGAGGATGTTAAAGGAGCGAAAAAGATATCCTATGACCACTATACAAATGGAATTATGAGAACTATAATGACTTCAAAATGGAGTCCCCAAAACATTAAATTAGCAGACTTTGGAGTTAAGGCCGCTGCTTTTGGTATAGATGCATCTGCCACTATCGGTAAAATGAGCACCACAGTTCCTGTAGGAGGAAATACTAACGAATTATCTGCTGAAGCAAAAGCTACATTCTCACTAAGATACATTGGTGATGAAAATAATAATAATTATGTTAATGCTTCCATCAGTGGATCATCCGAATTAAGCGGGGGATTCAAAAAAGGAAAAAATATCCCCGGTTTAAGTGTTGGGCCTGACGGTGAATTGTTTGGGTATGTGTCATTTATGAGTTCAGGGGCTGCTCCTGTTGCTGGGACAACTGCTAATGAATCAGTAACGAATTTCAGATTGGGTGCTTTTAAATTGCAATACTCTGTGAACCCTGACAACGGTAAATTTGATTTGAAAATTGGAGCATCAACTAAACCTGGAATCGAATTTAAGACTACTGCTAGAAAGAAGACAATAACTACCAGCAAAAGTGGTCTAAATCATCCTCTTTAGAATCAGAATATGAAAAGAAATAGGTCTAGATCAATTTTTATTGGGATTTTTGGCTTTATAATTTTGCTTCTATTAACTTCATCAGATTCTATATCTGATTTTATATATTTTGAATTATTACCTGTGGATCACATAAAAGGCAGCATAATCGATTCTAAATTGAATGCCACATTTGAAGGTGATAGCTATGAGTGCATTATTCAATATGAGTATAAAGGTATTGCTAAAAAGACTATTCAAGTTCTTGGAGTGAATGAAAAGAAAGAATACAAAATAGGTGATACTGTTGCTTTGTTAATAAGTATAAAAAATCCGGAGAAGGTTTCAATAATTAGGAATGAACTATATTGGGTAACATGCATTGGAATAATAATGTTCATTCTATTAATTGTGATGTTTTATTTCACTGCGAAAAAAAGGTATGATTAAATTAGGCCTTGAAAGCGAAGAATGAAAATCTACAAGGAAAATCAGAGTTCTAACTGCATCTATTCATCTTAACTATTTATTATAAGGAAATGTGTAAATGAAAGGCAGAAACAGAATGTTTGTGCGGATTTGAACTATGATTGAAAATTCAATGTTACTGTCTGTGACCATCCGTATCTTATGAATTACATACTGCTAGAAAAAGGAAGCCTCGTATTATTAAATGTCTTCCCTCTAATCACGAAGAAATCCAGATTTTATAATTCTGACTCTTCAAAAAGCATGATCTCTACCCGCGTACCTAATGCTATCCCATCTTCATCAAACAAATCAACCACCACAGGCTCAATCTCCACGCCATGCTCCTTATTGAATAACGCAACGCGTTTCCACGTAATATCCGTTCCATGTGATTTCTGTAAAGCCTGATGATCCGCGCGAGATGCTGCTGCAGCAGCCCTTCCCACACCATTATCCTCAACTGCAATCAAAATGAGATTGTCTGTTTTAGAAATAGAGATTTTCAACAAGCCCGGTTGCTTAGCCGGTAACAACCCATGCAATATCGCGTTCTCGGCAAAAGGCTGGATCAGCAAACCCGGAATAGCGGTATTCCCCGTATCAATCGAATCATCAACAATAATAGAATAATTGAATCTTCCCTCAAATCTCACCTGCTCGATCTGCAAATACAATTCCAATGCCTCCAACTCTTCCTCCAATGAGATTTTTCTTTGCCGCGAGTGATCCAGGATCATCCTGATCAGCTTACTGAACCTGCTGATATACTGATTCGCCAGTGTTTTCTCGTTCCTGCTCACAAACGCATTGATCGTATTCAGACAATTGAAAATAAAATGCGGGTTCATCTGCGCCCTTAGTGCGCTGTTCTCAAGATCATTCAACCTGATCTCGTAATCGGCCTTCATTTGCGCCTGATTTCGCACCTGCCGGATCCTGAAACTATACCAGGTATACGCAAGCAACAACAATCCAACGAGGACCAGTACCCGAAACCAGATCGTATTCCAGAAGGCGATCGCGATATGCAATTCCAGCGGCTTTGCCGCAAACCAGTCTTTTCCATTGGCAGACACTTCCACATTGAAAGTGTAATCGCCGGGTTTCAGATTGGTATATCGGACAGTTCTTTGTCGGCCTGCGTATACAAAACTGCTATCGAGCCCGGTTAGCTTATAACGGTATTGCAAATACGGACCTGTTTTGTGATCAACCGATAAATACCCGAACTGTAAATTATTCTGATGCCAGGGGAGATGCAGCTCCTGCATCGCCATCGTATTGATCAATGTATCCTGCAATACAAGCTCAGTGATATAGACTTTCAATGGCGGTGCAGTTGCGCCCAGTGAATCGGGATGAAAATAATTATAACCATCTTCAGACCCCAGATACACCGTTCCGTCTGGCGATAAATAATAAGATGAGAATTTATGATTACCGGCTAGTAATCCATCTTTCTCATCAAAGCTTTGCAGTTCGCGGGTAACCGGACGATACCTCGCCAGTCCACGATTGCCAATGATCCACATATCGCCTTTCTTATCACAGATCAGGCCGGTGATATTGCTGCTGCTCAGTCCATCATTCTTGCGGATGATCAGCGGGTCTTTGAAATAACCGCTGCGGTAAATATACAAGCCGGTAAAGCCGCCGGCGTACACGTTACCCAGACTATCTTCCGCTACGGTCTGGATGCTTTGATCGCCCTGTTGTCCGGGTACCGGCACAGTGGTAAGCTGGCGTGTATAGGTATTGTAGTGAAATAATCCTTCCCGCTGGGCCAGCCACCAGTTGCCGCGTGAATCTATCAATGCATAGAAAGTACGATGCCTGGCAATTGCCCTTAATGCAGGGTGATCAACATATGATTCTGTTTTTCCGGTTAGGGGATCGAAAGATGTGAATCCATAATTAGCGCAGAGCAGGAATTTATTTTCATAGGGAATGATAGCATAGATATCCGATGGATAAGGTTTAGGAGCATCGGGAGCAGCCCTGTTGAATGCCGGAATGAATGTAGAGGTTTCCAGTTTTCCCAAACCTGCGCCGAATGTGCCGGCCCAGATCCTTTGCTTTGCATCCATCGCAATATGGCGGATGGTCTTGGCGCGCTGCTCCCCATCTTCCTCCACCAGGAAACGGATAGTATTACCAGGATTTCCATTTTTATCCTGCTGATACAATCCTGCATTGGTGCCGATCCATAATCGCTGCTGATGATCCTGAAAGAAACAATTCACCACAGCGCTGTATCGAAATCCATTTTTATCCCTGAGCTGTGAAACAGCGCGCAGCCTGGAAGCCTTGATGGGAGAGTAGCTGAGCCCGCGGCTATGCACAAACAATGTGCCGTCGCGGGAGATAAACAAACTGCGGCAATAATCTGTAAGAATAGAACTGGCATCGCCACCATCATGCATCAGATGCTCGGCGGATTGATTTTTTATATCGATGATATATACGCCGAAATACCTGCTGGCAAGGGCGAAACGATGATCGTCTATTCGCTGGATGGCGCCAGCATATGCGCCGATGGGTTTATTGTCGTTTGTTTTCCAGTGATTGATATACGAAAGCTCCCCGGTGCTGAGCGAGAGCAAAGCGAGATCGTCGCGTGAGAAACTGCCCACCATCCATTGATCACCGGTCACGCGGCATAGCGCCCAGGAATTGGGGAAAGGATAGGAGCGAATTGCTTTTTGCGTGCGTACGTTTACTACACGAAGACTGTCAACGCAACCCCAGAGCCACTCATCACCACTGATCTGTTCCATGCAGGTAGGCACTTTGAATTGTTGTATCAAAGCGGTGAGACCTTCAGCTACACTGCACCGGTAGTTATTGTTGATGAGGAAACTGCCGGACCTCGACACAATCAGTATCCCTCCCGGGATCTCTGCAAAGATCAGTCCTTCGTTATTTACCGGTCCGGGCATGGTCACCGAATGAAAAGATTGTTCACCTTCCAGCAGATACTGAACCCCCATATTATGGCTGATCCAGATGGTGCCCTTGCTATCGCAGAAAATACTGGTGACGTTATTGTGCAGTAATCCTGAATTATCCGGATAACTGTAGCTGATGAGTTCCTGTCCATCAAAAACATTCACGCCTTCATCGGAAGCGATCCAGATGCGGCCGATCCTGTCTTCTGCCAGGTGGATCCGTTGATCGCTCAGCAATCCCTGTGCAGTGGTAAGATGACGGAAACTGAGTGGCTGCGCGAACAGCTGGTTCGCACAAAAAAGTAGAAAAAGGGAAAAAAATCGCAGGATAGCGGCTCCGCTCATTGCTTAAAAATAAGGAGAAACCGCAATAATCTACAATCCGGGGCTCGCCTGCATCTGGCGGCGCATTTTCTGGAAGCGTTTCAGCTCTTTGATCCCCCATACAAGCCAGAAAATGGAAATAGCAGGCAGGGCCACGAATGACCACATATTGTATGCAAATGCTTCCTCTGCTTCAAAATGCAGGAGGTGCATACATCCGCGGGTGAGGCCGCAGGCAGGGCATTCGATGCCAAAGAAGAGCTGGCTGGCGCAGATGCTTTCTCCATGATCAAAGAAATCTGCAGGAAGGAGGATCAGTGTAATGGGCACCAGTACAATGATGGCCAGCTTGACGATAGTATAATAATAACGGAATTTCATGTTGAGGGGATTCTTTGAAAATCGGGGAGCAGTCGCTCGCGTCCCCGCGAGTGACGGATATTTGCTCGCCTGAGGCGAGCACTGTGTCGCCGGAGGCGACGAAATAAAGGCACTCGCCAGTTGCGAGCGACTGCTCCCCGATTAAATTCGATAGCCCTTAGGGCGCAACCGGATTACAAAGTAGTTTCGTAATCTTCGTATTTCGGTTGCAGGTCTCCGGTAATGATGCGGATGAAGTCGATCAGCGCCCAGATACCGCAGCCACCCAGTGTAAGCAGCTGTACAACGCCTTGCCAGGTGTAACCCAGGTAGAACCTGTGGATACCCAGACCGCCGAGGAAGAAGCAAAGGATCAGCGCAATCAGTTGCGATTTTCCGGCAGCATTGGCGCCAGTGAATGGAGCATCGGTTTTGGAAGTGATCTTCTTACCAAAAAGTTTCAGGCCGATCCTTTCTTTCAGGGTCAGTTTCGCGCCTTTTGCTTCAGTAGCGATCGTTTTCAGTTCCTTGTAGGAAATGTTACCATCAGCGGAAGCCACTTTCAGTGAAGCCATGGCCTTCTGCAGGTTTTCGGGCTTAACGGGTTCTGATTTACCAACAGGAATGGCGGCTGTCAGCAAAACAATGCACAAAGCAGATAACATCAGTAACGATGCATTCTTTACTCGTTTCATGCAAATCTTGGTTTGGGGTTAATGCTTATGCTTACTCTTCAGGATTTTCAGCACACTCCGCCTGACTTTTATGGATTTCGGCGTTGTCCGTTAATTGAATGATTTGATCTATATGCACCTGGTAAATCCCGAACATGATCCGGATCTACTTTGCACAAGGGATGTATAACAGGTGGGAATCATCTCAGCGTAGGGTATTGCTGAGCGTTAGGCGAGTGAAGTTTTTTTCATTTACTAAGGTTTAGGGTTAAGCTGGGCTGGCTTAATACGGGTCTAAATATAGGATAAAATAATTACGCTCATAAATCTTCATTATTTTTTTCATGAGCAACAACGGGGCTTTCAGCCAATATCTGCAAATATCGGTGCATTAAAAACGGATAGGGATTGTATCAGGATCGAACAGTAATTATTTTACTGTAAAGTTTAGTTTATTGCGTCTGAATTGTTTAGAATTCTGGCACCAGGTTAGCTCTTTATACTTTTATCCATTGTTACAACAACAGCATTATGATCAAAAGCTACTTCAGATCGGCCTTAAGGACCATCACCAGGAACAAATTAAGTTCCTTTATCCATGTATTTGGACTTGGACTGGCCATGACGGTGGGCCTGATGATCATGATCAGGTTGCAGGATGATCTGTCCTGGGATCAATTCCATCCCAACTCACAACTGATCTATCGTATCACCACCGAAGTAAAAAAAGCAGATGGTACGGTCTATCAGATGGCCAGCTCACCCATACCGCTTCATGCGGATATTACGCAACACTCATCACAAATTAAAGCCGCCGTTAATATCTATCCGGTACTCAATGGACTGATCCAATCAGATGGCAGGGAATTCAATATCAACGGCGCCTATACCGATCCGTCCTTTTTTACTGTTTTTGGATTTGAACCGGAAAAAGGGAATATCACTACGGCACTTCAGCAACCAAATTCCATCGTGCTCACGCGGTCCACTGCGGAAAAGCTCTTTGGCAATGCAGAGCCGCTGGGCAAGCTGATCAGTACGGTATCGGGACAAACCTTTACGGTTACCGCAGTATTGAAGGAACCGCCTGGCAAAACGCATTTTCCCTTCGAAGCCTATGCGTCCATGAGCAGTCTCAGCGCTACCAATCCCATTGAGCTATCGAACTGGTTCGCATTTCAATCCAGCTATAATTATGTTTTATTGAAAGATGCATCTGCTGCCGCCTCATTCCGCCAACACCTGAATAGTACTGCGGCTATGCTGAACCGTCAGCAACCGGGCATGCATGTTGCATTTCATCTGCAATCATTCAATGATATCACTCCATCGCAGGACCGGTTATTGAATGAAATGGGAGGAGCCAGTTCCTGGTCCAAGATGCTGACCGAATGCGGCGTTGCTCTGCTGATCTTGCTGGCGGCCTGTTTCAACTATACCAACCTTACAATTGCAAGAGCTTTGAAAAAAGCGAAAGAGATCGGCATAAGGAAGATCATCGGCGCCAGCCGCGCTCAGGTGTTTCTCCAATGTATTGCGGAAGCGATGTTGCTCTCTTTATTGGCTTTATTGTTTGCCTGGTTGATCGTAAGCTTTTTGGTAAGGTATGCGCCATTTAACGATGGCTATGAATTCATCCCATCCTCGTTCAGCTATAATTCAGTGATCATCGTGTGCTCATTGGCGTTTGCCATCTTTACCGGTCTGCTGGCAGGAGCTTCACCCGCATGGCTGCTTAGCTCTTTTACGCCGCTGAAAGTGTTGCGTAACTTTGCATCGCTGAAAATCATAGGAAAGGCAGGGCTGCAGAAAACGCTGATCGTATTCCAGTACAGCCTTTCACTGGTGATGATCATTTTCCTGGTTACTTTCTACAGACAGTTCGATCATATGGCCAAACTGGATCCCGGTTTCAGACTAAAGGATGTTGTATCCATTTCCACTTCGGGCAATAATAACCTTGTGCTTCAGAAAGAGATCAGCTCACTGAGTGGCATCACAGCAGTATCCCTGAGTACAGCCAATCCGGGTGCGCAATTCCGGGGAGCAGCAGGCAATGCCTGGCATCATGAAAAACAATCTTCTTTCACCCTGAAATATATTTATGCAGATGCGGATTTTATTCCACTGATGCAATTGAAAATACTGGCAGGAAAGAATTTTACACCATCTGCCGGAAACGATATTGAAACTGTTGTCGTCATTAATGAGCAGGCAGCAAAAGCCATGGGATTTCAGGATCCCGATGCCGCCATCGGCCAACCATTACATGTCAACGATAGTCTCCGGCTGAATGTTTGCGGCGTGATCAAAGACTTTTATTTCGAAGGTACCGGCAGAGCCGTTACACCACTGGCATTGCGATTCAATCCCGGATCTGCCAATACATTGTTCGCCGTTGCTTCGCCCAAAACCAACAGGCAACAGTTGAAAGCCGCGGTGGAGGCAGTTTGGAAAAAGACAGGCGTTGCATCGCAACCATTCCGGATCAATTGGCTGGATGAAGAATATACACGCAACTATTCGCAGGGAGCAACCATTTCCTTACTGGCCTATCTCTGTTTCATTGCTGTTGTGATTGCCACTTTGGGATTGCTGGGCATTGTGATCCATACCATCGAAACGAGAAAAAAGGAAATCACGATCAGGAAGATCATCGGGGCAGACCGGAAACAACTGATCAGCATCTTATCATCGGGCTTTGTAAGATTATTGTTCATTGCAGGATTGATAGCCATGCCGCTGGGATATATGCTGGGTTATATGTTCCTCTTCAATTTTGCAGAAAGGGTCAATTTTGGATTTCTGAACGTCGTGTTCTGTTTCCTTTTCCTGTTGGGAGCGGGCTTGTTCACCATCATTCCACAAACATGGGCGGCAGCCGGTAGTGACCCGGTTGAAGGCCTTCGCTCAGAATGACCCTTCCAAAATGAAAAACTTTTTATCGAATCGACATACTTACAGAGGGCGGGCGTTTTCAATACAGTCATGAAAATGCCCGTCCCTCCTTTGTTCCATCCGATCCATCTCCCGCAGGCCCGCTTTTTGGCATATACCCCGCATAACTTACAACTATGATCACCCGTTATGAAGTGCCGGTATTGCTGAAAGCAACAATACCCGACTTGCAACAAACCTGTATGCCTGCAAAAGCTTCCCTGGAAATTTATGTGGCCATGAATTCCTTTACTGATCTTACCCGCCATGCTGTGGAAGACCATAATATGAATCTCGCAAAGCGATGTTTTACCCTCGCAGAAAAACTGTACAGGGAAGGTGATAGCCTGGTGAAACTCCTTATCGAAAATTGTTTCGTGTATTCATTCAGTTTATTCATGCCGAAAGACAGACATGAAATGCTGATCGTGGAATCCATGATCCCCGCTTCTTTATACAATCTGTACGTTAAGCAGGTATCTGCTTCAGGTTGTTGATCTGTAAAATAAAAAAACAAAAAGATGGACCCTGAAGGTTTCATAATCAGAATAGCCGGCCAGATGGACGAGCAATATGCAGCAGCCATTTCAGCCGAAACAGAAAGATCAGCCATAGAAAGAGGATCAGGTATTTCAAAAAGACCTGCTTCCTGCATCATTCAGAAAATGCGTGAGGGCAAAGCCGTAATAGCGGTTACTGAAGCAGGAGAGTGGGCTGGATTTTCCTATATCGAAGTATGGAGTAATGGTGAATTCGTTTCCAATTCCGGATTGATAGTTGCTCCGGCATTCCGCAGAACCGGTGTGGCGGCGGCAATCAAAGAAAGGATTTTCCAATTGAGTCGCGCACTGTATCCTCAGGCGAAAATATTCAGCATCACTACCGGACTGGCGATCATGAAAATGAATGCCAGGCTGGGTTTTGAGCCGGTCACTTTCAATGAGATCACAAAGGATGCTGCATTCTGGGAAGGATGCAAAAGCTGTGTGAACCATTCGATCCTGCAATCGAAAAAATGTAAGAACTGTTTGTGTACGGCCATGTTGTACATGCCGGAAATAGTTTAATGGCTGCGGTGTTTGGGTATTCTGTATTGGGGCGGGGAAGGTATCAGCTATTGTAAAAAGGGAAAAGTCCCCGGGAACGAGGACTACTAACCATACCTGATCGTGTGGTTCCTATGTAAATCTTGAAACAATAGTCTGATGCAAAAATAATCGCTGGAATGAGCTAAAATATAGACCCTGGGGTTCTGATTTTACTCTCATTTTTTATCTGTGGATGCCCCAAAATAATGCACCTTTGTGCGCATGACCCCGCTCCGTCCTCTGAACCTGCTATGCTGCTGCATATTGCTGCTGTTTTCTATGGCGGCAAAGGCAGATACGCTCATGATCAGCACACCGCAGCTCAACGGAAGTCATATCCTGCTCCTCCCTTATTTCAAAGCCTGGGAAGATCCTCAGAACCGGCCGGACACTACCAATCTCTTACAGCGTTCCAATTCTTTCCGGCCGCTCGATGAGCTGCAGCCCCAGAGCCGGACCAGCTTCTACTGGCTGAGTATGGACCTGAAGAATGCAACTACTGCCCGGCAGGACCTGGCCCTTGCCTTCTCCAGCCTCACTTACGTAGACGTATACCTTTACCGTAACGGACAATGTATCCAGCATGGCATCACCGGCCATTTCCGGGAACATAGGCTGATCAGTCAAGGAGATACCAGGCTGAGCGTGCAGCTCAAATTAGAGCCGTTGCAGACCTACCGGCTCATTCTCAAAGTGCATCACTCCAAACGGTATAAACCCGTTTTCAACTTCTATCTCCAACCGAAAGATGCATACACGGAGCAGGCCCACCGTAAAGAGATCATCGACTCTTTTTCACTCGGTGCTGTAATCCTGTTTTTCATTTATGCATTATTATCTTTTATCGTCAGCCGCTTCAGGCCCTATCTCTGGCTCATGTGCTTCATTGTGGGCATCGGCTTATACGGCGCCTGCTCTGCGGGATATTTTATCGAATGGTTCTTTCCCAATGATGCACCTTCCGGCTGGCTGTTCAATACGCCATCGGCGCATCTCGGCAGTTTCGGCATCTACATGCTGCTGCTGGATTTCTGGCAAATGAAAAAATACAATCCCATCCTTTACAGGCTGGGCATTATGCTGATCATTGAAGTGACCCTGCTCACCTGTTTCGGTTTTACAGTAAATGCGGTCTCCGGCAATTTCAACCTGGTGAATACCATCAACCTTTGCAGTTTCCCGTTGCCGCTGGCCTTCATGTGTGCGTCGTTATGGATTTGCTGGAAAAGACTTACGCGTCCTCAGAAATATCTCGGCTATGGATTGTTGCTTTTCTTCCTCGCCGCTGCTTATACTGTGGCCACTTCCGCTATTCTGCATGAGAAGAGCATTATTATGGCGCCTTATATTTCCAATTTCACTACCCTGGCCGTGTTTTTGCTTTTCGCAACTGGACTGAAAGAGGAACTGCGCCAGCATGAGATCGATAAGAACGCGGCGCTCGGTGCGCTCAATGAATTGCAGCAGCACCAGAAAGCAATGCTGGAGCAGGAAGTAGAAGACCGTACCTCTCAACTCAAGATCTCCAACAGTCGCCTCACAGAGCAAACTGCGCTGCTGGCAGACCGTAATACGAAGATCGAAACGCTGATCAACGAGATCAATCACCGTGTAAAGAACAACCTGCAATTGCTGTACAGTCTTATCAGCCTCCAGGTGCCGAGTATTCCGGATAATGCCAGTCGCGAGATCCTCAAAGGCAATCTTGGCAAGATCAAAGCCATGATGCTGGTGAACCAGAAACTGTTCCGTTTTGATGAGGGTTCTTCCGTGAACGTGGAGGATTTCACTCAGGAGCTGACGGCGCACCTGAAAAAGATCTACGATAGCAAGAGCAGGATCCGTATTATCCAGGAAGTGGAAAAAGGAGTGATGCTGCATGGCAAGATCACACTATCTTTCGGCCTGATACTTTCCGAGCTGCTGACCAACTCGTTCAAATATGCATTTGCCGATCACGATAATCCGCAGATCAGCATCCGGGTGGAAACGATGAACAATGAGATCCGTTTTTTGTATGCAGATAACGGAGCAGGAATGGAATTGAACAAGCCGCTTGAGCGCATATCCATGGGCGTTTCACTGGTTCATGATCTTGCCCGGCAGATGAACGGTAAATTGCAGGTAAGCAATCAGAATGGGCTCAGGTATGAATTCATAATCCCCGTGTAAAACTTATATGATACGTGTACTGATAGTAGAAGATGAGATCATTATTGCCAGGTTCATCGAACTGCAATTGCTGAATAATTTCGATTGCGAAACCCGTGTGGCCATTTCCCCGAAAGAAGCCAGGGAAGCAATGCCTGATATGCAGCCGCACCTGCTGCTCTGCGATATCAATCTCTGTGATGAGATCACCGGCATTGCACTGGTGGCTGAACTGAAGAACAGCTACAGCTTTGAAACCATTTTCATCACTTCGTATCAGAATAAGAATATCATCGAACAGGCATCCGCCACCAATCCTGCCAATTATATCATCAAGCCTGTGGATGAAGCCCAGCTCTTTGCAGGCATCCAACTGGTGATGACGAAGATCGGGCTGCAACAACCCGCTACAAAAGAAAAAGCCAGCCAGGCCATCGAGCAGCTCAACAATACAGAGTTCATGATCCTCCGCGAGATCCGCAATCAGAAGACCACCAAGGAAATTGCGAAAGCATTGCATCTGAGTCCTTACACCATCAAGAACCATCGCCATAATATCTGCAGAAAACTCGACCTGGAAGAAGGGAATAATGCATTATTGAAATGGGTGATGCAGAACCAGCATTTACTGAAGTAGAAAAGTGAAAAAAGAACAAATCCGGAGCTTCAGTGCCAACCAGAATTAGATAAGCTCCCGGACCACTGTCAACCGTACTTGAAAATGTTCCTGAAACATCACATTGAAGCTGCCACTCCAACGATTCCAGCACCGCTCTCCGGACCTGTTCACAAATCATTGATCAGCCTTAACCGGCTTGGATCATATTGCAAAAATAATAAAGAGGGGATGCGCTGGAATAGACCCCGGGGTTCTGATTTGAGTTGATAATCATCAACGTTGTTCAAACAATACATTGAGGAAGGGCGCCATTTCTTCGGCGTGCAAAACGTTATCGATCTCTACATGGGTGATGGCCTGCAATGGCATATACGCTACTTCAGCAGTATCGGGATCCTGCACAATACAGGCGCCTCCGGCAGATTTGATGTTCTGCATTCCTTCCTGTCCATCTGCATTGGCGCCGGATAGAAGGATAGCCAGCACTGAAGGACCATACACTTCTGCTGCAGACTCGAAAGCGATATCGATACTGGGCCTGCTGTAGTTCACTTTTTCTGAAACATCAAGTGAAAAAGTGAAATCGGACTCCACCAGCAGATGGTAATCGGCAGGAGCGATGTAAATATGATTGGGGAGGATAGGTTCTTTCTCTTCCACTTCCCGGACGGGCCAGCGGCTTTTGGCAGACAGTAATTCAACCAATGTTTCATCGTGTGATGGTTTACGATGTAAAACAATCACGATGGTAACAGGCAACTGCAAACGAAGTTCGGGCAATAGCTTCAGTATCACCTGCAGGCTGCCGGCAGATCCGCCGATGATGATCAGGTTGAATGTTCTGTTTAAGAGATCTTTCTCCATATTCTTTCCCTGTTTTCCAGTTGACGGTATTTACGGTAGATCCCGGAATATTTCAGGTTCTCTTTTCCGCCGAGCGCCAGGAAGCCAAGCATATCAAGACTTTCATCAAACAGATTGAGCGCCCTGTTTTGCAATGACCGGTCGAAATAGATCAGCACATTACGGCAGAAGATCAGTTGAAATTCATTGAAGGAATGATCGGATACCAGGTTATGCGGCGCCACAACCATTCTTGCAGCCAGCTTTTCATCGAACCGGGCCCAGTCGTACCGCGCTGTGTAGTACTGACTGAAATCCTGTTTGCCGCCGCTCTGGATATAGTTTTCGGAATATTGTTTCATGTAGCGGAGCGGGAAGATGCCTTTGCGCAGTTTCTCCAGCACGCCGGGATTGAGATCGGTTGCGTAGAGCAGGCTCTTGTGCAGGAGATTGGCCTCTTCCAGCATGATGGCCATGGAATACACTTCCTCACCGGTAGAGCAGCCCGCGTGCCAGATACGGATGAAAGGATGTGTGGCCAGCACGGGTAATACTTCTTCGCGAATGGATTTGTAGAAAGATGGATCGCGGAACATTTCGGTAACGTTCACGGTGATCTCTTCCACGAACCGGCGGAAATAAGTGGCATCGATCAATACATGCTGGCGGAAATCGGCAAAGTGGTTGAACTTGTCCAACGCATACAGCCGGTTCACCCTGCGCTTCAGCGATGCTTTGGAGTAGCTGGTAAAATCGTACCCGTACTTCTCCAGCACATCCTGCATCAGCAGGTCTATTTCCGCGTCATGTAATTTATATTCCAAATGGTTCGCCGTTTATTTTGCCGAATCGTATAACCATACACGCAGTAAAGATAATAACTGATCGATATCCACGGGTTTGCTGATATAGTCAGAAGCGCCTGCTTCGATACATTTTTCCCTGTCGCCGATCATCGCCTTGGCTGTTACGGCAATCACGGGCACCCTTTTGAATTTCGGGTTGCTCTTGATCCTTCGGGTGGATTCGTATCCGTCCATTTCCGGCATCATCATATCCATCAGCACGATATCGGTTTCAGGATGTTCCTGCAACTGCTGCAACGCTTCCTTGCCATCAGTGGCCGACACCACTTTCATCTGGTAGGTCTCCAGCGCCTTGGTCAGCGAATAGATATTACGGATATCATCGTCCGCAATCAGTACTGTTTTGTTCTTCAATACTTCCTGCAAGACCCCCAGGTTATTGGAGGGTTTGGTTGTATTGTTCTTTTCTTCCACCAGGTGCAGGAAGAGGCTCACCTCATCGAGTATGCGCTGATAGGAATGTGCGGTTTTGATAACGATACTGTCTGCATACTGCTTGATCTTCACTTCTTCGGCTTTGCTGAGATTGCGTCCGGTGAAAATGATGATAGGAATATTTTCAAGCCCTGGTTGTTTCTTCACCTGTTCCAGTGTATCATAGCTGCGCTGGTTGGGAACGCCCATGTCCAGGATCACGCAATTCACTTCCTGTTTCTGCAATGCTTCCACAGAGCTGTTCACGGTATTGCGGATCTCGGTGTTCACGGCATAATTCTCCAGGTAGAAAGCTAATGCTTTCGCGTGTTTCAGGTTCTCTTCCACAATCAGCACCTTGCGCGGGTTGTTGTTGAGCATGAATTCGATCCGCTCGAAAATATCCTGCATCTGTTCGTAGGCCACAGGCTTGTTGATGAAGTCCACAGCTCCTTTGGACAGGCTCTTGTATTTGCCATCGTAAGCGCTCATCATGTGCACGGGGATATGACGGGTATCGGTATTGTTCTTCAGTTCTTCCATCACTTCCCAGCCATCTTTGACGGGCAGCTGGATATCCAGCAGGATACCTGCAGGTCTGAATTTCACAGCGAGGTCCAGGGCTTCATCGCCGCGGACGGCCACTACGCCCTTGTATCCTTTGCGGCGGGTGAATTTGAGCAGACTCTCTGCGAAATTGGTATCATCTTCCACGATGAGGATCACACGATCATCGGTGAGGATATCGTTCCTGTCGTCCGGAACGGGATCAGGAATCACATCGCTGATATAGCGCTGGCGGATCTCTTTCTCTGGTATCAGCGGCTTCAGGGTAGGTGTTGTCAGTTGTTCCCCGGCATGCAGTTCTTCTTCGGTGGCACTGTGGATAGCAGCTGCAGCCTTTGATACGGGTATGTCGATGGTGAAGATGCTGCCTTTGCCAGGCTCGCTCTGCAGCATGATCTCGCCGCCCAGCAATCGCGCCAGTTCGCGGCTGATGCTGAGGCCAAGCCCGGTGCCACCATATTTTCGGCGGGTGGAACCATCCGCCTGGCGGAAGGCGTCAAAAATGAGTTGTTGTTTCTCCGGCGCAATGCCGATTCCGGTATCATGCACAGAGATGGAGATATGATTGCTGTTTCTGGCGGTCATGCTCACCTGTAATTCAACAAATCCCTGTGAGGTGAACTTGAGGGCATTGGCGATGAGGTTCTTGATGATCTGTTCCAGCCGCAGCCTGTCTGTTTCGATAATGCGCTGCGCGTGCTCACCGATGCTGGTCCTGAATTCGATGCCTTTCTCTTTTGCGATGGGAGTGAAGAGTGCCGACATATCTTCCAGAACATCTTTCACGGGAACATCAGAATAAAGCAATTCCATTTTTCCAGCTTCGATCTTGCTCAGGTCCAGGATCTCGTCTATCAATGCCAGAAGTCCCTGTCCCGATCCCTGGATCACGCGCGCATATTCGATCTGTTCGCTGTTCAGATTATTCTCGTTGTTCTCTGACATCAGCCTGCTCAGCAGCAGGATTGAGTTGAGCGGCGTACGCAGCTCATGGCTCATATTGGCGAGGAATTCAGATTTGTAGCGGGTGCTTTGTTCCAGCTCTTCGGCCTTGCGCTGTATCTCGATATTGCGCTCGAATACCAGCTGGTTCTTTTCTTCCAGCAATCGTGCACGCTCTTCAAGTTCCTCATTTGCTTCCAGTAATTCTTCCTGCTGCACTTTCAGTTCTTCTTCGGAAGCCTGGAGCTTTTCAGTTTGTGCTTCCAGTTCGCTGTTGATATTTTCCAGCTCGTTATGTTGCGCCTGTAATTCTTCGGACTGGCTTTGTGTTTCCTCCAGGAGCTCCTGTAGCCTTTTCCTGTTTTCCACACTGTTGAGTACTGTGCCGATGATATGTGAAATATTTTCGAGGAAAGCCATTTCGTTGGTATTGTATTCCCTGATGGAAGCGAGCTCCATCACACCCATCACTTTTCTTTCATGTAAAAGTGGAATGGCTACGATATTCTTTGGAAGTATTTGACCAGTAGCGTGAGACACCAGCATCTGGTCAGGTTGAACATTGCTGATCCGCATCAGTTTTCTTCCGGAAGCGGCCTGGCCCACCAGACCTTCGCCGATATTGAAACTGGTTTTACCCTGGCTTTCATCGTATGCAAATCCTTTGGTGAATTTCAAGGTAGCATCTGCATCGGAAACATAGAAAGCACCTACCTGGCTGCCGGTGTAATCTGCAACGTATTCAATGATATTGCGGGTCAATACAGGCAATTCGTATTCGCCAAGCATTTGTTCATTAAGACTGGCGATGCCAGCCTGCAACCATTCTTTATCTGCCAGGGAATTGAAAGAAGTCTCCAGCGAATGCGCCATCTGGTTGAGAGACACGGCAAGGTTGCCAAGCGTATCCTGCTGGTCTGTTTCCTGCACACGCACAGAGTAATCGCCTGTGGAAACTTTTCCTGCCACTTCCTGGATCAGGTTGATGCGGCGGCTGATCTGCTGGTCTTTTTCCTGCAAAGCCAGTTGCAATTGTGTTGTTCTTTCAAAGTCACTGCTCACACGGGCAAAGGATATCACGGTGAGGATGATGCTGAGCAATGCAGCGATCACGATCAGGGTAGGTGTGTAGCCTGCAAACCTGTTCATCTGGGTTGTGCGCTCCAGCAATAACTGGTTTTCCCTGTCAACCATTGCAGCAATGATAGCCCTGGCCTGGTCCATATACTGTTTACCTTCCTGCAGTTCTTCTGCGGTTGCCTGTTGGCCCCGCTGTTTTTTCATGATGAGCTTCTGCAGCATGCTCAGTCGAAGCACTACAATTTCCTGCAGCTGGTTCAGGCTGAGTTGTTGTGCATTATGGTCCATCGTCAGTTTCCTTACATCCGCAATGGCTGTTTTGGCATCATCGATAGCGCCCTGGTAAGGTTGCAGGAAATTATCTTCACCTGTGAGCAGGTAACCACGCTGACCGGTTTCCGCATTGATCAGTTGTGTAACCACTTTATCCAGCCCGCGGATCACCTGGTTGGTATGTTCCACCTGTTCTGCACTTTTCAGCAGGTTGCGTATGCTCATATAACTGGCCACGGAGCTGATCACGAGCAGCAGGAGGGAAAATCCGAATCCTATGATGAGGTTACGTTTGAAAGAGGAATTCATTGACCGTTGTTTTGTACTTTATTGTCGGAGAAGGTTTGTTTAACAGGTAATACCACTATGAAGGAACTGCCTTTCCCTTCTTCACTTTTGGCAGTGACGATGCCGTTATGTGTTTCGATGATCTTTTTCACGATGGCGAGACCGATGCCGGTGCCTTCATATTCTTCGCGCGAATGAAGTCGCTGGAAGATGGCAAAGATCTTGTCTGCAAAGATCTCATTGAAGCCAATGCCATTGTCTGTAACTGTGATCCGGCAATAGTTTCCGGCAGGATCGGCGGGGCTGCCGGCATCTCTTCCTTTCACCGGTTCTGCAGAGATGCGAATGGTTGGTTGTGCAGTTTTGCTCGAAAATTTCAGGGCATTGCTGATGATGTTCTGGAACACCTGCCTGATCTGCGCGGGGATCACTTCCAATGCAGGAATGGGATCCACTTCAATGTCCGCCTGTTTTTCCTGGATCAGCAGTTCACTGTCTTCAATGATCTCGAGTAATATTTCATTGATATCGGTGGGCACAAAGTCAGCGGAGATGCTGAGCTTGGAATACTTCAGCACATCGGTGATCAGCATGATCATCCTGTCTGATGAATTGATCAGGCGATCCATATAATTGATGGCGTCCGGATTATCGGCGAGGAATTTTTGTTTCACGAGGTGACTGAACACCTGGATCTTCCGGAGCGGTTCCTTGAGGTCGTGGGATGCTACATAAGCAAACTGTTGCAATTCATGATTGCTGGCTTCCAGTTCCTGGTTGGAGAGCATCAGTTCCTGTGTTCTCTCCTGCACGCGTTGTTCCAATACCTGGTTCACCATTTTCTGTTCATGGATATCGGTGCAGATGCCTACCCATTTCGTGATCCTGTCGTCTTTTTTCACAGGTGTCATAGTAAACAAATGGACGCGGTATTCTTCGGATTTCAATGGCCTGATCTGGATCTCGGTGATGCTTTGAATGCCGGAGCTGACAGCGCGTTGAATGTAATCGGCGATGGTGGGAGTACCGGGAGGCGTTTGCGGGAACATATCCATTCCAAAAGAGAACTGGTACCAGTATCGGTTCACGAATTCGATATTCCCATTTGCATCTGAAGTGAAAGCGATCTGCGGAATTGATTCAAGGGTGGAACGCATTTCTTCCACGCTCTCATGTAATTGGGCCTGCGCCTGCTTTCTCACTTCAATCTCATCGCGCAGCGTTTTCTGAATTTCGTTGAGCTCTCTGGTCTGTTGATGCAGCCTGTAAAAATTCTTCACTTTCAGCAGGAGGATATCAGGGTCGAAAGGCTTGGTCACATAATCGATGGCGCCGGAAGAATAGCCCCTTGCGATGAATCGTTTTTCTGTATTCACTGCAGAGAGGAAGATGATGGGAATATCGCGGGATTTGCTATAACCTGTAACTGCTTCCGCTACT
This sequence comes from Pseudobacter ginsenosidimutans, assembly GCF_007970185.1. Taxonomy (NCBI): domain Bacteria; kingdom Pseudomonadati; phylum Bacteroidota; class Chitinophagia; order Chitinophagales; family Chitinophagaceae; genus Pseudobacter; species Pseudobacter ginsenosidimutans. The sequence continues at coordinate 6,363,564 of NZ_CP042431.1, read as the reverse complement.
TCGAAACCATCCATGCCCGGCATCTGCACATCGAGGATGATCAGGAAATAAGTATTCTTCAGGATCTTGCGCAGAGCATCTTCACCGGAAGAGGCTGAGTCTACGGTAAATTGGTTTAGTTCCAGGAGTTTCTTCAGAGAGAAAATATTTTCCGGCCTGTCGTCAACAATGAGTATCATAATAACATAACAACTGATAGATTACGCCAAAAATATTGCAGGCAACAATATCATCGGTGTAGATTGTTATACCCAGCGCGGGGAGGTTTTTCTGCTATAAAAATCATGCCAGGGCTGAAATGCCCTTCAGGGAACGATTGTAGTGAAAAGATAGGTGGCCAGTATCACCAATAGTACGATGCCTTGCAGGATATTCGTTCTACCGGCACCGAAAGATATACTGATGGTGAAAAGTGATAATATCAGCAGCAGGGTGGATTTGGTATCGATGCCCAGTGTGATGGTAAAACCGGTGAAGTAACCTACGATGGCAACTGCCGGGATGGTAAGACCGATAGAAGCGAGTGCAGAACCCAGGGCCAGGTTGAGACTGGTCTGTAACCTGTTCTTTCTCGCGGCCCTGAGTGCGGCCAGTCCTTCAGGAAGCAGGATCACAGCGGCAATGATGATACCTACCAGGCTTTTGGGAGCGCCAAGGTCCGCAACAATTCCTTCAATGGCGGGAGATAATTTCTTACTGAGGATCACAACTACGGCCAGGGCAAGTACCAGCAATAATAAACTGGTAATGGCGGTGAAATTGGAGGGCGGTGCGGCATGCGCGTTCTCGTCCTCCGGGGAGGCGTCTTCGGGAAGGAAATAGTCACGGTGACGCACAGCCTGTACCATCACAAACCCCAGGTAAAGCACGAGGCTCACGATGGCCACAAAGATCAACTGGCTGGTGGAATAAACAGGACCGGATGCACTGGTGGTATAATTAGGCAATACAAGCGTGAGGACCGTGATGGCCGTAAGGGTCACCAATGCAGCACTCACGCCCTGCTTCACAAAAACCTGTTCCTTGTAACGGTAACCACCTATCAGCAGGCATAGCCCGATAATACCGGTAAGAATTAGCATGATGGCTGCAAACACCGTATCGCGCGCCAGCGTGGAGCTTTCTTCGCCACCTTTGGAAAGCATGATGGTAACGATCAGGGACACTTCAATAACGGTGATGGCCAGGGCCAGGATCAGTGTACCGAAGGGCTCGCCAACCTTGTGCGCCACTACTTCCGCATGATGCACAGCAGACAATACCACACTGATCAACACTGCTCCCAAAACGATATCCATCCAGCCGGAATGTTCTGCACTCACCGTCAAAATAAATACCAGCCCTATCAATGGACAAATAACGGACCATAAGGGTAAAGCCAGTTTCATCGTGCGGTATAATAATCCTTTCTGAGGCATAAATACGGAATTTAAGGTGACAGGAAATGTAGGACAGTAACGGCTTGCAGGACTTGAATAAGCCACTTTGTGCAATAATAAACAAAAAAAATTACCTTTATTACTGTCTTCCCTGTCAACACTTATCCTCATTACTCCTCATTTCCCTGCCATAAAAGGATTCCGGCTCCGCTTAAAATTTCATTAAACTGCTTAACATGAAGAACACTCTACTGGTTCTTACTGCATGTATGTTCGTGTATTGTGGTGCCTCAAAGAAAGGGATCACGCATGTAACATTGAAAGAAAAGGAAGACAGTCTCCTCGTCAAATCCAACGCCAACTTTGCCGTGGAGATACCGCTGCAAAGCGGTACCGGCAATTCATGGGAGTTTGATGCATTGAGTGTGCAGAGCAAACTGGTCAGCCGTTCAACGGCCAATATCCCATCTACAGAAGAGAACATGCCGGGCGGCACCATCGTGGAAGTGTTCACCTTCAAAGCCCCTGCGGGTTTCCGGGAAGAGACGCTCACATTCACACTGCGCAGGCCCTGGGAAAAAAAGAACGCACCTGCGGAGGTGCGTTTATTGAAATTGAAAAGACTGTAGGATCAGCTCCAGATGCCTGAAGGAATGTTTTTTTGAACGAAGGAAGAAAAATCGGAAGCTTCCCTGTTCAACGCCTGCTGCACACCATTGGTGAGGGATGCATTACGGCCGTCAAACACTTCTGCGAAAAGATAACTGATGAACTGTACATAGTCTGGTGGCAGTCCAAATCCTTCCAGTGTTTTGCTGTATTCTTCGATGGAAACATCCTGAAAGCGTATGTCCCTTCCTGTTGCTTTGGCGATCTCAGCTGTGATCTCTTTAAAGGTCATCAGGCGGGGACCGGTGAGCTCATACAGGCGGTTGGCATGCTTCGCGTCTGTAAAGGCGGCTACAGCCACTTCCGCAATATCATCCGCATCCACGAAAGGCTCCTTCATATCACCTGCGGGAAGTGCCAGCAGACCTGCCTGTAATGGTTCCTGGAAAACGCTTTCACTGAAATTCTGGAAGAACCAGCTGCAACGGAGGATGGTATGATCGATGCCCGATCGCTGAATGATCTCTTCACAGGCCAGTGCTTCAGGCTCGCCGCGGCCGGATAACAAGACTAGTTTCTGAACGCCGGCTTTGGCTGCCAGCTCTGCCAGGAATTGAATATCGTCCGTAGCGCCTTCAACGGCCAGATCGGGCTGGTAAGAGATATACACTGCTTTCATCCCTTCCAATGCAGGCGCCCAGGTACTGCGGTTGGTCCAGTCGAACGAAGGATCACCGCTTCTCGATCCAACGCGTACAGGTATGCGCAATTCTTTCAGTCTTTGCACGATCCTTTTTCCGGTCCTTCCGTTTCCTCCGATCACGAGGATGGGAGCTGCGATGGCTGTGGTATTGGAGTGATTCGTATTCATTGCTGCTTATTTTTAACCAAAATTAGCAGCAGGGCAGGCCCTCCCATAGAACAAAACCGACAATCGACCGTTCATGTAACTGACCGGCAATATCTTCTCGCTATTGGATATTTTCAGGAACAAAATAATAAACTCAGATGCCGGCAAACAGAAGAACATGGTTGAAACAAATAGGTTGGGGCATGGCGGGCCTTGGCATAGCGCCATTGCAATCCTTTGCCGTAACGGAAAGCGGTCCGCATGAGGCGTTGTTTCCGCAGGACGATAGCATTCGTCTGAGCTCCAACGAAAATCCTTATGGCCCTTCTCCTGCGGTCATCGCCGCTATGACGGCTGCCCTGAGCCTCAGTAACCGGTACAACTGGCAGTATAGTTCCGATCTGATGGCCACTATTGCAAAAAAGCATCAACTGGATCCGGGAAATATAATGATCAGTGCAGGCAGTACTGAAATTTTAGATTTGCAGGCGCGTTATTTCGGTGAAGCCAAAGGAAGTTTCGTGATCAGCGAAACCACTTACAGCAACTGGTCGAGTATTGCGGAAAATGCAGGATACAAAAAGATCACTGTTCCGCTGAATGCGGAAAAGAAGCAGGACCTGGCCTCCATGCTGTCTGCCATCCGGACCGATACCAATATGCTGTATCTCTGCAATCCGAACAACCCCACCGGTACGCTTATTCCTGACCGGGAGCTTGTCAGCTTCATCACGGAAGCCACCAAAAAAGTGACGGTCGTGATCGATGAGGCCTATCTCGATTATACAGAACAATCTTCTGCCGCCAGGCTGGTGCCCAACAACAAGAACCTCATCATTGTCAAAACTTTTTCAAAAATATACGGGCTGGCGGGTGCAAGGATTGGTTATGCACTGATGCATGAAGAGCTCACAGAAAAAATCAGCTCCACCAAAACCTGGGCCAATGGGGATATCAGTGTGGCTTCACGAGCAGCAGCGATGGCAGCTTTACAGGATACAGCCTTCACAAAGAAATGCAGGGAGCTTAATGAACAGGTGCGAACAGACACCATGAGACAGTTGCAACAATTGAATTTCGCCTGCATCCCATCATTCTCCAATTTCATTTATTTCTCCACAGAAAAGCATAAAACTTATTTCGAACAGCTGAAGAGATCCCGGATACAAGGCACCTATGTGTATGAAAAAGCGGGGGAGTGGACAAGGATCACAGTGGGGACAGCAGCGGAGATGAAACAATTCATCGCCGCTGTAAGTTCATGATCGTTATGATCAGGACCTCACCTGTGCCATCACTTTCAGATAATTCCAGATACTCCAATGTTCAAGGTATTGTCCGTTCTGTACGGTAACAATTTCCAGCATCTCGATATTTATTCGTTTGTTGGTGGCCGGTATACCGAAGAATTCCCCCACATGAACACCGCTTACGTTTTTGCGTGTGCTTATTTTTTCGCCTTCGCCTACCTGGTCCAGGATATCGATGCGGATGTCTGAAAATGCTTTCCAGAGTACGTTCTGAAGGAATGCGATCATGCCGTCTGCGGCCGGAGAAACGCCGGGAGGCGCAGAATGGTTAACAAAATCCGGCGCCATCAGTGCATCGAATGATTGCAGGTTCTTACCGGCAATAACTTCCCTGTTGAAGCGGGCTACCACTTCTTTGTTGCTGTTGATTGACATATGTTTCAGTTTAGATTTTTCTGAAGGAATGCAGTTTCTCTGGATTGGTCTGCAGATAGATATTGCGGATACGATCGCCTTCCGGCTCGATGCTGATCAGGCTCAGCGGTTCATCTCCTGAATTGGTGAGGATCGAAGGAAGGCCATTCGCCATGATCAGTTGCTGCGAAAATGCAGGAACGTATTGCCGCATTTTAAGCACTACTGATACCAGCAGTCTGCTTACATGCTCTTTACCATACACCGGTTTGAGTGCGGCTGTGAACCGTCTTCCATTGGCATTTAGTACGGATCCCCCACCATCGGCATAGAGTATGATATCTTCTTTGAGGAGATGGATCAGTTCATCCATTTGTCCATCTGTGAGTGCTTGCAGGAAATTATTCAGTACTTTCTCATGCACTTTCAGGTCCACGTCAAATCGACGGGTATCGTTACCTAAATGATCTTTGGCCCGTTTGAAGATCTGCCGGCAGTTCTGTTCTGTTTTATCGAATATCTGCGCCAGTTCAAAATAATCGTAAGCAAAGATCTCCTTCAACAGGAAGATAGCCCTTTCCTGAGGCGTAAGCTTTTCCAGTAGAACGAGAATGCCAATGGAAAGTGCATGCCAGGATTCAATGCCTGCACTGGCGGAGCGTTTATCGGATTGATGCAGGGGTTCGGGCAGCCAGATGCCCACATAGGATTCGCGGCGTATCCGTGCGCTGTTGAGATAATTGATGCAAAGATTGGTAACTGTTTTCACCAGGTACGACTTCACGAAACGGATATCCGTTTCTTCGGAAGCCATCCATTTCAGGTAACTGTCCTGCACCAGGTCCTCCGCTGCATCCACACTTCCCAGCATATTGTAGGCGATGGAAAAGAGGAGCGATCTGTATTCCAGGAATATGTCTGTTTTACCGCTCATGACTGCTTTTTAACATGAGACAAGGTAGCTTTTTTGTTTGTGACAGCTGATGCAAAAAAAAATGCCGCAACCATTGTTGCGGCAATTCTAAAATATTTGGAAGGATTATTTGAATGTTCTGAAAACCACAGTTGCATATTTATCGAAAACAGTTTTCTGATCAGTCCCGTATTCCAGCAATGCAAAGCAGAAAGCATCGTGTTTCAGGATCATCTTGTGATAGAATGTTTTTCCATTTTTATATTGTCCTGAGATCACGTAGAAATCCTTGCCTGAAGCTTTGTAGGAGATGGTGGCATGCTTCTGCAGTCTTGCCAGATCATTACTATATTGTTTGGAAAGAGAGATCACTTCACCCTCACTGTCGAGGTTCAGTCTTCCGAAAACTGTCAATATCACTTCACCTTTTTGATTGGTGAATTTTTTCCCGTCACCATTGGCAGATTCTTCCTGTGGTGTTAATACACCTGCAGGATATCCGATGCAATACCCGAAACGCGCATTGCAGTAGCTGTCTTCATTTCCATTCGTTTTCAATGCTGCGGACTCAGAACAATTCAGCCAGAGCAGCAGAGTAAGGATAAAATGACTCATGCTCAAATATACGATCATCAGAGGATCCTGAGTTCATTGTCATCCCTGTTTTCATCCGGCAAGCTGAAGTTGGGATCCAGCAAAACCTTGACTGGCTTGTGTTGCAGGATAAGTTTGATCACAGGAGCTTCACTGGAAACCGGTATACGTTTGATTGCAATGGGTTTTATGCCGGGTGCAGATCCCTGGTTGGATATTGCTATTTCAATAGCTTCATCCGGGGTGATTTGTACCGGTTTCCCGTTAGTATGATCCCATTTTTTCACTTTGAGTTGGAGCTCCAGTTCCCAGGCGCCGTCCGGCAGCTGATGGCAGGAGCGGAGGCGTATACCGGCATCATAATGGATCACCGATTGCAGACGGTCTTTGATGTATTGCTGCTGGGAAGCGGTTGTGTTTTTTAATAGTTCCGTGAGCAGATCCGCCGGCATGGGCCTGTGTTTGTCCGGTCCGTATTGTAGCAGCATGCGCTTCAAGGCCGCATTCATCTGCGCTTCGCCGATTTCATTTTTGATGGCATACAATGCCAGCCCTCCTTTCTGATAATAAACGAAAGACTGATCGCTTTGAAGCAGGGGCAATTCCTTTTCACTGTTCATATTGCGCAGGTTGAAATAAAGCTGGTGGTCCTTTTGCAGATATTCCCAGAGTTTGCCGGGCCCATATTTTTTTTCCGTCACCATATACTCCGTGTATTTTGCAAGTGATTCCGTGAGCATGGCGCTGCCTGGAACTGGGCTTGGCGACAAAATATCGGCCCACCATTGATGCGCAGTTTCGTGGGCTGTTACAGTATAAACAGCATTGAATTTTGTAGTATCACTGAAATCGCTTTTGAAATTGATCTTTTCAGCACAGAACATTACGCCGGGATAAGCCGTGGCGGCCCCGGGATAATGCGGCACTACGGCCAGGGAAATGGAGGATGAAGGATAATTACAAAAATGCTGACTGCCATACGTAATGGCATCTTTCATTGCCTGCATCATTACAGGAAGATTTTGTTCCTGACCTGGTTGATAAAAGATGGAATAATCCGTTCCATTCCATTTTTCCATTTTGATGGCGTAACGGGCAGAGCTCAGCGCAAACATGAAAGGGATCTTATTTTCAGACAGATAGTGGAAATAGCTGCGATCACCTTCTTTCCAGTTCCTGATCAATTTGCCTACGGTAACTGCATGCTGGTCAGCATTGGTGGATATGATAGTTTCATAATCGATGAAATAATAATTGCTGTCGGTTCCGGTGGGTGGTTGTTGAGGCGGCAGTTTTTTTTCTGCCCGCTGTGCAGGGTCGTCGATCTCCAGCCCGGGATTATACCCTAGCCAGGGCACATATTTTTCCAGTTCTACATAAGTACCGTTTTCCACTACCGAATGTTCGCTGTTGAACAGTTTGAAACTTCCACGATTTACAAACATGGAAAAATGGACACTGGTTTCTGCGCCTGGTTGCAGTGGACCTGGCAATGCAAACCAATACTGTTTGAAGCGGGCATCGGAACGAACCAGCTGCGATGCAGGCAGGTTCCATGAAATACTGTCCACATCAGGGTTTACACCTAACCATATTTTCGATATCTGATGGTCCGTTATATTCTTCAGCCGGTAGGAACCTCTTACTTCATAGCGTTGCTCATTTGGATAGAGATCCACCCTTGTGCTAACGGCAATGATCACTGGTTGTTCTGTATCTTTTTCTTTTCCGTAAGTTATCTCATAATCGTGTTTCCATTGATCGGATGCTTTACTGTTCCGGGAGGAACTGGCATTATCCGATTGACTGTAGATAAAGGCTCCCGTTCCCAAAAATGCGATGACACAAATGCTCAATGTGAATGGTATGCTTCTGTTCCGGCCGTTTTTGCCGGGCACCCAGGCTGCAATATGCCGTTGCCATCGCCCGGCGGCGATCCAGGCCAGCAACACAGCCAGCAACGTCCAGTAAAGCATATACCAGTTCACGGCTGTTGTGTAATGACCGAACCCATTGAGCTCCGAATACCGGAGATTGGGAAGTGTTGCATATCGCAGCAACATGGAACGGATGCCCAATAGATTTGAAAAAACGAAAACGCTACAAACCAGGAGGCTGATCATCATGCCCAGGAATTTATTCCTGATAAGCGCCTGCACAAAGAGGATGAGTATGGCGAACAGGAATACAGGCCAGGCGCTCAGGTAATATAGTTCCAGGTACCCTGGGATTTCAGGAACGGCGCCGGCGTACAGTTGTATCCCGATACCTGTTGCAATATTGGCTGTTACGAGCATTAGCACCAACACAAGCAGGGTAGCGGCTTTGGCCAGCCACAGGATCCAGCCTGGCGCTGGTGTGCTGAAAATAAGTCCATGAATACGGACAGTTCTTTCGCGGTGCAGTATTTCTCCTGCATAGAAGACCAGCAGGAAAAGTGCAGGATGGATGGAGCGTAGTTTTTCAACAAGGAAACCTGTAGTTGCATAATAACGGATGCCATAGGGGCCTTCCAGGGCTTCTTCCTTCAGGTCAATGGCAAAGAGAAAGATCCATAAGAGCAACAGGAAAAGAAAGGGAAGGTGACGGAATATAGCGCCCGTTTCCAGCCGTAGTTGTGCTGCAAATACTTTTTTCTTGTAGTGTCTGCCGGCCGGATTCACTACCAACGGTCTGAGCGCTGGCAGATCAGGTTGCTTTTTTTCGATTTCCTGTTTTCTTTCTTTCGAAATTGTCTTTACGCGAAAACTGGAAAAACGGAAACTGATCAGTAGTAATCCCAACGACAACAATATCCAGATAAGACGGTTCAGCAGGAAGATGCCTGACAGCGGGAACAGGTCTTCATTCCGGCGGATCACTGTCCAGTTACGGGTTTCACCAAAGTAAGACATGATACCGAATGGGTCCAGCAGGTAAGGTACTATCGAAACTTCTTCTGTTTTCAGCACTGATCCCGCCATCAACGGTGAGTTACCCAGAACTGATCCGGTGAAATAAAGTACAAACAACAACAATCCGGCCGTATATACGCTGCGTGCGTTCTTTCCCAGCACAGCAGCACAGAATACCAGGCTGCAGCAGAATAAAATATCAGGCAGACCAAATACCAGTAACGGCCATGCATAGTGCAAAAGGGAAGAAGGCCCCAACTGCACCGGGTGTACCATCATCCAGCCCAGCCAGCAGCCCGGCATCGCCATGATCAGCACAAGGGAAACGGCTATCACCAGCCCGGATAACCGAACAAGATACCATTGCCACTTTTTGATACCACTGCTATGCACCAGGGAATCCATACCGGATTGTTCATCGCGCAGCACAACATTGGCGCAGAAAACGGTTGCTGTAAAAATGGACATCAAGGAAAGCAGGTTCACGATATAATTGATCACATATGGCGCATTCCTTTGCAGTTCCGGTCCTCCGAAATTTCCTTTCGACATGAGGAATCCCAATGCCATAAAAATGATGGCGGCCGTGATGAATGTCAGCTGTCTGAAATGATATTTCAGTTCGAAGCGCAGGAGATTGATCAGCATACCAACTCCTTTCCGGAGCTTTTGGCTCCTGTCAGTGACGTGAAATAAACATCTTCCAGTGTAGGGGTGAATGGCTCGAAACCTTCTCCGGGAGAGGATTCTGAAAGTACATGCACCTGTAGTCTTCCACCATTCATGCGTGTGGCGATCACTTCCATGGTCTGCTGATAAACGCTCAACGCACTGCGTGAAATCGTCTTTCGCCAGATACGGCCATCCAGCTCCCTGGTAAGCCCGGACGGCTTTCCCCTGAGGATGATCCTGCCATTGGCCATCACAGCCATATCCGGACAGAGATCATGCACATCTTCCACGATATGCGTGCTCAGCAGCACCACTATATTCTCTCCGATTCCTGCCAGCAGTTCGTAAAAACGGTTGCGTTCCATCGGGTCCAGTCCTGCAGTTGGCTCGTCCACAATCAGTAGCTGCGGATTGCCCAGCAATGCCTGTGCAATACCGAAACGCTGCCGCATGCCGCCGGAGAACGTGCTGACGGATTGTTTGCGAACAGCATAAAGATTGGTTTGGTTAAGCAGCGCCAGCACCTGTTCTTTCCGGTCTGCTTTACTGACGATGCCTTTCAACAATGCCATATGATGAAGCAGTTCCATGGCAGAGAATTTAGGATATACGCCAAAGTCCTGCGGCAGGTAGCCAAGCTGACTGCGGAGCAGGGAAGGAGACTGGTAAATATCCTGTGTATCGAAAAATACCTGGCCATTATCGGGAGGCTGTAATGTAGCCAGGGTGCGCATCAGGGATGATTTGCCTGCGCCGTTCGGGCCGAGCAGTCCGAACATCCCATTGCCGATGGAAAGTGAAATATCATTCAATGCCTGCACGCCATTGGGATATGTTTTGGAAAGACCTTTGATGATCAATCGATGCATATGATTCTGTTTAGGTTCACTGCAATGTAGCAGCGCCTTTCGGGCTCTGAAACTAATGATGGGCAAGGATTGTAGTTTGATGGCGAGCGGAAGGATTACGCTGATGACCGTATTCTTTTACCTACATCATCAAATGCGGTACGTTCATCATTATTATTTGCAGGGAAGCTTTGAAGCATGTTCTTTTACGCATCATTTTACAAGTATGATCCGGAACCAATCAGTGAATATCATATTTAGAAAACCGGACAGCTTCCTGTTTGCAGGATTGTATTCCTGGATGGCGGTATTTCATATTCTGGCTCCCTCATCCGGCGGCAGGCACTGGCAGCTCTTTTTTGAAACGATGGCTGTACTGCTGGTGAGTATGCTGCCTGTATTGTTTTTCACCTGGCAAAGAGAAAAATGGAAAAATGGATGGTCGCGGAAAAAGTACAATATCGCCTGGTGGTGCTGTTTTGCAGGTTATATTCCCTTGTTGCTGCTGGTAACCGGAGCTAACGAAGAATTACCGAATTCCTGGCGGCAGCTGGTTTTCATGGCATCGATATTCACCTGGTTGCTGGAATTACTACTGGTCCTGAACAGCTGGTACCGGCAGCGCGCAGGTCAATGGCAATGGTTCCGCGCCATCAGCCTTGAGAAAGCAGTACTTATCAGCATCGGTATCATTGCTCTTTTGCTGTCTTTAATGGCAACTTCCAGCATAGGCAATCCGGCGTATGATTCAAACGGACAGCTATTGATCGGCTTCGAATTCAAACCTGGCAGGATCATTGGTGAGTTCGGCAGTTTTCTCGCATTCCTCCTGCAATTCCTCTTCATGTATTGTTGCGGCTATGGTTATTTCATTCTCAACAGCAAACTGCTTGTGCCGATGGTGCTCAGGCTACATGGCGCTTTGATCTATACGCTCACTGCATTGGCAACGGTTAGTCTCAGTTATCCTTTGATCGGTTTCCTGTTGAACAGGCTTCCCTTCAATGATAAACTGGGCTCCATATTCCCTGCCAATCCTTTTCAACTGGAGAATGCATTCGGCGCCATCCTGATCCTGCTGCTGAGCCTGCCAGTTATATTGGCACTGCAATGGTCCAGACAGAACAACCGCATCATGGCGCTGGAAAAAGAAAAAGCGGAAACAGAACTGGACCTGCTCAAACAGCAACTGAACCCTCATTTCTTTTTCAATACACTCAATAATCTCTATGCGCTCAGCCTGGCGCAATCCAAACAAACTCCGGAAAGCATTTTGCAGTTATCTGAACTGATGCGGTATGTGATCTACAAGGCAAAGGATAATAATGTAAATATCCGGGACGAAGTGAAGTACATCGAAGACTATATCCGGTTGCAACAGATCAGGCTGAAACGCCATCCCAACATTCAATTCAGCAAAGAGGTGGTACCCGATACGCCTCCTGTAGCCCCGCTGCTTCTGATAGTACTGGTGGAAAATGCCTTTAAGCACGGTATCGAACCGGCAGAGTCAAACTCATTTTTGGAACTGCAACTGGTAACCACTCAGAACAGTCTGCATTTCACCTGCATCAACTCGTTTGAAGAATCGTTGGAAGGGAGCGGTATCGGCCTGGAAAATCTCCGGAGAAGGCTGGTGCTCCTTTATCCCGGCAAACATCTCTTGAAAACAGGAAAGGAAAATCATATTTTTAAAGCTGAACTGGAACTGGACCTCTCATGAATATGCGTTGTTTAATTGTGGACGATGAGCCTTTGGCTCATGATGTGATCCTGAAATATATAGAGGATGTTCCCTTCCTGCAAACGGAGGGACAGTGTTACCTTGCCACAGAGGCATTGTCTTTTCTCCGATCACACCAGGTAGACCTCATCTTCCTCGATATCCGGATGCCGAAGCTCAGCGGGCTCGACTTCCTCCGTACGCTGGATCACCGCCCGCTGGTGATCATCACTTCCGCTTACGAAGAGCACGCACTCGAAAGTTTCGACCTCGAAGTATGCGATTACCTGCTCAAACCTTTCCGCTTCGACCGTTTCCTGAAAGCGGCCAACCGCGCTTTGTCCATTTTTACATTAAAGCAACAGCAATCCATAGCCGCAATCCCGGTCATGCCGGCTGCTCAGCAGGAGTCTGGCAGTATCTATATCAAGTCAGACAAAAAACTGGTTCAGCTCAACCTCAACGAGATCTGGTACCTGGAAAGCCTTGGTAATTATGTGAAGGTCTGGAACGAACAGAAATACATCCTGACGCCGAGGACCCTGTCCGGTTTTGAAGAACAATTGCCTTCAGAGCATTTTGTACGCATTCACAAATCATTTATCCTGAATAAGCGGTTTGTGAATTATATCGATGGAAACCTGATCAGGTTGAGGAACGGAAAAGAATTGCCCCTCGGAAAGAATTATCGTCATGTGGTGAAGTTGTTGATGGGGGAGTGAAATCACTTTCCACTAAGGCAGGAACTCCAGGATATCACTGATCTTCTCCACCTGCCTGAAATTCGGATGCACCACATCCTGGTCATATACTTCATGCACCCAGGTGGTATGATAGGGAATATGCACTGCATGACCATTCAGTTCCAGCACAGGCAATACATCCGACTTGATGGAATTACCGAGCATCAGGAAATGTTCAGGAGCGCAGTCAAGGTGCTTCAGCAGTTTTTGATAGTCAGGTACTTTCTTGTCGCTCATGATCTCGATATGATGGAAATAGTCCATTAGTCCTGATTTCTTCAATTTCCTTTCCTGGTCCAGCAGATCGCCCTTGGTGGCCACTACCAGCCTGTATTTCCCTTTCAGGTGTTGCAATACTTCCTGAACGCCATCGAGCATTTCAATATCTTTTTGCAGGAGCTCATCACCGAGCCTGATCACTTCGTCTACCATTTTGATGGAAGCCCTTCCTTCAGTGACCCGCGAAATGGTTTCGATCATGCATAACAGTACGGTCTTGATGCCGAAACCATAAAGCGGAAGACGCTGCAGTTCTGTTTTATACAATTCCTTTGATACAGAATGATGCGGGAGATAGTCTTCCAGCAGTCCGCAGAATTTCTTTTCCAGCTCCTGGAAGTAAGGTTCGTTCACCCACATGGTATCGTCCGCATCGAAGGCAATCACTTTTATCTGATCGTACATTAGTTTAATTTTTGTGTCGCAAATTTGAGTGAAGGTTTCAGGTTTTTGAAGGACATTTGTCCTAATCCGAAAATATGCTCAGGACCAATCCTACATTTCTGCAATTTATTCAAAACCTGTTTGTCTCCAATCAGCATCATGAAGCTTTTGCCCTCCGGACCTGGCCCAAAGGCAGCTTGTTGTTAAAACAGGGAACAGCCGCAGTGCGGGTATCCGTGATCAGGGAAGGGATCACCAAATGTTATTTCAGTGAGGAGAATGGCAAGGATTTCATTATTGAATTCCTGAGCGAAGGCGAGATCCTTGGCGACCTGGAAGCCATCCGCAACAATGTTTGCCTCTGCAATGTGGAAGCGCTTACAGACGTACAGGTATACTCGATCAATATCGATTATTTCCGTACACTTTTACAGAAAGACCTTATGCTGAATCAGCTGTTGCTGCATGCACTGGCAGGACGGGTGATCAATACCAGCCAGCGTTCCTCCCTGCAACAATTGTATACTGTTGATCATGCTGTAAAACGTTTGCTGGAACTGCAAACCAGGCAGCAGCTCGATTTTTCCAAAGAAGATATGGCCGCTTACCTGGGCATCACCCTGCGAAGCCTCAACAGGGCATTGAAACATCTTTCCGAACAGGAATAGTTATTCGCTTTTTAAAGATTTAACCGGGCTCATCATGGCAGCTTTCAGTGTCTGGAAACTGATCACCACCACGGCAATCACCAGTGCGATCAGTGCTGCCCAGATAAATACCATGGCGCCGATATTGATGCGGTAACTGTATTGTTTCAACCAGCCTTCCAGGAACCAGAGCGCCAGGGGAGAGGCGATAACGCAGCTGATCAATACCAGTAGAAGAAAGTCCTTTGTCAGCAACAGTAACAATTGTGTCATTGAGGCGCCCAGCACTTTCCGGATCCCGATCTCCCTGGTGCGTTGCTCGGCGATGTACGCTGCCAGTCCGAACAATCCCAGGCAACTGATGAAAATGGCCAGCATTGCGAAAATAGCCGCCAGCTTGCCGATCAGCATTTCCATTTTGAATTTGGCAGCATGGGTTTCATCTGCGAAAGAATATTCGAAGGAGAAAGCCGGACTGTATTTATTGAAAATAGTGTTGAGTTTACTGATGGCTCCCTGTGTACTTACGCCTGGTGCGATCCTGAACAGCAGTGAGCTTGCAGTTTTGGTATCTATCAGGAACATCGTGGGATCAGCTGATCCGAAAGGGGAGAGCATCAGTGCATCTTTAGCTACTCCTGCTATTACATAAGTGCCATCCTGCCAACGGACCACCTGATTAACGGGGTCCTTTATGCGCATTTTATTGATGGCAGCCTCATTGAAGATCACGCTGACAGAATCGAATTCATTTCTGAAATCACGACCGGCTATTAATTCCATTCCCATCGTTTTGAAATAATCAGGCGTAGTGATGATCACGCCCATCTCGATGGTCTCATTGTCTTTTTTTCCAGGCCAGTGCTCAATATCGGAATGCCAGTAAATATCGGTGGCAGGACTTGAAGCAGTTGTCATAGAGGAAACGATACCAGACTGTATGGCTTCATTTTTAAATGCGTTGTAATTTCTGAGCAGGTCTGGGTTCATGTCCAGTTCCATAAGGCGTGCCAGCTCATAGCCGTTCGGTCTGTCCTTTGCATAATTGATCTGCCGGTAGATCACGATAGTGCCGATGATCAGGGCCACGGAGCAACTGAACTGGACCACTACCAGGGTCTTACGAAAAAGGGAGTGGCTGCGTCCCTGACTCAGACTGCCTTTCAATACTTTCACCGGTTGAAAAGAAGAAAGATAGAATGCAGGTCTGCTGCCTGCTACCAGCGTTGTAATCAAAACCAATGCTGCCATGAGGCTCCAAAATGTAAGACTGCTGTAAGGAATTTGCAGACTGGCCTCTGTCAATATATTGAACGCCGGCAACAGCAACTGTACCAGCAGCAGCGCGAAACTAAATGCAATCAGGATGAGCAGGAATGATTCCAGCAGGAATTGAAACACCAGTTGTTTTTTTGCAGAGCCGATCGCCTTTCTGACACCCACTTCCCTGGCGCGTTTTTCAGAACGGGCAGTAGTCAGATTCACGAAATTGATACAGGCGATCAGGAGCACCAGCAATCCTACCAGGGTAAAGATCCTCACATATTCAAGAAAACCCTCCGTATCTTTTCCATTTACATAATTCGAGTAAAGATGCCAGCGATCCATCTGCTGCAAGGTAACATAGGAGTTCTTTGCATTCATTGATTCCTGTGTATGGGTGATCATCCTGATCTTCGGCGCCAGCTGGGAATAGGGAATATTTTTTTTCAGTTTTACAAAAACCTGGAAGCCATTATTGTCGAATCTCGAATGATCGAGCTTTCCCCTGGGGCTTGACAATTCTTTATAACTGAAGGGCACCAGGTATTTGAACTGAAGAGTAGAGTTGCCAGGGATATCCTTTAAGATGCCGGTTACTTTCAGGTCATTCTTATTATCGATGCGCACCATTTTGTTCAGGGGATCCTCATTGCCGAATAATGCTTTTGCAGTGGATTCCGTTAGCACGATTGAGTAGGGATCATTCAAAACCGATCCGGCATTTCCCTTCAATAATGGAAAACCGAACATTTTCAGGAATTCGGTTCCCACCATACCGCCGCGCTGGTAGATCTTTTTATCACCTACCATGAGGCCATGCGGACCCATCCAATCAGTTTCAGCTACTGCTTCTATTTCATCATAGCCGTCACGAAGGGCATCTGCCAGCCGGAGTGAACTGGTGCGGAAAGTGAGTGTGTCTCCATTGCTGTTGAAATTCCTTTGAACACGGTACAATCTTCCATGGTCCGGAAGGAATTCATTATAGGAATACTGGTAGAAAACCCAAAGGCCAATCAACAGTGTAACGGTCATGCCAGCGGCCAGGCCGAACACATTGATGGCGCTGTAAGCCTTGTTCTTGAGCAGGTTTCTCCAGGCGGTCTTGAAATAGTTGCGGAACATAAGCGGGTTTTGTGCTGGTTAGAGACCAAGCAGCGTGCCAGTTGGCAAAAGATTGAAAATAAGGATTTTACTAACCAAGGTCAAATCCCGCCTGTTCATTTCCGTACAGTTTTTGTCCGGGTATGGACAGCCCGATCCAGAAAAAATAGAAAATATTTTCGTCCACTTGTCCAGTTTTTTCTTTCCCGCGCATTACTGAAGTATAAAACAATAAAAACACAGTATTATGGAAAGAATGAATTTATTCGCAAAGAGCGGTAATGTATTGAGAGCGCTGAATGGTTTTCATTCCTATCTCTCCAAATCAACCATCGATTCCAAACTGCAGCACCTGATCTATATCCGTGTTTCGCAGATCAACGGATGTGCTTTCTGCCTGGACATGCACACAAAGGATCTCCGCGTAATGGGCGAAACTGAACAACGGATGCTGATGCTGGGCGCCTGGCACGATGCTTACAGGCTTTATACACCAAAGGAACGCGCAGCACTGGCCTGGGCTGAAGCGGTAACACTTGTCGCCAAAGGCCCTGTATCCGACGCAATATATGCTGAAACAGCAGCTCATTTCACGGAACAGGAAATGGCCGAGCTCACTATCTGTGTGATCGCTATCAACAGCTACAACCGGCTCAATGTGGCGTTCCAGACACCGGCAGGAGATTATCAACCCGGCCAGTTTGCCAATGCGCATTAATCCGTCAAAAACAAATAATTTCACTTTTCAATTCCTGTAAAAAATGAAAGAGTTCGCGCTATTATTCAGACAACCGGATTATGACTACAGTAATGTATCACCCAAAGATTTTGAAGTCATCACGCGCAAGTGGCAGGATTGGATCGGTCAGCTTCAATCCGGTGAAAAGATGGTGAATAATGGAACCCGCCTGGCCAATGAAGGTAAGGTGCTGCGTGCTGGTGGTGTGATCACAGATGGTCCTTTCGTAGAGATCAGGGAAAGACTCGGCAGCTTTATCATTGTGCGGGCTGCGGACCTGGAAGAAGCCACTACGCTGGCACATGGTTGTCCTGCCCTGGATGCAGGAGGTAGTGTAGAGATCCGTCCATTATTTGAATATTAAGTGATGCAGCAAAGCGGAGATTCATTGAAACAGTTGTTCCAGCAGGAATTTGCGAAGATGGTGGCTGTGATCAGCAAACTGTACGGCCTGGAACATATCGAAACAGCGGAGGATATTGTAAGCGACACTTTTCTCACCGCATCTGAAAGCTGGGGAATGAAGGGAATGCCTGCCAATCCCACTGCCTGGTTATACGCCGTGGCCAAACAGAAAACACTTTACCATTTCAGAAGGAAAAAACTGTACGATCAGAAAGTGATGCCTGTTATCCGTAATGCACAACCGGAAATGGATACAACAGAACCTGATTTTTCCCCACAACATATCCGTGATAGCCAGTTGCAGATGCTATTTGCCATCTGCAACCCGGCTATTGCTGCCGAAGCGCAGATTGGTCTGGCCCTGCGCATACTTTGTGGTTTTGGTATCGATGAAATTGCAGAGGCTTTTTTTTCAAACAAGGAAACTATCAATAAGCGACTGTTCCGCGCCAAAGAAAAATTGCGCGAGGAAAAAATAAGCCTGGAATTCCCTCCCGATGCGGATCTGCCGGCAAGACTGGAAAATGTGCTGCGCATCATTTACCTGTTGTTCAATGAAGGCTATTATTCAAAAACACAAAACCGTGTACTTCAGCAGGAACTTTGCGTGGAAGCCATCAGGCTCTGCCTGATGCTGACGGAATATGAAAAGACCAACCGTGCGGAAACCAATGCACTGCTTGCATTGATGTGCTTTCATGCTTCACGGTTCGAAGCGCGTATCACACCGGATGATGAACTGATCCTCTATGAACAACAGGATGAATCGAAGTGGGACCAGGGGCTTATCCGGCAGGGCATTCATTTCCTGGAATTGTCTGCCCGCGGGGACAGGATCAGTACCTGGCATATCGAAGCGCGGATCGCTTCCTGGCATTGTATAAAAGAAGACAGTCCTCAAAAATGGCAACAGATCCTGCAGTTGTACGATCAATTACTGGAGATCAATTTTTCTCCCGGGGTGGCACTTAACAGGATATATGCATTGTACAAGGCGAAGGGCAGGGAAGAAGCGATCAAAGCTGCACAGGAACTGGATTTGACGCAGCATCATTTCTACTGGTTATTGCTGGGTGAATTACAGTCAGGCATCGATAATGAGCAGGCGCAGCTGTATTTCAAAAAAGCCCTGGCGCTGGCCAAAACTATTCCCGAACAGCAGGGGATCAAGGAAAAGATCCGAAAACTGTCAGAACTCCATTGAGCCAGGGCTCACCTTATATTCGTATGTTGGTCACCGTTGCGATGAAAATATGTACTGCCCGGATTCCAGCTGTAAAATTATCTTTCGGTTGAGTTTTCCATTTTTGTTTTTCCAGGATATTCCAGAAACCTGACAACTCCTGACCGGGATTGATCCCTGCCAGTGTCTGGAAGAACCAGTTGCCGATGCCACAGAGCGAGGAAAAATTGTGAGAGATGCCTGTTCAGGATTCCCATACCAGCCCGGCATGGCCGGGTTCCGTCAATCCATATAACATATACAAATAACCGACAAACCCTGTACTCAGGTGTCCTTTCGGCTTTTTGATATTATCGATCAGTTATTGTAATACAAGCTCTCTTTTGTTTTCCGGCGCAATGCCCAAATACAATGGCAAAATTTGCGATGTCTGGCTGTTATCTGCATAGATTCCTGTAGCATCGTTGAAAAATCTTTTATTGAAAGCATTTCGGAAACAGGCGGCAGTATGGCGTATTGAAGTGCATCTTCACGGGAGTCCAGCAGGGCGTGCAAGTGCTTGCAGGCGCATGTAATAAGGATGAGCAAAGGCAGGGATCGTTTCATATCAACAGGGGTGCGGGCCAGGTCACAAATCAAATCAAGTGAAAGCGGAAAGTCAGGCAATTGCCCCGTAAAAGGGAACAGGAAAAAAAATAATCTCAAAATGCGTAGCCATATCCCGACATTTCGTATTTTCGTAGCCAAATGACTACCTAATGGAAAAACGCAGAGATGTATTTCAGGCTATCGCAGATCCCACCAGGCGTGGCATCATCGATCTGTTGAGCAGGCAATCCCTGAACCTGAACAGTATTGCGGAACATTTCGATTCCAGCAGGCCCACTATTTCGGAGCATATCAAGATCCTGCATGAGTGCGGGCTGGTCTTCATCACGCAAAAGGGAAGGGAAAGGTTTTGCGAAGCGAAACTGGAAGGCCTGAACGAAGTAACGGGATGGATTGAAAATGCCCGCAAATACTGGACAGAAACCCTGGATTCAATGGAGCAATATCTCAATTCAATACAAACAAAAAACAACGATCATGTTAGCACAAAAAGAAAACAAACCGGCAGCAAAAGAAAATGAGCTGGAGATCGTCCGCATCCTGGATGCTCCGCGAGAACTGGTGTATCAATTATGGACAAAGGAAGAACATTTGAAAAAATGGAATGCTCCACTGGGATGCAGCATTCATTATTCAAGGATCGATGTAAGGCCCGGAGGTGAATTCCTTTCGGTGGTGAAAAATCCAGTTTATCCGGATTGCTGGGTGAAAGGTGTCTATCTCGAATTACAAGCCCCTGAGCGGATTGCGTACACCATGGAGATGTCGGACGAGCAGGGCAATATCAACCTGCCGCAGTACCAGAATGCCGACTGGCCGGCATCCACCATTGTAACGCTTAGCTTTGAGGAATTGCCGGGTAACAAGACCAGGCTCACCTTACGTCAATCTGTATCCGAAGCAGCTGCTATGCGCAAAGGTGCTTATCAGGGCTGGCTTTCCAGCTTCGATGTAATGGATCAATACCTGGCAGGCATTACAGAAAAAAAATAAGCCGGTCCATTTCCCGGGACCGGCCAGTTACTGGTTTTTCGATAGTTCAAATTATCTGGCTCCTGCATTTTCCAGCAGTATCACAATCTCTTTTTGTCCTTTTTTCCTGGCATGCGCCAGCGGAGTGATCCCGTTTTGGTCCGCAATGTTCAGGTCAGCCCCTGCCTTGATCAGGAGCTGTACGATCTTCGTATGTGCCTTACCGCCATTACCCAGAATGATGGCTTCCAGCAAGGCAGTCCAGCCCAGGCGATTGATATGATCGATGGGGAATTTTTTGTCCTCAAGTATGGCGGCAACAGTTTCCACATGTCCTCTTTCGCAGGCGGGGATCAGGGCCGATCCATTATAGCGGTTGAAAATAGTGTAATCTGCTCCGGATTTCATACAGAGCCTCACGATGTCTGTGAAGCCGGATGCGCCTGCATACAGAAAAGGCGTATTCAGCACCCTGTCCTGCGCATTCACGCTGGCGCCTGCGCGGATCAATACTTTGGCTGCTTCCAGCCGGTTTTGATAGAGGGCATTCATCAGTGGGGTTCTGTTTTCTCCATCACGGATCTCTTTCCCGGCGCCTGCTTTCAATGCGTTTGCCACAGCAACTGCATCATCAGCTTTGATGGCGGCTGCCAGTTGCTGGTCTGCGGGAGTATTGCTCATCGTATTGTTTTTTTGTGCACATGCAGTAAGGCTGCTTATAAGCATCGCCGCATAAAAGAATAGTTTCATTGTTCACTATTTGCAATTCAAAGGTAGTAACTGATCAAAACAGGAAAAGGTACTTAACGGGATGATCCGGGTACTTTCTGAACCTGCTGACGGAAGGCGAGTGGGGTGAGGCCCGTGTACCTGCGGACAAAGCGGCTGAAATAGGAAGTGTCGGAAAATCCCAGATGATAGGCGATCTCTTTTACATCCATCCCTGAAAAACTGAGCAGCCGCCTGGCTTCCAGCAATATCCGCTGGCGGATGAATGCGCCTGCTGTGATTCCGGATTCGCGTTTGCAGGTATTGTTGAGGTGTTGCGGCGTTACATGTAACACTGCGGCATAATATTCAACTGTAGGCTCCTCCCTGTAATGCGTTTCCACCAGGTCCGTAAACTGCATCATGATCTTCTTAACAGGTGTGGGATTCAGATCCGGATGAGCCGATTCATAGAATCTTTGCAGCATATTGAGTAACACCAGCAGCCGGTGTGCAAGAATTTCGATGGAAAAATGGTCAGCATTCCTGTATTCTTTTTCCATTAATGACAGTTCGGCCAGTAGCTCGTTGAATTTTGCAGTGCTTAGGTCCAGTACAGGATTGCCGGACCAGGAGAAGAAAGGCCATTGCCTGGTATCCGGCAGGAAATCCGGTCCGAACATCAGTTGTATTCCACTGGTGCCGGACTGGAATTTCCAGTGATGCGCCTGTCCGGGCGCCAGGAAATGCACCTGGTATTTATGTGTTGCATATTCTTTGAAATCGATACTATGGGTGCCCCTGGCTTTGGTAAAAAAGAGGAGCATAAAGAAATCATGCTTATGCGGATAGGCCAGTCCCGGCCATTGTTTTTCATTATGTACAAGAAAACTGAATGCCTGCTTTTTGAAAGGAGGCGTGATGTCTTCGATACTGAAAACGGGAAGTGGCTTCTGTATTGGCATAGGTTGTTGTATTACGAAAATACGAAAAGTAGAAATCAGTAATATGTTCCGGGAATTACGGCAAATTGACTAATCCCGGAAGAGGTGCAGGCCCCCGGCTGGCGGATCCGGTACATTTGCAACAAGTAAGAGTATGAAACCGAAAAAAAAATGAGCCTGTCGCCATTCACCGTTGTTTACTAATTCAGAAAAACTGGTAAATTGGAATAATGGAACCGCCCATTCATGGATAACACTCACAACAGAAAGAAACAAACCCTCATCCGCGATTGTCGGCGACTGCTTTTCGCTTTTGCCCTGCTGTTAGTATTCATGCAGGTATTCACCAATAGGGTAGCAAAGCCTTTTGTAACAATGAAGAATGCGGATACAATGGCTGTTTACAATAAGAATTCAGTTGGTTACACCAATGGGATCCTGTCTGCATTGGAGATTGGAGAAACATTACAGATATGGTACCAAATGAGTGGCTGTTTCGGAGATAAAGGGTATGAGCTCAAGATCATCAGAAAAAGCAACGGCTTGGTTGCTGAACTATTCCATTGGGAAAGTACCCTTATACAAAATCTTCTGAACTTTTACTGTAATGATGACTTTATCTCTTCTGCGCGCATGGATGCCGCGTCTATGGCTGCTTTCAGAGAGTTTGAAGCAACCTGGCCAATACTCAGGCCCGGTGGCTGCACCACTACCACTTACTATACCATCAAGAGTAATTACATGAACACTGCACTCACTGATGGCGGTTGCGGAAATGATGATTTCGACAATCTCCTGAAAAAAATATTTCACAATTAGATTTCCTTTTATAGTTTTGCATCGCATTCCTTTATTATTCACTCTTAATTCAAAGGAATCATGACAGTATATCCTTCCATATCATCATCTGCAAAAGCTGCCTGAGCGGCAAGCGCTTGAATTTCCTTTCTTTTTTCTGAAAGTAATCATAACCCGCTAAGGACCTGGTTTCTCATGGCCCTGTCAATGCACTTTTTGCACGCAGGCAGCAATTCTACCATCATTAATGGATTTCTCCATGCATGCAAGCAAATGGGAGCAGGAGCTCCTTTGCTACAGGCTTCGTTCTGTCCGTAGCAGAAAAAGAACGGCTAAAAAAGCCCGCGAAAAACAATTGATCAGTTTGTTCAAAGAAGAGAATGCCTTTGCTTCGGCTATTTGGAATCTGCCATGGGTACCGCTGCAACATCCTTATCAGAAGGGTTGGAAACGCAGTTTCGTACTGCGCCCGGATATAAAAAAAAGCCATCAGCAGGCGTTTTTTGAAACACTACTGAAGAAGATCAATACAACGGAATACAGTCCGGACAAAAGCTTCACCAAAAAGAAAAGAAGCAAGGGCAGGAAATACAGGCAGGCAATAGAACAACAACTTCGTGAATTCTGGGAGCATGAATGGAATGATACCAGTTGCAAACTTACTGAAGCGGAAAAGCAGTTATTCTATAAAAAAGAATACTGGCATCAATCAGGTAAGCCCTATTACAAGTATGTATTCTCTGAGCCCTGGCGGTATGTTTTGCGGATAAGACCACATATGATAACCCATAAAAAAATGATCGATGAAGAATTACTCAGCAGAAGAAAACAAATCGAAAATCACATCACAACCCATCATCTCAGGCATAAGATAGAGCGCCTGGTATGGGGGAAAGTGAAATACCGGCGTTATTGGGACGGGAAAGTTGCCCGGTTTCGCAATCCTTACAAACAAAAACCGGTTCATCTCATTTTGCAGGAAACCGGAAATGAAAAAGAAGAATCATGGACAAGATAATCATACAGATCTCATCAGGCCGCGGCCCTGTTGAATGTTGCAGGGTAGTGACCTGTATCAAAGAAAAGATGCTGGCGCAATCAAGTAAGGCCGGTTATGGAACCGAGCTGCTCGAAGAAACAGCAGGACCTGTAAACGGCACACACTATTCAGTTACATTACAGTTGCAGGGCAGGGACCTTGAAAGTTTCATCCGCGAATGGCGCGGAACCATCAAGTGGATTGCACAAAGTCCTTACCGGAAAAACCACAAACGCAAGAACTGGTTTGCGGGCGTAGCGATCTTTGGAGTGCAGGAATTGCCGCAATGGAATGAGCGCGATGTGAAATTTGAAACTTGTCGTGCTTCCGGCCCCGGCGGCCAGAACGTGAACAAAGTGGAATCTGCCGTACGAGGTATGCATATCCCCAGCGGCATCCAGGTGCTGGCGATGGACAGCCGTTCACAATTGCAGAATAAGAAACTCTGCCTGGAACGGCTCCGCGCCAAAGTAATGGCCTGGCAGATGGAACAGCTGGTACAGGAACAGCAGTGCCGCTGGCAGCTGCACAATATATTGGAAAGAGGCAATGAAGTGAAAATTATCACAGAAATATTGTGAGCAGGAGTATAATTGATGGGAAAATTCGACAATCAACCGAAATATTCGTGAAATTGACTTCCCCCGAACAAATATCCACCATTATTGTTGTTGGCGGGAAGCATAATTGTTTCCCGGGCTGAAAGCCCCGCCAGCAGTAATTTTTGCAGCTTCCAACCTGTTAACAATATTTATTTGAAAAAATATACCGATTGGTATAATTTTGCAGCGACATTGCAGATCATGACAAAAAGTGAACAAACAAAAGCTTTCATCATTGAAACCACCGCGCCGCTTTTCAACAAAAAAGGCTATGCCGGCACTTCCATGTCTGATATCACAAACGCCACGCAACTTACCAAAGGCTGTATCTATGGCATCTTTGCCAATAAAGATGCAGTGGCGCTGGCCGCTTTCGATCATAATCTGAACAAGCTGAATTCCATTTTTCAGCGCGAAATGGAAAAATGTAAGACGGCGAAAGAGAAGCTGATGGTTTATGGAAAAGTGTACGCAAATTTTCCCGATTATCCTTTTCCATCAGGAGGTTGTCCTATTCTCAATACGGCCACTGAATCGGACGACACGCATCCGGAATTACGGAAAAGAGTAAGAGCGGCGCTCAATGCCTGGAAAAAAAATCTAACCATTCTGGTAGAAGAAGGAATTCAGGCAGGTGAGTTCAGTAAACGCACCAGGCCGGAACAGGTGGCGCTTACCATCATAGCCATCATTGAAGGAGGCATGATGATCTCAGGCATTCTCAATAAACCGGATTACAGAACAAGTATCATGCATTCCATTACAGCCTTCATCAATAATTTAGAATAAATACATCATATCATATGAAAAGGGTAGTTATTACAGGATTGGGAGCTATTACACCACTTGGAAATTCAGTGTCGGAATTCTGGACAAACATTATCGCCGGCAAATCCGGTGCAGGCGCCATCACCAAATTCGATGCCTCCAAATTCAAAACACAATTCGCCTGCGAAGTGAAAGGCTTCAATGCAGAAGAATACATCGAGAAAAAAGAACTGAAAAAATATGACCTGTTCACTCAATACGGCATTGCCGCAACAGACCAGGCGATCAAGGATGCAGGTATCGATTTCAGTACCTGGACAGACACTCAAAGGAACGATGTAGGCGTTATCTGGGCATCGGGTAATGGTGGCATCGGCACTTTTGAGGAGCAGCTCAGGGACTTCCATGGCGGCGATGGCACTCCGCGCTTCAATCCTTATTTCATCCCCAAGATGATAGTGGATATTGCGGCCGGTGTGATCTCTATCCGCAATAAACTCTATGGTCCCAACTATTGTACAGTTTCTGCTTGTGCATCTTCCAATACCGCTATCGTGAATGCATTCGATACCATCAGGCTGGGAAGGGCTAAGATGATGATCACCGGTGGTTCCGAAGCTGCCATCACGCCAAGCGCTATCGGCGGTTTCAATGCTGCGCAGGCATTATCCAAAAGAAATGATGATCCGCAGACGGCTTCGCGTCCATTTGATAAAGAGCGCGATGGCTTTGTGATGGGAGAAGGCGCTGGTGCGTTGGTGTTAGAAGAACTGGATCATGCTGTAGCGCGTGGAGCGCGTATCTATGCAGAGATCGTGGCCGGTGGAATGGCTGCAGATGCCTATCACCTGACCGGTACTGCCCCTGACGGATACGGTGCGGGTGTAGGTATGGAATATGCTTTCAGGGAAGCAGGCATCGAACCTTCAGCGATCGACTATGTGAACACGCATGCTACTTCAACAGGTCTTGGAGATGTAAGCGAAATGATCGCCGTTCAACGTGTGCTGAAAGGTCACCCTGCCGTGATCAGCGCTACCAAGTCCATGACAGGCCACCTTCTTGGTGCTGCCGGAGCCATTGAAAGTATCATCAGTATCTTGTCCATCAGGGACAGTATCGTTCCTGCCACCATCAATACCACCGTTATTGATGAGGAGATCCCGCAGGACCTGAATATCCTGCTCGGCAAAGCAAAACCAATGGAAGTGAATTATGTGCTGAACAATACTTTTGGGTTCGGAGGGCATACGGCCACTACCGTTTTCAAAAAGTTCAGCGCGTAGAGTTTAAATACAAGGCAGCAGTGATGGCTTTTTCCAGCCGGAAAAGACTTTGTTCACTATTACTGTTGTTGGAAAATATGATCATCCCGGTTTTCAATTCCGGGTGAAGGGTACAGAGTGATGTAATGCCGGAACCGCGTCCGCTATGATAGATCATTCTGTGCCCTTTTCTATTTTCGATCATCCATCCAAGACCAATGGCCGTTGAGTCTGTAAGCCCAAACCAGGGATGGTGCGCCAATCTCACCGGCGCGATGTCTTCCGCCAGGTTCACACTAATGAACTGCAACATGTCCTCTGTGCTGGAATTCAAACCAGGAGCGGCCCTGTAGCCGGGGTAATTACGGTAAGGCTCTTCCCGTCCGTCATCATATCCCTGCACCAGCATTTTTTTATCGTCCGGGCTCAGATGGATCTTGGTGGCGTTCATATTGTATCTCTTACTCAGCAAGCGCTGCAACACTTCGTCATAGGGTTGCTGATAAACCTGCTGCAGCAATAGCTGTAGTACATTCATTGCATTGCCATTATAACGGTAACGGACGCCTGGAATGGTATCCACTTCAAAAGCATGCAGGTCTTTCAAGAGGCTGTCTGCAGTATAGTTAG
Organism: Pseudobacter ginsenosidimutans; assembly: GCF_007970185.1. Lineage (NCBI taxonomy): Bacteria > Pseudomonadati > Bacteroidota > Chitinophagia > Chitinophagales > Chitinophagaceae > Pseudobacter > Pseudobacter ginsenosidimutans. The sequence goes on along the minus strand of NZ_CP042431.1, from coordinate 6,336,336 downwards.
TATAGAATCGTTCCAGGCCTGCTGCATCCAGTTTCATGATTTGTTCCATTTCCTGTTCTGAGTATTGCCTGCTCAATTCAGGAAGGCCCGAAGTATGGTCCGCCAGGTGCAATACTCGCACAGGGAAATCTTTGTAATGAAGGTTGGGATATTTGCCAGGCAGGTATTTCCGGATATCGTCTTCCAGGCTGATCCGGTTCCGGACCACTGCGTGCGCCAGCAGGGTAGTAACGAATACTTTTGCTATTGAGCCGATATCGTAAAGATGTTTCCCGGTAGGCGCAATCCCGGTCTCTTTTTTCACTTCTCCATAATTGTAGAATTGTTGTTTTCCATTGATCAGTATGCCGATGGACAAGCCGATCATCTCATTTTCCTTTGCAAACTGATTCACTGCTGCAGCAACTACAGAATCTGTATAGGATGAGGAAGGGAACAACTCCTGTCCCTGTGCGGACAGCTTAACCGGGAAGGCAGTAACCAGGAAGATTACTGTATTCCTGAAAACGGATTTGATCATAACAGTAATTTACAAAAAACTTTCATGCCATCGATATTTCGTAAATTATGTGATCATTCATAATTAATCTATCGGACTATGGTTGAGAATAAAGAATTGAGCATCCGGATAAGACAATTGAGGGTTGATGATTTTGATGAAGTGGTAACCATGCAACTGGCTGCTTTTCCATTAATGAAACCATGGAAAAAGGAACAATGGGAGCAATGCGTTACAACTTTCCCTGAAGGGCAGATCGGAGTGATGCTGAACGATGACCTGGTGGCTTCCTCCAGTTCTCTATTATTGAATTTCGATGAATTCTCCATCAATCATTCCTGGTCCGAGATCACCGGTAATGGAACATTGAGCACACACAACCCTCTAGGGGACACGCTTTATGGTATCGAGATCATGGTTGATCCGGAATACCGGAATATGAAGCTGGCCAGGAGATTGTACGAGGCCAGGAAAAAGCTGGCCCGAGAAATGAACCTCAAACGCATCGTGGTGGGAGGGCGGCTTCCCAATTATCATCTCTACGCGGATGAAATGGATATTCGCGAATATGTACAGAATGTAATGGACAAAAAGATATTCGACCCAGTGCTCACCACGCAGCTGTCCAACGGCTTTACGCTGAAACGGATCATCAAGGACTACCTTCCGGGAGATAAGGAGAGTGGTGGATTTGCCACTTTCATGGAATGGGTGAACCTGGATTACCAGGCGGAAGGAGAACAACAATTCAATACTTATGTGCGCGTTTGCGCTGTACAGTATATGATGCGGATGGTGAACAGTTTCGAGGAATTTGCACAACATTGTGAATACTTCATCGACGTGGCAGCCGATTACAAAAGCGATTTCGTTTTGTTCCCTGAAATGCTCACTATGCAACTGCTGTCCTTTCTGCCGAACAAAAGGCCCGGCACGGCTGTCCGGCAATTGTCTGCCTACACCACTCAATACGTCGAATTCTTCCGTCAGATGGCTATTAAATACAACACCAATATCATCGCAGGTTCTCATCTGCAAACGGAAGAAGATGAAGAACTGTACAATATTTCTTATCTCTTCCGTAGAGACGGCAGCTTCGATAAGCAATACAAACTCCATATCACTCCGCATGAAAAAAAATGGTGGGGAGTAAAGCCTGGCGATAAAGTGGAAGTGTTCGATACGGATTGCGGGAAGATCGCGATTTCCATTTGTTATGATGTTGAATTCCCCGAGCTGTGCAGGATCGCTACCAGCAAGGGAGCGCAGATCATTTTTGTGCCATTCAATACGGACGACCGGAGAGCGTATAACCGTGTTCGTTACTGCGCACAGGCCAGGGCGGTAGAAAACCAGGTGTACGTAGTGCTGGCGGGCGCAGTGGGCAATCTGCCGCAGGTAGATAACCTGGATATCCAGTATGCCCAGAGCGCCATCCTTACACCATCAGATGTTGAATTCCACCGGGAGGCCATAGCAGCGGAAGCCGAGCCCGGCGATGAAACGCTGATCTATCAGGACCTCGACATGAACCTGATCAAACGCAATAAACTGGCAGGGAATGTACGCACCTGGTTCGATCGGCGTGATGACCTCTACAGGATCCATTATTTTGAAGATGGTAAGGAGCAGGTACTTTAGAAATTAGATAAGTTTGCAAATATTCTTTTGCATGAGATTACAAATCAAAGATGAGAAAACCGGTGGTGACCTCCTTTTGTTCAACAATGAACAGGGTTTCGACAGACATTATTTCACCAGGGACAAAAGCAATAAACGATTCACCATTGCCTGGAATCCTGGTGCCTCACAAACAGTAACCATCGATGAAGAAGCATACGAATTCCCTTCCAATAGCCTGCTCACACTGCTGTTTGATCAATCTTTCCATTTCGAAAGAGCTGATGGGATCATCGCCTGGCAATTCAACCGTGAATTCTATTGCATCATGGACCATGATAGCGAAGTAAGCTGCGTAGGCTTTCTCTTTGGCACAACCGATCATTTATTCATTCACCTGAAACCGGAAGCACAGCAAAAATTGAAACTCCTGTTCGATGTGTTCTCCGATGAACTTAAGGCCAACGACAATATCCGGAACGAAATGTTGCTGGCATTACTGAAACGTTTGATCAGCTATATCACCGGCCTGGCCCGGGCCGAATATGTTCCCGTGAAAAAAGTAAAAGACGAAAAATATAACCTGATCAGGAAGTTCAACCTGCTGGTGGAAGCCAGTTTCAAATCGGAACATGCGGTCAGCTTCTATGCAGCACAATTGTTCAAATCGCCCAAAACATTGTCTAATCTCTTTGCACTCTACAATCATAAATCACCTTCCCGGGTGATACAGGAAAGGATATTGATCGAAGCCAAAAGACTTCTTGCGTATACAGACAAGCCCGTGAAAGCAATTACCTATGAACTGGGCTTTGAAGACATGCCTCATTTCTCCAATTTTTTCAAGAAACACATGAAGCAATCCCCTCAGGATTTCAGGAATAACCGCAGCATTCCCGTATCCGGGAAATAATTACAACTAACCGGGAATTCCGCACATTCTCCGGGGCCTCTTTCCATCGCAACTTTGTACTGTTGAAACAAACAAAAAAAATCAACAACAATACAAATGGAAAAGAAAACTCTTACCAACACACTGAAAAGCGGACTGATCGCTGCAGCTATGACTTTTACGGCTACTACCGCCATCAACACTGATGCTGAGGCGCAACAGGTGAAGAATGTAGTTCTTGTTCATGGTGCTTTTGCCGATGGTTCCGGATACAAGAACCTGTATACCGAGCTCACAAAGAAAGGCTATAATGTTACAGTTGTACAAAATCCACTGAGCTCACTGGAAGCCGATGTGGAAGCAACCAAACGCGCTCTCGATAAGCAGGATGGACCTGCTATCCTGGCCGGACATTCCTGGGGCGGCGTTGTGATCACGGAAGCAGGTAATCATCCCAAAGTGGCCGGACTGGTATATATCGCAGCTTTCCAGCCTGACAAAGGCGAGTCTGGATTGCAATGGGTCCAGTCAGCACCACCAGCTCCGGAGAACGGTATCACGGCACCCGACGAAAATGGAATTGTGTACTTCGAGAAAAGCAAATACCATGCAGGATTCTGCGCAGATATCCCCAAAGAACAGGCTGACTTCATGTATGCATCCCAGGGAACTTTCTACGCTAAAGCTTTCGCAACTTCGATTACGAATGCGGCCTGGAGATCCAAGCCGGCTTTTGGAATTGTAGCCACAGAAGACAAAGCCATTGTTCCGGAGATCCAGCGCAATATGTACAAACGCTCCAATACAAAGATCACTGAAATAAAAGGCAGCCATGTGGTATTCATGTCACAACCGGCAAAAGTTGCAGCCGTGATCATCGATGCCGCTAAATCTGTAAGCAAATAATAGTTTTTGGTATTATTCTCAAAGAGATTGAAAAACAGGGTCCTGGCTGACTTATTGCAGCCGGGATTTTCTGTTTTAGATTCAACGATTATTACAGAGTCAACGGTGGCTGCGCTGAACCTGTACTGAACAATGGTAAAAAACTGCAATTGGGCACGGCAATAATGTGTATTCGAAGTCTGAAACCGGCAAGTAACACTGATTATGACAATGTATATGCAACGGAAGAACTGATGTAAGGGTCAGAACATAAAACCTGTCAGCATATGAAACTTTCCATTTTCCTGCTCTGTGCTTCCGCACTCAGCGTTGTGGCCTGTAAAAAAAGCAAGCATGATTCCGGTCAATTGTCTGGACTCTATATTGAAGTAGCGCCTGTAGCGGGCAATACCACCTTACATTTCATCTCCGGAGGAAGAATGGTCAGGGGAGAGTCCGGCAGCAGTATCACAGACACATCACTGGTTTCTTTCCCGGAGAACAAGATCAGGCTCAAATCCCTGAGGGGCGAATTTCCGGACATAATGCTGGACTTTGAGATCATCGATGACAAAACAATTAAGATCGAATACTTCGGTCCCATGATCCCTGAAGCGCCGAAATCGTATATGGTACTCCGTAAGTGATCATTAAAAAAGCCACAGCAAGGCGCTGCGGCATTTTTAGTTGATGCTCTTTGTACATTCTTATACTTTTATCTTTCTCGAGTTGAACCAGGGGATCAGCGCAAGCACCAGGATCACTGTAGCAATTCCTGCAACCATTCCGGATGCTTTGGTAGTAAGCGCGCTCAGTACATACAACAATACGGCGGTAAAGGCCAGCGAGAAAGCTATGATGCGCAGGCCGAATTTGTTCTGTCTCCTCACTGCGCTCAGTTCTTCTTCACTGACTGCAACAGCTTCCTGTTTTCTCCGCAGCTTGCGTTGCTGCATGTCTGCATATTCCAGGCTGATGGAGCCTTTGGATGCAGCATAGAGCTCATAGATCACCAGCAGGATCGCAGGTAAGAGAACGCCGAGCAGCATCTCATTGCCTCTGCTCAGTTTATAATCGATCACAAATGGAAGGATCATTTTGAAAAGAAGGTTCACCAGTAAGCTCACAATCGTGATCAGCAGTGTGGCCTTTCCCGTTAGTCTTTTGGAAAACAGCGCCCAGATAGGAGGAGCCAGCAACGGGCCTCCGGTGATGGCGCCGATACTCAGCGTGAATTCCACAATTCCACCGATATACGGAACAATCAGGGCGATTGCAATCATCCCGAATCCGAAAAGCCATGAAGAAGTTCGGGCTACTTTCATCAGTTTCTTATCGGATGCGTTGGGATTGATACTGCCTTTATAAATATCGTTTGTGAATACCGCCGATACTACGTTCAGTGCAGTATTCGCAGATGCAGAAGTGGAAAAATACATTCCTGTAAGTATCAGTCCCATCAGGCCGGCAGGCAATACCTGCTTGCACACCATCAGGTAGGCGTTCTCCGTTTCCAGTCCGGTGAGTGTTGGATTGATGGTTTGGTAAACCATTGGTGGCAGCATCCACAAGATCGGACTGATGAGGTAAAGCGCAGCAAACAGGTAAGCTACTTTGCCGGCGGATCTTGGCGTATCTACACTGGTGTATCGTTGTACAAAAGTCCAGTTTCCTCCTATATAGAAAATATGATAGATCGCAAAGGCGGCGATGAATCCCCAGGTGTATTCGCCATTTACCACATCAAAGAATCCTTCCGGTTTCTTTGCCATGAAATTACTGAAGCCGCCTGCTTCCTGGAATACGAGCGGAATGATCAGCAACACGGCAGCTGTGAGGATCACAAATTGCAGGATATCTGTTACCATCACGGCCCACAATCCGCCCACGGCCGTGTAAGCGATCATGAGAATGCCCAGTACAATTGTAACGGGCACCAGTGGAAAATCGAGTGATGATCCTACCAGCCTCGCAACCGAATACAGAACTGAGCCTTTGATGAACAGAGACACCAGCATGAATATGTAGATATACGATTTCTGCACTTTCTCACCCAGTCGTTCCCTGATGAATTCAGCAGCGGTAAGGTTTCCGGTTGCTTTCCATTTGGGCGCGAGAAAAACGCCCGTGATCAGTCCGCCGATGCACATCGTCCACTGAATGGTAATGGCCACCCATCCATATTTGTAGGCGATGGAACCCCAGGCCACAAATGTGCCGGCGGAGAAGAAGCTCATGAAGAGGCTCAGCCCCCCGATACTCCAGGGAACGGCTTCGCCACCGGCAAAGAACGACTTCAGGTTGCGGCCGGTTCCCGAGAATGAGAAACCCACCAGCATGATAAAAACTGAAAAGATCACTATTACGGAAGCATCGATGGCTGAGTTCATGTTGCTAATTTAGGCGATTGAATGGCTAATAACATCTCACGGAAAAAATTGCAGCAGGAACATCGGCTGAAGGATGTTCCACTTCAATGGTGAGACTGCTGGTTGACAGCGGCTGTGGCAACCTGATTTTGTTCATTGTTTGATAATTCTCTTTTTGCTGATAGATGATATTTCCCTGTTCGTCTTTCACTGTGTAGTTTCTCACGCAGAAAGGCATAACATCCTCAGGATGGCCCATCAGTACGGATTCCATTGGATGATCATAATCCGTATCGAACAACAGATCGATTGAGGATATTTGTTTTTTCTCGTTCCAGCTGATGGTCAGATTCGGATTGGGATCATTGAAATCCGCTACCCAGGCATTGGGTGATGCTACCGGCCTGTCGATGCCATTGGCAATATTGACGGCGCGGAACAAATCGATGCCGGAAGGATATTTGAACGCGATGTTCTCTCCATCAGGTCTTCTTTTGGGGCACCAGAATTCGAATTCATCCACACCCAGGTCTTCAGGCGGTGTTTGTTTTCCATAATTCGATACAGCCTTGTTGATGGAATTGAAAACGGACAATACACCTGTTACACGTTTAGTGGAAAAATGTAATTGTATATCCGGATTCTTCAGGAAAGTGATGAAGGCATAAGCCTGCTCCTGCATCACTGCATCAAAACTGATATTGATACAGTTCCTTCCGGGATGGATTGGTATGGTCTTCCTTTCCAGTGTTACGTCTGGAGTATGATTGAACGGTTTGCTGCTGATGCGCAATTCCACTTCCAGTTGCGTGGCTGCATTTCCTTCAGCATGGAAAATGAAATCCTGCACTTTGCCTGCTTTGAGCGGCACCATCTGCGCCACAGCAGTTTCAAGGCTTTTCAGCAATTTGGATTCAGGGAGCTCTTTCAATACAAGTTCACTGGAAGCCGTGATGGTGGCTTGTTTCACCAGTTCCTTCCCGTCGTTCAGGAGCAGCCCGGGAATATGATGACCAGATTTTAGCAATTCAGTTTGTAAAGTGCCGATATATTGCTTGTGATAGATCTCTGCCGGCCAGACTTTTTTATCGAGGCAAATAACTGCCGCCATTGCAACTGCCTGTGCGGCATGTGCAGCGGTGGCCATTACGCGTGAAGATCCAAATGCCACATGCGTGGCACTGATGATCCTTCCTGCCAGGAAAAGGTTTTTGATATTCCTGCTGTAAAGGGAACGGTAAGGGATCTGGTAGAGTCCTTTACTATGCCATTGATTGCAGCCGGGCTTTTCACTGAAAACACCATCGGCAGGATGGAGATCGATGCTCCAGCCACCGAATGCCACTGCATCATCATGGTGGCGCTGCTCCACGATGTCCTGCTGTTTCAGCATATACTCGCCTTCGAAACGGCGGCTTTCTCTTTTTCCCGGGATAGTTCCCACCCATTCCAGTGTAAGGTTTTCCGCTTCAGGAAAATTGCCGGAGTTCTTGATATAATTCCAGGCCCCGTATGCAACTTTCCATAATTCCCATTTTATCTTTTCTGTATCATGTACGGTATCCAAACGGCCACCGTATTCCAGCCACCAGAGTTTACAACCGTATTCCCGGGTATTGAAATTTTTGAATCTTGGAATAGTGGTAATGTCCTGCAATGCATAGGAGGGAGGAACAAATTTAACGGGCCTGCCTGCATCCTTGCTGTAGAAATACAGGCTATGTCCCAGCAGTTCTCCGTATTCTTTCGATGGTGCGAATTTCTCTCCGAATTCATCTTTGCTTTCTGCGCCCATTCTGAAGGCTGCGCCGGCGAGAAAACCTACGATGCCGTCTCCTGATGCATCCACAAAGAGTGGCGCCTTTACAAAGTACTCGGTAGAGTTCTGGCTGCAAAAGGCTTTCACCGCGCTGATCTCATCTGCAGTGGATTTTTCAAGGTGATATACTGCTGTGTTCAGTAAGAGTGTGATATTGGGTTCAGATTTCACCATGTCCAGCATCACTGTATCGAAAATGAGGGGATTGCCTTCTTTGTTGCGGTACATATTCTCCACCATCAGTTCATCCACCACACCACCTTCGCGCGCCCACCTGTTGTTATTTCCCATATGTGAGGTTGCCCCAAGCATCCACAAACGAACTTCACTGCTGGCATTACCGCCGAGCACAGGCCTGTCTTGCAGCAAAACCACTTTTACGCCTCTCCGGGCCGCCGTGATGGCTGCGCAAACGCCGGACACGCCGCCGCCTACGATCACCAGCTCTGTTTCCAGTTGTTCTAAAGCCAGCGCTCTCTTTTCTCCGCCTTCGCTAAAAATCATATTTCTTGATTTATCGGTTATTCTTTTTTTAGTGTTATCTGGTCTATTGGATACGAATCGTCTTTCTCAGTTTGATGTCCTCCGCAGAAGCCGCCACGATGATCTCATAATCGCCTGCATCGTGCACAAATCCGTGTTTCTCTGTGCTGTAATACTGGAATGCATTTGCATCCAGCGTGAGACTGATCGTCTTCTTTTCTCCTTTTTTCAGGAATGTTTTGGAGAAAGCCTTCAGTTCCTTGTAGGGACGGGGCACTTTCGCATTCAGGGGCCGTATGTATACCTGCGCCACTTCTGCGCCATCGGCTTTTCCTGTATTGGTAAGAGTGAATTGCACCTGTACTTTGGGGTTAGATGCACCAGTTTCATTTTTTACAGTCAGTCCATTGTATTTGAAACTGGTGTAGGAGAGGCCGAAACCAAATGGGAACATTGGTTTCACAGCACTGCGGTCGTAGTGCCGATAGCCCATGAAAATCCCTTCCTTATATGCCACACGTTTGGTGTTGGCAGGATCATAATAGTAATTGAATGCAGGATTGTCTTCCCATTTCTTCTCGAAGCTTACCGGAAGTTTGCCGCTGGGATTTGTTTTCCCGAACAGGATCTCTGCAATGGCGGTACCTCCTTCCTGTCCGGCATACCAGATATGCACAAGTGCAGGGATTTTGGAAATCCATTTTTGCATGTCCACATTTCCACCTGCATTCAGCAGTACGATGGTATTGGGGTTTGCTTTGGCGATAGATTGAATGAGACTGTCCTGGAATTGAGGGAGTGCGAATGTTCTGTCGTTGCTTTCGCGCTCACTGCTTTCATTGAAGCCGATGCACACGATGGCGGCATCCGCTCCTGATGCTGCATTGATGGCGTCTTCGAAGAGCAGTTTGTCTTCCCGCCAGGCAAAGCTGATATCCACGGGATGCACGTTGGCAAAGTATTCCAGGCGTACATTGTATTCTTTTCCGGCTTCCATCTGCACAACTGCTTCGCGGGTGGTAATGCCCTGGTCTCTCCATTCATTTATCACGAGGGCGGTGTCTACATAGAGCCTGAAGCCATCGAAACCACGAACAGTGAATCGATAGCCGCTTGTTTTGTCTGGTCTAACCACCCCGGTCCAGCGCATGGAGCAATGATCGAAAGGAATGCCCTGGTTTTCTGCCGCGATATGCCATCCATTGTTGATGCTGACGATGGTGTCAACAGCAATTTTTGCAGGAGTACCGCTCAGTTTGATATTGCTGAAGTATTCGCCTTTCAGTCCTTTTGTTTTACTGCCTGGCTCGGTATAGAAAACGGATTGCGCCACCATATCAGGTAGTGTAGGCAAACCGGGTGCATAGATCGTTCTTAAATTTTTTTCTAATTGCTGAATTCCCTGTAAGGTGGAAACTGAGTGAAAGGGAAAAGTGTAAGAGCTGCCTCCGCCGGAAATATAGGCGTTGGCATTGGGTCCGATCACAGCCAGGGTTTTCACTTTTTCACTGCTCAAAGGAAGTACATTCCCTTTGTTCTTCAGGAGTACGATGCCTCCGCGGGCCAGTTCCAGAGAGGCTTTGGCTGCATCGGGATTATCGAGGGGAATATTTTTGTCCAGTTGTACATTATCGAAGAAACCGAAACGGAAAATGATGCGGAGCATCCTTTTCACTTTATCATCAATGGTGGATTCCTTTACCAGTCCCTGTTGAATAGCGGGGAGCAGTTTCTCTTTGGTCATGAATCGCGCGCGCGGCATTTCCAGGTCAAGTCCGCCATTGGCAGCGCCTACGGCATCGTAAGTGGATGACCAGTCGCTCATCACAAAACCATCGAAGCCCCACAGATCCCTCAGGATCTTATTATTAAGTTCATCATGCTGAGAAGCGTGTACGCCATTGATGAGGTTATAGCTGTTCATGATGGAGCCGGCTTTGGCTTCCAGTACAGCTGCTTTATAAGCGGGGAGGTAGATCTCATGTAAAGTGCGTTCATCGATATCGCTGCTTACATTGTGCCTGTCCCATTCCTGGTTGTTGGCTGCAAAATGTTTTACAGTGGCTACTACTTTCTCATCCTGTAATCCTTTTACATAGGCAACGGCCATACGGGAATTGAGGAATGGATCTTCAGTGAAATATTCAAAGTTCCTGCCTCCCATGGGAGCGCGCAGGATGTTCACACCGGGGGCCAGCAATACATGCACGCCGCGGGCCCTGGAGTCACGTCCCAGTTGCTTACCCAATTCATATACCAATGATGTGTCCCAGGTAGCGGCTGATAAAACACTGGCAGGGTAGGCGGTGGACTTTCCGTCTTTGTGCGTGCCCACTGGGCCGTCTGTGAGTTTGATCTCCGGCAGTCCCAGCCTTTCGATACCACGAATATAGAATCCTTTGTAGCCTCCGATATAATCGATCTTTTCCTCCAGGGTCATTCTGGAGACCAGGTCATTTACACGCGATTCCACCGGTGCATTTTTATCCTTGTACACTTGTGCATAGGATGCCGTAAAAGACATCAACAGAACAACAGTAGCTATCCGCTTCATTAGATTGTATTTTGAATCCAGTCTTTTTATTTGATGATCTCTCCGCGCAGCAGGATCTTACCCAGGTACAGCACAGTTCTGTCGTATTTCTCCGGGTTTTCGGTTATATCCTTGAGTTGTTTTTCGCCTAATATCTTTTCCTTGTCGGATTTCAGATCAGATATGGTGATGGTTACAGTATGCTCTCCATCCTCCGTTTCAATGAAATCATATTGTCCGCGATAGCGGTTATTGCAAAATGAATTGAAGAGGTTCAGTACATCAGCGCCGGTAGTTTCATTGGCTTTGTAAAGCCTGAAGCCCCTGCCGGAAACTTCCTGCAGCTTCACTTCTTTTCCGTCCACTTTTACTGAAAGTTGTCCAACTTCAGGACCACCCACATCGAAGATGCCGAACATGTTTCCTTTGAAACGGAAAGTGAATGAGCTGCCTGGTTTTTCGCCTTCCATTACATAAGGGAACCAGGAGTTGAATTGTTTCAGTGCAGGATGTCCCTGTGTTTTCGTTTTCTTCCAGCCTTTGCTGAATTGGGCTACTTCAAGCGGGTCCAGCATTTTAGCGTCTTCCCAGTTGCCGGGGATCAGTGCAGCTGGCAGCGTATGTACAGCAGGTGTTGCATTGCTGGCTAATTTAGAAAAGCTTCTTGCAATGGCCGCGGCATAGAGATTACCTCCTTCTGTGAAGGGATGGATCCCATCGCCCGAGAAAACAATTTTGTCCTGAATTGCCTTTGCATCTCCTTTCCAGACCAGTTTATTTTCTGCTTCCAGCATGGCTGCTTCGATCCCCATGTGAATGGAGGGGATACGATAATGATCAGCAATTTTTTCCAGCTTTTGCAGGTTTTCGGATATTGCTCCGGGTTGGAGATACACTTTAGCCTGTGGATTGAGCACAGTATAGATGAGGCAGATATCCGTTGCAGGATTATTGCGGATGATCTGGCGGATGATGCCTTCCATTCCGGCATTATAACCTCCGTTTACGGCGAACTCCACAAAAACCAGGTCAGGATTGTGTTTCAGGATCTGATCGCCTATGCGGCAGGCGCCTAGATCTGTTCCCGTTCCTGAAACGCCGGCATTCATCCATCTGAAAGTTGCCTTTGTCCATTTCGATTGAATGTATTGCGTGGCCTGGATACGATAGCCGTACAAAGCCTGTGTGATACTTCCACCGATGAAACCAACGGTGACGGTTTTACCGGCATTGACCTTTGCAAAGAAATTGGGCAGGCCATTGCGGATGTTGAGTTCGCGTGCATCATTGAAGGCGCTTACTTCGATAGCGGGGATCTTTTGTACAAACGGATCAAAGAACAATGGAGATGCACCAGCCTGTGAGGCTGAAATCCTTGCAAGTTCGGCATCGGATTGACCGAGGGTACGGATACATCCCATTGTAAGGATCAGGGTTAACATAAACAGGGAACGGATCATGGTCTTTTTTGCTTTGGATGAATGAATCAGTTTCCTTCCAGCGTTACCGTTTCTTCATGGACTTTGCCATCGCTGGTCTGCAACTTTATTTTCAATTCCATTTTTTCATTTGTGCCAACTTTAGGAAGGCTCCATTCGAATGGATAATTGTTTTTGGTAATAGTTTGCTGCTGGCTGGTAATGCTCACAACAGCGCCATTGATGGGAGCAGTTTCCAGGAATCCGTAAATGGAATCCCATCCGAAAGGGGAGCGGATCCTGAACAGGAACATTTTGCCCCATGGCTCGCCCAGTTCCACCACTTTCATCCCATTTTTGATTGCCGGAACTACAGTCTCCGTGCTGCTTGAAGCCAACGGGAAACTCACTACCGTGATGCCTTTACCGGCTACTGTGAGTGGCAATTCAAGATCATTCAATACAGCCTTTGCAGGTTTTGATTTTTCATTTGAGTATAATGCAGCAGGTGCATTGGCGGCAACGCCTGCGTCTTTTCCAATCTTCAATGTAACAGGCAAAGAGTTCGCAGACTCGCTCAGCAGAGCCACCCAGAATTTGTCTTTTGAAACACCCGTGATATAGTTGATCTCAGGTGAATTCACTTCCACCAGCCCGCGTTTCATCCAGAGACGAACATTCTTATCATCATAAATGGCTCCTTTTGCTGCGCCATAATGCCTGTTGGTAAACCATACAAACCCGTCTTGCTGGCTGTATGGAAAACTGATCTTGTTATTTGAGCGCTGCACCGCTTCCGTGATCAGGTAATCCCAGCTGAACGAAAGATGCGCAGGAATATGGTGATAATAGATAGAACTCACATCAGGCCCCTTGTAAGGGAAATCAGCCTTCATGGTGATATCTGTAAAACCTGTTGCATAGTAACCGGGATAATTGGTGAATCTTCCGATCACGGCATTGCGGGCATAAGTGAGGAAGATATCCCTTTTGGTATATTGGTACAGTCTCAGTAAATGCGGAGCCCAGCTGCTCATGAAAACAGGACGTACAGTTTTGCCTGGTTCGAAATAAGTGAAGGGCTGTTCAAAGCCAAGCCCGACAGGACTCACAAGACTTTCTGCCACCTGCTTTTCAGGCGCGTCTCCTGCCTTGCGGGGGAAACCAAGCCTGTAGCGTTGTTCACCTTTCCACCAGAGTGTGGTATTGCCTTCGTATTTATTTCCCGGATGAATGGTCATAACGGTGTCCTTCACCTGTGGCAGGGACCTGATGCCTGCAATGGTTTGAAAAGCGCTTTGTTCAGCGGCTTTCAGGTATTTTTCATCTTTCGTTTGTTCATAGAGGTCGAGCAGGTTCCACCAGTAAGCATAGAATTGCGAATTGTAGAAAGGTCCTTTGCTCAGTGGCGTAATAGTATTGTTGTATACTGCCGTGTTGAGGAATTTATCTGCATTGGCAGTGGCGCTGTTCAGCCATTTGTTCTCTCTGGTCAGGCGGTATGCGGCCAGTTCCTGCACCCAGCCTGGGATATTAACAGAGTAACCACTTGCGGCCCTCACCTTACCATCTGGCAACGCGATATTGTTGATCCAGGGATTGGCGCCACCAGTGAACTGGTAAAGCCCTTCGTAATAGGCGGTAGTGAATTGTGAGTTGAAAGGATTCAGGAAAAGTGTTTTCCTGGAATTGTTGTAGCCTGTGGGCACCACATTCTTTGCCCAGCGGTATCCGCTTCTGCTCAATGTATATTCAATCACCGGTAATGCACGCTTCAGGTAGAAGTCTTCATCGTTCATGATCACGGCGGTTGACAGGAGCGTGAGGGGAGAAGGATGCACTACCGTAGCGGCAGTTTTGGGATCGGCTTCAATATCGTAGAATCCTTTGAGCTCATTACTCCATCCTGCAGCTGTATCGTTTTTGATCAGGTCGATCATATTGAAAACGGCATCTGTGAGCGAGCCCTGCTGTGTTCTGTAATCCTTCACTTTGAAAACCTGTTCAGACACATATTCCATGGTTTTCTGCCAGTCATTGTAGAATGAACCCATCACAAAACTCTTTTCTATTTTTTGCCCTGCTTTCAGTTTGGAATCTTCCAGCCCCAGTACCGGTGCGAAAGCAACTGGCTGTACCAGACCAGCTTCATTCCTGATGGCAAAGCCCATCGGGGATTTCTCAGGCATGCCCCATTCATTCTTCATCATGGCGGGATCTGCGCTGATAAAAGTGGAAACAAAACCTGTGGCTCCATATTTTGTTTCCGCAATAGCCAGCGGTTGCTGCATCATGGCTGATGGCATCATCACTGCATTTGGAGATAAACGTTTGTACTGGAACATCGGTGGTAACTGGATATTGGTCACTTTATCCGGGGCTATTCCCTGGAATGCAGCCAGGCCGATACTGTAAAAACCGGGATTGGCAACGGTTGCTTCCAGTTTCACGGAAATATGCGCGCTGCTCTTTTCGATGGTCCAGATGCCTGTGATGGTGGATCCATCGCTGGTCACATACTTTACATCGATCCTGTTGCTGTTTATTTTTTTCGCATCAACCGGAATGGCTTCGCTGAGATCACCGGCCATGAAGGGATTCAGCAGGTCTTCAGGTTCCTGCAATTCGATTTTTTTCCCATCATGCTGAATATAACTGATGGCTTTTGAGCCATTCCAGGACGGGAAGAAATTACCGAAAGTGAGCTCAGGGCTTTGTGAAGAAAGCAGGTACACTTTATGGTCTTCATGAAACCTGTTTACACTTTTCCATTCTCCTTTATCATCTACCAGTGTTTTGGCAACTATGCTTTTATTGTTGACGCCACCGGTAGCAAAACTCAGTTTGATCCTGTTATTGGATATTTCTGCGATGGTCTTTGAGTCAGCAGGGATCAACAGGTAGGGTGAAACAGCCGGTGGCTTTGCATCCGCCACCTGCATGGCAACTGGTTTAACTCTCAGTTTTGCTAGCTGTGGCAGCTCGATATTGTTAGGATCGTAAGAAGCATCGGCTGTGAGCAGCACTGCATCAACGCGGGCGAAATTCTTGCGTGTATCTTTCAATCGCAGCAACACCTGTTTTTTATCCAGTGCAACAACGCCTACTTTTTCCCAGGCGAAACCTTCTTTGCCATGTTTGCCTGCTTCTTCCATGGGTTGTTCATCTACCAGGAGGCGGCTAAGGCGGGTGCCGGGTTTTTCTTTGAAATCCATGGCGCGGACCCAGACAGTATATTGTCCTTTTTCTTTTACATCTATCACTGTGAGCGCATCGGCAGCACCATGCTTTCCTCCGAGCACGCGCAACATGGAATTGCCCATGGTGAGCCCGCTCTTTTCTTCAAACCAACCTCCCCTGAACTGGAATGCCTCTGCTTCCACCAGGTAACCGGCAGACTGGGCAAACAAAGCCTGGCAAAAAAAGACCAACCAAATGAATACAATATTCTTCTTCATTATCGATAAGTTATGGCAATCACTTTCAATCCGTAGGGAGGGAGACTGATGCTCCATTTCCCTGAATTGTTCAATGGGGTTGCGTGTTTATCAGATTGTACAATCGTTTTTACCAGTTTTATCTTTTTCCCTTTTATCACTTTTGCAGGATCAAGTGCGATGTTCACTTTCCTGGCTTCATCATCATTGTTCATCACCAGCAGGAATAGTTTTTTCCCTTTTGTATCGATGGCAGTAAAGTAGTCTGTGTAAGGATCTGCGATGGTGAGCATGCCTTCTTTCAGCAGGAGGGACGCATTGCTTCCGTATATTTTTCCATCGGCAAATCCGTAGGTCTGATGCGGCCCTACTTTGGGAGTGATGAAACCACGCGGGAATTCCACTTTTCCATTGGAGCGCATTCTTACTTCAGACAAAAGATAGTCGGTGATCCAGCCGATCTGCCACCAGGCGTGGTGTGGATATGGGCCGGCTCCCTTGTTCATAACATCCCAGTAATAGCTGGCAACGGAAGTGGCTGAATCCACGAAGGCATCGCGGCCCAGTGCGGCAGCCCTGGCCATATTGAGGAAGAGTGAATCTTTGGTGAGTGAGAAAAGGCGAACGAACATGCCTGCATGACTGGCCAGCATAATCGGACCGCGGTGATTGGCCGAACCGATCACACCGCCATGTTCAAAGCTTAGACCCACCTGCGATATCTCCCAGTCCTCTCGCGTAATGCCATTCACAGTTTTTTGTTGCGTGGTTGGCACGGGATGCGTATATACGGAAGCGGTATATATGGTGGCTACATCGATAGCCGCCTTTTTATATTTTTCTTCTTTTGTTATATCATAAAGATCCAGCAGGGCCTGGGCGCTTTGTCCGGTTGCGAAATCCGGTACGAAGCGTGCATCCCCGCAGGTGCCGAGAAAGCGGCCGCGTTCAACAGCATTGGTGATATACCAGTCTGCTCCCAGCTTTGCAGCTGCCAGGTATTTTGGGTCTTTGAGGACCTGATAAGCCACGATCATTCCATAGAAGGTAGGGCGCAGGTCTTGCACGTCCGTGAAAAGTGGCTGTTGTGTTTTATTATCGTAAGCAACCTGCCATTGTCCGTTCGGGCCCATCCATTGCAGGAGTTTATCTGCAGAGATTCTCAAAGCTGTACGCAGGGCAGTATCATTTTTTTCAAACAACAATACATTACCGATATCGCAGAGCATGTAGAAAGTGCTGCCGACCGGCTCGGAATAATCACCCCATTCTTCAGTGAACTGATTTGATTTATGGAGATAGTATTGTCCTGCAGCAGCGCCATGGAAGAAGCCGGTATCGGTATGTTGCTGCATCAGTTTGAAATTACGCGCATAGGGGAGACGGGTAGTGAGCAGTGTTCCATCTTCCGTGATCTTTCCCAGCATCCACATGGCGCCATAATCGGCATTCTTCATGGCATCTTTATCCGAGCCGTATACGCCACCGAGATAGTCCTGTGCGCCGATGGTCATGCCTTTGAAGTCATCCAGCCGCCAGAGGGATAAGCTGTCGTTCACCAGGTAGCGGTGCATGCCCAGCAACCTGTTGGTGAGTGATTGTCTGGTTCGTTTCAGATGCAGGAAATGATTGAACTGGTATACATCATTCACGGCATGTTTGAAAACAGGATACCAGTTCTCAGGCTGTATGCTGTAACGGAAGCGGAATACGATGCTGTCGCCGGCATTCAGCCATGATTTCTTCTCGCCCAAAACAGGATGGTACAGAGTTGGCATGAGCTCCGCATTGCGGTTCATCACGGATAATCCGATCAGCCAGTCTGAGTTCGTTTTTTCATTTTTAGCCCAGGGATCCCTGCCGGTACCCGGCTCGGGGATCACGGCCAGGGTGATATTCCCGCTGGTGGTCACCATTGGTGCGAGTGTGGAAGCTGTGCGCTCTCTCACTACCACTGGCCTTTCAGGAATTCCCTGCCCGTAGGCAAATGCATTGATGAATTTCTTTTCAATGGCATTACCCTGGAATACGCCCGGAACGGTAGCCCATTTGAAATGGTTCTTGTTCAGCGAAGCAAGACTGGGGCTGGCCATCGAGAAATGGCCTGCCTGTTTTGCTATGATCCTGATTTCCACTTTTACATCATTGGCAAATGCCGGATCGAAGCTCCATAGTGATGTAATGAATGCTTTTTCATTTTCCTGTGTGAACAGGATCTCATTGGCAGTTTGAACTGCTGAGGAAGGAAAGAACTGAATAGCTTCTCCTGCAGTGTTCAATTCAACAGGGGAAATGGATTGTTTCCAAACGGGAATGAGATAACGGTAATGCGCCTCCGGGAAAATGATCTCCTGTCCTTTTTCGTCCAGCAGTTTTTCCGGCGTTACATCAGGTTTTGCCTGAGAATAAAGCAGGGTATAAGCGCCGTTGGCGTTACTGATCCCCTGCCAGCCCTGTGGGCTGGAAACAGCCAGCCTGCTGAGTTTGAAGCCCGATGCGTCTTTCGTCCACTGCAGATCCAGGCGGTTATTCTTCAATGAAATACCCTGCCCGCTGGTGAACGCAGGAAAAACAAGGAGCAACAGGATCTGTATTTGCAAAAGACGCATCATAGGTTATGGGGTAATGGTAAGGGTGAGCTCGTTTACTTTTCTATTTTCTCCGTTGTAGCGTACAGCGGAGGATTCAAATACCACGCGGTAGGTGCCGGGGGTATTGAAAACATAGCTATAGCTGTCCATTGTTTTACTGATATTCTTCAGCGCAATGCCGGCATCGGGTTGTACTGTTTTTGAATCGAAAGCTTTGGTGATCACCCAATCCTCATTGTCGGGCTGCGTGGCAGCTCCGCCATACATCAGCAGTTGTGCGGAAGTGATGGTCCATACCGATGCTGCGTTCTTGATGTTCACTGCTTTCCAGCCGGCAGTGCTCATCACGGCCAGGTTGGTGGATGCTCCTTCAGGTGTTACGTTGTCTGCACTGAAGGTTCTGATCACCCAGCGGTTCTGTCCCTGCGCTTTCTGCGTGTCTGTGTAACGGAAGGCCACATACATCACGGAATTTTCATCTGTGCCTTCGTAGGGTTTGAGGCTGATCACGCCGGAGTTCACCTGGTCGGCCCCGGCTGACCAGGTTGCCAGGTGGGAGATATCTGTCCATGTAGCTTTTTCCAGATTTTCCTGGTCTGCTGTACCATTGAAATTATTGGACACCATCAGTTGCAGGTTCTGTGCAATCACGCCGAAGGATACAAAGCTTCTGAACTGGATCTGCAGGTCATTGGAAGCCTTGGTGCGTTTCCTGTATTCATAATTATGTCCGATCTCACCTGAATAGAAAATGATATTATCCGGATTGCCTGCAAAGTTGAAAGTGACGGTATCACCCGCTTTGTAAGTGTTGGAGCTGGTGGTGACAGTAAGATTGGGCTCAGGTGTTTTCACCTTTGCGCAGCTTGTGATCAGCAGCGTCAGCAATACGATATATGTGATTGTGAATTTCATGATTTGAGTTTTGGGTGCTAAGGATCAATACCCTTCGTTTTGTTCAATTTTATCGTTAATGGTGAGCTCTGTAATGGGAATAGGGAAGAGCACATTTCTCGCAGTAACATTGTTTCCTGCGGAAGCTGCATATTTCCAGGTGCTGGGCGCATTGGCGGTAATATCCGCTGCCAGGTTTTTCATCGTGAACACATAAGAACCCCAGCGGATGAGGTCGTGCTTGCGGATGCCTTCGAAGCAAAGCTCGCGGAGGCGCTCGTTCTGCAGTTCCACAAAGAAATCATCTTTGGTGAGGTTAGCGGGAATATCCGCATCAGCATCGGCAATATCCACAGGTTTTCCGAATGCCCTTCTTCTTACCATATTGATAGCTTCGTAGGCTTCTGCTGTTGGGCCGTTGTATACTTCGTTCTCTGCTTCAGCCTTCATCAGCAAAACATCGGAATAGCGAACCAGCGGGAAATTGGTGGAGTTATACAATCTTGCTTTCGCTTCATTCTCATATTCCCTGCGCCATTTTCCGGGGTTGCGCTCATAGATCTGTGCAGTTGTCCAGTTTGTTTTCACGGCTGTGGTACCGGATGCAACATAACGGTAAGGCGCAATGCTCCAGTCCCTTCGCAGTGTATCTTTTGTACCGAAAAGGTTGTAGAGTTTTGCTGTTGTCTTCATGGCGCCGCCGGAATATCCGATGGCTTCATTAGGGCATTCGATGCCATTCTCAACGCCTACAGAGCCCGCCTGGTCATAGTTGCCGATCTTGTTGCCATACATGCCCACTTCCCAGAGACATTCCTTGCTGTCGTTGATATTCCTGGAATGATTGATGAAGATCTGTTTGAAATCAGGATTGAGTGAATGATGTCCTGAATTGATTACTTTATTGGCATATTCCAGTGCATCGTTGTATTTGGATACATCGCGCAGCGGTTCGCCTGCCATTTTCAGGAAAACCCTTGCCAGCACTGCCTGTACAGCGGTTTTGGAAACTCTTTCGTTATGCGTGAAATGAGTGATCTCGTTCACCAGGGTTTCTGCTTCCTTCATGTCTTTCACTACCTGCGCATATACGTCAGCGAGAGGCGTCCTTGGAAGGTTGGCATCCAGCGGAGATTTGGTGGAGTAGAGTTTGAGGGGAACAGGGCCGTACAAATCAGCCAGCAAATAATAGAAATAGGCACGGAGGAAAAGCGCTTCACCTTTGATGGCGTTGCGTTGCACTTCGTCCATTTTCGCTTTGTGCACATTTTCTAAAAGGAGGTTGGCGCGGTTGATGGCCTCGTACATGCATTCCCAGATCCTGCCGATATCAAGGTCGCCCGCATCAAATACCATTACGCGGATATTGTTGATGGAAATATTCCTGAAGAAGGCTTCATCACTTACCACCAGGTAGCTGAAGAGGCCGCGGGAATACATCCGCTGGTTTTGATCTATCAGCCGGTTGTACACGCCATTGAGGGCTTTCATCAGGTCTGCCTCATTGTTATAATAATTGTCGGGAGATACAAAATCAGGGTCTTTGTCCAGTACTTTACTACAGGAACTTGCGAGGGTGGCAGCTATCGTGAGCAGCAAAACAAATCGTTTCATGTCAATCTTGTTAATCATGATTAAAATGATGCATTTAAACCAAAGGTGAGGGTCCGGGTCCTGGGATAAGGTGAGAAATCGAACCCGGGAGTGAGTGCGCTGGGCCTGGTATTCACTTCAGGATCGAGACCTGAGTAGTTGGTCCAGGTAAGCAGGTTCTGCGCTGCCAGGTAGAAACGGAGGGATTTTATCTTCAGTTTCTTAAGTGTTTTTGTATCGATATTGTAGCCGAGTGAAACTGTTTTCAGGCGGATGTATGAACCATCTTCAATGGTGCGTGAAGAGTAGTAGGCAGGGCCCTGTCCACCGATCTTGTACATTTCATTATTCTGGTTATCCGGCGTCCACCTGTTCTCTACGGATTTGAACATATTCAGCAGGTTCCTGGTAACTGGATCACCGCCTTCGAACTCGATGCGGTTGGCATTGAGCAGATCGTTGCCATAGCTCCACTGGAAGAACACGTTCAGGTCCCAGTTCTTATAGGTGAAGTTGTTGGTGAAACCGCCTGTATGAATGGGATTGGGGTTACCAATGATGGTGAGGTCATTGTCATCGATCTTATTATCGCCATTGATATCTTTGAATTTGATATGACCCGGCTGAATATTCGCACGTGCATTGCCGTTATTAGGGACATTGGCTTTCAATATATAGGTTTCACCCACTTTATCGAAATCGCTGTACTGGTAAATGCCATCGAAGAGCATTCCGTAATAGAGTGCGATCGGATTACCGGGGATCGCGATGTATGGGAATGCATTGTTGAAATTGCCCCATGTTACGCGTGTGGCCAGGCTGCTTTCGCCATCGTTCAGCGCCAGTACTTTGTTTTTGTTGAAAGCGATATTGAAGCTGCTGCTCCAGGAGAAATTTTTGTTTTCTATATTTCTCGTATTCAGAGTGAATTCCACACCTTCATTGGACACTTTTCCTACATTCTTGTAACCGGTAAGAAAGCCCTGGGATGGCGCCAGTGTGGCGTTCAGCAGGAGGTCTTTGGTTTCCTTGTAATAATAATCCGTGGTGAGGGTGATCCTGTTGTTGAAGAAACCGAGGTCCAGACCGATATTGGTCTGTGCAGTGGTTTCCCATTTCAGTTTATCGTTACCGAGGTTGATGGGCACCATACCTTGTCCGGGCACGTTCCCATAACTATAACCGGTAGTAGGATTGATCTCCAGTGAAGACCATGCGGAGAAGTCGTTCACACGGTTGTTGCCGGTAGTACCATAACCGATGCGCACCTTAGCTTCGGAAAGCCAGTCGAACTGCTTCATGAATTTCTCATCAGCCAGTCTCCAGGCAAATGCGCCGGAAGGGAAATAAGCCCAGCGATTGTCTTTCGGGAACTTGGATGAACCATCCGCCCTGAACGACAATGTGAGCAGGTAACGTGATTTGAAATTATAATTCACACGGCCGAGGTACGACAATAATCCGCTGGCCGGCGCACTGGTAGGTGATACAGTTACAGTGCCCTGTCCAAGCCCTTTGATGCCGAGTGATTCTGTAGGCACCTGTGTTGCGGTGAAACCATTCACTGAGCCTTTGATATCCTGCACCGTAAAACCTGCCACCACATTCAGGTTGTGGTCCTTGTTGAATCTTCGGTTATACGTAAGGGTGTTTTCATTCAATAGGTTGGTAAGGTCTGTGTTGGTGATGGAGCCATTCACGCCCTGGTTATTGCGCGGATGGCCACCACGGGTAGAAGAGCTGTTGAAGATCTCTCTTCTGATCTGGGTTTTGGTCATTCCACCGGTAACTCTCAGGCTGAGGAACCTATTGATCTTGTAATCGATATAAGAGTTAACGATAAGGGTATTGTTGAAAAGCGGGTTGTATTCGTTTTTGGTAGACAGTACGGGGTTCATGCGGAAATCCGTTGCAGGATCGATACCGGGATCGAAGAGCATGTCTTCCATATTCGCATTGGCAGCGGAATCGCCGGTGATGGGCCTGTAGCCCCAGACACTGTACATCATGGTAGCGGTAGGACTTGATTGCGATTCTGCAGCAATGGTTCCATATCTTTTGTACGAAGTGTAGTTGATGTTCACACCGGCTTTGAATTTGGTATTGATGGTCTGATCCAGTGAAAGCCGGCCCTGATAGCGGCGGAAACCACTGTTGATGATGATACCATCCTGGTCTATCATGGAGCCTGAAACAGAGTAACGTGTTTTATCCGTTCCCCCGCGCAGTGCGAGGCTATGGCTTTGTACGAAGGCGTCGCGGAAAATAAGGTCCTGCCAGTCGGCGCCTTTTACATCTTTGTATGACTCGAGTGTTTTTCCATTATTCAAATAAATGGGTCCGTTAACGGAAGGGCTCATTTCGATCTGGTATTTCACGAATTCGTATGGGCTGAGCAGTTCCTGTTTTTTCAGATTCTGGTGCATGCCCACCCAGGCATCGTAGGTCACTACCGGTGCGCCCACTTTTCCTTTTTTTGTAGTGATGATCACAACGCCGTTGGCGCCGCGCGCACCGTAGATGGCGGTGGCCGAAGCGTCTTTCAGGATCTCGATCGACTCGATCTCCTCCGGATTGATGATATTGGCGGAAGCGGTCTCAACCGGGAATCCGTCGATCACATAGAGTGGGGAATTGTCCTGCGTTACAGAATTATTACCGCGGATCACGATATTCATTTCACTGCCTGGTTGTCCATCCGATGAAGACACGTTCACACCTGCAACGCGGCCGGCCAGCGCTTCCGCGAAAGTGTTCACGGGGGCTTTCTTCATGTCCGCCACATTGGCCTGCGCTACAGCGCCGGTCACATCTTTTTTCTTTACTGTTCCATAACCGATCACTACCACATCTTCGAGGGAGGTGGCGGATTCTTCAAGTTTTGCATTCATTACCGTGAGTGCAATGGGTAACCTGATCTCTTTGGTGAGGAAATTGGTAGCCGAAAAGATCAGCATTACATTGATGGAATCCGGGATCACCAGGTTGTACACGCCGCGGTCATTGGCGATGGCACCCCAGGATTTTCCTTTTACCTGAACGGAAGCTCCGTCAATGGGCTCGCCTTTGGAATCTGTAACAATACCCGTAACTGTTTTGGAATAGCGCCTGGGACTTTCCTGGGCCTCAGCAAGAGCAACTACCAATAAAAGAGAGGAGAGAAGACAGGTAGCTCTGGCAATTTCCGCAAATCGTTTTTTCATATGGGGTCTGCTTTAAAACCGGATGTACGGACGCAATCAGCAAGTGTACATCGTTGAAATCATTAGACTTTGGTTTGAAAAAAAATTCGAACGATCCATTCATTCGATGGCCATGTACAGGAAAGATTTAGGGTTTAGTGAACGTCATTGGATAGAGGCAGCGCGGTCAAAGACCAGTTTGAAAGGTCAAATCTTTTGAAGTTTCAGTTCCCAAACAAATAAAACAGAGCATATTTTCTGTGGGAACATTCCCATTTTGTGGGAATGTTCCCAGGAATTAGTGGAAATGGTTGTTGAATCTGTTTTTAAAATAATATGTGCAAGAGCCTGTTTTACATTTACATTTGGTAAAACTTCACCATGAGGTCCTTAGCCTGCCTGTTTTTATTTTTTTCTATTTTTTCCCTTTCCGCGCAAAATCAATACAGTATTCAGGCTGATGTTCATCAGCTCCGCAATGGCGATACCGTTTTCCTGGTATTTCAGGCGGATGATCTGCAGGTGAATGACTCCACTACAGTGATAAATGGTTGCTTCTCTTTCTCTGGAAAACTGGAATTTCCGGTAATGGCAGCCCTGTACCTGCATAAGAATCCTTATAAGACGAAACTGGCAAAAGGAGAATCCATTGATTATTTCCGTTTTTACCTGGCGCCTGAAAACATCGTAATGCAATCGGCAGATTCCCTGAATAATATCAGGATAAGTGGTTCACCCACCAACTCAGTGCATGGCATACTTAAGAATATGCTTAAGGAGAATGATGATGCTTTCACCCGGCTGAACCAGGAGTATGCAGCATTACCGGAGGAAAAGAAAAAAGATAATACTGTACTGAAGGGATTCATAGAACGGGAAAAAGAACTGATGAACGAGAGCTATCGCATTCATCTTCGTTTTGCCCAACAACATCCGGACTCTTATCTCAGCGTGATCAGCCTGGCGCATATTGCCGCCCAGCCCGGCATGGGTGAAGAAGCGGGAAAAGCCTGGCAACAATTACCGGCCCGTTTGAAAAACTCACCAACCGGCAAAGGCATCCCGGTTCTGGTGGCATCACAAACCAGAACGCAGGTGGGAAAACCCGCGATAGATTTCTCCCTGCCTGGCCCGGATGGAAAATTGATAGCTGTTGCTGATTTCAAAGGACGATACCTGTTGCTCGACTTCTGGGCAAGTTGGTGCGGGCCCTGCCGTGCAGAAAATCCCAACCTCGTGAAAGCGTATACTCAATATCGTGAGAAAGGCTTTGAAATACTGGGCATATCGCTGGATGCAAAGGCGCAGAAGGAGGCCTGGATCAAGGCCATAGAGCAGGACAAACTTGGCTGGTCACAGGTATCTGATCTGAAAGGCTGGGACTGTGAAGCCGCGAAACTCTATGGAGTCAGAGGCATTCCAGCAAATTTCCTGATAGATCCGGAAGGAAATATCGTTGCGAAAGACCTCAGAGGGGAGGAACTGCTCAGTAAGCTCAATTCCATTTTCACCGAAAAATGAAGTAAGTTTATAAGACAAATTTGTTACGTATATATTTGCACCGTCTCAGAAAACCTGCCAGCCCCTGGTTTTCTAATATTCACAAAACTTAAGCAGTCCATTATTCCTGATTGCTTCAATTAAAGCGATATTGCTTTTCATTGAAACATTCCTGCAACAATTGTAAAAACTGAACCCCGATATGAAAAAAATCCCCCTGGTTTTTACCCTTACCATGCTGTCTATTTTTTCCTTTGCCCAGAAACAAAACATTACCTGGGGTGAGGAATTCAAAATGAAAAAAGGCAGCACAGACCTTACCGTTATCCACACAGATAAAAGCGGCGTTTATCTTCAGGAAGGACATCTGGCCATGAAGTCCTATTTTGTTATCGGCGCCTCTTTCAGGGAATCCGCCACATTGGTGAAGCTGGACAAAAGCGTGAATGAGCTCTACCGTACTGACTTCAATAAAGAGCTCAAGGGAAAAGAGTTCGTGGAATTCTTTCCGTTCAGGGACAAGCTTCTGATCATCGCTTCCGAATACAGGAAAAGTGAAAAAACGATGGAGCTCTTCGGCGCGGAGATCGATAAGAACACCGGGCTGACCACAGGCACCTGGAAACCGATCACCAGCTTCCAGAAAGAAGATAAGAAATCGGAGATCGAATTCAAACTGATCCCCAATGCAGATACTACAAAGATCATTCTGGTCAGCACCATTACAGGAAAGGAAAAGAACAGCTTCCTGGTACAGGAGTTCGACGGCAGCCTGAAAGCCGCTTCCAGGCCCGCCACCATCACCAATGAATTCGAAGCAAAGACATACCAACTGGAAGATGTGCTGGTGACTACAAACCGTAAGACCATCCTTGTTGGACGCGTGATGGAATACAGGGAGGGAAAAAAGAAAAAAGAGAAATTCCTGGATTTCGTCAATTACAATATCCGCATCTATGATGCAACAGGTAAACAAGAAAACGAGATCAATACCAATATCAAGGATAAATGGCTGACCAGCACCAAACTGATGATGGGCAGGAACAATGAACTGGTTCTCGCCAGCTTCTACAGCAAAGACAGGAAAAGCAAAACCACCGAAGGATTGCTGGTGGAACGCATCGATCCCAATACAGCTAAAGTGCTCAGCTCTGCAGAAAAACAGATCAACAACTCACTCATTACAACTGATAACGGCGAAGCGGATACGGAAGATGATGATGATAA
Source organism: Pseudobacter ginsenosidimutans (assembly GCF_007970185.1). Lineage (NCBI taxonomy): Bacteria > Pseudomonadati > Bacteroidota > Chitinophagia > Chitinophagales > Chitinophagaceae > Pseudobacter > Pseudobacter ginsenosidimutans. Next base: position 6,309,394 of record NZ_CP042431.1, on the reverse strand, counting down.
AGAAAGCAGGGAAGAAAGAAAGGAGAGGGAAAAACTGGCAAAGCTCAAAGACGAAGGTGAGTCATTTTCCAGATACATGAAATTCCAGAATATCTTCTACACAAAAGATAACGGACTGGTGCTGCTTGCAGAAGACTATCATGCATGGAGCTACACCACAGTATCCAACAGGGGTATGAACGGAATGGGCAGCGGCTTCGACTACTATACGAATTATATTTATGATTGCAGGGATATCATGATGGTGAAGCTGGATGCCTCCAACAATATCAGCTGGCTTCAGATCCTGCCAAAGAACCAGCGCGAGGCTTACAGGGTGCCCGGATCTTCAGGCATTAACTATAATTATTTCTTTGGTGGCGATGTTCGTCCCTTCTACGCCGGCTTCGGCGCGATACAATCGCCCAGCGGCATCCAGATCTTCTTCAATGACCGTCAGAACAATGCAGATATAACGCAGCCCGGGAAAAAAGTGAACCGTCTCATGAACTTCAATAAATCCGATTGCTTTGTGGTTACCCTCGATGAAGTAACGGGCAAGTTCCAGCGAAAATCTTTCTTCACCAACTGGAATATGCCGGTGATTGCCATGCCACGCCTCGGCTCAGTGATTGGCAGTGAAATGTATCTGGTGGGACGGTACGACAGATCCCTTGCCAAAACAAGAGTGTCTGTTGGAAGGATCACAACAAAATAAGAAAACAAGAAAATAGTACAAGAACCGGCCTGCTGACTACACAGCAGGCCGGTTGCATTTCAGGGAATGTCATCGATAAGATTCACTATTCTCCTGAGCCCCGTGAACTGTTTCGGGCTGGAAAAATAGTTATCTTCACGGCCTGGTTATGTAGCAGGCTTTGAGCTGATCATCCTGAACGGTACCATCACTTACCTGCTGCTTTACCTCACTACTATTAAACAACCGGGCTATTTGCCTACATCCGAGCCGTCATGAACATCGAAGCAGCGCTGCAACAAATTTTGCCAGCAGACAGGATCAAATGCAAACTCATCGATCTCATTTCCTTCGCCGCAGATGCGGGTTTCTATTATCTCAAGCCGCAGGCAGTTGTAAACCCTGTGTCGGACCAGGAGATCAGGGCGCTTTTCAATTTCTCCCATCAACATAATATACCACTTACTTTCAGAACAGCAGGCACCAGCCTCTCTGGTCAGGCCATTACCGATGGCATACTGGTTGATCTTAGTAAATTCTGGAATAAGATACAGATCGAAGAAGAAGGAACGCGTGTGCGCGTGCAACCAGGCATTACCGGCGGTATGGTAAATGCCAGGCTGCGCAGATTTGGAAAGAAGATTGGGCCAGACCCGGCCAGTATCCAGTCTGCCATGATCGGTGGCATCGTTTCCAATAATGCCAGTGGTATGTGTTGCGGTGTGCAGAAGAATGCTTACCATACCATACAGTATGTAAGGTTCATGTTGCCTAATGGTTTCTCGTATTCCACTGAAATACCCCGGGACTATGAACGATTTGAGAAGGAATGTACCAGCCTGGCTGCCTCGCTTCGCTCACTTCGGACCGCTATTCTGAACGATCCGGCTTTATTCGAACTGGTAAGGGAAAAATATAAAACGAAAAATACTGTCGGCTATTCCGTAAATGCCCTCATCGATTATGAGCAACCACTGGATATGCTCGCCCATCTGATGGTAGGAGCGGAGGGCACGCTGGGCTTCATTTCCGAAGTGGTATTGCGGACCGTACCTGATTATCCGGAAAAAAGCACAGCCCTGCTTTGCTTCACTGATATTCAAACAGCCTGCAAGGCCATTGCGCCATTGATCGAATCCGGTGCGGAAGCAGTGGAGCTGATGGACAATGCTTCTTTACGATCTGTTGCCCATCTGCCCGGTATTCCTGAAATTCTCGCTGCTTTACCGTCCACTGGCGTGGCCCTGCTCACGGAATACCAGGCATATACAACCGAAGATATCAAAGCGAGCCTGGCACGATTCAACAGGATACTCGAAGGATTCCCATTTGCCATTCCTCCATCATTCACGGATGATCCTGCCAAACAGGCTTTTCTCTGGAAGATCCGCAAGGGCATGTTCCCTTCTGTAGGCGCCATGCGCCAGAGCGGCACCACCGTGATCCTTGAAGATATTGCCGTGCCTGTAGTGCAGCTCGGTGATGCCATCCTCGATCTGCAACAACTCTTCACCAAATACGGATACCATGATGCCATCATCTTTGGCCATGCCAAAGATGGCAATATCCATTTCGTGGTCACGCAAACCTTCAATGTAGCGTCTGAGGTTGAACGTTATGACCGCTTCATTCGAGAAGTAGTGGAACTGGTGACCGGTAAATACAAGGGCGCACTCAAGGCCGAGCACGGCACGGGCCGCAATATGGCGCCTTTCGTTGAAACAGAGTGGGGCCCTGCCATCTATGATATCATGAAAACGATCAAGCAGGAAACCGATCCCCGCAACCTGCTGAACCCAGGTGTACTCATCACTACTAACGGTCAGGCGCATATTGAACACCTGAAAGCTTTACCAAAGGTGGAGGAGGAGGTGGACAAATGTATCGAATGCGGTTTCTGTGAAGTGAAATGTCCGAGCCGAGATCTCACCATGACGCCGCGCCGCAGGATCGTTGCCAGAAGGCAAATGGCCCTGTACAAGGAAACCGGACAGACAGCCGCTTACAAGGAATTGCTGGACCAATACCAGTATGATGGTCTTGAAACCTGCGCGGTTGACGGGCTTTGCGCTGAGGCCTGCCCGGTAGACATCAATACCGGCATGCTGGTAAAACGCCTGCGCAAGGAGAACCATAGCAAACTGGCGAATGCTGTGGCCATGCGCGTGGCAAAGAACTTCGGCGCTACCACAAATATCGTGGGAGCTGCCGTGAAATCTGCCACTGTAGTGAACAGGCTGCTGGGTAAGAACGCTATGGTGAAACTGACGAAGGGCATGAAGAAGATCGTTTCCTCTTCACCTTTGTGGAGCAACCAGGTGGCCTCCTCTTCATTGAGTAATGTACCGAAAGCAACAAGCGGAGAAAAGGATGCGGATACCGTGATTTATTTCACCACCTGCATCAACCGGAAAATGGGTGGCTCTGTGGCCGGTAAAAAAACGATGGCTGAGATCTTCATGAGTATCGCGGAAAGAGCCGGGCTCAGAATGATCATTCCGGACAATATCAATTCAGCCTGCTGCGGACAGATATTCTCTTCCAAAGGATTCACTCCTGCATTTGAATTCACCGCCAATCAAACCATCGAAAAACTATGGAACTGGACAGGGCAGGGGAAATGGCCGGTGGTGCTTGATATCAGCTCCTGTACTTATACCTTGCAGACCTGCCGCCCTCAACTAACCGAAGAGAACAAACGAAAATTCGACTCCATCAGGATCATCGATAGTATCGATCTGATTGCCGATCATATCCTGCCCCGCGTACAGTTGAGCAGGAAAAAGAACAATATCGTGCTGCATCCTGTGTGTACGCTGCAAAAAACAAAACAGGAAGCCAGATTCCTGGCGGTAGCCAAACAACTGGCAAACGATGTTACAGTACCATTGCATGCAGGTTGTTGCGGTATGGCCGGCGATCGCGGTTTCCTCTTCCCCGAGCTTACGCGTTCCGCCACAGCAGCGGAAGCGCAGGAAGTGAACCAATGCAGTTACGATGGTTATTACTCCAGTTCCAAAACCTGTGAAATGGCTTTGTCTGAAGCCACAGGAAAGAACTATGAGTCTATCGTGTATCTTCTTGATGAATGCCTGTAAAAATCTATGGGCCGATGATTTGCCCTTAGGGTGGTCCCCGGCAATATCAATTGATTAGATACTTAAAAAGTGAAAGCGGCGTTAAGTTATGTCCATTAATCCCCGGAAACCTTCCTGAACCGGGGATTTACCGATTATTTCCTACATTTACGCAAAGCAATTGTTTTTTATATGGATAATTACAATCAGCCATCTCAGTATTATCAGGCTCCCGGCGGGCAAAAAGCCATGCCGCAGGCCATAGCAAGGAATTTTCTTGCCAATGTTTTTATGTGGATGTTCGTGGGGCTTGGCCTTTCAGCCGTATTCGCATTGTTGTTCATGAACAACGCCAATCTCTTATTGTACCTGGTTGATCTGGAAACAGGAAAACTGAACATATTGGGGTGGGTCACCATGTTTGCACCATTAGGTTTTGTACTGTTGATGTCATTTGCATTCAACAGACTTTCTGCTCCGGTGATCACTCTGTTGTTCCTTTTATACTCAGCCATCAATGGGATCAGCTTCAGCTTTATACTTTTGACCTATACCGCCAATTCCGTTATCGGATGTTTTGCATCTGCTGCCGCAATGTTCGGTATCATGGCCGTAATGGGATACACTACCAAAAAAGATCTTACCAGTTTTGGACGCCTGCTCACCATGGCGCTCATCGGTATCGTGGTAGCCATGCTCATTAATATCTTCCTGAAGAGCGATACCATGGGTTATGTGATCAGCATCATCGGTGTGATGGTATTCACCGGTCTTACCGCTTACGATGTACAGAAACTGAAACGCATCGGTGAAGGTGTTGAATTTGAAGGAACACCACAGAGTCAAACAAAAAAGCTGGCCATTATGGGCGCGCTCACTTTGTATCTCGACTTCATCAATATCTTCCTTTTCCTGCTGAGATTGTTCGGCGGAAGAAGAGAGTAATACATCATAATGAAATGTGCAAACCCTTCAGGTCCCCGGATCTGAAGGGTTTGTTTTTTGAATTATGTTCGCGCAACATTAGAAGAATTAACAGGCGCGTCTCCCGCGCGACGTACTTCCCGTCTATCTTTTGAGCCATCCTCCATGACTCAAACCTTAATTTATATTTATGAGAAACACGCTGTGTAGATTACACTGGATGGTGATGCCAATTACAGATTGAAGCATTACAATATCGCTGGCAAATTCCAGCTCAATTTGATCTGTAACAGAAAAAGCTGTAAAAATGTAAATCAGTAATATTCCGTAACCAATAGAACAAGAGCCGGTCAGTTTTGACCGGCTCTTTGTATTCTTTTGATTATCTTGCCCAACATTGCTTTAAAAAATACCCCCTGCTTACTATTGCCCGATAATCCCCCATACAATGAAAAAGAACTCTTCCGTTGCATAGCTGAAGGAGATGAGCTGGCTTTTCGTGAGTTCTACAACCTGCACTGGAACAGGGTTTACACAATGGCTGTGCTCTATCTCAAAACTCCGATTGCTGCTCAGGATGCAGTTCAGGAAGTATTCGAAAAATTATGGATGAATCGTGCTAACATGGTAAGTGTTGACAACCCTGCCGGTTATCTCTACGTGATGGCGCGGAATTTTATCATAACTGAACTGCGAAAAAAGAAGCCTGTAACCGTGCTGGATACTGCCGGGGAAGTCAATGTACAGGAAACGAACCTGCTTCCTGATAAGTTGATAGATGCAAAGGAAGTTGCATTGCTGATCAGAACAGCCGTAGATTCATTGTCGCCCCAACAGAAAAAAGTTTACCTGTTGAGCAGGGAAGAGCAAATGCCTTTGAAGAAAGTAGCTGACTCCCTGGGTATCTCATATTCCACTGCCAGGGAACATATGAGCCTTGCGCTAAAATCCATTCGAAAACATTTATCCGAACATCTTCAGGAGCTTCCTGCTATCATCAGTCTTTTCTTTTTCTACGATTTCTAAAAAAAATCTCTTTTTCACCCCCTACAACTTTTTCCGGATCGAGTCTATTATGGAAAGGGGCCTGAATATCCCGCATATGAGTAAAGACGAGTTCATACAGTTGATGGAGAAATACCGTAATGGATCAGCCACGAGCAGGGAACGGTCAAGGTTTCTGGCGATGGTGGATGAGTACGGGAAAGAACTGGAAATGCAGCTCGATGAAGAGATGATGGACGAGAGCATTCCTTTGCTCGGAGATGCTGATACTGGTGAGCTCATCTATGCAAATATTCAGTTGGATACAATCCAACATCGAACCAGGTCCAGGTTGTGGTTCATGAGAACGACATGGGCGAGAGTGGCTGCAGCGATTGTTCTCTTGCTGGCTTCCTTTGCAATTTATTATACGATCGATAAGAGCAACGATAAAATAAAAGAAACGGTTGTTAAGAATGAACCCATCATCCTTCCCGGTAAAACCGGCGCTATCCTTACTCTGGCCGATGGCACACAGGTATTGCTGGATTCGATAAAGAATGGTGTGGTTGACAACAGGGATGGTATTGCCGCCACCATGCGCAATGGAGCGCTGGTATATGAAGGCGAAGGAAAAACAAGCGCTTTCAATACAATGAGTACGCCAAAGGGGAGACAATTCCAGTTGCGGCTACCGGATGGAACGAAAGCATGGTTGAATGCCGCCAGCACCATCAGGTATCCTACGGATTTCGGAACAGACAAACGTGAAGTGGAGATGACTGGAGAAGTGTATTTTGAAGTTGCGCGCGATACAAGAAGGCCATTCCGCGTAAAGGTTCAGGATCGTGCAGCAGTGGATGTGCTGGGCACTCATTTCAACGTGAATGCTTATGAACAGGAAGCCAGCCTGAACACTACGTTGCTGGAAGGCATCGTGCGTGTAAATGATAACAAGACCCAAATGATGCTGAAACCCGGCCAGCAATGCAGGATCAGTGAACAGGGCAATCAGGTCAGTGATGCCGACATCGAGAAAGTGATGGCCTGGAAGAACGGGAACTTCAATTTCAATGGCACCAGGCTGAGAGAAGCCATGCGCCAGCTGGAAAGATGGTACGATATTGAAGTGGTATTTGAAGGCAGGGTGCCGGATATAGAATTGTTCGGTGAACTGAGCCGGGATATTACACTCAATGGAATGCTGCAGGTACTTAACGATTTCGATATTCATGCCCGTATCGGCGAAGAACGCCGTTTGATCATCACACCTTAGACTATAACCTTATCTCCAGGTCCTGTTCAATTAATTAACTGCTAACCCAATTAATGCGTTATGTTTAAGACTGCTGCCGCGTCCTGGCATTACCATGCCCGGAACCGGCCCACCAAAACCATGCTGGTTATGAAGCTCACTTTCTTATTCCTGATCGGTTTCTTCATGAATGCCCGTTCGGAACTGCATTCACAAACGATCACACTTGCGGGGAACAATCTCCCGATCAAAACAGTTTTCTCGGAAGTAAAAAAACAAACAGGTTACCTGGTGGCCGGCAGGGCAGACCTGCTGGCTGAATTAGGCACCGTTTCCATTTCCGTAAAGGATATGGAATTACAGGAATTCCTGCAACTGATCTTCAAAGACAAACCAGTTGCTTATCGATTCGAAAAGAAAACGATCGTGCTAACGCGAAAACAGCCGTTAGCGCCGGAAGCAGCCCCGGTACTGCAATTGACGCTTCCGCAAAATCCTCCCGCCAGCGGTCTTGTATATTCTGATGAAGGACTGCCGCTCGGTGGTGTAAGTGTTGTAGTGAAGAGAACGAAGAAAGGAACAGTCACAGACAGCAAGGGTAGTTTTTCCATCGAGGCCGAAACAGGTGATATCCTTTCCATTTCTTTTGTAGGTTATTCCAACCAGGAAGTGAAAGTAACGGGCATCACATTGTTGATCCGGTTAAAAGTTTCACATGCCATCCTCGATGAAACGCAGATCACTGCCTATGGCAAAACCAGCAAAAGACTGTCCACCGGCAGTATCGGTACAGTTAAGGCTGAAGATATCGAAAAACAACCGGTGATGACCGTGCTCGATGCCATTGCAGGAAGGGTGCCGGGCATCCTGATCAATCCTGTTTCAGGAAATTCCGCAGCTCCGGTCAGTGTTTCCATCAGGGGCAGGAATGGCATCAATCCACTGGCGCTGGCTGATCCATTATATGTGATCGATGGAATGCCCATGAGCACGCAAAATGCTTCTCCTTTGACCGGGCACTTGCCTGTTTCCATGGGTGCGGTACAGGGCGGAGTGACCAATACAAGTGGTGAAAATCCTTTGCTCAGCATTCATCCGAGGGATATTGAAAGTATCAGCATTTTGAAAGATGCCGATGCAACCGCCATCTACGGTTCAAGAGGCGCCAATGGCGTGATCCTGATCACCACCAAAAAAGCGAAATCAGGCCCTGCCAGTTTCAATCTCAATGTATCCAACGGCATAAGGATGCTGGCGCGCTTTCCCAAACTGATGAAAACGGAACAGTACCTGGCCGTGAGAAGGGAAGCATTCCAGAATGATGGAATCCTGCCGGACGCCACCAATGCGCCCGACCTGGTTACCTGGGATCCCAATAAATATACAGACTGGCAGCGCGAGCTGGCTGGCACAGGTTCTTATTTGGATGTGAATGCCAGTGTCAGTGGTGGTATGCCGCAATCCGCATACAGGCTTTCTGCCAGCTATGGCAATCAGAAAGAAGTGATGAACAATGGCGGCAAGAATATCAGGGGAACTTTCAGCAGCAATTTCAGTCACACGAGCCGTGATCAGAAATTCGATTTCGGGATCTCCAACAGTCTGACGCTTACTGAGGTCAATGCCTTTGCTATCGTGCCTCCGGGAGGACTTGCTCCCAATGCCCCTGATATCTATAATGAAAATGGAGAGTTCAATTTTGAACCTTACCGCATACAGAACATCAGCGCATTCCCTTTCAATGCGCTCAAGAGGCCCAGCAAGAGCAAGACTTTCTCTTTTCGTGGTCTTGTTGATCTGAAGTATGAGATCCTGAAAGGATTGACGCTTTCTGCAAAGGCCGGTTATATGTTTTCGTCAAACGATAATTCCTTTTACATGCCTGCGGCATCCATCGATCCCATTATGTCTTTCTTTTCCATCGCAAATGCTGATTACGGAAAATCCATATCCAAAAACTGGCAGGTGGAACCTCAGCTGCAATACAATACCTATATCGGAAAAGGAAACCTTTCTGTACAGCTGATCTCCAATTTGCAGACAGAGATCAGCAGCAGTGAATCTATCCACGCTGAAGATTTTCCCAATGATGCTATGATGAAAAGCCATAACAACGCAAAAAACATCACCATCACGGAAGGATACAAAGAATACAAATACCTGTCGGTTTCCGGCATTGTGCGGTATGCATGGGACAATAAATATATCCTCAGCCTGAATGCAAGAAGGGATGGTTCTTCCCGCTTCGGCCCGGGCAGGCAGTTCGGTAATTTCGGTTCGGTGGCGCTGGCCTGGATCGCATCTGATGAAAAATGGATGAAGGCAATACTTCCATCCTGGTTCAGTTTTCTCAAACTCAGGGGAAGTTATGGCACTACAGGATCAGACCCCAGCGCCAACTACGAATATTTGTCGCGGTGGGCCAGGAACAGTATTTTAGATATCCCCTATACCTTGTTCAATTATAACGGTATCGACGCCTTTCACATGGTAACTCCGCTGAACCAGGACTTCAGATGGGAGGCCACCACCAAAGCACAACTGGCTGCCACATTTGGTTTCTGGCAAGACAGGATCAATCTCGATGTTGAATTTTATCAGAACAATTCAGGTAACCAACTGGCATCGATGCCTATTCCCAGCCTTACCGGGTTCAAGACTGCATTGACCAACTGGCCTGCCGAAGTCCGCAACTCCGGGATAGAGATCAGCTCAAGGGCCAGGATAATTGAATCGAAAAACTGGAACCTCTCGCTCAATTTCAATGTGGGTCATAACAGGAACAAACTGATGAGCTTTCCCAACCTGGAGAAATCTTCCTTCAGTGGCAAACTTAAAGTGGGATATTCCACAACCAGCCGCATCCTCCTGCATTACACTGGCATCGATCCATTAACGGGGTCCTACACTTTCGAAGACCGTAATAAGGACGGAAAGGTTACGGCTGGCTTCACCACGTTTCCGAACAATGCAGAAGACGACCGCTATGTGCTGATTGAAACCCTTCCGAAATACAGTGGTGGCTTCGGTTTTCAGCTTGGCTACAAAGAACTTTCCATCTCATCCCAATTCTATTTTGTGAACAAACTGAGGTCAGACCCTTATCTCAATTCCGTTCCCGGCATGATGTATAATATGCCGATGCCCGATGAAATAAAGAACAACCACTGGCAGCAACCCGGAGATCAGGTGAAATATCCCAGGTACACAACCAATGCCTCCAACCTCGGACCACTGTATGCTTCCGATGGCTCTTATTCCAACGGGTCTTATCTGCGATGGCAAAATCTTTCTGTCTCCTGGCGATTGCCCACCAGCTGGCTAAACAGGATCAAAATGAAAAATGCCAATATCAGTATCGATACCCAAAACCTGCTGGTGATATCGGCATACAAAGACCTCGATCCTGAGATCATAGTTTCCAATTTTTCATCTCCCACACCAAGGATCATCACTACCAGGATTTCATTTACTTTCTAAAATGGAGATCATGCTAAATAAATTCTTACTAACAGGCATATACGCAATTATCGGCGGCTTTACTTTAACCGGTTGCAGCAAACTGCTGGAAATAGGTCCGCCCATCAATTCCATAACAACAGAGGAGATCTTCGAGAATAATAAACAGGCCGAGTGGGCCATTGCAGCCATTTATTCCAAAATGATCAATGGCGTCAATACAGGAATGAACACGCCGCAAGCCATTACCGAATCAGTGTTTTCATCCGGCCTTTCCACCATTTTGGGCGGGTTGTCGGCAGATGAATTGACTGCGCCCACCAACCTGCAGAATACCGATCTGCATGCCAGCAATAATAAACTAACGGTGGTGAACAGCGCCAAAACCGCGATGATCTGGGAATCGGCCTACAGGACCATTTTCGACTGCAATGCTGCCCTGGAAGGTATCAGGTCTTCCACTTCCACATTGCTGACCGACAGTGTAAGGAATGAACTCACAGGAGAAGCGCTGGCGCTTCGTGCATTCAGCTATTTCTATCTCGTCAATTTTTACGGGGATGTGCCGCTGGTCCTCACTGCCGATTTCAAAAGCAGCCAGAGCCTGCCCAGGGCGCCGGTTGCAAAAGTGTACGAACAGATCAAAACAGACCTGTTGACGGCAAAGTCGCTGCTGGCCGATGATTATTCAGTGGGCAGGAATGAAAGGGTAAGAATTAATCGCTGGTTTGCTGAAGCGATGCTGGCGCGCGTATACCTGTATACGGGAGAATACCAGCCCGCCATCAACAGCGCTACCAGTGTGATCGGTAACACAGCATTGTTTTCAGTTGAACAAAACCTGAACAATACTTTCCTGCCCAATAACAGGGAAACGATCTTGCAATTGAAACCTGCCTCCGATAATTCCTGGGTGCAGAATGGAACACCGGAAGGATATATACTTTTCAATACGCCGTTCCCCGGTGGTTCTTACTACCGTTCCTATGAAATAAGCAATGAACTGATTGCTGCATTTGAAGCGAACGATCAACGGAAGGTTTTATGGACAACAACGGTTGGTCCCGTATTCCTTTCAGCCAAATACACAAAAGCTGAAAAAATGCAATACTATAATGTGATCCGTCTCTCCGAGCTGCACCTGATCAGGGCCGAAGCCATCATGCGCTTCATGCCAGCAGATAAAAGCAATGCCATCGAAGATCTCAATATACTCAGAAGAAGGGCAGGACTGGATGAGCTGGACGATCAGCTTACTGACGAACAGGTGATCGATGCCATCGCACAGGAGAGAAGGGTAGAGCTCTTCCTCGAATGGGGCCACCGTTGGTTCGACCTGAAAAGGACCGGTAAGGCCGGCGGCGTACTCAGCACCATTCCCTACAAACAACCCTGGTGGGGAGATTACCAGTTGCTGTATCCCATCCCTGCGAGTGAGATCAACGAAAACAGCCATTTGATACAGAATCCTGAATACAATGTTAGGTAAAAACAAGTGTAGCTAACCCGAACATTCATCACTAAAAAACCGATCATGTCATTTACATATTTCCATCATAACCGGCCTGAAAAGGCACGGATCAGGACGCTTTTGGTATTGTCGCTCCTGGGTTTATCAACTGTATTTTCTTCCTGTGATAAAAATGAACAGGAAGGTTATCCGGCAACGATGCAGGTGTTCAATGCACTGGATGATGGCCTTGCTCTGTATACGAATCTCAGTGGTGCGCATCCCATCCGGTACAATGCATCACTTCAGATCCGGAATAAGTTGTATGATCAGCGCAATAACCTGCTTTATTTGGACAAGCCCATGCAGCGGGTGGAATTTTATTCTTCGAAAGACACGATGCCTGATGACCGGCCGGTATTGAGTGTGGAGGCAGACCTGCAAAAGAGTGGGATCTATTCTCTTTTTCTTTTCCACGAAAAATCTAATGCCGCGTCCCTTCTGGTGAAAGACAATGTGCCGCCCATCAACCGCAGCGACAGTTCTACCCATCTCCGTTTTGCCAATTTCAGTGAAACGCAATCCATCAGTGTGAACATCAAGGGAGCGCCCAATGGCTCCTTTGTAGCCAATCTGGCATACAAATCGATGTCTGATTTTGTTGAGCTGGAAGCAAATGTTTCTGTACAGGATTACATTTTTGAAATAAGAGAGCAGGCAACAGGCAACCTCCTCGGCAGTTTCACAACAACAGGACTCAATCCCCGCAATAATTTTCCCGGAGCAGTGAACAACTGGATATTCAAATCCAATACACTCGTATTCACCGGAAAACCAGGCGCCGCATTTCCCAACAATTACAGGACCATCGTAATGAATCACAGGTAGCGAAATTATTTCCCTGAAATCATGTAAACAACAATCATAGAGTTATGAGCATAGTATTGAAAGTGGAGCATCTCTCCCACAGGTATTCCAGTGCCTGGGCGATCCGCGATATCAATTTCGAGATCAGTCAGCATGGAGTGATCGGACTGCTCGGTTCCAACGGCGCCGGTAAATCCACCACCATGAATATCATCTGCGGGGTGCTGAATCAAACGGAAGGGAATGTATATATCAATGGTGTAGATAAAAAGAAAAATCCAAGGCTGGCAAAAAAACAACTTGGTTTTCTGCCGCAGACGCCACCACTGTATGCAGACTTCACCGTGAACGAATACCTTACTTATACGGCAGACCTTCGGTTCATCGAAAAAACAAAAGTGAAACAATCTGTTGCCGAAGTGATGGACAGAACCGGTATCAGTCATTTCAGTTCGAGGCTGATCAAAAACCTGTCTGGTGGCTACAGACAGCGGGTAGGTATTGCGCAGGCGATCATCCACAAACCCGGTATCGTGATCCTGGATGAACCTACCAATGGACTTGACCCCAACCAGATCATCGAGGCGAGAAAACTCATCAGAGAGATCGCACAGGATCATACCATTCTTCTTTCTTCCCATGTACTGTCAGAGATCAACCTGCTTTGCCGAGATATCATCATGATTGAAAGCGGCCGGATGGTTTTCTCGGATTCGATGGAATCATTCAACAATTACATTCAACCCAATGCCGTGCTGGCGAGAATGGAAAATCCGCCGGCAGAAAACGAATTGATGAAAATACCCGGCGTTACCAAAGTGCAGTTCCTTACCGACAAACAATACAGGATATTCTTCCATGGCAATACAGCTATCTCTGAAGCTATCATTGCTGCAAGCATGCAGCATAACTGGAGGCTTACAGAGATCAGCCTCGAAAGATCGGTGCTGGACGATGTGTTCAAACAATTATCCCAACAAGCCTAAACTCTGTGGCCATGAAAATAATATTCAAGATAGCAAGGGCGGAACTGAGGTATTTGTTCTATTCACCCATCGCCTGGTTTGTACTTTTTCTTTTTTATGTATCGATGGTGCTGGTGTATACCAATACCCTGGGAAATTATGTACTCTACCAGGAAGTGATGCTGGACCTGAATGAAGACTGGCCGGGCTTCGACAAAGGCATCGGCACCGTATTGGCCGGAACAGTCACGGGGCTGATGCTAAAATATCTTTACCTCTTCATCCCCCTGCTCACGATGGGGATCATCAACCGTGAGATCAGTAATGGCACCATCAAATTGTTGTATTCATCTCCCGTCACAACCCGGCAGATCGTATTGGGAAAGTTCTTCGGACTGATGATCTTCAACCTGCTGCTGTTATCGATCTTTTCGATCATCCTTACCAGTATCCGAATGAATACGCAGAATGGGGAATTCGGATGGTATCTCTCCATCATACTCGGTGTATTCCTGCTCACCAGCGCTTATTCTGCCATTGGCCTGTTCATATCCTGCCTTACCGGTTACCAGATCGTGGCTGCCGTGATCACTTTTGCCAGCTTTTTTGTGCTCTCCGCAATTTCGGGATTATGGCAGCAATATGACCTGGTGAGGGATATTACCCATTTCCTGTCCATTTCCGGAAAAGCAGAGAAGATGATGAGTGGTTTGATAACGAGCAGGGACATACTATATTTTCTGCTGGTCATTTCCATGTTCATCGGTTTTGCGCTGATCAAACTGCAAAGCACGCAGGAATCACGGAAATGGACGGCTAATGCTGCCCGTTATGCAGTACTTACCCTGATCATTGTGGTCCTGGGCTATTTCAGCTCCAGGCCGGGGTATATCGCTTACTCCGATGTAACGAAGAACCAGGTGAATACATTGCGTCCTGAAATGCAGGAACTACTGAAATCGCTGGATGGATCGCCGCTCACCGTTACCTTGTATACCAACCTGCTCGACAAGAATGCCTATGCCGGCCTTCCACAGGCGCGCAACAATTATATCTGGAATGTATGGGAACCCCTGATCAGGTTCTATCCCAATATCGAATTCAAATACGAATACTATTATGATGTTGTGGATGGCGACAGCAGCTATTACAGGAAATACCCGGGTAAATCACTGAAGGAGATCATGGCCATCGAAGCGGAAATGTACAATATCCGCCCGTCCATTTTCAAAGCGCCCGCCGAGATCCGGAAGCAGATCGATCTCGCTCCTGAATACATGAAACTGGTGATGCAGGTGGAATACAAAGGGAAAAAAGAATTCCTGCGAACCTATACGCCTCCCCAGGTATGGCCGGACCAGCCGCATTTTGCCGCTATTTTGAAAAGGCTCACCCGGGATAAGAACGTATCCATTCATTTTCTAACGGGGCACTATGAACGCAACATAATGAGTTTAGCTGGCAGGGAATATGGATATCATACCACGCAGAAATCAGCCAGAAGGGCCCTCATCAATGAAGGTGTGGATGCAGATACGATTTCCCTTGCCGGCAATTCGATCCCTGCCAATACCAATCTGTTGGTGGTGGCCGACCCAAAATCCGATTACAGTGCTGAAGAAAAACAAAAACTGATCGATTATCTCAGGGAAGGAAACAACGCCATCTTTTATCTCGAACCCGGTAAACAATTCATACTGGCGCCCGTGCTCGAAACCATTGGCGTGTATCCTGAAAACGGTATGATCGTTAGTCCCAACGAACACGAGATGCCGCATATCTTTCAAAACATGCTGACCAGGTCCGGCAATTTCCTTGCAAAAGAAGCACCGATGGAATTGTTCCAGCAATATGGGATCAGGGGAGGAATGGTAGAGAACGAGGGCTCA
Organism: Pseudobacter ginsenosidimutans; assembly: GCF_007970185.1. Taxonomy (NCBI): domain Bacteria; kingdom Pseudomonadati; phylum Bacteroidota; class Chitinophagia; order Chitinophagales; family Chitinophagaceae; genus Pseudobacter; species Pseudobacter ginsenosidimutans. Next base: position 6,293,848 of record NZ_CP042431.1, on the reverse strand, counting down.
TTGAACCTGCGTTATGAAGCCATTGATGGTTTTACCATTGAGCCCGTGATCACTCAGCCAGGCAATGATAAAACCTGGATAGAAAATGGCGTGCTGGTAGTGGATTCGGCAGCACCAGTATTCGATGCAGGCGGTGGAGATCAGAAAAAAGAGGAATACCTGATTGCGCTGAAGCTCAGCCGGAAGATCGGAAACAGGGAGCAAAGGATCATCGTTACAGGAGATGCGGATTTCATGGGAATTAACCGGATGAAGGTACGGACAATTCATTCCGCTTTCTATAGCTGGCTATTGTATAACCGGTATCCCGTATACACCAATTATCCGCTGGCGCCCGATCTTTTCCTCAAAATATCATCCACTACAGCAAAGCTCATCACCGGGCTGTACGTGTACATCGGTTCCGGCATATTGCTCCTGGGTGCTATCATGCTGCTTACCCGCAGGAAAAGGAAATAAACATCAATGCATAGAGTCATTCAATAAAAAGATTCATCATGTTCCTCATCACCGATGATCAAACCATCGAAGACCTCAGGTTATTTGCGAAAAGAGAGCAGGCCGGCATTTACGATATCTATAACAATACTTCCACCCGTGGCGGAGAAATGCTGCTGGAAAAAATGTTCAGGAATCCATTGTCCAATCTGGAAGCCATCAATAAACGTTCAGGTATTATTTCAGCCTATGCAAAGGAAGGCGTTGTTTTTCCCTTTAACGCCGTGCTGCTGGACAGTGTTGAAAAATACATTTCGCATGCAGGTGGCAGTGAGGACAGTCAACAAACCATTCTGGGCGAAAAAGAGATCAGCACAGGTGTTATCGCACTGATAGAATTATTGCATTCCGTGATGGATTTTCTTCAAAATGGCGCCATTGTTCAGATCCCCCAGTTGGAGGACGAAAGAAAAGAAATACTTGAGCTCCTGCTGGATCCTGCACTGGAGCCTGTTTTCAGAGAAAAGCCCGGCAGCAGGCTCTCATTCGGGGCAGTTACTGCTTTTGATATGCTGATACGCAGGAAGGAGTTGGGGAAAGTAAAGACCGTGCTGCAATTCATTTATCAGACCGATGTATACATATCTGTAGCACAGGTGGCAAATAAGCGGCAATTCGTTTTTCCCGTGGCCTATCCCCGGGGCAGTAATATCCTGAAAGCAACAGGCGTGTACCATCCTGAATTGAAGGTTCCCGTTGCCAATGATCTTCATATGCATGCGGGTAAGTCCGTGGTTTTTCTTACTGGCGCCAATATGGCTGGTAAGTCCACTTTTCTCCGTGCATTCAGCACAGCGGTATATGTTGCGCATATGGGTTTTCCCATTGCAGCCAGATCCCTGGATTTTTCAGTGATGGATGGCGTGCTCACCACTATCAACCTGCCTGATAATTTAGGGATCGGCGCCAGTCATTTCTATGCAGAAGTGCTGCGTGTGAAAAAAGTAGCGGCTGAACTGTGTGCAGAAAAATCGCTTTTCGTGCTGTTTGATGAATTGTTCAGAGGAACAAATGTGAAAGATGCGCATGAAGGAACCGTGGCGGTAACAAAGGCTTTTGCAGGAAAGAAAAGCAGCCTGTTCCTGATCTCTTCACATATCGTGGAAGCCGGAGAGGAATTAAAACAAAAGCCGAATATCGGTTTCCATTATTTGCCCACGCGGATGAACGGCACTGTTCCCGAATATACCTATACGTTACAGGAAGGCATTACAGACGACAGGCATGGCATGATCATTATCCGCAATGAAGGCATCCTGGAATCGCTGGCAACAGGGAAGAAGCATGGCTAAAATTATTTCAATCAATCACCAATTATGAGCTTTACAATAGACAGGCAATCACTGGATGAGCTGAACCTGATGGGGAAGTTCAAACAGGGTTCCGTGTACTCACTTTTCAACCAGGTAAAAACAAGAGGGGGAGAGCAGCTGCTTGATCAGTTGTTCAGGAATCCACTAACGGATGAAAATATCATCAATCAGCGGACGGCTGTATTCCGGTTCTTCCAGGAAGCCAGGCTGCAATTCCCGTTCGATCCTCAACAGGTTTTGCAGATGCGCGAATATATCGATGTTGGCGCCGGCAGTACTCAGTTGAGTACTTTTGCCGGGATACTGTTGAAAAAGACTTTGTCGGCCCTCACGCGGGATGAAAGATTCAAAGCCCTGATCCAGGGCCTGCAGGCCACCATCATTACCCTGAAAAAATGCCTTACCATAGCTGAGCAGTTACAGTTGATGGGCGGACCTTTTCTGAATCGTATACAGGAAGTGCGATCAATACTTCAAACGCCGGAACTGGCCGGCCTGATTGAAACAGATATCTACTCCGATATCCCGGTAAGGCGGATCGCCAGCTACGATCATTTACTGAAGAACAGGTTCAATGCACAGGTGGTGGATCTGCTGCATTTCATTGCAGAGCTGGATGTGAACATCGCCGTAGGCAATGTGGCATTCTCCAAAGGATTTACCTGGGCTGCTGCCATGCCAAAAGCCGCCAATATGCTTCGTGCAAACGGTCTTAAACATCCCTGCATCGATAATGCCATCGGCAACGATATTGCCATGCAGCACAAAAGCAATGTGATATTTCTGACCGGCGCCAATATGGCTGGTAAATCAACCTGGATGAAAACCATCGGCATATCCCTGTATCTCTCGCATATCGGTTTTCCTGTTGCTGCCGGATCGATGGAGTTCTCTGTACGGGAAGGAATTTATTCCAGCATCAATGTGTCTGATAATATCGCGCTCGGCTATAGCCATTTCTATGCAGAAGTGGTAAGGGTAAAACAGGCGGCCAACTCAACCTGCACCGGCAGGCACCTGTTGCTGATGTTCGATGAATTGTTCAAAGGCACGAATGTGAAAGATGCTTTTGATGGTACACTCGCGGTAACTCAGGCCTTTGCTGAATATGAGAACTGCCTGTTCATTGTGAGCACCCATATCATAGAAGTGGGAGAGCAGCTGAAGCACCGGAACAATATCCAGTTCAAATACATGCCTACAATGCTGGAAGCAAATATACCCCGTTACACCTACAGATTGAAGGATGGTATTACAGAAGACAGGCAGGGTATGATGATCATCAAAAATGAAGGCATCATCGAAATGATCGGTGATTGAGGTTCACCCGATGCAACCGACCAACTTTTTCAATCATTCGTAATCTAAGTTCGCCATGAAAATAATTTGTAAGATAGCCAGAGCTGAATTCAGGACCTTGTTCTATTCACCGGTAGCCTGGATCGTACTGGTGGTATTTTTCGTGATCACCGGTATTCAATTTCTTAATCCACTGATGGATTTTGCAAGGGTGCAGGAGCTGCAGATCGCCAATAACCCCGGCTGGCTTGGATTTGACGGCCCCCTTACGTTTAACTTATTCAATAGCTCCATCGGTAAAATGCTGGAATATCTTTACCTGTTCATACCCCTGCTCACAATGGGTACCATCAACAGGGAAGTAAATGCCGGTACCATGAAGCTGCTGAGCTCTTCTCCCGTCAGCATCCGTGAAATTGTGCTCGGCAAGTTTGTTGGACTCACTGCCCTCAACCTGGCATTGCTGTCAGCCATTGCTTTGTTATTGTTTACAGGATACTTCAGTATACAGCATGCGGAATTCAAATGGTACTGTTCAATGTTACTGGGCTTTTTCTGTTTGTCCAGTACTTATATGGCCATCGGGCTTTTCATCTCCTGTATCACCAATTATCAGATCGTGGCTGGTATCGCAACCTTTATTGCATTTTTCCTGATCAACCTGGTGGGAGGGATCTTGCAGGAATATGATTTCATACGGGACATTACCTGGTTCCTCTCACTGGCCGGCAGAACCGAAAATCTGATCCTTGGACTGATCACCACAAGGGATATCTTTTATTTTATCCTGGTGGTTGTTTTGTTCCTTGGGCTGGCTATGATCAATCTGAAAAGTAAACAGGAATCGAAAAAATGGACCGTTTCATTTTCCAGGTATTTCATGTTGATTGCAGTTATTCTGATCACCGGGTATTTCAGCTCCAGGCCTGGTTATGTGGGGTATTACGATGTAACGACGAACAAATTGAACACCATCGATACCGCCATGCAATCTGTGCTCAAAGAACTGGATGGTTCCCCGCTCACCGTTACACTGTATACTAACCTGTTGAACAGAGGTGCAAGAGACGGGTTGCCTGTAGCGAGAAATGAATACATCTGGGGGTTCTGGGACAGGTTTCTTCGATTTTACCCCAATATCCAATTGAAATACGAATACTACTACGATATCAAGCCAGGTGACAGCACCTTGTATAAATCCAGCCCGAAAAAGAATATCCACCAGATCGCCGCCCAATTTGCCAGGCTGTTCAAGGTTGATACCGCCGGGTTCAGAAAGCCCGGAGAGATCAACAAGATCACGGATATGGGGAGGGAAGATATGTGGCGACTGCTGATGGAGCTGGAATATAAAGGGAGGAAATCATTTTTGAGGACCTTCGATTCACCGCTATGGCCAGAGCAATCCAATGTTGCAGCCAGTATCCGGGAAATATCGAAAAATAATATTCCCAGGGTGCTGTTCACTACCGGACATTATGAACGCAGTCCATGGAGAAACGGAGAAAGGGAATTTGGGGGTCATACCAATGTGCAGGCAAACCGGTTATCCATGATCAACAGAGGTCTGAATGCAGATACTCTTTCCTTACTGCATCGGGAAATCCCTGTTGGAACAGACCTGCTGGTAATTGCTGATCCAAAATCAGAACTGACGCCGTTGGAACTTGCCAGGGTACAGCAGCATATCGAAAAAGGCGGTAACCTGTTGTTTTATGCAGAGCCGGGAAAGCAATATGTACTTAACTCCATGCTGCATACAATAGGTGTCCAACTTGAAAACGGAAGATTGGTGATGCCCCGTTTGCACCAGGCTTCTGATTTTTTCATTGGAGCGATCAATGAGACCGGCCGTTATATGGCAAGGGAAAAGGCGTTGCAAATAGCACAGCGGGTGGGGAAAGATCTTGCCAAAGGAGGATTTGCCGGGGCTTGTCATATCAGTTTCAAAGATACGCTGGGCTTCAAAGCGGAACCGATCATCCCACTACCCGGCAAGCAGATCTGGGTGGAGAATGGATTGTATGTGCCGGATTCTGCAAAACCTGTTTTTGATCCCGGGGCAGGTGATTGGCAAAGATCTGAATACATACTGGGCGTTAGACTCACCAGGAAGATTAACAATAAAGAACAACGGATCGTGGTGTTGAGCGATGCAGATTTTATGTCGCCGAATTATGGCAACGGATCCGATATAGCATTGGGCATCTATAGCTGGCTCGTGTATAACAAATATCCCGTTTATGAAACGGTCATAGAACATGCGGACATCCGTGTTGCTATCGGGAAAACAAATGCGAAAATCCTCTGGTATGTTTACATCTATGGTATTCCGGCGTTGATCCTGGTTGTTGGATCGGTGATCCTTATCCGGAGAAAAAGAAAATAGTTCTCAGTCCGTTAAGTATAGCCTTGAATTGTAAAACAAATGTGGCGCCCCGGATCAGGAGGCGCCACGCTGTTTTAATACAGGGCCGGAGTTATCATTTCTTCTTCTGTTCCATCATTCCCGGGTATACGATACCGGTAGCTGACTTCAGTTCAATGCCTAACAGGTAGGCCACGGTAGGCGCCACATCGGTCAAACTCATTACCGGGATCACACCGCCTTTCCTGATACCGGCTCCGCTGGCTACAAAACCGGTCTGGATCTCTGCGAAATCAGGATAATATCCATGTGTTCCTCCTTTGCCGGTGCGGAACTCTTCGCCTGTTGCAGCGCTGTTGAAAGTGATGCCCTGCACGGCAGCCAGCGCCAGCACAGCTTCCGGATCGCAGCCGGATTTCACCAGCTCTGGTTTTTCGATGATGCGGAATTGCTTTTTATAGCCTTCCGGCAGCTCTTCCAGCATTTGACGCACTTGTTGGAGTGTGGCTTTATCGTTCGGGTTTTTCAATCGAAGGAAGGCTGCGCCTCCGGTGGGGATGAACCAGGCTTTCCAGTCGTCTTTTCCTTTTCCCGTGAGTCCTTTTTTAGCCAGCCATACATTGGGGGCGAAACTGGAATGTGTGTCCACAAATCCATGATCTCCGGATACGATAATGGCAGTACTGTCTTTGATCCCTGCTTTCTGTAATGCATCGATGATAATACCGATGGCATTGTCTGCACCGGAAATAGTCCTGCGGAGTAATTCGCTTTCGCGGCCTTCCGCGTGTTGAGCACCATCTGTGCACGGCAGGTGGATGGTTAGCAGGTTGGGCTTGTAAGTGCGGATGATATAACCTGCGATGCGCGCGAGGTTCTGGTCCATACTTGGAGAGCTCAGGTTATAATCATTGATCTGCATTTTGCCTGTAGCGTTTTCCACTACTTCTTCAAAAAGACCTTTGGGCGTTGCGTACTGTGCAGTAGCGCCTCTTCGGTCGGATGCATTTTGTTTGTCCCAGATCTCAGGGATATTGTAATCGATGGGAGCGCCAACGGAAACCGGCCAGGAAACTGATGCTGACTTCATCCCGGCTTTTCTCACTGCTTCCCAGATTGTCTCGGATTGGATCTGTTTGGTCTCTGTATACCATTGTCCGCCTTCACTACCGGGATCGGGCATGGTATTGTACAGAATTCCATGTTTGGAAGGTGTAACACCTGTAACGAGTGTTGTGTGTGAAGGGTAGGTAACGGTGGGGAACACACCGTTTACGCCCTGGGCATAAACACCGGCTTTGGCCATTTGCTGAAGGTATGGAGTGGCCCAGGATGGGTCTTTGTAAAAGTCCGAACGAAACCCATCGATACTTACTAGAATAACATATTTGGCTTTTTGCTGCGCCACAACGCTGGAGTAAAATGCAGAGGAAGCTACCAGCAGGGCGATGATCTTATTGCGCATGTTTCAGATTAATTTAAAAATGGAAAAATCTCTTTGGCTGATTTGTTTTGCACCAGCACTTTGTTCATATCGTATCTCATGGTAACTGTTCCTGTTCCGGCTTCCACGGTGAAATCGTCCATGCCGCGATTGAGGGGAATGAAGGAGGGAAGCTGTTTTTTGATATGTTCATCCTTTACATGCGGGTTGTTCAGTTGTTCCGTTTGTGATACAGGGAATTTGATACCAAGATCAGCCATACGACGACCTTCACTCATGAAGATCTCCTGGCGTAGGCGGTACAGGATATACATCATATCATCCTGTGTGGCGGCTGCATCGAGATCGGCATCCGTTACTTTGGTTCCGGATACTGTATAAGCGTTCACTTTTCCTGTTGTACGATTCAATACATAACCATCCCTGGGTGAATCGTTCTCATCGAATTTCACTTTCACGGCAGTGAGGGGGTAGTCTTTACGATTGCCGCCATTGCGGGTTTCCTTGCTGTCGTCAACAGCGGTGATAGTGCGGAGGCTCACTACTTCACTAATCATGTTCTTCATGGTCTGACGGGCAGCCGGAAAATCATTGGCAGCGATCTGTGATTCTGCAATGATCAGGTAAGCCTCTTCACCCTTGGCGATGGCGATAGGTTTCTGTTCAGCAGCTGCAACACCGGTATTGAAATATTTGGGATCGAGGAAATCCAGGCGGGGCAGGGGTGCAAAGCGGTTGGGCTGCGCCACGAATGTACCTGTTTGCATTTCATTGGTAACACCGTTGTTCTGCCCGTCATACTGTACCTGTAAGAGTACATTCTTTTGCGCCAGTACCTGCGTTGCCAGGTTGCTGGCATTGGTGGCATCTCCCAGACGGTAATAAGTGCGTGCTTTCAGTAAGGTATAAGCGATCTTTTTAGTGGCGTCCGGCTCATTGGCAATGGCATCATCCCAGAGGGTGAGTGCTTTTTGCAGGAGTTGTTCTGAGCTCAGCACTTCGCCATGCGCGCTGATGGGCAATGCCACGAACATTTCACCACTTAACAGATATGAATAAGCCAGTGCAAAATACATGATGGCCTTATCCTGTGCTGTGGCAGCGGGATCAACGGGAACCACCTTGCCCAGGCCATACACCGCCATTTCACGAAGGCGTTGCACTTCCACCTGCGAAGTGTTCACGTCCACATCGAAATAATCGATTTGTGGAATATCGAACACTTTACTGTTCTGAGTATAGTTGTTGAAATAATTATCAGAGATGAGCTCTGCATTCACTACTACTGCATTGGTGGTAGTGGCCAGCTGGCGCTTGATGCCGCTTGCCCAGGTTTTGGCGGCATTGGGCTCGTTCAGGAATTTGTCTTCGGTAAGATAGGGGTTCTTCACACAGGACGGCAGGGCCATTGAGGCCGCCATTCCGAAAAACAGGAAATATCGTTTCATAATAATTTGATTTGTGTTGAATGGATCAGCTTAGAAATTGAAGCGTACAGTTCCGATGAATTGACGGGGTGCTGAATAGGTGGCATAAGAAATACCGCCTGTTGTGGCCCCGCCCTGACCCTGTGCAGATCCGCTGATGGTTGCTTCCGGATCGAAAGAAGAGGAAGCGAAATTGAGCGGGTTCACGGCAGACAGGCCGATGGTCAGTCCTTTGATCACACTATTCTTTGAAGCCGATTTGATATTGTACAACAGACCAATGGTCCTTACCTTGATGAAGTCTGTTTTTTCAATGAACATATTGGTGAAATTGAGCCAGTTCAAACGGCCGTTCTTGTCCACTTCTGCCTGTGCGATCTTGCCATTGTCTGCTCCATAATTGTAACGGAATTGCGCATCCCAGTTATTTGCGACTGCCCCTGACTGGTAGTCCGCATTGGCGAAGAGAGTGAATTGTTTGTATTGTATATTGATCCCCATGCTACCGAAGAGATCAGGAATAGTAGTGCCCAGGTATTCCTGTGGTGTGAAAGATTCCAGTGTGCCGTCCTTGCCGAACACACCATAGTTGCCGCGGATATAGCCTACAGGAAATCCTTCCTGCACCACGGTTTGAATAGTGCGTGCACTGAATCCGTTGATATTGAAAGGAGCCCTTCCGCCGGAACTGAGCACACGGTTGTACAATGTGTTCACGGAGAAATTCACGCTGGCCGTGAAATCTTTTGTTTTCACAGGAACCACCACTGTATTGAATTCCCAGCCACGGTTAAGGATCTTGCCCACATTGTAATATTGTGGATCGAACTGACCGGTAGAGGGAGCAGGGGGAACGATGAACAGAGCATCGTTGGTGATAGAGCGATAGAAACCTGCAGAGAAACGGATACGATCATTAAGGAATGCGAGATCGATGCCCACTTCGCTTGTTTGTGTTTTTTCTGGTTTCAGATCAGGATTGCCGGGTTTGCCGAAGTAAGCAACCTGTTCACCGAGAAAGCCGCCGGAATTGATCGTCCTTTGATTGGACCAGGGCTGAGGAAGATTTCCGGCAATACCGAAACTAGCTCTCAGTCTTGCTGAAGAAAGAATATGCTGTAATGGTTCAAACCATTTTTCTTCACTCAGCAAATAACTGATCCCTGCTTTGGGATAATATTGAATGCCGATATTATCGCCGAATGCCGGATTACCATCACCACGGATTCCGAGATCCAGGAAGAGTTTATTCTTGTAACCGATATTTTCCTGGATATAGATGCCATAGTTGACGAGCTCGCCATAGAAATCGGTGGCATTCCTGATAGCGGCCGTGGAGATGAAGCGCATGCCGTCGCGGAGATTGGTACCGGAGTAGCTTACCTGCTGATCATCCGTGCGGAAGAATTGTCCGCCTGCAGTGGTCACCAGTGAGAGATCACCGAGGTTCACAGTATACTGCGCATTTGCCTCCAGCGTGATGCCCATGTATTTGCGTTCGCTGTTGGTGATGGAACCCTGGTCAACAGAGGGTTTGCCGGTAGTGTGTGCAATATAGGCGTTGGTGGATACCGCCTGGTCTCTCAGCACACGATAATCGATACCGCCCGCGGCTTTCACCACCAGGTTCTTGAAAGGTGTGTATTTGAAAGATTGTGAAGTGGTGAACCGGTTCACGCGGATCTGATCGTCCTGCAGTCTTTCTGCCTGGTCAACATAATCCTTCATCACCTGGAAGGCAGAATCTGTGAGCTGGTCCAGCTTGTTATTGAACTTTGGGCCAGTGATAGCGCTGGCGCCACTTTCAGCGAACCAGAGGCCGGTATATCCACCCTGGTTCCCGTTGCGGTTCCTTTTGTATTGATTGTTCACGAACATGAACGAGCTTTCATACATCACTTTCTTTCCTAACGGTGCCCTGAAACCGCTGCTGAAATCGATCTTGCGATTGCGGTTCTGGTTGTGCAGCATCACGCCGCTGCTGTTGAGAAAGTTCCCGGAAAAACTGTAGCCGAACTTATCGCTGCCACCGTTGATGGCCATATGATATTTCTGGTACAGGCCGGTTTCGAAGAGCAGGTCTTTGGTGCGATCGAAAAAAAGAAAATCATTTGTTGATTTTTCCACTCCGATCTGTGCTTCTGCAGTGATGCTGGTGCCTGTTCTGCTTCCTTTTTTGGTGAAGATCTGGATAACGCCGTTGGCTGCATCGGAACCGTACAAAGTAGTGGCGGCGCCGCCGTTGATGTATTCCACTCTTTCAATATTGTCCATGGGAATATCTGCAATGGAGCTGATGGCTGCTCCCTGTGTGCTGCCGCCGCCAACAGTGGCTGCAGTGTTGAGGTTATCCATGCGCACACCATCCACATAGATGATGGGAGTTGAGTTCACCATTGCGGAAGACACGCCCCTGGCGCGGATGATGCTGGTGGCGCCTGATTGACCGCCTGTGAGCCTGATCTGCGCATTAGGCAGTTTTGATTGCAGCAATTGATCGAACCTGCCGGAAGGGATATTTTCCAGCTCCGATGATTTGATAGTGGTTACATTGGAGCTCAGTCTTCTTTTGCTGATATCGGCACCCTGACCTGTTACCACTACTTCATCCAATTGGTTGCTCTTTTGTGTGAGCCTGATAAGCAGTGAATTCTTTTCGCCTGATCTCTTTACTGTGTAAGCTTTGTAGGCGTTGGCTTCGTATCCTACAAATGAAAAACTGAAATCATATTTATTGCCGGGAATAAGGGATTTGAAAACGAAGATGCCTTTGTCGTTGGTCTGCGCTGTATACTTTTCTTTTTCATTACCCGCAACGCGACGGGCTTCCACTGTAACGCCAGCCAGGAGATCGCCTTTGTCTGACATCACTGTGCCGGTAACTTCCACGCTTTGCTGGCCGAAGCCCTGTAGCGTCATCAGCAGGAGCAGGCAGCACGATGCCAGCCACTGAAGTTGTTTTTTGAAGTGTAGAGCCTGAACTTTCATAACTACATATTTTAATTGAACGGTTAAGCAATAGGGTGCCTGTTGCATGCCGCAACTGCGGATGCTTTATGTAAAAAGCGAAATGGATAATGCTTATTGGTTGGGGGCTTTCTCTATGGAGTAGCCGCCTGGAACGGTTGTTAGTAACAGATCGTTCATTTGGGCAATCGCCTGTAAGATCACAGGTAAGGAATCTTTATAGAATATGGTTCCGGTAAAGCCAAGGCCGCTGAGGTCTCCGGCTTTGTACGTTATAGATGTATGATGAGTTTTCGACAGTCTGGTAAGTAATTCCTCCAATGGTGTATTATCGAATACCATTTTTTCAGTGGATTCAGGTATCGGCGTGATTATCCTTGTTTCTGTTTTCCTGGTTTCCTCTTTTCCGGAAACATTCACCAGGCTGGATCCTGCATCGTAATTTATTTGCTGGCCGGGGAGGAGATAAACATCGTTCTTCCATCCCGGTAGTGATTTTTTTGTGGCTCGCACTACTACTTTTCCTGTGAGCAATTGCACGCGTACAGTTGCTGCTTTGGTGGTGATCCTGAAAGAAGTGCCCAGTGCGGTGGTAGACAGGTTACCAGTGTATACTGTGAAGGGCCGTGATTTGTCTTTTGCAACTTCGAAGAGTGCTTCACCTTCCAGGAACAGATTCCTTTTTGTGGAATCGAATGCTGGTTTGAATTTCAGTGAAGCCGACGGGGCCAGCAATACGGTAGAGCCGTCCGGTAATTGTAATTTTTGCTTATTGCCTGAATTGTTCTGGTGTTGTTGCCAGGGTTCCTGTGGTGTATTCCTGTATGTTGTTTTTTCCACTTTCGCCACCTGACTGGAAATGTTTGTGTTTTTCTTTTCAGGCAGATAAAGCCAAATAGATAATGCTGCAATGATCACTGCAGCTGCGGAAGCAGCCCAGGGCATCAATTTAATCACTACCGGTTTTTTAGGAATATTGTTTTCGATATTCCGGTACATGTCCTCTGCAAAGTAATTGTTCAACGGTCCTTCTTTGGTAGCCTGCATCCAGTCTGGGTAAAACCAATCATTCAAAATTTCAGGGTGCTCCGTCAGATACTGGTGCACTTGTTTTGCTTCTTCAGCATCACAACGGTTGTTCAGGAATTTTTCAATAATGGTTTTGTCGATTGGCATGTAACAAGGTTGAAACTAAATACGTGTGAAGGAAAAAGAATCCCTGCCGGTAACATTAAGATAATATCAGCAGCACAATGATGCTCCAGATAGTGGTGATCATGGCGCGGATAAAGCGCATCGCTTTCCAGAGATGATCTTCCACAGTTTTGACAGACACGGAGAGTTTGCCGGCAATCTCCTGGTTGGAGAAACCATGCATCATTTTCAGAACGAAAACTTTTTTCCGGATGGGAGGGAGCTTGTCCATAGCCAGCCGGAAATAATTACTGGCTTCTATCTGAAGTGAAGTAGATACAGTTGTATCCGGTAAATCGAACTCTTCCACTGAGCTGAAGTATTTCTTATTGGTGGCCAGTTTTCTCAGGTGATCTATCCACACGCTATTGGCCATGGTGAAGAGTTGTACCTCCAGCGGATGCTGTTCTGAGAGGGTATTGCGATGCTGCCACAGCCTGATAAAGAGTTGTTGTGTAAGTTCCGTGGCCGTTTCATGTACAGCGGCGCGTTTCAGGAAATAACGGAAAATCCTGGCGTGGAATTGATCGTACACTGAACGGAACGAGCCTGCATCTATTGTCCTGAGATCATTCATTGCTACCTGATAGATGATGGAATGGGTGTATCGTCGTTTCGGGCTGCAAGTTGGGAATAATATGAACGGAAATAAATTATCTATTTGTTAAGAGGATTGGTAATGATACATTAACTTGGACAGTATGGAAGAAAACAATAAAAAGAACAAGACCTACCTCAATAAGAATTTTGAAGATTATACGGAAGAAGAAGCAGCAGAATTCATGAAAGATTTTGAAGCAGCCATGCAGGAAGTGATAAACGATAAATGGACAGAAGAGAAGATCAACAGGCTTTCCGATGAAGAGCTGGTGAGGGAAATGTACGAGGAGTTCACGGATGTCAGGTATTCAACAGATGAAAGGCAGATTGAACGCGATGTGAGAAAATGGAATCCTTATCTCCGCGCTGCCTGGGCTGCTTCGGAAACCACGTACAATATCTTACATGGTAGTTGGAATAATTTGTTTGATGTGCACAAGGAGGACCTGGATATCCTTCCGGAAAGTCTGAGAATGGCCGGTATGGATGAGCTGGCTAACATAGTTGAATCTGCAGAAGAACCATACAGAAAATTAAGAGCTGCCGAAGAAGAACAAAAAACGGATAAAGAAAACGAGAAAATATTGAATGATTATTATGCGCTGGTGGAAAAGAATTACGGCTGGCCTGCTGTAGCTACACCCATCGCCAAATTCATCCGGGCAAATGCCAGGCATTTCGCGGGTTTCCCATTCTCTTAAGGTTTATGTAATCGGATCAGTGATTGCATCTTATAAAAAAAGATAGCATGAAACTATTCAATCTGATCGCTCTCTTGCTTTTATTGGGAAGTTGTGCGTTAAAGAAACCGGAAGAAAAGAACAATATTCAGAAAGTGCAGTTCAGCGCAGGCGCCTGTTTCGGTACCTGTCCCATTTTCGATATGGTAATCCAGGAAAACGGGAATGCGGAATTTGATGCAAAGAACTTTAACGATGTAGAAGGAAAATTCAAAACTGTGATACAGCAACCTCAATTGGATAGTCTGTTCAAGCTGATCAATCAGGCAAAGATCACATCCTTGAAAGATCACTACGATGCGGAGATCACCTGCCAGCCAACCTATGACCTGGTGGTTGTTTTCAAGGATGGTAAAACAAAACATATTTCTGATTATGGTCCCAGTGGTCCGGATGAACTGGGTAAAATTTATTCCTTGCTGTTCTCATTGAGGGAAACGCAGGACTGGCAGAAGCAGTAGTCACTTTTTTGATATTGGCTGCAAACAATATTCGTGGTGTATATTATATAAAACCCGTAATATTGTTTGCAGCTTTTCATTTTTCCAACCTTTCCTGTACATTTTTCCATTTATTTATTGTTCCCAATTTAAAGGCAATCCCGAACTGCTTTGAGCCAGACCCTATATACGCCCCATCAACTTTTCCTTCAGATCGCAGAAGGGGATGAAGCTGCGTTCACATTGCTGCTGGACAAATACTGGAACCTGATCTACAGTCAGTCCATGGCTTATTTGAAAGACAGGTTCAAGGCCCAGGACATCGTTCAGGAAGTGTTCCTCGCCATCTGGAAGAGTCGTCATAAGCTGCCGGAAGTGGAAAGTCCGGAAGACTATCTCTTTATCATCGCCCGCAACAAGATCTTCAACGAGGTCAGGAAAAAAGTAGCAGAGCCCATCACGGATAATATCGAGCAATACTATGCTGAGCAACAGTTGCGCCCCGACCGGCAGTTCGATCACAGCGAGATCAACACCCTGCTGCAGGATGCCATCTCCCAACTACCGCCGCAGCGCAGGCGTATCTTTGAAATGAGCCGTAATGAAGGACTGACCTACGAAGCCATCGCCAGCCAGCTCGGGATCAGCCGGGAAACCGTGAAAGTCCAAATGGTGAAAGCCCTCTCTTTCCTCCGCCAATATATCCGCACGCATATTCCACTTTATCTTTTTTTGAAATTTTTTTTCAACGAGTAACCCTGTCGGGCCAGTTATGGTACTTTAATAACAGGGGCGCTCATACCGCTCAATTACCATGTTAGCAGATCAACTCAAAATACTGATAGAACGTTTCCTGGATGAAAGCATCACGGCAGCTGAGAAAGCCCAGTTGGCTTCAATGCTGGAGGAGGATGCCCATGCAGATGCTTTCAAAAACATCCTCTCCGATGAATTGAAGCAACGTCGCTTTGAACTGGAACCCGATGAGGAAACCGGCCGGTTGATCCGCAACCAGGTACTGCTTCAAATACATTCATCAGAAGAAGAAAATACACAGGCACCAGTCCGCAACATACGCAGAAATAGGCTCTGGTATTGGGCTGCCGCCAGCGCACTGGTACTGATCACAAGTGGTATAGTACTGTTTTCTATTCAGGAAAAAGCGAATCCTGTTATTGAAACTGTGAAGTCCGTTGATATTCCCGCAGGTAGGGAAGGAGCGATCCTTACATTGGCAGACGGTTCCCAACTGGTGCTGGACTCCCTCCGCAACGGAAAGATTGCAGAACAGAACGGCAGCGATATCCATCTTTCCAATGGCGCCATGACCTATGAACCCAAAGAAGATCTCGATTCAAAGGTCACTTTCAATACTATGACCACTCCCAAGGGCAGGCAGTTCCAGTTCACTTTACCCGATGGCACCAAAGTATGGTTGAATGCCGCCAGCTCCTTAAAATATCCTACTGCTTTTACCGGAAAACAGCGTGCTGTACAGCTTACCGGCGAAGCTTATTTTGAGGTGGCCGCTGATATGCGCAAACCATTCATCGTTACTGCCAATCAAAAAGCGGAAGTGGAAGTGCTCGGCACTGAGTTCAACATCAATTCCTACGACAATGAAATTGATATCAAAGCCACGCTGGTGAATGGTATGGTGAAAGTGAAAAATATTTCAACAGCAGTTCCGGCATCAGTCAATAAGGAAATGTTGTTGAAGCCGGGTCAGCAGGCAATTGTGATACCTGCACCGGCTGGTAACTACCCTGCTATCACCATTGACCAGAGTGCTGATATCGAAAAGATCACTGCCTGGAAAAAGGGATTGTTCAATTTCGAGGGTTCGTCACTGGTAGAAGTGATGAAAGAACTGGAGAGATGGTATGATATCGAAGTGAGCTATGAAGGAAGTCCGCCTGCCATCAGGTTTTATGGAAAAATGGGCAAGGATCTGTCTTTGAAAGACCTGCTGGACGCGCTGGATATGTCGAAAGTTAAGTTTGTGATCGAAGGAAAGAAACTGATCGTAAAAAAATAATTGCTCATCAAAAATCTACGCCTATCGGTTAATCGAAACTCTGATTAGACAATGATCATAAAAAACCGGAAGTGTTCGTACCACTCCCGGATGCCGTTCAGTTGATCATAATTTGAATTGCGTTCATACTATTCTCAAACCAAACTTACCCAAAGGTATGCTAAATACTGCTTTTGAGTTCAACAATCATTTGCCACCTCCGTCAGGAAAAAGGAGGGGCAACTTGTACAGAACTATCACCAAAACTTTAGTCATGAAATTGGCTATTTTCCTGCTCACCGCCGCAATTTTCCAGGCCCATGGAAATACTTTCGCACAGAAAGTGACCCTGAGCGGCAAGGAGATCACGCTGAAACAGGTGTTTGCCGCAATAGAAAAGCAAACAGACTATGTGGTCTTCTCCAATGAAAGTTTTCTCTCCGGATCGCATAAGGTATCGGTGACGGTGCATGAGGTCAGCGTGGAGGAATTGCTCAATCTTGTATTGAAAGATCAGCCGATACAATACAGTATCCGGAACAAGACCATCATACTTTCGCAGAAGGTCATCGTTCCAAAATCCATTACAGAATTCCTGCGTGGCGAGCCGCCGCCGATTGTGATCAATGGAGTGATCAGGGCAGTGGAAGGAGAATTCCTGGCAGGTGTGTCTGTGCGGGTCAAAGGCAGCTCCAATGGGGTTACTACTGATGGGAAGGGAATATTCCAGATAAAAAGCAGTGCAGAGAATTTTGTTTTGCAGATAAGTATGATCGGGTATGAAACCTCCGAGATCACTATCAAAAAAGTGGAAAACGATTACCAGGTGAAATCATCCAGTGCCGGTTTCACGGCAGATACAAAAACACCAGGACAGATCATATTATCCCTTAACCTGAAAAAATCTGTGAGCCAGCTGGATGAAATGCAGGTGACTGCTTATGGCAAAACTTCCAGGAGAATGGCCATTAGTAATATTGGTTCCATCAAGGGAGAGGATATAGAAAAAATGCCGGTAATGACTGCCACGGAAGCCATGATCGGAAGAGTACCTGGTCTTAGCATACAACGGATGTCGGGAAACAGTTCCGCTCCTGTTCGGGTAGTGATACGCGGTAGAAACTCCCTGAACCGTAATACCGATCCGCTGTATGTAGTGGATGGCATTCCATTGGTATATCTCAACGCATCCACCACTACGGGCTCTATTGGTATTTCTACCGGGCCGGTGCAGGCAGGCCAGACCAATTCTGTAGGCGAAAACCCATTGTTTAGTATCAACCCGAGGGATATCGAACGTATAGATGTATTGAAAGATGCGGATGGTATTGCTATTTATGGATCCAGGGGAGCCAATGGCGTTATTCTGATCACCACCAAAAAAGCCAAAGCCGGACCAACCCGATTGAGCATCGATGTACAACGCGGGATCAAATTCAACCAGAGATATCCACAGCTTCCGGACACAAAGGAATACCTGGCCGTACGCAGGGAAGCTTTCAGGAATGATGGAATATTGCCCGATATTTATAACGCACCAGACCTGATGCTATGGGATACTACAAAATATACAGACTGGCGTCGCGAGCTGGTGGGTATAGGCAATACAACTACTGTGAATGCCAGCGTATCTGGTGGGATGTCGCAAACCAATTACAGGCTATCCGGCTCGTATGCCAGCGAGCAGGAAATACTGAACCTCGATGGTAAAAATCAGCGGACTACTTTTGCTTCATCCATCGGACATGCCAGTGTTGATCAGAAATTCAGACTGAATGCTGGCACCAATTTGTCTTTTTCTGATATCAAGGTTTATGGAATGGGGGCATTACCTGGATCACTGCCACCCAATGCGCCCGATATTTATAATGAAAAAGGGGAATTCAATTTTGAACCTTACAGGGATCAATACCAAAGCGTATTTCCGTTCAGTCCACTGAAACGTCCCTCTGTCAGCAAAACAACAATTTTTGCTGCAAATATTGCTCTCCAGTATGAGGTCACCAAAGAGCTGATTGTTTCCACGACAATTGGTTATAATTACTCCAATAATGAAAACAATACCATCGTACCTGCTGCTTCATTGGATCCCGCTTTCAGGGTTGTTTCCAGCGCCAACTACGGATCAACCGTCAATAAAGGCTGGCAGGTAGAGCCCCAGCTTCAATACAAAAAGCTTATCGGAAAAGGCGATCTGTCTGTGCAAGTGATCGGTAACCTGAATAATGTGGTAACGAACAGCCGCCTCACATTTGCACAGATGTTTCCCAACGACGCCCTGATGAAATCTGCTACCAATGCGAGGCTTGTGATGTCTCAGGATGCGTTTAAGCAATACCGGTATATATCAGGTTCCGCGCTCATCAACTATTCCTGGGACGGAAAATATATAATCAAACTGAGTGGCAGAAGGGACGGTTCATCCAGGTTCGGACCAGGCAAGCAGTTCGGCAATTTCGGATCTCTGGGCCTGGGCTGGAATATTTCAGAAGAAAAATGGATGAAAAGGATCATGCCCTCCTGGTTCAACTATTTGAAACTGTCAGGAAATACCGGTATTGTTGGAGGTGACGTCTATTCAGATTATGAATATTTGTCGCACTGGGGAAATTCTTTTCTTTCCGGTTCCAGCTATCTGCTGCCGAATTATAATGGAACAATGGCTTTCCATGTTCAAAGACCACTGAACCAGGATTACAGATGGGAAGGGTCCAGGCGTTCAGATATCATGTTGAGCATGGGTTTTCTAAAAGATAAGATTACGTTTACCATCAACGCATATAAAAACCTCTCAAAGAATAAGATCACTAATCTGGACCAACCATTGTATACTGGTTTTGCACAGGTGCTAGGGAATTCACTGGCAGCTGTTCAAAACAAAGGAGTTGAAATTACCCTGGGTGTGAAGCTGGTTAACAAGGAGGATTGGCATGTTTCTCTGGATTTCAATGTGAGTACCAACAAAAATACCCTGGCAGATTATCCGGGTCTGGAAAGTTCACCAGACAAAGGGTTATATAAAGTAGGCGCATCAATGGATGCACGTTATCTCCTTAAATATACGGGGATCGATCCGTTGACAGGCTCATTCACTTTCGAGGATGCTAACAAGGATGGAAGAGTAACAACAGGACAGGGATTCCCTCTATCTGCACTGGACGACAGGCGTATCCTGATCGATATGAATGATAAATACTATGGTGGTTTGGTAGTCAACGCGGGGTACAAAAGAATTTCGTTGAGCACCAACTTCTCTTTCACCAATAAATATCGTCCCAATCCTTTGTTCCAGGGATTACCGGGTGAGCAGATAAATTTTATTCTGCCGGAGGAGGTCAAAAACAATCACTGGCAAAAGCCCGGCGATATAGTGAAATTCCCCAGGTATACCACCAGGGTGACTGAGCTCGGACCCTTTCAGAACTCTGACGGGTATTATGTAAAAGTGAAATACCTCCGCATGGTAAGCCTGAACCTGGCTTATTCCCTGCCGGAAAAATGGCTCAGTAAAACAGGTATCAAATCTGCCGGCTTTGCAATCGGCACAGGGAACATTTTTACACTTTCTTCATTCAAAGGTTTTGATCCGGATGTGGATGGCGTAACCAATACAATTCCCATCTCAAGGGTGATCACCACCAGTTTAAGACTCTCCTTCTAAATCTGATAGTATGCTTAAGAAAAAATTTTATCTCATATATGCTGCTGCCATCCTGATTTGCATTACGGGATGTAAAAAACTACTTGAAATAGCTCCTCCTATCAATACAGTTACTACAGGAGAATTGTTTTCGGATAGCAAACAGGCCGAATGGGCAGTAGCCGGTCTTTATTCCAAAATGATACATGGGCTAAATCTTGACTTAATGAACATTGGCAGTTCTGCTTTTGCGGCCGGGTTGAGCACCATTTCGGGGGGACTGTCTTCGGATGAATACAGGGTAGTTACTTCCAGCAACATCGAAGATCTGGCAACCAATAACAATAAGCTAACGCTTGCGATCATGGGAAAATCGAAAGCGATCTGGGTAACTGCCTATAAACTGGTTTACGATGCAAATGCAGTGCTGGAAGGTCTTTCCGGGAACAGTGCTTCCAATATTCCGGACAGTATCCGCAATCAATTGAGAGGGGAAACCCTTGTATTGCGTGCCTTCGCTTATTTTTATCTCGTCAATTTCTTTGGCGATCTTCCACTGGCGCTTACCACGGATTTCAATAAAACAAACCGGCTTTCACGTTCGCCTGTTCCCAAAGTATTTGAGCAGATCAAGGCTGATCTCATAACGGCAAAGCCTATGCTGGCCGCTGATCTTTCAGTAGGAAAAGGTGAGAAGGTGAGAGTGAACAGGTGGGTTGCCGAAGCATTGCTGGCCCGTGTGTATCTCTACACTGGAGAATACGATAAGGCCATTGCAAGTGCTACGGAAGTGATCGGCCAAACTGCTTTATTCTCCATCGAATTCAATATTGATAATGTTTTTCTGAAGGAAAGTCCCGAAGCTATTTTTCAGCTTAAACCTGCTTCGGAAAACCTAAATATCGGCAATCGCATCCCTGAGGCTGTCGAATACAACATCCCACCAGGGGTTCCGGATCCAACCTGGATACCGCGTTATTCGCTGACCAATGAATTGATGAATGCTTTTGAAACAGGTGATAAAAGAAAAAGTTCCTGGACTGTTCAGAAACTCAGCTGGCATATGCCGTGGAAATACAAAAACGGAGGCTTTGGGGCAGGGGCGCAAACGGAATACTATACCGTGATACGACTGGCAGAAATGTACCTGGTACGTGCAGAAGCCGCTGTGCTGCTGTCTCCCGGGGGAAAAGACAATGCCATTTCAGATCTGAATGTTTTGAGAGGAAGGGCAGATCTGGACAATCTCGATCAGTCCCTTACGGCAGAACAGGTTAAGGAGGCGATTGCGCAGGAGAGAAGGGTAGAGCTGTTCGGCGAATGGGCGCACCGCTGGTTCGATCTGAAAAGGACCGGGAAAGCAGGAGCTGTTCTAGCAGCAATGGCGAACAAACAACCCTGGTGGGGAGATTATCAGTTATTGTATCCCATACCCACGGATGAGATCAAGGTTAATGCCTTCCTGGTACAGAATCCTGAATACAATAGCAGGTAGTACTGAATTAATACATGTAAAAGAGAACACTCAATAAAAATATTTTATGGTCAGTTCATTTTCATACCGGTGCTGCAATCACCGGATCAGGATATCCATGACAGTTATACTGCTCGGAATGTTAATGCTCGCTGCCTGCAGTAAAGAAGAGCCCTTTGTTGGCAGCCCATCCACTGTTCAGCTTTTTAATGCGCTGGACAATGGTACGGAACTGTACGCTGATCTGTCCGGTAACAGGCCGCTGCAATTTAAAACAGCGCTCATGATCAACAATAAGCAGTACTATGATGTAAGAACCAATTCCATCTCTACCAAACAGCCTCTGCAGCCGTTGGATCTCTGGAGCACGTCCGATACGTCAACACATGACTCACCTCTGATCAGGGCCAACCTGGAGCTGGAAGAAAAGAGCTTCTACTCCATGTTCATTTTCGGCAATAAAACAGCCGCTGAGTTCCTCCTGCATAAAGACGAAATCCCAGCATTGAAAGCAAATGACAGTGTAACCTTTATTCGTTTCGCCAATTTTGGCAATGCCCAGCCCATCAGTGTGAACCTTAAAGGTGAACCTGCCGGCTCATTCATGCAGAGCCTGCCATACAAAGGCATTGGTGAGTTTACGGAAATGAATGCCAGAACGGCTGTTGGTCAGTATGAATTCGAGATCAGGGACCAGGCCTCTGAAGAACTGCTTGCTGTATTTATTGCAGATAATTTCGGCTATGTTAATGGTAGTGTTGTGATCAACAAATGGTATAACAAGTCCAATACACTCGTGCTTACAGGCCATTACAACGGTACAGGACCCAATGAACAAAAAGTCTACCTGATGAATCACAGATAAGGTACTACAGCCTTATTCTTCAATAGTAAAACATATGAGTACAGTATTAAAAGTGGAAAACCTTTCCCACAGGTATTCCAGTGCCTGGGCTATCCGTGATATTAATTTCGAGATCAGTCAACCCGGTGTGATCGGACTGCTCGGCTCCAATGGAGCCGGCAAGTCTACCACTATGAATATCATCTGCGGAGTGCTGAATCAGACAGAAGGGAATGTAATCATCAACGGCATCAATAAAAGCAAGGATCCCAGGCTGGCAAAAAAGCAACTGGGCTTTCTTCCCCAAACGCCGCCGGTGTACAGCGATTTCACCGTTCAGGAATTTCTCACCTATGCAGCCGATCTGCGATTCATAGAAACTGGAAAAGTGAAAAAAGCTGTGGCGGAAGTGATGGACAGAACTGGCATCACACATTTCAGCTCGAGGCTGATCAGGAACCTCAGTGGTGGCTATCGTCAGCGTGTAGGCATTGCACAGGCCATCATCCATAAACCCGGTATAGTAGTGTTGGACGAGCCCACCAATGGGCTCGATCCCAACCAGATCATCGAAGCCAGAAAACTGATCAGGGAAATTGCAGTGGATCATACCATTCTGTTGAGCTCACATGTACTTTCAGAGATCAACCTGCTTTGCCGGGATATCATCATGATAGAAGGGGGGCGAATGGTGTTCTCTGATTCCATGGAGAGTTTCAACAATTACCTGCAGCCTACTACTATATTGGTGCGGATGGAAAATCCTCCATCTGAATCCGAGCTCAGCAAAATTCCAGGCGTTACCAAAGTGCAGTTCATCACAGACAGACAATGCCGGATCTGGTTTGCAGAAAACAAACCCGTGAATGAATCCATCATTGCGGCCAGTATACAGCATAACTGGAAACTGCAGGAGATCAGTTTGGAAAAATCTGTCTTAGATGATGTGTTCAAACAATTATCCAGGCAATCATAATGCGCTTACTAATGAAAATAATCTTTAAGATAGCCAGGGCAGAGCTGAGGAATTTGTTCTATTCACCTATTGCCTGGCTGGTATTGATCCTTTTTTATATCATCGGGGCTGTGCTGCTCACGGCGCCGGTTGAACGAATGACAAGCATGCAGGAAGTGATGCTGGAAGAGCAGGAAAACTGGATCGGCTTTGCAGGTGGTATTTCAGCAAATTATGTGCTCCCGTTGTTGCAGCAGTTCGCGAAATATATTTATATGCTGGTGCCATTGCTTACCATGGGAGTGATCAACCGGGAGGTGAATACAGGCACTATCAAATTACTGTATTCCTCACCTGTATCCACCAGCGAGATCGTATTGGGCAAATACCTGGGCATTGTTTTCTTCAATATCCTGGTATTGCTTGTTTTTTCCATCATCATGGTGGCTTCGTATTTCAATATCGAACATGCAGAAACCGGTTGGTATATGGCAGGGCTATTGGCATTGTTCCTGATACTGAATGCATTTTCTGCCATCGGACTATTTGTGTCGGCCCTTACCAGTTACCAGGTGGTGGCTGCAGTGCTTACATTCGCCCTGCTGTTTGTGCTGTCCAATATCAATGCTCTCTGGCAGCAATACGATCTTATCCGCGATCTTACCCTGGCGCTTTCCATGCAGGGAAGGGCAGAGCTGATGTTGGGCGGTTTGATCACCAGTCGTGATGTGATCTACTTCCTTTTGATCGTTCTGCTCTTTGTGGGATTCACGCTGATCAAATTGAAAAGTACACAGGAATCAAAAAAATGGACAGCCATTTTTACCAGGTATACAGGATTGTTCCTGCTGGTTTGTATCCTTGGTTACTTCAGTTCAAGACCGGGTT
Source organism: Pseudobacter ginsenosidimutans (assembly GCF_007970185.1). Classification (NCBI taxonomy): domain Bacteria; kingdom Pseudomonadati; phylum Bacteroidota; class Chitinophagia; order Chitinophagales; family Chitinophagaceae; genus Pseudobacter; species Pseudobacter ginsenosidimutans. The sequence goes on along the minus strand of NZ_CP042431.1, from coordinate 6,269,740 downwards.
ATATTGCTTATGCAGATCTTACGAAAACAAAAAGGAATACGCTGCATCCCGCTACCCAGGCTGTTTTGAAAGAACTGGACGGATCGCCGCTGACAGTTACGCTGTATACCAACCTGCTGGGCAGGAGCGGAACTTATGGGCTGCCGCAAAGCCGCAACAATTATATCTGGGGTTTCTGGGAGCCATACATTCGATTCTATCCAAACATTCATTTCAAATATGAATACTACTATGGATTGAAAGAAAGCGACAGTAGTTATTACCGGAAATATCCAGGCAAAACACTCGAAGAAATTGCAGTGATCCAGGCGGAAATTCTGGGTATCCGGTCTTCCATATTCAAAAAAAAGCAGGAGATAGATCAATTGACCGATCTGTCGAAAGAAGACCTGGGCCTGCTCATGGAGCTTGAATATAAAGGGAAGAAAACATTTTTGCGAACCTATACGCCGCCAGACGTTTGGCCAACACAGGAAAATGTTTCAGGAAGTATCAAAAGGCTTTCAAGGAGTAGTGATGTGCGGATAGGTTTTCTGTCGGGCCACTTTGAACGCAGCCCCTTCAAACATGCAAGAAGAGATTATCAAAATCATGCCATTAGTAAATCAGAGCCCATATCCCTTATCAACAATGGTGTTGATTGCGATACTTTCTCTCTTCAGCAATCAGGGATTCCTGCAAATGTGAACCTGCTGGTGATTGCCGATCCAAGATCGGAGTATAGCCAGGAAGAAAAGAACAGGATCAATCAATATATCGATGAAGGCCGCAATGCAATCATCTTGAGTGAGCCCGGCAAGCAGTTCATTCTTCAACCCATATTATCAAAGCTCGGAGTACATGTAAACAATGGCATCATCGTTCATCCCAATGAACATGAAATGCCGCATTTATCTGTGAACAAACTCACCAGGGCCGGTAATTTTCTGGCTAAAGAAAGGCTCATGCAGTATTTCCAGGACTATGGCATCATGGGAGGACAGGTGTGGAATGAGGGAGCAGGTCATATCAGCTTTGCAGATACCAATGGATTTACCATCGAGCCTGTGATTGTACAGCAAGGCAATGAAAATACCTGGATCGAAAATGGAGTACTGGTAGTGGATTCTGCAGCGCCGGTTTTCTCAGCCGCCGAAGGCGATGTTCGGAAGACTGAATATGTAGTGGCTGTAAAGCTCACCAGGAAGATCAATAACCGGGAGCAACGGATCATTGTGGCGAGTGACGCGGATTTCATGACCTTCGAAAGACTCAGTAAGTACAGGCTCAATCTCGCGTTATATAGCTGGGGATTGAACAATCGATATCCCGCCTATGCCAATTACCCGCTTGCGGTTGACAGGTTCTTTACACTCAGTAACCGGGGAGCGCAGATTCAGTTGGATGTGCTGGTATACCTGGTGCCGGCAGGACTCATACTTCTGGCCGTGATCGTACTGGTGCGCAGGAAAAGAAAATAGAAAACGATAATCAGTAAAAATATACAAGATGTTCCTCCAGACGGATGATCAAACCATCGAAGATCTCAGACTGTTTGCCAAAAGGGAGCGAAGCGGCATTTACGATATTTACAATAATACGTCTACCCGTGGTGGTGAGTCCCTGCTGGAAAAGATGTTCCGGAATCCATTGTCAGACAAAGAAGCCATCAGCAAACGGGCAGCCATCATCGAAGCATTTGCCCGGCAGCAAACGAAGTTCCCCTTTGAACCGGCATTGTTGGACAATGTTGAGAAATACATTACGCAGCAAAACGATAATAACGAAGGCCGTCAATCTTCCCTGGGTGAAAAAGAGATCAGCAATGGTGTAAGCGCTTTTATTTCACTTTTCCATGCTGTACAAATATTCCTGGAAAAAGGAGCTATTGTTCAGGTACAGGAATTACTGGAAGAGAGAAAGAGAATGATAGAGCTCTTGAAACTGCCCGCATTGGAGCCGGTATTGAAGGAGAAGCCTGGTACAAAGATCTCTTATGCGGCTGTTACAGCTTTCGATATCCTGATCCGGATCAGGGAAAGAGGTCAGGTGATCAGCATCCTGCAATTCATCTACGAGATGGACGTGTTTATCTCTGTTGCCACCGTTGCTACAAAAAGACAGTTCATTTTTCCTGTTGTACATCCGCAGAGTTCCAATACACTGAAACTGGAAGGCGTGTACCATCCTGAGTTGAAAAGCCCTGTTCCAAATAGCCTGAGCATGAATGCGGCTACATCCATTGTTTTCCTTACCGGGGCCAATATGGCGGGTAAATCCACTTTCCTCAGGGCATTCAGTATTGCTGTATATGTGGCCCATATGGGGTTTCCCGTGGCGGCAAAGTCAATGGAGTTTTCGGTTATGGATGGGATTTACACTACAATCAATCTGCCGGATAATCTTGGTATCGGGGCCAGTCATTTTTACGCAGAAGTTCTGCGCGTGAAGCAGGTAGCATCGGAACTGGGCGCCGGCAAATCCATTTTTGTTGTTTTTGACGAACTATTCAGGGGCACGAATGTGAAAGATGCGCATGAAGGAACAGTGGCTGTAACACATGCTTTTGCCAGGAAGAAGAACAGCCTTTTCCTGATCTCTTCCCATATCGTGGAAGCCGGTGATGAGCTTAAACAGAAACCCAATATCGGATTTCACTACCTGCCTACACGAATGAACGGCGCTATTCCCGAATATACCTATACGTTGGAGAAGGGGATAACCGATGACCGTCATGGCATGATCATCATTCGCAATGAAGGAATCCTTGAGACATTGAAAAAAGGAAAGAAAGAATAAACACAGCGTGCGGGCAGTCGCTCGCCTCCCGGCGAGTGACTTCTATTCTGTCGCCTCCGGCGACACTGTGTTCGCCGGAGGCGAACAAACAAAAGTCACCGGCCACACTCAAATAAAATTTAAAAGTATGAGTTTTAGTATAGACAGGCAATCCCAGGATGAGCTGAACCTGATGGGGAAATTTCGCCAGGGATCTGTATACTTTCTTTTCAACCAGGTGAAGACCCGTGGTGGTGAACAACTGCTGGAACAGTATTTCAAACATCCTTTGATGGATGATGTAGCGCTCAATCAACGCACTGCCATCTTTCGCTTCTTTCAGGAAGGGAAATACCAATTCCCTTTCGATCCGCAGCAGGTACTGCTGATGCAGGAATACACCGATGCGGCAGCGGAATCCGGGCAATTACGCAGCTTTGCCAATATCCTGATGAAGAAAACCCTGGCATCCCTCACCCGTGATCATCGGTACAAGGCATTGATACAGGGGCTGCAGGCTACTATCGTAACACTTCAGAAATGTTATGCATTTGCTCTGACACTCCAACAGACAAATGGGCCTTTCAACGCTCGCGTTGATCAGGTATTGAAAATACTCGGCGAAAGTCAGATAGCGGAACTGCTCAACACCAATATCTACTCGTCCATCTCTGTAAAGACCATTGCCGCTTACGACCATCTCCTCAAAAGCCGGTTCTATGAACAAATAAAAGATGTATTGTTTTTTATCAGTGAACTGGATCTGAACATTGCCGTTAGTAGTGTAGCAGCCGCCAGGAATTTTACTTACGCTGAAGCCCTGCCCAAAAAACTGAACAGACTGCATGCCATCGATCTGAAACATCCCTGTATTGAAAAGGCAATCGGGAATGATATTGAAATGCAGGAGCAAAGCAACGTGATCTTCCTCACCGGCGCCAATATGGCCGGTAAATCCACCTGGATGAAGAGTATCGGCATTGGTATGTACCTCGCGCATATCGGTTTTCCCGTAGCAGCAAAATCCATGGAGTTCTCTGTGCGGGAAGGGATTTATTCCAGTATCAATGTGGCGGATAATATTGCATTAGGTTATAGTCATTTCTATGCGGAAGTGGTGCGGGTGAAGAATGCGGCTGATGCTACTGCTACCGGCAAACACCTGCTGCTGATGTTCGACGAATTGTTCAAAGGCACCAACGTAAAAGATGCCTACGATGGCACACTGGCTGTAACCGAAGCCTTTTCGGAATATGTGAACTGTCTATTCATTGTATCAACACATATCATTGAAGTGGGAGATGCGCTGAAGCAGCGGAAGAATATTCAATTCGAATACATGCCTACGGTTCTCGAAGCTGGTATCCCTAAATATACTTACCGTCTAAAGGATGGTATCACGGAAGACAGACAGGGTATGATGATCATCAGGAATGAAGGCATTCTTGAAATGATCGGTAACTAAAAAAATAAAATTCCATACAACCGTATTTGCAATGAAAATAATTCTCAAAATAGCAAGGGCTGAGCTCAGAACATTGTTCTTTTCTCCCATTGCCTGGGTGGTGATAGTAGTATTCTTTGTGATCAGCGGTATGCAGTTTGTGACGCCATTGATGGACGGAGCAAGGATCCAGGAAATAGAAAAGACCAATAGCCCCGGTTGGAACGGTTTTACCGGACCGCTGACCATTAATATGTTTCTCGGCACACTGGGGCAATGCCTTAAATATCTCTATCTTTTTATTCCGCTCATCACCATGGGAATCATCAACAGGGAGGAGACCTCCGGCACCATGAAATTACTGAGCTCATCACCCGTAAGGATCCGCGAAATCGTTTTGGGGAAATACCTGGGCCTGCAAGGTTTTAATCTCGCACTCATGAGTGCTGTGGGTCTGCTGCTGTTCACCGGCTATCTCACCATTCAGAACGCAGAGCCGCTTTGGCTTTTGAGTATCATGCTCGGTCTGTTTCTCGTGAGCAGTACCTATATGGCCATCGGACTTTTTATTTCCTGTTTGACCAATTATCAGATAGTTGCCGGTATTATTACATTCCTTGCATTCTTTGTGCTGGAAATAGCGGGCGGTTTTTTTCAGCACTATGATTTCATTCGTGACCTTACCTGGTTCCTTCAGATCTCCGGCAGAACGGAAACCATGATTGCCGGGCTGATCACAACAAAAGACCTGTTCTATTTTCTGTTGATTATTGCACTTTTCCTTGGCCTGGCGATGATCAAATTGAAAAGTAAACATGAATCGAAAAAATGGACGGTTGCCGCCGGTCGCAACATGACGCTGATTACCCTGGTGCTGTTGCTTGGCTATGCCAGTTCCCGTCCGGGTTATATCGGCTACCTGGATGTAACGCGTAATAAGCTCAATACCATCGATCCCGCCACGCAGGCCGTACTGAAAGAGCTTGATGGTTCGCCCGTAACAGTAACCCTGTATACCAACCTCCTTGGTGCTAATTTACCTTTCGGAGTACCCAATGCAAGAAATGCCTATATCCAGAATTTCTGGAGCAAATACATTCGTTTCTATCCCAATATCAAACTGAAATATGAATACTATTATGATATTCCGAAAGGAGACAGTATGCTGTACAAGGCATTCAAGAATAAGAGTATTCATCATATTGCCAAACAGTTTGCGCGAATGAGTAAAAATGACCTGGACCTTTTTCAGAAACCCGGCGAGATCAATAAGCAGGTAGACCTTTCGCGCGAGCCAATGCGACTGGTGATGGAGCTGAAGTATAAGGAAAAGAAAACGTTGCTCCGCACGTTTGATTTCATAATCTGGCCTCCGGAACCTGTGGTGTCTGCATCAGTGATGAAGCTTACCAGGAACCTTCAACCTGAAGTGAAATTCACTGCAGGTCATTATGAGCGCAGCCCCTGGCGAAATGGAGAAAGAGAATTTGGTTCACATACCAACAATACGCTGATGGCTCCAGCCATGATCAATAATGGTATGATGGCCGATACTGTTTCTTTCCTGCATGGTAGTTTGGTGGATAAACCAAAACTTCTGGTAGTAGCCGATCCTAAATCAGCATTGGAAAAAACAGAACAGGATTCGATACTTCGTTTTATCGAAGAGGGCGGCAATGCCATGTTCTATGCCGAGCCCGGCAAACAACAAATGCTCAATCCTGTATTGAACAAGATAGGAGTGAACCTGGAGGATGGGAAGCTGCTTTATAATAAACATAATACAGGTAATGCTGACCATATAAGAGGCGCTATGACGAGGGCCGGAGCTTATTTGGCGAAGGAGAGTGCAATGCATTTGTACCAGTTGGATCCTAAGTACGGTATTAGCAGCTTTTTTCCCGGAGCGGCCGTAATCAATTATGTTGACACGAATGGATTTGTTATCGAGCCTATATTCACTTTGGCCGGTAATAAGAATGCCTGGATCGAAAAAGGATACGTTCAGGAAGATTCTGCTGCTTCAGTGTTTGAGCCGGAAAAAGGCGATATACAACGCGATGAATATGTGATCGGCATCAAAATGACCCGCCAGGTAAATAACAGGGAGCAGAGGATAATAGTGATGGGAGATGCTGATTTTATGACTTCCGGATATTCCAGTGGCGGCGCAATCGGTCTGGGATTGTATAGCTGGCTTACAAATAACGAGTACCCGGTATATACAAGGATCATAGAGCATAAAGATGTATTCCTCACCATTGGAAGAAACACTGGTAAAGTGCTCTGGTACGTTTTCGTATATGCTATCCCGGGGCTGCTGCTGATTGCAGGAACCATCCTCCTCATAAGAAGAAAAAGAAAATAATGTACAAAGTATAGCCACGGAACCTTAGCCATTCAGAGGGGCTGGTCATATCAATCGGCCAGCCCCATTTTTTCCCATTAACTTCCCGGTTTGTCCAATGCAGGCAGAGAGCTGGCAGTCGCTCGCCTCCCGGCGAGAGACTTCTATTAGTTCGCCTCCGGCGAACAACCCGCCTGCCACTATCCATTTCCCCATATCATAATTCTTCCCGTACTTTACAGCTCATAAACCAGCAACAATGGGATATTACATCAGAGTTTTAGGCACGCAGGACCCGGACATCCATATGGATGACTTAATGGAAGGACTCGTTTCAGAAGAATTATCTGCCAAATTCGCTTTCGATGAAGGCGAAGAGCCCGGCAAATGGACTGTTATAGACATCCTCAATGAAGAAGGCGATCACCTCGCTCAACTGGAAAGGAATCCCGTATTGCCCGGCGAACTCGGACAGGATGAGCTGAACGAATTCCGTGAATTCATCCAGGAAGACAAACCGCTTTCTTCAGTACAATGGCTCACCGAATATTTCAATAAAGTGAAAGTGATCTATGCAATCCAGATGCTGGATGCATCCTTCGAAGAAGGGAATTATGAAATAGTGGCCAATATCAAATCCACCATCTGGAATAAAGTTGGTGGCATTTTGCAGGCAGACGATGAAGGATTTTCCAATGAAGATGGCTACCATATTCTCTGGCAGTTCGCAGACGATGTAACGGGAGATTGGAGTTGCGCTGTGTTGAATGAGAAAGGAGAGTGGGAGCGCTTTGTGATGGACCTTGGCGATAAGACGCAGCGCAAAGAGTTCCAGGAGGGGACAGTGCCCAAAAAAGCGAAACGGATCTGACAATCCATCAACATGAATATTGCTTCAGGCATTTTATTTGCCACCTTATCCCTGGCTGCTCTGACGGGCTATTCTCAAACCGGAGTAACTTCTCCCGATATGAAGGAAACGAAAAGATATAAACCTGCCGATTCGGTGAGGAACTATAATGGAGGATACAACAAGCTCTTTGCATTTGTAGGAGAAATGATCACGGTTGATCAGTTACCATATCAGCCCGGGGAGTTCGATGAGAGCTTTAAAGCAAAATATCGTATTCTTCAAAAAGTATATGGCAAATTTGAAGGAGATACCATTGAGTTCCTCGTTTTTGATCATTATGGCAGGCCGCCATTTACACGATACAAAAACGTTTTGCTTTATGTATTTGCAGACAGCGGCACCTATGTACATGAAAAATATATGTAAAATCATGTTTACAAAACAAAGGACCAGAAATGGGCGGGCCCTTACGAGACCCGTGATTACGCACACGAATTGAATAAGCATACCACTGTTAAACCAGTGAAACTGGATTTCTCCGAAGAAGTGGCAATCCCTCTGAAAGGAAAGCTTACTAAAGAAGAATGGAAGGTATATTTCCCTGCGCCCTATTACAAATTGGAAGCTGGTAAAGCCATTGTTGTATACAGAAACTATGTTGAAGACCTGGTGAAATTGAAACAGGGTGGCTTCCTGAAAGCCAGGGAACAGCACAAATAAATCCAATCATATGAGCGAGTCAGCTTTACGGGAAACGGTAATCCGTTGGGATCAGGCCATCGTCAGCAATGATGTGAACCAAATCTCACCATTCATGACCGATGATTGGGTGATCGTTGGTGCAGATGGTATTACCACTAAAGCTGATTTTCTTGTTCCGATAGCATCCGGTAAACTCACGCATAACCGGATGGATTCAGATGAAATGCATATCACAATTAAAGGCAATACTGCCGTAGTGATCAGTAAGGGCACCAGCGCAGGAACCTGGATGGGAGAGGATTTCAGCCTTTATGAATGGTCAACCAGTACTTTTATTTGGATCGATGGGAAATGGTTATGTATGGTTACGATGTTAACGATGGTTAAGTAGTAGCGATAATAACTAAAAGAACAGGGATCAAAAAAAACTCTCAACGGGTAACTTCAAATATTCGTCAGCGTTATATCTATCTTAAAATATTTTTTTCTTCTACAATCTTTTAGAAATCATCTTTCGTATATTTGGATAGGACAACTAGAAAGAACGCATATACATAAACGTCTTGCAATGCAAATCTGACAATTTTACTCCGCAAGGCCGAATGTAGTGCCCTTACACTATATTTACAACTATAGGGTTGGGCCTACTTTTGTCTTCTGTTGGAGTACCGTCGAAAGACGGCGGCCTTGTCAGGGCCAGCGTTGCAGAAGGCGGGTAGGTGTCAGCCCTATAGTTTTTTTGTTGTATACTCCACCTTGGGTTTTCATTTTTCCTCCGCCGTTTATTTTCTCATATCTCAAACAGAACAAAGTTCAGTTGAAAGCTGAATTGCGATGCTGATGCATTGCTAAAGCGTTATGCTGCAACTCCAGCAGAATGCCGGATGCCGGATGCTGAGAGTTAAAGTGGAATGCTGCATGCTGAAGGCTAAAGCTGAACGCTAACACTGAACGTTGCGTGCATGACGCTACATGCTACTTGCATATTGCTTCGCTATTGCAATAAGCAATACGGATATGTCATGCACTAAGGTTAACGCTCAGAAGTCATGAATACCTGTAAGTATTCAGGTATTGATCCCTTTTACTCTGCCCATTATTCACCTTAAAAAAAATGAAAAATGCACAAGACTTTATTCTGTTGCAGCGAGTGCGAACGCAAGCACAAAAAGCACAAGAAGATCAAAAAGGAAAACAAAGTTTTCAGCGATGCCAACCGGGAAATGTTTCCTGATCTGATCCAGGCTCTTCAATTGCTAAGGCCCATCCTGTCCCGCTTCCGTGAGAATAACTTCGAGGGAGTTCCCTGCGCTCATAGGCTTGTGATCAGGCAGCATTACTATCCCGCCAGCCATTTTTCCAATTCCGAAAAAGTGCAGCAGCCTGCATCGTTTATCAAATTGCTGGGAAAATGGTTGCAGCCGCTTGGGTTCTATCCTGATGAAAAAGTGAGGATCCTGGCTTTTAAAGGCATCCTGATCCTTTGTCCTGACAACTTCAAGGAAGTTGATGCTTTGGTCGAAAGCCTTAATGTTGAACAGTCCTTGCTTGCGAAAGTACGCTAGCCATAAATGATACGGCAAAAGCTGGCGCCGCGTTTCAGGACTGAGCAGGTTCTGGGAGGCGGTTTTGCCGTTAGGGATTGATTGAAGTTCGCAAAGTAATTTGTTATTGTTGTCCTGCTTTTGCGGCACCGGAATAAACAGTTCCACTTTCTCCTGTACAATTTGCTTATTATCTTCAGGCCAAAATTGTTTCTTCAATTCAATTGTAACGGCTGCCTGTTCCATTTCATTTTTCAACAGTTGATAAGCGCGTCCGGTCATTTTACGATACAACTTGTGACTTCTCTTTTCAAACGGAAGGCTGCGATGCAGTTCTGAAGCCAGCTTGCTTGCTATTCCAAAAAGTTTTGCAAACTCCATCGTGCGTTTGAATTTCGGATCGCGCTTCACACGCCGGCCACTTAAAGAGCTCACAGCACGCGCATAATATTTGCCGTCCATCTTGTAGTAGACCACATCGCCAATACGGCCCACCAGTTTTGTTTTTCCGGATTGTCTTGCCATGATCGAAAGTTTTAGAATGAACAAATCGAATGCAAATTCAAATCTCCTATGTTTATTATTTCCACTTTCAACTTTCTTATACTATGCATATACTAGTCGTATAAGAAAGTTTGTTGACATTGACTGTCAGCCTTATATTTTCCCATTCCTGGCAATGCAACAGGATTTTGAACGAAACAGGTGATTTTGACTATAGCTTCACCTCATTTGGACTTGTTTGTCCAAAATTCTGTAATGCTTAAACTTTAAACTTTATTGCCTGACCTGCAGATTGGAGTGATTGTACTGTGATAGCTGAGCTTTATTGCTATAGTTTTCGGGTCCCTCCCGAGGTAAAAGCGTATGATTTCCCTGTTCTATCCGGGTGATATCCGATGTCTATGCTTGATTGTACGCTTGCTTTCCGACTGACTCCCAATTGACATATACACTTACAGCGTACTACCGCACAGGTAACAGCGCAGGATATCCATATAACAATATTGTAGTCATACTGAATTACCTTTGCCAGCATGGCCGGCACATCTAAAACATCTAAAGACAAGATCCCTGTTCTCAATATCAGGGAGTTCCTCTCAGACCAGGAGGCCGAGCCCAGTTTTCAATACCATGAGATCTTTGGTGCCCGCAGTATTGAGAAATTTCACAAGCATGATTTTTTCCTCTTTTTGCTATTTGAAAAGGGGAGTGGTATTCATTCCATCGACTTCACGGATCATAAGGTAACAGATCACCAGGTGCATATCCTGTTCCCGCACCAGGTGCATAAATGGAATTTGGGCGCCCGCACAAAAGCATATCAGCTGATGATCAGCAAAAGGATCTTTGAAACCTTTTCCGCTTCACTGGATCTGTCTTTTCTTCTCTTTCAAAATCATCCCGTTGTACAACTCTCCCCGAAAGCTTTTCAGTTGATGTGTTATGAATTCCAATCTGTCCGCATAGAGTTGAAACAGCAACCTATCAGCTGGGACCTGATCTATCTGCGCAGCAATATCATTGCGCAGCTGGTAAATCGCGAAGCGGAACAGAAATTCAAAGACCTGAGCCTTTATCAAAAAACTCCTGTGCTGCAACGTTACCTTTCTCTGGTTGAACAGTATTTCAGGGAAGAGAAATCCGTAGCATTCTATGCAGGGTTATTGCATATCACGCCCAATTACCTGAATATTCTTTGCAAGCGGCAATTCCAGGTATCCGCCATGTTCTTTATTCAGAAGCGGGTAACGCTGGAGGCTAAACGAATGATCCTGTCAACGGATCGGAGCCTCAAGGAAATTGCCTTTGAGCTCGGGTTCAAAGACCCTGCGTATTTCTCGAATTTCTTCAGGTCGCAGACAGGCTCGTCTCCCCGCGAATTCAAGACCGCGTTATAAATATTACAAGTATTGGCATGATTTCCGCACCCTCCCTCCCACAGTACCGGCGTAATTTTGAATCAAACTGAAAGGAATGGATCAACATAATATTTCAAGGAAGCACTTTATCAGGAATGCATCTGCACTGGTAGCAGGCGGAACAGGAGTGATGCTGGGTGGTAATGTAATGGCGGGTGAATCGTCAAGAGAAAGCAGTGCTATACCTGATCAAAAGAATTACTCCCTTAAAAATGTAAAACTGGAAACCGGTTTTGAATATGAAGAAGGGGAGGTGATCGCTACCAAAACAGAGCTCTTCCTCATAAAGATCGCAGATGGTAAGATTGCTGCTATCCTTCCGAATGATCCAAAAGCCAAAGCCATCGATGCAAAAGGAATGCTGATGTTGCCTGCATTCAGGGACATGCATATTCATCTTGATAAAACATTCTATGGTGGTCCGTGGAAAGCAAGACAGAAAAAGAACAGGAGCGTGCGCGATATGATCTCACTTGAACAAAGGATCATTCCTGAATTACTGAAAACATCCACTTACAGAGCGGAAAAGCTGGTAGAGCTGCTGCAATCCAATGGTAGTGATTTTGCAAGAAGCCATGTAAATATCGATCCAACTTCAGGTCTGAACTCACTGAAGAACCTGCAACTGGCCCTTCAAAACAAAAAAGACAGCTTTGGCGCAGAACTGGTGGCATTCCCGCAACATGGGTTATACTACACCGATAGTACCGGCCTTATGCGCGAAGCTGCAAAAATGGACATCGATTTTATCGGCGGTCTCGATCCGCAGTCCATCGACGGAGATATTCAAAGAAGCATCAACTTCACTGTTGATCTGGCGATGGAATTCAATAAAGGGATCGATATCCACCTGCATGAAGGCGGAGAATCCGGATTGAAAACTGTTGAATACCTCATCGAAAGAGTGAAGGCCAATCCGCAACTGAAAGGCAAAACCTTTCTCAGTCATTGCTTCGTGCTCGCGAGACTGGATAAGGCTAAACAGGAATCGATAGCAGATAGTCTTGCAGGTGCTGGTATTGGGATCGTGTCCACTATTCCATTTGGCAATACTATCATGCCCATTCCAGCATTGTATAAATATGACGTTACCGTTCTGACCGGCAATGACAGCATTATAGACCACTGGAATACTTTCGGCTCCGGCAGCGTATTGCAGAAAGCGAATCTGATGGCGCAGCTTTATGGTTATTCCACTGAATTCGATCTCTCGAGAAGTCTGAAACTGGCCACTGCCAACGTTTTGCCGCTGGATGATAAGGGTAACCGCCAATGGCCCGCAACCGGGGATAAGGCCAACCTGGTATTGGTAGATGCCAGTTGTTCGGCAGAAGCGGTGAGCAGGATCTCGCCTGTACGTTCGCTGATCCATGAAGGAAAGATCGTTTTTACCCGATAAATTTGCAGCAGAATACATGCAATGATGATGCAATCCAAACCCGCGCTCACAAAAAGTACACTGTGGCTGATGACCATCGCTACGGGTATGATTGTGGCCAATAACTACTATAATCAGCCATTACTTGGACTGATGGCGAGGGATTTTGGAGTGCCTGAATCCAGGATCAGCAATATCGCAATGCTTACACAGATCGGTTATGCGATGGGGTTATTGCTGCTGGTGCCGCTGGGCGACAGGCTGGAAAGGCGCAAGCTGATCCTTTGGGATATGGTGGCCATCATCATTTCGCTGGCAGGCATGATGCTGGCGCCATCGGTGGAATGGTTGTTTGCAGCCAGTTTCCTGGTGGGTTTCACCAGTATTGCTCCGCAATTGTTTGTACCGATGGCGGCAGAACTGGCGCCAAAAGAAAAACAAAGCTCCGCCATCGGAATGGTGATGAGTGGATTGCTCGTAGGGATCTTATTGTCGAGAGTATTGAGCGGATTTGTAGGGGAGTTCCTGGGCTGGAAAGCAATGTATGGGATAGCAATAGGATTCATGCTGGTGCTGGGTATACTGATCTGGCGCAGTCTCCCTGAAGTACAACCGAATTTTGCCGGATCATATGGAGAACTGATGCGCTCACTGGTTTTTCTCACTCGTACGCAGCCCGTTCTACGGGTGGCCGCTTTTCGCGGAGCCACTGCCTTTGCTGGTTTCAGTGCATTCTGGACAACCCTTGTTTTTCATTTGGAAGAAGCGCCCTTTCACGCAGGACCGTCTGTTGCGGGTTCTTTCGGCATTATTGGTGCAGCAGGAGCGCTGGCGGCGGCAGTGGTAGGGAGGATCGCGGCTAAAACCACAGCTTACAGGATCATTCTCTTTGCAATACTCATTATGCTCCTGAGCTGGGGGATCTTCTACGTGGGTGGTTACACTTATATCGGACTGATCATCGGCATCATTCTTATCGACCTCGGTTTACAATCGATGCATATCATGAACCAGTCAAGCTTTTTTGCACTTCGCCTCAATGCGAATAATCGGCTGAATACGGTATATATGGTGAGTTATTTCATTGGCGGGTCTACGGGAACCTTTGTAGGCGCACAGGCCTGGAAATACTATCAGTGGCCGGGTGTGGTAGCTACAGGAACTGTGTTTTGTTTATTGACCCTGCTGGTGCACCTGTTCTTTGCCCGGAAGAAAGCCTGATAATGGAAAACTGGAATGAATTATCAGGATAATTTTTATCTTCCCATCCTCTATGATGCTGGAATGCGTACCCCTGAAAGAAATCATCATCAACAAGATCCGGTTGCCATTCGGCATTCCCCGCGAGCTGGTGCGCGCCAAACTCGGTGTTGCCTATGATGAACAGAACGAAGAAGTTTTACTTGAAAACGAAGATACTCCCATCTTCCTCCGCAGGGATCTGTACAATCAGCTCCATTCCAACGACAGCTATTTCTTTCTGCATTATGATCAAAACAACTTCCTGTTTGAGCTTGAAGTGCACCATTGTAAAAAGATAAAACTGTTCGGCATCGAATTCAACTTCATGGATGAGGCGGAATTGATCGCCAATGAACTTTCCCAACATGCAGCCATTACCGAAGAAAAAGAAGGTTACTGGCATTTCGGGGAGATCCGAATTCATATTATGAATGAAACACAGATGGGAGAGGAAGAAAACAGCAAGCTCGGGTACTTTTGCTGCTCCGCCGGGGAGCTGATGCAATAGTCAAGGAACGGCTCACTATTTGACTGAATATCATTTGTTTATATTCTGTAATCTGGAAATGAAAAGCTAATTAACACCGGCGTTTTCAACATAATCCGGCCCATATGGCAATTTAATCGTATCTTCAATACCAATATTACCCTCCCTGCACCTATTTTGATTCCTCATTTCAACATTAGTGGAGGTCTGTTCTAATTAAAAGGTGAATATTATTCCGGCAATTTTGAAGGAGACGAAAGCGTTCCCCGGCAACAACTGGCCAGGAAATCGGGGAGAGATCAACTATTTCCGGGATCTGATTATCAAACTAAAAACCGTCATAATGTCGAATGAGCAAATTGGAAATTTTGTGGAAGAGAAATTCCTGAATGAAACACCTGTATTGATCAAATGTAAGATCCGGGGTGCCTTCAAAGGCCTTTTCGTTCAAACTGCAGATTACAGGGAGTTGAAAGCGAAGAATTTCTGGAGAGTGGTTCCTGAAGCGAACATTGAAAATTTCAAAAGAACGGGCGATACCAATTTCATCAAAATTTTCAGTGGTTTTGAGTTCACCAAGCTTTCTGCACTGTAATTCCTGAATAACACATGAGTAGAAACATCATAACTGGAACTGGAGCATATATCCCTACCCATATCCGCAAAAATGAAGATTTCAATAATTCCGTTTTCCTGAATGAGGATGGTACGCCATTCAACAAGCGAACGGACCAGATCATTGACAATTTCAAAAAGATAACCGGAATAGAGGAGAGAAGATACGCAGAGGCTGAATTCAGCAGCTCTGAAATGGCTGCTTTTGCTTCGCAGGCCGCTATCGATGATAGTGGAATTGATAAGGAGCGGATCAGTCAGATCATTGTTGCACACAATTACGGTGATCTTAAACCCGGCACATTTCAGCCGGATACGGTACCTTCCATTGCGTCCAGGGTCAAGCACAAACTGGGGATCAAAAACCCTGAATGTGTTGCTTATGATGTACTCTTCGGTTGTCCCGGATGGTTACAGGGGCTGATCCAGGCAGATTGTTTCATCAAAGCCGGCGCCGGCACCATTTTTTTGGTGGTGGGCACGGAAACCCTTTCCAGGATCATTGACCCGTTCGACCGCGATAGCATGATCTTTGCTGATGGTGCAGGGGCCTGTATCCTGGAAAAAAGAACCGATTCGCAGCCTCAGCAGGGTATCCTGAGTGCGGCCAGCAGATCGGATTGTCTGGAGGAAGTTGGATTCATCAATCTCGGAACATCCTATTCCAGGGAAACCGATGATGCTACAGGATATATCAAAATGCAGGGTAGAAAAGTGTACGAGTATGCGCTGACCAATGTGCCTGCGGCCATGAAAGATTGTCTGGATAAGAGCGGAGCTTCCATTCATGAGCTCAAAATGATCTTTATTCACCAGGCAAATGAAAAAATGGACGAAAGCATATTGAAAGCTTTTTACCAGTTATATGGCATCAGTGAACCACCGGCCGCTATTATGCCGATGAGCATACAATGGCTGGGCAATAGTTCGGTAGCCACCATCCCAACCTTATTACACCTGGTAAGGAAGGGAGCGATCGAAGGGCATTCCTTATCACCCGGAGATCTCATCATGTTCGCTTCTGTAGGTGCAGGAATGAACATCAATGCAGTTTGCTACAGGTATTAACGGGCGCCTGGTTACGCAGTAGGCAGAGGACCGGGATGCAATTACTAAACTTAAATTATTATCATGGCGAAATCAAAGGAAACCTTTACAAAGCGGGAAAAAGAAAAACAACGGATGAAGAAGCAACAGGAGAAGCTGGAGAAGATGAAAGAGCGCAAGAATAATAAAGACCAGAATAGGGGTCTTGACAGCATGATCGCTTACCTGGATGAAAACGGTAATCTTACAGATACGCCGCCTGATCCCCGTAATAAAAAGGTTTTCCTGGCGGAAGAAATTCAACTCGGTGTTCCTAAAATGGAAGATAACCCAGAAGAAGCAATCCGTACCGGTGTAGTATCTTTCTTCAATACCCAGAAAGGGTTTGGATTCATCATCGATTCCGAGACCAAAGAACGGATCTTTGTGCACTCCAACGATCTCAACATACAAATCAGCGAGAACGATAAAGTAAAGTTTGAAGTGGTCAGGAGCCCTAAAGGCTATAATGCAGTGAATGTTACGCTGAACAAAGATTAAAGTTTGTTAATGTAATTTTTAGTGTATCTTTACACATTCATTTGAGCGTTGCATCAGTATTTGTCATTAATCTGCTAAGTCCGCATTTAATTCCTATACTTCTTGCCTTACTCAGATTTTCATTATTTTAAAATTGAACAAATGAACATTTATGTATCAAACCTGTCTTTTAATGTACAGGACGAAGATTTAAGGGAATATTTTGCTGCTTTCGGTGAAGTGAGCTCTGCAAAAGTGATTACAGACAGGGAAACCGGCAGATCCAGAGGATTTGGATTTGTTGAAATGCCTGACGATAGCGCAGCCCAGAACGCAATCTCCCAACTCGACAATTCTACAGTTGATGGCCGTCAGATGCGCGTATCTGAAGCAAAGCCTAAGACTGAGAAGACTTTCAACAAAAGCCCATTCAAAAGCAATAACTACGATAAACGTAACAGGTGGTAATTGCTGTTAGAATATTTGGAAAGCCGTTTCGAAAGAAGCGGCTTTTTTGTTTTGACTGCCATCACCCCCTTTCATAAGTGAGGTAACCCGCCAGGATACCCGAAGGCGTTCTGGTTTCTTTATTCAAAATGCTGGAATTGGCAAAAACGATAAAATTGTCCTGCGCCCGGGATACCGCAACATTCAGCATATTGGGCTTATTATCCCTGTCGAAGAACATGGTACCTGCATCACCCGGACCGTAAACTGTAGAAAAGATGATAATGGGGCGTTCTGCCCCCTGCAAAGCATGTACAGTGCCCAGTTTGATCCTGGCGGTATCAAACCCTGCAGCATTCAGGGCCCGGTATATTGTCTGTTTTTGGCCAACGAATGGTGTGATAATGCCAACCACATCTTCAATCTTTTTGTTATACTTTTCTTCAATGACATCCTTGTTTTTTAACAGCCAACCGATAATTGCATCGGCCTCTGGTTGATTGTAGCGGCTGTTGTTTATGGTTGTTGAATGAGCTTCTACATGAATGCAGTACATGGGAGGAAACAACGTTTTTCCAATTCCGCTTCCCTTTAATGGCTTGAGCAGACCGCCATAAGCCAGCATATTACAATAACTGATGATTTCGTCGAAGCATCTCCGGTGCTCTATCAACAAAACTCCTCTCTCTGCAAGTCCCTTCTCCTGGTAAGAGCAGGCATTTTGTGCCATTTTCATAATACTTCCTGTTGATGCAAGAAAGCCTTTCGGATGGTATTCTTTTTCAAAAATAAGATCGTCATAATCCCGGACCAATCCTGTTGCTTTCAGATTGCCGATATCCATTTTATTCGTGATATTGTATACTGGCTCTATTTGCTGTATATCGCCCACAATGGCGGCCTTCCTGGCTAATGAAAAAGTAGGGATGCCAATTTCTGGCGATACCTGTCCTGCTTCATCTACAATCAGTAAGTCAATAAATTCAGTAAGTGGCGGATTGTCAAAAATAGAGTCTCCCTTATCTGATTTTTGCAGAAATCTGGATGAAGTAAAAAACCTGGGAGCCATATAGAATGTGCTTACAAAGCAAGGGGTAAGCATAGCCTGTCTTTGCCAGCGATTTCTTGATTTTTCATCGTTTCTGCCAGCGAAGTTATCGGAAAAGAGATCCTCTTCCAGCTTGAGTATCCACCTGCCTTCCCAGTAATGTAATGCCAGTTGAAATGCCTGGTGACGTAATGTGATATCAAGTTCATCGTAAAAACAATTGGCCTGACTCTTCTCCGGATCATTGCGCCTTAATCCTTCGATTTTTAAATATTCTTTTTCCCAATAGGCAGTTTCGTTTCGAGGGGGATTTCCTTTGATATTGTTTTCCTGTTTCCAGCTTTTCCATTCCTTTATTCCCTTCAGGATACTCCTTGCCTCATTGATTTTTGAATCTATTTTATCGAGGATTACTGATTTCTTAAAGATAAACTCACCTGAGTCCTGGATCAGTGAATTACGAAGAAGCACTCTTAATTCCGTTGTCCTGCTTTTCAGGGCAGATTTCAATCCCAGAAAACAAAACAGTTTTCTGAAAAATGGTTCTTCTCTGAAATAGGTGACTACTTCTTTTTCCAGTGCAATTAAAGCTGCAATTTCGGCTTCGAAATTAGTTTCATCAAGGGTTTCATGGGAGTCGAAATATTTTTTTCGGTCAAGGTTCTCCTGACAATATGAGCTATCAAAAGTTTTCAAGGCCTGCTGGTAGGATTTCCATTTTTCGCCACCTTTTACAATAGAGGAACTTATCGCTCCAATTTGTTTTTGTATTCTCCGCAGAATTTCCGGGATATCCAGAACTTCAGTTTGAAAATGATGATTACCACTTTTCAAAAAGAACTCTTTGGCCTGGGACAGATAGGTATGATTTTCCACTTTTGTAAAAAGGCCGTCCCCGTTTAATTTCTTATAGTTTATTCCCTTTAGTTCGTTCGCTGTTTTCGTATTTGAAGGAAGATAGGTTGCGTAACCGGTTATTTCAGGAAGCCAGCGCCCTTCCAGGCTTCCCTGAGCAGTTTTTGCCTTAATAAAACTGTCTAAGATATTTGTTACAGCCTGGTTATTGGTAGAGCAGGCCAGAATGAAAGGAGGGTGAATTCCTTTCAATGCATGTTCAACTACCATATTAGCCACAATACTTTGGAGCAGGGTAGTTTTGCCGGTGCCAGGAGGCCCGTTAACGGCAAACACCTTGTCGTTCGATTGTAGGAAAGTATACAGGCTTTTTCTTTGTGAAATAGATAAAGGAAATTCAAAACCCATTTGTCCAAGATGAAGACTATTGAAATCAATCAGCTCTTCAACGGTAAGAGGTTCATTTTTGATGTTGTTGTGAAGTTGTATGAAGTTATTGAGCAATGGTGGCAGATCTTTCGCCTTTAGCAGTTTTTCATAAAGCTGAATAATTGCAAATGCAGCATTTATGTCCTCATCCGGCAAGAGGACGATAGCGTTGTTGATAGTAGCTAAATGATCAGTACTGTACACAGCAATCGGTTTGCCTACAGCCAGGGCGAATACGTTATTCAGGTATTGAAGGTATTCTGAGTACGAATCATATTTTTCTTTGCCTGGAACAGTGGCATTATCTACGTTTTCTACTGATGTAAAAATAAATTCCGTTTTCTCATCAGCCAGTGGTTCCAGAAACTTTCTTTGGAAAACCGGAAATGTTTCTTCAGGTACAGCAAGGTTGCCGACCCGGTCCAGTTTTGCATAGAACCAAAATGGGAATTTTGGTTTCTTATCTCTAAGAAAGATCTGACGCTCAGAAACAGGAACCAGTTTAAACGGAGCAATCAAAACAGTAATGAAATCCAGACTTATCCAGTCATTATTATTCTTATTGCTGATCCCTCTTTTTTTATTGATTCTCGTTTCTTCAAAATCAATTAACTCGTTGACACTATCGATTTGTTCAATTACTGGTGTTTCCAGGTTAAAATTTTCGATCTCGAAATGTCTGAACTTGTCGATATCAATGTCTGCAGCCTGTGCATCAGACAGGCTTTTCTTCCAATAAGATAACCAGGTTTTATTTTCCATAATCACTTTTACTGATAGGCTCAGCAAACAGTCGGCTTTAATTATTTATGTAAAATGCGTAATCACTAATCTACAATTTTTGGAGAAATTGAGGGACATAAACCTCTGTAAATTGATTCATAAAAAAGCGGCTAATGCTGATAGTAAGTGGAAAAATGGAAAAAAATAGTTATTTTGAGTGTGTGGTATACCGGTAGACCATATCATTTATGAACTCAACAAATGGAAAAATCGATTGCTTTTGTTGATACCGAAATTGATTCAAGGAGCAGAACAATCCTGGATATTGGCTGTGTAAAGGGCGATGGCCGTTCTTTTCACAATACTTCCATTGGCGAATTTGTGAAATTCCTTGAGGGATCACAATTTATTTGTGGCCATAATATTATCAGGCATGATCTGCAATTCATCACTCCGATGCTCGGGAGGGGCAATTCCCGGAAAATAATATCATCGATACACTTTATTTGTCGCCACTCCTGTTTCCTGCCAGACCCTATCACGCCCTGGTAAAAGATGATAAGCTTCAAACTGAAGAGCTGAATAATCCTCTGAATGATTCAATACAGGCTAAAAATCTCTTCTTTGATGAGGTAGCTGCTTTCAGGCAGTTGCACGTAAAGCTGCAGCAAATTTTCTATTTTTTGCTAAGAGACAAGTCTGAGTTTAAGGCATTTTTCCATTTTTTATCATACATCCCCCAATATGCGGATACAGAGTTTCTGATAAGAGAACAATTCAAAAATGAAATTTGTGAACAATCTGACCTTACTAAAATAATAGCTGATCACCCTATTGAACTTTCATATTGTTTGTCTCTTATCAATGCCAATAATCGTTATTCCATCACGCCTCCATGGGTATTGAAAAATTATCCGGAAGTTGACAGGATTATGGCAAAATTGAGAAATAGGCCATGTATGACTGGTTGCGTCTATTGCAACAAGGCATTGGATATTCAGCAGGGGTTGAATCGTTTTTTTAATTTCAATTCTTTCAGAACCTATGGCGGAGAGCCTCTTCAGGAAAAAGCAGTGCAGGCTGCAGTTGACAACAAATCATTATTAGCTGTTTTCCCAACCGGCGGAGGTAAATCCATCACATTTCAGCTGCCCGCACTCATGAGTGGGGAAAATGTAAAAGGGTTGACTGTGATAATTTCTCCCTTGCAATCATTGATGAAAGACCAGGTGGATAATCTGGAGGCATCGGGTATTACAGATGCTGTTACCATCAACGGCCTGCTTGATCCTGTGGAAAGAGGAATATCATTTGAACGCGTCGAGAACGGATCAGCTTCCCTTCTCTATATTTCTCCGGAATCGCTTCGATCCAAAACTATCGAAAGATTATTGCTGGGCAGAAAGATCATCCGGTTTGTAATTGATGAAGCGCATTGCTTTTCTTCCTGGGGGCAGGATTTCAGGGTTGACTATTTGTATATCGGAGATTTCATAAAATCCCTTCAGCAACAAAAAAATAACGGCGAGGATATACCGGTGTCCTGCTTTACCGCCACGGCAAAACAAAAGGTTATAGAAGATATCAGAGATTATTTCAGGCAAAAACTCTCTATTGAGCTGGAAGTTTTTTCTTCAAAGGCTTCCAGGACTAACCTGAAATACAAAGTGATCGAGCAAAAGGATGAAGAAGAGAAGTACCAGACAGTAAGAGACCTGATAATTGAGAAAAACTGTGCTACCATTATTTATGTTTCGAGAACCCGGAAAGCATATCAACTGGCTGAAAGGTTGGTTGGCGATGGCTTTAATTCCAGGCCTTATCATGGAAAAATGGAAGCAAAAGAAAAAACGGAAAACCAGAATGCTTTCATTTCAGGAGAAACACAGATAATGGTAGCAACTTCCGCTTTTGGAATGGGGGTAGACAAAAAAGATGTAAAACTGGTGATTCATTTTGAGATCTCAGATTCCCTGGAAAACTATATCCAGGAAGCAGGAAGAGCCGGGAGGGACGAAAAGCTGGAAGCCGAATGCTTTGCCTTATTCAATGAAGAAGATTTAAGCAAACATTTTATTCTCTTGAATCAGACCCGGCTTTCCATTAAGGAAATTCAGCAAATATGGAAAGCCATTAAGGATCTCACAAGATTCAAGAATTCACTTTCCAATTCAGCATTGGAAATTGCCAGAAAAGCCGGTTGGGATGATAATATAAAGGAAATTGAAACAAGGGTAAAGACTGCTGTTGCTGCATTGGAAGACGCTGGTTATTTAAAGCGGCAGCAGAATGCACCCAGGGTTTATGCCGACAGTATCAGAGCGAAAAATGCGCAGGAAGCCATTGGGAAAATAAACAGTTCTACAAGGTTTGAGGAAAAGCAGAAAACGACAGCTATCAGAATTATCAAAAAACTCATTTCGAGCAGAAGTAAAAAGCAGGCAAATAATGAAACTCCGGAATCCCGGATTGATTATATAGGTGATCATTTAGGGATTAGGAATGATGAAGTCATCAATATTATTACGATCCTTCAGCAGGAAAATATACTTAATGATGCTAAGGATCTTACTGCCTTTATCAAAAGGGGAGAAGGAATAAACCGTTCTCTCTACATCGTAGAAATGTTCAACAGGATAGAGGTTTATTTGCTCAATATTCTGGAAGAACAAGAAAAAACTTTCCACATTAAGGAATTGAATGAAGATGCTGAAAAGAATGGGTGCGAAGATGTAACTCCAAACAAAATAAAAACGATCCTTAATTTCTGGGCTATTAAGCACTGGATTAGAAAATACAATCAGGAATACACGAAAAATCATGTCAGCGTTATTTCACTGCATCCGCCATCTGAATTGCAGAAGAGAATGGAAACAAGACATAAACTGGCAGGATTCATTGTGAAGTTGCTATATGAAAGAACTAACCAGGGGGAAACAGAACACCCATCATTGGAGAAAGAAATACTGGTGGAATTCTCGGTACTGGAATTGAAGGAAGCTTATGAGAACAGTCCGGACCTTTTTAAAGTTGAGATAACCGTAAAAGATATTGAAGATTCCCTTTTTTACCTGTCCAGGATTGAAGCAATTAAAATTGAAGGAGGTTTTCTTGTTATTTACAACAGGCTAAATATTGAAAGACTGGAGCTTGATAATAAAAAAAGGTACAAGGTTGAAGATTATCAAAAGCTGAACCAATTCTATGAAAACAAGATTCAGCAAATCCATATAGTGGGAGAGTATGCAAAAAAGATGGTGGAGAACTATAAGGAAGCACTACAATTTGTTGAAGATTATTTTCAGTTGAATTATTCCTTTTTTCTAAATAAGTATTTCAATGGTGAACGTCAAAAGGATATTAATTTTACGCTTACTCCCGAAAAATTCAAGCAGTTATTTGGCGGGCTTTCACTTGAACAGATAAACATCATAAAAGACAAGAATACCCAATACAAGGTGGTATTGGCCGGACCCGGAAGCGGTAAAACGAAAGTGCTGGTACATAAGCTTGCCTCTTTAATCCTTATGGAGGATGTAAAGCATGAGCAATTACTGATGGTGACGTTTTCACGGGCAGCAACTACGGAATTCAAGAAGCGGCTTCGCCAGCTTATTGGTAACGCCGCACAGTATATAGAGATCAAAACTTTTCATTCCTATTGTTTCGATTTGCTGGGGAAAGTTGGAAGTCTGGAAAAATCGGACCAGATATTGAAAACTGCGATTGAAAAGATCAGGAATAACGAAGTTGAAGCAAGTCAGATCACAAAGACTGTTCTTGTGATTGATGAGGCGCAGGATATGGATGGTGATGAATTCGAGCTGATAAAATCACTAATGGAACATAATGAAGATATGCGGGTAATAGCTGTTGGGGATGATGATCAGAATATTTATGAGTTTCGAGGCGCAAACTCCCGGTATCTCTCACAGTTTATCGAAATGGATAAAGCTGGTAAAAGTGAGCTTATAGTAAATTACAGGTCCAGGAGTAATATTGTCGAATTCTCCAATCAGTTTGTTAGTAAGATTGAGCAAAGGTTGAAGGAGGCGCCGATTATTGCCAGCCAGACGGCTAATGGTAAGGTAAAGGTCGTTCGATATCAAAGCAACAGTCTTTTTGATCCTGTTGTTCGGGATATTCTTTCCGCTGAATTGTCAGGAACTGTTTGTGTGCTTACAAGAACAAACGAAGAAGCCCTGCAGGTTACCGGTTTGCTTATAAGAAATGGAGTACCATCTAAATTAATTCAAACGAATGATGGGTTCAACTTGTACAATCTCGCAGAAGTCCGATTCTTCATATCGCAACTGGACATGTCTGCTGAAAACTTCATAATCCATGATGATATTTGGGCGTCGGCAAAACGGAGCCTGACTCAAAGGTTTCAAAAAAGTGAAAAACTGGAATTGTGTAATAACCTGATCAGTGATTTCGAAGCAACAAACCCCAAATATAAATACAGGTCTGATCTGGAAGTTTTCATTCGGGAATCTCGAATAGAGGATTTTTACAACGGTAATGGTGAAACGGTTTTTGTGTCAACTATTCACAAGGCCAAGGGGAAAGAATTTGACAATGTATTCCTGATGCTCAATAATTTCAACCTGGCAACAGATGAATCCAAACGGCAATTGTATGTAGCGTTGACAAGGGCAAAAAGGAATCTGACCATTCATTTGAATTCGAGCTTTCTGGATGATATTAAAGTTGAAGAACTGGAATTGGTGATGGATAATGAGATGTATCTTCCACCTGCAGGCTTTTCAATGCAGCTTAGCTACAAAGATGTATGGCTGGGGTTTTTCAAAAATTGTCAGGAGATAATTTCTCAACTGATAAGTGGGGATGAGTTGAGTGTGAATGGAACTGATTCTTTGAACGCACAAGGATATACTGTTTTGAAGTTCTCAAATCAATTCCAAATGAAAATTGAGGCGATGAAGGAGAGGGGGTATGTATTAAAAAGTGGAAAAGTAAATTTCATTGTTTACTGGCTGGGGGAAAGGGAGAAACAGGAGGTGCAAATAATTTTACCTGAGCTGTATTTTGAGAGAGCAGATCTGGCCGGATACGTAAAGGACTAAGTAACGTGTATCCGTACTTCGGGCGAGTTACGTATATTTGGCACTTGCAATAAAAAATGCTTGATTTTCCGGGAAGGATCTTAAATCTTATCTATAAATCGGTTATCCTGAATTACTATGAACTATACGCTCTTAGATGAACATATCCACCGTTTTGTTTCGAGCTTAAAGTCTGATCCGGCATTATCCCATCAATATATTGAAGAAAGGCAACAAAGAGTTGCATATTATCAAAGCTATGATCGTCAGAGAATACTGAATATGACACCTGACGAAGTGTATACTTATTTAAGTCAGCTGTGGGCCATGCTTATTTGGGGGAACAAACACTATGTTGTAGATAAAATTCTATCAGATAATACACTTGAAGGTTTTCGCCTGGAATTGGTCAATCTTTTGTATGGAGATGCTGATATTGAGTCCCGCTGGAATCATTTCAGAAAATCAATAAAAGGTATGGGGCCCGCAATGATGAGCGAGATACTTTGTCATACATTTCCTAACGACTACATGTTGTGGAACCGGAGGGCGCATATAGCTATGGATTATCTGGGAGTACCTAATCTTCCAACTTACGATTACCAGTTGACAGGCAGAGTGTATACATATCTTTCCCAGGTGTGTAAAGAGATGGCCGGTAGATTGGCTGCAAATGGTTTTGAGGATCCTACTTTATTGGCTGTTGATTATTTTATGTGGGATGAATTGCAGGTAATAGAGAAATTGAGTGACTTCAAGAAAGGAAAAGAAGCTGATGATGCAGAGCTTGCTTTGCAAAAAGCAAGCTTGATTATACCGGGAAATGAGGCGGCCAAGCTTCAGAAGGAAGAGTTGGAGGCGATAGTTGAATTCAAGCATAACGATATTCGTGATAAGCTGGCAGCAATCGGAAATTTTTTAGGTTTCAAAGCTGATATTGAAATGAAGGTTGCCAATGGCGCAGTGGTTGATACTGTTTGGGAGGCCACTATTGGCAATATGGGGCGGGTAATTTATGTATTTGAAGTGCAGACAAACGGGTCCATTGATAGTTTGATCCTGAATCTCCTGAAAGCTGCAAATAATCCGGCTGTGCAAGGGCTCGTTGCTGTTAGCGATGCCAAACAAATTGAAAGAATAAAGAAAGAAGTGGCCCAGCTTACGCAGCTAAGTTCCAAACTGAAATATTGGGATTTCAAAGAAGTGCTGCAGGTTCATGAACAATTCGCCTTGAGTTTTTCAATGATCAATAAACTTGGTCTGGTTCCACAAGGCTTCTAAAAATAGTTTTAGCACTGTAAGATTGTTAAACGTTTACGGCTAACCGCAAATCTTCCTCTCTTTTCCAAACTATATAGCATAAATCAAATTTTCTTTGTAGATTGACCCCGGAATACAGATCTATTATCCCGTTAAACCCTACCCGGCATGAATCAAATCTACTCAGGAACCACACCAGGCCTGCCTTTCAGGATACTTCACACAAACCATCCCAGGAAACATCGAGCTTGTAAACCAACCATTGGAATTTCCGGTACTTAGTTACAGTACCCAATAATTTATTGCTTCTAAACCTTGTCTGATGAAACAGCGTTGGTTGGTTGTTGTATGCCTTGTGCTTACCGGAACCTTATTAAATTCCTGTAAACGCGAACAGGTGATTGATGCACATGCAGCATTCACCCATGAGATCTTGGATGAGAATTTCACCGTGCCCGTCAGGATCAAACTCATCAATTCCTCCACCGGAGGCAATCGCTTCAAATGGACTTTTGAAGGTGGAAAACCCGTCAGTTCCGATAAGCAGGATCCCGGCATCATCGTATTCAATGAAGCCGGTTCTTACAATATCAAACTGGAAACCTGGAATGAAGACAGCCGGGATGAAAAGTCTGTTCTCATTGATCTCGACAGCTCGGTCACCGTTGATTTCAGCACGGAGATACTCGTGAATGATTTTGCGCCCGCGCAGGTAAGGATCACAAATAATACCATAGGCGCCAGCGGTTTTAGCTGGAGCTTCAGCGGCGGTTCGCCGGGCAGCTCCAGCCAACAGGAACCAGGAACCATCACCTTCTCCGAACCCGGGGATCATGAGATCACACTAACTGTGAGCAATGGCCGTAAAACTTTCACACTCAGGAAAACCATTACACTCAAAGAATCGCTGCAACCTGCGTTTAGCATTGAGCCAGGTTTTGAGGATGAAGATGATGAATCGCCCCTGACCGCCACACTCAATAATACTTCCATCGGAGGAATCACCTGGAAATGGACCAGCACCGGTGGCGCCATCAGTAACGACACGGCGAGATCACCGGAGATACATTTCACCAACCCAGGCACTTATACAGTTACGCTCACAGCAGATAATAAAAAAGAAAAAAAGTCTGTATCGAATTCCATTACTGTATCACCTGATAATAACCTCCGCAGTTTTTCCAATATCAAACTGGGTATCAGTCTTGCCCACAGCAGTATCGGTTCATTCTTTTCCACCAAACTGAGAAGGAAATTTACTGCTGCAGATGATCTCACCGAAGCAGGTAAAGACATCGATATCATCTTTTACGGGTTGAGCAAAAATTTCAACTATAATCGTTTCATCAGCCCGGATTCTGCGGCGCATTATGCATTCAATCCCATTCCCGGTGCAGGTCCTGTAACGATTATCAATTCCCTGGAATATTCGCCCTATGCGGCTTTTATGAGCCCGGAACTATTTGATGGAATGAACAACGATCAATTACTGAGATCGATCACCATCGAACCAACAGCAAGCTCCTGGATGCAGTTCAATAACAGCACAGTTCCCAGAATACTGCTCTTCAAAAAGAACAATGGGATCAAAGGCGCCATCAGGATCAAACAATTTGTTCAGGAAGAACAACAGTCATATATAGTCGTAGATATCAAAGTTCAAAAAGAGCCCAGGTAAAACCGATCTTATGAAAAAATGCTGGCTATTGATCCTGTATCTTTCTATAGGCGCAACCTTACATGCGCAGCAGGTGGATATTGAAGGACTGAAGGATGTATTCAAGGCCAAACCGGTGAAGTTCAACGGTGGCGTATCTGCCAGCTCTATATTCTACGATGGCAATGGTAATACCGGTCGTGATCCCTTCACCTGGTATCTGCAAGGCAATGCCAACGCCAACATTTTCGGTAAGCTCAACCTGCCGTTCTCTTTCAATTTCACCAATGCCGGTTCCGGGTTTTCCTATCCCGTAATGCCGAACCGGCTGAGCCTGCATCCCACTTACAAATGGATCAGCGGACATATAGGCGATGTGTCTATGAGCTTTTCGCCATACACGCTGAATGGCCACCAGTTCCGCGGTGCAGGCGTTGACCTTTCACCCAAAGGCAACTGGAAATTCAGCGCCATGGCTGGCAGATTGCAGCGTGCCGTTGCTTACGACAGCGCTAACCTGAACGCAATGCCAGCTTACGAAAGATGGGGCTACGGATTCAAGACTGTATACGAAGAAAAATGGTGGAAGGCAGGCATCAATACTTTCTATGCAAAGGACAAAGCGGGCAGTCTTACCAAACCACCCGATAGCCTGGAACTCTTTCCCCGGCAAAACCTGGCCATCGCTTATGAGATCGGCATCAAGCCGGCCAAAGGAATGGAGATCACTGCCGAATACGCCAACAGCGCACTTACCCGCGATATACGCAACAATAATAAAGAAGCAATCACTACCGGCAACGGTTACATGAGAAAATTGATGAAAGGGAATTCATCCACCGTACAGTACGCTGCATTCAAGTCACAGCTCAATTACAGTTTTTTGAAAACTACTATGGGCGTGGGATATGAACGGGTGAACCCCGGATACACAACATTGGGCGCTTACTATTTCAACAGCGACCTGGAGAATATTACAGTGAACCTGGCGCAGAGCCTGCTGAAAGATAAAGTGAGTATGGCCCTGAACATTGGTTCGCAGCGGGATAACCTCGACAATAAAAAAGAAAGCACCACACGCAGATGGGTAGGCGCTATCAGCCTGAACTACCTGCCTACTGACCGCTTACAGACCAGCCTGAACTATTCCAGTTTCAAAACCTATATGAATATCAGGCCCCAGTTCGATTATATCAATAACGTAAACCCGATACAGAATTTCGATACGCTCAATTTTACACAATTGTCGCAGAACGCTTCGCTGAACGTGAACTATATCACAAAGCGTAATGAATGGCAGCAGCAATCACTCAATGTGAATGCCACTTTCCAGGACGCTTCTGATGAACAGGGTGGAGTAGTGGGCAAGGGTAATAGCTCACAATTCTATAATCTGGCTACATCCTATGGTCTGCTCTACCTGCAGCGCGGCCTCAACCTGGTATTCGTTTACAATCTCAGCTACAATACCATTGCCAGGAACGATTTCATTACACAGGGACCTACTGTTTCCGCCAATGCAAAACTGTTTAAGAAGAAGCTGACAACCGGCCTCTCATCTTCCTACAATAACAGTACAGCACAAGGGAAAAAGCAAAATAGTGTACTCAGTGTTCGCCTCAATGCTGCTTACACTTTACTGAAAAAACACAATATCAATTTCAGTCTGATCAATCAATACCGCTCAGTATTGAACAGGGGAAATAAGAGAGACCTGACGGGAACACTGGGCTATAGTTTCGGTTTTTAACAACACAACAAACGCAGTCATGAATTTTAGGATCATATACATTGTACTCTTCCTGCTGGCCGGCGCTTCGATCCGGGCCAATGACAGTTTGCGTGTACCGGCATTTGTTCAGCATGCATTACCGGATAGCGCTATTTCCGGGAAATCCATTTTTACACTTGCAGATTCTGTAAAAGTGAAAGAAGTGGCCAATGCCGCCGTGCAGAAAGTGGACGATCTCAACAAATGGCTGGAAACATTGCAGCCAGATGATCTGAATGAATTGCCCATCGGATTGAAGAGGACCATCAGTAATGTCACTTACAAGCTCGCCATCAGCAGTGCCATTTTCCATGAAACCTTTGCCGAGCTCACCATTTTTGCAAAAGTGGAAATTCCTCAGAGTCCAGGCCAGTTGTTCTTTGGTGTGAGTGGATTAAAGCTCTCTTACAAAGGAGGTATCATCGGCGATGCAAAGCTCTGCCTGCTCGGAAATGTGCCCATCAATATCAATGGCGGCAACAGCCAGGTAATACTGAAAGGAGGGTTCAATCTCAATAAAGGT
The DNA here is from genome assembly GCF_007970185.1 of Pseudobacter ginsenosidimutans. Classification (NCBI taxonomy): domain Bacteria; kingdom Pseudomonadati; phylum Bacteroidota; class Chitinophagia; order Chitinophagales; family Chitinophagaceae; genus Pseudobacter; species Pseudobacter ginsenosidimutans. The sequence goes on along the minus strand of NZ_CP042431.1, from coordinate 6,239,101 downwards.
CAGGCCGCCGACGATCTAACTTTCCTGAGTATGGACTGTAATGGGTTCAAGGAAATGGGTATCGCTGCCGATGTGGTTTTTCCCCGTTCATTGCTGATCCCCTGTGATCAAAATGGCGAACAGATCACAGATACCAAAGTACAGGTAGCAGGAAGTTTCAAATCAGTAGTGAGTGACTGGAACGATATGCTGGTGGCGATCAGTCTGCCCAAATTCCAGATCAGTGGTCTGGATGGTTTCGTATTCACCGTTACCAATGCAGTGTTCGATTTCAGCGATACCCGCAATAGTTCCAGTATCATCTTCCCACAGGGATATGAGTTGCGGCATATGAGCTATCCCAATCCCAATATGTGGCGCGGCGTGTATGTGCAAATGGTGGAAGTGATGCTTCCGAAAGCATTCAAAAAGAAAGATGCAAATGCCCGTGTGAGTTTTGGCGCGCATGATCTGATAGTGGACAATAATGGTGTGAGCGGATTATTCTATGGAAAAAATATTCTTTCTTATAGCAGTGGCTCAGCATCGGGATGGAAGTTCTCGGTGGATGAACTGAGTATCGGCATTGAAGCCAATCGCCTGGTGGCGGCGGGTTTCAAAGGCAATATAGGGTTGCCGGTAGCTGATAAGGATTCGCTTAGCTACGAGGCTGTTGTTACGCAGGATAACAAATACTGGCTCACTGTCAGCCCCAAAGGACAACTTGATTTCAAGCTCTGGCAGGCGCAGTGTACACTCGATTCAAATTCTTATGTACGATTGTTGGTAGATAATGGTGAATTCATGCCCGAAGCCAATCTCTACGGCCGGCTCACCATCAACGCTACCACCAAACCAGAAGGCTCCAAAGCAATCGCCAGTTTCAAAGGCGTTACTTTCCGGGGACTACGACTGCGCACGAAGAATCCCTATTTTTCGGTTGATTATTTCGGTTATGAAGGCGAAGTGAAAGTGGGGAACTTTCCTGTATCGATAGATAATATCAGTTTGGTGGCCAACAATACGCATGCAGATCTTGCATTCGGATTGAAGCTCACATTGCAGGACAATGCCTTCAAGGCCAGCACCCGTCTGAACATCGGCGCGGATTTCGAGAATAGCAATGGAACCCATCGTTGGAAACTAGACAAAGTAAGACTTGAAAGTATCCGTTTGGATAATGTGAAGATAGGAGGGCTTACGCTCCGTGGTGAAGTGCATTTCATGGAAGACGATCCAGTGTACGGCGATGGATTTGCCGGCGGTATCAATGCCACTTTCTCCGCGCTGAACCTGGAAGTGCAGGTAAGGGCCATCTTCGGCAGAACAAGTTTCCGTTACTGGTTTGTGGATGGATTGGCGCGCTGGTCGCCCGGAATTCCCGTGGTGGGGCCTGTGATGATCAATGGCTTTGCCGGCGGCGCTTACTACCATATGAGCAAGATGAATTCCTTTGCCGGCATCAGTAAGAATCTCATGCCCGAATACAAGCCCGACAATGCGCTGGGGCTTGGCATCAAAGCCGGTGTATTGTTTTGCGTTACCAGTCCTGAAGTAGTGAATGCCCGTGCGGAGTTTGAAGTAGCGTTCAACAATGGCGGTGGTATCCGCTATATGGGATTCTTTGGCAATGCAGACATCATGCGCGGCGTAACCGATGCAGTAGGGGAAGAACTGGAACAGGCCAAACAGATCTTTGCCAATGGTAGTTCCAAAGAAGCGCAGGCGATGGAAGGCATGACCGATGAACAAAAGCAACAGGCCATTGCAGCAGAACAGGAGCTGCGGGCCAATGATCCGCAGACGGCCGCGCAGGAAATTCCCTGTTCTATTGGTGGTCCGAACTTCAAAGGGCTCTCTGCCTACGTGGGCATGTCGTACGATTTTCAGAACAGGATCTTTCAATCCAATTTCGAGCTCTATCTCAATATTGCGAATGTGTTGACGGGCGTGGGAGAGAATTACCGGGCAGGCTGGTCCGAAATGTATTTTGCTCCCGGCGACTGGCATGTGTATATGGGCACGCCCAATAACCCGGTAGGTATCCGGTTTGGACTGGGAGGTTTTAGTCTTGAAACCAGTTCCTATTTCATGATGGGGACTAAGATCCCAGGCTCTCCACCACCGCCCGGCGAAGTGGCTGATATCCTCGGACTGGATATGAAGCAGCTCGATTACATGCGTGATCTTAATTCGCTTGGCGAGGGCCGCGGCTTCGCTACAGGAGCGCGGCTCAAAGTGCAGACAGGAGATCTTACTTTTCTCATTCTCTATGCCAACTTCAAAGCAGGGCTCGGTTTCGATCTCATGCTCAAGCAATACAAAGATGCACACTGCGAAGGCAGCAGCGAGCCGATCGGGATCAATGGCTGGTATGGCAATGCACAGGCCTATGTTTTTTTGCAGGGTGAGCTGGGTGTGAAAGTGAATCTCAAATTCATCAAGTTCCGTTTTCCTATTATCCAGGGAGCGGCAGCTACCTTGCTGCAGGCTAAACTGCCCAATCCGTCGTGGTTTGCGGGATATCTTGGAGTGAAGTTCAATATCCTCGGAGGACTGGTGAAGGGCAATATGAGTTTCAAGCTCACCATCGGTAAAGAGTGTAAAATTGTGCAGGGCAATGGCAAGGAAGCAGTGGTAGGCATGGCCGTTATATCCGACATCTCGCCGAAAGATACCGTGAACACCGACGTGTTCACTGCGCCACAGGTAGCATTCAATTTCGCGATCGATAAGGATATTCCAATACAGGATGATGAAGGCAACAAAACCTTCCGCGTTCAGCTGGAGCAATTCAACCTGGTCAACAATGGCAAGTCCATTCCCGGTGAGATCAGGTGGAATTCCAATAAAGATGTAGCCACTTTCTATTCCACCGAGATCCTGCCTTCCAAAACCAGTGTGAAAGCCACTGTGCGTGTGAGTTTCAAAGAACTGAAGAATGGTAGCTGGCAGACCGTTTACACGGATGGACAAAAAGCTGAAGAAAGTAAAATACTGGAATTCACTACAGGTACGGCGCCCGAGGCCATCCCACTGAATAATATCGAATATTCCTGGCCGGTAGTGGACCAGCGCAATTTCTATAAGGATGAGACCGTGATCGGTTATGTGCAACTCAAACGAGGACAAACCTATCTTTTCAGGATCCCCGGTTACAGGCAGGAACTTTCCTTTGTTGCTGCGAATGGCGGTCAACCCATCACTCTTCCATTCCAATACGATTCCGTGGCACGCAGGCTCAGCTTCAATGTGATCAAGCTGAAAACAGATCAGCAATACAAACTTATAATGTCCAGCGCGCCCATCGGGTCATCCGCATCAGGCAGCACTACACAGCAATCCACCACTGATGAGAACGGCCTGGAGCTGACCAACAGAACAGCGTCCAATGTGGCCCGGACAGATATTGCCAAAACCATTTTAGAATATGAATTTGTGAGCAGTCGATTTGGAAAATTTGCCGACAGGATGAACAGTTACAGTCTCACTTCCACCAGGGCAAGAAAACTGAGCTCTGACCTGATCAGTTTCACACAGGGTGTGGCCAATGCAGAAGCTTTTGATCTGGCTGAGCTCTCCGGAACTGACTATACAGCCGGGATCCCACTGGTGCAACCAGTAGCTGTTACAACAGACGATTATTTCAATAAAGACATGTATCCATTATTGTATGCTGGCCTGCCTTATGGCGATATTACTGTGAGTGACAGGGACACGGCTGAATACGGCCTCATCCCGTTACGTGCATTGCCTGTTTCGCCCGGTTATCTGTGGATGATAGAGAACGGGAATTATGCTGATCCGCAGGTGACGCAGTGGCTGCCTTATGTATATGATCTTCCATCTTACTACAAATCCGATTTCCATGATGTACAGAACCAGCTGGTGAACAGGTATCTCGGTACACCACTGCAAAAGGATTATGAAAAGATCATCAATGGCTATTATCCATTCATCAGGCAGGGTATCTACAGCGTGAATTACCAGTTTGTGCTGCCCGGTGGCGCAAAGGGAAGCTCCTTCACTGTTCCTTACCGTAATGATCTCAGGTAGACGAAAAAAAGAAAAGAGAAAAATGAAAAAACTGTTTTCCATATTTTACTTATTCCTGTTTCCGGTGATGCTGATGGCGCAGACTGCCGTTAAAAAGCCTCAGCCTTCCATGCGCATGATCGGCAGGGCAGACAGTTCACAGAAAGCCATCTACCTCCGCTGGGCATCCGCCAACGCTCAGGCCTGGAAGACGAATAATAAATATGGCTTCATACTGGAGCGATATACCGTGATCCGAAACAAACAAATGCTGGCGCAACCGGAAAAAATGGTACTCACGCCAGCGCCCTTGAAACCAGCTGTTTTGGAAGAATGGGAAACACTCGCAAAGCTCGACGGTAATGCTGCCGTGATAGCGCAGGCATTGTATGGTTCCGATTTCGATGTGAGTGTGAATGAAAAAGGAGCAGCAAAGATCATGGCGCAATCGCAGGAACTGGAACAACGCTTTTCCTTTTCCCTGTACGCCGCAGACAATTCATTCGAAGGAGCCATGCTGGCCGGCTGGGGTTATGTCGATAAAAATGTAAAACCAGACGAAAAGTATCTCTACCGGCTGAAACCCGCTGCTCCGGCTCATTTGCTGAAGCCGGACTCGGTTGGCGTATTTATCAGTCCGCTTGAATTTGAACCATTGCCTGCTGTGCAGGAACTCATCGCGCAGTTTGGTAATAAAGGCGTGCTATTGAGTTGGGACATTCAGATGCTCTCTCAGTACTACGCCTCTTACTACGTGGAAAGATCGGAAGATGGAGGCGCGAACTTCACAAAGCTGAACGGTCTTCCTGTTTCTAATTTCGACGACCGTACCGGCAAGCAGACCCGCATGTACCTGATGGATTCGCTTCGCGAAAATGGAAAAGAATACCAATATCGCGTGCTTGGTGTAAATCCTTTGGGGCAAACAGGACCAGCTTCGCCTATCATCAAAGGAATGGGTAAGGAGCTGTTGTCTGCTGTTCCGAATATCCGAAAAGCATTTGTTGACAACAAAAGTATGCTGCAGGTGAACTGGATATTCGACGAAAAATTCAATAATACCATCCGCGGCTTTGTACTGAAGCGGGCCAGCAATATCAATGGCCCTTATGAATTGTTCAGCGATACCCTTACTGCTTCGCTCCGGCATACCACGCTGAAAAAAGAACTGGCTGCCTCCAACTATTTCACCATCTCCGCCATTGCCAAAGAAGGCGAAGGCAGCACTTCTTTTCCTGTATTGGTACAGCCGGAAGACAGTACTCCGCCGGCTATTCCCGTGAACGTAAAAGCAATAATCGATACCAATGGAGTTGTAACGATCTCCTGGGACAAGAACCATGAGCGCGACCTGATGGGATACAAAGTATTCAGGGCGCAAAAGAAAGGAGAGGAGTTGGTGCCGCTGGTGGATTCCGTTTACTACGGTAATAGTTTCAAGGATACGCTCAGCCTGAAAATGCTGAACAAGCGATCTTACTATGCCGTCACGGCGCTGGACCAGCGTTTCAATCAATCCGAAAAATCCGTACTGGTGGAAGTGAAGAAACCAGAAGTGATCCCGCCATCTCCTGCAGTGATCACCAGGTTCAAGGTGGAAGGCAATGCTGTAATGCTCAACTGGATCTGTAGTTCCGATTCCGATGTGGTGTCGCATACAGTGATCCGGAAGATGGCCGGAGATACAAGCCAGCCAGTGGAGCTGATCAGTTTTGCGGGAAGATCGCTGTCCACTTTTACTGATAAAGAATTGACAAGTGGAAAAACATACAACTATTACGTGGTGGCCAAAAGCGAGGGCGGTCTTACAACTCCTTCGGAAGAGCTGAAAGTGGCCACTGTGGCAAACGCAGCGAATGCATCTTCCCAATTCACTAAAATGTATGCTTATGTGCAGCCCGATAAAAGAAGGATCGAGATCACCTGGGACCATAACATGCAGCAGATAGTGGAATACCAGGTTTATCGCGCCGAATTGGGAAAGCAACTGGCGCTATGGAAAGTGCTGCCCGCCGCACAGATGGGCATCTACGATAACAATGTTCAGCCCAATACGGAATACCAGTATGGTGTGATGGCCGTGTTCAGTTCCGGCAGTTTCAGCAGCATGAAAACCGTATCGGCAAAATATTAGGTTCCACTAATGCTTTAAGACAATTGTGATGAGAAAATATTTATTCATATTGTGCTTGCTGGCTTCCTTTGCATCGAAGGCCCAAAGCTATAATGTGGAGCTCACCAACCTGAGCTTCAGGGTGATCGATGGTGTAAAGAACAATACCACCTCGCATCTTTTGATAGAGCTGGTAATGGCGGACAATTCCAAACGGCAACTCTATTTCAGGCACCTGGGAGAATCCGGCGACAATGAGAATGACTGGTGGCTGAACCCACCCATGACCGTTAGTCAGCTTCCTGTGGCAGTCCGCTCTTCCGGATTCGTGAACTTCCGCAGCGGAACAGACGCTGATTATGATCAGACAAATGACATCAGTATCTGTAACGTAAATGGTATCAGCGTACCCTCCGGTACGCCCAGGATGACCAGCATCACTTTCAATGTTAAATTCACGCCCATTCTTTCTTTAAGCAGCAATTCAACACTGCTCCCCGATAACGATAAGATCACCCTGAATGCCACAGCCGGTTTCCCTTCCAATGTTTACAACTGGGAGTATTCATTGAATGGCTGGGAATGGGACCCTTTTCCTGCATCCACCAACAGCGCCGGCAAAGCTTCTGTTGATGTTTCACTTACTGATCTGTTGCAACCAGGGCAGGTAAAGATCATCGGCGAGAACACCTATATCCGCATGCGGACCTGTACCGATCTTTATTCCAATGTGATCACTTTGAACAACAGGCTCTCTTCGCCAAAGATCACAGGTCTTGCAGTTAATCCCAACAAATGTTTCGGAGAGTCCAATGGCAGCGTGAAGATCCAATTCGACAGGGAATTGTATACGAATGAATTGCTGAATATCTTCCTGGAAGATACCACCAGCGCAACAGGATATAATCATTCCATCATCAACCTCACATCCCTGGATCCCGGCAATACCATCACCTGGCCATCCGAATTACCTCCCGGCGGCTACAGGATAACGTTATTGGGAAAATACCCGAACGGCAGTATCGCCACGTATACAGATGGCCCATTCCATGTGGGAAGGTTCGGGTTTACAGGTCCTACAGCCATGAACTTCAATTCTACCAAAAGGGATGTGTATTGCAATGGTGGCGCAGACGGAACCATCACCATCAACACCACAGGTGGAGTGGGGAATTACCTGGCTGGTTATAGAAAAGTGCAAAACGATACCTATACCTGGACCAGCTTTGCATCCGCCGGAACGCATACCATTACCGGCCTGGACACCGGCACTTACTATCTGCGCATCCGCGATGGCAATGATTGTATGATGAAAGACGCCGGTGGAAAAGAAGTGATCGCAACCATTACCATCGGGCAGCCTGCAGAACCATTGCATGTAGACAATTACCAGGCCATCAATCCGCTGGCATTCGGTTACACCGATGGCAGCATCAGGGCCATCCTTACCGGTGGAACGCCCGTCAATGGCGACAGTTACAACCTGCAATGGACAAACGAAGCCGGCGCCCGGCTCACGCCCGAACCGCCATCCACCAATCCTTTCACCTCCATCCTCCAAAATATCGGCGATGGCAAATACATCTTGCAAGCTACAGACGCCCATTATGCGCTTAGCTCCGGCGCCAATGCCGAAGGCTGTATCACCAGGGATACGTTCACACTGGTAGAACCAGAGCCGCTATTGGTAGAGATCAGCGAGTATCGTTACGTTTCCTGCAAAAATCTGTCGGACGGAGAGCTTTATGCAAAAGCGCAGGGTGGGATCGAGCTACCCGTCTTCCGTTACAAATACCAATGGCTCCGTAATGAGAACGGAACCTGGACAGATATTTCGCAGTCAGACAGTATCGCTATCAGGCTCATTGCAGGGCTGTACAAGATCATCATTACAGACAGGAACAATATCTCCAGAGAATCTGATCCATTCCTGCTCACAGAGCCGGACCTGCTTACCCTCGATCTGAGCAGCACACCGCTCGTTTGTAATGGCAGTAACAATGGGTCGGCCAGCGCCCTGATCAATGGCGGCACATTGCCGTACTCACTGGAATGGACAACCGGTGAGACGAGTCAAAGCATTTCCAATCTTGCGCAGGGAACATATATGGCCTTCGTGAAAGATGCAAATGGTTGCCAGGTGCAGCAGCTGGTAAAGGTTACATCACCTGATCCCGTCAGTCTCAGTAACCTGGTGGTAAAGGACGCAACCTGTTACAAAGGCAACGATGGAGCTATCAGCTTCACTGCCACCGGTGGCAGTTTCCCTTACAATTATAATTGGAATAATGGACAAAACACCAGTTCCCTGAATGGTTTGTCTGCCGGTGAATACAGGCTCACACTCACAGACAGCAAGGGCTGCCCGCTGGAACAGATATTCACTGTTAATGAACCACCACAACTCACCACTTCACTCAAAGAGAAGATCACCTTATGCGCAGAACAAGTCTATGAAGCCGATGCAAGTATCCAGGATGGTGTGATCTACAGCTGGACGGCCAATAATGGTTTTTACGCATCAGAAGCCAAAGTGCGGTTGAATCTCGCGGGCGAATACTATGTATCTGCTACCACCTCCAATGGCTGCGTGGTGAAAGACACCGTTGGCGTAACCCAGAGCAATGCCGTAGTGGCGGCAGAAATGCTGGCTTCCTCACAGGCATTCGCCAACGAAGAAGTGATGCTGGTGAACATAAGCAAACCCGCTCCTGAAAAAGTGGAATGGGTGCTGCCTGATAATGGCACTTCCATCATCAGGGCCAATGATCAATATGCACAAGTGAAATTCAGGAATACAGGACATTTCACCATCGGCATGAAAACCATGGTGGGCGCCTGCGAGAAACTGGTAACGCAATCGATCACCATTGTACAGCCTGAAGCCTTCAATGATCCCGGCCCCGCCAATTCGCCTTTCATCAAAGAGTTCATGGTGGCGCCCAATCCATCCGGCGGACAATTCACTGTGAAGATCAGCCTGGAAGAGAAAGCCAGTATCAAACTAAGACTGATAGATCTGAACACCGGCGCTACTGTGCACCAGCAACAGAAAAGCGGTGATAAGCTATACCAGGTTCCCTACCAGCTTTCGCTCAATGCCGGTATCTATTCCCTGGTGCTGGAAACTGCAAAAGAGTACAGGATAATCAAAGTAATGATCCTTTAAATTTTATAATCAATCAGAATATCCCAAAAATGAAAAAGACAATTTTTGCCCTCGCTGCCATCGCCGCTTTAACCTTCACTGCCTGCGATAAGGACAAAGACAATTCATCGCCCAACCAAAACCAGCTCCTGGGAAAATGGACGCCGGTCAGTACCAAAGAGAAAGTGACGGACACCAAAACAGGCAACTTTACCGAAGAGGACCTTGAAGTGTATGCCGGCGACTACATGGAGTTCCGCGATAATGGAAAAGTGTACACCCGCTTCAGCAATCCCAATGAAGGCCCGGGTTTTGACCCGCATGATACGCTGGCTTACACTTACAAAAGCAATATCCTGACCATCGACGGAGAAGATATGACTGTTTCCGAATTTACCGGCAAGACCCTTATTTATACCCTGGAGGAAAGGGATGGGGATGATCTCTGGCAAACAACTTATTCATTCAGGAAATATGGATCGTTATATCTCTTTAAGTAGGAAGCACACCAATTCTTTTCTGTGAAAACTTTGCCCATGGCCCGTTCCATACGCGTTTTATTGCTGAATGTTCTGCTGCTGGCTTTGCATTGGCCGTTGCATGCACAGGTGTATCCTGTGCAGGTAACGCCCCGGTTGCTGCCGCCCTATACACTCAATGTGAGCGACTATCATATGGGTACAACCGAAAAATTGGTGGTGCTTCTTACCAATACGGACCTGAGCAAACCCACGTTGCAGGTGAGGCTCAAAATGAGCATTCAGGGCCAGAATGCAAAGCTCATCAACCGCGATGAAATGTATTATCCGCCCATCACGCTCGATGCAGGTGTTCCGCTCCGCGTCAGCCTGAATGATCTGGCTCCCTATTTCAATGCAGACAATCTTGTATTGCAAGGCATCACCCGCGCACAATACCTGCAAACCAAAAAACTTCCCGAAGGATTCTACCAGTTTTGTTTCGAAGTGTATGAATATAATACCAACAGGCTGATTGGCCGCAGCAATTGCGCCATGGCCTGGCTCTCGTTGCTGGATCCGCCCTTACTCAACCTGCCGCGGAACGGCGAAAGCATTGCCTGGAAAGAGCCAACCAATATCATTTTCCAATGGACGCCCCGTAATATGGGGAGTCCCACTGCCGCTTTCAACACCGAATACGAATTCACGCTGGTGGAATTATGGGATAATGCTATAGCGCCCGCAGCCGCTTTCGGTACATCACAGCCATTGTACCGCACCACCACGCAGGCCACCACCTTACTGTATGGCCCAACCGAACCTTTGCTGATACCAGGCAAACGCTACGGCTGGCGTATCAGGGCCCAGGCCTCCGATGGCAGCCAGAACAGCGACACCTATCGCAACAACGGGTACAGCGAAATATTCTGGTTCACTTATCAGCAGGATTGTCCGATGCCTTTCAATGTGCAGAGCGAAGTGAGTGGCGGCAGAGCTAGCATCACCTGGAATGCTGCCCTGCAACAATCCCGCTTTGTGGTGGAATACCGGGAAAAAGGACAAACAGCCAATCAGTGGTATTCCGTGAACAGCAGCGTCAACCGCGTAATGCTCTACGATCTCAAAAAAGATAAACAATACGAATATCGTGTAGGCGCTTTCTGCGATGTTAATGGCAACGCGCCGTATCCCGCCAATGGCGCGGTATACAGCGATATCAAAAGCTTTGTGATCAACGGCAGCAGCCTTGAAGAGGGAGCCGGATGTAATATCCTGCAGCCAGAGCTGACCGTTGCGAACAGAACGCCGATTCAAACGCTCATGAGCGGTGATGTGATCACCGCAGGCGACTTCCCTGTTAAACTGATCACTGTTCAGGGGCAGGGGACCTTTGCCGGTACCGGTTATATCACTATTCCTTTCATCGGCAAAGTGGCAGTGAAAGTCCATTTCAGCGGCATCACTGTGAACACTGATAAACAACTGATCGGCGGTATCATCGAAACCACTTATGACCAGGAAGAAAAGCAACTCACAGATATAACCGATTTCACCGGCGATCCAAAGAGCGTGGCCATTCTCAGGGAACTGAAAGATCATATTCCTGAAGCGGCTACAGCCACACTCGATGAGCTGAAAGAGTTTATAGACAAACTGGCCGAAGTATCCCCCAATACAATCGATAACGCTCTCGCCCTGACGCCTTCTGAGAAACAGCAGTTGAAGGAATATATCAACCAAATGAAAGAAGCGAAGGATGTGCTGGACGATGAAAGCGCAACACCACAGCAAAAAGCGGAGGCCGAACAAAAACTCCGCGAGGCCGTGAAGAATGCAGGTCCGATTGTGCAGAAGCTCGGAGAAACAGTAGGGAAGGGATTGCAATCCGTAGTGAGCAAGTGGTTCCAGAATGTTCGTGAATTCTTCAAAGGGTACAAGGGAACCGATGCAGACAAGCAACAGGCCACTCAATGGCGCAGGGCCACCGATAGCCTGGTGACCATTTTGATGAAGAGCAAGAACGTTCCCCAAAGATTGCTCGATTCGCTGGATCGTGCTACCAGGACCGCTTCCGGCGCCTGGCTGGCATTGGAACGGGCTACGCCTTGTAACGGTGTGGCTTACCTGATGCCGAGATCGGGGCCGAATATCGGAGAAAAATTCATGAATGATTTCGATTGTTATACTGCGCTCGGTAATGCGCAATACGATGTGATAGACAAGGTATACGAGGTAAGCGTCAATAATTTGTTCGATACAGAGAATGATATTTTGTATGATGAGCTGATCATCAGGAACACCATGGTAGATGGTATCATTTATACGCCAGATGGGAAAAAATACAAGGCGAATGGGGTCCTCCTCAATTATCATGTAGACCTGAATGGCGCCCTGACTTCCTTTACTTTCAATAACAGGGCGTATGTAGCCTGTTACAACTTTAACAGGAAAACCGGACAGCAACGGGCTTTCAAAGGATATGTGGATTCGGAGAGTGTTGTAGCAATCAAAGATTCCGCTGGTTATTTCAGCTGGGAAAAGGCGGAAGCAGATGGTTTTGTTTTCCAGATAGACAAATACTGGGATCTGCAGGAAGCCAATGCAGATAAAGTGAAGATGATGGAATATGCCTTCGAGACCCATCAGAAATCACTGACCAATGATAGTCCTGAGATCAGGAAAGAGATCCTCGATCTGATCCGGCAATTGCCGTCGCACATCTTCGTGATCTCCAAAGATGAGAACTATGTTGGTTACCGCGACCTGGAAAAACTAAGGGATATGCTGCGGGGCCAATTGAATATTGTAACGAAAGCCGTTACCGATATCCAGGTGTTGATCGATGAATACAAGAAGATAAGGGGCAACAGGTCCGCAGAGCAGATGCAGAATTTGTTCGACAGCAGGGACCCTGCCTGGAAGATCAGATGTGATATCACAAAGGTGCTGCAGGAATGGAATGTATCGCTGGTGAACCATTCCAGTCATTTTCCCGCCCTGGGTTGTTTTGAAAAATTAAGCAGGGAACAGCGGCTGGACCTGTTGCAGATCATGTTCGAGCAGCCGAACCTCACAACGAGTCAGCTGGGGACAGGCAAATATTGTCAGTTTACCAATTATGGTGAAGAGATAGTGATCGCTTTACTGAAGTTTGCACCCGATGCCGATAAAGGGGCCATCATTGGTTACTTCAAGAGCAATGCAAAAGTGCTTCCACGATTATATAAAAAATAGACAACAAGAATATCCTGATGAACGATACCAATTTCGATGCTTTTATCAGGGAAGTGATCAAGGCGAATGTGGTTTACCTGGCGGCTAAAAATGAAAAACCCAAACCCGATGCGCCTACCATTCTCTGGAAATCTGGCGAAGGTCTGGAGTTGGTAAAGTGCGTCAGCTTTACGGATGATGGAAAGGTGGTGATCAATTATGCCACATTCGATTTGTCGGTTAAGAGTATTATACTTCCTATGATATTGCCTGGTATGGGGTCATTAAGTGGATTATCGTTCCAGAAGAGTAAGGCTGTTGAACCGCTGGAGACCATCAACCTGGTGATACCCGAGCCTGATGAGAAGTATTTCCCGGAGCTGAAGAATGTAGCGAAATTCCCTTACACCATACAGATACCCGCTATATCCGCAGCCTGGATGGTGAACAAGGTTACGAACGATAAGATCCAGTTGGGTATCGATTTGGCGCTCATTGCTCTGAGCGCAGGAGAATATGCTGCTGCCAAAGGCGCATTGCAATACATCTGGGTGAGTACCAAGATTGCCGTTCCGCTGGCCAATGAACTGATGAACCAGCCGGCCGGCAGACGGGCTATTGAAAGGCTCTATGGAGTGGACGAACCCAATATCAGCCTGGCGGAAAAGGAAAAGCGCAAGGCAAGGGCAGAAACTTTCATCACCAATTACGGCATTTTCACCAATCTCGTGAATGCAGGCGCGATGGGCGAAGGGATGTACAGTGTGTACAAGAGCGTTAGAGGATCGGTAGGGGATATGAAGTCGCTCGGCATTACAGATGAATCCGGAATCATGAGAAAAATGGAAACGGATCTGAACAATTTCGATGATGCCATACCAACGGAAATGAGGATGGGCAAATTAGGGAATAATGTACTGGGTGAATCAGCGCTTGCCAGACAACTCAGTGCAGGCAAATATAGTTTCATCAGCAGGCACCTGGACGAAATGACCGGACCTATGCAAGTCAGGTTCATGGAGGATTTCGGGAATGCAAGTGAGGATGTGCTGAAAGCACTCAATAAACAAAGTTCTGAACTTATGGATAGCTGGAAAGGCTTCCGTAAGAAATATCCAAAGGAGGTTTTATGTCAATAAGAAATTCCATCACAGCATCCGGTTTGCTGCGGTTTGTACTTACATGCGTGGTTAGTTTTATGTTGCTGGCCGCAAGGGGGCAATGCTTTTTGGATGAGCTTTCCAAAGACCTGGTAGATGCCAAAACATCCCAGGTATTTAAAAGTTTCATTGCAGGGAATGAAGATGCCATGTACGCCTACAAAAAACTTTGGCAGGCAAACCGGACCGAATTGCGGAAAAGTGCAGATGCATTGTTCATTTATACTGAGGCTATCAGGAATCCAAAGTTAAGGCAACTGGGATTTACAGATGATATACTTGCCCGGGTGAAAGGGAGCAGGCTGGATGAAGGTTCATTCGTTACCGTTATGACGGACCTCGACAGATTTGGAAAAACGATGGCTGCTCATCCTACGATAGAATTCGATAATTTTGGAAGTCTCATTGGAAAGTTGACGGATGGGAACCCCCAGAATACGCAGGCTGCGCATTGGATCATTCAGGATCTGACGGAAAATGCGAATGATTTTGCAGGAAAAAAATGGAATATAGAGTTGTCTGTTAAGAATAGTGATGATAACTACGCCTTTATAGATCTGGCCAGTAATGGTGATCCTCAAAAATTCATTGAATACAAATGGCTCACCATAAATACAGTTTCAAAGGAGGATTTTATTAGGGAATTTCTAAAAAGAGATTTGTACAATCCTGATTTGAGGGGGCTTTCTCTGTTGGAATGGCGGATCAAAGGGAATAAGTTGGCAAAGGCTAAAGTGCAGGAGTATTTGAAGTCGGCAGAAGGGAGAGAAGCCCTTGAAAGCCTTGGTTACGAAAAGGCAAAAGCTCTCTTTCCGGATGATATAGCCAAGTTTAATGAAGATAATTTTGTAAGTTTCATTATAAACAAATTCAATCAGGATGATGTCTTCAGTGCGGTTTTTAAATAAATTAGTAGATGTTCAGCGTTTTTTGGTTTTTGATGATAAGGAGTTTTGTTTAAAGGATAAGAAAGTTAATATCTATAATAGAGGGATACTAGAAGATTCATTTCAATTCAACTCAGGTAGCTTTTATCAATATGGTCATTTATTGTTTTCCAGCAAGAATTTTTATTATTCAGTTCCGGATAGTGCAGTAGTAAATTTAACTGATTTGGATGGTTCTTATTTTATGAACCTGTTTCATAAGAATCTGATCACATTTAATGGCGAGAATCTGCTGGTATACGACTTTGAAGAAAAACGTATCGTTCATAAGGGGCCATTATTAGAAGACAGGGGGCCCTGGGCCATGAACGAACATGGATTCGTATGCATGGGCAAATCATTTCTTTCTTTTTATGACTACCATAACAATCGTCATGTCTGGCAACATCAATATTCAGAACTCCTGAAAGGAATTGCTGTAGACACTATCGGAAATTTCATTACTATCGGTGATCATCTCTTTGTTTGGGTATATGATGATAAGGACTCACAGAACCATTCCACTTTCCGTATCAACATCAACACAGGTGAAGTAATTCAGGAATACAAAGGATTCGGAGGAACGCTGATACCATTCAATGGCCACATGATTGGTAAAGCATCAAAACATGAAGCGGCTATTTTGAACACCCTGACCAATGAAATTACCAGGTATGATCTTTCTGATCTCCTCAATCCCCATGAAATCGAGTTGAGCTGGACTCTTTGCCAGTTTTCAGAAGATGGATTGCTTTATTTCGTTGGCTCTTCCAGGTCAAGATATGCGATCGGTTCAAAAAACAAGATCGGTATCATAGACCTCAACACCCAATCCCTCTTATGGCATACCGCCATCGATATCCCAGAAGGTAACCACAACATCAACCAGGCGGTAACAGCAATCAAAGTCCAGAACAATCTTCTCTACGCCCATTGTTCTGATTATACTGTACATATTTTTGAAATGTCATAGCCATGAAACACACCATCTTCTTCCTGTCCATTTTTCTATTATCCATCACTTCTGCCTTTACTCAGAGTGTTCCCGTTCCCCCCAACTACACCGTCATCGACTCCATTTTCGGTGACCTGGACAGAGACGGTATCTATGAACTCGTTGCCTCATACACCACCCATCAAACCAAAGATTTCAATGATAACTATATCCGCGAACTCATCATCTATAAAAAAAAAAACAAGCAATGGACTGTTTGGAAGCAATCCAGTCAGGCTTTAACCGCCAGCAAAGACGGCGGCATGATGAGCGATCCTTACGCAGGCATTGAAATAAAAAATGGCATCCTGATCATCAGTGAAGATGGCGGCAGCAGTTGGAAATGGGCGAGAACAGATAAATACCGCTACCAGGATGGCGAGTTTTACCTGATCGGCTACTCAGAACATTATGGAAAGATCTGTGAATATTGGATGGATATCGACTTCAACCTCCTCACCGGACAATGCATTGTAAAAAAAGAATACGAGTCTTGCGAAGATGGAAAACAGGAAGTATATAAAAATAGAAACGAAACCTTCATCAAAAAAGGCATCAAAATCACGATGCAACAACGCAAAGAGAACGAGATCATGATCACTTCCCCCAAATACAAACACGAGCTCCATATCTCCACTAACCAGTAATTGTCACTTCAACTGAAATTCGTAAAACCCGCCATCCAATCAGCGGCTCTATCCCCATTCAATTGGAATTTGCTTATCTTGCGCATGCCAACCTTTCCTCATTGTTATAATTCTTTAATTACCAGGCTTTCCCCGCTTAGTGGCAGTAACTGAAATTGAAATACAGGATGAGTTTGCTTTGATGCAGCAGTTCCGTGCAGGGAGTGAAGAGGCATTCACAACAGTGTACAGGAATCTCTATCGCCGTGTGTTCTGGTTTGCCAGGAAATTTGTACAGGACATAGAAGATGCCCGGGACCTCACTGCAGAAGCCTTTATCCAGGTCTGGCAGCAAAATCAAAATTTCAACGACCTCAACTCAGTTGAAGCCTTTCTCCACGTTACCGTCCGCAATAAATGTTTCAATCTCTTGAAGCACCAGCAAATGAAGGCTGGTCGCAGGGATGAGCTGCTCCGCCAACTCCAGGACCGTGAACAGGGCGACTTCTTTGAGGAACTCCTGCAACTCCAGCTGGTAGGCAAGATCTACGCTGAAGTGAACAAACTTCCCCCGCGTATGAAAGAAATATTCCTCCTTTCTTATCGGGATGGTATGAAACCTGCCGAGATCGCTTCACTTTTACAAATAAAACCTCAGACCGTGATCAACCAGCGGATCACTGCTGTAAAGCTTCTGCAACTTGCACTGGGAAAAGATTTCATGCTGTCTGCCATACTACTCCTCGGGTGCCGCGACATACTCTGATCCGGGCCACTTCCAAAAAAATAGGAAAAATGTAAAAATGGACTGGTTGATTTTGTCCGCTCAATTGTTATAGGGGCTTATGACCCATAATCAGCACCTTATTGACCTACTGACCGGGCACCTGCGGGGCGATCTTTCAGCCACTCAGCAGGAGCAGCTTAACCTATGGATCTCCCAGTCGGATCGTAACCGTCTTCTTTTTGAATCCATCAACGATGAAGAACAACTGAAAGAGATGGTGCTCTTGTATCACCAGGAAGAATCCGAAAACAATGAAGCCATCATCCTGCAAAAGATCAGGCAGGGTATGGGTGGCTCCACCGGAATGGCGCCGGTAAAAGAATTGCCGGTCCGCAGCAGCTGGACCTGGGGCTGGGTTGCAGCCCTGGTGATAGTTTCAGCAGGCGTGGGCGGTTATTTTTTCCTGAATAAAAATGGAAAACAGGAAACTGCTATTACTGAACAACAGGAGATCCTTCCGGGAAAAGATGGCGCCATCCTCACCCTCGCAGATGGAACCCAGGTAGTACTCGATAGTCTGGGTAATGGCGTAGTAGCCACTCAGAATGGCACGCAGGCAGTGCTGAACAACGGAGCATTGGCCTATTCACAGGAGGCTGGCAAGACTGCCTCTGTGTTCAATCAGCTCTCCACGCCAAAAGGCAGGCAGTTCAAACTGGTATTGCCGGACGGAACAAAGGTCTGGCTCAACGCAGCCAGCTCGCTCAGGTATCCCACCGTGTTCAATGGGAATAACCGACAGGTGGAAGTAACAGGAGAAGTGTTCTTTGAAGTGGCGCAAAACCATCGTCAGCCTTTTTATGTGAATGTGAATAACCAGGCACAGATCAGGGTGCTGGGCACGCAGTTCAATGTGAATGCCTATTCCAATGAAACCATTATCAAAACCACGCTGGTGGATGGCGGCATACAAGTAAGGCCAGGCGCAGACTTCGATAGCAGCTCATTCGTAACGGTGAAACCCGGTCAGCAGGCTGAGATCAAACCCGCAGGCAACAAGACAAGCCTTCAACCCGTACGCATAATCAACAATGCCAATATCGATAAAGCCATCGCCTGGAAAAACGGTCTCTTCAATTTTGAAGACGCAACCCTGGAAGAAGTGATGAGGCAGGTGGAACGCTGGTATGATATTGAAGTGGTGTACGAACAAGGTATCCCCAATATCGAATTCGGTGGAAGGATGAGCAATGATATGAGTCTGTCGGGCTTACTGAAATCGCTTATAGAATCAGAAGTGCATTTCCGCGTGGAAGGACGCAAGCTGATCGTAATGCCATAAAACGGAAAAACAATAACGGAAAAAATAGAAAGGTATAAAATAGTAAGATAGAAAAGTTGAAAAAAGGAAAGTAGAAATATAGAAAAATGGATCGTCCCAAAAGCAAAAAACCGAAGGCGCTTGCAACACCTTCGGCAAAGTAGCCGGGTCGATTTAAACGCACGCTAAGCATTTTTAACCAACCAAACTGTAACAAAAGTATGCCCAAAACTGCTACTTGTGACCAGTGTGACACGTCTTTTTTGTGCAAAGGGCCAAAACCCCATGAGAATCGCCTCCGGCACAGTTCCGGAGTATATTCTGCTGTTCAGGGCCCTGACGTTCCTGCACTGCTCACAGCTTCAATGATTAAAGCTATGAGACTGTTAACCATCTTTCTTTTTGCCTCCTCCCTGACCGTTTCGGCCAACTCTTTCTCGCAGAATATTTCACTCTCTGCGAAAGGACTTCCCCTGAAACAACTGTTCCAGGCAGTGGAGAAACAAACAGGTTTCGTGTTCTTCTACAACAAACTGTTACTGACAGACACCAAACCTGTGAGCATTGCAGCGGATAATATGCCGCTCAGCGATTTCCTGGAATCAGTGCTGCGCCACCAGCCCCTGAGCTTCCGCATCGAAGGAAAGACCATTACGCTCTCGCGGAAAGCCATTGAATCACCCCTTCACAATTTCGCCAAAGAACTGTTTGCTCCTGCAGACACTGCACGCCAGATCAAAGGCGTTGTGTCCTCGGACTCCAATGAGCCCATTGCCGGCGTAACGGTAATGGTTAAAGGCACAAAGCGTGGAGCCTCCACAGATGCGAAAGGAGCGTTCACGATCGCCGCGGAGACCGGACAGGTACTCGTTTTCACCGCCATCGGTTATGAACAAACCGAAGTACGTATAAAGAACAACGATCGCATCACCGTTAAGATGCTTCAGTCCGTTTCCTCCATGCAGGACCATGTGGTAACAGGCATCTATCAACGTAAAAAGGAAAGCTTCACGGGTTCTTCTTCCACTTTTACAGCAAAGGAGCTGAAAATGGTAGGCAACCAGAGTCCCCTGCAGGCATTGAAAACACTCGATCCTTCCTTTGCAATTGTAGAGAATTCCACTTTCGGTTCAGACCCCAACCGACTGCCGGATATCGAGATCAGGGGTAAGAGCAGTGTGATCGGCTTAACGGAACAATATGGTACCAATCCCAACCAGCCTTTGTTCATTCTCGATGGCTTCGAAAGCACTCTTTCTGTGATCAGCGATATGAGCATGGACCGCATCGAAAGCATCACCCTCCTGAAAGATGCAGCTGCCACGGCCATCTACGGCTCCAAAGCAGCCAACGGCGTTGTGGTGGTGGAAACAAAACGCCCGGCGCCCGGACGCCTTCGTGTTTCCTATGACAATTCCACTTACTTCAGTTGGGCAGACCTGAGTGATTATAATCTCATGAATGCCGCTGAAAAACTTGAATTCGAGCGCTGGTCAGGATTTCTCGGCTCCATAGATGCCAATGGGAATTTCGTCACCGCCGATGCCGATGCCAAATACAACAGCAGGCTGGCTGAAGTGAAACGCGGCGTGAATTCCTATTGGATGAATGAACCCCTTCGCTTCGCCACCAATCAACGGCATTCTATTTTTGCTGAAGGCGGGGATGCTAACCTCCGCTATGGTGTTACCCTCAATTATGCCGATAACCAGGGCGTGATGAAAGGCTCAGACAGGAAGATCACCAGTGGTAATGTGAAACTAATGTACCGCAAGGGAAAACTTTCCGTCAACAACTCTTTGACCATCGATGATGTGAATGCCACCAGGGAATCCATTCCTTTCTCCGCATTCTCCCGCGCCAATCCGTATTTCCGGAAATACAATGAAACGGGCGGCATCAATAAAATACTGGAATCCTTCACCTGGGTGGACCTTGCCAGCAGCACCCCTGTTAAAAACGAAACCTACTATAATCCCCTGTATGATTTCCATAACAGGAATGTGAACAAATCCAGGTCCCAGGGCTTTACCAACAACTTCGAGATTGAATGGCGGATCCTTACTGAACTGAGAGCGCGTGCGCGCGTAGGGATCATTCAGCAAACCCTGAGGGATGAAATATTCAAATCACCTTTCAATTCAGAATTTGCCAGCACTGACCCGCTTTTGCAGGGCACTTATTTTGAGAACAATGAAAGGAAAGTGAACTATGATGGCGACTTCAGTCTTACTTACGGAAAGCTCCTGGCTGAAAAGCATATGCTCAACGTAGTGGCCGGTATGCGCGCAACGCAGGTCTCCAATGTGGGCAGCTCCTACGAAGTGCAGGGCTTCATCGGCGACGAGTTTCCCAACGCTGCTTTCGCATTCGATTATTCCGAAAGCAAACGCGCCGCTTATCTGGAATCCAAACGCCGCAGCGCCAGTTATTTCCTGAACACCGGGTATGCTTTCGATGAACGCTTCCTGCTGGATGCAACAGTCCGTTCAGATGGCGCTTCCGTATTTGGAGCTAACAGGCAGTTCACCACTATCTGGAGCATGGGACTTGCCTGGAATATACACAATGAAAAATTCTTTCGCGACCGTGCTTACGAATGGGTGAACAGCTTCCGTATCCGCGGTTCTATCGGTAATCCCGGCAACCAGAATTTCAGTGATTATGTAAGCATGAGGGTGTACAGGTACAACAATGAAAACCGGAACCCGTTTGGGCCCAGCGTGATCGTGAGCAATTTCGGCAATCCTTCCCTGAAATGGCAGAAAACGCTCGACCGCAATATCGGTCTGGACCTGATCACGCTCAAGAACCGCCTTCGTATCAATGCCGACTATTTCGTAAAAACGACAGACCCGCTGCTGGTATTCGTGAATGTACCTTCTTCTTCCGGCGCCAGCAGCGTAACAGATAACCTGGGAGGGCAGGAGCAGAAAGGATTTACACTTGTAGCCAACTACACACTGCTGCAACGAAAAGACCTCAACTGGATCGTCAACATCAATGGCCGCCATCTCCGTTCCCACTACACCAATTTCGGCAATGCCCTGAGCAATTTCAACGAAAAGAACAAAGGCGTGAACATGACCCGCTATTATGATGGTGCTAGTCCTTCCGATCTCTGGGCAGTCCGTTCACTCGGCATCGATCCTGCCACCGGAAGAGAGATCTTCCTCACCAAAGATGGCAAACAGACTTTTGTACACAATTATAAAGATGAAGTAGTGGTGGGCAACAGCGATCCGGACCTGGAAGGTATTATCGGTACTTCCATTTCCTACAAGGGGTTCTTCGCCAATATCAATCTCCGTTATCGTTTCGGTGGACAAATATTCATGCAAACACTCTATGATAAAGTGGAGAATATCGCGTATGAAAAGATCGGTTTGAACCAGGACAGGCGCGCATTGACAGACCGCTGGCAGAAACCCGGAGATAATGCCAAATTCAAAGCCATTTCCGATTCAAGATCGAATCCAATGTCGTCCCGTTTTGTAGAAGACAATAATATCCTGGCCGGCGAAGCCATTTCTCTGGGATACGAAAATTCGAAAGCCCGCTGGGTGAAAGCGATCCACGCTTCATCCGTAACCTTAAGGCTTTACATGAACGATATCTTCAGGGTAGCAACGGTAATGAATGAACGCGGGATCGATTACCCGTTCGCGAGATCGATGTCGTTCTCTGTAGGTGTGCGTTTTTAATTGATAACAGCCAAAACGAATTTGAATGAAAATAAAGATTATTTCCTTTTGTATGATGTTCTCCCTGCTGCTGGGTGCATGTAACAAATGGATCGATGTAAAGCCTTCAGACAGGTTGAATGAAGACCAGCTCTTCTCCACCCGCGAGGGCTACCTGAATGCCTTGAACGGTGTGTACGTGGAGCTCACCAATTCCGCCCTGTATGGGGAGAACATGAGTTTCTCCACGCTCGATGTGCTGGCGAACTATTACTTCATGAACATCTCCACACATCGTTTTTACAATACCACCACTTTTGTGTATACAGCTGAGAATACGAGAACGGCGATGGATAATATCTGGAAGAAGGCATACGAGTTGATCGTCAACTGCAATGTGATCATCGATAAATGTGGACAGAACAGCAACCCTTTGCTGCCTGCTCCCTACTTCGGTATCGTGAAAGGGGAAGCCCTCGCGCTCCGCGCGATGCTGCATTTTGATCTGCTGCGACTGTTCGGCCCCATCTGGTCTGAAGCGGACAAAGGCCGCGCCTGCATCCCATACAATACTGCCCCACGGCCAACCGTAACCGATCTGCTGAGCTCTGAGGAGATCATGAAACGGGTGTTCGATGATCTCAAGGCTGCCGCCGCTTTGCTGAAAGAGAGCGATCCGATCATCACAGAGGGCATTCGTCACGGTGCAAACGCCACAGGTGCGAACGATTTTTATTTCAGGCAGTACCGTCTCAATTATTATGCTGTGAAAGCATTGATGGCAAGGGCATATCTCTGGAAGCAGGATAAGGTGAATGCAATGACGGAAGCTATGGATGTACTCGCGGAAACCCTCAACGGGGATAAACCTGTTTTCGGGCTTGGACCTGTATCACCCACGGCAACGCCCGCAGATTTCGATCATATTTTCATACCGGAAGTGATGTTCTCGCTGTACAAGATCAACCGTCAGAATCTCTATACGAACTTCTTTGCACCAGACATTCAGAAAGAGCTGCGCCTCAGTTTCAACAATTATGATGATAACCAAAGCAGGAAAAATGGATTGTATGATGATCAGAATGATTTCCGGCTCAAGTCGTGGCTCACACTCAGCAACACCAATGGCAATTTCCTTACGCATGTGAAATATGCTGTTTCCACTAACAAACCTGCTCCCAACGCCATTCCCCTGATCAGGCTGAGTGAATTGATCCTGATTGCGGCAGAATGCAGTCCCACACTGGAAGATGGAACAGCATTACTCAACCTGCTGCGTACCGCCAGGAACTGTGTAAGCCTGTCGCCAACCACCACTACACAACTGAAAGATTTCATCACCCGTGAGTTCAGGAAAGAAGTGATAGGAGAAGGGCAGATGTTCTTTTATTATAAACGGAATGCAACAACAACCATTCCCAACAATGCCAACCTCACAGGCACCAAACAAATGCAGTTGGGCAATTACGTTGTGCCATTGCCTTTGAGTGAAATTTCAGTGAGGGGCAATTAATTACTCTACATTAAAAAATGATACAATGAAAAAGATGATATTCTGGTCGGTTCTGCTGGCGATTGTATTACCCTTCGCGTCCTGTAAAAAGGAAATGATGGAATATGAAGGAATGGAGGGCGTGTACTTTGGTGTGAGAAGCGGACCTACCTGGGCGGCCCCGGCATCCTGGCCCTTCCGTCCATATACCAATGTGGAATTTGTAAAACAACCGGAGGCGGTACAGGAGCTGCAGCTCAGTATAGCTGTGAACATTACCGGGCCTGTGAAAGATTATGACCGTCCATTCAAAGTGGTGGTGAACCCTGATTCCACCACGGCGGTAGCCGGTGTACACTATCTGCCTTTCGGAGACACTTACAATATACCCGCCAATGCAATCACTGGCTATATTCCCATAACGGTGAAGCGCACCCCGGAAATGCTGAACAAAAATATCAGGCTTGGGCTACGGCTTGTAGCTAATGAACATTTCGGACTTTCCTTCCCGGAATGGAAGGCCATACCCGGCCTGGGTGAAACCACAATTGGTAATGATACCGCTTTCGACGCGTCGCTGCATGTTATCAATATCAACGACCTGATGGTGCAGCCCGCTGTATGGCGTGGTTCTGTTCAGGATGGCAATCGGGAAGCAGGTGTATGGGGCGCATTCACCAGGAAAAAAATGGAACTGATGTGCCAGCTCTTCGATCTGAAATATGAAGACTTTGCTTCCGAAGTTACCATGACGCCCGTACTTGTGATACTGATCTCGAATGAGCTTGGGCGTTATCTCATCAACCAGTTCAATGCAGGAACGCCTGTGCTGGAAGATGACGGCAGGCTCATGTTTGCAGGATCGGTTCCCTGGACATCCTATATCGGCGTACCCTACCATCCCTAACTGTTAACAACACAGAAATTGATTATGAAAAAATTCATCATAATTGCGTCCATTATTTTGGCAGGTTTCCTGCCGGCCTGTTACAAGGACACCGGAAACTACGATTACAAAGAGATCAACGAGATCACTATCAGTGGCCTTGCCAATACGTATTCCGTCATCTACGGCATCGATGTACTGCATATCGAGCCCAATATCAAAATGTCGCAGGAGATCAAAGACCCTTCAAGGCTTTCCTACTATTGGATCCTCGGAAAAGGAACCACCCGGCTGGATACCCTGGGAACTGCACCTGTACTCGATTACGCGGTAGACATCACACCTGACGCCTATGTGCTTACACTGAGGATCGTGGACAATGAAACAGGCGTATCCTGGAAGGCTGCGGCCAACCTGAGCGTTGGTACCCTCTATGGAACAGGCATCATGCTGATGGGAACAGGAGAGAACGGATTTGCCGATGTGGATATGATCTCTATGGTAAGCGATACACAGGTAGTGCGTGGCATCCTGGCCAACAGCGGATTGCCGGCTTTGCAGGACCCTTTCACCATAGTGCATAACGGAGATAAATCAACGAATAATAATTACGGCAGGGTATGGGCCATGACCAGAAGCGGCTCGTATTATCTGGACCGGAAGACCATGAAAGGAACAACAGATAATAAGTTCGCAACGATCGTGGCAATTAACGAGGCGCTGGATAAAGAGGCATTGACCCCCATGTTATATGCACCACAGATGAGAGACAGGGCAGGGAATACCAGTAACGCTAATGCGCGGGCTATGATGACCTCCGATGGAAATATCTTTACATCACATACTTTCCTTACCGGCGGCGATTTTTATACCAATGCCATCAACAGGCTGGATGGTAATTATGATCATCTGGTGCCGGCCGCGCCTTATTTATGGTACTCCATCGGCAATATGAGCGCAGCGATGTGGTACGATACTGAAAATAACCGCTTCCTGAATTATGCCACTTTCGGCTTTGGCCTGGTGTCTACGATCCCTTCCGATGTAGCAGGAGAGCCCTTTCCCTGGGACCAGGCTGCTGTTGGCCGTACACTCGTATATGGCGAGAATACGCGTAATACAGATGGAGGCTCCACCAACGGTAATTCCTTTGCCATCATGAAAGATGGCGCCGGAAACCATTACATCTACAAGTTCTATGCAAGCGGTGCAACACCATTGAAACGCGATATGTATACCGTGTTGCCCATCGCCACCAATTTTGCCAATGCAGATTTCTATGCTTTTTCCTCCAGGCGTACAGTTGTTTTCTATGCTGTGGGCAATACGCTTTATGCATACGATTACAACAGGGGCTTCGAAAAATCATACACCTTGCCTGAGACCGGTGGCGATGAGATCACCATGCTCAAATTCGATACCCAGATAGATCATACCACCAACGCGCTCTATATCGCTACCTACAATCCTTCAACAAAAGGAAGGCTGCGCCGCTTTATGGTGGGCACTGATCCCAATACCGTTACCATTACGCGCGTTGACAGGGCCGACTGGGATGGACTGATCAAAATAAAAGACATGAACTGGAGAGCTGTGAACTAAGGCAGCTCCGTAAAACCAATGAAAACAATGATGAAGAAAGTACTGGCTCTAAGTGCAATTACAATGATGGCAGCCGTTGCATCCGCCCAAACTCCTTTTACGGTGCGCGGAACGCTGAAGAATACTTCCCGCGATGGCGAGAAGATCACACTTTCCTATTTCAACGGAGAAAGAAAAATGTACAGCTCTGCTGTGATCAAAAATGGAAAATACACTATCGAAGGAACAGTGGTGGAGCCTTCAAAAGCAACACTGAGCCTGGCTATCCCTAAAGAAATGCGCGGCGATAAGATCTGGACTATGTCCGAAAAAGTGGAATTCTTTATTGAAGGTGGATTGATCACTGTAGATGGAGTACCTCTTGTAAAAGCGAAATTGAAAGCTCCGGGCAAGGCGCAGAAAGACCTTGCCAATTTTCAGAAGATGCTGCGGCCTTATGAAATAAAACAGGATGCAGCATTCTACGCTATGCTGAATGCTACATCAAATCGGGATTCCATCAACAGGAAAAAGTATAATGATCTCAATGAAAGCCTGAAGCAGCAGATCGACAGTATGGAATATGTGTTTTTGAAGAAGTATCCGCAGTCACATGTATCGCTGGGTATTTTCAGGGATAAGCTCAATGCAAAAGCGTTGGCAGAGGAAAAAGAAAAATACGCGGCCATTTTCAAAACCCTGGCCGATTCACTGCAACAAACCGTTGTTGGAAAAACGATGGCCACACAGATCGAAAATGCATTCAAGCTGGGTGTAGGAAAAGAAGCCGTTGATTTTGTGCTGAACGATACATTGGGCAATCCTGTCCATTTGTCTTCTTTCCGCGGAAAATATGTACTGCTCGATTTCTGGGCTTCCTGGTGCATGCCCTGCCGTTTCGAGAATCCCAATATCGTGAAGGCTTACAACCGTTTCAAGGATAAAAATTTCACAGTGCTGGGTGTATCGCTGGAAAGGCCCGGAGACCGTAAGGCATGGGTGGATGCCATCAACAAGGATGGACTTCCCTGGAACCATGTAGCAACGCTCACCAAAGCAGAAAGCGATCAGATCTGGAAACTGTACACTTTACAAACTATTCCGATGAACTACCTGATCGGTCCTGATGGAAAGATCGTAGCGTTACATCTGAGAGGAGAAGCACTGGAGAAAAAACTGGAAGAGATTTTATAATTCCGTACATGAAGAACAAATAACAGCCCCGGGAAATCCGGGGCTGTTTTGCTTTATGGGAGTTGCTTATTTGATTGATTCATCATGTCTTCTGTTACGCTCAATGCTTCGGCGAGGTAAATATCTTTTTTGAGTTGGTTCAGCCAATGCTGGTATTGCAGGTGCTCGAAGGGCAGGAGCGTGTCCGGATTGATCCAGGGCGGCAGGCTTGATTCAACCTGTAACAATTTGCCGGGATCCGGTTCCCTGGCTTTGCGGATATTTGCTTCCAGTTGGGCAATGGCATTTGTTTTGCTTTCAAAACCTTGTATCGTGAGCTCCCAGGGTGCCGCCTGCAGTTTTTCCAGTTGTTGCATATTTTCTGCGATCAGTTGCAGGGCAGGGTTGTTGCTGATCCTTTCCCTTGCCTGCTTCACCACCAGCTCATAATTGAAGTTCCTTTTTCCCGGTGTATAGTTTTCCACTTTCAGTGTGTCTGCCGGTAACGCAGTGGGGTAGTCGATCTCACGGATGCTGTTATTGCTCATCCTTTGCTGGATAACGATATCTGGCGTAACGCCTTTGAACTGTGTGGAGATCCCGTTGATGCGATAGAACTTCTTTTCTGTGAGTTTAAGGGTGCCATATTGGATCACGGCCTTGTCGTTCTCTTTTTTTACAATACCGATCGTGGTCTGCGCTGTACCTTTTCCAAAGCTGCTGGCAGTGCCGATAAGGATACCTCTTCCATGATCCTGGACTGCGGCGGATAAGATCTCCGATGCTGATGCGCTGGACTCGTCCAGCATAATGGTAAGCGGGCCTTTGAACCGGGGCTCAGTGTTAACAGGATTCCCCAGCACCTGTTCTGAATTTTTTCCTTTCAGTATCGAAACATCACCTGCTCCCATGAGATCGCCCAGCATCCGCTCTGCTTCGCTGGTTGAGCCGCCGGGATTGCCACGCAGGTCGATGATCAGGGCCTCCGCTTCCAGTCCGTTCAGCTTGGCTAATTCCCTGAGCAGATCAGATTCCACGCCGATATCATTCTTGAATGCGAAATTGCCGTAGAAGAATGGGAAATAGATATAGCCGGTCTTTTTCCCATTCCGTTCCAGGATGGCGGACCTCATCCTGTAGGAATTGTATTTCATTTCTTCCCGGGCAATGCTCACTTCTTTTTCTTCCAGGGAATTGTTGGCGATGATCATGTTCAGGGAGGAGCCTTTCTTTCCACTGAGGAGGTGCGCAACTTCCAGTGAAGTTTTGCCTGATACTGTGGTCATCTTTCCGGTAGAGTCCCGGATCGAGATGATCCGATGGTTTACCAGCTCCTGCCCGCTTTGCTCTGCGAAACTGCCGGGGATAATTTCGGTGATATAATGTTCTCCG
Source organism: Pseudobacter ginsenosidimutans (assembly GCF_007970185.1). Taxonomy (NCBI): domain Bacteria; kingdom Pseudomonadati; phylum Bacteroidota; class Chitinophagia; order Chitinophagales; family Chitinophagaceae; genus Pseudobacter; species Pseudobacter ginsenosidimutans. The sequence continues at coordinate 6,210,191 of NZ_CP042431.1, read as the reverse complement.
CCTTGTTCGGACAGTGTGAATCCCGCGCTGAAATAAGGTTTACCATCTATTCCCGGTGGCGCCCGGTCGATATCGGGCAGCATGAAATTCGTATGCGGGTCCATCTCCATTGCGATGATGTTCACATACTGGTAGAACTTTTCCGTGATGGCTCTTGCACTGAGCTGCTGACTGAAACCGGCATCGTACTGATGCCGGATACTGGTTTTGATACTGGCTTCCAGTGAAGCCGGCAATGTGTTGATTGCTGTACTGTTTTTTCCTTTTGCCTGTTTTGCTGCAATATATTTTTTCAGGAAATCGTATTTCAGCATCTTCCTCCAGGCATCTTTTCTTTCTTCAGTCCCGGATGGAAAAGGTTGCAGCCTGCTGCCGGGAGTGAAGCTTTCTTTCTTTTCCAGTTGCATACCGGAAGAAAGGATTTCCGGATACAACCGTTGTACTTCGGTTATGCGTGATGCATAAATTTCCATCACTGCATCGAAGAATGCACTGGAACCGGTTTTCAGTTGTTCATCTATACTGTGCCGGTGTGTGCCCAGCTTGTTGAGGTCCGATTGCAGGAACAGGATATGGTTGGAATCCAGGTAATGGAGAAAATTGTCCCAGACAGCCTGGGAGTAATTATTGTCGATCGGTTTGGGTGCATAATGTTTTGTAAGCAGATGATACATTACGGCATCCAGCATGGTCTTCTTATGGGACGGCTCTTTTGTTATGTCCACGGGTTGACAGACTGCCATCGCCGCCGTCAAAAGGATACCGGTTATAAGTGCCAACGGCTTTTGGATTCCCCTCATTTTTTCAGTTTATGGTTGATATATTGCTTTCCGGAAGGAAAGCACATGAAGAGGGGAATAGGGTGAAGGGAAGAGGAAAAAAATTTACAGGTACTGAACGTAGAGGCGGATCCTTTGATCCGGTAATACCCTGATGAATAGTTTCAGGTAGGATTTCACAAGCCGGCCTCCCTGCATGGCCGGGTGCCAGGGACCTGTTTTCTCCAGTACTGCAATGATACTGTCGGTAACCATCTTATTGCTTCCTTCCAGTACTTCGAAATGGTTAATCGTTTTGTCGGGACTTACAATTGCACGCAACAAATAAATGGAATCATGGAATACTGCATTCCTGAGCGCTTCCTGCACAAGCGGTTCCAGTTCTTTTATCCCACCCGGGTAACTGATCCCGTTTCTCACTGACTCAAAATGCCGATCCCAGTCCTGCGAGTCACCCGGACAATAATAGCGCAGATGGGAAAAAACTGTATCTGTCACTACGCGGAATGATGCATACCAGTTTTGCTTGCAAACCCTGGACGATAGTTGTTCCAGGAGTGCTGTTGGAAGCGGGATTTCTCCATATTCTTTTCTGAGGAGGTATTTGTCGCCTTCAAAGCTGATATCGAAATAATGCGATGCGGCATTTCCCTGCTTGTCTAACCTGAGGGATATGAATCCCTTTCTTTCTGCATCGATATTGATTGCCCTGATAGCAGAATATTGTTGAAAGAAATCATTGTATTCACCGGAGAGAAAAACTGTATCGAACTTTTTGAAGGTTTGAGCCTGAATGCAATTGATCAGAACTCCCATGATTGTTGTGATTAAAATAGACCGGATCTGCATGGACAGTAAGATACGTCATCCGTTCAAAAAAGAGAAACATTACTCCTGTGGCTGATTCCTGAGCTTGATGATCCTGCACCAGGCCAGGAATCTTATTAAAGGATAAACCGGATCCAGTTCATGCCAGCGTTTTCCGAAATTGATGGAATTGGGATTCTTGTGGTGATTGTTGTGATAAGATTCTCCCAGCATCAATACATCCACTACCAGCAGGTTCTGAGAGGTATTCTTCAATTTGAAATTCGTATAACCATATTTGTGGGCATACCAGTTGATGATGGCTCCGTGAAAAGCACCCATGGTGATCACAACTGGCAATAACAATAACCACCATAAAGTGGGCGATAATAATAGAAATAATGCCAGGTAGGCCACGGACCACAAAATGCGCGACAATGGAGAACTGGCAATCTTGTCGAAGGCCAACCACTCCGGCAGATTATGGGTAAATCTTTCTTCCACCTGCACTTTTCCCTTATGTATCTTATTGTAGATATTACGTGTGCGCAACATCATTTGAAATACATTCTTTGAGAATTCCGGAGAATGCGGGTCCTTTTCTGTGTCTGTATACGCATGGTGCATGCGATGCAGAATGCCATACGTTCTTGGGCTCATATAAGAAGAACCTTGCGTGATATATGTAAAAATGAAAAACACGCGTTCCCAGAATTTATTCATCCTGAATGCCCGGTGAGCGGCGTATCTGTGTTGAAAGAATGTCTGGCAGAAAAGTGAAGAGTACCAAATAACGATAAAAAAGATCAGTATCCACATAAAATAGAATTTAAAGATAGATTGCGGAAAACTGATAGTGGAGAAGCGGGAACTACAGCATGAGTGATTCGCTGGTCTATTACCTGTAAGGTACGCTAAGTATTGTTAATAAATACCCAACAAGATGAATATAGGGATTATTAATGCTATCTTCACCGCTGCACCTTCTCTTATCAACAATTTCCTTCCTTTTTATTGTATAAACGCCTGTTGCAACAGGCTGTTGACTAAATCTATTTTAAATGACAAATACACAGATCGATTCCTTTATCCAAAAGATTGAATTCGACCGTCAGGCGGTTAAGGTAAGTTTTAAGTCGAGGGATCCATTCATTGGTTTCTTTGTGAACACAAGGGATTATGATGATCTGAAGGGAAAGAATTTCTGGCGTATAATCAGTCAGAGTAATATCAAGAACTATTTGTCTTCCGGCGATGCCAATCTATCCCGCATTTTCAGCGGTTTCGAGATCACCAAACTCAAGGTGGTTGAATCGATAGGATAAGCAGGCTCGTCTGCATTGCCCAAATAACTCAATACAATGCGGTTTTAGTTTAGTTGCAATAGCATATTCGATCGTAGTTTGAATCCGCTAACTAAACTTGCCGCTATGAAGAAAACTTCTACATTTTTCAGCGGGCTTTTGCTCGCTATCTTCTCATTATTCTACACAGCTATCGCTACCGCGCAAACGCCGCTGGTATATCTGGAAAATGGAAAACTGGTTTACACGCCTTATGCCAACCAGGGACAAACAGAAACGGTAAACCGCGTGCCTGATTTTTCGCATTCGGGTTACAGGGGAGGCGGTGTGTCTCTTCCAGTATTGCCGGTTGTTGAAACAGTAAGCCCTGCTGAAGGCGATTGCCGCGCACTGATACAGGCTGCCATCGATCGTGTAGCTGCATTGACGCCGGATGCCAATGGATTCCGTGGCGCCATCCTGCTGAAGAGAGGGCTCTACCTGGTGGAAGGGCCCCTGTATATCCGGAGCTCTGGAGTGGTGCTGCGTGGCGAAGGAAATGGTGTTGACGGAACGGTTTTGAATGCCACACAAAAATCCCAGCATACGCTGATCATTTTGCAGGGGAGCGGTAGTGGTTATGGTGAGGTTGCCGGCACAAAAGCGCGTATCACTACCAGTTATGTTCCTGCTGGTGTCAGCAGTTTTGATGTTGCTGCCGGGCATTCGTTTACGCCAGGCGACAAAGTGGTGATCCAGCGCACACCCAATGAAGACTGGATCACATTGCTGGATGTTGCGCAATACGGCTGGGTGGCTTCAGGATACAAGACCACTTTCGAACGCACCATCACTGCCGTGAATGGCAATACCATTACAGTGGATATTCCGGTAATGGACCCGATGGAAACCCGTTATGGTGGAGGAGAAGTATACAAATCGAATATCGTTGGGCGTATTTCCAACAGCGGTATCGAGAACATGCGCCTTGAATCCGACTTCGAAGGTGATAGTGATGAAAACCACGGATGGAACGGCATTCAGTTGAACAGGGCAGAGAACTGCTGGGTGCGTGATGTGATAGTGAAGTATTTCGGATATGCTGCGGTCAACCTGTCCAATATGAGCCGCTTCAATACGGTACAGGATTGTGCGATGATAGATCCGAAATCCGTGACCACCGGCAGCAGGAAATATTCTTTCAATCTGGAAGGCAATGCTACTTCCAATTTCTTCCAGCGTTGTTTCACCTGGGGAGGCCGCCACGATTATGTAAGCGGATCGAAAGTACCCGGACCGAATGTATTCCTCGATTGTGTGTCGGAGAATACACAGGCAGACATCGGTCCACATCACCGTTGGGCAACCGGACAATTATACGATAATGTTTATGGCGGACAGATACGCGTTCAGAACAGGAAAGACATGGGCAGCGGTCATGCATGGGCAGGCGCACAGATCATGTTCTGGAATTGTTTTTCTACAAAAAGCGATATAAAAGTGGAAAGTCCTGCAGCCGCCAGGAACTGGGGCGTGGGCTGTATCGGTAATACGAAAAATGGAAATGGATACTGGGAAAGCTGGGGTACTCATGTGCTGCCCCGGAGCCTTTACCTGCAACAACTGGAAGACCGGCTGGGCGCCGCTGCTGTTCAGAACATCGCAACGCCCGAACAACTCAGCAATACACTGCGCGCTGCTTTGCGCGCACGCATTACGCAGATCCTGAATGAGCCCAAAGTGTACATCCCTGAAACGCCCGGAGGCAATACCGGAGCATTCGATATTACAGATAATGGTGGTGTGCTCACTGCGCAATTTGTAAGTAACCGCCCGCTCGAAAACTTTCCCAATATCATCGATAACGATATCAATACAAAGTACTACCAGAACGGAAAGAAAACATTGTGGGTGCAGTATCGCTCCTCTGTACCCGCCATCGTTACCCGCTATACCATCACATCCGCCAACGATGTGGAAGAGCGCGATCCCAAAGACTGGACCCTGCTGGGCTCCAATAACGGTACCACCTGGACTACCCTGGACTCCCGGGCAGATGAGGACTTCCCAACGCGGCTGCTCACACGAAGTTTCGAGATCAGCAATACACAGGCCTTCACTTATTACAGGCTCAATATTCTCATCAACGGTAACAACAACAATACCCAGTTTGCGGAATGGGAGCTATGGCAAAGGAAAACACAGGCCATCACATTTGGCGAATTACCTGAGCTCACTTATGGCGATGATCCTGCAGAGCTCACGGTGAGTGCAAATTCCGGCCTTCCCGTAACACTGGAAGTAATTTCCGGTAATGCCACCGTAAATGAAGAAGGCGTATTGACCATTCTGGGGGCAGGCAATATCACTATCCGTGCAACGCAGGCAGGGGATACCAATTATTTTCCCGCTCCTGCAGTAGAGAAGACCATCCCGGTGGCAAAAGCTGCTCAGCAGATCAGTTTCCCCGCCATCGCCAACCAGTTGAGGACATCCATCCTGCAACCCGCTGCCAGCGCCAGCTCCGGGCTGCCTGTTGGATATCATGTGGCTTCCGGACCGGCAACAGTGAATGGCAATAGCATCAGCTTCAATGGTGAAGGGGAAGTGGTGTTGAAAGCTTTCCAGCAGGGGAATGAGAATTACCTCGCAGCCGACACGGTAGAACAGCGCTTCATCGTGTATGGCACAGAAAACAAAACGGAGAATTTCCGCCTCGTGATTGCGCCCAATCCAACCAGAGGTCCATTGACCGTTCTTATCCTGAACAGGAAATGGGATGCGCGCTATACTTTCCGGCTCTGTGATCATGCAGGCAGGGTGATCAGTTCCTGTATCATTGCCGGTAATAATGTAGCCAGCGTTGCTCACTTCAATCTCTCTGGCCAGCCCAATGGAATGTATTATTTGTATGCAACAAACGGACAGGAACAGATTGTCAGGATTATCATAAAGCAATAGAAAAGCAGAATTATGGAAACAGGGGCTGACCGTTACAGGTTGGCCCTTTTGTTTTTTTTGAATTCCATAATTATTCTACTATTGCAATACCAATCCCCTGCAACCCGTTGTTAACCGCTGAATCATACAACCACAAGCACCTGCTGGAACGGATAGCCCGTTCAGATCAACAGGCATTCACTGAATTATTCCATTTTTACCGGAACCGGGCTTACACTTATTCACTGGCGCTTGTTCAATCCTCGGAACTTGCCGAAGAAATAGTTCAGGAGGTTTTTCTCCAGCTCTGGATCAAAAGAGAACAGCTGCCTTCCATCGATAATATCGGAGCCTACCTGAATACGATGGTCAAACACAGGGCATTCAGGACATTGAAAAATATTGCGCGCTACAACAGTGTTCTCCATGAATCCGATCAGTCCGAATGGCATTTCAGCCAGCAGTTGCAGGAACTGGTGCAACAGAAAGAGTTTGCCACCATCATCAAAGAAGCGATTGCCGTTTTGCCTCCCCAGCAAAAGCAGGCCTGGCTGCTGAACCGGGAGCAACAGCTTCCCCGGATGAAAGTGGCCGAGATCATGGGCCTTTCGCCTGAGACAGTGAAAGTGCATCTTGCCCACGCGATGCGGTCTGTGAAAGCTTATTGCCAGGCGCGTATCGAGTTTGCCATCATCCTTCTTCTCCTCCTCGAAAAATAATTTACAGCAGTATTAACCCAACCTGTTCAGCTCAGGTCTCTTTACTGTATACCCATCTTGCCTTATGGATCAACACACACCATCGATAGAGTGGTTACTGGGCAGGTTTTTCAATGGAACTGCAACCGGATCTGAGCGTGCGGCGCTCTTTGAACTGTTGCAGCGTCCGGAGAACGACGCCATCCTGAAACAATGGATCGAAAAAGTGGAGCCTGCAAAACTGGAGGAGCAGTCGTTCCCTGAAGGAACGGCCGATGCAATGCTGCAGGCCATCTTTCGGGCCGGCGCAGGGCCTGCGTTATTACAGAAGGAAGAACCTGTAGTAAGGAAGATCAGGCCGCTATGGCGCTGGTATGCGGCGGCAATGGTGCTGGTATTGCTTGGAGCAGGTTTATGGTTTTTCTGGATTCCCGAACAGAAAAACGGAAATGGCAAAACAGCTTCAACAGAAAAAAGCAAACAGTCATTACAACCGATCCAGCCGGGTACGGACAAAGCAGTGCTGATCCTGGATAATGGAAGGGAAGTGGAGCTGGACAATAAGGGCAATCAATTGGTGGATGCAGGTTCCGGCGCCAGTGTATCCCGTAATAACGCGATGCTGGATTATACAGACCTGCACAGAACAGGAAAACTGGAAATGCCGGTTACATATCATACCCTGTCAACCCCCAAAGGCGGTCAATACCAGTTAACCTTATCCGATGGCTCACGCGTATGGCTGAATGCCGCCAGTGCAATCCGCTTCCCTGTGAGTTTTGCTGCAACAAGGGAAATAGAAGTGCAGGGCGAAGTGTATATCGAAGTGCAGCAGGATAAGAACAAACCCTTTATCGTCCGTACCAATGAAGCTGTGGTGCAGGTTTTGGGAACCAGTATCAACATCAATGCCTATACGAACGAAGAGGCATCGGCTGTAACACTGGTGAACGGATCGGTAAGAGTTCAGAAAGGAAATACACAGATCGCAGGTGGTGTTGTATTGAAGCCCGGGCAACAGGCGTTGCTGTATCCCGGATTGCAGAACAGGCAGATCCAGGTGAAAGCCGTGGATGTACAACAACAGATCGCCTGGAAAAATGGACAATTCAGTTTCAAGAGCACAGATATAGCTGCCCTGATGCGGCAGATGGAACGTTGGTACAATGTTGATGTGGTGTATCCGAAAGGCATTCCCGCCGACAGGTTCACCGGTAACATACCCCGGTCCGTAAACCTTAACCAGTTCCTCGAGATTCTCCGGTATAGCGACATAAAAGCTACAGTGGAAGGCAATTCAGTAATCATTAAACCTTAACAGGCATCTGCATAAAAAAGAAAGCCGGAAGTGAGGAAGCACTGCCGGCGGGCTTTGGCAGAACCTGCTATTTGCAAATGTGGACACAACTGCACCGCCAGTAATGGCGGATAGCGATTCTTTAACCAAAACTGAAGCAAAGGTATGCTTTTAAAAATTCCTGTTTTCCATTATTCCGCCAGGGGTAGTGGAATCACCAAAATGCTGCGGATCATGAAGCTGACTGCTTTTCTCATCCTCTTCTTTTGCCTTCATGGCTATGCCGAAAGCTATGGGCAGAAGGTTACGCTCGATGCCAGGAACGATGCGCTGGAAAAAGTGCTTTCCACCATCCAACAGCAAACGGGCACGCAATTCTTTTTCAATGAAAGATTATTGAAGAAGGCCAGGCCGGTTACGGTTTCCCTGAAAGATGCCAGCCTGATAGAAACCCTTAACAAGTGTTTCGAAGGACAGCCTTTCAGTTATACCATCGTGCAGAATACCGTGATCATAACGCATAAGCCGGATGCGCCGCCAAGATTGATCGTGATGCCCGAAGAACCAGCGCCCGAGCCCATCACAGGCATCGTTACCGGTCCGAATGGTAAACCCATGCCCGGTGTATCGGTGATGGTGAAAGGAGAAAAGAATGGAACGCTTACAGATCAGCAGGGCAGGTACTCACTGCAGACGGGTGATCACGCAAAAGTGCTGGTGTTCTCACATGTGGGCATGATCACCAAAGAAGTGCTCATTGGCAGCAGGAAAGCGATCAGCATTGCACTGGAAGAAGGCAATACCTCCGAGAATGAAATTGTAGTGATCGGATATGGGACCAGTAAGGCAAAAGATCTTACAGGCTCCGTTGCCCGTGTTACAGATAAAGACCTGGAAGGCGCTCCGCCACATGCCGATATGGCTGCCATGTTGCAGGGCAAGGCTGCCGGTGTGAACGTGATGGTGGCCAATGGCGCGCCCGGCGCACCCGTTGCCATCCAGATCAGGGGAACCTCTTCACTTAACGGCAATAACCAACCGCTTTGGGTGATCGATGGCATTCCCCAATACAATGTGAATGGTTCGGATATCGCTACCATCCTCTATGATTTCAATATCCGGGACGTGGAGTCCATCGATATCCTTAAAGACGCTTCTGCTACCGCTATCTACGGTTCGCGTGCCGCCAGCGGCGTTGTACTGGTCACCACCAAGAAAGGCTCCAAAACAAAAAGACCGGTGATCGAATTCTCTACGGATATCGGCATCCAGAAACAAAGCGATCAGTTCCGCATGCTCAATACAGATGAATTCAAGAGCGTGATCAAAAATGCCACCAGCAATTATTTCAGCACGCTCGGAACTGGTGTTACTACGGGCGGGATCTCGCTGGTGCTGGATTACGACAAGATAGTGCCCGGCGCTGAAGTGGATTATGCCTCCACGCCTTTCAAGTCCACCGCCTTCTTCGATGGCAGCACCAACTGGTGGAACGAATTATCGCAGGACGCCATCGAGTCCAAATACGATGTATCCATTCGCGGAGGCAACCAGGCATCCAACTACTATATCGCTGTTGGTGTAGTGGACCAACAGGGTATCATCAAAGGCAGTAACAGGAAGGGTTTCACAGGGCGCTTCAATTTCGATACACAGATCGGGGAGAAGATCAATACAGGCATCCGCGTCAGTGGCGCTTATTCGAAGCTGAACAACAAGGATGATATGATAGATAAGATCTGGAATTTCCGTCCTGATTTCCCGATGTTCGATGAATCCGGAAAGATCTTCGATCCGGGTTACAATGAAGAGAACCCGCTCACTTCTTTGAAGAATAAGAACCTGACCGACAGGAAAAGTGTCAATGCCATGGGCTATGTTGAATTCAAGCCCATCAGATCATTGACGCTGCGCAGCAGCTATTCTGTGAATTACAATAACAGTATTGCTGATCGTTTTAGTCGGGAAGGCACTGTATATACCAGTCATAAAGGACAGGCAACCATTCGCAACAGCGAAACCTCCACTACCGTTTTCGAAAATACGGCAACGTATAACGGAATGTTCAATAAGATCCATTCCCTTTCTGCTGTGGGTGGTTTCATTCTTGAAAATGCGATGTACAAGGATTTCTATGCAGGTGTTCAGAATTTTCCCGACCAGGATATCATGATCAACCTCACAAGTGGCACCACGCCGATGAAACCTACCTCTACCTATACTTCCAGCGCACTGGCTTCCGCCATTGCAAGGCTGAACTATAAGTTCGATAACAAGTATCTCGCCACTTTCACGTTCAGGAGTGATGGTTCCTCCAGGTTCGGTCCGGACAAAAGATGGGGTTTCTTTCCTTCCGGCGCACTGGCATGGGTGGCTTCCGAAGAGTCCTTCGTAAAGCAGCTCCTGCCCGCATTCTCTTATCTCAAACTGCGATCCTCTTTCGGTAAATCCGGTTCACAGGTATTGGGTAATGACGATTGGAGAACACTCTATTCTGCCGCGCAATATTACGAGCAGCCAGGTATGACGCCATCGCAGCTCGGTAATAACGATCTGCAATGGGAGACCACCATCTCACTCGATGGTGGTATCGATTTCGCGCTCAACAACGATCGTATCCGTGGTACCCTGGGCGCTTATGTGAAGGAAACGAAAGACATCATCTATACGCGAAGTATTCCATCCAGCAGCGCTTTCACAAGTGTAAAACAGAACGTGGCAAGCATCAGGAACAGGGGCGTTGAGTTCGATATCGCCTATGATTTGGTGAAAACTAAGAACACCACATTCACTGTTGGTTTCAACATAGCGCATAATCTGGCAAAGGCATTGAAGATAAACGGCGTGGATTCCGTGATCGAGATCTATTCCGGCAGTGCGCTGGCCATGCGGATCAAGGAAGGAGAACCGATCTCGCAATGGATCGGCTACCAGTGGAGTGGAAGGTACTACCAGTCGATGGAAGAATACAATCTGCTTTCAGGCATCAATCCCACTACCGGCGCCAAGATCTGGTACCAGAACGGGTTGAACAGCATCCGCCCCGGCGATCTCCGTTTTGATGATATCAACGGAGATGGAATTGTGGATTCGAAAGACCGTGTTCCACTCGGCAGCGCACAACCGAAATTCTTTGGCGGCTTCAATACCAATCTTCGCTACAAGAATTTCTCATTCACCACGCAGTTCTCATTTGCGTATGGGGCTAAACGTTACTGGTATACCAATGCAGCCAACTGGTATGGGGTAGGGCTTTTCCTGAAGAACTATCCTTCTTATGTACTGGATTCCTGGACGCCGGAAAACCGTGATGCGGCCTGGCCCAGGATGAGCTATGGACAAGGCTCTTCCAATACTTTCAGTGATTTCTGGCTGAGCCGTGCAGATTATTTGCGGCTGAACCTGGTGAGGGTGAATTACCGGATCCCGCAGCGTGTGGTGAAGCTGAAGGTCATCAGCGCCATCGATCTGTCAATAGCTGCTTCCAATCTCTTAACGCTGACCAACTATAATGGCATCGATCCACAGGGCAACTTCAGGCTCACCAATGGTGGCGGCGGTATTTCAGGAATCGGAAGTGATTATGGGATCTATCCTTCAGTGAAGACTTTCAATTTCGCGGCCAGAATTTCCTTCAACTAAACTTGCAGACAACATGAAAACTGTATATAAATATCTTCTGTTCGGACTGGTACTGGCCACCAGCGCCAGTTCCTGCAAAAAGTTCCTGAATGAGGAACCGCAATTCCTGCTTACGCCCGAAGGAGCGGTAACAGACGAGCCTTCTGCGCAGGCTGTGCTCAACGGTGCTTACTCACATATCGGAAAAGACGAATGGACCGTACGTTTCTCCAGCGGATTCTCATCCATGTTGGGCGTAGTGAACGCCAGCAGCAGCGCCTTCAATTTCAATATGACGGCCACCGGTGATAACCAGTTCCTCTGGCAGCAGTTTTACAAAACAGCCAATGGCGCCAATGCAGCACTGGCTGCCATCGAACCATTGTCCGAAGATGTTTTCGTTACGCCCGGGCGAAAAGTGGAAATGCTGGCCGAGGCCAGGGCGATCAGGGCCTTTGCTCACTTTTACACTTTTCTCTATTTCGGCAGGTGGTGGGATGCGCCTGAATCCAGGTACGGCATCATTTACAAAGACACACTCTCTGCACTCAATAATGTGTATGAGGCCAGGCTTACTGTAGGAGAGAGCTACACAAAGATCCTGGATGACCTGGATTTTGCCATCGAACATGCTCCCGATTACAAATCAGGCATTCGCGTGTCCCGTCAACTGGCGCAGGCGCTCAAAGCCAAGCTGCTGCTGTATCGTGGCAGACAGGAGGATTACCCTGAGGCATTGTCGCTGATCACCGGTGTGATCACCGGAGCACCGCAGTTTGGCCTGCAGCTGGAGCCTTCGCTGACAGACCTGTACAATAACAGTTGGGATTCAAAAGAATTGCTGTTCTGCAGGTACAGGGAGAAAACAGATGATGTGATCACGGCCTACAACTACACTTACGGATACAACTATGCGACGCTTGGCATTGAAGCGCTGGGCAAGACCTTCCTCGAAGGTGATCCCCGTTACCTCGAAGCCTGGGGAGACGTGAAATCGCCCATCACCAATAACAATACGTTCAAATGGGCGCCGAAGAAACTCGCCAGGAAAGGCCGCCAGGTAGGAGGCGATAACGATAAATACACTACTTACTTCCTGCGTCTCACCGAGCTCTATTTCCTGCAGGCGGAACTGCTGGAGAAAACAGGAAAGCCACTGGAAGAAGCCATCGAGCCCATCAACGTGATCAGGAGAAGATCTGAATTACTGGACACAACCATAACAGACAGGAATGAATTTTATCCCTTGTTGTTCAAAGAGCTTTTCAAAGAGATCCATATAGAGAACGAAGCCGACTGGATGGCATCGCTCCGGTTCATTGATGTGAATACCGGCAAAGCTTTCATCCATTCTTTCAGAAGTACTTTATCGCTGGATGAAAACCGCTTCATCTATCCGCTTCCTACATCTGAAATGAAATTCAATCCCAGGATTGAACAAAATCCCGGATACGAGGCGCTTGTATACTAATCCCGAAAAAAGAGAATTATGCACAAACAATTATTGATCCTATATGCGCTGGTGCTGCTGGTTACAGGCTGCAGCAAGAAAAATGAAAAAGCGAACACTGGGCCATTCTTCTATGCAACGGATATGTTGTTTGAAGACCTGCCGCTGGAACGCTTCAGTCAGAAAGTACCTGACCAGCCCATCAAAACCGGTCCGGCTACTTTCAGTATCGTAAAGAATGGGAGCGACTGGACCGGATTCGCTCTTTCCAATCGCAATTTCAGGAATTATGTAACGCAGGAAACCGAGCTGGACTCCACGAAGTTCAGTGTATATTCCGGTACTGCGGTACATGCCGGCGGCAATTTCCTGGTAGTGCATCCCGGCGATGATGGCGCTACCATCAGTTTCGACCGTGCGTTGACGGTAGATAAATTCCTGATTGCGCCCACCACCTTCCTCTACCAGGCCATGATGTATGCGCAGGGAACCACTGTTGGCGGCAAGCCCGTGAAAACATGGGCTACCGGCACAAGACTGCTCACCACCACAAAAAAGGATTATGTAAAAGTGATCATCAAAGGAATGAACGGCACCAAAGCAACTGGCGAAGTGAGTTTCCTGCTGGCAGACCGCTGGTCTGATGATGCCAATAAGAGAAGTTTTACAGTGAACGACTGGCTGCCGGTTTCACTGGAACAGCTCGGCGCAGTTACCAGTCTCATTTTCTATTTCGATTCTTCCGACAAGACCAATGATCTGATCAATACACCGGCGTATTTCTGTATCGATGGTATCCGTTTCAAAGAAAACATCTATTAACAACATTTGACTATGAAAAAGATATTTCAAATTTCCCTTTTCCTTTTGGCAATTGCTTCCACCCAGGCACAGAACCGTAAAGTGGACCTCAAAGAAAACCTTCCCTTCAAAGATGTGCTGGCAATGGCGAAGCAGCAGGATAAGCTCATCTTCCTGGACTTCGGATCGCTCACCTGCACGCCTTGCATGTATATCAAGAAATTGGTGCTGACCATCGACAGCGTGGCGGATTTCATCAATGAACGCTTTGTAAGTGTAGATTATAATGTAGGCGCCGAGAAGAAACGCCTGAGCGATCTCTATGGCGTGGACAGTGAGCCGGTATTGCTGATCCTTGACCAACAGGGAAAACTGATGCATCGCATGGTAGGAAAGATGAACAGCGAAGAGATCATGCAACGTTTCCGCCAGGGCCTGGATACAGAGAACAACCTTGCCGCCCAGGAGAAAAAATACGCAGCCGGTGACCGCGATCCGGCCTTCCTGTTGGCTTATCTCGAAACATTACGCATAGCAAAGTATACGGATAAGATGAATGCACTGGTGAAATCCGTACTTGCTGGTCCCCTGGAGCAATTGAAGGAAAAACCTTACTGGGAGCTGTTCGTAAAGTACAATGATGATCCCGTAAGCAGAGAAATGCTCTACGTTTTCGACAACCGCGAAGAGTTTTACAAACTGTTCACCAAAACGGTGGTGGAGAACAAGATCAATCGTCATTTTTCTGCTAAGGCCAGCTTTTACATTTTTGGACATAAGCCGCCATCCAAAGACACTGCCTTTTATAAAATGCTGAACTATCTCCGTAAAACTGATTACGAGAAAGCGTCGGAATGGTTGGCTTATCTCACACCTGCGGAATACAAATTCACCAAATGGGAGAGTATGGCCAAAGCCATCGACAATGCCATTTCCTTCAATATCCTGAAAGGGAAACAAAGGGAAATGTATATGAAGATGATGGCGGAGCAGATCCTGTGGTATTCAGACAGTAAAGCTGCATTGCCTTATGCCATCAAATGGATAGATACGCTGATGCCTGAGCTCACCAACCCAGATGTGAAGAAATCAGTTGCCGATACCAAAAAAAGAATTCAGAAAAAACTTGAGTCAAAGGGATAGTTCAGGAGTACAATTGTAAAAACCTTATTGTTAGTGTGCAGGCAAATATGTTTCAATAAATTGACGCATATCCTTATCTATCTGTTTCATTTCAGGAGCATCATTCCTTATTCCCATTAAAGTATGTAAGTGTCCCGGGAAACATCTGGCTATGACCGGGACACCTGCTGCTTTTAATTTTGCTGCATAGGCAATACCTTCATCGCGCAATACATCGAACTCTGCAGTGTAGATAATTGCAGGTGGAAGACCGGAGAAATCTTTCGCCAGTATCGGGAACATCCTGAAATCACTACTATCGACCCCAAAATTTGAGCTGTAATTTTCCGTTGCCCATAGTACCGCATTTTTAGTGAGTCCATAACCTGTAGCGTTTTCAGTCATGGATGGATAAAGGGAGTTGACCGGATTGGCCACAGCTGGGCATAACAGGCAGATCATTTTTATCTTTTTCTGCAATGCTTCTTTTGGGGCCAGCAAGCTCACTGCAGCAGCAAGATTGGCGCCAGAACTGGCTCCACTCAGTATTATCCTTGCTGTATCTCCGCCCATTTTCCCGGCATTTTCCAAAACCCATTTGAACGCATTATAGCTGTCATTCACCGCAACCGGGAAACGATGTTCCGGTGCTACACGGTAATCTACAGCAAATACAATGGCGCCGTACGTATTGGCCAGCTCATAACTCCAGTGATACATCCAGGGCTGCAGGGGTATACAAATGCGCCACCATGGAAGTCGACGATAACAGGCATTTTACCAACAGGATGATCAGGACGGAAAACAATAACAGGAATACTATCAGCGGTAATCCGGATACGCTGCATCTTTGATTCAGGAACAGGATTAAGATCTGGTGGAGATTGGTTTCGTCTAACGGCAACGGGCATGTCACGCTCTTGCTGTAATGACAGATCTGGCATAAAAGGCAATACTTTTTTTGCATTTGAATCCAGCTTGCCTGAAGTGCAGGCGGATTGTGTAAAGCCAGTTGATACACAACCCAGATATAGTAAGCAGGAAAGAATGATCTTTGTTTTCATACAATTGTTTTAAGCCTGGTTAAAGATGTACGATCTCTCCTAAAAATACCGGGACCCGGGCTATTTCATGCAGGGGGAGTGGTGAATGGCGGGATTTGTGAGTGGGTAACAGGATAGCTTGTACTAATATCCACTTTTTACTAATTTAACGCTTATTATTGAGGTATGGTAATAAGGCGCTTTCTTACCCTGTTAGCGGGATGGCTGGTTTGCATCCATTGCAGCGCCCAGACAGCCATTGTATTTAATGGACAACCGGCAAAGGAGCAGGCATTGAACATAACCGGACAGACATTTTTTTACGAGGACCTTTCAGGTGATACCCTGTCGTTTGCGGAAATCATAAAACAGCCATTCATTCCATTACCTGCAGAACGGCTGAAGCCTTTTATTGCCTCCCGGCCACTGATCGTAAACTGGCTGAAATTCAGGGTCAGCAATACCAGTGCTACAGACACTGTGAGCCTTGTATTCAACTGTAACTTCCACGCCTTTGTGCATCTGTATGAGGATAGCTCCAATGGAGTGGCAACAAGTTCTTTGGTTGCATTACGGGAAACATTGGCCAGGGAGCCCGACCAGCCGGTAGTAGTGCCGCCGGGAACAACCAATACTTATTATGTCCGTATCATCGAAAAGATAGAATACCTGATGCCGCTTGCAGCAGAGCTGTTCACTCCCGGTCTTTATCAGCAAATGACAATCAAAGGGAAAAATGATGGCAACTATCTGTTCCTGTTCATGAGCATGGCCACCGGCTGTTTATTGTTCATGACCATATTCGCTGCTTATCAGTATTGGCTGACAAAAGACAAAGCGTTCCTTTATTATGCAGCCTATGTACTCTGCGCTTCTGCTGTATGGCTGATCATTGCTGATCATAGATTCAATCTGCATCTCTTCGATGTTTACAAGGACCGGCCACATATACTGGTGAGCTCAGGGATCGCATTCTTCTATGCCTTGTTCATCGCCCATATACTGGAGCTTCCCCACCGGTTTCCCGGGCAATGGAAAATATTGAAAGCGCTGCTATGGCTTATCGTTTTAGAAACCCTGGTGGAAATATCCGACAATCTTTCCGGCCGGTTCCTGTTTTCGTCCAATCTGTATTACCTGCAACTGATGCATATCCCCAATCTGCTCATCAATGCATACCTGATCTGGTTGCTGGTAATAGTTAAAAGTCCTTTCAGAAAATATTTACTGGCCGGTATGCTGAGCTTGTTCCTCTTCCTTTTCGTCATAAGCCGTTTCGTTTTTTCCATTTCCGGTCTTTCTCCACAGATAACGGCTTTCGTGAATTTTCCACCATTCTGGGGAATACTTGGAGTGGTAGCGGAAGCCATTTGCTTTGCCCTTGCGCTGGCTTACCGGAGTAAAAGAATACAGGACGAAAAAAACAAACTGCAGGAAGGGTATACCAACCAGCTCAAAACAGAACTGGAAAAACAGGCCAGTGAAATGGAGCAGCAGCACCGTTTATTGGAACACCAGAAACTCCACCAGATGGAAACTGCCTTTGAAAAAAAACTGGCAGAAACAGAGATGATCGCATTAAGAGCTCAGATGAACCCTCATTTCATTTTCAATTGCCTCAACTCAATCAAACTTTACACCCTTGAAAACGATTCGGAAACAGCTTCCAGCTATCTCACCACTTTTTCCAGGTTGATAAGGCTGGTACTGGATAATTCCCGTTCAGAAAAAGTGACGCTCCAAAACGAAATTGAAACCATCAGGCTTTATATTGAACTGGAAGTAATGCGGTTCAAGAATAAAGTCAGCTATGATATCAGGATTGATGAAAACATAGACACTGCCTATATTGAAATTCCACCATTACTTTTACAACCCTATATAGAAAACGCCATCTGGCATGGATTGATGCACAAAGAGGAGGGAGGGAAAGTGATCATCACGCTTTCGCAGCCCCATGGTCAAAGCCTCCATGCAGAGATCGTCGATAATGGGATCGGGCGGGAAATGGCAGCATTGTATAAAAGCAAATCAATCATAAAGCACAAATCATTCGGAGTAAAGATGACCAATGAACGGCTCCAGATAATAAATCAGTTGTATAATATCCAGGCCAGGATCGAAATCACAGACCTTAAGAACAATCATGGTATCGGTTGTGGAACAAAAGTGAGCATCGATATCCCTATTTAACAGATTGTATGTTGAAAGCGATTATCATAGACGATGAACCAGATAATGTAAAGCTATTGGCTTTACAGCTCAGGAGATATTGTCCGGAAGTGGACATTGTAGCCACTTCCACACAAAGCAGAGATGGTCTTGCCAAAGTACAGGAATACAGGCCTGATATCGTTTTTCTTGACATCGAAATGCCGGTAATGAATGGTTTTGAACTGCTGGAAGCTGTAGGTAACCTTAATTTCCATGTAATATTTGTGACCGCCTACAACCAGTTTGCCGTAAAGGCTTTCAGGTTCAGCGCACTGGATTACCTGCTGAAACCGATTGATACCCAAGAATTGAAAGATGCAGTGCAAAAAGCCGGGACCCAACCATTGCCACATGCGCGGCAAATTGAGCTCTTGAAAAAACAATTGCATAACGGTCCAAAATATTTGCCTGAAAAGATCGCATTGCCCTATCAGAATGGCGTGTCCTTTACTGAGCTGGCCAATATCCTTTATTGCGAAGCAAAGGATAATTATACCATTTTTCATGTAAAAGACGGGAAACAACATATTGCCGCCAAAACATTGAGAACTATACAGGAAATACTGGAAGAGCGTAATTTTCTCCGGGTGCACCGCCAATACCTCGTAAACCTGGACCAGATCATAAAGTATGTAAAAGGAGAATCTGCCTACCTGGTGATGTCCGATCAAAAAAACATACCGGTTTCGCGTAGCCAGAAAGATAAATTAATGGAGAGATTTGGATGGCTATAAGTTTATTTATCGATATAAAAACATTTCATAACTTAACGATCCATGTGCCATTCCATCAGATCGTTATTGGTTCTTACCGCATTCTTGTTCATAACGGGCTTACTCGCAGGGCAACAGAGCACTGTTGTTCTTAACCTGGAATCAACGGGAAGCAGTAACCGAATTGCTTTGCATGCCCATCTCTGGTTGTTCCATACCGGCGATAGTGCAGCCTGGGCAATGCCTGGCTGCAATGAGCATGACTGGGATACCCTGCGGGTCAATTTCGGGAATGACAGGCTACCCGGTAACTGGGCCGGATTTGGATGGTTCAGGCTTTGGGTTAAAAAGAACAGTTTAACGGCCACCAATACCTGGGGCCTTTACCTCAACCACGATGCTGCTTCTGAAGTTTATTTTGATGGGAAGAAAATTGCTGCATTCGGACAATTGGGTTATTCAAAAAAGGAGATGGTTGCGGTTCGTATGCCGTTCACCGTTACACCGGTTGCCATTACCGATACACTTCCACACCTGATTGCCATCAGGTACAGTAATTATCTGGGCTATTTTCCCGACTTCATCGGTTTTGAAGCATGGATGGGTGATATGCAATTGTACAATGCCACCATGATGGGCAACCAGCGCTTTTATGATTCGCTGTTACTGAGCGGAGCGGCACAGATAGTACTCATTCTGGTACATCTGTTATTATTCCTTTTTTATCCAAAAAACAAACTGAACCTCTACTACTGTGCGTTTGTGATTTCCTGCTTCGCCGCACTGTATTCGAGATACCTGACCATCACCACGCCTGCCCCTGCGCTACAGGTAGCAGCTTATAAAGTATTTGCCGCTGCTGTTGTTTTGATCCCTTTTACCGGCGCATTACTGCTCTACAGCATCAGTTGTGGCAAAATACCCAAACGGCGGGCAGGGCTGCTCTCCATCTTTACCGCAGGCTATATTGGTTTCCTGCTGCTCCGGTGGAACATTAGCCTTATAAGCGTTAACGGGCCGATGAACAGGCTGGCAAACCTTTTTACTGTGCTGGCATTTGCTGATGGTCTGTTGGAGGTTTTTAAAGCCATAAGAAGAGGCAACAAACGATTATGGCTGATCGCTATTGGTATGGGCATTGTAGGACTATCAAGCGTGATTGTGGGATCAAACGTTTTCGGATGGTTCACCTTTCAGCAGGTAATGACCACGATGGCCGCTGCAACACTGATCATTCCTGTTATTTTTTCCATTTACCTGGCAATGGATGTAAGCTATACTACCAGGAACCTGCAAACGCAACTGGCAGACAATAAAGAACTGGCTGCCCGGAACCTTGCCCAGGAGCAGGAGAAAACAAGATTGCTGGGTGAACAGGCTGAGCAACTGGAAAAAACTGTGCTCGAACGTACTGCACAAGTGCGGGAGCAGGCAGCGCGCCTGCAGGAAATGGATGAAGCCAAATCCCGTTTCTTCGTCAACCTCACCCATGAATTCAAGACCCCGCTTACACTGATCATCAATCCTGCCAAAGAACTATTGCAACAGGCCGATACGGACCTTACCAAACAATATGCCGGATTTATTTTACAGAACAGCGAGCGCCTTTTGGAGCTCATTAATCAATTATTGGACCTGAGCCGGCTCGAAAACGGACTGATGGACATCAATACAACCGATGCCGAAGTGGTACGATGGCTGGATACCCACGTTCAGCAATATGCATCACTGGCAGAGCAGAAAAAGATCCGACTCCAATTCAGGCACGATATTGCGCAGCTTTGGATAAAAACCGATCTGGACAAACTGGAGAAGATCGTTCAGAACCTGGTGTCCAATGCTATCAAATTCAGTGATGCCGGCGGGTCTGTGATCGTTTCATTCAGCCAAAAAGAAAAAAACCGGCTGGAAATTTCAGTGGAAGATAATGGCATTGGCATTCCATATGCAAAGCAGCCCTACGTGTTTGACAGGTTTTACCAGGCGGGGGTCTCTGGTATCAGGTCGAGAGAAGGCACAGGTATCGGACTGGCGCTGGCCAAAGAAATGACCCTGCTGCTGGGCGGAACCATATCCGTAAAAAGCGACGAAAAGGAAGGCTCTGTTTTCACCATATTACTTCCTTATGCAGAAGGAGCACCTGCAACTACCGTCATTAAGAATGAGGCCCATTTTTCAGCAGTTACTCCAATACCAGCAACCCAAACAATCACAGAACCTGCAGACGAAAGCCGCCCAACGGTATTAGTGATAGAAGATAATGACAACCTGCGTTATTTTATTCGCCACTCACTGGGAGAAGCCTACCATGTTTTATTGGCTGAAGATGGTGAAGCCGGTATTGCGGCTGCCTTTGAACAGGTACCTGACCTTGTTCTAACTGACCTGATGATGCCGCTGAAAGATGGTTACCAGGTTTGCGATATGCTGAAAAACGATATTCGTACCAGCCATGTGCCGGTGATCATGCTCACCGCCAAAACCGATCAGGACAGCAAAATACAAGGCATTGAAACCGGCGCTGACGCTTACCTGGGCAAGCCATTTGATAAACAGGAGCTGCTGGCCGTGATAGAACAGCTTATCCGAACACGCAGGCTGCTGAAAGAAAAATACGGCAAAGACAATCTTTGGCTAACGGAGGCCTCTGCGCTTCCCACTATTGAAAAAGTGTTTCTTGACCAGGTGCGGGAGGCAATTGAAACAAATAT
This sequence comes from Pseudobacter ginsenosidimutans, assembly GCF_007970185.1. Lineage (NCBI taxonomy): Bacteria > Pseudomonadati > Bacteroidota > Chitinophagia > Chitinophagales > Chitinophagaceae > Pseudobacter > Pseudobacter ginsenosidimutans. Next base: position 6,188,712 of record NZ_CP042431.1, on the reverse strand, counting down.
AGACGATCTTCAATTAGGTCCTGAACAGCTTGGCAGGGAGATAGGATTAAGCCGTACCCAATTGCACCGTAAGCTGAAAAGCCTTATAGACCAAAGTCCCGGCGAACTGATACGCACCATTCGCATGAAAAGAGCTTATGAACTATTGCAAAACAAAGTGGCCACAGTGGCCGAAGTTTGTTACCTGGTAGGCTATTCCAATCCTGCTAATTTCTCCACCAGCTTTTCCAAACATTTTGGATTTCCGCCCAGCGAAGCCGCAAAGCGAAAGACCTAAACGGCCCGCGCAAGCTGCATCATACTATTCTTCGGCCTGTGATTTCTGATTTTCCCCAGGCTTTTGCAACAAATTCAAATGAATTCACAACCAGCGCAAAAGCCCTCTTTTTGTTCGTTGTTTAGCTTTGATCTGAACATTAAAACAACGAACAATGAGCACTCGATCCTGCGCTTTTACCAACAATGACCTGCTGGTAAGTTTCTGTAAAAAATACATGCTTTTGCTTTTATTGCCTGCTGTATTATCCTGCGGAAATACCCGGCATCAGCACGAACTGGCCGGCCGGTGGCAACTAAAATTCAAGGATGGCAGCAAAGTGCTGGCTGTTTTCAGGAAAGATGGAACACACGATTTTTTTGTGAACGGAAAGCTCTTTTCCAGCGGAAAGTCCTCCTTCCGAAACGATACCCTGCGGGCATCCGACCCCATCTGTAAGGCAGATTATTATGCTACTTACAAAATTGATTTCATTACGGCGGATTCTATCAGGTTCAAAGCTGTGGAAGACAGTTGCGCACCACGCAAACGTGATATGGATGGTACCAGTCTGACACGTGTAAAATAGCTGTTATGAAAAAAGGAATGATCATCCTGGGCCTATTGGTGACGGCAATAGCGCTATCGGACTGCTTTCAGGGATCGGAAAAGAAAGGGCCTCTTACTGCAATTTCCCTGGGTAAAGCATTGTTCTCCGACCCGGTTTTGTCATCAGATCGAAAGATCAGTTGTGCAACTTGCCACAAACCAGCATTTGCCTTTGCAGATACCAGTGTTGTAAGCCTGGGCGTAATGGGCCGGAAAGGCGTACGGAATACGCCATCAGCGATGAATGTTTCACTGGCAGCCAGTTTCTTCTGGGATGGGAGGGCGGCCACTCTGGAAGAACAGGCGCTGATCCCTATTGCCAATCCCAATGAAATGAACCTGCCCGTGGATAGCGCCGTTAACCGCTTGTGCAATATTCCATTTTACCAAAACGCTTTCAGGAAAGTATATGGCAGAAAGCCGGATGCCCAATCGATGGCCCATGCCCTGGCAGCTTTTCAACGCTCGATGGAAACCAATGACGCACCATTTGACGACTGGCGGATGAACGATAACACCAATGCAGTGAGCGAATCTGTAAAGCGCGGTTTTGCTTTGTTCAACGGCCAGGCAAATTGCGTGCAATGTCATTTCGGGGCAGACTTCAGTAATACGGAATTCAGGAATATCGGTTTGTTCGATAATATAACACTAAAAGACAGTGGCCGGGCCGCCATCTCCGGGGATATCACCGATCTCGGCAAATTCAAAATAGGTCCTTTGCGGAATGTGGCGCTGACAGCACCTTATATGCACAATGGCATGTTTAGAACCCTGCGGGAAGTAATAGATTATTATAACGATCCCGACAAAGTGGTTCCTCATCCGGTTAACCGGGACTCATTATTATCCAGGCCCCTAAACCTTAGCGAACAAGATAAAACTGACCTGGAGAATTTTTTGAGATCATTGACGAGTAACCAGCTCCTGAAAGGAATGGATTGAACCGGCAGCCACCACCAACTCATCCTGGGGCCCACCCTTTGCTTGTCTTTCAGGAATTTGAACCCGATACAGAATTCATGGCTGCCCCTGAAATAGGAAGAAATATTTTTGCTGATGTCCAAATCGTACAGGTAGCCAACCTTGAGGTTATTGGTGATATCCAGTCCCAATCCCAGTCCGAATGTATCATTGAACCGGCAGGAAGCGCCCTCCCTGAAGATATTCTGGTAGCGGATTTTCACATTCAGATCATAGCGGGCTGGATTAGTGAAATCGGATTTGTAGATGCCGGAGAGCCAGAAGCCGGAACCTTCTTAATCTAACGGATACATATATCCCAGCGATACCAGCATATGTTGTTGCAGTGTGGATTCGCCTTCATCACCTTTGATGAATTTTGATTTCAATAATTGCATCATCGATACGCCGGCAAAGAATCGTTTGCCGTTCAGGAGCAGGTCTGCATTCAGGTCCGGCGATAATACATTTTGGCCAGCAGGGGATAGAGGTCCCTGTTGTGGAAATATTGTCCTGATTACTGCACATGTTCTTTCGCTTTGAGCGTGGCAGTGGCCGCCGCCTGGAAGTCCTGTTTTTTGAATTCGATCTCAGCCAGCCAGATGAATGAAGTGGCGGCAAGGCTATTGTCTTTTTTCGCAATGGCCATATTGATGCAAGCATTCACCAGGGAATAGCTGCTTCATATTTCCCGCGAAGGAATTGATTATAGCCCTGATAGCCTTTTACAACAGCCAGCCAGAACTGGTAATTCTTTTCAGTACAATAGTCATAAAGGCGGGTGAGGTAATGATCGGAAGAATCGATCTTGCCCAGCTCCCTGAAGCTGAAGGCCATATTGCAGAGCGCATGTATAATAAATGGCGCTGTTGTAATCTTTAAAGCAGAAATGTGAATTACCGATCTCGAAAAGGACCTTCGTTTTTTCAGGATACTGTTCATCGATGCTGACTTCGGCGAGCAGCCGCTCCAGTTTTTTGTACTCGTCCAATGCCAGTTCGTATTCATTGGTACTGGCCCAGTAGTATTCAGCCAGTACCGTTCTGGCTTTCAATTCCACTTCCAGCGCGGCATCATGATGTTGTTGGGCAACGCGGAGAATGGGCTTTGTAATGCTGAAGGCGCCGGCAGTATCCCGGTGACCATACACGGCTTCTCCGATCCTCCAGAGACTGTCGCATCTTGCAGAGTATGTCTTGTTCAGGAGATATTCATACTGCGCCTGCGTAGCATTGCACAGGAGAAATAACAACCCGGCAAAGAACAAGGTAAAACGAGGAGGCGGGATATTGTGATGTTCAGGCGCTGCACAACGCTAAGATAGCGTATTAGCCTGAAGGAATTTTCTCACCATTTCTTTATTCCGGTAAATTATATAGACTTGCCACATCACTGTATTTCATATTCGCAAGGTGTGCCGTTGGCATTCCCCCGGGAATGATCACATACCTGAACTGGTGCTGGGTTGCGATAGAGGTATAAATATTATGATCGTTGGTGAAGCGGATTCTGATATTGCCGGGAGTAACAAGAGCTTCCCATATGTCCACCTGATGCCCCCTTGCATATAGGTAATGGAAATCGGTAACTGGCTTACCTGGTTGGTGGGCCATACAGCAGGATTATATCCTAACAGTTTGCCATATACGAGCACAGAGCCGCTGTCAAGGATCTTTTGCGTAATAGCAGGCACAGGCTTATTGTATTTGAATCCCCAGACACCGAAGACAGTATCTTTGATATAGGGCGTAGGTGTGAACCATTCGGAAAAGAATACATTGGCGGTACCGGCAGGGCCTGTATCGCCTTTTTTGCAACTGCTGCCCATGGTCAGCACTAAAGAGGTCAGCAGAACGAAGTAGATGACAGGTTTCATAATTACACTATTTTAGGAAACAAAATTCAAACGCTTACTCATATCATCCGGCTCCATTGAGCCATTGACAGCATTGAATGAGCAGCAGGTAATCACCAACCGTAAGTGGAATTGACCATTTCAGGATAAAATGGTAGCAATGAAATTTGTATCCTGCCAGGGTTGATTGGTTTTGTTTTGAAAATTTTATATAGTTTGCAGAAATTGCCGTCACTATTACCAATCCCTTGCCGATCCGTCAACCATACGATGAAAAAGAACTGCTTACTCTTATTGCAGAAGAAGATGAAAAAGCCTTCGAGACTATTTTTCTCCAATACGGCGATCTGATCCACGCTCATACCCTTACCATCACCAAATCACATATTGTTGCCAAAGACCTGGTACAGGATGTATTCCTGCGTGTATGGCTGTACCGGGATAAACTACCGGAGATCCGCGATTTCCGCACCTGGTTACTACGCATCGCCTACAACAGGTGTTTCCATTTTTTGCGGCAGCAAAAAGTGCAACAGTCAGGGCTGGACACTTATGCCGCCAAATATGGTATCACTGGCGAAACGGATAATTCCGCTGATAGTCCAAATATGCTCAGTTTGCAGAGCCTGGTGCAGCAGGCGATTGCCGATATGACGCCGCAGCAACAGAAGATCTACAGATTGAGCAGGGAAGAAGGGCTGAAGATCCCCGAGATCGCGGAAAGGCTTGGATTGTCTGCCAGTACCGTCAAGAACACACTGGTACGCGCATTGCAGGCGCTCCGGAACTCCATTGAAAAATCCCACTATAGCTCCTGGATGTTGCTGATCTGGAAGACCGCCGAAATATTTTTTGATCCTGATAGGTCCTGAATGTTCAGTTGCGGGTCTGTGTATAAAAGGGCTTTGGTGTAATTCATTAACCAGGCTTAAAATATTATGCATTGAACCAGTTTGAACGAATACAATATTTAGCGGAAAGGGTAATGCAACAGGAGGCCAGCCAGGCTGAACTGGAAGAATTGTCTGGCATCCTGGACATGGAAAACGATAATACTGTACAATTTCTGGAGCAGCTGGTAGAGGCGAAGATGCCTGTTGATCGTATCCCGTTATCGGGAGAGGAGATCAGGCAGATGAGTGCGGCTATCTTACAAATTGATAAACCCGGTGATACTCTTGTTGTGAAGATGCCACGCAGATCAATCCTGCGGAGATGGTGGGTGGCGGCTTCTGTGATCATATTGCTGGGCATCGCAACTTATTTGTGGATAAATGATAAAGCTACCAGTCCGGTTTCCGTAGTAAAGGATCAAACGCCCATTCAGCCCGGCAGATCCGGCGCTATCCTCACACTGGCTGATGGTTCTGAGCTGTTACTGGATAGTGTTGGTAACGGTGTGATTGCAACGGAAAAAGGATCACAGGCTTTAATTCAGGACGGTAGACTGGCTTACAAACCTTCTGGTGAAAAGAATACGGAAATAGTGTACAATACCATGAGTACACCGCGGGGCAGACAATTTCGGTTGTCCCTTCCGGATGGTACGCAGGTATGGCTGAACTCGGCCAGTTCTATACGATACCCAACAACGTTTGCAGGCACAGATAGAAAAGTGGAAATAACCGGGGAGGTCTATTTTGAAGTGGCTCAAAAAGCCAGCCAGCCTTTCTTTGTAAAAGCCGGTGACAGGGCAGAAGTGCAGGTGCTGGGCACGCAGTTCAACGTGAACGCGTATGATAATGAAACTGCATTGAGCACTACATTGCTGGAGGGGGCTGTAAAAGTGAACGGCGCCATGATCAAGCCTGGTCAGCAGGCGAAGGTATTGAACGATGGCCCGGTTGGAGCTGTTCAGGTAGCGTATACAGATATCAACAAAGTGATGGCCTGGAAGAATGGCCGCTTCAATTTCGAAGGCGCCAATATTGAAGAAATAATGAGACAAATAGAAAGATGGTATGATGTGGAAGTAAAATACGAGGGAAAGAAACCACGTGTTGAGTTTGAAGGACAAATGACGATGGATGTTTCCCTGAACGGATTGATCGTATTGATGGAAAAGGCCGGTATTCATCTTCATCTTAACGGCAGAACACTCACTGTACTTCCTTAGAGGTATCAATCATACACCTGTCATATGAAAAAAGCAGGGCCGGGCGCTTGCCGGCCAGGGAGTTTTTTGCATCGTTAAATACTCCGCCAGGACCTTATCCCATTTTTTTAATTACCGGGTTCTATCCCAAACCCATCGGTTGAAAAGAAAACCGCCACGGTTCGCTCCCGTGACGGTTGGAATTCAGTTGATGTCAAATGGTCTTGCAACACATTTTTATTAACCGAACAAGTACGAAAGTATGCAAAAAACTGCTTTTGACTCCGGAACGGCTAAGGCTTTTTCCGACTGTCCGCCGCAGCGGTACCGGGGTCTAACCAAAACTCTGCTGGTAGTGAAACTAACTATTTTATTGACCGTGGTTGCTTTTTTCCAGGTGCATGCCTCCGGCACCATGGCGCAAACCGTGACCATCTCCGGTAAAGACCTGACTCTTAAACAGGTGTTCTCCGCTATCGAGAAGCAAACAGATTATGTTTTGCTGAATACGAAAGGCACTTTCGATGGGACCAAACCGGTTTCACTGACAGTACATAAAATGCCTTTGCGTGAATTCCTCGACTTCCTTTTGAAAGAAGAACAACTGGAATATGAGATCCAGGGTAAGACTATTTTATTGTCGCGCAAAGTTATGCCGGAAGCGATTGTTACAAAACCTCCCGCTGTTTTTCCGGATTTATTTCCGGACAAAGAGCTCATAACGGGATTCGTGAGGAATGAGCAAAATCGTCCATTTAGCGGCGTTAGTGTAGTGGTAAAGAGAACTGGAAAAGGCACAATCACTGATGCGGCAGGGCGTTTTTCCGTGCAGGCCGAACAGGGGGATATCCTTATTATTTCTTATGTCGGTTATTCAGATCAGGAAGTGAAGATCACTGGTACCACTGTAATGGTCAGTTTGAAAGTTTCCCCTTCTATATTGGATGAAACACAGGTCACTGCTTATGGTAAAACCAGCAGAAGACTGGCAACCGGTAATATCGGTACTGTAAAAGCTGATGAGCTCGAAAGGCAACCGGTAGCAACAGTGCTCGAAGCCCTCATCGGCAGGGTGCCGGGTTTAACCATCCAGCAAACGTCGGGAAATTCAGCTGCACCGATGAGGGTAACCATCAGGGGAATAAATACGATCAGTCAAAATGCCGTTACCGATCCGTTGTATGTAATAGATGGCATCCCCTTCATTACCCTGAATGTTTCCGACATAACAGGAAACCTGCCCATCTCTATGGGAGCGGTACAAGGTGGCTTGCCCAATGTACGTGGAGAGAATCCGTTGCTGAGCATTAATCCGATGGATATAGAAAGTGTGAGTGTGCTGAAAGATGCCGATGCAACATCCATCTACGGTTCAAGAGGCGCCAATGGAGTGATCCTGATCACTACCAAAAAACCAAAAGCGGGGCCAACCAGCTTCCGGTTATCGGTCAATCAGGGAACTACGTTTAATTCCAGGTATCCCAAATTACTGAATACCCAGGAATACCTCGCCATGCGGAGGGAAGCATTCCGGAACGATGGGATCATTCCCGATGCCTCGAATGCTCCTGACCTGGTGCGCTGGGACACTACCAAATACACTGACTGGCAGCGATTGTTTGTAGGTACAGGATCAGTAACCACTGTGAATGCCGGTATCAGCGGGGGCATGTCACAAACCAGTTATGCTGTTTCTGTCAAATATGACACCAGAAAAGAACTCATGAACAATGGGGGTAAGAATCATGGCGGCACTTTATTTACCAGTCTCAACCATACCAGTAATGACCAGAAATTTGGATTCAGTTTCAGCAACAATCTTTCACTTACAGAAGTGAACGCATCTCTCCTGGGCGACCTGGGAACGCTTGCTCCCAATGCACCTGATATCTACAATGAAAAAGGCGAATTCAATTTTGAACCATACAGGGTGAACAATGGGAGTTTGTTTAAGTTTTCAAACCTGAAAAAGCCCAGCGTAAGCAACACATTTGCTTTACAAAACAGCATGAACTTCAGGTATGAGATCATAAGGGGATTGACCATTTCAACAAATGCCGGCTACAGGTTTACACACAATACGAATGCAAGTTATTCTCCCCAGGCTGCCAGCGATCCTGTTTTGGAAGGATACTCATCAGCTATTTACGGCGAAACGGTGAACAAGGACTGGACAGTTGAACCCCAGATCAGATACAATGCATTTATCGGTAAAGGCAACCTGACTGTTCAGCTGATCGGCAATTTGCAAACTGTAAGTACAAGAAGTGAAACTATCCAGGCGCAAGAATTTCCTAATGATGCCCTGTTAAAAAGCTACAACAATGCTTTAAGAAAGACATTCGTTGAAAATTTCCGGCAGCGGAAAACCGTTTCCGGCGCTTTCATTGTAAGATATGCACTGGACAATAAATATGTGATCAATATCAATGCCAGAAGGGACGGTTCCTCTCATTTCGGGCCCGGTAAACAATTCGGGAACTTTGCATCTGCGGGTCTTGCATGGATCGCTTCTGATGAAAAATGGCTCCGGCAAATAATGCCATCATGGTTCTCGTTCTTCAAATTAAGAGGCAGCTATGGCATAACCGGCAGCGATAATATCCAGGATTATGAGTACTTGTCTCGATGGTCAAAATCAGATAGACTCGGGAGTACAAGGACCTTGTTCAGATACAATGGGCTGGATGCCTTTCATGTGATAAAACCGATGAATCAGCAATTCCAGTGGGAATCTACCACCCAATCTGAATTGGGCATATCAATGGCATTCCTGGAAAGCAGGATCTCGCTGGAGCTGTCTTTTTACCGGAAAGTTACCGATAACCAGCTGACAGATCTGCCCATGCCCATCCTCACCGGCTTCCCTTCGGTTATTGCCAACTCGGAAGCAAAAGTGGCTAACAAAGGCATCGAAATCGCCTTGTCTGCCAGTCTCATCAATACTAAAGACTGGCGCCTCGATTTTGGTTTTAATTTAGGCAGCAACAGTAATAAACTGCTTGCATTTCCCAACCTCGAAAGATCTTCTTACCGTGAAAGACTGAGAATCGGAGAATCACTCACCTCTCAATATTTTCTGAAATTTACAGGCATCGACCCTCTTACCGGAAATGGCACCTATGAAGACAGGAATAAGGATGGGGTAATTACTGTTGGCAGTGGAAATTTCCCACTGTCGGATATTGATGATCGTTATATTCCTGTGGATTTCAGTGCACCGAGATTCAGTGGTGGGTTCAATATCGATGCCAGTTACAAGAGCCTGTCGGTATCTGCTAATTTTTCATTGGTCAACAGGCGCATTGCTCATCCCTATCTTGTGATGGTGCCAGGACAACAAATGAATATCGCCATACCGGATGAAGTAAAGAATAACCACTGGCAAAAACCCGGCGATCAGGCAAAATATCCCAGGTACTCCACCACGGGGGCAAGTATTTCCAGGTCCTCTGATGCCAACTTTGTAAATGGATCTTATCTAAGGATGACCAACATGGCTGTTGCGTATAAACTCCCTGCAAAATGGATCAGTAAGATCAGGATGAAAGATGCGGGCTTTTCCATCAAGACCCAAAACCTGTTCACCATTTCGCCATTCAAAGGTGTAAATCCTGATCTGGAATCTGGCATTTTTGTAACGCCTCTCCCCACCACGATCGCCACCTCCATCTCCTTAAATTTCTAAAACCAAGAACATGCGATCCATCATTTTTTCTCCCATCACATATATATCAACCTGCATGGTGCTGCTAACCGGTTGCAGTAAATTACTGGAGGTAGAGCCACCGATCAATACCATTACCACCGAAGAGCTTTTCGTTACCAATAAACAGGCTGAATGGGCGCTTGCAGGTGTCTATTCAAAAATGATCAATGGAGGGGAATTAACAACCACTGCACTTCGTCAGATCGGCAATAATTATTTCGCAGCAGGCCTCTCTACTATTCTCGGCAGCCTTTCTGCGGACGATCTGTTTATGCTCGGTAGTACAAATTCAGTTACCGATCTGTTTGCTTCACAGAACAAACTGACCCTCTCCAATAGCAGCAAGGTTGATGCCATCTGGAAATCTGCCTACCGGGCGATCTACGATGCCAATGCTGTAATGGAAGGAATCGCAGCATCCACCTCATCTTCACTTTCAGACAGCGTAAGAAAACAATTGACCGCAGAAGCGCTTGTGCTTCGTGCCTTCAGCTTTTTCTACCTGGTGAATTTCTATGGTGATATTCCACTTACGCTCAGTTCAGAATTCCAGCAAACAGCCACTCTTCCCAGATCCCCGGTTGCGAAAGTATATGATCAGATCAAATCGGATCTGTTGAAGGCAAAGGCTGTTCTGACGGCTGATTTTGCTATAGGCAATAATGAAAGGGTTAGAGTGAATAAATGGTTTGCTGAGGCATTGCTGGCGCGGGTTTATCTCTATACAGGAGCGTATCAGTCTGCTATAACAAGTGCCAGTGAAGTGATCAATCACACTGGTTTGTTTGCCGCAGAGACAGATATCAGCAAAGTATTCCTTGCCAACAGCAAAGAGGCGATCTTCCAGTTGAAACCCACCAGTGATGAGCCCAACATTCTGAATCAAACACCTGAAAGCAGGCAACTGTATAATGTGCCGCCCGCCACAGGTACATATTTCCCTTCTTACGGCATCACTCCTGAATTATTGGGCGCATTTGAAGCCAACGACAAGCGGAAGAGTTTGTGGATGGTGCCCGTGCCTGGAGGCTTTGTTCCCGCAAAATATAAGAATGGCGCACCAGCGCAGTACTATACTGTCATGAGAATGGCTGAATTGCATCTCATCAGAGCAGAGGCCACTATGTTGTTGACACCAGCGGCAAAAACTACTGCCATCGACGACCTCAACATCCTGAGAAGAAGGGCAGGGGTGCCTGAATTAGACGATCAACTTTCTGCCGGTCAGGTGATCGAAGCCATTGCGCAGGAAAGAAGAACTGAATTGTTCACCGAATGGGGGCATCGCTGGTTCGATCTGAAAAGAACGGGGAAAGCGGAAGAAGTGTTGAGCGCCATTTCGCACAAACAACCCTGGTTGGGGAATTACCAGCTCCTGTATCCTATTCCGGTAGGTGAGATAGGAAACAATCCCGGCATTATTCAAAATCCGGAATACAATAACCGCTAAACAAAAAAAATATGCCCATCTTCTATACCGGTATAACCCGGACCATTTATTTCCGGAACCGGGTACTTTCCGCCATTCCTGTTTTTCTGTTGCTGACTTTTTTCAGCGCCTGCAAAAAAACAAAATTGTATGATGTAAACCCTGCAACCATTCAACCTGTCAATTTACTGGATGATGGTGTGGTGTTGCGTGCAAACCTGTCCGGGAAGCACCCGATCCGATACGGTTCGGCACTTGCAATGTTCAACAAATCATTTGACCAGCGAAACATATTCGTGAATAGCTTCCCTCAAAGAATGGATCTCTATGCACAACCGGACACCATGCCGCATGACCGGCCAGTGATCAGCGTTGATCTGCAACTGGAAACCGGTAAGATCTATTCCATGTTCATATATGGAGAAAAGGCAACTGCTACCTTTTCTATCCTGGAAGATCAATACCCGGCCTACAGGGAGAACGACAGCCTTACATTCATCCGGTTCGCCAACTTTAGCGAAGGCCAGCCGGTCAGTGTGAATATAAAGGGGATGGCTCCGGGATCCTTAATCCAGTCGTTGCCCTTCAAATCAGTCACTGATTTTGCCTTGTTCAAAGCGGCACCTGGTGTAGCGGATCATGAATTCGAGATAAGAGAGCAGGCAAGCGGCAACCTGATCACCAGTTTTGCAACCGTCAACATCGGCAATATCAATCTTCCCTTATGGCTCGGCAGACCATTCACCCTGATTCTTACAGGCCGCGCTTCCGGCACGGGCACCAACCAACAAAAAATAGTAGTGATGAAACACAGGTAGAGCCTGCATTTCCCTGCATGTAATAAAACATTTACCGTAAACATATGAGTACAGTCCTAAAAGTGGAGAATCTCTCCCACAGGTATGCCAGTGCCTGGGCTATCCGCGATATCAATTTCGAGATCACGCAATCAGGCGTCATTGGATTGCTCGGATCCAACGGAGCCGGCAAATCAACCACCATGAATATCATTTGTGGTGTATTGAATCAAACAGAAGGCAAAGTGTTTATCAACGGCATCGATAAAAGCGGGAACCCGAGGCTGGCCAAAAAACAAATTGGATTTTTACCACAAACTCCCCCGTTGTATACAGACTTTACGGTGAATGAATATCTCACTTACACCGCAGAGCTCCGGTTCATAGAAAAGAACAAGATAAAAAAATCAGTAGCCGATGTGATGGACAGAACAGGCATCAGTCATTTCAGTTCGAGACTGATCAAAAACCTGTCTGGAGGCTACAGGCAGCGCGTAGGCATTGCACAGGCCATCATCCATAAACCCAGTATCGTGATCCTCGATGAGCCAACAAATGGACTGGATCCCAATCAGATCATCGAGGCCAGGAAACTGATCAAAGAAATTGCACAGGATCATACCATACTATTGTCTTCACACGTATTGTCTGAGATCAATCTGCTCTGCAGGGATATCATCATGATCGAAGCAGGCAGAATGGTATTCTCCGATTCCATGGAGAGTTTCAATAATTATATCCAGCCTGCTTCATTACTTGTGAAAATGGAAAATCCACCAACAGCCAGCGAATTGCTGAAGATCCCTGGTGTTACAAAAGTGGAATTCATTTCAGACAAACAGTGCAGGATATTTTTCAGCAACGAAACCGGTATCTCTGAAGCCATCATCGCTGCCAGTATGCAACACAATTGGAAACTGCAGGAGATCAACCTGGAAAAATCCGTTTTGGACGATGTGTTCAAGCAATTGTCTCAACAATCTTAATCCTGTCAAAGAATATGAAAATCATTTTCAAGATAGCCCGTGCAGAACTAAGAACATTGTTCTATTCGCCTATAGCCTGGCTTGTACTCATACTTTTTTTTACAGTAGGTTCCGGGATCTTCGGTTTTGTGATGGAGAAGTTTTCGATTATGCAGGAAGTGGCCATGGATGCAAGCCCTGATTGGGGTGGATTTGACTTCGGCATCGGGAATTTAGTAGCCACCGGTATCCTTGGTATATTTAAAGTATACCTCTACCTGTTCGTGCCTTTACTTACGATGGGAGTGATCAGCAGGGAAGTGAACAGTGGTACTATCAGGTTATTGTATTCATCCCCCGTCAACACCAGGGAGATCGTTCTTGGGAAATACCTGGGGCTGGTAATGTATAATTGTATCCTGCTACTGGTGATCGCTATCCAGTTGTTCTCCGTATGCATGAGTGTAGAGCAACCGGAGATCAGCTGGTGTTTCTCCATGTTGCTGGGAATATTTCTGCTGATGTGTACCTATTCGGCCATTGGCCTGTTCATCTCCTGCCTTACGAATTACCAGATCGTTGCAGCAGTGATCACCTTTACCATGTTGTTTGTACTGGAAAATATTTCAACACTCTGGCAACAGTACGATCTCATCCGGGATATCACCTTTGCTCTCTCCATCTCCGGAAAGGCAGATCTGATGTTGGGAGGTTTGATAACCAGCAGAGAGCTATTGTATTTCCTGTCTATCATTCTGCTGTTTGTTGGGTTTGCAATGATCAAATTACAAAGCACGCAGGAATCAAAGAAATGGACCGTGAGGGCTTCCAGGTATGGGCTGCTGGCATTGATTGTAATACTGATTGGCTACTTCAGTTCAAGACCACGCAATATCGCTTATGCAGATACAACAAGGGATAAGGTCAATACACTACACCCTGCGATACAGGAAGTGTTGAAGCAAATGGATGGATCGCCGCTGACTGTTACGCTGTATACCAATCTCCTGGATGGAAAAGGCAGATACGGTTTTCCTCAGAACAGGAACAAATACATGAGAGACCTTTGGGAGCCGTACATAAGGTTCTATCCCAATATCCGGTTCCGGTATGAATACTATTATGATCACCGGGATGGAGATAGTTCACTCTATCAAAAATTTCCAGGTAAATCATTGGAAGAAATTACAGAGATCCGGGCAGAAATATTAGATATCCGCCACTCACTTTTCATGAAACCGGAGGAGATCAGAAAGAAGATCGACCTCAGCTCTGAATTTTTTCGGCTGGTGATGCAATTGGAATATAAAGGGAAAAAAACTTTCTTAAGAACCTTCGATAACCCTTTATGGCCGACACCGCCAAATGTGGCTGCCAGCATCAACCGGTTGACAAGAAAGGAAGATGTACGTGTTGCATTCGTAACAGGTCACTATGAAAGAAGTCCTTTCAATCATACAGACAGAGAATACAAATACCATACGAATGCCAAAGAGTTCTATACTTCACTGATCAACAATGGCGTGGATACGGATACTATTTCGCTGGCAACCGGAGAAGTGCCCAATGGTCTGGACCTGCTGGTAGTGGCTGACCCGAAATCAGCATACAATCAAACTGAGCAGCAGGCACTCATCAACTACCTCAATCAAGGTGGTAACGCCCTCATCTTCGCCGAACCTGGCAAACAGTTTATTCTCGCTCCGGTGTTGAAAGAAATTGGTGTTCACCCTGATGATGGTATCATTGTTCGCCCGGGCAAACATGAAATGCCGCATATCTTCATCAATAGCCTTACCAGGTCTGGCAACTTTCTGGCGAAGGAACCTGAAATGGAGATGTACCAGACTTATGGTACCAAAGGCGGCCTTGTACAAAACGAAGGAATGTTAAATCTAAGCTACCAGGAAATAAATGGCTTTAGCGTGGAGCCGGTGATAACCACACCAGGAAATGCAAAAACATGGATCGAAACCGGCGTGCTGGCAGTGGATTCAGCCCCTCCCGTTTTTTCTGCTGCTGAAGGCGATATACAGAAAGATACATACGTGATTGCATTGAAGCTCAGCAGGAAGATCAATAACAAAGAGCAGCGGATCATCGTTGCCGGGGATGCAGATTTCATGAGCGCGTATAGAATGCGACGCATCGGCATCGGCCTTGCTCTTCATAGTTGGACACTGTACAATAAGTATCCTTATTACGCCAACTTCCCGAAGCCGAAAGACAGGTTCCTGAAACTGACGCCCGCCTCAGCAGCCCTGTTGTTCAAAATATATGTTTACCTGATCCCCGCACTGCTGCTAATTATAGCCATTGTGCTGCTCGTTCGGAGGAAAAGAAAATAATAAAATCATAAACCGATCAAACAATGTTCCTCCAAACGGATGACCAGACAATAGAAGATCTCAGACTGTTCGCCAAGAGAGAAAGCAATGGCATCTATGATATCTACAATAATGCCTCCACAAGAGGAGGGGAGTTGTTACTGGAAAAAATGTTCCGGCAACCCTTATCAGATAAAGATGCCATAACGGAAAGAGCATCCGTGATTGCAGCTTTCGCAAAAGCGAAAACCATTTTTCCTTTTGAATCTTCGCTGCTCGACAGTGTTGAAAAATATATAGTTCACAATGAAGAACCCGGCAATGGACAAAAAACTGTATTGGGAGAAAAAGAAGTAAGCAGTGGTGTAAATGCTTTTATCGGATTGTTCCATTCCGTAAAATCTTTTGCAGAACAGGGAGCCATCGTTGGCATAGAAGAACTGCAAAAGGAGCGTTCAGCAATGCTGGCCCTTCTGCAAGATCCTGCACTGCAACCGGTGCTCAAAGAACAACCCGGTAACCGGCTCTCTTATGGAGCAGTCACAGCTTTTGATATCCTCATCCGGGTAAAGGAAAGGGAAAAAGTAACGGCAGTGCTGAATTTCATCTACCTGATGGATGTATTCATTTCAGTTGCGCGGGTAGCCACTGCAAGGAATTTCGTTTTTCCGGTGGCGCATCCCAGGGCCAGCAATATTTTGAAGGTCAGGGGAGTGTATCATCCGGAATTGAAAGAGCCTGTACCCAATGATCTGACGATGCATGCCGGCAAATCGGTTGTATTCCTTACCGGGGCAAATATGGCTGGCAAATCCACTTTTCTCCGTGCATTCAGTACGGCGGTTTACATCGCGCATATGGGATTTCCTGTGGCAGCCCGGCATTTGGAGTTTTCGGTTATGGATGGTATTTATACAACCATCAACCTGCCGGATAATTTGGGGATCGGTGCCAGCCATTTCTATGCAGAAGTACTGCGGGTAAAAAAAATGGCGGCAGAACTGGGCGCCGGTAAGTCGCTGTTCGTGCTGTTTGATGAACTGTTCAGGGGAACGAATGTAAAAGATGCGCACGAAGGCACTGTAACCATCACGCATGCTTTTGCAGGCAAAAAGACCAGTTTGTTCCTGATCTCGTCTCATATCGTTGAAGCGGGGGAAGAACTGAAACAAAGAAGCAATATCGGTTTCCATTATTTACCTACCCGCATGAATGGAACTGTTCCGGAATATACATATACGTTGGAAGAAGGCATCACAGATGATCGCCATGGTATGATCATCATCCGCAATGAAGGCATCCTGGAAACACTGGCTACGGGAAAGAAGAAAGGATGATAATAACCGGTGAGCTGCTGTCACCCGCTTCCCGGCGGGCGGCCGGGCCACACGCAAATAAAATCAAACAGTATGAGTTTTACTATAGACAGGCAATCCCAGGAAGAGTTGAACCTGATGGGAAAGTTCCGCCAGGGTTCCGTTTATTCACTCTTCAACCAGGTAAGAACAAGGTCCGGAGAGCAGTTGCTCGACCAGCTTTTCAAAACGCCATTGATGGATGAAAAGCAGATCAACAACCGGACTGCTGTATTTCAATTTTTCCAGCAGGCGAAATTGCAATTCCCCTTCGATCCGCAGCAGGTGCAATTGATGCAGGAATACGTAGACGTAACCGGAGAAAAAGGGCCGTTGATCACGCTGGTGAATATCCTTGTGAAAAAAACATTATCGTCTCTCACCCGCGATGAACGGTATAAATCCCTCATCCAGGGATTGCAGGCAAGCATCGTATGCCTCAAAAAATGCCAGGGTATCGTTGAGTTGTTATCCCGGCAGGAAGGACCATTCAGGCAACGTGCAGCCGAAATAAAATCGCTCCTTGATACTCCCCGGATTAATGCACTGATCGATACAGATATCTATGCAAACATCACCGTAAAGAAAATTGCTGAATCCGATCATCTGCTGAAGAACAAATTCAACCGGGAGATCAGAACGGTGCTTCAATTCATAGCAGAGGTGGATGTGAACATCGCCGTTGGAAATGTGGCAGCTTCAGGAGGATTCAGCTGGGCCACTGCGCTGCCCAAATATTCCAATACACTGCAGGCAACAGACCTGAAGCATCCCTGCATCAACGGAGCTGTTGGCAACAACATTTCCATGCAGGAGAACAGCAATGTGGTCTTCCTTACCGGAGCTAACATGGCAGGGAAATCCACCTGGATGAAAACGATCGGTATTTCCATGTACCTCGCCCATATCGGGTTTCCGGTAGCTGCTGTAAGTATGGAATTCTCTGTAAGGGAAGGTATCTTTTCAAGTATCAACGTGGCAGACAATATTGCACTCGGCTATAGTCATTTTTATGCAGAAGTGGTGCGGGTGAAAAATGCAGCGGATGCTACTGCTACCGGCAAACACCTCTTGCTGATGTTTGATGAGTTGTTCAAGGGTACGAATGTGAAAGATGCCTATGACGGTACACTGGCGGTAACTGAAGCATTTGCTGAATACCAGAACTGTCTGTTCATTGTATCAACACATATAATCGAAGTAGGAGAGGCGCTTAAAGGCCGGAAGAATATCCGCTTTCACTACATGCCCACCGTATTGGAAATGGGGGTGCCCAAATATTCTTACCGTCTGAAAGAAGGGATCACGGAAGACAGACAGGGAATGATGATCATCAGGAATGAAGGCATCATCGAACTGATCGGTCATTAGGATATTCCATTTACTCACGGTGCGCTAATTTTTCGATCAATTCTAAATAGAAATCGTAATGAGAATAATTTTCAAGATTGCGAGAGCTGAACTGAGGACCATGTTTTACTCTCCCATCGCCTGGATAATACTTGTAGTGTTCTTTGTTATTTCCTGTACAAGTTTCTTATCGAGGCTTACTGATTCTGCCAGGGAACAGGAGTTATTACTAAAGAACAGTATTGTACCGATTGAGTCCGAAGCATCGCTCTCATACAGCATGGTTGATGGCAGCCTGTTAAACGCATTTTTCTACATTTTCATTTTTGTGCCATTGCTAACCATGGGCACGATCAACAGAGAAGAGCAGTCTGGTACCATGAAACTGCTTGGATCTTCTCCGGTGAGCATCACTGAAATTGTGCTGGGTAAATACCTGGGCCTGATCCTGTTCAATCTCATGTTGATGTCTTCTGTTGCGCTGATCCTCTTTACCAGCTATTTCTGCGTTCATGATGCTGAAATGTATTTGTATCTCTCCATGCTGCTGGGACTGACATTGTACGCAAGCTGCCTGATGGCAATAGGTTTGTTTGTTTCCAGTATCACCAGTTATCAGGTAGTGGCAGGTATTGCTACATTTCTGCTGCTCAGTTTCCTGAATATGATGGGAAGCATCGGGCAGCAATATGACCTGATCAGGGATATCACCTGGTTTCTTTCACCATCGGGCAGAGCAGGCAATATGACGGCGGGACTGATCACTACCAGGGATGTATGCTACTTTCTGCTCATCATCATCCTCTTCCTGGGCTTTACTGCAATAAGGTTGAAAAGCAGGCAGGAGTCAAAATCATGGAGGGTAGCCCTGTACAGAAACACAATCCTGACCCTGGTGATCCTCACACTCGGTTATTTTACTTCAAGACCAGGTTATATCGGTTACCTGGATGTAACAAGAGAAAAAACCAATACCCTCGACAGTGCATCACAGGCTGTGCTCAAAGAACTGGATGGATCGCCGGTAACGGCCACCCTGTATACAAACCTGCTGGGAAACAAATTAGAATACGGGCTCCCGAAGTCAAGAAACGCTTACATCTGGATGTTTTGGGACAGGTATGTGCGTTTCTATCCCAACATTAAATGGAAGTATGTATACTATTACGATATCATGAATGGAGATAGTTCTCTTTACAGGAAATACCCAGGCAGAGACATACATTACATTGCGCGGCAAACCGCCAGGCTGAACAATATTGATGTAAACGATTTTCTGAAGCCGGGGGAAGTAAATAAGCTCGTTGATCTTTCCGGTGAACAAAGCCTGAATACATTGTTAGAGCTGGAGTATAAAGGCAAGAAAGCATTTGCACGATTTACGAATGGGGGCCAGGATGCCTGGCCAAAAGAACCTCCAATGTCAGGGACCTTCAGAAGGTTGGTCAGAAATAATACACCTCAGCTATTTTTCACTACCGGGCATTACGAACGCAGCCCATGGAGATTTGGTGAAAGAGAATTCGGTGTGCATGCCAACTTACAGTCGTCAGATGTGTCCATTGTGAATAATGGCATGGATGCTGATACGCTCTCCTTGCTGCACAAGGATATTCCTGCAAAAACCAGTGTACTGGTGGTTGCAGACCCGAGGTCGAAACTTGATGCAACAGAGCAGGACGCGATCCTTCGTTACCTGGAGAAAGGGGGCAATGCACTGTTCTATGCGGAACCGGGCAAACAACAAATGCTGAACCCGATCCTGAACAAGCTGGGAGTGAATCTCAACAATGGGATACTCGTAAGTCCCGGTCCAAACCGGGAAGCTCATAAGTTTGGCTACTTTTTGAACGATACAGGTAATTACATGGCCAGGGAGATGCTAATGCAGAAGTATCAAAAAACAGGCAAAGAGCCTGCCGGAGCTGAGTTTTCGGGCAATACTACCATCAGCTTCAAGGATACTGCCGGTTTCAGGGCCGTACCCATCCTCACTTTACCAGGTTATCCAAACACCTGGATCGAGACTGGTGTATTTGTGGCAGATTCTGCTGCTCCCATCTATACACCGGGAGAGGGAGACATACAGCAGGATGAGTACATCCTGGGAGTAAAACTATCCCGCACGATCAACAACAAAGAGCAAAGGATCGTGATCATGGGCGATGCCGATTTTATGTCGCCCAGATATAAGTCGGGTGGCAAGATCGGACTCGGCCTTTACAGCTGGCTGGTCAATAATGAATACCCGGTTTATAAAAAATGGATAAAAGTGAAAGACAATAAGCTGACGATCGGGAAGAACCCGGCAAGAGTACTCCGGTATATTTATTTGTATGGTATCCCAGGCTTCCTGTTGCTTACCGGAACTGTCTTACTGATAAGAAGAAAGAGAAAGTAAGTCCTGAAAAACAAAAACCTGTCCGGAAGGCGCCAGAACAATGCTGGCGCCTTTTCTTATGTAGTTTACCCGACCTGAATGTGTACATGAGGCGCATTAGCCAAAATATTTTTTTCAGACACCCCACCCATTTTCGCCATTTTAATGTCTTTATAACAGATTGATGTACGAATCAGGTCGTATATTGCGACCACTTTCAAACTTCATCTTTCATGAACGATAAAAACTAGAACCGAACTAAACAGAAAAACAAAAACGCCCTCAATTAAGTATTAGCTATGAAATTTATTTCCAAAACTGGCATCACCGCCTTACTGGCTGTGTATGGCCTCAACAGTACTGCCCAGGTCAAAGAGCTGCCTGAGCTCAAAAAAGAGGACATGATCTCCGATTACCGCCTGGCAATGGACATCCTCAAAAAGCAACACCCCAATCCCTTTAAGTTCATCGATTCTGCCGATTTCGATAGAAAAGTGGACTCCCTGATGAAGCTGGCGGAAAAAGAGGACAATGTTTTTTCCATTCTCCAGTATTCTCCCATCCAGCTGGTAAGAGATGTGCACACCAATATGCAGTTCTCCGCTGATAATAATCGCGACATGATCAGCAACCTGCGTTTCTTTCCTTTTCCCGTTGTGATCGAAAGAGGAAAGATCCTGGTGAACATCAAAGGCTCCGAGCTGCCTTTTGGTACTGAGATCCTCAGCATCAACAAACAGTCCGCCAAGGCGATCATCGAATCTCTCACTTCTGCCGCCTACAGTGATGGTTTCATCACTACCGGCACAGACAGGGTGGCTGGTAATTTCCAGACCATGCTCAGCCTCCGTACCCCTTATGCGAAAAGTTACGATATCGAGTATGCCGACGCCAAAAGCAAAGGCGCCAAAAAGATCACGGTTGCTTCCCTGCAAGCCTCACCCGGCGTGCATTCCAGCAATCAGGCTGTACTGCCCGTGAACCAACTGGCCCGCTCTTATTGGATCTACGGCAGCTATGACGACGAAAACAAGACTGGCACACTCACCGTGAATTCCTTCAACCTGCAGGAGTCATATGCGTACAAAGAGTTCAGCTCTTTCTTCAAGGAAGTGAATAAGCGTGGATACAAGAACGTGATCATCGATATCCGTAACAACGGTGGTGGCAACCCTGCCATCTCTGCGCTGCTCTTCTCTTTCATGGCTCCAAAAGCTTTCCAGAACGTGTACAATTACAGAACGAAGAATGTAGATGTTTTCTATCCCGAGCATGCTACCACGCAGGGCAGGAAGATGAGCGATGAAGATATCCGCAACAATAAACAATTCCTGTATCAGCGTTTTGATCTCGACAGCACTACAGGTTTCTATGTTGGCAATGCGCGTTTGAAAGAAGGACAACTGGAGAATTTCCCTCCTGATAAGGATGCGTTCAAAGGAGAGATCTATGTACTCGCTGGCGGTGGTACTGTTTCTGCAGCTACCTATTTCGCTTCGCTGGTGCAGAAGAACAAACGTGGTCTGGTGATCGGTAAAGAAACAGGCAGCGGCGAAAATGCCACTACAGCAGCCTGGTTCCTGACCTATACACTGCCTAAAACAAAATCTGTACTTACCGTGCCGATGTCTGAATTGTATTTCTTCAATTCTCAATCAGACAATGGCCGCGGTATTTTACCTGATAAAGAAGTACCGATGGACAAGTTTATTACTTACCTGCAGCAAACACAGGATCCTGAATTAAGCTACACTATGGAGCTGATCAAACAAGGTAAATAATAACAATCCGTCTCTCTTGTTGTATTGTTCTTGAATGTTTGAAAAGATGCAGAGGGCAGCGCTTGCTGCCCTTTTGCATTATTGGTAGGTTTTCAAAACATCAGCTGAAATCCACTTCACATCGTATTCGCTGCTGAATAAAAAGTATTTTCCATTAGGGGAGAGGTTGGGGCAGTATTCATAGGTTGCAGTGTTTATTCCGCCACCCATATTCTTTGGCCTTTGCCAGGCCTTATCTTTTTTATGCGCAATGTAGAGATCGGCTTCTCCGGCGCCTCCGGGCCTGGTGGAAGTGAAGATCAGGTAGCTTTCGTCAGGTGCAATCAGCGGATCATGCTCATCGGAAGCGGAATTGATCACGGGGCCCAGGCTGACAGGGTTTTGATAATTTCCTTTTTCCATTTTACTGCTGTAGAGATCCAGGTTGCCATCACGATAGGACGCGAAATAGATATTGCCGTTCCTGGCAAGGGATACATAGTATTCGGTGCTGTCTGAGTTGATGGCATGCAAACGCTCCGGAGCCAGCCACTGATCGTTTTGCTTCGCCATTTTGTAAATGTCATAATCCCTGGTTGTATCCGTTGTACTGGCTGGCCTGTTGGAAATGAAATACAACGCGCCATCTGCAGTAAAGAATGGATCGGTGTTGGAGAACATTGTATCGAAAGCAGGAGAGATAACTGGCTCATGCCAGCGGCCGCTATCATACCGGCTTTCCATGATCAGGTATTTACCATGTCCGGAACGGGAAAAAAACAAGCTTTTGCCATCGGGAGAGAATGCGGCGTTGAAGTCGAGCCCCTCTTTGGAAACAATGCCTGGTAATGATTTGAGGGCTGTGCTGTCTGGTAACGGAGAGGGATAGTTGATAATAGAGTCTTCCTGAGGTGATTGGCAGGAAAATGTAATAAACGAAAACGCGAAAAGGATGGCCTGAATAAAGCCGTAATGCATCTTTCTCATGTGACGGATGTTTGACAGGTTCACTGAACAGGTTACCGCTTAAAGGTAAGCCCCGGCAGGCCGCCAGGCTGCGCCGCTTGTCAAATCCATGAAGATTGCCGCAGGAAGCCCATCGGTGCTGGGTTTTGGCCGTTCCTGCCGGCCGGATCTGATCATTTCTTTCCATCCCCGGTAAAGAGCTTATCTTTGCCGGATCATGACAAATGTTGAAATACTCCAGCAGGAGGCCATTAAAGCCCTGGAAGCAGGTGCACTGAACGACAAACAGAAATCCTTCATAGAAAGTATCAGGAATTTCGATAAGAAACAATTGAAAAAACTGAACAGCAGCCAATTCAAATGGCTGAAAGATATTGCGAAGATCCAATCAAGGAAAACAGAGGCCAGTGATCCGCTGGCGGATTGAGCCATGATATAAAACAAGCGGGGCTGATCACATTACGGTGATCAGCCCCGCTTGTTTGAGCTACCTCTCCAGTTACTATCATTAACATTTTATCCATCCACAAAATGGAAAACAGTAAAATCAGTTTTTCAGAATTTTCCCCTAGTATTGCTACAAATTACGGTTAAGGTTTTTGCTCCCCGATCCACCATACACTGAAAACGAACTGCTGCTCCGCATTGCCAATAGCGATGAAAAGGCATTTGCCGGCTTTATTGGGCTTCACTGGAAAAACATATACGGACTTGCACTCGCCTGGCTGAAATCGGTGGAAGAAGCCGAGGAACTGGCGCAGGATGTATTTGTGAAACTCTGGAAAAGTCGTGATAAGCTTCCCGAGCTCCGTGATGTAAAGGATTATCTCTTCATTATTGCCCGCAATAGTTTTGTATCCAGGATCCGCCTGAAATTGCAGGACCCGGATTTCGTGGAAAACCAGCAGGAGGAGAACCACTACTGGCGTCCCGACCGGATCATGGAAAACAAGGAAGCTTACGCTATTCTGCTGGAAGGCATTGCATTGTTGCCTCCCAAAAGGCAGCAGATCTTCCGTATGAGCCGCCTGGAGGGTATGACCTATCCTGAAATTGCCCGCCAGCTGGATATGAACAAAGACACGGTAAAGCAATATATCGCCAAGGCTACCGTGTTCCTGAAAGCCCATATGAAAGAAAGAATGCCCGAACAGTGGGCGCTTCTGATCGCTTTCGCAGAATTTTTTTAAGATTTCTTCTCTTCGCTACTCCCCATCTTTTTCCCTACGCGTCTTTATATATGATGCAAGAAGAACTGAACAGTTTATTGGATAAATTAATTAACGGTGAATTGACCGAGCCGGAGAAGCAAGAGCTGATCCAATTACTCGGCAATCCTGGCCATTCAGAGGAGTTTGCCGTGCTGATCGATCAGCAATTGGAATCCCGCTCTTTTGCGCTTACAGGCGAACTGCCGGCCATGGAAAGGAAATTCATCCGGGACGTATTGCAGAAATCCGGAAGCAATGAAACTGGAAAGATTGCTGAGATCCCGCCTGTACACCGCGTGCATTTCATGCGGAGGTGGGGTTGGGCTGCGGCTTCTGTGCTGCTGGTGCTGGCTGCCGGATTATGGTTTTACAATATGCAACAGCAGATCGCACCGCCTGTTGCAGGAATAGAAAAAACGAATATTGCTCCCGGAAAAGAAGGCGCCATTCTCACCCTCGCAGATGGGTCTACGTTAGTGCTGGACAGTCTGGGCAATGGGGTAGTAGCCAGTCAGCAGGGATCAGAAGTTTTATTGAATAATGGACAACTGAAATACAATACAAATTCAGCGAATAACAATACCGTTGCATTCAATACCATGTCAACCCCCAGGGGACGGCATTTCCAGGTGACCTTACCCGATGGCACCAATGTTTGGTTGAATGCTGCCAGCTCTATCAGGTATCCTGTTGCGTTTGCAGGCGATCTCCGCAAAGTGTTTGTTTCCGGAGAAGCATATTTTGAAGTGGCGAAAAATGAAAAAATGCCATTTGTAGTTGAAGTAAGCAATAAGGAAACGATACAGGTGCTGGGCACTGCTTTCAATGTAAAAGCCTACGACAATGAAGAAACCATCAATACAACGCTCATATCTGGTTCGGTGCGCGTAGCATCCACCATCCTCAAACCTGGTCAGCAGGCGCAGCTCAATACCAGCGCAGCCCATTCAGCAAATGGCCTGAAACTGATCAATAATGTAGACACAGACAAAGTGCTTGCCTGGAAGGCCGGCAAATTCGATTTCAACGGCGTGAAATTGCCTGAAGCGATGAAGCAACTGGAACGCTGGTATGATATTGAAGTTGTATTCGAGAACGGCGTTCCGGATATCGAACTGGGTGGAAAGATAACGAAGGATGTAGACCTGAATGGATTACTGAACGCACTGAAGAAGTCTGAGCTGCAATTCAGACTGGAAGGAAAGAAGCTGATCATCACCAATAATTAAACCTGTCCCGCTAATTTATATGTCATTAACCTGACGGCCTGCATTCTTTGTGGGCCGGCCTGGAAACTTTTGTCCCCGGGCAACCTTATCACTGGACAATTGAAGGGGTCAATAAAAACAAAACCGGAAACGGGTCGAAGCGTTTCCGGCGTATAGTTCAGTTGATCTTTTAAAAGGTATCGCAACCAATTTAAGTTAACCAAACCAATCACAATTTATGCAAAAAATTGCGATCGGATCCAGGTTTCCTTTGCCCAAATTGTTCGTGCAGGTTTATGACCGTTCACTGCAACAGTTTCGGAGAGGAGGCTACGGAGCCATCACCAAAACACTGCTAGTTTTGAAACTGACTATCTTACTACTCACTGCTGCATTATTAAACGTGCATGCTAACAGCAAGGCACAGACGGTAACGCTGTCTGGTAAAGACCTTACGCTGCAACAGGTGTTTGCCGCCATCGAGAAGCAAACCGATTATGTTGCTTTTTACAATGTAAGCATACTGGCCCATACGAAGCCGGTAACATTGACGGTGTACAGCATGCCCCTGAAGGAATTGCTCAATACTGTCTTCAGAAATCAGCCGCTCGATTACACGATCGAAGGGAAAACGATCATCCTGAGCCCGAAGATCATATCGCCTCCGTTGGTGCCATTTTCCGAAATGCTGAGTACAGAAAAGCCACCCTTGCTGATCACCGGCATTCTCAGAACTGCCGAAGGTGAGCTGCTGGCCGGTGCTTCGGTAAGATTGAAAGGGAAGTCCAGTGGTACGATATCAGACAGTAAAGGATCTTTCCAATTGAAGACTGATGAAGAAGATCCGGTTCTGGCGATCTCGATGATCGGATATGAGCTGATGGAAGTGAACATCAAGAAAACAGAAACGGGATATACTGTTGCTAAATACAGTGGTGGTATGGTGGGATCAGCTGATGTAAGTACCGGCATCATCAGTTTTGTGTTCGTGATGAAGAAGGCGGTGAGTCTGCTGGATGAAGCCCAGGTGATCGCATACGGCAAAACTACCAGACGATTATCAACCGGCAGTATTGGCGTTATCAAAGGAGAAGATATTGCCAATCAACCTGTGATGGGAGTGTTGGAAGCGATAAAAGGACGGGTGCCTGGCGTAATTGTTACGCCTTATTCCGGCAATCCTGCGGCTCCTGTAAAAGTGATCATCAGGGGAAGGAACAATATCAATGAAAATGCACTAACCGATCCTCTTTATGTAATCGACGGCGTTCCAAGAAACAACCTTAATGTGAGTGTGATCACAAAAAATTCTCCTGTTTCCACTGGTGCAGTACAGGGAGGATATAGCCTTCTCGGAGGCGAAAACCCATTGGTCGGCATTAACCCGAATGATATAGAAAGCATCAGTATTCTGAAAGATGCGGATGCAACAGCTATCTACGGTTCCCGCGGGGCCAACGGCGTTATACTTATCACCACCAAAAAAGGAAAGGTAGGTCCAACTGAACTTTCGATTGGCATAAGAAATGGACTGACCACATTGCAGCGTTTTCCGAAAATGCTCAATACTGCAGAATACCTTGCTATCCGAAGGGAAGCTTACCGGAATGATGGAGCTCTACCAACACCATCTGAAGCACCCGACCTTTTGGTCTGGGATGCTAACAAATACACGGACTGGCAGCGTGTACTTGCTGGCACCGGATCAACAACATCCATAAACGCATCTGTGGGCGGAGGAACCAATCAGTCCAATTACAGGCTTAGCGCTGGTTTTAATACCATGAAAACTCCCATGAATATCGGAGGTAAAAATGAAATGATTTCTATAACGGGAAGTTTCAGCAGCGCGAGCAAAGATCAGAAGTTCAAATTCAGTATCAACAATTCCCTGGGGTTTTCGGAAGTGATTGTTTATAATATTGCCAGCATCAACGCGTTAGCACCCAATTCGCCAGATATCTACAACCAAAAGGGAGAGTTGAATTTTGATGGATACAGGGTACTTGGAAGCAATCGCAACCCTTTCGAGAACCTCAAAAGACCCAATTCCAGCAATAGCGTTTTTTTGGAAAGCAATGCCTCCGTGAGTTACGAACTAATGAAGGGGCTGAATGTTTCAGCAAGTGGAGGATATGGCTTTTCCATAAATGATAACAAGTATCTAATACCGTTGGCATCACAGGATCCGATGGCAGGTGGCATATCAAGTGCCGTTTATGGCAAATCAAACTCCAGGAACAAGTTCGTAGAATCAAAGCTCAACTATTCTACTTTTATTGGCAAGGGCGATCTTTCATTGATGCTGGCCGTGAATATGCAACATATGACCTCCATGGGAGAAACCATTACAGCAGCTATGTTTCCCAATGATGATATGATGAAAAGTCATAACAATGCCAGTTTTGTAAATACCATTGAAAATAGTGAACAGTATAAAAATGTTTCCGCATTGGGAGGGATCAATTATACCTGGGATAATAAATATGTGATCAATCTCACAGGCAGGCGCGACGGCTCTTCCAAATTTGGTCCCGGGAAACAGTTCGGGAACTTCGGTGCTATCGGGCTGTCATGGATCGCCTCTGATGAAAAATGGTTAAGGAAACTGCTGCCATCCTGGTTCAATATGCTTAAATTCAGGGCGAGCTATGGAGAAACAGGCTCAGATGGAATTCCCAATTATGAATTTCTTTCCAGATGGTCGAGAAATGTGACGAAGACCACTTCAGCTCCTTTGCTTACCTACAATGGCATCAATGCTTTCCATGTGATCAATCCTTTGAACCAGCAATATCAATGGGCTTCCTCCAGAAGTCGGGATATAGGAATGACAATGCAATTGCTTGGCAATAATCTGACCATCGATTTCACCTGGCTCAGGAACAGAACTTCCAATCAACTGACCAATGCACCACTACCAAAGATGACGGGCTTTGCAACCGCCCTGACCAACTGGCCGGCGAATGTTCAGAATTCCGGATTCGAGCTTGGCATCAATGCCAATGCATTGCAAACAAAAAACTGGTCGATCAGCCTCGGTTTCAATGTAGGCATGGTGCGTAACATACTGCTAGATTTTCCCAATATCGAGAACTCCCCTTATGCAGGGATCCTCAATCCTGGCGAATCTATCACCACCAAATACCTGTTGAAATATACTGGAGTCAATCCGGCTACAGGAAACTATTCATTTGAAGACTACAACAAAGATGGCAGGATCACAGTGGGTGGTAGCAGAATTCCTACAAATCCGCTCGACGACCGATATATTTCCATTGACCTGAATGAAAAATATTCAGGAGGATTTAATATGGGAGTAAAGTTTAAGTTCCTCCAGCTGAGCACAAGTTTCAGCTTTGTCAACAGGCTCCGGGATGATCCGTATCTGAGTTCTGTTGTCGGAAGAATGACAAACATATCCTTACCGGATGATATAAAAAACAATCATTGGACCCAACCCGGAGATCAGGTTAAATATCCAAGATACACAATCTCGGGAGCGCTTGGACCAATAACTGATTCGGACGCCAATTACGTAAACGGATCCTATGTCCGGATGGAGAATCTTTTCCTATCCTGCCAGCTTCCTCAGAAATGGGTCAGCAGGATCAAAATGAAAGCTGCGGCGATCAGTTTTGCAACCCAAAATCTTTTCACCATTTCAGCTTTTAAGGGTTTGGGACCAGACATACTCTCCGGATTTGCAGCTACACCAATTCCCAGGGTCATTACCACACAACTCTCCCTTTCATTCTAAAACCTTAGCTCATGCAACATAAACCTATACTCTCCATCTTCCTGGTTGCTGTTATCATTTGTTTCAGCAGTTGTAAGAAACTACTTGATATCCCGGCACCTATCGACTCTATCACCACGGAAGAAATATTCGCCAATAATCAACAGGCAGAGTGGGCTATAGCAGGTATGTACAGCAAAATGGTCTATGGCATTGCCCACCTTGACAACGAATTCACGGGACTTGCCTTTACGCAATTTGCTTCGGGCCTAAGTACCATTATGGGCGGTCTTTCCGCAGATGAATTGAGAGCGCCAGCTACAGGTGGTTATGCTGATGATTTGCTGGCTTCCTATAACAAAATAAATTTGAAAGCAGCTGACAGAGCAACAGCAATCTGGAATTCAGCTTACCAAACCATCTTCGATGCCAACGCGGTGATCGATGGGATCGCTGCCTCCGAATCAACCTCATTGATCGATAGTGTACGTAAACAACTGACAGGTGAAGCCCTCGCTATTCGTGCATTCTGTCATTTCTACCTCGTGAATTTTTTTGGAGATATTCCGATCGTGCTGACTTCCGATTTTAAAAAGAGCCAGACGCTATCCCGTTCACCGGTTTCAAAAGTATATGATCAGATCAAAACGGATCTCGTGAACGCACGCTCAATGCTGGCAAAAGATTATTCAGTAAGCAAGGGCGAGAGAACAAGGGTAAACAGCTGGTTTGCTGAAGCATTACTGGCCAGGGTTTATTTGTATACCGGGGAATATCAGAATGCTATTACCAGTGCCGGAAATGTGATTGCACAATCAGGCCTGTATGCTGTGCAAACCGATCTCACACAAACCTTTCTCGCCAATAATGGTGAAGCCATCTTTCAATTGCAAACTTCAGAAGCTGCCGGGCTGAATAATGCCACACCAGAAGGGTATGTTTTCACCTATCGACTGCTGGATGCCGGCAGTTTTCTCTATCCCTACAGGATAGCCGAAAACCTGATTGGTGCATTCGAGCCCGGAGACAAGAGAAAGCTGAACTGGACAAAAACAGAAGGTCCTTCAGTTTATCCTGCCAAATATTCCAGAGGTCAACCTTTCCAGTATTATATGGTGATGCGGCTTTCAGAGCTCCACCTGATCAGGGCCGAAGCTACCGTATTGCTCTCGCCGGCTGCCAAACAGCAAGCCATCGATGACCTTAATGTACTGAGAAGAAGGGCAGGAGTAGATGAACTCGATAATCAACTCACAGCAGCACAGGTAAGCGAGGCCATTGCACATGAACGCCAGGTTGAATTATTTCTCGAATGGGGGCATCGCTGGTTCGATCTGAAAAGAACAGGAAAAGCAGAATCGGTTCTCAGCGCCATTTCATACAAGCAACCCTGGTTGGGCAATTATCAGCTTGTATATCCTTTGCCTCCTTTTGATCTTGAAAACAACAGCTTCCTCGTACAAAATCCTCAGTACGAAAGCAGGTGAGGGGCGCCGTTATTTAATTATCTAAAATGAATTTTATGTTCTCAATATATAGCCATCAGGTTCTACATAAAAGGTTCCTGTACAAAGCGATCTATATCATACCACTGTTTTGTTTGCTTGCAGGTTTCTTTTCCTGCAAGAAAAATGATTTCGCTGGCGGTAATCCTTCCGTGTTACAGGTTTATAATGCAATGGACGATGGGCTGAATCTGTACATTAATCTGAGCGATAAACGTCCGGCACAATTTGCTACCAATGGCTATTTAGGCAATCAGGGATACTCTGTTCAAAACAATACGTTTACCTTCTCTGAACTTTCCACGAAGGTGGAATTCTATAGCCGGGAGGATACATTTTCGCATGACAAACCTTTGATCAGCACCAGCCTGGAAACTATTCCCGGCGCCAGTTATCTTATGCTCCTTTTCGGTACAAAATCAGATCCTGACTTTACACTGGTGAAAGATGAATTCCCATCCATCATTGTAAGTGACAGCTCCGTCTATATCCGGTTTAGTAATATCAGCGAAGCAAATCCTGTTAGTGTAAACATCAAAGGACAGGCCCCAGGTTCCCTGGTTCAACAGCTTCCGTTCAGATCAACATCCGAATTCAAAACAATCAAGGTAGACAGGAGTCTCCCGGACTATGAATTTGAAATAAGAGATCAGGCCAGCGGTGTCCTGATAAGTAGCTACACCCTAACAGGCATCAATAGTGATATTATTTTTTCCCTGAACATGATATTTCAGCCATATACGCTGGTACTCTCAGGAAAAGCAGGAGCATCATCTCCCAATGAACAGAAAATAACTGAGATCAAACATCGCGCGTCTTAGGCTACGCAGCATTCATGTAAACACATTTACCATACACATATGAGCATCGTATTAAAAGTGGAGAACCTCTCCCACAGGTATGCTACTGCCTGGGCTATCCGTGATATCAACTTTGAGATCAGCCAAAATGGAGTGATCGGACTGCTCGGTTCCAACGGAGCCGGCAAATCCACCACCATGAATATCATCTGTGGCGTACTCAATCAAACAGAAGGTGAAGTATACATCAATGGCATCAATAAGCGGGAAGACCCCCGGCTCGCCAAAAAACAACTGGGCTTTCTTCCGCAAACGCCACCGGTGTATATGGACTTCACCGTGAATGAATACCTCACGTACGCAGCAGACCTGCGTTTCATCGAAAAAACAAAAGTGAAACAATCCGTGGCGGAAGTGATGGACAGAACGGGTATCAGTCATTTCAGTTCCAGGCTTATCAAGAACCTCTCCGGTGGTTATCGCCAACGGGTAGGTATAGCCCAGGCCATCATTCACAAACCGAGTATTGTAATTCTCGATGAGCCCACTACCGGCCTGGATCCCAACCAGATCATCGAAGCCAGGAAACTGATCAAGGAAATTGCGCAGGACCATACGATCTTATTGAGCTCTCACGTGCTTTCCGAGATCAACCTGCTATGCCGCGATATCATCATGATCGAAAGTGGCAGGATGGTATTCTCTGATTCCATGGACTCTTTCAATAATTATATCCAGCCTGCCACCGTGATGATGAAGATGGAGAATCCACCTGTTGAATCGGAGTTGCTCAAAGTGGAAGGAGTAACAAAAGTGCAATACCTCACAGACAAACAGATCCGGGTCTGGTTCAGCGGCAATAACAATATCACGCAATCCCTCATCACCGCCAGTGTGCAGCATAACTGGCAACTGGTGGAGATCAATCTCGAAAGGTCCATCCTGGATGATGTGTTCAAACAATTATCTCAACAATCCTAAACCCCGCAACTGATGAAGATTATTTTCAAGATAGCGCGGGCCGAACTGAGGACCTTGTTTTATTCTCCTGTTGCCTGGTTTGTGATCTTTCTTTTCTATGTGATCACTGCAGCTGTTTTTAGTTTCGGTTTGGAGGATGCCAGTAATTTCCAGGAACTGATTCGCGATCTGCAACCTGAATGGCAGGGATTCCCGGGGATCGGAGGTATGTTGGTAGATGGCATGCGCAACAAACTGATGGGATATATTTATCTCTTTATTCCCTTACTGACAATGGGGATCATCAACCGGGAGATCAGCAATGGCACCATCAAACTACTCTATTCTTCTCCGGTTACAACCAGGGAGATCGTATTGGGGAAATACCTTGGTCTGGTGATCTTCAACATGCTGCTGGTACTGATTTTCGCGCTCATGCTCACCTCTATTTATTTTGTGGTTGAGAACGGAGAATACAAATGGTATTTGTCTGTGTTGCTGGGAACTTTCCTGCTGATCAATACCTATGCAGCTATTGGCCTGTTCATTTCCTGTTTGACCACCTACCAGATAGTGGCGGCGATGATCACATTCACGGTCTTCTTTGTGCTCTCCGTTATTGGCGGTCTCTGGCAGCAATACGACCTGGTACGTGATCTCACTTTTGCACTTTCTATTAATGGAAAAGCAGATCGCATGTTGAATGGTCTGATCACCAGCAGGGATATTATCTATTTTCTGATCATCATCATGCTGTTCATTGGTTTTGCCCTGATCAAACTAAAAAGTACGCAGGAATCCGGCAGGAAAAAGATAACCATCGGCAAATACATCTTGCTGACAATGCTGGTGGTATTGATCGGATATGTCAGCTCAAGGCCCGGCTACATTGCCTATTTCGATCTTACCAAAAATAAGTTGAATACAGTGCATCCTGCTGTTCAGGAAGCCATTGCAGAACTGGATGGTTCTCCCGTTACCGTTACCTTATATACCAATTTGCTGGAGAAATATGCTTTTGCTGGTCTCCCTCAATCCCGCAACGGGTATATCTGGGGAGTATGGGAACAATATATCAGGTTCTATCCCAACCTGCAATTCAAATACGAATATTATTATGATACCATGGATGGCGACAGTTCCCTGTATTACGAGTACCCCGGCAAATCACTGGAAGAGATAGTTGCCATTGAAGCGGAAATAAAAGGTATCCGTCCATCTATTTTCAAAAAGCCGGAAACGATCAGGAAACAGATCGATTTGTCGTCTGAAGGTAAGCGCCTGATCATGCAGTTGGAATATAATGGAAAAAAGGAATGGCTGAGAACATATTCAGATGCAACTGTGTGGCCTGAACAAAACCATGTTGCTGCAGTATTCAAAAGGCTGACGAGGAAGGAAAACGTAAAGATCCAGTTTGCAACAGGGCATTACGAGCGCGACCCGTTTGATCATGCTGGCAGGAACTATGGTTTTCTGATCACTGGAAAAGGCCGGCATACGCTGCTCAATAATGGGGTGGATGCGGATACTGTTTCCCTCGCTGCCAGAGACATACCAGCCAAAACCAATCTGCTGGTAGTAGCCGATCCCAGGTCTGCCTATAGTGAAGCTGAGCTTCAAAAGATCAGTGATCATATCGATAAAGGCGGCAATACTATATTTTATCTGGAGCCTGGAAAGGAGACGATCCTGGAACCTGTTCTCAAACAACTGGGAGTGCATCCTGTTGCAGGTACTATCGTTCAACCCGATGCACATGAAATGCCGCATATCTTTTATGCTCCTATGACGCGGGCTGGTAATTACCTGGCAAAGGAACCAGCCATGGAAGATTTCCAGCAATACAGATTCCCTGGAGTGAAGGTTCAACATGAGGGTACATTACACCTGGAATATGAAGCAAAAAATGGCTTCAGTATCGAGCCTGTGATCACAAAAGAAGGCGATGAGAAATCCTGGATCGAGAATGGCATACTGGTAGTTGATTCTGCCGCTCCCATCTTCAATGCATCCGAAGGCGATCTCAGAAAAGAGGAATATGTAACTGCCCTGAAACTGACCCGGAGGATAGGGAACAGGGAGCAAAGGATCATCGTTACCGGTGATGCGGATTTTATTACACCATCGCGGATCGTAATGTCTCAGATCAATTCAGCATTGTACAGCTGGGGACTCGATAATAAATACCCCATTTACTGCAATTCCCCGATGGCGCCGGACAAGTACGTGAAAATTACCCATGCTCAGTCGAAGTTCCTGATGGTTATTTATATGTATGTAGCTTCTGGTGCATTGCTGCTGGCGGCCATCGTGCTGCTGGTGCGCAGAAAAAGAAAATAAAAAACTGAACTGTGTCAAGTACAAATCAAACAAATATGTTCCTGCTAACGGATGAGCAAACCATTGAAGATCTCCGGCTGTTCGCCAAACGTGAACGGAATGGTATCTATGATATCTACAATAATACTTCCACGCGGGGTGGGGAAATGATGCTGGAAAAAATGTTCAGGAACCCGCTGGCCAGCCTGGATGCCATCAACAAACGGGCGGGCATCATTGCCTCCTTTGCAAAACAACTAACGCAGTTTCCTTTTGATTCTTCTACACTGGACAGCGTAGAAAAATACCTCGCTTATAGTGATAATGAGAATTCCGGTCAAAAATGGACACCCGGTGAAAAAGAGATCAATGCAGGCGTAACAGCGCTGATAGAGCTCCTGCATGCAGTGAGGAATTTCCTGGCAAACGGCGCCATTGTACAGGTGCCCATGATGGAAGAAGAAAGAAAGAAGATCCTTCAACTCTTGCTGGACCCGGCACTGGAACCGGTATTCAATGAAAAGCCCGGTAACAAGATCTCATTTGGCGCAGTAACGGCTTTTGATATATTGATGCGGGTGAAAGAAAAGGACAAGATCATGGCCGTCCTGAATTTCATTTACCTGCTGGATGTATATATATCCGTGGCCCAGGTGGCTAATAAAAGAGGATTTGTATTTCCGGTTGCCCATCCCCGTGGCAGCAATGTTTTGAAAGTGCAGGGAGTTTACCATCCGGAACTGAAACACCCTGTAGCCAATGACCTGACCATGCATGCAAACAAATCAGTGGTATTCCTCACAGGGGCTAATATGGCCGGTAAGTCAACTTTCTTACGCGCATTCAGTACAGCAGTTTACGTAGCGCATATGGGGTTTCCGGTAGCTGCGAAATCACTGGATTTTTCAGTGATGGATGGCGTGCTCACTACCATTAACCTTCCTGATAACCTGGGTGTCGGCGCTTCTCACTTCTACGCTGAAGTGCTGCGGGTAAAGAAAGTGGCATCGGAACTGGGTGCCGGTAAATCCTTGTTTGTATTGTTTGATGAATTGTTTAGAGGAACGAATGTGAAGGATGCGCATGAAGGCACCGTAGCGGTTACAAAGGCTTTTGCAGGTAAGAAGGATAGTTTGTTTTTGATCTCCTCGCATATTGTTGAAGCAGGTGATGAATTGAAGCAAAAGCCGAATATCGGTTTCCATTATTTGCCTACGCGCATGAATGGCACAGTTCCCGAATATACCTATACGCTAGAGGAAGGCATTACCGATGACCGGCATGGTATGATCATCATCCGGAATGAGGGGATCCTGGAATCACTGGCAACAGGTAAGAAGAAATGATAATAGTCAGCGTGTGCCCACACAATCAAATAAAAATTTTACAGTATGAGTTTTAGTATAGACAGACAATCCCAGGAGGAGCTCAACCTGATGGGCAAGTTCAGGCAGGGATCTGTGTATTCGATCTTCAACCAGGTGAAAACAAGAGGAGGGGAGCGATTGCTGGATGAGCTGTTCAAAAATCCGCTGACCGATGAGAACAGCATCAACCAAAGGACAGCTGTATTCAAATTCTTTCAGCAGTCAAAGCTGCCGTTTCCCTTTGATCCGCAACAGGTATTACTGATGCAGGAGTATACAGATCAGTCTGGTTCCGGCAGTCAGTTTAGTGTGTATGCCAGCGTTATGCTGAAGAAAACATTGTCGTCACTTACGCGTGATGAGCGGTACAAAGCATTGATCCAGGGATTGCAGGCCACCATCATGACTTTGAAGAAATGTTTGGGCATTGTAGAATTATTACATTCCATGCAGGGCCCTTTTCAGCAACGGACAGCCGAAATCAGGACTATACTGCATGCCCGGCAAATGGCCGCACTGATTGATACCGATATCTATTCGGGTATTTCTGTTAAAAAGATAGCAGAGTATGATCACCTGCTGAAGAATACATTCAATCAGCAGGTTGTAATGGTGCTGCAGTTCATAGCAGAGCTGGATGTGAATATTGCTGTAGGAGATATCGCAGCAACAAAAGGGTTTACCTGGGCTGTAGCATTGCCGAAGCATAAGAATGTTTTCAATGCCGCTGACCTGAAACATCCATCAATTGATAAAGCCATCGGCAATTCCATTGCAATGAAGGAGAACAGTAATGTGATCTTTCTCACCGGCGCCAATATGGCCGGCAAATCCACCTGGATGAAAACCATTGGCATCAGCATGTACCTGGCGCATCTGGGATTTCCTGTGGCGGCAACTTCGATGGAATTTTCTGTGCGGGAGGGGATCTATTCCAGCATCAACGTAGCGGATAATATCGCTCTTGGATATAGCCATTTCTATGCGGAAGTGGTGCGGGTGAAAAATGCCGCTGACGCTACACGCACTGGTAAACATCTCCTGCTGATGTTCGATGAGCTCTTCAAAGGCACCAACGTGAAAGATGCATTCGACGGCACGCTTGCCGTTACAGAAGCTTTCTCGGAATACGCGAACTGTCTTTTTATTGTGAGCACACATATCATTGAAGTGGGTGAACAATTGAAAAACAGGAATAATATACAATTCAATTATATGCCCACCATTCTCGATGGAAATGTTCCCGCTATACTTACAGATTGAAGGAAGGAATCACAGAAGACAGGCAGGGGATGATGATCATCAGGAATGAAGGTATCATTGAAATGATCGGCCATTGAACTGATCAGTATCAACCAAATTCAATTCATTGTAACAACAGATCATAATGAGAATTATATTCAAGATAGCCAGGGCAGAGTTAAGAACATTGTTCTATTCTCCTGTTGCCTGGATTACCATCGTAGTGTTTTTCGTGATCAGTGGCATTCAGTTCGTAACCCCGCTGCAATTCCTGGCCATCAAGCAGGAGTTGAAAATAGCCAATAGCCCGAGTTTTGGAGGTTTTCCCGGCCCCCTCACCTTAAAATTGTTCCTGGGCACCATTGGTCAGTTCCTGCAGTACCTGTATTTGTTTATACCACTCCTTACCATGGGAGTTATCAACCGGGAAGAGAATAGCGGCACTATGAAGTTGCTGAGCTCTTCACCTGTAAGGATAAGAGAAATTGTATTGGGGAAATACACGGGATTGATGTTGTTCAACCTGGTGTTGATGAGCGCTATCACTTTCTTGTTGTTTACCGGTTATTTTACCATCCTGCATGCGGAGTTCAGCTGGTATCTGTCTATGTTGCTGGGCTTCTTTTTACTTTCCAGTACTTATATGGCCATCGGATTGTTTATTTCAAGTCTGACAGGTTACCAGATAGTTGCCGGCATCGCCACTTTTGCTGCTCTTTTTGTGCTGAGCTATATGGGGAATGTATTGCAGCAATATGATTTCATCAGGGATATTACCTGGTTCCTGTCGCTGAGTGGAAGGGTTGATCCCATGATCAAAGGCTTGATCACTACCAGGGAGCTGTTTTACTTTTTCCTGATCATTGTTTTGTTCCTCGGTCTCACCATGATCAGGTTGAAAAGTAAACAGGAGTCGAAAAAATGGACAGTCACATTTTCCAGGAATATGGCCCTGATCTGTACTATACTGATGCTCGGATATTTCAGTTCCAGGCCGGGATATATTGGCTACCTGGATGTAACAAGGAATAAACTGAATACGATCGATACCGCTACGCAGGCAGTGCTGAAGGAAATGGACGGATCTCAGTTAACCGTTACGATGTACGGGAATTTACTGGGGAGAGCAATGGAAGCATCGATGCCTGAAAAAAGGAATGAATATGTTTGGTATTTCTGGGACCAGTATGTAAGATTCTATCCGAATATCAAACTGAAGTATGTTAACTACTATGATATCAAGCCAGGCGAGACCATGTTCCAGGAGGCATTTCCAGGCAAGGATATTCACCAGATCGCTGCGCAGTTTGCAAAGATCTTCAAAAAGGATACAGCTGCATTTATGAAACCACATGAAGTGCGTAAGCTGATAGATCTTTCGCGGGAAGACAAACTTGGTCTGCTGATGGAGCTGGAATATAAAGGGAAGAAATCAATACTCAGGACTTTTCAAGGTACTCTTTGGCCGGAACAACCTGTTGTATCCGGAAGTATCCGGAGGCTGACCAGGCCCCCCGTTCCAAAGTTGTTGTTTACTACCGGGCATTACGAACGAAGCCCCTGGCGGAATGGTGAAAGGGAATTCGGGCCGCATACAAATGAACAGGAGAGGGGTGTATCCCTGATCAATTATGGAATGGATTGTGACACCATCAATCTGCTGCACCAGGAAATTCCTGCAGCAACTGCCGTTCTTGTAGTGGGAGATCCGAGATCTGCATTACAAACTGTTGAACAGGAAAAAATAAAACAATTCATAGCAAAAGGCGGGAATGTATATTTCTATGGAGAGCCGGAGAAACAGGCTATGTTGAATCCGCTCCTTAACGGGATCGGTGTTCACCTGAATGAAGGAAGACTGGTGCAACCAGCCCAAAATGCAACTACTGATGCTTTAATGGCAGCGATGAATAAGACAGGTAATGGAATGTCAAGAGAACTGGCAATGCAGGGAGCCCAACTATCAGATAGTACCTCAGGCGCCGGTGGATCCTTTTGGGGTACCTGCGATCTAAGCTTTAAAGATACCGCCGGTTTTCGGGTAGAACCCATTCTGGAAATTCCCGGAGAAAAAAACTTATGGGTGGAAAACGGATTGTTCAAGGCAGACTCTGCCAAACCTTTGTTCTCCCCTGCAGAAGGCGACCTTCAAAAAGATATCTATACAACCGGCGTAAGGCTCACCAGGAAAATCAACAATAAAGAACAGCGGATAGTGGTAACAAGTGATGCAGACTTTATGGCAAGCCGTACAGGAGTTCCCGGAGGATCGATCGGTGCAGGTATTTACAGCTGGCTGGTCTATAACGAATACCCGGTATATACAAGACTTATTGTACCGAAGGATGTTATGCTCACCATTGGTAAGCAGGCTGGCAATATGATCTGGTATATGTATGTATATGTGCTACCCGGCGCATTGCTGCTAACGGGTATCATTATACTCA
The DNA here is from genome assembly GCF_007970185.1 of Pseudobacter ginsenosidimutans. Lineage (NCBI taxonomy): Bacteria > Pseudomonadati > Bacteroidota > Chitinophagia > Chitinophagales > Chitinophagaceae > Pseudobacter > Pseudobacter ginsenosidimutans. The sequence continues at coordinate 6,149,095 of NZ_CP042431.1, read as the reverse complement.
TCAGAAGAAGGAGAAAGTAATAGCCATTGAAATAAGCCGGTAGCAGGTAAGCGTCTCAGTTTTTGAGACGCTTTTTTTGTTTGTACATCTTTCTATTTTTATATCTTGTATGCGAACAACTAAGATGAACTTAAATAATCCTGAAAACAAATTAGCCTTCCTGGAGAAGGAGCTCGCCCTGCAGGGAAAGAAAAGCAGAAGACTGGCAATCCCTCTGGCCATCTATTTGGGCACCGGCATACTCATTTTTATATACTCTTTGCTTTTCTGGCAATCAAGTATCGTCTTCAAAATAAACGAAACAAGAGTGTTAATGCATGGCACCAGCTTTATGGCGATGCTATCTGTCTTTCTTTTTTTTGAATGGCTTTGTTATTGGTTCTGGCGACAGTTCCTGTATTCGGCATTGCTAACCTGGTTGCATATCCTTATTACTTGCGGGATTTGCCTGCTTTTTGTTGCAACACACAAATCCTATTTCAGATTCCATGTAACAAATCCGATGCAATCTGCCCTGATTCAAACTCTTCTTAAGGGTGAACTTCGATTTATAGAATTCAGAAGCCTGACTGCTTTTGTATTTGCTGCAGCACAGGCCCTGTTCCTGTTTAATTGGGGAGCCGCTTATTTCAGGTCAAAGAAAAAGAAAGCTATAGTAGTTTAACGGAAAGCCTCCCTGATTTTCGCGATATCCAGTTTCTTCATCGGCAGGAATGCCTGCGTAACCCGGTCCACCTGTTCCTGTGTGCCTGATCGCATCATCTCTTCCAGTTCTTTTGGGCTGATCTGCCAGCTCAGTCCATATTTATCCTTTACCCAGCCGCATTGTTCAGATTCTTTCACTGCAGACAATTTACTCCAGTAATAATCGATCTCTGCCTGATCATCACAATTCACCATAAAAGATATCGCTTCATTGAATTGGAATCCATGTTCGTGGGCGCTTTCCATCAATGAAAACCATTTGCCTTCCAATTGGAGATCGGCGTACATAACGGCGCCTTCCTTATCGGGCGCCATTCCTGCCGGGTACTTGTGCATACTGCCGGCTTTTGAATTCCTGAAAACAGAAAGATAAAAATTGATGGCTTCTTCCGCTTTTCCATAATTCTCTTTTACAAATAAAATGGAAGGCACGATCGGAGGACGCGGTTCACCTTCCGGATCGGTGAAGATCAGTTGCCAGGAAACGCCGTATTTGTCCTGTACCCACCCGTAGCGACTGCTGAATGGGTATTCGCCCAGCTCCATCAAAACCTTGCCTCCATCAGATAACTTTTCCCAGAGTTTGCTGAGTGCATCTTTAGCCGCTTCATTGCGGTCAGAAGCATCTTCGAAGAACAATGGATCAAAATTCACCATAAAGGAAACAGAAGGGTTGAACTTGAAAAATGGACCGGCACTGATGCACATAAATTCCTGTCCCCAGAGTTCAAAGCTCAATACATCACAATCACCGCTGGGTGTATTGCGAAGCACATAGGAATCGATGATCCTGGAATTTGGAAAAATCGATGTGTAGAAGTTTGCGGCCTTCTTTGCTTCTTTGTCGAACCATAAATGTGGAATGATCTTTTGCATAAAATGGTTTTTACGGGTGTGATGAGACGGGGGTAATAGGGAGAGTAATCAAAAATACTGCAATGCCTCAATAAAGCTAAAAAATTATGCCAGCGGCCGCTAAGATTCCAAAAATGGACAAATTATCAGGATGCCCATCCAAAAAAGGTGTTTCTACGGAAGGTGGTCAGGATTTGAAATTGTACATTTATTCTCGTACGTATAGCAATACCCGCCTTTTGAAAACCAGATCCCCCTTTTTCTTTTTTCCAGACTGTAACCTATTGAAAGCGGCAATTACTAATCAGCTTCCTCTTTTGTGAAAGCATTTTCCCTGTTCAGTAGACGGACAGGAATTTCATTTTTCCATTCTTTTCAAACCAACAACATAAAACTGCTGTTCAATGAAATCTGCCAAAACTAACCTTGTATATCTGCTTCAACAGGCCTATAAAAAGGCATTCCGGGAAAAGAACAAATTACAACCACCTTCCAATGGGCCGGTAGAAGGCGGGATGTCCAGAAAGAAATTCATCAGGAATATTGCATTGAGCGCACCGGCCTTATTCATTCCGGATCTCCTGGAAGCAGGAACCGGCTACTTTGATCCATCCGGTGCCCCCGCAAAAGTAGCCATAGTTGGTGCAGGCATAGCAGGATTGAATGCCTGCAATATCTTATCAAAGATACCCGGTGTTGAAGTAACTGTGTATGAAGCAAGCAAACGCGCAGGAGGCCGGATTTTCACAGCAAAGAATTTATTGGGAGATGGTATTACCACTGAACTGGGAGCCGAATTTATAGATACCAGTCATGAAACGATGTTTGGTCTTGTTCAGCAATACCAGCTGGAAACAATGGACTGCGTAAAAGATATCCGGGATAATAAACTGGTGGAGCATACATATTATTTCGGAGGCAGGAAACGCAACGAACAGGAGATCATTGCAGAATTCAAAAAGATGATCCCGCAATTGCAAAAAGATAAAACGGATATGGAAAACGAAGAACTGGGAAGGGAGCTGGATAAATTATCCCTGAAAGCATACCTGGAAAAATTTGACCTGAAGCCCTGGTTTTCCGATCTGCTCTACTGGGCTTTCACTGCCGAGTTCGGAATGGAAGCTGATGAATTGAATTGCCTCAATTTTATCGACCTGATTGGTATCGATGATGAGAATAAATTCGACATATTCGGCGACAGTGATGAGCGTTTCAAGATCAAGGGAGGAAACCAAACACTGATGGATGCGATGGCCAATGATTTTGCAGCACAGATAAAATATTCGCACAGGCTCACCAGATTGACCAAAGCAGGTGAAGATACCATCCTGCATTTCGAGGATGGGTCAACCGCTCAGGCTTCATATGTATTGATCGCTATTCCGTTCACCTTGTTGCGGAACGTAACTTTTGAATTGAAAAATGAAATACCACCGGCGAAAAAGAAAATGATCGAGGAGTATGGATATGGTACAAACAGCAAGTTCCTCATGGGATTCAAAGACCGGATCTGGCGGCGTCAGGGTAGATCAGGCTACGTTATCAATGAAACCATTCAAAATGGCTGGGATAACAGCCAACTTCAAAATAACAATACTGGAGATGGTGGTTATACTGTGTTCCTGGGAGGCAAAGAAGGTGAGCAGATGACAAATACGGAACTTCTCCGGAACAAATTCCTGCGCCATCTTCAAAAAGTGTACAAAGGGATAAAGAAACAATACAACGGAAAGCAAAGCGTCTTTAACTGGTCCCGGTTCCAATATGCAAAAGGAAGTTATGCCTGTATCAGAAAAGGGCAGTGGTATGATATCGATACAACAGAGATGATGGCGCCTGTTGAGAATATTTATTTTGCCGGAGAGCACTGTTGTGAAAAGTTCCAGGGATTTATGGAAGGAGGTGCCAGAACCGGGAAGCTGGCAGCAGAAGCAATGCAGAAAGCGATTGCGCAAAAGCTGGCGCTAAGAACTGTGAGGGAGACTGCTGCGGTGTAAAACAGGAATAATGTAAATATTTTTGATAACTTGGGATAGAAATATATTTTTCCAAAAGTATGATTCGAAGATGACCCTGATCACAACATATCGTCCTCTTAATTGCAAAGTACGCCCCTGGCTTGAAATAGAAGATTCTTATAACCGGTTTTATGGAGAACAGTATAAATCCAACATGGGAGAACTTGTTCGTCATATTATCCAAAGCGGACTTTCAAACAGGTTGTATGGATTGACATCGATGTGGAAATTGATTATTGGAATTTATGATCCCATTGAGTGGCACCGGGAGACTTTACATGTTACTTACGATATCGAAAAAGATAACTGGCATTTTGTATATTATTCGATTCCTTTCAGGGAACCAGGTTTTGTGCGCACATACCCATCGGAATCCGGGATAATGAAATTCGATCAGTTTATCAAAATGGTTAGGTGGTAAATCGGATACCGAATGATTTTGAAACGAGAAAAGGTAGTTGAGATAACTACCTTTTGCGTTTATATAAATAATAATCATGCTAATTCATCACGGCGTCACCGTTGTTCCCGAATCATTCACTCGCTGTATCTGCGTCATCGGACGCAGATCTCCGGAGAAATTATTACCGGTGATCGCGGTTCCGAAAACTGTGTTGATATAGATGCCGTAATGTGTTCCATTCCTGTAATACGCCGGCATATCGCTGATGAACACATTGTTCCGGATACTGCAATTGGCTGCATTGAAAAGGGAGATACCATGCTGTGCAAAATTCTTAATGGTATTATTCGTGATACGGATATTCGCATGGTCCAGTGAAACCGGCGACATCCTGTCTTCAAACACATTGCCCGCTGCTGAATCGATCTTGTTGATGCGCACATTGATAGCGCCGGCATCAGCTCCGAGATTATCGAATGCGCAATCCCTGATATCGTTGTTCATGATCCACATATCTCGACTATAGAGGCCATTGTACCAGAGCGCTGCTTCGTTGTAGAGGGCAACGCCTGCCGATGAGCAGCTGAAGAACTGATTGTTCGATACCACGCCCCTGGAAGACCGGATAATGGCCCCGCGGGCGCGTACAGTGAACCGGTTATTGGTGATCATGAACCGGTCGTTGCGCAGCGTTGTGTTGTACAGTTGTACATTTTGTTGAACATCAGAGAGGCCGATATCCACCAGGCTGTCGTAATCCGTGGCAGGGATGGCAGGGGTGAATTGAACGCGGTAGGCGCCGCTTTGGAGGTACACTGTATCCACGGTGAAATTAGTGCCCAGCACCTTGCCGGTTTTTGGGATGAAGATGCGGAAGATATGTCCCTTCTTCAGGTTCATGAATTCGTTGTTGGTCACCGTGAGTGCAGTACTGCTGATCTTCGATCTTACTGCGATGCCTTTATTGTATAGCGCCACACCATCATCTGCATTGCCAACAAAGGAGCTGCTCTCCACCCAGGGGCCGATATTATTGGCGCGGCAATGCACGCCGTCTGCATTGGCTGAAACGAAGCGGCTTTCATCCTTGAGCGCGGAATGGCAGTTGAGCACTTTCATATCGCTTCCATCGAAAGAATAATAGCAGCCGATCGGACTGGTATAGTTGATGATGCTGTCGCACACGAAATCGATACAGTTGCGTGTGCTCATGAGTGATCCTACATTGTCGCGGGCCACTATGGCAAGTACATCACCAACGGCAAAGTATTTGCCTGATTTGGAACCGGCACGGTAGATATTGTACTCGGGTTGATCGCGGCAGGCAATTGGTGTAATATCTGCCGGTGCAATTCCATAAGTGTTATTGTCTATTTTTTTCAGACTGCCGGGATCGGCTGTGTCTACAAGGTAAGACCATGACCAATGGTTCGTGAAAGATGGATTGCCGTAGATGGCCGGGTAATAAGGAGACGACATGCCTTTCACTTTTCTCAGGCGCACATTCACGTTCAGTACGGTGCTGTCGGAATTGTTCACGCTGATCACGTCCAGCAGTGAATGGGGGAGTGGATCCCAGTCGATCGACAATCTTCTTACCGTTACTCTGTTGGAGTTCTGTATGCGCATGAAGCCAACATGTGCATTGTTCTTTATTACAATTTTCGCATTGTTGCCTTCGATAATAAGATCATTGATATTGGCAGTATCGATGGCAAACAAGCCTGTAATATTGCCATCCAGCTCATAAGTGGAATCGGCAGTGAAAGCGAGGATGGCCGGCGTGTTCATGATCGCTTTGCGCATCGTGTCTTTGAGGGCCTGCAGTGATGCGTGCGGAGGAATAGTGTAAGTCCTGGTGGGGATCGAAACTACATACCTGAAAGCATCGGACCAGAGGCTGACATCTGCTCCTGCTTCATTTTTCGCTTTTACCCTCCAGTATACATTACCGGCTGGCAACTGTGCAACGGGCACAAAACGGGTGATGTTCAGATTACTGCGGCTCGTGATGATATTGCTGAAACCAGCGTCTGTGGCCAGTTCTATGTCGTAGCTATAACCACCTGCAAAAGCCTGCCAGGTGAAGGAAGGATTGCGTACATAGCCTGTGCTGTTGTTGGAAGGGGCTGACAAAGCAGGTTTTCCCTGCGCAAAACTTTTACCGGCACAAAGGCATGTGATCCATATGATGATCAGTGTAGTATTTTTCATGAGAAGGAGCATTGAAGATTAGTAGATGAACTTACGGGTGATGAGATCGCCATTGTTGGAAATGAAAGTGGCGAAGTAAAGGCCGCGGGCATGCGCCGGCAACTGCAGCTGGTAGCGGTAAATGCCTTTGTCCAGTTCCACTTTCCTGGTGCGGACGAGGCGGCCATTCATGTCGTAGATGTTCACCATGCCCTGTACAGGTTTGCCAACTGTGATCTCGGCCAGCACTTTCGGGTCTTTCTCTTTGCTCAATACGCGGAAAGCTGTTGTACTGTTGTTCAGTTTTTGCATGGCGGGTGCAGGAGTTTCCTGTGGCGCCATACTGAGGTCGCGGAATACTTTGTTGCTGTCCGCCTGTACAATGATGACAGGCTTAAGACTGGCGAAATTGCCGTTGTGTCCGGTATTGTCCGTGTATTTGATGATCTCGCCGCCTGAATCATTTCTGCGGAGGGCATAGAGGACCACTTCGCCGTCGATCACTGTGCCGGTGAGACCGCGGAATTTATCACTGGTTACACCGAGCACTCCATTGGCTGTCCAGTTGCCCGAAACCAGGGAGAACTTCTTAAGCTGACCATTATCGGCGATATAAAGCACATTCACCGTATCGCTTCCATTGAGCGCTGCCATATAGAACTGGAGCGGGTTGCCGCCTGTGGTGGAATAGCCGGGCAGGTTGCTCATCGTTTGCCCGGTAGTGTTAGGTAGCCCGGTACCTACACGGGCCATGCGGAGATTGGTAGCGGTTGAAGTGGCATACAATTGCCCGTCAAAGATATTCAGGCAACGCCCGGTAGTGCTGCTGATCAGCGTATTGCTTGTTCCTGTGCTGCCTGCAGTAGCGTAAACAATTCCTCCATTGCCGCCAGCCGCCCATACATTACTACCATCAACAACCGCAGAACGAATAGATACAGTACTGAATCGATTGCTGAAGGCAGTACTTGTATTTACATTGGAAGCGAAATCGATAATGCCTACCACCCGGTTAACGGTGGTACTGGCGCTGCTGGTAACAGATGCCGTTCCTGTAGCGGCATCGTATCCGCCGAGTGCGAGGTATTGACCATCTTCCGATAAGCTGATGAATCCTTCTGAATAATCTGGCGAGGCCGGCGGAAGAGTGAGACGCCGGTTACTGCCACTGGCCGTTACCGGTAGTGCGATGCTTCTGATGAATTCACCGCAGGGATTGTATTCATCCAGGAATACAGGCTGTGCTGTGCCAGCCGCCATGCTTGTGGTTCCTGAGCCAATCCTGACCACTACGATATTTCCGTTGCCGAAAGTTTGTGCATCGGAACTGATAGCACAAAAGAAAAGGAGAGAGCATAGAATTGTTCTCATATGGCAAGTGTTTGGTTTGCGTAAATCGTTGTTGATGCAATCTTTGATTTACCAATCACTTGCCAAAGGAAAACAGGAAGAATATTTGCGTGGGAACATTCCCGTAAGGCGGGAACCTTCCCATCGTTTTGATGGGAAGAATTGGATCAATGTGCTTTTACCAGTGAATACACTGTATTGTGTTTATCGGTCATGATCAGGATCTGTCCATTTTTTACTGCTTCAAAATAACATTGATAGGTTTCGGCGCCTCCCTGGAAACGGTTGGTCAATTTCAATTCCCAGTTGTTGGTGGAATAATTCCCTTTGTAAACCTGGCGGGAGAATTTCTGATTGCCTACCACGCCGGATGCACCTGCATGATCGCTCTGGTATTTTCCATTATTGAAAAATGTAAACTCATGTGCAATGGATGTTGCTGTAGCGCCTGCAAATCCGCCACTGCTTACATAGTAGTAGGAGAGCGAAGCATAGTCGCTCGCCAGCCATTTTCCGGTAAGGCTGGATGGATTCACTGCAAATTTGTTCCGGAACTGCATTCCTGAAAGTTTATCCCACCCGAACTCATCATTGTGGTAAGCACCAAATTCCTGCTCAAAGCTGTTTTGATCGGGAGTGATGAATTCCAGGTAGCGTCCATTGCCGTTGGAATAATATTTTTTGAAGAGAACAATATGTACCGGTTTGCCCGTTGAATTTTCAATACCGTCTGCCTCGGCAAATGCGATTGATTCGAAACTCTGAATGGGTTTCAGTGCAAAATTGCAGATGCCTGAATAACGCGGCGCTACCAGTATATTCCAGGCGTTCTGTAAACCATCTTTCAGTACAGAATTATAAGAATCGGCGTTTTTATTTGGGTAATGTACCAGTACGCGGATATTCCCTTTTTTCACTTCTGCCCAGTTTTCCTGCATGATGCTGATCCAGCCATCGTCCCAAGTGGTGGTGATAGCATTAGTGTTGTTATGAGACGCGGGAGAATTGTTTTCGTGTGTTGATCCGGATTGGATCAGATCGATGGAGCTGGTGAAGTGCTCTATTGCCTGTAAAAAACTGGCGCTATTGGTTTTGGCAACAATGCTGATGCAATTATTCTGGTTTCTCATTACAGTGTGCAGCACCATCATATCTGCTCCGTTGAAACTGGCTTTGGCGCCACCTGTGATCACCTGCCATTCGCCTGCTGCTTTTGTTTCCGATAGTTGCGGACCGGCGGTGATGAGATGTTTTTGAGCAGTGAGACTTTCCCATTCGCTGTTGAAGTCTGCATCCAGCGATCCTTTGCTGACGGTTGCCTTGAACACGGAGATCTGGCACCAGTCCTTTTTGTTGATGCAGCTATAGCTCATGAAATTATTCCCGTTTTCTTTTTTCCATCCTTTCCCCTGAGGAGGGAGATAGGAGAGCATATCATAGCTTTCTTTCTGAGCAACCGCAAAAAAAGCAATAAGTAGAAAAGTGTAAAACAGTATTATCTTTTTCATGAGCATCCGGTTTGTGATCTTACAATCCTTTGCTCAAAATTGATATAATCCCTGAAGCGGATCAATCACCTGAAAAGGGGATTCTACTGCTTATCTGTTTTTGCATTTTTCTCCAGATTGCATAATGTGATCCAGGCCATCAGGCCGGCGCCTGTGGAAAGCGCTTCTTCATCGGGATTGAAAGTGGCGGTATGCAGTGGCGTCACTTTTTCGGAATCGGGATATTGCACGCCGAGCCGGTAGAAGCAGGAGTCCAGCAGATGTGAGTAACGTGCAAAGTCTTCTCCTGCCATCCATTTCGGGATATCCACCACCTGCTCTTTGCCGAGATATTCTTCTGTCCATTTTCTTGTATCGGCGGTCAATGCTGGTTCATTAAATAATACGGGATAGCCTTCCTTGATATAAAGATCAGCAGTTGCACCTTTACTGGTTGCATATGCTGTTACTGTTTTCTTTAGAAGCTCATGCGCTTCGCGTCTCCATTTTTCATCCATAGTGCGAAGTGTACCATCGATGGTTACTTTGTCGGGAATCACATTGTGAACGCCATCGGCAATAAACCTCCCAAACGATAACACTGCCGGTAGTAACGGATTGGTGCGGCGGCTCACGATTTGTTGCAACAGTACAAGCAGCTCACAGGAAATGATCACGGGATCGATCACCTGGTGTGGCGCAGCAGCATGACCGCCTTTGCCGGTGATGGTGAGATAGAGCTCATCCACGCTGGCCATATACATGCCGGCATGAAATCCGATCTTCCCTGCAGGAAGCTCAGGCATTACGTGCTGCCCGATGATATTCAAAGGCCGTGGGTTCTCCAGCACGCCATCGTTGATCATCATCAAAGCGCCGCCAGGCGCCAGTTCTTCAGCCGGCTGGAATATGAATTTCACTTCTCCGGAGAATTCCGCTTCCAGGGCTTTCAGGATGCGGAGTGTCCCCAGCAGGGAAGTCATATGGAAATCGTGGCCACAGGCGTGCATCACGCCCTGGTTGGTGGATTTGTAATCTGATTCATGCAGCTCATGAATTGGAAGGGCATCCATATCGGCCCGGAGCGCCAGCACAGGTCCGTCTCCCGTCTTCTTACCTTTCAATATCCCTGTGATACCGGTTACGGACATACGTATATGATCGATGTCCATTGCAGTGAGCTGACTGCTTACATAATCTGCAGTATTGTACTCATGGTAGGACAATTCCGGATGAGCATGCAAATGCCTTCTTATGGCAACCAGGTCGGGTTTGATGGCTGCCGCCAGTTCTCTTACTTTTTTCGCTAACATCCGTACAAGTTAAGCTGCGGGAGCGGCTTAACAAAATTGAACTTATTGAGGGAGATGTTGAACAATTTATATAGCTCTGCGAACATTTGAAATATTAGAAAAGAGGAGTAATATTTTTTTGCCAGTTTATCATTCCTCCCTATTTTTATTCCGGATGGAGTAACGCCGGTCACCAATTTTCCTTTTTCCGGTCTTAGTTGTCAACTTTCAGTTCCGGCCCAGTCAGTTGACAGTTTATCATCCTTTCATTCTACTCAGCCCATCTGGTTTTTGTTCTGATTATCGGTCTTGCTATTTCGTTCTGTTTGGAAAGATGTGTAAGGTTGGAATTTATTTCCATCGGTTTATTACGTTACCCTGCATCTTAAATGATTAAGGCTTGAGCCGCATAGCCGGATTTCGTTCAAGAGATCCTGAGCGGCACAGTCTCTGTTTTCTGAAATTGATTTCAGTTTGAAACGCTTTTGCTGAAGCAGCAGCTTCTAACAGCTAAACCATTGGTTTTCTGTTATTGAAAGTGCTGGTGCTTCCGGCACAGCAGCGTACGCCCGCTCCATACAATAGCAGTATCAAAATAAATTCCATTCGAACCTGGACTTCCGCCGCGCCCGTGACTGATCCTGCTGTATTGATCACAAAGAATCTGCAGGACGTGAATCAGGTCACTCAGTACTTTGACGGGTTGGGAAGGCCATTTCAAACAGTAGCTAAGAAAGGATCGATGGCAAGTGACGGAGCTTCCGTGGATCTGGTGAGCCCTGTTGTATATGATAACTATGGGAGGGAACTATTGAAATACCTGCCTTTTGCTGCCAATAATTTCGGCGGTAATCCTTCGGTGAGCAATGGTTCTTTTAAGATGAATCCTTTTCAGCAGGATTCAGTATTCAACAAAGGCCAGTTTCCAGGTGAGACCTGTTACTATAGTAAAACAATATACGAAGCGTCGCCTTTGAACCGGGCGCTGGAAACCTATGCACCAGGCAACAGTTGGGCGGGTAGTGAAACCAAAACTGATCCCAATTTGCGGAGAAATATTGTTTCTCAGCAAAAGATCAATACAACGGCTGATTCAGTAAGGATCTGGCTGGTAAACGGGACTGCATTCACCACCACTGCAATTTTTGGAAATAATCAACTATACAAGACTGTTACAACAGATGAGCACAAAAAGCAAACCATAGAATATAAGAACAAGGAAGGACAGGTGCTGCTAAAAAAAGTACAGTTACTGAACAGTCCTTCCAGCGGGCATTATGGCTGGCTGTGCACCTATTATGTTTATGATCATCTGAACAGGCTTCGCCTGGTGATCCAACCCCGCGGAATAGAACTGCTCATGGCAAATGCCTGGAATATCAATGCGCTTGGCGGCGATATTCTCAATGAGCAATGTTTCCGTTATGAGTATGATGGAAAAGGACGAATGATCATTCAAAAAGTGCCGGGAGCGGCAGAGGTATGGAAAGTGTATGATGCGCGGGACCGGATTGTTCTTCAGCAGGACGGTAATCTGCGGACTGCCAACAAGTGGCTCTTCACAAAATACGATGCACAGAACAGGCCGGTTATGACAGGCATGTATCGCAATACTGCACAGCTCACTCAGGCAGCCATGCAAAGTTTTTTGAATTCACAGAACCTGGGGTTTGCTGAAAATTATCCAACAACCAGTTTCCCGTATTATTCATTGAACCAGACCTTTCCGGTAATTGGCGATACCGCATTGCTTACAGTAGCCTGGTTCGACAACTATAGCTGGGCCGCTGGGTTTAGTGGCTTCGGCAGTAAAGACAATAGTTTTGATGCACAGTTTCCGGCAGCCAGTAATACAGACTGGCCCTATCCACAACCCCTTGCCGCCAATATTACCAATACAACCGGACTGGCAACAGGTAGTTGGGACAAAACAGGCAATGGTCTTGTGAATGCAATTTTTTACGACGACTACGGTCGTGTGATCCAAACGCGGACTAAAAATATCACCGGAGAAATAGATCTTCTCACCACCCAATACAGTTTCAGTGGACAGGTATTGCAAACCCTGCTCCGGCATAAGAAAAGCGGCGCCAATGCGCAGACGCATACCGTAATCAATAAATTCCAGTATGATGATCTGTGGCGTCTGCTGACGGTAAAGCAATCAGTGTCCAGTACCATTGGCGCTACTGCGGTTACTTCGGCGGAGCAGATCATAGTCAGCAATTCATACGATGCGCTCGGGCAATTATTGAAAAAGAAACTGGGCAATAAACCGGGAGTAAGCGGAGCGCCATTATCCAACCTGGAATATGAATACAATATCCGCGGCTGGCTAACGGCCATCAATAAGGGATATCTCACTGCCGCGAACAATGACCAGTATTTTGCCATGCAGCTGGGATACGATAAAAATGGAACACTCGGTATTTTCAGTCCACTATTCAATGGCAATATTGGCGGAACCATCTGGAAGAATGAAAGCGATCAGCGTGTTCGAAAGTATGACTTCGCCTATGATGCAAGCAATCGTATTACTGCTGCCAATTTCAACCAATATGTTTCAGGGAGTGGTACCAGCGCTGTATTTGACAAATCTGCAGGACTTGATTTCAGCCTGACCTCCATGAGTTATGATGCGAATGGAAACATTCTGAGCATGAATCAAAAAGGGTGGAAGATCAGTGGCAGCAGCTATATTGATTCCCTGAAATACAATTATTACAACAACGGCAACCTGCTAATGAATGTGATCGATGCGGTAAATGATACAGCCACCCGGCTGGGCGATTTCAGAAGCTCGAAGGCATATATGAATTTGCTGAGCACTAAAAATGCTACAACCACAGACTATACTTATGATGTCAATGGCAACATGAATAAGGATCTGAACAAGGATATAGACGATCCTTCGCTTGCCGGCATCGAGTATAATCATTTGAATCTTCCTGTAAAGATCAGGGTGAAGGGCAAAGGCAGCATTGAATATTTGTATGATAATGGTGGTAATAAGCTAAGTAAAACTGTTGTTGACACAGTTACCGATATTACTACAATTACTTTGTACATCGCAGGCTTTGAATACCGGAATGATACGCTGCAACAGCTGATGCATTCCGAAGGTCGGGTCCGATTGGAGCAACCAACTATCAATACCTGTCAGGTTTTACCGCTTCGGTTTGTATATGATTATTTCCTGAAAGATCATCTGGGTAATGTGCGTGCAGTGCTTACAGAGGAACAGCCTTCTGATTGTTACCTGGCAGCAACGGTAGAGGATGCGCGTGTTGCAACGGAGGAAAAAGTATATCATATCGTTCCAGCTCGCATCATTTCAAAAGCTACTACCGGCGCCACACAAACGAGCTTTGAGAATAAGCTGTATCGAACGCATGGTGGTCTTACCAATGAGAAGACCGGACTGGCTGTGGTTTTGAAAGTGATGGCAGGAGATAAGGTTGCGATCCGTGGAGAATCATTTTATAGTCTTCCAGGTGGGAATGCAGGAGCTCCGCTGACGATGGGCCTTGTGGAATTATTGACTTCTTTTGTTGGAAGCAATATTGCTTCGATGAAAGGCGTTAGCGCAACTACAGATGTTTCTGGGATCTCCGGTAATCCTGCCGCGCTCACTTCCTTTGTGAATAGCAATGCTCTAGGAACAAATACTGCAAAAGCTGCGGTGAACTGGATCTTGTTTGATGAGCAGTTCAAGTATGTAGCGGCTGATTTTGATGGGGTTGTGGCTGGTGGTGGGTATAAGAATCATGTGAAGTTTGTGAATAGTCCGGTTGGAGTAAGCAAGAGTGGATATTTATATATTTATATAAGCAATGAGAGTAATCTGCCGGTATATTTTGATAACCTGCAGGTGACGCATACACGAGGACCGATTTTGGAGGTGAATGATTATTATCCGTTTGGGTTGACAATGGCGGGGATTAGTAGTAAGGCATTGAAACTAGGATATGCAGAAAATAAGAAAAAATTCGTTGGTCAGGATTTTGAAAGCGATTTGGGGTGGGATATGTATCAGTTTAGATTCAGAACACATGATCCACAAATTGGAAGATTTAATCAAATAGACCCATTAGCTGATAAATATGTATATAACAGTACATATGCATATGCAGAAAACAGAGTTATTAATGGAATAGATTTAGAAGGTCTTGAATGGTTGGGGCTACCTTTATTAGGTAGTAATCCTACGGTTTTGCGAGGTCCAATTATTGAACAAGTAATAAAGCCAACCTTAGAAGTTGGAGGTAAAGCTGCGGAAGTAGGCGCTAAAACATCGGAAGTCGGAAACAAAGTGCCGAAAATGGAAGAGCACCATATTATTCCGAGGGAATTGAAGGGCGAAAGATTGGTGCAAGCGGCAAGAAAGGAGGGCTTTAAGTTTGAAGGGAAAGAAAATAAGATTCCATTAGAAAAGTTTGATAAAAGCACAGGTGAGGGACAGCACGGGCCGCATCCTAACTACACAAACGAAATAAGTAAGAGGTTTGTAGAGTTCCAAGATAAAAACCCCAATTGGACTCCTCAACAAGCCATTGATTTCATCAGAGGAACAGTTAAAGATCTAAAGGAATCAATAAACTCAAATCCCCAAACAAAATTAAATGACCTATTTAAGAGTGTACTTCCTCCCCAAGTGAAAGATGGTATATTAATTGGCATCCCTGCGCCAGGATCAATTGGTCCAAAACCCAAACCCCAACCTGTTCCAGTGACAATCCCATATATCTAATATTCCCATGAAATACAAATCTTTCGAACAATCGAATAAAGTAATAATGTGGTTAGGTGAGCCTTCTTTCTATTGAACAATGAGATTATTGGCTTCAGATATGTCACAACCAGTAATTTTTGCTTCATGAATGGATTGCCGTAAAGATTCGCTAATGAAATAATCAGAATTGATAGTTCCAATTTTGAAAAGATCAAATCTTGTATTTAGTGAAGAATTCAAGTATATTTTCTCTGCCCAAATAGCTACAGTTTTTCCCGGATTATCTGATTTGAGTTTTTCTTCCTTAATAATGAGTTCATTTTTAGAAAGTACATCCACGTAACCAAGATTTTTGCTAAAATTATAATAAACAAAAAAGGTTGATTTTGGATAATCTACATAGTCGGAAAGGTTACAAATAATGTGGAGCCAGTAATAATCCAGAAACTGTTTCTTCGTCTGAACTTTTGCTGGATAAAATTTATGTGTGGGAAGGGTGAACTTTTCCAAAAGAGTCTTAAATTTTTCACTGATCAAAAAGCCACCATGAATTACGGAAACACTTAGGATATCAGTAAGTTTAGCTCTGCCATGAAGGGAAAAATGGTTTAGGTTAGGTTCATATTCGGGAAGTTTTTCTGTTTCTCTTGATATGGCATATACTGAATTCGAAGCATCAAAATCATAGCCCGCTGTCATTTTTTGCACCTGCGGAAAAATTCGTCCCGTTTCAATAGTATCTACAGCTAGCTTAAATTTGTAATACGACATAATCGAAAATTTATTAAAGTGTGCGGATCAGAACTATGATTGACAATCCAAATATAAATTTTTCCCCTGATCAACCTATTTCTGGGGGCGGCCGATCAGGGGAAAAATTATGAAGGCTGCAGCTTCTCTCGCAGGACTTCATAAGGTGTTTTCCCATTAAGCGCTCCGTTCGGACGATGGCAATTATAGAAGTTCTCCCATTCTGATAGCTTTTTCTCTATATCGATGTCATCTTTGTATTCTATTAATTGGTAAAATTCTTGTTGATCTGTTAGATGAGATCTTTCGACCTTACCGTTGAGGTGAGGGCTGGCTTTCCGTATGTATACGTGGCGAATACCATGGTCTTCGCAGTGCCAATGAAACAATGCCTGAAATTCATGACCATTGTCTGTTTGAATCGTGTGTATTCTAAAGGGAAATTTGTTTCTGACATAGTCTACGAACTCAACTGCATTTTTCTGGCTATGACGGGGGTAAATCTTAAGTGCTCTGGCCCGAGTTGCATCATCGATTGCCGTGTATTGAAATCGCTTTACTTCTTTTCCTGAATTATCAGTGAATGACAAAAACTTGACGTCAATTTGAATTCTATGACCTGGTACTTGCTTTTCATAGCGTTTAAACTGCTCCATAGACCGCTTACGCTGATTTTTAGGAAGTCTATTAAGTCCATTTCTCCTTAGGACATGCCACACACCTACAGGAGAAACCTTAATGTCGTGATAACGCTTCAAGTACCAAGAAATTCTTTATTGCCCTAAATGGTAGGTTGTACGGAGGTGCAATATTTTCTCCTCAATATGCGCTGGGATTCTAAGTTTAGGATTTTGAGGGCACGGTTTACTATTGATTAGCGAAATCTCTCCCTTTTGCTCATAATCTCTTTTCCATTTATAGTATGTTTCCCTGGAAACACCG
This sequence comes from Pseudobacter ginsenosidimutans, assembly GCF_007970185.1. Taxonomy (NCBI): domain Bacteria; kingdom Pseudomonadati; phylum Bacteroidota; class Chitinophagia; order Chitinophagales; family Chitinophagaceae; genus Pseudobacter; species Pseudobacter ginsenosidimutans. Next base: position 6,132,365 of record NZ_CP042431.1, on the reverse strand, counting down.
AAGTGCCTGCATGTCTTTGAAATGTTTCCACTCTCTTTTCCATGATTAAGTACCCTAAGTTTTCTACGAATGTCTGATTGTTCTTTTGGACTCATAAACTCACTTTGATTGACAAGTTAATAATCGTCAATCAAAGTCCTAATTTCCATAAATTAATCTTAAATCATCACGTCTTTTCTGGGTTCATCATTTCTTTCAAACATCTTATTATATCAAATCCTGTTTAACGGGAAATAACTGCCGCAAGCCTTCTTTCTGCCGGTCTGAAATACCAGCTAATCACGGTCAGTACCAGCAACAACAAAGCTGGAAATGTTCCTGTAACCGGTGCACCAGTCATCAGATGTGAAAGTATCGCCCCGGTAGTAGTAAAGAAAAATCCTGCATAAGCCCATTCCTTCAGCAAGGGAAATTTGGGAAGCAATACTACCACTGAGCCCAGTATTTTCCAGGAGCCAAGTATGATCAGGAAATACGCAGGATAACCCAGTTTCACTACAGGCTCTATTTCTTTCTCCATCTGCAGCACCTGCACCAGTCCGGTGGATACCATTCCCAATGCCAGCCATACAGTAGCGATCCAGTATACGATCTTATTTCTTTTAGACATATCAATTGTTTTAATTGGTGATGATCTTATTTGCAGCTATATGACTGCAAATATATGTGCAGTCATATAGCTGCGCAAATATTTCACTGAATATTTTTAAGGTTTGTCCTTTTTGAGGTTGGATCAGGTTCCATTGTTAAACAAACTCAATCAATTGCAGCATTATATGTAGTAAAAGTGCTCCTGTTTTTGTATCTTCCTGTCTTCCCCAGAACCAGGCCACCCATGAAGCAAGTACTTGTACCTCTAATACTGATCGTAATCCTCGCAGCTGCGGCTGCTTATGCCGCAATGCCGCGAAAGCAGGCTAAACCCGTGTCGGGCAATGGCCATGCGGCTTTCAAATGGGCAGGTGCCTGGCAACCCAGCCGCAAAAGCGCGGGCGACGGCATTATCAAACTGGATATCAAGATCGGGCAATCGTTAACGCTTCCCAAGGAATCACTTGCCAATGTGATCTTCAATGTGCAGAATAAATTTCCCGGTTCGGCGCCCTGGGCCACCTGGGCAGTGGGAGACCTGAGCAGGATCACCCCGGCATATCCCGGCATCAGCGATGCAACACATGAGGCATGGCTCTATTATATGGACAGGATCGGGGTGAGGGTATTCCTGGAAGTGTTTCCATTCAAAGCAAATCCGAAGAAAGGCATAACGGCAACGGACATACCTGCAGAAATGGAAAGCTGGCTGAAGAAATTCAAACACCATCGCTGTGTGGTGGGCATGGGTATCGAGCTGGAGTATTTTGGTAAAGCCACCGATTCCGCAGTGGCTGTTTGGGATGCAAAACTGAAATCCATCAAATCATCTTACCGTCTCTTCCTTCGTCATTACAACGCTGATTATATGCCGCCCTCTTACCGCGGCAAGGGCGATCTCATTTTCATCAACGATGCTTCCGAAGGCAAACTGGATGAGCTCAACAAAAGCTTTGCAGACTGGGCCAATCGATTCGCTCCAACCGCCTGCGCTTTCCAGCTCGGCTACCCGGCTGATGAAGATGGCATGAATGGCAGCGCAGAACTGGGCTGGTGGCGGCTTGGAGATCCGGTGAAGGATTGGGGCGATTCCATTTTACCACTTATTAAAGATCCAAAACAGGAACTGGGATTCATTTGGGTGACTGCTCAATCCGGCAAATCCTACAATGCCAACTGGGACCTTACCCGCGGCGCCAAAATTCCTGCACTTCGAAAAAAATAAAGGGCCACTCCCGTTGTGAAGGAGCAGCCCGTATGAAGTGAGTGTTTGAACTATTTGGTGAGCAATCCTTCGTACAATATTCCATCGCCTTCAGGTAATTCCAGTTGCAGCAGTTTGCTGATCAGCGGAGCGATATCCACCAGTCCCATTTGCGGGATCACTGCTCCTTTGCGAATGCCTTTACCGAAGGCCACAAAGCCTGTCTGTATCTCCTTGAAATCAGGAAAGAAGCCATGCGTGCCGCCTTTGCCTGGTCTGATGAAATTACCGGTAGCTGCAGGTGTGAATGTGAATCCCTGCTGACCGGTCAAACCGAAAGCTGCATTGGGATCAGCTCCTATAGCATCCAGTTCTTCGCGCGTCTTGATGATAAAGCCGCGTTGCTGTGTGGCAGGCAGTGATTTCAGCAGTTGCAGCACTTTTTCTTTTGTGGCTTTATCGTTTTTGTTGCGGAGCAATAACATGGCGCCGCCGCCTGATGTATGGAAATAAGCTTTCCAGTCCTGAGGCTTCTGCGGATCATACAAACCTGCCTGCATCAGCAGTGTATTGGGAGCGAAGACGGAATGAATGTCTACAAATCCGTGATCGCCTGTTACAATGAAAGTTGTCTTACCGGCAATGCCTGCTTTCTGCACGGCTTCGCGGATGGTCTTTACAGCGTGATCAACACCGGCAATGGCTGCACGCACTTTGTCGCCCTCACGGCCCTGCTCGTGCTCGAAATGATCTACCATCACCAGGTGCACAGCGAGGAGATTGGGTTTGTATTGCTGAATGATATAAGAGCTCATACGCGCGAGGTTCTCATCGATATTGAGATAATCGTCGTCAAAATCTTTCTCATCCAGTTTTCCTGTTGCATTTTGTTCCAGTTCCTCGAACAATCCTTTTGGGCTGGCATGTTCGCGCAGAGCTTTTGCCATGATCCTGGGCTTTCCTTTTTCTGCGGACAGGTACCAGTATTCCGGAACATTCCAGGTGGCGGGAGAGCCAACGGAAACAGGCCAGAACACAGATGCGGTAGTCAATCCTTTTGCTTTTGCGAGACCAAATACAGTAGGCACTTTGATGCTATCGTACATCCAGTTCCATTTGCCGGTAATGCCCAGCGGTTCTGCAGGAGTATTGGAATTGATGCCATGTTTGCCTGGTTTCACTCCCGTGATCATGGTAGTATGTGAAGGGTAGGTGACGGTAGGGAACACGCCATCCACGCCATTTGAATAAGCTCCTTCAGCCATCGCCTGGCGAAGGTTCACCATATTCCAGCTGGGATCTTTATAGAATTCAGGACGAAGGCCATCGATGCTGATCAGTATTACATGCTGTTCCTGTGCCTGCGATGCAGTTTGCAAAAGCAGCAGGGAACAGAGAGCTAGAAAGGTTTTTTTCATAAAAGGACTGTTGAGTATAGTGCGCGAAATTACTGTGCTGCCCGGCGCAGTAATATGAACTTTAAGTTAGCTTTTTATGGGAAAAATGGAAAACAGCACTATTTTGCCGGCATGGAAGAATCGTTTTCGGGCCCATATGATCTGATGTACTGCCCGGGATGGCTGGGACCAGCGATGCTGTTGGTATTGTTCCTCTGTGTGATCAAAAGAAAACTAACACCCGGCGCTGCCTTCACAGCCTTCCTATTGGGTTTGATAGTGGTGGAAGGAACCAGTTTCACCGGCGCTTTTTTGCTCATCGCTTTTTTTATGATGGGCGTACTGGCATCGCGGTTCGGAAAGAAAGTGAAGCGGAACGTCACGGCAGGACAACCACACAGCGAGGAAAGGAATATTGCGCAGGTACTGGCTAATGGTGGAATAACCGGTATCTGTTCCATACTGGCTATCGTGGATCCTGCACATAGCGGATTGTTTGTACTTTTGATTGCAGGCAGCCTTGCCTCGGCATCTGCCGATACGGTTGCCTCCGAACTGGGAACGGTGCTGGGTAAGCGATTTGTGAATGTGCAGAATTTCCGGAAAGAGGAGCGTGGACTGGATGGTGTGATCAGCCTGGAAGGCACCCTGGCAGGCTTTGCGGCCGCTGCCGTGATTGCCGTCATTTACAGTGCCATGCAGGGATTTAGCGCGGATGCCATCTACATTGTTCTGGCAGGTGTTGCCGGAAATTATATAGACTCTTTACTGGGCGCCACCTTTCAACGCAGGGGCCGGCTCAGCAACAATGAAGTGAATGCCTGCAATACTTTAGCAGGAGCCCTTGCAGCATTGGCACTGAAATTGATATTCGGATAACTGATTACGTTAGTTCATAAACATTGATCATAAAACCGTATTGGAAGCGCATGAAAAAAATACTTGGAATTGCATCGGTTGTATTGGCCGGGTTCTCCGGAATGGCCCAGGAAAAAGAAGCGCCTGCTCCCGCCACTATCCGCGAAGGCAAGCATAAGTTCAGTCTTCAGTGGATCGGATGGGGAGAGCAGTTCGGATCTGTGGAGATAAAGAAGGTGAACGACAGTACCTATTATGTAAAAGGGGAACAACGTTCAGAAGACAGTCTGGATTTTGCCAGCATCGATGGCAACCTCATCATGCTCACTCCGCGCAGGCTGCGTTTTGAAGGAACCATTCTCACCAAAGTAAGGACCATGAACAATAATGAAGTGTGCGACAAAACCGGTACCTACACCTTCTTTGCCAGCGGTGTGCGTAAGTACTGGCGGCTGCAGGAAATGGACAACTGCGAAGAGGGAGCAGCAGTGGATTATGTAGATATCTTCTTTTAGATCCAAATTATTTCAGATACTATTTAGCCGGATATCATCCGGCTTTTTTATTTCACTTTTGTGAAAGCCATCTTCACTGCCAGTCCTGTAAGCACGCTGGCCATAAACCATTTCTGCATTTTCAACCAGGAAGGATTCTTGTTGAACCATAAAGACAATCTTGCTGCGCTCAGTACTATGATAAAATTGATGCTGAAACTAATGCTCATCTGCACCAGCGCCAGTTCCAGGCTTTGCGCCAGAACCGTACCTTGCTCAGGTTTTATGAATTGTGGAAAAAAGGAAAGATAGAAAACGGCAATCTTCGGATTAAGCACATTGGTAAGAAAGCCCATGGTGAAGAGTTTGCCTGGTTTGTCTGGCTTCAGGTCTGTACGTGCTTCAAAGATACTTTTGCCTGAAGGCCTGACGGCCTGGAAAGCCAGCCAGAGCAGGTATCCCACGCCCAGGGTTTTCAAAACCAGGAAGGCATAGGGAATGGCCATGAAGATAGCCGTGAGCCCGAAACTCACCATCAGTGCATGGAAGAGAAAACCCAATACCACACCCACCAGCGAGATCAGTCCTGCCTTCTTTCCCTGTGTGATGGAACGTGAGATGAGGTACAGCATATTCGGACCGGGTGTGATCACCAGCGCAAATGCGGCGATGATGAATATCCAAAGCTCAGCTAAAGGTATCATGGCAACAGGTTTTGTTATTCAAATTTGGTGAATATCCTCCAACAAAAACAGTATCAGATTTATCAATTCCGCCTGTATCAGTATTGCAAAAAGCAACAGCGCACCGGTTGCCCGGCGCGCTGTTTGTATCACGAAAATAAACCGTCCTTTTATTTCTTCATTATTTTGAAGGTCTTCAGTTCCACTCCGTTGTTCACTTGTACAAAGTAGTAACCTTTGGCAAAGCTGCTCAGGTCAATGGTCTTCCTGTTGCCGTTGCCGCTGAGACGGGCAGACATTTCCTGTCCTGCTGCACTGAACACGCGGATCCTGGCATTCTCATAACCACCGGGCAGTGTTACCTGCACCAGGTCTGCTGTAACAGTTGGTGTTACTTCCAGGATGCCACCGCAGTTGTTGCTGAGTGAAATGATATTGCTGTACTCATATTTGTTATCGATATCAACCAGGCGGAGGCGGTAGAAGAACCTGCCTTCACCAGCTTTGTTATCGGTATAACTGTAACGGCTAACTGAAGCATTGAAATGGATGGAACCTACTGGCTGGAAGTTACGGCCATCGCTGCTGCGCTCGATCTCGAACCTGTGGAAGTTCACGGCATCGGTAGTTGACCAGCTGAGTACCGGTGCACAGTTCACTGATTTCACAGTGAAGCTGGTGAGCGTGATGGGCAGTGGCGCCACAACGGTCACTACAATCTGATCAGGGATGCTGCAACCGTCAGGGAAGCCAACGTTCACGCTGTAAGTGCCGGCTGCTGTAATTTCCAGGGTATCACCTGTACTGTTATCGTTCCAGAGATAGTTCGAGAGTGGCGAGCCGAAAAAGCCGTCTGTTCTGAGAACATAAGGCAGATCATCGGTTGTGATGGTGATATCTGGCCCCAGTCCGAGGATTGGATTGGAACCTGCATATGGCTCGATGGTCCAGTTGGTATTGCGTCCCTGGTCACGGCTATGTTCATACGCGTGGAATGGTGCAGCTGTACCGGCGGCAGTGATACCGGAAAGGAGCACATAATCCAGGTTCACAGGATCTCCGTTCACCGTAACAGTGGCGGTGGTTGCAGCGGAAATATCTGTAAGGTTACAGGGAGTGCCGCTACCATACCATGCGTTGGTAACAGTAGTGTTGGTGCCATTGGCGAAAGTGTATTGTCTTCCGGGAGCAAAGATCAACGTACCAATATTATTACCTGTGCCGGTAATATTGCCTCTTGATTTGAATTCGAGTGTATCGATGGTATTACCAGCCGCTATATTCATGTTGGCTAATGGCGCAGTACTGGTGAACACTAATTTGCTTACTGTGGTATTGGTGACTGCCACGTAAGTGGTGTTTATACTGGCAACATTCACTTTGTTATAAACACCGCCATTTACCAGGAATGTAGCAGCATTCAATAAAGAATTGGTTGCATTGAGCGTTTTATTGGTACCGTTATATCTCCAGCCACCTGTGAAATTAGAGTTACTGATATCGATAGCAGTAGCATTTGTAGAGCCTTCATCGCTGATGGCCTCCACAACAAGCGTTCTGTTGGCAACATTCAATGTGCCTCTTTGCAGGGTGATGAATGTTTGGGGATTGTTGAGATCATCATTCAATCCCAGGCTGAGGCTGCCATTCAGCTTATTCAATGTGAAATCGAAATTGCCGAGGGTGCTTCCGTTGGTATTGAGGGTAGTGTTGGTACTTCCCATGAAGATGGCAGTAGCATTCATGGTCACTGCGGGATTCATCACCAGGTTACCCCAAAGCTCGAATCCGAAAGTTGTGCTTTCATTGAACACAGGTGCATTGGTAGCGCCTGTCCAATCCATATTCTTAGCATATATGTTACCGGTAGTGGTAACGGTGCTGCTGCCGGATGTAAAGCTTTGTGCATTGAAGAATACATCGTCATTCACAGTAGGTACACAGGCTCCGCCTGTGCCTCCGGATGTTAAGCTCCAGTGGTTGGCATCGTTCCAGTCTCCACTGCCGCCAACCCAGTATCTGGCTGATCCGGCATTGCTGTTGATGGTGAAACCAGAGTTGCCGCCTGCATCTGCACCGGAAACCGTAATGGGAGTGATGCTGCCTGTAGCCGCAATATTCTGGATATAAACATTCGCCAGATCGGTAGTGGCGGATGGTCCGAAGTTCAGGGTAGACAACACACCGTTGATGCCGCGCATTTCACCCAATCCGGAACAGGCTGGGCTGTTGAATCGTAAATGGGTAGTGATGGTATTGGTGCCGGTGAATCCATAATATTTGGAAGGCGCCAGCAGCAGTGTTCCGATAGTATTGCCGGTTTGTGCAATATTACCGCCGCCTCTGAAATCCAGCGTTGTGATAGTATTGTTGGCCAGGATCCTCGCATTGGAATTACCGGCAGTGTTGGTGAATGTGAGTGTGCCGATAGTAGCGTTCCTGATATCGAACACGTTTTCCAGGGAGCTAAGGTTAACAGTAGGGTAGTTGAGTCCATCCACTACAAAATACCTGGCAGAGTTAACAGTCAAACCTGCGCCATTACCAACCCAGGTTCTGCCTGTTCCACTGATGGAAAAGGTTTCGCGTACGTTAACGGTGGCATTGGTCAGATCCATAACCCTGGCGCCACTGGTATTGCTGGCGAAAAAGAACAGATCCACGGTACGGCCTGACATCAGAAGTTTTCCGAGTGAGAGACGCAGTGTGGCGTTGGGATTCACAAAATCATCCACAAGTGTAAGACCGCCATCCGTGCCGGTTCTGCTGATATCGATACCAAGGCCGCCCAGCCCTGCACCATTAGTGGTGAGTGTGGATGCAGCAGTGCCTTTCAATAACAGGTTCGCAGTCATGGTTACTTTAGGATCCAAAACAATTGATCCGTACACTTCCATTGTATAGCTGCCGCTTTCAACGAAGGTGGTAGGTACTGCAATGTTGGTCCAGGTCATACTGTTACACCATGTATTGGAACTGGTGGTAACTAAATTGTTGCCTGCGGCAAATCCACTGTTATTGTCAAAAACTACATTATCGGCTTTGAAAGGAACGCAGTATCCGCCGGTACCGCCGCTTGTGGCGGACCAGTGTGCATTATCGTTCCAGTCACCCGAGCCGCCTACCCAGAACAGTGTGGTGCCGGTGAGGGGATTGGTGATATTGAAGTTGGTGTTGTTGCCACCGTCTGCGCCCACCACGTCTACGGGAAGGGTAACGCTTCCTGCTGCAATCATATTTGTTATGAACAGGTTCTTCAGGTCCAGTACTGCGCCGGAGCCAAAGGTCAGGGTGACCACTTCATTGGTGGCGCCTGTGAGCTCAGCCAGACCACTACAGTCAGGCGTATTCATGCGGAACAGGGTATTGATGGTATTATTACCGTAAGCTATCAATCCTTTGCCGGGTGCTACAATCAGCTGATTGATCACATTTCCGCCGGCGCGCAACGTGCCGCCGCCTTTGAATTCGAGTATATTGATAATGTTGTTGGCTCCAATACGTACACTGCCATTTACGGCAGCTGGGGTAACGAAAGTGAGCTTGTCTATCGTAGTACCGTTGATAGCCATATCCGTACCGGTAGTTGAAACATTCACTTCATTATACACATTGCCATCTGTATAGAGCGTAACTGTATTGATCACAGAATTGGTTGTGATCACAGTCTTATTGAGCCCTCTCACATCCCAGTGGACTGTATTATTGATGATGGCATTACTGATATCGATGGTGGCTGCCGTATTATGGTTGGCCCGCATTTGCCAGAAAGTATGGTTGAAGCCAGACAGATCCAGGGTGCCGGCACTCAGCAGGAGATCATTCACCTGCAATGCTAAAGGGATGTCATCCAGCAGCTTGACAGTAGCGCCTGGTTTATTGATGTAAAAAGGATTATACCATCCCATTACCGGTACCCGGCCAGCTCCGTTACAACGGATCGTAACATCGTCCGGCCCGTCAAAATAAATAGCCTGCATACCATAAGTAACGGAAGCTGCCAGTTCCATGCTGCCATAAATGTGAATGGAATAGCCACCACCGCCACGGCGGAAAGAAGCTGTAGTGGTAACACCCGCCCAGCTCATATTCTTACAATAGGCGTCACCGTTAGCAGGGAGCGTTACGATATTGCCATTCAACAGTCCGCTGTTGGCGTCGAAGAATACGTTATCATTTTCTGAGGGAACAATGGAGTGCTTGGTAGTACCACCAGAAGCGGTGGCCCAGTGGTTGATATCGGTCCAGCTTCCTGCACCGCCTACCCAATAGTAGTCTACTGCAAATAACGAGGATACTGAACCTGCCAATAGCAGGCAAACGAGTAAAAGTTTCTTCATAAGTTTGATTTTCCTGTGTGTCCGGTAAAAGTAGTTCAGGCAATAACTTTCATGCGTAGCCGTACTACTATCTATCTGTAGTAGAACTTCGATAATTGTGATTTGATGTTTATATTTGATGAAGATCATCCCCAAACCTGTCTATATGATCAAAATCCGCTATGTATCAACGTTAGTTTCAGTTGTCTTTTTTTCCTGTCAGGCTCCCGGCCCGAAAGAACTTCCTATCCAGGGCACCTGGCAATTGCTCACCGGAACCGCTATTACTAAAAATGATACTGTAGTAACGGATTATACAAAAGGACAGAAGATGATCAAGATCATCAACGAGTCTCATTTCTCTTTTCTCCGTCATGATCTCTCCAAAGGAAAGGACACAGCCATCTATGATGGCGGCGGCGGAATCTATTCATTGAAAGATGATAAATACACGGAGCTGCTTGAGTTCTGCAGTTACCGGGAATGGGAGGGAAGAAGCTTTGAGTTCACTGTCAGCATCAGTAATGATACACTGATACAACGGGGTGTGGAGAAACTGGCCGATCTGGGGATCGACAGGTATATCATCGAGAAGTATGTACGCGTGAAATAATAATAGAACAATACAAAAATGAAAATCCGGACTGTATTTCGCAGCCCGGATTTTTTATTGAGAGATCAGGTAGAAAGATCACTTCAATACTGATGCCAGTTTTTCTTCCAGCTCTTTTCCGCGCATATTCTGACCGATGATCACACCATTGGGATCCAGCAGCCAGTTCTGTGGAATGGCCTTCACATCATATTGTTCAGCCACTGCATTCTTCCATCCGAGCAGATCGCTTACATGCAGCCAGGGCAGTCCATCTTTTTCGATGGCCTGTACCCAGGCGTCTTTCTTATTGTCCAGCGATACGGCAAGGATCTCGAAATTCTTGTCCTTGAATTTCTCATAGGCTGCTTTCACATGGGGGTTCTCTGCACGGCAGGGACCGCACCAGCTGGCCCAGAAATCGATCAGTACATATTTGCCGCGGAGCGATGAAAGTGCTACCGGCTGTCCTTCGGGATTGTTCTGTGCAAACTCGGGAGCTACAGCGCCCATAGCTGTTTTGTAAGATTTCCGGATCTTCTCTTCCAGTTTTTTGCCTTCCGCACTGTTACGGAATGAAGCGTTCATCGCATTGAACTGCCCTTCCAGTTTTTTTACATCGCTGATGATACTCTTACCTGTGAGCGTATGCCAGCTTACCCAGGAGTCCGGATGTGATGCAATGAAAGCTTCTTCTATCGGTCCAAACTCTTTCATCGTTGTGAGCAGTTTGGCGTAAACTGTTTTGTACTCTTCACTTTCCCTGTTGTCGGAAAGGCTGGACAGTTCTTTGTTGATGGCATCGAGTTTGTTCACTACAGGCTGACGGAGGGCTTGTAGTTGATCGAAATCGAGCTGGGCTGCAGAACCTTTGATGGTAGCAGTTTTGAGGCTGTCGCCTTTCAGGGTGATAGTGCCTTTGTCGAGGTACACCTGTCTTCCATCGCGTCCCATCACATCACCGCCATAACCGATGCTCAGCATCATCCTGGGGTTATCGCTGCTTTTCAGTACAACGAGAATTGCTTTTACAGGACTGTTGATTTTTCCTTTGAAAGCAAACTTACCTTTGGTAAGCTCAACGGTGTCCGATTGTCGTTTACCATCAGCAAAGTATACCATCGCTACTTTGGCGGGTTCTTTTACATCTTTGATCTGACCGTTCAGCTTGAACTCAATCGGGGTTTGAGCTGTTGCGAGTACCGAAACAAATCCGGTAACAAGGAGCAGGGCGATTTTTTTCATTGTATATTATTGTGTTTTTGCATTCATTCTGCCGGGGCAGCGGGCCAGCACACTGCGCATCCTGTTCACCTGGTCCAGTGTAATGGAATTGAGCAGGCTCGGATAACGGCTATCGTCCATCACATTGTCCGCTACATATTTCTCATTATCCACTCCGATCTTCAAAGCATTCACATAATTGCTTTGGTTAGAGGTATTGTATTCCCTGGTATCATAGCAATAATCTGAATTGGTGATATTGGCGCGATAGGTTGGAACATACAGGCCATAGAACTCGCCGATGAACTGGAAGATCTCGATCTTCCTTTCAAAGCCGGGAAAGAAGAGTGTACGTGGCATGCCGCAAACAGTGTTCACATAATCTGTAACGAAATCATCTTCATTGGCGGCAATGCCTGCTACACCAGGTATCAGTTCCTCTCCGGGTTGCGGCGCCAGTTGTTTGGTGGCGCGTGCAGTTCCCATGCTGGTGTTGGAGCCGTAAGGCAGGACGTGGATGTTCAGGAATTCTTTCGGTTTCCAGATCAGTGTGGCTTTATTGGTATTGATGTAATTGGTGAAATCATTGGGATTGAAAGTGGTGGCCAGCGGGTTCACTTTTACATTATCGCTGTACACGACCTTATTGAAACCGGGCTGGATCATGGTGGCGCCGTTCTGGTTTTTGGTGGCCAGTCTGAATTCGATATTGGCGGAAGCCCCGTTGGGACTGCTGCTCAATTTGTTGTTGATAGCGCTATTGATATTCTGGATCGCTGTCTGTAACATTTCGTAGGTGACTGGTTGATAAGACGACACATCATAGGTTGGGTGTGTGGTGTTCAGCTCCCAAACATGAAAAATCACATCCACATATAATTTCTGTGGCAGGCCCGGCTTAGCGCGAAGCGCAACTGCTTTTGTGGTTGACTGCTTATCACCGATCACTGCATGGAATTTCACGGTATCGTAAGGAAGGGTGGAAGTGGAATATTCCATGCCCACTTCCGTTCCGGATCTTTCCTCGATGATCTTAATGGAATTGGCGGGCAGCTGATCGAGTATGATCTTCTCCATAGAATCCTTACCGGAAGGCAGTTTCACCAGGCGAAAGGCTTCCACAATGAATTTCAGTTTGGCCTGTCCATCGGCTATCAGCATTTTATCAGTTGCTGATAGATATATGGAGTCCACATCGCTCAATGCGGGCGAGTACATTTTATAATCGTAGCTGTCCTTTTTGCAGTTGCTGAGCAACAATACAAGCAGGGCCGCAACACATAATAATTTCCTGTTCATAATAAGTGTTTCTGTATGTTGAACAAATGCAATTAGTATTCAATGGTGATCCAACCTTCGTTGGGAACGATATTCCTGTTTTGCTGAATTTCAACGAGGGGGATCGGAAGCGCATAGTGATAATCGTTGGGCTCGGCCTTCAGCGTGTATTCCTTCTGGAAGAAACGCAAATTCCTGGTGATGGTTTTGCCGCCATAGCGTTTCAGGTCCAGCCAGCGTTTATCCGAATCCCCGAAGAATTCTTTCCTTCTTTCATCGATGATCTCCTGCAACAGCGCATCACCTGAGAGGCCATCAGCTGTGCCTGCATTGCGGAAGCTCTTGAACTTGTTCAAAGTGATAATGGCATCACCGGGTTGATTACTCCGGAACTGTGCTTCAGCCAGCATCAGCCAGGCTTCTTCCGGTCTGAGCAGCGAAAGGTTCCCTCTCTTAACGCTTCCGATGGTTGATCCGTCTGAAGGCCAGGCCCAGTTGAGTACCTGCCCTTCAGGACCTACTTTACCACCAGCAACAGCGGGATTGGCATTGAAGTAAATAGCATTACGGATATCTCCGGGTTTGAAAAGGGCGCAGAAATCTGCTTTCAAAGGAATATTCTCTGGACTGAACGCAGCCAGGTACTGGTAACAACTTCCATAAATAGCGCTGACGCCTCCCTGAATATTGTTCTCCATGCAGACTGCCGGGTAATCCGTAAGCTTGCCGGATTGAGCCAGGATCATATTGGCGCCGGTTACAGGAATTACGCTTTCAGTATTCTCTGCTGCAATAGCGGCATGTGTTTTCACCTGGTCATAGTCGCCTGTTTCTTTTGCGGGCGATTCGGCCTTATACCAATACACTTGTGCAGTGAGATGATGTAAATATCGACTATTGAACAGCACATTGTAACCAGTGAGCGGCTGTGTTCTTTCCGCCATCTGCATGGCATTGTTCAGGTCTTCCAGGATGGTCTTGTATACGTCTGCATGTGATTTCCTGGACATGTCCACAGACAGTACTTCTTTTCCTGAATGCAGGTAAACGGGAATACCGAGCGCTGCATTTTTATATTGACCGAAATATTGCAGGAGCTTGAAGAAATAGTAAGCGCGGGTGGCGTACATTTCTCCCAGCAGCTGATCGCGGAGGGCAGGCGTACCATCTTTCACTTCTTCCAGCATCTGATCTATAAGTGCATTGAAGAAGCCGATGAGCTGATAGTATTCCGTCCAGATCTTCGTGGGTGAATTGTAATCATTCCATAAGAGCCAGTCGGCATACACTTTTTCCTGTGTCTGGTGGATATTGTTCGACTTCAGATAGGTCTGCGTGAGTGCCACATCAAAATCGATATTATCTGAATACGATTCAAACATCAGGTTGGCGTACACCGGGCACATCGCATTGATGGAAGTGGTGGTGGTGCCGGGTTTGGGGGCCACGCCAAAAGTGGTAATGGAGCGGAGGTAGTTTGCCAGCAGGGATTTTACATCCTGCGCAGTGGTAACTGTCCGCTGGTTCTTGGGAGCCAGGTCCAGGTATTTCTTACAACCTGTTGAAGCCAGCAGGCTGATCACTGTGAGGGCTATGATGAATTTGTTTCTTTTCATTGCAGTCATTTTTTAGAATCCAACGGTTAATGACAAAGCGAAATTCCTGGTATTGGGATAGCCGAAAGGCAGACGGCTTTCAGGATCTGTTCCGCTGTAAGGGCTGATGATGAACAGGTTTCCTGCCACCAGTGTGGCTTTCAGGGTTTTCATGGCAGTTCTGCCGATGATGGACTTGGGTGCCCTCCAGCTGATGCTCATCTCATTGCATTTGATGTAATCGCCTTTCTCGATATCCGTGCTGATCAGCGTTCTGGTATAGTTGCTGGAACTGTTCCTGAATGCGGGATATTGGTGATATCTCCCGCCTGACGCCAGCGGTAAGCATTTTCCTTGAGGCGGTTGGTCCTGCTGGCGCTGATATCATCAACACCTCTGCTGGGACCTTCACGCCTGTCCCGGAAACTCTCGATCATATTTCCTCCTGCATACACGAAGCTGGCAGTGAATTCAAACGCTTTGTAGGTAAGGCGTGTGTTGAAACCGCCGTAGAAATCGGCATTGTAATGACCAAGGTAATAGGGGCGGTATACGGCTTTCAGGTCTGCATCGGTGATCCTGCTCAGGTTGATGAGCGCATCTTCATACGTCGTTTGTACATTACCGTTCACCACTTTCGTACTGGCTTTCTGTGCGTACACGATGAGGTCGCCCGTTTGTTCATCCACGTGAGAGAACTTGTAACCGAACCAGCTGTCCACGGGATAACCCTGGATGTCCAACGCAGAAGAGTCCGAGATGTCCGGCACCTGTTTCTGGAATACATTCGTGAGGTTATTGTTCACTTTGGTATAGTTACCTCCGATCTCCCATAACCAGTCTTTCGATTTCACCACTTCCATGCGGAAGCTCAGTTCATAGCCTTTGTTGGTGAGATTGCCAACATTCACGAAGGCAGACTGACGGCCAACTGATGGCGGCGTTTTGGTTTGGTCCAGGAGGTCAGACACTTCTTCGTTGAAGTAGCGGAACTCTGTATTGAAGCGGCCTTTGAAGAACGAAAGCTCCAGTCCGAGATTGGTTTCTTTTTTCTGTTCCCATTTGATAACAGGGTTACCATAATTGAACAGGTCAGACACAGACGTATTGGCGTAAACGTTAGTGCTGAGCGTATACGTGTGGAAAGGCAATACACTTCTGTTGATGCTTCCCCTGTAACCATAACCCAGCGATACCACCAGGCGACTGAGTACATCTTCATGATCTTTCAGGAATTTTTCATTGTGCGCATTCCATTTTACACCGGCAGACCAGAGTGGTGAGAACTGGTTGTCTGAACCGATGATATCAACACCATCATAGCGAACGTTGCCGTTCACCACATAACGGTTATCGTATGCATAGGCGGCAGAGCCGATGAAGCTGGCTGTCCTGTTTTCTCTTGTTCCTGTTCCTCCGAGCGCTTCCAGCCTGAGATTCATGAAGCGGGTATCGGCAACGAGGTCCCAGCTGGGATAACCAGCAATGGCGTATTCCTGCAAATAGATAGGATTGAAATGCCTGAACTGATCGTTCTTCACTGCGCCGAATTCGCTGGCGAAGAAACCCTGTACAAAATGTTTTCCTGCGAAAGTGTTATTATACTCGATCGTGTTGCGCACGGTGTAATCCATTGTGCGGCCACTGCTTTCCTGCAGGAAGCCCCTGTTATGTTCGGGCAGCACGCCGAGGGACCCGGTGGAAGCGCTGTTGAGCCAGTTCCGCACCCAGGAGCGGTAAGTGCCTGCAAAGGATTCATCCTTGTCCTGCACTGATGTGTAGCTGGCTGCGATATTCCCCGTGTATTTGAAATTGCGCAGGAAAGTGTATTCCAGGCTGAATTGTCCTCTGATATTACCATAGGTATTGCTGAGCTTATTCTCTTTCAGCTCACGGATCATATTGAAATTGGAATAGTATAAAGAAGATGAAGTGCCCACTGTGTAAGGGATCTCGCGGTAAGTCATGTCTGAAGCATAGGAACCGTCTTCATTGTAAGGTTTCTCGTAAGGGTTGGCAAACACTGCATATTTGAACGGATCAGTGCCTGCCTGACCTTCCATATTTTTCTTGATCGTAGCATACACATTCACCCTGAAGAGAAGATCAGGAGTAACAAAACGGGAGAGCTTCATATTGAGGCCACCAGTCTGGAACCTGTTCTGGATAAGGCTTCCCTGTGCATCCTGGTAATTAAAGCTGGCGAAATAAGTGGTTTTGTTATTACCACCACTGAAACTGATATTGTGGCTCTGGCTTTGCGCAACGCGGTAGAGCTGATCGATCCAGTTGGTATTCGTTTTTTCCAGTTCTGCGATCCTCCGTTCAGCTTCTTCGTAAGTGATCACGCCTTTGTCTGCAAGATTGGTGAGCTGGATAACGCGACCGCCTTTTTCGTAATTGGGACGAAAGTCTTCCACGATCGATCTTTCGAATGCGATCTTCTCAGCAGAGTTCATGAAGTTGAACTTGTTCTCCGGACGAAGGGTGATGCCGTATTTACCGGAATAGTTCACATAATCATTGCCCACTTTTCCATTTTTTGTGGTGATCACGATCACGCCGTTGGCGGCCCTTGCACCGTAAATGGAAGCGGCGGTGGCATCTTTCAGGATGGTGATGCTTTCGATATTTTCAGGAGGGATATTTCCGATACCGTTGGTGATAAGGCTGTTCATACCGCCGGACACTTCACCTGTTTGCAGTGGCATTCCGTCCAGCACATAGAGCGGCTCTGCATTTCCGGTGAGCGTATTGATACCGCGGATGATGATATTGCCTACTTCACCCGGGCGACCCGACTGGCTTCGTACATACACGCCCGATAGTTTGCCGGACAATGCTTTTTCAAAAGTGGTGATGCCTGCATTCTCCAGGTCTTTGGCAGTGGCGGAGGAGATGGATCCAACTGTTACTGCCCTCTTCCTGTCCTGGAATCCGCTCACCACAACGTCAGTGAGCTCCATGGCGGTTTTCACGAGCGATACATTCACTACCAGGCTGGCGGGAACAGTCACTTGCCTGGTCTGGTAACCGATGAAAGAGATCACCAGTATATCGCCGGCATTGGCGGCAAGTTTGAAATTGCCATCGGCATCGGTGGTGGCGCCGCGGGTGGTGCCGCGTACCAATACGTTCACGCCGGAGAGAGGGCGGCCTCTGTCGTCCGTGATCCGGCCACCTGTGGGAGGGGCGGACTGCGGCGTTACGTAGAGCCGGGGGATGGATGGTACGGCCCGCACAGCCATCATGCGGATGAAGATGGTTTGGTTCTCGATGGTGAAATCCAGCGGCTGATCTCTCAGCGCTTCCTGAAGGAATTGCTGCAGGGGCAGGTTTTCTGCATCGATGGTGATTGGTTTGGTCTGCTGCAGCATGTTGGTTTTCCATACCACGAAGTAACCCGTCTGCTTTTCGATAGCAGCGAATACTTTTTCAAGCGACACTTCCTTGCCGGAGTAGGTCACGGTTTGTGAATTGCTGGTTGCACTCACATGCAGGCAGAAGGAGAGAAGCATAAAAGCGGTCAGTCTCATTACGCGCAAAGTTTGGTGCAGGTTGAAGCGGTGAGACCCTGATAATCCAACGCCAACGGGCGTTTCAGCAGTTTGGTGCAAAGCAGTTGGATTACAAAGCCATCCCGCAGTCACCCGGGATTTTGCAACATTTAATTGCATACTTTTGTAACAGTTTTGGGTTAACTAATAGATACAAGTCTTGCCGGACTTATTTATGAACGAACTCAGAATCCTGAACTGTTCCGGTCACTACCCGGAGCAGTTCTTTTTTTGAGCCTTAACGAAAAACTTTTATGGCGATACGATCAGTTTCTTTCCTTTGATCCTGAAATGCACCTGATCGTCTTCCAGTCCTTTCAATATTTGCTGCAGGCTCAGGTTGCGCTGGATCTTTCCCGCGAACGTGATACCCGGTACATTTTTCTCGTATACCACTTCCACATCGTACCATCTCGCGATCTGCCGCAAACCAGACTGGAGGCTGATCTGGTTGAAATTGAACAATCCATTTTTCCAGGCGATGATCTGGTCAGTGTCTACTTCCGCCAGTTTAATGCCTGTACTGTTTTGTCTTGCCTGCATGCCGGGTTTCAGTTCCATGCTGCTGTGCTGGTCGTGCACTCTCACTTTCCCTTCCAGCAATGTGATGCGTGTAGCGTCTTCATCATCATAGGCATTCACGTTGAAGCTGGTGCCCAGTACTTCGGTAGTGATGCCATTGCTGTGCACCATGAATGGTTTGCTGGCATCCTTTGCCACTTCCAGGTAAGCTTCACCGGTAATGCTCACTTCACGCGTATTGCCGGGAAAGGCAACAGGGAAGCGGATAGAACTCATCGCATTCAGCCAGACCCTGGTGCCATCGGGCAGCGTGAGCTGGAACTGGCGGCCACGGGGCGTTTGCATGGTGTTGAAGAGGGTAGTGGAAGAGCTGCCGTTCTGTTGCCAGTGCGTATAGCTCAGTTCTCCATCTTTCAACAAAATATTACTGCCCTGCTCGGCGATGGCGCCGGGTTGCAGACTGTCGAGCAGAATGGTTCGTCCATCGGCCAGCGTAAGTAGCGCACCTGCTGTGCCGGGAGGAATGTCCGGGCTGGCAGGTTGTTCTGTTTTTTCCTTTGTTGCCAGCGTCTGCGGATCTTGTTGTTTGCGCAAAAGGAACCAGGTTCCGATGCCCAGCAAAACCAGTACAGCGGCTGCATACCTTAACCACTTGCCGGTGGAGAGGGAGCGGACAGGCGCCGTGCTTTTTTCATTTTCCAGTTTCGAAAGGATGTTTTGCAGCATCCTTTCATTGTGTGGTCCTAATTGTTGTTGGGTCGATAGTAATGCTTCATATTGTGCAAGTACTTCCCGGAATGCTTCAGGCGAAAGGCTTTGAAGCCAGTTATTGAATGCATCGCGCTCGGCATCGGTGGCCGTACCAGCTGCGAATTTCGGTAGCCAGTCCAGATAGTTCATAATCGTTGATTACTATAAGGACGATGCCGTGAAAAGATCATGGATGGAAAAATGGAAAAAATTATCAATTATTTATTCTAGTATTGTAATTCAGGCAAATACCTGATGTTCTCTTGCTGATCAACCAATCATACGAAGAAAAAGAACTGCTGATCCGTATTGCAGATGGCGATGAAAAGGCTTTTGCCATTCTTTACAAGCATTATGTACCACTCATGCATCCGTTTTGGGTGAAGATCTCAGGTTCACCAACCAATGCGGACGAAGTAATACAGGAAACCTTTCTCAGGGTTTGGCTGAACAGGGACCAACTGCCTGAAATAAATAATTTCAGGAACTGGTTGTTCACTGTTGCAAGCCGCCAGCAACTCCAACGCCTGCGGAAAGAATTAAGACAACAGGAAAAAGCTGACCGCTTACTGGCCCGGGGAACTGTTTTGTCAGAAGAAGGTTCACCCGGTACCGGAATGGAGATCCGGGAAATCAAATCCCTGGTTGCAGAAGCTGTGAATAGCCTTTCAGAACAAAGACAAAGGATCTACAAATTGAGCCGTGAAAAAGGATACACTTCCCACCAGATTGCAGCAGAGCTGAACCTTTCTGTTCAAACTGTTCATAACACCTTATCTGCCGCCCTTCGGCAAATCCGGGAACATCTTACACGTTCAGGATATAATTTTTCTCTTTTCATTTACCTGTTACTGAAAATTTTCTAAGATTTTTTCACGGGGGGATTAGTAGTGCTTCCCAAAAGCAGCATCTATTAGAAAGGACCATGATTTCATAAGGATAAGCTATTTGTAATGGAAAAGGAACGACTACTATACCTGATCGGGCGTGTTTATGATCATCAGCTTTCACCTGAGGAAAGAAATGAGCTGGTGCTGGCCCTGGAGGACCAGAACGATACTGAGCTGGTGCAGTTATATACAGAATTAATGATGGAGCATCCAGCGGACATCAACATCACCTACAATGATTCTCATCTCCAGGAACTGATCAACCAGATCACAGAAGTTGATCATCCTTCCGGGGATCTGATTCAATTACCATCAACTCGACGGTATTTTCTCCGCCACTGGCATTGGGCAGCTGCATCCATCCTGTTGGTATTATGCATTGGAGCTTACCTCTTTTTCAATACCCATTCAAAAACTACACAACCTGCCGGCATTGCGCAGATCCAACCCGGAAGAGATGGCGCTATTCTGACCCTCCACGATGGCACGAGGGTGCTCCTGGATACTATTCAGAACGGAGTGGTAGCCCTGCAGGGTGGCGCAATGGCAAAAGTGGAAAACGGGAAATTGTTGTATGAAGCCAATGGCCATGAGGCAGTGATCAATACAATGTCAACACCCGCGGGCCGGCAGTTCCGGCTGACATTGCCTGATGGAACAGAAGTATGGCTCAATAGCGCAAGCTCTATCAGCTATCCCACTGTTTTTACTGGAACTGAGCGACGCGTGGTGATTACCGGTGAAGCATATTTTGAAGTGGCGAAGAATATGAAAATGCCCTTCCGGGTAAATGTGAACCAGAGAGCATTGGTAGAAGTGCTGGGCACTAAATTCAATGTGAATGGATATGATAATGAACCACGCATCAATACCACATTGCTGGAAGGCAGTGTGCAGGTGGTTTCCGGCCGGTCGGTATTGCTTAAACCCGGTCAGATGGCGCAGGTGCAAACTACTCAGCTGAGCGGAACTGAAATAAAGATCGTTGGACATGCCAATATCGAAAAGATCATGGCATGGAAGAATGGACTATTCGATTTCGATAATATGGATTTCGATGAAGCAATGCGGCAATTGGAGCGCTGGTATAATATCGAAGTTGTTTACGAAAATGGCATTCCAAAAAATATCGAGCTATACGGAAAGATCACCAAAGGAGTAACACTTGACGGTTTGCTGAGTGTATTGAAAGATATAGGTGTCAAATGCCGGCTGGAAAACCGGAAGCTCCTGATACAGCAATAGATCAATTCAATTCCACCTTATTCATTTTCGCCGGTCAGAAAGACCAACTAAAAAAGCCGGAAGTGTTCGAAGCACTTCCGGCCGGAAAGTTTAGTTGATCAAAATATAAGTCTGTTATCTCTCATTTTTTAACAACCAAACATTTGCAATTTATGCAAAAGAAAACAATTGGTAACGGGTATTCTATGCCCTGCCGGATCAGCGCTGCATCGATGGATCAGCTGGCATCCGGTCTCCGGCACTGTAGCCCCGGAACCATTACCAAAACGCTGCTGGTGATGAAATGGAATTTGTGGAAACTTCATCACCACATCGGAAAAACAACTGTTCTCGCGATGAAACTGACATTAGTTTTTTTTATTGTCGCATTCTTGTCCGCGAGCGCCAATGGGAGGGCGCAAAATCTTTCAATCTCCGGGAAAGACCTCAGGCTGCAAAAGGTGCTGAAGGAAATAGAAAAACAGACAGGTTACGTGGTCTTTGCCAATAAACGTGACCTGGCTGAGACCCGCGCCATCACGCTTTCTGTGGTTGATCTGCCTTTAGAGGATTTTCTGGATGTGATCCTAAAAGAGCAGCCGCTGAAATACCGGATCGTGGACAAAACGATCGTGATCTCCAGGAAGCTGCCTGTTGAGGAGTCCAGCGCAGTGAAAAAAGAAACAATACAACTTACTTCTTCCGATCAATCTGTACCTGCGCCCATAACAGGACGGATCCTCAATGCGGATGGACTTCCGCTGGAAGGCGCCTCCATAAAAGTAAAGGGCTCACGGAAAGGAACATTCGCAGATGCGGCCGGTAGGTTTTCTATCGATGCCAATACCAACGATATACTGGTGATCAGTTTTACAGGGTACCAGGAAAAGGAAATTAAGGCGGCTTCCCTGCAATCCGACGGAAGCATTGTGTTGTCGATATCCGAAAGCAAACTCGATGAAGTGCAGATCATTGCCTATGGAAAGACCAGCCGGAGATTGAATACCGGCAATGTGCATTCAGTGAAGGCAAAGGATATCGAGAAACAGCCCGTGAATAATCCCTTGCTTGCCTTGCAGGGAAGGGTGCCGGGTTTATTCATCGAGCAGTCAACAGGGTTCTCCGGCACTGGTGTGAAAGTGAAAATACAGGGTAAGAACAGCATTCATAACGGTAACGATCCCTTGTATATCGTAGATGGGGTTCCATTTGTATCACAACTGCTGCCGGCAGATGGTGGCAATATGGTATTGGGCAATTCAGGTGCTTCTTTCAGGGTGCTCAATGTGAATGGTAATCCACTCAGTGCGTTGAATCCTGCTGACATTGAAAGCATAGAAGTGTTGTCTGATGCTGATGCCACGGCCATTTACGGCTCCCGCGCGGCGAACGGTGCCATCCTGATCACCACAAAGAAAGGGAGTGCCGGAACCATTCGCGTGAATTTGAATGTGCAAACCGGCGGCGGCAGAATGCCCAACAAACTTGAGCTGATGAATGCGCAACAATATCTCGAAATGCGCCGCGAAGCATTGCAGAATGATGGACTAACCCCAATACCCGGCCGAAATGGCGACAATGACCTGAACGGGAACTGGGACAATACCCGTGAAACCGATTGGCAGGAGGAACTCCTGGGCGGCACTGCACGCTATCATGACTACCAGGCCTCCGTTTCTGGCGGAAATGCCAATACATCCTTTTTACTGAGCACCGGTTATCACAAAGAAACTACTGTTTTCCCCGGGGATTTTTCCGATGTAAAAAGATCTGTTCATTTTAACCTGAACAGCAGCTCTGCCAATAAGAAATTCAAGATGAGCTTCTCCGGCAATTACCAGTTGGGAAATAACCGTCTGCCAAGGATCGATCTCACCAGGAACGCGATGTTGCTTTCTCCTGTTGCCCCGGCATTGTATACGCCCGATGGAAAAGTCAACTGGCAACCCGATGCAACAGGTGGAACTACCTTTTCCAAGAATCCCATCGGTTTCCTGAACGACCAGTTCAACAATAAAACCAATACCCTTATCGGAAATCTAACCCTCGGGTATGAGATCTTGCCAGGGCTTGAAGTAAAGAGCAGTTTCGGTTATACCACACTGATGTCTGACTATGTTTCCAAGACGTTCCTGTCTTCTGCGCCTCCTGAGGCCATCAGGAGCGGTCGCCAGCGCTCAACCATATTCGGCAATAATGCGATCCAGACCTGGCTGGTGGAGCCGCAAATCACCTACAGGCGTGCTCTTGGAGGCGGGAAGCTGGAAGTACTGATCGGAAGCGCCCTCCAGGAAAATGCAAGTAAAGGATCATCCGTAATGGCCAGCGGCTTCAGTAACGATATTGTGATGGATGATGTGCGTTCCGCCCCAACTGTGACGCCTTATTCCTCTGCCAATTCCACCTACAGGTACAATGCCGTTTTCGGAAGAGTGAATTACAACTGGGAGAATAAATATATCATCAATCTTACTGCCCGCAGGGATGGTAGTTCCCGATTCGGCGCGGCCAGCCGTTTCCACAACTTCGGAGCTGTTGGCGCTGCCTGGGTGATCACAGAAGAAAAATGGACACGCGAACATCTTCCTTTCCTGAGTTTTGGTAAACTGAGAGCAAGCTACGGTACTACAGGAAGCGACCAGATGCCGGATTATCAATTCCTGAGCTTATATAGGCCGGTAAATTATGAACTGCCTTATCAGGGTATTCCTGCCTATGCCCCCGAGCAATTATCCAACCCTGATCTGCAATGGGAAGCCACCCGCAAAACACAGGCTGGACTTGAGCTCGGATTTTTCAGGGACAGGGTACAGCTGAATGTGAACTATTATCTGAACAGGTCCGATAACCAGGTAAGTGCTTACCTGCTTGCAGCAACTTCCGGTTTTGAATCCATCTATAAAAATCAACAATACAAAATCAAGAATACAGGATGGGAACTGATGTTGTCTGGAACCGTACTTCAAAAAGGCGACTTCACCTGGAACAGCAGTTTCAATTTTACTATTCCAAAAACTTTGCTGATGGATTATCCCGGAGTGGATAAAACCTCGGACGCCAGCAAAAAGATCATTGGCAAACCAATGGGCAGTACCTATGCTTACCATCTGCTGGGTGTGGATCCGCAAACGGGTGTTTATATTTTCGAAGACAGTGAAGGCAAGCCAACAAGCAGCCCTGTTATGAAAGATCAAAACGTGATCGTGAATCCATTCCCTACTTCTTACGGTGGTTTTCAGAACAGTTTCCGTTATAAAGGATTTACACTGGACCTGCTGTTTCAATTCGTTAAACAGCAGGCGAAGAATTATTCCTATGGAAGCCTGCAATACACTGTTGGCGGATTTGCAGAGGGAGAAGGCAATCAGCCTGCTTCAATGCTGGATCGCTGGCAGAAGCCGGGAGATGAAGCCAGGATACAACGCTACTCTACAACGTTCAATTATTTTACTCCGGCTTATCTCGCCAAAGAGTTGAGCGACGGTGGTATTTCAGATGCATCCTACATCAGACTGAAGAACCTTTCTTTCTCCTGGCAGTTGCCTGAGCGTTGGGTAAAAACTGTAAAACTGCACAATGGAACTGTATTTGTACAGGCGCAGAACCTGCTCACCATCACCAATTATTCAGGACTGGATCCGGAAACCAAAAGTTCCACCATCCTGCCTCCATTAAGGGTAATAACATTTGGCGCTAAACTCAGCTTTTAAGATGGGGACCATCATTGACACGATAAAAATTATAGGGATGAAAACAATAATCAATCAAATACTGAAACAAAGATTCCTTCTGATCATAGGTATCGGGATGACCTTTGTACAAACTGGATGCAGCAAGCTGGTGGAAGCCGATGGCCCCGGCACCAGTCTGTTGGATAAAGATGTATTCCGGTATGATAATACAGCCATCGGCGCTGTTACCACATTATACGGAAGCATGAGTGAAGCCTGGCCACAGTATGGCGGCGAACTGAGTACACTCTCGGTAAATGCCGGTCTGTCCGCTGATGAATTGGTACTATACAGCGGTTCGGGCAATTCCAAACTGGATGCCTATTACAAAAACGACCTTAACAGCACGGTTGTGGATGCGAACGACTATTGGGGTACTGCTTATAAAAGCATGTACAGGGTGAATGCTGCACTGGAAGGTATCACCGCTTCTGAATCGCTTACTCCCGCTGTGAAAAATCAATTGCTGGGTGAACTTAAATTCATGCGTGCATTTTATTATTTCTACCTGGTGAATTTGTATGGCGATGTTCCCCTGATACTGGGTACCAACTATGCAGTAAATGCTGTGGCCCCAAGGTCTTCCCGCCAGGTGGTTTATCAGCAGATCATCAATGATCTGAAAGATGCCCAATCATTACTGAGCGAAAATTATCTCAACGCAGACCTGTTAACCCCTTATCCCAACGGGAACGAAGAAAGGGTGAGGCCAACCAAATGGGCCGCAACAGCGCTGCTGGCAAGGACTTACCTGTATACGGGCGATTGGGCAAATGCAGAAACGCAGTCTACTATTGTACTGGATAATGTGAGTCAATTTGAATTGGGCACTCTCAATACCCCTTTCCTCAAGAACAATAAAGAAGCGATCTGGCAACTGCAACCCGTGAACAAAGGCTTCAATGCCATGGAAGGATACTTTTTTGTACTGCCCCTGACGGCCCCAACTGGGAGCAATCTGTTTATCTCAATGAGGCATTGTTACAGAGTTTCGATGCAGCAGATCTGAGAAAAACGGAATGGATCGGCAGGGTAGATGCATACGGGGAAACTTATTATCATGCCAACAAGTATAAGGTAAATACATACCTGGCACCCGTGAGTGAATACAGTACCATTTTCCGGTTGGCTGAACTATACCTGATCAGATCTGAAGCCAGGGCTCAATTGAATGATCTGGACGGAGCCATCGATGATATTGATGAGATCCGCGGCAGAGCAGGATTGCCATTGATCTCAGCTGTAGATCCTGGTATCGACAAACCAGGACTATTAAACGCCGTGTTAACTGAAAAACAACATGAGCTCTTTACCGAATGGGGACATCGTTGGCTGGATCTGAAGAGAACAGGTAAGATCGATGAAGTGATGGAAGTGGTGTTGCCTGCTAAAAGAGCCGATGGGGTTTGGAAGAACGAAATGCAATGGTATCCCATCTACTATATCGAACTGCAAAACAATCCTAACCTGTAACTTATTATGTTGATGAAAAAAAATGGATGCAGCCGTCGTATGTTGGTTGCCGGTATTGGTGCCATGCTTTTGCTGACCAACGTTACAGCCCAGTCCGGAAAAGGATTTGTTCTGAAAGGCAAAATAGACGGATTGAAAGATGGCTCATTGGTCAGCCTGTTGAGTTTTGAAAATGACACACTCTCAAAAACGATCAGTAAAGGCGCACGATTTGTTTTAAAAGGAATTCTGAAGCAGGAAACCGGATTCTATTTTCTGTCATTGGATACTGCAAAGTATCATAGCACAGAAGATGGACGTAGTAATACATTATGGCTGGTAAATGAAAAAATGGAACTGACCGGCAAGATAAATTCTTTGAAACAGTTGCATCTTAAAGGTTCTGAAGTGCAGCACGACTGGGAAGAATTCAAAAATTTGCAGGACAGGTATGTGAAAGAAGCGGCCTGGCCGGCTATTCCTGCTATGCAGGAGTATATTGACAGGCACACTAATTCTTTATTTGCTCCAATTGTATTACGTATGCAGCCTCCGGAAATACAGAATAAAGCGTATGAGCATCTGAGTGAACGTGTGAAGCAAAGCGCAGCAGGACAGGAGCTCGCCAAACTGGTGGATCGAAATCATGCTGTTACCAGATTTGCTGCCCGCGACAGCATCCCTGATTTCAAATTCTCCGACAGAAATGGGGATAGTGTTAGTATCCTTTCCGTGGCCTCGAAACATAAATATACATTGATCGATTTCTGGGCCAGTTGGTGTGGTCCTTGCAGAGCTTCATTTCCAAAACTTGATAAAGTATATCAGAAATTCAATAGCAAAGGATTCAATATCGTAGGCATTTCTCTCGATGAGAAAAAGCCTGACTGGCTTAAAGCCTTAGAAGATGAAAATCCGATCTGGTTTCAGGGCCTTGATAACCTGGATGAGGTAAGTAAGAATATCTTCGGGATAAAAAGCATTCCTGGTTATTTGCTGATTGATTCGAGTGGGAAGATCATCCAGTCGCAGATAAGGAGTTTTGCTGTGTATGAGCAGATCCAGACCTATAAAGGGAAAAGTTTGGTTGATGATTTGCAGGAGATGCTTGAATTGTTGTTGAAGGAAAAATAAAGAAATGATATGTGTGTTGGAAAGAGCGCTGAGCTAAAGGCCCGGACACCCGGGCCTTTAGCGTTTTTTTGACAAGCAGTTTACTCTATGAAATAAACTCTTTTTATTTTATTCCCATCGATCTGATAAATAGCCGTTGCCTGCACAGGCTTGTCGCCAAAACCCGAAACACTCTCTTTGTCAATGATGGTATTGCCTTGTACGATTCGTTCCAATATCTCACAGTGCAAACCCGGCACTCTGGAGAAAAAGCTATACGCTTTTCGCATGGCGTCTTTCCCTTTTGATTCAAGTTTGTTGGGGAAGGTATAAAGCTCTACATCTTCAGCATAAGGCTCTAAAAATGCTTCCAGGTCTTTTGCATTGTATGCATTGAGCTGTCGCTGTACCAATGCCAGTGGCGTTTCCTTAATGATCGAATCGGGATACAGCACAGTGCCTTTATTTACTACCACGCTGATCTTCGCCAGATTGTTCAGGTCTTCCACTGGGTTGCCATCCAGCAATACCATGTCTGCGGTCTTTCCCGCTGTTATGCTCCCTGTAAGTTTTTCCTTTGATAAGAAGTAAGCGGGACTGATGGTGGCGGCTTCCAGTACTTTCCAGTTGCTGAGTCCTGCCTCTTTCATTTTTTGTAACTCTGTGAGGTAGGAGCCTCCATGTAATGTGCCGATATTGCCAGCATCGGTGCCGGCTGCAATTCGAACACCGGCATCGCTTAGTTTCTTGAGATTGATCAGGCAAATGGAATCCTGTTTCTTGTCGTGTGCAGTATTGTGTTGTATGTAAGTTTTGTATTGCTGAATTACCGGATCATTCAGATGCCTGAGATCAAAAAGGGAACCCAGGATCATTGGGTTGGAAGTAGTGAACTCCCTGCTGGAAAATCTGTACTGCTGGCCGAAGACCTTGCCGTAGTTGTCATACACTACCAGTGTAGGACAGAGTATTGTTTTCTTTTCTTTGAGCAGTTTTACAAAATCATTTGAAATAACTTCATCTTCCACGCTGTGGACTAAAAAATCAGCGCCGTTCTCAACAGATAATTGGGCTGTGATCCTTTCTGTGGCGTGTACTGCCACTTTCAAATTGTTTTTATGCGCTTCATTGATCACTGCTTTTATGATCGGTAAATGTTTGCGGGCAATTTCTTCTTTGTTCTCTCCGATAACTATATACCATATTTTAATGAAGTCGGGTTGATAGGGGAGCTGTTCCTGCACCATTTTCCTGGCGTCTTCTTCTGTTTGAACCAGGCTGAAAGGTCGATCATTTCCAAGACCTTTGTAGATCTGAGGCTCGAAAGTAGTTAGCAGAGGCCCTGTCATGTAAACAGATGGAGATACAGAATCAGTGGCGAATTCTTTTCTTCTTTGAAGCAGACTGTAAGTGGCTCCCACATCAATTACGCTGGTGATACCATTGAGCAGGTTGCGCTTCATTACATCACTCATATTGGATTTGGAAAATGCAATCTCGTCTTCGTAGCTGCGCTGTTTTCTAAGATCGATGGCATCTGGTCTTGTATACAATCCGCCGCTTTGAAAGAAATGTACATGCGCATCCGTCATGCCTGGGATCAGGTATTTGCCTGTGCCGTCTATGATGGTGGCACCGGGCGCCGGGGTGATTGTTTTGGTGTTGATCGATTCGATCTTATTCCCCCTGATGAGTACAGTAGCATTGGGGATCAGTTTTTGTTTTTCAACATCAACTATGGTTGTGTTGGTGATGATCGTTTGTGCGTTAACGGTAAATGAGATGGCAGATATGATAGAGAGCAGGAAGGCGGATAGTTTCAACATAACCAATTTTTAGATAAAGAAGTTATTACAAAACACCATTGCGAAAGTAAAATATAAATAAATATTGAATATATGCAAGAGGAGTTTTCTTTACTATATTGCTAAAATGAACCTTTCAGTAGACTCACCATATGAGCTTAGCAATAAGCAGAGGAAGTATTTTGGTTTGCTTCCTATTGAGAATGGCTGGGAAAAACTACCCTTGAGCCCAAAGGTTACAGCTTATTTTGATCGCAACCGGATTGTAAAGATCATTAATTATGATTGGGGGTATTTAGAATATGATACAATTATTGATACTATTGATCGGGTATTCTTACTTCCTAAGACCAGTCGGGGTAAACAGCAGAAACTTTCTGTGTCAAAACTCCTCAAAATAAAAGGGGCTGGCATTCAGTTCTCCGGTTCATTCCATGGATAAGTATTACAAAAAGCGATATGGAAGAAGCAAAAATAACCTGGGAAATAAAACGATGAAAAAATATAAGTATACTTTCCTTGCGAAAACGTTCTGTAACCTAAAATTCAATTAAGGATATACTCTCACAGAATTTGCCAGGTGACGAATATCATTTGCCTCCAGTATATTGAACTGCCCATCAGCAACAGACACTCGGTAAAGACAGGTATTGCTATGGCTGAAATTAGTCATGCAACTGATAGGTGATTGACTGAGCATGCACAGCAATACCAGCAGTGAACGACCGTGCATACAAACGAGCACCCGCTTTTCTGATGGCCTGGAAAGTATGATGTCCATCGCTTCCTGCAAGCGTTCGGAAACCTGGTTTGGACTTTCCCCCTTTTCAAAGGCCAGATCACATTGTCCGCTTTGCCAGGAAAGATTCATTTCACGGAATGCGCTTACCCAGTCTTCTTTACTTTCCTTACCTTCCCAAATACCAAAAGACAGCTCATCAAGCCCGGGTAATTGCTCCCAGGGAAGACCATCCTCTATGAAATTTTTTACAGTCTGGTGGGTACGCTTCAGAGCAGATGTGTAAACCTTATCAAAGGGTACATGCTTATAATACTGGTAAAATGCTTCTCCCTGTTCCCGGCCCAACGCATTGAGATCGGTATTTACGCCTCTTCCCTGTACAATGCCCAACTTATTATAATCTGTTTCCCCATGTCTGATGATGTACAGCTCTTTCTCCATAATTTTCTTCGTTAAGTCCCGCAAGGTACTATAATATGGGAAAACATGCGGTGCATTATGAAGGGATACTTTTACCTGATCAGCATCACAATTCCTTTCCTGAATACCGTACCACAAGCGGTAGTGGCCTTGATTTGATAGGTATACCCAGCTGCAGGCTGGAGTTGACCATTGTAGCGGCCATCCCAGCATTTGAGTGGATCATTGGTGCGAAACAGTAGTTGTCCCCAGCGATTAAAAACAGAAAAATCAAGCGCTTTGATATTTCCCCATTGTTTCAGCCCGAAGCAATCATTTTTGCCATCATTGTTGGGAGTAAACGCAGAAGGCACGGGGTAATTACTTGCGGAATTAGTAAAGTTTACTTCCACCATTACAGAGTCTTTTGTTTGGCATCCTTTATAGGAAAACGCCGATACATAGTATTTTGTATTCACCAATGGATTTACAGTGGGAGCAGGAGATCTCAAATCGACTATTCCGGGCAGGGCATCCCATCGATAATAATCACCACCAGACGCGTGCAAGGTAGCTAGCCCGACCCTGCAGTTCAAATCATTGCTCTTAGTTACAATTGTTTTGGGCAGTGGATTTACAAACACTGGAATATGGATGATACTGTTTTCTCCGCATCGCAATGACCGCATCTCTACTTTGTATACTTGTGAAACAGTTGCCTGCAGGCTCAACTCAGGCGAAGTTCCCAATGGAGTATTGTCTTGCGATGACCACGTATACTCATCGGCGCCTTCAGCTTTAAATTCTACTATTTCTTTTTCACAAATTTCCTTTTGTAAAGGCGAAACGCTGAATGAAGGCAATGGCCAGAACATCACTTTCAGTTTACTGCTGGAGGTACATCCATTCATATCTTCTGCGGTAACTGTGTATTCTGTTTCTGTTGCAGGGTTCGCTAAGGGATTGCTGATGGTTTCGTCATTCAAACCAGTAGCTGGTTGCCAGCTGAATTTAATGGCGCCGGGAGCGGTTGCGGTCAAAACTGTGGTAGTATTCCTGCAAATATTGATATCACCACTAGTAGTAAGTGCAGGAACGGGCAACATATCGATGGTGATCGTATCTTTTGCGATACACCCCTGGGGATTGGCGCCGGTAACAATATAGGTGGTGGTAGTTGCAGCATTGGCTACAGGAGCTGGGGAATTGATATCATCCAGGTAATCAGTTTTATTCCAGGAGTAAGTGATTCCACCGCTGGTAAAAAGTTGTACAGGTTTTCCCGGGCAAACGCTTGTATCATTCACCGTGGTGACTTTTATATTGCAGAAGTCTTCGAAATCGATAAAGTAATCTTCCACTTCTCCATCAACCGCCGAACCGCTTGCGTTTTGCGCAGAGGCCATATCGGAGCTGATCCTGAAACGAAAGCCATAACCCTTGGAAGTACCCAGGGGCAGCCAGGTTGGAAGTCCCACCCAGCTTATGTTTACACTGGTTGCATTGTTGGGACCATGGCATGTACTTCTTCGCCTGCATCGAATTGTCCATTCCTGTTGAAATCAAAATAAGCAGATAAAAAAGCATCATTACCGGTTTGGTTGAACACTTTTACCGGTAAACTATAAGTGCCGGAATTATCATAGGGTGGAAAATTGTCTATTCCATCTTCATCGCTACCTGTTCCGTTATCATCATTCGTCTGATAGCCATCGGCATCACCGGGAATATCACCAATATATAATGGCTGCGCCAGTTCCAGGGAAGGAAAGGGAGGAAGATAATTACAACCATCTATCACGCGATAATACAACTGGTGCTGGGCTGTGCCATAGGAAGGAGGCAGGTCACCACGGTCAATTGGTGCCAACACTCCAAATGCAATTGCCATACCACCCGGAACATGCCTTTCAAATTTTACATCTATTGTCAATTTCCCGTCTGAAGAGTTGGTCACCACAACAGGATTTCTACCTCCGTTAAATGTGGGATGGTTGACGGTTTGATAAATGCGGATCGTTTTGTTATTGCACCCCATAATCGGGTTGGACGGATCTGAATTATTGGTATAATATTCTATGGTCTGCCAGGCAGATCCGGTAGTAGTGAGAATTGTCCACTCATCGGGAGAGCTGCCTTCGCCATCCGAAGCTACAAATGAAAATGGAACAAGATTGCCGCCTCGCGTTGCTTCCATCGTTAGGGTCACAGTTCTGTCTCCATAAGCCATAGCCTTACTGTGCATGGTAGGCATGATCCCGGGATCGTCAAAATCATACAAATTGTGCAGGAGGGCAGCAGTCCAGGTATTCATTACATCAGGTACCAGCAATCCTGTAACATTGGACAAAGTCACTTTAACGGTCATCCCATCACCTGTGTTGAAAGTCCGGCTGGCCCCGTCTGCAATATGTATTCCCGCCCAGTCCAGCCACCAGATCTCATTTTTCAATGCCCCTGCACCCCTGGTGGCATATTGCGAGAAAAGAACGAATGGAAATAGGAATAGCAATAAGGTAAAGGTTAATTTCCTCATACTTGTGAATGGAATTGATAAACGGGCTGGTAATTCAAATATAATAATTCCTGTTTATCAATCAAAGCAGGAGTAGGCAGGGCAAGGAAGAATATGATCATACTTTTTCCTTTTTATCAAAAATAAAATAAGCGGGAGAGATTCCGCAGCTAATAAAAAGAAGTAGATAAAGATCATATCCTGATCTATTTTTTGTTGAACAGTTTTTCTATTTCTCCTTTGCGTAAGGCGATGCGTCCTTTATCCGTTTTGATCATGATGGTTTTTGTGCCTATTACAGGCGTTTTAAATACCGATACATTTTCTTCGCCCAGTCTAAATAACTTAACGTAGTCTTTGTTTTTCCGAAGCTTTGGCGGGACCTACATATTTTACCTGACCGTAAAGGGTCCATTTTTTATTCGTGGTTTTCTGTTCGGTCAGTTGAGCATTGCCAGAAACCGCAACTAATAAACACAGGTTGAACAGCAGCAGTAACTTTTTCATGGTGTAGTTTTGATATGTAACGATCCCTTTTTACTCCCTGATAAATTTACCGAAATATTTCCATTCACCTGATTCGATTACCAGTTGATAAATACCAGCAGCTAGCGATGGAAGCTTGATCCATTGCGGGCTGTAACGCGCTTTCCTTTTCATGCAGAGCCGGCCCTGCATATCGAAAATGCTGATATACATTTCCCCAGGCGTGAGGTCACCTGTTTGAATATACAATTGATGCCCTGTTTTTTGAGTGGGATAAACCTGTTGAATGAAAATGTTCAATGGTGGCGGCTTAATCAAAATGATTTTCGAATAAACGAACTGACCATCCTTATCCACCTGCTTTAGCCGGTAGCTGATGTTTCCCTTGTTTGCAGCAGCAGGATCTATGAACTGATACCAGGAGGGCGACTGTGAATTGCCATCGGCATGTAATGAGTTTTTAACACCAATAACGGAGAAGTCATTTTCGTTACTGTATTTCCTTTCGATATCAAAATACCGGTTATTGTATTCGGTTAGTGTTGTCCAGTTGAGTTGCGCAGCGTTGTTTTGCCAGCGGCCTGTAAATTGAAGACCTGTAACTGGTAAGGGATTACCCACAGAACTAAGCGTCCATCTGTAAAAAGATGGAATGGCTGTTTTCTCTGCATAATTCGTTGTTATATCACGACTGCTATAACCTTCATTGGTCCATTTGATATTGTCGTCACTCTTCCAGAATACCAGGCTGTTCTCATCCAATCCATTCAGCTCAGAATTCCAGTATTGAAATCGAAGGGTGGCATCGAGAGCTGTATTGCCGGAAGGAATGATATCATAATAACGAAATACAGAATTTCCGTTACCGCTGCCATTGGTTTGTGACTGGTGTCCACGACGGATGGTGGTCAATCCCAGGTTCTGCAATGAGGTTATGGTAGCGCCCAGATTACCGGGATTGACGGCCTGCGGGCCTGCCAACTGTATGGAGAGTTGTACATGGCCACCGTTTATCCCTGTGATGCGGCTGGTTTCCGATTCATTTTGCAGGGCCGCATTGCCAAACAAAGTGATATTGTGTGCATTTAAATCAATTACTCCTGCTGTAAACCAGATCCCGGAGCGAACTTGCAGTTCCTGCTCAAGCTGCAAAGATCTGTTATTGGTTTTGGCAATTTCCAGTTCATCAAAGCCGGTGACGCTGCTGCCGCTGATCCTATTATTTGTATTTCCACTGAAAATGATCCTGCCATTGCCGGTTGCTGCGTTCAGGTCTCCGTTATTGACGAGATCGAGATCTTTGAAAGTAACCACTACACCGGAAGAAAGTCTGAGTGATGTGCCGGCCTGAATCCTTATAGTACTTTGTGCAATGGCCTGAAAAGAAATCAAACATGATAGAAAGACTATTGTATTACGGAACATAAATAACTATTTGAAAGTCGGAATATGAATACTCTTCAAGGATAGTAGACCATATGCTTACCGTTACACTGCCGTCTGCGTTTAATACAGAGGTATTGGCAGATATGAAAGAGTGGGAGTATACCGAAGTAAGCTGAAAAATAGCATTTGTCAAATCCACACCGCTTACCAGTACTCTTATTTCCTTGTTCCCGTTTACACCTGTTGTTCTGCTTGCTGAGAGGTTTGGAGTTCCTTTCAATACCGGTGCCCCGGCCTGACTTCCTCTGACAAAGCCATAAGCCACAGGCAGCATGTTTACATTATCTGCATTCAATATCTTACCAGTGTTCACTTTTACATTTCCTGTTACATGTAATTTTTGCTCGGGGGAGGTTGTGCCAATTCCTATCCTGTTGGTGGCATCATTTACTGTGAAATCGTCACCTATATCAACTCTGTTGCCGGGTGCATCCAGTTTTACATTTTCACCCTGTAGTTGCAGGTATGCTTTGTTGATTCCCGCCGTGTTGAAATACAATGTTGGGTTCTGATCAGCCAGGATGGTCATTCTTCCGGATTCGGCGAATTGAAAACGATTGGCTCCGTTCATTCGTACATACACATTTCCGGCGCTGTTGCCTGCATTGGTGCCAAATCGCAGATCGTCGCCGGAGATCTGGAAGAATCCTTTATTTACCGATGCGTCCTGCAGTTGAATGGTAGCGCCTGCTTTGTTGTGCACGATATCGCCATTTACAATATTGATATCGGCATTGGACACCCGGAGATCCCCGTTATTTACATGGAGCCTTGCAAGAGGCGATGCTATACCAATGCCAATACTGTCCACTCCATTGTACACCCATTTGCGGAGCGCAGATTTCGCCCAATAGCTGTTGTCGATCAGGGAGCGCCAGCTATCGTCCTGGTATTGATAAAGTCGCTGTGCGTCGGTATCAAACACCATGAGCCCGTTTGAAGGATTGTTAATAGACATGCGTTGTGCCTGGGTCATACGTGGCAATAAAAAGCCTTTGCTGGTGCTTTGTATATCCAGCATAGCACTGCTGTGTGGCGCCAGGCCACTGGTGTTGATGGCCACGCCGGGCTGCTGTGCATAAAGAGTTGATCCAATGCACAACAGACAAAGAAGTGTAGAGAATAGTTTCATCCGTATAGTTTTATTGTTTTTATCCTGTACCTGCAGCCCAAAATTATTTATTCAGCCATGGCGGGTCAATAGCGAATATGGGTGAGAGGCGGGAGCATAAATAAAATTTGCGCAACCAGATAATTGCACGTATATTAGCAACCATATAGTTGCAAATACCCCAAAGATGGAAACAAGAAGAGACATTTTCCAGGCAATTGCCGACCCTACAAGGCGGGCCATCATCGCCCTGATCGCATTACAGGCCATGACCCCCAATGCTCTGGCCGAACATTTCCATACAAGCAGGCAGGCTGTTTCAAAACATATTAAAATTTTGACAGAATGCGAGCTCGTAAAGCAGGAACAACAGGGCAGGGAGATCTACTACTCGCTCCAGATCAAAAAAATGAAAGAGATCGATAAATGGCTAGACCAATTCAGAAAGCTGTGGGAAACCCAGTTCAATCAACTTGACACCGTATTGGCAACACTCAAAAAACAAAAAAAATGACACCTGAATTGCTATTTGATTTTACTGTTGACAAATCAAAGAAAACAGTACTCATCACAAGGGAATTTGATGCAGAGCTTTCGCTGGTATGGGATGCATTTACCAAAGCAGAACTTCTCGACCAATGGGGGGCGCCCAAACCCTGGACTGCAAGAACAAAACATATGAATTTTGAAGTAGGGGGGCGCAGGTTCTATGCGATGGTAAGCCCGGATGGTTTGGAGCGATGGGCCATTCAGAAATACACCTCCATTACGCCGAAGACCAATTTCAAAATGTTCAACACTTTTGCAGACAAAGACGAAAACCCTGAATTGCCAGGTTCTGACTGGGATTTCACTTTCAGCGATCAGGGGGAGATTACAAAAGTGATCATTACTATTTATAATGAATCGCTTGAGCGTATGGAGAAAATGATTGAAATGGGCTTCAAGGAAGGATATGCTATGTCGATGAGAAATCTGGAAGAACTATTGGCGGCATTATCGCAACGGAAGTAGAAAGAAACCGGGAGTATTTAGCAAAGAAAAATCTTTTCTTTGCAAGCTGGATACTGGTCAACGCCAGATCCGGAAATTCTTTCAAACTCCCGCAATTTGAAAACTACGGTTGTCTATTCATTTCCCGCAGGCAGAGCCGGATTATTCCTGATCAGCTGCCTGTTTACTATATCCCTGTCTGTATCCGGACAGCAACGCCTCTTTTCCAATCAGCAACATTTTGGAGTGGAAGACGGGCTCTCCCAAAGTTATATCACCGGTATCATCCAGGATGCGGACGGATTCATCTGGCTGAGCACGATGGATGGGCTTAACCGTTATGATGGCAGGAAGTTCAGGACGTTCCGGTATAATCCCAAAGACAGCTCAAGCCTCGCTGCCAATACCCTCGGTGGTTTGGGCAAGCTGGTCGATAATATCGTTACCATCTATTATGATGCGGGGAAAGACGATGAATTTGACCTGAGATCGTTCAGGGCTTCCCGTAATAATATTCGAAAGCAGCTGGCGGCCATACCCGGGATCCGGTGGCAGTCTTACAGGTTCGGTTACACTACCAACAATTGGTTCTTCACAGTAAACGGCCACAAAGGGATAGGCTGGATGAACAGAATAACAGGGGAGATCCAATACGCCAATACAGCCAATGGGCAATTGCAGAACGATACAATTTGTGCTATCGCAGAGTCGCCCGAAGGAAGGATCTATGTGGTCAATAGATCGGGTGTACATGTAAGTGATACCGGGCGGAAAAGCTTCAGGTGGGTTGGTTTTAAAACAGGGCTGGCGCCATTGTCCGAAACTGTTGACCCGTTCAAGATCTTTGGAGAGAAATTTTCCATCGTACCCTTTCAGGACAATAAGCTGGCCATCCTGGAAAAGAATGTGCTGACCATACTGGATATCGATAAAAAAAGCAGCGTCATCATTCCTCTGCCGGCTCCCAAAAGCAATGCGATCGAGGGAAATAATGGATTACAGGTGGATCCGGCTGGCCGGATCTATTTTGAATATTTTGGATGTATCTACCGGCTTACCGAAAGCGGAGTGCTTGAATTACTCTGGGAACACACGGGATTACCTAGCCGGATCAGCTCTTTTTACATCGACAGATCGGATGTGTTGTGGGTGAGCCTGAACGCACAGGGACTCTTGAAAATAGATCTTCAGGCGCTTCATTTTCAATCCTACAAAAACAGCGGCAACTTTATAGAAATGGCCACGGAATTGCTTGGCAGCAGCAAAGAACTCTTGCCGCCGGATTGGAGAATTCCTGATGCAGCGTATTATTTCAGGCAGGCATGGGATGATAAAGGCCAACTTTATTCCTGCAATAACTGGTATGATCGTTCCGCTGTTTTTCAATTTACAAAACAGGGATTCCGGCGATTTACCCATCTGCCTGCGCAAAGGATCTTTACAGGAATTGTGACGATGCCCGGCAATGAGATCTGGGCATTCGATCAGGTTGAAGCAGTGTGGTATGCCTGGAGCAATCCCGATGCTGTGCCCAGAAAGCTGCAACCCGATCCCGGAAATTTTACAGACGTGCAGATGACTGACGCCAAATACATCGGCGGCTTCATCTGGATGGCAACCAATACTCATGGACTGTTCCAGTTTGATGGAAAGAAACTCATCCGCAAGTATACCGGACCGTTAGGAGATCATATCGTTCCCAATGTGCTTACCGAGATCTGTGCAGACCCGTCCGACAAGAATAAATTCTGGGTTGGCTCCCGTGGCGGTGGATTGATGTTATGGGATGCCCAAAAAGGAATGCAGCGCATCTACACAGAAGAAGACGGTCTGCCCAACAATACCATCTACTGTATCCTCCCGGATAGATCCGGAAAGATCTGGTGCAGCACCAACAAAGGCATCTTCAGGCTCGATCCCAGGACCAGCCATATCACTGTATTTGAAAAGACCGACGGCTTACAAGGCAATGAATTCAACCGGGCGCACAAACTAAAACTCCCTGACGGACAATTGCTGTTCGGAGGACTCGACGGCTATACCATCTTCCATCCGGACGATTTTGAGACCAGCGGCAAAACCAGTCCCGTACCCGTTTTGCTGACCGGTTTGCAGATCAACAATGAAAAACAGGACATCAACCTGCCCGGTAGCATTGTGAAAGAATCCCTCAGTACTTTATCTGTTATCAGTTTGCCGTACGACAGGAATTATCTGTCGTTTGAGTTTGCTGCACTGATGTACAATCAGCCACAAAAGATAAAATACCGTTATCGTTTGTTGGGCGCCGATAAAGGTTGGATCGAGACCGGATACTCTAATCTTGCCAACTACTCTGCACTGTTGCCTGGCAATTATACTTTACTCCTGAATGCTACTGACCCCAATGGTGAATGGAGCCCTGCCATCACTTCCATAAAAGTGAATATAGAACCTCCTTTCTGGCGCACCTGGTGGGCATGGGCGCTGTACATACTCGCTGTGTTGGCATTGATAAGATGGTACCTGGTATTCAGGGAACGCAGGCTGCAGATCCAGCAAAACCTGTTGTTTGAAAAAAGAGAGGCCCTTCGTTTACGCGAGATCGATGAACTGAAAGACCGCTTCTTCAGTAATATCACCCATGAGTTCAGAACGCCTCTGACCCTTATACATACTCCGCTTGAAAGCCTGGAGCATGATCCTGCATTACCACCGGCAACTGTAAAGAATATCACCACAGCCCGGAAGAACTCAACACAATTATTACGACTGGTGAATGAATTCCTTGATTTTGCCAAACTGAACAACGGCCAACTCAAGCTGAAAGCAGCTGCGGGTGAAATAAATGTGTTTACGGCCAGCTGCGTGAGCGCTTTCGATGCCAATGCCAGAGAAAAGAATATTGCACTTAGTTTTACTTCAACTGTAAGCGGCTTCTATCTTTTTGACGAGGAAAAATGGGAGAAGATCGTAAGCAACCTGCTCAGTAATGCCCTCAAATTTGCACCGGTAAACGGGATAGTAGCAGTGACCCTCTCGTCTGCCACAGACAATCAGCTCAAGCTGGAAGTATGCGATAACGGTCCGGGTATACCGGCAGCGTTGCAGCAAAAAATATTCACCCGTTTTTACCAGGTGGATGATTCCGACCTGCGCAATTACGGGGGCACCGGCATTGGTTTGTCGTTGGTAAAAGAACTGACAACATTGATGAAGGGCAGTATTACCGTGGAAAGCGAGCCCGGCAAACAAACCCGGTTTACAGTTACAGTTCCTTTAGAAAAAACGGCTGCTGCTCCAACCAGTACAATAACTGAGGAGCCGCTTACAATTAAGAAAAGCGTACAGGCGTCACCGGAAGATCTGCCTTTATTGCTGGTAGTGGAAGACAATGATGAGTTACGCGCCTTCCTGGTGGAAACCCTGAGCGGTCGGTACCGTGTACTGGAGGCATCGGATGGACTCAAAGCCTGGGAGATCATTTTGCAGGAACTACCGGATATGGTCATCTGCGATGTGATGATGCCGGGACAGAATGGATTTGACCTTTGCAGGATCTGCAAGGAAGACAGCCGGACCTCGCATATCGGATTTATTTTACTCACCTCGAAATCCGCTCATGATGCCCGCCTGAAAGGTCTGGGAGCTGGTGCGGACGATTATATTACCAAGCCTTTCAGTTTGCGGGAGCTGGAGCTGCGTACCGCCAATCTTTACCAGTTGCAGCAAAAGCAAAGGGAAAGATGGCAGATGCAATTAGCCAATCTTGCTCCGGAGGAACCTCTGCCAACAATTACCGATCCTTTCCTCGAGAAACTATACCAGGAAATTGAAGCGAAGCTGGACGATCCCGAGCTGGATGTGGATCATCTCTGTAAAGTGATGGCGGCCAGCCGCAGCACCCTCAACCGGAAAATAAAAGCTCTGCTTAATATTACAGCGGTTGACCTCATCCGTCAGTACAGATTGCAGCGCGCCTCCGGCATGATAGCAGGCGGACTCGATATTGCTACTGCTGCCTACCGGACTGGTTTCAGCAGTCCCTCTTATTTCAGCCAATGTTTTAAAGAACAATTCGGATTATCGCCATCAGACTGGGTTTCAAAGCAGAAATGACCAAAAACTGATAGTCTCTGACGAATTATTTACACCCCTCCGGCAGGTCCGGAAGGTAATTTTGTGCTTCAAAAGAAATTATGAGACAGTTTTTTTTCCGTTCAAATATGAAAAGACGAACCCTTAGTTCCCCGTTAGTGCTCCTGTCAGGATTGCTTTTTGTCATGTTCCTGGTCTCCTGTAGTAAAGAAGGTCCTGCCGGAGCAGAGGGACCTGCTGGTCCTCCCGGACCCAAAGGAGAAGGCGTTGCTGATGGTGTGATCTATTCCGATTGGCTGGATGTAAAATATAAGCCCGATACAATACATACTGCCGGAGGTTCAATCGATACAATAGGTTATTATGCTGATATTGAAGTACCGAAACTTACGAAAGAGATGTTGAGTATCGCAGATGTAAAAGCGTATATTAATTCCAGTGATATTACTGATCCTGTAATTTATTCCCTGCCTTATTCCAGCGGAAATGGACTTTACATTCAAATGAGTGCGTATGAAAAGACGATCTCTTTGTATTCCAACGGGGATGTGGGCACCGTACTTGACAATAAGGGTAAAAAATTTCAGCAATACCGGTATATGATTGTGCCTGGCAATGCCAAAGCAAATTCAGCCGCCCAGGTAAAATGGCCGGAATATGAGACAGTGAAAGCTTATCTGAAGTTGAATGATTAGAAGAAGGAATAAGATCTTTTTTCTATTGTCATGCTAAAAATTCGTCCAGCTCTTCAGCTGAATTAATACCGATCTTTTTGTACAGCCTGTACTTTGCTTTTTTCACGCTATCGGGTGATATGAGCAATGTATGGGCTATTTCTTTGTTGTTGAGCCCCAGTTTGTGCAGCATCATTAACCTGAGTTCGGCTCCTGAGACAGGACCGATCCTTTGAACAATACTTTTTTCAAAAGCAGGATATACCTTATTGAATGAGTTTTTAAATTCATTCCACTGTTCCTTTTGTGCGAGATTGAATTCTTTGAGGAAAAGAAGGCTTTCGGGTTCCCGATCCAATTCTTCCCCTGGCAGAACAGGTATTTCATCATACAGGGAATTGCCGGAGCCGGCGTTCGTTTTCAATGCAAGCGGAGCCTGGAAATTGGAATTTTCATTTCTGATCGTTTCCAGCTGCGAGAGCAATTGAACTTTAAGCGCCTGAATTTCGGCCTCCCTTTGAAGGTTTATCTTTTCCGTATTGGTTTTGTCGATCTCTATTCGTTTTATTTTTCTATAAAGGAGATAGATGATCAGGCCGATGAAAGTTGTTATGACTGTTACTATGACGAGCTCCACTGCAGCCCTTGTTTTTTTTGCTCTTTCCTTAGATGCCATTTCATCTTCATACACGCGAACTGCTGCATCCAGCTCCAGTTCAGAGATCTTGTTCTTATTGCCATGATCCTGGAACAGCGAATCATAACGAACAAAGGCTTTGTATGAGGCCAGTGCGTTCTTATGGTCCTGCAATTTTTCGTAGTAGAGATAAGCTGCTTCATGTTTTTTCTTAAAGGAAGCGTAGTCATCAGACCTGATAGCAGGAGTGATGGCATTGAATGAATCCAGCAGCGCTTTACAAGCTGCCAGGCGATTGCGCTGCAATTCTATTTTTACCAGCCAGTAAAAGTCTTCTGATGCATTACCCCAAAGATTTTCCCTGAAGCTCAGTTCTTTTTCCTTCATCAGATTGTGATAGGCTTCTGCATACCTGCCCATTTTATATAAAGTAACGGCGGAGGATCCCTGTACCACGGTATTGAAATCAGTATTGCCTGATGCAAGAGCCGTTGCCGAGGCTTCATCGAAATAGCGCACTGATTCAGCCAGGCTATCCATTTTCTGGTAATTGATTCCGATGCCATTCAGTGATACAAGAGAATCCATCGTAATGCCCTTGCCTGTTGCCAATGATCTTTTGAAATAGTCAATAGAGCGTTGCGGTTTGTCAAGTTCCCATAATATATAACCAATCTTATGCAGGATGGCCTGAAAAGAGATATCCTGCTGCAATCCATATTTTATGGCAATTTTTTCTGCAAAGAACAAAACTTTAATTGCCTGGATATTGCGCGATGTTCGATGCTGGTATTGCGCCAGCTCAAACAGGGTTTCCAGTGCGGCTGAATGATCCAGTTCTTTTATGTAATCATTATACAGGGCTTCAAATTCTTTGTCGGCATCCTCCGGCGAAGCATGCTGATATTTCAGTTGTGCAGACTTTTCCACCAGGACCATTCTTCGCAAAAGCGATTGATTGTTTTCCTTTTGACAACGATCTTTCAGTTGTTTGCAAAACTGCACCATCTCTTCTGGAAATTTTCTTATACCATGACTGCGAAAAAAATCACTGCAGATGCGATGCACATTGTCGGGCGCTGCCTGTTTGCAGGCGGAATAAAGACTGTCGTAATCACCGGGATGCTGTATCAGCCTGGCGGAGGTTGCGGAACTGACCGGAGTCTGAGGGGTAGCCGGTACGCAATTAATCATGATAAGCAGGGCTATAAGCCAGTGCTTCTTTATTATTCCACGGGAAGGAAACAATGTTGGGTGTTTTTTCGGAAAGGCGGTGGACATACTCAAAGATAAAACAGGAAAGAACGGGAATTTGTCCACTCATCTGTAAAATTTCGTTTGTCCACCGGGTTTTGGATGTTTGTCCACCGCAAAAATTCAGCGGGATTTATCTCATCTATTAGTTTTGGGCGCTCAGTTATATGCTTTCTCCTATAAAAAAACAATCACCACTGAAAAACAATTCCATGAGACCCCAAACACTGTATCCTTTACTTTTCAGTATACTGCTTCCTGCCGGTCTTATTGCACAAAATGTAGGTGTTGGCACTACAACGCCAAATGCCACATTAGAGGTGAAGGCCACTAATCCTGCCACACCTGCCAATACAGATGGGATCATCTTTCCCAGGATTGATGCGTTTCCGGCAATAAATCCTACGATCCTTCAGCATGGCATGTTGGTATATCTGACCACTGCGGCTGGAGGTAATCAGCCTGGTTTTTATTACTGGAACAATAACAGCACAAGTTGGGTATCGCTGGCAGGT
Source organism: Pseudobacter ginsenosidimutans (assembly GCF_007970185.1). Classification (NCBI taxonomy): domain Bacteria; kingdom Pseudomonadati; phylum Bacteroidota; class Chitinophagia; order Chitinophagales; family Chitinophagaceae; genus Pseudobacter; species Pseudobacter ginsenosidimutans. The sequence continues at coordinate 6,088,237 of NZ_CP042431.1, read as the reverse complement.
GCTGCCATTGGCACAACGTGGAACATCGGAGGTAACGCAGGAACCAGTGCAGGTGCACATTTTATTGGTACAACTGATGATATTGATATCTTTTTTAAGAGGAATGGAGTTTTGTCCGGCAGGCTTGGCTGGTCCAATACTTCATTCGGGAACGGAACATTACTAAATCCCATTACAGGTGCTGAAAATACCGGTATAGGAGCTAATGCCCTGGCATCTACCAGGAATGGATCAAACAATGTTGCTGTCGGATACAATGCACTTTATTCAAATTACGATGGGTATGGAAATACGGCTATCGGTCATCGGACGCTCTATTCCAATACAAATGGTGGCGCAAATGTTGCCATTGGTTCGTATGCACTGATCAATAATACCACCGGATCAGGAAATATGGCCATTGGCACCAATGCCATGCAATTGAATTCAGGCGGTAGTTATAATGTTGCTATGGGGTATCATGCATTAAGGTACAACCAGCAGGGAAACAATAACACTGCCATAGGTTTTGAGGCGCTGAGTAATTCTATGAATACTTCCGAGAATTCGGCTTTCGGTTACCGTTCACTGTTCAGTAATAGAACGGGTGTTTCAAATACTGCATTGGGTACAAGATCATTGGCAAGTGTTACAGCCGGTCATGAAAATACTGCTGTGGGACTGGAGGCTTTAACCAGTAATGTAACAGGCGGGCAAAATACTGCAATGGGAGTAAGAAGCTTAATGGCTTCTACAGTTCCCGGGAATACGGCTGTTGGTTTCGAAAGCATGCTTTCCAACACAACAGGGCTTTACAATGTGGCTAACGGTATGTGGGCGCTGGCTGCCAACACCACTGGCGGATCCGGCACAGCCGTAGGTTACAGGGCACTGGCATCGAATGTAGATGGTAATTCCAATTCTGCGTTTGGAGTAAATGCATTGGTGGTGAATACCACCGGAGGATTCAATACAGCTATTGGTGCAGGTGCATTGGCAGCAAATTCTACAGCCTGGAATAACGTAGCGATCGGATCTGATGCATTGGCTGCAAATACTACGGCGAGGTATAATACCGCAACAGGAAGCAATTCTCTCAAAGCCAATACTACCGGAGCATCCAATACCGCGGTAGGCTATAATACCTTACTCACAAATACAACAGGCTGGAACAATGTAGCTATAGGCGCGGACGCATTAAGGCTGAATACTATCGGTTTCGGTAATGCTGCTATTGGTGGGTCCACTATGCTTAGTAATACAACCGGCTATAATAATGCTGCTATCGGCTTTGCATTAAACGCCAATACAACCGGGAATAACAATACTGCGATAGGTAATGAGGCTTTGAGCTTAAATACAACAGGGAGTGGTAATCACGCCATCGGTGAAAGGGCTTTAGCCAATAATACAACAGGGATCAATAACACGGCAATGGGTAACCGGGCAGGTCAAATTCTTTTTACTGGTTCAAACAATACTGCCATCGGTTATAACGCACAGGTACCAAACGGCAACGCCAGCAACCAGGTAAGCATCGCCAATGTTATTTATGCTATCAACACTGATATTTCAGGCGCAGGGAATGTTGGAATAGGTACAGGCTCACCGGCTACCAAGCTTGATGTGGCGGGTACTACCAAAACCACCAATTTCCAAATGGCAACAGGCGCCGTTAATAATTATGTATTAAGAACAGATGCATCCGGTAATGCGAGCTGGGCGGCTATCAATTGGCTGGAAGCAGATCCAAAGGTGGGCAGTATGAGCCCCAACCAAATCTCAAAATGGAATGGCAGTGTGCTGGTGAATAGTTCCATTACAGACAATGGCTGGGTGGGTATAGGTACAACAAGCCCCGGAGCGCAATTGCATATCACCGGAGGATCAACTGCCGGAGCGCCCAGCCAGCAGCGATCCTATTTTCACGTAAACACTTCCAATATTGTGCAGGATGTGAGCTCATCCGGTGGCATCGTACTACGTGCTGATGGCTGGGTCTGGTCAAATGGTGGTGGCTACCTGGCTACCTCTGATGCAAGGATCAAAAACATAATCAGTATTACCGATAACCAGGCAGACCTGGCTATTCTTGAGAAGATCCAGGTAACAGACTATACCTATAAAGATGAAATAAGCCAGGGGAGTGGCCGGCAAAAAAAGGTGATCGCGCAGCAGATAAAAGAAATATATCCGGTTGCAGTGAGCCAGGGCAGGGGAACAATCCCTACCATTTTGGAATTAGCGAGATCTGTAAAAAATATTGACGGGTCAACAGTGATCACTACCAGTAAACCTCATGGATTCATCACGGGTGATGAAGTAAAACTGATCCTGGATAAAAGCGGTGAAAGAACGTATGTGATAACAGTTAACGGTCCCGATAGTTTCACCATACCTGCGATTGTCACTGAAAACATATTTGTATATGGTAAAAAGGTAAACGATCTGTTGAATGTGGATTATGATGCATTGACCACACTGAACATCAGCGCTACACAGCAATTGATCAGGGAAATAGAAAACCTGAAAGCAGAGAATCTAAAGTTGAGGACGGAACTCCGCGAACAAATGGCTGACCTGCTCAAACGGTTGGAGCAATTGAAAAAACAATGAGCCAGGGGGAGTATGGAAACATCAACAAAAGAACCTTATGAATTGTAAGATATACAATGCCCGATTGACCTTGCTGATAAGCATCGTTTGCTTAACAGTTAGCTTCACGCAGGCACAATTGAAAGTTCAATCCGGCGCAACCATTTCCTGTACAGGAGGCGCTGTGATCACGCTGAACAACACTGACCTCGATAACGATGGCGCCATCAGCCTGGCTGCCGGACAGGGCACCATCATATTTAATGGCAACTCCAACAATTCTATATCCGGCATCTCGGTTCCCTTGTTCGATAAATTGCAGATTGCCAAAACCGGCAATGCCAAATTGATCCTGCAACAGGGGATAGAAATAGGTTCGGCTATTAACTTCATTTCGGGGATCATTGACCTGAATGCGCAGCATATTTTGCTGCAACCTGACGCATTGCTGGATGGCGAATCGGAAACCAGTTATCTAACGGGTACCAATGGTGGCTATGTGCAGATCACGAGTGTGCTCAATGCTCCTTCATCCGCGAACCCGGGTAACCTGGGGGCTGTTATTTCCTCGGCAGCAAATCTGGGCAACACCGTTATCAGCCGTGGGCATGTATCGCAAACTAATGCTTCGGGTGCCGGTAACAGTATTTTACGTTATTACGATATCACACCCGCCAATAATGTTTCGCTCAACGCTACGCTGCAACTAAACTATTTCGATGCTGAATTGAACGGGCTCGATGAAAACAGCCTGGTGCTCTGGAAAAGTACGGATAATATCAACTGGTCCAGCCAGGGTAACGATACACGTAATACTACCAACAACTATGTGAGCAAAACTGGGCTGAACGATTTTTCCCGATGGACGCTTTCATCGCCTGGTAACCCACTTCCTCTAAAATGGGTTTCGTTCAATACCCGATGTATAAATGGCGGCACACGCATTACCTGGAAAACACAGGAAGAACAAAACACTGCTTCCTTTGTGGTGCGACGCAGTACCGATGGCTTTAGCTGGACGGCCATAGGAACCATATCAGCAGCAGGCAACAGCCAGGCTATCTCATCCTATTCATATACTGATCCGCAATCACCTTCGGCCACCAGCTATTACCAGATCATGCAACGGGACCTGGATGGCAGCCAATCTTATTCACCGGTCCTGATTAGCCGATGCGGTCAGCCGGAAAGTATCAAAGTATATCCTAATCCCGTGCAAACAAATTGTTGGGTGAGCATACAATCAGAAACCGCCGGCGCTGCCACGCTGCGGTTGTATGATAGTCGTGGTGCTTTGATGTATGGGAAAACGGTAGCTGTACAAACGGGCAATAATCAGTTTGCATTATTGCTGAACGGTTTACCAACAGGAAACTACGTACTGGTAATTACATGGAGCGATGGAAAAGTAAAAGTGGTTAAAATCGAAAAAAATTAGGCAAAGGCTCTCAGGGTATAAGGCGAACTATAAACCCGCTCTCAGAGCGGGTTTTCTTTATGCAAATATCTATTTCACAAACACCTTCAAACCTCTTGAGCTATTCGGACTATTGGACAAAATGGTTGAAACGCCATTCTTCCAAATAACAGCTTTTTGAGTTCCCGCGATATTTTCATATCCCGTTACATAAACATCCGTTCCATCAACAAAAACTGAATAGCCAAAAGCATCATTGCCATCTTTTGACAATTTGGTTGGAACACCATTTGTCCATAACATGGCTGCTTCACCTTCGAAGCCAGTAACATACACGGTATTGTCAGAAACAAAAATTGCCATTGCGGCGGATTCTTTTTTGCTTAGAACTGTTGCTACACCATTCTTCCATAATTTTGCGATACTAAATTCTGAGGCAGTAGCTTCGCGCCCGACTGCATATACATCGTTATCCCGTACAAAAATAGCCTGGACACTTGCACTGAAGCTTCCATTGCTCAGATCAGTACTTGAACCATTTTTCCAGATCCGGGCTACTGATACATTCCCTTTACGGATAAACCCGGCAACATATTCGTTGTTACCACTGCAGAATACATCATTAGCCCCGCCAATGATATTGGTAGTAGTTAAATTATTGGCATTACCATTTTTCCAAACGGTTGCTACAGTAACCCCGTTGATTTCTTCGGTGCCGGTTACATATACATTGTTGTTATTGACAAATACCGAAGTTACATCTGTATAATTCTTACTGCCAGAAACATTACTGACCACTCCGTTTTTCCACAATTTGGCTACATTGATATTATTAGGTTCCAATTGTGATCCCACTACGTATAAGTCATTATTGTTGAAAAATACATCAATAGCCTTTGCATTGAGTTTGCCATCGGTCAGATCAGTGCCTACGCCATTTTTCCATAATTTTGCTACGCCAAAATTATTGCCGTATTCATAGCCTGCCACATACACATTCTTTTCAACAGGAGCAGGTTTGCCGTCATCCTTTTTGGAACATGCCATAGCAGATGCTATAACAAATGCACCTATTAATACTATTGGTTTCATTCTGGATTATTATAAGTGTGTTGGTAAAGAATAATGCTATTTGCTAAAATCAAAAGGTTCTTTGCTGCCCGTACTGCCAGGGCTTTTATTAAATACTTCGCTAAAATCCAGCGCCTTTTCTACTTGTGTCATTTTTGCATTTCCATTGGTCTTACTGATGCGGGCTGAGAGATAGACCTTCTTAGCTTCGAAATCGAAAAAATAAATATCATCTCCACCAGTATATCCTACTTCAGTATTGGTGCAGGCTGCATCTATTTTAGTCCAGTCAACTGTATTTCCATTAGGGAATAATTCGGCTATTGTACCTGTCTTTTTGTTGAATTGCGTATTTCCTGGTACGTAGTAAGATGTCTTGTTATTTTTGAAGTTAAAAAACAGATAGGTTTTCTGAGCAACCGAAGCGGTTGCCGGGTTTTCAAACGAGTACAGGCAGGCGTCGTAATTGGCAGCGTTCTTATCGGCTGCGGACATAGCAGTGAATCTCGTTTCAAAATCAACGGAAGTGCTGAAATGCGGCGCATCTCCCTTAGTCCATTTGGTAGAACCCGGAAAAAATACCTTGTTTGCTTTCTTATCAAAAAACTGATTATCCGTGGTTATATATCCCTCAAATGAGCTGATTGGAAAACGCGGGTCATCAGGTTTTATGGTTAAACTATCCAAAAAAAACAGGGTAGTGTAGTCGTCGAATTCAAATTGAAGAATTCTCACCTGCTCACCCTTGTACTGATAAAAATCCAGGCCAATTCCATTTTTGGAAGGATGGATATTTACCGTGTGCATGAATTGCCATTCCTTGTTTTCAACAGGAGTGGAGCCATCCTTGCTTTTAGAACAGGAGACGAGGATCACTATTAAAGCAACAAATGTTATAATTTTTGTTTTCATCATTTTGCAGACTTTCGGAGGTAATAAAGTGGTTGGTTTCAGAGCGGTCAGTATTGGGATGTTCATAATTTGATCAGCTCAACCCTTCGGTTATTCGCTTTGCCGGCTGCAGTGGTATTGGCATCCACAGGTTGTGTTTCTCCTTTCCCTTCGGCAGTCATATAATCCTCATTCACATTGTACTGTTCAACCAATATACTTTTGATGGCCATGGCTCTGGCTTCAGATAACTGCTGATTCTTAGTATTGTCTCCATCGCTATCAGTATGGCCTACGATTTTTACCCGCAGTTCTTTATTGTCGTTCAGGATAGCCGCGATTTCTTTCAGTACACCGGCCGATTCAGGTTTCACAATGGCCGAGCCCGGATCAAACAGGATACCACGGGTCACCAGTTTGCCTTCTGTTAATAATTTGTTGCGCATATCAGGCTTGCCTGCGGCATATCGCAGGTTGGAAACATACATCTTTGCTGTGTTCTTATCATCATTACGGTTATCTATCAACGCACTGAAGCGCAGATAATAATTCGGCGCTGCCGGTAATCCCTGCGGCAGATCATACACTTTCTTATCATTGAAATAGATCTTTATCCTTTGTTGCTGGCGCATGATTGAAACATGTATGGGCTTGGGATTGCTGAGGGCTGCAAATTGTGCTTTGGTCTCAAGTTGCGTTTCTCCCTTTACGTAGCTGATAGCATATATTTCCTGATCAGGGTAGGGATGGATGTTAAAACAGATGCCGGTGTTGGCGCTCACATTGGCATTTTCCGTTTGGGCTTTTGCGGCGGCAGAGGATATGATCTCGATGCCAAACCTGAGTTGGTAATAAGCATACTCCACTTTGCTGTAATTGATGATCATATCGAAATCCACTGTGCAGTTATCTGGCATTTTGGTAATGTATTGTGGATTGAAATATGCATCACCACCGCTTAATTGCACCCAGTTGAATGCAGAGCCGTTGATGGTAGCAATTTCTGCAGCCCCGGTACTATTCCATTTGGCGGGGAGATCACCGGGGGCATCCTGCATGAAATCATCAAAGGCCAGGATCTTATCACCAGGAATGAAATCAAATTTATTATAAGAGGCAAATGAGGGCTGCGACTGATTCCCTGCATCTCCATCATTCTTTTTCCCATTTTTGCCCTTGCTTTCTTCATCGCTCTTTTCTTTGTTGTTCTCTTTTTTTGATTTGTTCTTTTTTTTGAACAGGCCTCCGATACCTTCTTCGATCTTGTCCAGACCTTTGTCTATAGAGTTGTCAACTTTCCGGTCAGCTCTGTTGGTTGCTGCATTTTTAGCTTTTTCCTTTACATCTATTTTTTGAGCAGATGCATTACTGAGCCAGCATACCAAAACCAGTATATGCAGGCTTTTGAGTGTAGCTATTATCTTTTTCATGGGATCAGCTTTTAGCGTTATTTCTTAGCTATGTCAATAGTGCCGCTTAATTTGCCATCACTGGCAAAAGCGCCCGTATTGCCCAGTACATCCAGCTTGCTGGGAATAGGGTTATCGGCGGCGGTTCTGGGTTTGAGAACAATCCCATCGAGGCTGGCAGTAATCTTATTGCCATTCACATTGATGGTGATCTGTCCGGAGTTATTGCTGGAGTACCAGCTTGTATTTGTAGTGCTGACGATCTTACCAGCCTCGTACTTGTTGATGATCTCGCCTATCCAGATGGTAACATGCGATGGATCTGTATCCCTGGCTTCTCCGATCTTCCTGGCTTTTACAATAGTATACTTCGTTGTTTTGGTCGGCAGCTGGTTATCCAGGAAAGTGATGTTGATGGCGCGTGTGGGAACTTCTTTATGGTTACCGGCTATTTTTTTTACTTTTTTGTCTCCGAACCCGGCTTCCAATGTGCCGCAGGATCCTGTCACTTTAAATTCTTTGCCGCCGGCTGTGAGCGTGGCATTGACAGTGCCATCATAGGTGTTTGAAATGTGGGGCTCTGCTGGTTCTATTTTCTTTCCAGAGCTATACACCACCAATACAGAGAGCAATGCAATTGCTGCAACGATCAAATACTTTTTCATGGGTCAAAGCTTAATTTAGATTTGGCTGTTTTCGATAATAAAACTACTGGGCCTGCACCAGCGGGGCAAAGAGGATCGATGACCGGTACGAAATAATCGGTAAAGGAAAGGGATAGTCTTTTTTTTATATATTTGATCTCAAATGAGTCCAACCTTATGACCGATCTCCTGACATGTGTTATCCTGGACGATAACTACCTTGACAGATTAGCTATTGAGTCAGAATTGGCGGGAAGGGATTCCATACGGCTATTAGGCAGTTTTGCTTCGGCTCTGGAAGCAGTTGGTCCGATCAGGGAGTTTAAACCTGATATTTTACTACTTGATATTAATATGCCCGGCCTAAATGGACTGCAATTCTTAAAAGGGCTTGGGGCCCGGGCGCCTCTTTGTATTGTTGTTTCTTCGCATCCCGAGTACGCATTGGAAAGCTTTGAGCTCAATGTTTTTGATTATATCCTGAAGCCATTGACAACTGAAAGATTTGATCAGGCTTTGAAACGATTGAGAGCATTCCTGTTGATCAAACAAAAGGCAGAAGCATATGTAACACTGATCGAAACTGAGAAGATCGTTTTCAAAGACGGGCATCATGAGATCCATCTCAATGTAAATGAGATCAGCTACCTGGAAGCATTTGGAGATTATACCAAAATTGTTACTTCCGGTAAAGACTACCTGACATTGGCTACTCTCGGTTCTTTTTTGGAAAATCTCCGGTCTGAAAAATTTGTACGAATTCATCGCAGCTATGCAGTAGCTAAAGCAAAAGTTAGCCGCATAACCCATAATACCATTGGGGTAAACGATATAGATCTGCCTGTTGGCAAAACCTACCGTATTTCATTGGCACAGCTTAAATCGATACATGGAAGCAAAAAATCCTGATCAGGACTTTCGGATCATCTTACGACGTCTCATTTTTATAGTAGTTGCCTGGTGCACTTTGCAGCAACTGACGGCGCAAACACGTCCTGATCTTTCACAGATCCCTGCACGTGAAGATAAAATTGATGCCTGGAGAGAATACCTCAATGAGTTGTTAGGCTATAATGCCTCCGGGAAGTCTGACAGTAAATTATTGATCCAGGAAGCTAAATACGGGCTGCAATTATGCCTTCCCAATGATTACAGACGTCATTCCATGTTTTTCTTATTTACAGGCTGTGCCTTCGAAAAACTTAAGCAATTCGACAGCGCAGCTTATTACCTCGAAAAATCCGTGGAGCTTGCAAAAAAGTGTGATGCGGTCAATTATGAAATTACCGGTCTGAGCAGGCTGAACTATGTTTATGATTACATACTGAACGTAGGTATGCGTAAACACACGCTTGACAGGATGAAGAAAATTGCCGCTACCTCTAATGAGCCCAATATCAAACAACTCACTTTTGAAGCATTAGGCACCTACTACAGTGATATTAGCGACTATGAAAATGCCATTAAGTATAAATTGGAGTCGATAGAATTGTATAAGAAGCTCCTCCAAACAGACACCCTGATCACCAGCACCCGGAATGTGGGTTATCATCTGACCAATCTGGCCAACCTCTACAGTGAATTGGGGAGAAATGAAAAAGCCATTCAATACCTGGATGAAGCCCGGGTATACGTTGGTGATATTGCACTGCGTGAAGGGGAAGAATCCTTGTACCTCGGCTATTTCCGGGCTTATCTGGCGATGGAAAAGACTGACAGTGCAGCTGTTTATTATGACCGGATTTACAGGGAGATGCCTCCAGGCGATACGCTATATAATGTATTGAGTACAGCCAACAGACTTTATGCAGACTATTATCTGAAGAAAGAAGATATAAAAAATGCTGAACACTATGCCCGCCTGGCACAGTCCAATGCACTTATATCTCAGCAGGTTGATGATCAGATCCAGGCAAATGTTGTACTGGGAGAAGTGCTTTATAAAGAAGGAAAATATAAGCAGGCCATACAGTTCTTAAGGCCCGTAATGGACGCCCCTTTTGATTTTGATAAGTTTGCGCTTTCGAATATCCAGAATACTTTGGCCCGGTCCTACGCAGCTTTGGGGCAGTGGAAAGACGCGTATCATTTTCTGGATCGATATAGCGAACTGAAGGATACACTGCAACTTGCCGCTGCCGATAAGAATTTTGTAGAGATAGAAGGAAAGTATCAGAATTCACAAAAGATCCAGCAACTAAAAGTAAAGGATCTGGAATTAAGTGACGCTCGAAAACAGCGGCTTTGGCTTACAGGAGGGATCGTTCTCCTGCTCATCATTGCAGCGCTGGCCCTGATGATCTACAGGAATAAAAAACGCACTGCGGACCTGCTGGATGAAAAAAACAAGGCGCTCGCCATGCTGAATAAAGACCTTGAGCAGGCAAATCAAACCAAGGTTAAGTTATTCAGCATCATTGGCCACGACCTTCGGTCGCCCATCAACCAGGTGCATCAGTTCTTAAGGCTTCATCAAATGTCGCCAGAACTGGTAGACCAGGAAGAGAGAAATAAGTTGAGTACGAAAATACAGGAGGCAACAGGAGCTTTGCTTGATACGATGGAGGATCTTCTCCTGTGGAGCAAGACTCAAATGGAAAAATTCAATATTGTTCCGGAAGAAACTGAGTTGCTGCCCATCATTAATCAATGTCAGGATTTGCTGCAGCTGGATATTGAGTCAAGGGGCATCCATATTGATAATCGTGTAAAAGAGGGAGACCTGGTAATTACAGATGCTTATTTCCTGCAAACCATCATCCGCAATCTGTTTCAAAATGCAATAAAAGCGTCTCCGAAAAACGGGACCATTCAATTTGATTTTACTGATAACCCAGATCAGGCCATTCTAACGATCACCAATGAGGGCAAAGGATTCTCTCAGGAGGAATATGAATCAATCATTAATAATACCGGACAGGCAGTTGGCATTACCGGATTAGGGCTCCAGCTGGTAGCGGACCTTGCAGCGAAATTGAATGCTTCCATACAATTCAGGTTGAGTTCCGAATCAAGAACAGTTGCTGAAATAAGTTGGAAACATGTCAAAGGCTAAGAAAGATGAGGCTCTTGTTTACAAAAGAGAAATAATAATCACAAAAGCAGAAAACCCACTACCAGAGTGGGTTTTCTGCTTTTGTGATTTCAAAAGTAAAACTTACTTAAGTCCTATCCCTTTAACAACTTTAAGGTAACCGTAACCTGTCCATCTTTTAATATCCTTACCATGTAAACGCCTTTCGTGAGTTTGCTTATGTTGATCTTTTGTATGGGATCATTGCTGTTGAACTGCTGGATCAGCCTGCCACTTACATCAAGCAGCTGGATCCTGTTGGAACCGGTAAGTCCCTTGATGGTAACTATATCGCTGGCGGGGTTGGGCGACATGGTGATGGGGAATGCCTCATTTCCAAAATCTACGAAGCGCACCCTGCTATATGCCAGTTTCCCATCCAGATCGATCATTTTCAAGCGGTAAAAATTAGCACCCGGATATACATTGTCGTCAGTGAATCGATATTGCCGTTCAACTGTGCTGTTGCCTGCCGCTGCTACTTTACCGATCGTAATCCATTGATTGGAATTGCCAGACAAACGTTCTATTTCGAAAGTTGCCGTGTTCAATTCTTCGGCGGTTTTCCAGGTCAATTGTGTATTGCGACCATCCTTGACGGCGTCAAAACTGATCAGGGTTACCGGCAGTGCTGTCAGGTATGCAATATAGTAGTCCTCTATTTCTCCATTCACCACATTTACTGCGCCATTTTGCAGTTTACTGAAACCTGCATCCTGGGCTGATGCTGCCACACGGATCGCGCCATTAAGAGCGCCGGTATTGGTTCCTCCGTTGAGTATGGTTAGTGGTGCAGTGACTGTTACCGGGCTTCCGTGCAGTGTTACGCCCGAAGTAAACACATCATCTGCATCTGTAAAGTTGCCATTACCATTTGCATCCACCCAAACTCCCCAGTATACATTGGCGGGCGAACCATTGCCATTTACAGTGATCTCAAAATTGAAGGTGCCGGAAGGATTGTCTACATCCAACAGGAATGGATCAGCTGCTGTACCGCTGCCCGGAACTGCAGTGCTTGCTTTTTTTACCACCAATCCGCCATTGCGTGCCTGGTTGGAAGCACATCCCTGATCGGGATAGTTGTTGTTATCTCCCAGCCAGATCCTGCTGGTGCTGAGATCCATTGAAGTCAGTGTGGCAGAGGCCCTGCTCCAGTTTACCGGGCTGCCTTCATGCGGTAGATTGCCATAATCCAATTGCGTTGATTGCGGAGTCCAGTCGAGATAATAATCTTCCACTTCTCCATCGCTGGCCAGCAGGTGGCTGCGTTCATCTACTGCGGTGGTAGCAGTGTGGTCGAATAGCACATCAGTTGTCAGGCGCAGGCGTACAAAGCTTCTGAGCTGTTCGGCATCGCTTACGCAGGTACCCGATAACGTTAGTTCCGGATCGGTCCAGGTGATATTGATCACTTGTTGCGATGCTGAACTGGGCACAGGAACAACCACCGTTTCATTGCTACTGAAAGCGCCATCACCATTCCAGTCTATGAATCCATATAAATAAGCCGTGCTGCCAGTGATATTGGTGAGCGGTACTGCTATTGTATAATCTCCGGGGACTTTTGCTGGTAATGAAACAAACGCATCCTCATCATTACCTCTACTGTCTATATTGTCTCCATCTGCATTGTTCTCTGCACCATCGACAGAGATCTGCGGTCCATCATCAGCGTCAGCGGCAAGAGCGCCTAATTTTAACGGGTTGGATTGCTGTGCATAAGTGATCTCATGTTTTGCACTGTCTTTCAGGTTGTACCTGTTATCCAGGTCACCGAAGTCGAAGGCCTGGATACCACACAGAGGGCCTGTAGACGGCGTTTGATCGAAGTTGTATTCCGAGGGGCTTCCGGTACAACCATTACAGCCATCGGAGCCGCTGGCGGTGTGGCCAACATATCCATAACGATCGCTGCCTTCTTTCGCCATAACGCTGATATGTCCTCCTGCTTCAATATGGGTGATCTTTCCCTGTAATAGAGTGGTCCCATTGGAGCTGGTCATAGCAGTAGGGATCATCGTACTTGTTGGCGAAACGGTGCCTGATGTGCTGCCGTTACTGGTTCCGGTATGATAAGCTCTTTTATCAGCGGTGATCAGCATGAGACGACCGTGAAACGCATCGTGGTTATTGGTTGATATTTTGGTTACAACACCTATAGGTGTAGTAATATCCGTTTGGTTGCCGGCTATTTCCGGCTCTTCATTCTTTTGTGTAATCCTGTTCCAGCTCAACTGTGTTACTGTATTTCCAATGCCCAATTGTCCTGCATTGTTATTGCCCAATACATGCACCACACCTGCCTGGTCAAGTACAAAATAGGATGCTGCTATATTATTGCCGTAGCCGATATCGATCTGTTTAATAGGGGTGGAAAGTGCTGCAGGACTTGTCATTTCTGTTGCGTAATGCAGGGTAGTGGCTGCAGTTCCGTCTCCGGTGAACATATTCCGTCCCCATGTATACAACTTCACGCCATCAGTAGCCATGGCCACGGTGCCGGTTGTACGAACATCCAACATGCCGGTCAGCGGTACGCCGGCGCTGGTTTGTACCAGGTGCCAGCCTGTGCTGGAGTTATCAGGCAGGAGGTTGCCATCTCCCTGAACTGCATTGAATGCGTCTGTGGTGTTGGGGCTGTTTACACTGCTTCTTATCCAAACCTGGCCACTGGTAGTCAATAAAGCCAGCGAACCATTATGGCTTGAATAACTTCCGGCTGCACCAGTGGTTGTATAAGAGCTGCCTGCATCTATCATTTTTACCTGTGCTGGTGCAATGCCCGGAGGGAGGCTGATGGGTTGCATAGCGGTACTGCTGGTAACACTGGTGGCTACTACTCTTCCCTGGGTGCCCCATGCATAAAGGCCTGCTGTGGTCAATGCAAAATATTGAGCCAGGTTATAGGCGCTGGAAGAACCGGTTGTCAGCATTCTTACTTCTCCATTAAAGTTGAATCCATTACTGCCGGATACCAGCAGGGTGGGAGAAGTCAAATTGGTTAAACCATCACCGTGGGTGTTTTCGCCAAAGATCAGGTAACCGCCACTGGCTGGTCTTACAATAGTAGCATGAAAACCTGCCTGCACCGGATCCATACTACCAAGTCCTCCGCAATCTGCCAGTGGAAGAATAGTGCCGGATTCATCTACAGGAATAATATAATCTTCCACTTCTCCATTCGGTGGCGTTGTACCATATAAGCCTGTATTCAATCCATCTCCGATAGAGCGTTCATCTACTGCGGGTGTAGCTGCATTGTCTGCCAGGGCAGTAGTGGTAAATCGAATGCGCATATAGGTTGTGGGTCTCACTCCGCTGTAAGGAGTAGCCGACCAGGAGAGGGTAGCTGTTTGTGCGCCGGTAGCAGCAGTTACGGGCACTGATGCATATTCGCCGGCAGAGAACCTTCCATCATTGTTAAGGTCTATCCAGCCATGCAGTGTGCCGGTGCCGGTAATGCTTTTGAATACATTTACTGCCAGGCTATAGGAGCCGCCAGGTATCAGGGTGGGTAAACTCATGGTTATGCCATCTTCATCCGCGCCGTCGCCATTTGGATTATTGTTGTTGGCATTGGCAGCTACAGTATTTGCTGTTGCTTCCGTGTCATACACTGCACCAATGAACAATGTGGATGCTGGTTGGTGGCGTGCTGCAACCGTTGCAGCAGCAGCATTGGCCTCATAGGTTAGAGGAACGTCACCAAAGTCATACGTTGGGTTTACTTCAAGCCGGTAATCTTCAATTTCTCCCACCCTGGGCCCTGCAAGATATACCCCTGTTGCATCGCCGTCTGCATATGCGCGTTCATCCATTGATGTGCCGGCATTGTTGGTTGCCGCTGCATTGATGAATCGTAAACGCATGTACAGGTGAGCTGTATTCACATTGCGGCTTTGCGCAGCAGTCCAGGTGAGTGTTGCAGTACCATCAAAAGTAGCTGTTACAACGTTTGCGAAGGTGGCTGCTTCCGCATCTTCAAATATTCCGTTGTTGTTAAAGTCGATCCATCCCATCAGGGCACGTGTGGTTCCAGAGGTATTGGTTACCCTTACAGGGAGAGAAAAAACTGTGTTGGGGCTCACTTTATGGAGCGATGGATCGATGCCGTCTTCGTCTGCGCCATCTCCGTTAGTTCCGTTGTTGTCGGCATTGGCTGCTACACTTTGTGCGGCGGCTTCCACATCGGGGGTGCCGCCTATCTGTAACAGGGCTGAGGAAATATTTCTTGCCGGCAAACCATTTTCATAACTGGCCGGGGCATCACCATAATCGTAATTGGTGCTAACAGGAATTACATAATCTTCCACTTCGCCAATGGATGCCAATGCTGCATATACTCCGGTGCTCAATCCATCGCCGACGGCGCGTTCGTCTACCAGGGCATTATTAGTGCCTGCAGTAAAGTCGGCAACGGCGCCTGCAGTAATGCGCAATCGCATATGAAGCTGTGCCGGTGTTGCGGGATCGGGAATGCCATTGCTTTGTGCTGCGCTCCAGATGAGCGTTACCGTTTGTGGATTGGCAGATGCAGGTACGGATACGCTGGTATATTCAAGCGCAGTTCCTGCATTTTCAAAACGACCGTTATTATTGAAATCTATCCAGGCGTGTAAGGTTTGAGCTGATCCTGTGTTGTTGGTGACTGAAACGTTCAGTACATAACCACCACCGCGTGTAATGACGCCCGGAGTGGCCGCGTCTTCATCGTTTACACCGAGTATATTATCTCCATTGGCATTGGCTGAATGCTGTGCTGTGGCTTCAGCATCTGCGGGATGCTGGCCGAGGTACAATGCCTGGCTGATGGCCTGGCGTGCCGGTACCGGCAATGGAGTGGGAGTGGTGCGGTCATTGTCATAGCTTGCCGGGTTATCGCCGTAGTCGTGATCAGTGATCACCTGCAGCTGGTAGTCTTCTATTTCGCCGAGTGCCAATGTGCCGTATATTCCGGTGGACAATCCATCACCAATGGCCCGTTCATCCACTATTGCGGATGTTGTATTGTCGGCCACGGAAGCGCCATCGGTAATGCGTAAGCGCATATACAGGTTGTTGGTCAGTGCGGGGATGGCGGCGGTTTGCGCGGCTGTCCAGGTCAATGTTACCGTTTGTTGTGATGCGGACGCAGGCACGCTCACGCTGGCATATTCCAGGGCGCCGGCAGTGTTCTCAAAACGACCGTTGTTATTGAAATCGATCCAGCCATGCAGAGTACGGGCAGCGCCTGAATTATTGAACACACTTACTTTCGCACTGTAGGCAATGCCATCGTAAACAGGTATCAGTTCCAATATGCCATCTTCATCTGTACCATCTCCGTTGGGACTATTGTTGGAGGCGGGAGCCGTTACAGCATTCGCTAAAGAGCTCTCCACATCCGGTGCATTATTTCCCAGTTTAAGGTTAGCGGAAGACGCCTGTCTTGCAGGAACCGGTAAAGCAGCCTGGTCGTTTTCGTAACCAGCGGGAGCATCGCCAAAATCTGCCAGATCGGTTACCAGTAACTGGTAGTCTTCAATTTCGCCATCTGCATTTCCTTTGCCATAACTTCTCTGGTCTCTGGCTGTGCCTACAGCGGCATTGGCTATGCTGACAGACGAAAGCCTTAGTCTTACATAGGTTTTTCCCGAACTGATCACTGCAGGTGTTAAGGAATTGGTTTGTGCTGAGGTCCATGTCAATGTCAGTAAGAGAGAGCCTGCAGCAGTATTGGTGAATGTAGCCTGTGTTTGTTCGTTTACATCAAATTCGCCATCACCGTCAAGGTCTATCCAGCCATAGAGGTATTTTGTGCCGGCTGCTAATGTCTGTCCGATTGTTACCGGCACCTGCAATACAAATGGCGCGCCCTTTGTAATGGTTTGTGGTGTAGTAACAGCGTCTTCGTCAGCGCCATCGCCGTTAGTTGTATTGTTGTCTGAAGGTGTTGTAACAGATGCAGGGGCCAGCTCAAAATCGATCGTATTACCCAGGGTAAGTACGGAAGGAGCGCTACTGTTGGTTTGAGAGGCCGGATCGCCATTTTCATAAGAAGCGGGAGCATCGCCAAAATCTTTGATGATGGTCAGCTGGTAATCTTCAATTTCTCCCAGGGAGACCGTGGTATATAAACCGGTAGAGAGCCCGTCTGCAATGGAGCGTTCATCAATGGCGGTGGTGGCTGCATTATCGCCGATAGCACCATCGGTATTAGGCAGTAAAAGCCTCAGGCGCATGTACACTTTATCTACCGTTATGGTATTCACCTGGGCAGCCGTAAAAGTGATGTTGGCTGTAGTGGCGCCATTGGCTACCGATACAGCGGTTGCCGCTTCTCCTGTTTCAAATCTTCCATTATTGTTCAGGTCTATCCAGGCATATAAAGTTGCAGCGGCGCCGGTAGTATTATTTACCGTAACCGTGTAAATATTATTGCTTCCTGTTCTTATATACAGCTGTGTAGCGGACAGTCCATCTTCTTCTTCTCCGTCTCCATTATTTCCATTATTGTCTGCGGGGGAGATAACAGGCGAAGGACTGCTTTCCAGGCCATAGGCATTTCCCATGAACAGGTCATCTGTGGTATACTGACGGGCAGGGACAGCCGCCGCTGCGTTATTGTTCTCGTAGCTGGCTGGTGCATCTCCATAATCCAGATCAGTGGTTACTGCCAGCTGGTAATCTTCTATTTCACCTTCCTGTGGAGTGCCATATACAGCGGTGGATAATCCATCACCGATACTGCGCTCATCTACTCCGGTTGTTGCCGCGTTATCTGTGCCAGCGGTGCTGGTGAGACGGATGCGCAGGTAAGCATGGCTTCCGGTGAGCAGGTTGGTTTGTGATCCTCTGAAATAAATACTCTGAGTACTGGCGCCTGCCGCAATTGCGCGATAGCCCTGCGTGGCGCCGGTAGCTGCTGTATAGGCTGCTTCCGAAAGTTCAAACTGCCCGTTGCCATTGAAATCTATCCAGGCTATCAGCTGCGAAGTGGCGCTAACGGTAACAGGTATGTTAAAAGTAAAGGGTGCGCCTTTTTTTATTACAGGCAAATCGGTTGCATTCAGACCGTCTTCATCTTCTCCGTCTCCGTTATTGTTATTGTTGTCCAATCCTGCGGCAACGGAAGCGGCCGAGGTTTCATAATCGATCAGCGTGCCGATGCGGCGGGTAGACACGGCGATCTGTCTTGCTGCAAGTCCGTTTTCATACGCAGCAGGAAGATCTCCGAAATCAAATTCGTTTACACTTAACTGGTAGTCTTCCACTTCGCCCAGCGATACGGTGGTGGCATTGGCTGAGTTGGAAGTAGAGGTAGCGCCATTTCCGATGGCTCTTTCGTCAACAAGCGCATTGTTGGTGCCTGTAGTAAAGTCGGAAAGCGCTATAGAAGAGAGCCTGATCCTCAGGTAAATATTTGAAGAGGCGGCGTTGATGATATTGGTTTGTGTGGTGCTCCAGGTGAGTGTGCGGTTGGTGGTTGCGCCAATGGCAATACTGCCGGTAGTTCCTGTTCCGGTGGATGCCAGTTCATCGGAAGTGAATTTTCCATCACCATTCAGATCCAGCCAGGCATACAGGTATCCTGATGCAGCTGCAGCAGTTGGATTCTTTACAGGAACAGTAATGCTGTAAGCTACGTTCTTGATTACGCTGGGCGGAGAAGTTAACGCGTCTTCGTCGTCCTGTCCGTTGGCATTATCTCCGGCGCCGTTATTTTCCTGTGGGCTTGTTACAGAAGCCGCTTCTGTTTCAAGGTCTATCAGGCTACCCAGCACCAGGCCTCCTTCTGCGTGTATGGCATGCCGTGGGGCGCCGGAAAGATCGTTTTCGAAACTAGCCGGGAGATCTCCAAAATCGTAGATACGTGTAACGTCGATCTGGAAGTCCTCTACTTCGCCGGAAGTCACCTGTGCATGGTCGGCAGCATTGGTTGTGCTGGCGGCGCCGTTGCCGATGCTTCGCTCATCTATCAGTGCACCGCCTGATGCGGCTGTTGTGAAGTCGATCAGCGACCGGTTACTGACGCGTAATCTGAGATAAAGCTTATCGATGCCATCGGGGATAGCAGCTGATTTGGCGGCTGCCCATGTGAGCACTTGTGTACTGCTGCCTGCCGTTGTAATGGTTTTAACTGCATCTGCGGCTTCTGATAATTCGAATACGCCGTTATTGTTGAAGTCGATCCAGCCATAGAGATACGATGTTGTGCTGGCCGGGTTGCTAACGGGGACGTTTATGCTAAAAAATAAACCTTTTTTAAGTATATCAGTGCTAACATCGATACCATCTTCGTCTGTGCCGTCACCGTTAGGAGCGTTGTTATTATTGGGGGACGCTACAGAGGCCGGAGCCGGTTCTGCGTCGGGCTGCGTTGCGCCTATCCTTAGACCGGCAAGTGTTTTGTGTACGGCAGGTGCAAAAACACCGTCTTTAGTATTGTTGAAGGTATTGGGGGCGTCGCCGTAATCAAATTGGTCGGTTGTAATGCCTGCCCATGTGGTGGATACATGTATATTGTCGATCTGGAGCGTAGCGGCAGCGGCTGCTGTTCCCTGGTACAACCCAACCGATGATAAAGGGTAGGAGGCAGAGATCTCTGCGCCTGTGGCGGCATTGTATTGAACAGCTGCTGCTCCTGGTTCAGTTGCAACAGGTGATGGGTCAACATACAGTTTTATGGCGTCATTGGTAGCGCCTGCCACCACTTCGTATTTCAGTACCAGGAAATAGTTGGTCCCAAATGAACGGGATGTGGATTCGTATACCGGTGTTCCGCCAGTACCGCGAACAACTCCAAAGTTGAATCCGCCGCTGCCATCAGACCTGATATAGATCTTACTGCCATAGGTTTCCGGCGACGTGCTGTTACCTAGTATAAAGAAGAAGTCGCCGGTAGCTGCTGCCGAAACATTCACCACCATCCCGGCATACAGTGTTGTATTGCTGGATGTGAATGTACGATATACATCCTGGCCGGTATTTGTTAGCTGTACTTTATTGCCGATATCATTTGTAAGGCTGCTACTATGATTTAAGTTGCCTGCAGAAACATTAATAACGGGTGTTCCTGATGCCCGGACTGTCCAGTTGTTACTGGTAAGTGGAGTGCCGCCGGTATAGTTGAAACTTTCTGTGAGGAGTGTTTGTGCGGATACCGGAGCGAGTGCACAGGATATTATTACCAATATCCAGGCAATTGTTTTTAGCAAAGCCAACTTAATCATAATTGCAGGTTGCGGTTATAAATAGAATATTCAAGAAAATGCAATGACTGTTGAAGGCGATTGCCTGCAACAAAAAAGATGAGTTATGGATAGGGGTATGGAAAAACCACAATCAGAGAAAGCCTGTAACCAAATAATCGGGTAAAACTTGTAAAAGGATTTTACTAACGGAGATGCGCATGCAATAATAAACACAATATTTATAAAACAATTTTTATGCGCTAAAAATTTCTAAATTATTTGGTAGTTATTAATGTGTTTGAGTGGTTGGTAGATGAAGTGTAGTGGTTCTACTCATAAGAAGTACTATTGGCAATATAAGAACTACTAGTAACTGACACCAATAAGCGATAATTATTGAACGGATAGACAAAAATAGAACGAATTGCACATATATTTAATGTATTGAACTCACTAGATATTTAACAATACAATTTGTTTAATCGAATTTGCCCTTGTAGAAACTATTAGATAAATATTAGTTCTGACGTATCTTGTAGGTTCTTAATGAAAATATATACTGCGCTACAGAAGGGTGATTATCACCTGGATTTTTGCGAAGACCAATTTTTTACAGGGACAATAGGAGACAGTAAAATACTCTGTGCTGTTATGGATGGTTGCACTATGGCTGATGAAAGCTATTTTGCCTCTACACTCGTAAAAAAGCTTCTTCGTAAAATAGCCCAAACAAAAACCTATCAGGAATTCAAAAATCATACTGAGCAAATTACAATCGAGAAGGAACTTAAAGAGATCCTGAAGAATTTGTTCTTAGAGCTTAATTCATGCAGGAATCAACTAGGGTTAGGGAAAAGAGAACTCTTAACTACTATCGTGATATTACTAGTGGATGCACAAGCAAAAACAGGAGCTTATGTAGTTGTTGGAGATGGCCTCATATGCATAGACGATTCCACAATTGATTTTGATCAGGATAATAAACCAGATTACCTGGGATTTCACCTGCATGAAGATTTTGATACGTGGTATAACAGTCACACTCAGAAATGTACTTTCGGAGTAAATTCCCATATAAGCCTTGCAACTGATGGAATTCATACCTTCACTAAAATAAGTCCGGTAAAAGTTGAGAGCAAAATCGATGTCCTGGAATACTTATTATTTGACCAGAGCTTTTGTGAAAAGGAAGACATGATCGAATTAAAATTAAAAAAACTGGAGTTTCAGTACGGACTCAAGCCTACCGACGATTTTTCCATGATAAGAATAGAGATGTAGTAAAAGAAAGCGGGTATTCTGAATGATTAAAACATAGATATGGCAGTAGTTGCTGATCCGGATAATAGAAAAATTGAGCTTTATTCAAAGCAATGAATTACAAGTGAAATGACAAAATGGGGATATGACTCACCCAGGATTTTCCATGTTACCAAAATTTGGTACCTTTATAAAAATCTTGGGACTATGGGAAGAAATACTTCAATCTCATTAGGTGATCATTTTGAAAATTTTGTGGATAGTAAAGTATCTACTGGTAGGTTTAAAAATGCCAGTGAAGTAATAAGAGCTGGACTTCGTTTATTAGAAGAAGAAGAAACTAAAATTGTAGCTCTGCAAAAAGCAATTGATGAAGGTTTTGAAAGTGGATTTGTCAAAAAATTTAATCCTAAAACTCATCTCGCAAAGTTGAAATCAGCAAAGAGAAAAAATGGCTAAGTACTCTCTTTCTAATAAGGCATTAGAAGACCTCTCTAAAATTTGGGAGTACACCTACGAAGTTTGGTCGGAACTCCAGGCAGAAAAATATTACTATATGCTTTTGGATACTTGCCAGGATTTAGCAGATGGCAATTTTTCAGGAAAATCTTATTCCGAAATAAGAAGTGAAATCTTAGGATTTAAGGTAGGGCGCCACGTCATATTTTACAGAAAAGCGAAGGGCGGTGGAATTGAAGTTGCAAGAATCCTGCATGAGCGAATGGATTTGAAAAACCGAATTAAGGAATGAAGTCTCTTCAATTCCGAAATTGTCAATTCAGAGCTGAAAAATTGAGAGTATTACAAAAAGTGTGTCAGTAAAAAGTTTAATAACTTTAAACTGGCAACATGGAAAAGAAAAACTTTGATTTCGAGAGCTTCAAGAAGCAGGCAACAAGTCGTTTGAAGAACGGAGAAAGCCTTTTAGGTAAGGATGGAGTGCTGACCCCATTGCTGAAAGAGTTCCTGGAAGGGGCTCTGGATGGGGAGCTGGAAGCTCATTTAGAGGAGGATCCAGCAGAGAACAATCGTAAGAATGGCAAAGGCCGCAAACAGGTAAAGACTTCGATTGGTACTGTAGACATCAACCCACCGCGTGATCGCAATGGTAGCTTCGAGCCGGAGCTGATTCCCAAAAGGCATAAGACGTTAGGAGTAGATCTGGACCGCCAGATCATAGCCTTGTATGCTCGTGGGGCCAGCTATAGCGATATCCGGGACCATTTGATGGATATGTATGGCCTTGAAGCTTCTACAGCCACGATCAGCCGTGTAACTGATAAGATCCTGCCCCTGATCCAGGAGTGGCGCAGCCGCCCGTTGGAACGTGTCTATCCTTTTGTGTGGCTGGATGCTATTCATTACAAGGTTCGTCATGAAGGCCGTGTGGTGAGTCGTGCTGTATACTGTATAATCGGCCTCACCCAGGAAGGCTACAAGGAACTACTGGGTATGTACATTGGGGAAAATGAAGGGGCAAAATTCTGGCTGCAGGTACTTACTGATCTGCAAAACCGGGGTCTGGAAGATATCTTCATTGCCTGTATCGATAACCTGACCGGCTTTGCCGATGCCATTGAAACTGTCTTTCCCAAAACAGAAGTTCAGTTATGTATTGTGCACCAGGTCCGCAACTCTCAAAAATATCTCTCTTACAAAGACCTCAAGCCTTTTATGAAGGACTTGCAAAACGTCTACAAAGCAACTACCATAGAACTGGCGGAACGCAGCCTTGATCAGTTGGAATCCAACTGGGGAGAGCGTTATCCGAAGGTCATAGAATCCTGGAGAAAGAACTGGCCGAGACTAAGCAATTACTTCCAGTATAACAAGGATGTCCGAAGGATCATGTACACCACTAACATCATTGAAGGCTTCCATCGTCAACTAAGAGCTGTCACCAAATCAAAAGGCGCCTTCCAATCCGAAGACGCCCTGATGAAGCTTTTATTCCTGGTGCAGGAAAATATATGTGCCAAGTGGAATAAGCCTGTCCACAACTGGAACCAGACATTGGCCCAATTATCCATTATCTTTAGTGATAGATTAAAACTCAATCTTTAAAAAGTGACACACTTAATGTAACACTACCGAAAAATTATACCAGGAGTGTGTCTCCACTGTTTGAAAGCAGGGAGACACACTCTTTGTGTTTCCAACTATACCAGAAATTCCTTACACAACTCATAATACCTGAGCCTGTCCATAAGTCCATTATACCCGCCATTGATCCTTTGAATGATGAGCTCCATTTCATTTCTGGCTGCTTCATCATTCAGTCCTTTGGCAATTGAAAAGATCCAGCATGCCGAGTGCATGCCTGCTTCATGATCTGTTCGTATCAACCTGGCCCATTCCTGCTCGGATCTGGTGATGTTGAATTTTCTATCCATCCAACTGGCGAAGCGTGTGAAATTGTCCTTTCCTGTCATTTGGATCGGGCCCGAGCCGCGGAATTCCCATCCATCTAATGGAGCTGTATTTCCCATTCTCCCGTTGTACACTTTCGCAGCCAGCAGTTGAGGGTTGTTGGCGTATGGCAGGGCCGATTTGATCGTTTTGAATCGAAAAGGCCAGACAGCCATCAGCCGGTTGGCTGAATAATTCAGATTCTCTTCATACCTGCTGAACTCATTGGATTCATGGAGCACATTGGCCAGGAACTCATGAAGGATCAGCGTACTCATCCCATACAATGGACAGATCTTATTGATCACCGGAACGATCTCTTTCGCAGCCGGCGCACCGGTTTTCCAACAGATCCGCTTCAGCGACTCTGCTGAAATGAGTTGCGCGTTCATTGTTCCCGGATTTGATGGTACTGAGCCCTGTTCAGTTGGTATCGCTTTTTCAACCAGAGGCCAAGCGTAATACCAGCGCCGCTTCCGGCCCATACATACCAGGGGATGCCTGTTCTTTTGGTAAGTCTTCGTTTTTGCACCAGCGTTAGATCATTATTGCTTTCCGACTGGAATTCCTGCCTGGATTGAGCGGATTCTTGCTTTTGGAGGCTGTCTTTTGTGGTGGATTGTTCAAAGCCCAGGACTATTTGTTTCCCTCGTTCTTTTATAGTCCGCCTGGTGTGCACCAGTTTGCTGAAGTTTAAATTGCCAGCTGTGTTACTGTCTTCACGCGGAATTCTGTATTCCAGTACCTGTTCTTCTATCAGTCTTTCAAAATCAAGACCGGAGCTGGATAGGGAAGACAGGTTGGTGTTCTTTACCTGCGTGGCTGCCAATGACTGGGAATCCAAGTTGATACCGGTAGCAGCATCATGACTTTCCGATAAGACGTATTGATCTTCCGATGCTTTCTGTACGGTCCTGCAGCTATACAGCAACAGGATCATCGTAATGAAGAGGAGCGTTTTCATCTTTTTACATTTTAGTTTTTGATTGATGCCTGTACAACCATCCGAAAATACCGGCCACTATTGCGCCCTGTAATTGTCCGATATAGTAAGTGGCGATTTCCTTGTTCTGTTCCGGCAGTCCTTTGAAGAAGAGCAGGAAGCCGAGGATATTGAGGCTGATGATGCAGGTAACGGCAACGATCACCTGCACCGACACCTTATTGATCTTTTCCCACATCTGAATTGGATTTGGTGAAAAAATGGAATGATAGCTACTAACCAGCGCCCAAACCGGATTACGCCAAATGCTTATACGATGGCACTTTCAGCGTAGATGACCTTCATCGGATTGCGCTTGTCTGCTCTCAGCAAGTACATTTTTCCATTTACTTCCTGATAATACTCAACAGACATTACCAGCATCAAGGTCAGCTGGGTGTTGGCCGTAAGCTGGTTCTCCAGGTTAGCCACTGTTACTTCAGCTTTTTGAATGGGGATGTACTCTGTTTGCGCGATGTTCACATTCACGTCCGCATTGGGTATGTCCAGTTCCGCACCGGCTGTTACCAGTCTGAAATGCGTAGCGCTCTGGTATGTAGCCAGCTCTTTTGCCGGGATGAAAGGAGGAAAGCTGATCACGAATTTTCCGGTGGCCCTGTCCACAGTAAAAGTGAAATCCAGTGAAAGCACTGATCTCAATGAAGCATTCCTGTTGAACTCGAAATCCTTCATAAGTCCAAAATTCCCTTTGGCAACAAGACGAAGCCCACGATCATTGATGGAATCGGTTTTCAACACCTCCATCAACTGTTTTTGCAGGCGGCCCGTTAAATGCCTGCCGGGATCTGCGCTCTTGATGAGCGACTGGAAACCGTTCCTGATAAGTCGTGTTGTTTCAGAAACATTGTTGAACTCTGCAAGGTTCTCCCTGGTGCGTTCGAACGAATTCTGATTTTGGATCTTAGCCCTGTTCAGGCTTTTTGAATTACCGGATTGATTTTGTGCCATAACATTGTTTTTAATGAATGATGAAATGTTTGACCGGTCAACTATGATGATTCCTGGAATGCAAAATGAGGATGTGCTGCCATCAGGCAGACTGAGATCGGGAAAGCAGAAATTATAGGTGGAAAGTAGAGAGATAGTAGTCAGAACCTGTTTAAAACAGGCTGGATAGTACTGAGATTGTACTGAGACAGTACTGAGAAAGCAGAGAGACCTTAGTGTTTGAGCAGATTGCTTTTTGTGTTGTTGCCTTGTGCGCATAAAAAAATCGTTGTGAGCACAAAGCTGCGCTGCTCACAACGATCCGTTTTCATAGGTGTATACGACTCGTATAAGATTTTCCGGATTTTTTTATTGGCTGCTATTGGGGAGCAGCTGCGCTATCCGGAAGATCCAGTTGTTCCGAGAAGTTTTGGAGTAAACATGATTTCATTTTGTCCGTGAATTTGGTGGGCTCCAGTTTGCGCATTTTGATGTGATAGATATAATCGTAGATATTCCTGAGCTCCACGCCGAAGGTTTTACTCATAACCGCTACAATCGTTTTGATATCACATTTACCACCATTGAAAGCACGACTCAGATGCAGGCCGTAGATCAGTTCCATGAATGCGCTCTTGCTTTCGCTCCAAACCAGTACCGGGTCTTTGGAACCTTTTGATGCCGGCATTTGAGAGGGGAGAAGCTGGTGCAGTTGATCCTGCAGGTAGTCCTGGAATTGATAATTGGCCAGAAGTTCCGCCATCATAAGATCCCTGGGCGTGTAGAACGCGGGATCTGTTCCGCAGATAAGATGTTCTGGCGATGGCTCTACATCCTGTTGACCGCGTACAAAGAATGTACTGTCCAGGTGCGTGCTGTTTGTTCTGTAGTAGAAATAGAAATGATGATTGGTTTCAAAAAACTGGTTGATCTGGTGCAGCTTTTCTTCCAGATAAATTTGTTGTTTTTTGATGTCACCCATTGGCCAGGCGTAGTGAAGCCGGTACACCATGGCGTTGAAGTAGAACTCACATACAAACCGCGGCTTGATGTGTTTGAAGAAATAGATCTCCTGATCTTTTGGAATGTTCCGGAAGGTTTTGAGCTGCTTTCGCAGTTGTCGAATATGCTCGATGCATACGGGCAAAGCGGCCTGGGACTGTTGAAGGGGATTGTTGTGGGAGTTGGTTACCTGCGCCAGTTGCTCGCGCAGGTTGGATAGTAGCTGTTCAGAGTTTGCTATCAAGGTTCTCATAGACGTGATCTTTTTTGTTGGAAAATGAGTTAACTATCTATGCTACCCGTTTTTCAGAAACCTGCTACTATGAGTTCAGAACCTTGTGTTGCCGACTGATCTTTTACGCAGATGATGTAAAAATACCTGCGTGGTGAAAAAAATAAACAGGGGTTATGTTTAAGGTCGGATTTTTTTTTGAGCAAAAAGGTAATTCTTACCTGTTTTTTTCAAATCCTGTAGGGTATAACAAAAGCAAATATGTGCAGAAATGAAATACCGGAGAATTTTTACTTCAAATGTTTTGTGTTTTGTTAACGATATTGGTTTCAAATAGGGAATATTGATTGTGTAGGGGAGACCTCATATATGTGGCTCTTCCGACAGCTTATTCACGTGCTGGAATAATGCCGACTGAACATAGAAGAGTCCTTCAGCTATGAGTTGAAGTTTGTAGAGGTCAGCAAGATAATCCTCCACTTCGTAATCATTTACTGTGTTTTCAGACTTGTTCATAAAGCAAACAAAGTTGGTTCTCAATGATTGAAAATTTTGTTTGTCGGTCTCTGTTTCTCTGCGAAACACATTGCGGGTTTCAGGTACGTAAAATTGCAGGAGGCGAAATTGTCTGTCGAGGTCATGCGAGTTTAAGCGATATCCGATGCTTAGTTGAATTAGCATGCAGAGGAAATGTTCTGCAGAAACGTGCATGCAGTAAGTGGCAGTATCGTATTCGCCTGCTTTGAATTGCGTGCCTGCCATTTCCCGGAAAGCCAGTCCCCGCCTGTACCAGGTGATATACTCCGAATTGTGGTTTATGGTGTCCTGACCGACAGGAAGCACTTCCAGGTTGGAGTTATTGTCATAGATCAACTGGGTAGATTTCGTGACCGTTATGGCAAATCGGTTACCCTGCTGGAGTAGCGCAGCAAATTCGTTTTTGTTCATGAGAATGATGCTAACCGGAATGATGTGCTGACAGTTTTGTTCGATCTTATTGACGGCAACATTGATGTCCATATTTGGGACATCAGCGAGTACGAATAGCTGCAATTCTGCAGGATCATGGAGGTGAAAACCGGCTTCAGTGAAAATGGAAAAGGATTGTTTTTCCTTATTGCAGTAGGCAAGTAGTACTATCCTGGATGCAGGAACGATGTTGTTAATGATGTCTGAAACCTTTTGCAGGAGCGGATTTGATTGCATGGATGAAGTTTTAATTTAAGATTGGATTCGTTGGGCAGGGAGCTTCTGCATGTAGCAGAAGCCTGATACAAATTATTATTTTCCCTGCAACAACGAACAAATTGATGAAAAGAAATGATCAGTTGGATGGCTCTTTGGAGTTGATCAAATGTGCGAGCTCAATAAGAATCCCGATCCGGCGGAGAAAATCGACGAGAAGCCATTTGTCTTCTTTGTCCAGGTCTCCGTAGGATTCCGTGATGGTGGTGTTTCGGAGATTTTCCAGGTCTGCGCGGACTTTGTGGAGGGAATCCCCGTTGAAGAATTGACGAATGCCAATGGCTGGATTGGCTTGAATTTCCGGAGGGAATGCAATTGATGGGATCTGCTGATCCGTAGAATTAAAACAGGACATAAAAAAAAGTAGATTTTAACTGGTTAAAAAATACAGTTTGACGTAGCATGTCCTGGTATTGGTTTCCTGAAGTCTGAAGGGTATCTGTGAGGCATACCCGCCTGGCATTGCTTAAACTTATTTCTTATGCAAATTTGGATTAATTATATTTGTTAAGGTGGGATTGGATGGTTGTGTATCTGAATAATTTCAACTTTAAAACAACTGAATATGGAGCAGGAATTTACTGTGTTGGAGAATAAGATGGTGGGAAGGAACTTATATAAAATAAGGAAGATAAGAGAGAAGAAAGCTGCTGATGTTGCCGAGCATATAGGTATAACCGAAGCTGCTTATACCAAGTATGAAAGAGGGGAGAGTAAGATCACTATTGATTTGATTCAGAAGGTTGCTGAATATTTGAAAGTTGACCCGATAAATTTGATTACAGCTTCGACCGGGCATTTTATTGAGATAGGAAGTAATTCACCAGCGGCTGGGATAAATAATTATAATGGGGTAGATGAAAAGCTGATGGCGCTGATGACGAAGATGATTGAGAATCAGATGGCGATGAATGAGAAGATAATGAGGTTGTTGGAAAAGCTGAATCAGTAGTTACCTCGCTTAAAATGAATTCTACAAAGAAGATTTTTACTTCCTGAAATAGTATACTACCGTATCATTTAGATATCCCCTATTTACGGAAATACAAATTTTGCCTCAATTACAGTAAGACCTAATTCAATATGAGTGCATCAAAATTAAAAGGAAGTTTATTAGAGTACATTGTTAGAAAGTTATTGTCAAATTGCGGTTTTGGACGTGTTCGTCCAGATGGGCTTTTCATTTTTCAACAACGTGGCCTAAACTTTATAAATGGAAAAGGTGCAGCACATGATGCTGATGTGCTAATGATTCCCCCTATCCAGATGCCATTCTCTTATCCTTATAGGATTAACTTTGAATGCAAAGCTTATAATAAAAAGACTGGGTTAACAATAATAAGAAACGCACTAGGTTTAAGATATGACATCAATGAATTTGAAATCGTTACAAGAGACCTAATTCAAGATAGACAAAATAATCGGAGAAGTGTCTTAGCGATCGATAACCGGCAAAGGTATAATTATCAGGTTGGCGTAGCTTCAATTGAAGATTTTACCAAGGATGCTTTCGAGTTTGCTGCTAATAATAAAATTCCATTAATATCTCTCCGCTGGTTTTTGCCAGACAATATTTGTGGTCTGTTCCATGAAATTACCGATAATTATCTTCGACAATTTCAACAACAAGATTTAACAGATTTACTCCAATTTTTAAAAGGTAACGAAACAGAAAATGGAAGAAACTTTGCAGAAGAAAAGGATTCGCACTTTAGAACCATTCTAAATTCCTTTACTCATTTTGAAAACCGAGTAATTATTGGGTTACTTGAAAGCGGCGATATGTTATTCCTGATTTCAGATGAAGATATAAACAGGGGATTACTAAGAGGCAATAATCAATTAAATGCCCAGTTTCATTATTTGAGAGGTGGGGATGCTCAATTAGACTTTTGGACAATTACAATAAATCAAACGCTAAAATTGGGTTTTTATTTACCTGATAGAATTGTTCAAATGTGGAAAGAACAAAATTTCGATAAGCAAATTGCGATTAACATAAAAGAAGAGCTATTCTCTAAGGTATTTATCTTTATTCAAAATAATAATAGCCTTCCTTTTAGAATTGTAAATATTGACAGAGAATGGCTGAATTCAATAGGCTGGGGAAGGATAGAGTAATTATGAATAATTGACTTTCGCATAATTAACAAGCAATACTTTTCTTTTAGATGAACTGTGCCAGTCTGAACGAGTAAGGTCGGTTTTGTTCCGGTCGGTTGGATTAAAATTACCCAAAGGTTTTTACCCAATCGCCAGTTGAAATGTTAATACAAAAATTGGCTCTTTTTATTATGCTGATTAAATCTAATTAAACGAAGAGTTGATTACGATGAAAATAACTCTATCCCTTAAAGATTTCATTATTGAAGTATTTGACGAGTATAAATCCAGTCAAACATTAGAGCATTTAGGCTTATATGAGAATACTTATCGCCCTGCTAAGGACGAAGACTGCATTCCGACTTCACAACATGCAATCATAATTTACCAACGTGAAATAAAAAAAGCTAGTGCAATATTACAAGCTGTAGCTGGTGCAACTTCCGTGAATTCCAATTCTGTAATTATAGACAATGATAGTTTAATAATCAGGTGCTGCAATAACGTTTTCTCCTTAACAATTCCTGACCTAAATCTGAATTGGATGACTGAAGTGGATTGGGCCACATGTTTTTCAATTCATAAATATAAAGATTCCTATATTTCACATGGAGAATTAACTGTTTCAAGAATTGATAGAAAAGGTAATGTTATTTGGAGTTTCGGAGGAGCAGATATATTTGTATCCTTATACGAGGGAAATCCTTTTGAAATGAATGAGGATTTTATTCAATTAACTGACTTTAGCGGAGGCAAGTATAAGATCGATTATAATGGAGAGACAATAAGTTATGAGAAATAATCTGTGGAAGTAAGTATTTGATCTGTACAATACACTTACATTTATAAAGCCGCACGTTTTAACAAAAAGCAGATTTGATGAAAATACTATCCTTCTTATTTTTTGCAACATACCTGTTGTTAGATGGTAAAACATCGGCTTTCGATGTCTCAAACAATTGCGATTATTATTACAGCAAGTCCCTAAAAAAGAAAATTTATACTAGTTTGGAAATTGAACCTGAATTTCCTGGTGGAGTCACGGCATATGCTCGTTTCTTAAACAAAAATCTATTGACTCTACAGGACACCGAAGGTGATTTAGCTTCCTTGCCAATGCCAAGGATAAAATTCATTGTTGATACAGACGGGCAAATAAAAAAACCTTGCATTCAAAATAGAAGTGATTCTTTACAACTGAATTCCCTTGAAAAAGCTGCGCTGGAACTTATTAATAAGATGCCTAAATGGATTCCTGGCAAGTGCCACGGTAAAGTAGTTGCCGGAGAAGTGATTCGCCCGCTGGCAATTTGCATAAAGTTGGAAACGGATTAGAATGCCAGGGGCAATGCAAATCAAAATCACCAATCCAGCTATACTATAAAAACCTTTCGAATGTTCAGCTGTATTTAGAAAGGTTTTTGACTAGATTTCGTAAATTCAAGAGTTAGGCAATAGTTAATTAACAATCATGAAATTTGAAGATAAAATAATAGCTGGGTCTTTTAACGACCTGAAGGCAAACCTCATTAAAATACAGCAGCAATTAAATGAAGGTTCGTCAAAAATATCAATCAGTAAACCGGATGACTTTTTAGGTGTTACATTAAAAAATGTGCTCAATTACTCTTCAATTCTTGTAAATAGGTTACTTTCTTCTTTGGAACTACCTATTGAATTAAATGCTTGGCTCACTAGAAACCTCTTCGAATGCTATCTAATTGCTGAATACATTACAATCAATCCAGAGAAAGCGAAGGAATTTGTAGTTCAGAAAGCAACTGATGAGATTGAAATTTATGAAGGTATATTGACTTTAAAAAAATACGGGGCCACTGAAGAGACGGCTAAACCAATTCTCGATAGAATGGAACATATTAGAAACATTGTAAAAGAGCACGAATTGACAGAATCCAAACATTGGAGTGTAGGTTTGCTTGCGACACACACAGGAAATAGAGAAGAATATGAAGCGTTTTTCAAGCTATACTCTAAGTATGTTCACCCTTCATCCTGGTTAATAAACGGAAAAGAAAATGAATATGAAAATCCAACATTCAAGGCTGTCTTTTTGCTGCAAGGACAATATTATGCAAGCTGTATACTAAAAATTAGTTCTAAATATGAACAGCAACATTCTTGAACCATCGCCTGACATGAGATTAACGTTATTAATACCTCAGATATGAAATGAGAACCACTAAATGTTTTCTTCAGACTATGTCAGTGTGTAGGATTCGTAAAGAGCCCAAGTATTTCGATAGCCTTATATTCCAACCTTAACTTTGCCTTGATGATAAGGTCGTCTTTCAGGAACTATAATCCACATGAGAGCAGTTCCATTTATGGGCAAAGGATTTGAATTATCCAAAATGATGTTTCCCAAAGAGTCCTCGAATTCGGGCCCAATCATATAAAGTTGATTTTGGCTATGGCCTTCAAAATCATACCAGAAATCTGAACGGATGCCTTGGAAGGGGAGCTTACTTCTGCCTCCCTTTTCTTTGACAAAAAATGTATATCTAACTCTAAAGTCAGCAGGGAAGCCTAATTTACTTTTATTAGGTTGGTGCATGCTCATAATTTCGCATGCAAAGTGGAAATTGATTTAGCGAATATATTTCCGTTTATCAATGTTGGGTGGCATCACATAACATCCAACCGGATTCGAACTCGAAATATCTTGGTAGTCAATGGATAAGCATTTTTCCAACAAAATCCAATAAACAGGAAACCCGCTCTCGGAGCGGGTTTCCTGTTTCAGTCGGGAAGACTGGACAAATGTCGAACCGTTTTATTGAGGATTTAAAGGAAATTTCAAGTTTTTCAGCCAATTCGAGACATTGTAAAGTATTGAAACCTCTATGACCAGGAGCCTGATCCAAAAAGAGTAGACCAATCAGCTCATCGATTAAATGATTAAATTCATTAAAACAACTTTCGGGAACTGGCTCTACATGGCTATATTTACGAAAGTCTTTGGTGAGATTTTGCCCATACAAGAGTTACGTGCAATCCTAAACCGAACACTCTTTTAACCCAAATGCTGGATATATTTAAAAATCATATAGCCAAATTCGCACAAGTATCAGACGATGAATTCGCAGAAATTAAAAAGTACTTTGATGCGAAAGAGGTGGCTAAAAAAGAAAACCTATTACAGGAAGGACAAATTTGCAGACATCATTATTTTGTTCTGAGCGGCTTATTGCGAAAGTTTTACATCAACGAAAAAGGCATTGAACAAACCACTGAATTTGCAATAGAAACCTGGTGGCTTACAGATAACTTTGCCTACGAAAACAAGGTTCCTACGGAATTTTATATTCAGGCTGTAGAAAAATCTATTGTACTTTACATCACTCAAAAAAAACAGGAGAACCTATTAAAGGAGTTTCCGGTAATGGAACGCTATTTCCGTTTTGTTTACCAACGGGCATATGCAGCAGCTCAAAAACGTATCAAATTTCTTTTTTCATTTTCAAAAGAAGAATTTTATTTCCAGGCCGTTAGAAATCACCCCGAATTCGTGCAACGAGTTCCTCAATACTTAATCGCTTCCTATCTGGGTTTTACCCCCGAATATTTAAGTGAAATCCGAAAGAAACTTCTTTCTTAAACCAGTTTAAGTTTTTTCAATTTCTTACTTTCCAATTTTGCATTGAACAATTTTAAAAGAATAATACAATGCAAAAACGATTTAACATTAAAGAAGTTGCTCCAAATGCGCTAAAAGCGATGGTTGGTTTAGAAATCTACCTTTCACAATCATCTATTATATCCAGGACAACCAAAGAGCTTATAAAAATCCGTGCTTCACAAATCAACGGCTGTGCGTATTGTATCAACACTCACACTCAGGACGCAATTAAAAATGGTGAAACAAATCAGCGTATTTTTCTATTGAATACCTGGAGAGAAGCTGAGGGTATTTTTACGGATGAAGAAAAAGCAGTGTTGGCAATAACCGAAGAGATAACATTAATCCATCGGAATGGATTGTCGGATGAAACCTATTCAAACGCCTTACAGTTTTTTAGCGAGACCCAAATCGCAGATATAATAACGGCTGTAATTACTATCAATCTTTGGAACAGGGTTGTATTAAGCACCCATCTACTGATAGGACAAAGTCTTGCATAAGAGCTATTATAAAAAAATCGGAGGCTTGCACTGCCGAAAAGTTAAACACTTTTTTAGGGATATTTTCTTTTGAACAGTTCGTTTGCACCGAGGTTTCCGATCGCCTTAGTAAATAAATTTCAAAAGGTTACTGTAACTAAGAAGCCCCTCCGCTAAGCGAAAGGGCTTCTTTTCGTCGGGTGGACTGGATTCGAACCAGCGACCCCTTGCACCCCATGCAAGTGCGCTACCGGGCTGCGCCACCACCCGAATCCTTAAGCCAATCGGCTTAAATCGGGGTGCAAATATAGGTGTATTATGTTATCTCCCAAAGAATTATTCAGAAAATTTCACCTGATCGGACCATAGCAAACTATCTCTTATCGTGGAAGTTACCCAGCCGAACCCCGGTAAACAGCAGGTTCTGATTTTGAACGATAAACTTAATACCCCTCATTCTGATCCAATTTATTCAGCGTCACCTCCCGCAGCGGAATCGCATAGATCAACTTATTCGCATTCACATTATACGAACCAGGCAAAAGATAACTATACAATGATTTCATTTCCTCCCCATGTGTTGTCATCACTTCGATGGCTTTGTCGGTTCTCACCAGATCCAGCCAGCGATAATTCTCAAAAGCCAGTTCCACTCTTTGTTCATTTGCAATAATTGTTCGGAGTGAACCAGGATCGCCGGCATTTACCGGATCCAGTCCGGCTCTTTTTCTTACGCGATTAAGAGGTGCCAACGCATCACCCGGTCTTCCACTTTCATTCAGCGATTCTGCCAGCCACAACAACACACCTGCAAACCGGAATACCGGCCAGTTCTGATCGGTATTATAACCCGGAGCAGTATACGGAGGAAAGAAATACTTGCTCACAAAAACCTTCGGAGTAGTGCCGGCAGGAGGGGTATAAGAAGTAATATCTGTGATCACTTTATCTGGTAACCATCCTGTATCACCGCTCCTGATCCTTCCTTCCAGGATATTGATGCTGGCGGGCAGTCGCGCATCACCATCTTCGTAAGTATCAATCAGGTCCTGGGTGGGCGTGTTCCAGCCACCATTCACATTATTATAGGAGAAGCCGATAATGGGCGCCAGGTCTACCGTCAATGGTAAGAACCGATAAATAAATTGACTGGATTGTCCATCGGTTCCCGATTTATATCCCACTTCCAAAATAGATTCCTTGTTCATGGCATTGCTTTCATTGGCGGGATTGAAAGCATCTTTATATGCCGGCCACAGATCGTACCCCATAGTGGTTACATCCTGGAGTAACGGTACCGCCAGATCGAACTGTTTGCGGGTCATATACACAAGAGCCAGTTCCGTTGACGCTGATCCTTTGTTGAAGCGGCCATAGGAAGGGAAGCCAGCCGGAGGAGCCAGCGAATTGATAGCCTCCGTAAAGTCGGCAATGATCTGATTGTAGATGCTGTCGCTTGTGCTCCGGGGCCTGAATGCCTGCTCTGAAGTGCGCACTTCGTGCAGGTGCAGAGGAACCGGACCGAAATGACGGATCAGGTCGAAATAATAATGTGCACGAAGCGCTTTGGCTTCACCAGTGATCTTTTTTCTGTCTTCCTCAGCCATCTCAAACTGGATGGTCTCCAGTCTGTCGAGGATCACATTGGTGCGGGATATGCCATTGAATGCGGCTGCGTACCTGGTATTGATCACGCTATTGCCGGCATCATCCATGAAATCCGCCAGCTGTTCATAACCGATCCCTCCACGATCCTGCGCATTGTAATCATAATGGGTATTGTCTGATCGCATTTCATCCATGAAGAAGGCAATATTGGCTATATCACGCAAAGGCACATACGCACCTGTCAGCGCCTGCTGAAACTCTTCTGTATTCTTGAAATAATTTTCGGGAGGAATGCTGCCTTCGGGCAGCAGGTCCAGGAAGTCTTTCTTGCAGGAACCAAGTCCGGTGCAGGCTACCAGTAAAATTAAAAGATAACGTTTCATATAATTAGATTAGATAGGTCTTCAATTGTAATTGCCGGTTAGAAACTGATATTGGCTCCAATGATAAAGTTCCTGGGAACGGGAAAGGATCCATTGTCCAGACCACCTGTTGTGGCCTGATCCCGGCTGTCGTTGGCCTCTGGGTTTTGTTCTTTGTATTTCGTGAAAACGAAAAGCTGGTTGCCGCTGATATAGATGCGGGCCGACTTCACGTACTTCAGAACATCCGTGAAAGTATATCCGAGCGTTATGTTACGCACAGTAAGATAATCACCGGGAGAGACCCAATTGGAATTGCCGAGCCTGTACAATTCGGTTGTGCCTGTGAGTGTGCGCGGCGCTTTGCCATTGCCGGGATTGGAGGGTGAACGCCAGCGTTGGGCCATGTCTTTCGTTACATTGAAAATGCCGTCGATATTCAAAAGGTTCTGATTATTCACGTACATAATATCATGTCCTGCAGCGCCTGAAACCACTACATTGAAATCCCAGTTTTTCCAGCTAAGTGTATTGGTCATGCCGTAGAGATAACGTGGGTTGGGATTGCCGATAAAATCTTTATCCTTTGCATCTATCACATTATTGCCATCGATATCTTTCATTCTTGTGGTACCTACAGCAGAAGTATTGTGTTTGGGTTGCGAATCAAATTCTTCCTGTGTCATATAAACGCCGTCGAACACATAGCCCCAGAACTCACCGATCCTGCGGCCCACAGCGGTACGGTTATAATCGTTATACGTACCTGTGCCGCCGATAGGGTTGTCGTTCTGGAGGCGAAGCACTTTGTTATCATTGAAAGCGATATTGAAATTGGTGGTCCATTTCAATGCTCCTGTGAGGTTGAGGGTGCTGAGTGAGATCTCATGACCCCACATCCTGAAAGAACCAACATTGGAAGTGATCTGCGTATATCCTGAAGAAGAAGGTAGATCGATGCGATACAACAGGTCTTCTGTTTCTTTCCTGTAATAATCGTAAGTGAGTTGGATTCTGTCGTCAAGAAAAGATGCTTCCAATCCGAGATCAAGTTGTTTGGAGGTTTCCCAGCTCAGCAGCGGATTACCGAGAGAAGTGATGGAATAACCGGGACTGCTGGTGGCTCCTTCAAATGTATAAGGAGTGGGACTCAGCAGCGACACCTGTGTATAATCCCCGATATTATTATTTCCTGTAAGACCATAGCTGCCGCGCAGTTTGAGGAATGACATCAGCTTGCTCTTGGGGAAAAACTTCTCATCACTCACAACCCAACCAGCCGCAACTGATGGGAAATATCCCCACCTGTTATCGGTTCCGAATCGTGAAGATGCATCGCGACGAATATTAGCCGTGATGAAATACTTGTTCTGGAAATCATAATTCAGTCTTCCGAACCAGCTGATCATATCCCATTCTGTATTGTTGGTGTTGCCGCTGTTCACGCCTGAGCCCTGAATGATCCAGGGAATAAGATCGTTCGGAAAATTAGTGCCTGAGATATTCCGGAGATTACGACTGTATTTCTGTGCAGCATATCCTGCCAGTACATCAAAATGATGATCGGCGCCGAGAAAGAAATTATAAGTAAGTGTGTTTTCCGTCAACCAGGAGGTATAGTTGAAGGAACTGTGCACTGCGTTGATATTGGTATTGGGTGGGGGAGACCCGAATGTACCATAGTTCTTATTGTAGAATGCATTGTAATCTGCATTCCCCAGGTCTACATTCACGCTGGTGCGAAAGTTCAGGTCTTTGATGATCTCCAGTTCAGCATATGCATTACCCAGCATCCTGAAGGTTTTCTGATCTACGTTCGCATTGAGCAATTGCTGATAAGGATTGGGCATGGCATACATGCCTGTAGAGCTGCCTCTGAGCGGAAAGCTTCCATCCGGGTTTTGTTTGGGAACGAGTGGTGAAGCGATCATACCCAGTACAAGGATCTGCCGGTTTCCATCCAGGTTGGCTCTTGTGTTCTTATCATTCTGGAACGAAGGCGCAATATTGAATCCAAGCTTGAGTCCTTTGATGGGGCGGAACTCGTTATTGGCGCGAAAAGAAAAACGTTCCATCCCTGTGTTGAGCATCACACCCTGTTGATTGAAGTAGGTAGCGGTAATACTGCTGAGTACCTTGTTGGTGCCCGTGGATACATTCACGGTGTGTGTTTGCATGGGGGCAGTTCTCAGCATCTCATCGTACCAGTCGGTTCCTTCTCCATATTGTGAGGGATTACGATATTCTTCCGGCACATCATCCAGTGTTGGTTCGCGTGGAGGATCGGTGGGCGTTCCTTCGTAGCGTCTTTTATCTTCATAATATTCCTTCATGAACGTGGCAAATTCTCTTGCGTTCATGGTATTGGGCCTGCCTCTTTCTGCTACGCTTTGCCAGCCAACGGAGCTGTTGACAGTAACAACGGTCTTGTTGGGTTTGGCAGTTCTTGTGGTGATCATCACAACGCCATTGGCTGCGCGTGACCCGTAGAGCGCTGTGGAGGAAGCGTCTTTCAGCACACTGAAACTTTCAATATCGTCAGGATTCAGCAGATTGATATCAGTTACCGGTTGACCATCCACTACAAACAAAGGCTGGTTGCCTGAATTGAGAGAGGATGCGCCTCTGAGGCGGAAGGTCATGGCCTGACCGGGTCTGCCGGTCACCTGGTTGATCTGCAGGCCGGGCACTTTACCATTGAGTCTTTGTCCGAATTCAGCAGCGGGGATATCGCGGATATCCGTTGCTTCCACTACTGCGATGGAACCGGTGATGTTTCGTTGCCGCTGTTTGCCATAGCTGACCACCACTACCTGGTCAAGCTCATCGCTGCCCGCGGCCTGCAAACTGACGGTGACCTGTTTCTGTGCACTGACCCTTACCTCGGTGCTTCTGAAACCGACCCTGCTGAAAACGAGTACATCTCCGGGTTTGG
Organism: Pseudobacter ginsenosidimutans; assembly: GCF_007970185.1. Classification (NCBI taxonomy): domain Bacteria; kingdom Pseudomonadati; phylum Bacteroidota; class Chitinophagia; order Chitinophagales; family Chitinophagaceae; genus Pseudobacter; species Pseudobacter ginsenosidimutans. Next base: position 6,048,774 of record NZ_CP042431.1, on the reverse strand, counting down.
CCCTGATGGCGAAGCGGCCGGAACTGTCTGTGAGGATCACGGCCTGCTGTCCTTTTACCTGAACCGAAGTTCCCGAGAGGTCAGTGGATTCAGCAGGCAGCGATACCCTGCCGGTAACGAGTGCTGTATCTGTTTGCTGCCTGAGGCTATCGTCTGCCTGCGTTGGCATAGTATCCTGCAATATGGGAACAGTATCTTTTTTAGGGATCGTATCAGAAGGGGGAGGATCTTTTCGGGGGATAGTATCTGTTTTGAGAAGGAACTTGTCTTGTTTCGGTTTCGCTGTGTCCTGTCCGTTAGATGCATAAGAAAATGAGAAGAGAATCAGGCATCCGGTGAATACGCGCACAACACTTCTCCGCAGCAGTCTGTAAGACCGGGTAGAATTGATCATAACAAATTTGTTTCGTTTTGTGTTAGATAATTCTACAGGCTAAGGTTACGGAGGCGTTTCTGCCATCGTATCAAAAGTCATACCTATAAATTCATCTTACAGAAAACACACAGCATTGTTATGCAGAGCATTTCATCATTTCCCGTATTTTTTAATTGTATTTTAAAATGGAGGAAATGAAAACGGCCGCTCTGTGAAGAGCGGCCGGCATAAAAAGATATCTTTAAGAACGGGTGATCATCTTACCACAGATTCCACCACTTCCACAATTGCCGCAATCAATCCGGCATCCAGCTTTTTCGCATCCGGGTGATCGGGGTCCACCAGTATTGCACGATAATTCTTTTCTTCATCGGGTTCCAGCGCCACTTCAACACCATTCACATCCACCAGGATCCTGTGCGTATAACCGGTCTGCTGCAATCGGGCAGGGAAGGAGAGGTCTTTACCCTTCCAGGTAACCGGGATCTCAAGTTCACTCATACAAACTAATTAGCTACCTCTTGTGCCACCGGTTTTGGTAACCTTCTTATTGAATCCGCCGCCAACTTTACCACCAGGTTTGCTGATGAACTTGGAGCCGGAGCCACCTACCATATTATTATTGTTCTTTTTTCCTTTTTTGTCGTTCTTCTTATTGTTGTTAGACGTAAGGGACATACTGTTACAATTTTTGTTCGTAACAAATATAATAGTTCCCTGTTAATTCGGAAGAACTCGGGCCACCCGGGATTACGTTTTAACGTTCTTTCTCTGTAATTTGCTGAAAATACAGGTTTATGAAATCATCCGGACTGGCAGTATTGTTAACCCTCGGCTCGCTCTTTTCCTTTGCCCAGGCGCCCAAGACCGCCGCAAAGCCCAAAGCAGTAGCCAAACCCGCTGCCAAAACCTCCGCCACCCCCAAAACGCTCCTCTGGGAGATCTCCGGTAACGGAATGGCCAAGCCTTCCTATCTCTTCGGCACCATGCATATCCTCTGCGAAGCAGACGCCGCGCTGAGCGAAAACCTCAAAAAGATCATCCAAAGCAGCGATTTCATCTGTTTTGAACTGGATATGGACAATTCCGAAGAAACCATGGGCTTCATGAAATACGCCCGCATGAGCGATAACCAGAAACTGCAGGACCTGCTCACCGAAGCTGAATTCGCCCGCATCGAAAAATACTTTTCAGATAACAAGACCATGCTGCCGCTCAGCATGCTCACGCGTTTCAAACCTTATTTCATTTCCAGCATCATTTCAGAAAGGCTCATGGATTGCCCCAAAAAGAAATCCATGGAAGAGCTTATCATGACCGAAGGCAGGAAATACAATAAGGAGATCAAAGGTATCGAGACCGTCGCCTACCAGGCCGGCCTGTTCGACAGCATCCCTTACAAAAAACAGGCAAAAGACCTCCTGTCTTATATCGATAGCATCGACACCTACAAAAAGACCACCCTCAAACTGGCCGAAGTCTATAAAAAACAAGACCTCTCCCAGATGGACTCCCTCATTGTCAAAAGCGATCCCGGTATGGAGGAATACATGGATGTGCTCCTTTACAACCGTAACCTCAACTGGAGCCACGATATCTTCAATATCTCCCAGGATGGCCGTCAGACCGTACTTTTTGCCGTAGGGGCGGGGCACCTGGCCGGGGATAAAGGCGTGCTGGCCTTGCTTCGTAAAAAAGGGTATAAACTGAAGCCACTGCCCAACTGATAAGGCCGTCCGGCCGCAAATCCTGCGGATACATCCCGTCAAAAGGATATTCCTTTTGGCCGTTGGACTTTATTTCCGCAAATTTGCCTCCGTTTTATGCTACCTATCCAAGATTTATACCCGCTGCTCAACACACCACGCAAAGTGGTGATCACCATGCATCAGAAGCCTGATGCAGACGCCATGGGATCCGCCCTGGGACTTTATCATTTCCTGGTACAACTGGGCCACCACGTTACTGTGGTATCCCCAACCAACTGGGCCAAGTGGCTCAACTGGATGCCCGGATGCAATAAAGTAGTGGACTTCGAACTCACGAGAGACAAAGCCGAAGGCATTCTCAAAGAAGCCGAATGGATCTTTTGTCTTGACTTCAATATCCTGCTCCGCACCAAGAATATGGCGCCTATCATCAAAGCGCTCAATGTTACACGTATTCTCATAGATCACCACGCACAGCCCGATACGCCCACTTTCGCGTATGGTATCTCCGATACCAAAAAGAGCTCTACCAGCGAAATGATCTACGACTTCATCGTGGAAGCAGGTTACAAACACCTCGTGAATAAAGAAGTGGCCCAATGTCTTTATGCAGGCGTAATGACCGACACCGGTTCATTTCGTTTCCCCGCAGCAAGCGCAGCGGTGCACCGTATGATTGCTGATTTTAAAGACCAGGGACTTGACCATACCAAAGTTCATGAGCATATTTACGATAACTATCTCGAGAACAGGTTGCGCTTCATAGGCCATGTACTCCTGCATCGCATGGAAGTGTTCTATGAATACAATACTGCTCTCATCTCCATCCCCAAGAAAGACCTCCTGCGCTATGAGATCAAAACCGGCGATACAGAAGGTCTGGTGAACTATCCGCTCAGCATCCAGGGAATTCGGCTGGCCGCGATCGTTATAGACAGGGATGAAGAAAGAAAATGGAGCTTCCGCAGCAAAGGCGACTTTGACGTGAACAGTTTCGCCCGGAAATATTTCGAAGGCGGTGGTCACTTCAACGCAGCAGGCGGCAGAAGCAGCGCATCACTGGATGAGACCGTGGAGCATTTCATGCAGGCCATCCAGGAAAATGAAGCTGCCCTCCAGGAAGAAAGAACATCATCTAACAAAAAACAATAAAGAAGGTAATTAATAATTTTCCAGCATGAAAAAAACAACCATTCTTCTCAGTGGCCTGGCAATCGCCCTTGGTTTCGCAGCCTGTTCAGGCGGTGGTTCTTTCAAAAAGACCAAGAGCGGTCTGATGTACAAGATCCAATCTGACGACAATAGCCAGCCTGTGGTTAAACGTGGTAATATCCTCAAATTATACTTCCAGCAAAAATCTGGTGACACTACTTTCGGCGACAACTACGGTAAAATGCCCCTGTATGCACCAGTTGATTCTGTTGGTTCCACTTACAACCCTGCAGAGATCTTCGTTCTCCTGCGTAAAGGCGACAGCGCTACTGTAGTGCTGGTTCCCGATACACTCCTGAAGAAAGGAGCACAACTGCCTCCCTTCATCAAACGTAAAGACAAGATCGTTCTCAGCTTCCGCGTAGCTGACGTATTCACCAGCGACAGCCTGGCCGAAGTAGACCGCAACGCAGAGATGATGAAAGAACAAGCCCGCATGAAAATTGAAGCAGAAGGTCAGAAAACGAAAGACGCTGCTGGTCTGGACGCATACGTGAAGAAGAACAACCTCACTGTACAGAAAACTCCAAACGGCGTTTACTACCACATCACTTCCACACAGAATGGTGCGGCTATCGATACAGGCGATGTTGTAGCTATCAAATACACTGGCTACACTACTGAAGGAAAATATTTCGATTCCAACATGGACAGCACCAAGCAAACCCAACCACACAGCATGGAGCCATTCAGCTTCCAGGCCGCTGGTCAGGGCGCTATCCCTGGTATGACTGAAGCCATCCTCTTCTTCAAGAAAGGAGACAAAGGCCGCATGCTCATCCCATCTGTTCTGGCTTACGGCGCCAACCCTCAACCAGGTGGCCCTATCAAGCCGAATGAGAACCTGATCTTCGATATCGAAGTGGTGGATGTGAAGAAACGTTCTGAAGCTCCGGCTCCAGGCGCAGTTCCTCACGCAGGACACTAATACAGTTCACCTGGCTTCAAAGCCAGCACTTGAATAAAAGCAAACGGCCCGCTCTGGTGGGCCGTTTGCTATTTTATGACCGTTATTGAAATATGAAAAATACAAGCTAATTTACAGGAAGAAACCTCGTCCCATGAGCCACTTCCTGCGCTTTAACCCCGGCCGGTTCTGCCTGTTGTTGATGATGGTATTTTGCTCCCTGCAATCTGCAGCACAATTCAGACTGGCGCATCGCATGGAAGATGCTTCCAATGCCGTCAGGGAGATCCATTTCTTTTCTCACAATGAAGGTTATGCGGCCTTCCACAAATGGATCGGGTATACAAGCGATAGCGGCAAACACTTCATTCAAAAAAATATCACCAACGCCAACGTAAACTATAATGGCTATTCCGTGAACCTGACATTCGGTTTCGGTATTGCCGGCGTGTATGCATTCGATAAGAATAAACTACTGGTGTATGGCGATTACGGCTCCGTGCCCGCCATTCTCTATTCAACCGATGGCGGCTCCACTTTCAAGCTGGTGCATCATACGGTCCTCAACACCGGGCAGCTCTTCACCGGTGTTACAAAGATCATTTTCACCAGCGCAACCACCGGTTATGCAACAGAGCCTGACCGCATAGTGAAGACAACCGATGGCGGCCAGAGCTGGTCCTCTGTTCTCGAAAGACAAAATGGTTTTTTCTCTGATCTTCAATCTCCGTCAACTGATCTAGTGTTTGCTTTTTCAAGGGATCAGTCGGGTGGCCTCTGGCTCATGCGTTCCGATAATGCTGGTCTCAACTGGAATCCGGTTACAAAACCATTATCATACGTGAACCATGCCTTTTTCATTTCAAAAGACAAGGGTTGGGTGAATGCAAGGAAAACAGCCGAGAACGTGAACAATAACAGCACCTGGTATACATCAGACGGAGGCAATAACTGGAAAGAGATGGCCCCGGAAACCGGCAGTCCATTCTTCGGCCCCAAAATGCAGTTTGTGAACGATAGTTCCGGCTATGCGCTCAGCTGGGGTAATCTTCTTTACAAAACAACAGACTCCGGCAAAGTTTGGGAGCCCTTGCCTTTTGCTAACGGGGACGAGCAGCTGATGCCAACGCTTCAGTCGTTTTTCATCAGGAATGAAGACCAGATCTGGTTAGGTGGCGATGGACACAGCGCTATCGCACTTACGGCAAATGGCGGCGGCATAACTTTGCCACAAGCGAGGTTCGGGATCGATACCGCTGGTTATTCCAATACCGGCATTACCAAACTCGTCAATTATTCCAAACCCAATTATCTGTACAAATGGTTTGTGAATGGAGTACAGATCAGTACGGATTATCATACTACTTATCGTCATCACTTTTCAAATATTTCCGATATCATCGAGCTGGTGGTGATCAAAGGCAGTCGGACAGATACTTTTCGCAGGCAGCAGGATTATCCCGAGTTACCTGCTCCTGTGGTCAGTTCCTTCTCGCCACAATCAGGAAGTGCGGGTACAGTGGTAGAGATCCGCGGCACTGGCTTCAACTATGTGAATGCAGTGAGCTTCGGCGGTGCGCCGGCTGCTTCTTTCAGGATCATATCATCGGAGATCCTGCTGGCGGTTGTTGCCAGCGGCAGTAGCGGCAATGTAACCGTGAGTACTTTCTATACATCCCATTCCAAACCCGGATTTCAATATTATACAGCATCGGCCAATGCGCCTGTTATTACCGGCATGAGCGCAGATTTTGGCAATGCCGGGAACAGCATCACACTGACAGGTCAGAACTTTGGCGCGTCCGCTGCCAACAACCAGGTGAATTTTGGAAGTATCAAAGCGGTGATCAGCTCTGCATCATCCACGCAGATCACTGTTCAGGTACCAGCCGGCGCGATTTATGGGCCGATCACTGTGCTCAATAAAACCACTTCATTGAGCGCCGCTTCACCGCGGCCTTTCAATGTAACATTCCCCGACAGTTCCAATTTTACACCCACTACGTGGAAACCCGCGCTATACCTGCCTATCAGCTATCATGCCGCATACGGCAATATCATAGGAGGAGATATAGACGGCGATGGAAAGAACGACCTGTTGCATACAGGCTCCGGCAGAAATTCAGATTTCACTGTATACCTGAATACGGGTACCGGCAATAAGTTCTCTTTTGCAGAGCCGGTATCTGTTCCCATGAAGAGTACAGAATTCACTGTCGCGATCCTGAAAGACCTGGATGGCGATGGCAAACCCGATTTCATTCCATTTGCAGGATCGGGAGGAGTGCAGGTTGCGCGTAATACCAGCACGCCTGGTCATGTTTCGTTTGATAATACCCGTTATCTGCCAGGGACTTGGTCGCACCAATCATTGAACGTTGACGATCTGGATGGTGATGGCAGACCAGATCTTGTTGCAGGCATAGAAGGCGAACCATATCTGGAGGTATTGCGGAATACCAGTTCATCCGGATCCATCGCTTTTGCCGAACCAAAGCAATACAGTGTGCTGTGGCGCCCCTCAGACATCGGCTGCGCCGATCTGGATGGCGATGGCAAAAAAGAGATAATTACCTATTCCGGTGAATACGCTACGGAAGCCGGTCTGGTGGAGATCCTCAGGAATACGGGCAGTCGCGGCAATATCAGCTTTGTCCACAGCACTGAATTCAGGGCTTCAGGCGGCATGCTGAATGCTCATTTCATCCGGCTGGTCGATTTCGACGGAGATGGAAAGCCAGACATTATCCTGGCTAACGACAAGAACCTAATTTTCTACCGCAACACAACAACAGCTCCCGGAAATTTCACATTCGATACTCCCATAACACTGGAAAGACCATTCAAGTTTGCAACGATGCATGTTGCTAACTTCACAGGCGGCAAAAAGGCAGATCTCGCACTGGGCGGCGACACCAGGATACTCTGGGCATACAAGAACTATTCTACTCCCGGCCAGATCAAACAGGAAGAAGCCACTCATTGGGAAACCTTAACTCCATTTGACAGATTCTACAATACCGTTTCCGACTTCAACGGAGATAATAAGCCCGATCTCGCCGCCTACGATTATGACACCAGAACATTCAATTTTTTTGAGAACATGACCGGAGTGCCCATCACCAGCAGGATCTGTACCGGTGAAGGAGGAGAGCTGCAATGCGATATTACCGGTACCAATTTTCAGTGGCAGGTAAACAGGGGCAGCGGATTTGTGGACCTCGTCAATGATGCCAATGTAACTGGCGCTACTACTGCAAAACTGGAACTGAAACAGCTTCCCGCAAGCTGGAACGATTACACCATCCGCTGTGTGGCTGATGGCCGTTACAGCAGTATCTGGCGTTTGTTCGTTGCTGGTAGTTTAACTCCGGGGCTAAGTGTATCCGTTCCTTCCACCAGTTTCTGTAAAGATGAAATGGTCACTTTCACAGCCACCGTTACCGATGCCGGCCTCTTACCTTATCTGAACTGGTATATCAATGGTGAACTGGTGCAGTTGCGGGAAGACCTTCAATTCTCCACCAAAGAACTAAAGCAGGGCGATAAGGTGCAGGTGAAACTAAGTTCCAGTGAGAAATGTTCAGTTGGTTTGCCCGCTATAAGTAATCTGCTTACGATGACGCAGAAAGGAGAACTGCCTAAGGCTGTGATCCAGCCAACATCGTCGGTCATTTGTTCTGATTCAGTTGTCACTTTCAAAGCGGTGGTGGTGAATGGCGGCAGCAATCCATCTTTCCAATGGAAATATGAAGATGAGATCGTTGGTGGTAACAGCGCTGAATTGACCATTCCTGTTACACTTCCTTATACATATATCTATCTGAAGATGACCAGCAATGCTGCCATCTGCAATAACGGGCCGGTGGACGCCTTCCTGGATGCGCCTGTTCGCGCCAACTTCAACAGTAACGTAAGTATCAAACCCTCGGGGCTATGGCTTGTCCGGGTATACCAGTGACATTCACGGCTACGCCAGGCTTTGTACATAGTAACGAAACGCCTGCATACCAATGGCTGGTGAATGATATCAGTGCAGGCAGCAATAACACCATCTTCACTACAAGCACACTCAAAGGAGGCGACCAGGTAAAAGTGAAGATCATTTCTACACAAAGATGTACGCAGCCTGCATTCAGCAATATCATTACGCTTACACAGGGTACCGGTCCCGCTCCTTTGCCATTGGCAAGTATCGATGGAAAAACAATTGTCAAGCCCGGGGAAGGCGCCACCTACACGGCCAAAATTGTCAATCCCGGAATTGATGCCTTTATCTATTGGGAAGATAGTGTGGCTGCGAGGGGCTGGAATTCTGTGGACGGATCCAATGGTAGGTATGAAATCGATTACTGGCCTGGTGTTGCAGAAGTAAAGCTCCGGTATCACTACCAAAGCTTTATCAACTGTGTGGGCGAAGTGACTGTTCAAAGTAATAAGCTGACCATCAAGGTGAGTAACGTTACTACCGGCATAGACCCAGTGAATGGTGGAAGCCTGGGCATCCGGTATTATCCCAATCCGGTTCCCAAAACACTGATCATTGATGGACTTAGTTTATCGGACAAATGGGAAACGATTGTGATAAACGATATTTCCGGAAAGCAAATAATGGAATTACCGGTGAAGAATATGCGAAAGATTGAATTGCCCGTACAGCGGTTGACGCCGGGAATTTATGTAGCGATATTGAACAGGAGAGAGGGCAGGAAAGCGTATTTGAAATTTGTGAAGCAATAATAGGATATCAGGAAAAATAAAAGCCGGGCCTGTCTGGGTCCGGCTTTTTGATTATGGCGAATTCAGTTGTTACCCAACATACGCATCGTACAACTTCATTGCTTCTACCGCTTCCTTCACATCATGCACACGCAAAATACTTGCGCCATTCATCAATCCCATCGTATTAAGTACAGTGGTGCCATTCAACGCTTCAGCAGCTTTGATCTCCAGCGTTCTGTTGATCAGTCCTTTTCTTGAAATACCGAGCAACACCGGCTTGCCCAGTTCGCCGATTATTTTCAGATTGCGGATCAGTTCAAAATTATGTGCGTCCGTTTTTCCGAAACCGATTCCGGGATCGAGGATGATATCATTTATTCCTGCTCTCCGGCAGACTTCCATTTTCTGAATGAAATAATCCAGCACTTCGCGGGTCACATCTTCGTATAAGGGATCCTGTTGCATATTATCAGGCGTTCCCTGCATATGCATCGCGATATAAGGAACGCATAACCGACCAACCGTTGTGATCATCTCATCGTCCATATCCCCGCTGCTGATATCGTTCACAATGGCAGCGCCGGCTTTTACAGCGGCTTCCGCCACTTTCGCATAATAGGTATCGATGGAAATGTTAACATCAGGGAAAGCTTTTACAATGGCTTCAATGGCCGGCACCACGCGGTCTGTCTCTTCCTGGGCAGAGATCCGCTCGCTTCCGGGACGGGTTGATTGTCCGCCAATATCCAGCATCCCCGCGCCATCCTGTAACATACGCTCCGCCTGCTGTACGGCCGTATCTGCCGTAACACGGCTTCCACTAAAGAAGGAATCCGGCGTTACATTGATGATGCCCATCACCACAGGTTTATCCAATATCAGCATCCTGCCTGAACAATTCAGTGTAAACATTTGTACTTTGTTACTTATTTTTAGGCCCTAAAGGTACCATCATTCTTACTATGACGAATCAGCAATACGACGAGGTAGTTCAATCCTGCAAAGATATCTTTCTGAAAAAGGCAAGTGATTACGGCACCAGTTGGCGCGTGCTGCGGCCCATCAGCATCATGGACCAGATCTTCATCAAGGCCCAGCGCATCCGCACCATCCAGGAAACCAAGACCAATAAAGTAGGGGAGGATATCACCGGCGAATTCATGGCCATGGTGAATTACGGCATTATCGGGCTGATCCAGATGGATAAGAAAGACGCCACCGTGGAAGACCTTCCCGTTACTGAAGTAGAAAGACTGTACAACCAGAAGATCGGTTTCGTAAAGAATGTAATGGAAGCCAAGAACCACGATTACGGTGAAGCATGGCGTTCACTCAGCCAGGAAAGCCTGGTAGACCTCATCCTGGTGAAGCTCATCCGCATCCGCCAGATCCTTCAGAACGATGGCAAAACCATCATCAGCGAAGGCATCGACGCCAATTATGTAGACATTATCAACTATTCCATCTTTGCGCTCATCCTCATCAGAGAGGGTAAGCACCAGGGATAAATCCAAATAATCCGACCCTCATCACTGAAAATTTTCACAGCAATGAAAACCTTCCTGAACATTTCGCGCATTATCGTAGGCGTTCTATTCATTTTCTCAGGACTTGTAAAAGCCAATGATCCGCTCGGCCTCAGCTATAAAATGCAGGAGTTCTTCGAGATCTGGAACATGCACTGGCTCAACAATTACACCCTCACATTCTCCATCCTCATGATCACTTTCGAGATCATCGCAGGTGTGGCAGTACTGGTGGGCTACAAAATGCGACTCTTCAGCTGGTTGCTCCTGCTGCTCATCATCTTCTTTACTTTCCTTACCGGTTATGCGCTTTTCTCCGGAAAAGTGCGCGAATGCGGCTGCTTCGGCGATTGCATTCCCCTCACAGCAGACCAGAGCTTCATGAAAGATATCTTCCTGCTGGTGCTCATTATCCCCATCTTCCTTTATAGTAATCGCATCAAACCCGCGCTCAGCGTGAGGAACAGCATACTGATCCTTTTCTTCTCCACTGTGCTCACCATTGCGTTGCAATGGTTTGTGCTGCTGCATCTGCCGGTGGTGGATTGTCTGCCTTACAAGATCGGCAACAATATCCCCGCGAACATGAAAGCGCCTGCCGGCTCCATCCCCGACAGCACCGTGATCAATTTTGTATATAAGAAAGATGGAAAAGAAGTGGAATTCACCGCCGAATCATTCCCCGATGATTTCGATGACAGCATCTATACTTTCGTGAAACGATATGATAAAGTAGTGCGCAAAGGAAATGCATCTCCAAAGATCAAAGACTTCGCCCTCAAAACCTACTGGGGTAACGATACAACCGATGCTTTACTTGCTGAAGACAGGTACCAGCTCTATCTCTTTGTAAAGAACGATTACAAACATGGCAACTGGCCGGGCATCATGAACATCGTGATCACTACTGCGAGAAATAAACAGATAGAACCATTCCTCGTTACCAGCATTCCTTTCGAAACGCTCAGAGAGAACCCGCTGAAAGTGTTCACCCAGATGACCCCGCTTGCCTGTGATGCCGTTGCTATCAAAACCGCCGCCAGGGCCAATCCAACCCTGATGCTGGTGAAGAATGGCAATATCCTCGGCAAATGGGCTTACTCAGACCTGGAACGCGCCGTGAAAGTATTGCAGGAACTGCCCGCTCAACCCGGACAGCCTGCCGATACCCAGACCTATGAGCCGATTCCGGATAGCCTGCAGCAAAGCAGCACTCCGAAATTCTCTACATCTGAATAGGCCAGGTTTTGCGGACCGGTCCGTATTGCTTAGCTTCAACCATCAACTGCAATCATGATCAAATACATTACCAGGCGGATCTTCTATGGTATCCTCGTGATGCTCGGCGTGGTAGTGGTAGTATTCTTCCTGTTCCAGGGTTTCGGAGATCCCAGTCGATTGATCATGGGGCAGCGCGCCGATGCCGCCACCCAGGAGAATATCCGCAAGGAACTGTACCTGGATCAACCCAAATACAAACAATTCTTTTTATACCTCAATGATATTTCGCCCATCGCCATTCACACCAGGGCTGATATTGAAAAGAAGCAACTCAGGGGATTTTTTATAGGTGGTGAAACGAAGGTCGGCGTGAAAGTGCCGTATCTCCGGCGCTCTTATCAAACCAAGAAAGATGTGTGGACGCTTTTGATGGAAGCCCTTCCAGGAACCATCATCCTGGCGATTGCGGCCATGATCATCGCAATTGCATTGGGCATTCCACTGGGCATACTCGCTGCCGTGAAGAAGAACACCTGGATGGACACCAGTGCTGTATTTACCAGTGTGCTGGGTATTTCAGCGCCTTCATTTTTCATGGGCATCGTTGTGGCTTACATTTTTGGATTTTTATTGAGCGATGTAACCGGTCTGCATATGACCGGGAGCTGGTTCGATATCGATGAAACAACAGGGGAGCGGTACTGGAGCATGCAGAACCTGATACTGCCGGCGTTTACATTGGGCATCCGCCCGCTGGCCATCATCACACAGCTCACCCGCAGCTCCATGCTGGACGTACTAACGCAGGACTATATCCGAACTGCATACGCAAAAGGACTAAGTAAAAGAATTGTGATCTGGCGTCATGCGCTCCGCAATGCGCTCAATCCTGTGATCACGGCCATAACCGGCTGGTTTGCGGAACTGCTGGCCGGCGCTTTTTTTGTGGAATATATCTTCGGCTGGAAAGGGATCGGGAAAGTAACGGTGGATGCATTGGAAAAACTGGATTTCCCGGTGGTGATGGGATCAGTACTGATTTCTTCTTTTTTCTTTATTGTAATTGGGATTCTGGCAGACCTGTTGTATGGAATTGTTGATCCTAGGGTGAAGACCCAATAATTCGTTATTGCCAGGTGTTTACATTGATACCTATATGATTCGAAATGAATAAGTTCCTTTTGATATTATTTTATTCTTTTATTAGCTGTGCGTCTTTAGCGCAGTCTGGTGTAAATGAATACAAAAAAATGATTGACTCTGCTATTATAATGCAGCCGGCTCAGTTAGAAGGAAATGTCTATTTGATCGATCAAAATAATCAACCTTACATTTTAGAATCTGACAAAAGTGAACAAAAATTTAAGTCAATTTCAATTGAAGCAAAAGAAAATAGAAAGTTGATAAAACGTGGGATTAGAGTATGGAAAATTTTGCCAGTCTTAGTTAAGAATCAATTGCTGATTACTATAGTGGACTTTTATGTTTCATATCGAAGAAAAAATTATAGTTTCTTAAATGGTGGTGGTGCCAAAATCAAGTTTGAATACTCTTGTGAAGAGAACCAATGGGTTTTAATTGAATCTAATTGGTCGGGCATATAAAATTTATGAAACTTCAAATTTTCAATGATAATTATCCCGACAATTTGCCAACCAACCAGTTGTAGTGAAGGAGTCTGCGGAAGAGAATTCATGAGGCAGGTGGATTACCTGATCACCACCTCCCGCACGGTATATTCACCAAGCAATTCATTCACTCTTGTTTTGATCTGATCTTTCTGGTAAAGTAATTCCTGCTTGAGGGGGGCAACTGTAGTATTGATATAAAGTGTGGTTCCGTGAATCTCGATCTTCTCGGTGTACTTGGCGATCGTCTTGCCCATGATCTGTTCCCATACATCTTCGATCTGTAATGCCTGAATGGAGCCTTTGATCCTGCTGCGGTTCAGGAAATGTTTCATGGCATCGCCCATAGAATATTCACCCATACGTACTGCTTATGCACCAAAGGTAAACAACTTATTCTGCTTCCTGTAATGAAATTACCTGGTATTGCTGCTTCAATGCATCGAAGTGATTGCGGATGCGCTCTTCATGTGTGTCCGTGAGAAAAATCTGTCCATCATTCTGCACACAGACCCAGGCGAGCAGATTGTGCATGCGCTGTTCATCCAGTTTTTCAAAAACATCGTCCAGCAACAGGAGAGGAGCGAAGCCCTTGTGTTTTTTCAGCAGCTCAAATTCCGCCAGCTTCATAGCAAAGAGCAAACTCTTTCTCTGTCCCTGTGAAGCAAGATTCTTGAAAGCCTGCTGCTTCAGCATGATATCGAGATCATCTTTGTGCACGCCGGCGTTTGTACGTTGCAGTAATACATCTTTTTGTCGCATCCTTTGCAACAATTGCGGGAAGGATTCTTTTAATAACTGGCTTTCATATTCCAGTTCCAGTTCTTCATCGGTAGCTGCGATCTGTTTGTAAAAATTCTTTACAGCCGGGATCAACTCGGCTAAGAATTCTTTTCGTTTGCTGAAAATATATTCGCCGAACTGGATGAGTTGCTGATCATATACATCCAGGAGACTTGTATCACGTATATTTTTTTCCGCCATGGATTTGAGGAAGCCATTGCGTTGCTGGAGTACACGGTTGTAATCGATGAGCTGCTGGAGGTAGCGGGCATCCAGCTGGGAGAGGAGGGCGTCTGTGAAACGTCTTCTTTCTTCGCTGCCTTCCATGATGATGCGGATATCATCGGGGGCGATGATCACGCAGGGGTAGCGGCCCACATGGCGGGCGAATTTCTCGTAGAGTTCCCCTTCGAGATAAAATTCCTTTTTTCCATTTTCCCGGAGGATGCAGACCGCCTCTTCCTTGCGGCCCTGCAGTTCCATATTGGCCACAAGGCGAAAACCGGAGCTCCCGTGCTGCACATGGGAGTTGTCTGACCTTCCAAAATAACTTTTGGTAAAACAGCAATAATAGATGGCATCCAGGAGGTTGGTCTTGCCCACACCGTTCCGGCCGCAGATTCCTACGATCCTTTCCGAGAAGTCAAACTCTCTGTGGGTATAGTTCTTGAACTGTACCAGCGATATGGAGTGGAGAAACAACAATGGATCAAAATTACTGTACAGGTTATCAACCTTTAAGCGTTTTCTGCGAAGGATTAAACCGAATTGCAAATATTGCCCTTTTTTCCCTTTATCCCCTTATCTTTGCCCCTCAAATTTTTGTACTGTGGCCACTAAATTCTCAAAAGAAACTTACCTGTACTGGTACGAGCTGATGCAACTGATCCGTCAGTTTGAGCTGACTGCCGAGGAAAAATACAAGATGGAAGGCAAGATCCGTGGTTTTTTCCATGCCTACGTAGGCCAGGAAGCCATCGCCGCCGGTTGTATGACCGCTACCCGTCAGGAAGACCCCTTCGTTACCGCTTACCGTGATCATGGACTGGGCCTCGCCAAAGGCATGAGCCCCGAATCCTGCATGGCTGAACTCTATGGAAAAGCTACCGGATGCTCTAAAGGTAAAGGTGGCAGTATGCACTTCTTCGGCAAGAATGAGTACTTCTTTGGCGGACACGGTATCGTGGGCGCACAGATCGGTACAGGTGCAGGACTGGCTTTTGCTGAAAAATACAAGGGCACAGACAATGTTTGCCTGACCTATTTTGGCGACGGCGCCGCACGTCAGGGTATGCTCCATGAAGTGTTCAACATGGCAATGACCTGGAAGCTCCCTGTGATCTTCATTTGTGAGAATAACCACTATGCAATGGGTACCTCCGTTGAGCGCACCTCCAACATCGTGGACATCTATAAACTGGCAGATGCTTATGAAATGCCTGCTGATTCAGTGGATGGCATGAGCGCAGAAGCCGTACATGAAGCCGTTTCCCGCGCAGTGAAAAGAGCACGCGAAGGAGATGGTCCAACCCTGTTGGAGATCAAGACCTATCGTTATAAAGGTCACTCTATCTCTGACCCTCAGAAATACCGCACCAAGGAAGAAGTGGAAGAATACAAACAGCGCGATCCGATCAGCCTGGTAAAAGCCACCATCCTGAAAAATAAATTCGCTACTGAAGCAGACCTGGAAGCCATCGACAAACGCGTGGCCGAGAAAGTGGATGCATCCGTGAAATTTGCCGAGGAATCTCCATGGCCGGATGACAGCGAAGTTCTGAAAGATATCGTATTACAACCCGATTATCCATTCATCATGGACTAATCTGCTTATTAAACAACCTTAAACACAACTCTTGCCAAATGGCTACAGAAGTAAAGCAAACCGAACAAGCAACAGCGCCAGTACAAAAATCTGCTGAAGACAGATTTGCCAATACCTTCGAAGGGTTCTGGCAGAAGAACGGCAAAAAAGTATCCATCGGAATACTGGTGGTTGTACTGGTCGTAGCCGGATATTTTGCTTACATTAATTTCGTGAAAGCGCCTGAGAACGTGAAAGCCGGCAATGCCATGTGGAAAGCCGAATCCAGTTTCAGGAACGATTCTTTCGCACTCGCGCTCAATGGCGACGGTTCCGCTGCCAATCCTGGTTTCCTCAAAGTGATCAGCAAATACAGCGGCACTAAATCTGCCAACCTCGCTAAATTCTATGCAGGCGCCTGCTATCTCCAGACCGGGGATTTCAACAACGCCGTTAAATACCTGAACGATTATTCCTCCACTTCAGAAGTACTGAACGTAAGAGTGTATGGCCTTCTCGGCGATGCTTACTCTGAACTGGGAAAGAAAGATCAGGCTGTAGAGAATTACAAAAAAGCCGGCAAAGCTTTTGCAGATGATACTTTCAATTCATCTGAATACCTTTACCGTGCAGCCGTGCTGCTGGCCGATCAGAACAAGACCGCAGATGCCATCGCTCTCCTGAAGGAGATCAAAAAGAACTTCCCGATGACGCCACGCGGTGTTGAGGCAGACAAGTTCATGGCCAAACTCGGTGAGACAAAATAGAACCATTCAATATGGCAGAAGTAAGCAACAGCAAGTTATTTCAAATAGATACGGGCATTCTTCAAAAGGATGCCTGTATTGTTATTGTGAAGACCGAATGGAATGCCACTGTTGTGGATGAGCTTGAAAAGGGCGCCATCCGCGTTTTGAATGAACAGGGCATTACCGATATCCGCACTGTTGTGGTGCCCGGCGCTTTCGAGATCCCCTTCGGTGTGAAAGCCTACTGGGATAACAATAAGCACAAGAGCAACCGCCCCTGCGCCGTTATCACATTCGGTTGTGTACTCCGTGGAGATACGCCGCATTTCGAATATGTTTGTCGCGCTGTTACTGACGGCGTGCTGCAACTCAATCTGCAACTGCCCGTTCCCGTTATCTTCGGAGTACTTACGGTAGACAACCAGTTGCAGGCCGATGAACGCATCGGAGGCCGCCATGGCCACAAAGGAGAAGAAGCGGCTATCACCGCTGTGAAAATGATCGCGCTGAACAACTCTTTCAAACAGTAAAATGAAGGTTCAACTCTTTATACCCTGCTTCATAGATCAGCTCTATCCGCAAACCGCTTTCAATATGTTGAAGGTTTTGCAAAAAGCAGGTTGTACTGTTGAATACAATTCCAATCAGACCTGCTGCGGCCAGCCCGCATTCAATGCAGGTTTCTGGGACGATGCCAAGGAAGTCTGCACCAAATTCCTCAAAGACTTTGACGGAGCAGATTATGTAGTGGCACCCAGCGCTTCCTGCACCGGCTTCGTTCGTAATTACTATCCGAAACTCTTCGATAATTCTTCTTATCACAATGATGTGAAAGCCCTCCGTGACCGGACTTTCGAGTTCTCCGAGTTCCTGGTGAACGTACTGAAGATCGATAACCTGGGAGCGAAACTGGACCTCAAAGCCACTTATCATGATTCCTGCGCCGGTCTTCGCGAATGCAAGATCAAGGAAGAGCCCCGCAAATTATTGGGAAATGTCAAGGGGCTGGAACTGGTGGAGATGAAAGATGTGGAAACCTGCTGCGGTTTCGGCGGAACTTTCGCAGTGAAATTCGAGCCTATCTCCATCGGAATGGCAGATCAGAAAGTAAGCAATGCCCGCGAAAGCGGCGCCCAGTGCATCATTTCAACCGACCATAGCTGTCTCATGCACCTGGACGGATACATCCGTCACAAGGGACTCCCCATGCAAACCATGCATATCGCCGACGTACTCGCCAGCGGCTGGTAATTCCGTTTAGCCATTTATCAAATTGTTCCTCATGCTTGAGGTTATGTTTGTATATTCAGTGGCACTAAAACGGCATTTATCATGAAAAAACTCCTATTAGTATTTCTGTTATCGGGACCGGTGCTGCTTGTGAGCTATGCACAGGACAAAGGCAAAGCCCCAGCTCCCGGTGCAGCAGCAGACACCGCCAAACCCAAAAAACCAGCCGGCATCACAGATAAGGTGAAGACAAGCCGTAAAGTAGATGGCCTTTTCACCATCTACCAGGATACTGCCACCGGCAGCGTGCAGTTGTACATTAAAAAGAACCAGCTCGGAAAGGATTATATCTATCAAAGCTTCTCCGTGAATGGACCTACCACACTCTTCCTTAACCAGGGTATGCACCGCACCACCTTCGTGTTCAAAGTGGAGAAAGCATTTGATAAACTGGAGTTCTCGCAGGTAAATACCAACTTCTACTACGATCCCGCAGATGCTGTGAGCAAAACCTGGAACGTAGACAAACCCGAAGCCGTTTTCCATGTAGAGAAAGTGAATGGTGAAGATGCTGATGGTTACCTGGTGAATGCAGACGGTCTCTTCATCAGTGAAAAAATGGACGCTGTAAAACCGAACTTCGGACCCAGTCCATTTGCCGCGATGATGTTCAACCTCGGTGGACTGAACCCCGCCAAATCTAAATACCACGCCATCCGTTCTTTCCCCAATAACACAGATATTGTGGTGGACATGGCTTATGATAATCCCATGATCTCTGCGCAGAGCGGTCCGGACATTACGGATGGCCGTTATGTTCGCGTTCGCATGCAGCATACGCTCATCGAGATGCCGCAGAACGATTACAAACCAAGATTGGATGATCCACGCGTTGGTTATTTTACCGAGAACGTGACCAATCTCACTACTATCAGTCCAACTCCATACAAGGATCTGATCCATCGCTGGAACCTGAAGAAGAAAGATCCCAATGCAGCCGTGAGCGAACCTGTTCAACCACTCATTTACTGGGTGGAGAACACTACGCCTGTTGAATACCGTGAAGCCATTGTTGAAGCAGGACATAAATGGAACGAAGCTTTCGAGAAAGCAGGCTTCAAAAATGCAGTACAGATGAAGATCATGCCTGATGATGCCACCTGGAACCCTGACGATATCCGTTATAACGTGATCCGTTGGGTAGCCAGTGCACAACCGAGCTACGGCGCTATCGGGCCCAGCTTCGTGAATCCGAGAACAGGGGAGATCCTTGGCGCGGACATCACCATCGAGTGGGCTTCCGGAAGCGGCACCATCAACCAGGATGAGCTCTTCAAAGCTGGTCCTTCCATGATGATGGTGAAAGATCTCTTCGCCAAAGAAGAGGAAGTAGAAATGCATGTGCCAGGTATGAAACACAATCACCTCGCTACCTGTACGCTGGCGCAGGAACTGAAAGCTCAGTTCATTGCCGGCACCACCATGCTGGACGCTGCCGATGCTTCTCCTGCTGAATTGCGCGAGATGCACAAACAGTTCCTCACTTACCTGGTGATGCACGAGATGGGTCACACCCTCGGTCTCAACCACAACATGAAAGCATCACAGATGCTGAGCCCGGCTGAGATCAACAACACTGCCATCACCCGCAAGATCGGAACCATGGGCTCCGTGATGGATTACCCTGCCGTGAACATCGCAGCAGACAAATCCAAACAGGGCGATTACTATACTACCAAAGCTGGTCCTTACGATATCTGGGCTATCGAGTACGGCTATGCGGAATTCTCACCTGCTGAAGAAGCAGATGGTCTGAAGAAGATCCTCAGCCGCAGTACCGATCCGCAACTCACTTTCGGTAATGATGGAGACGATATGCGCGCTCCCGGTAAGGCCATCGATCCCCGTGTGAACATCATGGATCATACCAATGATGCCATCGCTTATGCTGAGGATCGCTTCAAGATCGTGAACAATACGATCCCCAAGCTGGTTGGCAAATACAGTAAAAATGGTCAATCCTATGCCGAGCTAAGATCCCGTTATGGCAACCTCATTGCGCAAAGGATGAACATGATCTCTGCCGTGAGCCGTTATATTGGTGGTGTGTATGTAGACAGGAGCTTCCCTGAGCAGAAATCTGCTACCAAACCATTTACACCCGTTCCACTGGCAACACAGAAGAAAGCGATGGAAGTGCTGACCAAATATGCGTTCGCGCCCAATGCTTTCGATGCCGATGCACAGGTGTATCCTTATCTGCAGATGCAGCGTCGTGGATTCAACCAACCCCAGGCTGGTGAAGACTTCCGCGCTACCGCCAATGTGCTGCAGATGCAGGCCAACGGCGCTCTGGCGCATATCCTGCACCCCAACACTTTGCAGCGTATCACCAACAGCCGCCTGTACGGAAACGACTACAGCGTTGCCGATGTTTTTAACGATCTTCAAAAAGGGATCTTCAATGCAGACATCGCCACTAACGTGAATGTATATCGTCAGTACCTGCAGGGAATTTTTGTTCGTGCGCTGGGCAGCATGCTGGATTCGAAAGAATTTGATGATGTGTCAAAGGCTGCAGCCCTCAACACACTCAAAAAGATCAAGACTCAACTGGCAACAGCCGTTTCTACCAATGAAGAAACAAAAGCGCACAGAGCTGCGTTGCTGTTCAATATCAATAAGGCGCTTGATCCAAAATAAGAGCAGTTTGATTTTTTATATTGATGAAGAAGGCCGCAGTGATGCGGCCTTCTCTTTGTATAATGGATCAGATAAACACCCTCTTCTCATACGTATAATTCTCCCTGAACTCCTTCGGAGTACATCCTTTCTTTTTCTTGAACAACCTGTTGAAATTGGAGATATTATTGAACCCGCAATGATAAGCCACTTCGGCAATCGATCTGTTGGTATCTATCAATAACCTGGAAGCATGACCCAGCCTGATCTCCAGCAGGCTATCGATAAAATTCATTCCTGTCTGCGCCTTGAAGAACCTGCTGAAGGAGACCTTGGTCATATTGGCGAGTTTGGCCGCATCGGATAGCTGAACTGATTTATCGAAGTTCTGATTGATGTATTCGATCACTCTTTCAACTCTTCTGCTGCTATGACTGGGTTGCACCTGAGCAAAAGCTGCATCAGAGATCAGGCGGGCATTGCGCGATACAGACAGATCATGCAGGATGCTCATCAGTTCCATCACGGAGTCGAAGCCCTGCCGCGTTTGCAGGTCTTTCAACCGGCCGCTGAGCGCCTGTGCTGTTTCGCGGGAAAAGAGGATGCCGCATTTGGAACGCTCGAACATCTCGCGGATAAAATGGAGCTGGTTCCTGCGTAGCATCTTTTCATCGAAGAGGTCTTTATGGAACTGGACCGTGATCTCATGGATCTCTGTACTCTCACACTTGTGGTTCTTCCAGGCATGCGGCAGGTTGGAGCCTACCAGTACGAGATCGATATCATCTATCTCTTCCATAACGCTCCCGACTATACGACGGGCGCCTTTGGCGTTGATCACCAGGTTAAGTTCAAGCTCTTCGTGATAATGAAGGGGGAAGTTGAACTCTGATTTGGTTCGGGTGAAGATGGTGAAGCAATCACTCGAGGTGAGAGGGGTTATCTCCTTGAGCATATCCTACTTAAAATGAGTTAAATAAATACAATCTCACTTGCGGGAATCCGCATCAATCCAAATCAATATTACGCAATCTTATTCATAGCTATATGCATTGTCTGATAAATCGCCAGGAGAAAATGCTCTGATAAAGTACAAAAGGAGGATAATAAAGTACTATTCGTATGAGGGTATAAGATATACTTTTGGTCAAACGATATTGCTTTATGAGAAAAAAGTTTTTCTTTAACCTCCTGTTGCTTGTACTTGCCGGGATTCAGTGCCTGGCGCAGGCAAAACCCATTGCCGGCACCGTTACCAACGAAACCGGGGAACCGCTTTCCAATGCTACGGTAAGCATCAGAAAAACCAGCCTTGTAACCAAAACAAATGCACAGGGTAAGTTCTTCCTCGAAGTTCCCGCAGGCGCTACCACGCTGGTAGTGACCTATGTGGGAATGGACAGTGCAATCGTTCCAATCACCAACGCTGCTGTATACACGATACAACTGAAGCCCCTGGCTTCCTCGCTTTCCGACGTGATTGTAGTGGGATATGGGTCCGTTAAGAAATCAGATCTCACCGGATCTGTTCAAAGGATCAGCAGGGAAGACCTGATCCGCGATAACCCCGGTAATGTACTGCAGGCCATGCAGGGCAAGCTCGCCGGTGTGAATGTAACGCAGAACGATGGCGCGCCCGGTGCAGGTCTCAGTATTCGCATCCGCGGCAGCAATTCCGTTCTGGGCGGCACCGAACCACTCTACGTGATCGATGGCGTTCCTTTCAACAACAGCAGCAGTGGCTCTACACCTTCAGCGATTGGTGAAGATGAAAAGCAAAGTCTCAATGCGCTGGCATTCCTCAATCCCGCGGATATTGAATCGATCGATGTGCTGAAAGATGCTTCCGCCACCGCCATCTACGGCTCACGCGGCGCCAACGGTGTGGTGCTGATCACCACCAGGAAAGGGAAAGTGGGAAGAGATAAAGTAGAAGTGCTCGCCAATGTAGGCGTTGCTGAAGTGACCAAAAAACTGAAGATGTTGTCGCCTCTCGAATATGCGAAATTCCAGAACCTTTCCTATGCCAATGCCAGGAAATACGAAGGCGCCACATTCAACGATCCCTATCCCGATCTTTCAAAGTTCGAGAATGATCATACGGACTGGCAGAACTCGATCTTCAGAAAAGGCTTTCAGCAGCAATACACCGCCAATATCTCCGGCGCCAATGAGAACGGAAACCATAGTATCTCCTTCAATTATATGGACCAGGAAGGTATCATTCAAAACTCGGGCTATCGCAAGATGGGTCTGAATCTCAACCTTAACAGGAACCTGGGCAGGATCTTCCGTATCGGTACCAGTACTGCTGTATCCAATGGCATTACACGGGGGGTGAAAACGGGCACGGATAAATCCGATGCCGCCAGTGCCGGCGTGATCAGGGCCGCACTCACTTATCCCACCACCATTTCCACCATCGAAGAATATGATGGATCAGGGGAGGGGTACTTCATTACTAACCCTGTCATCTATACGAATGATGTGCTCAACAAGGTAAATGCCCTGAACATCTTCTCTTCCAATTTCCTCGAGATCAACCTCACCAAAGACCTGAAATTCCGCCAGAACCTGGGCTTCAACTATGGCGGTAATACCAGGGACCAGTATTATCCCCGGACTGTATACGAAGGTTTTAGCGCCAGGGGATGGGGATTGAAATCGGATAATCTCTGGACCAGCGTGATTACAGAAAGCATCATCAATTATGCAAAAAGCTTCGGTGAGCATTCGCTGAATTTCATGGGCGCTGCTACTTATGAAAAAACATCAGGACAGTGGAAGCGTGCGGAAGCCAAGGATTTCCCCAACGATCAGCTGGAAAATGAGAACTTCAAAGCCGCAGCGCTGATCATGCCGGTCACGAATAACCGATACAGCTCTGCGCTGGTTTCCTTCCTGGGCAGGATCAATTATTCACTGCTCGATAAGTACCTTCTCACTGCATCCATTCGCCGTGACGGTTCCAGTAAATTCGGGAAGACCAATAAATGGGCCAATTTCCCTTCAGCAGCATTTGCCTGGAAAATACACAGGGAAGATTTCATGAAAGAGGTTTCATGGATCAATGAACTGGGGCTTCGCGTGAGTTATGGACAAACAGGCAACCAGGGTATTGGCGCTTATTCTTCGCTTGCCAAACTGGCTGTGTACAATTATCCTTTCGACGGAACACAATATACCGGCCTTGCAGATGATGTATACGCCGGCCCCGCCAATGATTCACTCATCTGGGAAACCACTACCGCCTATAACCTGGGTGTGGACCTGGGTTTGCTCGATGGCAGGATCAATTTCCATGCAGACGCATATTACAAAAAGACGAAAGACCTTTTACAATACATCACCACTGCGCCTTCCACCAGTTTCGAAAGACAACTGCGCAACTCAGGCACCGTGGAGAACAAAGGCATTGAACTGGCGCTGGACGCAAGACTTGTAAGTAATAAGCAATTCGAATGGAAGGCCGCCGCCAATATCGCTTTCAACAGGAACAAGATACTTGAACTGGGCAGCGGGCTCAAGGAACAATTTGCAGCCAATATCTCTACCGGAGACGCGCCATTCATTCAACGTGTTGGCTTGCCTATCGGCGCGCTGTACGGCTATGTTGAAGATGGTTTCTTTGATAATGAAGCGGAAGTACGCAACTCACCGCTCTACACCGGAAATGATAACAGCATCATCAGAAGAATGATCGGTGAGGTAAAATACCGCAACCTCGATAAAGACCCCAGCTCCATTTCCGTTTCCGATCAAACTGTCATCGGCGATGTAAATCCCAATTACACTTTCGGGATCACCAACAATTTCCGTTATCAGAATTTCGATTTGTCCATTTTCGTGAATGGCGTGCAGGGCAACGACGTCATCAATATGAATACCCGCTTCAACGATAATTTCGGAGCAGGCAAAAATGTAACGGAAGATATGCTCAACGGCGCCTGGGTGGAAGGGAAGGATAATTCCAAAGCCACCGGCCCAAAAGCCATGCGCCAGTTCTGGAGGAATATGCTCTTCACCCGCCGGTTCATTGAAGACGGCAGTTTCGTTCGCGTAAAGAATGTGACCATCGGCTATAATTTCCCGCAAAACATGATCAGGAATATCCGCAATATCCGTCTTGCTTTCGGCGTGAACAATCTCTTCACATTCACCGATTACAGCGGCTTCGATCCTGAAGTGAACAGCTATGGCGACAATCCCGCCATGTTTGGTGTAGACCTCGGCGGCTATCCCAACTCCCGTACTTACTCACTCAGTCTGCGTTGCAGTTTCTAAAACATTACTATCATGAATAACAATATTTCTCATTATATCAATAAAGCCTGCAGGATCCTGGTAATTCCGGCCGCCCTGCTTTCTCTGGGCTCCTGTACAAAAGCGCTGGAAGAAACTCCTTACTCATTCTATTCTCCCGGGAATTTCTACAAGAACGAAAGCGATGCGAAGATTGCGATGAACGGTGTTTACAGCGCACTCAACACCTGGGAAATGTATCAGCAGCCATTCTGGAACCTGACGGTTCTTGATGATGATCATGTTTCCGGGGCCGACTGGTTCCTGGGTACATCAGGAGCCGGAAACCCGCAGGGATACTGGGGTGTGGACGGACCATGGGTAGGTTGTTATACCATCATCGGCAGAGCCAATACCGTTCTCGAAAATGTTGGAAAACTGGAAACGGATATCGATGCTGAGATCAAGCAACGCATACTGGGTGAATGCTATTTCCTTCGCGGCTGGGCCTATTTCCAACTGGTACAACTCTATGGCGGAGTGCCCATCAGAACAATGACACTCTCCGAGGATCCCGAAAGGAACAGGCCACGTGCATCCGTAGAAGAGGTATACGCAGCCATCATCGCAGATTTCAAAAAAGCTGAGACGATGTTATTCCCGGCAGGTCATGCCAAGGCCGGAGAGCTTGGTCGCGTTACACGCGGACTGGCCAAAGGCATGCTGGCCAAAACCTATCTCACGATGGCATCCGGTGCCGCAACAGGCAATGTGAGCGTTCGGGGAGGGCAGGACAATGGCTACTATACCTATGCGAAAAATATCGTTGCCGGTTATGAGAATATCGACAGCAAACATTATGCAGAACTGGCAAGGGATAAGGCGATGGAGCTGATCCTGGATAATGAATACTCGCTCTACGACAGCTGGAAAGAATTATGGGCGAAGGGAAGCCGCAACAGGCGCGAGCATATGTGGGAGGTACAATCCATGACTGGTACGGCTTTCATGAACAACCTGCATAATTATTTCTCTGCTTTGTCTACTTTCGGCCGTGGCGCCACCTGGTTCACAAACCATCACTACCTCGATTATGAAGATGCTGATCTTCGCGTACTCGATGGCGTTGTACACAATTATGCCACCAATACCGGCACCAAATATTTCTATCCTTCCTGGCAGGCAGCCATCTACAAAACAATTAATGGAGTGACCTACAATAATAACGGTACTACAGATGATCGCGCCTATGTGATCAAATATGCAGATGTTTCGGATCCCACACTGGCCAACAGCGACGCTTATTTTCCGCTGATGCGCTATTCTGAGATCTACCTGATCTACGCAGAAGCAGCCAATGAAGCCAACGACGGACCTACCACCGAAGCTTATACGTACCTGAAAAAGGTGAGAGACAGGGCTCATGCTACTGAAGCTCCCGCAGGAATGGACAAAGAACAGTTCCGCAGCTTCGTGATCGCGGAACGTGCGCGCGAGTTTGCACTGGAAGGAGTGCGCCGTTTTGATCTCATGCGCTGGGGCATCTATCTCCAGGTGATGAACAAGATCGGTACAGGTCAGAACAATATCTCCAAGGTAAGGGCGCCAAGGAATTTACTGCTGCCCATACCATTGAGTGAGATCAATTCAAATCAGTCGATCCCCGGAAATAATCCCGGCTGGTAATTCATACTTCATTTCAAATTGCCTCATATGAAAAAACAGATCAAATCGATATACCTGCTGATGGCACCTGTACTGTTATTACTGGCAGTTAGTTGCAAGAAAAGCAAATCAGTGGATGCGCTACCGCCAAAGATCACCGGCGTTACCAATCTTACCGACAGGAACAATCAGCTCCCTGCAACAGATTATGGCACCTGGATCATGATCAAGGGACAGCATCTTTCCGGTACACAATCGGTAGTGTTCAACACCGTTGCTGCTGCCGATTCCCTGATCTGGTCTGACGATACCAGTGTAACTGTGAAGATCCCGGCAATACTGCCACATCCATCCGAGAACCCCATCACCGTTACCACGCCATTTGGCTCAGATACTTACCAGTATACCATTTTGCAGCCCGCACCGGTGATCTATTCCTTCGATCCGGTAGGAGGGGTGGCCGATGATGAAGTAACCATCAAAGGCGACTATTTCGGAGGCGTATCTGAAGTAAGGTTCGATAATACACCTGCGCAGATCCTTTCATCCACCAAAAGCGAGATCAAGGTGAAAGTTCCGGCGGGCGTGCAGTTGGGCTATATCTATGTTACAACGGCCAGCGGTACCGTCAAATCAGGATTGATCTTCGGTTACGCTTATATGGTATTTGATGAAGCAGCGGCAGCTACCTGGTACAATAGTTCTTTCGGCGGCACTTTCGTATTGAACAATGCCACGCCGGTAAGAAGTGGAAGCAATTCCGTCAAATGTACCTGGAATGCCTGGGGTGCTTTCCGCATCTCCAAAAATGCGCCCACACTGAGCACGGCTGGTTATACAGGTATCAAGTTCTCCATTTACGTTGGGCAGAATTCCATCGGCAAAAAAGTGAAAGTATCTGCCAGCGGCAACGAAACAGCAGGCTATACACTTACCATCAATGAAGCGGACAAATGGCTCGATTTCCAGATCCCGTTCACCAATCTCGGAAACCCTGCCACATTGACCAATATCATCATCAAAGAATTCTCCGGCGCTGCACGGGAAGTATACCTGGACGATATCGGATTGTATTAAAAAAATAGAAAAGAATAACAGATGAATTTCGATTTGAGATTGAAGCGCTTGAAGGAGGAACATGCATCACTGATCAAAAGGCCCAATATACCTGAGGAAACCGGCAATGGTGTTTTTGTTCGATACAGACATCCCGTGCTCACAGCGGAGCACACGCCACTGTATTGGCGGTACGATCTCAACCCAGGCACCAATCCTTTTCTCATGGAAAGGTTTGGTATCAATGCCGTATTCAATGCGGGAGCCATTAAGTTGGATGATAAATATGTGATGGTGGCAAGGGTGGAAGGGGCCGACAGGAAATCTTTTTTCGCCGTGGCGGAAAGCGAAAACGGAACAGACAATTTCGTGTTCCGTCAATATCCCATACAGATGCCGGCGCTGCCGGATGGAGACATCAATCTCTACGATATCCGCCTGGTGCAACATGAAGACGGCTGGATCTACGGCATCTTCTGCACCGAGAAACGTGATCCCAATGCAGCTCCAGGAGATCAGAGCAGCGCCATTGCACAATGCGGTATTGCCAGAACAAAGGACCTGACGGATTGGGAGCGGTTGCCCAACCTGGTAACAGGATCACCCCAGCAGCGCAATGTGGTGCTGCATCCTGAATTCGTGAATGGTCAATACGCTTTTTATACAAGGCCGCAGGATGGATTCATCGAAGCAGGCAATGGAGGCGGGATCGGTTTTGGTTTGTGCAGCAATATCGAAAATGCTGTGATCACAGAAGAATGGGTGATCGATCCGAAAAGATATCATACCATCTATGAAGCGAAGAACGGGCTCGGTCCGGCTCCGATCAAAACGGAAAAGGGCTGGCTGCATATGGCCCATGGCGTGAGGAATACGGCTGCTGGTCTCCGTTATACACTCTATCTTTTCCTCACCGATCTGCATGATCTCACGAAACTGATAGCGAAACCTGCCGGTTATTTCATGGCGCCGGAAGGAGATGAACGTACCGGCGATGTATCGAATGTATTATTCTGTAATGGCTGGATCGCCGATGAAGATGGAAAGGTGTTCATCTATTATGCATCTTCCGATACACGCATGCATGTGGCAGTTTCTACTGTGGAGCAGTTGCTGGATTATGTGCTGCACACGGCTCCTGATGAATTCAACTCGGCGGCTTCAGCAAGCAGGGTGAAACAGATTGCAGAGGCGAATCTTGCAAGGGTTACACAATTACAATAAATCAGAGTGCCGGCAGTCACTCGCCGGGAGGCGGGCAACTGCCGGCATTCCGTATTCTAATAAGTTCGTATGCCGGTCCATACACCGCTTTCTGTTAAATCACCCGTACTGTTCTGCCAGGTGCCGGCCACATCGTTCTTTACAAATTTCCCTTCGAAAGTGGCGCCGTTGTTCAGTCCCCCGGTAATGGTCTGATCAGCTTTCACGATACCGTTTGCAATAGTTGTAGTACCTGCTGTTTTCACCAGGCCTGTCAATTCATGTTTCCGTACAATGAGGTTCCAGGTGCCCTGCTGACTACCGGTGAAAGTTCCTTCATAACATCTCACCAGCGCATCGGACCTTTCCTTGAAGAGGATGATGCTGGCGCCGGGATGTGCTTCAATAGTCAATCCTGAGATGGTTGGTGTGCTTCCATCGCCATAAACCATAAAATTGAATGAACTGTTACTGTTCCTGAATAGCAGGGAAGTTGGTTTGTTCAATTCTAAGATCCCTACAGCAGTGAAATGGTATAAGGCGCCATCGATGCGGGCCGTTGCGAAAACATTATCGTTCTCGTTTCTTAGACTGATCACGATGATACCGGTAGAACCGGTGAACACTCCCTTGTACAATCCATAATTGCTGGTATTGTGTTGCGGCCTGGCGGTGAGTGGCGCAGCGGATACATTACCTTTGTTTTCTTTTGAGCATTGGAAAAACAAACAGGCAGACAGGCAAAACAGCGCAGTCAGTAAAACTGATCTCATGAATTTTGTTTTGATTCGGAATGATTGGAAGGCGGGGAGGATGCGAATGTAACCAGTTAAACGATTGTCCGATACCTGAAAGCAGTCAAACTTTGTGGAATCAGTAAAGCATAGCCAAAAATTCCTCCATAGAACCGGCAACTTTGCTGGCATACAGATCATAATCGAAAACAATGATCTGGCCTTTGTTGTGATCGCCGATCCCGATACAGATCATCGGACTCCCCAAAGTTTCTGCAAACTGAAGGATTTGTTCGCCGGCAAAATCAGCATCATCTGCGAGCGCCAGCCAGCCGGCCTGCATCTCATCCACCGTCAGAAACTGATGGAGGGTATTCTCCTGTTCAAACTCATCAGAGATCCGCAGGAACCTGTTTTTGCCAATGTTGATCGGAGGAGGATCGATAATGATGGCTTTCAGTGAATCCGGAATACTTGTTTTGATAGTTGCTTCCAACAACTGAACCTCATTCATGTTAATTATTTTAGGGATAGATGGAGGGTACTGGCGTAGCAACTAAAGTTAAAGGATCATACCTTAAATAAAAAGGAAAGGGTGCTGTTTGCACAACACCCTTCGAATGATTTTTTTTCAATAGCTAAATCTAAAAGGTATACCTGATGGCCAGTCCAAACCATCCGCCTTCAAAATAGGAATAACCTACAAGGTTGAACGAAGGTTGCCAGTCGAGGCTAAGGTTTATCGGAGCTTCCTTGATCTTGTAATCAAGACCCAGAACACCATCAACGCCGAATTGAACCCCATTGTCTCGGTTTGGGTAACGGTCTTTCCACTCATTGTTCCAGGCGCCGATATGCGCACCGCCACCTACATACCATTTCAGTCCGGGAGCATTGTTGATATCGCCGTGGTATTCGTATAAACCGGTGAGGCGGAAACCGTATCTCCAGAATGAAAGCAATCCTTCGAGAGCTGCATCATCCTTGATAAAATGTTTCAATGTGATGGCGCCGGGGTAGAATTTCACACCCAATGCCGTCTTGTAATCTGAACCCAGCGCCTGCGCTTTAGCAGAAGAACCCATTCCTACCACAAACGCCAGGGCTAACACAACCGATAACTTTTTCATACTTTGATTGTTTAATGATGAATGCTTCTAAAAAACTATGCCAAACCTGCCTGAAACCGTCAATCATCAGTTAAATCCATAAAAGTCAATAATATGGATCCCCAAAATCCGCGGTAAATATAATAGGTTCGGCGCATATTTTAAATGTAGTTACCTTTGCGCCCACAGGTATGAAAACAAGAACAAGAAAACAGGACAAGGTAAATATCATTACCCTCGGCTGCAGCAAGAACATGGTAGACAGTGAAGTACTGAGCGGACAACTACTGGCCAACGAGATCGATGTGGTGCATGAAAACCAGAAAAAAGACCACAATATCGTGATCGTGAATACCTGTGGCTTTATAGACAAGGCCAAGGAAGAATCCATCAATACCATCCTGGACCAGGTTGAGCTCAAACGTAAAGGAAAACTTGATAAGGTTTATGTAACCGGCTGCCTGAGTGAGCGTTACAAAAATAATCTCGAGACCGAAATTCCCGAAGTGGACGCCTATTTCGGAACCATGGAGCTCCCACTGATCCTGAAACAATTCGAGGCAGACTACAAGGCCGAACTGATCGGCGAACGCCTTCTGGCCACTCCTAAACATTACGCTTACCTCAAAATATCCGAAGGCTGTAACCGCACCTGCAGTTTCTGCGCCATCCCGCTCATGCGTGGCAAACACGTGAGCCGCACCATGGAAGACCTGGTGAAGGAAGCCGGGAAACTCGTTAGCATGGGCGTGAAAGAGGTGATGCTGATTGCACAGGAACTCACTTATTACGGATTGGATATTTATAAGAAGCGCAGCCTGAATGATCTTCTGCATCGCCTGGCCGATGTAAAAGGACTGGAATGGATCCGCCTCCATTACGCATATCCATCCAAGTTCCCTCTCGAGATCCTGGATGCAATGCGTCAGCGTGATAATATCTGTAATTACCTCGACATGCCCCTGCAGCATGCCAGCGACAATATGCTCAAAGCCATGCGCCGCCAGATCACCAAGTCGGAAATGGACGAGCTGATACACGCGATCCGCGAAACCGTTCCCGGCATTCACCTGCGCACCACTCTCATCACCGGCTTCCCCGGCGAAACCCGCGATGATGTGGAAACCGTGAAATCATTCCTGCAACAACACAGGTTCGACAGGGTAGGGATCTTCACCTATTCTCATGAAGAGAATACTTCCGCCTACGATCTGGAAGACACGATCCCGGCTGAAGAAAAAGAAGCGCGCGCACAGGAGATCATGGAAGTGCAGCAGGAGATCAGCTTCGAAAAGAACCAGGAAAAGATCGGGCAAACCTTCAAGACCCTCATCGATAAAAAAGAATCAGGCCGCTATCTGGGAAGGACAGAATTCGACAGTGTGGAAGTGGACAATGAAGTGATCATCCAGACGAATAAGAAACTGACGATAGGCGAGTTTGTGAATGTGAAGATCACGAAGGCATATGATTATGATCTGGAAGGAGAGATTGTTCCTTGATAATGCTGCATAATTTATAACAAGCCTGGCGGAGATGCCGGGCTTTTTTTATGGCGGTACTTCGCAAAGGGAAATGAAACGCCGGCTGTAAAACATACCGCCGCGGGAGGATATTTATCGGGCTGTGGTGAGGAGAGATGGGGCTTAGGTATTTCTATTGACTGTTGCGCTTATGTTTTGAAGGCCGGCTTATTCATTTCACCTTTGCTCAGAATGGCCGATATGCGAGAGTTTGATGATGAGTAACAGCCGCAGCCTGTGATAAAACATTAATGCCGGATAACGCGTACATTGCAGGTACATTTTTTCATTTTTCAATTCCTTTGTATGCCATATCCTGATGCCTCACTGGAAGCTATCGATACCATCTGCAATAATGCATGGATGGCATTTCATGAGTTTCGTTTGATGAGTCTGAAGCGGCGTGCTGACTTTATGCGCGCTATTGCAAGGCGACTGGATAATGCTGATGCGGCATTGCTGAAAACGGCCATGGAAGAAACGCATCTGCCTGAGGCGAGATTGAGATCTGAGAAAACTCGTACCGTATTTCAGCTTACCAGCTATGCAGCGGCCTGCGAGCGCGGTGCATGGCTGGATGCAAGGATAGATACAACTCATACTGATAAGAATACTGTGATCCCTGATCTGAGGAAAACGCTTACACCGCTTGGTCCGGTGGTGGTTTTCGGAGCCAGTAATTTCCCTTTCGCTTATAGTACGGCAGGAGGTGATACTGCTTGCGCTTTTGCTGCCGGTTGCCCGGTGATCGTGAAAGGGCATCCTGCGCATGCCGCCACTTCACAGATGGTGGCAGATATCATCCTTGAAGCAGCCCGCGAAACAAATATGCCTGAACATGTCTTTGCGCATGTGCATGGCAGTTCCTTCGAAGTGGGGAAGGCCCTGGTGGAACATCCGCGCGTGAAAGCTGTTGGCTTCACAGGTTCTTTTGCTGGTGGGAAGCAGCTTTGGGACTGGGCCAATGCAAGGCCCGAGCCCATTCCTGTTTTCTCGGAAATGGGAAGCATCAATCCTGTTTTTCTTTTTCCTGAAAAACTGAAAAACGCAACAAAGGAGATTGCGGAGATGTATGCGGCATCCGTTACTACCAGTGTTGGGCAATTCTGCACCAATCCCGGACTGATCGTGGGAGTGGAAAGCAAGGAACTGGACCAGTTCATCGAATTACTCGGCGAAGGCATCGCCCAAACACCCCCTGCAGCCATGCTGCACCCGGGCATTGCCAAAGCCTATGCAGAGAAGCGTCAGACTGCACTCTCCCAGCAATCAGTAACCGAAGTGGCAGAAAGCCGCAATACATCAGAAGGCGCCCAGGGCATTGCCACCATCGCTACTGCACCGGCATCGGCCTTTCTAAGCAATCCCGTACTGCATCAGGAAGTTTTTGGTCCTTACTCGATTGTAGTAAGATGTGCCGATCTAACGGAGATGCACCTGCTGGTTTTGAAACTGGAAGGTCAGCTTACTGCATCACTGATGGCAACGGAGCAGGACATCCTGCATAATCCCGCATTGGTGGAATCCATAAAAAATATTGCAGGAAGATTCATCATGAATGGTGTGCCTACAGGCGTTACCGTTGCACTTAGTATGCAGCACGGCGGACCTTTCCCTGCAACTACAGACAGCCGCTTTTCCGCTGTGGGCGCGGATGGCATCAAAAGATTCGCCAGACCCGTTTGCTACCAGGGCTGGCCGGACAGCCTGCTGCCCGATGAACTGAAGAACGCCAATCCACTCGGCATCTGGAGAACCGTGAACGATGTTCTTACAAGAGAGGCCATTCAATAGTCCACTTTTTTTGTATATTGTTGGGACTATCCCTTTCTTCCATGACCCAACAAGTAACAATTGCAGGCGGTGGTGTGATCGGCTTATGCTGCGCCTGGTATCTTCAGAAAAAAGGACTACAGGTAACTGTTATAGACCGTAACGATATTACCAAAGGAACTTCGTTTGGTAATGCAGGTTATGTTTCTCCCAGTCATATCATTCCACTGTCATCGCCGGGCATCATTGCCAAAGGGCTCCGCTGGATGCTTAGTTCCACCAGCCCGTTCTATATCAAACCAAGATTGAATGCAGACCTGATCAGGTGGTGTCTCGCTTTCTGGCGCAATGCCAATCATACAACCATGAACAGGAATATCCCGCCACTCTTCGACATCCTGATGCTGAGCCGCGAGCTCACCAGCGACATGAAAGAAGAACTGGGAAACCGTTTTCGCATGGAGGAGAAAGGTATCTTCATGATGTACAAGAGTCCGGCTACCGAAAAACATGAACACGAGTTGGCGAAGGAAGCCAATGCACTCGGACTGGAAACCATTATCTGCAACGGAAAAGAAGTGCAGGATATGGAGACCGAAGTGGAGATCAATGTGAGGGGAGGAGTATTGTATCCCATCGATTGCCATTTACATCCCGGTGATTTCATGCGCACACTGCATGAAGCCCTGGTAAAAGCCGGCGTGAGATTCCAGCTCAATACCAATATCACCGGTTTTGAAAAACAAGGCAGTAAGGTAACGGCAGTGATCACTGATAAAGGTAAATTCGATTGTGATGAACTGGTGCTGGCCCCGGGATCCTGGCTGCCGATTCTCAATAAAGAACTCGGCATCCATTTATTATTGCAGGGAGGCAAAGGATATAGTATGACCTTCGAAAAAGTGGAACGTAATTTACAATATCCCGCCATCCTGGTAGATCATCGCACCGCCATGACCCCGATGGGGGCAGACCTCCGTATGGGCGGCACCATGGAGATCAGCGGGCTTGGCTCGCCTACACTGGTGAAACGCGCGCAGGCCATTTACAATGCCGCCAAACTGTATTATCCCGATCTGCCTGTTCAATTCCCGTCCACCGAAAGAATATGGCATGGTTACCGTCCATTGACGCCGGACGGGCTTCCCTATATCGGGCGTCACAGCCGGTACAGCAACCTCGTGATCGCCTGCGGTCATGCCATGCTGGGGCTCTCATTGGCTGCGGGAACAGGCAAGCTGGTGGAGGAGATCATCACAGGAGCCACGCCCAGTATCAATTACAGCGCTTTTAGCGTAGAAAGGAAATAAGCGGCCGAACAAAATTCTCTTAGTCTTTGTTAAATATGGCCAAAGGATTTTTTAAAGATAGGCAAGTCGTACTTTTATGTCCGCTTATGAATTGTAGCACTACACAACTACCTTACAGCAATACGGGATACTTTTCCAAAGTGGTGATCGATTATCTGAATGGATCGCCGGAATTACGCCCGTTCTATGAGCATCTGCCCAATATCGAAGGCATCAAAGCGGCCATCGGGCAGCGTCAGCAATTCATCCAGGAAAGGAAACTGCTGGTAGAAGGACTGCAGGAGCAATACAAATCTCTATCGCCCGCAGAGAAAGTGCAGCGGAACATTCAATCTCTTCTTCTCGATAATACATTTACCATTACCACAGCGCATCAGCCCGCTATCTTTACTGGTCATTTGTATTTCATTTATAAGATCGTTCACACTATCCGGCTGGCAGACCAGCTAAAAAAGGAACTGCCCGAATACAATTTCGTGCCTGTTTTCTGGATGGGTAGTGAAGATGCTGATCTGGACGAGCTCGGCAATATCTGGCTGAGTGGCGACAAACTCGTTTGGAATACACGCCAGACCGGCGCCGTTGGCCGCATGAACACAAAGGGCCTGGATCAAATGATTCACCGCATCTCCGGTGAATTGTCTGTATTACCACATGGAGAAGAGCTGATCAAAATGATCAGGGAGGCTTATCTCAACAGTCCTGATATCCAAACTGCCACTTTCAAACTGATCCATGAGCTGTTTGCCGAATATGGACTGGTTACCATCATTCCTGACACTGCCCTGCTCAAAAGGCTGATGGTATCTGTGTTTGAAGATGATCTTTATCACCAGACGCCCGGCACCATCGTTGAAAAAACGATCGCCAAACTGGGCGAACATTATAAAGTACAGGCCAATCCCCGCGCCATCAATCTTTTTTACCTGAAAGATGGTATTCGTGAACTGATCGAATGGAAGAACGATCATTACGAAGTACGTAACACGCAGCTCCGATTCACAAAGGCGGAACTTGCCGTGGAACTGAATGAGCATCCTGACCGTTTCAGTCCGAATGTGATCCTTCGCGGTCTCTACCAGGAAACATTGCTGCCGAATATCGCTTTCATCGGTGGTGGCGGCGAAACAAGTTACTGGCTGGAACTGAAGGACCTCTTCCATCATTACAAAGTGCCTTATCCGGTACTGGTAGTGCGTAATTCTTTTTTGATGGTGGAGAAGAAATGGGAAGAAAAGATCGAAAGGATGGGATTGCAGATCAGTGATTTTTTCCAGGGCGAGCAGCAATTGCTAACGTCACTGGTCACCCGCCAGGCGAATGGTCACCTGAAGCTGGCGCAGGAATTGGAAGCCACTTCGCAACTCTATGAAGCCATCCGCGTAAAAGCCTCACAGGTGGATGAAACCCTGGTTGCGCATATCGAAGCGCTGAAAGCCCGTACGGTAAAGCCTTTGCAAGAGCTGGAGAAGAAAATGCTTCGGGCAGAAAAAAGAAAATACGAAGCCGAGCAACAGCAGATCCAGCAGATCAGGCAGGCATTATTCCCAACCGGCGGATTGCAGGAGCGCGTAGAGAATTTCATGCCTTATTATGCGAAATGGGGAAGACAGTTCATTGACTGCATCTATAAAAGCAGTCTGTCGTTGGAGCAGGAGTTTGTGATCATCAAAGAAAGCTGAGCTTTTGGGGGCGGCAAAGTGATATGATGCTAAAGTTCAAACAGCTCGCTGAAAACAAAACCATCAGCAGTCTGCTCATAGATTGAATACATTATTGTAACATCCTCACTATCTCTATAAATGCGTATTTGCAGCGCTGATCTTTTTTCTGTGGTTCCTCTGGCAGGTGCAGGGATCATAACATCCACACCAATCATTGCCAGCAGGTATTTTCCATTCTTCAGGCCATCTTTTATTGCTGTTTCCAATTGTTTCAGTACTTCATTTGATTCCGGGTATTCGTTTTCAGAATAGAAACCGACCGGCCGTACTTGCATGTCTGCATCCAGTACAGAGCCGTATGGATAGAATTCGCCGGCTTCTTCAAGAAAGTATTTAGCCTGCCCAATAAGAGAGTCAAGTAATTGCTGATACTGTTGATCTGAAATATTTGGCATATCAGTAAATTGAGAGTATTTAGAAGAGTTGCCAGAAGTTAGTCTACCGCCTCTCGCCCTGTCATCGCATTGAGCGAACGGGATATGAAACCCCGGCCTTCAAAACATAAGCGATAAAGCTCAATAGCATAACCATAGCTCAATCCAACCATCAATAGCTCAAATATATTCTCCCGCGGCGGTATGTTTTACAGCCGGCGTTTCATATCCCTTCGCGAGAAAAAAAACTTCAAGAGAAAAATCTACCATTTTACACGCACTTTGAACAAGTAGCTCTTCCCGGTATCATTATCCGCCACCAAATGCAATTTCATTCTGTTTGATTTCTCAGACTGTATACAAACAGATTCGATCTTGAATCCCTTGAAGAGCTCATGCACTTCTCCGAGATTGATCAGTTCATTTACTTTGAGGCTTTTTCTTCCGATCTTGCGGGATGCATTTTCGATGATGCCCATGTAGCTGTCGCCGATGGAGCCGTCATCTACTGCATTGTCGGTTTGTTCTGTGGAAGCAGTGAAGATGAGTGTGTCGTTGAGGAGGGAGTAAGCCATTCCGGAGATGCCGATGCCTTTGCTGTCTTTTACCGGCAGTTCGAGATCGATGAGTGTGATCTCGGCCTGTTGCTGGTGTTTCCAGAAAGCGTTGCGGGTGATGATCAGCTGGTTTACGGGATTCTTGCGATTGCCGCGGTTACCCAGGATGATATGATCTTCTACCAGAGCAGCCGCTTCGATATTCATATTCTTTACGCCCGCTTTGGCAATTCGGTTATAGAAAGGAGTGAGATCGAATTCGTCTTTGAGATAGCTGTCGAGATTGAAGAGGATGGCTTTGTTGCGGTTCTTATCGAGCGATCCTGAGCCGAGGATGAGGAGTCGCGGGATCCGGTTGACCGTAACTACGGTGGTGGCTTCGAGGTCGGATTTTACTGCTTTGGGTACGCGCGCTTCCGTACCCGGGAGCAGGGGGACGCGTTCAATTTCCTTCCACCTTTTGTTCAGCACCATCACTTCCCTGGAATCATCACCTACAAGAAAAACCTTGTCGTCATAAAACTCAATACCAGATCCGGAAGGAAATGAAGGAACTTCCTTGTATTCGATCAATTTAATTTTCATACTTCACCTGTTAATCAAAGCTGTTGGACCAGCCTTCCGATTTTAGCTTATCTACCTTATGTAAAACTTCGCTTTCCAGTTGTTGTTTGTATGCGGTTACTTTTTCGCCGAGGTCTGCATCGAAGGCGCCGATGATACTGGCTGCCAGGATGCCTGCATTTTTTGCAGCATTGAGGGCTACAGTAGCAACGGGGATGCCATTAGGCATTTGAAGGATCGACAATACAGAGTCCCATCCGTCGATTGAGTTGGAAGATTTGATCGGAACGCCAATCACAGGAAGGGGAGTGATGGATGCTACCATCCCGGGCAAATGCGCAGCGCCACCGGCGCCGGCAATGATCACTTTCAATCCTCTCTCTTTGGCCGCAGCGGCGTATTTCACCATGCGCATGGGGGTCCGGTGTGCTGATACCACAGTCAACTCAAAGGATATGCCAAAGCTCTTCAGCACATCCGCAGCTGCCTGCATAATGTTCAGATCACTGTCACTTCCCATTATTATTCCTACCTGGGACTCATGTATAGCGTGGTTTGAACCGCAAAGAAAAGAAAAAAAACGGTGGAACCACCTTAGAAATAATATTAATGTACCAGATCGCCTTTGAGACGCAGTAATTCTGTCTCCGCCAGCTTGGTATTGTAGCGGGCCGCGATCAGGCGGTTGTAGCTAAGTTCCAGGCTCTGCTGGGCATCCCGGAGCTCCAGCCAGGTGCTAACACCCTGACGGAACCTCTCCAAAGCAATGAAAACATTTTCCTTGGCGAGCGTGATATTGTCTTCCTCCAGTACCAGCAACTGTTTCTGGAGTTCATAATCTTTGAAAGCGTTACTGAGACCAACATCCACTTTGGTGAACTCGTTCTCGTATACCAGTTGCTGATACTGTACATCCAGCTTTGCCTGTTTGATCAGGCGGTTGGTATTGAAGCCGTTCAGGATGGGTACATTGATACCGAAACCATAGTTGAAGCCTTTGTTCTGGTTGAAGAGGGCGGTGAAGGTATTGATCACCGTTGTATTGCGGGTCTGGGAGAAGTTATAGGCCGAATTGAAATTGAGAGTGGGAAACAATTCAGCCTTTCTTTCCTTTACTGTGAGTTGTGCGATATCGATGTTCTTTTTGGCGAAGAGCAGTCCCGGATTGCTTTGCTCCAGGTTGTTCTTCAGGTCGCCGTATTGCAATGTTGTATTGATAGGGATGCTATCATTCACTTCGTACACGGAACCGGACTTGAAACCGATCAGCTGGTTGAGGTTATCGCGAAGCTGTGCGATGAGTGTTTGCTGTGTCAATCGCTGCGCGCGTTGCGCATTGAGGTCTACTCGCGCCTGCAGCAGCTCGGGCTTACTGCCAAGGCCAACCGATAATTTCTTATCAGCCAGTTTCACTCTCTCTTCATTGATGCTGATCTGCTCTTCGATGGCTTTCAGTTGTTGTTTCTGGCGAACGATATCGAAATAACCATTTACTACTGAGGCTACGGTATTCACCACCTGTGTTTTTACGCCAAGGGAACCGAGGCGTTCGAACTCTTCCAGTT
This sequence comes from Pseudobacter ginsenosidimutans, assembly GCF_007970185.1. Taxonomy (NCBI): domain Bacteria; kingdom Pseudomonadati; phylum Bacteroidota; class Chitinophagia; order Chitinophagales; family Chitinophagaceae; genus Pseudobacter; species Pseudobacter ginsenosidimutans. The sequence goes on along the minus strand of NZ_CP042431.1, from coordinate 6,008,826 downwards.
TATCGCGGGTCACAAACATTTTGAGACCATCGAACAAGGTCCATTGCAGGTTCACCGATGCCTGCAGGTTATTGCTGCGGATACCGGTAGCGGAGGGTTTGTTGCCATTCTGCAATTCCTGTTTTTGCGCATTGTTGTTCCATACTTTGGTGGCCGTGGCGTTTAGCTTTGGCAGGAATGCCGCGTAGGCATAATCGTTATCCAGTGCATAAGATGCGGAGTCGTTCCGGCTCATGCGTATATCGTAATTGTTCTTCAGCGCCAGCGCGACGGCATCCTGCAGGCTCATGATGTCCTGCGCCTGAACAGCGGTGATGGTGAAGAAAGAAACTATCAAACAAAGGGATCTCATCATTTTAAATTCATTTATGCATGTGTTGCATCCTGATGCGGCGTATGCTCAGTTCCGTTTTCAGCGAATGCTTCTTCGGCGAGCTCCATGGCACTTTTCTTTTTGGTGCCCACCATATAAGTATACATGGCCGGGATCACATACAGGGTCAGTATCAACGCAAAGAGGATACCGCCTACGATCACGATACCGAGCGGGATCCGGCTGGTGGCTGCCGCACCAAGCGATAATGCAATGGGCAATGCTCCAAGCGCCATCGCGAGGTTGGTCATGAGGATCGGCCTCAGACGCGCCTGCGCCGCTTCTGTTACGGCCTGTTTCTTCGGCAGGCCAGCCATTTGTTTCTGGTTGGCGAACTCCACAATCAGGATACCATTCTTGGTAACCAGACCAATCAGCATGATCATACCGATCTGCGAAAAGATATTGAGTGTCTGGTTGAAGATCCAGAGACTGAGCACGGCGCCGGCAATGGCCAGGGCCATGGTGATCAGGATCACGAATGGATCGATGAAGCTTTCGAATTGCGCCGCCAGTACCAGGTAGATCAGCACTACGGCCAGCACAAACGCAAAGAGGATATTACCGGAGCTTTCGGCAAAATCGCGCGAAGGACCTGAAAGCGAAGTGGCGAAAGTATCGTCCAGCAGTTTTTGCGCGATCTCTTCCATTACCTTGATACCATCGCCCAAAGTCTTACCAGGCGCTGTACCGGCAGAAATGGTAGCCGATTTGTAACGGTTGAAATGGTAGAGGGTGGGAGGCGTGGTCTCTTCCCGGATAGATACGAGGTTGTCCATGGAAATGATCTCGCCCCTGTTATTGCGCACATAGATATTCTTGAGGTCGGTGGGATCATCGCGGTCGCTTCTTGCCACCTGTCCGATCACCTGGTATTGTTTTCCTTCGCGGTAGAAATAACCGAGGCGAAGGTTACTGAGCGCCAGTTGCAGGGTTTGGCTCACATCGGCAATGCTCACGCCCAGCTGGCTGGCCTTGATCCGGTCCACATCGATCTGCAATTCGGGTTTATTGAATTTCAGGTCTGCATCCACGTTAGTAAGCACATTGCTTTTGTGTGCTTCTTCGAGGAATTTGGGAAGGATGGCTTTTATCTTTTCAAAATCGTTGTTCTGGATTACGAACTGCACGGGCTGACCGGCGCGGCGGTTCACGGAGATGGTTTGCTCCTGTACGGTGAAAGCGCGGCCTGCAGTGTATTTGGGAAGATTGCGGTTCACCATCGCTACGATCTCGTCCTGCGAGCGGGTACGATCTTTCGGATCCACCAGGGTTACACGCACAGTGCCTGAGTTCACGGAACCTGCGCCACTGAAGCCCGGAGCGGTAATGGTGAGCACGATCCTTTTTTCAGGAACGGAATCGATCATCAGCTGACCGATCTGGTCAACGTAATTGTCCATATAGTCGAAGGACGTGCCCTCCGGTGCGGTGAGCGATAAACGGAACTGGCTTCTGTCTTCGAGCGGCGCCAGCTCGGATTGCAATTGACTTCCGATGCCGAAAATGATAGCCAGACAGCCGGCGATGATCAGGAAGGCTATCCATCTCACTTTCATGAAGCCTTTCAGTGAATTGTAGTAGCCTCGCTCCATTCCCTGGAAAAGCGGTTCGGTAACACGATAGAACCAGCCATGCTGATGTACATTTCGTGTGAGCTTCACGTTGAGTACAGGTGTGAGTGTGAGTGATACCAGGGCGGAGATCAGTACCGCACCGGCCACCACGATGCCGAACTCGCGGAACAAGCGTCCTACAAAACCTTCCAGGAAGATGATCGGCAGGAATACCACCGCCAGTGTGATACTGGTGGAGATTACGGCAAAGTATATTTCCTTGGAACCTTCTTTGGCAGCACGGTATTTATCCATGCCCTGTTCCATTTTCTTGAAGATATTTTCCGTTACCACGATACCATCGTCCACCACAAGTCCTGTTGCCAGTACGATTCCGAGCAATGAGAGTACGTTGATGGTGAAGCCGCTCAGGTACATGATGAAGAAGGCGCCGATCAATGCCACGGGGATATCTATCAGCGGGCGCACGGCAATCAGCCAGCTTCTGAAGAAGAGGTAGATGATCAATACCACCAGGATGAGGGCGATGATGAGGGTTTCTTCTACTTCGGAAATGGACTGCTTGATGAACCTGGTCTGGTCCATCGCGATATTGAGCGAAATATCTGCGGGAACTTCTTTCTTTAATTGGTCGTAGCGTTTATAGAATTCATCGGAGATGGATACATAATTGGAGCCCGGCTGCGGCACCAGCGCCAGTGCGATCATGGGCACGCCGGATTCTTTCAGGATGGTCTCTTCATTCTCCGGGCCCAGTACTGCTTCGGCAACATCCTTGAGGCGGATATCATTCCCACCCACATTCTTGATGATCACATTATTGAAATCCTCTTCGGTGAAAAGGCGGCCGAAGGTGCGGATGGAAAGTTCCGTTGCGTTACCGGCGATCTTACCGGAAGGCAGTTCCACGTTCTCGCGGGCGAGGGCGGTTTGCACATCGGTAGGCGTGAGGCTGTAGGCGCTGAGCCTGGCGGGATTGAACCAGATACGCATGGCATATCTTTTTTCACCCCAGATCTGGATGGCGCTTACACCGGGAATGGTCTGCAATCTTTCAACGAGCACGTTGTTGGCATATTCCGTTACCTGCAACTGGTTGCGGGTATTGCTCTGCACGGTCATGGAGATGATGGCGTCCGAGCTGGCGTCTGCCTTGGATACTACGGGTGGGGCGGGAAGATCGTCAGGCAGTGAACGTGATGCCTGCGACACCTTATCACGTACATCATTAGCCGCAGCTTCCAGGTCGATGCTGAGATCGAATTCCACGTTGATACGGCTGGTGCCCTGGCTGCTGGTGCTGGTGATATTCTTTACACCTGCGATACCGTTGATGGCTTTTTCCAGCGGTTCGGTGATCTGTGATTCCACGATCTCTGCGTTGGCGCCGGGATAGGACGTACTCACACTCACGTTCGGCGGATCGATGGCGGGATAATCGCGTATACCCAGGAACGTGAAACCGATGATACCGAACAGCACGATCATGATGTTCAGTACCGTTGCCAGTACCGGCCTGCGTAAACTCAGTTCAGAGATATTCATAACCGGTTATTATTGAACTTTGGCTAATTTGATTTTGCTGTTTTCGCGGATGGAGAGCAGGGCAGTGGTAACAACAGTATCACCTTTCTGCAATCCTTCTGTGATCTGTACAAACGATGAGTCGCGAATTCCTGTTTTCACTTCCTGGAATTGTGCAACGCCGCCTCTGTACAGGATCACGCGTTTGTTGCGGGCCTGGGGGATCACGGCTTGTGTGGGAATGATCAGCGCTTCATCGTTCTCTCCCAGTTGCAGGGCCACTTTGGCGAAGGCGCCGGGCACAAGCAGGGGATTATTGCCGCCGACTACCGTTCTCACTTTCAGCGTACGTGTATTGGCTTCGATCAGTGATTCGGTTGCGAGAATGCTGGCATTGAATTTTTGGTTGGCGCCGGCCACTGTGAAAGTAACAGTGCGGCCTTTACGCATTTCATCGCTGTATTTTTCGGGTACAGCAAATTCCATTTTCAATTGTCCTACCTGACTAATGGTTGAAATGAGAGTGGTAGGAGTGATATAAGCCCCCAGACTGATCTGGCGAAGGCCCATGCGGCCATTGAAGGGGGCGCGGATCTCAGTTTTGGCGATATTGACCTTTACAAGATCGATATCAGCGCGGAGATTGTTGGCATCGAGCTCGCTGAGATCATATTCCTGCTGGCTCACGCCATTGATCTTGAGCAGGGCCTGGTAACGTTCTGCAGTTTTTTCTGCTATCTGCAACTGCACCTGTAATTTCTTCAGCTGTGCCTGAAGGTCAGCATCGAAAAGCTTCACCAGCAAACTTCCTTTCTGCACGAAATTGCCTTCATTGATATTGAGTTGCACAACTCTACCTGAAATTTCTGGTCTGATCTCTGTTTGCTCGTAGGGCAGGATGGTGCCTGGGACTTCCAGGTTCTCGCTCAGGGAAGTGGTCCTTACAACGAAACCGTCTGCCTGCAGATTGGCATTGCCACGTGCAGGACCCGCAGGTTTTTCATCTTTCTTTTCTTCTTTACACGCAATAATAGAAGTACTGAGTAGTAATCCTGTTGCTATCCAGCGTAAACCTTTCATTGGAATCTATGGAATAGTAGTTTAAAAATTACGGGCTGCTAAAATTAATCTTTTCAAGACAGCAGACAGTAAAAAGGTTATGAACGGCAGCAGGAACTCAGCTAAGCAATCACTTTTAATATGTTTTTAATCCGGTGAGCCTTGAAACTCAATTCCTGCCTGTCTTTTGAGACGATGGTGATATGTCCCATCTTGCGGCCTGGCTTTGTTTCTTTTTTCCCATAGATGTGAACGAAAACATTTTCCATTTTCAATACTTCATCGAGGCCTTCATAAACGGCGGGACCGCTGAATCCTTCTGCGCCTACCAGGTTCACGATACTGGCGGGCAGGATATGATCTGTATTACCGAGCGGGTAACCGAGCATCACTCTCCATAACATATCGAACTGGGAACTATAATTGGCTTCAATGGTGTGATGGCCGCTGTTGTGAACGCGCGGAGCAGTTTCGTTGACCAGCACATCTCCGTTCTTATCGATGAACATTTCCACGGCAAAGATGCCGGCGCTTTTCAATCCTTTCACCACTGCAAGTGCAATGGCTTCGATCTTCCAGAGCGTTTGCTGCGGGATCTCGGCGGGACTTATCTGGTAGTCGAGCAGATTGAGCATTGGGTCCATCACCATATCCACGGGAGGATAGAGTGCGGTTTCTCCTTTTTCATTAATGGCTACGATCTGCGCGATCTCTTTGTGGATGTTCACCATTTTTTCCAGAACGCCGGGAGCGTCGAATCCTTTATTGAGATCCGAAGCGGTTTTGAGTACCTGTACACCTTTGCCGTCGTATCCACCCTGTCCGATCTTGTGAACTGCGGGAAGGAGACCGGTATGTTGATTGAGCTCTGACAAATTCTGCGTTACGGCAAACTCCGGACTGGGGATTTGATTGTCTTTATAATATTGCTTTTGCGTGATCTTGTTTTTGATGATACGAAGGGCAGCAGGACTGGGATATACTTTTACACCTTTTTGTTCCAGCGCTTCGAGGGCATCTTCATTAACCGATTCTATTTCGATGGTGATGGCATCGAGGTCTTTCCCAAAATTGAACACATCGTCATAATTCCTGATATCTCCTTTTGTAAAATGATGACAGAGATGGGCTGATGGGCATTCGGAGTCATTTTCCATCACAAAGGTTTCAACCGGATAATTGGCTGCTGCCTGGAGCAACATTCTTCCTAACTGTCCGCCGCCCAGGATACCTACTTTTTTCATCATTGATTGGTGGTTAAGGCGCCAAAGATAATCCTATATATTTGCGGTCAAATAGAAAATATGAACGGCTCCATGGAATTGACGCCCCAGGCACAGATGATCAACGAAGTAATCAGGCAACGCAGAAGCGTATTCACATCACAGTTTGAACCAGGAAAGACGATCCCGGACGAGATCATTCTTCAATTACTGGAAAACGCCAACCAGGCGCCCAATCATAAACTCACCGAGCCCTGGCGCTTCACCGTATACAGTGGTAACGGATTGCAATCGCTGGCCGACCGCCAGGCAGCGATCTACAAAGCGCATGCAGGACAAAAATTCAAACAGGGCAAATACGATTCACTGCTGATCACACCGATGCTCTGCAGCCATGTTATTGCTATAGGTATGAAGCGGCATGCAGATATTCCGGAGATCGAAGAAATTGCGGCCGTGGCTTGCGCTGTGCAGAATATCTATCTCAGCGCTACTGCGTATGGCATTGGCGGTTATTGGAGCACTGGTGGTATTACATTCTTCGAGCAGGCGAAAGCTATGTTTGATCTCGGCCCGGATGATAAGCTGATGGGATTCTTTTACCTGGGTTATGTGCGCGTGCCTTCTGCGCCACGTACGCCTAAGCCGGTGATGGAAAAGATTACCTGGGTGAGGGAGTAGAAGATTTCTGTTGATTAATTAACGGCTCTCCGCGTTTCTGAGAGCTTACTCGCTCGCCTTCGGCGATTGAGAAATATAATTGTCGCCTCCGGCGACCGATCAGGTGCAGCACCGGGTCGGTTTGCCGGAGGCGAACTACTTAGCAGCCTCTCGCCCGGAGGCGGGCGGCTGGTCACACACTGCTCCGGCAAGACACGCGCTGGTGCACCACAAACTCGTTGCTTTGCCCCGACACACTTTTACTACCGGGCACACCATGAGTTGTCGGCACATTCCGCCTGTTCGTCGCAACATATAAAAGGAGTGGGAGGAAAGGCTGTTAAGGATGAAAGGGAAGCAGTAATTTTAATCAATATACTTCTGCGATGCTGTCGAATAAACGGATCAATATATTGATGCATACGATACTGTGGGTGCCAAGTATCCTGGTTCCATTGGTGCTGATGCCTTTGAAAGACGGACTCAAACCCGATACCTATTCCTTTGGTAAGATCCCTTTTACCCTGATGCAGATAGGAGTGTTCTATATTATGATCTACTACCTGTATCCGAAGTTTTTTTTAAAGCGCAGGATCAAGACCTACCTGTTGACAATCATAGCGCTTTGCCTTTTTATCGCCATATTCAGTGCATATATTCATACATGGATCGATGGTAAGTTCGAATACCCGAATTTCATTGCAGGCATATCGGTTAAATTTCTCATATCCATTGCCGTTATGGCAACAGGTACTGCATTCCTTTTGATCACTTATGTAATTCAGGAACAGCGACTGCAATCCGAAAACCTCCGGACAGAACTGGGGTTTCTCCGTTCACAGGTAAGCCCACATTTCATGTTCAATACTCTCAACAGCCTGGTATCGCTGGCGCGAAAAAAATCCGACAAGCTGGAACCCGCACTACTGGAGCTTTCCAACCTGCTGCATTATATGTTGTATGAATCCGATGAAGAGAAAGTGAGCATCAGCAAGGAGATTGATTATATCCAGAGTTATATCGATCTGCAGACACTTCGGTTCGGTCACCATGTCCGGATCAGTTTCGAGGCAGTAAAGCCGCAGGATGATTTCAATATCGAACCGATGTTACTGATCCCCCTGATCGAAAACGCTTTCAAGCACGGGATAGGTATGATCGAAGATCCCGAGATCATTGTTCAGCTCAAAGTGATCGAAGACGAAGTGCTGCTGATGGTGCAGAACAAATTCAATCGCGGCTCGGGCGAAACAAAAGATAAGACCTCCGGAATCGGTCTCACCAACCTCGACCGCAGACTGAAATTGCTGTATCCCAATCGCCATGTCCTGCAAATGGCTTCAAACGGAACTTACTACAACGCAAGCTTAAAAATTCAAATGCATGCTTAGGTGCCTGGCCGTAGATGATGAAATGTTATCGCTGGATCTGTTGGAAGACAATATCCGGCGGATCCCTTTTTTACAGCTGATGGGAAAATGCTCCAATGCATTCGAAGCGTTGAGCCTGATGCAGCGTGAGCGGGTGGACCTGATCTTTCTCGATATACAGATGCCCGGTCTTACCGGGGTGCAGTTCCTGGAAAGTCTTGCTTCCCATCGTCCCATGGTGATCTTCGTTACAGCCTATAAGAAATATGCACTCGACGGGTTTGATCTGGATGTGTTGGATTACCTCGTGAAACCCGTTCCGTTCGAGCGGTTCGTGAAAGCCGTGAACAAGGCTGCTGCATATCATACCATGAAAATGGGAACGCCGGTAATACCCGCCCTCCACGAGCAGGTACAACAGTCATCACTAAGCGCCGGCAGTTCAATAGAAAATCAACAACAAGCTGCACCCAATACTGATTCTCAAACCATTGCAGATCCTGCGGCTGAGCATTTCTTCGTGAATGTGGAGTATAACCTGGTGAGGATTTCGTTTAGAGAGATCAGTTATATTGAAGGGTTGAAAGACTATATCAAGATTCACCTTCACCAACAACCGAAACCCGTTATCACGAGGATGAGCATGAAATCCATCACGGATAAATTACCGGTGAAGCAATTTATGAGGGTGCATAAATCCTATATCATTTCGATGGATAAGATCAGTTCCATCAGAAAGAACCGGATCTATATCGGACAGTTTGTGATCCCGGTGAGTGATTCTTATAAAGATGAGTTTTACAAAAGGATCACGCCGGAGCAAAGGGGAGAGCTGTGATCATTTATAGTTCATAAAGTCTGGAATACAGTTTTTCTGGATTTTCTTCATTGCCTTAAACCCGCCACAGGTCTTTACTTCAGCGTTGCAACTTAAATTTAAATTGAAGGTGTCGACCATCCATTTGTCTACAAAATTGCTGTACTGGTCGCGGTGTTTTCTTTACTGATATACTTCAGTTTTTACAGTTTTCATAGCAGGGCAATTTTGAGGAACAAACCATCAAACATCTTTGCTATGAAAAGATTCCCCTTACTGTTCTGGCTCTTCTTCCTGAACCTGCTGATGCTCGCCGGGGCTTCAGCGCAAACCAATACCCAAACGGTAACGGGTATGGTTATCGATAAAGCTTCCGAGCGGCCATTATCCAATGTATCAGTGCAGCTGATGGGCAGTGCCATTGGCGGGCGAACGGATTCAACGGGTAGATTTGTATTGCATAATGTCCCGCTCGGCAGGCAACAGATTTCGTTTACCTGTATCGGTTATAAAACAATCGTTATCCCTGAGATCCTGATCACTGCCGGTAAGCAGGTGGTACTGGATATACCACTGGAACAACAGATCAGTTCCCTGGCGGAAGTAACGGTCACCAGCAGACGCACCCGGAAAGGGATGGCCTCTAACGAGTTTGCCGGCAGCAGTGCCCGTTCCTTTTCCATGGATGAAGTCACCCGCTATGCTGGTGGGCGCAATGATCCGTCCCGACTCGTCAGCAATTTTGCAGGCGTTGCTACCACCAATGACTCCCGTAATGATATCGTTGTAAGAGGCAATGCTCCCACGGCAGTTCTCTGGAGAATGGAAGGCATTCCCATCCCAAACCCCAATCACTTTTCAACGCTCGGCACCACCGGCGGACCAGTGAGCGCCCTCAATACGAACGCGCTGAAAACATCTGACTTCTACACAGGCGCTTTTTCCGCAGAGTACGGTAATGCCACGGGAGCCGTGTTCGACCTCTCGCTGAGGAATGGAAATAAAGATAAACTGGAAAAGACAATCCAGCTCAATATGTTTTCCGGCCTGGAGGCAATGATCGAAGGCCCGATGAGCAAGAAGAAAAATGGAAGCTCTTTTCTTGTCGGTTACCGGTATTCTTTTGCGCAGATAGGGCAGTCGCTTGGATTCAATATCGGCACCGAAGCAGTTCCCAAATATCAGGACCTTATCTTCAATCTCAATTTCGCGCCATCAAAACTCGGTAAGTTCAACCTGTTCGGCATGGGCGGGATCAGTAGTATCGATATGATCGGGAAGGACCTGGACTCTACAGATATGTTCGCCAATATGGATGAGGACACTTATTTCAAGAGTCGCCTGGGTGTGATCGGACTTAAGCACACGATCGATATCGGATCGAAATCCTATCTCCGTTCCATCATTTCATATGCTTACACTAATAATGAAGGTGAGATGTATAAGTATAATGAAAACATGACAGATAGGAAACATGTTTCGCAACAAAGCACCACTACCGGCGACTTCAGGATCTCTTCATTTCTCAATTCCAAAATCAATGCGCGGTTTACCTTACGGGGAGGTATAATGGCAGAAATGCAATCACTCAACACCGTTAGGGACAGCCGCGAAGAATACCCTGACTGGCGTCGTCTCCGCGACTATGATGGAAGTGCTCTCCTGGTGCAACCCTTTGTGCAGGGCAGGTACCGGTTCAGCGAAAAGCTGTCGCTCAATGCAGGTGTTCATGGCATTTATTACGATCTCAATGAAACCTCCAATATCGAGCCCCGGGCATCCATCAGCTATGCCATCGACCCAACAAAGACCATTACTTTCAGTTACGGAATTCACAGTCAGCAGCAACCGCTTCCGGTATATCTCTTCCAGCAACTGAAACCCGACGGCACTTATGATCAATCCAACAGGGACCTCGACCTAACCAAGGCCCAGCACTACGTGCTTGGTTACGACTGGAATTTCGCGAAGGACTGGCGTCTCAAGGCTGAGGCTTACCACCAATATATTTACGATGCCCCGGTGGAATCAACTCCCAGTGGATTTTCCATTTTGAATGCAGGAGCGGACTTCAGTTTTCCTGACAAAGCCGGACTTGTGAGCAAGGGGACAGGAACAAATACAGGGGTTGAGCTGACCCTGGAGAAGTTTTTTAGTCGCGGTTTTTACCTGCTCACTACAGCGTCCATCTTTAGTGCGAAATACAAAGGAAGCGATGGAGTAGAAAGAAACTCAACCTTTAACAACAAGCTGGTAGGGAACATTCTGGCGGGTAAAGAATGGAAAATGGGACGTGGCGGCAAGAACGCTTTCACAATAGATTTCAAACTTGCTACCGCCGGTGGGCGATACTACACACCCGTGGACCTGCCCGCAAGCATTGCCGCCGGGGTAGAAAAACTCGATGAGCAGCATTATAATTCTCTCAGGTTCGATAACTATTTCCGGGCTGATGTTCGGTTCGGTTTCCGACTGAATAACTCGAATAAGAAAATCTCTCAAACCATTTACCTGGACCTCCAGAATGTAACTGCCAGGGATAATGTATTCATTCAGCGGTACAATAGGGCCTTGGGCAAAGTTGGGATAGTAAACCAGATCGGCTTCTTCCCGGATATATTGTATCGGATTCAATTTTAAAAGAGGTAACCCTTGTATCTGTAACATAAACAGATCAATATGGTAATACAATTGGTGTCCACAGAATTTATTATCCTTCGTTTTTGATAATAACATATAGTGTAAATGCATATATGAAAACGTTCCTGACCATACTTTGGATGTTGATACCAGTAATGGTTATCTATTCACAAACACGCTCTCCGAAGGGCAGATAAAAAGGGCACCGCGAGGTCATTTCGGAATCAATTCCGTTGAAGAATGTGGCTGAAGGTTGCCACAGTTAAGTACGGGGTTTCTTAACCGTCATTGGCCTGGGGCCGGTGGCGGTTTTATTGGTGTAAGAACTGGCTTTAACAGGCTGGAGCGTACGGTTGCCGGGGAGCAAAAAATATCAGAAATGATCACGCGATTTTGGCGATACAGAAGCTTAAAAAGAAAGAGTTGAAATCAATAATTTCTGGCGACTGAAAGAGGGGGATTAGATAATTAGTAAAAGAGCAATCATTTTACTGTTCTGCAATAAACGATTAATTATCAAGAAAAAGGGAGAGCTAATAAGCTCTCTTTTTCATTTCTACTCTATTTAACATAACATAAATTATAGACATAAAATAGATATCAAAGCTTCTTTCACCAATTCAATCATCTCACTTAAATTAATACTTTTGTATGCTTCATTAAACCTTAAACTGGCCAGTGATAGCTGCTGCCGATTCCAATGAAAATTAATATTAATGCCAAAGATTGAGCGAGACCAATTAGACCTTATAATCAAAAATGAACAGGCTATCATAAAATCGGAGGATTTCTATTTTCAGAAAGGAACCGATGCCTTGAGAAGCTGGATCGAAATGGATGTTCCTGAAGAATTAATACAGAGAATCTCTCGTTTATCTGACAACTATCAACAATTCAAAGAGGAAGCCGCAGTTGATAAGGACATCCAAAATCTGTTTAACCTGCTGCTGGAAATCACATCATATTGTGATTCAAAAGCAAAAGAGAAAAGCAATAGAAATCTATACCCAGACAAAAGAGTCCTTGCCAGGGCTAATGTTAGAATGAATGCCTGGATAAAGCATCTGATTCTTTTTAAGTTTTCTCGGATGGACAATAATTCAGGGTCAACCTTAAATGCCTTCAAATATCTTTTGGACCCCGAAAATAATCTGACAATATTAAGTGAGGGGCATCGCAATCTGATTGCCAGGAATTTATTGGGAATGGATTATAATCCTGAAAATTTTGTAAAGGATATTAAATCATTCTTTGAAGAATTTCAACTTTCGATAACCAATCCAATCAATTATACTCATCTTCTTTCCCGCATCATTTATTCTATTACAGATAAATGGCAGGAAGAAGTAATTGCTTTAATGGCGTCTGATTCTACAATGTGGCAGGATGAGCACATAGAATCCTTTTCCGACGATTTCGATGCCAGTATAGTCTGGAACAGTAAGCGCCCCAGTGGCGGAGCCGAAACAATAGAATTTCTCACTAAAATTATTGATGAAAACCGATCTTTCAACCTTTATTATTCGTCTGGTGGATATGTAAACTACAAGGCTACTGTAATCGATTTTGCAACAAATCAAGAGGAATTAGACAAAAAAAACTGGGAAGACCAACTCAGAATAATGGGATATTCCCCCCGTTTTGAGGAATATGAAGATGGAAAAACAGCCAGAATAATTTTTCTTGTAAGTGAGTTTGATAAAATAATCCCCCTCCCTATTACTGACTTTAAGCTATATAGTGATTATGATTATCCAAGGCACGACAATCTGGCGCCGCTGAAAGCTGAACCTGAAACTGAGAAAATCTCATTGTCGAATCAATTAACTACACCTAATCATCTAAACTTGGTTATGCCTCCTTTAAATCAAATATTGTTTGGACCTCCTGGTACAGGGAAAACCTATCATACAGTAAATAGAGCTTTGGAAGCAATTGATGAAAACATCGCTGGTAAAGAACGGAAGGAAATCAGAAAAATATTTGATAAGAAAGTACAGGAAGGCCAAATCATATTCACCACATTTCATCAAAGCATGAGCTATGAGGATTTCGTAGAGGGCCTCAAACCGATTGCTCCAAAGCAGGAAGGAATGGGAGTTGGTTATGGAATTGAAGATGGTATTTTCAAAACCATTGCAGCACGGGCAAAGGCGAACAATGAGTATTCCCTTTTAAATGCAAGCCATGATATAAAGCCCTCTTTTGATATTGTATTTGAAAGATTAAAAAGAGAAATTGAGGACTCCCTGACCGCTTCAACTGAGTCAGAGATCAATGCTATTGAACAACCTTCGAATGAAAAAAGGGAAGGCCTTGAGATAAAGCTTACAACTTCCTTTTTTAGTATAACAGGAATCAATGGAAGCTCAATCAGAATGATGACAAGGACAGGAAATAGAGATCTTTCAATGACAAAGTCTACCCTGCAACGGATTTATGAAGCCCCTCAAATTCTCAGTCAAATTATTACCGGGGGGATGCGCACTTATTACAAAGCGCTTGTAGAACAAATGAAAAAATGGGAATCGGAAATCAAGGAAGAGGCCCAAAAGGTGGTCCCCCAGAAATACGTCCTGATAATCGACGAAATTAATCGAGGCAATATATCTGAGATTTTTGGAGAACTAATCACACTAATTGAAGAAGATAAAAGGCTTGGTGCAAAAGACGCACTGGAAGTTCTGCTTCCGTATAGTAAGGAAACATTTGGTGTTCCTAATAATCTTTATATTATTGGAACTATGAACACCGCGGACCGTAGTGCAGAAGCTCTTGACACTGCATTGCGCCGACGTTTTAGTTTTGAAGAAATGCCGCCACGTCCTGAATTGATTATTGATGATAAAAAGCTACCTGCATTCATTGGCTCTGTCAACTTGCAAAAACTCCTGAGCACTATCAATAATAGAATAGAAAAGCTGTTAGACAAAGATCATCTTATCGGTCATAGTTACTTAATATTTGATCATGCAAATATGAATGTTTTGGAATCGGTTTTTTACAATAAGATCATTCCCTTACTTCAGGAATATTTCTTCAGCAGCTACGAAAAAATAGGATTAGTGTTGGGTGATGGATTTGTAAGAGCTAAAAATGTAAAAATAGATAACAACATATTTGCAGACTTCGACTCGGATATTGCCAGTGAATTTGATGATAAGGTATTATATGAAATTATAGATTTTCGGAACCCGGATCATTTCTATGAAATCAATAAGATAAGGATGACATTTGAAAAAGCATTAAATCGCTTAATGAAAGAAAATTTTGACTAAACCTTCAGTACATATTAGCGTTTTCGAGCATGAAATCCTTCAGCTTGGCCAAATAATAAATGGTATCACTTTTCAGGCAGATACTTTGCAGGCCCTGGAAAACTACTACGGAAAAGAAGGTGTCCCTTATTACTCCCTCATTAAAAATGGCGTGCGATTCAATGAGCATGTTGGGGTAATTCAGATAGGAAATACTTTGATTGAAGTTTTGCCCAAAGCTGATAAAGCAGACAGGTCTGTTACCAAATGGAGGAACCTTCTGATTGGCATGTTAAGGACTTCAGGCATTATTGATATTTATTCAACCAGCAGCAGTAATTTAAGAATAAAGTCAAATACTATTCTGGATCTGTACTTTGAACTGTTTGTTACTGAAATAGAATCAATGTTACATCTGGGATTGATAAAGAAATATAACCATAAGCAGGGCAATGTCTCCGCATTGAAAGGAAGGCTACTTTTCGCAAAGCAAATCCAACATAATCTTATACATCAGGAAAGGTTTTTTGTAAAGCACACTGCCTATAACGTGCAACATCTATTGAACCAGATCCTTTACAAAACCATTTGCCTCTTAAAGCAAATTAATACTAATAGTGTACTCCAAAGCCGGATTGGAGCGCTGCTCCTCTCTTTTCCGGAAATGGCGGATATAAAAGTCACTGAGTCAACTTTTGCAAAACTGGAATTTTCGCGAAAGAACCAATTCTATAAGAAAGCCATTGAAATTTCCAAACACCTGTTATTGCAATATCATCCTGATGTAAGTCGGGGACGAAATCATGTACTGGCCCTGATGTTTGATATGAATAATTTATGGGAGCAGTTCGTATATGTGAGTTTGCGTAAGCATAAAATTAACGGAACAACCATCACCGCACAGCATACTGTCAATTTCTGGAAGCCAGAAAAAGGTTCAAGCAGCAATATCAGGCCCGATATCTTAATAAAGAATTTGGAAGGTACCAATATAGTAATAGATACGAAATGGAAAAATCTGAATGGCCTCCACCCTTCCTCTGAAGATTTAAGACAGATGTATGCTTACCATGAGTTTTTGGGAGCAAGTAAAGTTGCTTTGATTTACCCTGGTTCCGTAAGTCACAAAAGCAGTGGCCATTTTCATCGTACACCATCCTATGATAAAATGGACAAGGAGTGTAGTGTAATTTTCATTCATGTCCCGTATGATGAATATTCTGAGCAAATCCTAACCATCAGAACCTGGCAAAACTGTATTCATGAATACCTTATTAACTGGATTCAGTCCAAATAGATTGGCAATGCTCGCTGTTTTCAGAACCTCATAAAAAAGGCTGAGCGTGATCCAATCACGTTCAGCCTTCAATTATTTTATCAAGACTGCACCCCTATTCAGGGCTTACTTGTGCATCTTCTTTTTCTTGCATGTTCTTGTAAACTTTTAGCTCGCCGGACTTCTCGCCACTTCTGTAGCCCATCCAGTAACAAAAACAAGGTACGGTCACCAGTACAAAAAGAATCAGCAGCAGATCGTTAGAGTTCACTGACATTTGGTATGGCAAAAGGTTGTTGGGTAAAAAAACGGGGTTACAACTCTAAAATAGAAAAAACCCCTGACACTTCAGGGGTTTCCTCATTAAATTTTACCACTATATCTTATTAGTGTTTCCGGTCTACGTTGTTGAATTTTTCAGTGTACTCGGTAGTTTTATCGGAGAGTTTTTTGATATCGGCTTCCAGGCTTTTCACTTCGGCAGCGTTCTTCTTGGCTTCAGCAGCATTCTTCTTTTGCTCCAGCTGGCTCACTTTCTCTTCGTTGATCGTGATCAGCAGATCGAGTGAGTTTTTCAGAATGTCTTTGTCGTCCATTTTCAATTTGCCTTCTGATTCCAGTTTGCTGGCTACTTTCTCAAAATAAGGAGCAGCTTCATCGAACTTCGTAACCACCTGGGCACGGAGCTCTTCTTTCTTTTTCAGTTGATCAGCAGTGAGTTTTACACCACCCTGAGGACGGATCGCTTTGTTCTCATTGTTGATATCTACACCCTGGTTATAGATGATCTGTCCGAGTACCATATTGGCATTAGGATAATCAGGCTGGATCTCCAGGCATTTTTTGATCAGTTCGGTTGCTTTGGCGATCAGCTCTTTGGAATTGGCCGGGCGCTGTGCAGCATCCTGATTGTATCCGACCTGGTACACTTCTACTGCATAGTTGAAGAGGAACAGGTGGTTATTGGGATTCTCTGCCAGAACCTGGTCGTATTTTTTGAATAGCTCTTCCTTGGAACCTTTTTCACGCATCAGTTCCAGCTCGAAGCCGGTCCAGAACGGATCCTGCGGATACACTTCCCTGCCGAGCTGTGAATAATGCTGGGCCTTGGTTACATCGTTCTTCTGACGATAGTAATCAGCCAGCCATTTGTATAATTCTGCAAAACCTTCACCTTTTGCTTTCTGATCAGCGATCATACCGTAGTAAACCGCAGCTTCATCGGGCTTGCTGGCTTTTTCAGCAGAGATACCTGCATACAGTGTTGTAGTAGTATCCAGTTTCAGCGTGGTGAGATTTTTGCCACTCATGAATTCGAAGATGCCGAGACATTTCTTGAAGTTGTTGAGCGCTTCGTTGAAATTGCCTGCGTTATAATAGGTAGCGCCTGCAGAAGAATAACCGGAATACAGGTCCAGCAAAGGCTGGCTGTTATCCAGCGTCAGCAGAACGTTCCTTTTGGCTGCGTCCTTCTCACGTGTTTCTTCCATCGCCATATATTTTTTCAGTGACTCGAACGCTACTTCGCGTGCATCGGGCACGGAGCTGCGGAGTACAGAATCACCTGCAACGGCAACATATACTTTAGCTTTTGTGTACCAGGCCTCTGGATTAGACTGGTTCTTTTCTACGGCCAGCACGTTGTCGATCTCCGTTTTTGCTTCAGTGATCTTCTTCTTGCCCAGTAAGTCTTTCGCTTTGTCCAGCTTCTGCGCATACAAACCCAACCCTGGTGCGGCGAGCAACGCTAACAGCAATACTTTTTTCATTGTTTGCTTATTTATTTAATAGTATAAGAGGTTTTTATCTGCCTTAGTTATTGTCAGGTCCTTCTTCAGATGCTTCTGCGGCTTCTCCGGTTGCAGCATCTTCATTATTACCTGCTTCACCAGTTGTTTCGCCGGCAGCTTCAACACCTTCCGCACCTTCAACAACCGCTCCCTCGATAACAGGGGTTTCATCATCTTCAGATTCGTCCAGTTTGGTGATGGCGGCAATTTCGTCTCCATCTTCCACACGGATCAGTTTCACACCCTGTGTTGCGCGGCCCAGCTCACTGATGCCGCCAACCGGCATACGGATGATGATACCACTCTTACAGGTGATCATGAGGTCTTCCTTTTCGGTAACATCCAGGATTCCTACCAGGGATCCGGTCTTATCAGTAACACTGATGGTTTTCACCCCTTTACCACCGCGGTTGGTAACGCGATATTCTTCAACCTGCGTTCTCTTTCCATATCCTTTTTCGCTCACTACCAACACTGTACGAGTTGTATCTCCACTGTTGACACATATCATGCCAATTACTTCATCATTATTGTCATCCACTTCAATACCAGTTACACCGATGGCGCCACGGCCGGTAGCCCTTACTTTTTCTTCAGGGAAACGGATGGCCCTTCCACTTTTCACAGCCATCATGATCTCGCTGTTACCGTCAGTCAGTCTGGCTTCCAGCAGTTCATCGCCTTCATTGATGGTGATGGCATTCACACCGGTTTGACGCGGGCGGCTGAAATCTTCCAGCGCTGTCTTTTTGATGATACCCTTCTTCGTACAAAGTACAATATTATGGCCATTCACATAATCCTTGTCGGCGAAGTCCTTCACATCGATGATGGCGCGGACCTTATCGTCCGGAGCGATCTGGATCATGTTCTGGATGGCGCGTCCCTTGCCGGTTTTCTCACCATCGGGGATCTGGTAAACGTTAAGCCAGTAAACCCTTCCCTTTTCTGTGAAGAAGAGCATAGTGTGGTGGGTGCTGGCCACGAAGAGATGTTCGATATAATCTTCCTCGCGGGTTTTGCCTCCCTGTACGCCACGACCTCCACGGCGTTGTGCGCGGAATTCGGATGCGGGTGTACGTTTGATATAACCGAGATGTGAGATGGTGATCACCACATCTTCTTCCTTGATCAGGTCTTTGATGCTCACTTCATCGTCCAGGAAAGTGATCTCGGTTTTGCGTTCATCACCGAATTTGTCTTTCACCTCGAGGAGCTCGTTCTTGATCACATCATACCTCATTCCTTCGTTGCTAAGCAGTTCTGTGAGATAGTTGATCAATTTCATCAATTCATCATATTCTTCTTTGATCTTCTCACGTTCCATGCCTGTCAAACGCTGGAGACGTAATTCGAGGATGGCTTTGGCCTGGATCTCGTCCAGTCCCCAGCCTGCGTTCACGAGACTTTCCTTTGCGATCTCCGGCGTAGCGGATGCGCGGATCAGGGCGATCACTTCGTCCAGGTGGTCCAGTGCGATAAGATAACCCTGCAGGATATGCGCTTTCTTCTGAGCTTCCTTCAGTTCGAATTTAGTACGGCGGACTACCACTTCGTGGCGGAATTCGATGAACTCAGCAATAATTTCAATAACGTTCAGGGTACGTGGGCGGCCTTTTACGAGTGCTACGTTGTTAATACCGTATGAAGTCTGCAGCTCGGTGAATTTGTAGAGCTGGTTGATCACCACATTGGAGATCGCATCCCTTTTCAGGTCTACCACAATACGGGTACCTTCCTTATTGTTGGATTCGTTATTGATATGGGCGATGCCTTCCAGTACTTTTTCGTTCACCAGTTGACCGATGCGATCGCAGAGCGCGTCACGGTTCACCTGGAAAGGCACTTCTGTAATGATGATCTGTTCGCGTCCGCTGCTTTTGGTGTCAACATGAACACGTCCGCGGAGTACAACCCTGCCCCGGCCGGTATGATAACCGGATTTGATACCTTCCATACCGTAGATGATGCCACCTGTTGGGAAGTCAGGAGCCTTGATATAATGCATCATCTCATCTACGGTGATATCACGTTTATCAATATACGCCACACAGCCGTCGATCACCTCGGAAAGGTTATGGGGCATCATATTGGTGGCCATACCCACCGCAATACCACTTGATCCGTTGAGGAGCAGGTTGGGTAAGCGTGTAGGCAATACAGTTGGTTCTTCAAGGGAGTCGTCGAAGTTGAGCTGGAAGTCCACAGTGTCCTTATCGATATCCATCAGCATGCTTTCTGCTGCACGTTGCAGGCGCACCTCGGTATAACGCATGGCAGCCGGCTGATCACCATCCTGGCTACCGAAGTTACCCTGACCGTCTACCAGTGTATAACGCATGCTCCATTCCTGGGCCATTCTCACCATGGCATCGTATACAGAACTGTCACCGTGCGGGTGGTATTTCCCCAACACCTCACCCACGATACGGGCGGATTTCTTGTGGGGTTTATTGAAATGCACACCCAGTTCATTCATGGCAAACAGAATGCGGCGGTGAACAGGTTTGAATCCGTCGCGCGCATCCGGTAATGCACGGCCTACGATCACGCTCATGGAGTAATCGATATAAGCCGTTTTCATCTGCTCTTCGATGTTCACAGGAACGATCCGGTTCTGGTCATTCGTTTCTTGTGGTATAAGATTCTCTTCCATACTTGCTTCCTGTATTTTTTGATCCGTTTTTTTTCCGCCCGGAAGGCGGAACGTGAAGGCGCAAATTTACCTTATTTGCATCGTAAAACCGCGGAATA
The DNA here is from genome assembly GCF_007970185.1 of Pseudobacter ginsenosidimutans. Classification (NCBI taxonomy): domain Bacteria; kingdom Pseudomonadati; phylum Bacteroidota; class Chitinophagia; order Chitinophagales; family Chitinophagaceae; genus Pseudobacter; species Pseudobacter ginsenosidimutans. The sequence goes on along the minus strand of NZ_CP042431.1, from coordinate 5,988,506 downwards.
AAGCCTGTTTTTACCCTCCTATTTTATCCACTGATGTGAGCAACTTATGCAGATTTTCAATGGGTTTTGAAGGGGAAATTCCGCCACGTTTTTTAACGTCGCTTTCATAATTTAAGTGGCCTGGTTTTTGGTTTAACCCTACTCAACAGTTAACTTGCAATTACCTTACAAAACTCCAATACCCTCCAATATCCTCTATTGATCCTACCCTGCTGTGGAATAAGCCATCAGTCAGCGTTTTGCGCCATGATCCCCCTGTGGTAAAACTATTTTTGCACGCTTATCGGTGATCTATGAACAAGTATTTATTGCTGCGAGATAATAAACAGACCGGGCCTTACACGGTTGAGGAACTGGTGAAGAAGGGAATCAAGCCTTACGACCTCGTATGGCTCGAAGGCAGGAGCGCAGCCTGGCGGTATCCCAGTGAAATTGATGAACTCAAGGCCTTCGCCCCGGTGGTGGAAGAGCAGCCGTACGACAGGTTCTACAAACGCAGCAGTTCCGCTCAGCAGCATGCCATCCATGCAGCACAGCAACAACTCGGCAAACAGGAACAATCCCTGCCCGCCGTTGAACATACTTCCACTCCCGCTTTCACTGCACAAACAAATACAGCTGTCCAGGGCAATACTGAACAGACGATCGCTGCTGCAGTGAACAGCCCCAAAGAAACCAGCGAAAATATTCCCGTTTCCAAACCTGTGGTGAAAACCGGTACCGGAAAAGTATATGTAACGCTGCCTGCTGGATTCAGGCAAAAGCAGGCTGTTCAGCAGACAGGCTCTGAGGAAATTGTAAAGACTCAACCTGTTCAGGCAAAAAAAGAAACTACCGTTCCGGTAACGCAGGCTTTCTCCGGCAATATGGAATCCGATAAACAGGAAGAAGCGCGTGTATCTCAGGAAGCCGCCAAAGCACTGGAAGCCCGTGCCGCTGCATTGGCAGAATCCATTCAGGCCGCTGCCGCTGCTGCTTCCAAAAAACAAACAGCACAGCAGGCCATTCAGCAATGGAACCAGCAATCCAATACTTCAAAAACCCAACAGGCCAAAACTCCTGTTGAGCAACCCGCCAATTTCTCGTCCCTTATCAATAAGCAACAGGAAGAGACTGTTCCGGTGATCCCTATGCGCAATCAGTCAGGAAGGAAACATCTTCTGCTCATGCGCAGCATCGTTGCTGCATGTCTGTTGCTGGGTGGTATCGTCATTGGGATGGCGCTGACGTACAGCAAGAGCGGCAGTGAGAACCAGAAAGCGCTCGACCAGCTGGTGCAGCGCCTGCAGGAAAGGGAAGCCCAGCGTCAGGCTGGAATTCAGCCGGAGCAAAAAGCCGGTGAAACTACCGCTCCAAACAATGCAGAATATGCAGAAGAAAGTACGCCTCCTGATGGGGAGCAAAGCCATATCCAGGATAACAATTCCGGCCGGCAACTGGCTGAAAAAGATAAGCAGCTCCCTCCTGTTGTGAACAATAATGATGCTGCGGTTACCTTCCAGGAAAAAGACCCGCAGGAAATGAAAGTCACCCAGGCAGTGATTACCAGGAAGGACGAGCCCAGGCCCGTTCGGGAAGCAGATGTGGCCGCAGCCCGTGAAAAGATCTACCAGATGGTTCAGGTGGCTGCCAGTCCATTCCGCACCGGCGTACTGGGAGGCATTTCCAATTTATACTTCACTGTTTCCAATACCAGTTCATTTCCACTGGACCAGATCGAACTGGAGATAAAATACCTCGGTCCAGAAAACAGAGTGGTAAAAGTGCAGCGTTTACTCTTCAACGATGTTGGGGCCGGCGCACAAAAAACGCTGGAAGCCCCACGCACTTCACGTGGCGTATCGATCGATTATGTTATAACCAAAATCAATTCAAGAGCGCTGGGTATCGCCCGTACAGGCTTCTGATTGCGTATGCCCCTTCCCGCTATATCCTGCATTATCACGATGCAGACTACCCGAACACCCCGGTAAGGATTAAAAACGTATTAAAACCAACCCATTTCATCCTGACCTTCAGTAACTTGCTGATAAATGAATAGTTTATTCTTCTCTAAATAAAAACACGTACGCCATGAAGAATACTCTTGCCACGCTTATTGCCATCATCATAGCGGTAGCCAGTCTGCATGCCTTCAGGGCCATGCAACACGCATCCGTTACCGGTAGTATTCAGCCGAGCTATGGAGCCAAGACCATCTGGGCCATTCAGGGTAATGATACTACAAGGATTTTCTCAGATAATGGAGCCTTCACCTGCAATCTCAAACCAGGCACCTGGAAACTCCGTATCGATGCCAGATCTCCATTAAAAGATAGGGATGTGGAGGTGCAGGTTCAAGACCGTCAGACCACTGATATTGGTGTGATCACACTCCACCAATAATTGTTACAGGCAGCGCTGCAATATCCACACTTCAACAATAGCTGCCATTCCTGCGATTGCTCCCATTTCCCCCTATTACCGTTTTTACTATCTTGTGCCAATGAAGCATATTCTCGTCTTCGGTGCAGGAAAGTCAGCTACATGCCTGATCGATTACCTCATAAAGGAAACGGATACGCATCGTTGGGCGCTTACCGTTGTGGATGGAAACCTTGAACTTGCCAGCTCAAAAACGGCCGGTGCGCCACACGTGAAAGCCGTTGCCATCAATGTGGAGCAGGACGAAGCCAGGCGCGCGCTGGTATACTCCGCAGATATCGTGATCTCGCTGTTGCCGCCATTCCTGCATTACCTGGTAGCCAAGGATTGTGTTCAGTATGGTAAGCACCTGCTCACAGCTTCTTATGTGGATGAAAAGATAAAAGCGCTGAAAGATGAGATCGCAGCAAAAGGATTGTTCTTTCTCTGTGAGATGGGCCTGGATCCCGGCATTGATCATATGAGTGCGATGCAACTGATCAGTGCCATCCGCGCCAAAGGCGGCGCCATCACTTCTTTCAAATCGCATTGCGGGGACTGGTAGCTCCTGAAAGCGATAACAACCCCTGGCATTACAAGATCAGCTGGAACCCGCGCAACGTGGTAATGGCTGGTAAGGCAGGCGCTGTATACAAGGAGAATAATGAAAAAGTGGAAATCCCTTACACGGCTTTATTCAATGTCAACAATACTGTGCAAACGCCTGGTCTTGGAGAGCTTGCCTGGTATGCGAACCGCGACTCGTTAAGTTACATCCCCATATACGGACTTGAGGAATCGCTCACCTTTCTCCGCACCACGCTCCGTTACCCAGCTTTCAATGCAGGCTGGAAGCAGATCATCTGGCTGCACCTTACAGATGAAACAGTCATGTACAATACAGATGGTCTCCCGCTTTCCGCATTCTTCCGTGAACATTTCAGGGTACACGATACAACAGATGTGATTGCCGCTCTCTCCAAAGAAGATCCATTCTATCAGCAACTCGATTTTCTTGGACTGAATGATGAAGCAACACGTATCAACAAGGGCCTCTGCACTGCCGCCGACGTACTTCAGTTTGCCCTGGAACAAAAGCTGGTATTGGCTTCGCACGACAAAGACATGATCGTGATGTTACATGAAATAGACTATCTTCTTAACGGTCAGATCCAGCACATTAAAAGCTGTCTGTTAGTGAAAGGAGAAGACCAGCTTCGCACGGCCATGGCAAAAACGGTTGGACTGCCACTAGGTATTGCCGCCAAACTAATTCTTCTAAATGAAATAAAACTCACAGGTCTCCACATTCCTATCCTGCCGGAGATCTATGAACCTGTGCTGAAAGAATTGTACCAGAACGGTATCATCTTCCACGAAGAAGAAGCCTGATATGAAGTGAAGAAATCTAAATCTTGAAATAATTAACTCCGGCACAGTTCCGCAGCCCATTGTTTGAGCGGGGTCTGAAATGGAGGCCTTGAAAACGTAAGCGAAAAAGCTCATTAGCATTCCCCTGTTCCATCCAACCAACAACAGTTGATCAAAGCCACCCAAGCGCCGGTTCGTTTTCCAACCGGCATTTCATACCCTCTCAAACAAACAAAATCAAATGGAATATTATTCTCCACGAAGTATCCGCATCAATTCCTCAACCCCGGTTGTTGCCGGCATTTCAATAGGATGAACGCCATAGAAGCCTTCCGTTGAAGGGATCTTCTTATCAACGATATATTTCGGAACCCTCGGTTGAACAAAGTCCACCAGTCCCGCTGCAGGATACACCACCAGCGAAGTGCCAACCACCACAAAGATATCGGCAGCCTTCACTAACGGTACAGCCTCAGCGATCATTGGCACAGGTTCTTCAAACCAAACGATATGCGGACGAAGCTGTTCGCCATCTTCCGCCAGATCGCCGATATTGATATCACCGGTAATGGGATAGATCAGCGATTCATCGCCCACGCTGCGCATTTTGAGGATCTCGCCATGGAGGTGAAGTATTTTTTCAGAGCCGGCACGTTCATGCAGGTCGTCTATGTTTTGGGTGATGATCTGTACATCGAAATCATTCTGCAGATCAGCCAGACCGAAATGCGCTGCATTGGGTTTTGCATCGATCACGTTCTTGCGGCGCATATTGTAGAAGTCGAGCACCAGCGATGGGTTCTTCCTCCAGGCGCGGGGCGTAGCCACTTCCCTTACATCATATCCTTCCCAGAGGCCATCACTGTCCCTGAATGTTTTCAATCCGCTCTCCGCGCTGATGCCGGCGCCGGTAAGTACCACTAATTTTTTCTTTGACATGAAGCTTGTGTTATCAGACTTCAATTTACGAAATTTCAGCGGCCTGTGGAACTTGTATCTGGCAACAGTCCACTGCTAACAGTGATGGTTAAGGTAAGTTTTAATTTACAGGAAATTGAACTGATTGCCTGCCCAAAAAATCGCCTCCAACAGATCAGAGGATTCAATACCTGTCTGATCTGTTGGGGCGACAAAATTCTTATTACCATATGCCAACTGCGCCCATCAAACATTCACCGGGTCCACAACTGCACTGGCAGTGGGTTTGGTTCGATTCCGCCTGATTGTCTTCCTCACAGCGTACACTACCAGTCCCACACCCAGGATCATAGGCCATAGTGTGATCAATGCCACCATTACATCGCCCAGCCATTTGAATCCTGCTCCGAATGCATCCAGAACACGGGTTCCAAAAGAAGGCTCATGGTTGTTGTTATTCACCAGGTCAGGGTTCAGGATCTGGAAATAAACAAGCTGGATGGTACTGTAGGCAGATGAATGATTGAGATACCCCATCCTGCCGGCAGCCGCTTCGATCTCTTCCTGGATCTCGTCCACTTCTTTCTGTACCTGGAAAACCTCTTCCATATTCTTTGCCTGCTTCATCAGTTCCAGGTAACGCAAACGAGCCTGGCGCTTGGCTTCCAGCCGGGAGCGAACATCCACCACTTCACCTGTCACATCTTTACTGGTAATATTTTTGGTAAGGATCTTTTCTGCATTACCGGTGAATTCATTCACTGCCTGTTCGAACAAATCCACCGGCACACGGATATTGACTTTGGACTGCAGCTTGTAATCGGAGCTTTCCTGGTTCTCTTCGGCGATATAACCTGCATACTTACCCGTAATGGCGCTTACAAGTCTTTCGAATTCCTTGAAATTCTTTATTTCCAGTTCCAGGCTGGCGTTCTTGATGATCTTTTTGTTCCAGTCGGATCGCACAGGTGCGGGAGGTGCGGGAGCTGGCTTTTGTTTTTGTCCGGGTTGCTGACCGGTTTGATTGCCGGACTCTTGCTCCGGAGAGGGAGCCCGCTCTGCAATGGTGTCTGATGCTGCATCAAAAAGCTCAGGGGATGCTTCTTCAGCTTTTTGCGGCGCGATGGACATTACCGTGTCAGCAGGTGCTTTTTCAGCTGCGTTTTGGCAAGATGATGCCAGTACCAGCGCGAACGCTGATACAGTAAGGAAGGTTTTCATACTGCAATTTTTAAAGTGGTATAACTGAGATGCCTGTGTAAGTGATTTTACACAAATTGATTCCAGTTACCCGCAGCATGTAACCCGGTAAACTTGTTAAAAAGGGTTTAACCCTTGTCGCCTGCCAGTTCAAGGATCACTTTCCATTCCGCCGGGGTGACGGGACTAACGGAAAGACGGCTGAGTTTGATGAGCGCCATGGAGGCCAGACGGGGCTCAGCCTTGATCTGTTTCAGGCTAACGGGGTGGGCTAATCGCTTTACCGGTTCCAGGTCAACCACTACCCATGCATCCTCATCGGTGGTGGGATCCTGGTAAGACTCTTTGGCAACGCGGGCAATGCCTACAATCTCCAGTCCTTCATTGCTGTGGTAGAAAAATACCTGATCCCCTTTTTTCATGTCCCTGAGAAAATTTCGGGCAGCATAGTTGCGCACCCCATCCCAGAAGGTCTTTTTGTCTTTTACAAACTGATCCCATGAATATTTGAATGGTTCCGATTTCACCAGCCAGTAAGCCATAATAAAGCAATTGCGGTAATATGAATAGTATGTACAGCAAATGTACCGGGAAAAAATTTATCCATAAAAAATCCAACCAGGGCCTGCCGGCCGTAAGTATTACTGCCAACTCCCCAACCAATCATTTCCCCGTCAAAAAACTATTCAGGTAAGAAATTACCTAACCGATCATGTGGTGTTACCCAGGAGCTAAAAAAGCTCACTATCGAAGACCGGCATTTACCGGTCTTCCTTTTTTATTGCGTATAGGCGACACTGTTAGGGTAAGGCAGCCGCTCACCGGAGGCGAACAAATATCCATCACTCCCCGGAGCCGAATAACTGGCGGCTGCGAAAGTAAAAGGGCCAACCTGATAAGGCCGGCCCTTGCAAAAATATTTATTGAAAGATTACTTCTTATCGAGATTGAACAGACTGTCAACAAACTCATGTTTATCGAATACCAGCAGGTCTTCCATCTTCTCTCCCACTCCGATGAATTTCACGGGGATCTTGAACTGGTTGGCGATGGCCAATACCACGCCGCCTTTGGCAGTGCCGTCAAGCTTGGTGATAGCGAGAGCAGATACATCTGTGGCAGCGGTAAAATGTTTGGCCTGTTCCAGCGCGTTCTGTCCGGTAGATCCATCCAGTACCAGCAGCACTTCATGTGGCGCTTCGGGGATATGTTTCTGGATAACGCGTTTGATCTTGCTGAGCTCGTCCATCAGGTGCGCCTTGTTGTGCAAACGGCCGGCGGTATCGATGATCACCACATCCGAGCCTTTGGCCACACCGCTTTGAACGGTATCAAAAGCAACAGAGGCGGGATCTGAGCCCATGGCCTGCTTTACGATGGGAACGCCCACGCGCTCACTCCAGATAGTGAGCTGGTCAACAGCAGCTGCACGGAAAGTGTCAGCAGCGCCGAGCAAAACCGACTTACCGGCCTTCTTGAAATTATAGGCCAGTTTGCCGATAGTTGTGGTCTTCCCTACTCCATTCACGCCTACAACCAGGATCACATAGGGTTTGGCTGGCATTTCTGATTCGAAGGTGTAGGAAGAGGCCTGGTCGGCATCCACCAGTACGGCTTCGATCTCCTGCTGCAGCAGCCCGTTGAGCTCACTGGTATTAAGATATTTGTCTTTGGCTACGCGCTTCTCGATGCGGCTGATGATCTGAACAGTAGTGTCGATGCCTACATCCGCGCTAACGAGCGCTTCTTCGAGGTTATCGAGCACTTCATCATCAACAGTACTTTTGCCTGCTATCGCCTTCGTTATCTTGGAAAGAAAGCCTTCCTTGGTTTTTTGCAATCCCTGGTCGAGCGATTCTTTTTCCTTCTTACCGAATAGTTTTCCGAAAAATCCCATACTCAGAATTTGTGCAAATATAAAATACAAAAAGCCGTCCTCGCCGGAGAACAGCTTTTAATATTGTACTTACTATCCACTTATTTTTTTGCCATGAAATCCTTGATCTTGTCCTTGTGAACGATCGCCTCTTTAAAAGTATAGGCGCCGGTCTTTGGACTGCGAACAGCACGGATCACTTTGGTATAGTTCTTCGCTTCAGCAGATGCTTTCGCATCTTTCACTTTCGCGTTCTTGGAAGCTGCTTTTGCCATGATTATTTAATTGAAGATATTATTTAATCTCTTTGTGAACCGTAACCTTCTTCAGGATCGGGTTGAACTTCTTGAGCTCCATACGCTCAGGATTGTTCTTTTTGTTTTTGGTAGTGATATACCGGCTGGTTCCGGGCTGACCGCTGGTCTTGTGCTCGGTACATTCCAGAATCACCTGTACCCTGTTACCTTTCTTTGCCATATATGAACATTGAAAATTTGACTAATTAATTAGATCTTCTCTCCTCTTGCTCTCAGTTCTTTCACCACACTCATCAGACCATTCTTGTTGATTGTGCGGATAGCCTCAGTAGAGAGCTTCAAAGTAATCCATTTTTCTTCTTCGGCGAGGTAATAGCGTTTCACTTGCAGGTTTGGTAAAAACCGGCGCTTTGTCTTGATATTTGAGTGTGATACACGATTTCCGGTTACCGGAACTTTACCTGTCACCTGACATACTCTTGCCATGACTTAAAAATTTTGGGACGGCAAAGGTCGGTAAATGCAATTAATAATCAAAAAGAAAATGCTGATTTTTCAAATAATGATTATCAACATTGTGGATAACCCGCTCTTTTCAATCACCTAACTCCCAGTGCCAAAGGCGCAAATATACACAAAAATGCAGGAGGCGCAACGTACATTTGCCGAATACTCCTGAATTCTCCGTTTTTCATTAGGGATTGCCTATCCCGCTCAGAAACTTACTTGCATGATTCTGAGGCAAATAATTAATAATTACTTAATTTAAAGTTGATTTCAGGCGCACCAACTTTGACAAAAATCGCCTGACCCAATGCTCAGCATGAAACGCAAAACAATCGCAAGAGATATCAGCTGGCTCAGCTTCAATGGCCGTGTGCTCCAGGAAGCCGCCGACCCAACTGTACCGCTCCGGGAACGGATCAAGTTCCTCGGTATCTTCTCCAACAATATGGATGAATTCTTTCGTGTTCGTGTAGCTACCCTCAAAAGAATGAACGAGTTCGGCCGCAAGCTCAAAAATATGCACCTGGAACAGGCGCCCGGCAAGATCCTGGACGAGATCCAGCAGGTTGTGCTGGAACAGCAACAATCTTTCAACACCATCTGGGAAAGTGTTCGCCGCGAACTGGAAAAGGAAAAGATCTTCCTCGTTAACGAAAAACAGCTCAACAAAGAGCAGCAGAAATTCGTACAGACCTATTTCGAAGAAGAGGTCCGTTCCAATATCATCCCCATCATGGTGGAGAACGTTCCGCAGCTCCCCTACCTGCGCGAGAAATCATTGTATCTCGGTGTGGTGCTGAGCCGCCGCGACCAGAGCCTGCGCCGCAAATACTCGCTCATTGAAGTTCCTTCCAAGTCCGTGGGCCGCTTCTGCAAGTTGCCTTCACCGGAAGGAGAACAACATATTATTTTATTGGAAGATGTGATCCGCTTCAATCTCAAAAGCATCTTCTCCTATTTCGGTTACGATCGTTTTGGCTCCTGGGTATTCAAGATCACCAAGGATGCTGAAATTGACCTGGACAATGATGTGAGCACTACCATGATCCAGAAGATCGAAAAAGGCCTCCGCAACCGACGCAAAGGCAAGCCCGTGCGCTTCGTGTACGATAAGGAAATGGACGATGGCCTGCTGGACTTCCTCATCCGCAAACTCAATCTCAGCCGTAAGGAAAGCGTGATCCCCGGCGGACGTATCCATAATTTCCGTCACTTTATGGACTTCCCCGATGTGTTCCAGAAAAAGAGCGCGCGGAAGAAGCCCTTCCAGCACCAGCTGCTGAAGCATACCATGCGTGTGACCGATGTGGTACTGGAAAAAGACATCATGCTCAATTTCCCATATCACTCTTTCAACCCCGTGATCGATCTGCTGCGTGAAGCCGCCATCGATCCGGAAGTGACGGCCATCAAGATCACCGCCTACCGCCTCGCTTCCAATTCCAAAGTGATCAACGCCCTCATCAATGCCGTGCGCAACGGCAAACAGGTGACCGTTATGCTGGAGCTCCGCGCCCGCTTTGATGAAGAAGCCAACCTGGAATGGAAAGAAAGACTGGAGGAAGAAGGTGTGAAAGTACTGATCGGCATACCTAACATGAAAGTACACGCGAAACTGCTCATGATCAAGAAGCGCGTGAACAACCATACCATTCACTACGGCTTCGTGAGCACCGGCAATCTCAACGAGAAAACAGCGCATGTATACGGCGATCACTGCCTGCTCACTTCTGACCGGTTCATCATGGCCGATGTGAACCGCATCTTCAATTACCTGGAGAACCCCAAAGACGGCGATAAATTCCTCAAAGCCTGCAAAACCCTGATCCCCTGCCCTACCAGCCTCAGGCGGGAACTGTACAAGCTCGTGAATAAGGAGATCCGCAATGCGCGCGCCAAAAAGCCCGCATCCATCACACTCAAGATGAACTCCCTCTCAGATGAGGACCTGATCAATAAATTGTATGATGCCGCAAGGGCCGGTGTGGAAATCCGCCTGATCATCCGCGGTATCTTCTGCATGTATTCCGAGAGCAAGAAATTCAAGATTCCCGTGAAAGCAGTCAGTATAATTGACGAGTACCTGGAACATGCAAGGGTATTTATTTTCCACAATGGAGGCGATGAAAAGGTTTATATTTCATCTGCCGACTGGATGGTGCGCAACCTGGATCACCGTGTGGAAGCCACTTGCCCGATATTGGACGACAAGATCAGGCGTGTGTTGAAAAATATACTGGAAATTCAGTTGCGGGATAATGTAAAAGCCAGAATTTTGGACAATGAACTGAGCAACCGGTATGTGCGCGACAGAAAGCAGAAGAAGGTCCGGAGTCAGGTAGAGACCTATCAATATTTACATCAAAAAACCATCATCCATGCAGATCCCGCGCATTCGCCTTCGATGGAATCGCTCGCTGCATCGGATGCCTAATTACCCATGAGACTGGCGGCCATCGATATTGGAAGTAATGCAGCGCGTTTATTGATCTCCGATGTATTCCATTCGGACACTGGCAAGCCTGAGTTCCAGAAGATCAATCTCGTACGCGTGCCGCTCCGGCTCGGTTTCGACGTTTTTGAAAAGAAAACAATCTCTCCTGAAAAAGAATCGATGATCCTCAGCACCATCAAAGCTTACAAGCTCCTGCTGGATGCTTATGGCGTGGGCCTGCATCATCTGAAGGCCGCCGCTACCTCCGCCATGCGCGATGCCGGTAACGGCACGGAGATCCTTGCACGCGTGAAGGAAGAAACAGGGATCGATATCGAGATCATCACCGGCGATACTGAAGCCACGCTCATCTATGAGAACCATGTGGCCGAGAATATGGACAAGGACCATACTTATCTCTATATCGATGTAGGTGGCGGCAGCACCGAGCTGTCTTTCTTCGCCGAAGGCAAACTCAAATTCCGCAAGAGCTTCAATATAGGAACCATCCGCCTGCTCAAGAGACAGGTGGAGGAAAAGCATTGGGACGATATGAAAGATGCGCTGCGCCGTGAAACGCGTGGACATATGGAAGACATCATCGGTATTGGCTCCGGCGGTAATATCAATAAGATCTTCTCCCTCTCCAAACGAAAGGAAGGCAAGCCCCTCACCTTCGATATGCTGAAAGACTACTACAAGGAATTCAGCAGTTTCTCCGTGCAGGAAAGACAAAGGCTTTACAAATTGCGTGAAGACCGTGCAGACGTGATCGTACCTGCCCTGCAGATCTATGTGAACATCATGCGATGGGCCAATATCAAAGAGATCTATGTGCCCAAGATCGGACTGGCCGACGGTTTGATCCAGCATCTCTACGAAGAGCTGGTCAGGAGCCGCCAGGCGATTTTCTGAGCGGCAATCGCAGTTTTATCGTTTTCCCCTACCTTCGCCATTCTTATTAACAAACTGCGAGGAGCATTATGAATGTGTTTTATTCTAATGCAGAGCCATATTCCCTCCCGCTCAGCGCTAAAAACTCCAGTTATGTCAATCAGCAAAGAAATCAAGCGTATCACTACCAACACGCTCCAGAAAATGAAATCACAGGGCGAGAAGATCTCCATGCTCACTGCCTACGATTTCTCATTCGCCAAAACCTTTGATGGCGCAGGCATCGACGTGATCCTCGTTGGCGACTCTGCCTCCAATGTAATGGCTGGTCATGAAACTACCCTGCCTATCACACTGGACCAGATGATCTATCATGCTTCTTCTGTGATCCGCGGCGTTTCTCGTGCACTGGTGGTAGTGGACCTTCCATTCGGTTGCTACCAGGGCAATTCAAAGGAAGCCCTTATCTCCGCCGTTCGCATCATGAAAGAGACCGGCGCCCACGCCGTGAAACTCGAAGGCGGCGAAGAGATCCTGGAATCCGTAAAACGCATTGTGGCAGCAGGTATCCCGGTGATGGGACACCTGGGCCTCACTCCCCAATCCATTTACAAATTCGGCACCTATACCGTACGCGCACGCGAAGAAGCCGAAGCCAACAAACTCCGTAACGACGCCAAACTGCTGGAACAGGCAGGCGCATTCGCCGCAGTACTGGAAAAGATCCCCGCGCAACTGGCCAAAGAAGTATCAGAAAGCCTGATCATCCCCACCATCGGCATCGGCGCAGGAAAACATTGCGATGGCCAGGTGCTGGTGATGCATGATATGCTCGGCATCAATACAGAATTCAAACCGAGATTCCTCCGTCAGTATCTCAATCTCAACGAACAAATCACGGGGGCGGTGCAGCATTATATCCGCGATGTAAAATCAAATGATTTCCCGAACGATCAGGAACAGTATTAGTTTTTTCCCGGCAAAGGGGTTGGGGCAGGACGGCTGTGAAACGTACCAACGCAGTTGGGTTTTTCTGAGCTTTGAGTTGGTGTGACGGGGCTGTAGAATATGGCCGGGCTTTTTCGCTTACGTTTCGAAGGCCGACCTGCCCCAACCACCTTTGCCTCATTTCCCTGATAGTGCAGCAGATCAGTTCCCTGATTTTGCACTTGATTTTACCATCTTGTAATAATGCTGTTTAAAAAAACAAAGGGCTAACCTTCACATCAGTGCTGATATATGGTTGCAGGGCACTTTCAAAAGCATAATCCATAATCCATTATAAACAGATTTTAGATTTCTATTTCAACTCCCATTTTCCTTCCAATTTCAATTTCAAGTCCAATCAAAATTCCATTTCATTACTGTTTTCAATACGGCATCATTGCTTTTCTTGACTGCTGTATTGTTAGCATGTTACTTTTCAATTCAAGAGCCTGTTAGCTCAGGCATCCACTGCACCTGCTTACTTCCGCTGCTGCACAGAGGACAACCCTCCCCTCCCCCCAATCCATCGTGATGGGATGCATTGCCGGGTGATCAAAAAATGATGCATCCTTGAGGTGCCAGGGCCCGTGCGGGATATGTGAAGGCGGGCCTACGAAACGTAAGCGAAGAAGCCTGGCTATGCACCACTGTCCCATCAAACTACCCACAGCCCATCAAAACCACATAAGCGTTGGTTCGTTTCGTCAGCCACCCTTCACATATCCCCACGGGCCACCAAGATCACAACAATGATTATCGTCACTTAACATCCATCAATCAACCCAGAACAACCACCACAAAGATTTATCGTAAATTCGCCCTCTTAAATGCATTCCTCATGATGGATTTTCTTTCCTCTCTCAAAATACAGGCAGAGAATGCCGGCGCAGCCACTGGCCAGCAATGGCTCAAAGCCGGTGGTGAAATGATCAGTTCTTATTCCCCGGTGGATGGCAAACTGATCGGATCTGTGAAAGCTGCCGACAAGCAGAACTATGAAGAAGTGATCGCGAAAGCGCAATCCGCTTTCCTGGAATGGCGCAGCTGGCCGGCTCCCAGGCGTGGTGAAGTGGTCCGCCAGATCGGTGAAGCGCTGCGTGCTTACAAGGAGCCCCTGGGCAAGCTCGTTTCCTATGAAATGGGTAAGAGCCTGCAGGAAGGTTATGGTGAAGTACAGGAAATGATCGATATATGTGATTTTGCGGTTGGGCTTAGCCGTCAGTTGCATGGATTCACCATGCACAGCGAGCGTCCCGGTCACAGGATGTATGAGCAATACCATCCTCTTGGGTTGGTGGGCATCATCTCCGCTTTCAATTTCCCCGTGGCTGTATGGAGCTGGAACACGATGCTGGCCTGGGTTTGTGGCGATGTTTGTATCTGGAAGCCATCCGAGAAAACACCGTTGTGCGCTATCGCCTGTCAGCATATCATTGCAGAGGTTTTTGCGAAGAATAATGTGCCTGAAGGCGTTTGTGGACTGGTAGTGGGCGGTCGGGAAGTAGGCGAATGGATGAGTAACGATACCCGTATCCCTCTGGTATCAGCTACTGGTTCTACCCGTATGGGCAAGGCTGTGGGTGCTGCTCTGGGTGCCAGACTTGGAAGGGCGCTGCTGGAACTGGGAGGCAACAATGCCATCATCATTTCAAGGGATGCCGACATTGATATCGCCATTCGCGGAGCCGTATTTGGTGCGGTGGGAACAGCAGGGCAACGTTGCACCACCACCCGCAGGCTGATTGTTCATGAATCCGTGTACGATGCCGTGAAATCCAAACTGGTAGCTGCTTACAAACAACTGGTGATCGGTGATCCCCTCAATGAGAAGAACCATGTAGGACCTTTGATAGATAAGGATGCCGTTAAAATGTATCTTTCGGCTATAGAAGCCTGTAAGAAAGAGGGTGGCAGCTTTATTGTGGAAGGCGGTGTTCTGGAAGGTGCAGGATTTGAAAGCGGCTGCTATGTGAAGCCAGCTATCGCCGAGGCGCAACCGCAGTATGCCATTGTGCAGCATGAGACCTTCGCTCCCATCCTCTACTTATTAAAATATTCAACCATGGAAGAGGCCATCGCTATCCAGAATGGCGTGCCCCAGGGATTGAGCTCCAGTATCATGACCCTCAACCTTCGCGAAGCAGAACAATTCCTTTCTGCAGCAGGAAGTGATTGCGGTATTGCCAACGTGAATATCGGAACATCAGGAGCTGAGATCGGAGGAGCTTTTGGAGGCGAAAAAGAAACAGGCGGTGGACGCGAAAGCGGAAGCGATGCATGGAAAGCCTATATGCGCAGACAAACCAATACCATCAATTATTCTACTCAATTGCCATTGGCACAGGGTATTAAGTTTGACATTTAAATAAATATACCGGGATACAAACCCTAACGCACAATCGATATACGCTTTTTATCGTTATTATGCGCCACGGACTGTATCCCGGTTCCTTTTTTTGATATATCTCACTTTCTTTCTCTTTCCTTCCAACTCACAAAATAAGATTGGCCTCCAAAGCGTTAGAGTGCATTGGAAATCCTATATCGGTTTGAAACGGCCAAACTATAATAACTAACCCCTGCCCTGTAAGGCAAAGTGCATGCCAAACACGAACATGCCAACAGTTTATTAGTCTGGAAGTTTTCTGTCGATCCTGACCTTATACAAGACAAAATTTTACAGATGAAAAAACTGTTTACACTGTTGTGTTTTACTGTGCTTGCTTCTGTATGTTTCGGCCAGCTCCGCCTGGCCTTAGCAGGAGGCCCCCATCAATCCAAGATCCTGGAGAGTAATAATCTCCCGGGCTGGACTGATCTCACCAAACCAGGTTATTCCGGACGCAGCGGATTCCACCTTGGTGTGCTGGCTGAGTTCCCGATCAGCGAAAACAAACGCTGGCATATTCAGCCCGGTATCTTTTATATGACCAAGGGAAGAAAATTCTCCCACACATATGATACCGCATCTGTTCAGACAGACAGCCTCTCCTACAAGCAGCAGTTCTCTCCCAATTACATCGACATCCCCGTGAATCTCACTTATAAGTTACCGTTAGGACGCAAGACCAGCTTCTTCGTCAGCGCGGGACCTTATATCGGTTTCTTCTATACAGGTAAGCAAAGAACCGAAACCCGAATCGTTGAACAGGATGATGTTGTTAAACTGAAAACAAACGAACAACCTATCGAATCAGGCAATGAGACCTGGAAGGTGAAGACCATCGATTACGGTGTGAATGCCAGGGCTGGACTTGAATTTGGCAATGTATTCGTATCCGGCTTCTTCAGCCAGGGCTTCAACGATTTTTATACTGCCCCCTACGAAGCCAAATTCAATAACCAGGTGATGGGCGCCACACTTGGCATCTGGCTCGGCAAAGCTCCGATCTTCGAAGGCAAACCAAAGGATAAGGACAATGATGGTATCATCGATAAGGACGATGCCTGCCCAACCGAGCCCGGTACACTCGCCGCAGGTGGTTGTCCTGACCGCGATGGTGATGGTGTTGCCGACAAGGTAGACCAGTGCCCGGATATTGCAGGACTGAGAAAATACGGTGGTTGTCCGCCGCCTGACCGCGATGGTGATGGTATTCCCGATGAGGAAGACAAATGCCCGGATGTTCCCGGCACACAGAAATACAGAGGTTGCCCCATCCCCGATACCGATCGTGATGGTGTGAACGATGAAGAAGATAAATGTCCAACCCTCGCCGGCAACAAAGAGAACAATGGTTGTCCGCTGCTCGATACAGATGGCGATGGCATCCCTGATAAAGAAGACAAATGCCCCACAGTCAGAGGTCCGAGATCCAACAAAGGCTGTCCTGAGCTGCAGAAAGAACTGATCGATAAAGTGAACTATGTGGCCAAGCAGATCTTCTTCGATAACGGCAGCGAAAGCCTCACTCCTTCCAGCAAAAA
Organism: Pseudobacter ginsenosidimutans; assembly: GCF_007970185.1. Classification (NCBI taxonomy): domain Bacteria; kingdom Pseudomonadati; phylum Bacteroidota; class Chitinophagia; order Chitinophagales; family Chitinophagaceae; genus Pseudobacter; species Pseudobacter ginsenosidimutans. Next base: position 5,971,732 of record NZ_CP042431.1, on the reverse strand, counting down.
AGCGCTGGACGAAGTAGTGGCGATCATGAACAATAACCCGCACCTGGTAATGGCCATCGATGGTCACAGTGATAATACCGGTAATGCACAAAGGAACCTGAACCTGAGCGCCAAACGCGCCAACGCAGTGAAGTCTTACCTGGTGCAACGTGGTATCAACCAGCTCCGTCTCGATGCCAGCGGATTCGGTCAGACGAAACCGATAGCCGACAATAAAACGGAAGCAGGAAGAGCGAAGAACCGCCGTGTGGAACTCAGGCTGGCGAGCGACTGGGGCTATATCCGCCCATCCGCCAGCTGGAAGGCCAGTGCCGCCTCACGATAATTGTTTTCCCCTTTTTCGCCAACATAACTAAACCCAGGGCTGACCCGTAACAAGGTCAGCCCTTTTAGATTTCATTTCGCTGTGCCCGGTTGCTCGCCTCCCGGCGAGTGACGGCACCCCCCCGACTACACACCTGCAGCACTCCGACTACACTCTCACAGCACTCTGACTACACTCCCGCATACCTCCGGCAGCCATTCTTCCCCGGTAAACAGGCAACCCTTGGTGCACTCCGCATACACCCGGCATTCGGAACAAACTGAAACTGTGGCATTTCTACTCAATCAAATTGCCATTCATGTAGTTTGAAGGCAGGGTGAAGCCGAATTGCATAATTTTAAGCACATTCAGGCCCTCTGCCTGTTGAAAAATAACGTTAAACTAGAGCAAAAAATGGGGATATTTGCCCCTTTGTGCAAACGGATCCGTGCTAATTTCCATCTGTTTGCATAGCTAATAAAACAATTACAAATGATGAAATTGGGAAAGACTATGGGGCTTACTTCAGCCCTCGTGATCACTGGTATGCTTGCCATGGCACAACAACAGGAAGGAGCCAAACAAGGTTCCGTACCCAAAGGCTGGCATCTGCTGGACAAAGCCAAAGATGGCTACAGTGGTATCAGCCTCGATAAAGCCTATGAATTCGTAAAATCAAAGAACATCAAAGGCAAAACGGTAGTTGTTGCAGTAATCGACTCCGGTATCGATACCCTTCATGAAGACTTGAAATCCGTTCTCTGGGTGAATCCCAAAGAGATCCCCGGCAACGGCATCGATGACGACAAGAACGGTTATGTGGATGATGTACATGGATGGAACTTCATCGGCGGAAAAGACGGTCGCAATCTGAAACAAGACAGCTACGAAGGCGCCCGCGTTTACCACAAATACAAAAGCAAATTCGAGAACGCAGATCCTGCTACCCTCACCGGTGATGATGCTATAACCTACGAGATGTGGGCCAAAGCAAAAGCCAGGATCGACAGCGATGGCGGCAGCGGTGCAGACCTGTTCATGCTCAAAACTGCCCTCAGGAACGCAGAGAAAAGCGACAGCGTTATCCGTGTTGCCATGAAGAAAGATGTTTATACCGGCAATGACCTGGACACTTTCACTGCTGTTTCACAGGCTGAGAAAAATGCCAAGGCAGGCTTCCTCTATCTCTTCCGCGCCAACAAAATGATGGAAACCACCAACAAGGAATTCATCGAAGGCTTTGGAGAATATGTAGGCATGGAATCCAAAAAAGCTGAAGCAAAAGATAAAGCTCCTGAAAACTTCCGCGCTGCCATCACCGGCGATAACGAAGATGATATCAACGACAAATACTACGGTAACCCAGATGTGATGGCCAACACGCCTTTCCACGGAACGCACGTGGCCGGCATCATCGGCGCAGTTCGTAACAACGGCATCGGAATGGATGGCGTTGCAGACAATGTCCGCATCATGGCCGTTCGCGCAGTACCTGACGGTGATGAGCACGATAAAGATATTGCCCTTGCTATCCGCTATGCAGTAGACAACGGCGCACAGATCATCAACATGAGCTTCGGCAAAGACTACTCTCCCCAGAAGAAATGGGTTGACGAAGCCGTTCAATACGCTGCCAGCAAAGGTGTGCTGCTGGTGCATGCAGCAGGTAACGACGCCAAGAACGTAGATGTTAAGGACAATTTCCCCAGCCCTATTTACCGCGACAGTTCAGGTAAAGCTTCAAACTGGATCACTGTTGGCGCCAGCGGCGACGCAGCTGCAGGCGGCCTTACTGCTTCTTTTTCCAACTACGGTAAAAAAGAAGTGGACGTATTTGCACCCGGCGTGAAGATCTACTCCACCATCCCCGGCGGCAACACTTACGGTGATGCTCAGGGTACCAGTATGGCTTCTCCTGTAGTGGCCGGTACTGCTGCTTTCCTGAAGTCTTATTTCCCTAAGCTCAGCCCTCAGCAGATCAAATATTGCATCGAAAAGTCAGCACAGGTTCCAACAGAGCAGGTGAGAAAACCAGGTACAGACGAAATGGTTCCCATGAACGAACTGGCTGTAACCGGCGGTGTGATCAATGTGTATGAAGCGGCTAAGATCGCTTCTACCCTTCAGGGTGGCAAAGTTCCTGAGAAGAAAAAATCCTCAGTGAAACCAACCATGAAGAATAAGAAAGGTTGATCTGACGAAATATATTGTATCGAAAAAGGTGTTCCGGCTACAGCTGGGACACCTTTTTCTTTTATTAGGTATGCCCTGCCACTGTTGCAGCTTTCAGACAGAAAGTATGCAATATACTTTTGTGTGCATATGGTAAATCAACTTGCAACCCTCGTGGAGCAGTTCGCCAATTATGGAATCACAGGCGATGGCTTCCCCGAAATCATTCAGCTCAAATTTTGTTTTGAAGAAGATCATGCGCCTTTAGGTGCAACTGATCCGCTTATACTGGTTTTCGTGGAATGGCGACTGTTAGAGAGTGGCACAACCTCTGCCGGCGACACTGCATTACGTGCAAGCCTGCAACAATACCGCGATGACCTGACCCTGGCAGGATTCAAGGCTCGCTTCATCAGTGCAAAATTGTACGACGGTCCTGTTCAGAAAGATGGACAGATCATACTGGCCCTTCGCAGGTTCGTACGCTTCGTATACGATGATTTCAATCTAATGAAAGGACTCGTGCTCATCGGCAGGTTTCCCGATGCCGCCATCGTGCGAAGGGTTACCTGGGCACCGGGATTTGTACAACCCAGACAACTGGCCCTGCAGACCGGCATCATGTGTGAACGTGCTGACCATATTCTTGGTGATATGTTCGGCAACTGGGAAGAGCTTTACGTCCAAAATGATTTTTGGATGGACGATATAGCCGCTCTCCCCGATGCTGACACCTCGGCGAGAGGATGGTATGCAGGCGAAGATGTGATAGACTGTGAATTCACGTCCAGCTCCTTTGAAATCAAACGTGAAGGACCATTCAGGGATGTGTTCTTCATTGACGATCCCATCTACTCCATGGAAAAATCGGAATCCTTCCTGCGAATCCGGCTACATCAAAATGAGCGGAACAGGGAGATCAGTGCAGTTGATTACAATTACCCAAACATAATGGCAAAGCCTGAGCTGGCTGTGTGCCGCATCAACGCATGGCATGCAGCTGTGAATCCGCATCCATCCTTCACCGGCAGTGATGGTAACCGTTTCCTCGATGCCAATGGCCTTCCCGTTACCGTTACCAGTGCAACGCCCTTGTTTGGTGGTTTGCAGGAAGACAATCTTTTTACCTGGCATGATAGTGAATTGGAAAAAGAGTTGCTGGTTTCCTACTTCAAAAGGAACCACAGTTTCCGAATGGGCGCTTTTGCAACGCAATCCTGGAGAGCGGCGATTATTTCGGGATCAACGGACTTCAATACCGCGTATTATGAAAAATTCATCAACAACGCAGCAACTGATTTCAAACCAACACTGAAAGTGAATAATGCCAACCTGCTGCAATATGTTGATTTCCTGAAAACACCGGCAGTATTGAAATACATCCTTTCCCATTCTTTCAACCGCTGCTCCTGGTTCAACGCTGCCGGCTACACGAATACTCAGCTGGAAACTGCTGTTGGTGGAACGCCTTTCCGCTGGACCTACGAGAACGGGGCTTATACGCCCAATTTCAAGACAAAGGACAGCGCTGCCGACATGTTCGTGTACAGGCCACTCTGGCAATACAAACAATTTGAAAATTCCGCTGGCAGCCTCGTAATCCACGGTGGTTGCAATGTGAACAGTATAGCCGAAGTATTCACGCACCGATACACGGAACATCATTACGGACATTGGCACAATGCTGAGGGCATCCTCTTTTTCACCAATTGTGTTGCCCTGATGGCCCGGGCAAAATTTTTCAATGACGCACCTGAAAGTTTTGCCCCCACATTCAGGAATGGCCCCACCACAACATTCGGTGATTGCTGGCTCAATTATTTTAAAACCGAGTCCGGTACAGCTGCACTCGCTCATATGAATGTGGGCAGGAAACGTGCTTATTTCTGGGGGATCTGTGGCGACTGGACCCTCCGCCTGCGCAACCGTAACGGCATCGGCATCTTTGTTTCAGAGCCGGCGATGAAGCCACTGTCGATTGTACCTGATCATTCCATGATCGGCAACTGGCTGTACAATATAAATGATCAGCACATCGCAGGTACTGGAGATCTCGATGGGGATGGCGTAGACGAGATACTTATACGATCTGCAACCGGCCTTGCCATCGTAAAATACTATCATGGCAAATTCAAGCTGCTGAGCCGTCTGGCACATGGCAGCAACGCCGGCACCTGGACACTTGGCGTCACCGACCCCATTTTCGGCGTTGCTGATTTTATAAGGCAGGCACAAAAAGATATGCTGGTGTGGAACAGCTCAGGCTTAGCGGTACTGGGATTGCAAAACGGAGTTCTCACCACGATAGCACATTACTACAATAATCACCCTATCGGCAACTGGAGTGTAAATACAAACCATAACCGATATGCCGGCAAAGGTGTATTCGGCAGTGAGTCAGGAACAGGTATCGTGGTGATGGGCGCCGATGGCCTTATCATACTTTCATTGATGAAAAACCAGTCCCTTTGCATGGTGCCATCCGGCAGCGCTATCGGCGCCTGGACACTGGATACCGCTCCGGGGAAAGATGCCGTAAAACTGATCGCAGATCTCGACGGAGATGGCATCGATGAGATTGTACTCGCTTCCGCAGATAAGACCGGCATCTTCCGGCTTACTAACGGTCAGCTACAACCTATTGGCATTTATCCCAACGGCAAATTGGTGGGAAGCTATCCCATGCAGAGCAGTCATACTTTCATTGCAGATCATTATTTCAGTGCCGCTTCAAAAGCCATTCTTGTGAATGATGGAACAGGCCTTCGTTTCCTGGCCCTGGTTGATGGCGTATTAAAGCTCCGTTATTCCATTGGCCGTTCACGAATCGATGGATGGCTGGTAGAGCCTGCCTTCAATACCGTACAGCAGGCAGGACAACTCCATCCTGATCAGCCTGGAGCTGTGTTCATCATCCGGAGCGGATGGGGTATCGGTTTGATGGGTTTTGACGAAAACATGCAGCCGAGGTGCTATACCGGCCATGCATTTGGTGCGCAGCTGGGAGATTGGGACCTTCAGCCCGGTAACAAAGTGCAGGCTGCAGGCAGGTTATGGGAAGGTCAGACCAAACCTGTATTGTTGGTAACAGGCGGATAATATTTACACTGATTGATCAACCATTTATTTCCGTAGCTTTAAAAGAAAAGCGCATGATCAACAGGGAGAATTTAGCCATTCCTCCTTCCATGGAAGGATATGTAAATCGTGTCAAAGAAAAAGATCCGGCAAAAGCCGTTTCCCGCAATACCAAAGCATTCCGCAAACTGCTCAAAAATATTCCCGGCAAAAAAGCCGATTACGCCTACGCTCCAGGCAAATGGACACTCAAGGAAATGTTGCAGCATATTATCGATGCAGAGCGGGTCTTCGCTTTCCGCGCCCTGCATATCGCACGCAAGGATATCAATCCTCTTCCCGGTTTCGACGAGAACTCCTGGGCTGACAATTCCAAAGCCAATACGAGAAAATGGAAAGATCTCATCGAGGAATTCTTTACAGTGCGTAATGCCAATGAAATGCTTTTTTCCACCCTGGATGACCAGCAGCTCCAGCATGCAGGTGTTGCCAATAACAGTCAGGTAAGCGTGGCTACCCTTGCTTTTGTAACGGCAGGCCACCTGGACCATCATATGAATATAATCCTCACCAGGTATCTGCAGCCCTATCCTGCTGCGCTTGATAAGAGCGCCACCAAAAGCAGGAAGAAAGCAGGAAAAAAGAAAGCTGAAATTCAGAAAAAAACTACAAAGAAGAATACAGCCAAAGCTTCCAAAACCAAAACCGATGTACTGAAAAAAGATGTTGGCTTTATCACACCGGGCAAAGCAGTAAAAGGAAAATCTGTGAAAGCAAAGGGCTCCGGCAAAAAGGAAGGAACAGTTACAACAAAAAAGAAAAACGCTCCTTTGAAATCAGCAAAGAAGAAATAACTCAGTGTGTGCCCAGTCGCTCGCCGGGAGGCGAGCGACTGCCAGCTGCGAAATTATTTTCTGTACATTTTTTCTATACTGGAACTGAATGCAGCGTACAATTGCTGCAGCTCCGGAAAATCCTGCAATAACTCCAGGTGCTTGCCGATAGTGCTTTGATCATTGCGGACCGCCGGTCCGGTCTGTACTTCATGGGGAGACACATGTTGAATCCTATTGGCCACTTCACTGATCAGCGGCAATAACATCCTGAAATCCACATTCTCTTTATTACAATAAGATTCCGCCAGGGCATACAGATGATTGGTGAAATTGCTCACCACCACTGCTGCAACGTGCAGGTGTAAGCGCTGTTCATCCGTTGCCGTCTGCACCTGCATGGAAACCGTCATGGCTATGTCTTTCAGCCAGGCTGTTTTTTCAGCAGTGTTGGCATCTACCAGGAAAGGAATATCCGTTACATGATCAAGTTCTGCACGAAGGCTTTGCAGCGGATAGAGCACACCGTAATTTTTGCTGCTGTGCTTCAGCACTTCGCGCGATACTGAACCCGCAGTATGCACCAGCAGTTTATCGCCCAGTTGCAACGAAGCGGCAATAGCAGGTACAGCATTGTCGGAAACTGCAATAATGTACAGGTCCGCATCTTTGCTCAGCAATGCCAGATCGCTGACTGGTTCTGCATTGCAGCGTTTGGCCAATGCTACGGCCTTTGCCCTGTCACGACCATACACCTGCACAATGGTATGACCTTCCTCTCCAAACAGGAGACTCAGCGCGGTGGCTACATTGCCGGTACCGATAATGACCAGTGTGTATCGCATGTATTATTGAATAACGGTTATCCGTTCTTACCATCCAGCATGGGAACAAAGGAAAAGTTCTCGAACAATTCCTCCTGCACGCTGCCGTCTGATTTTTTGGTCAGCCTCTTCATCCGCTGGATATCGCCCGCACCTACCGGTATCACCATCTTTCCACCGGGTTTCAGTTGTTCTATCAGTTTTGGGGGAATGTATGGCGCTGCTGCCGTAACGATCACTTTATCGAAAGGGCCATAGGTTGGCAGTCCTTCATAGCCATCGCCATAAAAATATTTGATACCGGGATATCGCTTCCGCAGTTCAAATTTCTTGTGCACTTCAAACAATTTCTTTTGTCGTTCGATAGTGAATACCTGCACCTGCATCTCCGCCAGCACCATGCTCTGGTATCCGCTGCCGGTGCCGATCTCCAGTACCTTCTCAAACGTGCGGAGGTCCAGGAGCTGTGTCTGGTACGCTACTGTGTAGGGCTGAGAAATGGTCTGATCCGCTTCGATAGGGAAAGCCCTGTCTTCATACGCTACCTTGTCAAATGCCGAGTCGAGAAAATAATGCCGGGGGATATTATTGATCGCCGCCAGCACGCGTTCATCCGTAATGCCTTTAGTCCGCAATAATTCCACCAATTGCTTCCGTAATCCCTTGTGCCTGTATGAATCTTCGTAGGTTCTCATCGCCCGCAAGTTATATAAAAAATGAGCAGGCTGTTATCCGGCCCTGTGCAATTTCAATTTGTTATTTATGTTTGATATTTGTATGAGTTATGGATGAAAGAATAGCATATAAGCAACAATTGAAACAATTCGGTGAGCAGGTTATTACTCAACGTATTGCAATCACAATTCAGGCCATGAACGAAGCACAGGCCGCTGCCAACCAGGAAGAGAAAAGTTCCGCAGGCGATAAATACGAAACCTCCAGGGCTATGAGCCACCTGGAAAAGGACATGCATGCGCGGCAATTGCTGGCGCATCAGCAGGACCTGAATGCATTGCGCGCCATCAATGTTTCCATTATTCTCGATTCTCCATTACCGGGAGCTTTCATCCGCACGGCTACCATATCTTTCTTCATAGCTGCCGGGCTGGGGCAGCAATCAGTGAATGGGGAAACAATTGTATTCCTCTCCCCCATCTCCCCACTCGCAAAATCATTGATGCAAAAAAAGTCAGGCGATGAATTCGAATTCAAAGGGAAAAATAGAATAATGGAATTGTATTAGTTCCTGTAAAAAAAATGCCGCCTGCATATTGCAGACGGCAGCACTAAAACACAACAAGCAATTTCTATTTCGAAAACGCTTCTTTCAGTTTCGCTTCCAGATCGGTTGAATAACCTGTATAGCTCTGAACGATCTTCCCTTCCCTGTCTATCAGATACAGTGTAGGAATACCGCTGAACAGGAACTTGTCCATTGTTTTATTTTTGTCCGGGCTGAGTGTTTGAGCCCATGGCATTTGTTCATCGTCCATCGCTTTGATCCAGGCTTTGCGGTCTGTATCGATACTGATGCTGAGAACATCGAAACCTTTCTCTTTGTACAGATCATACAACGCACGAACCTTCGGGATGGCCTGGCGGCAGGGCCCGCACCAGCTTGCCCAGAAATCGATGAGCAGGTACTTGCCTTTATAATCGGCTGTGCCGATATTCTTTCCATTTACATCAGGATAGCTCACAACCGGAACAGGCATACCAGGCTTCAGCAATTTGGCCTGCGCGATATTGTCCTCCACTTTTTTCTTATGCTCGGCAATCTCTGTGAACCAGGGATATTTTGCCTTGAGATTGGTGAGTATAGGCATGATGAAGTCCTGGTTCTTTTCCCAGTTCAGCATCTTGATGCCTGCGAGGGCAACGGGCCTGTCCTGGTACGCACGGATCAGCACTTTGAGCCGGTCGCGGAAATCGTCTCCCAGTGTCCTGTACGGATCGAGCCCTTTCAGATAAGCGCTCCAGTAGTATCTGTGGATTTACCGGCATAATACATTTCCTTGCTCACAGCGATCATCGTTTGGTAATCGCGGTAAACGATATGGTTCAGCAGGTTGAGGAACTGGTTATCGGCAGATCCTTCGATGAAGATATAGGGATTGTTCTTGATCTTCATTTTGGCGGTATCATAGCCGCGGCAGTTGATGGTGGCGTCTGCATCGCCCCAGACCGTGATGCGGTCCCATTTCAGGATCTCCAGGTCATAGAACCTGGGCCTGCTGGCATCTACCGTGAACTGCCATTTGCCATCCTCCTTCACTACAACGGAGTCGATGGCTTTGTACTCCCTTCCATCCCTGAAACCGATCCAGACCTTGTTGTTTGCGGCATATTTCTCGGGATTGAGGAACTGTACCTGTCCCTTTATCACGATGTTCTTCTTTTTTGCTTTGGTCTGGGCCCCAGCTGTTGCCGCAGCAGTAAGGGCTAAAGCGAATACAAAAAATTTCTTCATTGGAGTAAATGCATTTAAATTGGATCGAAAGGTAATGGTGAATCGGTCCGCATTCCCGGCCATTACACCAATTACGGATTCCGGTTGACCAACTACTGCCGCAGGCCTCCAAAAGATGTAAAGCATTTTCCCGGTTTCATCCTTCGTTTGCTGCAACTGGTCATACAATCAGGCAACAGAACTATATTTTTGCAAACTTCATAGACAGAGAAAAGATGAATTAACTGATGACAGTGGAATTATTCAAAAGACCTTCGGTTTCTTTCCTGGTACACCTGCTTGCCTGGGAAGCTCTTTATTTTATCATGGGACTGCCCACCATACTGGCGGCGCAATATAAGAACTGGGACAATTTCTTTTTCAATTACGGACTGTTGGGAATAGTGAACTTCCTGCTTTTTTACGGATGCGCTTTCTGGCTCATCCCTGCCCTCTTCATCAAAAAAAAGAAAACACTATTACTGGTGATCATATGCATTGCGCTGGCATTCCTGTTCACCATCGTAAAGCAAAAACTGGAAATCTGGAATTTTCAAATCAGGTTTACCGAAATAAAGGCTATGATGGAGGCGCAGCCCGTTACTGAAACACCACCGCCAGTGAAGGTCAACCGTGCATTCCCTGCCATACCCATGAGCCCGATGCCGCTCCCCGCTTATCTCAGGGCCTATATCTGGTTCAGTTTCCTGATCATCATCATTGCGTTCGCTTACCGCCTGCTATTGGTTTGGTACGGTCATGAAAAAGTGCGTAAAGATTTAGAGAACCAGAAATTACAGGCGGAGTTGTCTTTTCTCAAAATGCAGATCAATCCGCATTTCCTCTTCAATGCGCTCAACAATATTTACAGCATGGCCGTTTTGGAAAGGGCACAGAAAACCGGCAACGGCATCATGAAGCTCTCCGAAATGATCCGCTACATGCTATATGAAAAAGAAGATGAACAGTATCGTGTAACGCTGGACAAGGAGATCACCCATATCAATAACTATATCGATCTGCAGAAGCTGCGCTATGAAGGCGATCTCTACCTGCACTTCACCATCGAAGGCAATGTTGCCGGCAAGAAGATCCCGCCACTGCTGCTTTTCCCGCTGATCGAAAATGCCTGCAAGCACGGCATCCTGCAGGACCCCAACAGACCTGTAACCATACAGATGACTGTTACAGATAAAAAACTGTCTTTTTCGATCCATAATTTCAAACACGAGTTTCTCAAAGACCAGACCGGCGGAATCGGGCTGGTGAACGTGCAGAAGCGGCTGAGCCTGCTGTATCCGCAACAGGACCTCTTGCAAATACTGAACACCAGGAAGGAATTTCAAGTACAATTAGATTTACCTTTATGAGCCCAACAAATGAGATAAGGATGCTGAACTGCCTGGTGATAGACGATGAGCCACTGGCCATTAAACTGCTGGAAGACCATATCAGCCGTGTGCCCTTCCTGAAACTGGCAGGCGTGAATACGAATCCGCTGGAAGCCCTGATACAGTTCAATCAGCAGCCTGTTGACCTTATCTTTCTCGATATCCAGATGCCGCAGCTCAATGGCGTGCAATTCATGCAACTGCTGCAGAATCGCGCGCAGGTGATCATCACATCCGCCTTCCAGGAATATGCTTTCGATGGATTCGAATACAATGTGGTGGACTATCTGCTGAAGCCTATCTCCTTTGAAAGATTCTATCGCGCCGTGGAAAAAGCCTGGAAGATCGCCAACCCTACAGACAGGCTGCCGGCCACGCCGGACCTGTATCCTGGCACAGGCGGTTACATTTTTGTAAAAGTGGAAACGAAAATGGTAAGAGTGGAACTGGATGACATTTTGTATGTGGAAGGATTGAAGAATTATCTTTCCATTCACACCCGCGCCCAGCGCATCATCACTTTGCAAAGCATGAAACAATTGGAAGAGGCATTGCCTCCCAATCGTTTCCTGCGTGTACACAAATCCTACCTGGTAGCGATGGATAAGATCAATTCAGTGGAAAGGCAGGAGATCCATATCGGCAGCACCATCATTCCTGTGGGAAGCACTTATGCTGAGAACTTTTTCAAGCAGCTGAACAGGCTGAAAGCCTGATGAACAAAAGTTTTACGTTACACCTGTATTGATTAAGTTTACAGCCCATCACGATCTTGTCCGCCCATTAAACCACCTGTTTTCACACTCAAGTAAAACCGGATACGCATTGCAGCATGAACGTTCACATACGGTCAATGAAGCCCCCATGCCCCTGGACGAAGAACTGGTACAACAGCTCGCAGCAGGCAGCATGACTGCTTTCCAGTTGCTGTACAAAAGATACCAGCCACTGCTGCATCGTTATCTGCAGCCCTTCCGGATGGTGGAAGATCCCGATGAAGTGATACAGGACATTTTCCTCAAACTCTGGGCTAAACGGGAATCGCTTACAGCCGTTCGTTCCCTTCCTCAATATTTGTTCCGTATGGCCCGCAACAGGTTGCTGGACCTGCACAAGAGCAACCGCGCCAGGCAGGAGCGAGAAACCGCCACCAGCGCGGATCCTGAACCTTCCGGTATGAACCCGCTCGAAAGCAAGGAATTCTATGAATACGCGCTCCGCGCCATTGCACGCCTTCCGGAAAGGCAGCGCATCATTTATGAAATGAGTGTGTTCCAGGACAGATCCCTGGATGAGATTGCCGCAGCGCTTGGGCTTTCCAAATCCGTTGTGATCAAGCAGCTCTATCTCGCCAACAAAATGGTGAGAGGCGAAGTGAAGAAATTCAGCCATCTTTTCTTTTCCCTGCTCACTGTAATGCCCTGAGTACACCTTTAATAATGTTACCCGGGTATTAAGACCTCCAACATACCGGGAAAACACCCTTTCCCCGCGGACAAATTATGGCTATACTTGTATTGTCCTCATCACATCCTTCCCTGATTGAAGCCTCCCGTCCATTAAACCAACATCTATGTTCATCATCAACAAAAATGAAGTGTTATCGCCCGACAGGGATTTCAATGATCTGTCGCTTACAGACCTGATCCGGGCCAGGGAAATGTTCCATTTCCACCTGCTGAATAAAAAGAATGTTATCGCCACGGCAATTGGCAGGTACAGGATCAGGAAGACTGATCCCCTGCCCTGGGAAAAGACATATAATACTGTTTCGAATATGCCTAACCGTGGCCCCAAAACTTTGCAGAACTCGGAAGTAAGGCAGTATTCATGGCCCTGCATCCTCGTCTTTGTAAAAGAATGGATGAAAGATGAAGAGCTCAGTAAGTATGAGAACCTGAATGAGATCGTGCCGAAGAATGTGTATATGCCGGATGGCAAGATTGTTCCCATCTGCGTTGTTGAAGCTCCCAAAGATGGAAGAGTGGAAATCATTCCCATTGGCACTGAGATCACTTTCCCCAATAACCTGATCAGCGGCGGATTTCCGCTGATAGTGGAATCTCAGGGCGTACAGCGCATTGCCACCATCACCTGCATAGTAACAAATGGAAATAAATACTACGCTCTCACCAACAGGCATGTTGCCGGCGATGAAGGAACGGTGATCTATACACGATTAAAAGGAGTATTGACTCCTATCGGCAAAAGCAGCGGCAGGAATCTCGGGAATATGCCATTCGATGCAGTGTACCCCGAATGGAGCAGTAAGAACCTGTACATCAATTCCGATATTGGATTGATAGAGATAGATGATATCAGGATGTGGAGGACGGATGTTTTTGGCCTGGAGAAGATCGGCCAGTATGGCAAGCTTGCTGATCTCAATTCACAGAACTTTACACTGAAACTGATCGGCAGCCGCGTTGTTGGATTCGGTGCGGTATCAGGAAAAATGGAAGGAGAAATTGCAGCGCTCTTCTATCGTTTCAAATCAGTAGGCGGATATGAATATGCTTCTGATTTCCTGATCGGTCCAAGAACCGGCAGCGGTCAGCCCGGCATCGAAACCAAACAGGGGGATTCAGGCGCGCTTTGGTTGCTGGAAACAGAAGAGAGCAATGGCGATAAAAAAGAAAATACAAAGGTACTCATGCCCATTGCAGTGCAGTGGGTCAGCATACATTCATCGATGGCAATGGCGTAACCAAAGGAGCTTACGGACTGGCTACCTGTCTGAGCAATGTGCTCAGGGCATTGGAAGTGGACCTGGTCCGCGGCTGGAACCTCGACAATGATTATACCTGGGGGAAACTCGGACATTTCTCTATCGCTCATCTCGCCTGCCAGATGGTAAAGAATCAAAAACTAAAATCCCTGCTCCTGGCCAACCTTGAAGTGATCACTTTTGGTTACGATGATCTCAACATCAAAGACATCGACAGTGGCCTTAAAAGAATGAAACAGGAATTCGGGTTTGTACCCCTGGCCGATGTGCCGGACCTTGTCTGGAAAAGCAAAATTGCAGGGATCAAAAGAGGAAAGGAAAGTCCCAACCATTTTGCGGATATGGACAAAAAAGATTCAGATGGTAAAACCCTGCTTGACTATTGTAAAGGCAAGTATGATAATATGAAATTCCTGACGCCGGAAGAATGGTTGGGTTATTACACCGATCCGGCAGTAATGGATAAAAGCAAAGGTATCCTACCCTTCCGCATCTGGCAGTTCTTCGATGCCATGAAAGAATATGCAGAACTGGGAGATGCCACCGGCTTTGTAACAGCAGCGGGTATTTTATCGCACTATGTTGGCGATGCCTGCCAGCCTCTCCATATTTCTTACATGTTCGATGGTGAGCCTTTGCCAAACGGCACAAAAAAAGGGGAACATGTACACTCGATTTTCGAAACCACCATGATCAATAAGTTCATTGGAGACATACTACCGTTGGCGCGTACCCGCAGTAAGGAAACCGGTTTCAAAACCATCCTTCCCATTACAAAAGGAAAGGAAGCTGCCGGAGCAACAGTGGAAATGATGAAGAAAACATTCAAACTGGTGCCTCCGCGGAAGCTGGTGGATGTAGTATATAAGTTCAGGGATCAGCAGGGAATGGGCGATGCCGCCACTGCGGAAAAAATGTGGGAGAAAGTTGGCGCAGAAGCCATGGCGGAAATATTTGTATATGGCGCGTATTATCTCGCTTCCATCTGGGAAGGCGCATGGAAAGCGGGCAAAGGATCAACTCATGTTACCGAGCTGGACCTGGTGAACACAGATGATGTTGTTGCCTTATATGAAAGCCAGGATTTTATTCCCTCTGTAAATATCAAAGAGATAAAACAATATCTGAAGGAGTAGCTTACAATTGATGTAACCTGCTCAACAAGGCCTGTAATCAAACTGCGTTGCTAATATACTACCATAAAAAATACTGGTATAAATTCCGGGAAAGCTGGCCGATTTGGAATAAGCGATATTGGTATTACAGGTAAATGGCTGGGTTCCCGATAACCAGTCCACCAGCACATCGCCCTGCCTGTCTTTTAGGGTGACCTTGAAACCCGGATGTTTTGTTACCGATCGCTTATTCAACGACACAAATTGAAAGGCGATCGTTACCAGTCCTTCCGAAGTAATGGTTACTTTGATATCACGTGCTTCAAAATAGCCGGTAGCGGTCAATGTGCCAAAATTCCATATCACCCGCTCATCACCGGCATTCATTGGTTCAGGTTGCAGATCCATGGTACTGCAGCCTTCTGATTGTAAGTTTTTTCCATCATTAGTATGAAGAGGTTAATGATCTTGGAATAAGCGCAAGGCCGGGACTAAAATTATTGATCATCGTCCAGTTGACTCCGGGCCCCCACCAGCCTGCAAAAGTTTCTTTCATTTTCATTTCGCTCTGGCTTTTGGCTATACCACCTATTCCGGACAGGTTACCATGTGCAAAATAGCTTTTTTGAATATTGAATTCCAGTCCATCACCCAGAAGCCCGCCACTACCGGGTGTGAGCGATACTTCACATAAGGAATAACAATTCACTACTGCCGTTCTTCGGATATGACCAATCAGTCCTGCACCTGTTTTTGAAGATTTTATGTTACCCTCTGAATAACAATTACGGATATCCGAATTGACACAGTTGCCCACCAGGCCAGCCAAACCTTCTGAATTTTGTGTGCCGGCCAATTGCACATTCGCAAAACATTCTTCAAGCAAACTGCCTGAAGTATTGCCTGCAATCCCTCCGGCCCATTGCAAGGCATTTATCCGTGCCTGTACATGACATCTGCTTAATTGCGCCCGGTTAGTCCCTGCAATGCCGCCTCCGTAACGACCCACTTCAATTACTCCTTCAAAATAAGAGTTGAGGATCTGACCACCCATACAATTCCCGATGATGCCACCTACATTTTCATTGCCAGTGATTTTCCCTTCCACCTGCACATTATTGATGATGCCGCCTTCCATTACTGAAGCAAGGGCGCCTACATTTTCCCTGCCTTTAAGATCAACGCCACTAAGTTTCAGGTTTGAAATACTTGCATTGCGGCCAAGGCGAAGGAACAAGCCAGCAGGGTATGCGCTTTGATAGTCGAAGTTCACAATGGAATAACCCTGACCGTAGATAACACCATTAAAGGTTTTTTGAAATGGTTCCCTGTAATTGGGGTGTAACCCATGCCAGTCCAGATTATTCATGATCCTGAAATGCGCGTTCAGGTCTTCATCCCTGATGTTCATCAGCTGCTTGATATTTGCGATGGTATAAGCCGTTTCGAAACTTTTTCCATCGATGCCGGGGTCTCCGGAATTGGCATAAGGGGTTAACGATTCACGCATTCTTCCGTTAACAACCTGCTGACTGTATGGTGTACCATTGGCATCAAAGGTCTCCAATGGTTGAAAGATCGATTTGTAAATGTTCAGCCTGTTTCCCATCAGTACTTTATTCACCAGTTGGGGTATCCGGTCAGCTCCGCCATACAGCCTTTGTCTTACCGATAATACTTTCTCATTGGGATAAAGGCTTCGGATCATAGCAGCAGTTGCAGTAACAAGAGGCGCTGCCATGGAAGTGCCATTTTTCCATCCATATCCTCCGGGTATTGTTGAATAGATCGCTTCGCCCGGCGCCGCCAGGTGAGCTTCTGCTGCATGATAATTCGAAAAATAAGCGAGCTCGTCTTTGTGATTACTGGCAGATACAGAGATCACATTGGGTAACGTTGCAGGGTATACGCGGTATTGAAATATATCTTTTCCATCGTTGCCTGATGCTGCAACCACCACAATGTTTTTAGCTATTGTTGCTTTCACTTCATCCGCCAGTGACTGATTGAAGGAATAGGATCCGAGCGACATATTGATCACATCACATTTCATTTCGGCAGCATAGTTCAGGGCTTTCACCAGGGCCATATTGGAATGAGAAGTATCTTCCGTGGTTTTACAGATCAGTACTTTCACTCCGGGGAAGGCCCCGGTAACCCATGAAACGGAAGTAGGATTGGCTGTAATGATGCCTGTTACATGGGTGCCATGTCCTTTATTGTCTACCAGGCTCATATTATTGGAGGCAAAATTCCAACCGTGAATATCATCTTTGTATCCATTGCCATCATCATCTTTACCGTTGCCGGCAATTTCTTTTTCATTTACAAAAAGTGATGCGGTAAGTGCGGGATGATAGATATTGGCGCCTCCATCTATAACGCCCACCAGTACAGTAGTTTTTGTTTCTCTCCCATATTTGAAACGTGAAATGGCTTCAATCCCATCCGCATCCGCATCATAAGCGCCGGTAACCGAGTTGATGATGACGGCTTTGTTTTGCAGCCCCCATTGTGTAATATCTACCGGGCAGCCAAACTGGTTACTCTGGTTGAAATACAGGTAGTTCGGCTCTGAATACAGGAAAATAGTTGTATCGCTGAACCAGGTCTTCAGCCCTTTCAGGTCTACTAAATCATCACCATTAAATCTTATTGCATACAGATCCCTTTTGGTCAGACTGTCAAAGACAGTGAACTCATTTCCTGTTTCTTTTTTTATGAGATCCTTGAATTGATTAAGGTCATTCAGGGTTTTCCCCTTTTTCATTTTTACGAGCAATTCATTTGCCGGGTAGTACGAGGTACGCAGTATGGAGTCTCCCGTTCCTTTCAGGTATTCGTGAAATACCAGTATATCCTTTCCCTGATCTTTCCACAAAAATGCTTCACTGAATTTATCATCGGCATAATGCTGTTGATCTGTACGCTGCATGCCTTTTGGTACAGAGTGTGTATTACAGCTAAAGAAGATGAATGGGAAGATGAGCAGGAGGAAGGAAAAGATTTTCATGGAATAAGTTGATTTGGGGTTGTTAGACCTTAGTTCCAAATATACAAAACTCATCCAATATCAAATCCTCGGAAGCCACATTCCCATCATGGCACCTGCTGTACCTGCTGCAATGCCGATCGTAAGAACAAAAAGTAAAATCGAAAAAGCATATTTCTTATAGGACCATTTTGAGAATTTCGCTCTGAAGTATAAAGCCACTATCCCCTGTGGGAGAATATAAACAAATATTCCCAGTGCATACAGGAAGGGCCCGGTAAAGGTTTCCGGATCAAAACCCACAGGGGCCTGGTGAATAAGCATCCATAGCATGAAAAATACACGAAACAGCCAAACACCGCTCACTCCCAATAAAAGGTGTACTGCCCATTGGTTATGCAAATGGATCTTCCTTTGTATGGCATAGCGGATCGTAAAGTAAGCGCATACAATAATGATCAGCGCATTGATGGAGATTGTGATGGCGCTGAACAATCCTCCAACTGTTCCTCTTACCCAGGCGAGATACAAACCAGCAATACTGATCAGGAATGCTGAAAAAATATAGATCCTGCCGCTGATCCTGTGAAACCGGGGAGCTTTCCTCCGGAGCTGATCAATCAATTGCAGTGGTCCAAGGATGGTGATGATGGCGGCCAGGGCCACATGGACCCCAAAGATCAGATTCCCGGTAATATCGCCTTTAATGTAGAAATGAGGATTAACGGAATTCCATTTTTCCAGATTACCCAGGGCAGTAGATCTGTAATAGACCATCAGGATATACCAGGCGAACATCAACTGTCCCAGAAAAGTTACCACAAACCAAAATCGTGTAATATACTTAAGCAGGTGTAAGGCTGCAGATCGGGGTATTCTCATATCGTTGAAGTGATTGCTTAAAGTTAATTTCAACAATATGATTCCCACCTAACAATTGTTAAGAAATGATCTCTCGCCTGATCCTGCTAAGGCTTTCAGGTTTTATTCCAAGATAGGAAGCAATGAATTTAAGTGGAACATGTTTGATGATTTCCGGGGATCCTTTCATGAGTTTCACATACCGCTGTTCAGCTGTAAGCGTGGCCAGGTCATTCATCCGTTGCCTGTCTTCTTCCTGGATCTGCTCAAACAACCTGATGGTGTAGTCCTTTTGTGTTATGCTGGTTTTGGCTGTACGGTCTGCATCGGTTTTGGAGATCCGGAGTAATTCGCAATCCGTGATGCAATGGAGATATTCATGGGAGCTGGTCTGGTTCACAAAATGGTAATAGGAAGTAAAGAACCTGGGGCCATTGTTCAGGTCAACAGTTACCTCCTCCCCTTTATCATTGATATAAAACTTCCTCATGAATCCTGAGACTATGAAATTATGATTCACAGGGATCTTACCGGCTACTTCCAGCATGGTATCCCTGGCCACCCTTAAGGGCTTGAATGTTTCGCGGCATTGTGCTCTGTCGTGCTCAGGAATATCGATTATCAGGGAGATATAATCAAACAGTATATCGTGATAATGGTGCATGGATCGGGTTTACTATAAATATACAGAGAAGACGGAGGATTCCGAAGTATACCTGCAATTGCAGCAATTTATTATCTTTAGCCCAATCCTATGCGTTCACAACATGAATTCATTTCTACGAGTAATTAAGATCTTATTGTCCCTTGCCTTATTCTCCATTGCCGTGGCAGGTATGTTCAAAGCCGAATATTCCCTTTCCGTGGCCTTGATGATCGGTAGTTTCTTTATTGGTATTATGGGGCCGCAAATTCAGGTCAATCCTGGCTATGCGATGAGTTATTCCGGCTCAGACAAATGGATGGCAGGAGCTTTTGCATTGATCCGGGCAATACTGGGGATCATATTTCTTACAAGCAGTATCGGTGGTTTCATGGATAAAGACTATGCAAACGCCTCCATTGTGCTCACAATGGGTATCATGCTTTTCTCCCCGCTTTCCAATCTGGTGTTCTATCATGGAGGATACCTTGTAAAGGACCAGGCTGAATATGCAAAGGTAAAAAGGATCCATACCAGGCTGGTGATTGCGAGGAATGCAGGAATGTTCTTCCTGTTTTGTTGTTTCGGATTATATCTGAAATCAGCGTTTGTTACAGGGCATGTATTCTATGCTCTTGGATTGTTGTTTACCCTGGCTGTACCACTAACGCTATGGGCTAAACGGGATCAACTGATCATCCGCCCTTCCGTAAAGCAATTGCTTTGGGGTATCGAGCCGGGAGAGCCAACACCGGAAACAAGCTTCACTCCCGCCCTTCCCGCACATATAGTGATACCTGCCACTGCTGTTGCGCCGGCTGTGCCTGATGCAAGCCCAATAGCAGCTGTGGACATTGAACCGGAAACTGAGCCTGTGGTTGAAGAAAAGGAAATTGAACCCACAACAGTTAGTTATTCATTGCTGGATGAATTCAAACAACTGGCCAAAATGGGTGCACATCAGCGTGGCTACGCCTTCCAGCATTTCCTGATCCGCCTCTTCAATGAGAGCGGACTGGATGCCCATTCCGCCTTTCGCGTAACAGGCGAAGAGATCGATGGCAGCTTTGAGCTGGATGGCAATGTATACCTGCTGGAAGCCAAGTGGCAGCAGGAAAGCTGCAGCGGCAGCCCGCTCCGCGACTTCAACGGTAAAGTGGAAGGGAAAGCCAGCTGGGCCAGGGGCATTATCGTTTGCTATTCCGGTTTTTCGGAGGAAGCAGTGAAAGGATTTGTGACCGGAAAGCGTTTGAGCATCATCGGTATGGATGGCAAGGATCTGCTTCTCATCCTTGAAAACAAGATCTCACTCAAAGAGGCCATCAAGAAAAAAGTCAGACTGGCTGGTGAAAGGAATAGTTTCTTTGTTCCTATCGAGGATATCATAGGATCCAGGTAATGGACTTTTTTCTTATTCTCCATTGGCGTCGGAACTCAATAACTCGCTCATATAATCGAAGAACGGGCGCATATGCCTGAAGGTAAGATCAGCTTCTTTCAAAAAGCCGGTGCTTAGCACCTCTTCATCTGTAAACGGGCGGATCAGCAGGAATTGCTTGTAGCGTAGCAGGTCTATGGCTTCATGGTTTGAATCAAAACCTTTTGGGGCAGTCTTTACCTGCTCTCCTTTCAGGGCGCCGAATGAAGCCTTGAACGTTTTGCTGTTGATGATCTTTCTCAATGGCTGGTCATCGAAGGCAATATCTTCCCTGATCCGTTTAAGGTCTGCCGGTACTGGTCCCCAGAAACCGCCGGCGATAAAACTATTGCCTGGTTCGATATTGTAATAGTATCCGCCCCTTCGATATTTGGTAGCCCGTTTGAATCGGCCGCTCCAGTTGGTTTTGTACGGTGTTTTGTCCTGGGAGAAACGGGTATCACGGTAAATGCGGTGCAGACTTTCTTTGCCGGACCTCGTTTCCAGCTGATCGTGCCGGCTTAGCGCCAGTAATAAAGTTTCTGCGAAAATGGCCATCTTTTCCTGTTCCAGTTGAAATTCTTCTTTATGTAACTGGAACCAATCCCTGTTATTATTCTTTTTAAGGGTATTTAAGAACCGGAGGCCGGAAGCTGATATCTGAGGCTGTTTTTGCATATTGAATTACCTGCAATCTGTTGCAGGAGGCGAACAAAGATACGGTGTTGATCATACTGGAAATAGATTCATTCTAAAACCAAATCCTGTTTTTATTTGATGCGGTATCATTTGAATGATTTAGGAGCTCCTAACTGAGGTTCTTCCCGATCTCTTCTATCACTTCATCATAGAGATCGGAGAAGCTTTCTGTAAAACGGTAATCGATATTAGGTGGTTTACCTTTTGAAAAGCAGAACTCCCGGTTTTTGGTTACCCTTCCGGTAAATTCGTCCAGCCGTTCCAGTTGTTTGAAGTGTACTGCCTTTCCGCTTTTCAGTAACGGACTAACAGCTTCAAACTCATTCAGGATCTTTCTCAGGTAATCTTCCATTGTGCCCAGATAGATATGTACATTGCTGAGATGAACAAATGCAGGTAAGCTTCTTGATTCAAGCTTCAGGCCTTCGAGCTCAAGCTGATATTTATTCACCACCTCCATTTGTTCCCTGTACAGATCCAGGTAAACACCACGGATAAGCAATGCGGGAGGATCATCCTGCCCATTGAGATAAGCTGTGGTTAGGCCGCCAGCCCGCAACGCTCTCCTCGCATTCTTGATATTGCGGTAAATATTTCCCAGGCGCTTGAAATAATCCATACGGATCTCAATTCTTATCTGTTCCTGTTTTCTTAGTTCATCCTTGATATCCTGTTCCCTTTTCTGTGCAATTTCCCTGGACTTGAACAGGTAGGCTATCAATCCCCCAACAATAGTTAGAAGTGACAGGTTCAGCAGGTTCTTGATCAATTCAAAACGGACAGTGTCTTTAATTGAATTGTCATCCAGCAGTGGAATAAAATTGCGATCGAAGCGGAAAACAAGAAAAAAAATAAATAAGAGCGAGAAGATAAGGATCAGTAAAAGTATGGTAACCAGTTTACTTATGCTCATAATCACTGATTGTTCCTGTTAGTTGGTTTCTGTTGAAGATTCATTCATGGGTACCGGAACTTCTTTGCTGTAGTCAGGCATCATGTAAGGTGTAAGGATATCCGCCTTATAAAAGGATAGCTCTTGTTCCCATTTGTCGCAATCCGTCAGGGATAGTGCCGGCGCTGCACCATTTTTCAATAAAGAGAAATAATCCAATAATTCATTTATCTCTTCGGTGTTATTGAACAGGATGCCACATTCATGATTCCTGAACATTCCTCCCCAGGTGAAATTGGACGAAGAAATGATGGCTTCCTTATCATTGAAGATATAAGCTTTGCAATGCAAATGTTTTACTCCAAAAATTCTCATTCCATTCTCCACTGCCAGTCTTAAAGCTTTCAGGTCAGATAGTTTTACGAAAAAGTCATACAGGCTGAACCTTGTAATGAATTCCGATTTTTCCAGCAAATTGTATTTCGCCAATATCTCCATGGTGAACATGGAACAGGATGGTGAAATGATCTTCACGCTGGCGGCGGTACTGAGCTTTTCTTCAAATACAGTGTGCCATTGGTCTAATACGAGTTTCATAGAACTATACGCTTAATAGTTTATTTATTTCTTCGTGAGTAATATCAGGCTGAATAACGTTGAGTTGTTTCAGGGCAGGATGTTTGTACAGGTTGCCGGTATCGTTGGTGATCATCAGCACCGGAATGCCCAGTGCTTTTGCCAGGTCTACTTCCTGGGAGATCCAAACTGGCAGGCCAAAATCGATATCTACCTGATCAATCAGCACCAGCATATGTGAGCACTGTCTGATCCTGTCAAACAACTGGTGTTCGATCGGGATGTCAGTACTGGCTACCGGACCAAGGTCGATATCAAATTGGTAGAATTGTAACTTCCCGATGATCTCTTTTATATTTTCATTATTGAACTCATGTGCGATAAAAATCTTTT
This sequence comes from Pseudobacter ginsenosidimutans, assembly GCF_007970185.1. Taxonomy (NCBI): domain Bacteria; kingdom Pseudomonadati; phylum Bacteroidota; class Chitinophagia; order Chitinophagales; family Chitinophagaceae; genus Pseudobacter; species Pseudobacter ginsenosidimutans. The sequence goes on along the minus strand of NZ_CP042431.1, from coordinate 5,948,365 downwards.
TGTTCCCAGGTTGTATTGTATGGAGGTTGAAATCAAATTCAACTGATCCGAAATTCCCGGGATCATGATCATTCCCGCAATCCCTGAGTACATAAAAAGTGGAATCCATCATTCCGAGTGGTAATACTCCTAAAGAAATCAGCTGCCAGAAGTAGAAGTATGGAGAAGTGATCTTGTCAAAAACAGCCTCCCACCTGACGGCTCTGTTGATGCATTGCTGGGCTATCCTGAAAAAGACCTGGTAGTAGATAGTGCCGGATGTAGAGATGCATTTTTGTTTAACAGCCTCTCTCCATTCGCTTGAGTTTGTTATGGAGTTTGCCTGATGCCAGGCCATTGATAATTTATCCCGTGAAACCGGATCTGCACCTGCAAGCACATCCAATTGTTTTCCGAGGTTATGCATTGCTAACCGGAGAACATCATTTTTGTTTGCCCACCAGGAAAGCCGGAAATTCCTTTCGATACCGATGGCATTTTCAGCAGATGTATGAATGACAACTGTTTTCCCTGTCAGCCTGAACAGGTCGAGCAAATCATTACCGGCCTTGATCACTGCCGCTTCATTGAAGTTGTTAGCAAAAGGCAATTCCAGGTATGTGGGTCTCACTTTACTCATTATTCCTTTTTACTTTGTGTTCACGACTAATGAGTTTTTCAATTTCATAAATTTTACTTCTCACACGCGTGAGGTTATTGGTGTCTTTTAGGATTAGAAGTTCATCTTTGGCTGAACTCAGTTCATCGATGGCCACACTTGATTTAATACTTACTTCCTCGTGCTGTTTTGTTTGGGTCCAGGATAGAAATGCAGCTGATAGCGTGGTGAACAGGGCGATATAAGTATATGCAGGTACAGAACCGCCTATACTGAGAATTGCCAGGGTAATTCCAATAACATTGAACACAAGACCAGTATAAAAATAAAGAGTGCTGTTCCGGGAATTCAATTCCGCCCTCCTGCTATAATACTTTATCTGGTTCTCTACCCGGTTGGTTATATAGAAGTCTATTTTATCCTGCATGCTCTTGCTTTGTGTGTCTATGATCCAGGCAGAGAATTCATTGTTGAGGACTGACCTGATACTTTCAACCTGTGTATCGAATACAATTCCTATTTCAGGCATTTTTAGTTCGGCCTTGATATACTTTATGCGTTTCAAAAAAGCTTCTTTGGCCTGCTCTGCATTTTCATAGATATCGAATCCGAATGCAAAGAACCAGGCTTCGCTCAGTGTGCTTTCAGCCAGGAACCTGGATTTTTGCCATTTGGGCATATAGTTGGATCTGAATTGCATGATCATTAAACACATGTAGAAAATGATCAGGAACAAAATGAGGTATTGGATCAGCTTCATGCCCTGGATATCAGGATCAGGAATAGAAGATAACAGGGATATCACCAGTAAGGTGATCAGTTGTGACTTGAGTATATTATGATAATACTGTTTGTGCAGCTTGGCCAGAGCATTGTACTTTTCATATGTGGCGGGTCCTTTCAATTCCCGGTCCCAGTCATTCCATTTTATAGTTCTCATTTATTGTAAGATTTTCGGCAGCGAATGTGAAGAAAATAGGCTACAACCGTAGCATTGATCAGCTTTGGCTTTCTTTTGATGGAGGCAGGTGTGGGCCGGGGCTCATTCATCATTTCGATCGTAAATCCATTCCCTGCCATCGCATTGAACCATTGGCTAAGTGTCCGGATGAACCTTGGGATCCGGAAAGGCTGCATTCCTGGCTGAACAGCGCCTGTATTAATATCGAACAGCCATTCCTCGATGATTACATTGTCTGTATCAAAATAACTACTGAGCTCTACAGCGTACACTTTTCCATTTTCATCTTTCAGGTTTTTCCTGTTCAGCGGATTGAAGCAGGGATGTGATATCGAAAATTGCACAAAAGCGCCTGGCTTCAATATCCTGTTCAACTCCCTGAACAGTTGATCGATATCTGATACATCCATGAAACTCATGAATCCTGTTGCAAAATCGAATGTTCCATTCGGAAACGATGTATGGAGCGCAGTTCCAGTTTTGTATTCAATGGAAGCATGTGGATTGTTCAGGGATGCATTGGTAATGAATTTCTCGGATATGTCGAGGCCGGTCATCTTAGCTCCTTTGTCTGCCAACAGCCTTGTATTGTAGCCATCGCCGCATCCAATATCCAGGCCAGTCAGGCCATCGATATCAGGCAGATGTTTTAAGAATTCAGGAGTATTGATCTCGTCCCGGTAAATATCCGCTCCTGCCCTGCTCAGGTGGCTCCAGGTGTCGGCATTGGCCTCCCAATACAGTTTGGTCTGGTCATCATTCATACTTTATTCAATATCTATGTTTAGCAATTCAACCGTTTTTTCATCTTTTACCCCATCAAAATATTTATTCAGGACTTGTTCGAAAACCGGAATGTTATGGGCAAGCAGTGAAAACAAGGTCATTGACGACTGTAACTTCATACTGTCGATACTTCCAAATATGTCGATGGGGTTGCTGCCAGGTAACTTTAATAACGCGTTGCTGATCCCCGTCAGCCGTGGGCCTAAAATTTCATGATCAAGATATTCCCTTGCTTCGCTCATATTCCTGATGGCATAGTGATTGGAAGTTTCACTGGACCCCAGCCCATAAATCTGTGGGAAAATAAACCACATCCATCTGCTGCTTTTCTTACCATTCCTGATCTCAGTCAAGGCTATATCATAAACTCCCTCCTGTGCTTTCAGGAACCTTGTCAAGTTGTTTTTGTATGTCATGTTTATGATAAGTTCTTAGATATTGTCTGGAAAATGATTGCCGGGCGCGCCATTTGATCAGGATCAATGCCGGGAATGGCGTAACGCTGACGCATAACAGTATTTTACATGGGGCAGATTATACTTCGGACGGAGTGTACCCAATATAGAAATATTTTCCCATTTCTAAAGAGTTTCAAGAAATATCATGGTTCAGGTGATTACCCGGACCTGCCAGATTACTTAACACATAAATAATCTTCTTTTTCTCCTCAATTTTTCCAATTTTGCACCGGAAATTTCTACCTTCTAAACACAAAAGGATTTGATCCAGATAACTGAAATAAAGAAAGGCGATCAGGTTGCATACCAGGCGGTATACGACCTGTATCACGCTAAATTGTTTCATTATTTCCTGAAGCGTACCCGCATAAAAGAGCAGGCGAAGGATCTAACCCAGCAATCGTTTATCAAACTCTGGAAATCAAGGCATACTCTCTCTGATGCATATTCCCTCGATACACAGCTCTTCACCATTGCCAGCTCCATTTTTGTGGATCACCTGCGCAAACAGGCTGCTGAACGCAAATACCAGCATCGCCTGGAAGATGATCTCTGCGAGCAACCTGCACTGGTCTGTCACTCCAATACAGACTACGAATCCGCCGATTACCTCGATGCCGTTTCGGAAGACCTTCCACCCATCCGCAGGAATGTTTTCATGCTGAAGATCGCCAAGGGCTATTCCAACAAGGAAATAGCAGAACAGCTTTCTGTAAGTATCAAAACGGTGGAGGACCACTATTCCAAGGCATTGAAGCATGTACGCTCCCTCGTTACCATCCTGCTTTTTCTGCATATCCTTTTTTCCCAGTATTAATTTAATATTATCAGCAGGGGTAAATTCTGGTGCCCTTCGTATCTCCTAATGCACCATCATGAAGATCACGTATACGCTTATACAGAAGTTTTTTGAGAACCAGTGTACCGCCACTGAAGCAGAGGCCGTTGCCCGCCACCTGAAGCAACACCCTGAGCTGATGGCGATGTACCTGAAGTCTTCATGGGATGCTGCCGGAAAGGAAAACACCGTGCCTGCAGGTTATGAAGATGAAATGCGCGAGGTGATCAATAAGCAGATCGGAAAGCAAACACGCAGTGTCCGATTCCGCAGGATATCAATAGCCGCTTCATTACTGGTGGTGGCAATTGCTGTTTGGTTGTTGGTCCCCGATAATAAAACTCCTGCGCCGGCACAGGCAAATTCAGTACAGGGACCGGCTGTAAAATCAAACTGGACAACACAAACAAACAATTCCGCAAAGAGCCGGAAGATAAAACTGGATGATGGTACCATCGTGAAACTGGCGCCCAAAGCGAAGATCAGGTACCAGGAACCATTCGGAATACTTACGCAGCGGAATATCTATATGGAAGGTGTGGTTGATTTTGATGTAGCTAATAATAAAGGAAATCCATTCACTGTACATTCCAGATTGTTTTCAACCACGGTATTGGGCACTTCATTCAGGGTATCAGAATCGGCGATGGCCTGCAACATAAAACTATTTCAGGGTAAGGTGCTGATCAAATCACTGAAGGATTCGCTGAAAGGCTGGAAACAGGATCTCATCCTGATGCCCGGCAATGAAATGAACTATAGCATCGAAAAAGGAAACATGTCTGTGAATCGATTCATTGTTGAGCCAGGTCCCCGCCCCCAACCCGCCGGCACTGATCATTCCGTCACTGACGATGATGCCATGATCTTCGATAACACACCTTTGCCGGTGGTGATGAAAACATTGATGACCAAATATAATTGTCCAATATCCTATGATGAAGAACTATTGAAAGGAAAATTCTTTTCCGGCGAAGTGATCAAAGGAGACTCATTATCCGTATTGCTGAATCTGATTGCAAACATGAACGGTCTGCAGATTTCAAAAAAAGATGACGGCTATATAATCACGAAATCTAAGTAAACATACAGGAAACGAACAGGTGCTTGCTAGCTGCTTACCGGCGGCCTGTCTATCCCATGCGTATAAGTCAAACAATAAAAAACTTATGAGATCAACAAAGAAAAAAGGGCAAAGCAACATACAGTTGATGTGGGTTTTGTTCCTTTTATTTTTCAATGTATCAGCAATTGCACAGGAAACGGTTGCCGTAAGCGGCACCGTTATCACAGAGAAAGGTGAAGTGCTGCCTGCGGTAACTGTTATCGCTACACGAAGAGCAGACAATGGGCGTCAAACACTGTCCGCCGTTACCAACGAGAAAGGCATCTTTACCTTTCCCCAACTGAGGCTGGGTGAAGTGTATGATTTCACTTTCTCTTCTATAGGCTATGAAACCCACGTTCATAAAGGATTTACGGTAAAACAGCCGGGTAATTCCAATACCCTGCTGATCCGTATGAAAAGTAAATCGAAGGATCTCGGTGAAGTGGTGGTAACTGCCCTGGGCATCAAAAAATCACAGCGCTCTCTCGGTTATGCGTTAACGAAAGTAGACAGCAACCAACTGACTGATGCAGCCAGCCTCAACTGGATGGATGCCCTTTCCGGTAAAGTGGCAGGCCTGAACCTGGTCCGTTCCGGCTCCGGTCCGGCGGCCACCAGCAAGATCATCCTGCGCGGAGAGAACAACCTTACAGGAAACAACGAAGCCCTGATCATCATCGATGGTGTGGTTGTGAGCAGTGGCAGTGGCAGACGCTCTGCCAACGGCAGCGACCAGGTATATGCCACCAACTCGGATAACCTGCCCGCAGACTACGGCAGCGCAGTGAATGATATCAACCCACAGGATATCGAAAGCGTTTCAGTACTTCTCGGGCCCGCTGCAGCTGCGTTGTACGGACAGCGCGCTGCCAACGGCGCCGTGATCATCACTACCAAATCCGCCACACAGAAAAAAGGCGGACACTTCAATGTTCGCTATACCGTGAACGGTAGTATCGAACAGGTGAACAGGTTCCCTGATCTGCAATATGAATACGGACAGGGCCTGGGGGGCGCTCTTTATTATTCATATGGAGCCACCGAAGATGGCGCCAGCACCAGCGGTACAAGTTCTGCTTATGGGCCAAAATTTGATGGACAATCATTCTATCAATACGATCCGGTTAGACAAACAGTAGGCCTGCAACGCACTCCCTGGAAGGCTTACGACAATATCAATGATTTCTGGGACATGGGCCGCGACCTCAGGAACAATCTCAGCATCGATGGTAAGATCGGCTCTACAGGCGTTCGCATTACACTGGGTTCGGAAAACAATAAATGGATCGTGCCCAATACCGGTTTCGTTCGCCAGAACATCGGCCTGTCCACCAATACAGACATCACCAAAAAATTGAAACTGGCTGTGAAGGCCAACTACGGTTTCAGGAAAAGTGATAATCTCCCCGCAGCAGGTTATGGCAACCAGAGCTTAATGTACTGGTACATTTTCTGGCAACCCAGCGCTGATCATAACTGGCTTAAGAACTACTGGGCAGGCGGGCCCGGCAGTGTGTACGACAGCCTTTACAAATTCATCCGCTATCCTTTTTCCTCCTTCCCGGAAAATCCATATGCCATCACCAATGAGTTCCTTAACAAAACAAGAAGAAATAACCTGACCGGCAACGTTACACTGAATTACCAGGTGACCAAAGAATTGAGTGTGATGCTGCGTGGCAACTATGACTGGATGAACGATAAACGTGAACAGGACAGACCTTTCGATGCCGGCACACGCCTGCCCAGAGGATCTGTGAGAAGACAGAATATCTACTCCAGGGAAAAGAGCTACGATATCATGGCCAAATACTTCAAAGAGCTGAACCCCGACTGGAAACTGGGTGTAACCTTTGGAGGAAGCCAGTTGAAGAACGAATACGATAAAACAGATATAAGGAATGATGGATTGCATCTGCCGGGTATCTATACAATGGAGAATACAGAATATGGCCTGGTGTATTTTCCCGATACAAGCCGGTACCAGCTCAACAGTTTGTACGGCATCGTGAACCTTAGCTATAAGAATTTCCTGTTTGCCGAACTTACCGGACGTCAGGACTGGAGCTCGATCCTGGCTTCTCCCAAAAGAAAGAATCCCGTTGGCTTTTCCTATCCTTCCATCAATACCGGCTTCGTTTTGTCTGATGTAGTGAAATTGCCGGAACTGATCAACTATCTGAAATTACGCGCTTCTTACGCCATGGTAGGAAGCTCTGACACCTATGCCTACACGACGGCCTACTCCTATCCTGTTGCCAGCGGTGGGATCTATCCGGACAGTGCGCTGGTGAGCCCCACAATCTTACCCAATCCCAATTTAAAACCACTGCTTACCACCACTTACGAGTTTGGTACAGAAATACAATTCTTCAATGGCAGGATCGCATTGGATCTGTCTGCCTATTTCGGCAATACGAGAAGACAGATCTTCACCAGAACCGTGGATGCTTCATCAGGCTATAGCGCCGCACGTATCAATGCTGGAAAAGTGAGGAATAATGGGATCGAGATCAGCCTCAATGCAAAACCAGTTGTTGGCAAAAAAGGTGGTTTCAACTGGAACCTGTTCGGAACTTTTTCTTACAACCAGAACAAGATCCTCTCCATGCCGGATAGCGCCATCCTGCTGAGAGCCGGCCAGGTGGCCAGCGGACAGATCGTGGCGTCCGTGGGTGGCAGCATGGGCGACCTGTATGGCCTCGGATATATGCGCAGCCCGGACGGACAGGTGATCTTCGATCCTGCAACCGGTTTCCCCAGGATCACAGACAGCATCATCTATCTCGGAAACACCACACCAAAATTCAAATTCAGCCTGGGTAATAAATTCCAGTTCAGGAATTTCACACTGAGCATGTTGTTCGATGCGCAGATCGGCGCCGTTGCTTATTCGCTTACACATTACAAACTGGCAGAGCAGGGTAAATTGAAATCAACACTGCCCGGCAGGTACAACGGGATCATCGGTAACGGTGTAATTCAGAATCCTGATGGCAGCTACCGTAAGAACGATGTGGTGGCAACTGATATCGACCAGTATTATCAATACAGCATCGGTAGTTACAATGCAGAAGGAAGCACATTCAGTACTGACTTCCTGAAATTCCGCGAAGCTTCACTGATGTACAATTTCAAACCAGGGTTCCTGAAGAAGTTCGGATTGAGCTCTGCCAGTGTGGGCGTGTTTGGCCGTGACCTGTTCATCTGGTCGCCCTGGCCCATCTTCGATCCTGAGTTTGGCACCTTGAGCGGAACAGATGTAGTGAGAGGTTTTGAAGTAGGACAGTTCCCTTCCAGCCGTACGATGGGTTTCAATTTAACCATCGGGTTCTAACCAATTCGTAAAAAGCTGATCAATATAAAAGCACAGAGATGAGAAAGAAAATATTTACAGCATGTATGGTGTTGATGGCGTTGCCGGCATTCTATTCATGCAACAAGGGATTTGAGGACCTGAATACAGATCCTATCAATTTCCTGGAAACAACTTCAGACAAGCTGCTGGCGCCGGCGCTTGTGAATTCCATCTGGCCCGGCATGAGCCGTAACCGGAGTTTCAATAATGAACTGATGCAGGTTACAGTATCGCAAAGTGATGGCGACAATACCGTGTTCAGGTATGCATTCAGGACCAGCATGTCTGACTATTTATGGAATGCATGGTTTGTACAGCTCACCAATTTCAAGCAGGTGGATAGCCTGGCGCGTACAGCCAAAACGCCCAACACTTCTTACCAGGGTATCGGTAAGATCGGCAAGGTCTGGCTGTTTGCCAACCTCACAGATATCTATGGCGATATCCCTTACTCAGACGCACTGGAAGGAGATCAGGGAAACCTGATCCCGGTTTTCGATAAACAAAAAGATATCTATCTCGATCTGTTCAAACAACTGGAAGAAGCCAATACTTTACTTGCAGGAGGCAGCACCATCGTGGTTTCCAGCGATCCCATGTATAAGGGAGATATTGCCAAATGGAGAAAATTTGGTAATTCCCTTTACCTGCGATTGCTGCTGCGTATTTCCGGTAAACCGGAAGTGCAGGATCAGTGCATTGCCAAGATCAAAGAGATAGTGGAGAACCCTGGCCAGTATCCCATCTTTCAAAGCAATGCGGATTGCGCCAGGTTACTCTGGACCGGCGGCACCAGCACTACCGATCCTTATACTTCGCCATTCGTGAATGGCATACGTGCGCAGGATTTTCGCGGCCCGGCCCTTTGCAGTTTCTTCCTCGACAACCTTGTTTCGTGGTCTGATCCCCGTTATGTTTCCTCTACACCGTACGGATCGGGAAGCATTGGAAGACTTGGAATTTCACAGGCCAGCGGTGGTGGATGGTATGGCGTACCAAGCGGATATATTCCCGGCAATGGCGATACCAAGGGTTGTTATTTCCAAAGCTATGATAATACCAGTACCGGCGGCACCTGGTCTCTCCAGCAAAATGCCAATACAGGTATCATCATGCAGTATGCTGAAGTGCAGTTCATACTCGCGGAAGCCGCTGCCAAAGGATGGATCACCGGCGATACAAAAACATTCTATTATCAGGGCATCGCATCCGCCATCAATTACTGGGTGCCTAATTTCAATGAGAGCATTACCCATGCCAATTTTGCCACGCATCTTACCAACCTGGATGCAGCCGGTGAGCTCTGGGATGATAATCTGCCACTGGAAACAAAAATGGAAATGATCCATTTACAGAAATATTATGCATTGTTCATGACCGATCTGCAACAGTGGTTTGAATACAGGCGCACCGGTCATCCTGTTTTACCGAAAGGACCAGGCCTGATGAATGGTGGAGTAATGCCGGCAAGACTGGTCTACCCTGTTTATGTTCAGGCAGCCAATCCTGTGAATTACAAAGCTGCTGTAGCCGCACAGGGCCCTGACGAAATATTCACCAATGTCTGGTGGCAGAGACCTTAATGAAACAATCAAAAAATCATGACGATGAAATGCTTCTTATATATTTTCTCCATTGCGATAAGCATTACCATTATTGGTAGTTGCAATAAAGAGACCTACGAGAATTACCCCGGCGGCGTGCCGTTTGAAATCGTGTCAGTGCTGGACATTCGTCCGATTTACAAGGGAAAGGATGTTGCGCTTACGAAAGAGACTGTTTATGGCGCCACCAAAATTGCTGTAGTGGTGATCTCCGAACATGAAACTGGAAATCTGCCTGAAGGCTTGCTGATAGTGCAGGATAGCCGTCGACTGGCAACCTTACGGGGCATCTCAATTGAGCTTGGCGCTGCCGCCGAAAAATATCATCCCGGTGATTCCCTTGTGATCGATATCAATAGCGGCATGCTCACCCGTAAGAATGGTATCCTCACTATTACGGGACTAACGGAGTCGCATATCCATCCTGCCGGAAAAGGTGTGGTGGATATCAACGCGGTTACAGTAGCGCAGTTGCAGGCAAATCCCAACAATTATGAAAGCTCTCTTTGCATCGTCAATAAGTCAAGCTTCAATCCCGCTCCCCTGCCAGGTGAAGTGATCAGTGGCTCCAAAAAGATCAATGATGGTTTTGGTGATCTCGATCTGTATACTGATCCTGCAGTGGACTATGCCAACAATACGCCATTCAGTCTTGCTGCATATGTTGGCATTCCCTTCATGACTTCTGAAGATAAAGTTACACTCAGAACAAGGAACGGGGATGATATCGTGAACATGGGCTCTTCCGTGCAGGATCTCCTCATCTCCGGATTCCAGAGCGATCCAAAGGGCGGGGACGGAGGACAGGAATATGTTCAAATGCTCGCCACAAAGGATATTGATTTTGCAGCCACTCCTTACTGTATCGTTTTCTGCGTCAATTCAGGAGGAGCCAGCTCTGCTACCCTGCTCGATGCCGGATGGGCCACGGGCGGACAGCGTACCATCAAATATGATATCAATACAGGCAGCGTTCAAAAAGGACAGTTCTTCTATTTCGGATTCCAGGGTAAGAAGATCAATGGCTCTGCAGGCACTTATGCATTCCCTGCTTCCACCAACTGGTACCAGAAAACTTACCTGACCAGTGGCAACAATGCTGTAACCGGCAGTACGCTTCCTAATCTTGGAGACGGAGGCCTGGTGCATACCAGTGAATTCGGTACTTCCGGCCCTTTCCCCAACAATGGAAACTCCTGTGGCCTGGCTATATTCAAGGGAACTACTATTACCGAAACATCAGTTCCGGAGGATGTATTGTTTATTGCAACCGGTGGTAGTGCCGCTATCTTCGATCCCGCGAAAGATCCAATATTAGGTTACCGGATCTGTAACAACGACTGGTACTCCATGTACTCAGTAAGCATCGATCCCAATACCTATAAGCCTGTAATTGTTCCTTACCTGCATTATCGTTCCGCAGGCAATACCAACAATATGCCTTATCCTATCAATGAAAAATATCCCGTAGCTCCTACTGATGCAGGACTATACAATATGATGGGAGGAGTATACAATATTACACTGGGGCGCTGGACAACTGCGCGTAAACAAGTGGTGGTGGAACTGGTACAAACCGCTGCTACCATCGATACACTGGAAAAACATATCAGCGTAACAAAATTGGTAGAGTAAAGAATACTCATCTAAAAGAAAACAGGACAAAGGGAATATTCCTCTTGTCCTGTTTTCCTTTTATATAATATTTATGTTAACGCTATCACTCCGCTGTTTTCAATTTCCATTCCGGGCGGACAAAGTGGCAAGTATATCCGTAAGGATGTTTTTGCAGGTAATCCTGGTGTTCTTCTTCTGCATCCCAGAAATCTGAAACCGCTGTAACTTCTGTAACGATGGGCTTTTTGTAAACATTGGCGGCGGTCAGTTCTGCTATCAGTTCCGTTGCCGTTTGCTTCTGCTCATCATTCAGATAGAAGATGGCTGAACGATAGGATGTGCCGATATCATTTCCCTGGCGGTTCAAAGTAGTGGGATCGTGAAGCGTGAAGAAGAATTCAAGGATCTGCCGGTAACTGATCCGGTTTGGATCGAATTCTATTCTTATTGCTTCTGCATGCGTTCCGTGGTTGCGATAGGTTGCATTGGGAACGTCGCCTCCTGTATAACCTACCCTGGTTTTGATCACTCCGGGAAGGGCGCGAATCAGCTCTTCAACTCCCCAGAAACAACCACCAGCCAGTACTGCCATTTGATTTGTCATATTCCCTTGTTTTATTTCTTAAGAAGCATCTTTCGTGCCATTGCAGTTTGGGTTGACAGTTTAGCATGTTGCCTGTCAGAACCACATTCTTTGGATCATTTGTACCATTCGCTCCGCTTCTTGAATTTCCTGGCCCTTTCATAATTGTCCTTAAAAGACACCGACAGCTTTTCCATGTACAGTGAGCTGTCTGCATAAATGGCTGCACTGGCCCTTTTGCTGATCCCCTGGTAAAAGCTCAGGGAAGATTGATAGATCTCCGTTCTCAATTGTTGCAGGTCTTCAGCCCTGTCTCGCATAGCATACAGAAACTTGAATATTTTTATTACCACAAATACCTGACCTATGACCGGGATAAAGGTGCCGGCATATTCCATCAATTCATGAAGGATATAATCTGCCGATTCGCCTCCGATAACATCGCTCAGGATATGTGCAATATCATCGGCCGTCATGCCGGCCGCCATCAGGCCGGCGATGGTCATATCGTTGTCCTGCTTCTCTTTCGATAAGAGGTTTTGGAAAGACAGGTCGGGTATTTGTTTCAGTATGGAATCTATTTCAAATGCGATATCTGCCGCATCCAGGTCGAATTCAGCGGTGACTGGTCCTTCTCCTTTATTGTTCCTGAAATGAGTGAAGGAAGCGAATAAAGCATTAGAGCGGATCTTTTTCAGCAGGTCATTTCTAAGCTCGCTCAGGCAGTTCCTGTGTTGCCCTGTCAGATAAGATTCGATGGCCGGGATATTGGCAAACTGCCTGAATACAGATGAGATCATGGCTTTCTGCCCTTCCACATTGTTTTTCACTTTATCGAAACCACGGAGTGTTTCCTCCGTGATATGGCTGTTGATCTTTTCCTGCAAAGTACTGATCAGATCATTGAAGTAATCCCTGACATTATCCCTGTGTGTGTTTACGATATGATTGAATGCTTCTGACCTCCTGTAGTTATTGACTATTTCATAGGCAAGCGCATATGCTTTCTCGTTGTATTCGGCTGTGCGGTAGGTGTGGATGCCTTCTGTTTTGTATTTTTTTCGTTTGTACAGCAGCTTTAAGATGCCGATGGTCAACAGTAGTAAAAAAGCTGTTCCCGAAAGTAATGAAAATCGCTCCTTGCCAGTCCAATAATCATTGGCGGTTTTCACATCCGTTGAGAAATTGAATGCCAGCCAGATAATAGCGATCAGACTAAGGAATATGCCGATCACTTTATCTTCCAGCAAGCGGAGGGATAGTTCTCTAACTTTGTTTATCATTGATGGGTTCTTCGCTGTTATACAATTCTTTGAGGTTGCTGACGAAATTTTCATAAGAAACAGCAAGAGCTGCTATCGCTTTCTTTCTTAACTCCTGGTCCAATATAGTTCTTTCCAGTAGCGATTTTTCCTTTTCAAAGCTTTCTGCCGCCTGCTGGTTGATGGTGAGGTAGAAGCCGAGGTCTTCTGCTATATTGGTCATGCTGCGTTTCCTCAGCATATTGTTGATCCGGAGATCTTCCTCCATACGGGCCTTGAGCATATTCTTCACAGCCAAACTATGCTTGTCGTTTTGATTCAGGCCGATGGTCTTTTTATTGTTTTGATGGCAGAGTACCACATAACTATCGGACTTCCTTTTCAGGGATGATTTCAGAAGCAGCGGGATCAGTTCGATGCAGAATAAAAGAATGCGCAGGGCCCAGATGCTGATCAGTAAATTCAATTCTTTGGAAGACAGGTCATGCAATGCATTCATCTGGCCCGTTAAGCCAACAGCCTTATTCGCATTGATATCGTTTTTCAGTTTTGTAATGAGTTGTACCAGGGAATCCTGCTCTGCGGATTTCTTTTTCCTGAAATCCTCAAAGAATGTTTTCTGTTCGTTGGCGCGATCCTTTATGGCCCGCCACACTTCCCTTGTTCCTCTTGGTGAGCCTGATGATCCATTGGCTTCGGCTACAGCGGCATCTTCATTATTATCCCATTTCTCTTTTTCTTTCGCGATAGCAGTATCGATGGCTGCAATGGCAAGCTCCAGCGGTCTTTTCTGATCTGCGAACTGTTCCTTTTTGCTTTTTGCAAGCTGTTCTTTTATTTCATCGTCAAAGATCCTGATGCAAAGTGGTTCAGCCATTACACAGCCGAGGACTATGCTGATGATGATCCGGCCAGCATAGAAGGTCCTGGTCCTTCTTCCTGCACCTTTGCTCAGGTTTTCTGTTCCCACTGTAACAGGATCGCCTTCGATCTCCGGGTTCTGGGCAATAATGCTTCTGTCGATCATAAGAATGATCAGGGCCCAGAAGATCCCTGCTATCCAGCTGTAGCCTGAGTTTTCGAAAAGAATGGAAAATGCATATGACGAAGAGAAAAAAGCTACCATGGCAGGTATGCACAGCAGACCACCTAAAATTGCATAACGGGTAGCCAGGTCCGGAGAACATTGCCGGATAGTTCTGAGATCGGTACCGGACAGGTAAAGAAAAAATTGCTTCCAGTATGATAAGGTTATTGCTTTGGCCCGGGGTTTTGCTTCTTTCGATTTTATTACCGGGAACTCTGATGTTTCGATTTGCATTTAGTCTTGGTTATTTTTCCGGTGCAGGCGATCCACCCCGCTCATAACGTTATGAAAATAACGTGTTCTGTTTAACGTATCATCCGTGTTTACACCTTTTCTGATGAATACTGGAAATTAATTATAAATTTTATATGTTCAAAGGCTCATTTGCTTTCCCTATATTTGAAATACCAAGACCTGTCCTACTACCTAAACACTATCGTAACTCTTATAGAGGACTCCCCTTGCAGGTCTATCAAACATATAGCGAAGAGCAATTATTAGCACTCCTGAAAGATGGCGACCAGCTTGCATTTGAGCAGATCTACTCACGTTACTGGAAAAAACTCTTCACACTGGCTTTCCATAAATTACAATCGAAGCATGATGCGGAAGATATCGTCCATGATATTTTTGCCAGCATCTGGTTGCGCAGGGCTGAGCTCGATATCAAATCACTCGAAGCCTACCTGGCTGTTGCTGTAAAGTATAAGATCCTGGAATACATCAACAAGTCCATGCAGCATGTGCCGGTTTCGGAGGACTCGCATGAAAACCTCGCCACTATCCTGCCTTCCGATCAACTGGATGCGCGGATACTTGCTTCCCTGCTCAGTCAGAAGATCCATCAACTCCCGGAAAAATGCCGCATTGTATTTGAGCAAAGCCGCCTGGAGGGGAAATCGAACCCTGAGATTGCGCGGGACCTGAATATTTCCCGCAAGACCGTTGAAAAGCATATCAGTACTGCATTACGGCAGCTCCGTCTCAACCTGAAGGACTTCTTCTCCGCCTTCTTTTCTTTCTGATTCAAAAAAAATGGAAAAATAAACAGCTCCCCGGGTAGGGAGGTAACAATTTATTCATACTATAATAATGATGACCCAGGAACAATTGAACATACTGATCAGGAAATATCTTTCCGGCACTGCCACAACAGAGGAAATGAAATCATTGGAACAATGGTACCAGGATTATGACCGTAACCTGGAAGTGTATGTAGGCAATGAGGAAGAAGGATCCGAACAGGAGCTGCATGATAAGATACTCAGCAGGCTGCGAACTACCCTGCATGCTACGCTACCTGCCAGAGTAACGCCCATGTGGAAGAAGCTTGCAGCAGCCGCTTCCATTGTGGCCCTGGTCTCTGCCGGAGGATGGTATCTTATGCATGACCGTTCCAACGATTCAACACAGGTTGCGTCGCAAACCGGCACCAATCCTGGCTTTGAACAAGCCATCCTCACCACATCCGATGGCAGAAAGATCCAGCTGGGCAAGAACAGTCATCAACCTATCAATGAAAAAAATGGTGTGTTGATCAGTAATGATGGCCACCAGTTATCCTATACCTCTTCTTCAACGGGTAATTCCGTTTTCTTCAACACGCTGGAAGTTCCACGCAAAGGTGTGTACAGCCTTGTACTGGCGGATGGGACCAAAGTGTGGTTGAACTCCTTATCCTCTCTCACCTATCCTACCTCATTTCCCGGCAGGGAAAGAAGGGTTTCCATCAAAGGCGAAGCTTATTTCGAGATCGCTAAAAATCCCAGGCAACCGTTTGTTGTTGATGTGGAAGGCGGCCAGGCGATCGAAGTGCTCGGTACCAGCTTTAACGTAAATGCTTATACGAATGAAGAACAGATCAGCACAACCCTCCTGGAAGGCGCTGTTCGCGTAAAAGCCGGTGATCAGCAACAAATGCTGGCGCCCGGACAGGAAGCGCAATTCAGCTTATCCGGAAGAGCACTGCAGGTTAGGCAGGTTGCTGACCCCAATGATGTGATCGCCTGGAAAAACGGATTCTTCGTTTGCAATGGCAAAGACCTGAAGGCAATCCTCCGGCAGGTAACCCGCTGGTATGATATCGAAGTGGTTTACCAGGGCAATATCAATCCGGAAGCATTTGAAGGCACTATCAGCCGCAACATGAACCTGTCCGAATTGTTGAGCATGCTTGAGATCACCGGGGTTAAATTCTCATTCCAGGGCAGGCAGCTGACAGTATTACCACAATAACACATTGATCAATCATTCAGGTACCTTTTATCAGAACGAGGTACAGCGCGCAGCCCAGGTTGCCGATGGCTACCTATTAACCAAAACTTTCAGAGAAAACTGATTTATTTATGACCCTCAGAACTGCATTATTGATCATGGCGCTGCTTGTTGGCGCAACAGGTTTCTCGCAGTCTATTTCCATCAGCAGAAAGGATGTTTCACTGAGTTCCGTGCTGAAGGAAATAGAAAAGCAAACAGATTTCAGGTTCTTTTACAAGCAGCAATTGTTGAGGAACACAGGCAAGGTCACCATCGATGTGAAGAATGCTTCCATTGAATCGGTACTGGCGCATTGTTTCAGCAACCAACCGATCCTCTACAAAGTATTAAGTAATAAACAGATCGTGCTATCGCCCAAACCGGCTGCTGAAAAGGCTTCGCCTGAAAGCGATGCTGAACCGGACAATACAAACCCCGGACTGATCAGGGTTTCAGGATTCGTATTCGGTACCAATGGCCAGCCGCTTTCCAATGCAACCATCAAAGTGAGAGGTAAGAATATACAAACACTGAGTGATGAGAAAGGTGCATTTTCTATCATGGCTAACCCGGACGGTCACCTGCAGATCAGTTATGTAGGGCACAACAGTGTTCAGGAAAAAGTGAAGGCCGGCGGTGGTCTTATCATTAAGCTGGAACCCAATGCAGTGCTGGAAGATGCAGTAGTATATAACGGGTATCAGAAGATCAAACAGAAATACCTGACCGGTTCTGTTACCTCCCTGAGAATGGATTCAATCATTCAGCCTGGTTTGAATACAGTAGATAAAATGCTGGAAGGCCGTGTGCCCGGTATGATGTTCATGCAAAATTCCGGGCAGGCGGGCGCTGCACCAAAATTACGGATCAGGGGCACCAACACTTACCTCGGTTCGAGAGAACCATTGTGGGTAGTGGACGGTATCATTCGCACCAATCCCTTCCCTATTCCTGCGGAAAGGATCAATGATCCGGATTTCGTGAACCTGCTGGGCAATGCCATTTCCGGATTAAATCCTTACGACATCGAGCAGATAGATGTATTGAAAGATGCAACTGCCGCTGCCCTGTATGGCGTAAGAGCGGCCAATGGCGTGATCGTGATCACCACCAAAAGAGGAAAACCAGGCCCTCCCACTGTTACCTACAATGTAACAGGAACCTACACACGAAGACCCAGGTATACAGACAGATCCGTTTACATGATGGATTCCCGTGAGCGCATAGATGTATCCCGTGAAATGATCGAAAAACAATTGCCATTTCGGGGAGGAGCGCTGGAAGCTTATGAAAAAGATATTATTGACTATTATGCCGGCCGGACAGATTATGAGACATTCAAAAAAAACGTAGACAGGGCTGAATCCATGAATACAGACTGGCTGGGCAATACGATGCGCGATGTATTTGCCACCAATCACTCGCTAAGTGTTTCGGGTGGTACCGGTTCCGCCTCTTATCGCGCTTCTGTTGGCTACCAAAATGAACCGGGAGTCATCAAAAAGGAAAGCAACGACCGGTATACAGGTATGCTGAACCTTCAAATGAATTACAGGAAATTCAAAGTCGAGTTCAACGTTCAGCTCAACAAAGAAAAAAGAAGATATACACCTTCAGAGATTGGCCTGCTCAATTATGCCTATGGTACCAGCCGGGCCATCCCGCTGTACAATGAAGATGGATCGCCCTATTTCTATTCAACCATTGGCTCCGGCACCGGTGATGCGCCCCAATATTTCAAAGACTTCAAAACGATGAATATCCTGCATGAAATGGATCATACCATGCAGAGAGCCGAAAGCAATGAATACAACGCCAGCATAGACCTCAGTTATGAAATTGCCAAAGGGATCCAGTTCCGGTCCACGCTCGCATACACCGGTGGCAATTCCAGTCAGGATATCTGGTTTGAAGAAAATACAGACTGGGCCAGCCAGCTCAGACAAAATGCATACGATCACAAACTGAAAATATTCGATCCGAGACTTGATCCGATGCCATTCGGAGGAGAGCTTCGCGCACAACAGGTCAGGAGGCAGAACTATATCATCAATGGCCGTCTAAATTTCAGAAGGTTCCTCGATCAGCAAAATAAACACCAGCTCACTGTAGAAGTGGCTGCCGAATTACTTTCCAACCGGGTCAACTCAACTTCAGCCATCAGCAGGGGATATTACCCGGAGCGTGGACATAGTTTCGCTCAGATAGACCTGGTCAAGTATCCGGACTATCGCAACTGGTTATCTAACAATAGCGATCCCGAGATCATAGAGAGCATTCAAAATTCAGTTCGTCCTTATCTCACTACCAGCTATATTTTTAACGACCGCTATGTGATCACTGCCACTACCGGTCAGGAATTTTCGAATTCATTCGGTTCACGAAGCAATGAAAAATTCCTTCCCACCTGGGCGCTGTCTGGCAGATGGAATGTGCATGAAGACTTACTTCGTAATGTATCCTGGGTAGACATGGCGGCACTGCGCTTATCTTTCGGTACACGCGGGAATATGCTCCCCGGTCAAACACCTTATACTATTATCAGGAAAGGAAATGCCAGTACTTTTTACAATGCCTATACTTCCACAACTGTATCATTTCCTAACCCTGACCTGGCCTGGGAAAAAACACAGGATTACAATGGCTCGCTTGATTTCACCATACTGAAAGGAAGGATCAATGGCTCACTGGGTTACTTCTACAGCAAAACCACCAATGCATTCCTTGAAAAGAAAGTAACTGGTGTGAATGGAGCTCCGGGAAATACTTACGTGGTGAATGGAGGAACATTGGAAAACCAGGGTGTGGAACTGAGCCTGAACTTCAAGTTCATCGACAATCTGGGCGCCGGAAATAAAAGATTCATGTGGCGCTTCGATCCGCAACTGGGACAGGTATTCAACAGGCTGATCAATAGCAATATCAACAGCCGCAATGTTATGATCGACGCAGCCACGCTCAACTTCCAGGATTATTTGAGTGGCAAAGTACCCCTCACCGGGAAAGCTGTAAACACTTTTTATTCTTATCGCTTTAAAGGTCTCGATCCGGAATATGGCTTCCCTGTTTTTTATGGCGCTGAACCGGAAAATAAAGAGGAGCTCCTTGCACAATATATCAAGATGACGAAGGACCAGGTTTTCAGTACAGTAATGGTGGAGTCTGGAAGAAGGGAACCTGTACTGCAGGGCGGTATCAACAACTCCTTCGTTTACGGGAACTGGACGCTCAATATAACGTTCACCTATAGTGTAGGCAACAAGATCAGGTTGCTGCAGATCGCATCAGGTAACTACGGCACTTTCAGGCCGAGTTCACAACAGAACCTGCGCAAAGAATTTACTGAAAGATGGCGTTATCCCGGGGATGAGAAATTCACCAATATCCCGGCCATACAGGGAGCCACCAGCTTTCCACTTCAATATGATCAATTTGCCTGGTGGAGGGGAGTCCCTAATCAGATGACCATATTTGCTACAGACTACTATCAGATGTATGATTTCTCAGACCTGCGGGTGGTGAAAGGAGATTACCTCAAACTCCAGTATGTTTCATTAAGCTACCGCTTCTCCAATGAAATCTGCAGGAAATTGAGCTGCAAGGGAGCTATCGTAAATCTCAGCGGCAGCAACCTTCACACATTTGCTCATAAAGCGCTTCGTGGCCAGGACCCTTCCCAGACTGGCTCCTCCCCTAATATCAATCTTTCAATCAGACCGGTATATGCCATCAACCTCAATATCAGTTTCTAAATCCATCACTATGCAATCACACAATACCATAACATGGATCCTTTTGCTTTGCATATTGTTTGTATGTACTTCATCCTGCAAAAAATTTCTGGCTACCTATTCACAGAACAACAGCTTTATTGAATCGGCCAATGATCTGGATGAATTGCTGGTTGGAGAGGTATATGCAGATTATCAGAAGTTCTCCAATCCTGAAATACTGCACGTAATGGATGATGATTTGCTGGCCGTTGTACCCGTCAGGTCCAACAGGATGCCCGATGAAACCGGGTTTCATTACTGGCAGGCACAGCCCCGTATCAATACCGAAGGAGAACTTGCCGTTACCGACAGATTTTTTAATGACTTGTACAGCAGGATTGCCCGGATCAATTCCATACTTCATAATGTTCCATTATTGCAGGAAAAAGGTGAACCTGCCGCTACTTTGAAAAGAATATCCGGAGAAGCTTTTTTTCTGAGAGCATATTACTACTTCATGCTGGTGAATACTTATGGGAAGCCCTTTAAGCCTGCAACGGCCTCCACTGATTTTGGCGTTCCGCTGAAAACAGAGGCTGCCATCAAAGACCAGTTCGCTACCCGCAGCACAACCAAACAGGTATATGATCAGATCATAGCAGATCTGCTGGAAGCAGAGAAAGCATTGGCCGGCGCCAATGAAGCCTCCACCATTCGCGTTAACCAGGCAGCAGCGCAGGCATTGCTCAGCAGGGTTTATCTCTACATGGAAAATTATGAGCGGGCCATTTATTATGCTGACCAGGTGATCAATACCGGTACTTACCGTTTGAAAGACCTGAACGTACACATGGCAGGGACAGATTTTCTCACCAGGAATGCTGAAGAAGTGATATTCACGATGGGATCCGGCGCGGTGGTGCCCCATCTTATGGCATTGAGATATGATGTTGCTCCACTACCTGCCTACAAAGCATCTGAAAACCTTATCCTCGGCTATTCCCCGGGAGATCTGCGACTGCAGGCTTTCTTTCACAGGAACAGCAGAGGAGAAATGAGAGGGGCAAAAAAGAGAGCAACACCCGACGCATCGGTTGATGATGTGGGTGATATGTTCCTGCTGCGTTTGTCTGAAGTTTTTCTGAACAAGGCAGAAGCACTGGCCGCCCTTGATCGCCCCGGGGAAGCCCGCAACATTTTGCAGGAATTCAGAAAAACACGCTTCAAGCCATCAGAGCTTCCTCCGGTAAATGCAACAGGAGCCGCACTCGTCAACACTATCCGTGATGAACGCAGGCTGGAACTTTGTTTTGAAACACACCGCTGGTTCGATCTCCGCCGTTATGCAGTGAACAGTAAATACCCGTTCAGCAAATCCATTATACATCGTTCCGTAGTATTCTCCGGAAACGAATACATAGACAATGGTTATTATGAACTCGGGCCCTATGAACAGGATGCTGCAGCCTATATTGTTCCCATCGCAAACGATGAGATAGAATTCAACAATGGACTGCTGACCAATGAACCAAGGCCCGCCCGTCCGCTGAAACAATAACCGGCTCTATCATTCATTTCAATTGCACTGTAACATGAAACTATACAATCGTCAGAAACCTGCAACATTGATACTGAGCTGCTGTCTGCTGGCCGGCTTATTGTTCACTGTTAGTTGCCGCAAGGAAAAATCACCTGCGCCGAGCAATGAGGACAAGAATTATTTCGTCATTGAAGACAATCCCAATGACCCCGTTGATCATTCGATCTATACATTCTTTAAAAACACTGGCATTGCCACTTTCTATAATGATTCCATTTACAAAAAACGGGTCAGCAAAGAAGGAGAAACACCTGCCCGTTATGCCTATATAAAACTGTCGCTGAATTATTCTCCGGTTGGTAGTGCGAATGTTTTCTCGAAGCCGCTTACATCAAGGAACAATATCCAGCCCCTGCTACAATTGATGGAAACCGAGATGGTCCCTAAACTTCCATCGGCAGGCATTATCCCCAGCATCTATCTGCTCGATTCATTTTCATATAACCAGGTCGGGAAGATCCAGATCTTTCATGGCATCACTTCAATCAGTGGATTCAATACCGTTGGTATTAAAGTAGAGGATGTGGGAACGATGAATGAAGAAGAAAGAAAAATGTATGCAGCATCCCTTCTGGCGGGGATCGCAGTAAGAAGGATCACAGACGGCTATGGTAGTCAGTTGCAAAAGGAATTCTTCAGCCTATCGAGGGAGGCCACAAGAGCTATCATTCCGGTGGATATCTATTCAGGATATGTGTGGCTGCTTATCCTGGCTCCCGGCATGGAACCTTCGCCAAAGGATATCGGTTTCCTTTTTTATCCAATATTCGATTTTCCGCTGGGAGATTACCCCAATATGCCGCTGGAGACGGAAGATCTCAGAGCTTTTCTTACAGCAGTATTCTACTATACGCCGCAGGAGTTTACTGATCTGCATCCCAACGAAACCCTGGTGCTGAAAAAGTTTGGCATCATCAGGAATATCGCCAAAGAAGCAGGTTTCAAAATACCGGATTAAATACAGCGCTGAAACCACAACGGATAAATATCTGCCATGACAATTTCCATGCAATACAAACCTGTACCTGGGCTGTTGCAGGAATATCCCTGTGAGGATGTTCCTGAACAGTTTTTTCATTTCCAGTTCACCAGCATCGTGGATGACTGGACCCCACACCTTCAATACACTGCCTGGCAGATCACCAGGAACCAACAGGTAGCAGAAGATATCGTACAGGAAGCATTCCTGGCATTATGGGAACAAAGGGCAAAGATCATCCCGGAAAACCCGGTGGGATGGCTGATCAGGGTTGTAGCCAATCTGTCTGCCAGGCACCTCAGGCATAAGAATGTAAAACTTCGCATATACAAGGCATTGAGTGAAGAAAAAAATATTGCCAGCTTCGAAGTGGAAGAATACATCACCGGAAAAGAAAAGCATATCCTGCTGAAAAACATTTTCAATCAGCTGCCTGCCCGGCAGCAGCTGGTGCTGCACCTCAGTAAGGAAAAAGGCTGGAAGCGGGCAGAGATCGCTGCCTGCTTGCAGCTCTCACCCAATACCGTGAGAATGCATTTACACCGCGCCATGCAATACATGAAAGAAAATTTCACCTGCATTGCCATCTTCCTGCTATTCTTTATCTGCAACATTATTTTTTTCAGAAAGAGTAGTACAAACGAAACCGTCAGGGAATTATTTATGAAGACGCACCTGAGCAGTCTGACGCCGCCACCAATTCAATAAAAAATAATCACGGTCTGTATTCGGACAGGTTGATACAACAGATAGTATCGATCAGGAAATCTTATGTCCTTTTCTATTATTCAAAATCATACAATACATGATATTAAAAACTGAGAATCTCTCGCACCGATATAGCAGCAGCTGGGCCATCCGCGATATCAATATCGAGATCGCGGCACATGGCATCATTGGTTTACTGGGCTCCAATGGAGCCGGAAAGTCCACCACCATGAATATCATTTGTGGTACACTGAACCAGACGGAAGGAAAGGTTTATATAAACGGTATCGATAGCCGAAAAGAACCGGAAGCAGCCAGGAGAGAAATCGGCTTTTTGCCACAAACACCGCCATTGTATACAGACCTCACTATCGATGAATACCTTACTTACTGCGCTACCCTTCGTCTGATCCACAAACGCAAGATCAGGCCCGCAGTGGAGGAAGTGAAAGAACGTTGCGGGATCGGGCATTTCAGCTCCAGGCTGATCAAAAACTTATCCGGAGGTTATCGCCAGCGTGTTGGCATTGCTCAGTCTATCATCCATAAACCCAAACTGGTAGTGATGGATGAGCCTACCAATGGACTGGACCCCAATCAACTGATCGAAGCACGCAAGCTGATCCGGGAGATCTCTCAGGAACATACCGTGTTATTGTCCTCACATATCTTATCAGAGATCAACCTGCTTTGCCGCGAGATCATTATGATTGAAAACGGCAGGATCGTTTTTTCAGACAGCATGGAGGCATTCAACAATTATTCTAAGGCCAGCACCATACTTGTTACACTGGAAAATCCGCCACCGAAGGAAGAATTGATGCAGGTAAAAGGGGTAAGCGCTGTTGAGTTCATAACGCATACACAGGCGCGTATCTTTTTTGATGGGGACAAGGATGTAAAGGAAAGACTGGTAACTGCCAGTGTGCAAAACGGGTGGCGCCTGAGTGATATAGGATTTGATAAAGGTCTACTCGATGACGTTTTCAAACAGCTGTCATCACAATCCGCCCAATAATCAATTCCAAAAAATCAATCATGCGTATCATATTTCAAATAGCAAAGAATGAGCTCCGGAATCTGTTCTATTCACCCATAGCCTGGTTCCTTACGGTTGTTATGATGGTGATGTGTGCTTTTTTTTATACCGGCACCATAACCTTCGTTGCAAAACATATGCACCTGATTTACAAGAACAATCCAAACATAACGCTCTGGGCATTCGACTCATTCACAAATGGCCTCTACATGAACATGAATGGAGGTTTTCTGTTCGCCATATTGCCGCACCTCTACCTGTTTGTACCACTATTGACAATGGGCATTATCGGACGTGAGTTCAACAGCGGCACTATCAGGCTATTGTATTCCTCCCCTGTGAAGCTCAGCACCATCGTACTGGGAAAATTTTTGGGGATGGCCATTTATAACTTCCTGCTGGTAGCAGTAGTGGGAGTTTTCCTGGTAGCCGGATTTTCAACCATCAAGTCCCTGGATGTTCCTCCATTGCTTTGTGCAAGCCTGGGTATTTACCTGTTTCTAACGGCATTGACTGCCATCGGGATCTTTATGTCTTCCCTGACTACCTACCAGGTGGTGTCTGCTATCGCCAGCTTTGCTGTATTGTTCATCCTGAGTAGAATCGGAAGCTTATGGCAACAATATGATCTCATAAGAGACCTGACCTTTTTCCTGTCGCTGGCAGGACGAACAGAGAAGTTTGTAGTAGGATTGTTCACTAGCAGGGACCTGATGTATTATCTCATAATCATTGCCATGTTCCTGGGCTTTACTTTGCTGAAACTGAAAGCCGGGCGTGAAGCCAAACCCTGGTATGTGAAAACAGCCAGATGCCTGGTGATCATTATAGGAGGACTTGCCATTGGCTATATCAGTTCGAGGCCGGTGTTTACCGGGTATTACGACGCTACTGCCATCAAATCAAATACTGTTCATCCCCGGACACAGCAACTGTTGAAAAGAATCAACGATGAACCGCTGGAAGTAACACTGTTCACCAACCTGTTTGCCGATAAAGCAACACTTGGTCTTCCTCAGCAACGCAATAATTACCTTACTCAAATGTGGGAAGGATACCAGCGCTTCAAGCCTGATATCAACTATAAGTATGAGTACTATTATGCCATAACCAGTAATGAGCGTTCGCTCTTTGAAACTTATCCAGGAAAGACCCTGCAGCAAATAGTAGGAATAAAAGCAAAAATGTACCAGACAGATTCGGCCATGTTCAAACCATACGCAGCAATCAGTAAACAGATCGATCTTGAACCAGAGGACTACCAGCTGATCATGCAATTGAAATACAAAGGCCGCACTACCCTGGTTAGATTTTATAATGATGGCAGCCACTGGCCGGATCAGCAGAATATGAATGCCGCGTTCAGCAGATTAGCGGGGGAAACAATTCCGGCAGTTTATTTTGTTTCGGGTGAGCTTGAACGCAATATCCATAAAAAGGGAGAGCGTGATTATTTCGATCTTGCCCTGAATAAAAAGAATCGCGCGGCTTTGGTCAATTATGGTTTTGATACAGATACGCTTAATCTTTCTACGCAGAACATTCCGGATTCAGCATCTGTCCTGGTAATGGCAGATCCGAAGATGGCAATGGATACAACGGTATTGAATAAACTACAACGCTATATCGGTAACGGAGGCAATATGCTGATGCTGGGTGAGCCGGGAAAACAGTCTGTATTGAATCCTTTATTGTCTCTAACAGGCGTTCAGCTCAGCAGCGGGCAACTGGTGGAGCCCAGTGCTAACGAAACGCCGGACAAAATAACCAACTACTATACCACTGATGGTTTTGATCTGGCAGAGTATATCAAACTGGTTCAACACAAATATGTATGGGAACACGGCAGTACTGCCGACAGTTTAAGGATAGGTTTTGCCGGAGCAGCAGGTATTTCAAATTCCGGGGAAAACAGCTTTGTGGTTAAACCTTTGTTTTTGACAAGTCCCGGGAAGGCATGGCTGAAAGCCGGCAAACTGGTAATAGATTCGGCTACACCGGTTTTCAGTCCCGCAGAAGGAGATATTCGCGAAAGGTCATTCACCACTGCTATTGAATTATCCAGGCAGACCCATCACAAGGAACAGCGCATCATTGTGGCCGGTGATGCGGATTTTCTCAGTAACCTAAGGAACAAGGATGCAAGCCTGCTTCCGCTTTTCAGCTGGCTTTGTTACAACAAATTTCCTGTTTACACACCTTACCCGAGGGCTAATGACAATGTATTCCTGTTGAGCCCCGCAGGAGCAGGTTTTCAAAAAATCCTGTTACTGTGGGTACTACCGGCTGTAGTGCTGGTAACAGGTACTGTTATTTTAATCAGAAGAAAAAGAAAATAAATTATACTGCCATGAAAGTTATTTTCGGCATAGCAAAAAACGAGTTCCGGTACTTGTTTTACTCACCCATTGCCTGGTTCGTACTCATTGTTTTCCTGGTGCAATGCGCGCTTCTCTTTAGCGGACCAGTGTATTATTTGGCTAATGTGCAGGAACTCTCGGAAAAGAACATGCAATCTTTTGCAGGCTTTAGTCTTT
The DNA here is from genome assembly GCF_007970185.1 of Pseudobacter ginsenosidimutans. Taxonomy (NCBI): domain Bacteria; kingdom Pseudomonadati; phylum Bacteroidota; class Chitinophagia; order Chitinophagales; family Chitinophagaceae; genus Pseudobacter; species Pseudobacter ginsenosidimutans. The sequence continues at coordinate 5,921,273 of NZ_CP042431.1, read as the reverse complement.
CCCTAACGAATAATATCTTTTTAACCAAACAGTTTTTCCAGAATATTATCAGCAACCTGTATTTTTTTATACCTATTCTTACCATGGGATTGATCAGCAGGGAAGTCAATAATAGTACTGCTGCATTACTTTTCTCTTCCCCGGTGAGCCTGAGAAAAGTTGTCATTGGTAAATATATCGGCATCATGATGTACAATCTCCTGTTGTTACTGATCGTTGGCATATTCATTACTGCCGGTATTGTTGAGATCGAAAAGGCGGATTATGGTCCATTGCTTTCCGCAGCGTTGGGTTTATACCTGCTGATCTGTACCTATTCGGCTATTGGTATGTTCATGAGTTGTCTCAGTTCTTACCAGATCGTATCTGCCCTTTCTACTTTCGTTGCGATATTTATACTGGGTCATATTGGAAGCTTATGGCAACGGTACGACTTCGTACGTGACCTTACTTACTTTCTATCCCTTCAAAACCGGACAGGTAAAATGCTTACCGGGTTGATCGTTACAAAAGATGTGATCTATTTTGTGTTGGTTACGCTGATGTTCATGGCATTTACATTCATCAGGTTAAGAAATAGCAGGGAATCCATATCGCCCTTCATCAAAACAGGCAGGTACCTCGCCGTTTTCCTGGTGGTATTATTTCTCGGTTATGCCAGCTCGAGACCGGCCTTAACTGGTTATTGGGATACCAGTGCCGGGCAGCTCAATACCATACATCCGAAAACACAGGCCATCTTACGTGAGTTCAGCAAAGACAGTACGCTCGAAGTTACACTCTTCACCAATTTGGTGGGACGCGGGCTCGGAGCGGGCATGCCTGAGTCCCGGAACACGCGTTACCTGGGTGGGTTTTGGGAGAAATACCTCCGGTTTAAACCTGATATCAGGTTCAAATATGAATTTTATTATGATAACGATCCGGCACAGGACGACAGTTTACTGTACCGGCAATTCCAGGGTAAACAACTGAAAGAGATTGCAACTGAGACTGCAGAACTGATCGATGCGGACCTTTCCATGTTCAGATCTCCGGATGAAATGCGCCGGATGATCAACCTCAAACCGGAAGCGTACCGCCTGGTGATGCAACTAAAATATCAGGGGCGCACAGCGTTTGTACGCACTTTCGATGATGAGCAATTCTGGCCCGACGAAAGAAATATGGCAGCAGTATTCAAGCGCGTATTAGGCGCCGAAATACCACAGATTGGATTTGTGACAGGTGGATTGGAGCGTAGTACCAGTAAGACCGGAGAACGGGAATATGCGCTTCATACTGCGCACAAAGGATTCCGGGCTTCAATGCAGAATACCGGTTTTGATGTAGATACCATCAACCTTTCCACGCAGGATATTCCCAATGATCTTACTGCCCTTGTACTGGCTGATCCAAAAGTAGATCTGAGCCCGGTAGCAATGGAAAAGCTAAAGAACTATATCGCCAGCGGGGGCAATCTGATGGTCAGCAGTGAACCAGGAAAACAATATGTAGTGAATCCCTTATTGTTGCATCTCGGCGTTCAGTTGATGAATGGGCAAATCCTGGAACCTTCCTTCGACGAAACACCGGACAAGGTATTTCCTTATTTGACTCGCGGCACTGGTGGACTTTCGGAGAACATGGCAAGATTCAAAAATCTGAGGCCCGGTGATACTTCCACTATATCTATGCCTGGCGTTACAGGAATTGCCTGGACCAGCGATAAAGGCTTCCGGTCGGATTCACTTGTTGCAACAAAGATTGGGAGAACCTGGCTGAAAGTAGCGCCCATTGTTATCGACTCTACGATGCCTCCCTTTAGCCCGCAGGAAGGAGATATCAAGGGCCCCTCTTTCACAACCATTAAACAACTGACAAGAAATATCAATGGAAAAGAGCAACGCGTGTTGATTGCCGGGGACGCAGATTATGCCAGCAATATGCGATTGGGCCTTAGTCCAACGAATTTCCGCTGGCTGGTTTCAGCCTATAGCTGGCTGGCCTATAACCAGTTCCCCATTTTTACTGCCCGGCCAGATCCCGAAGACATTTTTATGAACATTGGGGAAAGAACCGCTCACTATCAGAAAATAATATTTGTATGGGTATTGCCTGCCCTTATATTCATCAGTGGCGCCATACTCCTGATCCGCCGGAAAAGAAAATAATAAAAGATGTATTTACAAACCGATGAACAAACGATAGAAGATTTGCGGATCTTCGGCAAGCGAGACAGCCAGGGATTATTCGATCTCTATAATCACTCGCATACCCGCGGCGCAGAAGCAGTATTGAAAGAGATGTTCAGCAAGCCTTTGAGTGATCAGCAGGAGATCAACCGCAGAAGTGATATCATTAAAAGTTTCGCGGGCATGGATATGCGCTTTCCTTTTGAAGGGGCATTATTCGATATGGCTGAAAAATATCTGGTGGCGGCGGATGAACAAAAAAAGCAGGGTACACAACATTCCGTACTCAGTGAAAAAGAGATCAGCAATGGCGTAACAGCGCTGATCAGCCTGGTGCAACAGATCAAAGCATTCATTGAAAAGAAAGAAATCATAGCCATGGAGTCCTGGTCAAAGGAAAGGGAGGCGATTGCCTCCCTCCTCCTCGACCCGGCTTTTGGACCTGTATTACGCGAACAACAAAAAGCGAAATTATCTTATGCTGCCATCACGGCGTATGACCTGCTTTTCCGCTATCGCGAGCGGAACAAGATCGAACAATTACTGATGCAGATCTATCAGCTGGATGTATTCCTTTCAGTTGCTAAAGTGGCGAGGGAAAGAAATTTCGTATTTCCCAAGGCGTTAGAGAAGGGTAAAAGTATACTCCGGCTCAAAGGTGTATATCACCCGGAGCTGGCAAAGCCGGTGAGCAATGATTTTTCGATGGATGCCTCAAATAACGTGGTGTTCCTCACCGGAGCAAACATGGCAGGAAAATCCACCTTCCTGCGATCCGTAAGCACAGCGGTGTATGTAGCGCATATCGGCTTTCCGGTGGCCGCGGAAGAAATGGAATTCTCTGTACTGGATGGAATCTACACTACTATCAATCTGCCTGATAATTTAGGAATCGGCGCCAGCCATTTTTACGCGGAAGTGTTGCGGGTGAAAAAAGTAGCGGCTGAATTACAGGCCAATAAATCTCTTTTTATCATTTTCGATGAGATGTTCCGCGGCACCAATGTGAAAGACGCGCATGAAGCAACGGTGGAGATCACCATTGCTTTTGCTGCAAAGAAGAACAGCATGTTCATCATCTCTTCCCATATTGTGGAGGCAGGCGAACGCTTACAGCAGGTCCCATCAATTGGTTTTCAGTACCTGCCCACACGCATGAACGGCAATGTTCCCGAATATACCTATACGTTAGAACGAGGAATTACAGCGGATCGGCATGGTATGATCATTATCCGCAATGAAGGCATCCTGGAAACACTTCGGAATGGCCGCAAACGCGCAGTTCAACGAATTGGCGGAGTGCCGCAGCCGCTCGCCTCCGGCGAGTGACGTCGCCTCCGGCGACACCGTGTTCGCCGGAGGCGAACAAATAAAAGTCACTTGCCCGGAGGCAAGCGACTGTGCACACGCTGATTAAATCTAACAATAATGCAATTCAATACAGATAAACAAACGGTTGATGAGCTGAACCTGCTCGGAAAATTCAGACAGGGATCGGTCTACCACCTGTTCAATGAAGTCAAAACGCGCGGAGGAGAACAATTGCTGGACCAGATGTTCCGCAATCCCCTGCTGGATGCGGAGAGTATCAATCAACGCAGTAGCATCTTCCATTTTTTCCAGCAATCGAACCTGAGCTTTTCCTTTGATGTGCAGCAACTGAATATCATGCGGGAATATCTCGATGCAGGCACCGGAAAGAGTGCATTCACCACAATTACCAGCTTGCTCACCCAGAAGATGCTCAGCAAACTCACCCGCGATGAACGGTACAAAAAATCCGTTCAGGGGCTGCAGGCCACCATCGTTACGTTGAACCGCTGCCATGGGATGCTGGAGTTGTTACAACAATTGAAAAGTCCGCTGGATGCCCGGGTGAACCAACTCTTAGCCATACTGGCAGATAAGCAGCTTGACAAACTGCGCAATACCGATATTTATAAAGATCTGCCGGTAGGCATCCTGTCGCAGTATGATCATTTGCTGAAAAGCCGCTTCCCTGCTGAAATGGATAACCTGCTTCAGTTCATCTATGAACTGGACCTATACATTGCCGTGAGCAATGTTGCCAGGAAAAAAGGTTTCACTTATGCGAAAGCGTTAGCTCCTGTTCAGAATGTATTGCAGGCAAAAGACCTGAAACATCCCTGCATCGATAAAGCTATCGGTAACGATCTCTTCATGCATGAAGAGTTGAATGTGATCTTTCTCACCGGCGCGAATATGGCAGGGAAATCAACTCTCATGAAATCCATTGGCATTGGGATCTACCTGGCGCATATGGGCTTCCCGGTGGCTGCCAAAAGCTTTGAGTTTTCTGTTCGTGAAGGAATGTACTCCTCCATCAACGTAGCGGATAATATCGGCCTTGGCTACAGCCATTTCTATGCAGAAGTAGTGCGCGTGAAGCAGGCCGCCGATGCAGCAGCGAGCGGCAAAAGATTATTATTGATGTTCGATGAACTGTTCAAAGGCACCAACGTAAAAGATGCTTTTGACGGCACACTGGCCGTTACAGAAGCCTTTGCCGAATACCATGACTGTTTGTTCATCGTGAGCACCCATATCATCGAGGTTGGTGAAGCATTGAAAGAAACGGAAAATATCCAGTTCAGGTTCATGCCTACCATCATGGATGGCGTCAGGCCCAGGTATACCTATAAAGTGGAAGAAGGCATTACAGAAGACAGGCAGGGCATGATGATCATACGGAATGAAGGAATACTGGAGATGCTGAAAAGCTGACAAGTTTAATCAGGTATAATAATGAAATGCCTCCGGATCCCGGGGGCATTTCCATTACAGGCTGTTGAAGTGCAGGTAGTCCCTGACCATTCCCTGCGGTTGAATAGTTTTCATCCGGGAGATAAAAGTTTCATTTCTAACTTATTTTAATACTTTTATTCCATTATTCCCGTATCAACCGATTCGCTGCTGCATGCCGATTAGTAACAATCATGATGGCCCCTTCAATCTTGCCAGTCTCGATATCCGGGAATTCGAATCCCTTTTTCAACAACACTATCAATGGCTTTGCCTGCTCTGCTTTAAGATCACCCGTAACTGGAATGAAGCAGAAGACCTGGTGCAGGATTTCTTTGCCCGCAGCTGGCAGAAACGTGATTCAATAGTGATCAAAGAATCCTGGAAAGCCTTTGCCGCCCGCTCCGTAAGAAATGCCGCCCTCAACCAGCTCCAGAAAGAAAACATCCGGCATAAACATGAAAACGCTGCTCAATACACAACTGAAGCCCATCAGGAAAATGCGGGACCTGATACTGAGGAAGAACTGCGTTATCTCAAACTGATCAATGCCATCAATCAATTACCTGAGCAAAGACGAAAGGTCTTCCTGCTGAGCCGTCGCCCTGATCTTCGGTATACGGATATAGCATCCCTGCTGGGCATTTCTGTGAATACGGTAAAGATGCATATTCGTCTCTCCTACCAGGAATTGCGCAAAGTTTTGGAAAGCGCTCTCATCTTTTTTTACTTTTTTATTAAATAATTCGCCCGGGCATACACCCTATTTACAGATCCTCTTGTCACACTATAGAAGCATATGGAACAGGAACAATTCAATATAGACTGGGATAAGCTGGAGATGATCCTCGAAAAGCCTGAACAGGAAAGGATCTCCCTGGTAGAACAACTATCACCGGAAGAAAAGAAGGCCCTGGACCAGGTGCTTCAATTGCGTACCGATGAATTACTTACAGGCGCCCTTCAGATCAATACAGGGGAAGCCTGGAAGAAGACCCTGCTCACTATCGGCGAAACGCCGGTGAGGCCGGTACGCGGAATTCAGCGGCCATGGAATAGGTGGGCAGCTGCCGCCTGCTTCATCATTCTCGGCGGAGCCGCCTGGCTGGTATTGCGTCCAAAGCCGGATAAGGATGCACAAGAGCTATCCATTCAGCAAGGATTGGCAGCACATATGCCTTCTTCAAAAGTGCAGCTGATCACGGCAGCCGGACAAACCATCGAAGTGGATTCACTGAAACAGTTCAGTGAAAAAGATGGCACTACCATCCAGCAGCAGGAAGGTACCATGACTTACCAGGCAGATAAACCTGCTTCAGTGAATGGCAGTAACAATAAAGGTAATGCACTGATGAATACGCTCATCGTTCCAAGAGGCCATCTGCAATCGCTGGTATTGTCAGACGGAACGAAAGTTTGGCTCAATGCCGACAGTAAGATCAGCTTTCCTGTAAGGTTCAATAAGCAGGAAAGAAGAGTATTTGTACAGGGCGAAGTTTATCTTGAAGTAAATAGTAGTGCACAATGGCCCTTTATTGTGTCTGTTCATCAGCCCGGACATGATTTTCAAAATACACCTGATGCGGAAGTACAGGTTCTGGGTACCTCTTTCAACGTTAAAGCATACAACAATACTATTTATACAACGCTCGCTACGGGTATGGTGTTATTCCGGCCTTCTGCCGGCAAGCCAATGAAATTATCACCTGATCAGCAGGCAATTTATGAAACAGGATCAGGCACAAGTGCGCTGAGAAATGTTTCTTCCGAAGATCTTACCAGCTGGAGAAATGATGAACTGGTGATGAATAAAATGTCCCTGGAAGAACTGGCTGCCATACTGGAAAGAAGATATGATGTTCAACTCAGTTTCAGCGATGAGGCGTTGAAAAAAATTGAATATTCTGCGGCCCTGCACCTTACTCCACAAGTGGCAGATATGCTAGAAACCATTGAACAGACAGGGCTTGTACGCTTCAGTGTTAAGAACAAAAAGATCACAGTGCTGCCCTACGAAAAATAACCATTGATCATAAAGCTTCCACGATCAGGCCCCGGCCTCGTTCATCCTACATAGACCTTTCCTGCTTTTATCGAACCGAACTAAAACTGTTTATTATGAGGATCAAATTTCTCATCAGGGAAGTCTATGCCCGGCCGTTATACAGGTGGCTGCTCCTTCCCCATCTCATGCTGCTTCTGTGTCTGTTTCATCCGGCACATGCACAAGTGCCCCCTGCCCCCGCTAATCAGCTTGTTACCCTGAAGATAGAGAATGCTTCTATTGAAGAGGTATTGAAAAAGTTACGCAAGGTGGTGAAGCTGCAATTCATTATCGATGCGGGTGTTTCTGGTAAATCAAAAAGTGCACCGTTCAACCTGGTAGATGTGCCGCTTTCCGAAGTGCTGGACAAAATGCTGGTCAATACAGGACTTGAATATGTGATCAACAAGAGTGTGGTGATCATCCGGAAGAAAGCCGGGGCGCAGGTTCAGCCGGGGACCTCAGAAGAGGTTTCATTAATGCCGGTTACTGTGATCGTGAAGAATGAAGAAGGTGATCCATTACAGGGAGCCACTGTAGCAGACGCAGCGGATTTTTCAAACGTTCGTATTACCGATGCAAATGGTCAGGCATTACTTCCCATGCTTCCCGCTTCAAAGCTGCTCATTTCTTACGTAGGATTCGATTCAAGAGCAATGCCTGTAGGTGGCCGTAAGACTGTGATCGTAGCGCTGTCTCGCGCGAATGCAGTGCTGGAAGATGCAGTAGTGTATAACGGCTACCAGAAGATCAAACAGAAATACCTGACAGGTGCAGTTACCTCTTTGAAGATGGACTCAATTATTCAACCGGGTTTGACTACAGTTGATAAGATGCTGGAGGGACGTGTGCCTGGTCTCATGTTCATGCAAAACTCCGGGCAGTCAGGCGCTGCGCCCAAACTGCGGATCAGGGGAACTTCCACTTACCTGGGATCGAGGGAACCGCTTTGGGTAGTGGATGGCATCGTACGCACCAATCCTTTCCCGATTCCTGCAGAACGGATCAACGATCCTGATTTTGTAAACCTGCTGGGCAATGCTATTTCCGGATTAAATCCCTACGACATTGAACAGGTAGATGTTTTGAAAGATGCTACAGCCACTGCCTTGTACGGCGTAAGAGCGGCCAATGGTGTAATCGTGATCACTACAAAGAGAGGAAAGCCAGGACCTCCCACTGTTTTCTACAATATAACAGGAACATATACACGAAGGCCAAGATATACCGACAGGTCCGTTTACATGATGGATTCCCGCGAACGCGTTGATGTATCCCGTGAAATGATCGAAAAAGAATTGCCGTTGCGCGGTGGCGCTTTGGAAGCTTATGAAAAGGATATTGTTGATTACTATTCCGGCCGGATCGATTATGAGACATTCAAAAAAAGCGTAGACAGGGCTGAAGCTATCAATACAGACTGGATGGGCCATACGATGCGTGATGTATTCGCCACCAGTCACACGCTGAGTGTTTCCGGTGGTAACAATTCCGTCTTCTATCGCGCTTCTGTAGGCTACAATAATGCACCGGGCGTGATCAAAAAAGAAAGCAACGACCGCTATACCGGTATACTGAACTTGCAGATGAACTACCGAAAATTCAAAGTCGATTTTAATATTCAGCTGAGCAAATTGAAAAAAAGGTATACTCCCGCAGAGGTAGGTCTGCTGAACTATGTGTATGGTACCAGTCGCGCTATCCCATTGTATAATGAAGATGGATCGCGCTATTTCTACTCAACCGTCGGTTACTCACTCTTCGGGGATTTTAAAACGATGAACATCCTCAATGAGATGGACCATACCGGGCAAAGAATTGAAAGCTTTGAATACACCGCCGGTATCGACCTCAATTATGAGATTGCCAAAGGCATCCAGTTCCGGTCAACGCTCGCCTACTCGGGAGGCAATTCCAGTGAGGATGCCTGGTTCGAAGAAAATACAGAATGGGCCACCCAGCTTAGATACAGTGCATTCAATCCCCTTCTTAATATAATTGATCCAAACAGAGATCCGATGCCTTTCGGAGGGCAGCTTCGCGGACAGCAGGTCAGGAATCAGAACTATAGTATCAATGGCCGTCTCCATTTCAGCAGGTTCCTTGATCAGCAAAGTAAGCACCTGCTCACTGTAGAAGCGGCTACCGAACTACGATCCCTTCGGGCCAATTCAACTACACTCACCAGCAGGGGGTATTATCCGGGCAGAGGCCATAGCTTCGCACAGGTAGATGTAACAAAATACTTACTCTATGCTTCCTGGCTGTCGACCAATGGCTTTCCTCTCATCACAGAAAGCATACAAAATTTCGTCCGTCCCTATCTGACGGCTAACTATGTTTTCAACGACCGCTATATTATCTCTGCCACTGCCAGCCAGGAATTCTCCAATTCATTTGGTACAAGGAGCAATGAAAAATTCCTTCCCACCTGGGCTTTGTCTGGCAGATGGAATCTGCATGAAGACCTGCTGCGGAATGTATCGTGGGTAAATATGGCGGCATTGCGTGTAGGTTTCGGTACGAGCGGGAATATGCTGGAAGGTCAAACACCTTATACGATCATCCAAAAAGGAAATGTCAATACTACTTATGATGCTTTTTCTGCTACAACTGTGTTTTTTCCCAACCCCGACCTGGCCTGGGAAAAAACACAGGATTACAATGGCTCGCTTGAATTCACCTTATTGAAAGGAAGGATCACCGGCTCACTGGGATACTTCTACAGAAAAACGACCAATACATTCCTTAAAAAGAAAGTATCCGCAGTGAACGGAGCACCGGGTAATAACTATGTGGTGAATGGAGGAACATTGGAAAACCAGGGCGTGGAACTGAGTCTGAACTTCAAGCTTATCGACAATATGGGAGCCGGTAAAAAAAGGTTTTTGTGGCGCTTCGATCCGCAACTGGGACAGGTATTCAATAAGCTGATCAACGACAACCTGAACAGCCGCAATGTAATGGTGGATGCCGCTACCCTCACCTACCAGGACTTCCTGGATGGTAAAGTGCCTGTCAATGGAAAATCTGTCAACACCTTTTATTCATACCGCTTTAAAGGACTCGATCCCCAATATGGCTTCCCCGTTTTCTATGGCGCTGAACCCGAAAATAAAGACGAGCTATTCGCGCAATATAATAAGATGACGAAAGACCAGGTTTTCAGTATGGTAATGGTGGAGTCCGGAAGAAGAGAACCCGTATTGCAGGGCGGTATCAGCAATACCTTCATCTACGGCAACTGGACGCTCAATGTTATGTTCAGCTATAGTGTAGGCAGCAAGATCCGGTTGCTGCAGATCGCATCAGGGAATTATGGCACTTTCAGGCCCAGTTCACAACAGAATCTTCGCAAAGAATTTACCAATAGATGGCGCTATCCGGGAGACGAAAAATTTACCAATATCCCGGCTATACAGGGAGCTTCGAATATTGAGAATGATCAGATTGCGTGGTGGGCAATTCAAAACCTGACCTCCAGCTTCGCTACTGATTACTACCAGATGTACGATTTCTCAGACCTGCGGGTGGTAAAAGGCGATTATCTCAAACTCCAGTATGTTTCACTAGGCTACCGGTTCTCCAATGAGCTATGCAGGAAATTGAGTTGCAAGGGAGCTGATATAACCGTCAGTGGCAGCAACCTGTACACATTTGCCAATAAGGCATTGCGTGGTCAGGATCCCTCCCAGTCCGGCTCCGCTCCCAATATCGGTCTTTCCATCAGACCGGTCTATGCACTCACCCTCAATATCAGTTTCTAAATCCACCACTATGCCATCATATCTAACCAGAACACGGATCTTTTTGCTTTGCATCTTGTTTGTATGTACTTCTTCCTGCAAAAAATTTCTGGCTACTTATTCACAGAACAACAGTTTTATTGAATCGGCAGCCGATCTGGATGAATTGCTGGTTGGAGAGGTATATGCAGATTATCTTCAATTCAATACTCCTGAAATGCTGCATGTAATGGATGATGATATTGCGGCCATTATACCTGAAAATACCTATAATGCAACACATGAGTCAGGGTTTCATTACTGGCAGTTACAGCCACGTATGAATACGGATGGAAAAATAGTCCAAAGCGATATCTTTTTCAACGGTCTGTACAACAGGATAGCCCGGATCAATTCCATACTTCATAATGTGCCATTATTGGAAGAAAAAGGTGAACCGGCTGCTACTTTGAAAAGAATATCCGGAGAAGCTTTTTTCCTGAGAGCGTATTACTATTTCATGTTGGTGAATACTTATGGGAAGCCCTATAAATCCGCTACTGCATCAACCGATTTTGGTGTTCCGCTGAAAACAGATCCTGTTATCAAAGACCAGTTTGTTGTCCGCAGTACTACTAAACAGGTATATGACCAGATCATTGCAGACCTGCTGGAGGCAGAGAAAGCGCTGGCAGGCGCCAATGCGTCTTCTACCATACGCGTTAACCAGGCAGCCGCACAGGCATTGCTCAGCAGGGTTTATCTCTACATGGAAAATTATGAGCGGGCCATTTATTATGCAGACCAGGTGATCAATACCGGTACATACCATTTGAAAGACCTGAACTCATACAATACAGGAGAAGATTTTCTCAACAGGAATGCTGAAGAAGTGATATTCACGATGGGATCCGGCGCGGTGGTGCCCTATCTTATGGCATTGGACTATGATATTCCTTCAAAGCCTGCCTACAAAGCATCCGAAAATCTTTTGCTGAGTTATTCCCCTGCTGATCTGCGTCTTCAGGTTTTCTTCCAGAGGAGCAGCAGAGGAGAAATGAGAGTGGCAAAAAGGAGAATAATAAGGAACCCCGCCGCAGACGATGCAGGTGATATTTTTCTGCTCCGTTTGTCTGAAATGTTCCTTAACAAAGCAGAAGCATTGGCGGCTCTCGACCGTTCAGAAGAAGCCCGCAACACTTTACAGGAGTTCAGGAAAACGCGCTTCAAACCGTCAGAGCTCCCTCCGGTAGATGCAACAGGCGCCGCACTCGTAAACGCTATCCGCGATGAGCGAAGGCTCGAACTTTGCCTTGAAGTACATCGCTGGTTTGATCTTCGCCGTTATGCAGTGAACAGCAAATATCCTTTCAGCAAATCCATTACCCATCGTTCCGTAGTGTTCGCAGGAAACGGATACATAGATAACGGTTATTATGAACTGGGCCCCTATGAACAGGATGCTGCAGCCTGGATTGTTCCCATCGCCAATGATGAGATCGAATTCAACAATGGGCTGCTGACCAATGAACCAAGACCCGCCCGTCCGCTGAAACAATGACCAGCGCTATCATTCATCCCAATCACTATTCATCATGAAACTATACAATCACCAGAATCCTGCAACACTTGTACTTGCCTTCTATCTGTTGGCAGGTATGCTATTTACCGGTTGCCGCAAAGAAAAAGCCCCTGAACCCAGCAACCTCGACAAAAACTATTTTGTTATCGAAGACAATCCCAGTGATCCCGTAGATCATTCGATCTATACATTCTATAAAAGCACCGGTATTGCCACTTTCTATACTGATTCCATTTACAAAAAGCGGGTCAGCAGGGAGGGGGAAATTCCGGAACGCTTTGCCTATATAAAACTGACTTTTACTTATGCACCATTTGGTTACACGAATGCTTTTTACTCAAAGCTACTTTCATCGAGGGGCAATATTCAAGCCCTGCTTCAATTGCTGGAAACTGAAATGATCCCTAAACTTCCATCTGCCAGCATCATCCCCAGCATCCTGCTGCTCGATTCGTTTTCGGACCATACCTACAAAAACGTTCAGATCCCGCATGGGTTTACGTCCATTTGCGGATTCAATACCGTTGGTATTACTGTAGAAGATGTGGAAATGATGAATAGTGAAGAAAGAAAAATGTACACAGCATCCATCCTGGCAGGGATCGCAGCAAGAAGGCTCAGCGATCTCAACGAAGCTCAGTTGCAAAAAGAATTCTACAGCATTTCGAGAGCCGCAACACAAGCTACCATTCCGTTGGATATCTATTCAAACGCACCATGGCTGCTGCTGCTGCCTCCCGGTGAGGAGCCCGCGCCACAGGGTATCGGCTTCCTGTTCTATCCAACTTTTAATTCTCCGTTTGGAGATTATCCGTGTATGCCCCGGGAAGTTGATGATCTCAGGGCTTTTCTCACGGCAGGTTTTAATTATACTCCCCAGGAGTTTACTGACCTGCATCCGAATGAAACACTTGTTCTGCAAAAGTTCAATATTATCAGACGCTTCATCAAAGATGCCGGGTTCAGGATCCCGGATTGATATGATCGCTGACAGCAGGCGAATAAAAGAAAGCTCATGAACAGCACCACCTGTTATCCTTCTGTACCTTTCCCGGCAGCGGATCATCCACAAAATGATCTTCCCCTGCAAATATTTCATGCACAGTTTACAAAGATCGTTCAGGACTGGACGCCGCATCTGCAGTACAGAGCCTGGCAGATCACCCAAAACCAACATGCAGCAGAAGATATTGTGCAGGAAGCATTTCTGGCTTTATGGCAGCAAACAGCAAAGAGCATCCCGGATAAACCTGTAGGCTGGCTGATCAGGGTAGTCACCAATCTATCAGCCAGGTATATTCGAAATATGAACATACAGGTTCGCATACATGAATCGTTAAGTGATGAAAAGAATACATCCTTCACTGAAACTGAAGATTATTTGATCGTGAAGGAGAAATATGCGCTGCTCAAAAATATCTTCAACCGGCTGCCTGAGCAGCAAAAGATCGTACTGCACCTCAGTAAGGAAAAAGGATGGAGACGAGCTGAGATCGCCGCCTGTTTGCAACTATCGCCCAATACGGTGAAACTGCATTTGCATCGCGCCATGCGATTTATGAAGGACAATCTTGTCTGCATTTCCATATTTGTACTGCTCTTTATTTGCAACAATATTTTTTTCAGCAACAGTAGTACAAAACAATGCTTTATGGAACCATATATAAAGAAGGTGCTGAGCAGTGAAAATGTTGAAGGAACTCCCAAAAATCCGCTTCTGAAAAATATCGCACAGGTAGCGGTCAATTCAATGAAACAATAATGCCAGCTTGCTTTCGGGCAGTCTGACAAACACCCCGGTTGATACGGTTTACTGTATCGGTCAGGCCAGCTCATACCCTTGTCAAATACTCATAAACATTCAATGTATGATCTTAAAAACTGAAAATCTCTCTCATCGCTATAGTAGTAGCTGGGCCATTCGTGATATCAATATTGAGATCGCGGAACATGGCATCATTGGTTTACTGGGCTCCAATGGCGCCGGAAAATCCACTACCATGAATATCATTTGTGGTACGCTCAACCAGACGGAAGGCAATGTTTATATAAATGGCATAGATGCCCGAAAAGATCCGGAAGCAGCCAAGAGAGAGATCGGCTTCCTGCCACAAACACCGCCTTTGTATACTGACCTTACTATCGATGAATACCTCACCTACTGTGCGAACCTTCGACTGATAGAGAAACATAAAATAAAACCTGCTGTAGAGGAAGTGAAAGAGCGTTGTGGTATTGCGCATTTCAGTTCCCGGCTGATCAAAAATCTATCAGGAGGTTATCGCCAGCGGGTAGGCATCGCCCAATCCATTATCCATAAACCCAAACTGGTGGTGATGGATGAACCAACCAATGGACTGGACCCGAATCAACTGATCGAAGCGCGCAAGCTGATCCGGGAAATTTCCCAGGAACATACAGTGCTGTTGTCCTCACATATCTTATCAGAGATCAACCTGCTCTGCCGGGAGATCATCATGGTAGAAAGCGGAAGGATCGTGTTTTCAGATACCATGGAGGCATTCAATAATTATTCAAAGGCCAGCACCGTTCTCGTCACCCTGGAGAATCCCCCTTCGAAAGAAGACCTGCAGCAGGTAAAGGGTGTAAGCTCCGTTGAGTTCCTAACGCCTACGCAGGTACGCATTTATTACGATGGCGATCCGGACATCAGGGAAAGACTGGTAACCGCCAGTGTACAGTATGGATGGCGGTTGACTGAAATAGGATTTGATAAAGGTCTTCTCGATGACATATTCAAACAGCTATCCTCTCAGCACGCATAATCATCTATCCAAAAAATAATCCATGCGCATTATATTTCAAATAGCCAAGAATGAGCTCCGGAACCTGTTCTATTCACCCATCGCCTGGTTTGTTACCGTTGTGATGATGGCGATGTGTGCCTTTTATTATACCAACATCATTTCCTTCACTGCAAAAATGATGCACCTGACCTATAAAAACCATCCGGATATAACACTTTCGTTTTTCGATTCTTTCACCAGTGGCTTCTACCTGAATATGCAGGGAGGTTTCATCTTCACCATACTGCCACATCTCTTTCTGTTTGTACCGCTATTGACCATGGGGTCATCGGCCGGGAATTCAATAATGGCACCATCAGGCTATTGTATTCTTCCCCTGTGAAGCTCCGTAACATAGTACTGGGAAAATTTCTGGGGATGGCTATTTATAATCTCCTGTTGGTATCGGTTGTTGGCATTTTTATGGTAGCAGGATTTACCACCATCAAATCATTGGATGTTCCACCCTTGCTATGTGCGAGTCTGGGGCTCTACCTGTTTTTTACCACACTGACCGCCATCGGCATCTTTATGTCTTCCCTGACTACTTACCAGGTAGTGTCGGCTGTAGCCACCTTTATTGTACTGTTCTTTTTGAGTAGTATCGGCGGATTATGGCAGCAGTACGATTTTATAAGGGACCTGACCTCGTTTCTTTCCCTGGGCGGACGATTGGAAAAGATGATCCTGGGATTGCTCACTACCAAAGATGTTTTGTACTACCTCATTATCATGGCCATGTTCACAGGATTCACCTTGTTGAAATTGAAGGCCGGGCAGGAAACCAGGCCCTGGTATCTGAAAATGAGCAGATACATGGCCATAGTTGCCGGAGCGCTTGTACTTGGTTATATCAGTTCACGGCCACTGTTCACAGGTTATTTTGACACTACGGCTACTAAATCAAATACGGTCCATCCAAGAACACAACAATTATTAAAAAGGTTCAACGAGGCGCCGTTGGAAGTAACATTGTATACCAACCTCTTTGCTATTCATGGATCATTGGGCTTTCCGAGTTCCCGCAATTTTTATATTGCCGGATTATGGGAGGGATACCAACGTTTCAAGACTGATATCGATTTTAAGTATGAATATTATTATGCATTAACCGAATCCACTGAGAACATTTTTGATATATACCCCGGGAAAAGCCTGCAGGAAATTGTGGGGCTGACTGCGAAACTAAAAAAGGTAGACTCAGCGATGTTCAAACCATACGAAAAGATAAGTAAGGAGATCGATCTTGCCCCAGAGGATTACCAGATAGTGATGAAGCTGAAATACAAGGGACGTAGTACGCTGGTAAGATTTTATATTGATTCAAAGATGCTGCCTGATCAGCAAAATATGAATGCAGCTTTCAGCAGATTGCTGGAGGAGCCAATTCCCAAAGTGTACTTTGTTACGGGAAACTTAGAGCGCAGTGTCTACAAAACAGGAGAAAGGGAATACTTTACTCATGTGCTGGACAAGGGTAATCGTTTCGCTCTGATCAATACAGGCTTTGATGCCGATAGTCTTAATCTCTCTACTCAGCCAATACCGGATTCGGCATCCCTCCTGGTAATGGCGGATCCAAAAATGGATCTGACGCCAACGGTATTGAACAAGCTGCAAAATTATATCGATAATGGTGGTAACATGCTGGTGACGGGCGAGCCTGGCAAGCAGTATGTGCTGAACCCGCTGCTGTCTCAAACGGGCGTTCAGTTCAGCAATGGCCAGCTGGTGGAGCCCAGCAGGGACGAAACACCGGATAAAATAACCTATTACTATACGTTTGGTGCTTTTGATCTGGCAGAGCATACTGCATTGTTACAACGCAAATATATATGGGAACACGGCAGCAGGGCAGACAGTTTGAGAGCCGGTTTTGCAGGAGCAACAGGGATTTCCTGGTCTGACAGTAGCGGCTTTACCGTTAAACCCCTGTACATGACCAGCCCGGGAAGGGCATGGCTGAAAGCAGGCAAGCTGGTGTTGGATTCCATTACGCCCGTGTTCAGTTCGCATGAGGGCGATATCAAGTCAACATCTTTCGCTACTGCTATAGCGTTATCAAGACAACGCAATAACAAAGAACAACGCATCATCATTGCGGGAGACGCGGATTTCCTCAGTAATTTTCGGCAAAAGAATAGTCTTATTGATCCTCTTTATAGCTGGCTATCCTACAACCAATTTCCTGTATACACTCCCTACCCAAGAGCTAATGACAATGTCTTCCTGTTGAGCCCGGCTGGTGCAAGCGTTCAAAGAATACTATTGCTTTGGATCCTGCCAGCAGTAGTACTGGTAACAGGTACTGTCATTTTAATCAGAAGAAAAAGAAAATAAATAAATCGTTGCCATGAAGGTTATATTCAGTATAGCAAAAAACGAGTTTCGATACTTGTTTTACTCACCTATTGCCTGGTTCTTCCTCCTCGTCTTCCTGGTCCAGTGTGCCGTTTTCTTTACCGGACCGGTTTATGATTGGGCTAATACCCAGGAAATTCTTTTGAAAAATATGCCCTCTTATACAGGGGCGGCGGAATCTCTGACAAAAGATATTTTTTATACTAAATCGTTTCTCCATATTATCACACGCAACCTGTACTTGTTCATTCCTATTCTTACTATGGGTTTGATCAGCCGGGAAGTGAATAGCGGCACCACTGCCTTACTTTTTTCCTCCCCGGTAAACCTGCGAAGGGTGGTCCTTGGTAAATATATTGGCATCATGCTGTACAACCTGTTGTTGCTGCTGATCATTACACTTTTTCTTGTAGCCGGTATCGTGGAGATCAAACACGCAGATCATGGGATGTTGTTGTCGGCAGCGCTGGGCTTTTACCTGTTGATCTGTACCTATTCTGCTATCGGTATGTTCATGAGCTGCCTGAGCTCGTACCAGATCGTATCTGCCCTCGCTACTTTTGTGGTGTTATTCATACTGACTCATATTGGGAGCTTATGGCAACGGTACGATTTTGTACGTGACCTTACATACCTGCTTTCGCTGCAAAACCGGACCAATAAAATGCTTTATGGATTGATTGTAACAAAGGATGTGATTTATTTTGTAGTGATTACGTTCATGTTCATGGCTTTCACATTCATCAGGCTACAAAATAACAGACAATCCAAATCCTCATTCATCAAAGTGGGAAGATACCTTGCGGTGTTTGTAGTGGTAGTATGCATTGGTTATGTCAGTTCACGGCCGGCTTTGACTGGTTATTGGGATACTTCTGCCGGGAATCAGAATACCATTCATGCCAAAACACAAGCCACCTTACGTGAGTTCAGTAAGGACAGTGCACTGGAAGTTACACTCTACACTAATTTATTGGGAAGGGGGCTCGGGCGGGGTATGCCCGAAGCGCGTAATTCAAATTACCTGGATGGTCTCTGGGAGCCTTACCTCCGTTTCAAACCGGATATTCGTTTTAAGTATGAGTATTATTATGACAATGATCCTGCACATGACGATAGTGCATTATACCGTGGATTCCCGGGTAAGCCTTTGACTGAGATAGCAACAGAGACGGCAGAGTTGATCGACGCCAGCCTGGATATGTTCAAAGCACCAGATGAAATGCGCAAGGTTATTGACCTCAATCCTGAAGGGTACCATCTGGTGATGCAACTGAAGTACAAGGGGCGCACCACTTTCCTCCGGACTTACGCTGATACCCGTTGCTGGCCGGACGAATCAAATATGATAGCGGCGCTCAAACGCGTGTTGGGGACAGATATGCCGCAGGTAGGATTTGTAACTGGTGAATTGGAACGCAGTATCATTAAGACGGGAGAACGTGAGTATGCGCTTCATTCTGCCCATAAAGGCATGCGGGTTTCCCTGCTGAATACCGGTTTTGATGTTGATACTATCAACCTTTCTTCACAGGATATTCCAAATGATTTGAATGCGCTGATTTTGGCCGATCCCAAAATGGACCTGGGCCCGGTAGTGATGGACAAATTGAAGAACTATATCGATAAGGGAGGCAATCTGATGGTAAGCAGTGAACCAGGAAAACAATATGTGGTGAATCCATTATTGTCGCATCTCGGCGTTCAGCTGATGCATGGACAAATACTGCAGCCCACCCCCGACGAAACACCTGACAAGGTATTCCCTTTATTGACGAAGGCCTGCGGTGGACTTTCGGAAGACCTGGCAGCATCGAAAAAGCTAAAGAGGGGTGATACAATTCGTCTCCTGATGCCTGGCGTCACAGGTATTACTGTTACCGGTGAAAAGGGATTCAGGTCAGATTCACTGGCTGTTACGTTGGCTGACAAAACATGGCTGAAAGCCGGCCCTGTTGTGATAGATTCCATTCTACCTCCCTTCAATCCAATGGAAGGCGATATCGGAGGGCATTCGTTCAAGCCCCTGCAAAAAATGACGCGCACCGTCAATGGCAAAGAACAACGGGTGGTGATTGCCGGGGATGCTGATTTTGCCGGCAACCTGCGAGTCGGCGATCTTCCGGTCAACTTTACTATTCTGATGTCATCCTATAGCTGGTTAACGAATAATCAATTCCCTGTCTTTATGCCTAGACCAGATCCCCGGGACCTCTTTATGACCATTGGTGAACGCACCGCCTACTATCAAAAAATTGCATTTGTATGGGTATTGCCGGCAATCATATTAATAGGCGGCACCGTACTCCTGATCCGCCGGAAAAGAAAATAATAAAAGATGTATTTACAAACTGATGAACAAACGATAGAAGATCTGCGGATCTTCGGAAAGCGCGACAGCCAGGGATTATTTGATCTCTACAATTATTCACATACCCGCGGTGCAGAAGCAGTATTGAAAGAGATGTTCACTAAACCATTGTGTGATCAGCAGGAGATCAACCGAAGAAGCGATATCATCAAAAGTTTCGCGGGCATGAATATGCGCTTCCCTTTTGAAGGCGCACTATTTGATATGGCGGAAAAATATTTGCTTGCGGCGGATGAACAGAAAAAACAAGGAACACAACATTCCGTATTGAGTGAAAAAGAGATCAGCAATGGCGTCACGGCACTGATCACATTGGTGCAGCAGATCAAAACTTTCATAGATACAAAGGAGGTCATAGCCATGAAATCCTGGTCAAAGGAAAGGGAGGCGATTGCCTCCCTCCTCCTCGACCCTGCTTTTGAACCGGTACTGCGGGAGCAGCAAAAAGGGAAGCTCTCCTATGCCGCCATCACAGCTTATGACCTGTTGTTCCGGCATCGTGAGCGTGGCAAGATTGAACAATTATTGGCGCAGATCTATCAACTGGATGTTTATCTTTCTGTGGCCAAAGTAGCGCGTGAAAGAAATTTCGTATTTCCCAAAGCCTTAGAAAAGGGAAAAAGCATTCTTCGCCTCAAAGGTGTTTATCATCCTGAGCTGGCGAAACCGGTGAGCAATGATTTTTCGATGGATGCCTCAAATAACGTGGTTTTTCTCACTGGCGCAAACATGGCAGGTAAGTCTACGTTTTTAAGATCTGTGAGTACAGCAGTATATGTGGCGCATATTGGTTTTCCGGTAGCGGCATCCGAGATGGAATTCTCTGTACTTGATGGTATTTATACCACTATTAACCTGCCTGACAATCTCGGCATCGGCGCCAGCCATTTCTATGCGGAAGTGTTAAGAGTGAAGAAAGTGGCGTCGGAACTGCAGGCGAATAAATCGCTCTTCATCATTTTTGATGAAATGTTCCGCGGCACCAATGTGAAAGATGCGCATGAAGCCACTGTGGAGATCACCATTGCCTTTGCGGCAAAGAAGAACAGTATGTTCATCATCTCTTCCCATATTGTGGAAGCAGGAGAACGTTTGAAGCAGGTGCCGAGTATCGGTTTCCAGTTTTTGCCTACAAGAATGAACGGAAACGTACCCGAATATACCTATACGTTAGAGCGCGGCATTACTGCTGACCGCCACGGTATGATCATCATCCGGAATGAAGGCATCCTGGAAACCTTGAAGAATGGCCGCAAGCGGGCAGTCCAACGAATTGTCGGAGTGCCGCAGTCGCTCGCCTCCGGTGAGTGACCACTATTTTGTCGCCTCCGGCGACACCGTGTTCGCCGGAGGCGAACAAACAAAAGTCACTCGCCGGAGGCGAGCGACTGGGCACACGCTGATTAAATCTTAAATAATGCAATTCAATACAGATAAACAAACGGTGGATGAGCTGAACCTGCTGGGAAAATTCAGGCAGGGATCGGTTTACCATCTTTTCAATGAAGTTAAAACCCGTGGCGGAGAACAATTGCTGGATACGATGTTCCGCAATCCCCTGCTGGATGCAGAAAGCATCAATCAACGAAGTAAGGTTTTCAGCTTCTTTCAGCAATCGAACCTAAGCTTTTCCTTTGATGTGCAGCAACTGAATATCATGCGGGAATACCTCGATGCAGGCACCGGAAAGAGTGCTTTCACCACCATTACCAGCTTACTCACCCAGAAACTGCTCAGCAAGCTCACCCGCGATGAACGGTATAAGAAATCGGTGCAGGGATTGCAGGCAACTATCGTTACCATAAACCGTTGTCATGGTATTTTGGAAGTTTTGCAGAAACTACAGAGCCCGCTTGCCGATCGCATCAACCAGCTTCTCCGGGTTTTGTCAGACAAACAACTTGAAAAATTACGTAACACCGATATCTACAAAGACCTGCCGGTTACCCTTCTTGCTCAATATGCCCATCTGCTGAAGAGCCGTTTCCCCGCTGAAATGGATAACCTGCTTCAGTTCATCTATGAACTTGACCTATACATTGCCGTGAGTAATGTTGCCAGGAAGAAAGGATTCACGTATGCGAAAGCGTTAGCTCCTGAACGGAATGTATTGCAGGTAAAAAATCTGGCACACCCCTGCATTGATAAAGCCATCGGTAACGATATTCATATGAGTGAAGCGCAAAATGTGATCTTTCTCACCGGTGCAAATATGGCTGGTAAATCAACATTAATGAAATCGATCGGTATTGGCATCTACCTCGCGCATATGGGCTTCCCGGTGGCAGCTTCACAATTTGAATTCTCGGTACGTGAAGGCATGTATTCCTCTATCAACGTTGCAGATAATATCGGCCTTGGTTATAGCCATTTCTATGCGGAGGTGGTGCGCGTAAAACAAGCTGCGGATGCAGCCAGCAGCGGAAAACGCTTATTGCTCATGTTCGATGAACTGTTCAAAGGCACCAATGTGAAAGATGCTTACGATGGAACGCTGGCTGTAACGGAAGCATTTGCCGAATACCAGGATTGTTTGTTCATTGTGAGTACCCATATCATCGAGGTTGGCGAAGCATTGAAAGAAACGAAAAATATACAATTCAGATTCATGCCCACCATCATGGATGGTGCCAGGCCCAGGTATACCTATAAAGTGGAAGAAGGCATTACGGAAGACAGGCAGGGAATGATGATCATAAGGAATGAGCGCATTCTCGAAATGCTGCAAACAAATTAACAGGAAAACAGGGTTAACACCCCCCATCAAAAGCTTTCCAGCATTTCAAAAGTTGGTACAAAAAACAAACTGCCGGTATGGGGAGTGCTGAAATCCAGTATGCGGTCGTAGTTGCCTTCCGGCACACCAACAAACATATTGGTCAGCATTTTTTTTACGGTCTGAAATGAACTGGCATAGGCGATGAAATAAGTACCCATTTCATTGCTGGCGATATTGCCAAATGGCATATTATCCCTTACGATCCTGGCATCATCGCCCACATTTGCCAGCGCGGAATGGGCATTGGAAGGCTTCACACCATCAGGCATTTCAATATCGTCGGCTTTCGATCTGCCCATTACTTTTTCCTGCTCCATGACCGGCAAGGACTTCCATGCCTGCAGGTCATGGAGATATTTTTGTACAAAGAGATAACTGCCGCCTTTGTAGACGGGATCATCATCACCGATAAGTCCAAAATACGCCCTGTCTTCTCCATGCGGGTTTTCAGTTCCATCTACAAATCCTAAAATACTTCTGCTATCCCAATATCTGAAGCCATGTACTTCCTGCGCATTTACAGCCACAGTCCGTAATATATCTGTTATTGCAGAAGCGGCATCCACGCAGTAGCTAAAAGCATCTGAGCGGATATGCAAATGCAAATCACCCCTGGTTGCTACTGCCATATGTTTGGCTCCTGCAATGGGCGAAAATGTTTCAAATTCTTTCGGGACCGGTGAAGGCAATTCCAGCAAATGCCAGGCTTCAAACCCAATTCCCAGCACCACACTGGCTCTGGCATCGGGGAACCTTGTACGGGCCGAATTGTTCAGGTTACTGATCAGGGCACATAGGTTTTGGAAAGCTTCTTTGACGGCTATACCTTCTTTAAAATTCCATACCATGAAAATGGTATTGTTATTGGGATAATCCAGTACGTTTTGTGAATTAATGCTCATATACTTCCTGATGGTTCGATGCTGTTTTTAATGCCGGAGTATGATCCTGAAAAAGCTAATGTACAAATTTACCACAGAAACTATTTCGGAAGTAAAACTATCCAATGTATTCCCCGGCGCGTGTAAAAGTTAGAGCACATCGATCCCTATGTGCTATTTTCGCGTCAAAGCAGCAAGGATGGATTGTTACAATTGCGGGGCCACACTGAATAGAAAGACCAGGTCGGCAGAACATATCTTACCAAGATCGATTGGCGGGAAAAGGATTGCCTACAATCTTTTATGTAAGTCATGCAATGAGCAATTCGGCAGAACCATCGATAATGAACTTGCTTCCAGGTTAACGCGTTTCTATACTTTATTGAATTCCGGCGAGCCGGTGCTGCCGGCAACCAATGTATCCGGAAACAGGAAAGATGGAAAAATAGCTTTGCATGAAAAATTCATTGCCCGGGTAAAGAAGAACAGGTCCTTTGCGGGCAGCAAAGATTATTTCCGGGCGATCGCCAAGATCTGCCTGAACTACTATTTGTCTAAAGGCTATCCCAAACAATATTGCGAAACAATAAAGGCATTCATCCGGAGCGGGACTCCGGATAATATATTTCAGTATTATGCTCCGGAAAGCGTCTCCATTCACCAGCTCAGTGAAAATGAAGTCTCACATGTGTTGCACATCCATGGCAACAAACAATCAGGCCTGTTGTATGCTTATATCGAGCTGTTCAATATGCAGAACCTGATCTTCATTTTTTCCATGGAATATGATGAGAGGGATATCGATGTCACCTGGTGCCGTGATGTGATAACGAACGCGGATTTGACAAAAGATGTACAACTTCATCTTACCAGGGAACAACTGGAGCATCCGGGGATGTCATCTGCAGACATGGAGGAGAGATTGTTTCCGCGTTTTGAAAGATTGTTGCGGATAATTCAAGGCCGGTAATATTTAAGAAAACGCTCAGTTTTTACATCTGGAAGGAAAGCTTATCTTTATACAGATGAAACGGATAATCTTCATTACTTCGATCCTGTTTTCGGCTGCAGTGGTGCAGGCCCAGTTGCCTTTGGGCTTTGGTGCTATGAATGGGATGCAGCCAGGTTTCAGGAATTTCAATCAGCGGATCGATACCAGCCATATTCAAAAGAAATGGTTCCTCACAAAGTATGCAGGTATTTCAGCTGGCCTGCTTGCTTTCAATGGAGGCAGCAGCAGCTTTTTATCGGCTCCGATGGGGATTCAGCTCAACCGGTCCCTGAGCAATAATGTACTTGCTTTTGCGGGCGTTACAGTGGCTCCAACTTATTTCCCTGGTATCGCCGGTTTCAATATGCCTTTTCAGACGGGTTACGATAAGAGCAATCCATTTATGAACCCGAACAGGTTTGGCACTTATTCAACTGCGCAAATGGGCCTGATGTATATCAACAATGAAAGAACTTTTTCTATTTCCGGCAGCATCGGTGTAGGGAGAAGTGATTATTTTGGCCGCTTCCCAACCTATACGCCTGGTCATCCTCCAGCGATCAGGAACAGCAAACAATAAGCAACTATTGATCTCTATCTGCGCTACGGGATGAGAAAATTTTTCCTGATCACCTGCAATAACAAGTACTACTTTCAGTTCCGGGATTTCATTCTCAAGACCCGCCATCAGCACTGGTATCGTTTTTCAATTTTTTCTGTAACAGGACAGTATCCATATCGATGGCAAAGATGCCATGGAATTCTGCAGGCCTAAATTTCGTATATCTGTAAACGTTATTCAGCCTATCCGTAAACGTTATACTCCAAAGGTGTTTGGGGAATCTGCACCCAGACTGGCATTGCGCCGTTCCCCGGTTTGTTGAAGCAAGCGGGTATAATTCTGCCGGTATCATTCAACAGCAGGAAAAAACTTTCAGAAATCTATAGAAATTGTTAAGATTTTTTTGGAAAACATATCAAAGTATACGTATATTTGATTAAGCATCAAACGCACGATACTCCAATCTTCACTTAAGCCCTTATTCTAGCAATTATTCCGATTGCGAAATACCCGTAGGTTACTCTGATTAGCTTAGACGTTTTACTTGGTTCCAATTTAAGATTTACAGCACCTGTATATCAGGAATGGTGTTACCGTAGATTGCCATTTTTGATCTGTACCGGAAATTTCCAACCAATTGCATATTCTCTCAGGATATTGCCCAGGAATGGTATGCGATATTCTGATACAATAAAGATATTTTTCGCTAGGACTTCAGGGCTAAATCGGGCCGGTAGTTTTTACTACCGGTCATTTTTCCAAACTTTCAATCAGTCCTTTTGCGATTCAAATCGTTTCGTTAAGGTTTCAGAGCTAAAACAGGCCAGTGGTTTTTACTACCGGCCATTTTTTTTGCCCATAACCTAACTGGGTTCCGCAATCGCTCAGCTCCCTGCAGCACCCTGACTATCAATTTTTTCCATTCCTCTGCCAAATACTTCCAAAAACCTTAACTTCGCACAACTTTTTCTGCAATGAAGTTTCTCATACAACAAGCTAAGGTTACTGATCCACTATCACCTCTTGAAGGCAAAAAGCAGGATATTTTAATTGAATCCGGTGTTATCAAAGACATCCAACCCTCTATTCAGGCCAGTGCGGACCGGGTAATCTCCGGCCAGGACCTGTATATTTCCCCGGGTTGGGTTGATATATTTGCCGAATTCGGCGATCCCGGATACGAATACAAGGAAACCCTGGAAACAGGGGCTGCAGCAGCTGCGGCTGGTGGATTCACAGACGTATTGGTGGTTCCCAATACCAAACCTGTTATCGACAATAAGACCCAGGTAAGTTATATCAAAGGCAAAAGTGCATCCCTTCCGGTGAATATCCATCCCATCGGCGCCATTTCCCGTGGGGCTGAAGGAAAGGAGCTCGCCGAAATGTACGATATGCGCAATGCCGGCGCCCTCGCCTTCTCGGACGGATTGAATCCTGTTCAGTCGTCCGGCGTACTCCTGAAAGCCCTTCAATATGTGAAGACATTCGATGGCATACTGATCCAGATCCCGGACGATCGCAGCGTTGGTCCAAACGGACTGGTGCACGAAGGCGTTGTGTCTACCCGTCTCGGCCTTCCCGGCAAGCCCATGATGGCCGAAGAGCTGCTGGTAGCGCGCGATATCAAGCTGGCCCGCTACGCGGAATCCAGGCTGCACTTCACCGGCGTTACATCTCCACGCTCCCTGGAATATATCCGCCGCGCCAAAGAGGCCGGTCTGCCCATCACCTGCTCGGTTACCCCCTATCACCTGCTCTTCACTGATGAAGATCTGATGAAAGGTTACGATACTAACCTCAAAGTGTACCCGCACCTGCGTCCCGAAAAAGAACGCAATATTCTGCGGGACGCCGTAGCCGATGGCACTATCGACTGTATCACATCCCATCACAGGCCGCATGAGAAAGACAGTAAAGTGCTGGAATTCGAATATGCCAAATACGGCATGACGGGTCTGGAAACCTGCTATTCCGCACTCAGACTGGCCATGCCAGCTGTTCCGGAAGCAAGATGGGTGGAACTGCTCAGTACCAATCCGCGTAAAATTTTCGGTCTGCCTGCCGCCAGTATCCAAAAAGATGCATCTGCGCATGTAACAATTTGGGATGCCGCGGCACATATTACTGTCAATGATGCGTTCTTCCGCTCCCGCTCACGCAACTCGGCCTATTCAGGAATGACCCTGCCAGGTAAAGTGCTCGGCGTGATCAACGGAGATCATGCATCACTCCATTCACTTTAAAACTTTAGTGATGACATCACCAACCGGAACAACCGCTAAATCAAACGTAGGACTTACTTATGGCCTTATCGGCGGCATCGCCATGATCGTGTATACCCTCTGTCTATACCTGGTAGGGATACAGGCTTTCATGAACTTTGGTCTTGCCTTTCTCGTTTATGGCATCATCATTTTCATTGCTGTCCTGGCCGGTCTCAAACAAAAGAAATTGCAGGGAGGTTATCTGAGTTTTGCGGAAGCTCTCAAAACTGTCTTCCTCACCTTCGTACTCGCATTCCTGTTGTCTACTATTTTCAATTTTGTATTATTGAATTATATTGACCCCGGTTTCCGTGACCAGATGGCGCAGGCTACAATGGAGAAGCTGGAGGGAATAATGAGAAGGCTTGGCGCACCGGACAGTGATATCGAAAAAGCTATGGAAGGAGCAGCCAGCGCCGATAATTATACCTTCGCCAAAATGCTGCTCGGATATGGAACGATGTGTATCCTTTTCTGCCTGATTTCACTGGTCATCGCAGCCATTATCAAAAAGAACAGGCCGCCATTTGACAATGCATTTAAAGAATAACAATAGTATGGATGTTACCATCGTAGTTCCTTTGTTCAATGAAGATGAGTCCCTGCCTGAATTGTGCGCATGGATAGAACGCGTGGTGAACGCCAACAAACTCTCTTACGAGATCATATTAATAGACGATGGCAGCACGGACGATTCCTGGTCTGTTGTGGAAAAACTCCGCGCTGCCAATCCCAATATCAAAGGCATCCGTTTCCAGCGCAATTATGGAAAATCCGCTGCCCTCAATGAAGGCTTCAAAGCCGCCAGTGGCGATGTGGTGATCACGATGGACGCTGATCTGCAGGATAGTCCGGATGAGATCCCGGAACTCCGCCGCATGATTGTGGAAGACGGATTCGATATGGTGAGCGGATGGAAGAAAAAACGCTTCGACAATACCCTCACCAAGAATATTCCCTCCAAATTCTTCAACTGGGCAACCCGTAAGGCTTCCAAAATAAACCTGCACGATTTCAACTGCGGGCTCAAATCCTACAGAAAGAAAGTAGTGAAGAGTGTGGAAGTGTACGGCGAAATGCACCGCTATATTCCTGTGCTGGCCAAATGGGCCGGCTTCCGTAAGATCGGCGAGAAAGTGGTGGAACATCGCGCCCGCAAATACGGCACTACCAAATTCGGGTGGGAAAGGTTCGTGAATGGCTTTCTCGACCTGGCCAGTATCATGTTCGTGAGCAAATACGGCAAACGTCCGATGCACTTTTTCGGACTGATCGGCACGCTCTGCTTCCTGGTTGGATTTGTGATGACGATGTACCTGATCATTGCAAGGATCTATGATCCCGCCAACAGTCTGGTGAACAGGCCGCCTTTCTATATCGCGCTCGCCACCATGATCATGGGCACACAACTGTTCCTGGCAGGCTTTCTCGGCGAACTCATTGCCCGCAATGCGCCTGGCAGGAATGCTTATCTAATAGAACAGAAACTGGGGGTTGAGTAATGGCAAAGCAAGTAGTGATCATCGGCCCGGCTCACCCGCTCCGCGGCGGCCTCAGCACTTTTGACCATCGCCTCTGCAAACAATTCGCAGCCGAAGGATATGATTGCAGTATCTATTCTTTCTCTTTACAATACCCTTCCATTCTCTTTCCCGGCACCAGTCAATTTACCACGGAACCTGCGCCGGAAGGCATCGAGATCTTTTCCGTGATCAATTCCATCTATCCCCCCAACTGGATCCAGATCGGGAATACATTGAAGAATATTCGTCCTGATCTGATTGTTGTCCGTTTCTGGCTTCCCTTCATGGGGCCTGCGCTCGGCACTATCCTGCGAAGGGTGAAGAAAAACAAACATACACGGATCGTGGCTATCACAGACAATGTGATCCCGCACGAGAAACGTCCCGGCGATACGCCCTTCACACGCTACTTCCTCAAAGCCTGCGACGGTTTTGTAACGATGAGCGATAAAGTGATGAAAGACCTCCGGCAGTTTGAAGCTTCCAAACCGGCCAGGCTCGCTTCCCATCCCCTGTACGATAATTTCGGCGATCCCATTTCAAAAGCTGAAGCAAGGAAAAAACTGGGATTGAGGGAAGATGATAAGATCGCACTCTTCTTCGGGTTCATCCGCAAATACAAGGGGCTGGACCTCCTGCTGGAAGCCATGAAGGAACTGAAAAATGATCCCCGCAACATCAAACTGATGGTGGCGGGTGAATTCTATGATGACGAAAAAGAATACAATGAGCTGATCAGTAAACTCGGGATTTCGGATTCGCTGATCATGCGCACGCAATTCATACCCGACAGTGAAGTGAAATATTACCTTTGTGCCGCTGATGTAGTGGTGCAGCCCTACCGCAACGCCACGCAAAGCGGCGTAACGCCACTGGCCTATCACTTTGAAGTGCCGATGGTGGTGACCAATGTAGGCGGACTGCCATCACTGGTGCCGCATGATAAGGTTGGACTGGTCTGCGAGCCTGAGCCCAAAGCCATCGCCGCAGCCATCAGTGAATATTTTAACAAGGGAGAACAATATTTTCTCCCTGCCCTGCGTATGGAGAAGCAAAAATACAGCTGGCATTCGCTGGTGGAAACCATCGAAACCATTGCCGCTGAAACAAAAGGATAATCAGTTATGATCTATAGAAGCAAAGCTCCGCTCCGTATTGGCCTCGCCGGTGGTGGCACCGATGTAAGTCCCTATTGCGATATGTACAATGGCGCCATCCTCAATGCCACTGTATCTCTCTATGCTTACGCCAATATAGAACCGATTGCGGAAAAGAAGATCATCTTCGAAGCGCTCGACAGGAAAGAGATCATCAGCTTCGACTATGCCCAACAGTTACCACTGCAGGGAACGCTGGACCTCCACACCGGCGTGTACAACCGGATCCAGCGGGATTTTGGAGTAGCTGAAACGGGTTTCCGTCTCAGCACTTATGTAGACGCACCTGCAGGTTCTGGTCTTGGTACCTCTTCCACTTTGGTGGTAGCCATCATCGGCGCCTTTGCCGAAATGTGCAGGCTGCCCCTCGGCGAATATGATATCGCGCACCTGGCATATGAGATCGAACGCAAAGACCTCAATATGGCCGGCGGCCGACAGGACCAGTATGCAGCCACTTTTGGTGGCGTCAACTTCATGGAGTTCTATGCCGATGAGAAAGTGATCGTGAATCCGCTTCGCATCAAACAACAATACCTGTTTGAACTGGAGAACAATCTTCTCCTCTATTATACAAGCACCAGTCGGGAGTCTGCACGCATCATCGAAAAGCAGAGCCAGAACGTGGTGAACAAGAAAGAGAAATCCATCGAAGCCATGCACCAGCTCAAAGCGCAGGCGCAGATGATGAAGGAAGCGCTGCTCAAAGGGAAAGTGCACGAAGTGGGTAATATCCTCGATTTCGGATTCCAGCAAAAAAAACAAATGGCTGAAGGCATCAGCAACAGCCTGATGGACGATATTTACAACACCGCCAAAGAAGCCGGCGCTACCGGTGGCAAGATCTCCGGAGCAGGCGGCGGCGGTTTCATGACCTTCTATTGCCCGGGCACCACCAAATACGCCGTGGAATCAGCCCTCGGAAAATTCGGAGGTTATGTAAAGCAATACCAGTTTGTGAAGCATGGCCTCACTACCTGGACCATTTAAACAAACACCTTTTCTAAAACATATCAAGGTATGCAGAGCAAGATCAAGGAAATAATTTCCGCATCCATCGCAGTGAAAGAAAAAGTACTGCAGGACGAAGCCATTGTGAAAGTGATCGAAGACATTACCAATCTCACTGTTGCTGCTCTTAAGAACGGCAACCGTGTATATTTCTGTGGTAACGGCGGAAGTGCAGCCGATGCACAACACCTGGCCGCTGAATTCTCCGGAAGATTCTACAAAGACCGCGACGCATTGCCTGCAGAGGCTTTGCACGTGAACACATCTTACCTCACTGCCGTTGCCAACGACTACAGCTATGATGTTGTTTACGCCCGCCTGGTGAAAGGCATCTGCAATAAAGGCGATGTGCTGATCGGCCTCTCCACTTCCGGCAATTCCGGCAATATCGTGAAGGCTTTTGAAGTGGCGCGCGAAAAAGGCGTTACCACTATCGGCTTCACCGGTGAATCAGGGGGTAAGATGAAAGAACTGAGCGATTATCTCGTGAACGTTCCTTCCAAAGACACGCCACGCATCCAGGAAAGTCATATCCTCCTCGGACATATCTATTGTCAGCTGGTGGAAGAAAAATATTTCGGCTAAGATGATCAATGAATGCATCATTCTCGCCGGCGGATTGGGCACAAGGCTTCGCAGCGCCGTGCCCGATCTTCCCAAATGCATGGCTCCCGTGGCCGGCAGGCCCTTCCTGGGCTGGGTGATCGATTATTACCGTCAGCAGGGCATTACGCGTTTTGTGCTGGCGCTGGGTTATATGCACGAAGTGATCGAAGCATTTATCGCTTCCGAATACCCTGAACTGGAAACGGCCGTGAGCATCGAGTACGAACCGCTGGGAACAGGAGGTGCCATCCGTCTTGCCTGTGCACATACTTTCAGTGATGATGTGCTGGTATTGAATGGTGATACCATCTTTACCGTGAAAATGGATGAGTTGACTGCTTTCCACGATTCCGTGCAATCAGATTGCACACTCAGTTTGAAACCGATGAAGGACTTCGATCGATACGGAGTAGTATCCCTTCTCCCCGATCAGCGCATCGAAAGCTTCAAAGAGAAACAACACTATGAAGAAGGGCTTATCAACGGTGGTGTATATGCGCTGAATGTGAATGCCTTCCTGGAACTGCCTTTCGACGAAAAATTCTCTTTCGAAAAAGATTACCTGGAAAAGTACTATACCCAACAGAATATGTTTGGACTGGTCCAGGACGAATATTTCATTGATATTGGAATTCCTTCCGACTTCGAGCGGGCCAACCAGGAATTCCGCAACAAGGTTTTTTAAGATTATGCTGGACCTGCAACGTATCGACAAGAGCTGGACTTTGTTCCTGGACCGTGATGGAGTGATCAATCACGAGAAGAAAGAAGATTATATCTACAACTGGGACGAATTCGTTTTTTACGATGGCGTGCTGGAAGCACTCAAAACCCTTAACGGTGTTTTCGGCAGGATCGTGATGGTGACCAACCAGCGCGGGATCGGCCGTGGGCTCATGACCGATGCAGACCTCCATGCGATCCATACCAATATGATGGCCGCCATCAATAAAGCCGGCGGCCGCATCGACAAGATCTATTACTGTCCGGCTGCAGATAAATCCGATCCCAGTCGCAAACCCAATCCCGGCATGGCTTTCAGCGCCAAAAAGGATTATCCCGAGATCGATCTGCACCGCTCCCTCATTGTGGGCAATAAGCTCAGCGATATGCAGTTCGGCCGCAATGCCGGTATGCATACCGTTTACGTGCGTAACACGCACCCTGAACAAGGCCCCGATCCTGCCATTGACCTGGCCTTCAACGACCTGGCCGATTTTGCAAAATCTTTGCAATAAGCATAAAATTTTCCCAAAGCTTTTCCGTTTGCAAGCATTGGTAAAGGGATTGTACCTTTGCCGCACAGGAAAAGTATGCATATGAATCGTTCCCTCTGTTTTAGTTTATTGATTGGTGTTTTATCGTCTGCCGGATTGATGCCCCTGCAAGTATCTGCGCAGGTGCAGAAAATAACGCCTGGCTTCCGGGCTGCGCTCAAAATGAGGGAAGATACCCTTAAGGAATACAGCAGGCAGATGGTGATGGCCCAGGAGCCCGCTGAAAGGTTCCGCTATGATAGTTTGTTTATCCGCAGTTTCGTGCGCGCCCTGCAGTTCACCAATTCCTTCTACTACCCTTTCGATTCAGTGAATATTTCCAAACTGTATGCTCCGGACAGTGCGTTCCGCATCTTCACCTGGCAGGCCAAGAAAGATGAATATGTAGTGATGCAGCGAGGCGCTATCCAGATGCGCACGCCCGATGGCAAACTCAAACTGATCCCGCTTCATGATCAGAGCATGTTCACTAAAAATCCGATGGATTCCGTACGCAGCAATGAAAACTGGATCGGCGCTATTTATTACAAGATCATCCTCAAAGAATATAAAGGGAAAAAATATTATACGCTGATCGGTTTCGATGAATTCAGCGTAGGCAGCTCCAAGAAATGGATGGAAGTGCTCAGTTTCGAAAATGGACAGCCGGTATTTGGCAATCCTGCCATTTCATTTGAAGATGATGAGGAGAAACGCAAGCCCCAGCACCGTTTTAGCATCGAGTTCAAAAAAGAAGCGAAAGCATTCTTCAATTATGATCCTGAACTGGACCTGATCATTGTTGATCACCTGATCTCAGAAACTGATGAGCCAGCCAGGAAGAATACGTATGTACCTGACGGTGACTATGAGGCCTTCAAATGGAAAAATGGACGCTGGGTGCACGTGACCAAGTTCTTCAATCAAAAGCTCAAGGATGGTCAGTTCCCGACTGATGCCAAGATTTTGGATGATGCCGGAAAGGCAGATGAACAGAAGCTGGAAGAACAAAGCAGGAAGAATTATGAAAAAGAAAGGAAGAAGAATGGCGGAAGCCCAACGCCACCAAGCCCGATAAAGAAAAAGCCTTAATAAAATATGAAAAGCGCCTGCGGGCGCTTTTTTGTTTCAGGAAAAAACGATTTTTGCGCCCGGATCATAAACCCCAACCAAATGAAATTCATTAAACCGTTTGTCCTGTTTTCGCTTTTTTCATTTTCCCTCCAATTAGTCTTCGCTCAGCATCTGCCGCTGGAGAACTGGATGCAAGGCTTGCGTATCCGCCAGGAAGTGAACCTGAAACATGATTACCATGTATTGTTCAAAGACAGCACCAGGCTGCTGGTATCCTCAAAGATCTATATGGATACAGTACTTAAGAAAAGTTATCTCCTCCATACAAATAAGGATGCCCGTAAAAGTTATGAAAACAGGATCATGAAGATTTATGTGGATTCAACTGTTTCCATCACAAGAAAGAGCTATGATGTTGGTGTAAAGGAAGGTGTGGCAAACGACAGTTGCTGGCTTTTCAAGCTCATCGATGGAAAGATATCTGTGTACTCGCCGTTTGCGGAAGGCAGTCAATCCAATTCATTTATGTATAAGGGGCTAAGTATCGATGGTGGCCCTATCGAATCCTGGGAGCCTGAAAAGATCTTACCGCTGGTGAAAAATGTTTATCGCGCTTATGTTCGGTATTCCAATAAGCACTATGACGAGTGTATCAAAAATTACAACAGGACTTACGATAAAAAGAATGTGCGGAAAAGCTTCTGATATATAACGCTTTCAAATTGCGCGAAGGCGCCTCTATCAGAGGAGCCTTCGCGCTGAATTTACTTTCTCATTCTCCTGATAATAATAATTGCTCCCAGCGCCAGCAACAATCCCGGAATAATATACACATAAACATACCAGATCATTTTTCCTGCGGTCCTCCCTATTGTCAGCATCTTATCCGTTGGCAATCTCACTTTCGTATACACCGGGTATTCATTATTCATCAGCCAGCTGTACAAACCTGTTCCGATCGACATCCCATTTTTCTGGTCCAACGACATAAAATCTGCATCTCCGCTCACCACGATCCTTTGCTCCCTGTCATTTATTTTTCTGGACATCTTCACCGCCAGCACATATTCCTCTTTTTTCAAATCTCCTTCACTGGCTGCAAATATTGGCGCTGCAGAATCCGACACGAAAATCCCTTTTTCGATCCATGTATTTTTGTTACCTGCCACCGAAACGATCGGCTCAATTGTAAATCCATTCTTTTCCAGGAAACTCACGGTGCTGCTTCCACTGAAACTAGCCGATGCTCCAATTTTACCAAACCGTTGATAGAGCTGCATCATGCCTTCCGCCGCCATGTAATTTCCGGCCCTGGTCATGATACCATTGAATATTTCCCCTTCCCTGTGTTTTCGCGGTGATACCAATATTCCGGAATCGATGTTCACTGCCAGCTGGTTCAGTATCGGATTCAGCATTTGCTGCTTACCCGGTTCGGCATAGAAAATGGCATTGCCTCCTTTGTTCAGGTATTCCAGGATCTTCTGTTGCTCACCTTGCAGCAATGCAGACCTGGGATCAGCCACCACCAGCAGGTCTGTGGAATCAGGGATTTCCGAATGCAAAAGAGAAACAGTATCTGTATTGACGCCCAGATTGATGAGGGCGGGTTTTTCCAGCTTACTGTTGGTATGAGAACCAAACTCTCTTTCACCATTCCGCCAGGGACTTCGCTCATAGTGCCCCGTTATGAAAGTAATATTGGGGACTTTTTCCCTTGTCAATCGCCTGATGGTTCCGGAAACATTCGGTTGCGTGGGCCAGGGATCACTGGCGCTGTAAGTGCGCAGGAATTCTTTCTTTCCTTTATACTCCAGTAGCATCAACATCCTCAAAGGCTCATCGCCAAAATCAATTATTTTCCTGATCTCTTCCGGTTTTTTGAAATCGTTGATATCAATCTTATACATCCTCACTTTCGACTTTGCGATCTGATGCAGGGTTTTATTTTTATACCCGAGATACGCTGTGCTGTCGCCTTTTTCCGTGTCATAGTAATACTCGTATTGCAATTTGATATTGGGATAGAACCGCACATATTTATCCCAGACGCCCCATACGTAATTGTTCCTTGCTTCAGGAAGTCCGATCGGAAAATTCCCGCCAAATAAATTGGTGAACAATGTTACGGTGAGCGGCGAACCGTCCAGTTCTTTCAACACTGCCCGGGTAGCGGAGTCGATGGTATTGCGCTGGTCCCTGGTTACATCCAGGTAACCGATATAACCCGGACGGGATGAGAAATACCCGATCGTGAGGATCAGCACCACCCAGGCAATGCTCCTGGAAAATGGGACTGTCCATTTTGCAGATTCCTGTCTCGTTTTCAATTTGATCATGGAGAGCCCCAGGAATAAAGCAATGATGAGCAGGAAATAAAATACGTCTTTGGTAGTGATCAAACCCATCGTCATCGACTTTACTCTTCCATCGATGCTCAGGAACCAGGTAATATCACGCACGAAATCATATTGCTGCCAAACAGTCCCCATAATACTCAGCAGGAAGAATACCACAAAAGTGGCGATACCTGCCATGATCTGGTAATTGGTCAAACAGGAAATAAATAAACCGATGGCCAGGTAAGTGCTGGAAAGCAACCAGAACCCCAGCATTATGGACATATACCATTTCAATTCTGCATTCACGATACTGAAATAACCTGTGAGCAACAGCAATGCGATGGACGACATCAATACCAGGCCAAATAACATCAGACCCAGGTATTTGCCTGCAATGATCTCCCTGATCCTGATGGGAGAAGAGCTCAACAGGTTCATCGACCCGGAATTCACTTCCCTGCTGATGGTTCCCATGGTCAGCAATGGAATGAACAGGTAGAGATAAGACATGGCGTTCTCAAGCGTAACACTGAACATAGATAATGTCAATGGCCCCTGGAACCCTGTCCAGGATGGACTGTTGGCCAATTGCACTTCCTGCGCCCTGGCCATGTTCATAAGCGGTGTTACAAAAAATACGCCGGTAACAACAAAGAAAGTAACCAGGATCACCCAGGCAATGGGAGAATAAAACAATGTTCTGAGCTCTGCCCTGGCGATTTTAAATATGATTTTCATGTCAGTGATAATTAAGATTGATATTAATTGCCGATCAGTTCAAGAATGCCTTCATTCCTGATGATCATCATTCCCTGCCGGTCTTCGGTTATGCCTTCCTGTAAACGATACGTATACCTGGGCACGCTTCCTTCCAGTACTGTAGGCATGAAAGTGAATTGTATATTATTCCTGTTTTTCAATGCAGCGCCCACTTCTATGATATGTGTGCTCACAATGAAGAGACAGTTGGTATATTCTGCAAATGATTCCGTTACCGCCAGCGTGCCATCGAATGCATCTTTTACATTGGTGCCTTTGAACAGTTCATCGAACATCAGCAGCAGGTGTTTTCCGGTAGCAGTTGCATCAGCAGCATTCTTAACCCTTACCACTTCTGCGTAGAAATGGCTATAGCCAAGCGCAATATTATCCGCAACATTGATGCTGGAATAAATGCCCTCCCTTACCGAGAATTCCATGGACTTTGCCGCCACAGGAAATCCGATATGCGCCAGGTACATCCCGATACCGATGCTCTTCATCCAGGTTGATTTACCTGCCATATTAGCGCCGGTGAGAAAGATCACATTCTGTTGCGCCGCCATTTCAATGGTATTGCCAATAGCGCCACCAATGGAGGGATGTTTCAGATCGATAGCTCTTAAAATATTCCTTTCTTTTGGCATGGCTCTGGCATAAGTAAATCCTTTTTCCGCGGCAATATTTCCTACAGCGATATTTACATCCGATGCGGCAATAAAGTCCAGGATCAGCCTGATCTCTTTGTTGAGTTTATTTTTCAGCAGATGATCATACCTGGCAATATTTCCAACGGAAATGTCTGTATAGATATCCGTATCGATCAGCCTGCTGATCTCCGGAGATTGCAGGATCTGCAAGATGGCTGATGCCTCCTGCTGGTAAGGGCCGGTCATTGCTGATAAAGAACTGGCGAAGCCGAAACATTTCTTCATCGTAACGATGGTTGCCTGCAGCCCCTGGATAAGCGCCTTGTATCGCTCATCGCGCGTGAGGGACGACAAGCATTTTTTCAGCAGCACCCCTGCCCAGGTCTGCATGTAATTCTTACTGCTTTCTGCATCCACATATTCCCGCATCAGCACTACCTGTTGCGCATCGAATGGAAATTGGAATTTCGATTCCTGGAAAAAACGAAAAACGGCAGTCCGGCGATTGATGGCTTCAGCATCTGTCAAGGGTGTACGGAACAGCTGATCCAGCAATTGTTCACCGCCACGCGTCTTCACCTGGTTAAAAAGAGAATACACAGATCCTTGTCTGAACTTACCCAGGAGGTTCAATTCATCCAGTGATTGCTTATCGATGGTAAAATTCATATCAGTTAGTTTTTCTTCCCGTTTTTCAGTGTTTCCAAAATGCCTTCATTGCGAATGATGATCATGCCATGCCGGTCGTCCGTGATCCCTTCTTCCAACGTATAGGTATATTCGGGAACAGTGCCCTTCATCCTGGTGGGCAAATAATGGAAAGCAATATTCCTTTTCTGTTTCAGCTCATCCCCTGCTTCCACTATATGGGAAGAAATGATGAACATACTTGTCCCCTTGCCCGCAAAAGCATGTGTGATGGCCACAGTACCTTCATGCGCGTCCTTTACATTGGTGCCTCTGAACAATTCATCGAACAGGATGAAAAGAGATTTTCCGGCTCCCAATTCGGTGGCTACTTTCTTTACCCTCAGTACTTCCGCATAAAAGTGACTGGCCCCGATGCCAAGATTGTCCGGCAGGTTAATGGTTGTATAAATCCCATCCATAACCGAAAACTCCACGGAAGCAGCTGCAACAGGGAATCCCATATGCGCGATATACACTGCTGTACTATATGATCTGAGAAAAGTGGACTTGCCCGCCATATTGGCTCCTGTAAGAAACACAACTGATTTGCCTGCATGCATATGAAGACTGTTGGGCACAGGAGAGTTCAACTCGGGATGATACACGCCTTCTATCTTCAGCAGGTTGCTGCCTTTGGGCCTTGCAAGTGGAAAAGTGAAATCCCTTTTATTGGCAACTGCACCAACGGCAATGTATACATCCAGTTGGTAGATGAAATTCAGTGCAGTTGTAATCCGGGTCCTTTCTTTTACCCGGAAGAGAATATCAAAAGCTGTGATGGCAGCATAGGAAAGTTTCGATCCGGGTTTCTCTTTGAAAGCAGGTTCAAGACCGGGATCGTTCAAGAGGTTGATCATGGCTATACTTTCCCTTTTCAATCCGCTGACCTTCGTTATATCTCCTTTTTCAAGGAATGAATGCAGGGCATGCAGCAACTCGATGATCGCGGCAATGCCATTGGCCATCTCGCGTTCGCCGAGCGTTGACTTTTGCCCATCCCGCTGTTCCTGATCCTGGCTGAGGTATTTCTCCACGCTATCCAGGATTGCCGGTTGAAAAGGGAATATTGTTCTCATTTTTGCAAATGATCCAATGATGCCGCTTCTTTCGGTGATAGCTTCCAGGTCAGACAATGGATTCCTGAACATTTTTTCCAGCAGCAATTCTCCGCCGCGGGTTGCGGCATTATTGTAGATATCGTAGATTCCTTTTTGTTCTTTTTTGGCAAATAGCCTGAGGTCTTCGATCGTTTGATCATCCGTTTGCAGGAACATCGTCTCGTTGTTTTTAATACAGTATTTTATTTTCTCTTTCTTCTCACGAGGATGATGGCAGCTATCAATAACAATGCTGCCGGAATCAAATAAACATAGATGCCTAGTAAGATCCCGGCTGTTTTGTTGCTGATGGAGAAAAACCTGTCCGGTGGCATTCGCTTGTTGGCGTATACGGGATACTGGTTATTCAATCCCCAGCTGTAGAGCGCCTGCCAGATCTTGCCTTGTGGAACTCTTTTTGTATTCATGAAATCGGCATCACCGGCAACGATGATCCGTTGTTCTTTGTTGTTGATCGTTCTTGTCAGACTTACCACAATATTGTAAGCTGGTTTCCTGATATCACCTTCCTGCTCAGAAAATACCGGTGCTGCGGAATCCACTACAAACAAGCCATTCTCGATCCAGGTGTTTTGATCGCCGGGCATGATCAGGATAGGCGTTGGCTTGAAACCATTTACAGGCTCAACATTCAGACTGGCGGCTCCATCGTTCATAGCCCATCCTCCGAGGTACCATTTCCGGTACCAATTATAATATTGCCAGTATAATTCATCAGCCATCAGGTTGGCTTCATCCGTAAATCTGTTGGAGAAAATTGTGGGCTTTTCATCTTTATCGATACGCACAATGGTTCCATGATCTACCTGCACGCCGAGCTTCTTCAAAATTGGATCCAGGAATTGTTGCCTGCCCGGCTCTGTTAATACAATTGCATTTCCCCCTGCATCGATATATTTCGAGAGGCGGTTCAATTCTGCTTCATTGTAGGGAGTTCTGGGATCAGCCACTACCAACAGGTCCAGGTTGTCAGGAATTTCTTTATCGGCAATGGAAATTGTATCTGCGTCCACACCTTTATTGATCAGGGAATTCCGGAAATCCTTATTGGTGACCATACCCCCAAAATCTTTTGGCGTGAATCTATACGGGCTGCGTTCGATATGGCCGGTGAGAAATGTTGTTTTCACATCGTTGTCGCGGACCAGTCTCATCAAAGAGCCTGCAATATTTTCTTCTTTGGGCCAGGTTTTGCCATCATCGAAAGCCCTCAAAATGGTTTTGCGTCCTTTGTAATCCAGTTCCATCAGCATCCTGAGCTCTTCATCACGCAGCTCCGCCATGTTCTTCATCTCCGAAGGCTTTTTGAAAAGCGACTTACGGATGTCCAGGATCTCGCATCTGATTGCAGCAATTTCATCCATGCTTTTTCCCGGGTACTTTTTATACAAACTGCTGTCTCCCTCGTTGATATCATAATAGTATTCAAATTTGAACTTCAGGTTTGGATAGAACCTGATATATTCTTCCCAGAGATCCAGGAAATAATTGACCCTGTTCTGTGGCAGTGCCGCGTACGCTCGCGGGTGGAACAGGTTGGCATAAAGCGTTACAGTAAGAGGTGATCCATCCAGTTTTTTTACCACATCCTGCAAAACAGGATGTAAAGTGTTGTTCTTGTTTTTTGTGAGATCGTGGTACAGGATATAACCAGGTCTGGAAGAAAGATAGCTCAGCATTACCACTGCAAGGAAGGCCAGTGCATACCTGGAGAAAACCAGTTTTCTTGTTTTCGATTCCTGCATGCTTTTCAACCTGATCAAAGTAAAGAACAGGAAAAGGGCTGCGATGAGCAGGAAATAAATAATATCCCTGCTGGTGAGCATTCCTCTCAGTAGCATTATTGCTTTGGTCTTCAAAGAAAATGAGTAAGTGAGATCGCGCACCAGGTCGTATTGCTGCCAGAGTCCTGACAATTGATTCATGGCAAAGAAAACGACAAAGGTCAGTGCTGCTGCCACTATCTGGTAATTGGTGAGGGAGCTGATAAAAATACCGATTGCTGTATAGGCATTCGCAATGAGGAACATGCCGAACAGTGCAGAGATCATCCAGCCCGTTTCCGGATCGCTGATAGTGAAACTGGCAGTGGCCAGCACTACTCCAAAACCCAGCAGCAGAAAGGCATTGAAGCAAACCATCCCCAGGTATTTTCCCAAAACGATCTCTCTTGTCCTGATGGGAGATGAATACAGGAGCTTGATGGAGCCGCTGGTGGTTTCCCTGTTGATCACACCCATAGTGAGTAGAGGAATGAACAGATACAGGTTATCTGTCAATTGCTTCACAATCGGGCCGATCATGTCGCCATATAACCCCGGAGCAACTCCCATCCAGTCGAGCGTTGTATCCAGGATCTCTTCCTGTACGATGGTTTTGCTTTCCTGCGGAAAAAAGAAAAGGTAGGCAGCGAATGTATAGAACACCAGCAGCACAAACCAGGCTACCGGCGAGTAGAACAGGTATCGTAATTCTGCCCGGGCTATTTTCAAATATATTTTCATGGTCGCAGGATTTAGGATTGTCTGGATAATTGTTTGAACACATCATCCAGCAGGGATCTTTCCAGGTGGATCTCCTGCAGTCTCCATTGGTGCTGCATGCTGGCGGCAATAATGGTTTCTGTGATATTGGTGTTGCCATTGAAGAAGATCCGGCACTGTTTACCGGTAAGGAATTCCACGCGGGTCACTCCTGCAATTTTTGTCAGCTCGGTTTCCGGTGGTGGGTTTTCCATAATGGCGATCACGCTGGATGGCTGCAGGTAGTTATTGAATGAATCCATTGAATCTGAGAAAACGATGCGGCCTCCTTCAATCATGATGATATCACGGCATAGCAGGTTGATCTCAGACAAAACATGTGAGCTCAGCAATACGATATGATCATTGCCGATCTCCCGGATCAGTTTTCTGGCTTCGATGATCTGGTTGGGATCAAGTCCGTTGGTTGGCTCATCCAATATTACAACACTTGGTTTGTGAATGATGGCCTGTGCAATGCCTACGCGTTGCTTATAGCCACCAGACAGGTTTTTGATCAGCCGGGAACTGAAATGTGAGATCCCGGTTTTGTCCATGGCTTCAGCCACTGCCTTCTTTACCTGAGTTTTTTCAATGAAACGAAGGTCTGCCGCATAGGTCAGGTACTCGTTCACGGTAAAGTCTGCGTAGAGCGGCGGAGTTTGCGGAAGGAATCCCAGCTGTCTTTTGGCCAGCCTCGGATCATTCTTCTTATTGATGCCATTGATGTATACATCTCCTTCCGTTTGTTTCAGTACGCCACAAATGATATTCATGGTGGTGGACTTGCCGGCTCCATTGGAGCCGAGCAGTCCGATCACGCCTGTTTGGCTGATCTCGAAGTTAAGGTCACGGATAGCCCAGGCAGAGGAATACCTATGGGAGAGGTTCTCCACTTTTAACACTGTACTCATAATATGTAATGGATAAATTAAATACTGATGAAAGTGAATATTTATCGGTGAGGCATAACAACCACTTTCGGTTGTACGGTACCGGTACCACCCTGTTTCCCAACCAGCACCAGGGTATTGGATTTGTTGAACCAGGCATTGTTTCCGCCATTGCCGGTGAAATCGTTCACCTTATCGGCAACATAGGTGG
The DNA here is from genome assembly GCF_007970185.1 of Pseudobacter ginsenosidimutans. NCBI lineage: Bacteria > Pseudomonadati > Bacteroidota > Chitinophagia > Chitinophagales > Chitinophagaceae > Pseudobacter > Pseudobacter ginsenosidimutans. Next base: position 5,878,154 of record NZ_CP042431.1, on the reverse strand, counting down.
CGATGATGGTTCCGGTATTGAGGTCTTTTATTTCAAATTCGTATTTCGCAACAGATTTGTTGGCGCTCAGTTCTGTGAAATCAGAAAAAGACCTCAGTTGTAATTGCTGAATGAAACTACCGGTTGGCTGGCCTTTCAGGTTCACGCTGATATTGTGTTCTTCGCTGAAATTGGCAAACCTGATATGTGTGGTGCTGTCAGACATGCCGAGTGGTGGTATCACATCTTTATGCCAGCTGTATTTTGCCGTTGATTTGGAACCATAGATGAACATGGAATAAATAGCGCCTTTTTCAAAATCAAGACTGGCTGTCAATATCGGACCATCCTTAGCCATCGTATCAGGTCTGCTGTACAGTTGCACGGGCAGAGGCGATGCATCCAGTGTAAGCCTGCCGGAAGTGTTGACACTGAAAAGGCGGGTTGTTCTGAATACTGCAGGGCGTTTGCCTGAAAAATCCATGTATACTGCAGAACCATCATTGAGGGCATTGTAAACCTGTATGGTGGCTGGAGAGCCGGGATTCAGTTCGCGTTTGCTGCATGCATTCATTACCGTTATAAGCAGGAATGCAGTACATAACAATAAGAAATTATTTTGCATTGAATATCTTTTTAGAGCGTATTGTATTCGGGGTTTTGAATCAACTGTCCATTCACATTGATCTCTTTCTCCGGAATGGGATAGAGTAACTGGAAATCACCCCACCAGGGTTGCTTGTTGGGAATGGCAGACAGGGTATCATGTGCTTTGCCTGTTCTCTTCAGATCAAACCAGCGATGGCCCCATTCTGCAAACAGCTCTATCTTTCGTTCATGTGCGATGGCATCGATTACAGTTGCAGCAGGCAGATCCAATTCCAGCTCTGTTACATTGGCCCTTTTTCTGAGCTGGTTGATATCGGCAATGGCAGCGTTTACATTTGCCGGTGAGCCCAGTACGGTGGCTTCTGCGCGGATCAGGTACAGCTCAGCCAATCGCATCACGATATAATATTCCAAACCTTCTCCATTCTTATACTTGGCAGGCGCCAGGTAGGGAGGATAGGAAGCAACCCAGGAAGTACGGCGTTGATCATTAGCTTCAAAACTGCCGAGCAGTTGATCGCTCAATACTATATAAGGCGGCGTTCCTGCGGTATTGGCATTATACAAAAAAGCAAGACCTTCCGGCGTCCCCAGTTTCTGGTATGCATTTTCGCTAGTTTGCTTCAGTTGGAAGATGGCTTCCTTGCTTTGTTTCAGGAACACTTTTCCAAGGTCCGGTTCGAGGTCAAAAAGGGCTTTCTGATTGATCACTTCCGTTGCGCTGCTGATGGCCGACTGGTATTGACCAGTGTACAGGTATACACGTGCCAGCAATGCTTCGGCAAACCATTTGCTGACCCTCACTTTTTCATTTTTCGCGAAAGCAAAATCACTGCTCAATAATGAGCGGGCCTTTACGAGGTCTGCAATGATCTGCTCATATATTTTTGAAACAGGCGCTCTTGGCAATGCAACGTTTTTCTTTGAATCGGAACTGAGCACCAGCGGAACATCGCCAAAAGAATTCACCAGGTAGAAATAACTGAAGGCGCGGATGGCCAGCGCTTCTCCCGTCAGTTGATTCCTTACGCTCTCTACCAGTTCTTCTGAAGTTGATGCAGCGATACCATCTATAACGGCAGTGGCATCATATGCAGTCCTGAATGCAGAATTCCAGATAGCATCTGTCCGCCTGGTGTTTGACGGCAGGATCTTATTCTGTGAAAGCGCCAGATCATCGGCAATATTGTTTCCAGTGATCATCAACTCATCAGACGACAAACCGGCTGTAATGGTAGTGAGTCCTGCTGCAAAGCAAGTATTGGTTATCCCCGATGTGGATACCATGTCAATGCCATTGATCATCTTTGAGTAGATACCGGCTATAGCCAGTTCGGCCTGCTGGTTATTGGAAAACATTTCTTCCGTGGAAATGCTCGAGATCGGAGGTTCTGTTTCCAGTAGTTTTTTGCAGCTGCTAACCAGCACCGATGCTGAGATCAGGATGCAAATTGTATGTATGAAGGTTTGTTTACGCATGAGCAGTGTTTTAGAAATTGAGTCGGAGATTGGTGCTGATGGTCCTCGGGATCGGAGTGGCGTAGATGGAAGTCTGGAGATCCGGCTCCAGGCCTTTGTAGGGACTTATCGTAAAGAGATTTTGGGTATTGATAGAGATCCCAATGTTCTTGACGCCGATCTTTTTGCACCAGCTTTGCGGGAACCTGTAGGCGATGGAAAGATTATTCATGCGCAGGAAAGATCCGTTAACATATTTGGCATCTGACCTGTCAAGGTTATTGCTGTTGATCCTTGTGCCTTCTGTGGTAAACCTGGGATACTTAACTATATCACCCGGATTCCTCCAATGGTTGTTCAGGATCTCAGCAGGGAGTGAAATATTCTTCATGCTTCCTACAATGGCCGTCAGGTAAGGATCTTCCCTCAGTTGATTCTTAAAATCAAGTCTGGTAGAGATTGAAAAATCTTTGTAGGATATATTCAATCCTGTAGACCCGAAATATTTTGGAGCTTTATCGATGGTTATATACCTGTCCTCGTTGGGAAGTGTTGGAAGAAAGAACCTGGATCCGGCAGTGATCACACCATCCTTATTGTAGTCTTCAAAACTATGCGAACCAGTGAGCGGATCTATGCCGGTATAGCGAAGGAGATATTCCACAGTGGTTGGCTGCCCTACCCTCAACCTGTTATTGTATATTGAATTTTCGATACCGGGAAATTCGAGGAGACGGTTCCTGTTCCTGCTGATATTGAAATCTACCGAGAGATTGAAATCTTTTCGCTCGATCAATTTAGCAGTCATCTGAAATTCAATACCTGTGTTGGCAATTTTTGCGGCCAGGTTAGTTACAGTTGAAGCAAAACCTGTAAACAATCCCGTTGGCATATTGGTGAGTTGATTACTGGATATATTCCTGTAAGCAGCAAACTCCAGCAATACGCGGTCATTCAGGAATCCCAGGCTTGCACCAAATTCGGATTTGAAAGTAGTTTCCCATTGAAATTCCTGGTTCAAAGGTTTCAGTACATGGTAAGCATCTACTCCGTTGTACCTGAAAAGCTTTAATGGATTCAGATCTGCAGGAGCAGTGCCCCATTGGGATAAGTACTCAAACTCTCCTACATTATCGCTGCCTGTAGCGCCAACACTGCCTCTGAATTTTAGCAGGCTGATCCATTTGGGCAATACTGCTTTCATCCAGCGCTCGTCAGACGAGATCCATGCGGCGCCTACAGAAGCAAAATTCCCAAATTGCTTGCCAGGTCCGAACCTTGAGGAGCCATCTCTTTTAGCATTCAGGTTAATGATGTATTTATTATCCCATATATACCTGAGGATGGCTGCTGCCGAAAGATATTTGTATTGTCTGAATCCTTCACTGACTGTTTTAGTACCTGCATTGTTGTAGCTCTTCATCAATGCATCATTGGTAAAATCCGTCCCGTGAATGGTTTCAGCCCTGGCGGTACTGGTGAAATATGTTCCTATCAGCTGAACTGATAAATTCCCTTTGCCCAACATTGTTGAATATGCCAGTTGAGGTTCGATGTTAAAATCATTTTGAGTGCTTCTTCCATAGTATGCGCCGGGAGCGTTTCTGTACAGCGTGTCCCGCGAAGCAGCAGGAGTAATGGCCCTGTTCTGGTTATTACTGAAGTTATGTCCGCCGCTTGCAGAAATGATCAGGCCCTTTATGATCTGATAACTGATATTCAGTTGAGAGCCTAATTTGATCGACTTGCTTTCACTGGGTGATTTGAGTCTGGAAAAATAAAATAAACTGGAAGTTCGTCCCCTGTATGGGATAAAGTTGAAATCACCTTTTTCAGTATAGATATCGGGAGCATTGGGTGGAATATCGGTAAGCAAACCCAACGCATATGATTTCACATCGCTTACTGCCATTGAATTGCCGAATGACAGCTTGAATTTTTGGTTCAGTCCGCTATGGTTCACAGAAGTGAGGAGGTTCACAACGTTGTTTTTCCCATCATTGTTCATGAGCTCTTTTTGTGATCGAAAACCTGCTGACAGTGCATAACTGGTTTGCGTGGTACCACCTCCAACACCAATGTTCACGTTGAGCATATTGCCCACTCCGATCATTTCCCTTTGCCAGTCTGTGTATTTGGTGGTATCCCAGAGCATCAGGTCCGGGGCGCTGTAGATGTCTGCAGCAATACCATCGTTCTGAAGCGCTTCTCTCCGGATGGCGAGATATTCAGGAGTGCTCAGCAGTTTTGGATAGCGTTGGTTGAACTTAAGACCATTGCCAATGCTGATATTGAAACTGGGAGGGCCGGCTTTTGCTTTTTTAGTGGTGATCAGTACAACGCCATTGGCGCCTCTCGAACCATAGATGGCTGTTGCATCAGCATCCTTGAGTACATCTACACGTTCAATATCGTTTGGATTTATGCTCAGCAGTGGATTTTCTCCATTGGTATTGGATACACCGGATTGTACTGCTCCAGGACTAAAATCCAGTGCACTGGTAGACGTGCTTACGTTGAGATAAGTAAGCGGCACACCATCTATCACATAGAGCGGGTCAGTTGGCACAGTGGAGTTGATCGTATTTCTTCCGCGGATCAAAAGACTCACCGGCGCTGCACCATTGCCTGAGGTTTGATTAACTATCAGGCCGGGAACACGGCCAACCAATGCTTCCAGAACAGTCATCACTGGTTGCCGCTGGATATCTTCTCCCTTCACGGTGCTGATATTTCCTGTTGCCAGTCTTTTGGTTGTTTTGCCATATGCAGTCACCACTGTCTGATCGAGATCATTCACTACAAGCTGAAGCGGGATCCTCACCTGCGGGCCGGTCACTTTCCATTCGTACAGTTCATAGCCTACATACGACACAAGCAACTTGCTTCCTATTTCGGCATTGATCACAAATCTTCCGTTGTGGTCAGTCAACACAAATTCTTTTGTGCCCTGCTTTCGCACACTGGCGCCTATCAGCGGCTGATTATTCACGCCAAATACCTGGCCGTTTACTTTGATTGCTTCGGGTATGTTCTGTATGGAATCTTTAGGCAGATCGATACTTTCCAGGGCCATTGTTTTCTGTAAAAGCAAGATGGTCTTACTCCGGATAGAAAAACGGAATGGTTGGTCCCTGAATGCCTGTTGCAGGAATTCCTTCAATGGTGTATTGGAAGCATCGATAGTGATAGTGCGTGTGTTGGCCAGCACTTCGCGTGAATACAGGAAAACATATCCTGTTTGTTTTTCCACGCTCTTGATCACTTGTTCCACCGGCAGATTTTTGCCTTGAAGACTGATGCTTTGCGCAAATCCTCCAGCATTGGCGTGGAGAATGGATACTGTCAGAAGCAGGATCGTTAGTTTCATCACTAACAGGGTTTTGGTCAGCAGGCGCTTACCTCCTCTTTCGGGTATAGACATGGGAAGTACATAACACCTGCAAAAAGCAGTTTTTGGCATACCTTTGCAATGTTTGGGTTGATGAATAATGAGCAGCTTGAAAAGGAATCTTGTTATTGGGGTCAGCCCATTCATTTCGCCGAAGGTGTTTCCCCACCTTCGGTTTTTTTATGGAGCTTGCCCAATGCTTTTAAGTTGCCATGGTTGGTGCATTTAGGTGATTGAATGGCAGGATTGGAGGTGTTATGGTAAAAGGTATTTATTCATTTGAGATGGTGAGGGTCCTACCCTCCAGTTTGTACGTTATCTTCATTTCATCCAGGAAGAACAATACATCGCTCAGTTGCATGCCGCGGTCCATCTTTCCATTAAAACTGAATGGCTTTGCTGCGCCCACAAATTTCACATCGATATCATACCATCTTTCCAGCTGGCGCATTACGGCAGGCAGGTCCTGGTTGGTGAAATTGAAGAATCCATTTTTCCAGGCTATATCCTGGTCGGCATCAGTCTTCAGGATCTGTCCATTCATATATGCCTGACCGGGTTTCAGCACTGCATTGTTGATCATTACGGAACCTTCCACGAGGGTAGTTTTCATGAAGGGCTCATTCGCATAAGCATTCACGTTGAACTGTGTGCCTGTTACTGTGATCCTGTCTGCATGTGTTTTCACGATGAAAGGCTTTTGCTTGTTCTTAGCCACTTCAAAAAAAGCCTCGCCTGCTATTTCCACTGTGCGATCATTGCCTTCAAATGCAGTTGGGTAGCGTAAAGAGCTTCCCGCATTCAACCATACTTTTGTACCATCCGGTAAACTGACCTGGAACTGCCGGCCTCTTGGTGTGGTCATGATATTGTACGATATATCGCCGGAGGTTTTACCGGCAGGATCATACACCAGTTTACTGTTCTCCAGGTGAACCTTTGCTCCCTGCTGTGATGCGATGATCCCGTTGTTCAGGCTGTCCAGCACAATGGTGGAGCCATCTGCCAGTGTAAGGATTGCGCCATTCTTTCCTGGTGCGACTTGTTTTGCGGCCGTGGGAAGGTCTGTATCCATTTGCTTACCCGTGTTGATCCAGAGATAAGCGCCAACTGATATCATGATCAGTACTGCTGCTGCTGCCGCTACCCATTTCCAGCTGCCGATGGAACGGATCCGGGGTTCAGTGGCAGATCCCTGCTCTTCCTGCGGAGGAATAAATACTGCTTCCCTGAATCTGTTGTAAGCACTATTCGTTCTTGCTTCATCTGTTCTGATCTGCCAGTAGGCATTCCATTCATGCTCGTTCGTCAGTTCCGATAACAGTTGCCGGTTTGCCGCCGACTGCTCCAGCCAATGATCCAAACTTGCCTGTTCTTCCTGAGAAAGTGCTTCATCGCGAAGATGCTTATAGATAAGGTCATTAATATTGTTGCTGTCTGTATGCATAAGATGGAAGGTTTTAGGTGGCTAAAAGCCTGTTACTATTATGTAAACACGCCAGCAAGGCAAAGCATCACAACTATCAGTAAAAAAGTAAAAGAATTTGTGTAAGGAGTTTTTTACGGAGCAGGGCTGTTTTTAGTTTTTCCAATGCGCGGGCCTTCTGGTTGCGAACGTTGTTGGGTGTGGTCTGCAATCTTTCTGCAATCTCGGCTGTATCCAGGTTTTCGATAAAGATCATTTTCAGGAGGGCTACCTGGGCTGGCGCTAATTGTTGGATCTCCTGGTAAATACGGTTGAAGATATCTTCACGGATAATATTCAATGTGAGTGAGTCTTCGGATATCTCCTGCTCTGCGGCTATTTCAGCATGTTTGCTGATGCGTGTATTTTTATCCCGGGTATAATTATAACAACGATTCCTGGCGATGGTGAAAAGATAGGATCCGGCTTCCTTCAGCGTACTGTGGGTGAACTGGTCCCTGCGTTGCCAGAAGCTCATCAAAGCTTCCTGTGCGATATCTTCGGCTTCCCTTTCCACTCCGATCATCTTGAAGGCAAAATAGTAGAGCCTGGAGAAATAGCTTTCATACAGCGCTTTCATGGCGCCTTCTTCTCCGGCAGCCAGGCGTAAGAGCAGTTCGCTTTCAGGGTATGGTTGGGTAGTTGCCACTCAGCGCTTAACAGTGTTGATGGTTGCAAACTAAAGGAAATAATCCATATATGCTTCTGTAAATGAAAAAAGGAGACTGCTCAAAATTTTCGAGACAGCCTCCATTATCTGAAACAAAAAATGAAAAGGGGTAAGCAGCTTTTATTTTCAGGGTTTCACAATCCTTTTAATGCTTCCATCCTGGAAAAGGAGAAGATAGATACCCGGTTTGAGCGCCTCCATATTAATGCTGTGTGATCCGCCGCGCAATTGATCGGTACGGACCATCCTGCCCTCAGCGTTGAACAACTGAACGGTTGTTCCTGCCAGTGCCCTTTTAGTGAATTGAATGTTCAGCAGATCATGAACCGGATTGGGGTAAACTATAACATCTTCCTGAACAGCTGATTGACGTAGTATAAGAATCGGTGAATAACTGTACCTGCCATCCTGATCTGTGATCTTTAATCTATAATAAAGAAGACCTGCACGCTGGAAATTATCTTTGAACTGGTAAGCATTGTCTCCATTTCCTTTTGCCCTGACCATTCCAATGCGTTCAAACTTCGCTCCATCGTTGCCTCTTTCGATATCGAACTGCTTTGTGTTCATTTCATTGCCGGTATTCCATTGCAACAGGATTTCTTTTTCATTCCTCTGGACATGGAAAAACAACAGTTGTAATGGAAGCGCCTGCAGTTGGGTCTTTACAAAGAATCCACTGAAGCTGCTGGCGCTGAAACTGATTTCCCATCTTGATCTGCCTGCATTCCATTTGATGGCTGTATCAACGGGATTGATAGTAACGGGTGCGCCGGGATAAGATTGAGGATGACCTGTTCCGTTGGAACTTATCCCGCTTCTTTTTTCAATGAGAAGATTGGCAATGCCTGTTGCATCTTCCGGAGCAGCAGGCAGCTTAATGGCATTCACTGAATTGAAGTTATCAAAATCCTGTTGTGTAAAATACAGGATGATCCTTCCCGTTGCGGATAAAGGATTATCTGCAGGTGTGATCTCTACATGTCTCTTTACAAAGTCGGCAGGCTGTGAGGCTTCCACCCAATTCTTCACAGTTGTATTTCCTCTGATGCTTGTGGCGGAGCTATCGCCTGCCACTGCTGCAATCAGAGTGTTGCAGTCCGATGCATAGAAAGTTGTATCGTTGTTGAGCTGAAATTGCGTAACTGATTCCTGTGCATTTGAAAGGCCAGTGGCCAGTTGACCGGAAAGACTGTTGGCTTCAAAAGCGCCAAGGTCTGTTGTACCCAGTTGGATTCGGGGAAGACGGTCGAGATCAGAGAGCAGGTTTGAGGGAATCAGCAGGTCATTCCCTGCATTGATGGCAGGACTGCAGGGTTGCAGGCGGTAGTCTCCATCAGTCATGTTCGCGAAGCGCACATCAGTGATGGTGTTTCCATCAAGATTGCCCGTGCCCCCTGCGTGCCCTTGTACAAGGCTATATTGGATCTGACTTGAACCGGTCCCTGAAATACCTCCGCCATTTTTGAAAAGAATGGAATTCTGTACAGAACAATTTCCATTATTTAGAATAGCAGCTGCTGTATTGCCTGCCAGTGTGGAACTTGACAAAGACAGCGAACAACCCGCAGCAATATCGATCAGTGAATTGCCGCCTCCTGTAAAAACCGAGTTCACGAAATCCGCAGCCCCTCCGTTCCTGAAAACGATGGCATCGCCTGCGGCAGCAGTATTGTTCCTGAAAATACAATGCTCAAAAAGCGGCTGTGCATTTTCGTTATATAGTGCTCCCCCGCCTGTGATTGCGTTGTTATTGATGAAAGAGCAATACCTGAACCTTGTTTTATTGCCATTCAGAACATTGGTGATGTACAGGGCACCTCCGGAATGGTTAAGGGTGGAAACACCGGAAGAGCTTGCCCCACCTGTATTGCCTGCGTTACCATTGGCAAATGTAAACCCATCGATCACCAGGCTGTCGGCATTGGCCGGAATATTGCCGATCACCAGAATATGCATCGGGTTATCTGCAGTACCCGGACTCCCTATCTCTGCGCTTAAAACAGTTGGCTTTTGATGGATATTCCGGTTACCGTATATATCGTAACCTCCATATATTTTCAATCCGCCTGCAGTAATGGTGAGGTAATCGTATAACCAGGTGCCAGGATAATAAGTGCCTTTGGCCACCAATATGCTGTCTACTTCAGGATGCGTTACCTGGGCTATCTGAACTGCTTTCTGCAAAGTCTTCAATGGCCATCCCCAACTTGTGCCGGTATTGTTGTCGTTCCCCGTGGCCGAGTCCACATGCAGAACGGTGTAGGAAACAGGATTGCTTTCATAAGCGCCTATATCAGTTTGTGTCCCTGATATGCGGGGATCCTGTTTAAGATCAGTAGTGAGGCCGGATGGGATCAAAGACTGATTGCCTGCATTCACCGCAGGAGAGGCGGGATTCACCTGCAAGCCATCGTCCTTTGTTCCTATTAAGTTGTCCAGACCGGCTGGCGACATATAATTCATGAATTGAGGATCCAGGTTACTCCAGGTGCCAGTAACATTATAACCTGAACCTGTATACTGTAACAAGCAATTATTAATTACATAGCGTCCGAAATTTTCGGCGAGGGCATTGTTCCCGGAAAAAGAAGGCGAAACCCAAATGATACAATTATCAAGTGTGACTGTTTTGGTGCCGGCAGCGGAACCGAAATTACCGCCAATGGCATGGCCCTGCATCCCGCCGGGAACAGGTACCTGATTGCCGGCAAAGGTTGAACTGGAAATGGTAAAGTCGCCTGATCTATCGTTGAAAATAGCGCCTCCCTGTGTTATAGCCTGGTTATGTGCAAACACGCAATTGATGATCATGGGTGCTGACCCTTCAATATTATAGATCGCACCACCGGAATTGCCGGCAAAATTATACGTGAAGCTGCAGTGAGTAAGTATAGGGTGAGCATTTCGGTTATACATCCCTGCGCCACTTCCCCAGTTCCCGAAAAAATGGCAGTGGTTAAATGAAGGGGATGTATTTTCCAAAAACATCGCAGCTCCTGCCAAAGCCTTATTGCGAATGAACTGGCAATTCTCAAATGCAATGCTGCCATTGGTCAGATACACTCCGGAGCCCTGATTGTTTTCTATTTTACAATTGGTGATGTTGATATTATTGCTTCCATTGAAATATAAGCCTGTTCCTATTCCAGTGCTCGTGATTAGGCCGTTCACAACCGGAGCGGTTGTATTATATTCGTTTCCACCTTTCAGCACAAATCCATCTATCGTTACATTAGAAACGGCAACGAGCATCATGATATGATTGGTGTTCTCTGTAAATCCGGACATGGAAAGGAAACCTCCTTCTCCTGTGACCACATCATTATCGTTGTAATCGCCGCTGAGTATGGAACTGTTCAGGTTGGCAGCATTGCGTTGTGCAATAGTTGTTTCGTTCCCTGAAAACCCTCCGTATAGTTTCAAACCGGGTTTCGGAACGAATGCATTATGAATATTGCCGGGAGTTATGGTGTTTGCATTATCCGATCTCCTGTTTGGTTTATAGGTTCCGGTTGCGACCCAGATCTCATCGCCTGATGCAGAAATATTGATCATTGCCTGGATATCCGAAGAGGCGTTGAGCCAGGAACTGCCATCACCTGATCCGCTGCTCACGGGCTTTACATAGCGGATGTTTTGGGCAGATGAAGGTACGGCGATCATGCAGGCGACCAGGATCAATGAGGTCAATTTCATAACGAGGGATTTGTAAGTGGTTACTGATTGACTTTTGTCAGTAAACCTGCAAGCTAATTACCGGGGCTGCTGAGAGGGGAAAATGGGGGCGGACAAAAAACGGACAAATGCTATCGGGTGGTCCAGAGCCTGAAAACCAATAAATAAGAAAGGGTATCTCCGGTTATACGTTGGAGATACCCTTTACTATAAATTTGTATGATCTATTAATCGTTCAGTTTCAGCACCGCCAGGAATGCTTCCTGCGGAACTTCCACGTTTCCGATCTGTCTCATTCTCTTTTTACCTTCTTTCTGTTTTTCCAGCAGTTTACGCTTACGGCTGATATCACCACCATAACATTTGGCGGTTACGTCTTTACGTAATGCGGAGATGGTTTCGCGGGCCACGATCTTGGCGCCGATGGCTGCCTGGATCGCGATCTGGAACTGGTGACGGGTGAGCAATTCTTTCAGCTTCTCGCAGAGCTTGCGGCCGAAGTCTTCTGCGCGTGCGCGGTGGATCAGTGCGCTGAGGGCATCCACTTTGTCGCCGTTCAGGAGGATATCCATCTTCACGATATCGCTTTCGCGGTGACCGATGGGATGGTAATCGAAGCTCGCATAACCACGGGTCTGGCTCTTCAGCTTATCGTAGAAGTCGAATACGATCTCGGTCATGGGCATCTCAAAGATCAGCTCCACGCGGGTTTGCGTGAGGTAGCTCTGGTTGATGAGGATCCCGCGTTTACCAAGACAGAGGGTCATGATATTACCGATATATTCGGGCTTGGTGATGATCTGCGCTTTGATGAAAGGTTCTTCACAACGATCGAGCTGTGTGGGCTCGGGCATTTCGCTGGGATTGTTGATGATGATCTTTTCTCCACGTGTGGTGTAACCAATGAAACCTACGTTGGGAACGGTGGTGATCACGGTCTGGTTGAACTCGCGCTCCAGTCTTTCCTGGATGATCTCCATGTGCAGCATTCCGAGGAATCCGCAACGGAAACCGAAACCAAGGGCCTGTGAGGTTTCGAGCTCGTATGTGAGAGAGGCATCGTTGAGCTGGAGTTTATCCATGCAATCGCGAAGCTCTTCAAAATCGTCTGTTTCTACCGGGAAGATCCCAGCGAATACCATCGGTTTCACTTCTTCGAAACCTTTGATCATTTCCGGAGTAGGGTTCTTTGATAGTGTGAGCGTATCCCCTACTTTCACTTCTTTGGCGTTCTTGATACCAGTAATGATATAGCCTACATCACCGGCGCGTACTTCTTTGCGCGGGCTGAGTGTTAATTTCAGTACACCTACTTCATCAGCTTCGTATTCTGTTTCAGTGTGTACGAATTTTACTTTATCGCCTTTTTTCAGCGTACCATTCAGGATACGGTAGTAAACGATGATACCGCGGAAGGAGTTGAAAACGGAGTCGAAGATCAGGGCCTGCAGCGGTGCTTCAGGATCGCCCTTGGGGGCAGGGATCTTATCTACGATGGCAGCGAGAATGCCGTCGATACCGATACCTGCGCGACCGGAAGCCAGCAGGATATCTTCTGGTTTGCAACCGATCAGTTCAATGATCTGGTCCTGTACTTCCTCGATCATGGCGCCGTCCATATCGATCTTGTTGATCACGGGAATGATCTCGAGGTCGTTATCGATAGCCAGGTAGAGGTTGGAAATGGTTTGTGCCTGGATACCCTGGGTGGCATCTACCAGCAGCAGGGCGCCTTCGCAGGCTGCCAGTGCGCGGCTCACTTCATAACTGAAGTCTACGTGCCCGGGCGTATCAATCAGGTTCAGAATATATTCCTGTCCGTCTGTATGCTTGTAATTGATCTGGATGGCGTGGCTTTTGATGGTAATGCCCTTCTCCCTTTCAAGGTCCATATCGTCCAGTACCTGATCCATCATTTCCCTTTCAGAAATGGTATTGGTGCTTTGCAATAAACGGTCAGCCAGGGTACTCTTACCGTGGTCGATATGCGCGATGATGCAGAAATTTCTGATATTCTTCATTGTTTCCTTATGCCTTCATTTTCAGGAGCAGCCGCGGCTGCTGTCAATTTAGCGAGGGCGGACGCAAAGGTAAAAGATTTTGGCGGTTTTTCCCGGAGCTTCCCGGGGCAAAAAACAGGGGCTTCCGGATAGGGGTATTCCCTGAAAAGACTGTTTTAAAGGTATTATGAAGAGGACAATGGACAAGGAAAAGCCCGCCTTCGGTGGGGTAAGTGCAGTGATTATCACCTATAATGAGGAAGCCAATATCAGGAGAACGCTGCAAAAGCTTCACTGGTGCGATGAGATTGTGATCGTAGACAGCTACAGTACAGACAAGACCGTTGCCATTTGCCGGGAGTTCAACTGTACCATCTTTTTTAAGGAATTTGAAGGGTATGGCGTCCAGAAGCGTTTCGCCGTGAGCAAAGCCAGTCACAACTGGGTGCTTTGTATCGATGCGGACGAAGTGCTGAGCAATGAGCTGGTGGATGAGATCATGCAAATTTCACCGGCCGATGCGGTGGCCAGCAATGGTTTCAGTTTCCGCATGAACCTCGTGTTCCTTGGGAAGGAGTTCAAACATGGGAAAGAAAGCGGCCGCTATTTTACCCGGCTCTTCAATAAACAAAAGGGTGGTTTCACCAATGATAAAGTGCATGAAGCCATCCGTGTGGACGGGCCGGTGAAAAAACTGAACCATATCATCCTTCATTACAGTTACAGCAGCCTTCACCAATGTCTTGAAAAGAATAACCGCTACTCAACCTACTCGGCGGAAATGGCTTTCAGCAAGGGAAAGGACAAATCCATGCTGGTGATCCTGCTGGGGCTGCCTTTCAATTTTTTCAAATATTATTTCCTGGAAAGAAATATGCTGAATGGCGTGAAAGGCTTTTACTGGAGTGTATTCAGCAGCTATTATCATTTTTCGAAACATGTAAAACTGAAAGAACTGCGTCAGGCCTGCCGCCAGCACGCAACGATTTCATCCACTACCTTGTCCAAAGCCTGATATGATGTACTGGTATATTCTGATGGTAGCCATCCTGGGATTGGTTACTTTTCTTTTTATTAAGGTCAGTCGCCCTGCAGGGCCTTGTCTTCGCGTGCTCATGTATCATAAGGTTTCCGGGAACGGGGAAAGGGATTTCCTCACCGTTACTGCGGACCAGCTCAGCACGCAATGGAAATACCTGAAGAGCGAAGGCTACTCTCCCATCCTGTTCAGTGATCTCGTGCAATTTGTACAGCAGGGAAAAGCATTGCCCCCAAAACCTGTACTCCTTACTTTCGACGACGGGTACAAAGACAATTACGAAGTGATGTATCCCATCTTGCAGCACCTGGGCATGAAAGCGAATATCTTCCTGGTACCGGGATATCTGAAGCAACAGATGCATTCTTCCGACGGAGTTTATCTTGATCTTTCTGAGATCAGAATAATGAAATCTTCACTGGTGGAATTCGGACTGCATTCATACGACCACCAGAGCTATAAAACTCTATCTCCTGAAGCTTTGCAACTCGATATCCGGAAGACTGCTGATTGGTTGTCTGCACAGGGCATCCCATTTCAGCCCTGTATTGCTTTTCCCTATGGCGCCTATCCCAAAAAGAACCCGGTGAAGTATAAGCGCTTTACGGAAGCCCTGGAAAAAAGTGGAATGGTTCTGGCGTTCAGGATCGGGAACCGGTTGAATGCAATGCCATTGAAAAAGCCTTTGCTGGTGCAAAGGCTTGATATAAGAGGTGATGATAGTTTTGAGGATTTTGTAAGGTTGGTGAAGAAAGGGAAAGCGGTGTTTTGATGGTTATTCTATTTAACCCGCAATAATTTTGCATTGATCGCAACCACTATCGTACTAACGCTCATCAACACTGCTCCCATTGCCGGGCTCAGCATGAAATTCGGATACAGGATACCGGCAGCCAGCGGAATGGCAATGATATTATAACCCGCGGCCCATACCAGATTCTGCACCATCTTCTTGTAAGTGGCTTTACCGAAGCTGATCAATTGCACAACATCTTCCGGATCACTGTCCACCAAAATGATATCAGCGGTTTCAGCCGCCACATCCGTGCCTGAGCCCACTGCAATGCCAACATCGGCCTGGGCCAGCGCCGGCGCATCATTCACGCCATCGCCTGTCATGGCAACAATATAACCCTGCGCCTGAAATGCTTTCACTTTTTCCTGTTTTTCGTGTGGCAGCACATTGGCGATATAACCGTCCATTTTCAGTTTTTTGGAAACCGATGCGGCCACTTTCTCATTGTCGCCGGTAAGCAGATAGGTTTTGATGCCCATTTGCTGCAATCCGGCAATGGCCTTCGGTGCACTTTCGCGGATGCTGTCGGCCAGCGTGATGATGCCTGCGGGTTCTCCATCGATCAAAACATAAGTGATGGTTTCTGCAGACTGATCAATTGAAGCAGGAACTGCAGGTGTAGAAAGATGATGGTTGCTGAAATAATTCGGGCCTGCCGCTACAATTTTCTTACCCTTCACTACCCCGCTCACTCCCATGCCCTGCATGTATTCAAAATCTGTGCTGGGCCATAATTCGAGATTCCTCTCATTTAATTTCCTGATGATGCCCCGTGCAATATGGTGCTCGGAGTTTTGCTGCACTGCTGCTGCGTATTGCAATAATTCCAGATCGCTGATGCCGGATTGCAGCGGAATGATCTGCTGCACTTCGTGTGAGCCTTTGGTAAGTGTTCCTGTTTTATCGAAGATGATCAGGTTCAGCAGGCGCGCATTCTCAAAGGCTGTCCGGTTGCGGATCAGCAGTCCATGAGTTGCAGACAAGATAGTTGAAATGGCCACTACCAGCGGAATGGCTACTCCCAATGCATGCGGACAACTGGTGACCATCACCGTTACCATCCTCTCAAGGGCAAATGAGAGCTCCTTGCCGGCAAACAGCCAGACGATAAAAGTGATCAACCCTACACTGATGGAAATGATCGTCAGCCATTTCGCCACTTTCCCTGCCAGGTTTTGCGTACGCGATTTGGCTCCCTGCGCGGACTTCACCATTCCGATCACTTTATTCAGATAGCTGTTACTACCTGTTCCGGTTACCCGAACATGCAGTACGCCATCACCGTTGATACTGCCACCTATCAGTTTTCCATTCTTCTCTTTTTTAACGGGAACGCTTTCACCTGTGAGCATGCTTTCGTTCACATAGGAGGAACCATCTGTCACCAGACCGTCTGCGGGGATCTTCTCACCGGGTTTTACTGTAATGATATCTTCCTGTTTCAATTGTTCCAGCGGAATATCTTTTTCTCCCTGTGCTGTTTTGAGGTGAACAACAGAAGGCAATAGTTTTACGAGTGATTCCAAAGCGTTACTGGCGGCCATTTGGGACTTCATTTCCAGCCAGTGGCCCAGCAGCATGATCACGATCAGCGTGGCCAGTTCCCAGAAGAAATCCATTCCCGGTAATCCGAATACAACGGCAGTACTGTAGAGATATGCTGTAGTGATGGCAACGGCCACCAGTGTCATCATTCCAGGATTGCGGTGTTTCAGTTCATTCACAAGGCCGGTAAGAAAGGGCCAGCCGCCGTAAAAGAAGATGGCTGTGCCCAAAGCAAACAGCGCATATTGGTCACCGGGAAATGAAAGTTCAAATCCGGCCCAGTGCTGGATCATTTTGGAAAGCAACAATAATGGAATAGTGAGAATGAGGCTGATCCAGAAACGCTTCAGGAAATTGGCGGTGTGATGGCCTGCATGTTCATCATAGCCGCCCGGTTCTGCAGCCATGTCATGCATATGATGATGAGCATGCTCCTGGTCCGGATGCATTTGCTGTGCATTGGATTGCGTATGTTCATGACCGTGCTGATCTTTTTCTTTGGGTGATTGCTCTGCTGGCTTGTGTTGGTCTTTATCGTCGTGATGATGATGGTGTTCCATAAGCAAGATTTGACTGGACTAAAAGTAGTCAAGGCCCGGGAACTACCCTTTCATAATTCTGGATAAAAGTTAAGATATTGCCATGCCGGGACAGTTGCATCAGGAATAGATGCCAGTTCAGGCCGAAAATATCAATAAGCTTTCCGTTTTCCGGTGACGGGATCATAGAATACAGTGCCTTCACTATCTTCTACATACGCTTTCAGTTTTCCGGCCAGTTGGATCATCTTTTCTAAAACGATCAGGTCATACTTACTGCCACGGAAATAAATATCGATTGTGCCATCATGTTGAAGCGTGAAGTCAAGCGGGCCCGGCATTTCCTCATCATGCCAGGTGGCGGTTAATTTATTGGAACTTTCTTCCCAGGAAAAGCCGGGATCAGCTTCTATCATTTCAATGAATTCCTCCTGCCTTATCTTCTTCGGGGAAAGTGATCCGCGCAACGTTTTGCGAATGGTTATACTCGTACTCATGTTCAATGTGCGGGGAATTGTTTGGCCAGTGAAGGGATATCGATATATTCTCTGAAAGCCTGTTGTAGCTTCCTGTTGGGTACGAGATGATATTCCTGTGGATTTTCGTATAGTTGGATATGTACAATATTGTTCCCCTGTTCTGATACAAGTTCTGCTACTCTGAAACCCAGTAATTTTTCTTTGCTGACCTTGTTGAAGAAACTGTTGCCGAACCACATTTTCCAGGAACTCATCAGCCAGGTATTGGAGATGGTGAAAGTCTTTCCAGGGTTATTATCCGGCACTGCCTGCTTATCTCCATATTCATTCTTACGAACTTTTGCGGGTTTCATACCGGCCCTTTCAAAATCGAAAAGATGGGTGGTATTCTGCATCTGGTTATCTTCTGAATTGTAGCAAAAGGCAGCGATGAAACCTGGATGAGCAAAGAAATAATGCATCATTGGATTGTTCATCAGCCAGGGTTGCATCGTTTTCCAGTAGAGCACCTGCCAGTCGCCTTGCCTTGCTTTGAACTGGTGCAGGGTTACATTATCATACCCTGATCTGTCTTTGAAATGAATTCTTCCCTCTTCCAATAACAGTTTATTGGACTCTTCGTCATTATTGCGAAGTTGTTCAATTACAGCTTTCGTGATCACATGATCAACTCCGTCAATTTCGATATAAAATGGTTTGAAATCTTCTGCCTGCTGAATTGTTTCCAGTAGTGGTATCAATTGTATTGATCCGGGCTGCAGGCAGCACCTGAATTCCATCTCTCCTTTGTCTATTTTACTTTTTTCTTCCGTGGGTTTACGGAACAGGTCCAATATGCTCATAGTTTGGGTTGGGCGGTTGCCGGTTCCTGTTATGACCAGGCCGGAGCATAAAGATATGTTCAAACAGTAAGCGGCAAAAATCCTGATCAGGAATATTGTTCGATGACGGATATCAATGATGTTTTATCTATCATTCCCGGATGGCGCCAGAGCACTTTTCCATTTTTGAAAAGTATAAAAGTGGGCACTGCCTGTACCTGGTATGCCCTGGGTGCGGCTGTGTTCTTATCGATATTCACCCTTACGATCCGCGCCTTGCCTTTCACGGCGCCGGCCACGTCTTTGATCACGGGGTCCATAGCTTTGCAGGGTCCGCACCAGTCTGCATAGAAGTCTACCAGCACGGGTGTTTCGGACTGTATGAGTTCATTGAAGGTTTCCATAATTGCAAATTAGTGCACAGTTCTGGTCAGTATCTGGATCTTCAGTTTGGCTGCGAGCGGGCTGCTCACTTCCAAATTGAGGATCACGAGATGAAATCCGAGATCGGATACCAGCCAGTCGCGGCGCAAGTTACCACCTGAACTGATAAAGATCATTCGGAAATGATTGCTGAGCGGCATTCCGGCAGCGGAGCATGTTTCCATGGCTTTGTGCAGCGCCTGTTCCAGCGCTTCTTCATCGAACAATTCATCCCCGATTAGAGTACTGGTGTAATGGGTAAGATGACTGGTAATGATCCTGTCTGCCACCGCATCCATTACTGAATCGTAATCGTCGTGGGTAAAGAAGTGCGGAATGATGCTACGTGTAAATGTATTGCTTTCCATCTGACTGAGTTTAGTTCAACAATGCCGTGGTTATGATCTGATCAGGCAAAAGTTTTGGACTGATTGAAACTGTCCTGCAATTGCCTGAATAATTCCTTTTGTTGTTCCGTCAGGTTTTCAGGGATATTCACCTGGATCTCCAGGAGCAAATCGCCGTGCTGGTCTGGGTGGTCATACACGGGCATTCCCTTGCCTTTGATGCGCAGCAGTTTTCCGTTCTGTGTGCCGGGAGGAATGGTGATATTGATCTTGCCTGTGAGTGTGCTCACTTCCTGCTTGCCTCCGAGCACCGCCGTAAAAAGATCTGACTGCAATGGTTGAACGAGATTATCTCCTTCCCTTCTGAACTGGGCATGCGGCATCACATGAATGGTGATATAAAGATCGCCTGCTGGTCCTCCGTTCACTCCTGGTGCGCCTTTGCCGCCCAGCTTGATCACAAGCCCATCGTAGGTGCCTGGTTTGAGCTTGATGCGCAGTTTTTGTTCGTTCAATTGCAGTAAGCGTGTTGTTCCGTGAAAAGCTTCTTCGAGTGTGATGGTGGTTTCCGATTGGTAATCCCCTCCTTTTGATTTGCCGCTTCTTCTGCGGCCTCCGCCACCGAAAAAGGATTCGAAGATATCGTTGGGATCGCCTTCGAAATGAAAACCCTCCCCTCCGGGATCATTGCTGTAATATTGATATTGTCCGCCCCCTCCGGGTGGTGGTCCCTGTTCATTCATACGATTCCAGTTCTCGCCGAACTGATCATATTTCTTTCTTTTATCTGCATCGGACAACACTTCATAGGCTTCGTTGATCTCTTTGAATTTGTTCTCTGCTTCTTTGTTGTTGGGGTTCTTGTCGGGATGATATTTTACTGCCAGTTTGCGATATGCTTTCTTAATATCGGCTTCTGATGCATCCCTGCCAACCCCCAGTATGGCATAAAAGTCTCTGGCCATCTTGCCTGGTATTTTATGTGAGAATAGAACTCCGGGTAGTGTCTACAGAAAGGTCTGAATAAGGGGATTTCAAGTTGCTAATCCAATATACAAAAAATACCGGCATCTTCCAAAGAACATGCCGGTAAGCGGTATGATGAATTCATTACATCTTAATGGACATCACTTTGTCTGATTTGCGACTGGCCTCGGCCATGAATCCCATGATATGGCTTTCGATGCTTTCGTCGATAGTGCTGGTGAGCAAATTGGGGTTCTGCTGGGATACGGCCTGAACAAAGTCGCGCGCGAGGCCCCAGTCGCCGCCGCCGTGACCGCTGTTCTTGTAATCGTCCACGTCTTCAGCCTTCGGCACCAGTTTGGTGACTTTGCCGGTGCGAAAGTCTGTCAGCACCAGTTCTTCCATATCGCCCACCATATCTCCCATGGAACCCATGATGCGTGTTCTTCTGCCGTGGTAGGAAGTGAAGGCTTCCATACTGAAACTGGCGGTCACATTATCAGCGAAGCGGATATTGGTGATATAATGATCAGGCTGATCATTGTCCATCCGGTATACGCAACGGCCGTAATTGGTTGTTTTCAGCTGCTCCATGATGAATTCCGGTTGTTTGCTTTTGTCTTCCGGAAGATCGAACACATACAGGCGCTGGCGTTTCTCGTAATAGTTCCTGATGGCGGAATACGGGCAGGTCTTTTCCACTGCACAGCCGTCTGTACAGCGGGCGGTGCTGCCTGCGGGAGCATTTTCTTTGCGGAACCATTTGAGATCTCCCATGGCGGAGATCTGCTTTGCGGGTTTGTTGATCACCCACTTGATGATATCGAGATCATGACATGATTTGGCCAGCAATATCGGCGTGGTGGCTTTGGAGTTATGCCAGTTGCCGCGCACATAAGAGTGCGCCATATGCGTATGTTCGATAGGCTCGAAATGCTGAATGCTGATGATCTCTCCGATGGCGCCTGCCTGCAGCAGTTCTTTCATCTTCACAAAATATGGCGCATAACGGAGCACGTGACATACGGCTACGATGCGGCCTGTTTTCTTTGCAAGAGCCAGGATATCGCGGCATTCTTTTTCTGTGGGCGCGATGGGCTTTTCCAGCAGGATATCGTAACCCATCTGCAACGCTTTCATGCAGGGGCCATAATGGAGGTTATCTGGTGTGGTGATGATAATGGCATCGGCGAATTTCGGCCGTTTGAATACATCTTCCCATGTATTGAAGCGATTGGCATCGGGGATCCTGTGCTTGGCGGCATAGCGCTCATTGCGGAGCGCAATTGGCTCAGCCACACCGATTATATCCAGCTGATCAGGGAATTTCAACCCGAAATTGCCATATACGTTACCGCGACTGCCTGCGCCGAGCGTAATGGCGGTAACGGGTTTGTCTAATTTTTTGTGAAGCGGATCGGGAGGAAGCGTGTAGGCGTAGGTGTTGTTACCGAGATCGGCGAGTGCGTCTTTTCCTAATACTACAGCGCCAACGCCGATGCCTAATGATTTGATCAGATTTCTCCTGTTCATAGGTATGTGTTGTAATGTGGAATTACAACAATAATAGTATAAAAATGGAAATAAACGAAAGGAGAAATGAAAGGAATCGAAAATAAATGGAACTGCGTTTTCAACTGCCACGCCGGGCGAACCCGGCATGGCAGAGAAACGCGTTGTTACTATGGAACAACGAGAACTCGTACTGGTTCAGACACCAAAGTGGAATTATCATCGAGGGTTACAAGGAAAAAGAATTGAAGCGGCAGTTCTACAGCATTGGCTGCATTGTTGGCCGGCACAGCTCTTTTGGTGATTGCGGTGAACTGGGTAAGAGTGGAAGCAAAGCTTGCTTTGTTACCAGTTCCTGCAATTGGCGTATTGATGTATACGAAATCTGTTGAAGGTGTGCGGCTGAAGAACCTGCCAGGGCCGGTACCTGCAACTATATTCGTGATCTCTTTAATACTTCTTCCGCTTGAAGCCGGAATTTCAAGATCGAATTTGAAATTGCCATCAGCGCGGGATGCCCGAACGGTATAACCAGGTCTAAATTCCATACCATTGGAAACAATCAGTGGTATGGCCGGTCTCACATCCGAAAGTGGAACAAACCCATCCTTTTCACAGGAGGAGGCGCCCGCCATAAGCGCTATGCAGATCAGACTATATTTCAATATTTTCATAATTCATCATTTTAATGGTGATCACTTTATTTACCCCACCAGACTTTTTGATTGGTAAGCGGACGAGGCTTCGGCATGTTTGGATTGGCGGAAGTCTCATTGGGTGGATAAGTGAAACGTTTGGGGATCACAGAAGGATCGTCGCCGGAAGCATTCAATGCAGGCTGCAGTTCCGGATAGCCTGTTCTCCTGTAGTCGTTATAAGCTTCCAAAGGATTCACGATATTGGCAGCGTATTTCCAGGTAATGATCTGTTCCCTTTTGTTTTCAATTGAACCAGTCAAAGTAACCTTTGCAGGGTTGGCAGCAAAATAGGTGTTAATAGCTGCGGAATCAAAGCCGGCTTTCAGCATCGCAGTGAAAATACCTTCCCGGAACAGCGTATTGGGATCACCGGCAGTATTAAGGATCAATGCACTTTCTGCGAGTATGAATGCCCGTTGGGAATTGGTCAGTAACCTAACCGGAGTTGTGGTTGAATCCGAAGAGATCAGAACATATTCATGGTATTTTGACCTGAAGTCAATTCCGGGAGGCGTAACCCCCGAACCGTTTTCATAAGGAACGAAAACGCCGGAAGTATCGGAATACATTTTCTGAAGATAGGCTTTGGCATTCAGTCCTGTCGTCATCAAATTCAGGAAACGGGTGCTCAGCATCATATCAGTAGGTCTGTTCACTTCGTTGAAACTATAGAGCGGGCTTTGACTACCAACAGAAGTTCCGTAGGGAACCTCAAGGTCCTGCCCATTTACGGAGATCATTTGATTATCTGCTATTACACCATCGATCACACTTTTTGCAAGCGTTGGATTGACGTTTGAAATTGTCATTGCTAATTTCAGCAGCAAAGTGTTTCCTGCCCTGACCCAGTTTGCAGTACTTCCACCATAAACCCTGTCTGCGTCAGAAGTAACAGGGAAACCACCGGTTGGGGTAGTTTTTTTGAGATCGGCAATTCCTGCTTTAACCAGATCGAACAGACTTTGTATTCCGAGTGATGCATTACCCTGATAAATATCTTCCTGTTTATCGAATCTGGGTTGCTGAAATTTCAATCCATATCCGGCCTGAGAATAAGGCACATCACCCCAGAGATCTGTAGCCATAGCAAGAAGATATGCCTTCAGAATTTTGCCGATACCTGCATAATTGGGACCAAGGCCCGTGGTATCAGTCTTATCGATCAATGCCTGGATAGCAGGCAAAGCTCCTGCATAGATTTCAAAATTCCAGGAGTTATCGAAATTTCCGTCCAGGTTATAAATATCAAATCCCACTGCCTGATTGGCTACGCCTGCATTATGTTGAATGAGCAGACTGGCTACCCTGGAGAGTTCATTTGCATTTGCAAATGCTGTTGTATATGTTGCTGAAGACAGCAGAACATTTGGAGGTACATCTAATGGATTATTGGGATTTTCGTTTATATCCAGGAATGCACTTTTACTACACCCTGCTGAAGCGATCATCAGAACGCACAGCAACCATAGAAAAATCTTATTATTCATAACAATAGAATTATTCTTATCAATTATTTAAAAGTAACCTTCAGGCTAATGCCCATTGTTTTAACATTGGGCGCACCCATCAGATCCAGGCCACGAAGGTTGCCTGCACCCTGCGTATTCACTTCCGGATCCATTGGATAGTTAGGAGCATGGAACCAGAGATTCCTCGCGAATGCAGTAAAGCGAACCAGGCTCAATGGTGTTTTTTGCAGCACATTGGCAGGGAGATCGTAACCCAGCGCCAGTTCCCTTAATCTGAGAACAGTTGCATCAAACACACTGAGATCGGTAGCCAGACCAGCAGCTCTCCAATAAGCCTGTGCAGGGATCTGGATAGTGTTTTGAACGTATTTTCCGGAACCTGCCGGATCTTCAATTACGCCGGGAATGATCATTGGTTGATCCCTGTTCACACCTGTTTCCTTCAAAGCCCCGGAACTGCGAAGTGCAGGAACTGTGAAGGAGAAAATGTCACCACCGGATGTGTAATCCCAAAGGAATTGCAGTGATATCCCATGGAAGCGGAAGGTATTGGTGATACCGGCAGTCCAGTCAGGATTGGGATCAGACAGGATGGAGTTTCCAATACCTGCAGCAAATGTTCCGGTGAGGGGGTTGATGATAAATTGTCCATCGGGTGTTCTGGGTAATTTATTTCCTATTACAACACCGTACGCATATCCCTTGGCGATAGAGGGAACAACACCGCTGAAGCTCTGGCCGGAAGCGATGGCGAAATTCTCTACTCCTTCAAAAATATCCACTACTTTATTCCTTATCCTGGTAAAGTTGGCGTTGATATCCCATTGGAAGTTCTTGCCATTGAAGGGCGAACCGGTAAGTGCCAGTTCAATACCTTTATTGGTCATCTTTCCTACGTTGGCAAAGCGGGCTGTAAACCCTGTTGAAGCAGGAAGTGCAACCTGGAAGATCTGGTCTTTACTCACAGTATTAAAATATGCCGCATCAATTGTTACCCTGTTCTTGAAGAGACCGAGGTTTACGCCTACTTCGTAAGAGGTTGTAAACTCTGGTTTGATATCCGGATTACGAATAATATTGCTTGGTGTAAATCCTGGAAGCGGTTTAGCTCCTACAGCAAGAGGGAATGTAACACCTGCCACGTTGTTACCGAGACTGTTGTTGACAAAAATATTCTGTAACTGATATGGGTCTGCATCACGTCCCACCTGGGCGGCACTGAAACGCAGTTTGCCATATGAAAGCACATCGTTGCTAATATCAAATGCATCCGTGAAAACGAAACTCAAAGCTCCGCCCGGATACAGATAGGTGTTCTTGTTCTTGGGCAAAGTTGAGCTCTGGTCAACGCGACCTGTCAACTCAAGAAAAAGATAATTGTTCCAGTCCAATGAGATCTGGCCGTAATAACCTACCAGTCTTCTCAGTGAATGAGTTTCGCCTGTTCCATTGGAGAATACCGTAGCGCTGCTCAGGTTATAGAAATTGTTTATTACCAGTTCATCTCCCTGCGCAAATACGTTTTGGAATTTTCGCTGGTTAACGCCCCAGCCTAACATGGCAGTAGCGTTCAAACCTTCCGTGAATATGTCTTTTTTCTTAGCGGTAACGAAAAGATCGCTGTTCAGCTCCTGACGATAAAACTGATCTTCCAATACCAGACCTTGCGGAATTACGCGGGAAGACACAGCATAGATTTGTTTTCTTCTGTCAGTATAAACGTCCGCTCCGAAACGATAAGTGGCATTTAACCATGGAGTGATATCGTAACTGAGTGTTGCTGATCCCAGGAACCTGCTCAGGTTTCCTGTTACAGGGTTTTCATGTGCAGTGAAATATGGATTCTCAATACCGTTTGCCAGCAATGCAAATTTCTGCTGGCCATTGGGGAACTTCCAGTCATTTTCATATGCCTGCAGATCGAAGCTTCTGGGGATATTCACCAGGTAACCGAAACCGGTACCACCACCGGCGCTGTTTCCACCAAGCGCTCCCTGATTGCCGGTATTGATATAAGTAACAGTACCGCCAATTTTCATTTTACCAACAGTGGTATTGCCACCAAACTGAATGTTGGTCCTTTTCAGTGACGTTGCAGGGATGATACCATGTTGTGATAAGTGTCCGATGTTCAGTGTAGCATTCTGAGTTGCATCCCCGAAGTTGATGTTCAGGTTGTTTTCATTCAGGTTGCCGGTTTCAAAGAAATCTTTGATATTGTCTTTATACAACTGATAAGGCACTGTATTACCCTGTGCGTCTATCAGGCCATTGGCAGTGGTGGGTGTAGCGCCGAACTTTGGGCCAAATGAGTTGCCGCTGATCGGATTGTAAACACCATTCAAGCCCTGGCCGTATTCATTTTGTAATTCTGGCAGGCCGCTTACCTTTTGAATGGAATAGGAGCTGCCAAGCGAAATATCCATTTTCCCTCTGCCGCCTGCACCTTTCTTGGTTGTGATGATGATGGCGCCATTGGATGCGCGTGAACCATACAAAACAGCGGCTGCTGGTCCTTTCAGAACGTTCACAGACTCGATATTGTTCAGGTTGAGGTCTGCAATCCGGTTGGAGGGTTGTGCATCACCGAGAGAAGAGATCGGGCCTCCGTTTGTACGGTCCAGGTCGTTACTAACGGGAACGCCATCCACTACAAAGAGCGGTTGGTTACTACCCAGGAAAGACGTGATACCACGGATATTGATATTAGAGGATGCGCCGGGGCTACCGGAAGCGCCAGTGATGTTCACACCGGCTACCTTACCCTGAAGGGAGTTTACCAGGTTCACCTCACCCTTGTTGGCGATCTGGTCTGTTTTCAGATTGGTGGTGGCATAACCCAGTGAGCGCCGGTCGCGACTGATGCCCTGTGCGGTTACTACCACTTCACTGAGTTCCTGACCTGAACTTTTTTGAAGCGTGATGTCATAGGTGAGTGCCGGTGTCAGTGGGATCTCCTGTTCTGTAAATCCTACTGATGACACTACCAGTGTCTGGGCAGTTTGAGGAATCGTCAACGTAAAGCTGCCATCGCCTTTCGTAGTTGTTCCTGATCTCGCTCCTTTTGCCCGCACTGTAGCTGCAGCAACAGGATCTCCTTTATCGTCCTTGACGATACCGGAAATACTTCTCGTTTGTGCAACAGCAAACAATACAGACAGGAGACATGTAAAAACAAGTAATAAGCGTTTCATTTGCCTGCGATTTTTGTTTGGAATAAAAAACTAAGGCAACAAAAGGCGTGGCTACGCTTCTATTTAACAGCGTTTTGTTCCCGAACCATGAATTTTAGAACCTGAAGCAGCATTTTATTGCGCGAAGTGCTCTATATTTACAACCAACTCCCCTACTATTAGACCGGACTGTATCGTTAATTACTGCTATTCTACAGTAATTGAATACCTTAGAAAACTAAGATCAAATGTTACCGAAAGCTTGAGTCAAGTTGTCGAGTTAGCAAGTGTTCAAAATATCGTCACATGAGTCTATTCCGAATTGCACAATTCACATTTGAAAAATTTGTAGTTGTATGAACCGGAATAATTACCTGCGATTGTCTGTAACTGTTCTGCTGGGAGTGATCATTCCTCTTCTTTCAGGTTTATTTGTGCCTGCTCATTACCATCCTGCAGCGTTACTGATCACCTGTTTCTTTTTTATAGCTCTGACCTTTCTGATCGTTACCGTTACCCGCATAG
Organism: Pseudobacter ginsenosidimutans; assembly: GCF_007970185.1. Lineage (NCBI taxonomy): Bacteria > Pseudomonadati > Bacteroidota > Chitinophagia > Chitinophagales > Chitinophagaceae > Pseudobacter > Pseudobacter ginsenosidimutans. The sequence continues at coordinate 5,850,572 of NZ_CP042431.1, read as the reverse complement.
TGCAGTTGCGGCTACGTGAACAATCCTGGTTAAACCACAATCTGCTTAAAAAGATAAGCGCCACCGCCGCCGTGAATGCTCTTATTAGTGTGTTCATTGCCGGTATATTGGTATATATCTGGATCTTGTTTACCGGGCAGCGAATATCAACAGGTATTGTGCTGCAATACCTCGCGGATATGGTACTGGGCATTATCATCCTTACACTCTGTGAAGAGTTGCTGATGCTGAACCGTGAAAAGAAGATCGCGCAGCATGGGCCGCAGGCACTGGTTGCGGAGTCTTTACCACCTGTTGGGGCGGTCCTTCAACAGGATAATCAGGAAGATCTTCCTTCGTTGATTGAAAACGGTTCAGTAATCATCGATTCAGCTAACCACCGGCGTAAAAGCAGGCTGTTGTTGCGCAAAGGGTATGAGAACATTCCTGTGAAGCTGGAGGATATTGCATTGTTCTACACTGAAAACAAGATCGTGTATGCTGTGGATGGCAGCGGTAAAAAATATCTGGCCGACAAAAAGCTAAGCGAACTTGAAGCGGAACTCAATACCGATCTCTTTTTCAGGGCTAACAGGCAATACATTATCGGCCTCAACTTCATTAAAGGGTTCAAGCCATTTGAAAAAGTGAAACTACAGGTAGACCTCACCGTTTCAGATGTACTGGTGATCATCAGTCAGGAAACGGCGCCGGCCTTCCGTAAATGGATGAGCGAAGCGTGAACGATTTTTGTCAAAACTGCCGGCATGGCAATATATTTGTATATATTTGTGTTATAACATTTCCCCCCTACTCTCTCTACTTATAGATTTAGCTCTGACCTGCATAAGTTTTTCCCCTTACTACAGGCGTAGAATGTTGTGATATTATTTCACGCTATGCACTCATTAAATCTATTTAGTATGAGAAAAGTTTACCTGTGCGCCTTATTGATGGCAGCTACCGTTGGCGCGTATGCGCAAAGTTATCCCGGCTACCGAACGAGTAATTATACCGGGGTGAACGGTGTTTTCTTCAATCCTGCCAATGCGGCTGATAGCCGTTCCCGCTGGGATATCAATCTTTTTTCGATCGATGGTTTTGCGGGTAATAACCAAAACAGTCTCAGTTTTAAAGACATCACCAAATCATCTTTCAATTCAGATTCATTAAAATCAAAATTACTTTCAGGAAGTGGAGGTGGTCTGAACGGTATGGCAAGGGTTGATATCCTGGGCCCTTCCGTATTGTTCAATGCAGGTTCAAGGACCGGTGTGGCGTTCACTACCCGTGCGCGGATCTTCGGTAATGCGCGTGATGCGGATGGCAAACTGGCAAGAGCAGTGATCGATGCAGGCGAAGCGAAAGATAATTATCCTTTCAACTTTGCTCAGCAAAAAGCGATCCTCAACTCAGCTGCCTGGACGGAGATCGGCGCATCAGTTGGCCAGATCCTTACTCCATCCAAATCGCATCACTTCGTAAAAGTGGGGCTTACGCTGAAATACCTGGCAGGCGTAGCCGATGCTTACCTTCGCATGGAGAACTTCAATGGAACAGTCAATACAGGCGGCTCCGGCACGTATATCACTGATGCTACAGGCCGCGTATTCCTGAACACTACAGACGCCAATTTCAAAGACTATGATTTTGGAGATTTCTTCAAATTCAATGGTCATGGTTTTGGTGGAGATATCGGTGTTGTGTACGAATATCGTCCGAACCTCGATTATTCAAAATTCGAGAACGACCGTTTTGCCAACAAATACAAATTGAAAATAAGCATTGCCGCGCTGGACATTGGCGAGATCAAATTCAATGAGAGCAGTAACCAGTCAGGAGCTTATACCATGAATGTACCTGCGGGCCAGCAATTCCTGCTTAGCCAGTTCAAGGATAAGTCTGTGAAGGACTTCAAAGGCATCCTGGATGCAAGTCCTTACTTCACACCAGATGCTTCGGTAGACAATAGTTACAAGATCTCTTTGCCTACTTCTTTCCAGTTCAATGTGGATTACCTGATCGTGAAGGGGCTGTATGCAAATGCGAATGCACAGATCACTACCAGTAAAACAGGAAATCTCAATCTCTTTGCCTGGAACAGTTATACCGTTACACCACGCTGGGAGGTTGCAAAATTCGGTGTGGCATTGCCCATCAATTACAGCGAGCTCACACAGTGGAATGCCGGTATCTCGTTGCGTGCGGGCCCTGTATTCCTCGGTTCCGGAAGTTTGTGGACCGCCATCTTCGATAAATCAAAACAGGCTGACCTGCATATAGGCATCCGTTTTGGTCTGCAGGCGAAGAAGAAACTGCGTAAGGATACAGACCAGGATGGCATTTACGACAATGAAGACAGCTGTGTTACCATTCCAGGCGTTGCCCGTTATCATGGTTGTCCGATCCCGGATACGGATGGTGATGGTGTGAACGATGAAATGGATAGTTGCAGAACTGTGCCTGGATTGGCCAAATACAATGGTTGTCCGATCCCTGACAGAGATGGCGATGGCGTAAATGATGAGATCGATGAATGTCCTGATCAGCCTGGCTCCGGTCAGTTCAAGGGTTGTCCTGATACTGATGGCGATGGCATTCCTGATAAGGATGATAAATGTCCTACTGTTCCCGGCGTTCCGAAATATCAGGGTTGTCCGATCCCTGATCGTGACGGCGACGGTGTGAATGATGAAGAGGATCTATGTCCGGATAAACCAGGACCGGCATCATCCAAAGGATGTCCAGTTGAAGATGTGGTGGTGCAGATCACTGCAGACTTCAAGAATATCCTGTTCGATTTCAATAAGGCTACCATCAAGGCAGAATCCAGGTCAATCATCGAGAATGCTGCGAAAACGATGAATGAAGTGATCCCGAATTCCAATTTCTTCATAGACGGCTTCACAGATAATATCGGTAGTGTAGCTGCCAATAAGAAGATCTCCAGATTGCGTGCACAGGCTGTTGCAGATGCGCTTACGGCAGCAGGCGTTGATAAGAGCAGGTTGATTGCACGTGGATTTGGTAAGGATAATCCGAAATGCAGTAATAAGACCGAAGAAGGAAGGGCTTGTAACAGAAGAGTGGAAGTTGTGATCAGGAATATAGCTCAGCAAAAGACAGGGACGAATCCGTAAGGTGGATTAGATATAAGAAAACCCGGGGAAGCATATCCCCGGGTTTTTATATGTGAAGTTTCATGACATTCGCTACATTTTCTTTTTCCTATATTGTGGTCCTTTCATAAGGATATTATTCGCTGATTAGAGATCAAATGTTGAAGTACGATCCTCGGCTTTATCCACAACAGCGAATGAAAATCCTTAAAAATTGGAATGAGCTGTTGTGGATAAAGCATTTTGTTAAAACCTAACGACGATAGGCAATCGCTTCCATACGTATTATGATTTCAAAGAGAAGGTCAATCAAAGCAAGAGAAACCTGGTTAAAATGTTACGAGGAACTTGGCTCAGTGAGCAAGGCAGCCCGAAAATGTGGTATTCCACGGTCTACCCTGTATCGTTGGATTAAAAGAGTTAAGAATGAAGGAAAAGATGGTTTAGCAGGACGATCCAGAAGACCTAAAACCCTTGCAAGACAAAGAATAACTGCTGAAATCACCGAATTGATAAAGTCCATTAGACAGGAATTCAATTTTGGCCCGCAGAGAATTAGCCTTCACCTTTCAAGGCTGCACAACATTGAAATTTCAGGCCCAACGGTCTGGAGGGTGTTAAAGGCTAACAATCTCCCCAATATCAAGAAATATCGTAAGCATAGCGATTTCACCAGGTACAATCGACCTATTCCAGGCGATAGAGTTCAAATTGATGTGACAAAGATTGGCCCCAAATGCTATCAGTTTACTGCCATTGATGATTGCACCAGGTTTAGAACTCTCCGCTTATATCCAAATAAAAAAGCAGAATCGACAGTTAATTTTCTTGGCCATATCCTGGATACTTTTCTGTTTCCAGTTCATAGGATCCAGACCGATTGGGGAACAGAATTCTTCAATGATAAGTTTCAGGAAGAGCTTATGGATCATTTTATAAAATTCAGACCAATTAAGCCTCGGAGCCCTCACTTAAATGGAAAAGTTGAAAGATCGCAATTGACTGATAAAGCAGAGTTTTATAGTACAATCCCTAGAAAAGAACGAACACTTGAATTGGCTGACAAGCTTCTCGAATGGCAGAATTTTTATAATTACAAGCGACCGCACGCTTCATTGAACGGCATGACTCCGCATGAAAAATTATTATCCGTAGAAAATCTTATACCGATACAGCCCGATGTTACTGCAAAATACTGGGAAAAGGAGGAGCAAATTCACTCAAGAAACAGCAGTTGGTACTATCGAAAAAAATAGTTCAATTTTGTCTCACATGTGTTGAAATATCACATTTTATACATTGACCTTTATATCTTTTGCGAGTTGTTTTTGCGCTCTCTCGCCTTCATTTATTTGTGGAATGTTCATTGCTTACAGTTTACATTAATAATTTGATTTTGATTAACCGCTGCCTATTCTGGTATTAACGGCAACTGTTTAATACCAGTTTCTGATGCAAAATTATTAATGTGCTGAAAATGAGAACGTTTCAGTAATAAAAATTACTGTTTTTATAAACGGTCAAAAAAACAATCGATCGCCTTTTTATTCGGAGGTGGCTTACCGCCTCTCTTTAGAGAAACATCCAGATTACTACCCTTTAGAAGCACTCCGTTTCTTGAATAAAATCTTTGGGAACTAATGATATTTGAAAAGTAAAAACTTGAAAAATAGCTCTCCATTTTTCTAAGAATATAAGCTGCCATCCTAGTATTGCACTGCAATTGTATTTTGTAAGCAGGATCAATATCATAGATGTTTTTAGAAGTCATTATCGCCTTATAAACAGGAAAACTTGTTTCTACCTTATCAATGAACCATATGCCATTAATTTCCATATTGAAAACCTTTTCCAAGAAAATATCATTATCACACTTGTATTTAAAAGACAAGGCAATTTTCTTGGTGGCATCTTCCACAAACAAGTTCTTTAACCGATCAATGAAATTGGTTAATGGCTGAAGATACTGGTTTATTAAAGCATTTTCACTTACCAAAACAGATATTTCATTCAAACCTGTATATAAGCTTGCAAATAATTCCTTACGCCCCTGCTCATTAAATTTCTTATTCTTTCTAATATTTTCTATGTGCTTTTAAAATTCGAATTCATATGAGGCAAGCTGCTTGGAAAGTACATCACTGAAGTATCGAATTGTACAGTATTCATACGGAAATTCATCAAACCCATAATGATGTTCTCTAATTGCATCTGAAGGCTCATGATAATATGCCTGATGCTGCAAACTCATATTCATCACAAATATCCCTGAAGCGATCAATCTGCTCTCTCAGTCCTTGCTGAATAAACTTCCTTAGATTAAATATTATTTCCGCTTGCTTCCTCGCCATATAAAAAATGATTTAGTCAGCGCAGAATTTACCTAGCAGTAACCGACTGATTGAATCACTGAAAATAATCATTTTTCAATAAATCCATATTCATCTCTCTCCAAGCAAAAAGGATTGACCGTTAAGCCAATCCTATTGAGTGTTATTTAGTTGGTGAGTAGTACAATACCTCCACCTACACTATCCTTTCTTCCATGCTCCACTCCATTCTTTGTCAAAGATGTTTTCTAACTCAACTAATCTTTCATTACTTATAGTTATTTGACTATTATTACTCGCAGCTCTTAAAAGATCGGGGTCAATATAGCAACTCTCATACTTCGCAAGATAGTACCTATAATAAATTGGCCATACCAACTCTCCATCAGTAAAATAGTCCAAATTTCCAATTGGTTGACCATCATTGTCATAAAGGAAGCTCATTATCCCAGTTAGGAATACACCTTCATTTAAATATTGCAATACTTTACTCCTGATATCAGGTTCGGAAATATTCTGATTGATTAATTCATTCAACTCTAATCCTCCCCTAATGTTTTTATCTTCAGTCTTTAGAAAGCCTATAAATTTCATTTCTTATGGGTTTGGTTTAAATACTTTGTATTTACTATTGTCTTCAGTGATCAACTTTCCAAATTCACCAACTTTAGTTCTTGCTGCTGGCGAAATTACCGTAGTATTTGAAATATTTGACAATTCTTGTGCGGCACTACCAGCGCCTCCTAGACCACCATTGCAGGAAATTAATCTTATTTTCATCCCTTCCTTAAATCCACTTTCTTGCATCATTTTAAACAACGTTTCAGCATTAAATACTTGACCATCTGCATTAAAAAGCATCCCCGGATATTTAGAGTCTCCGTGTACAACCACATCAAACCACCCTTTCTTGGGAACTACGTTGTTGAAACTTTTTACAGTTGCTTTGTCTGAACCATATGCCGCACCTTCCAACCATAATCCACCTGATCTGTATAATTGAAAGGCTCCTAATCCTAGATCAACTACACTTGCCACAGCAGCTACAGTTTCCGCTGTCTTAACTACATTTCCAGCAGAATTGTAATGTTCTCGATTCGGGAAAAACAGTTCAGTGTAATTGCTAGAATTACCAGTTCCGTCAACAGGCCCCTTTAGTCTGTCATCCAAATAAGACTTAAAAGCAGGGAATGCATCATAATACTTACTCAGCGTATGAATATCACGATCATCCTTATTAAGCAATCCAAATGTAAATGGAATTTCTGTTGTTGTTAACCCACTTCTTGCTGATGCAACAAAAGGATGGAACTCTTTGATCTTTTCCGAAGTCATTCCATTTGCAGCCACAAAATGTTTATGATGATAAAACCTGTCAGGGCCATTGGTTTTGACTATTTCCACTCTTGCTGTAGTTACATTCTTATATACAGTTGAGCAAGCAGAACTTCCCGCGCCAATTGTATATGCAACCACTTTAGTGACAAAGTGAAAATGAATATCGTCCTTCCCATCTGGATCGATATTGTTAGCTGGATTATTTTGTACAAAATTATAAGGGGTTAAATGTGGCTTGATCATTTCATCTGTTGCAAACCACCTTCCAATTCTTGGATCGTATGCTCTTGCAGTAAAGTCCTGCTGCAACCCATCTCCCCCCTTCACCTCATTATCATTCTCCTTGCCATTAAACCCATACTTATACTTATTATCCCCTCCCACTCTCATAGTCATTCCAAAAGGATAATAATCGGTCCCACTCAACATCACTGGTTCAAAGAACTTAATCAATGCAGCATTCAATGGATCAGCAATGCCCTTCTTTCTATCTGACACCGTCACCAGCACATTCCCCAGGTGGTTACTTAACTGCACACTTTCTGATCCTGAGCAATAAATATAGGCACAGGTGGAAAGAATACAAAAAAATAACCACTAGGGGTATGTGCTAAGTGAATGTTTAGCCAAATGGATGATGCTTTGACAGTACATCTTTCAGTGAATCTATCTCCTGCTGCTCGTACTTCTCTGTACTGCTGATATACTTGTGTCCTGCCATATATTGCACCTGCCTTTTGGAGTGCTGTTTCAGCCAGTTGATGATCACTGAGCCTCTGATTTGTTGGGCATTCCTGATCATGGGATTGATGCCTTGTATCTCCTGTAACACTCTCTGTACATGATTTCTCACACTTCCTGCAATCAATTCATTACCCTTTGGCTTCAATAAAAGCCTGATGGTTGATACATATTCATGCAGGCTCAGTAACTGTTTGCTGTGAATACTGATCTGCCTGCTATTGCTCTGGCTGGTGGAGGGAATATACACTGATGCATTATTCAGATCAATATGGCTGATCTCCATTTTCTGTAGTTCTCCTGAGTGTACACCCTGCCAGATCATTAAGCCTAGTATCACTATACTTCTTTTGTGGATCATAAGCAGATGATCAGGAACAGCCAACTGAGCATACTGCTGATACAGGATTTCCAGCTCTGGGGTACTCAGAGGGTTTTCAATGATAGTGTTGATAGTTCCTTTCACCCTGATGGTCTTTGCAGGATTCTTTACTACTTCACCTATGCTTTTCAGATATTCAAAATAATACTTGATACTGGATAGCCTGAGATTAATTGTAGCAGGTGTAATGCCTTTCTCCTTCTCAAACTGGATGTAGCCTAACAGATCAGCATACTGAATGGTGGTTCCTGTATCATAGCCTTCCTGTTTCAGCCATTGGGTGAAGTAACCTACATTCTTGCTGTGTTCCTCTACAGTACTGCTTTTTAGCTTCTGAGCCTGTAGATACTTCTTAAAATCTTCCATCTTCTTCCTGTTTTAATTCATGAGCAAGGTGTACATATAGTTGTGTTGAATCCAGTGAGCTATGCCCTAAGAACTTGGATATTTCCTCGATCTCCATTCCACTCATGGCTAAATGGGTGGCTATGCTGTGTCTCAGAGTATGAGGACCAAACTGTTTCTCTATGCCTGCTCTTTCCTTCAGGATGGCTAACCTCTGATAAAACTTGCTCATTCTGTCTCCATGTTTACCAATGAAAAGAGCCTCACTGTTGGAGGCTCCTTTCTTACTGGCATATTTATCAGTGTATCTCTTGGCATAGTGTTCATACTGGAACCAATCCCTACCTTCCTGAATGTAGGCTCTGAGGTCTTCTGCTGGCTTGGCTGCCAGAGGAACATACCTTTGTTTATTGCCTTTTCCTTTTCTTACAAAGACCCTGCTTTTCTGAAGGTCAATATCTGACAGGTTGAGCATGGTTCCTTCCATCTTTCTGAGGCCACAGCCATAGAAGATAGCAATCATAGCCCTGTCTCTTTGCCCCATAGCTATAGGGTTTTCTCTGGAAGGATAAAATGTGGCTTCATAGAGTTCTTTGATCTCCTGTACAGATAGTACTACAGGTATTTCCTGATCATTCTCTGCTCTTTCTAAAGTTAGGTCCAGTACATACCTGCCAGTACTATTCAGGTATCTGGCAAAGCTGTTGATTGCATTGATGATGGTGTTGATGCTACTGCTACTTAATGTACCTGCTCTGGAATGATTCTTCCTGTATTTGATATGAAAGATAAAGTCCTGTATCTGCAAATGACTGACTGTAGTGATGTGTTGTACTCCCTTTCCTTCCAGATAATGCAATAGTTCATGTACATGAGCAGGCCAGTTATTGACTGTAGGGTCAGCATAGCCAATAGTCTTCAACCATTCCTGATAACTCTTTTCCAGATACAGGAAATGAGCAGACTGTAATGAGAGTGATTTCATAGTGTCTGAATTGATAATAATAAATGAGGGGGGGTATACCTTTTTCAGTGAGCTACTGAGCTGATACCTTCTTTTTCTTGCTGGTACTGGGTTTCAGTGGCTCAGTAGGTAACTGAGCTGGTGGTGAGCCAGTGAGCTGATAAGAAGGTAAATTTTCTACAATGGAATCTAACACTGTACTGATGGAGTGGCTTAATTGCTGGTAGGTGATCCCTTCAATCAGGCTATAGGTGTGCATTCTGTTCTCCTCAGTGAGCTGTTTTTGCAAATAGCCTGCATTCAATAGCGCTAAATTATGCCTTTTCACTGTAGGAATAGGAATGTGTAAGCTGTTGCTCACCTCCCTGTTAGTAAAAACAAAAAGGGACTGCATGGCAAGCCACATCCTAAGCCTTTCCAGATAGTTTCTACAGGCTCCTGAAAGATCATCTGATTTCCTCAGCAGGATTTCTTTCATGAGCAAATTAGCCTGCTTAATATCCTCAACAATGGTTTCAATGAACACTTCACCTGTTGCATTATCTGTTTGCTGGTTTCTTTGAAACTGGTGGTAAAAAGTCACTGCTTCAATGAATGCCAGATAATGTGCATTGGTTCTTCTGGGCTTAAATACATGCTCAGGGAGTTGGAGATATTCAGCATAGGGATTTCTCACTGAAACAGGCTGCAATACTCTCTGAACATTTTGCAGGAACTGCTTCACTCTCTTTTCCTCTTGAGTGTTGATCTTTCCTGCACTCCTTTTCCGCTGGTAGTCCATGATCCTTGCATCCTGTTCCCTGCTTTCATCCAGATACAGGAGAAAACTCCTGTTGGCATTGTCTTCATAGACTGATTCCTGAGTGGTGCAGCCTCCAATACAAACAGGCCCTTCTACTCTCAGGGTCGTGGTTTGTGGTTCTCCTGCTGCATTCTTGTAGACCACTGTTTTATTGATCACCTTCTTACTCTGTAGTTCCCTGAGTGGATAGAGTACATCCTGTGCTCCATCCAAATCTTCAATTAATAGCAGCTTGTGCTTCAGTTCCTGCTTGCCAAAATAATAGAAGGCATTTTCACTGAGGCTGGTGATCTCTATTACATCTTCAGATGGCATCAGTTCTCCCACCTTCTCCTGTAAGTGACTTTTTCCTGTACCACTACTTCCCAAACTGATTACATGTAATGGGTGTTCTCTCTTTCTGCTGGTGAAGATTAAATACATCAATAGCCTGTTGGCTTCTTCTCCTATTACTCCTGATTGTCCAATGAGTTCATTGGTTTGCTGAAGAAGATCAGTCTGCTGTAAGAAGTGCTGCACAGCCTTTCTCTCTTCAGTAGATAAAGAAATGGGTTTGGGTCTTTCATCCTGCTGTTTAGCTAATAATTCCAGTCTGTAGGCTTCTAATATATTCACCAGTGCAGCAAACAGGTCTGTCATGAAAGCAGTTCCCAGACTAAACCTTTCAGCACATTTTCTGATCAGCTTTTCTAACTGGGTATCATTGTACAAGTCCAAACTGTGCCTGATGGTATTATCCTTCCATTCCAGTTTCAGGGTGACCCTCATTCTGTCCAGTCCTTCTTTCTTTAATCCTCCCAGTACAGCCACAGTTAACTGCTCATAGCTCCATGTCAGGCATTCTGTATTCTGTGTGTTAAGTGTTGCTCCTTTCATCAGAATACAGTTTTAATATCAAAATGAGCATACAGGTACAAGGTGTCCAGAATGCTGAACAGTAGCTGATCTTGTGCATTTACAGAAACCTCTTCCACCCATACCCACATGCCTTGTTTAAATGGCCCTGTACTTTGCTTGCATTGTACCCTGAATGGACAATACAGCCTTTTCAGCATTCCCTGTGGATTGATCAGCAGAATACTGCTGGCATCACAATATTTAATGGTATAATGATCTTTCATAGTAAAGAATAAGAGCTGGTGATGTGCCAGCTCTCTGATTAGTTTAAAAACCAATTACTGTTCCTGTTATCCAGCCCATGTTTCAATTGATCCACAAACTGGAAGGCATTTACACTCCTGTCTACAAAAGTGTCTATGTAAGAAGTCTTGTTTGATCCAGTGAACAGGTTATACAATCTCCATAGATTGATATTGCCATCTTCTCCCCTGCAAAAAGAATCATCCCTGTAGTAATCTTTCACTACAGCCCCCAGTTGGGTGTCACTGAGTAATAAAGGGTCAATCTCATTCCTCATATTAGCAGGCAGGAAATTGTACATCCTGCACCTGCCAATCAGTTGTGCAAATTGCTGTTCTGATAAATCATACCCTGTGAAGGATTTCAATTCCTTGATATGCAGGCTGGCATTGTAGTCCTCAATCATAGTCTGGATGCTGGATTTCAACTGAGCAATATTCTTTATTTTCAGATCACTCAGGTAGCCATCAGTCCAGACACATAAATTAGTACAAACCTTGTTCTGGAATCCAATAAACACTTTAAAATGTTCATCAGCTCCTTTTCTGCTGTACAGGTTATCCAGATTGTAAGCCTTTACACCTCCAATAGTCAGCGATAAGGTATTGCCTGCAATGGTGTCCTGAATGGAAGGGATTTCTATGACAAAGGCCATCCTTTCATAATACAGGGTCTTTTCATGCTCCTGTAAGGCACTGGCAGGTTTATCCTTTGCTTCCGGGATTCTGCCCTTAATGGGGTGAGACAATCTTACTGAGGGCTTTAAAATAGTCTCTCTTTGAAATATATCAGATACAAGCCCCATAGTGCTTTCGATGAAATCTGACTGTGAGATTACTGGCTCATTGTCTTTAATAAAAACAGGGATCACATGCTTATGCCTGATCTCTTCTACAGAAGATGCTATGGTGTTGGCCTGTATGAAGGGTTTATCAGATGATATGATAGGAACAGGCTGCTGATCATCCAGCATGACTAATTCCTGTTCATTAAATATTGCTACTTCCATTTGCGTATGTGTTTTGAGTAGATAAATGTGCGATTGCAGCTAAGGGCTGCAATTCTTTCTTGCGCCTGCTGAAATGATCGTGGTACTCCTGTTGGTATTCCGGATGCAGAATATACAGGCGCCCTAATTCTCCAATATCTTTACAGGCATTGATACGATCTGAGAAACCGGACTTTCCGGGATCTGTAGAATGAATACCCTCATTGCACCAGTTAAGGATTTTCTTGCCGGTTTCTGAAGTAATGATAAACTCAGGCTTTCCGGAAAACAAGCCGGTTCTATCTTTTGAGGCTCTTGCCATATGCTGGTCATTGGTGATCTCCAAAGCAAGGGTCATTTCATACTCATAACCATCCCTGATCTCATCATCCAGACCAGCTTTCTCCACTTTGGTTTTGTTGCCTTCAGTAATAATATTGTAGGCTTGTTTCTTTCTGCAGGTAGTAATCACATGACAGGGAGATTGCAGGATGGCATTTAGCCATTGCTGGTATAAGGGTGTAGCTTTTGCCCAATCCTGATACCTGCCACCAAGTGAGTTCTGGTATTCCAATAATCCACCCTGTCCTTTCCAGACATGCGTTACGGAATCAATGATGATTACTTCCATGCCTGCTTCTTCACACATGCGTATGGCCTGTATATACCGATCAGGTGAGAAAGGTGGTTTCAGTGAAACAGTTTCAAAATTCCCTAAGTGTGCATACAAAGAAGCTGAATCGTTCTCTGTATCGATGACGGCAATCTTTTGCCAATTTCCAGTGATTCCGTAAGCCAAGAGTAAGGCTCCATAAGTCTTTCCAAATCCGGAAGGCGAAGCTATATTTAATCGCAGCTTCACTCTTTTTCGGGCTGCTGTATGTAATTGCATTGATCAGTGATTTATTAATTAGAAAATAAGGGAGCAGGTTTCCCTACTCCCTAGTACCTACGCACCCAACAATGCTTCGGAAGCCATTGCTATACTATGGTGCGGTCTTTCTTCCGGCACATACGCATAGGTATGCACCAACGTAATGACTTCTCCTGTTTCCTTCACAGTGTATTCATAAGGTTCAGTTTGCACCCTGTCAATGTGTCCCGGCATCGTTTTACCGATAAGATGCTTTGCTGTTTCTTCTGTGAAGGTGGAAGGTATACTGCATCGTTTAGCAGTCATGTAAAATCTTCCGGAACTGGAAGATTGGATCATTTCAATATCTCCTGAGATTTCCAATGCAACAAAGGATTTCCCCTCCTTGTTCTGACGAAGAACATAGCCAGTAATAGTAACCATAATAAGTAATTTTGATTATTTGTAGGAATTGCCGCAAACTAAAAATCCCCATACAGCAAGTACGGGGGCTATCCGGCGGCATCAGGTGAAGGAGGGGGAGCCGTTGACACTGGGTAGTATTGCTTTCACATATTTCAATTCTTTGAAATCAAAAATGCTATAGTATTAATGATTAAATAGAGTACAGCGAAGAGGCTATTTTTATCTGCAAATTCATAGGTATGTGAGTAGGTCAGCTATCTATTGCATTTTTACAATCCTTCCTCTTTGGCTCTATTCAAATATTCCATTTCTGCACCTTTTCCTTTAATAAGGACATGCAATAGCCTGTCTGTCCATTCTTCCAGAATCTTTTGTACACCTGTTTCCGATCTCCACAAAGACTTTGAACGAAGAAGTTGATTTTCCGTATTGAATTTTGCAGTCACCAGATCAGAAATAGAAACTTCCAGTATTGCAGCCATTTGCTGTAATCGATCAATATCTATACGTGTCTGTCCGCTTTCTAACTTCTGATAGGCTCTAACAGACAGATGTAGTTGTTCTGCCATTGCTTCTTGCGTAATGCCTTTGAACTTTCGTAGTTTTTTGATGATTGATATTATTCCATCCATATTACTTCTTTACTTATTTCATGAACAATTTGGTCGTACACCCTGAACCAGATGTACGCATAAGGTTTTTAGTAGCTGCCCTACTTTTGGTTCAGTGATTACATAAACATACAGCTGTGCATTGCAAATGAACCGACCTTTCAATATGGATTTTCTGGATCGACTGCGAGCGAAGGAAAGAGTCGCTTTACAGCAATTTGTAGACGAGTATTCCGGCGCTTTGTACTTTCTGATCCTGTTTATCGTGGAAGATGATAAAAGGTCAGAAAAGGTATTGCATTACGCGCTTAAAGCAGCAATAGCAGCTATTCACACCTACGATCCGCAGCAGGAAGGACTGTTCCTTTGGCTGCTGAAAAAGGCAATTCCCCAAATCGATATTGACCGAAACGTTATCGTTGAAAAGTTTAAACTGCTCATGCAGTCATTTGAATAATTTCTACTTAACATTTGAATCATATTTCAAATCCACTATTATGAAAGCATCTCATTCTATTGAAGAATTTGAAAGAATATTCTCGAAAAACCTCCGTCTATGTCGTGAAAAAAGTGGCTTTACTCAGAAGCAGGTGGCTAAATCAGCAGGCATCCCCTTGCCCACCCTTGTTAAAATGGAAGCAGGGAAGTTTGAAGGACAATGGAGGTTTGTGTTATTCATGAAAATATGCGCTTTCTACGGATACAAGCCCGGTGAAATGTCGAAAAGTGATTTTGTTTTTGAACATAGATCACCCATATAATCTGCATTAGTATGCCGTTGTCATTCTTAAATATTTCGATTCAATGAAATCTCAAAATAATGAAAAAGCCACACTGAAACTTGTATGGCTGTTATTGGACAAAATCTTTCTGGATTGCGTAAATCAAAGGGATTGACAAGAGCTACTGTAGCCTATCATGCGAATATCTCTATGACCACACTTTACAAACTGGAAACTGGCAAATGCGGAAATGTAGGAATTTGGGCTTTATTTGATCTATGCAAATATTACGACATCAAACCTTACACTGTGTTGATTGAGGGAAGATATTAATTGACTGCTAAAACCGGATCGATTTCTTGCATTCTATCGATGCCTTTTCATAGGAATCATAGACAAAACATTTTCGGTTCACAATTTCTGAGGCATAGGCATGATATCCATCTCTATTTGAATATACTTTGGTATTGACTTCAAAATAATATTGCCTGTCGTCTTCCTCAATTTTCTCCTTGATCTGAAATTCAAATTGATCCATGAGCTTGTATTGCTTAGCAATACTGTAATCCCCAACTTCGATTACTTCTGATGTATAATAATTGGTCTCCATCAACGTGACATAACTATACCTGTCTCCAATCGGCACACTAATACCTCCAGCATCAGTAGAATACTCTTGTTTATTGGTAACTGTATGCAAAGCAGGCTGCTTGGCTTTCAAAACAACAAAAATGTATTTCTTATTCTTTTTTACTTCCCGAGTTTGTGGATTACTTACAGTTGGTGTGGCCTTATTATCTGTAGACGCAGATATAGGTTTCTTTTCACTGGCTAATTCTTTTTCACGGATTGAAAGCTCCCTCTCCTTTAAGGCTAATTCTCTTTCCTTTAATGAATCGTTGCAAGCAATTATGACAATGCTTGAGACAAATAACAGTAGTATGATTTTTTTGCTCATAAGAATTGTTTTATAGAGAAGTATCACATATAGAGTGTCAAATATGACACCAAATATATGAAAATAGTATTGTTTGTAAAGACAGGAATTATGTATGTAATATCGACCTGTCTAAAACTTATAGGCAGGATTAACTTTACTGCTGAACAGTAATTTCGATGATTTAAGGTCACTCTACTAATGGAATGAAAAGGCATTCAAAGGAACCAAAATTGATTATTTCAGTTACAGTATATAGAGCCGAACCACAATAAGCATTTTTGATTACACATTTTGAAAAAAGATCATTTGATTTAACTTTGCAGACGTAAGAAAATAAATATTTTGTAGTTCATTTCTGCTGTATTTCTTCTCTTTATAGACCCCATATCAAAGCAATATGCTGATGCTTGGGAGGAGTTAAAGTCTCCTAGTTTTGGAATTAATATTTATCTCACCTCAACTATTTATTGTGTTACAGCGCGCCACCCTTTGTGTGCCTGTTCAATTAATTAAGTATGCGCATGCTAATAAGCTGCAAAAGGCTCTTGGCCTGTATTTGCTCTTAAAAGCGTCCTGTGATGGACATGCAGAATTTAATCATGATTGGAAGGCATTTTTAATGAATACTTTAGACATAAAGACTACTCGTTCCTTTAATAAGTATATGAGCATGCTCATTAATGAAAACTGGGTGGGGCTGGACAAAAAGAGCAATACAGTTTATATAAGGAGCTTTAAGTGGCTTAGAATGAAATATGGCTTGTATGAACCTTCTATTGTAGAGTTTGATGTAGTTGAAGATGCAAGGCATATCGTTGATTTCATTAGCTCCACTATCCTCTGCTTCGAGATAAAAAGGAGAGAGCATGCAAGAAGGGCTGTGATAATAAAGAAGGCTGGACGTTCCGCATTAAAAAATGAGAGTGCATTACAAGTACTGAAAGCAAAGAAATATATCACAGCCTATATTGGAATCTCACTTGAAAAACTGGGCCAATTATGGAATGTAAGTAAATCTCAGGCAGATCGAATTAAGAACCGACTAATAAGGCTAAACTATATCAGGAGAAAGAAGCATTACGAAGTAATTCAAACTTTAAATAGCCCAGATTTTTCACTATTCAGGCATTTGCCAGCTAACAGGCGCTATGATGTAAAAAAGCGAAAATCTAAAGGAGCTACAGTTTATCTGTTTCGTGAAAGGACTTTTGATGAAATAATAAGTTGTATGAGATTTAGTAGCCAAAAAGCGGTGATTAGAGCATTGAAAAACCGACTTGTGAGGGCTTGATTAGAAAAGATTGAAATAATACTCTCTTATAATCTCTCATTTATAATATTCCCTCTTTTTGTACAGTTAGAAACACTATAAGTATTAAACCATCAGTCTGTGGACCTGAAATAAACAAACATTTAAACACAAACATTCCATGATGTACACAAAAACATTCAGGAGTATGAAAAAAACAATTTTATGGAAGAAATCAAAGAAACTTGGAGACCAGTCGTCGGATTTGACGGCTACTTCGTCAGCGATCAGGGAAACCTAAAGAGCATTGACAGAATTATCAAGACTAAAAACGGGAAGCTCTGTCGAATAAAAGGCAGGTCCATTACTATTAGACTAAACAACTTCGGATATCTTGACACTCGTCTATATAAGAACGGTAAAAAGAAGTCTGCTTTTCTGCATCGTCTCATTGCAGAGGCATTTATTCCAAATCCAGCCAATCTCTCACAGGTGAATCACCTCAATGGAATAAAAACAGATAACAGAATCGAGAATTTAGAATGGTCATCACCGGCAAACAACATGAAACATGCGCACGATACAGGCTTATCTAAGCCCCCTAATCAGAACCACAGAAAAGTTATTGACAATTGTACTAATCAGGAGTATGACAGCATACGAGAGGCTGCAAAGGCGTATGGTATACCTTACAGCACTTGTAAGTATATTCTGAGATCTCTGACGAAAAATCACACTTGTCTGCAATTGGCTGCCTAATAGAACAAAGCAGGCATTGCGCCTGCTTCTTTTGTTAGTTTCAGAATATGCTGAACACAGAAAAAGGATTGACAGTTAAGCCAATCCTTTTGAGTATTATTCAGGTGATAAGTCATACCATACCTTGTCTAAGTATTTCAATTAAAGCGCCATTATGATCATACATTAGAATTTCAAGATTAGGATTGATTTGGAAAAGTCTAATAATATTACTCTTTGCTTTTTCAATTGAATCCTCTATAAAAAATGGTTCCTCTTGACCTTGAAGAAATAAATCTATTCCATTCTTTTGTAAGACATGCCCAGTTCTGCTATCGCACAATAACAGGGCTATCTGACCATATTCGAGTGTTGGTGCTTCCACGCAATTCAAATTCATCCCCAAAATTACTTTATAAAATATTTTTCATCCTATGCAGGTCTACGTGTATTCCGCATACCTAAGTCGGTAGATTAACAGTGAATCTGGATCCATATACAGAACTATTCAGAATATGCTGAACTTACTAAAAGAATTGACCATTAAGCTAATCCTTTTGAGTGTTATTTAGCAGTTGATAAATTGTACACTGACCATTGGATGTTATCGAAATGATCCTAGTATTTTATCATAATTCAATTCAGGTGAATTTATTCTGTTTTCTTCAATCCAATTATTTGATCCTGCACGCCAATTTGCAGCAACTATGTAATAGACTTTGTCAGACTCTATTTTAAACACATATGCATCTGGAGGAGCTACGATATCCAATAATTTTTCAGGAATTTCACTATTAATCTCACTGATTGTCAGTCCATTCATTATAGAAGGGATATCCAAATACATTACTCCCCAAAACTCCACGTCAATATTGAAGCCATCTTCATAGTTTTCCTCATTATTCAAACTTCTTAAAACTAATATTGAATGACTTGCTGCATATGCCCATAACTTAAATTTTCGTTCTGATTTATAGTTCATAATTATCTAGGTTTTGGTGCAATCTGGTATGCTCCATTTATTTTTTTATAGAAGGTTGTTCTATCGATAACCCCCGGTGTATTCTTAATTAAATACATTTCCCAATTTGTCACATTCCCTAATACAGGTGATGGGCCTACAGGATTTTGTGCATATTTTAGATACTTCCAGTTTTTGAACCCTTCTAAGTTAAAATGAAGGTTGTTATTAGGGTTCATTATTGCTGCTTGTATTTCTGCTTTATTAAATGCTCCTGTTGAGAATTGCCGATAATTAGCGAAGCCAGTTGTTGCTGAAAATGAATGCAAATCATCTAATAGACCAAAAGCCAAATCCGCTCTTTTAGGAGCAAATGTCAGTGTTCCTAAGGCTGACATGTCATCTAGCTTTGTTGTTGCCTTCGTGGAGAAGCTCAATGGCATAGCTTCCATAACTATAGAAGATGATCCCATCATTAATAGGCTTGTCGAAACTTTAAGATTATGAGCTACTGGATCTGCCTCATAACTACGAAGCCCCGCTTCTCCAAAATTCTTCAACCATAGTGCTAACTTCGTATCCCAGCTAGACCAAAACTTATTAAATGCCTGTTCATAAGTCAGCCCGTCATCATTCTTATATCCTTCAAATCCTATGAAATTATCAGTGATTTGTGTCCATCTCGCACTAAATGTACCCAATTCATTTGTAAAGGATCGTAACTGCCCAGCTTTTATTGGAACCTTAGTCTTTGTTCCACTTAAGAAATAATCTTTTCCAGCTTCATAAAATCCTAGCTTATTAGTCTTTTCATCAATTTCTACTTTATGAGTTCCTGTTGCACCTACAACTGAATTATCACCATAAGGGTCACTAAAAACAATTGGATTATTTGTATAAGCAGAATAAGGGCTGTATCCCATAACAGGTCTGGGATCCAAATTCCACCTCCTTCCTATCCTTGGATCATATTCCCAAAACTCAGCAGTATAACTATTACCTTCTCCTTTAATCTCATTAGACATTTCCTGTCCATTAAACCCAAACTTATACTTATTATCCCCTCCCACTCTCATCGCCATACCAAATGGATAATAATCAGTTCCACTCAACATTATCGGCTCAAAATGGCTTATCAAAGAACTTTGAATATCTGTTATCTTCTATTAAGAAAAGGATTGACCGTTAAGCCAATCCTTTTGAGGATTATTTAGCTGGTGATTAGTTTTATACTACCAACTATACTTTATTTATTCAAGTTCTCTCTAGCGAAAATTGAGTTTAAGAAGTCGTTTTGATCAGGATATTGAGTTAGAAGCAATCTTTGGATTCCTAAATAATCCTTATTTAAGACATCAATTCCTTTTTGAGTTAGAAAATAGCTTCCCACTTGTCCCTCATATTCACGAGTAATGAATTCTTCATGAAGAATACTATTCACCAAATCATTAAAATAGAATATTCCAAATTTGAATTCTAGTACCCTGATTAATTCAATGGAATTGTTCCACGCTTTCATTTTATTTAATAACAGTAAAAACAATAGCTTTTCATGTTTTTTGATTTCCATACAAAATAAATTATTTATTCATAACTTCTTTCTCTATTTGTGCGTTTCCTGCTTTTATAGCTTCCTCAGTATAGAGCTTCATGTCGTAATCACGATGAAACATATTCATCTCTTTTAACACCTGTACATGTGCGTCCTCATATTTCATACCCTTACCTACTAATTCCCGTTCACGTAATTCATGCTTAGCAAAGTTAACGTCTACCTGTGTAGCTTTTATTTCTCCGTTTGCGATTTTTCGAAGTCTATCAAGCATAATGTCGTTTTCTGCTTTTTTGCCGAATTGCGCAAGGTGTTGTTCGATAAACTTAATATTTTGTGCAGTAATTACTGTCCTCGGTGCAATCGCAAATCCTTCGAATAACAATGCAATATTTGCAATTTGTCGACCTCTTTCAGCAACTTGCATACCCGCTGCCCCTAGAGCTAAAGCTCCATAAAGAACAGGGTCCTTTTTCATCAGATAACTAGTCAACTGTGGAGTTGTTAATTTCCAAAGTGCTATTTGATCCTCGTCATTTCTTTTTGTAAACGGGAGTGCACCATCAGATTTAGTAATGCCAGTTCCTTGAAGTGGTCCTCCAGGCTCTCCAAGTTGTGCATTGGGGAAAAACTCCTTTTTACCCGTATTTGTGGAGAAACCATGAGCAGACAGGGTTTTTATCACCACTTCATCGTAAAAGACATCTTTGCCTTGGGCTTGTATTACGACTATTGAACGAGATGTAGAACCTCCGCCGCCAATTTTGACTCCACTAGGACCAGTTATTGATGGATAATAGACTCTAGTTGTGATGAAACGTATTGTGTCTTTGCCGTCATAGTCAATCGATGCTGTTGGATTATTACCTGCAAAATGGTAAGGCGTAAATGACGGGTATTTTGCTTGTAAGGGATCCATAGAAAGGAATCTGCCAATACGAACATCATGTACCCTTGAACCAAAATCAATTTGATTTCCAGTTCCCTTCACCTCATTATCATTCTCTTTCCCATTAAACCCATACTTATACTTATTATCTCCTCCTACCCTCATTGCCATACCAAAAGGATAATAATCTGTCCCGCTTAACACAATTGGTTCAAAGAACTTAATCAAGGCAGCATTCAATGGATCTGCTATGCCTTTCTTTCTATCGGAGATAGTCACCAGCACATTGCCTAAGTGGTTACTCAACTCATACATCCTTTCACCTCTCACAAATAACCCACCTGTATCAACCACTGCTGCGGGGCCCGCATTTCCATTGTCAACCGGCTGTATTGCATTCACCACTCCCAGCCTGCTGCTACCGTAAATATAACGCTCACTTTCGTTTAACACAAATCCCTGCAACGGAGTGGCGGTGGTGGTATCACTGTTATACGTCGCCATTACATTCCCCTGCGCATCTCTCACATACCAGGTGATGGTTTTTCTTCCATTCTTTTCTACTGATTTACTGATCCGGGTACCCGCCGCATCATAAGTATATCTTATCTCACTGGCTGGTACCTGAATACCTGCGCCTCTACTAATACCCGTAATCTTACCATTATGGTATAAGAGAATATGCTACCAATGTTGAAAAATAGGAACTGGGTGTTATTTACAAATGCATGGATTTATAAGTGTACAGTTTCAGTTATTAAATGCGCAGAATCGTAAACAACTGTGTAAATGTTTTTCTTATCAATTTTATTCTGTCAGTTAATTTTAGATAATGGTTTGCCAATGTGTCATATTTTTAGTAAAGACAATGTTTCTACATTCATCATTCTGAAAATTATTAATATAGATTGATGGCAGTACCTTTATTACATCTCCGTTTTTTTTGCATTTGTGTATTGTTTACAATTAGGGCAAGTGGTCAGGATTCCAATTCTTCTTTATTGAATTCTCGCGCCGGAGCAAATCATGTTGCGGGTTTCGCCGGTGATACAATCCTGATCACGAAAGGCAGCACTTATACATTTACTGTTGATACTCCTGCCGATAGTGGCCTGGTAAGCACTTTACCTGATATAAGAAGTTTATTGCAACAATTTGAATTGCCGCACCATTCAATGGCAAGTATTGAAAGCACAGATGGCTCTCTCAGATCAGCCGGACTTATAAACGAAGGCGATCAATTGGTTTTATCTGACGCTTCGAATGGAACAGTACTGAAGCGATATTACCTCCATCTTCGTCCCCTGGCGTTGAATGGGAATCTGACTTTGCATAAGTCAACCGTTACTGCAGGCATTAAATCTGATCTGGAACTTTCCTTCTCTGCCGGACAGCGTTCCCCCAACACAACAGTCAGGATCTTCATCCCGGCAGGTATCCCTATAAGTATGGATAATGCTACCATCAATGTGATTGGTCGCGGAGCCGTATTATTAAAAGACCTTCACAAACAATCAATCGGAAGAACCGGAAGTAAATATTCCTATACACAAGTTGGAAATGCAAAACTGCAATCAGCAAAAGGCGGCAACTGGCTGATCCTTTCCGGTCTCGATCTCCGTCCTTCCAATGGCGCGGATATTGTACTTCGCATAAAAGATGTAATAGTGCAAAAGGGTAAAGAATATATTTTCAAATCGAATTATAGTACTACGTTGCCGGAAATCCTCACCAGTGCAGGCGCATCTGCTGAAACAGCCGTTCTCAAAGCAGTTAGCGACCTGGTTGAATTGGAAAGGATCCATGAAACTGTATCCGGTACGCAGGCAACTGATTATACAAACATCCGGCTCAAACTGCCGCTACTGAAAGGAATGAAAACTCCCGTTATCGTTGTTTCAACTGATCAGGGAAAAACATGGAAAACAGCCGCTGCATCATACGATATGCAGCATTCAGTAATAACTCTCCGTAATCTGAAGGCCAATCAACTGTATTGGATCAAAGCAAGAGTGGCCGACGGGAAAGTTTTGCGTACTACCAATACCATTCACTACTATTCCGGGATGATTCCTGCTTCTTCATTCGGTATCGATGGTGATGAAACGAAGGACTATACTGAGCTCATCAACCAGGCTATCGATTCCATTCATCGAATGGGAGGCGGCACATTGCTTTTCGAAAAAGGCACTTATAATGTCCGCACCATCCACCTGAAAAGCAATGTACATTTGTATGTCGCCAAACTGAGTACCATCGCGGCTTTGAAAGGAGGCGACGCTCCGGAAACAACCTGGTTCAGCGATAAGAAATACCGATCGGGCCTCTCTCCCACTGATCCCGGTCCTTACGATGATCCGGAAAACTATATGACCAAACAGGATGTAGGTCACCATTATTTCCATAATTCCATGTTCTTTGCTACCCGCGAAAACAATATCCGCATCTCCGGCAACGGACGGATCACAGGCAATGGCAATCTTGTTACAGGAGATAAAGTGATGAACAATGCGCCGGATAACAGGTCCGACAAAATGTTCACTTTTAAACTCTGCACCAATATTGAGATCGGTGGCCTGGTGCGCAATGAAGATCTTTGGTACGATGAGAAACGCGACGAACCCTATTACATACTCCCCAACGGGCAACGCGATACCCTCCTGGATAATATGCTGCATATAGATCAGGGCGGGCATTTTGTATTACTGGCCACAGGCACCGATAATATCTATGTTCACGATACCTATTTCGGAAAAGCAAATGGCCGCAATGCCCGTGATATCTATGATTTCATGGCCTGCAACAATGTAACGGTTACGAATATCTATTCGAAGGTGAGCTCGGATGATATCGTAAAACCTGGATCGGATTGTTCACTTGGATTCACCCGTCCAGCCAAAAACTACAAAGTGCGGAATGTGATCGGCGATACCAATTGCAATCTCTTCCAGGTGGGATCGGAAACGGCAGATGATATCCAGGATATCTGTGTAGACAATATCTATGTATTGGGCGCCAACAAAGCGGGCTTCTCTATTTCCACCAACGATGGTGCTCATATTAAAAATATCCATCTCAACTGCGGCCACACAGGAAAACTGCATTCGCGTTCAAAAATGCTGCGTACTTTTTCACCTTTCTTCATTTCCATTTCCAACCGTGGAAGAATCATTGGAGCAGAAGTAGGAAAATATGCATTCACAGAGAACGGAGAAAAGCACAATGAACTGCTCGTGAAAAACGTGAATATTGGAAAAGTGGAGAACATCATCCTGAATGGAATTGATATCGCTGAAGTGTATGCTGGAAGCTCCTACAGCGGTCACCGCTGGAAAGCATATGATTCTAAAGATGGAAAACAACGCAGGGCCACTGCGATAGTAGCGGGTTATAGTCTCCCGATCTCTAACGTTGTGGAAGGCGGACTTGATTTCAAGCTACCCAATGGACTGCACACAGGTTATATCGATAACATACAATTCAATGATGTGCATATTCTCGTGAAAGGCACAAATCCTCTTGCCGATACCAGCGCCAATCCGCCGGAACTTGGAGTTGGTCAGTACAATGTATCCAACCTGAAAATACAACCCTCCTACGGCCTCTGGGTGCGGCATGCAAGCAATCTCCTGGTGAAGAACTGCAATTTCAATTATGAGGATACTGATCACCGTTATGTGATCTTCCTGGATGATGTGAAGCAGGCAGTAATCAGCGGGAATAAAATGGTAAAGGCTGGTAATCTCTCTTCTGCAATAGGTAAGAAACAGGTTACAGGTCTTATCTGGGAAAAGAACAAAGAATATACTGATAACTGGAAAAATAAAGACCTGAGCCTGTTCGACAACCCTGGCCTTTAGCAGGCATTCTGCTATCTGACTACCCGTTCAGTACTGTCATAGCGGGTAATCAGCGGGTAAAAACTGAGTATCAATAGGATAAATAGCAAGAGTAAGTGAAGATGAGGTGGACTTGATCCGGAGATGAAGCGGACTTGTATTGGAACGTTAATGCCCGGATCGGGTCAGGATGGTGCTTATTCAAATAATCATTCCCGGCTGTATTGCATCCAAAGATTCTTTTCATTTCAGTGATAATAATCGAGAAGAATTTCAATTGTACTTTATTAGATAAACAAAAAATGGACCGGCTATTCAGCCGGTCCATTTTTCTTTTTTACCATTATCCGGCATCCGGCCTAACAACCAGCAATGATTGCAACAACCACCGGAAACCGGATAACAGTCAGCAATATCTTATTCCATATCGATAGGAATGAACACCAGTGGTGTTGGCAAACAGCTTGCACCGGGAGGCGAATAGGTCATGCGGATGGTTTGCTCCTCACCATTCTTTGCAGGCGGGAAGATCTGCACCAACACTGCTTCAGGAGCGGCTTTGGTAGTCAGACGATCGGCAGGAAGCTGTATCACGCC
This sequence comes from Pseudobacter ginsenosidimutans, assembly GCF_007970185.1. NCBI lineage: Bacteria > Pseudomonadati > Bacteroidota > Chitinophagia > Chitinophagales > Chitinophagaceae > Pseudobacter > Pseudobacter ginsenosidimutans. The sequence continues at coordinate 5,825,067 of NZ_CP042431.1, read as the reverse complement.
TCCTTTGAATTTACCTTCGCTTACCACCATGGTATTGGCCATGCCGCCACACCATTTATTGTCGGCAGAACGTGCATTCCAGGTAACCAGCGCCAGTCCTTTACCATCGGTGCTTTTCCATTTCATTTCGATATTGTAGATCACGCCGTAATTACCGGCCAGGGTTGCGATCTTACCGGTAGCTGCATCTTGTCCCAATACCCAGGGATCGAGGTTGCCATCGGCAATGGTGAGTGCTGCAACGCCATTCTTCGTATCGAAAACTTCGGATATGTTCACCTGGTAGTTACTAACGCCAAAGATACCACGACCAGCATTGGAATGCCTGCTGCTCAGCACCGTGTCGATCTGCTCACTTGCTTTTGCGGTACCTTTTTCGGGAGAGGTCTGCACCACGCTGATCAGGCCGGGCTGATCGATCACGAACTCATAGAAGCCATGTACCAGCTCATCGTATTTGGCCACGCGTTTTTCCATCGCTTCATCCAGCACTACTGTTTGCCCGGGTTTGATAGTGCGTGATCTGCTTTCAGGTTTTGCTTTGAAATAATCCGCCAATCCATTTTTGCCTGCGCCAAAATAATTGGTAGTTGGCTTCTGCGAAGAGTATTTCAGCATGCGCAGGGTCATTTTCTGGTCGCCTGTATTCTTGATCACAGTATTGATCCTTCGGTCCATTTTCGGCTCCTTCACGCCGTTCACATTGTACATGTACACGCGCACAGAACCAGGTTGAACGGCTTCGCGCAGCGCCACTGCTTCGGGGACGCGGATGTATTCAGGATCGTCTGAGATGATATATTGAGGTCCGGGCAATACCATTTTCTTATACTGGAGGTCCTGGAATTTTCCTGAAAAGAAACCAGGCAGTTCTACAATGCTACCCTGTTTAGCTTTCAGCAAAGCTTGTGCTGAAGCGGGTTGCAGGGTTTGTGCCGATGCGCTTCCCAGTGATCCTGCCAGCAGCAGGGATAATGCCAGAACGGAATTTCTTTTCATCTGTTTCTTTGATTGAACGGATTATAAAATTTGATGCCTGTTATAAAAAACTTTCATCAGGATTTAGCTGGTAATTGAATGATGATCTCGCGCGCTTTCATTTTCTTCTTTTGCACGGCGGTCTGCATGAAGCTGTCCATTTCCGCAAAGCGGCGGAACATGAAATTGCTCACTTCGTGCCCTGCTCCGGGAAAACTGTACAATACCAATGGTTTCCTGTTTTCCACTGCATACTTATAAATGCTGTGTGAACCGAAGAAAATCATCCAGCCGGGATCGATAGCCCTGCAGAAGCGATGGGCAGCGGTTCCGAAAGGCACAAGCTGGTCTCTTGTGCCGTGCATGAGAAATACAGGGATCCAGTTATCAGTCTTGATACTGTTCAGATCCAGCAAGGCACCGGAGAACGACAACACACCGGTGAAACGGAATTTGCTGAAGAAATCGAAGCGCGGATCTTTCTTATTGATGAAGGGATTGAACACAAGATTGAGAACAGTCTCAGCTCCTGCACTGCTGCCGGCGATGAAGAATTTTGAAGTATCCACTCCCAGCGTTGCTGCGTTCTTCACAATATACAAACTCGCGTCCATGGCGTCATCCACAGCCACCTGTATGGCTTTGAGCTTTTCGGGAGTGGCAGTGCCGCAGCCGAAATCCTTTCCTTTCAGATACAATCTGTATTTGATCACAAATACATTGTATCCCATTTTGGTGAGTCCTTCTGCCATGGGGCGTTGGTTCTTCGGTTCACCGCCGGTGAAGGAACCGCCATGCACAAATAGAACGGAAATGCCATTGGCAGGGCCTGCAGCCTTGTAATAATGCATCCAGAGCGTGTCTGCGCCTTTAATGGCATAGGTAAGACTATCGGGTTGCTGCGCTGAAACTGCCAGCAATGAAAAAATGGAAAACAATAAAAAGAAAATTCTTTTCATCATGAGATCATTTTGGCAATTGAGCAATGTATTCCTTGTACCGGTTATAGAGATGACCTGCCTGCAGGTAAGCCGATTGAGGGCTCATAAAATGCGAGAACTCGAAAGTAATGGCCTTGTCGTAACCCGCTCTGCGCGCAGCTTCCAGCTTGAGTCGCAGTTTCTCGAACTTGATGGGCAGGAACTTAATAGGCATATCTCGGTCGAAGCTCTCTGCGTTGGTCCAGCATTTCAGGCCGTATTTATCGGCCATCCTTTTATTGACGGCAAAGAAATCATCCAGTTCATTGTAATCGATATGCCCATCCTGGAATGCCACTGCATCCACGGCGCCGCGGATACCATCGAAGATCTCGCTCCATTCGGATTCATGTTCCCTGATACTCACAGCATCCTCTTTGCTGAGCGATGATGAGGCGGCCATTACGGCTTTCTTGCCATCGATCCAGGGAGAGATGAGTGTAGGCAATCCATTGCTCACCTGTTTGCATTGCAGTCCGAGTGTCTGGAATGCATGGGCAGCGCCCTTTGTTTTTCTGCTGATCTCCATGCTCAGGTACCAGCCCTTGAAACTTTTATAATGACCATAACGCTGCCATACTTCGTCAATCACAAAGCGGTTGGCGTCGATCTCATGTTGCATATCGCCGGTATCCCAGTATTTGCCGCTATCGTACAGGCCAAAGTAGAAGTTCATGCCTTCTTCATCGGCGAGTCGGAGGAACAGGTCTACCAGGTCAACCGGAGGTTCATAGCAACCATGATTGTTCAGCAGGTAAGTTGATGGGTAGGTAATGAATTTGCGGTAGCCGCTGCGGATCAGTATCACAGTGTCGATGCCAACGGCTTTCATATGCCGGAAGTCAGCACGCCATTCGTTCTCACCCCAGTTTTGGTGTGGGATATCATGACTGATCTCATCGAGGAAAGTACCAGTTATTTGCATGGTCAGATAGATTAGAGATATTTTTTTGCTTTCAGGAACTCCACCCATTTGGCGTAAGCAGCAGGGCGAAGGTGAATGCCATCGATGGTCATGTTTGCATGCAGTTCTCCCTGCTCATCTGCAAACACTGGGTGAAGGTCAATAAAGGTGAGTGCGTATTCCGCTGCGATCTTTTTGATCTCATTGTTCAACGCAATCACCTTGTTTTTCTTGTTTTTTAAGTATGCCGCTGTCAGGATCCTCTCGTTCATGGGCAGGATGCTCTGGATGTACAGTTTTGCCTTAGGGCAAACCGTTCTGATACGCTCCACGATCCTGCGATAATTGTTGGCGCTCACTTCTGTGGGCAGGCCTCTTCCGATATCATTGATACCGATCAGTAAAAAGATGACTTTAGGTTTGATCAGCAAATGCGAATCAAGTCTCGCCAGCAATCCAAAAGTATTGTCGCCTCCAATGCCCCTGTTCACCACCGGCTTTCCGGGAAGCAGTTCCTGCCATGGTCCGCGCTCAGTGATACTGTTACCCAGGAACAGGATTGCATTTTTTTGTGCAGGCAATACACGGAACAATTCCATGCGTTGCTGGTAGTAGGTGTTATTGTAGCTACTGTCTATTTTTACAGTTACTGCTGCTGCCGTATTTGTTCCGGACTGAGCAGGTGTTTGTGCCACCGCCATTCCACAAACCAGCGCTGCTGTTAATGTAAGCCCCCATCTGATATTGGTTGTCTTCATAAAAATCTATTTAAGGTGTCCCTTTGCTTTGAGTAATGCCACCCACTTAATATACGCAGCTGGCCAGAGGTGCAGGCCGTCCTGGGTATTCTCTTTTTTCAGTTGTCCATTTTCGTCTGCCACAGCGGGCGCGATATCCACCCATGTATAACCGAATTTCTCCGCCAGCGCCTTGAACCGAAGGTTCAATTGTCCGATCACTTCATTTGTCACTTTCTTATACTGTGCTGCCAGCATATTCTCATTAACCGGCAGTACGCTTTCAACATACACTTTCGTCTTCGGCGATTCAACTTTCATCTTCACCAATATCCTCTCAAATGTTTTCGCAATGGTATCTACCGGTATCCCGCGTTTCAGATCATTCACTCCCGACAATATAAAGATCTTCGCCGGTTTCGAGCTCAGCACTTCATCGATCCTTGCCAGTACGCCGTAGGTTACATCACCGCTGATTCCCCTGTTCACCACCGGCTTCCCGGGCAACAATTCCTGCCACTCTCCCATCTCCGTAATGCTGTTGCCCACAAACACGATCTCCTTTTTCTGATCCGGCATCAACCTGAAAAACTCAAGCCTGTTCCTGTAATGTCCATTATTGTAGCTGCTATCGATCACTACTTTCTCCTGCGCCAACGCTCCCTTAGAAGCTGTTGCCAGTAAAACCCAAAATGCAAAATATCTGATCATACCATTTCTTTTTAGAACCATCCCCTTAGGTGAGCGACTGCCCGCACTCTGAAAAGTTGTAACAGAACCAGAAGTGACTGATGCACTCCCGACCCCATCAAGCGAAGGGTTCTTCTGCAACGACCTCGGAAACTGTTGCCCCATCGCTTAATCAATAACCTACAGCTCCATCCCTCAATTCCTCCGTCCATCTAAGTTCCAGGCTGTGCGGCAGTTTCCGCAGACGTTGCGGAAGAATCCGAAGCGGTTAAGTGCAAACGGTCGTACCAGGTGAACTTCAGAATCGTCATTGTCACCAGCCAAACTCCCATCGCTATAAATCCTTTTGTAAAGAATCCGAACACGAACTGTATCGGCATAATGATCATGCTCATCTGCCAAACGATTCCGATGATAACATTGAACATATCCCATTTGAACTGCTGGTTTGGCTGGAATGCCGGATTCACTTTCCTTACCATATTCAGTACTGGTTTCCACCAGCCCCAGGGTTTGGTATTGGTATAGAAACTGGTGAGTATCTGTTGTGATGGTGCGGGTGTAAGCAAGCAACCAACGATGCTGCCTGTCATGCTCAAAACGAGAATAATGAAAAAGGAAACAAGTGTACCGATACCGCTGCCGAATACATCTTTATACGCTGAATTATCCGCCAGATATGCCATGAGTGAAGGCACGAAGGTAGCGGCGATCAGGCCGGTAAGCATACCAGCGAAATAGCCATAGCCGTTGAAGCGCCACCAGATCCATTTGAGTACGTTGGCGGCGGCATAACCACCATAGAGAGCCGAAGTGATCCAGATGGTGAGACTGCTCAGCGAAGTGGCGAACAAACCGAAGATACAGCCCACCAGTACGATAGAAATGGAAACGATATAGCTCCATTTCACGTAGTGTGCGGGAGGCGCATCGGGCTTGAAATATTTTTTATAGAAATCATTTACGAGGTAAGCGGGCGCTGCATTCACGAAGGCCGAGAAGGTGCTCATGAAAGATGCCAGTAATCCTGCGAGTACGATACCGCGGATCCCGGCGGGCAGGTAGCTGCCGACAACACGACTAAGGATGATCTCGAAATCAGGTTTGCTTTGTCCCTGTAATTCGGGCATGAGGTAGTGAATGCCCACTAGTGTGAGGGCGCTCACCATCATGAAGAGCGGAATGAAGAGCACCAGGTTGGTGAAACCTGTGAGCATGGCTGCTTCCCTGGGTTTCTTGGCGCTGAGGATCCGTTGCATGTCGAAGCCTGGCACGGGTCCTGCGAGGCTGGCGAAAATGCCTTTGGCCACCATCATCATCAGTAGTGCGCCGAACCAGGTGAAGCCATCTTCTGACACTTTCTGTGCGGCCTGCGGGAAGTTGGACCCCCAGTCCACGTCCAGTTTCCATTCGGGCCAGAAATTGCTCCAGCCTTTAGGGAGCTGGTGGTGGAGAGCGTTGTAATCAACATCGCGCACGGCATAGGAGACTACGAGCAGGCAGCTGACCAGCAGGATGCCGTATTGCAGAACTTCTGTTGCAACCACACTGTACATGCCGCCTTTCACGGTATAGAAAGTGGTGAGGGCGATAATGATAAATGCGTAAGTCTGCTGACTGGTGAGCAGTGGATTACTGAGATCCCAGGGCAGGATATTGGAAGCGAACTTACCGATCCCCACGAATACATAACCGATAAAACCGATCACGCTGACGATAGCGAATACTACCACGATCATATGTGCAAGCCTTCCGCCGCGCTCGTCGCCAAAGCGTTTGATGATCCAGTCGGCGCCGGTCATGGCATTGGAGCGTCTGATCCAGATGGCGAGGAATACCATTACGAAGATCTGGTTCCATACGGGCCAGAGCCAGGGCAGCCAGGCGGCTTTGAAGCCGTATACGAAGAGCAGCGCCACGTAGAAGGCGGTACCGCTTACATCGAACATACCCGAGCTGTTGCTGAAGCCGAGCCAGTACCATTTGATATTGTTATCGCCGAGGAAATAGCTCTGGATATTTTTGGATGCTTTGCGGCTGATCCAGAAACCAAGACCAACGATGGTTACAAGGTAGCAGAGAATGATAATAATGTCGATCGTCGCTAAGTTCATGCGTTCTGTTTATTATGCGGTAATAGGGTCTGTGGTTATATCAGCGTGCTCGTTTGATTAGATCAGCCAGTTCCAGGTTGATCTCGCGGCCCAGCGGTTGTCCGTTCCTGTAAGAGCGTGCACGGATATGGTGCGCTCCTGTGGGGATGGTCAGTGGCCGGCCTTTGTACATAGGATAAAATTCGTCCACGTTTGTATCGTCGAAAGTATAGAAAACATCCAGTCCTTTGATCTCTGTATCGATGATAATACTGTAACTGCTGTCTGCATTCCGTTTTGCGGAAATGATTGGCTCATAGAATCCAGTAGCGTAGTTCACTTTTGCATGATGGAATCGTGGAAAATGTTTTTCCATGCGGACTACGAAATCGTCCCAGTTCCTTTTGTCTTTCCGGCTCCAGAGCGCTTCTGACAGGGCCATGCCGCGGGGCCAGGTCATGTACTGGACCTTACGTTCGTTGGGTACCTGCTCGGTAAACAGACTGCCCTGTCCTCCCAGAATATTTTCTTCCTTCGCTCCTGCTGCCACCGGCTCGAAAGCGTAGGCCGTATTGAGACGTGTAACGGTAAACGGGCCGTTCTCGAAAACAGGATCGTTCTGGTAGAAATCGAGATAAGTGAAAAAGGCCGGCGTCATCACGGCTTTGTGTCCGTTCTGTGATGCGAGTATCCCGCCTTTGTGATCTTTCCAGCTCATGTAGGCAACACCTGGCACGAGGCCGCCATCGAGTTTATCATACCAGCTCATGGGTAGCTTGCCTTTGCTTTCGATGATGCGGGCAAGGCGGTTCAGGAAGTATGTCTGCAGCTCTGATGTGTTGTTCAGTTTTTCTGTTTTGATCCGATGCTGGCATACTTCGCATTTTTCCCAGTACTGGCGTGAAACTTCGTCGCCGCCGATATGGATATAACGGGAAGGGAAAAGCGCAGCCACTTCCCCGAATATTTTGTCGAGAGCGGCATAGGTGGAATCATTTCCGGCACAGAGCACATTGGTTCTGCCCGGATTCCATGGATCGCCGGCCAGTACCTGCTGCGGTGTTTTGGTGCAGCTCATTTCCGGATAGGATGCAATCAGGGCCAGGCTATGACCGGGCACATCTATTTCGGGAACAACAGTGATGAATCTTTGCGCTGCATATGCAAGGATCTCTTTTACGTCTTCCTGTGTGTAATAACCTCCATCCGTAGCCGCTTCTCCGGGCTGGGGCCCTTTGAATCCGCGCCAGTAGCCTGTTCTGGGAACGCGCCAGGCGCCGGTTTTTGTGAGGTTGGGCATGGATTTGATCTCAAGTCTCCAACCCTGGTTATCGGTCAGGTGCCAGTGGAATACATTGAATTTGTATTTCGACATCTGATCGAGATAATTCTTGATCACTTCTTTGGAGAAGAAATGCCTGCTAACATCCAGCATCAGCCCGCGCCATTCAAAACGGGGACTGTCGTGAATGGTCACTGCTGCTATGCGCAATGATTCGCGGGCTGTTGCTTTGACGGGCAGCAGTTGCAGCAATGTCTGCACGGCATAGAACCAGCCGGCCGGCTGCGCCGCCTCTATGAATATATTTCCGGAGGAAACAGAGAGCCTGTAACCTTCTGATCTCAATGAGCTATCGGTATCCAGTAATCGAAAAACAATATTGTTCTGTTTTCCACTATTGGTGACTATGGGAATGTTTTTTCCACGGAGCTCTCCGATGGATTGCGCCAGGAGCTCGGCTACGCCACGGTGCTGGTGGTGCTGCTGTTGTACTACGATGCTACCTGCTGTTCTCAGGTTGAAGCTGCCTGTTCCTGTTGTTAAGTATGCGGGTGCAGGAATAATAGCGTGTACGATATTTACTTCGGGTGCTGCCAGTCGTTCGCGTCCCCGCGGGTGACTGCTGTTTGCCCGCCTCCCGGCGGGCACCGTGTCGCCGGAGGCGACAGAATATAAGTCACTCGCGGGCACGCGAGCGACTGCCGGCTGCGTGAGTAAACGCAGCGAGTCTTCTGAGGCAAAAGCTGATCCGGTCAGCAACATTATCAATATGGTAGCAATTCCTTTCAGCATGATCTTATGTTTTCCAGAACCACTGACGTTTGGTAAAGAAAATAGTGATGAGCGATACTACCCCGGTGAATAATACTCCTTCCAGGAAACCGGTCCAGGGACCGGTTCCGATATTGGTGTAATATTGGAACAATCCGGTCAGGTGCAATACCGGGATCAGCAGCAGGTTGCCTGTAACATAGGCTACCATTGGGTTGCGGCCATTGAGGCTGAAATAGTTGATGATGCTGCCGAAGCCTCTTTCGTTTTGCATTCCATAAAATCCCAGCAGGGCAAAGAATGCGAGGCCGCTGGTGATCAGGTAGTAACTATAAGTGCTGGGATCTTTCTTCACTCCTCCTTCAAAGGCATCGAAGCTGAGGCCGAGCAAGAGCATGAAGCAACCAGCTGTGAAGAAGCGATGCAATAATTTGTAACCTGTGGCATCGAGTTTCTGTACGCAGTAATAGATGGCAGCCAGTAATGCGGCGCTGACGCCGAGATTGAGCACCAGTTGCCTGGAGAATAAGAAACAAACATTCAATGTGATCAGCAGAATGCTGAGGAATGCCAACAGCCTTATATAGTTCTTTTCATTCGGACCTGCCACCGGATTGGATTTGCTGCTTTCCAGCAACCAATCTCCTGCCAGGGTTCCGGGCAATACGATGAACAGGTATTTGAGGTAATAGAATTTATACATCCAGGGAGCGGGCGTGAAGTTGAACAGGGCTTCGTTCCAACTGCCGGCGGTTTTGCTGCCGAGGAAGATGGCCATTACAAATCCGAGGATTCCGATGCGGATCCAGGGCTTGCCCTTGGTGAACCACCAGATCAGGGTGCTGAAGAAGGCCATATTGCCCAGCACGATGATGATGATATCTTCCTTCATCAAAGAAAATCCTTTACCATCCTTGAATGGGAGGATGTACAATAAGAGTGCAGCGAGTGCAAATGCGAGTCCTCTCGCGATCTGGAATACCAGTTTGTATTTCCCTTTCGATTCAAAGAACTGGAAAAACAGTAAAACGAAACTGGCAACGGAAAGCCAGTAATGAATGGGCTCGGGTTTTGCTGCCTGTACCCAGGCGCGCATATGAAAAGTGAACAGCGCAAAGAAAACCAGTAACAGGAACCTTCTTCCTGCGATATAAGCCACGGACCAGAATCCGGCCTGCTCTTTTATTTTTTTGTTCAAAGCCAGTGGTATGGCCGCTCCCATACTGAATAAAAAGAACGGGAACACAAGATCCACCCAGGTGATGCCGGGTATTTCAGGTTTGTAAACATGGTAAGGCGGCGGTACCTGGGCATGATACATCCAGGCCGGCAGTATACCAAAAGCGATACTGCTGGAGAGCACCATCGCCAGAATGGCGAAGCCTCTTAAAGCATCCAGGCACTGGTTTCTTTGCTGCATTGCTGTTCCGGGGTTTAGGGAGTATTAGGGTACGGATTACAGTTAGTTAGTGATGGTGATATCGAGTTCTCTCACCACGGTCTTCACCTCTTTCGCATTGGTATTGGAACCAATGAAAGTGACTTTGTAGGTGCCAGGCTCCGTGAAAATATATACGTGCTCGTTCTTGCGGGCCATATATTCCTTGATGGCAACTCCTTTGTCAGGCGAAACCTGCGCTACAAAGAAAGGTTTTGAAATAGCCCAGTCCTCTGATTCCACCAGTGAGCTGTTGGGAGCGAACTGCAGGTAACCAAGCGTTGTTTCATTTTTCCAGAAATTGTTGGGGTTCTGGAAATCCACGTTCACCCATCCCGCTCCGAAGAGATTCGATAATGATGCCACTGTTCCATCGGGGTATGTGTTGTTGAGATTGAAACTCATGATGCGCCAGGTACGTTGTGTGGCGGTTGCGCCCGGTGGCTTCTCCCCTACATACCGGTAAGAAAGATAGATAGGCTTTCCTTTCACGATGAGGTCGGAAATATTGGCAACGCCGGATTGTATCTCCACTCCAACCGCTCCATTGGGAGCAGTGGCCATGGTAAAGCGGTCTGTGATCTCAGTCCAGGTGGCTGCTTTAACAGCATTGGTATCATATTTACCGGTGAAATCTGTGCTGGCCATTACGCGCACATTGTTCACCTGTGAGCCGTAGAGCACACGGCTGCTGAAGCTCATGAATGTAGTGCCGCCTTCCAGCTCGGTGCGGTTCCTGTATTGGTATTCTGAACCGGGCTCGCCGGAAAAGAAAGTGATCACATCGGGTGAGTTGCTGAAATTGAATACCACACTGTCTCCCACTTTATAGGTGGATTGTGCAGTGCTGACAGTGAAGTCCGGTGCGTCCAGTTTATCGCGTTTGTTGCAGGAGGCCATCAGTGCAGCCACTGCCAACAGGGATGATATATGACGAAGTTTGAACATAATCTTTCATTAATTGATGGAGAGATCGGTTTACCATTCTGGATTCTGGATGAGCGCTTTGTTGAGCGACATTTCCGCGCTGGGGATCGGCAGCAGCAGGTGTCTTTCAGCTGCGTTTACGCCAGCCAGTGAGGCCCTGAGTTTCCATTCTGCGGGAGCAGTGGCATTCACCTGTGCGCCGAGAACGTTCATGGTGCTGAGATAGATACCCCAGCGGATCAGGTCGAATTTCCTTAAAGCCTCAAAGCCGAGCTCGTGTGTGCGTTCCATACGAACAGCAGCCCTGAAGTCGCTTGCATCCAGTCCGGGAGTAAGCTCATATACTACTGCTGGATCCGGAGGCGTGGTCAGTGTAAGACCGAATGCCCTTTTCCTTACTGCATTGATGGCATTGTATGCTTCAGTGGTTGGGCCATTCACTTCGTTCTCTGCTTCGGCATACATCAGCAGCACATCAGCATAGCGCAGTAAAGGGAAATTGATGGGGGAAGTATTCACGTTCTTTGGAGTGGCAGTTTCATATTCCCTTCTCCATTTGGCATTGCAGCGGTTGTAGATCTGTGATGCACTGTAGTTCACTTTGGAGTTGGCAACACCGCCCACCGTTCCGTAGTAGAAAGGATTGATGGTCCAGTCGCGGCGCAGGTCACCTGCTTCAAAGGAATTGTAGTAGCTGGCCTGCACGTGCAATGCGCCATAGCTGTAACCGAATTCCTTGTTGCTGTTGGGGATGCCTGTGATAACGCCGATGGAGCCTTCCTCTTCCTGACCGCCAGTGGAAAGTTTACTGAATTCCACTTCCCAGATACATTCTTTGATATCATATTTGTCAGCGGAATGATTGATGAAGATCTGTTTGTAATCGGGATTGAGCACATGGCCATTGGCGGGATCCATCACTTTCTCTGCCCATTTCTTTGCTTCTGCAAACTTATCCGTATTCTTCAGTGGCTCTCCTGCCCATTTGAGATTCACTCTTGCGAGGATGCCCCAGGCGGTTGATTTGGTAACGCGACCATTGTGTGCATAGGTACCGGAAACAGGCAGCAGTTCTGCAGCAGCCTCCATATCTTTCACGATCTGCTCCATGATTGTAGCAGTGGCAGTACGGCCGATATTCACGTCAGTTGCGTCCACCGGCGGTTTCAGGCGAAGCGGCACATCACCCCAATTGCTGGTGAGCACGAAATAATAATAAGCTCTCAGGAAAAGTGCATCTCCTTTTGCGGCCTTTCGTTTGGCTTCGTCCATCACCAGGTCTGCGTTATCGATATTCTGGAGGAACATATTGGCCCTGTTGATGCCCTGGTAGAGCAGGTTCCACATGTTATTGATACCGCCGTGGGAGGCATCGAAGTTGTTGAATGAAAGATCGATGGGTGATGAACTGAGAGAGTTGAATCCTTCATCGCTGATATCATTTTCGAATATCATTGTCCGTGAGTACGTGTTTGTCTTGCCCATCACATCATACACGCCGGCGAGCGCGGTCATAACATCTGTCTCATTCTTGAAATAGTTTTCGGGCGACACAAAGTCGGTAGGCAGTTTCTCGAGGAATTTCTTACAACCCACAGCACCGGTGAGGGTTGATAAAGCAAGCAGGCTATAGATGATTCGTTTCATAACGAAATACATTTAATTGATTAGAAAGTTGCATTCAGACCAAAGACCATTGTTTTAGCCCTGGGGTAAGCAGAGTAATCGAAACCTGGTGTGAGTGCGGAGTTGCGCACAGATACTTCAGGATCGTAACCGCTGTAATTGGTCCAGGTGATCAGGTTCTGCGCTGTTGCGTACACGCGGATGGCGCTGATCTTTGCTTTCTTCAGGATCGCCGGTGAGAAGTTGTAACCCAGGCTCACGGTCTTGAGACGGAGGAATGAACCGTCTTCCACCATGCGCGTAGAATAGTACTTGCTCAGAGAGCCTTTGGCAACAGGGATCTTTGAATCCTGGTTCTCGGGGCTCCATCGGTCTGCATAGTACGCATACTGGTTGGTGTTGAATTTGTAACCGGTACCAAGCGCCCAGGTATTGGCATTGTAGATGTCGTTGCCATAAGACCACTGGAACAGTACGTTCAGGTCGAAATTCTTGTAGGCGAAATTGTTGGACCAGCCACCGGTGTGAATGGGCAGCGGGTTGCCGATCACGGTGCGGTCGTTGTTATCGATCTGGTTATCTCCGTTGAGATCTTTGTATTTGATATGACCTGGTTTGATGCTGGCGCGGTCCTGACCGTTGTTGGGCACAGTTGATTTCAGGATATAGTTGTCGCCGATCTTATCGAAATCATCATAATTGTAAACACCATCCCAAACCTGTCCGTAGAACTGTGCAACCGGACTGTTCAGGCGGGCGATATAACCGGGGATCAAAACCCAGTCGTCTCCCCAGTACTGTGAAGTGAGCAGGGAGTATTCACCTTCTGCAAGTGCCAGCACTTTGTTACGGTTGAAAGAGATGTTAACACCGGATGTCCAGCGGAAATCCTTGTTTTTAACGATATCGCCGGAGAGGTCGAATTCAAGACCTTCGTTCCTCACTTTTCCCATGTTCTTGAACTGGCGGCTGAAACCGGTATTGCCGGGGAGGCTGGCATTCAGCAGCAGGTCGGGAGTAGTCTTGCGGTATACGTCGGTGGTGAATCTCAGGCGGCCAGCAAAGAATTCCAAATCGAGGCCGAGGTCATATTGCGTTGTTGGTTCCCATTTCAGGTTGGGGTTACCCATGCTGCTGGGATAGCTGCCGTTGTTGAGCTGGTTACCCCAGGAATACCCTGCATCTAACGGTGTAATATAGCCGGCGTATGCAGCGAAGTTACCAACAGCGTTGTTGCCGGTAACACCCCAGCTGGCGCGAAGCTTGGCATCTGACAGGAACCTGATATCCTTCATCCATTTTTCAGATCCGAGTCTCCAGGCGAAGGCAGCAGAAGGGAAATACCCCCATGTATTGCTGCCGATGAATCGGGAGGAACCATCTGCGCGGAATGAAGCGGTGAATAAATATTTAGAGAAGAGCGTATAGTTGGCACGGGCCAGGAATGAAGCCATGCTCATTACTGAACTCGTGGAAGTTATGGAAAGCGGAGTACCTTCATCGAGGCCGCTGAGACCAAGACCTTCACTGGGTAACAGTTTGGCATATGCGCCAAAGGCACTGCTCCGGGTTTCCTGCATGGTAAAACCTCCCAGGAGGGTCAGATTATGGTCTGCATTGAAGCGCCGGTTCCATGTAAGGGTATTCTCATTCAGCCAGCTTGAATTATTGTAGAATGTCATTCCGCCATTCACTTTGTTGTTGGTGGAAGGGTTACCACCACGGGATTGTGAGTTATTGAAAACTTCACCGCGTGTGATGCCTCTTGTATAACCACCAGTGGTTTTGAATTTCAGGTTGCGGGTGATGGCGTATTCTGCATACCCATTGAGAACGAGATTTTCGCTGAAGTTTTGTCTCAACTCATTCTGCGTGGTAACGATGGGGTTATATCGATGCTCCTGTGAAGGTTCGATCTCCGGATCTGTAGGGGATTCCAGCAGGTCCACATTGGAGTTGAGCAGTGCGATGGGACGGTAAGCCCATACGCTGAAGAGCAGGTTGAGCTCATTATTGTAACCGGAAGAGGAAGTAGGTGTACCCCAGGTTTTGGAGTTGGAGTAAGCGATGTTGAAGCCAACCTTTAGTTTATCGTTCACTTCATGGTCAATGGCCAAACGTCCCTGCAATCTTTTGAATCCGGAATTGAGTACAATACCATCCTGACCGAGATAGCTACCCGAAGCGGCCAGCTTGGTTTTTGCATTACCTCCGTTGATGCTGAGGTGATGGCTTTGCATGGGCGCTCTGCGCATGATCTGTTCTTCCCAGTCGATCCCTTTGATGTTCTTATAGTAATCGAGTGGCAATGTGTCTTTCACGCCATTCTCTGTATAAGCGAGATACATAGTGGTGGCAAGATCAGGATTGATCTCTTTTTGCAGTTTCACGAACTCGTAAGGGCTCAGTACATCCAGTCGTTTATTGCTTTCCTGCCAGCCGTAGTAAGTATTGTAGCTGATCTTTGTTTTACCGGCTTTGCCTCGTTTGGTGGTGATCACCACTACCCCGTTGGCGCCGCGGGCACCGTAGATAGCGGTAGCGGAAGCATCTTTCAGGATATCGATGGATTCGATATCTGCGGGATCGATGGCATTGATGATATTGGCTGACTCACTACCGGGATCTTCCCAGGGGAACCCATCGATCACGTACAGCGGGCTGTTGGTCTGTGTTACGGAGTTGCCACCGCGGATCACCACGTTGATAGACGAACCGGGTTTACCTTCTGAGGAAACCACCTGCACACCGGCGATGCGGCCTGCGAGCGCTTCATCGAAAGATTTCACAGGAGCTTTCTGCAGATCGGCAATATTGATACTGCCCACAGAGCCCGTGAGGTCTTTCCGGCGAACCTGTCCGTATCCCACTACCACCACATCTTTGAGTGACTGGGGATCCCTGGACATATTCACGGTGAAGTTTCCGGCCCTGGTGAAATTCACATCCCTTGATAAATAGCCGGCGCTGGTGAAAACCAGTATGCCCGGCAGTTTGGGGAGTGAAATGGAGTAATCACCCTGGTCGTCAGTTACGGTTCCGGTTTTGGAGTCTTTGATCATTACAGATACACCCGGCAATGGCTCGCCATCTTCGCCGAGAACTTTACCTGTGATCTTTGCCTGTTGTGGCTGGGCCTGTGCCTGCGCCCAGACGAACTGCGTGGAGAACAATAGCAGCAACAACAGATACGCTGTACGTTTCATAAAGCAATCGTGTTTAATCGTGAAATGAAAATGCGTTGATGTTAGTTTGGTATTCATTTTACTCTGGAATAGCCTTTGTGGTCAATCTCTGTTGCGAAGGGATTGGCCAGGTGATCAATCATTACAGCCAGTTCAGCCCTGGTAATGGCGCGGGTAAGGTTGAAATTGGAAAGGTTCCATTGAGTCCAGGCTGTAGAAAGCCTCTTATTAAAGTCTTCGCGGGATATTGGAGCCGGTTTGAGATCGCCGGCAGCGGAGTTTTGTTTCAGGTATTCGAAGAGTACGGATGCTGCATCGCCGATGGTAAGAGGCTTTACCACTGGTTTTGCAGGTTGGGGAGCTGTTTCTTTAAAGCCTTCGGGAACGGCAAATGCAGTCATCACTTCATTACCCTGGTCAGGTTTTTTGCCGGTGAACTGCTGCCAGTATTTTGTAAAGCTGTTGGCATCGGCAACTGAATCCGGGTAGAACCAGGTCTGGTTAGCCCATTTATAAGCGATACCCGTTCCTTTAAGGATACCGGTAGCGCCTATGCGCTGAATGGCAGCGAAATGCGGATGCGCATAAGGTACATCGATATAAGGCATGAGATAAGCGCCTGCATCGAGCAGCCCTTTCTGTACAGCGCGTACGCTTACTTTGGCTGGCGTGGTGCGTTGCTGCACGGTGAGCGCGGCCAGTACGCCGGCTGCCTGCCCGGTAAGTAATACACAGGGTTGCAGGCGTGTAGTGCCATTCACTACATTGCTCACGCTGATGCCTTTTTCTGCAATGATCAGTCCATTTGTTTTCTCTGGGATCAGTGCTCCCAGCGGAACGGAGAAAGATGGTACCGGATAGAATTCCAGGTGCTGCGGAGCAGAAGGATTTTTTTTGTGGTGATGATCGATGGGATAATCGCCAACGGAAATACTGGTCCTGTATAACGGTTCACCATAGTCGAAGGGTTCGGCCAGGTGGCGCATGGTGTAACGAACGATGCCCTTCACACGTCTGCCTTCACGATAGTATGGAATGAGTGCAAAACGATCAGCTGTGGGGAATTCATCATTGGTGAGACCGAGATTTTTATACCCCAGCTGGTGCTGGATAAAATAGATGAATCTCCAGGTGGTGGCTTTCGCTTTTTCCAGTTCTTTGGCGCGCTGTTCAGGCGTCAGCTCCACGATATTGAGGTAAGTGTCGTTACCGGCCTTGGGCCAGTTGAGCAGGTATTTGTTGTTCGGCAGTTTCGCGTATTCCAGCATGGTCTTGCTGTTGACGGCGGGCGCCGGTTTGGTGGAATCGATATAATAGTCTGTACAGGCGCCATCGAATTCGGCGGGATCATATCCGGCAGGTTTAGCGATGGTGCAGTCTGCCGCTGCGCCATAATCTTTCAGGATGGCAACATAGGTGAGGTCCTGCACCACATCATTGGTTTCAGTAATGCCCACTGTTTCTCCGGTGAGCGATCCTGCTTCCATGCCGAGATCATATGGAACTTTGGCGCTGGCGAAAGCATCGCCCATTTCTGTGGCGTCGATGGTAACGGTGGCAGAAATGATAAGCGTTTGTTTTTTGTTGTTGATGAACCTGGCGCCGGTGATGGTATTGCCTTTTTTGATGGTTCTGTCAAATCGCCATCCAAAGCGGATATCGAGCGATTTGAGTGGTGCTGCCATTGCTTTGAGGATACTGTCGGCCACGCTGGGCTCAAACTGGGTATTGCTCACCCAGCCGGTTTCAACGGCTGCCGGACCTCCATATACTTTGTAGAGTTGCCCGCGGAATTCGCGCCAGATGCCGGAAGGCAGGCGGTGATTGCCATCGGTGGCGGATACGCCTGCTGCGGAAAGCATGCCTCCCAGCCAGGGAGTCTCTTCCACCAGCATAACGGGAACGCCCATTCGCGCAGCCTGGATAGCTGCGGCTGTTCCACCGGTCCCTCCTCCTATCACCAGCACTTTGGTGCTGAGCTTCTGCTGGGCATTGGCAAATAGCATTCCAAAAATCAGTGCGCTTACTACAGTATACTTCTTTACAAACATGGCTTACAGATCGATTGGGTTTAGGCGATATAACTATTTTCCTATTTTCCGGTTACCTGTTGAATGGCATCCCACCAGTTGCGCTGCACGATATGCACCAGGTCGAAAATCATCAGACCATTGGTCTTATCCATACACATCTGCATGGCTTTGATGAACTGGTCTTTATTCTTTTCGTACTGTTCTACATACAATCCCCGAGTAATGGCGCTGCCCCTTTGGTGAGCTCCATCGCTCTTTCAGCAGATCCTTCCACTGAATACACAGGTGAACGCTGTGTGCTCATACCTGCCTCTGTTCTGGCGGCGCGGTAGGTGTTGGATTGATGTACTTCTTCTTTACTCACTTCATAATAGTAGCAACCGGTAGTGTAGAGGTCTAACAGCTCTGCATAACCGTATTGCTGGTATTTGGGAGTGGCCCAGCTATATTCTCTGGCCACCTCGAATTTGTTGCTGGCCCAGTTAACTCCCACTTCGTAGTAGGTAGGATACCAGGCGCCGGTGTAGTCGCCGAAAATGATCTTCTTATTGGCTTTCTTCGCGGTTTTCCTGGCGTCCACAAAGAAATTGTAGATAACGGAAGCCCTCCACTCGATCCATTGCTTGTAAAGCGGACCAGGTGTCTTAACCGGCTTCCCATCTTTCTTCGTATAGCTGTATACGTCAGCAGGGAAATTGGCCACTTTCTTACCGATATATTTCTCGAACAATTTTCTGGAAACATTGGAGAAATCTGATTCAAAACCATCGTATCTGACCCTGTCCAGGATCACGCCATCCAGTCCGGGATGTTGTTTGATCAACTCTTTCAGCAGGTTCAGCTGGTATTTCTGTACTTCAGGATTGGCGGGGTTCAGCATACCGCTGTACTTGGATTTAATGGCAGAGATCTTTGTAAGACCCGTATCCAGGTAATTGATGGATTGCCATTCGGGGTATTGCCCGTAGATGATACCCTTGTTGAAATGATTATGACCACCGGAGAAAACATTGATGCTGGCGTGCACGGTGAGACCGAACTTATGTCCTTCATCGATGAAGGTTTGAAGGAAATTGAGATCCTGCGGCATTTTGTGGCCCTGCCATTCTCCCAGGTAAGGAGCGTATTTGCTTTTCCAGAGTACGAAGCCGGTGATGGGTTTCACATCCACCACAATATCGGTTACGCCTGCCTGTTTGGACTTTTCCAGGTAAAATCTGATTGAGTCTGCGGATGATAATCTTTTATAATTGGCATGCGCATCAAACCAAAGCATCACACGCTTCTGTGCGGAAGCGGTAAGTCCGGCCATGATCAGCAACAGTATCAGCAGTGGTTTACGGGGCATCATTGTGCGTTGTTTTTTTGTTGAATCTTTTCCATCGTCTTCCAAACCTGGAACAGGGCCCTTGGTATATGGAAGCATCCTTTCCATTTTCCTCCTTTGAGCGGCAAATAAGCTTCTCCTCTCCTGTTGAGATAACCGAACCATTCGCCATGCTCAGGGTCTTTGAAATGTTTCCAGGTGTAGGCATGCACTCTGTTGAACCATTCAGCGCAGGCTGCATCACCTGTATGCATGTACGCTTTTGCCAATGCTACCAGCGCTTCCACATGCACCCACCAGAGTTTCTGGTCCCATTCCAGTTGCTGTGTGGGATTACCTTTGATATCAAGGAAATAATAAAGTCCGCCGAACTCCTTGTCCCACCCGTATTCCAGGGTGTTGAGCATGATATTGACAGCTTTGCGGATAAGCGTTTTGTCACCCAGTCTTTCACCGAGGTCCATGATGAACCACATGGCTTCGATAGCATGACCAGGATTGATCAGTCTTCCTTCGAAGCTGTCTGAGAAGCTCCCGTCCGGGTTTACATTCTCCAGTATCAGTCCATGTTCAGGTTGATAGAAAACCTCCATCACATCGTGGATCACTGTTGGAATAAAGCTGTTGACCCTTTCTGCTCCCAGGATATGTTCCATTTCGAGGCTAAGGTTGCTCAGGATCATAGGAAGGCTGAAATTCCTGAGGGGTCTTGTTCCGGGATATGCTTTATTGTAAGATCCTTTCCAGTTGTGTTGTCTGCGGATAATGTGCGCAAAGGTATCTAATGCAATTTGTTTATATCGCGGGTTTGGATCGGCTTTATCCATAGCTGCAAAGGCCATGGTGGCAAAGGCATCGCTGAAAATATTATAGGGCTGGATCAGCGGCTTTCCGTCTGCCGTCATGGAAAAATACCAGTTGCCTTCTGCATCGCGACCAAACTTTTCCAGGAAATCAGCACCATGTTTTGCAAAGGCGAGCCATTCCGGGTTTTGTTCGATCTGCTTGTACATATAGGCGAAGCACCAGACCTGACGGCCCTGGAGCCAGATGAATTTATCGGTGTCGTATACACGACCATCGCGATCGAGACAGGTGAAATAACCGCCATTCACGGCGTCTTTGCTATGTTCCATCCAGAAGGGAAGGATATTATCGAGGAGCTCACTCTTGTATTGTGCTGCGTAAAGGATAGGATCGAAGGCAAAATTCTCCGTTGTTGCTTCCTGCACCAGTTCTTTTTCCATATTACTGTTTGTGTTGCCGTTCATGAGGTACCAGTGAATGATTGATTATTGATGCGACTAAATTATTAAAATAATTATCACTTAACTCAAACTTAATAAAAAAAATTATTTACTGCTGCGAAAGGAATCGGGATCATGATAAGTATAATGTGTTGGATACACAGGAATATGGATATTCGCGATCGGGATCAGTAGTGCTGCCGCTGGTTCTTGCGGAGAACTGCTGGCAGTTTTCCCGGGAATTTGTATTTTTACCCTGAGCTTCCTAATATTTTTTATTAATTGATCAATGACCACTCACTCCATTTTTGAAGTTTTCTCAGAGGAAAATGCCACGGGAGTGGCGTATAAGAATAAATCGCTGAAACGCGGCATCATCAATCACCTGGATGAAAGCGGCAATTCCACAATTACAGAAATGGCGCAGGCGCTGAACATCAGCGTGCCGAAGACCACCAGCCTGGTGAATGAGCTGATACAGGATGGGCTGATCCGGGACCATGGCAAGATCGATTCCACGGGTGGCCGTCGTGCCAGCATGTATGGACTGGTTGCGGAAAGCTGTTACTTCATTGGCGTTGATGTAAAACATGATTATATCAATATCGGTCTGCTGGATTTCAAGAAGAACCTGGTGAGCAGTAAGATGCGTGTACCCTACAAACTGGAGAACACGCCGGCATCCTTACAGCAGCTGATCCAGGCGATCAGGAGTTTCATTGCAGACCAGACGATCGATACCAGGAATATCCTGGCAGTATGTTTCAACCTTTCAGGCCGTATCAATACAAAGAGCGGTTATAGTTACAGTTATTTCCACTTCAACGAAGAGCCGTTAAGCGCAATCATGGAAAAGGAACTGGGCATCCGCACTTTCCTGGAGAATGATTCACGTGCGATGGCCTATGGCGAATTCCACGATGGCATCGTGCACCAGGAAAGGAATGTACTTTTTGTGAACCTGGATTATGGTATCGGTCTTGGGATCCTCATCGATGGAAAAGTGTACTACGGAAAATCCGGATTCGGTGGTGAGTTCGGGCATATACCGGTGTTCAGCAACGAGATCATTTGTCATTGCGGAAAGAAAGGATGTTTGGAAACGGAAGCGTCCGGACAGGCCCTGCTGCGCGTTTTCAGGGAAAGCATTGGCAACGGGTCCACTTCTTCGGTGATGAAGAATGGAAAGAAAGTAAATGATGTGCGCCTGGCAGATATCATGGAAGCGATACGTCAGGAAGATGTGCTGAGCATCGAGCTGATAGCAGGGATCGGTGAAAAGATCGGTCGAGGGCTGGCAGTACTGATCAATATCTTCAACCCTGAGCTGGTGATACTCGGGGGCACGATGGCGGAAACGGGTGATTATATCCGTTTGCCGATACGAAGCGCGCTGAATAAATACTCACTCAGCCTGGTGAACAACGATACACAGGTAAAGCTCTCCAAACTCGGAGAGAAAGCGGGTTTGATCGGAGGATGCTTGATTGCGAGGAATAATTTACTGACAGCAATGAATAATCAGCAGGATTAAGATACTTACGGTGTTGCCTGCGCGCCGGTGGGCGCTACTCAACTAAAAATATAAAAATGGAAAACGGCTGCAGGTTGAACCTGACAGCCGTTTCTTATTTGCAGAAAAAGGGAATATACCTGCTATCTATCCTTATTGTTATGGATCCTTACGGGAGCCTGTTGCTGATCGATATAATCCTGGTTCTTGTGAATGAGTTGCATCAGGGTTTGCGTGGTGCCTTCAGAGTTATATTGATCGGGCGCGGTATTCATGCAATAGTCCACCAACTGATCGATGGTGCTGGTGGCTACATGCATGCGGGTATCTGATGATGCATAATAAATGAACACCTTGCCGTCATCGGTGGCGATCCAGCCATTGCTGAACAGCACATTGCTCACATCGCCTGTCCGCTCCTCTCCTTCGGGCGCCAGGAAATAGCCTGCTGGTTTATAGATCTGTTCCGCGGGATTTTCCAGACTGGTCATGAACAGGTAGAGCGTGTAACGCAGTCCAGCTGCGGTATTGCGAACACCGTGCGCCAGGTGCAGCCAACCATGGGCTGTTTTGATGGGTGCGGGCCCCAGTCCGTTCTTTGCTTCGGAGATGGTATGATAGATTCGTTTGTCTATCACCGTTTCTTCGGTGATCACAGCATTTTCCATGGAGGCAGTAAGCCCGAAACCGATACCGCCTCCGTTGCCGGTATTGATGAAACCATCCTGCGGCCTTGTGTAGAAGGCATATTTGCCCTGCACGAATTCCGGGTGCAACACCACATTACGCTGCTGAGGCGAAGGAGTTCTCAGGTCGGGTAAGCGCTCCCAGTGTTGCAGGTCTTTGGTGCGGGCGATGCCGCATTGTGCAATGGCGGCAGACTGATCGGATACCGTCGCATTGGGATCGCGGCGCTCGGTACAGAACAGGCCATAGATCCAGCCATCTTCATGCTGCACCACACGCATATCGTAAATATTGGTATCGGGCTCTCCGGCAGAAGGCATCAGGATGGGCAGCGGATGAAAACGGAAATTATCGATCCCGTTCTCACTCTCGGCCACGGCAAAGAATGATTTCCTGTCGGAACCCTCCACCCTGGCCACCAGCAGGAATTTACCCTGCCAGTAAATAGCCCCTGCATTGAATACGGCATTGATGCCGAAACGCTCCATGAGGAATGGATTGCTGTTCTCGTTCAAATCGTATCGCCAGAACAATGGCGTATGTGCGGCTGTGAGCACGGGATTGCTGTATCGTTGCACAATACCGTTACTGTTGCCGGTTTTCTCATTGGGAGTACGGATCAACTCCTCATACTGTTCTTCCAGACTCTTCAATCTTTTCATAAATCGCTTATACATTCGCGTTGCTATTGGGGTACTATTCTGAAATTGGTGATGGCGAAATCGGAATTGGCGGCATTCTCTCCCCTCAACATGATCTCCAGTATGGGCGTTGCGGGAAAATTATGTCCTGCAAAATTTGTCATCGGACAACTCATGGTCATCCATTTGCCGTTGGTGGTGAAAGGGTATTGTCCTCTGCCACTTGGATCGAACCATGTTTCCTTATAACCAGGGTCCTGGAAAACGATATTGATGGGCGAAGGGATGCCTGCGCTTCCTGCAGCTGCAAACACTTCAAATTTGAGCGTGTATTTGTTGAAGTTATTCTGATTGTTCACCAGTTCGGCAGGAACAGGGATCCTGTTGCTCATGAAGGGGTCCCAGGCCCAGCCTCCGCCGAAGGTCTTGGTGATCTTGAAATATTTCTGTCCGGCAAATGTCGTGGGATTGGGGCCATTGGAAATGAATGCTGCGCCATTCCATCCTGTGAACGGATCCATGCTCAGTAATATATTCCTGTTATCGAGATACCAGGCTTTGGTGGTGAAAGTGGAACTCAGCGGTGCTGATCCTTTCACGGTAAGTGCTCCAGCCTGAGCCCCTGCAGGCACCAGCATTTTCAAGGTTGTGGCGGTGGCTTCAGTAAGTGATGCCGTAACGCCTCCTGTGAAAGTAACGGTGGTGCCTTCTTTGGTGAAACCGTAGAGATCGAAATTATCTCCGTTGATCACCAGTTCTGAACCAATGGCAGGATAATCGAATTCGAAGCCGTTATTGCTCAGTTGCGGGATCTCGATAGGAAAATCAAAACTCGCTGAACCATGACTGGTAGTTACCACCAGTTTGTTGCTGGTATTGCCCGGCAGTTTGCGCGGTATCTGTACGGAGATAAGCGTATCGTTCGAATAGATATTGCTGTATTCAGCCACCAGGTCATTGAATTCCACTTTTTGTGTACCGGATAAATTCTCGCCGAAGATGAGCAGCCATTGGTTGAGCTCGCCATTGGTGAGCGCTGTGGTTCTGTCGATAGTGGTGGTTACGCGTGTGATCTTTGGTGCGCCGGGTGGCGGATCATCGTTCTTGCTGCAGCCCGCAAAGCCGGCCAGCAAAGCGAAAAACAGGAAAAATATAATTGACTTTTTCATTCTTGCAGATTTTGATATGATGTTTTACCAGCCGGGATTGTTTTTGCCTTCCAGCCCTTTGTTGCTGTTGATCTCTGTGAGTGGAATGGGCAGCAGCAGGTTCCTGGGATTCCTCGCTTTCACGATATCGAACTGGTCTACACTCATCTTGTTCATCACCTGCAAATAAATACCCCACCGAACGAGATCGAAACGGCGGTTGTTCTCGAACAATAATTCCCTTCCTCTTTCTTCCAGCACAAATGAGCGGAACTGTTCCTTGTTGAGACTGGCGGGCGCTTCGGTAGCGCGGCTTCTCGTTCTTACTTTATTCAAAGATGTGAAAGCAGCTGTGGGTGGTGTAGTGTTCAGTTCGTTCACTGCTTCTGCATGCATCAGGAATACATCTGAGGAACGAAGGATCGGGAAAGGCATATCATTATCCTGGAAGGCTTTCACGCTGACATCTGCGTATTTGGTGATATAGGCCCTGTCGTAATCCTTGTTCCAGATATAGGTTTTGGAGCCATCGGACTGGTATTCGGTGTCTTCTTCGGGGAAATAGAAACTGGTGCCGAAAACTGTCCACTGGTGGCTGATGCCGTAGAGTGCGCGATGATCGGCCTTTTCATAGTTTTTGTACACGCCTTTGGTGGCCCATACCCAGCCCTGGTTGGAGCCGTCCGGGCGAGCCGCGCAGAAATATCCCCAGAGGTCGTCGGTAGAAAGGCCGCCTGCGCGTGCATTTGCCATCAGCATATTCTCTCCTTTGTTGCGGTTGGGTATCTTCCATACATCCATGAAATCGGGATAGAGCTCAAACTTGCCTGTATTCAACACTTCCTCGCATTTGATGCGCGCAGAATCGAAATAGAGCTGGCTGTTCACACCTTCGAGACCGGCCACAACTGTTTTGGCAAAAGTGTAAGCGCCCCACTCTGTAGGCTTTCCTGTGTTCACTGTTATGTTGCCGCTGGCCAGTGAACCGGATGCGATGGTGAGGTAAACTTTGGCGAGATAAGCTGCTGCAGTTTCTTTGGTGATGCGGCCGGGTTCGCCGGTTCGCTGATCACCACTGGGATACAGCAGGGCCTGCGCCTGTTTGAGATCTGAAATGATCTGCTGGTATGTTTCCATCACGGTTGAGCGTGGCGTAAAGAGATCGCCGCCTGCGGAAACAGTGATCAGTTTGATGGGCACGCCGCCATACAAACGCACGAGATCGAAATAAGAGAAGGCCCGGAAGAAATAGGCTTCACCGAGTGTCCGGTTCTTCACGGCTTCACTGATATTCATGGGTTCTACATTCTGCAAAACAGAATTGGCTCTGGCGATCATCACGTAATGATCGTTCCAGATATTGGGCGTACCCCAGTAGTCCTGCGGGTTGCCCGCGCCCATGCTTCCCATGAACCAGGTTGGACCTGAGGAATGGTCGGCATCCATATCAACCGTCCACAGGTTCTGCTTATAGAATCCGAAAGAGAGCAGCATATTGTATACACCGTTGCCCGCTGCAATGGCATCGGCTTCTGTTTTATAGAAATTATTGGGAGAAACGAAATCGTATACTTTTTCGTCCAGCGCTTTTTTGCAGGATGATATGAGCAAGATCCCTGCCATCATAAAAGCCTGTATCGTGATCAGTTTTTTCATACCGGTTTATTTTGAAATGAACAGGAATTAGAATGATGCCTGAATACCGAAATTGAAGGTCTTTGAATTGGGATAGGCGCTGAGGTCAACACCGCGGAGTGCGGGATCCTCGCCAAAGCCATTGATATCCGGATCAAATCCCTTGTAATTGGAAATGGTGAGCAGGTTGGTACCGCTGATGTATATACGTAGTCTTTCCAGTATCCTGGTGCTGCTCAATGGCACATTGTAACCCAGCACCACATTGCGCAGGCGGATGAAACTGCCGTCCTCCAGGAAACGTTTGGTGATGTACATGGGCCGGCCTTCCGTTTTCCATGCTTTCGGATAGGTAGCGTGTTCCCAGTTCTCTGGCGTCCAGCGATTGTCCCAGGCTTCCTGTGTGACGTTGTTGTAGCTGCCTACATCGTTGAAGAGACGGTAGTTCATGTTCACGATATTGCCGCCCTGACGGCCATTCACAAAAATGTTCAGGTCAAAACGTTTGTAGTTGAAATTGGTGGTGATGCCATAAGTGAATTTGGGATTCACATCTCCGATGATGGTCCTGTCCTTATCATCTATTATTCCATCTTTGTTGAGATCCACATAACGGATCTCTCCAATGTTCTTCCTGATGAAAGGATCTGTCAGACCAGCTTTCACAGGATCGGCCCTTACTTCTGCCTCATTGCGGTAGATGCCATCTTCCACCCAGCTGTAAAGCGCGCCGATGGGAAGTCCCACGCGTTGGATGAATGGCGCATTCTGCGCGCGGTAATCGAGCGATGCGGCAAACTGTTCTTTGGAGTCATCGCCAAGGCTCAGGATCTTGTTTCGGTTGAAAGAGATATTTCCTCCGATTGACCAGCTGAACAAACTATTGGAAACTGGAATGGTGTTGATGGCGAATTCAAAACCTTTGTTCCTGACACTTCCGGAGTTCACGAGTTTCCTGGTGAAACCATTGCTGCCGGGAATGGTGAGGAACTGTAAGAGGTCGGTGGTTTCCTTATGATAGAAGTCGGCCGTGAAAGTGATGCGGTTGTTGAGGAAGGCCGCATCGATACCGGCATTGTATTGTTCGGTTGGTTCCCACCTGAGATCATCGTTGCCCGGTCCGGCATTCACGTCTTCCGCGAAGCCTGATGACAGTGCGCCATTGAAGCTATAGTTGTAGGGTGCGAGCCTGTCGAGCGACTGATAGGGTCCGATGGCCTGGTTACCGGTTTTGCCATAGCCAAGGCGGAATTTGAATTCACTGATGAAGCCGAACTGTTTCATGAACGGTTCCTGTTTGAGGTTCCAGCCCAGTGCAGCTGATGGGAAATAAGCCCATTTGTTGTTCCTGGCAAATTTGCTGGAACCATCTGCACGCCAGGAAACGGTGACGAGGTAACGGTTCTTGTAGTTGTAGTTCAGTCTGCCGAGTACGGAGGCGAGCGCCTGCGCTCCCCTGCCGGTGACGGGCGGATCGGGGTTCTGCGCTGCTTTCAGGTTATAGTTCTGCAGGAGATCGTTGATGAAATTGGTAGCGCGGTTGTTGACGTACTGGAAATTGCTTTTCTCATACACGAAACCTGCAGTAGCATTGAAAGTATGATCGCCCACACTTCCCAGGTAGCTCATGATGCTTTCCAGTACCAGGGAGTTCCACTCATTGGAAGCCACAAAGGCAATTCCATTTTTGTCCCTTCCCTCGTGCACGGTGCGCGGGATATAGTTTTCGCGGCGTGCATTGTAAATATTGTAACCGAAATTCTGGCGGAACCTGAGGCCCTTGAGCAGCGTGGCTTCCAGGTAGGTGGAGCTGTTAAAGGTGATTGCCTTCACTTCATCTTTCAAAGTGGTGGCGTAGATGTATGGATTGGTAATGAGATCAGACTGTGAGAATCCGGCGCTGAGCGTATCGTACAAGCCCTGTGTTGGGTTGTAAGTGAGCGCGCTCCTGGTAACGCCTTCCGCATGCGCATTGTCTGTGGTATTGGTCTTTACCATATTGTTGATCTCCTGTCCGTATACGAGGTTGGTGCCCACAACCAGCCAGTTCTTCAGGTTGCGGTTCAGGTTAGCGCGTATACCATACCGCTGGTACTTCGATCCCACGATCACGCCCTGCTGGTTCACGTAGTTGAAACTGAGCAGGTGATTGCCTGCATCGCCACCACCTGAAATAGTGAGGGTATGATTTTGCGTGAGGGCGTTGCGGAAGAGGATATCCTGCCAGTCGTTATTGTGGCCAATGTATTCTTCGGGTGTTTTCGATTTGAAATATTTTCCGGAGCGTACATCAAATTTCATGCTGCCGTCGTAAGGTATATCCATTGAAGTACCGTCGTAGTAATTGGCGTTGCGGTAGGCTTCGTTCTGCATGAGGGCGTATTCATGAGCATCCAGTACATCTATCTTTTTGATCACACTATTCACGCTCATATTGGAATTCAGTTCCACTTTATCCATTCCCCTTTTTCCTTTTTTTGTGGTGATGAGGATCACACCATTGGCGCCGCGGGAACCGTAGATAGCGGTGGCGGATGCATCTTTCAATATTTCGATGGACTCGATATCCGAAGGGTTGAGGAATCCAAGTGAGTTGATGGACTGTTTGCTGTTGCCTCCGTCTGAGCTGGGCGTATTGCCGCTGTTGCTGGTCCCGTAAGGGATGCCATCGATCACGTAGAGTGGCGATGTGCCGCTGAGGAAAGAGTTGGTTCCGCGTACCTGGATGGCCAGTCCGGCACCGGGAGCGCCATCGTTTGTGCTCACCACCACGCCGGCTGCGCGGCCCTGGAGGGCCGATACCATATCGGTGGGCGCTGCTTTGGAAATGTCTGCTCCCTTGATACTGGTGACTGCACCTGTTACATCGCGTCGGCGCATGGTACCGTACCCCACCACTATCACATCGTTCATGCTCTGTCCGCCTTTCAGCGTAACATCATAATTGCTCTCTGATCTGATGGGAATTGTTTCGGGATCCAGGCCAACATAGGAGACCTCGATCTTTTTGTCTTTTTCGGTTATACGTAAGGTGAAGTTGCCCCGGGCATCTGAAGTAGTAATGGTGGAGGGAGTTTCCACCGATCTGATGGTAGCGCCTGCAAGCGGGCCTCCCTTTTCATCCTTTACCGTTCCGGTGATGGTGCGTACCTGGGCAAAGGATGGCAATAAAAAGCCCAGGCATAGCAGGGTCAGGAGCACCCTTGGGTAAAAATGCTTTCTCATACAGCAAGATTGTTTGAAACAAATTTATCCTACCCATTGATGAATAAGTAGTACGTTTTTATCTTTTGTCCATACTTTTTAAAGATGTTCCCACCGCCGATATGTTCTGTATGCCTTGAAAGCATTGACCATATTGATTTTGATGCAAAAAATGCAACCGATTTAATTTGTGGTATTTTATTTACTTTTCTTTGTATAAATTTACCTGCAAATCATGCTGAATCTGTATGCAGACCGCCACCAACCGAAAAGCCATCCTACGTGAGATCACGCCGTTAACACAGCACGATTGCTTTACGCTGTTCTCACGCGTGAAGACCGGATTCGATTTTCCTCTTCACAGTCATGAAGAATTCGAACTGAATTTTATCCGGAATGCAAAGCAGTCGCAACGTGTGATCGGAGATCATATGGAGGAGATCGATGATGTAGAACTGGTACTGGTAGGGCCTAATCTGCAGCATGCGTGGTTTACGCATAAGTGTAACAGTAAGGCGATAGAAGAAGTGACCATACAGTTTCACCGCGACCTGTTTGATGAAAAATTCCTGCGTCGCAATCAACTGAGTTTTATCAGAACGATGTTCGAGAAATCGGTTCGCGGAATATTGTTCAGCAGGGATACCGCATTGCAGCTTGCACCGCGGATCATGGAACTGAACCAGCAGCATGGTTTTGATTCTGTGCTGGAACTGATGAGCATTTTGCATGATCTCAGCATCAGCCGCAATCAACGTTTCCTTTCAGATGCCACATTCAACAATACTGAAAAATATACCTACAATAGCCGTCGTATCGAAAGTACATTCGAATACATGAACCAGCATTTTCAGAATGTGATCACACTGGCGGATGTGGCCAGGCTGGCGAATATGTCTGAAGTGAGTTTCAGCCGTTTCTTCAAACAACGTACGGGCAATACTTTCATAGACAGTCTCACGGAGATCCGCCTGGGACATGCATCGCGCATGCTGATAGATACCACGCATTCTGTTTCCGAGATCGCATACCGTTGCGGCTTCAACAATATGAGCAATTTCAACCGCATCTTCAGGAAGAAGAAAGGTTGCACTCCAAAGGAGTTCCGTGAAAGTTTTTCGGGTAGAAGGATCTTCATTTAGTGCTTGCCAATCCTGCCGCTACACTTTCATTTCTTTCTCGCAGCATGGGGTTGAGCTCAAAGGAAATGTACACCACAGTGCCTTCTCCGCTGCTCTGGATATCTGTATTCCCATTGAATGCCTGCATGCGTTCCTGGAGATTACTGATGCCCATACCGTTTGTTTTGGAAATGATATCGATATTGAAACCCTTGCCATCATCTTCCACGGTGAGGCTGAAAAGATCTTTATCGAAAGACAATTGCACAATGATCTCCGAAGCGTCTGCATGCTTCACACTATTATTGATCAATTCCTGGATAGTGCGGTAAACCATCAGCTCGAAGTGGCGGTTGAAACGTATCGCTTCGCCGTAACTCTGGAAGGCGACAGTCAATTGCCCCTGCTTGTTGAATTTGCTGCAGAAGGCTTCCACCGCAGCGTTCAGTCCTTCTTCATGCAATATCCTGGGCATGAGGTTATGCGCGGTTTCGCGGATCTCTGCACTGGCATCTTCCAGTAATGACACGGTATCCCTGTAGGCCGGAATTTCAGGAAGGGCATGCAGCAGTTTGCCGAGCGATCCAATATAAAGCCTGGCCGCTGAAAGCAAACTACCAGCGCCATCATGAAGATTGCGGGCAATACGTGCACGCTCCTTCTCCTCTCCCTCCATCATTGCCTGCGTGGCCTGCAATTCATATTCTTTCTGAAGCATGCTCAGTTGCTGCTGTTGTAAATTCTGTTTTTGCCTTAAATAACGCCAAACGTAAAATGCTGCACTGACCAGCAATACCAGCACACAGCTGCTGATCAGCAGGAAGAAATCTTTTTTTCGCAGCGCCACCTTCTGTTTTTCCAGCGCCAGCTTTTTTTCAGTAATCTCTTTTTCCTTTTGTGCAGTTCTGTATTTTGTTTCAAGGGTGTTCACCTGACTTGTGTTCTTCTGATTGAGCACACTGTCTGCCAGTTCTGTTCTTTTTTTGTAGGCTTCAAGGCTTTGTTTGTAAAGGCCCAGTCCTTCATAGGCTTCAGAGAGGATGCCATAGGCAGTTCCTGCAGCGTCGGGATCTCCCAGTTCTTCGGCATAACGGATGGACAATAAGGATTTATCACGTGCAAGCGCATACGATTTGGTGAAAATGGCATCTTTGGCCATGCCCCGGTAAAGTGATGCCAGGTCGTTGGCGTCATGGGAATTGATAAGCAGCGGCTCGGCCAGCCGGAAATAATATTGAGAGGAATCGAAATTCCGGGTAAAGGAATGTGTGATCCCCAGGTTCAGCAGTATCGTGGCTTTGCGGGGATTGCCTCTTATCTTATTACTCATGGCCAATGCCAGGTGAAGTTCACTGAAGGCACTGTCCCATTTGTCCAGCTCTCCATACACCATACTCCTGTTCACGAGAACGCTTATCAGGTTGATTGTGTCTTTTTGTGCAATGGAGATCTGTTCTGCTTTTCCATACCAGGTGATGGCTTTCTGGAATTGCTTCAGTCTCTCCAGTGTAACGGCGAGGCCATTGTACACTACGCTCAGCGTGGATGTGTCCTTCGTTTTTTCCAGGTGAGTGGCTGCTTTCAGGAAATTCTCTGCTGCCTGTTCTATCATACCCTGGTAGTAGAAACAGATACCGATATTGTTGTACTGATAACCAAGTTCCAGGTTGTCGCCAATGGCTTCGAAAAACGGAATGGCAGTGATATAGCGGTCGAGCGCGGTTTGGATATCATTCTTTGCAATGGCCACCTGTCCGCGATAGGAAATGGTTTTACCGATACCGTAATGGGAATTGAGGCGTCTGCTTTCTGCTTCGGCCCGTTCGAGAACAGGAACGGAACTGTCTACATTCACTTCCATCATTTCATACACATACCATACCCATTTTTTGATACGGGCACTGTCGTTACGCACGGTATCCAGTTGTGGACGGTATTTGTTGTGTATATCCTGTACCGTTTGTGAAAAGGAAGCCAATGAAATAAAAAGAGAAAAAATGAAAAATGAGATCTTTTGGTTTCTGAAAGCGGTTACCATTTTGCTGCGAAGAGTTTGAACAGTGAAAATAAAAAAAGCTTCGTTCAAAACCTATCCGGCTGTCCGGGTCCGCGGATTACCATCGGGAGGCTTATATGTGATGTCAGGAGCTTATTTCCTGTTGTTTGGACAGCCACGGAATTTCTTGAATGTTTGCAAATACATGCCTATCTTGAAATCCACGTAACGAAAACACCTTAATGAATGACTATGAAACGTATCTGTATCCCCCTCTGTTTGTTGATGTTTGCTGCCTGCCAGGATGAGCCGGCAAAGGTAAGTTCAGAAAAGAAAGTGGACAGTCCGGCGGTAACAATCCCTGCTCCGGATACGAATACTGCTGCTCAGGTTGATTTCGACGGGCCTGTTCTCAGTGAACGGATAGATGGACCTGCCAATATCCGTAATGCAGTAAATGGAAAAACATTGTTCAGCATAGAAAACAATGTGGCTGTTACAGCCCGTGAGCCGGAGAAAGGCTGGGTTGAGATCGGCGTATGGATCGATCTGGACAGCGATGATCAGAAAATAGTGAAACGTGGAAGTACTATCTACCGTGATAGTAAAGCCATCGGAAAAGCGTTGGAGGATGTTCATCTTTATGAAACCTTTACCATCAACAATAAAAAGCGCGGAGTGCTGAATGGCTTCACATCAGTAAGTAATATCCGGCCTTCCACTATTCCCGAAAACGCTTTTACGGAACTGGCGAAAAACAAAACCGCCCTTACGCTCAGCGATGTAAAATCTTTTCTGGAAAACTATAAATTCAACGACTTCAATGGTTTGATCGAAGGGTACAAAGGATTTGTTTTCTATGAGAGCGAGATCCTGGACCCAACCGCTGCAC
The DNA here is from genome assembly GCF_007970185.1 of Pseudobacter ginsenosidimutans. Classification (NCBI taxonomy): domain Bacteria; kingdom Pseudomonadati; phylum Bacteroidota; class Chitinophagia; order Chitinophagales; family Chitinophagaceae; genus Pseudobacter; species Pseudobacter ginsenosidimutans. The sequence goes on along the minus strand of NZ_CP042431.1, from coordinate 5,792,012 downwards.
CCCGCTTCTGGCCTGTATTCAGGGGGAATGAGCTGATGGTGGTGTTTCATAGCCGGAAGATGAATATTCCCGGTGTGAAAACGGAGCCTTTCCAGGGCGGCTATATCACGGTATTCAGCAATGATGCAGAGGCCGTAAAACAACTGAAAGACAAATTTGTATCTTTTATGCAGTCAGCAGGATAATTACAATTCTTCAGAATAAAAAAACGCAACTGGCTCTTCGGGCAGTTGCGTTTTTCTATTCTGAAATCATTTATTACTAGGGCCCAACTTCAATGTCGAATTTCACCTTAACGGTTGCGTTCAACGTAGTGGTAGTGGCCCTGCGGGCAACACCTGCAATGACGTAAGAAAATGAAGTAGCTTTAACGAAATAGCTTTTCAATTCTTTGTCTTTGTCTACAGTGAAGTCAACTGACTGTACCTTTGTGTCTGGATTGTTGCTGAGAGACGCGATGGTAGTTATATCAGTGTTCACATTTGAATTGGCCCTGGCAGTGGCTGTGCTGAAAACACCGAGATGGTCGGTTGTTGTGCTGTTGGAAGTGGAAACATTCACGCTGGTGACACGAACCTTGCGGATGTTCTCTGTGCTGAACTGGGGAGCGTTGGCCTTGATGGCGCTGTCCATATCGAAACGGATATTGAAATCGCCCAGAGTAACTTCACCTTCTTCCAATGGTGGGATCTCGAACTCATATTCCACGGTTTGCAGCGGAATATTTACAGAAACCAGGTCCTTTACTTTGTCGCAGGACGAATTGAGCATTCCGAAAGAAAAAAGAAGAGCAAGGGATACGGTTGACAGTTTTCGAAGTTTCATGAATTTGTTTTTCGATAAAAGGGTAATAGTTTTTCGCCCGGCAAATATCTTCATTCCTATGGCGGGCGGTTTATAAATGTATGCAAAGTACATTTTATTGTGTGTGAACGCGGATATTTTGCGGATATGTAATTTTACAGGAAGCTGCATCAAACGTGTAAACTTTACAACATGAAGAAGCTCATATTATGCATATTTGTGTTTTGTGCAGCAGGACTTGCCCGGGCTCAGGAAGATAGTTTGAACAACCTGTTATTGGAAGCGGTAGCCCTTCATGATAAAGGTGATTATGATGGTGCGCTCAGGCTGTACGACCAGGTGATCGCCAAAGATCCGAAGCGACTGCTGGCCTGGTATGAAAAAAGCCTCACGCTGCTGGTGTCCAAACGCTATGAAGCCTGTATTGATCTTTGCAAAGAAGTGCTCGGTAAATTCAAAGAAGGTGATGAGCTTGACAATATCTATGTCAACTACGGCTCCGCCCTGGATGCCGCCGGCAAGCCTGAGGAAGCCATCATGATCTATTCGCAGGGAATCCGGAAATACAATCATTACCTGCTTTTCTTCAACAGGGGCATCACGGAATTCATGAATAAAAAGAATACCAATGCCATCAATGATTTCCAGCAAACCCTGCTGCTGAAACCACTCCATGCCTCTTCACATCAATACCTCAGCTATGCTGTGTACGGCCAGAACAAAGTGGCTTCTATGATGGGCCTTGCCAGTTTCCTGGTGATCGAAAGCAATACAATACGGAGCGATAAGAACCTGAAGATCCTGCAGGAGCTCTTCAGCAGTTATGCAAAGAAGACGGGCGATAACCAGGTGACAATTTCCATGAGCCCGCATATGCTTGACCTGAAGGATTCCAACCCCGATAATTTTTCCATTGCAGAAATGACGCTGGCGCTTTCTTCTGCCACGGATTTCAACGATACGCTCAAACAGTTTATGACGCCGGCCGATAAAATGAAAAAGAAACTGGGCATTTTTGCGGATATAAGCACGGTTGAAAAGAAAGGATTCTTTACACAGTTCTATGTAAGTTTCTTCAGGGCCATGCAGGATGCAGGTCACCTGGAAACCGCTGCCAACCTGATCCTTGCGCGCAGCAATGATGACCAGGTAAAGCAATGGCTCAGCTCGCATGAGGATAAACTGAAGTCATTCTCCCAATGGTTGCAGGAGTATAAATGGACTGATAAGGTAGTGAATAAATAATGGATCAATCCTTCGAAAACCTACCGGAGATCAGCAGATGCCTGCTGTTCACTTCCAGTTTGCGGTAGATAACAGGAAAACTATACAAAACATGTTTGAATTATGCCACATTCAAAAAGGGCAGTGAATGTTCACTGCCCCGGCGATGATTATTGTTCAGAGACTAAAACTATGCTGGTTCTTTCTGCAGTTTATCTATCAGCAGGCTCAGCTCCACCAGTGATGCATCAAAGTTGCCATCGAAGCCGGTGAGTGCATATCTTACCACGCCTTTTTTGTCGATGATGAATTTGGCAGGAATGCCTTTTACTTTGTATTGCTCTATCACATTGTACTTAATGGGCTCTGTGCCTGGGTCCTTTGGCGTGTCCATCAGGATATCGAAACGCAATTCTTTTTTGTTTGCGAAATTCTGCACCAGTTGTTTCCTTTTCTCTTCATCTGCCTGCGATTCCCAGCTGTCTATGAAAAGGAAGTCCACAGGCTGGCCTTTGTATTTGTCAACAGCAGCCTGCATTACAGGAAAGGAGGCGACACAGGGACCGCACCAGGTGGCCCAGAAATCCAACACCACTACCCTGCCTTTCAGTTTTTCCAGGTCAATGATCTTTCCGGCCAGGGTTTGCAATGCGAAAGTTGGCGCAGGATAGTTCACTTCCATTTCATGGATGGTGCCTGCCTTTTTTTGCGTCAGTGAATCAGACAAAGATTTCATGAAAGCATTGAAGTCCTTCTCTTTTTTGCCGGTGGCGATCCAGGTATTTTTCAGCCCTTCCTTTACTCCGGCTTCTGCTTTCCCATCCCGCGTGAGTTTCGAGTAGAGCTCGAAAGCTTCTTTGTTCTTACCGTTCTTCTCCAGCAGCAATCCGTACAGTGCCTGTTCTTCATTGCTCTTAACTGCTTTGTGATCGGCAGCGGGCTTGATCCATTGCAGGCCTTCGGCATATCTTTTCTGAAGGGACAGAACCTTAGCATAGCTAACGCTCATGATATAATAGCGGCCACTGTCAATCAGTTGTCCATTTGTCCCTTTCAGAGAATTGATCTCTTTCAGCAGGAGATCTTCCGCATCATTCAGTTTGCCGGCTTCCATCATCCTGTTGGCAATATGCGGCACAGCTTGTTGCCTGGTAAGCGGGTATCTGATCTGGCTGAGCATATCCAGGGCAGCGGGTTGATTGTCCTTCATGTAAATGCTGGCCATGATATACCGTAGCAATTCAAAAGCAAAGTGGATATGTTCGTAATCCTTCGGCGGATATTTTGTAAAAATGGAATCGAAGAGAACCCTTGCTTCTGCAGAGCTTTCCTTGTCGCCCATCATTTTGGATGTTTTGATGATGGCGCTGGTGATAGCATTATAGTCCGGCAATTTCTGGTGAAGGGTATCCATCAGTTTTTGTCCGCGGAGATCACGGGCAATGATCTTTCCATTGGGATCGATGAGGAAATTGGCAGGGATGCCAGACACGAAATACTTTTTGGCTGCTGCATTTTTCCACCATTGCAGATCGGATACATGTGTCCATTTCAACTGATCATCGTGGATGGCTTTCAGCCAGGCATCCTTTGCTCCCTCCTTGTCGAGAGAAACACCCAGCACAGTGAAGTTCTGGTTCCTGAATTGTTTGTATGCCTTTACAACAAAAGGATTCTCTGCGCGACAGGGTCCGCACCAGCTTGCCCAGAAATCGATCAATACATATTTGCCCCTGAAATCGGATAGGGATACAGGTTTGCCTGCTGTATCGGTCATGGTGAAATCGGGAGCTATATTGCCGACGCCTACGGTCTTCATCTTCTCCACTACCTGCAGGTATTCCATGGCATCAGTACTTTTCATCACATCCGGACCGAGTTGACTCAGTTCCTTGTTGATCCTGTCTACATTGGAAGTACTGCCCAGTTGTTTGCGCACGATATCGTAGCTGATCATGGAATTCGGATACTGCTTCACGAAAGCTTTTTCCAACTCCTGTCGTTCTTTACGGAGAGTACCTATGGTTTTGAAAGATTGTGAACGGAACGCTGAATCATTTTTCAGCCTGGCTGTATCCGAAAATATCTCCTTGTCCGTTGCCTTTATCTTCTTGTCAATTTTGGCAAAGGTCTTTTCATATTTCTTAAAGAATGGATCGTCTTTTCTTTTGGACTGTGCATTTGCTGCAGAGAGCAGGGTGGCAATCAAAAGGGTACTTAAAAAAAGCTGTTTCATTATTTTCTGTATTTGAATTCCAGGTCGCGGATACGGCCGAAACCTGTGTATACTTTGGAATAGGTATTGTTGGTGAAGTCGCCTGTATTGCCGATGGAGAAGGAATAGAATTTTCCTTCGCCGCCTTCGTAAGTGGCTGCCACCAGTTGTCTGTTATCTTCTGTGTAGGGGAACATCAGGCTGGTGGGCGATTGCTTCAGTTCCATGGCGGTGATCTCTGTACCTGCCGGGAATGAATACACGAGACGTGCAGTCTGTGCAGGAATGTCCAGCAGGTAGATATTATTACCGGATGCATAGTACATATGCAGGTAGAGGCCGGAGCTCTGGAAGAACTTGCCGGAAGCGATGCCGGGCGCATTCAATACTTCATGGATCTCAGCCGCAGGAACGGCTGCTCCCTGGTTCACACGGTAAACAAAGAATTTGTCTTCGTTATTGTTCTTCATGAGACAATTGTAGTAGGTATTGATGCTGGGGCCGGCATACACGAGTTGCTTGCCTACATTGTTCATGTCCCATGCCGAGCCGCCAGGATTGGCGAAGCTATTGATGGTGGCATTGGCGTGACTAAGGAAGCGCTGGTTCAGATCGTCATAAAAATACATATCATCCGAGCTCAGGTTGGGCATCATGTATTTGGAGATGCGCCAGTTTCCTTTTTGTGCAGCACCGAGCTTTTGGGGGCCATCGTTGAAGAATGCATATATATGTGTGAAGCCATCATTCAGGAAGAAAGCCGTTACACCCAGTTTTGTGTAGATATATCCTTCCGGTTTGATCACTTCCGGCGCCTGGAAGAACCAATCCTTTGCCTCACCAAATTTCCTGAAACCTGCGTAGTCCACTTCAATGCCATTATCAGGTGTGAGAATGAAAACACTCTGACCGATCCTTAAGCTGTTGAGGATCCTGATAGTGCTGGCATTGACGGGAAGTAGCTCACCATCATTGGCGCCGCGGTAGATATCACGAAAGATATCCCCGGAAGGTGTGATGATGGATGCGTCAGGATGACCATCCGGTCTGTCTTCCAGCATCATCCAGCCTTCGCTGAGAATGCTGTTCACCTGCAGATAGAAGCGTTTGAAATAATCCACGCCGGTTTCAGTATCGGTCACTTTCAGTACCAATGCATAGATCTCGGGTTTGGACGAGATGGCTACTTTAAGGTCTTTGGTAGTGCCCAATACGATCTCCGGAACGGATGAATTGGGCCAGGTGAACATGCTCCATTTGTAGCTCAGTTTTTCTTCCGGAACGGGAATGGATTGATCCACCACGGCGCTGATGCGCAGTGTATCCATTTGAAGAATCCTGATGGTATCGGGAATAGAACCACTGAGGGTAAGCTCATTGATGTCAGACAGGTCATAATTGCCTTTGTCTTTATAACAGCCTGCAATAAGCGCAGTTAGTATACTCAGTAAGATGATTGACTTTTTCATGATGTTTCAACAGTTTGATCAGGGAATAACAACTGGTTCTCCGTTCTCATCCAGCATGGTAGTGCCATGTTCGGCTTCCCAGGCAAGGATGGCATTCTCGGTAGCTTGTGCAATAAATCGCAGACCGCTATAGCCAAGGCCCACAAACTGGGTGTAGCCGGTTTCGCGGATGATCAATGCGAATTTGGTTGCGCTGTACTTACCAAAATAGGCATCTGACCAGGAAGCGGGCCTGGTGAGGAAATCGTTGATGCGGATCAGGTAAGTGAGCTGGTTGTCCACGCCAGTGGTTAAACCTTCCGAGTTGTTGATCCGGAGCAGCAGCCTGTATTCTTTCGATTTAAGATCTGCCGTTCTCGTGATCTTCACCGGGATCACACTGCTGAAACTGTTAGCGGGGATCGAAGCCGGCAGCAGTTCATAATTGGCAGGGATCGCATCTGATTTATCTGCAACGATGGAATAACTCACTTTCCTTTCATTGGCAGCAGCCTCTCCCATGATACGGATAGGGATCCTGATAGTATCTGTTTGCAGATCATCCGGCTTTATGGCAAATGAATAAACGATACTGTCGTTATTGGTAGTACGATTGTCTTTATAGAAATACACTTTTGGGTCCAGTTGAAAAGACATCAGGTCTTTTTTTTCGCAGGCCACCAACAGCAGGGCCAGGAAAAATATGCCTGTATATGGATAGAATCTCATGATGTGATTTTTAATTGTTGTACTCATTTTCATCATCTGGTTTGGGCAGCACATACACGGCTTCAGAACCGGGGATATTGGTGTCGTCTATCTTTGCCATGTTCAGCCTTTTGTAGTAGTAGAACACCTGTCCTTCCTGGTAGAATTCTTTCTTGTACTCCTTGAAGGTTTCCGCTACAACATCCGCATCGGACAAGGTGAGCGGTAAGGCGGCAAGACCGCGATGTGTGCGCACTTCATTGATCAGTCCGATCTTCTCATCCTTATTGGAGCTGGCTTCAGCAGCGATATAATACATTTCCGCCAGGCGGATAATAGGTACTCTCCTCTCCCTACACCTACATACTGGAGATCGTCTATCAGGTATTTGGCAGGGAATTTTGTACTGGTGCTGCCATCGGTTTTCCAGAGGAACACATAACGGAAATCAGTTGATCCCCCGCTGGCTACATCAAAACGGGTATTGAGCTTGGCGGTAGTGGTGTTCAGGAGGTTATTGCCTGAGCTGGCCCTGAAGATCTCGGTATTGATGTCTTTCAGGTTGCTTATGTAAACACTGAAAAGATGTTCGGTATGAAAAGTGCGGGATGCCAGGGTGATAGTGCTGAGGGCTGTTGAGCTTACCCAGGGAAATACATTGGCATCGATCACTTCTTTCGCCCAGGTATAGGCGTTAGGCAGGTCGCCGCGCCAGAGGCTGATCCTGGCTTTCAGACCGGTAACTGCCCAATAGTTGAAGTGGTTGCGGGTATAAGAAAGAAAACCATCTTCCACTCCGTTCACCAGGGTTTTGTTCACAGATAAGAGCTCCGTAGCTTCATTGAGATCTTTCATACAGAGTTCCATCACTTCTGATGCTGTTTTTGAAGGCTCGATATTCATGGCGAACTTCGTCATATAAGGAATGGCTGTTGCAGCATTACCAGCCGCAGGAATGGGACCGAAAGCCCTGAGCAGATCGAAATGAAGCAGTGCGCGTAAGCCCAGCGCTTCCCCTTTTACGATGCGATAATTGTTGCCACTGAATATTCCTTTTTTCCCATCGATGGCTTCCAGGATATTATTGATATTGGCAATGGCCTTGTAGCCGCAGATCCAGAAGCTGTCTATTTTCAGACGGGTGTTTACATCTTTATAGTTGTATTGGATTGTATTATAGTAATTATGGAAATTGGAGGTGATATTGTAGTTCTGGGCAATCACGTCCATAAAGGCCATGGTGAACTCTTTCCCATAATATGGCCTGGCGCCCAGCTGAACGTATACTCCGGTGAGTGCATCCTTGAAACCCTGTTCGGATTCGAAGAGTTTTTGTTCTGTAACGTTCGACTTCGGATTTACATCCAGCCATTTTTTGCAACTACTACCAGTTAACACTAACAGCAGCAGCCATCCTAAATATTGAGTGCGTATGTTCATGATAGTAATATTTTAGAAAGCAGTGGTCAAATTGAAAGTGAAATTCCTGGCGAAGGGATAAGAGAGGCCGCGCTCCACCTGGATGGAACTGACCCGGGCCAGGTTATTCACCTGGAAGCCCACGCGCGTGTTCTGCAGACTCCATTTAGCTGTGATCCTGTTGGGGATGATATAGGAAAGAGAGATGCTTTCCAGGTCCAGGAAATTATTGGTTTGCACAAAACGCGATGTGGCATTGGTGGCAGTACTTACGGTGTTGCCATTAATATCCCTGAGCCCTTTGAAGAAGGTAACATCTCCCGGGTTGATCCATCTGCCCAGTAATACGCGTTCATCAACATTGTACCTGATATCTGCATTCTCTACCCGGTCTGCCAGGGTTTGGTTGTACAGTTTTCCACCGAGCTGGTAGCTGCCATACACACTAAGCTGAAGTCCTTTGTAACTGAACTGTGTGCCCAGGTTGCCGCTGATGTTGGCCAGTGCATCACCTACGATCACTTTGTCTGCGGCATTCCAGTTATAGGTGAGTTCTCCGCTCCTGGTGATGTATACTTCTTTACCATTGCTGGGATCGATGCCGGCAGAACGAACAGCCCAGATGGCATTCACACTTTGCCCTTCTTCAAAACGGAGCTGTGGCCTGGTTTGCAGTGTTCCGGTAGTGGCATCATTCTTTTCGTTCATTGTTCTCAGTGAGTTGGAGATCTCTTTGATCTCATTTTTGTTGTGAATGGCGTTCACCATTACATTCCAGAAGATGGATTGTTTGTCTTTCTTGATAATGAAAGCCGTGAGGGTGCCTTCTACCCCTGTGTTGAGCAGCTTTCCGATATTCTCCTTGTAGGCGCTCACGCCGAGTGAGGGCGGTGTGGTAATGTCCAGTAACAAATCGTTTGTGGTTTCACGGTAGGCATCCAGACGAAGCACGATCCTTTCATTCCACATAGTGATATCGGCACCGATGTTCTGCTTCAGTGTTTGTTGCCATTTGAGCGCTTCGTTTCCGTAAGTGATCAGGCTGGCGCCGAACATACCGAGATATTCCTGCGTGGTATTGTAGGAATAAGTGCTTTTAGCCATGGATGGCGGGTATTGCTGACTACCGGTGGTTCCCAGGCCTGCACGGAGTTTGAACCTGTTCACCAGCCTGCTTTTCACCAGGTGCTGCATGAAGGATTCTTCGTGTAGGTTCCAGCCAAGGCCCAGAGCCCAGAAAGGCGCCATTCGGTTATCCGATCCAAACTGGGACGAACCATCCATGTTCAGTGAGAAGTCCATCAGGTAACGACGGTCATAAGTGTAGTTCACACTGGAGAACGTACTCATCCGGCGGATGATATTGCTTTGGCCGGTGGGGCGGCTGTTGGGGAGATATTCCCTGCCGAAATAGATCTCGTCGAAAGTATTGTTGGGAAATCCTCTTACTACCACGGCAGTGGCATTGCTGTTCTGTTGCGCAGCAGAGGAACCAAGCGTTGCAAAGAAGAGGCTTTTGCCGAAGTTCTTGCTGTAGTCCAGCACCAGGCTTGCTTCATAGTTGAAGAAGTTGCTGTTGTTACGTGTATAGGATCCCCTGTTGAGGTATTCAGTTGAATTGAAATCCGTGATACTCACAAAGCTGGTATGGTCTGCCGGGAGGAAGATATCACCCTGGTCCTGTTGTTGTGTAAGGCCGAGCTTGCCGGTAAGGCGGAGACCTCCGCGGAACCTGTATTCCAGGTAGGTATTGTTGTTGAAACCAAAATATTTGGAGCGATTGGTGGTACCCAGTGTGGCATCGTACATCGGATTGGCCACTGTGGTAATGCCTGCATACCCGGGAACGGTAAGCTCTTCCAGAACCTTCTGTACATTGCCGTCGGCATCGTAAGGGCTCCAGTATGAGTTGAGTTTGGTATAGGTGGCGAAATCTCCCCAGGGTGAATTGTTGGCGCGATTGCCCGTTACCGTTAGCTGGTTACGCACTAGGATATTTCCCTTGCGATAGCTGAGGTTCATGCCGCCTTCATACGTGTCTCGGTTGGATCCCTTCATCACTCCTTTGTTACTGGTGTAACCGAAGCTCACACCATAACGGATATGTGAATCGCCGCCTTCTGCATAGATCGAATGTTTTTGTCCAACCCCTGTTTGCAATGGCTGCGAAAGCCAGTAGGTATTGGTGCCTCTTTCTACTGCTGCTCTTCTTTCTGCATACAACTGGTCCCAGTGAAGCTGATATTCGGGTTTGTTTACGCCGGCAGTGTACAGCCCTCCTATCTTTTCCGCTTCCAGTTTGCTGCGGGCATCAAGCAGTTTGTACGACGTAAGATCAGGTCCGGTTATCTGTATATTGTTGCTGTAGGTAACAGTGAGCTTGCCTGGTTGTGGTTGTTTTGTTTCCACTACAATCACTCCATTGGCGGCACGTGAACCATAAGCCGAAGTGGCAACAGCATCTTTGAGGATGGTCATCTGAGCAATACGGTTGATATCGAGGTCATAGATCTTTTGCAGGCTCACTTCAAATCCGTCCAGGATGAAGAGCGGCATGCTGGGATTGCTTTGCCAGGCGGCGGTGAAATCGGCGCCGGATGCGGGGATACCTGCATCTCCCTGGATAGGAAAATTGTTGGTACCGCGGAGGCTTAGCTGTGGCAGGCGGTTGGGATCAGAACCGAACTGCAGGTTGTCCGGCACACGCATGGCGGGATCGAATACCTTTAAAGCATCGAAAACGCTCATGGCATTCACGTTGCGGAGCTGATCGCCGGAAACGGTAGTAGCCACGCCGGTGAAATTTTCAACAGGACGTTTGAAGAGACCAGTGGTGACCACTACTTCATCGATATTATCGGCCGCTGCGCGAAGGGTAATAGTTCCAATGTCTGCACGACCATTGATCTTCACTTCCTTCTTTTCGAACCCAATGCTTGAAATGATCAGTACACCGTCTCCGGGAATATCGTTCAGCGAGAAGATCCCCTGAACATTGGATGCTGTTCCTTTTTTAGCACCCTTGAGTGTAATGGTTGCACCTTCCACCGGTTTGCCGGAATCATCCACTATTTTTCCCTTAACGGAAATATTCTTGTTTTCGGAAATGGATAAAGCGGGATTGATGATGAGCCTGCGTGGACGGATGATCACTGTTTTTTCAGTGATCTCATATTCCAGCGGCAGTGAATGGAAGCAGGTATTCAGTGCCTCCGTGAGCCTGGTGTTCCTGAAATCAACGTCCAGTGTGGGTTGTTGGCGAATCAGTTGCAGGTCGTACACAAAGAAGTAGCCCGTTTGTTTCTTAAATGCGCTGATCACTTCCTTCAGGGATGCGTTGCGCATTTTCATGGTCACCTGTTGCGAATATCCGTTGGCAGATACCTGCAGACAAGCACTGAGTAATAAGATCGCAGTAAACTTCATGATCAGAACCGTTTTGGATTGTAAGAGCCGCTGCCTTCTTTTTGCGGCTTTACAATAAGCAGTTAAATACATACTTTTGTACAGTTTTGGGTTATACAATACAGTTCCGGCAAGCCTTTAAAAGCCTGCTGGTCTCAATTCCAACAAATTGAATTGGTAACTCAATACTCGCCGGGAGTGGCTCCAACACTTCCGGTTTTTTATTGCTCCAATGAAAGATTAAGGCTTAACGATAACTTTCTCTCCTTCGATACTGAAATTCACCGTTCCTGTTTTTTCCAGGATAGCAAGAACTTCCGAGAGTTTTTTCGATCTGGCAATGGTGGCTACCAGCATACGGTTCTCAGTACCGCCCTGGTAATCCACTTCGTTGATATTGTACCAGCGCTGCAATTGGCGCATAATGTCTTTGATATTCCCGTAGAGCTCGAAGCGGCCGTCTTTCCAGGCGGTTACTTCAGATACATCCACTTCTTTCATCTTCAGGGCTGCATCGGCTGTAAAGCCCTGCTGGCCAGGCTTCAGAGTGATGACCTGCTGGCCGTGCATCATCTTTACCGCTCCTTCCGCCAGGGTGGTGCTGATGGCAGGTTCATTCGCATAGGCATTTACGTTGAAGGAAGTGCCCAATACTTCCACGCTGGTGCTGTTGTTCATTTTTACAATAAACGGATGGGCAGCATCCTGCGTCACTTCGAAGAACACTTCTCCCGTCATTTCCACTTTTCTATCTACGCCACTGAAAGCGGTGGGAAAATGCAATGAAGAACCTGCATTCAGCCAGGCGCGTGTACCATCTGGCAAGTTAAGCTGAATCTGCCGGCCTCTGGGCGTGCTTACGGTATTGAAACCCTGAGCAGCTACAGGCAAATCTTTTACGTTGTATTGCAGGGTGCCGTTGTTTAGTGTGAGCTCCGCTCCTTTTTCCTGCGCTACTGTTCCATTGGGCATACTGTCCAGCAATACTTTCCTGCCATCGGCCAGTACCAGGATGGCGCCGTCCTTACCGGGCTCCAGGTCGTTGCCTGCTTTCGAGGCCGTGATGGTAGCTCCTTTATTATCCGCTGGCTGATTGCTGAACCATAACCAGGCGCCTGCCGCAATCATCACGGCGATGGCTGCAGCCGCGATCCATCTTTCTTGTATCGGTCTCACAGGTGTTTCCTGATTCTCCGGAAGTGTATCGATCTGCTGTAACAACCGTTGAAGGCTACGCGCTTTCAGGGCTGCATTGCCTGCACCATTGAAGGCTTTTTCAGCGGCGAGCGAATCGATGGCCTGCTCCAGCAATAGCTGATTGCCTGGTTCCTGCAATTGCTGTATGAAATCTGCATGCTCATCTGCACTGAGCCCGTCAGTGAGATAACCTGTAAGTAAGTTCAGAAAAGATGTTGAATGATGGTTCATAGGTTGATTATTCAGCCTGTATGTAAGCTACCACGTAAAAACAGGCAGGTACACCCGTCTGTTTTTCTATTTTTTTTGAAAAAAGTTTTTACTGCTTCAGGACCACCCATGCCAGCCAGGCCATAAGGCCGTGTTGGTAAAGGGTTATCCGGAGATGGTTGAGGACCTGGGTAATGGTGTTGGATACGGTTTTTTTGGAGAGGCCGAGCTGCTCAGCGATCTCTTCGTGAGAGAGGCCTGCATCGCGGCTTAAGGAGAAGATCTGTTGCTGTCTATCTGTCAATTCTCCCAGCGCTTTCCTGATAACTGCGGCAGTGTCTTCATCGGAAACAGCAAAGAACTGCTGAAGATTGACGCTGTTGTCTGAAACATATTGCGCATGTTTCTTCTGCCGCTGGGCCAGTTGACGGAGATAATTGATGATCTCATTACGGACCATCACCATAAAATAAGGAGTAAAATCATTGATGGCGGGAAGACTGCTCCGCTTCACCCAAAGCTTCATGAATACATCCTGTACTACATCCTCGGCCTGATCAGGAGATTTCAGAAAGGCCAGCGCCAGCCCATAACATTCATCCCAATATTGATGGTGCAGGGCAGCGAAAGCTTCCTGGTCACCTGCAGCAATACGGTTTAGCAATTCCTGACTGGTATGTAGCATTTCAGCGGGCATGGGCAATTGTAAAAATAGAAAAATAAACCGGATGCGGGGAGCGGGGTATGAAAAACCGGCTGATAAAACATACGGGCGCTTTGGGTTGGATAGCTGGCTTGTGACCCCTGTGCGTCCATTACGTTGGGCCAGATATTATCGTCCATGAAATTGGCCCAGGTTTGCCCGAACAGCCATTTACCATGCTGGATATAGGCATGTTGAAGGCGTGGCGCATAAGTGGCGCTGTTGGCAAAATCGATTTCTATACTGGCTTTCAACTGCCGGTTCTGCCTATCCGAAATGCCATAGGCGGTGAATGTGAACCTGCTTTGCTTAACGCTGAATACCGTATTGGTCTCGTATAAGAATGGAACGGTGATGGCGTATGGCTGGAAGCCGGTTTTATTGCCCGGCATACAAGCCGCTTTCTATATCGCTTCTCGAAAACCCTTTCCCTTTACTTGTATCCGCCTGCCCCTGAGCCAGCACCTCCGCTGTTATCAGCAGCAGGAAGCTGATGATTGTGATCCCTTTCATGGAAAACTGATTGGTGAAACGCGGGGAACTTCAGGCTGGATGGAGAAGAGAGGGAGTTAAGTAAAATTATGGAATATTTTTGCCTTGCCCCCACATTTTAATGTTTGAACAATTACCAATTGGATTTTGTTACCTCTGTACAAAATCACGAATTATGGAAATAGGCATCAGTACTTTCGTTGAGCGCACTCCCGATCCGTCTACAGGCATTACCATTTCACCACAGCAAAGGCTGGCCGATCTGCTGGAAGAAGCCGTGCTGCTTGAACAGGTGGGGCTGGATGTTTTTGCAGTAGGCGAACACCATCGACCGGATTTTGTTGCCTCTTCTCCTGCCGTGATCCTGGCTGCCATTGCAGCGAAAACAAAAAAGATAAAACTGAGCAGCGCAGTCACTGTGCTCAGTTCGGATGATCCTGTACGTGTGTTCCAGGATTTTGCAACGCTTGACCTGCTCTCTGAAGGCCGTGCAGAGATCATGGCTGGCCGCGGTTCTTTCATCGAATCCTTTCCCCTCTTCGGTTATAACCTGGACGATTATGATGAGCTCTTTGCAGAAAAACTGGAATTACTGATCCAGCTCACCAAATCGGAAAAGATCAACTGGCAGGGTAAACACCGTCCAGCTATCCGTAACCTGGGCATTTACCCGCGTCCTTTCCAGCAGGAACTGCCTGTTTGGGTGGCAGTGGGCGGCACTCCCCAATCTGTGATCCGTGCCGCGAAATATGGACTGCCACTGGCATTGGCCATTATCGGCGGAAGTCCTGATCATTTTGTGCCCCTGGTGAAATTGTATAAGGAAGAATACGCGAAAGCCGGACATGATCCTGCAAAAATGCAGATCGGTGTTCACTCACATGGATATATAGCCGATAGTTCCGACCAGGCTGCGCTGGAATTCTATCCTCCTTACCAGCATGTGATGACGCAGCTCGGAAAGGAACGCGGATGGCCTCCCATGAGCCCGCAACAATACCAGGCATTACGTTCTAAAAAAGGCGCACTGCTGGTAGGCGATCCCAATGAGGTGACGGATAAGATCCTGCACTATCATGAATTGTTTGGACTTACGCGTTTCCTCCTGCATATCAGTGTAGGCACATTGCCGCATAAACAGGTGATGCATGCCATCGAACTGCTGGGCACCAAAGTGGCGCCGGCTGTGAAAAAGCATCAGGGACAATAAATGCATTGTTGATACTGATTGCCTCACTGGTTTCCGGTGAGGCAATTTTTTGTTGTGTATTCAATCCCTGTTAAGCGTGAAGCTGAATTCACTATTGCCGGGCAATGGTCTCATTTGTTTGTTGAGGATGAATAGCACATTGTCACTACCTATGAGCAGGTTGAGTTCCTGCCCGGTATCCTTCATCCTTAATGCAAGGATATTCCCTTGTTCTGTTTTATCGATTTTCCATTTTCCCTGAATGCGCTCCCCTGAAATATTTGTCTGGCGCATGATGAACCCGGCAGGTTCGAGTGTTGTTGCATCACGCTTCAGGGTGAGTATCCATTTCATCTTCCAGCATTCTTTGCTCACCTTCCAGTTCATTTGTTGCGCAATCACCTGGCAGGGTGTTCTTCCTGTGAACTCAATGGTAGTAGCGGTGTCTTCCCTGAGAAAAGCAGAATGAATGCTTGTGGAAGAGCCGGTGGTCAAAGGGTGGATCCTGCTGAGACTGTAACTCCATCCTGCATTGCCCTGCATCAAAACCTGGTTTGCATTTAAGAGATGATAAACATTGGTGTCGATCCGCTGCAGTGAGAACTTTGCCTCTTTGCCGGTGAAGTGAATGAACGATCCTTTGTTCTCATACCGGCCTTCTATTTTTCTCTTTTTTCCTCCATCGATGAAATCCTGCGTGTTGGGCTTGCTCAGACCATAATGCAAATTCAGTACAAAGCTTCCTGCCTCTGTATTGTTGGAAAGCAACTGAAGGTCCCATCGCATGAAATCGATACTGGTGGCAGTATCGATGCCCATGAAGGTTTTGACTGCTGCATCACCGGGAGTACTGCCTGTAAGCTGAATGGAATTGCTTCCTTTTTGTTCAGAGCAGGATGAAGATGGCAGCGTACAACCTGCTGCGAACCAGATCAACAGGAACAGACGTTTCATGTGAGGCGATTTAATGATAGATGGAAGAAGTGAAGGACCGTAGTTTTCGGAGGGTGTATTGAATTTACAAAAAAATGTACAACAGAACTGTTAACCCTTTCGAAAGAACCCTGATTGATTGTAGATGCTATTCCACTGCCCGGCTTAGAAAAGGCTGGTATGATATTTTAGGCTGTTGAAGTAAAGGTATGCTTTATGAAAACGCCTGTACAGCACGACAATAAAATGATGGAGGCCATGCATGCGATGATGCAGGAAATGAGCAATGCCTCTTTACACGGTGATCCGGATAATCATTTTGCCCGGATGATGCAGCTTCATCATGCTGGAGCACTCAATATGGGGAACCTGGTTTTGGAACATAATGGAGATCCGGCGATGGCCGAAATGGTGAAAACGATGATGCAAAAACAGAAAGAAGAGATTGCCGCCCTGCAGTTATTCCTCAATAACCACCGTCCTATGCCGCATACAGAGCATGCCGGCTTCAATACGGAAATGAAAAAAGTGATGGACAATATGGACCTTCTTGCAGAACAGGAAAACCTCACAGGCGATCCTGACCAGGATTTCGCCACGCTGATGGTGCACCACCACCAGGCCGCCATCGAAATGGCCGACCTGGTGATTGGGCATGGTGCAGATCCTGCTATCAAAAAGATGGCCGGCATGATCAAAACAGACCAGGAAGCCGAGATACAATGGCTCCAGAAATGGCTGAACGAACGCAGGGGTATCCATTGATCCGTTTTCCTTTATTCCACAATTCTGAAAACTTCTCCATAATTATGTAACAGCTTCTTTGGGCAGCTCCCTATTTTTGTGTTGCATGAAACAATTCCTGGTTTTCATACTGGCTTTCATTTACCTGGGCAGCTCTGCAGGGGCCACGGTACACCTGCATTACTGCAAGGGGGAGCTGGTGGATATCCAGCTGGGCGAAAAGGAAAATAAATCATGCAATGGTTGTAAGGCTCCGAAGAAGACTGTAAAGCCATGCATGAAGAACTGCTGCAAGGATGAGCACCGGATGCTTAAAGTGGAAAAAGACCATCAGCAGGCCGGTGACGTACAGTTCAAATTCGTTCAACCTTTCTTTCATGCACTTCCCGTTGCATACTTTGAACTCCCTGACGTATTTGTATCCGGCAGCGAACATGTGCTTCCAGATAAGCATGCGCCACCGCTGTTCAACTCCGTTCAGTTACATCTTCTCCATTGTAATTTCCGTGTTTGATACCCGCCTCCCAGGCAGGTAATGATTTGTACAGCATTTTGCAGCATTCTCTCCTGCCCTGCTGCGCTGTGACCAGTTTTTCATTATTCCACTTTTCCAATTTTACACGCATCATGCATTAATGGTTCATCCGTCTGCATGTTGCGCTGTACTGAAATCTATCAGTATGGTACATCGCATTATTGAATGGTCTCTGAGGAACCGTTATATTGTTCTGTTGCTGGCCGCCATCCTGTTTATCTGGGGATTCTTTGCCATGAAGAAAAACCCGGTGGACGCCATTCCCGATCTTTCTGAAAACCAGGTGATCGTTTTTACAGAATGGATGGGACGCGGACCGCAACTGATCGAAGACCAGATCACCTATCCCCTCGTTACCAATTTACAGGGACTTCCCAAAATCAAATATGTGCGGGGCTCTTCCATGTTCGGAATGAGTTTCATCTACGTGATCTTTAACGATGATGTTGATGTATACTGGGCCCGCGAGCGCGTACTGGAAAGGCTCAGCACCGTTACCCGCTCACTGCCCACCGGCGTTACACCGCAGCTGGGGCCGGATGGTACCGGCGTTGGGCATATCCTCTGGTATACCCTGGACGCTCCGCAAATGGACCTGGGTGAACAAAGGGCACTGCAGGACTGGTACGTGAAATTCGCATTACAAAATGTTGAAGGAGTAAGCGAGATCGCCAGTTTCGGCGGCTTCCAGAAACAATACCAGGTAACGCTTGATCCCAATAAACTCCTCTACTATCGCTTATCTGTGAACGAAGTATTGAATGCCATCCGCGCCAATAACAATGAATCCGGAGGCCGGAAATTCGAACTGAGCGATATCGGCTATATTATCAAAACCTCCGGCTATTTGCAGTCGATGGAAGAGATCGGCAATATTCCCGTCAAGAATCAGAACAGTATACCTGTTCGTGTATCCGATATCGGTACGGTTCAGATGACGGGCGAAACACGTCTTGGCATCTTCGACCAGGATGGCGAAGGTGAACGTGTTGGTGGCATCGTGGTGATGCGATATGGCGAGAATGCCGCTGCCGTGATCGACCGTGTGAAAGAGAAGATGAAAGAAGTGGCGAAAGGCTTTCCCGAAAAAGTGAAATTCGATATCGTGTATGACCGTGGTGAACTGATCACGGAATCGGTGGAGTCCATCAAACGTACGCTGCTGGAAGAAATGCTGGTTGTGTCCATCGTAGTGATCGTGTTCCTGTTCCACTGGAGGAGCGCACTCAGTATTATCATCCAGATCCCCATTACTCTCGCAGCCAGTTTCATTCTGCTTAATGCATTTGGCATCAGTTCAAATATCATGAGCCTTACCGGTATTGCACTGGCCATCGGAGTGATCGTAGACAATGGCATCATCATGAGCGAGAACGCCTACAAACATCTTGCGGAACGATATGCCATATGGCAGGAAAAACAAAAAAATGAACAATTATGAGCTGGTTCAGCAAAAAGATAAAAAAGGAAAAATGGATCACCGAGGAAGAGCGGCTGAAAGTGGTTGAAGACGCCAGTAAACAGGTGAGCCGTGGTGTATTCTTCGCTACCGTGATCATCATCACTTCCTTCCTCCCCGTATTCATGCTGACCGGACAGGAAGGCAAACTCTTCCATCCGCTGGCATGGACCAAGACCTTCATCATGATAGTGGATGCCATTCTGGTGATTACGCTGGCGCCGGTGCTCATCTCTTTTTTCATGAAAGGGAAATTCAGGCCGGACAACGCCAACCCGGTTACCCGCGTGCTGGAAAAGATCTATGAGCCCATCATCAAAACGGTGTTGAAATGGAGAAAGACTACCCTGGCCATCAACCTGGCCGCACTGGTGATCACCATTCCCCTGCTCAAAAGTCTCGGCAGCGAATTCATGCCGCCACTGGATGAGCAGAGTATCCTTTTCATGCCAGTGACATTGCCGGATGTATCTAACGGTGAAGCAAAACGAATTTTGCAGGTGCAGGATAAACTGATCCGTACCATACCGGAAGTAGACAAAGTGCTGGGCAAGGCAGGCCGCGCCAATACTGCAACGGACAATTCTCCCATTAGTATGATCGAGACCATCATCATGCTAAAACCGAAAGTCAAGTGGCGCGAAGGCATCACCAAAAAAGACATCATCAACGAGCTGGATGCAAAGCTGCAGATACCGGGAGTTGTGAACGGGTGGACACAGCCCATCATCAACCGCATCAATATGCTGGCTACCGGCATCAGAACGGATGTAGGTGTAAAAGTGTACGGTCAGAATCTCGATACCATCGCAGCAGTTTCTGAACGTGTGCGTCAATCGCTGGAGGGAACACCAGGCATAGCCGATCTCTACGTGGAACCCGTTACCGGAGGAAAATATCTCAGCATCAATGTGAAGCGCGACCAACTGGCGCGATACGGCCTGTCCGTGGACGATGTGAACCAGGCAGTGGAAACCACACTGGGCGGCGCTCCTGTAGCGCAGACCATTGAAGGACGTCAGCGTTTCTCCATCAACGTTAGACTGGCGCAGGAATACAGGAATAGCCCCGAACGCATCAAGCGCATACCGCTGATGTCTTCCTCTATGGGTGAAGTACCGCTGTCTGCTGTGGCGGATGTGGTGTTTGAAGATGGGCCGCCTATGATCACCTCCGAGAATGCCATGCTGCGTGGCGCAGTGCTCTTCAATGTTCGCGACCGCGACCTTGGCAGTACCGTAAAGGAAGCCATAGAAAAAATGAACAACGCTAAAGGGATTTTGCCGCAGGGATATTTCCTTGAATGGAGCGGACAATATGAAAACCTGATCCGCGGCCAGCAGACACTGCTCTGGATTGCCCCCATAGTATTGCTGATCATTTTCTTTTCCCTCTACTTCGCTTTTCATTCATTGCGCGAAGCCTTTCTCAGCCTCATTACCGTGCCTTTTGCATTGATCGGTGGCGCGTACATGATCTGGTTCTGGGATGTGAATTTATCAGTGGCAGTGGCCGTAGGTTTTATTGCCCTGTTTGGCATTGCAGTGGAAACGGGTATTGTGATGGTGATCTATCTCAACGATGCCATGGCTCAACTGGTAAAGGAAAAAGGGAATTCTTCAGCCAGCATCACTAAGGAGGATCTGAGGAAATACGTGATCTATGGAGCTGCCAGAAGATTACGCCCGAAGCTGATGACAGTCTGTGTGTCCCTGTTCGGGCTCATACCTGTGCTCTGGGCAACCGGCGTTGGAACAGATGTAATGAAACCGATCGTTCTGCCGATGATCGGCGGCGTGCTCACCAGCTCCACGCATATCCTGCTGGTAACGCCCCTCATCTTCCTCATGACCAAAGAATATGAATTACGCAAATACGGTAAACTCGAAATACATGAAACGGCTCACTAATATATTCGCATATGCATTGTTGTTGCTGCCTGCTATGACGCAGGCCCGGCAAGTGCCGGTGCTGAGTCTCGACAGTATTCTGAAACGCATCGATCAGAACAATATCCTGTTGCAGTCCTACGAACTGAAGGCACAAAGCTATGGGTACAGCGCTGAGGCCAGCACCGCCTGGATGGCGCCCATGGTAGGGCTCGGTACTTTCATGACGCCATATCCCGGGCAGAAGCTCATGGATGACCGCGACAAAGGCAACCTGATGTTGCAGATAGAACAGGACATTCCCAATCCGGCGAAACAACGCGCAAAGAAACAATACATCGCTTCGCAGGGTGCGGTGGAAAGGGCCAGCCGTGCCATCACGCTGAATGAAATGAAGGCGCAGGCAAGGCGTCTTTATTTCAACTGGCTCATTGCAAGGGAAAGGATAAAAGTGCTGGAAGAGAATAAAAGTATCATGCTTACCATGAAGAAGATCGAAGAAGTACGCTATCCCTACAATCAGTCGCTGGCCGGCAACGTGTATAAAGCGGAATCGAAAATAGAGGAAAACAGGAATATGGTAAAAATGCAAAACGGCACCATCGCCAAAGCGCGCAGTTGGCTCAACAGCCTGATGAATGCGGAAGGCAACAGCCAGTTCGAGATAGATACCACCTACCAGCCCGTATTCACACCCGCAGCCAGTTACGATACGGCTTCTCTGGCTTTGCAAAGGAAAGATATCCTCAAAATGAACGAGAGCATCCGGAGCATGCAACTGAATGTGGAAAGCATGAAGCTCGGCAGAAAACCTGATTTCCGCATCCGCTTCGATCATATGAGCCCGCTGGCGAAGATGATGCCGCAGGCATACAGCGTCATGGGTATGGTGAGCATTCCCATTGCACCCTGGAGTGCAAAAATGTACAGGAATGAAGTGAAGGCCATGCAGCTCAGCATACAGGGTATGGAAAAAGAAAGGGCTGCAATGCTGCAGGAAACACAAGGAATGCTCTATGGTATGCAATATGAGCTGCACACCATGCAGCAACGAATCGAAGGCATGGAAAAGAAGATCATTCCTGCACTGCAACGCACCATGGACCTGAACTTCCTCTCCTACCAGGAAAACAAGATGAATCTCAGCAATGTGATAGACGCCTGGGAAGCCATGACCATGATGCAGATGAATGTGCTGGACGAAAAATTAAAGTTGTACGAAATGATAGTTGATTATGAGAAACAGTTATATCGTTAGTGTCATCGCAGTTGTGCTGTTTTTCATTTCCTGTAAAGAGAAAACAGCGCCGGCGCATAGCGGCGGACATAAGGAAACAGTCATTGGAAATGATGTGAAGCAACTCACACAACCTGCAAACCAGCGCGTGATAGCCTCCATCCCAGTAGTGAAAGGAATTTCCGGAAGCCGGATTATCGCCAGTGAAGTAAATGGAATAGTGAACTATGATACAAGGCATCAGACCAGTATCAGCAGCCGTGTATCCGGAAGGATTGAAAGATTGCTGATCAAATACAATTATCAGCCGGTAAAAAAAGGAGAACTGATCATGGAGCTTTACTCTCCCGATCTGGCAGCGGCTCAGCAGGAGCTGCTCTACCTGGCAGGTACAAACGATGACGCCATGTTGCAGCGGGCCAAAGAGAAGCTGCAACTGGCAGGCATGCAGCCGGCACAGATCACTGCTGTGCTGCGCAGTGGAAAGATCTTATACCGCGTGCCTGTGTACAGTCCGGCAACTGGCTATATTCTTGAGAAGACGGCTGCTGCGCCGGTTGTGACTGTGCCGCAAACTGCTGCGCCAGCCGGTGATGGCATGTCTGGTATGGGAGGAACGGGCGTTCCTGTTAATAGTAGCGTAAGCGCGCCCTCTGCAACTCCTGTGTTGCTGCGTGAAGGACAATATGTAAATGCCGGACAAAGCATTTTTACAATTTATCAATCGGAGCAACTGCTGGCCGGGTTTGCCTTTCCTCCTGCAATGGCTGCAAAGATCAGGAATGGACAATCGATCCTCTTCTGGTCAGATGCAAACAAAACAGACATGTTCTCCGGTAAGATCGGGTTGATAGAACCAGTATTCCGCAATGGCGAGAATTTTACACTGGCCCGTGTATACCTGAACCAGCAAGGGTTTCAGGCTGGTCAATTGTTGACTGCTTCTGTGCCTGTTGTATACAGGAACAGCTGGTGGTTGCCCAAAGAAGCTGTTTGGATGCAAGGACAGCAGGCTGTTGTTTTCATCAGGGAGAACAATGTGTTCAATCCTGTGCAGATCAAAACAGGCGTGATAGATAAAGAATGGATTCAGGTATTGTCTGATCTCAATGGCCTGGAAATAGCAGCCAATGCTTATTACCTGGTGGACAGTGAAAGTTTTATCAAAGTACATCAAAGCCTTCAATAACAGTTATGGAAAGAAAACAATTCGTGAAGTTGATGGCGTTTGCCGGATTGCTGCCGGCAGTCTTCCTGGCTGCTTGCGGAGAAACAACAAAAAAGGAAAACGATACAACCGTTGCTGTGGTGCAAACCTATACCTGCCCGATGCATCCGCAGATAGTTCAGAACAAAATGGGCACCTGCCCTATCTGTGGTATGGACCTGGTATTGTTCGATAAGAACAATAAAGAGGCAAGCCTTACGCTCAGCGAGAGTCAGATTGCATTGGCCAACATTACAACCGTAGTCGCGGGCAGTGCAGTCATGAACAATTCGAGAACACTGAATGGCCGCATCGTTACAAACCCTGAACAAACCATGTTCATGAGCAGCCGCGTTGCAGGAAGAGTGGAGAACCTGTATGTGCGGGAGACAGGTGTGAAAGTGGAAAAAGGACAACTATTGTACCGGATCTATTCCGAAGAATTATCCGCACTTCAGCAGGAATACCTGATGGCTGTTGCGCAGGCGAAGCAATTTCCGGGCAATGCACGTTTCAGTGAGATCGGAAAAGCGGCGAAGCAAAAACTCAAACTCTATGATCAATCCGATGCGCAGCTGGCAGCGTTGCTGCAATCCGGCAAAGTGGATCCTTACGTGAACTATTTTGCTACCGGCAACGGAATGGTTGCGGAGTTGTCTGTAACCGAAGGTCAATATGTATCCCAGGGAAGTCCTGTTATGCGGCTGGAAGGTTACGGGAAATTATGGGTGGAAGCCGATCTCTATCCGGCTGAAGCGCCGCTGGTTCGTACAGGCCAGACCGTTATGGTGCTGGTGTCAGGATATGAGCAGGAGCCACAGCGTATGACCATCAACTTTATCAGTCCGGCTTTGCAGAGCGGTAGCCAGCTGATGCAGGTGCGTGGTGAGATCGCCAACCCCGGAAACCGCTGGCAGCCTGGCCTTCAGGCTAATGTGATCTTACCCGTTCAGGGGGATGGCAATGCACTCACATTACCGGTGGATGCAGTGATCCGCAACGGGAAAGGCGCGCATGTATGGGTACAGACCGGTAAAGGAAAATTTGAACCAAGGCGGGTAAAAACAGGAATAGAGAATGCTGACCGCGTGGAGATCCTGGAAGGCATCGCTTCGGGTGATACGGTAGTGGTAACGGGCGCTTATCTCCTGTACAGCGAATTCATTCTGAAAAAAGGCTCCGACCCCATGGCTGCACACAATCATTGATAAATCATTTAAAACAATAAAAACAAGATCATGAAAACACAGATCCTGACTGCATTCGCACTGATGGCGATGCTCACTTTCGTGGCCTGCGGCAATGCAGGAGAAAAAGAGAAAACTGTACAAACTGACAGTACAGATCATTCAGGGCAGGATCACGCAAAAGCTGCGCCTGCTGCAGGAACTGCAACTGTTGCGCAGGTAAAGGACGATCTGCTGAATGCAGTTTACCAGCAATATTCTTCCCTCTCCAAAGCCCTGGTGGAAAGTGATTTGGCAAGGGCTAAGATTGCGGCTAACGCTATAGAGGCCGGCGCCAAAGAAATGAAGAATGCAGATGCACTTGGCAAATCTGCTGCAAAGATCGCAGGTGCAAAAGATATCGAATCGCAAAGAGCTGCATTCTCCGATCTCAGCAATCAACTGATAGGCCTGGTAAAAAAGGCCGGCATGGGCAGTGGGGAATTGTATGTTGATTATTGTCCCATGGCATTGAACGATAAAGGCGCTTACTGGATAAGTGGAATAAAGGAAATCAGGAATCCTTATTTCGGTGATAAGATGCTGAACTGTGGCGAGCTGAAAGAGACCATTCAATAAGCCATCGCAGTTACAGAACGAACGATCATAAGCAGCCATTTGTGTACGCGATACGGGTCATATGACGATGAATTTTTACCTTCGCAGCTTCAAAGAACCGAAAGTATGGTTGAAGCCCCGGTCAGTGAATCCGCCAGGAAGGCCCGTATCGCTATAGCTGTTTTCTTTTTTCTCTCAGGTTTTGGTTTTGCCACCTGGGCGTCCCGTATCCCCGGGCTGCAGCAGAAACTGCACCTGAATGAAGCGGAGCTGGGCGCGGTGCTCTTTGCGATGCCGGCAGGACTGATGGCTACTCTCCCGCTCACCGGATTCCTGCTTCGCAGGTTCAGCAGCCGATATATTATGCTGGCAGGCGCACTCATGTTCAATACCATGATGTGCCTGATCGGACAGGTAACAGAGACCTGGCAGTTCGCCACCGTGCTGTTCTTCTTCGGCTCTTCGCGCAACCTGATGAATATCTCGGCCAATGCGCAGTCCATTGCCGTGCAGGCATTATTCCCGAAATCCATTATTGCATCTTTACATGGTATCTGGAGCATCGCAGGCTTTCTGGCTGCCGCGCTCGGTGCGCTGATGGTGAACTGGGGCGTGTTGCCCCACTGGCATTTTGCCGCAGTGAGTATTGCGCTTTCCACGCTTGCGATAGTCTATTTCAAAGATACAGTGCAGCAACTACCGGCGGCGCATGAACGAAAACAGAGTTTTGCTTTGCCGCAACGTTCCATGCTGGCTTATGGATTCATCTGCTTTGCCTGTATGGCCTGTGAAGGAACGATGTATGACTGGAGCGCCATCTACCTGAAAAAAGCGGTGGGTACTTCCAAAGAAGTGGCTACTGCCGGATATGCCGTGTACATGGTGGCGATGACGCTCGGCCGTTTTCTAGGGGATAAAGTGGCCAATGCCATTGGCGTTAAAAGCCTCCTGCGATATTGTGGTATCATGATGTTCACCGGCCTGCTGATGGCGGCTATCCTTCCCTGGACCATTACTACTTATTTCAGTTTTATCCTTATTGGTTTTGGCGTGAGCTGTGTGGTGCCAATGGTGTTCAGCATGGCTGGCAAGGTAAAGAATATGAGCGGCGGTCCTGCCATTGCAGCCGTTTCCACAGTCGGATATTTCGGTTTTCTCATTGTTCCTCCCGTAGTGGGTTTCATCGCAGAAGCATTCAGCCTCCAATGGTCTTTTGCATTGATGAGCCTTCTGGGCGTACTGATCATCTGGATGGTGCCAAAGATGAAAGAACAATAATGGGGTGGTCAACACACTTTAAAATAAAATCTTTCGCATTATTAATTTCGTATATTTGAATGCAGCTCTCTCCAACCGTTATTTCTGAATTACATTTTTATCCCTCCCCACACCAGTTGTACCTGCAAGGAAGATTTTGGTACAGGTAAACCAATACGCGTGTGCTGACAATGATTTGCTCATTAGTAGTGCTGGGCAAAAAATGGGTTGTAGTCAATGCGGATCCTGCGCACCAGTGGTGTGAGTGATTTTCCCGCATTTCTAACTCACCCGGGCAGCCACCCGGACGGGCACACTGGCAATCGCAGCAACCTGTGTTCCAGCTTCTGTCGCAAAATGAACAGTATTAGTCGCGTTCATACCCCTACTTTGCAGCTGAAATCATTCAATTTTATGTTCATAAAACGAATGATCATGCAAATCATAGCTAGAACTGAAGCCACCACCGTTTATTGTAATACCGCAGCCTCTTTCCCTGAGGGTGTGCTCAAGGCGCACCAGCTCCTCCACCAGATCTATCCTTCTTCCGAGGGCCGGCATTTCTTTGGCATTTCCCGCCCCGTGAACGGTGAGATCGAATACAAAGCCGCTGTGAGCCTTGCTCCCGGCGAACAGCCTGTTACAGACAGGTTTGAAAGGTTCGTGATCAAAAAGGGCCTCTTCCTCAGCAGCACGATCCATAATTTCATGGATAATATCCCATCTATCCAGAAAACTTTCGAGCACCTGGTGAAAGACCCGCGTGTGGACCACGATGGCTATTGCCTGGAAGAATATCCGGATGAAAAGAATATGATCTGTATGGTTACCCTGGATGATGATAAAGTGCAGGACATGCACCGGAAAGAACTGGCAAAAGAGTACGGTGCATTGTATGAAAACCTTTTGTCCACTATTCTGTCTTTCAAAGAAAAGGACTACAACAAGCGGCCGTTCAGCGGCGGCTGGAGCCCCGCGCAGGTAGTGGACCATATCATTCAGGCCACCGGCGGACTGCCTGATCAGTATACCATGGATACAGACCGGCTCTATTCCGAGAAAGATGAAATGACCCGTTCTGCTTTCCTGAATTTCGATACAAAAATGCAGGCGCCTGATTTCCTTCAACCTGAACAAAGGGATTATAACAGGGATGAACAGGTTAAAACTATTGAAGGGATCCGCGACCAGCATATGCAGTCCATCCGTGATAAGGATCTCTTTGCCATCTGCCTGGATTTTGAAATGCCGGTTTGGGGAACGCTTACCCGCTACGAATGGCTGAAGTTCATCGGCTATCATACTACCCGTCATATCCATCAATTGAAGAAGATCCACAATGCGGTATAATAATTTTCGTTATAAGTGCATTAAACCGTAAACACTGATTCCCGTCCGATAGAACAAGAAAATGCAATTATGACGAAATACCAACTGCTGCTGGCGATTCCATTATTTCTGATCTTCTCCTGTAAAAAAGATAATAGCGGCGATGAAGGAAATCCTCCTGATTCTGCCGCTTTGTATTTTCCGCCTGTATCCGGAACGGAATGGCAAACCACCAGCGCTGCTTCACTGAAATGGAACCAACCGGCCATTGATCAATTGTACACTTACCTGGATGCAAAAAGTACAAAAGCCTTTATCGTTTTAAAGGATGGAAAAATAGTATTGGAGAAATATTTCGGAACCTTTACGCAGAGCTCGGACTGGTATTGGGCTTCAGCCGGCAAGACCATGACGGCCCTGCTAACGGGCATTGCACAGGAAGAAGGTTTACTAAGGCTTTCCGATAAAACTTCAAAGTATCTCGGCACAGGCTGGACATCACTTACAACTGCAGAAGAAGACCTCATCACCATTCGTCACCAGCTCACCATGACAACCGGACTGGATGATGGCGTGGCCGACAGTGACTGCACCACGCCCGATTGTCTCAAGCGCAAAGCCGATGCAGGCACCCGCTGGGCCTATCACAATGCACCATATACGCTGATGGATAAGGTGATCGAAGCGGCAACCGGCAAAACTTTTCAGACTTATTTCCAACAGAAAATAAGGGACAGGATCGGCATGAAAGGCATCTGGCTGAAAAGCGGCTATAACAATGTGTATGGAAGCGATGCCAGAAGCATGGCGCGCTTCGGACTGCTGCTGCTCAATAAAGGAAAATGGGGTGAGACGGAGATACTGAAAGACCAGGAATTCTTCAATGCCCAGATCAACAGTTCCCAGCAACTCAATCCTTCATATGGTTATCTTACCTGGTTGAATGGAAAAACGAAATACATGCTCCCCACCCTGCAGGTGGTTTTCAACGGAGCTTTGGCTCCGAATGCGCCATCCGATATGTTTTGTGCACTCGGCAAGAACGATCAGAAGATCTATGTAGTCCCTTCACAAAAACTGGTAGTGATCAGAATGGGGGAATCTGCCGGAAACGTACAGCTGGCAGTCTCCAGCTTCGACAATGAATTGTGGGGAAAGCTCAAACCTGTGATCGGTTACTGATCCTTTTTTAGAAAAAACTGAACCCTCATGGTCATTGATTGTTTATGGAGGTATGAGCTCAGATCTATATTATCAGTTGGATAATCCTGCATGGTTTGCATTGACCGGCCCGCAGCAATCCTTTTCCACGGGAAATGGAAAAGTAAAAAGATATAAAACGAATAACCTTCCGTTTGCGGCCTATGATCATCAGCATAAGGATCAACTGCCACTACTGGACCAGCAACTTCAATCCGGGGAAATATTCTTTCTAATCGGCTCCATTCCAACACTTCCTCCAAACTGGATCATACTGGCAGAGCTCACCTGTCTGCAAATGATCAATCATATACCCATTACTCCTCTTCCTGATGCACCGGAGATATTGCCATTGGGCGAAGGCCAGAAGCAAGACATGATCGATCTGGTGCAACGGGTGCAGCCAGGTTATTTTGCACCTGATACCTATCAGCTGGGCGACTATTATGGCATCTGGCAGGATGGAAAGCTGGTGGCCATGGCCGGAGAGCGTATGCGCGTGAACGGTATGAGCGAGCTTAGCGCCATCTGCACAGATCCCGCATATACCGGTCGCAAGTATGCGCAGCACCTGATCATCAAAATCTGCAATGCAAATCACGCCAAAGGCATCATCCCATTTTTACATGTTCTGGATACGAATGAACGCGCGGTAAAACTCTATGAGTTCATGGGGTTTGAAACAAGAAGGACCATCTCTTTCTGGAAATTGCAAAAGAACTGATTCCTCCTGCCTATATTTGTAAAGTCTTTGGTTCATTACCCCGCATCCGGTAATGATTAAAAGGGAATCCGGTGGCTTCCGAAAGGAAGGAATCCGGAGCTGTCCCGCAACTGTAAGTTCCTTCATGAGTAAGCTCATGGATTGACGGATCTTCAAGCCACTGTCAGCAATGATGGGAAGGCATCCGAAAATGGAACGAGCCAGGAGACCTGCCAGAGGCTTCATACTTGATTCATAGCTTTCGGGTCAAAAGCAGTGAGTTGATGCCATCTATTCAGCTTTCTACCTGTATTGCCATTTTGTTCCCGCTCTTCCGGAGCTGGGGTTGCGTGGCTATACCGGTGTTTTTACAAGGCGTTGTTGGATCAGGTATGTAATTGGTTTTGTTTTTTTTCACCAAACTATCAGATATGAACAACCGCCATTACATCTTACGGGGCATGGTAGCCCTTGCAGTGGTAGTATCCATTGCATCCTGCAGTAAAAAAGACCAACTTGTTTCTGCTCCTTCCGAAGGCAAAGCACTACTGACGCCGGGAAAGTATGAGGACGGCATCATCCTAATCAATGAAGGTTGGTTCGGCCACGACAACGGCAATGTGAATTTTTACAAGTACGGCAGGGATACCATCGAACAGATGGTGTATCAACTCGAAAATCCCGGTAATCAGCTTGGCGTGACCACACAGTCCGGCGCAGTCTGGGATGGAAAACTGTACATCATGGCCAAGCAGGGGCCTTTGGTGGTTACCGATTCCAAAACGCTGGTGGAAACCGGCAGGATCGCAACCTTACCTGCAGATGGCCGCGCCTTCCTGGGTCTTACTTCCACAACAGGACTGATCAGTACACTGGACGGAGTGTACAACCTGAACCTTTCTCCATTATCAGTTGGCTCCAAACTAAGCGGCATCAGTGGTGAAACAGGCACCATGCGCAAAGAAGGTAATTACATTTTTATCCTTTCGCAATCTGAAGGGCTGATCATTCTCAATGCAACAACAAAAGCGATCGTGAAAAAGATTGCAGGGCTTCAGCAGGGATTGTGCAAGACTTCCGATGGCAGCCTTTGGATTGCCGGTGGCAGCACACTCGCGAGACTGAATGTGACCACACTGGACACAACGCGCATTACCATGCCATTCTCATTGGGGAATCCCTGGTTTGCGTGGAATGAAGGCACTGTTACCTGCTCTACCATCGATACGGCCGTATACCTTGCCCGTACCAATTCCTGGGGAGCGGGTGGTAACAGATTGTACAAGTATATCCCTGGTAACCTGGCTTCTTTATCTACCCCACTCGCCACCCTGCCTGCCAATCAGGAATTCTACGGGGCCGGCGTTCGCTATGATCCCAGTCAGCATAATCTGGTGGTAACCGCTGTGCAGTCAGGGTATGGACAAAACTATAAGTACAACAAACTGTACTTCTACAGTACCAACGGGAGTCTGACGAAAACAATTTCTTACGAATATTTCTATTTTCCGGCGCTACCGGTGTTCAACTAACGTAGACCAATAGTTGTATTGTGGTGCAAGAGCCATCCCGGGAGGGATGGCTTCTTCTTTTCCATTTTTCTATCATAAAATAGTGTAACTTCCCTATCCGCACCCACCAGGACCCGAAAACGCTCCCCTCTTAATTCCGGCTCTAAGTCCAATCATTTACCATCAAACCGGTTATAATGGCAAAAACAGCAGCAGAACTTATAAAAGAAGCTAAACTACAAGCAGAGAACCTGACACCTGTTCAGGTGAACAAAGAAGTGAAACAGGGCGCTACTTTGATAGACATCCGTGAAACCGAGGAGATCGGCAGTATCGGAAAGATCCCAGGTTCTGTGCATGCGCCCCGTGGGCTGATCGAATTCTACGCAGATGAATCCACACCCTATCACAAACAGGAATTCGAAAAAAGTAACCGGATCATCCTGCATTGCGCCTCTGGTGGGCGTTCTGCGCTTGCAGTCCGTACTTTGAAAGAAATGGGATACGAGAATATTGCGCATCTGGACGGTGGTATCAAGGCATGGAAAGAAGCTGGCCTGCCTGTTGAATAAGAAGACCATCGCGTATCTTGCAGGAGTGAATGCCATTGAAAGTATCAGGAACCTGTACATCCCCATTCAGCCGACGGTAAAGCAGTCCGCTGACAATGTCGCTTACCTGGAATTCCTTCCCCATCCTTCGCTTCAGCAATATATTTACTGTTACTGGGAGTTGAAAACATTGGCTCCATTGAATGAAGCATTCATCTATCGTGTGGTGGCGGATGGGTGTATCGATATTTATTTTGAACTAGGAAACCCTGCAGAGAACTGGGTGATGGGATTCTGCAAAAAATACACCGAGTTTCCGATCGGCAATCAGTTCCATTACGTGGGCGTCCGGTTTCTTCCAACCATGTTCCCCCAATTATTCCGCGTTGATGCATCTACGTTAAGTAACAGGTATGAGGAACTGAATGTTGTTGTTCCTGAAACGGCCCGATTCATTGCCAGCCGATTTCACTCAGACATGAACGTTACAGAGATGTCTGGGCTGTTCGATAACTGGTTTGCGAAAGTGATCCTGGCGGCAGAGTTTGATGAGGATAACCGGCTGTATGAGGCCATCGGCATCATTTTGCAGCAGTCAGGCGTATTGAATGTGGAAGCGGATCTGAATACCGGGATCAGTCCCCGTCAACTTCGCCGGTTGTTTGAATTCTATATTGGCGATACGCCAAAGACATTCAGTAAGGTAGTGCGATTTCAGAATATCCTTCGCGCCAAACCAAGTACGCAAAGCCTTCGCAACAACAAACTGTTCTTCGATGTGGGGTATTACGATCAGGCACATTTCATCAAGGAATTCAGGAATTTTTATGGTGTAACACCTTCGAAGGCTTTTGGAAGATAGAATGTCCGTTTTTTACAATAACAACAAGCTGGCTTATCGCAACTTTGTGGAGAAAACAAAACAAACGATCATGAAACTGAATGCAGGTATAATAACAGAAAAACTGGCAGCCACCAAAGCCTTCTATACAGAGATTCTCGGATTTGGTATAACCTTTGAAAATGAATTCTATCTGCTGATGCATACGCCAGGGCATACCAGCGAGCTCAGCTTCCTGCTGCCCAATCACCCTTCACAACAACCCTTGTTCCAGACTGCATTTGGCGGCCAGGGAGTATATTTGACCATTGAGGTGGATGATGTAGATACGCTCTATGAAGAAATGAAAAAGAAGAATGTGGAAATCATGATCGGGATCCGTGATGAACCCTGGGGCGACAGGCATTTCGCCATCCGTGATCCGAACGGGGTGGGTATCGACCTGGTAAAATATTCTGGACAATGATCACAACAAGCAGGGATTTGTTAAATGGAATGGCTATTATAAGTGGAATTACGTTGTCCAATTTTTATATCTTTCCTGGAGGAATGAAATAATAGAAATTGAAAAAATGGAATTAAAGGATCTTCTGCAAGGATATAAGCACTATGATATCGAATGGTTGATCAATGAAACCGAATCTGGCACACACCCTAGGTACATTAATTTCTGGGGTCACACGTCAAATTCCCCAGTCAATGTGGGCAAAGAGTGTTTCAGTCAATGGTACCCGAGCCCATTTACCGTCAATGGAATTCGGTACAAAACTGCAGAGCATTGGATGATGGCTCAAAAGGCGAATTTGTTTGGCGATAGAGGAATTTTTCAAAGAATAATCGGGTCTGAAAAACCCGGAGAGGCAAAGGATCTTGGAAGACAAATAATGGGATATGATGATCTGGTTTGGAATGCAGCGAAATTCGATATTGTGAAATTGGGGAATATTCACAAATTCAATCAGCAAAAGGCATTGCTGGATTTTTTGCTTGGTACAGCCAGCAGGGTTCTGGTGGAAGCAAGTCCGCTTGATAAGATTTGGGGAGCCGGGATTGCAAAAGATTCCCCTTTGATCGATAAACCATATGCATGGCCCGGAACCAACCTGTTAGGCTTTGCGTTGATGGAAGTTCGGGACTTTTTCCTGGAGTACGGAACGGTGAAAGATACCAGTGATCTGTTACCTCCGCCCTGGATGCGATTTCCAGAGATCAGCCCGAATGATATGTTCTGGAGAATGGGGAGTGGTGAGCAGTATATTATGTCCCTTCACAATCAAGGCCTGCAACTAGATTCGCAAACGCGTATCGCATATTTCCTGAACAATCCTGCGCCTGTTGAGTGGAGTGATTATTATTCAGACTTCTGACTACCTGCCCTTCAATCTCAACGATCATATAAGGTCGGTGGAAACCCTGCTTGCACATCATTGAGGTTGATGGCAGTATAAGCAACTGTTTACTAGTCAGGATTTGAATCCGGTTCAGGGTAACAGTGACAGGAAAGCGTATGATTCCGTTTCTCCCGGAATACGGTTCATTTCATTTTTACTACATTTCATTTGGATCCACACCCGGATTATTCCTTTCACTTTGCAACCCGGGGTTTTGTACTTATTTTCGGAAATATGCATGTCGTTCGCATTTTGATGGTTTGGGCCTTCTGTTCCAGGCTGGTCATTTCTACCGTTGCGGCCCAAACGCCGGACATCGTTTTCCATCATCTTACAGAAAAGGACGGCCTCAGCAGCAACTTTATCAACTGTCTCCTGAAAGATAGTCGTGGTATCCTTTGGATTGGCACGCTCAATGGTCTCAATCGCTATGACGGAAGGCATTTTTACAGTTATCATAGCAGTGAGGACAGCAACAGTCTCCCGCATAATATGGTGCACGCTCTTGCAGAGGATAAAAATGGGAATATATGGGGAGGAACAGATTATGGCGTGTTTTGCTGGAACCGGAAAGATAACCGTTTCAGAAAATACCAGATCTCGGATTCGCCGGTAGTTGCAAATACCTTCAGTATTCTTTGTACTGAAGACGGATCCGTTTGGGCCAGCTCCCTCAAAGGGTTCTATCATCTTCCCACCGGAGAAAGAAAGTTCAGGAAAATTCAGGAAAACAGGAATAATGGAATCTCGTTTTCAGATAACAGTATCAGGAAAAATGGAATGGTTGCCGGACCGGATAAGAAATCGATCTGGCTTGTTACCAGAGAAGGGCTCATGTGCTACCTCATTCAGGAACAGCAATGGCTGAACGTTTCCAATAATCAGGGATATTCACTGTTCAACGGACATAGCGCTGCAGCCCTTTCCGCTACTCCCTTTGGTCATTTCTGGTATTACGACAATAAGGACCAGCAACTGGTGGCCTTTGATCCATTGACAAAAAAAGTGAAATATACCAGGAAGCTGAAACCCGCCATCACAGGCGGGCTTGGCGCTACCATCCTGGAAGACAAGAACCATCGGCTCTGGGTCTGTAACTGGAATTATGAAATGTTCACCCTGGATTATCTTGGGTCCAATACAATCACTCCTATCAGTCATTCCAATGAAACTACCAAGAGTATTGCAGGTGATTTCTTTTGGGCAGCCATGCAGGATACTGATGGTAACATATGGCTGGGTACAGTTGGAGGTATCAGTATTTGTAATCCTGACCGCTCTTTCTACAAAGTGCATTCCATTTGTTCACTTGTACATGGCAGTAAGAATATTTCCATACACTGGATTGCGGAAAACAAAATGGACAGCTCCTGGTGGATATCAACTGATGCGCCCGCCCTCATTCGATATGATCCCGTAAAAACAGGTTACAGGAAATACGAACCGGAAAAATTTATCGCTGCCCGCAATATCGAAAAACCTACTGGCATACACCAGATATGCTTTGTGAAAGGCAAACCGGTTATCGCCACCACCAACGGTGTTTGGCGATATGATGCGGCTAAAGATAATTTCGTTCCTTTCAACCTGCCCCCACCCTTCCATAAACTTCTGTTCACTGTTGTTCATCAATACAACGACAGCAGTTATTATTTCTCAGACAGATATAACCTTGTTGAATGGAACTGCTTTACCAATAAAGCCACCCAGGTAAAGTACCCTGACGGACTCAGCTTTGATGGACATCCGCCGGAATCGGAAATCATGGCCTCTGCACAGGGATCGCCATTGTGGGTTGTCAATGGGCACGACTGGGTGAGCAGGATCAACCGGCAAAATCAACCGGAGCTATTCCGGATTTCCAAAAGTGTAAAAGAGAAATACGCTTATTACACCGCTTTGGAGGTGGATGTCAACGGAAATCTCTGGGCTGCAAAACCCGGCGATGGACTTTACTTTTATGATACCAAAACAGGAATACAAAGAAGCTGGACGCATGAAATAGATCGCGTAATGGCTCTGAAGGCAGACGGGCAGAACAAGATATGGTGCGCTACTTTTAATCAGGTGGCTATCTTCAATCCGGCATTCGACCGGTTTTATAAATTCACATTACCGCTGGCCAATAACAATTATGGCTACCAGAACAGGATGATCAGATTGAACAACGGGAATATTGTGGAAACTTTATCCGGGTATGCCGTGGAGTTCTTTCCTGACCGGCTGAGTTCCGCCAAAGTGATCAACCAGCCCAACATCAGCCAGGTGGAGATCAACGACAGTCTGCTTTTTCCGGAACATAACAGTGCACTGCACCTGGCCCCTGAAGAGAACAATCTCCGGTTGAAATTCGGACTGCTTACCGATGCAGAAGCTTACCCTTATGATATGCTGTTCAGGCTGGATGGCGCTGAAGACCAATGGCGCAGCGCAGGTAACGATTTTGAAGCGAACTACAATCAACTCCGGCCAGGCAATTATACTTTTTCTGTTAAAGCAGTTGCGCGCGATGGAAACTGGCAATCGATGGAAACCAGTCTAAGGATCCATATCGCTGCGCCTTTCTTCAAGAAATGGTGGTTCCCCTGGCTCGCGCTTTCCCTCGTATTAATAATATTCTACCTCGTTTACAAGAACAGGATCCGCAATACCAGGAGACTGGGCGAGCTTCAAAGCAAAGCACAGTTACTGGAAAAAGAGAAAGCTCTTGTGATGTACGAAAATCTGAAACAACACCTGAACCCTCATTTCCTCTTCAATTCACTTACCTCACTCAGCAGCCTGATCACAATTGATCAAAAAATGGCTGTCAATTTCCTGGACAAAATGAGTAAGGTGTACCGGTATATCCTGAAGAACCGGGAAAATGAAGTGGTTCCGTTGAATGAAGAACTGAAATTTGTTCAGTTGTATATCCACCTGCTGAAAACAAGATTTGAAGATGGCATCAGGGTGAATATCGAAATCGATGAAGAATACCTCCACAGGAAGATTGCGCCCGTTACGCTGCAGAACCTCGTCGAAAATGCTATCAAGCATAATATAGCCGACAGTGACTCCCCGCTGGTGATCGATCTCTTTGTAAAAGATGATAACCTGGTAGTTCGTAATAATCTTCAAAAGAAAAGTTTTGTGGAAACCAGCAATAAGCAGGGGCTGGCCAGCATGCAATCCCTGTATGCTTTCCTCAGTTCCCGTCCCCTGCTGATCACGGAAGATGAACAATATTTCACAATCACCGTACCCTTATTATAGAAAAATGAAAAAATTGAATTGCTATGAATGCAATAATAATGGAAGACGAAAAGCTTATTGCCCGTCAGTTGATCGATAAAATTGCCCAGGTGGCGCCTGATATGAAAATTGTGGAAGTGTTGCCCAGCGTGAAAACTGCAACCAAATGGTTCATGGAAAACAGTGAACCGGATATCGTATTCGCGGACATCCAACTCAGTGATGGCGTCAGCTTCCAGGTGTTTGAACGGTATGATCTGAAATGCCCCATAGTGTTTACCACTGCATACGATGAATATGCCATCCGTGCTTTCAAATCTAACGGTGTGGATTACCTGCTGAAGCCTGTTGATACAGATGATCTTCAGAAAGCCATCGAGAAATGCCGTGTAATTGTAGAAAGCAGAAGCCAGTATCCGAAGGATATTCAGCAGCTATTGAAAGTGATCACCAATTCCGGATTGCATCAGCCAGGATACAAAGAGAAATTCATCGTGAATCACCGTCAGCAATGGATCCCTGTCCAATCCAAAGACATCGCCTGTTTTTACCGCGAAAACCTGAATTATATCCTGACATTTGGCGGCGAAAAACATATTCTCGATTTCACTACACTGGATGAAATTGAAGAGCTGCTGGACCCAGCCTTATTTTACCGTGTCAACAGGCAGGCCATCATACATATGGATGCAATACAGAGCATACAACTGCACGAAAATCAAAAACTGACTGTTTTTCTGAAACAACCCCTGAAAATGCAGTGGGATATCAGTCGGGAAAAAGCCCCTGCTTTCAAGAAGTGGTTCGACAGGTAATGGTATCAGGCCCGGTTAAACGCAGATCAGAGCAGTACTATTTTCTACGGTTGCCTATATCGGTTTTCCTTTCCTGAGGCTTTATTTGAAATTCACCCCGTTTCGTTTGAATAAGTTTTTTGTGATGGTACAGGATGATCAATTTTACGTCAGAAGGATGAATTAATCAGTCTTCTGTAGCAAGACAAAGATTTCGTACAAAAATATTGATTCAATAAGGGCAATCAGGTTTAGGGCTATCAAAACGGCGCGGGATTTCCTGCGCCATTGTTTTGAAGTCGAATGTTGAAGCCAGTGGGTAGACCGGCATTGGTGATTTTCTAAAAATATCAGCTGTCGGATTTTTCTTTTCCAGGTTGAAAATTCAGCGGAATTCTTTTATTTTAAGGTCTCAAACCCTGCACAATAATTAATTTCGAGTATCAAAATCTGGAAAAATGGATAATGCCAGAGTGTTCAAAATGAAGTTTGCAAATATCTATCCCCTGTATATCGAAAAAGTAGAGAGAAAGGGGCGCACAAAATCTGAATTGGATGAGGTACTATGCTGGCTTACGGGACATAATGCGAAAAGCCTGCAGCAGCAGATAGATATGAAAACTGATCTTGAGACTTTCTTTACGCAGGCCCCGCAATTGAATCCTAATGTTTCTAAAATTACGGGCTTGATCTGTGGTTACCGGGTTGAAGAAATTGAAGATAAACTCATGCAAAAGATCCGGTATATGGATAAACTGGTGGATGAACTGGCCAAGGGAAAGAAAATAGAAAAAATATTGAGGCAATGAACGGATTTGCAGGAAATTCAAACAGGAAACCCACTCATTGAATAGGTTTCTTTATGTAATAGGTTGATCATAAAAGAGACGAAAATGATTTTTGAATAAAGAAAAATGTAAATTTCTTCACCGAATCTTATCTGATAATCAGCTTATGATTGAAAAGATTATGCTGAAGATTATCCGTTGTGACAACGGCTTGAAAATAAACATCCAGGAAGAGTCATCTGGCAGGTCATTATCTTCGATCTGGTATGAAAATAATCCGCAGCTGGAGCAGGATATTTTGATTGGAGAATTCAGCTATACCGGAGGTGAAACGATAAAGATGAATATTACTTTGGTGGGATGGAATACAAGACTTACTCCCAGCCATTTGATTTCTATTTGCTCAAAAGGATTTGTGAAGACAATGGCAGTATGGTTGATGATCATATTATTTGCAGGTTTGCAAACCATGGCTCTAATACCGACAAAATTGATCAGGATGGAGAGTTTCAAAATTGTCACCGGGTATTTTCCTTTTCTTATGATCATAAGTTTAACGACAATAATTATTATCAATATTCTCTTTCCCCAATAGAGGTCATTGAAGAAATAAAAGTGCTGGCCAATAACTCAAGGGAAGGTTGGAAAGCGGCTGTAGCGATGGCCCTGGGAGCCGTACCTGATTTTAGAGATTTATGTAAGAAATTGATCAATATCTGTTCCTCATTTGAGCCATGCAAGCCATTAAGCCTCTTTTCGTTTTGCTGTCAGTAAAGCTAACGCGAATGCTGCCCCTGAGGCGGCGAACACTGAAAAATCCAATGGAGCCTTTATACCTGTGGAAAAGCTCATCGACAAGGCGAATAATAGCAATAAGAATCCTGTGAGTTTGGCAAAAATCTCTGTTTTGATTCCAATGAGCAGGCCCAGACCAAATACAATCTCTGCTGCTGTTGCAATGATCCCAACAGCAGGAATAACTGCAACAGGAAGCCAGGGATTGAGTGTCTGCGTATATTCTAAAAAAGCGTTCCAGTTTCCCCATACTGCCACTTCTTTGTTCCAGATCCCAAATCTGTCAGCTACCGCAGACAAAAGCCCTGCAGCAAGAGCAAGGCGTAGAAAAATTGTAATGATCTTGTGATTCATGATTTCAGCTGTCTTTTTCTACAGCCAATTTAGATAAAAATAAACGAAGATTACCCGCTTATATGCGCAATAAATGCAAAGGCTATGCTATCAATTGAATTTTTTTACACTTAATATTATGATACCTGCTACCAGCAGTAACTGCAGCCATTGAAAACCGGTTATCCTGTACTTTAAAGAAGCATGTGGCAGGACTGGATTGACCAGTATCTTTTCTTTGAGCCGTTTATTATTACGACTGTTCAATACTCTTAATATCAGTAGTATTACAACCAGGGAGATCTTGATTCTTATCCACGATTGTGGCCCGTATACAAGGTGCATTTTGCTCATCATAACAATGCCGGCCAGGAGTGTAATACCCAGGGAAACCCCCATCAGCCGGGATAACTTCGTAGTGGTTGATAGAAGCGTTTTAGAAAGAGTGGCATCTGTTTGCCGGTTAGACCATAACTGATTGTGGATAATGATATCGCTTACCAAAGCACCGGTAAATAATGCAAATCCGGAAAGATGAACAATGAGAAAATAGTGATATCCTGCCATATGATTTGTGTTTTATTATGAACACAAAGTTGATCCAGGCAGGTTGCATGCACCTGTGATAAAGGTCACAAAGTTTTAGAGCTTCGTCTTTTATTTCGAATCCTGCTTAAGGTTTCACGTTTCACGCCCAGATAGGAAGCCAGTTGAGAGATGGGGACACGCTGGAGTAAAGCAGGGTCGGTGTTTTCCAGGAATTCATATCGGCCTTTCGCCGTCAATATACGGTATAGCTGCAGTTGCCTTTCCTGTTTGGCGGCTATCAATTGCAGGTTCTTTTTCCCGGCTATATCGATTTCAGGCGATTGTTGTATTGCTGCCAACAAATTTTTTTTATCGATCCGGTATACCAGCATGGGTTCGCAGGCTACTACCGTGAAATTAGAAGGAGTGTTGAATATATAACTGTTAAGGTTTGTGACAGTTTCAAATTCAAAATAGAAATTGAGATTTACTTCCAATCCATCCTGGATATTATAAGCCCTGCAATACCCTTGTTCGATCAGGTATAGCGACTGGCATGGTTTTCCGGATTGAATCAGTTCTGAGCCTCTATTGAATTCCAGTTTTACAAAATGCGGGAACAAATATTCCAGACTATCCGCCGATAGTTCAGCAAACGGTTTCATATTGTTAATTATCTGTTCCATTCTTTAGTGAGATATTCAGGTAATGTACGATTATTAGCCGGTATGCAACAAAGGGAACGGTGGTCAGGTGAGATCAATGAACTACTGAAACACCATGCGCATACTGATTTGAAAGGCGTATTGGAATATACTGAAGAACCTTTTGTATCGGCTGATATACTGGGCAACCCCCACTCTTCCATCGTTGATGGTACACTAACACGTTCAATAGACAAACTGGTAAAAATTGTGTCCTGGTATGATAATGTAGCGGGGATCTCGAACAGGATTGCAGAACTGGCGGTTGAGCTCGCCGCTAAGATGACCACTACGGCAGAAGCCTGACCTGGCCTGGTATATATCAGGAGAAAAAGTTAAATATCCGTCCAGGCTTTGATCTCAACCCTGAATTCAATATTTTACTTTTGTACAAAAAAAATGGTACATGCAACGCTTAATAACTCTTATCCCATGTAAATCAGCTGCTTTTTCTGCGCAGTTGCTGGTCCTTTTTGGTTTCCTGATGTCTGCCCATGCGGACGGAAAAACATACAGGTCAGTCAAAGAGGATTGGCAACAAAAAGTGGAAAAATTGAATCTTCAATTTACCAAAGCTTTGGAAAAAGGCGATGTGCCGGCGATGATGCAGTATTATGCTGCTGATGCTGTAAGTATGCCGGAGCATCATGCTACTCTTTTTTCTCCGAAATCCATAGCAGATTATTATCAACGCTGGCTGGCGGCAACCAGTGATAATCGCTGCAAGCGTTTAATATACTCTGTAAAAATTGTTGAAGGCTTTCTGTTGGAGGCGGGAACTTTTACGCATGATTTTGTACAGGCAGGACATAAGCCCTTTCGCTACTCCGGAAAGTATATTCATGTGTGGCGGATCGGTGAAAATAAATCGTTGACGCTTGTTGGTGAGATTTGGGGCGCCGCTTCCGGATTTGATCGTGCCTCCCTCCCGTTGTCGTCTGATAATACTTCTCCGGTCTTGCCGGCTCCCATAAAGCAGGGATACAGTATCCAGGCCGATAGCATCAATCATTACAATGTGCAGATCGCTCAGTTGGTGAAAGAACGCAATGGAGCTGCTTTTTCGGCATACTATACTAATGACGCGATCTATATGCCTTACTATATGCCCATGGTTATTGGGAAAGACAGCATTCATCAGTATTATGTAGTGCATGAGGATCCCGCTGTTACTATTGACACCGTACAGATCAATATGTCGCGGGTATTGCCGGCCGGCGACTATGCGCTGGTTAATGGATTCTATCGTGTTAACTGGCGGGCGGGTGAGCATTCCGGACTGGTTACCGGGAAAAGCATCAATATCTGGAAAAGGGAACAGGATGGGAAATGGCGGCTGCACTGGCAAATGACCAATCATGATTGAAATGTCCAGGCTATGAACAATCAACCGGCGAAACTAGCCAGCAAGCAATTGCTTACTGATATGGTTTTCGACATCCCTGAGAAAATTTTTATTGTTGCGGTTGGCTTCAAATAATGTTTCTAAACTAAAAGTCTTTAATAAGCCGGACGTGACTATTTTGGCAAGTGCCGGGTTAGCTTCAATCCATTCGATTCGTAAACTATGACTTTTTATATAAGAAACAACAATCTCTGCCTTAAAGTAAATGGAAGTGGCGGCTATTGCCTCAAGTAAAGCTGAAAGCTCATTCATCGCCTTTGGAAATTTTGCAGGACTAAAAACTTCCAGGCTACTATCTGAATTGTTCGACATTTCTAAAGGTAAACCTATTAAAATAGAAAACTGTTTTATTATTTGTGAGGAATGATTGACCCATAACTCATACATTCTTCTCAGGGAGAGTAACAAAAGCCCCCTTCCTGTAATAAAATCAATCAAAACTTATTAATTAGCAGGGTATACTTATTGAAGCAACAGACTAAATGAGTGTATGAAAAAACATTACTTAGTCTTTTGTTTTTTGTTGACGATTACAGGCACAATTCAATCACAAACCTTTCCTGGTTACAGAACCGGGAATTATACAGGTGTAAACGGAGTAGTATTTAATCCCGCAAACATAGCGGATAACCGGTACAAGTGGGACGTTAACATTTTCGCCATCAATGGATTCGCAGGCACAGATCAATCGGGACTTCGATTCAAGGATATCACGCGTTCTTTCAATGCTGATTCGTTAAAATCAAGACTGTTGACAGGGAACGATCACATCAATAGCCTGGCTTATGTTGATATATTAGGGCCTTCAGTGATGTTCGGAATTACTCCAAAAACCTCCCTGGCATTCACTACCCGCTCACGTGTATTTGCCAATGGCAGTGACATCAATGGCAATCTTGCGAATGCTCTTATCAATGGCGGAACAACTACAACTGATCTTCCTTTCTCCATTGATAATAATAACATGCTGGTGCACGCAACTGGCTGGACTGAAATCGGTGCTTCAGTGGGCCAGGTGTTGACTCCGAAAAACAGCCGCAACTTTTTCAAGGCAGGTATCTCCCTGAAATACCTGGCCGGGACGGCTGATTCTTATTTGTCTGCCAATAATTTTTCAGGAACAATCAATGGTTCCGGGAATAACTATCTGACCGGAACTACAGGATCACTTTCATTGAATACCACTGATGCAAACTTCAGTGATTACAAATTCAAAGATTTTTTCAAATTCAATGGTCATGGTGTAAGCGGTGATATTGGATTTGTTTACGAATGGCGACCAGCAGCTGACTATTCGATGTATGAAACAGACCGTTTTGCAAATAAGTATAAATTGAAGATCGCGGCTTCTTTATTGGATGTCGGCAGGATCAATTTCAACAGGAGCAATAATGAAGCAGCCAATTATACAGTGAATATCCCGGAAAGTGAAGCTTTTGAACTCAACAGGTTTAAAGACAAATCAGTAAAAGAATACAAGTCTATACTGGATGAAAGTCCATATTTTTCCGGCACTCCTGTCAGTAATTCTTATAAGATAACCCTGCCCACTACAATTCATGCAGAGATCGATTATATGATCGGTAGCGGGTTTGGGGTCAATGCTGCTGGTCAGTTTACAACCAACAAAAAGAATTCACTCTCTCTCTATTATTATAATGCTTACAGTTTAACGCCAAGATGGGAAAACAGCCTGTTCAGCGTTGAGATCCCCATGAGCTATAATGAGCTG
Organism: Pseudobacter ginsenosidimutans; assembly: GCF_007970185.1. Lineage (NCBI taxonomy): Bacteria > Pseudomonadati > Bacteroidota > Chitinophagia > Chitinophagales > Chitinophagaceae > Pseudobacter > Pseudobacter ginsenosidimutans. The sequence goes on along the minus strand of NZ_CP042431.1, from coordinate 5,748,114 downwards.
ACACAATTCAATGCTGGTCTGGCTTTCAGGGTGGGTCCATTCTTCATCGGTTCCGGAACTGCTCTTTCTGCGCTGGTGCACGACTCCAGGCAGGCTGATCTGCATGTCGGATTTCACTTCGGGATGACACACAAAAAGAAGATCAAACCAGACAGGGATCGTGACGGTGTTTACGATGATGTTGATAAATGTCCGGACATTGCTGGTCTTGCCCGTTATGACGGTTGCCCGATCCCTGACACTGATGGAGATGGCATTAATGATGAAATGGATTCTTGTAAAACATTGCCCGGCGTAGAAAGATACAATGGTTGCCCGGTACCCGATACTGATGGGGATGGTATTAATGATGAAGAAGATTCCTGTAAAGATGTTTCCGGTTTAAAGAAATTCAATGGATGCCCTGATACAGATGGTGATAATATAATGGACAAAGATGATAAATGTCCAACGGTAGCAGGTACTGAAAAATATGGCGGTTGCCCGGTTCCCGACACGGATAAAGACGGTGTGAATGACGACGATGATCTTTGTCCAAACGAGCCGGGGCCTGCATCTTCAAGAGGCTGTCCGGTGGAAAAGATTGTGGTTCAGATTACAGCCGACTTCAAGAATATCCTGTTTGATTTTGGTAAGGCAACCATCAGGAGTGAATCAGACTCCATTTTGAGCAAAGCTGCAAGGACGATGACAGAGCAGATTGGAAACTCCGATTTCTATATCGATGGCTACACTGATAATAAGGGAAGCGCAGCCTTCAATAAGAAATTATCAACGGCAAGGGCACAGGCAGTGGCAAATGCACTTATTGTCAACGGTGTGGATAAGTCACGCATCAAGGTCCGCGGATTCGGAAAGGATAATCCTATTTGCGATAATAAAACGGAAGAAGGCAGGCAATGCAACAGAAGAGTTGAAGTTGTGATAAGGAATGTAAACCAAAAAGAAGAACAAAAGAGTATTAGAATTAACCCATAAATAAAGTGGAACTGATAAATAAATCCGGAGCAAGTCCGGATTTTATATTTTTTCTCCTTAGGTATGTTTTATGAAAGAAGTTGCACCAACCATAAAACGCTCAATCGAACTGATGGGGCTTTTCCTTATAGGTGTTATCCTTGTGATAGGCCATACTGTAATAATGCCGCTCCTGATGGCCTTTTTCATTAGTGTAATGTTGCTGCCCGTATTCCGTTTCTTCAGAAGACTAAAAGTACCTGAAACTATATCGATCGTGTTATGCATCCTGTTGGTGATAATGGCGCTCGTACTGGTGATATGGCTATTTACAAGCCAGATAAGGATTTTGGTGCATGATTACAATAAAATTGAACAGCATATTTCCGGGCATTTCGATGCTCTGCAGGCATGGATCAATAAAACATTTGGAGTTTCTGCTGCTGAACAAGTCCTTTTTGTAAAAAGACAAAGCAGCAAAGGATTTAGTTATGCAGGCAATATAGCCAGCGGAGCTGCGGGGTCAGCCTCGGGCACCTTGCTTTTTTTCGGATTACTGCCTGTATATATTTTTCTGATCATATTGTACAGAAGCATTTTCCTGAGATTCCTTTTGATGTGGTTTCCTGCGGAAGATCACAATAATGTAGCCAGGGTATTGTTGCAAACTCAGGTAGTTGTTAAGAGCTATCTCCTGGGACTGCTGATTCAGATCTGTTATATAACGCTGCTGCTTTGGGGATACTTGCCTTGCTTGGCATAGATCACGCTTTATTAATTGGAATTATCTTTGCTTTTCTAAATTTGATCCCTTACCTCGGTGCCCTGATCGGAAATATTATTGGAGTGCTTATCACCCTTGCTTCATCTGATAAAAGTATTCACATATTATATGTCTTAGGCGCTATTGCATTGGTGCAATTGCTGGATAATAATATACTGATGCCACGTATTGTCGGTTCCCGCGTCAAACTCAATGCCCTTGCTTCTATCCTGGGGATTATTCTGGCTGGTACTATGACCGGAATTGCCGGAATGTTCCTTGCTCTGCCTGTATTAGCAGTACTAAAAATTATCTTCGACCATTCCACAAACCTGAGAAAATGGGGAGTGTTGCTTGGAGCCGAAAAAGATTTCAAGGGTGCAGGTCTCAGAAATCCCTGAAACAAGCAAGGCAGCATTCCTGCTGCCTTGTTGCCTGGTCGGGTAGACTGGATTCGAACCAGCGACCCCTACGTCCCGAACGTAGTGCGCTACCGGGCTGCGCTACTACCCGATTTCAATTTTACGGGATCAAATATAAGGCAAATTCTGTTTTTTCAGTTCTCTTCATTTACTATACACGCTTACAATTCCTGAAGCAATACCCTGCCCATATTTAGCCAATTCCGCAATTTAACAAGCCTGATCCCCAAAAATAGACGACATTTAGACAAATACCAGGCATGGCAAAAGTGAGCTTCAATAATCGAAATCAGGTTTTCTATACATCTCTTAAATCGGATGTAGACAAATATTTCGAGCATTCACAACAAAGGAAAACAGGAAATTTCAAGTTATACTTCAAATCAACTGTGTTCATTCTTGCTGCTATTGGCTTATATACCACGCTCCTGCTGGCTCCATTGGGAATTGTGCCCATCATCCTCATTAGTTTGCTCCAGGGCTTTGTTCTTGCCTGTATTGGCTTCAATGTTATGCACGACGCCAACCACGGAAGTTACTCTTCCCGCAAATGGGTAAATGAAACGCTGGGACTCACCCTGAATGCATTGGGGGCAATAGTTTCATCTGGAAACAAAAGCACAATATCATTCACCACACTTATACCAATATAGACGGCGTTGATGATGATATTGCCAAAAGCCCTTTCATCCGGATGTGCAGCTCACAGCCATGGGTACCCGCACATAGGATACAACATCTATATACTCCCCTGCTGTATGCATTCAGTTCCATGATCTGGATACTCTTCCAGGATTTTGAGAAATATTTCAGAAAGAAAATAGTGAACACACCTCTTTCAAGGATGTCTTCCAATGATCACCTGATATTCTGGATCAGCAAGGTCCTCTATATCTTGTTTTACATTATTATCCCTGTTGTGCTGATGGGATGGCAATCCTGGTTACTGTTTTTTGTGTGTTTACATATCGGGTTGGGATTGACTTTGTCCATCGTATTCCAATTGGCGCATGTGGTGGAGGAAACAGAGTTTGATGCTGTTGGCGCCAACGGTAAGAATATCGACAATGAATGGGCTATGCACCAGGTGAGAACAACAGCAAACTTCTCGCCCAATAGCAAGATCATAGCCTGGTTTGCAGGAGGGTTGAATTACCAGATAGAGCATCATCTGTTTCCCCGCATCAGTCATATACATTATCCGGCCATCAGTAAACTGGTGAGATCGAAATGTGCGGCGTTTCAGTTGCCTTACAACAATCTTCCTACTTTCGGAGCTGCAGTAGTTTCTCATTTCAGATTCATAAAAACATTGGGAAGAAAACCTGAAATGTGATCATACAGGTTATTAACTTTCATCAAACACAGCAGGCAGCATCATTTGTGCTGCCTGCTGTGTTTAGCGTCAGGTCTATATTTTAATAGTTCATACCATTTTAAAAGGTTACCTTTATTGTATGACCTTCCGGTAGTTTACCTCATGTCCTTCTCAATTTCGTAAACCGCACGAGACCTTTAACTGTTTAATTGCCCTTCCTGACAAGCCTGGGATCATTAATCTGAACTGGCAAACAACATTGTGTGTTGCCACAGTATTTCTTTATTGCTAAAAATATAATTATGTCTATAGCCGACCGGTTTTCCAGTATTCTTTTTATCAGCACTTTTCCTCCATTGAAATGCGGCATCGCCAGTTTTACAAACGATCTCATTAAGTCTATCGGTGATGATATCAGGAATGATACTGAAATAGTGATCTGTGCCCTCGATAAAGTGAACACATTGAAAGATTATGAACGCCCGGTAACAATGGTAATGGATGGACATTCCATCGATTCCTGTATCGAAACAGCGCGTGCAGTAAACCAGGATCCCGCTATCGGACTGGTTTGTATTGAACATGAGTTCGGGTTGTATGGTGGTGAAATGGGATCGCATTTATTGAGATTCCTCTCGTTCCTGGAAAAACCATTCATCATCCGGTTTCATACTGTACTGCCCTCCCCTGTTCCGAAAAGACTACAACTGGTAAGAACAATAGGATTGCTGGCAGAAAAAGTAATTGTGATGACAGCCAATTCAGCGAAACTGTTGATCGAAGATTATCAGTTAGAACCTGAAAAGATCAGCATCATTCCGCATGGCACGCACCAGAACAGTTCGGTGCATCCGGAAGAGCTGAAAAAGAAATACAGCCTGGAAGACAAACTGGTACTTACAACATTCGGGCTGCTGAGTCCTAACAAAGGCGTTGAGAACGGGATCCTTGCCATGAAAAAGATCAGGCTGAAATACCCTCAATCGGTTTACATCGTATTGGGACTCACTCACCCCAACCTGTTATTGCAGGAAGGTGAAAGATACAGGCAGTCATTACAGGCATTGATAGATGAACATGACCTGCAGGAAAATGTACGGCTGGTGAACGAATATGTTCCAACAGAAATGCTGATGGAATACCTGACATTGACAGATGTTTACCTTTTCACTTCCAAAGATCCCAACCAGGCTGTCAGCGGAACCTTCCTGTACGCGATGAGCGCCGGGTGCGCCATCATTTCCAACGACTTTGTACTGGCGAAAGAAATGCTGGACGAGCACACAGGTATCATCATCGAACCAGGCCAGGAACTGGCACTTGCTCAAAGCGCCCTGTTCCTGCTTCAAAACAAAGATATCAGAACTGAGATGGGCCGTCAGGCATTCCTGAAAACCAGGAATACTCCCTGGAATATCGTTGCAGAGAAACACCTGGAGCTGTTCGACCAATTGTTTCGGAAACCAACCCAGGAAGTTGCATCAAGTTTTTATTGGATGAATTAATTTCTTTAATACCATATTTTTTTATGACACAAGAAGCCGTTTCAATGGCAAGTAATACAATTCCCTTCCGGAGTGATCAGATGCCTGATCTGAACTTCAAGCATATCGTCAATCTCACAGACCTAACAGGGATCATTCAGCATGCATTGTTCTCCATGCCTAACCGAAAAGAAGGCTACTGTATAGATGATAATGCCCGTGCACTTTTTTTCACAGTGCTGGCCTGTAAGTTTAACAGGAAAGATGAAATTGCTCAATCCTTACTTCCGGTATATTTAGGATTCATCCATTTCATGCAATCGGATGACGGCTATTTCTGTAATTTCCTTACTTACGCCAAGGAGATCACTGAACACAGGGGATCGGAAGATTCCTTCGGAAGAACGATGATGGCGCTGGGTTTCCTGATCAATGAGGGCCCTTCGCATTTTGCCGTGAAAACAGGACAGGAAATATTTGCGAAAGCATATCCGCATGTAAGTAGTCTGGTTTCCATCAGGGGTATGGCAAATTCGATCATCGGAATTTGCCAGTACATCAAATATCATTACCCGGATGACCGGAAAACAGAAATGGTGGTTACACTTTCCGATAAGATGATTGCCATGTATAAAGCGAGCAAAAGACCTGGCTGGAGCTGGTTTGAACCGGTTCTCACCTACGACAACGCGATGCTGCCGCTGGCACTCCTGAATGCGTACGAGATCACACAGGATGAAGAATACCTGACGATCGGTCTGGAAGCAATGGCATTCCTGGAATCGAAAGTTTTTGTAGACGATAAATGCAGACCGGTGGGTAACAGAGGTTGGTATGAACGCGGCGGAAAGCCTGCTCAATTTGACCAGCAGGGTATCGATGTTATGGCGATGGTTTTGCTGTACCAGCAAGCTTTCAGGATCACCAGGGATGATCAATACCTGCAACGCATGCAGCAAGCTTACCAATGGTTCATCGGAGAGAACGATCTGGGTTTGTCCCTCTATGATACATCCACGGGAGGCTGTGCAGACGGTTTACAGGAAGATGCCGTGAATCTGAATCAGGGCGCTGAAAGTACCCTGGCCTACTGGATCTCACATATGGTAGTGGTCCTTGGTTTATCGGAGTAAAGCCAGCAGGTCTTTGAGCGGAACGGTGGCAAATGAAGTAGCGTAATCAGATACTGCATAGGGAATGAACAACTGATCTCCATGAATGATGGTGCCGCAGGAGTACACAACATTCGGCACATAACCATATCTCTCTTCTTCTTCAGGCATCAGCAATGGCTCTTTCAATCTGCCCAATTCTTTGGTAGGATCATTAAGGTCCAGCAAACTGGCTCCCAGGCAGTATTTGCGCATGGGCCCTACTCCGTGCGTGATCATCAGCCAGCCTTCCGGTGTTTCCAACGGTGAGCCTGCATTGCCAATCTGAACAAACTCCCAGGGATTTTCCGGCCTTTGCAATAAGATGGCATTGTCCCAACGGTAAAGATCATCCGAGAACATGATATAATTGTTCACGCCATCGATACGGGAGATCATCACATACTGGCCATTGACCTTTCTTGGGAATAAAGCGAGGTTCTTGTTGATGGCTGTCTTTCCCTGGAGCGGAGTCATTTTGAAATGCAGGAAATCCTGGGTCTCTATGAGATGGGGAATGATGAATGTTCCATCATAAGCTGTATAGGTTGCCAGGTAAATACCAGATCCGTCTTCGTTAATGAACCGGGTGAACCTGGCGTCTTCAATTCCATTTTTTTCAGAGAAGCTAACGGGGAAGATCACACGCTCGGATAATAATGATCCGGGTTCGAAATGCAATTCGTAACCATTCTCCGACTTGATCACTTTGCCGGGATTCATGTATTTGCCCGGGGGATCGAATTGGATACCTGCACTGCTGGTGAGTTTCGCACGTTTGAATACAAGGGAAGATACATGGCCTTCCCCCGTGGCCCTGAAGCTCAGTATCACATTCTTTTCTCCTTCGCCTGCTCCCGACTGGTCCGGGTCTTCTACAATCGAAGGATTGAACAAGGCTGCATGTTCCAGGGAATATTCCATGGTGAAGTAAGAACCGATGAGCAGTTTCATCTCGTAGGAAATAGCTGGTTGCTGAGGAGACGGGATCAGATGTTGTACCGCTTCATAATGATTTTCAAAAACCAGCTGAATATTTGAGTAGCGGTCCTGGAATTCTGCGAGAAGATGCTGCAGCAATTCCTGTACTTCATTTTTCGAAAGCTGCATTACCCTGTTGATCAATGCCAGTGACCTTTCCGCGCCTGTATTAAAAAAACGTGGGATTACTTTCTTAACGTCAGGGTTCAATCTCAGATCGAACCTTTTTACCTGGAGCTTCATGGGGATTGAAGGAAGTTGATCAGTATTCATTAGAGACTGAAACTGAAATGATCTTTCCGTCAATGATAGATCTGTCCAGTGAATTGATGGCATTTTCTCCGTCGGCCAGTTTCAACATCTCAACCAGTCCATGCCTGTTGGAGCGGCCATTGAATTGATTGCGGGAAACAGTGGCAGTTACTACAACACCAAAAGTTTCGAATATCTTTCTCAATTGCCGGTCAGTCATGTCCGCGCTTAGATTATGAACCTGAATCGTCATAACTGAATCTTTAGAGTTCTCAAAATTGACCATCCTGTGCAATGTATCGAAAATAACCGGATAATAATGGAAAAGAAAAAGCCACCATGCCGGAGCATGATGGCTGCCAAACGATCAGGTAAGGCGGGTTCTTATTATTTCGGAATTTCGTTCCCTTCTTTGAGCGCCTTGTCTATCCGGGCTACGATATTTTCCAGATGGTCTTTTGCAAAGCCGGTCTGGTAAGGAATTGCAGTGGCGATATCCTTCTTCAGCATCAGTAAATGCCTGCGCATCAGGCTGGCCACATCGGATTTGGTGGGATCAGGATTAATGTACAATTGTAAACCATTGCCACTGTTCCTTCCTACGATCTCATTTACCGCACGGAATGCTGTAAAAGCCGCATCGATATAGGTCCTCTGGAGGTTGCGCCTGTTCAGGCCGATAGATTTACCGGAATAGAGCTCCGTCCAAACACTCTTGCGCAGATCAGTGAGGAATTCTGTACAAGTGTACAGCTTCCTGTCTTTATACCTGTTCTCGTTTTTGATGAAATTGATCAGCGTGCCGGAGCCGAGCAGTCGTGAAATTGCTGTAAACTGGATAGTGCCGAAAAAAGGCTCGGCAGTGGAGCCGGTAAGCTGGAAGCTTTGGTCGTTGCTAAGCCATTCGGGAATATTCCAAAGATAATTGTCCAGGAACTTCATAGCTTCTTTCTGTTTCTTGTAGGGTACGGGCTCGAAAACAGGACCAGCTTGCTCAACACTTTTCGGCGTGGTATAAGAACCTCCCACAGTTTTCAGTACATGGGCCATGTAGAGATTATACTGACGGAATAATTGCGCGCTCATTTCGCGCAGGTTCTCGTATCCTTCATTGGGTTTGCGTGTCCATTCAGGCAGTTGAGGCAGGATGCGCTGGAGGTTTTTGATGCCATAGGTGCTGGCGAGTACGGCATCGTCTCCAAGGTCTTCGCTTTGAGAGCGTGGATCGTAGGCATCCATTTCGAAACCGAAGAAGAGTTGATTGTTTTTGCCCAGGCTGTCGATGATCAGTTGATTAAGGTAAGGAGTTTCTGCGTCGGCAGAAGTGAATTGTGGCAACCAGCGGTAGCCCCATTGGATGGCCCATTTGTCGTATGCGCCGATGCGCGGGAAGATGCCGCGTTCGGAGATCTTGTCTTCCGGTTGCGCTACATAATTGAAACGGGCATAATCCATGATGGAAGGTGTATGTCCGTGCTCTTCCACATATTTTTTGTCACGGAGTTTTTCTACAGGCACGGTAGAGCTGGAACCATAGTTGTGCATGAGCCCGAGCGTATGTCCTACCTCGTGAGAAGATACGAAGCGGATGAGCTGCCCCATCAGTTCATCGTCGAACTGCATGGTGCGTGCGCGCGGGTCGATGGCTCCTGCCTGGATCATGTACCAGTCGTGCACCAGCGCCATGATATTGTGGTACCAGTTGATATGCGTTTCGATGATCTCCCCGCTGCGTGGATCGTGCACATGCGGTCCGCTTGCATTTGCGATGGCTGAAGGTTTGTACACTATTACATTATGCCTGGCATCGTCGATGCTCCAGGTGCTGTCGTTTTCCGGTGCGGGCAATGCTTTGATGGCATTCCTGAAACCAGCCTGTTCGAATGCTGCCTGCCAGTCGTTCACCCCGGCGATGAGATAGGGCACCCATTTTTTCGGCGTGGCGGGATCGATATAATAGATGATGGGTTTCTGAGGTTCTACCAGTTCGCCACGCAGATATTTTGCGCGGTCTTCCGGCTTTGGCTCCAGGCGCCAGCGTGTGGCGTAGTAGCGGGAGGAAACGCGTTGCGGCTCTGCATCGAAGTCTACAATTCCCCTGGAGAAGAAGCCAACCCTTGCATCGGCAAAGCGTGGCTGCATGGGAACAGCAGGCAGCAACACCAGGGAGCTGTTGAGCTCATAGGTGGCAGGCAGAGTGGAACCTGGTGCAGCGGGCATATAGGTACGCATGGTTTTCACTTCCACGTTGATGGGAAATGCGTTGATGCTCACTACATATGATTTGTCTGTTTGAATGGCGCCGAGGGCCAGTCCTTTTTTCGCTTCGGGGCCAAAATGCAGGATCTCGTTCTCGGTTTGAATGAAAGAGGTCAGGTCCAGTACATAAGAACTGCTGTCTTTTCCCAGTGCTTTTACGGGAAAGGATGCCACAATGGGCTGCAGGCTTGAATTGAGCACAGATCTGTACATGCCGTTCTCGGTGCTGTCCGCAGATTTCTCGCGGAAGATCATTCGCTTCATGAAGATGCGGTTGTTGGGCCCTTTCTCGAAGCGTATAACGTTCTCGGCTACCTGATCACCGGCATAGACATTCAGGTTTGGACGAAGCCCTGCTGGCGCTTTGGAGATGCGGTTCACCACCAGGATATCGCGGTTCAACAGGCTGTCAGGGATTTCGAAGAAATATTGTTCATCAATCTGATGGATGCGGAACATACCGGATCTGCTGACAGCTTTCTTTGTGATCACTTCGTCATAAGGCTTCAGGCCATCTGCGGTTTTCGTGTTTTCCACTTTCGGAATGGAATCTTTGACGGCTGTATTGTTTTTCACCGCGCCTTTCTTTTGGGCCAGCGCAAAAGAGGGTAAGCCCATCATCAGAACGATGGGAAGGATGTTCATTTTTGACATAACAATATTTAATGTGGGAGCAATTCTTGTAATTTCCGGTGCAGCTCCTCTCCTCTCAGATTGGCTGCAATGATTTTTCCTTTCGGATCCAGCAGGAAGTTCTGTGGAATGGAACGTACGCTGTACAACAAAGCCACTTCATTTTTCCAGTATTTGAGATCGGAAACATGCTGCCAGGTAAGCCCGTCGTCTTTGATGGCTTTGGTCCAGGCATCATGTTTACCGGGCTGATCCAGTGAAACACCGAGTACAGTGAAATTCCTGTTTTTGTATTTTTCAAATGCTTTCACCAGGTTGGGGTTTTCATCCCTGCAGGGATAGCACCAGCTTGCCCAGAAATCGATCAGAACATATTTTCCCCTGAAGCCTTTCAGATCAACTGCATGGCCGGCAGTATCGGTTGACGAAAATAACGGGGCTTTAGCGCCGGTACGCACGGCCATGAAGCCATCGATGGATTTCTTAAGCTCCAGTCCTTCTTTACTCTTGCGAACAGACTTGCTGAGCCTGTTGAATAATTTGTTGTAAGCAACGATATTGTCTGGAAGATGACCAACCACGTCTTTCAGGGCATCAACGCTCACCTTGTAATCAGGGTGTGCTTTCACAAATTCGATAGCCTGTAACCTTCGTTCCTGCTTGAGTTGCGCCATTTCAAAACGGTATTGGGCCAGTCCGATGGTATCATATTTCACTTTCTTGTTTTGCACTTCCTGATAAAGTTTCTGACGCTCTTCCAGTTTCCTGTCTGCATCGGCCAGTGCCTGTTTCAGTTCCAGCTCTTGTTTTTCTATCAATGCAGAATCCGTTTTCGATTGCGCCAGCAGACCTGCTGCATAGAAGCAGCAGGCTGCTGTTGCCAGCATTATTCTCCTCATTGGATCATGTTTGTTTTTGTAAAAATGTAATCTTAGAAACTTCGTGTGCCGTTCCCCTGCTCCATGTACATCACAGATGTTACGCGCCCCTCTCCTTCAAAGTCTGGCTGAGCCTTTGCCTGAATGGTGAAAGTGCTACCCGGGGCGTGTTTGTATATTTTGTATCGTCCATCCTTGTAGGTGGCTATCACGATCCAGTTCTGTGTATTGACCACTCCACTGGCGGGCACAGGATATTTGATATGCTGGAAGGCTGTCACTTCCTCTCCTGCCGGCAGTGTGAATTGCAGTGCAGGTGTTTGGGTGGCCAGGTCCATCATGTAAATATTGTTGCCAACTGAATAGTAAATGATGTCTACATCATAATTGCCACAGATCTTACCTGCATGCATCAGCGAATGTTCAGGAACGATGGTATCACGGGCAATCACTACAGAATCCGGTGGATAACCGGCAAGCGGGCCGAACCTGCCATCCACCTTGAAGATATAACCTGTATCTTTTGGATTGCGGAACAGCAGCAATGCCACGCCACGGTTGTTGGGATAGCCTGCAGCCCATTCCAGTTCTGCATTCAGGTTCATCAGTCTGCCACCGCCTGTATTGAATTTCAGTTCTGAATAGTTGGCGCCGGTGATGGTGAATATGCTTTTGGTATTCCTGTTCCAGAGCAGTTCTGCCGCCACTGTTGTGGAAACAGGACTGATATTGGTGTAGTTGATTCCATTGGCATCAGTGGGCATATTGGCAAAGAGTGTGCCCTTGCTCATGAAGTAGGTTCTGCCATTGTTCATGAAGAACACCGTGTTGAGCGCGGTGGGCTGGAATGCACCCTGGGGCTTGCGCACAGCGGGTTTGGTAAAGAACATATTGTTGAAGTCCATTACCATGGTGCCATTGTCTATACGGTATACGGCAGCATCGTTCTCAGACAATACCATCAGGGTGTTGTATGGATCTGCAGCAGTTGGCGTTTTCTTCATTCCTGGCACAAAGAGCATTTTCACGGCATTGCCATCGAGACTCTTGTTATTGTTGTAGAAAGATATCCAGTTATCGATCCTGCCTGTATTGTAAATGAAGTCGAGATCGGTTTTGCCGGCATTGTCTTTCAGCAGGTACCATCCATTCATGTTCAGCGTGGAAATGATGGTGGTGGACTTGAATTGAGTGGTAACGCCGGTCTTTTTATCTTTCACATTGAATACAAGAATATAAGAACCGGGGTCTTTCATTACTTCATAGTGCAGGTCTTTTGTTAGCGCGAGTGTATCGGGAATCACGAGGCCCTGGTTGGCGGTATGCGCAGAATTGAAAAGTGTCCAGTAATAATTGTATTCATTCTCGTTTTCCACTACGGGCTGTACAGTCAGGAAGTCCTGGTGAGTGTATACATTGTAGCTCGTCTGCAATCCGCTCACTTTTACAGCGGGCTTGGGAGTGCCGGAGGTACTGTCATCTTTTTTGCATGCAGCCAGCAGAGACAGCAGGCAGGCGGTGATGATATATATTCTTTTCATTGTAGTTCGGTGATGGGATTAGTTAGGGAAAGAGATCAGCGGACTGGTGGGCGAATCGGTTTCACGCATGGGCGCTTTTCCGGACGCGATATTGGAAGGATCGCTGTTGTAAGCTGCCAGAGCATCTTTCAGCAGCAGCTTGTAGTGATTGGCAGCGCCGGCCTGTAAAATAGCCTGGTACCAGTTTTCGTCAATCTGAACATTCAGTACATCGATCATGAACTGGTGCTTCCGGATGCTGTAGTTCCCGAAGTTGCCCCAGGCTGATGCCACACCGTTATCGAATCTCCAGGAGTAGAAACGTTCCAGTCTGTCTGAGAAAACTACGGCTCTCTGTGTGAACCTGGTCTCTCCTATTGCAAAATCACTGTTAGGCGCCAGTTGCACACGCAGCCGCCAGGTATTGTCTTTGAGACTGGGATCGCGTAGCAGTATCACGGGAAGGCTGGCTGAAGGCTGATTGGCTTTGACTACCATCAGAGCTGTGATGGCTGGATCGTCGAATGGCACGTAATGTTTGCCGGGTATGGCTTTGAACGGGCGTTCGGTTGCGATGGTGTCCGTGATCTGGTTGGTGACGGGATCACGCACATAGGTATAATCGTATTCCGTGAGCTGCTCCAGTTTTACCGGTCTGTCTTTGTCGGTAATGCCACCGATGGTATTCACGGGAATGTAAACAGTGTCTCTGACAACAGAAGTCCCTTCGTATACGAATGTATAGGTTATTTCGGTTGTATCTGCCTGTTGTATCCTGGCAATATCTGAAAAAAGCAGGTACTCATTTCTTTTGCAACCTGCAATCAGGGCCGGTAATAAGAAAGATATGAAGATATATTTTTTCATTGCTGTACTGATCAGTTGTTATGGTATGAGATTTCACGATCGGGCTTGGGAACGATATATCTGGCCGGCGAGCCGGTAAATCCGATATAGGTCCAGCTGGCAGGCAATGCGGTCACATTGTAGCGTTTGTAGGTGAAGAAGGTTTGCCCTTCTGCATAGAATTCGCGTACATATTCCCGGATCATTTTGTTCCTGCGGTCTGCCTCCCATCCACCGGAGCTGAAGCCATTGGTAAAGGGGATCCCTTTCTTATCACAATAGAATTTATACCAGTTCTCTGCTTCAGCCTTGCTGGTAGCGGATTCTGTGAGGATCAGGTACATTTCGCTGAGGCGTAACAGCGGAATTTGCAACAATGGATTGGTTTCTTTTTGTATGTACTTTTTGTACTTCACAAAATCGGTTTGCCCGGAAGTGGTCTTGTAGCTCCACATGCCCACCCATCTTGTATCGGTGGCTCTTTCGCCAACGGGGAACAGGTTATTGATATAATAGAAATTGTCCTGGATCTTGAAATCATAACGGGCGAATTGTCCCTTCTCATCGAAATTATTCTCAGCCTGCAATTTGAGATCATGTACACTGAGCGCTGCGATCTGTTCAGATGGCATGGTGTAATTGCCCAGCTGGTTATCGGAAAGTCCGCCCAGTGTGAAAACGGGTAAACCTGCTGCATCCTTTGCATCGATCACCATCTGCGCATATTTGGCGGCGTTAGCACGGTTGGCGTCGCCACGTGGCACCAGCCAGTTGTATACCCTTGCCTTGAGCGCCAGCACTGCATAGTAGTTCAGGCGTACCTGACGGTACAGATAAAAATTATCACGAACAACGGTCTCACCAGTGTAATTCGGATCGGGGTTCAGTTCTGTGATGGTGAATTTCGTGATCGGATCTACGTCTTTGAGCAATGCTTCGGCCTGGTCCAGGTCCCTGAGCACCTGTGCGGCAAACATGTCGAAATTGGAAAGCGGAACAATATTCCTGGACACTTCGGTTACATATGGCAGTACGTCTATACCGCCAGGGTTACCGGGCATTGGACCGAACATGCGCAGCACATCGAAATGTGCAAAGGCGCGCAGCGCAAGGGCTTCGCCTTTGATCAATGCATAGTTATCGTCCTCAAAAATATTCTTCTTTCCATCGATGAATTCCAGGATACTGTTCACATCGGCAATGATCTTGTATTCTTTTGCATAGATGCCTGCAACCCTGTCTTTCACACCGGCATCATTGTAGTTGGCGGCAACTAAATTATTGAGGGTTGTATTTGAAGTGGCGATCACATCCCAGTTACGCGCAAGGTATTCGATAGTACCCCAGGTGAGTGCGTTACCATAGGCATCGCCGCTTTTGAGGTCGAGGTAGGCGCCGGTAAGTGCATCACGGAATCCTTTCTGGCTCTGGAACATCTGTTCCCTGGTGCTCTGCCCTTCTGGTTTTACATCGAGCCATTTGTTGCAACCGGTCAGCAGACCCAGGCCGGTAATCAGTATAGTGATGGTGAGTTTGTTCATTTTTCTCATAA
Source organism: Pseudobacter ginsenosidimutans (assembly GCF_007970185.1). Lineage (NCBI taxonomy): Bacteria > Pseudomonadati > Bacteroidota > Chitinophagia > Chitinophagales > Chitinophagaceae > Pseudobacter > Pseudobacter ginsenosidimutans. The sequence continues at coordinate 5,733,098 of NZ_CP042431.1, read as the reverse complement.
TTAAAATGTTGCAAACAGTTGGAAACTGATCTGTCTGGTGAATGGAAAATCGAGGCCGCGTTCCTGGCGTACGGTAGAGATATAGAACAGCTCGCCGGTATTCACAGTGAGCTGAAGCGCTTTCATGCGCATGCGCTGGAGGAGCTGCCTGCTGGTAACATCATAGGCGAGATTCACGTTCTGGCAGATAAGGGTGGATTCATTCTGTACAAAACGGGAAGAAGGATCCACTCTCGATGTTTCGTTCAATCCGCGGAAAGCCACGATGTCTCCGGGTTTCTGCCAGCGGTCATAGTACACACGTGCATCCACGTTGAAGAACCTGTCTGCATTCTCGATCTTGTCTATAAGCGTCTGGTTGTAGATCTGTCCACCAAAACGGTATCCGAATGAAGCGTTCAGCGTGAAGCCCTGGTAACGGAGCATGGTGCTGAAATTGCCGCGGTATTTGGGTTGTGAAAGGCCTACGTTCACGCGGTCTGCGGAATTCCAGGAATAGGTCACCTGTCCAAACCTGTTAAGGTAAAGTTCTTTGCCGGTACTGGGATCGATGCCGAGTGAACGAACTGCATAGATGATATTCTGTGATTCGCCTTCACGGATGATCTTGTTGGGCGTATTGGCTGTGTAGTCGTATTGCAGCGCCAGCTTATCATTGGCGGCTTTCATGGCCTGCGACAGTTTTACGATCTTGTCTTCATTGTGTGCAATATTACCGCTTACAGACCAGAGCAGTCTGGTAGCATCATTACGAATGATGGTGATGCGTGCGGAGAGTTCCCAGCCGCGTTGCTGCAATTCTCCGATATTCTCCACATAATCTGTAAAGCCATTGGAAAAAGGCAGCTCAACGGATGACAAAAGATTGGAGGTATTCTCTTTGTAATAATCCGCCATGATATAGATGCGATCACCGAGGAAGCTGGCTTCCAGGCCGATGTCCATCTTATTTGTTTCCTGCCATTTCAGGTTTGAATTGCCAAGTGTGGATTGTGTAGCGCCGATCCAGTTCTTGTAACGGTCTCTCATGATGTAGGAATATGTGGCCAGTGGCTGGTAGGCAGAGAATGCCTGATTGCCGGTAACGCCAAAGGATCCACGCAGTCTGAGTCTGTCGATATAATCGAGATGTCTCAGGAATGCTTCTTCATGCAGGTTCCAGCCGGCGCCTAAGGAGTAGAAAGGCGCATACCTGTTGTTGCTGCCGAATTGTGAAGCACCATCGATCCTGTAGGTGACATCGGCGAAATAACGGTTATCATAAACGTAGTTCACAGAGCCCACTGTTCCTACCCTTCTTACCGTTGATTCAGTTCCCCTGGGAGCCCCGTTCTGCGCGTATTGCAGGGCGCGTCCGAGAAAGTCCACTGTTTCATCGGGAAAACCTTCAGCTGAAAAACCATAGTTGGTGGTTTTGGATTCGAATAATTCACCGCTCAATCCAACTGTCAGTCCATGCACACCATTGAACAGGTTGTAATAGTTGGCGGAAATCCGGCTGGTGAAGCTGAAATCCTTACCTGTGCTGTAATCATAGGTGCCTTTGCGGAATACATCGGCCAGTGCATATTGTGAGAAGGCTGAATGGGAAGCAGGTTTGAAATTATCACCGGTGCTTTGATTGCTGTTGATGCTGATACCTCCATTGAGCGTAACGCGGTTGATGGGGCGCCATTCCACCTGGAAATTGTTCACGATGCTGGTATAGGCGGATTTGTTGAAAGTGTTCAGCGTGGCATCGTACATGGGATTGGCAATCGGGTTACTGTATTCCCCTTGTTGCCAGTACTGGCGCTCGAATGGCCTGAATGTCTGCACTATATTGCCATTTGCATCGTATGGACTCCAATAGGGATTGAGCTTTGCGTAGGAGCTGAATGAACCCCAGGGAGACTCGTTGCTCTTGCTGTTGCCTACACGCAGGTTATTGCTGAAGTTGAGTTTGTTGAGGCGGTAAGAAAGTGTAACGGTACCGTTCACGGTTTCGCGACTGGAGCCTTTCATCACACCATTGATACGGTTGTATTGTCCTTCCATCGCATAACGGAAAGCGTTATCCCCACCTTCGAGGCGAACTGAATGGTTCTGGTCAACCTGAGTGCGCAGTGGTTTGGAGAGCCAGTCTGTATTCACGCCACTTTCCACCAGGGCCAGCACATCGTTATAATATTTTTCCAGCAGCAGGTTATTGGCGGGATCCATTGTGCCATTGCTGAAATAACCCGATGCTTTTTCCAGTGCGAGTTTGTCGCGCGCATTGAGGAGGTTATAGCTGCTGAGATCAGGAAGACTTACGTTGATGCCTCCCCGGTAGGTTAGCCTGAGTTTTCCGGGAGCGGGCTGTTTGGTTGTGATCACGATCACGCCATTGGCGCCCTGTGAACCGTAAAGAGCGGTAGCAGAACCATCCTTCAGCAAAGTGATGGAAGCAATCTCATTCATGTTGAGGTCCATCATCCTTTGCAATGAAATGGGAAATCCGTCCATGATCACGAGCGGTGCATTCAGGGCGGCTGCCTGGTACTGGAACTGCTGATCACGCATGGCGAGTTGTCCTGCATCGGTACCGGCCTGGAACTGATCGATATTTGGCAGGTTCCTGGTGCCGCGCAGTTGTATTTCCGGGATACGGTTGGGATCGGAGCCGATGGAATTATTGGCTACCACATTGAAAGCGGGATCGATATTTCCGAGGGTCACAAAGATGTTACGACCCTGGAATTCGCGGATCTCTTTTTCGCTGATGGTGCGGGTGGCGCCTGTATAGCTTTCTTTGGGTTTATTGAAAATGCCTGTTACCACAACGTTCTCTATCACGGATGCTGCAGGAGAAAGGGAGATCTGGATGTCTTTTGTTCCCGCTTTCACTTTGAAGTTCTCAGTAGCGAACCCTACATAGCTGATCACGAGTACATCCCCGGCTTCTGCCTGGATGGTGAATTTTCCACTGGCATCAGTGGTGACTGTTATTTTGCCTCCGCGTATGGCGATAGTGGCGCCAGCCAGCGGAGCACCGGTACTGTCTGTAATACGGCCTGTGATGGGTAATCTCGTTTCTTCAGGGTAGAGTGTGATGAACTGATGTGTGGGTTGCGCAGGCGTTTCCACTTTCCTGGAAAGATGGATGGTTTTACCGGAGATCACATAACCCAGTGGCTGGTCTTTCAATACCAGGTCCAGGAAATTCTTCAACGGCATGTTCTGCGCGGAGAAGGTAACGGTTTTGGTTTCGGCAAGGGTCCCTTTCTTGCTGAATACAACATACCCTGTTTGCTTTTCGATGTCTGCAAATACCTGTTTCAGGGTCAGGTCCTTTCCGGAGAGCGTGATGCTCTGGGCTCTTCCGGAGGCGTGTGCATGAACCAGGGCTACAGTCATTAACATGATGGTCAGTCTCATAACCAGCAGGATTTGGGCGAGCTTGTGGCGCGCAGTTTTTTGCATAACTTGTGAACAGTTTTGGTTGATTAAAAAATGATAATACACACTCATTTGGCTCAGCCTGAACAGAACCGGAGGTGGCGCAATCACTTCCGGTTTGCTTTTTAGCTTTGTCCATTTATTGGAGCAGGACTGTTACAAAACATCACCTGGTCCCATTACTGCAAAAAGATCCTGGACGGCACCGCAGCGCAATTGCGGGCCATGATCCGAATTTTCAATTTGATAAGGGTAATCCTGTTTTCCTGTTATCAGGGAAGCACTATCAGCTTCCTGTTTTCGATGCGAAAATGGACATCAGATCTGTCCAGCATCGTCAGCAGGTCTTTCAATGGCACGTCTTTCGTCATCTTTCCTTCAAATTCCACATTGGGAATACCTTTCTCATACACCACTTCGATATCGTACCAGCGTTCTATCTGTCTCATCACTTCTCCAAGATTGGCTCCTTCAAAATTGAAGAGTCCATTTTTCCATGACATCACTTTATTGATATCGATATCGTTGATAACTTTTATGTTGTTGGCTGCGTGATTGTTCAGGCTCGCCTGTTGTCCGGGTTTGAGTGTAACAGCAGAAGATTGTGTAGTGTTGATATTGGCTACGCGAACGCTTCCATTCAGCAAGGTGGTTTGAATGCTGGTCTCATTATCGTAAGCATTCACATTGAAGCTGGTGCCCAATACTTCCACTGTTGCTTTTTCGTTCACCATTACCTTGAATGGCTGCCTGTTGTTGCGGGCCACTTCAAAGTAGGCTTCGCCTGTAACGGCCACCAGTCGCTCATTTCCATTGAATGCTGTAGGATAGCGTAATGAGCTGGCAGCATTGAGCCATACCCGGGTGCCATCCGGAAGCGTCAATTGGAATTGTCTTCCTTTGGGTGTGGTCATGGTATTGTAGGTGGTCTCCCCGGAGGCAGTTCCGGCTGGAGCATAAGCCAGTTCTCCTCCTTTCAGCATTACCTGCGAACCGTTTTGTGTGGCCACCATTCCGTTGCCGAGGCTGTCCAGCACTACCTGTGAACCATCTGCCAATGTCAGCACTGCTCCGCTCTTTCCTGGCGCAATGTGCGTTGCCTGAGCCACCACAGCGGGTGCGGCAGGTTTGGATGAGTTATTGGTATAAAGATAAGCGCCAACACTAACGGTTACGATCACTGCGGCTGCGGCCCATCCCCATTTGCGGAGGAACTGCATGCGAGGAACAGGTCTTGCAGTATTTTCTTCAGTAATACCTGTGATAGCAGCTGCGCCTTCTTTCAATTTTTCCTTCCAGTAAGCAAGCTCCTCTGCATTTTCCGGTTGATAGCCGTTCAATTGTTGTTCCATGAAAGCGATCATTTTTTCATCTTCTCCCTGCTGCTGCAGGAGGCTCAGCAATTGATCGGTATCCGCCGGACTGGCTTCTCCGCGGGAAAACTTTTCCAGTAATTGAACGATATGTTGGTTTCCTGAGTTCATGTTTTTTATGATTGTGCAACAACCACTGCCCTATGAAACGATCGGCAAAGTGGAAAGTACCAAAGGGATTAAAAAAAAATTGAAAAAATGATCAATACCAGTACACCGGTGATGTCTCCATGTTCTGCCAGGTAGGCCCTGATATTCTGTAAAGCCAGGTTGAGGAGGTTGCGGACAGTATTTTTGGAAAGGCCGAGCTCATTGGCGATTTCTTCATAACTGAGTCCTTTTTCATGACGCATCCTGAACACGAGGGCGCGCTGGGCCGGCAATTGCTGCACGGCTTTGCGGAACAATTGTTCTCCTATCTGGTAATCCACCTGTGCTTCGGTGGTATTGGTATTGGCTTGCTGAAGGTGGTGAAGAAGATGTTGCTGCAGCTTAACTTCATGGCTGCGACGCTTGAGATGGTCTTTGGTGCGGTTGGCTACCATACGATAAACGAAACTGGCGGGATATTCCACATCGCCGATGGTTTCGCGAACCGACCATAATTTCAGGAAAGTATCGTGCACAATTTCCTCAGCCCATAATTCCGAACCCAGGAACCGGGAAACATAGAGGGCCAGTTTGGCTGCATAAGCTTCGTAGAAGCCGGCAAATGCCTGTGCATCGCCCCGGGCGATGCGTTGAAACAGTACCCGGTCGCTCTGTAACGCGTTATTATCCAATCTCTTAATATTGTTTTTATTAAAGCCATCCTGAGGACTAAGGTTGAATAAAATTAATCAGAGTTGTTTATATAAAACGGGATAACAATAAAAAAGCATTACAGGATCCCATTTTTCCATTGTTCAGGCTATTTTATCAGGATAATCTTTTCTGAGTTCCAGCCCATATCTTCTACAAGATAAGTGACCAGGTAGCTGCCTGAAGGAAAGCCACTCAGGTCTGCCTGCCAGGATTTTCGGGACCGGGCATCCGGCCTCAACAACACTTTACCTGCAAAGTCTGTGATGTAAAGCTCCTTCACATCTAATGGCGATTTGATCTGTACCTGTCCCTTAGTAGGATTGGGATAAACGATGAGATTATTCTTCTCTTTTTTCTGTTTTACTTCATCTGTTGCCGGATATTCATTACAGGAAGCCACAGCTATCATCTCTCCCATCATCCGTTGTAAAAGAACGTTGAGCAATTCCACTTTCCAGGTATCAGTGGTTGGTTTGATATGTTTGTTGCCTATGCCGCTATCGTCTGTGAGGAATACGTAGCTGCCGTTGGTGGCCAGGGCTATTGCCCGCATCAGGTATTCGGTGGATTTGTCAACGCCGCTGCATACTACAGGAACCACGCGCACACCCATTGTGGCTGCCTGTTTGATCAGTAGGTTCATTTTCCGGGCAGCAGTGACGGGGGGCGGTGCATCGAGGATCAGGAAAAGGATCCTGGACCTTGCGGCAGGCCTCCATTGCAGGGTGTTAAGCGCTACAGTAAGCGCTTCGTCTACTGCTTCAGGATAGTCGCCACCGCCATCGGCGGATTGTTTATTGATGAACTGCTTCAGTGAAGGAATATCATTGGTGAACCCGATGAAGCGGGTGAGATAGGTGTCTGCATGGTCCCGGTAAAAAACAGAACCGATCCGGAGATCGATATCATTGAACTTTGCCGTTGTATTGCCAATAACGTCTTCCAGTTCTTTTTGCAGGTAGGCTATTTCGTCAGACATGCTGCCTGTGGCATCTACCACAAAGGCGATGTCTACAATATTGGATGGCGCACAATTTTCTCTGATGGTGAGGAAATTGATACCATTCTCGAATTTTACGAGTTGGTCCAGCAGTCTGCTTTCACAAGCAACAACATAGGCGTTCTGTTGCTCCTGGTTGTTATCAAAACCAGCCCATAATTCAGCCTTACCTGTATTGTCCGAAACGCCACACCAGACTGTATCATTTGTATTCCGGTTAATGAGATAAACTTTTTGGCCTGCAATTGCTTTGCGGTCTTCGTTCATGATCTGCACGCAATAACGGTTTACCGGTGATATGCCCCAGTGTTTGCTCCAATCATTGAACTCGTGTTTTGAATATCCTTCCCACATTTTCCATTTTTTGAAATCGCTCAGTTCACCTGCAGTAAGAACATGTGCACTGCCTTCATTTGAATGACCGGGGGTGAATTTCTCTGCCGGATTTCCGGAAACAGACCTTTTGTGCGGCTTAGGATCGCTTGCTACCACACCAGCCACTTTCCCTGAAAGCGAATAAGCTGCTGTGGTTGCCACAGAGCCTGTTGCGACAGTTCTCTTGACAGTACCATGTCCTACCACCACCACTTCATCCAGCGTTACATCAACAGGATAGAGTCTGATAATGATGTTGTGATTGCTGTCTGTTGCTTTCAGCTGCAGCTCTTTCGTTTTGAACCCAGCGGCGTAAAATATTATGGTGGTTGGAAATTCCGAAACAATTAATTTGAATGTTCCCTTCTTATCTGTCTGTACAACGCTTTTAGAGTCTTTTTCAAAAACAGTAATTCCTGCCAATGCGCTATCGCGTTCATCCGTTACTTTTCCATGTATAGAGGCGATTTGGGAAAAACAGAGGCTGTGTCCCGCAAGCAGGATGAGTGCAGTGTAGAAGAATCTCATAAACAGTATTTCCCTTTGGATGACAGGAATAGTGGAATTACACAAAAGGTTAAAAAAATACTATCGTTCACTTTTATTGTATTATATCCGCCGGCAGGATTTGTATACATTTAGATCCGGTAAAACCAACGATATGAAAGCTGCCTTATTCATCATCATTTTATTTCCCTTCATTTCAAAGGGGCAGATGGTAAACACTGTAGCGCCTTTACAGGTAACAGGCACACAGTTGTCCAATTCAAAAGGCGAATCCGTTTCGCTCTATGGCATGAGTTTCGGCTGGAGCTGCTTCCATCCCCGCTTCTACACAAAAGGAGCAGTACAATGGCTGAAAGATGATTGGAAAGTGAATGTGGTGCGGGCTGCCATGGGTGTAGAGCATGAGGATGGTTACCTGCGTAATCCCAATGGTAATATTCAACGCGTGGAAACAGTGGTGGATGCGGCGATCGAAGAAGGTCTCTATGTGATTATCGACTGGCATAGCCATAATATTTTTACCAGGGATGCAAAATTGTTTTTCGATAGCATGTCCAGGAAATACGGACAATATCCCAATGTGATCTATGAGATTTTCAACGAGCCAACAAGAGATCAGACCTGGAAAGAAGTAAAAGCATATTCAATCGAACTGATCAATGCCATCAGGAAAAATGATCCTGATAATATCATCCTGGTGGGCAATACGGAATGGGACCAGCGCATCGACCTGGTGCAGCAGGACCCTATCAAAGACGTGAGCAATATCATGTATACTGTCCACTTCTATGCAGGCACGCATAAGCAATGGCTGCGCGACAGAACGGATGAGGCTATCCGTAACGGTATTCCGGTCTTCATTTCTGAATCTGCCGGAATGGAAGCCAGTGGTGATGGAAAAATAGACGATGTGGAATGGAAGAAGTATATCGACTGGATTGTCAAAAACAAACTCAGCTGGATCTCCTGGTCTGTTTCCGATAAAGAGGAAACCTGTTCTGTTTTACTGAAAAGCGCCGCCTCAACAGGCCACTGGAAAACCAGCGACCTGCGGGAGTCAGGAATCAAAACAAGACAATACCTTCGGCAATTGGCCTCCCGGGGGACCCATTTTTGAGGATCGTCCGGAAATCTTACATTGTATCCTATCCAAAAGCATTCTTATGGCCTTCAATACAAAACTTGCCGATAGATTAAGGGAGTACCTGGCTTCGGTACCGGGGATAAGGATCGAAGAAAAGAGGATGTTCAGTGGAATGGCATTCATGGTGAATGGTAAGATGTGCATAAACGTTAGTGGCGATAACCTGATGTGCCGATTCGATCCTGCACTGCAGGAAGTAGTGGTGGGCAGGAATGGTTACGAGCCGATGATCATGAAAGGTCGCGAGCTCATTGGTTATTGTTATGTGAGTCTGGAAGGATTCAAAACCAAAAGGGATTTTGAATACTGGGTGAATCTTTGCCTGGATTTCAACAGTAAGGCAAAGGCATCAAAGAAGCCGGGGAAGAAAAAATAAAACGTATCTTCAGCGGCCTGCTTTTTTCCAGGCATATCCATGGAACCAAACCTAAAATACCACAAGTCCGGGGCCTTGTCAGGTCTGGCTGTTATTAATGCTTATACTGTTATTGCGCTTATCTATTGCGGTGTTTTCAGCCTGCTGTATTATTATGTATTGAGCAGTAATTTCCTTGCGGTATTGCATGCCGCAGCCTTCCTGGCCGTTACGGCCAATTATTTCATTCTCAGAAAGACGGGTAATTACGAACGCATCGATATCATCATGACCATCGGAACGGTGGTAGTGGTTTGTATGTTCGCTTCGGGCGGTTGGGATGGAACAGGTTTCCTCTGGCCCTTCGCTTTTTTGCCTTTTATATTCTATCTGGCTGAACCGGGCAAGGGAATTTACTGGATTCTCGCCCTGGTGGCTGGTTGTGGTATAGCAGCTTTATTACAGGTAACGGGCGTTATCCCCCAGCCCTGGTCAGGCATCGCCATTCTCAATTTCTTTGCCTGCCTGATCGTTTTTCTATCCTGTAATTATTTCATCAAGCAAAAAGCGCTCAATTATAAGGAAGTAGTGGATTACACGCAGAGCCTGCTTGAATCCAGTATCGATCCCTTTTTTACCATCGGGCCGGACGGCAGGATCAGTGATGTGAACAAAGCCACGGAAAAGATCATGGGTCTGCCATTTCAACAACTGAAAGGAAGTGAATTCTCCTCGCATTTCAGTGAACCGGCAGCGGCCGGTGCTTTTTGCCAGCAAATCGTAAAAGATGGGAAAGCAGTAAATTTTCCACTCCGCATCATCCGCGCTGATACGGAACCGGTAGAACTGCTGTTCAATGCTGCTCTGTACAGGGATGAGAAAGGACGGTTCCGCCATATTTTTGCAGTGGGCCGTGATGTAACAGAAACGCGAAAACTGGAAATGCAGCTCAGGAAATTCAATGAAGAGCTGGAAGAAAAAGTGAAGAACAAAACACATCAACTGGTGCTGAAGGCTAAGGAAATTGAGCAGTTCACTTATTTTGCTTCACATGATCTTCAGGAACCGCTGAACACCACCATGGGTTTTATCGGATTACTGAAACAGAAGTTCAGGGATCAGTCAGACAAACACACGGAACAATACTTTAGCTATATCACCCTTGCAAATGAACGCATGAAAACTCTGGTGAGGGAACTATTGGAATATTCACGGCTTGGCAACAAAAAGATACACCAGGAAGTGGATTGTAATGCAGTACTCAATGATGTGCTGGCTGACCTGGGCGCCACCATTGAACAACACCATGCCATGATACACTTTAGTGAATTGCCGGTGATCTCCGCCTATCCTCTGGAACTGAAACTGCTGTTCCAGAACCTGATCAGCAATGCCATCAAATTCAGAAAACCTGGTGTTCCGCCTGCAATAACTATCACGGCTACGAGAGAACGAAAACATTGGACTTTCTCCATAGCGGACAATGGCATCGGAATGGAAGCGATACATCTCGACAAGATCTTTCATCTTTTCAAAAGACTGCACAACCAATCTGCTTATGAAGGCAGTGGAATTGGGCTGGCGCACTGTCGCAAGATCGTGGAGATGCATGGCGGCAATATCTGGGCGGAGTCAGAGCCTGGCCAAGGCAGTGTATTCCATTTTTCCATTCCATTTGTTTTACCGGAATAGTTAGTTGCCGGCAGTCACTCGCCGGGAGGCGAACGGCTGCCGGCACCCAAAGTATTTATAGTGGATTCTGCTCGGTGATAAAAGGATTATAATTCAATTCGATGGTCAGCGGGATCTGCAAAGTAAACAGTTTGCCTGCAGCCACTACTTTCGTATTGGTGTGGTTCGCAGAGCCGTTGCGGTCTACGCCTATCCCCCACCGTTTGTTATCGAAGAATTCAAATCCGGATTCTCCCCAAAGCTCGATCCTGCGCTGCAGCTGGATCTCCTTCAGCAAGGCATCACCGGTGCTGGTTGATTTCACGTAAGACGGATCTCTTTCATGCGCGAGAATGTACAATGTGTTCTGTGCATTTTCATCCTGTCCGTCACGCGCTTCAGCTTCAGCTTTGGTGAGGATCATTTCGGAAGTACGCATGTAAATATCATCCTGGTTATAGGCAGGTGTAGTGCCATCGATGGGCGGCGCTGCGAACTTGTAGTTATAATATTTAAAATGCTTATCCGGTTCCTGAGCGCTGGGATATTTGAACTCCACAAAATCATCTGCTACAAAATTCTTTTTCCTGTAATCGGTAGCGCTGATCTGATCATACAATCGCTGATCGATCGCCAGCCAGCCGCCCTGGCTGCCGCCGTAACCACCATCGCCTTTGATGTTCACCCAACCGGGGAAAGAGCTGTTGCCTCTTCCGGTAGCGCTGGAATAATCGTATCCGAAAATGGTTTCAGTCAGGCTGAGATTGCTCATGCCTTTGGTGGTATAATCTGTTTCATTGATCAGTGTAGGATAGGCAGTCATCACATAATCTGCAGCGGCAATGGCTTTGGGCCAATCGCCGATAGTGATCGCTGCGCGCGCCAGTACTACTGAAGCAACGGATGCATCAAAATCTGTTTTGCTGGCTGTATTGCTGAGCCCGGATTTAGTGAAGAGGTCAACTGCTTCGGTTGCGTCTGCGATGATCTGGTTCCATACGTCCTGTGAAGGTGCACGGTCTTCCTCACTTCCTACTGTTGTATACAGCGGAACGCCGGGTTTGGTATTTCCGCCATGCATGTAATCATCCTGGTAGAGCCACATCAGATAAGTGTAGCTAAGTGCGCGCATGGTGAGTGCAGCAGCCTTGTATTTCATGATGAGCTTGTTCACATCAGTGGCTTGTGAAGGATCGAAATCAGGAGGAATGAGATCCAGGATCTGGTTGGCGTAGAAAATGTATTTATAATACATGCCCCAGTAGATGGCAGTGCGTGCCTGATTTTCTTCGCGATAGTTCAGCATTTGATAATCTTCTACCATCCAGCCACCGCTTGCGCGGGCCTGCACCATATCATTTCCTTTGAGGCTGAGCAGAAGGTTCACTACCAGGAAATTCCTGGTGTCTACAGAGTTCACCGGTGAGAGCCCGTTGAACTGAGCAACCATGCTGGTGACCATCGGCTCCAGAACTGTGGCAGGTTTGGTTTTGATGATCTGCTGTAATTGTTCCCTGGTCATTGTCCCTTCCGGATCGATGTCCAGATTCTTTGAGCAGGATGCAAAAATGGTGATGATGCTTCCTGTTATGATGATGAGTTTCTTCATGATTTTTCCATTTAGAGGGTAAGGTTGATACCAAAGGTGATGGTACGGGTTTGAGGGAAACCAAAGGCTGCCAGTGTGGTGCCTCCATCAAAAGATTGCCTGGGGTCGAGCCCTTTCTTGGCAGAGAACAGATGAAGATTGTCCACACTGAAGAAGATCCTCGCTGCTTCTATCCCGTTCTTTGCTGCGATATGCTGTGGTAACCTGTAGCCTAATGTAATATTCCTGATAGCTAAATAGGAAGCGTCGAAAAGTGACCAGTCCGAGTACTGACCGGCAGCGCCACCAACAGGCCTGTTGAAGTAGCTTTGCCCGGCGCTCATGTACATAGGTACATTGGAATCAGGATTTTCAGGTGACCATCCATTGGCCAGGTCCCTGTGAATGCCCCCGATCTTTTGCGTGGTCAGGTTCTGATAGGTCAATGAAATGGTTTTACCACCGATCTGCCAGCTAGTGAGTACAGAGAGATCGAAGTCCTTGTACTGAAGATTGGTATTGAAGCCGCCTACCAGGTCAGGAGCTGCAGAGCCCACTTCGAATTTAGTGGCGTCGTTTCCTTTGGTAGTAACGATATCCCCTACTTTTTTACCGGGATACAATGCCAGATTATCGGTTGCCCTTAACTGTTTGTAGAGCATGCCTTCACCTGTTGCTTTGTCAACACCTGCATATTTGTACATGTAGAGATTGTAATAATCTTTGCCTTCGCCACGGAGGAAGTTGCCTTCTTCATAATTCCCGTTCAGGGCTTTTGTTCCAACTCCCGGTGGGATTTCCAGCAGTTTGTTCTTGTAGTTGGAGGCGCGCAGGCTAACGGTCCAGTTCCAGTCTTTATTCCGGATTACATCCATACCCAGCTCAATTTCATAACCGGTATTCAGCAGAGAAGCCACATTCTCCAGTTTGGAGGGCTGCCCGGTAGAAGCGGGTAATGGTTTGGCCCAGATCATGTCGATGGTCTTGCGGCGGAAATAATCAACGGTGCCGTATATACGATCGAAGAGGCGGAAATCGATACCTGCGTCAACGATATTATTGCTTTCCCAGGTGAGTGCAGGATTGCCCCATGATTGCTGCGCAATGGCCAGTAAAGGGTTGTCGAGCGTTCCTGCATTGGAGATGCCATAAATATCTGTCCAGCGGTTGGCGCCCACGTTCTGGTTGCCCAGTGTACCATAGCTGGCGCGTACTTTCAATTCGGTGAGCCATTTGGAAGTTTTGTTCATGAAGCTTTCCTGGCTGATCCTCCAGGCGCCGCCTACAGACCAGAATGTTCCCCATTTGTCGTAACGGAAATTGGAAGAACCATCTGTGCGGATACTGGCAGTGAGGAAATATTTGCTGTTGTAGTTGTAAGCGAGCCTGGACAGATAGCCTTCGAGTGCTTCGCTGGAGCCGTTACCTGTGAGGCTCATGATCCGGATGGCATTGGTCAGGTCCGGGTTGTCGGGAGCAAACATGAGGGATTTTAATCCGTTCATATTATCCCTGCGCACCCAGCGATATTCATGTCCTGCCAGCACATCAATATTGTGCAAACCGATTTCTCTTGTATAATTGATGGTTTGAACGGTATTGAGGTACATCTGTTTTGACCAGACATTCTGAATGGTTCCCTGATAATCCCTTGCTGCGGAACCGCTCTCATTGTTGCCGTATACCCTGCTGTTGGAATAGGTATTGTCGAGCGAGAAGTCGAGCCTTACACGGAAATTCTTCAGTACAGTGGCTTCCAGGAATGCGCGGCTGGAGAAATCATCGGAGGTGAGTTCGTTGAGGTCTTTGTCGAAATACACAGCCGGGCTGTATCCCGGGAAAGTGGTTCGTCTTGTTGCCCCCAATGGACTATAAGTTTCTCCGGTGCCGAGATCGTACATGATCCTGCCGAGTGCATCGCGTTTCACACTGCCATCTTCTCCGTGCGCAAAAATGGGCCAGGTGGGCGCAAAGAAATCCTTAAAGAGAAATACGTTCGTGTTCACGGTACCACCCGAATAGTTGGGAGCATTGCTGTAACGACGCGTATAAGCAATGTTCATCCCGCCTTTCAGCCAGTTGGTGATGGTGGTGTTCACTTTCAGTCTCGCATTATAACGGTTGAAATCTGATGCCATCACGTAAGAAGGATCACTCATATAACCGGCAGACAGGAAGTAATCGGTTTTCTCGTTACCGCCGCTAAGGCTTACATTGTATTGCTGGCTGAAAGATTTCTTGATGAAGTAATCATTCCAGTCGTCATAGTACAGGCGCTTTGCATCGGACCTCAGCTTTCCTGTTGCAGGATCGATGAGCGTGGTGCCATCGGGTATCTTGTACAACATGTAATTACCGAGTGCATTGGTGGGCTGCAAAGTGGATCCTGTTGCAGTGAAAAGATTATTGCTGGCGTATTGTCTTGCATCTGCATCATTGAGATGTGGTGCGCCGGCTTCATTGCTGAAGCGGACATAATTGTAGATACCTTTCCAGACCAGTTCATAGTATTCTTTCGGATCCTTTACGATATCGAAATCAGGAACACCCTGGCTGTTCTGTCCGAGGCGTACATCGAAATTGATTTTCGTTTTTCCTTTTGCTCCCTTCTTGGTGGTTACGAGTATCACGCCATTGGAGGCCCGGGAACCGTAGAGGGAATTGGAGGCCGCATCTTTTGAAACCACGAGGTTTTCTATATCGGCAGGATTGAGAGAAGCCAGCGGCACATTGCTGGGAACACCGTCGATGACGATGAGCGGATCAGAACCTGCCGACAGTGAACCGAGGCCCCGGATACGGATCGCAGATTCACTTCCGGGCTGGCCGGAACTGGTAGATAATTGCACACCGGACACCATGCCTTCCAGTGCTCGTGACACGGTGGAAACATGTTGCTGACTGATCGTTGCGCCAGTCATGGTACTCACGGAACCGGTGAGGTCTTTCCTCTTCGCCTGACCGAAAGCCAGTACCACCACTTCATTCAGGGCTGCAGGGAGGGCCTTCAGTTGGAAAGTGAAGCTGGCGCCGGATTTCAGGATCGTATTGTCTCCTAACGGTAATGCACCATCGTTTGGAATCGCTATCAGTTGTGAAACAGGAACCTCCAGTGGAGTAAAGCCAACGGAGCTGATCACAATGATAGCTGATTCCGGAACGTTGGACAATGTGAATTGTCCCGTTGCTGTAGTGGTGGTGCCTTGCCTGGTATTTTTTACAGAGATGGATGCACCATTGATGGGCTCTTTCGATTCTGAATCGATCAGTTGCCCCGAGATCGTCACTGCACGCGCCATCACACTGTCTGCATCTTCCCTTGATGGAGTCTTGCGCATCAGCACGATGGTTTTGTCTTCTACTATGAACGATAACGGCTGACCATTTAACGCCCTGTTCATAAATTCCTGCAGGGGCATATTGGTTGCATCGATACTCACAGGCCTTGTGTTCACCAGCAATTCCTTGTTGGCGAAAACGATATAACCTGTTTGTTTTTTCACTTCGGAAAAAACTTTTTGGAGCGACATGTTCCTGCCGGTCAGGGTAACCGTTTGCGAGCTCGCGCTGGCGGATACCTGCAGGCAGAATGCCAGAACAAAAATTGAACTTAGTTTCATGACCTTACAAATTTTGCTTCCTGCATTTCCGGCGGAATTGTTTTTTTCCGTCAGCATACGGGAAATCCTTGTCAGAATGCTGAAAGCGCGTTCCGAAATAGGATAGCCGGTTTTTTGCATAACTTACGGGAGTTTTGGTGTTATTTCTATTTATACACGATCAGCCGGCGCCCGGCTTCGATCCTGAAATGTACTTCCGATACTTTCAATGCCCTGATCAATGCATCGAGCGTCAGATTCCTGCTCAATCCTCCATAAAATTGTAATTCAGGAATTCCGTTGGCATAGATCACTTCTATATCGTACCATCTTTCCAGTTGTTTCATCACCCTGTCGAAAGATTTGTTCTCCAGATAGAAATAGCCGTTCTTCCAGGCAATGGCAGCTTCACTCTGGCCTTCAGCAATGGAAAGGGACTGGCGTTGTGTGTTGAGGTTAGCCTGCTGGCCGGGATGCAGTACGGCGTACAGTGTTTCGCCCCTGGGCGCATGTTTGCCCCCGGCAACATTCACTTTTACACTACCTTCAATAAGTGTGGTAAGCTCTGCTGTTTCATTCCCGAAAGCATGGATATTGAAACTGGTTCCCAGAGCCTGGACCAGTTGGTTGGGGGTTTCTACCTTGAACGGTTTGGACAGGTCCGGCACAACTTCGAAATACGCTTCGCCTTTCAATTCCACTTTTCTATCTGTGCCCTGGAAAGAAACAGGATACCTGATACTGCTGGCGGCATTCAGCCAAACCCTGGTGCCATCCGGGAGCAATAACTGGAATTGTCTCCCCCTGGGAGTTGCCATGGTATTGTAGGCAATACTGGAGGAGTCGGCTTCGTCGCCAGCCTGGTAAATGAGTTGATTATTCTGTAAGGAAATTTCGGTAGTGCCCTGGCTGGCAAACACGCCATTGGAGGCACTGTCCAGCAGAATCTCACGCCCGTCGGCCAAAATGAGGATAGCGCCGTTACGACCCGGGCCGATGGATTCTATCACAGGAGTTGAAGGCGTTTGCGCCTGCTCGTTAGAAGCGCCCGCTCGCGGCCATTGCCATACTGTGATGGCGCCAGCCAATAGTAAAACGGCCGCTGCCGCCATCCAGCGGAAAGGTGGCAGCCTTCTGCGTGCCCTGATCACAGGTTCTGCAGGCCATTGTTGAAGGATCTTATCTGCCAGCTGGTCTTTTTCGCGGAAGGAAAATCCATCGTCTGCATCCAGTTCGTCCCAGATCTTTTCCATGCCAGGCAACAACTCCTCCCTGGAAGCTCCTGTTTCCAGTAACTTTATCAGCTCCGCCCTTTCTTCAGGCGTGGCTGTTTTGTTGAACCATCGGATGTACAACTCTTCCAGTCTGGAATTGCCAGCTTGCATAAATTTGATTGTATATCGAGAGACAACAGGAAAGAAAAAAAGGGGATATCGTGCGAAGAAAAATTCTGGAATAATATACAATCAGGGATGATAGATGGGCAATTTGCCTGAAACATATTTCTTGATTGCGTTGTTCGCGTACTGGAGATATTTCTTGATGGCATCTTTGGATATCTTCATTTCGTCGGCAGCCTGATCATATTTCAAGCCATTACGCCTGCAGAGTATCCATGCTTTCTGTTGTTGCGGAGGCAGCATCTCCACTGCTTCATCGATCAGCAGCAACAGGTGTTCCTGCTTGTAAATATCTTCACCGGCCTCCTGCAGTGAATCCTGGCTCCACTCCCATGCCCGGTTCTTTTCTCTCACCATTTTCTTCAGGGCGTTGAATGCATGGTTCCTGCAAATAATGAGTAAGAAAGACCTGAAGCTCTCGATCTGCGCCAGTGTTTCCCGGGTGAGCCAAAGCTTCACAAAGATGTCCTGAACGATCTCCTCGGCCAGGGACCGGTCTTCCAGATGCTGATAAATGAATTTAAAAACAAGCCCGGAGTAATGATGGGTGAGTGTTCTGAATGCCTGTTCATCGCCCGATGCAACCTGCATCAGCAAGAATTTTTCGTACGATGATTCTTTGGGCTTCACTAAGCGGTCCGGTTTTGGTGCGCCTTACAGCAATTAACAGGCCAAACAAATGTAAATGATATAGTTAAATGAAGTTTTAATTTACCTGAGCGGCAAAAAAACGATAGTATGAGGCGATAAAACAGCTACCAGTAAAGGATTTCGGCCAGGAAAAATTACCAAAAATGGAATTGGCCGGAGCCGCAAAAAATGGTAACTTCAGTTAAACCATCCTTGCAGTTCCAAATTATTGCTATGAAAATCGCCATCACCAATTTGAATCGCCGCACTACGGCGGCACACCTGCAACGACTTTTCCTTCCTTTTGGTAATGTGAGATCAGTTAAAATTATGAGGGATGATCCCGCAGGCAGGACTTCCTGTTACGGTATCGTGAGGATCGATTATCCCGCCGGACTCGTGGCGATCGCGTCCCTCGATAAACTCCTCTTCATGGATCATTATCTCGAAGTATTTGAACTGGGCCTGTAAACGCTGAACTACTTCTATTTCTTCTTTTGTTTTCCCGGAGTTGCCATTTCGATCTGCTGATCGAAATAATTTTCCAGTACCATACTCGTTACACCCAGTATGCTGGCATCTGTGCCGAGCTCAGACACCTGTATGCTTGCTTTCTCCCTGATCTGCGTCATACAATAGGTGTTGATGGCCTGTTGCATGGGAATGGTGATGTACTGACGCGCTTTTGCCATCTTGCCGCCCAATATGATAAGCTCCGGATTGAACAATTGAATTACTGTAGCGATGCCCTTCCCCATTTTGGCGCCCACATCCGCGAGGATATTGATCGCATACTGATCACCGAGATTGGCAGCATCGATCACCACATGCGGCTCGATCTTATCTATCTCACTATTGGATATTCTGTTCAGTAAAGAATCTTGTCCGGAGAGGATCCCTTCCTTGGCCATCTTGGCAAGCGCCACACCGGAAGCTACCGTTTCCAGACAACCGCGTTTGCCGCAGTAGCAAAGGATGCCATCGTCTATCAGCGGAATATGCCCGATCTCCCCGGAAAAGCCTGCTGTGCCGCCCCGCAGCTCTCCATCCATGATGATACCAAGGCCAATGCCCCAGTCCATCAGCAAGACCATCACATCGCGTTTTTCTCTTGCCAGGCCAAAACGTTTTTCTGCGATGGCATAGCATTTCACGTCGTTCTGAATGAAGACGGGCTTACTGAATGTGTCTTCCAGCTCCTGTTGCAGGGAACGAAGCTGGTTGGTGGAAATGATAAAAGTATAGTTCTCTCCTCTTTTGGAATCTACCAGACCGGGCATGCTGATCCCGATCCCGATCAGGCTTTCCTTATCGATACCTGCTTCACTGATCAGCGCAGAGGCCATATTGTGTAATTGCGAAACAGGATCGGCTTCTGTGGCGATATTGAGGTGAAAGGTCTTTACGGGTATGCTGTACCGGTAGCTGTTGTCCAGTATCGTCATCCTGGTTTGGTAACGCTCCAGCTCGATGGCCAGCACAAAATATTTACCAGGCATCAGTGCATACAGGTCCGGTTTACGGCCGCCGATGGATTGCCCCTGTCCGCTTTTCATGATCGCCCCCTCTTCCAGGAGTGCGGATACGAAATTCAAACAGGTTGGGGTACTTATGTTGATGTGCTCACAGAGCCCGGCGATGCTTTTTTCCGATTCGAGTAATGACCTTAAAATCTCCAGTTTCTTTAATTCTTTCTTTTCCACTACATAAGATTGTGTTGCATAGATACAAAAGATTCAGAAAATTCATTATGAATCTTCTGTTAAATTTTTAAAGAAGTTATTACTGTTATATTAATTATTTGCTTTTTGTGGATAAATACTGTTGAATTTTTAATTAAGACTGTTAAATTTGAATCAAAGTCTTAAAGGAATTCCAAATATTTAACCAAAACGGTTGAAAAAACTCGAAAAAAGCCCCATAATGAACACTACAGCAACCCCCGGGTGTTTAGGACGTTTCTCGCTAAAAAAAAGGCATAGGGAATTGGCACTGCTTCTGCTGCTCTGTATGATTTCCTTCGCTTCTCACCTCAATGCACAAACGCCCGCAACCATTACCGTCAGCGGTACTGTTGTGAACGATCAGAATGGAGAACTGCTTCCGGCTGTTTCTATCATCGTTCAGAAAAAAGATGTTGGCATGTCTGACTCCAAAGGAAGCTTCTCGGTAAAAATTGCTCCCGGCGCTTCCGTCACCTTCTCTTCAGTAGGATACGAATCAGTTACGGAGACCTTCAGTAAGGACCACGAAAATCTCGTGATCAGGCTGAAAGCCGCTACCGGTCAGCTCGGCGAAGTAGTGGTGACTGCACTCGGTATCAAGCGTGAAGAAAGAGCGCTTGGTTATGCAGTTACCAAGATCAACACGGAACAGCTCACCAATGCAGCATCCACCAACTGGATGGACGCACTCTCCGGAAAAGTGGCGGGCCTCAATATGGTCCGCTCCAACAGCGGGCCCGGTGGTTCCATCAAAGTGATCTTACGTGGTGAGAACAATCTTACGGGCGACAATGAAGCCCTCATTGTTGTGGATGGTGTGGTTGTAAGCAGTGGCAGCGCAAGACGCACCGCTACAGGTGGCAGCGCTTCCGGTCCAACCGATGGCATCCAACCCACGGATTTCGGAAGCGGACTCAATGATATCAATCCAGAAGATATCGAAAGCGTTACCGTGCTGAAAGGCCCTGCTGCATCTGCATTGTATGGGCAGCGTGGCGCCAATGGGGCGTTGATCATCACCACCAGGTCCGGTTCAAAAAAGAAAAAGCTGGGCATCACCGTTAGTTCCAATGGCTCACTGGAAACTCCCAACCGCTGGCCGGACCTGCAATATGAATACGGTCAGGGCCTGAATGGCGCCGCCACTTACTCTTATGGTTCTACTGCAGATGGTCCTTCCACCAGCAATACCAGCCTTAGCTGGGGCCCGCGGTTCAATGGACAGCAATTCTACCAGTACGATCCCAATACACAAACTACCGCAACCGAAAGAACTCCCTGGGTGCCTTACAAGAACCAGATCAGGGACTTCTTCGAAACAGGAAAATCACTGTCCAACTCCGTTAGTGTGGATGGCAATCTCTTCAAAACAACTTCTTTCCGCTTTTCGGCTACCCATAGCGATAATACCTGGATATTGCCCAACACGGGTTTCAACAGAACAAATCTTACACTTTCAACTACTACCAAAGTCACATCCAAATTCAATGTGTCTTTGAAAGCAAACTATACCAACAAGCACAGCAACAATCTGCCGGGCGTTGGCTATGGCAACCAGTCTGTGATGTACTGGTATGTGTTCTGGGTGCCCAATGCAGATATGAACTGGCTCAGGAATTACTGGACAACAGGAAAAGAGAACCAGGAACTGAAGGATCTTTTTACCACATCTCCCGAGAACCCCTATGCGGTGGCTTATGAGTTCATCAACGGCGCCAACCGCAACAACCTCACCGGTAATATCCAGTTGAACTACAATTTCACCAAAGAACTGAGCCTGCAACTGAGAGGGACCATCGACCGTTCGGGGGAAGACAGGTGGCAGCACCGTCCCTGGACTGCAGCCCGCTTCGCCAATGGTTCTTATCGTACACAGGATATCGGTGTTCAGGAACTCTCCGGCGATTTCCTCCTGAAATATGATAAGCAACTGAACAAAGATTTCCGCATAACCAGCTCCGTTGGTGGAAGCATGCTTCGCAACAAATACAACAGGATTGAAACAAGGGCTGACGGAATGAAAGAACCGGGCATCTATAATTTTGGTAACTCCATGTATGACCTGGTGTACCTGCCGGATACCAGCCGTTTCCGCATCAACAGTTTTTACGGATTGTTCTCGCTCAGTTACAAGAACTACCTGTATATGGACCTTACAGGCAGGCAGGACTGGAGCAGTGTTCTGGCCACTCCTTATCGTACCGATAATGTGGGCTTCTTCTATCCTTCTGCCAGTGTAAGTTTCATTGCTTCGGAATATTTCAAAATGCCTGAAGTGATCAATTATGCCAAACTGAGATTGTCGGTAGCTTCTGTGGGTAGCGGCGGAACCCTGCCCTATCTCACTTCTTATGCTTACCTCTATCCTACCGATAAAGTGTATACAGATAGCGCAGTGCAGAATCCTGCCACCATTCCCAATCCCAACCTGAAACCGCTGAAGACAACTACCTATGAACTGGGAGCTGAAATGAAATTCTTCAAAAATCGGTTAGGCTTCGACGTGGCTGTATATAAGGGACAAACGAAAGACCAGATCCTGCAACGCATTGTTGACCGTTCTTCCGGTTTTACAAGACAGGTGGTGAACGCAGGCCAGGTTGATAACTCCGGACTGGAAGTATCGCTCAATGGCACGCCTGTTGAAACCAAAGATTTCAAATGGAGCATGTTCGCCACTTTCTCCACCAATAAGAACAAAGTGGTTTCCCTGGCCAATGACGACAGTCTCTTTTTGCTCCGGAGCGGTGCTGTAGGCGGTGTGCAGATCGTAGCGAAAGTAGGCGGCAGTATGGGTGATATGTACGGGATCGGATTTGAACGTTCTCCGGATGGACAGGTGATCTATGATGCAGCAACAGGTCTTCCGAAGATCACTTCTTCGCCCGTATATCTCGGCAATACCATTCCGAAATATAAATTCAGTTTCGGGAATGAATTCCGCTACAAATCTTTCCGCTTCAATGTTCTGTTTGATGGTCAGGCCGGCGGTGTGGCGCATTCGTATACACATGGCCGTTTGGCTGATTTCGGCAAGCTCACGGCTACCCTGCCCGGCCGCTACAGTGGCATTATCGGGAACGGCGTGATCCAGGACGGAGATCATTACAGGAAGAATGATGTGATTGCGAAAGATATCACCACATTCTACCAGAACTCCATGGGCACGGCCAACGGAGAAGGCGCTACCTATAAAACCGACTTCATCAAACTGAGAGAAGCCAGACTGGATTATACACTTCCAAAGAACACTCTGAAAGCCCTTGGATTAACAAGGGTAACTGTAGGCGTTTACGGACGCAACCTCTTCATCTGGTCTAAATGGCCCATGTTCGATCCTGAATTCGGTACACTAAGCGGTACTGATATCGTGCAGGGCTTTGAAGTAGGACAATTCCCTTCCACCCGCACTGTTGGCTTCAACTTAGTTGTTGGTATTAATTAAGAAGAATCATGAAAAAGATATTCATACTATCAATCATAGCACTGGCAGCACTTTCTTTCACTGCCTGCAAAAAGGGATTCGAGAAAGAAAACACTGATCCCATTGGCATCACTGATGCACCGCCGGAAAAATTCCTCACACCTGCATTGGTGAATACTTTGTCTGCCAACCTCACCCGGAACAGGAATTTCAATAATGAACTGATGCAGGTGACGGTAACGCAAAGTGAAGATGAGAACGCGATATTCAGGTACGATTTCCGTCCAAATGTGGCCGACCTCACCTGGAACGCCTGGTATTCCGAGCTGACCAATTTCAAAGAGATCTTCACTGTCGCCTCCATGCCTGAGTACGAAAATGATTCCTGGAAAGGAATTTCCCTCGCACTGGAAGCATGGGTATTTTCTCTGCTGACAGACTCATATGGCGATATACCTTTCACTGAAGCCAACAGGGGCAAAGAAGGAATTGTAGAACCTGCATTCGACAAACAGAAAGATATCTACAATGGTCTCCTGGATAAACTGGAAAAAGCGAATGAATTACTTTCAGGCAATAAGGTAATCGTTGCTGCTGCCGATCCTGTATACAACGGGGATGTGAGCCGCTGGCGGAAACTGGCCAACAGCCTGCATTTGCGACTGCTTCTCCGTTTGTCCGGCAAACAGGAAACAGCTACTGTGATGATCGATAAGATCAAAGAGATCATCGGCAATCCTTCGAAATATCCTGTGTTCACTTCCAATGATGAATCGGCAGTACTGAAATGGAACGGCACTACAGTGCCTGGTGTGGCGCTCTCCAGTCCATTTGTGACCTCACTGCGTGAAGCGGATTTCAATATTCCCTCGCTCTGCAATTTCTTTATCGGACCCTTGAGGGAATGGAATGATCCCCGTCTGGATCTCAGTACCAAATATGGCAATGGAACCCGTAACAGGATCGGGATTGCTCCCGGCAGTAATGGATTCGCCGGTGTGAACAGTGGTTATCCTGTTGGTGGCGGCGAGCCCAAGCAGGCTTTCTTCTATTCCATGGGCGCCTCTGATTATTCTTTGCAGAAAAATCCGCTTACCGGCATCATCATGACCTACGCGGAACTGCAGTTCATTTTTGCAGAAGCTGCCGCCAAAGGATGGATCACAGGAGATGCAGGTACTTACTATCATAACGGTATCGCCAATGCGATAAATTACTGGGTGCCGGTTTTCACCACCGATATCGCCAATGCAGAGTTCACGGATTATGTAACTGCAGCCAATATCGGCTGGGATGATGCGTTGCCGCTGGATGCAACCACAGGCGATAGTAAAATGGAACGCATTCACCTGCAGAAATACTATAGTCTCTTCATGACCGATTTTCAACAATGGTTCGAATTCCGCCGCACAGGTCACCCTATCCTTCCGAAAGGTGAAGGATTGTTCAACGGAGGTGTGATGCCTGCCAGGTTGAACTATCCTGTTTATGTGCAGGCTGCCAATCCCACCAATTACAAACTGGCCGTGGAAAGCATGGGTGGCGATGCTGTAAGTACACAGGTTTGGTGGCAGAAACCATAAATCAATCAAAGAGTGATCAATAGTTAAAAAACAGAAGCATGAAACAATTAATTCTAAATATATCATGGATCAGTTCAGCACTGCTGGCATTGATGGGCTGCGAGAAGACCGGTAATTTCCCCGGCGCTGAAGTAAGCCCCTATGTTGCCATCTATGACCTGAGAAGTTATTATAAAGGTGATGACTATCCGCTTTCCAAATCTTCCATGCTGGGTTATACCAGTATTGCCGGCGTGGTAGTATCTGATCACAGGGGAAAGAACCTGCCCGCGGGATTGCTGATGGTGCAGGATAAATTACGACTGAACCAATTGCGTGGCATCACCATCAATATCGGCGCCGATGCAGAAAAATATGTACCAGGAGATTCCGTCACTGTTAACCTTGAAGGTGGAGTGATGAAACGCGTGGATGGATTACTGCAGGTGACCGGCCTTAGTGGCGCAGCCGTTACCAAAATAGCTTCCGATGTGCCGATCGCCATCAATCGTGTGCCCAGCAGTTATATCCTGGAAAATCCAGAGATCTATGAGAGTACAGAGCTCGTGATCGTGAAAGGTGGTTTCGATCCGATCCCCGCTCCCACTGAAACTTATAGTGGCGACAGAGTAGTGAATGATGGCTTCGAAAATTTTATATTGCATACAGAACCCGACGCTACTTTCGCCAATACACCATTGCCTGGTATGGCCAATTTCAAAGGGGTATTGCAATATGCTTCAGTTAACGGGAAACCCACGCCCCATCTGCGTATCAGAAGAGATGAAGATATTACGGTTCTCAGCTCTACCGTTACACAGGCTGCTATTGTGGTATCTGGTTTCGTGACCGATGTGGAAGGCACCGACCTTGACGGGGAATACATGCAGTTCCTGGCAACGCGTGATATCGATTTCTCAGTAACTCCATTCTCCGTTGTTACCAGCAACAATACTTCCAGCTATACGCCTACCGGTTTCCCGGTGAATGGATGGGCAACAGGTGGTTTGCGTAATTACAAGTTCAATCTCACTTCAGGTTTTGCAGCCAAGGGAACTTATTTCTATGTAGGCAATCTTTCCAAACTTATCAATGGGCAGAACTCCACCAGCATGGCGCATGCCAACTGGATCCTTTCCAAAAATTATGGCGGTACGCCCGGTGATGGATTCGGCCAGCAGAATACCAATCTCTTCATTAACAGTGGCACTTTCACCTGTGGTATTGCAGTGTTTGAAGGCACAACGGTTGATAAGAATTCTATTCCCATCGATGTGGTCTTCATCGGTTATAACGGTTCTGTACTCAATGCGAATGCCAATCCTCCCGTGGGACTGCGCATCACCAATACCGACTGGTATGATGTGGTGAACCCGGTAACGCTGGAATCACAACCGTTTTACAAACAGGGCTCCAATACGATCTGTCTCGCTTATGGTACACCGGCAGATGCTGGCTGGTTCTACAAAATGGGGGGCGTGTACAATGTGCGACTTGGCCGTTGGGTGAAAGCAAGAGCTCAGCGCGCGGTGGATCTCACCAAAAATTCCACGCTCAGTGAACTGGAAGAAGAATTCCCTCTGGGAGATGGCGTTACAGAAGGATTACAACCCACCAAAGTGATCGATTGATGCGGAGCTTTATTCTTTTAGGATGCCTGTTGATGCTTGGTTGCTCTGCACCAATCAATCGGGGAGCAGTCACTCGCCGGGAAGCGAGTGACAGTACACATCCTGAAAAACTGCGTGTGCTCAGTTATAATGTACTCACCGGTTTCCAGAAGAATCCGCAACAGGCAGATCGTTTTGTGGAATGGGTGAAAGTAGTGGACCCCGATGTGATCGGGCTGCAGGAACTGAGTACCTTTACCCGGGATTCACTGGAGCGCCTGGCTCACCGTTATGGGCATTCCTATGCCGTGCTGCTTAAAGGGAAGAATGCACCTGTTGGCATCACTTCGAAATACCCGGTCACCAACCTGGAAAAAATGACTGAAACCATGCACCACGGCTGCATTCATGCTGAGGTGAACGGGCATCATCTTTTTATCACACATTTGTCGCCATTCAGCTATGTCAAATGCCTGGAAGAAATAAAGGAGATACTAGACAGTGCGGCGAAGATCCCTTCAGGAAAAGGGATCCTGATCATGGGGGATCTCAATTCATTTTCGCCGGAAGACAGTGTACATTATTCCCCTGCCCGCAAATATGGCGTGGTGCAAATGCTGATCGATAAAGGATTTACAGATAGTTATAAAAAGATCAATAAGCCATTCGGATCCAGCTTCCCTACTGCTGCTTATGTTACGAAAGTGAAAACGAAACAACCGGTAAGGATCGATTATATATTCGTAAACAGTATTCTGGCAGAGAAGTTGATTACAGCAACCATTATCAGGGATAGCGTCACCGATCAGTTATCCGATCATTATCCCCTGGTGGTGGAATTCAAAGAAAAATAAATCACAATCAGAATATGGTAAGGCATACTGTGTACATTATTACATTTCTTTTGAGCCTGTTTTTTGGCAGCGACACCATTGCGCAGGAAGAACAGTCGCTGATCATCATGAGCTACAATATCCATCATGCCAATCCACCATCCAGGCCGGGATTGATAGACCTGGATGCGGTTTCAAGAGTGATCACTGAGAGCAAGGCCGATATTGTTGCCCTGCAGGAGGTGGACATGAATACCAAACGAAGTGGAAATGTGAACGAAGCGAAACTGATTGCTGAAAAAACAGGCATGCGTTATCATTTCTTCAAGGCTATCGATCATGATGGAGGGCAATACGGCCTGGCCATTCTCAGCAAACTGCCTCTGAAGAAACTGAAGCTTGAACGGCTGCCTCAAAAAGTAAAGGCAGAAGAAAGGATCCTGGCGATGGCCACCATCAAAACAGGAAAACAGAAATTCATTTTTGCCAATACACACCTGGACGCCAGTAAGGACCATTCCAACAGAAATCTGCAGATGCAGCATATACTGGACCATTTCAAAAACGAAAAACTGCCGGTGGTACTATGTGGCGATCTCAACAGTGTGGCGGGCAGCGATGCCATTAACCTGCTGGACACGGCATTCAAACGTACCTGCATCGACAATTGCGCCGGAACGGTGCCTGTTGAAACACCGCGCCGTACCATCGATTATATTGCAACAAAGAACTGGAACTGGTCGCTGATCTCATATGATGTGATCGCAGAAACATATGCATCCGATCATCGGCCTATCATTGCTACATTCAAAATCAGGTAACCTATGAGGGTATTCACTCGATTGCTCTTTTGCTGTGTTGTTTTTTCAGTAAGCCTGCAAAATTTCGCGCAGCAAAAAAATGGACAAACTGTCGATGCCAGCCAGGTTGTGGACGCATCCAAAGCTGTTCTGGAACGCGTAACAGGGAACAGGATCACAAATGTGAAGATAAGTTATGCTGCTACTGCCAATGGGATCGACAGTTTCCGCGTGAAAGCAGAGAACGGACAACTGACTGTTTCGGGAAACAGCGTATCTGCCATTTGTTTCGGTTTCCATCAGTACCTTAAAAAATATTGCAACATTATGTATACCTGGAGCAGCGGGACCATTACTCCGCCTGCCTCCTGGCCCAACGCAGATCTCATCGGCGGAACGCCTTACCAGTATCGCTATTATCTCAATGTGGTCACTTTCGGTTATACAACTCCGTATTGGGAC
This sequence comes from Pseudobacter ginsenosidimutans, assembly GCF_007970185.1. Lineage (NCBI taxonomy): Bacteria > Pseudomonadati > Bacteroidota > Chitinophagia > Chitinophagales > Chitinophagaceae > Pseudobacter > Pseudobacter ginsenosidimutans. The sequence continues at coordinate 5,704,817 of NZ_CP042431.1, read as the reverse complement.
TGGACCCGCTGGGAAAAGGAACTGGACTGGATGGCGATGCATGGCATCAATATGCCATTGGCCACCGTTGCCAGTGAAGCCATTGCTGAACGGGTCTGGCTGAAACTGGGATTGAAGAAAAAAGATATGGACGATTTCTTCACAGGCCCTGCACACCTGCCCTGGCATAGAATGGGAAATCTGAACAAATGGGATGGCCCCATCCCTGACGGATGGCATAGCAGTCAACTGCAATTGCAAAAAAAGATCATGGGCAGGATAAAAGAGCTGGGCTTCACACCCATCACTCCAGCCTTTGCGGGTTTCGTGCCGCCGGCATTTGCGAAACTGCATCCGGAGCTGAAACTCAATCCGCTGAAATGGGGCGGATTTGCACCTGAGGATAACGGTTATGTATTGTCGCCCGAAACAGACTGGTTCAAAAAGATCGGTAAGCTGTTCATCGAAGAATGGGAAAAGGAATTCGGAAAAAATAAATACTACCTGGCCGACTGTTTCAATGAAATGGATGTACCGGTAGACAATGATCATCCTGAAAAGAAATACAGCTATCTCGCCAATTACGGAAGGTCTGTGTACGAATCCATTATCAGCGGGAATCCGGATGCTGTATGGGTTACACAGGGTTGGACCTTCGGGTATCAACATAAGTTCTGGGACAAGCCCACTTTGCAATCGCTCCTCTCCAAAGTGCCCGATGATAAAATGATGATCATCGATCTGGGGAATGATTATCCTCCTTACGTATGGCATATCGATCCGGTTTGGAAAACACATGCCGGCTTCTACGGAAAACAATGGATCTACAGCTTCGTTCCCAACTTCGGTGGTAAGACGCCTTATACCGGCGTGGTATCTTTTTATGCCTCCGCACCTATCGAGGCATTGAAGTCGCCTTATTCCAAAAGCATGATCGGTTATGGTCATGCACCTGAAGGCATCGAGAACAATGAACTGATCTATGAGCTGATCTCCGATATGGGCTGGACCAATACAGAGATCAACCTGGAAGACTGGGGACTGGAATATTGCCGGGCAAGATATGGCGATGCGAATGCATCGATTTTGTCCGCCGGGCAGGCATTGTTTTCTTCCTGTTATAATTCCTTCGGGTCCTATCCCCGCTTTGTATGGCAAACAGTGAAATACGATACAAGAAGAAAAGGATCAGTGAACGATGACCCCGCTTTCTTCAAGGGCGTGAAGGATTTCCTGGCCGCTGCGGATGTGATGAAGGGAAACAAAATGTACCGGTACGATGCCCTGGAGCTTAGTTCCCTCTATCTCGGACTGAAGGCTGATGAATATTACAAACAGGCATTGCAGGCTGATTCCGCAGGCAACGATGCATTGAAAACATCCCTGGGCAATAAAGCCATGTTGTTGATGTTGCAGGTTGATTCATTACTGGAATCGCACCCGATGAACAGGCTGCAAAGCTGGGTGGATTATGCGCGACTGCATGGAAATAATGAAAAAGACAAAGACTATTACGAGTCAAACGCAAAGCGTCTGATCACTACCTGGGGCGGATTCCAGGATGATTATGCAGCGCGGATCTGGAGCGGCCTGATCAGGGATTACTATGTGCCGAGAGTAAGGGAAACCCTGTTCAATAAGAACTTCGATCGTAAGAGCTGGGAAGAAAAATGGGTGACCCGTCCGGGCATCAGCAAAATTTCCCCCTATCCGGATCCATTGCAAAAAGCGATTGAGCTGGTAAATCAAAACTAAGATCCACCGCATACAATATCAGGAAAATTATGAATGCTAAACGAATGGTGCTGGCTATTACTTTGATAGCCATGCTGGCCCTGAATGTACAGGCCGGAACCCCCAACAGTAAGAAAGCAGAAGCAGCTGCCTATAGCCTTGTAAAGCGTATTCTCCCTGCCAGGCTGCATAGCAGCTTTGAAGTGAAGATCATCAATACAGGAAAAGGGAAAGATGTATTTGAACTGTATTCGAAGAACAACAGGATAGTACTGGCAGGTTCCAATGGAATTGCCATCGCAAGTGCGTTGAACTATTATCTGAAAAACTTTGCCCGCTGCGATATCGGCTGGAACGGCACTAACCTGAACATTCCTGATCCATTGCCACAGGTGCCAGCAAAGGTTGTCAGCAAAACACCTTACGATTACCGTTACTATCTAAATTATTGCACGTTCAATTATACCATGAGCTGGTGGGATTGGACGCGATGGGAGAAAGAAATCGATTTTATGGCGTTGAATGGCATCAATATGCCGCTGGCGCTGACCGGACAAAATATCATCTGGCATCGCGTTTACAAGGGCCTTGGCTTTTCCGAAAAGGACCTGGAAGGTTTTTTCAGCGGCCCTGCTTATTTCAACTGGTTCTGGATGGGCAATCTTGATGGCTGGGGCGGCCCGCTGCCAATGAGCTGGATGATCAGTCATGAAAAACTGCAAAAAAAGATCCTCGCCCGTCAGCGTGAGTTGGGCATGACGCCGATCCTGCCTGCATTTACAGGACATGTACCGCCGGCATTCAAAGAGAAATTTCCCAATGCAATGCTGAAGCAAACCAAATGGTCCGGATTTCCGCAGGTGTCCATTCTGGATCCGAATGATCCTCTGTTCATAGAGATCGGAAAGAAGTTCATCGAAGAACAAACCAAAACTTTCGGAACAGATCACCTGTATTCTTCCGATACCTTCAATGAGAACAAACCTCCTACCGACGACAGTACATTCCTGAGTGAAGTAAGTAAAAAAGTATACCAGGCAATGTGGTCCGCTGATCCGAAAGCAAAATGGATCATCCAGGGATGGTTATTTCATTTTCAGGCAAATTTCTGGAAAACGCCACAGATAAAAGCATTGCTGAACGCAGTGCCGGACAACAAAATGATCGTGCTCGATCTCTGGAGTGAGAACAATCCTGTCTGGAATAAGACCGAGGCTTATTATGGCAAGCCCTGGATCTGGTGCATGCTGCATAATTTCGGCGGCAATATCAGCATGTATGGACGAATGGATGAAGTAGCGCTGAAACCTGCTTCCTTATTGAATGATCCGGCAGCCGGCAATCTTTGCGGGATCGGTCTGACGCCTGAAGCCATTGAACAGAATCCGGTGATGTATGCGTTGATGCTGGAAAACGTATGGCGTGATCAGCCCATTCATCTCGATGAATGGCTGAAGGATTATACCACCCGCCGTTATGGAAAAGCCAATGCCAATGCTGAACAGGCATGGGTGGTGATGAAGAATACCGTATACAATGCAGGGGTTTCCAACGGTGGCCCGGAAAGCATTATAACGGCACGGCCCACCTTTGCAGAAAAAGCCGCCTGTACAAATACGAAAAAAGGATATAAACCCGGAGAGTTGTTGCAAGCCTGGGACCAGTTATTGGCAGCGTCGGATGAGCTGAAACAGAGTGAGGGTTACCGTTATGATCTCACCGATCTCACGCGCCAGGTGCTCGCTAATTATGCGGATACGCTGCAGCGCAGTTTTGCCGCGGCTTACCTGTCGGGCAAAAGGGAACAGTTCCGTCAATTGTTCAAACAGTTCATAGGTGTGATCGATGATATGGAAGCATTACTGGCTACACAGGATGATTTCCTGCTCGGACGCTGGCTGAACGATGCGAAGAAATGGGGAACGAATGCTGATGAAAAAGCGCTCTATGAAAAGAATGCACGCAACCTGATCACGCTCTGGGGCGATAAGAATAGCGGATTGCATGAATATGCCTGCAAACAATGGTCAGGCATGCTGAACGATTTCTACAAACCACGGTGGATGCAATTCTATGCAGTTGCTGACGCCGTTTTCGATAATGGTAAAGCATATGATCAGAAAGCTTTCGAGAAAGAAATGAAGGAGTGGGAATGGAATTGGGTGAATGAAAAGAAAGATTATCCAGTAAAGGCAACAGGAAATCCAGTAGATGCTGCAAAGCAGCTTCATGGAAAGTACCGTGAAATATTGCGTGCTGCTTACTGATAATGCAGTATGCTGCCAGTGGCCTGCCCTCCGGCGGGCGGCTGGCAGCTCTACAATTCTATTCAGTATTTAGTTTGTTACTTTTTTGATCTTTCTGAAATACTTTAATGTTCTTCTGTTCACATATTCCCTGATCCTGATGTATTCTGTGGAGGAACTGCTTTCTACTGCTGCTGTAGCGGTTTCCAGTTTTTCCAGTTTAAGGGGAATATTGATGGTGCTATCCGTACAGATCTCACCATTGAAAGTATAAGGAGATAATTTGACGGAGTAGTTCGTTTTTACTCCATCGGCTACTTCGAAGGTTCTCCGTTGAGAGCTGACAACAAAGCTATCAATATCCCTTAATTCTCTGCGTGCACCCGAGGTTTTCGTTTTGGGTATCCTTGTTTTTTTCTGACGGACCAATACCAGTTCAGTCACCACTTCTTTCAATTTTGTTTTTGCTTCGCATTCTATTTTTACTTCATCAGCCGGCGTGGAGATATTCACTGTTGGGCAACCCGGACAGGGCTGTTCAGGATAGAAGGCATTGCCACAGGCTGTGAATATGTAGAGAAAACAACCATCAGGTCCGGTGATTTTCCATCCTTTCACCCCCTCCTGCCCTTCGGGCACCAGTTCCGCATAGAGATAACCAATCTGTTTATTTTTCTTGTATCCAAGCATGCCACGGGTTCCAAATGGAATGGTCCCGAAATTCAGGTTCTCTTCAGTAAGATCTGCTGTGCCATTGCTGAGGCCGATCTGCTGAAGCAGTTCATTGAGCTCATCCAGGTCTTGTTTATAGATTTCTTTGCTCAGGCAGGTTTTGATGGCATTGAGGAATTGCTGTTTGGTGCGGACATTACGTAAACATTTTATCTGCGGATTATTACCCAGGCTTTTGATGGGTTGCGGCAGAGTGCCTGATGGCGGGCTGAATAGAACATGACTTGAATTACATTTTTTCTGTGCAATAAGGGTTGACCCGGAAATGATCAGGAACAGGCATAATAGTGCTTTCATAATAGCTGGTTTAAATTTAGCAGTAATGGCGAATGATGAGGAAAAGCACAATCAGCGGTATTTTCCGGAGGGTGAGGATTATAGAAAAATACACAGAAATCACTGAAAGGGCTCACCGTGTTTTAACGGTTTTGTTGATATTGGAATAATGGACATTGAGGGCACAATAAACCCCGCTGCTATAGCGGGTTGTGTATTGTATAAAAATAATATGTTATGAATGCGGCCAGTTTTGCCGGAAGGCGGTTCATACAAAATATCCCGTATTTGAGGGATGGTGGACTAAAGCTATTATGTTCAGTTTTACATTTTAAATTACTGCAACATGAGAAAGCTGTTCCTGATCATTACCATCCTATCATCCATGGTTAGCCGCGGTCAGGTTATAAAAGAAACCTCTAAACCGGTAACGCAACAGAAACCGGTGAAGCTGGCCCCTCATGCTTCGGAGAAAAATGCAACGCCGGTTGCACCACTGAATCCCGGACCATCGGTTGTGCCTTATTACCTGCGTGCAGCCACTGTAGTGATGTATACCGGCAACGATAATAAGGAGATGCTTTCAACTATCAGCATCACTCTATCAAGAAAAGGAGAAAAATTGAATACTATCACGAATGGACAACCGAACCCTGATGTTCCGCTTTTCGCCTCCTCTCCTTCACAATTACATAAGAATACCGAATTCAGGATCAATACTTCGAATGATATTGTATTGCAAAGCCTGTTTACAACTCAAAACAGTTTGCATGAGCTGGGCATTGGGCAGATAGAAAAAAATGGACTGCGCCTCACTATCAGGTACAGCCCCAATTTCATGGCGGATGCCTGGAAGTTGGATAAGGTTTCACTGGTATTACGTGTGCAGGATGCCAATGGCAATTCCCACCCTGCATTGGATTACAAGGTGATCCGCTTTCCCAAATCCCAGCTTATGACGAACGACAAACGCGAGCTGGTATGCGAAACGGATGGCGCATTTTTGCCCACACCCTGAACCGGGAATTCTCTATTCACAGGATACACATCACTATTATCGTTTTCCATCTTTACATTTTGAAACAATCAAATTTTATCGGGCTGTCGGATGGTTGATTGAGCAACAACTAACTAACCGGATGCTTCAATTGCTTGTTTTCGAACCAGGCTAATCCGCCAACTACCAGCACCTGAAGAATGAGGAAGATCTTACCCGGGATGGTTGCGGGTTTAAAATAAAAGAAGAGTAATCCTATACTTATTAATGCCCATATCCAGTTGGCAAGGATCAATAGTCTGAGCATCCTCACAGAGATAACTGTCTGGAGGGCCAGGCGTAAAGCCAGCAGGGCATATAGTCCCGTTATGATGCTTACTGTGAGGATGAATTGCTGTGAGAAGCCCAGGAAGCCTGTCAGTGGCTCGCTGAAAAGAATTCCAACCAGAGCGGTGGAACCACCCAGGATAAAGTCGAGCCATAATATTTGCCGGAGGGCCCGGTTGTTTTTGATTGTATAAGGCATGAGTGGAAGTATTGATGAAAAGTGGAATACAAATGTAAGTCCAGTTACAAAAAGAAAGAGGCGGAAAACTGCTTCTTTTCGAATAATTGCAATCATGGAATGATCTTTTTATTCCGCAATTCATCGAATAACTTGTAGAACATGGTTTCAGTTTCTATATATTCATGAAAACCGGATCGCCGGGATTTGCTGCTGTCTGCGAACATATCATAATCCCATCCGAAAACGAAGTCCCCGAATGTCCATGAGGAGACTGCTTCCCATGAATGTCCTTCAAGGTTGTATTTTTCCTGTATCGATTTCCACAATTCTTTTTTATCTGCCATGATCACTTGCAGTTGCATGGGTAAAGGCGGCGCGGTTTCAAGATTGAACCAGGCCGCCAGTTTAGGCCAGAGCTCTTCCCAGCGAAAGAGATCGCCATTGGTGATATTGAATGCCTGGTTGGCACCACGTGGATCAGTAGCTGCCCAAACAGTGGCTTTGGCGAGGAGCCCTGCATCAGTCATTTCGAGAAGTTTATTATAAGCGCCGGGTTTGCCGGGAAAACGCAATGGTAATCCCAGTTCTTTAGAAATGCTCGCATATACAGCAATTACCATAGCCAGGTTCATTGGATTACCAGTGGTAGCTCCTCCAACTACCGATGGACGGATGGCGGACCATGTCCATTTTTTCCCTTTTTGTTTTTCTTCCAGGAATTGTTGCTGGTCTGCATTGAATTCCGGTGGCATATGCGCGGCATCAGTTTCACGTGCAGGCGTTTTGAAAGGACCGAGATGTGCGCCATAAACTTTGTAGCCCTGCATCAGGCTGATATGATGCAAGTCACTGGCAACAGGTTCTATTACCTCCACCACATTGACCAGCATGGTCAGGTTGGGTGGCACCAGTTCTGCCCAGCTGGACCGGTCCTGATAAGCTGCATAAAAAATATGTGTTACATCAGTGAGCTGTTGCAGCTTTTCTGATGTTTCTTTTTTGTTCAAAAGGTCCACCGAAATATAGCGGAGCCTGTCACTGTTTTGTCCTCCTTTCCGTGAAAGTCCGATCACCTGCCAGTTATCCAGTGTAAGTAAATATTCGATGAGACTGCTGCCTATAACTCCATTGGCGCCTGCTACCAGCGCTGTATATTTTGATTTCATCTGATTCTTTTTGTTTGATTTTCTATAAACGGGTGGCCAACCTCAGGATGTAAAATTGGAAAAAAGCAACTTAAAGGGCTTTGTATAATTCCGCGTATTATTGGTAAATTGCCGGCATGAAGCAGTACAGGCAATTTGAGCCGGTTTTGGTTTCCGATTTTGAAGTGAAAGAATGGCATCACCCTGTTCACACACACAATCATTACGAGATCATCTATATCAGCAAAGGCAAAGGTATTCATCATGTGAACCAGTCGTCACTGGCCTACGGCGCCGGTAACGTATTCTTCATCGGACCAGATGATGAACATTACTTCGATATTCATCAAACTACCCGGTTCGTATATGTGAAATTTACCGATGAATACATGCATCAACTGGATACGCATTATTTCAGTGGCATCCGCCAGCTGGAATACCTGATCAAACGAAGGGACGTACATTTTTCCGGTTTTCGATTTTCTTCGTCGGACCAGCAAACAGTGAATCATCTCTTCAGGGTGATCATGTCACTGAAAGATGATCCTGCAGGCAATGAACACCTGATCTGGATGCAGTTGATCTCCATTGCCAGCATCCTTCAGAGGAACTTGCCGGAAATGATGGATACAGCAGGCCAGCCGAAGAATATGCAGGCCCTGTTCTGCTATATCCACAAATTCATTTATTCGCCTGCAAAATTGCGTGCTACGGTACTGGCAAGGCAATTCAACTCCACTGAGGATTATATCGGAAGGTACTTCAGGAAGCATGCAGGCATAACATTGAGAGATTACGTGCAGGAATATCGCAACACCCTGATCAGGAAAAGACTTGACAATGGGGAATACAGTCTGAAACAGATCGCAGCAGAATTTGGTCTCACGGATGAAAGTCATGTGAGCAAATTATTGAAGCGTCCTGAACCGAAGCGGCGGAAACGAAGTGTTGGAAAATGAGGAAAGGAAGAGTATTAGTTATTGAAGACCATGTTAAACATGCTGCTATCATTCAACCATTGATCCATGATGGAGTAGATGTATAAAAACATTGGAATGGAAAAGAATAATCCAAAATACAGGATCAATGCCGGCATAAGGATATGCTCATATCTTCTTACCATTGTTTCAATACGGTTGGTATTGAAAAGCCTCCTGTAAACGATATTGTACAGAACAACCGCCAACACCGCAATGGCTGCAAAGATGAACCATCCATTGATATGGAGATTCAGGTATTTGTAATTGAAATATTTCACAACAGGGACCAGTAGACTGAGAGCAAAAAAAAGATAGAAAGCAGTCAGGTATCCGGTAACTCTTCTGGCTGCATTGTATGGATTCCTGTATTGAAAATCTTCATACAATTTGGCGGTAAAAAAGTCAAGCATAGTGAAAAGGTTTGAATACTAATTTACAGTTTTTGTTTGTGCAAACAAACCACTCCGGTAGTTACTGAAAAACAGGGCCGCCACCAATACAACAACCAGTATCGATTGCATGGCAACCCTGAACATTTGTTTGGCCATAAAGCCAACTACTGCTGCTAATAGACTGTGCTGTTCACCGGGAGCAGCAGCTCCTTCTTCCACCAGACCGAAATGATAAAATTTGAATTAAGTATAATATTCCGGGGCAATGGTGTAAGTGATCTGATCGTGAAGGATTACGTAGATACCGCCAATAAGCGGGGCCAGCAGCAGGATGAGGAACAATACCAGAACTTTATTTACCATTGTTGCGAATTCCCGGAAACAAATTAATAAAAGTTTCGATCCCGGAAAATGTAAAAGAAGAAGCAGGATCCGCGGACAGCACGCTTTCTTCTGATATGCATCAGGGCTAATCGCATGTTTGGTTGCCGGGCTCCTGCTTTACGGACACTACTGATTCTAAAACTACATACGCTCACAGGGGATGAAGATCCCGCCGTGCAATTTTGCTGGACAGGTCAAAACTATTTAAACACTCTCTTTCTGCGCACCGTGTTTTAACCCAATTAGCGATAAACGGATGTTAGTATTATCTTCATGTCATGAACGGGTTCAAGAAAAATGGTTTCGCTATTCTGAATGATTTCTATTCACCACAGGAAGTAAGTGAAATGGTTTTGGCAATAGAAAATGCAATGAGCAACAGGCCAACATTCCGCAGGTCAAATGATCTGTTTGCCATCAGGCAGGTATTGAAAGAAATCCCGCAACTGATAAAGCTCGTTTTGGATGAAAAGCTCAAAAAGTTGATCACTGCTACATTTGGTGAGAATTATTTTGTGTCGAAATCCATTTATTTTGATAAACCCGGAAACTCCAATTGGTTTGTAGCATATCACCAGGACCTGACCATCTCCGTGAGAGATAAAGTACTGACAAATGGGTTTGGCCCATATACTAAAAAACAGGACCAATTTGCTGTTCAACCACCAGTTGCTTTTCTGGAGAAAAATTTCACTGTCAGGATCCATCTCGATCATACAGATGAATCCAATGGGGCACTGCGGGTAATTCCTGCTTCTCATCTCGCGGGTATCCGCAGAATGGAGCAGGTTGATAATATGAGCACAGAACAGTTCTGCTGTGTGAACGAAGGTGGCATCATGCTAATGCATCCGCTCCTGTTTCACGCTTCGGGGAAAAGTACGGCCGCTCAGTCCAGGAGAGTATTGCATATCGAATTCAGTAACCAGGAACTTCCGGCTGGATTGCATTGGTCTGAAAGAATCAACTATCAATAACTATACTTTTTTTCAAAACCTTCCGATGAAAGAATATAAACTCTCCAAAGGTTGGGTGATCACCACTTTTTTCATTGCCACACTTTTTATTGTCCTGTTTGCCTGGCTATGTATCTATTTGCAGCAGCAGGCAATGATCGAAAAACAAATGCCTGTGTTAACCTGGATCATTCCATTGGGGTGCCTGTTCCTGGTATTGCTGATGATCTACGCCATGTGGGATGCCATCAAAGGAAGATTCGTGATCACCGGGAATTCTGTTTTTACAGAATATCCGTTTTCCAGAAGGGAATTATTGTTCAGTGAGATCAAAGGTTACCGGGTAGACGATCAATACATCCACATTCTGCCAACTACACGTGAAAAAAAGAAACTAAGGATCAGCAAATATTATGGCAGATCACAGGAGATCATTGCCTGGCTGAATACTCGTTATGATGATGTGGATGCACGGGAATCCTATAATGAATACAGGGAGATGATGGACAATGAGGAGTATGGAAGAACAGAAATTGACCGGGCCGAAAAGCTGGAAAAAGCTAAAAAGACGGCATCCTTCCTAAACTTCACAGGTGCTATTGCCGGTGGTTGGATCTTCTTCTGGCCGCAGCCCTATAAGCTGGCTGCCACTGTAGCCATTTTGTTTCCCCTGATGGCTGCTTTGATCATGAGGAAATACAGCGGCTTGCTACGCCTGGATGTGAAAGACAAAGCTGCTTACGGAAAACTGAACTTCGCATTTCTGGGACCTGCTTTCGGCCTGGCGCTTGCAGCATTGTACGAATTCAATATTTTGAATTACGATAAGATCTGGCTGCCGGCAATTGTGTTGACCATCATTTTGGGCGGACTTGTATTTTCCGGCAGGAATCTCATGCCTACGAAAAAGAATGGTGGCGCCTTTGTGTTTTTTCTGATGATGTTGTTCTATTTCGGATATGGCTTCGGCGCCATCACTGTAATCAATTGTGGTTTTGATGATTCCGCTCCTGAAACAAAAAAGGTAACTGTCACAGACAGCAGAAGCAGTAAAGGGAAGTCTTATTCTTATTACATCAGCGTCCGTAATGGGAATGCCACGGATGGTCCCCTGGAATTGAAAGTGCCCAGGGAGATTTACAGTACAGTTCAAAAAGGAGATGAAGTATTGCTGGACTTTCGCAAAGGCCTGCTGGAAGCGCCCTGGGTGAATGTACGAACATCAGACGGGAGTGTTTCGGCAGTTCATTCGCATCGCTAGAAGCCTTTGCGTATTTAAAGCAATTTTCTATTTTCGTTACATGATTATCCGTATACCTGTATTTTTCATTTTTCCTCTTTTCTATTTTTCTTCAATTGCTCAGCAACCTGACCCTGCCAGGCTTCTTTCAAGAACGGAAATGTCCGCCAAATTCGGGGATAGTTTACAGTTTGAAGGCATGCCGGTATTCAGAGCATACCAATACCAGGATAAAGGTGGTGTATATGAAGTATTGCTCTGCGAGGACAATGCCACTATTAAAGAAAACGATACAGCCAATACAAAACTCAAAGCCGTTTGTTTGATCAGTGATCATGGCGGATTCATGGAAAAATGGAAGATCAGCGATTGGCTGGTGCATGAACCGAAAACGGAAAAACATATTTGGTTCTGGAGCAAATATTCCAGTTTTACAGATCTCGATGGAGATGGATACATCGATCCTGTGATCGTTTATGGCAGTAACACGGAAGACGATGAAGTGCAGAGAGTAAAGATCATCACCATTCACAAAAACAAAAAATACCCTGTGCGCGCTGTTGAATGTGTACTTGATTATTGCCGTCATCTCAGCTTCGATCCTAATTTCAAAACACTCCCCGCCTCTATCCGGCAGTATATCGATAAGCTGATGGCAAAGCTCAGGAAAGAACAGGATCTGATCCTTCACGAAGGATGATACGCTGAAATGCCCACCAGCCGGACAGGGAAGAATTATTCCCTGCCTGAATAAATCCTCCCTTATTGTTTGAGCGCCTCCCCTGCCTGAATTTTACTCCATCAAATCAAAAAAAGAAAATGATGGAAAAGAGAATTCTGGAAAGACGGATTGCTGTTCTTGGACTTGGACAAATGGGACGCAGGATGGCTGAAATGTACGTAGAGCAAGGTTATCAGGTAACTGTGTGGAATCGAAATCTTTCAAAAGCAAAAGATCTCAGTGGTGTAATAGTAGCAACATCTGTAGAGCAGGCAATTGCAGACAACGAGATCATCATCATCTGTGTACTGGACAATAAAGCTGTATCCGACATTCTGGGCCAGGCAGGTGAATTTGTTTTCAGCAAAAAAACGCTTATCAATCTCACTACCGGAAACCCTCAGGAGGCAAAAGAACTGGAAAGCAGACTTACAGCGCATGGTGGCGTTTATCTCAATGGCGCCATTCAGGTAGCTCCCGAACAGATGGGGCAACCTGATACTACTATACTGATGGCGGGCAATAAAGAGAGATTCAATGAAGTCAAAGCAGCACTGGATGTATTGGGCGGCAATATCAAATTCCTGGGAGCGAATGCGTCCGCTTCACCTGCGATGGACCTGGCAACACTTTCATGGGTATATGGTTCTTATATCGGATTGCTGTATGGAGCGGCCCTGGTGCAGGCAGAAGGCATGCAATTGCAGGACTTCAGGGATATTGTTGGAGAGATAGCGCCTTCCTTTGTTGAATTTTTCAGGCATGAAGTGAATATGATCCAGGAAGGCAATTACAATATCACGCAGAGCCCGCTGATCATCAGTGTGGGCGCCACGCAACGGATTGCTGAGGCAGCATCGGCTGCTAAACTGGATACTGCATTCACCAACGTAATGGCCGGACTGCTTCAGAAAGCACAAGCAAGGGGATTCGAAAACCAGGAAGTTACTGCGGTATTGAAAGTGATCAACACCCCGGAGAAATAAGGCAATGATCGCCGGAAGTTGATCTATCTTTGTGCTGATGCAATAATGAAAAAATGCAATTGCCTCCATCTCCCCATATTGCACATATCGTAAAGCATTACCTTGTGCTGAAAGCAGGCGGTCACGGGGATTCTGTGCACCGTTTGTTTGCAGATGGCAATACGGGTATTGTTTTCAATCTTGCAGCCGCATCCCTGAAATCAAGCAGCGATGCGGCTTCAATGCATAGTTGCTGGTTATATGGGCAATTGAACAGCTTCCGGGATCTTACTCTCAGTGGCTCTATCCATTGGGTGATCGTGGTATTGCAACCATACGGTGCTTATCATCTCTGGAATGTGCCTGCAACGGAATGGAAAGACAGTTTCTTTCCGGCACAGGAAGTATTGGGCAACGCTGTTGAGAACATAGGCAGCCGTTTGCAGCAAGCTGCTTCCGTAAGTGATTGTATCGGATTGCTGAACGCATGGCTGTTCCGGATCTCTGAAAAAATGAAACAACCTGATCCCCTGATGCTGCAGGCCATTCAGCAGATCAGGGCCGGCAAAGGCAGTCTTCCCGTGCATGTATTATTGAAACAATTGCAGGTGAATGAACGGATGCTGGAAAGAAAATTCAAACTGAATACCGGCGTCACACCCAAACAATATTCCGGTATCGTGCGGATGAATGCAAGCGCCAGAAAATTGAAACAGCTGCAATACAAAGAAAGCCTCACCGCCATAGCTTATGAAAACAATTATTTCGATCAGGCGCATTTCATCAAAGACTTCAGAAAGTATACAGGCATCACTCCCTGGCAGTACCAGCACACTGTAGCTCCCCTCGCACTCAATTTCCTGCGATTATAAGACTTGTCGGTTTTTTACAATCGGCAACAAAGTGTACATATTAATTTGCGTCCATAACTGAAAAGTAATGGAACCGATCAAAATAGCCACTGCACAATTCGAGAACCGGAATAATGATAAAGCCTGGAACCTGCAACAGATCAGCAATCTGGCGGCAGCAGCCAAATCCCGCGGAGCGCAGGTGATCGCTTTTCATGAATGCTCTGTTACCGGTTACAGTTTTGCCAGGCATCTCAGCAGGGAACAGTTGTGGGAAATTGCCGAGCCCGTTCCGGATGGAAATAGTGTGCAGGAATTGATACGAATTGCAGGAATGCACGATATTATCCTGCTGGCGGGTTTGTTCGAGAGAACGGAAGATAAAAAAATGTACAAAACCTATGTATGTGTGAATGGTTCTGGAATGATAGCGAAATTCCGGAAGCTGCATCCTTTCATCAATCCCTATCTCACTCCCGGTAATGAATACCTGCTGTTTAACCTGCTGGGATGGAAATGCAGTATCCTGATCTGTTACGACAATAATATCATTGAAAACGTGAGGGCCACTGCCCTGCTCGGCGCTGATATCATTTTTATGCCGCATGTAACCATGTGTACGCCTTCACCCAGACCTGGTGCGGGTTTTGTTGATGCTTCACTCTGGCTTGACCGGGAAGCCAATGCCGAAAAGCTCAGGGAGGAATTCGATGGTCCAAAGGGACGAAGCTGGCTGATGAAATGGTTACCTGCCCGGGCATATGACAATGCTGTGTATGCTGTGTTCTCCAATCCAATTGGCATGGATGATGATCAGTTGAAGAATGGATGCTCCATGATCCTGGATCCATTCGGCGAGATCCTGGCGGAATGCAGAACACTGGGAAATGATATTGCCATTGCAACGTTGACGCCGGAAAAGCTCACGCTGGCAGGCGGCCACCGGTACAGGAATGCAAGACGGCCGGAATTGTATGGCGCCATCTTAGCTGCGCCACATCAGCCGGTACAGAAAGTAGCGTGGATAGAAAAGAAATAAGATCTACTGCAATTGTTTTGGTTTTAGCCCTTCGTTCCCGTTCTCTATTAGTGCAAGGATCCTCTTTTCCCTGGTTTCCTGTTTTTGAGCAAGCACCAGCCATTTAAGCGCGAGTTTTTTATCTGACTTGCTCATTGTTTCGAAGAATTTTTCCGCTTTTCTATTTTTCCTGAATGCGGCCTGCAGGTCTGCGGGAACTTTCAATTGCTCCACTTCATCCATGATGGACCAGTAACCGTTGGCCCTTGCAGCCTTGATGCTGTTATGTCCCGCGGGCATCATCAGTCCGTCCCTGATCAGTCTTTTTACTCTTTCCTTATTGATCGGTGACCAGGGGCTTTTAGGTTTGCGGACAGTGAAGGATTGGATGAAATGCGCTTCATCGTAACTGCGGGTGGTACTGTCGATCCAGCCGAAGCAAAGGGCTTCTTCAACGGCTGCATCATACGGCAGTCCGCGTTTTTCCGGGTTTTTCTTTGCGATCTTCACCCAAATGGTAATGCCGGTTTTTTCGTGGTTCTTTTCCAGCCACGACCTCCATTTGGTTCGGCTGCCCGGATCGATGATGGTGATTTCTTTAGTCATACCCAAAACTAAAAGTTCCTGGTGACAACCTTATGTCAGTATAATTCAGGAAATCAGAAATATTTTTTGCTGCCCGGCCAATACAGCAGAATAATAACTGGGATTGAATGGGCTGTTGATGTACATTTGCGCAAATTTTGGAAATGAACAGTAATATCGAGAAGCTCCGGGGAAGCGTGGAACCTTTGAAGCAGGAAATCATCAATCACAAACTCTACTCCGTAATCGAAAACATCGGGGATATAAGGACCTTTATGCAACACCATGTGTATGCGGTATGGGACTTCATGAGCCTTCTCAAATCTTTACAATATAATCTTACCTGTACTACTATTCCCTGGTTTCCCAAAGGAGACGCGGAAACAAGGTATCTGATCAATGAGATCGTTACGGGTGAAGAATCCGATGTTGATCCGAACGGGAAAAGAATGAGCCATTTTGAGCTTTATATGCAGGCGATGGAGCAATGCGGAGCGTCAACAGAGCCGATCAAACAGTTCATTACAACATTACAGGAAAGCAGCAACCTGTTGCCCGCATTTGAAGCATCCGGCCTGCCCTCCACCGTGCGTGATTTTGTTACCTTCACTTTCCATGTGATAGCTACTGACCAGCCTCACCTGCAGGCGGCTGTATTCTGTTTTGGAAGAGAAGACCTGATCCCGGAAATGTTCCATTCCATTGTGAACGATATCAGCGAAGGCACTCCGGAAAATATTTCACTTTTCCAGTATTATCTCAAACGCCACATTGAAATGGACGGCGGCCTTCATAGTGAGCTGGCCCTGCAGATGGTAGCCAAACTCTGCGGTGATAATGAAGAATACTGGCAGCAGGCAGAAGCTGTTGTAAAGGCTGCTCTTCAGTTCCGCATCAATCTCTGGAATGGTGTGTATGATGCCATCGTTGCAAGGAAAAATTAAAGTCAGCCTTTAACAGACTGACTTTGATCACCGGCAGCGGATTCGTTTATTGGTTCAGGTTATATCCCTGTACAAATTTGTCTTTGATCACCACGTACAATTTATTCTCGGCTTCATCGATGATATAGGCAGGATCCTTGTCGCCAAACGGAATGCTGGCAAGGGTTTTGCCTGAATCTTTATCTATTTTCACAAGCCCTGAAATACCTTCCAGGCTGGTAAGGATGAAGATGGCGTCTTTCGATTGTTTGGTGGCGTTATATCTTTTACTGGCCAGTTCAAACACGCCGGCAGAGGCAACGTCAGATGCTGCGGAGCGTTTGTAGGCAGAAGAGCTTTCATCCTGATAGAGCTCATAGTTATTGGCGATGGATTTACCGTTCTGATCTTTCATCGGGCGGGCACGCAGGGATTGCAGGCCGCTAACGGCAGAATAGGCGCCGGCTGCATAACCAACTCCTTTCATCAGTCCACGTACGCCTTTGCTCAGGCCCGCTTCCCTGAAATTATTATTGTAGAGCATTTTTCCGTCGAAGTCCACCATGGCAGTATTCTGCAATGAGCTGATGAAGTAGCCATTCTTACGCACTTCGATGGAAGCGAGTTCCCTGTCTTCATCATAATCTTTCAATGGGAACTCCTCATTCAATATGCTCATATTGCCATCGGTAAGGCTGAAAGAGTTCAGCTTGTCGTCTGAATATACCAGCAGCCTGCTTCTCTCATTATCGAAGCCAAAGGCAGGCCGCTTCTTGATCTTGATATCCCTTTTCCATAATTCCTTTCCTTTATCGTAGCCTACCAGGTTGGCGCGTCTTTCAGTGAAGTAGAGAATTCCTTTTTCTGTAGGTTCGATCATTACGGTAGGATCACTGAGGTCGAAGGTCCAGACTTTCTTTCCTTCATCGTTGATGAGGTAGAATTTTGTTTCTTTTTCCCTGGCGCTGATGGCGAGCAGTCCATACGGGGTGATACGCACATCATTGATATTGTCCAGCCCGCTCTCCTTTTTCCAGCGCAATGCTCCGGAGGATGCATCAATGAGGTTCACGCCCTCTGAATGTTTCAGGATATAAGTATTCTGGTCGTAAGGAACAAGGCCATTGCATTTGCCGTTCAGTTTGAGCAGTTTTTCACCGTAGGCACTGTTGCCGTTGCTGGTGTTGAGAAGGTCGATACGGTTCTCGTATGCAACAAAAAGGTTGCTCTGATCATATGTGAGCAATGCATGATCGATATTGTCCTTGAATTCTTTTTTCCATACCTCGGTGCCGTCTGCGCTATTGATGCAGGTTACCACTTTTCGATTCACGATGATCATATTACCGTTCCTGTCTACCATGGGTGGGATCTCCAGCACGCTCATCATTGAGCTGGTCCATTTTTTAACCATCTGGCCGAAACCACCGCTGCGGGATTCTCCCAGATCCTTAGTCCATCTTTCCTTTCCTGTGCTGAAGTCAAGGAGGGAGATGAAATCCCTTTTTCCTTTTTTTCCATCGAGGAGGAGTCCGCCCAGTTTGTAAAGAGGGCGCTTGCTGTAGATCTTCATGTCGGCTTCCTTGCTGTTGAAGATGATCTTGCCGCTTTCGGATTCAATGATGCTCAGCTGAGGCGTTCCCAGTCCAAGGGATTGTTTTGTTTCCACGATGAAGTACGGCGTACCGGGGATGTTCTCGAATTTGTCTTCTGTTGCGGAGCCCAGTTCTTTGATCTCCCAGTTGATCTTTTTGGTCTGTGGATCGATACCTACGAGGTTCTGGTCTGTTGCAGCTATCAATGAGCCGGTATTGCTCTGCTGCATCCATTTGATCTTTGAGATGGTTGTGCCCAGCTGGAACTCGAATTCCGGTTGTACCTGGGCGTTAGTAACCAGTGCTGTTAAAAGGGAAATGGACAATAATGCGCTTTTCATGTGATCAGGTTTTTGGGTTTATTAAGCGCGGGGAAAATAGTGAGCGAAATGTAATTCTGCAATGCCGGACTGCCGGTTTTTGGGTATTAGTTGTGTGAACTTTGCGTTTAGTATACAAACTTCTTTAATTTCGCCTCCCGGGAAACCAGTAGATTTCACTACCTGAAACAAGGTAACTGATTGAAAATTAACGTAATTGTGCACAAAATCCGTTGCCTTTTTCTAGTCGTGGAATGCTTAAATTCCTAGTTTTGACGTTAGAAAAAATTCCTGAAACACATGATACGTAGTTTGTCAATTTTTGTTATCCTGGTGCTTACCAGTGGGGTGGTTTCACGGTCTTTTGCTCAAAGCGGCTCTAAAGCCGAGACTGCCCTCAATCAATTAATGGAAGGAAATGCAAGGCTGGCCAAATCCACTGCCGATGAAGCGATCGCTTCGGACAGGAATAACTCCCTGGCCTATGCGGTACGCGGGAACTCACTCACCATGATCTCCGGCTGGAAAAGCGGTCTTCCCGATCTCGAAAAAGCAACTAAGCTCAGTCCTGATAACGGACTCTATCTCTCGATGCTCGCCGATGTTTACAATGGACTCGGACAGGAAGCGAATGCCAAAAAAGCAGCTGAAAAAGCGTTTGTGGCTCTCCGCTCTCCCAAAACCGCTTTCGATTATTTTGCACGCGGTACCGTGAACTCCCGCCTGAACAGGTCCGATGAAGCGATCGCCGATTATACTGCGGCCATTCAGATGAAACCGAATTTCGTTCGTGCCTATGGCAAGAGGGCAGGCATTTATTATGATAACAAGAAAGCAACTGAAGCGATCTTCGATTACACCATGTGTACGAACCTCTCGCCCGATTACACGGCTGGTTTCTATTATCGCGGCCTGATCTATATGGACCAGGGCAGGTACAAAAATGCGATCGAAGATTTTTCCAGTGTGATCAAGGTGGATGCATCTTATACTGATGCCTATCTCAACAGGGGTATCAGTTCCGCCAACCTGAGGAACTTCAATGATGCACTCTACGATTATGAAAAAGTGGAAAAGCTGGAGCCAGACTACTGGCAGATCTACAATCGTAAAGGCCATATTTATTATCAGCAGGAATACTGGCAGAGTGCGGTGCAGGAGTATACTACGGCCATTCAGAAAAAGCCAAAGGAAGCCATCTCCTACGTTTACAGGGCCAATACTTATTCAAGAATGGGCGATGCGGAAAAATGCCTGATGGATTTCCTGATGGCGCAGAATCTCGATCCTAAATTGAGTGATGTTTACCTGAACCGTGGCAATGTTTTCTACAATGCAGAAATGTATGAAGATGCTTTGAAGGATTATAAGAAAGTGATCGAACTCAGCCCGAAATGGTCAGGTGCTTATTTCAATGCTGCGCTTGCACTGCAGGGAGATCAAAAGTTTTCCGAAGCGATCAGTTATTTCCAGAAAGCTATCGATATCGATCCAAAGAATTTAGATGCCTACCTGAACAAAGCCTATGCTTTTGATGCCCTCGGCAACAAAAAAGCGGCTGATGCTGAACGTAAGAAATATGTGGAGATGGGTGGTGAACAGCAGGCCGTAGGTAAAAATGTGTACAGGAACATGTATCCTGAAATGGAGTTCGATGCCAACCTGGCGAAAAGCAAGCTGGAACGTGGCAATTGCACCATTCGCGGAAGGGCATGCACCAAAGTGGATGGAGGCATCTACTATGCAAAGGGTGTAAAAGTGGTCCTCTACCCTGTTACTCCTTACCTGGAAGCGTGGTATGAGTTGCGCGAGAAAAAAGAAGGAAAGAGAACGGGTGTATTCATGTCAAAAGAAGCCAGCAGGTATAAGATGGAGGTCACCACCGATTACGAGGGGAATTTCCAGTTCCAGGGATTGAAGCCTGGTAAATATTTTATCCAGGTGATGCACGAATTCAACCAGGCAAAAACTGCCAGGATCTACACCGGCTCTGATGTTTCCCAGAACGGACCTGTAAGGACCACCACCAATTATTATTACGATCAGGATTATACAGTAGCCAGATCAAAGAGGCTTGAAAAATTTGTTGATATCAAGGATGCCGGCGACAGCAAACGTGTTACGCTCGCCAATGGCGTTATCAAAAGCTGTACCCTGTAAGAGCAAACATTACAGTTTTGAGTAAGAAGAAGCGACCCGGCAACGGGTCGTTTTTTTTATCAGCTTTCCATCGTCATGTATTCGAGTACACCGTACTCATCTGTGTTGATCACCACCAGGTAATCTACAATATCCTGTCCGATGGTGTAATCGAAAACAGCGAACTGCCCGCCACCGTCTGGGTACAGTCCGATCCGCACCAGGTGCAGCTTTTCTGCGATCTGTGCAATCTGATCTTCGGGATCTGCATCAATCTGGATCAGGCGTGCCAGTACATCTGCTTCTAAAACTTCTTTCAGGTATTCCGCATATTCTCTTACGGTATCATCATCGTCATCATCCAGGCTATCCAGTATATAACGGTTATTCCGGCTGAGCCAGTCGGGGATGTTCCGAAGGAATTTTTTTACAGTGAGCAATCGCTCTTCATCGATGGTATTGTTCTCGAAATTGAGATCGACAGATACTGTTCTGGAGTTGTGCTGAAAATCTGATTCATAATATTCTTCAACGGAGGCAGTGTTGATGGGGCCGAAGAATGGAAGTTCAACAATGGGCATGATTAAAGATTATTTTTCTGATTGGATGCCGGCAAGCTGGTTGATCATTTTAGCCATCCGGTCTGTTCTGGTTGCTATTGTTTTAGCGGAGTAGATCCATTCGATCATGGCCTTTTTTTCTCCATTGGTCAGCTGTATGAAGGCCTTTTGCGCAATGGGCTCATCGGCCAGGCATTCCTGTAGCTCTTCTGGTATTTCTGTAGGAAGATTGTCTTCATATAAGATGATATGCACCATATCACCTTCTTCTTTTTTTATCTTTTTCCTGATGGCTGCTTTAACGGGAAGGAACAATCCGCCCTTTCCCATGGGCATCAGGTGTGCAGCGGCAAACTCAATGCCATCAATAGTTCCCCGGACGCGGATCATGCCGAAGGCTTTCTTTTTTTCCATTTTTACATCCGGGATCAGCGCGTATGTCCAGCCTCCCCTGGCCTGAAATCTTTCCAGTTTGTATTTTTTGTTCACCAATGGTTTTGCAGTCACCATAAAAGCAAATTACAAAAAATCATAGTTCAGTCACATTAAAACCGTCGCTGTGCATTACCAGAGAATGGCTGTAAGCGCCAGGCCGAATGTGATATGATTGAAGCTGATCTTTTCCGTGGCCAGATCAGAGAAGCTTACATGACCATTCTGGTCCACGTCGTGGATGATATCGAATTTGAAATCGTGTTTGGAGTGGAAATAGTTGGTATAGGCTTTGAGACCAAGGTTGCGCCCGATCCTTTTCATTATGCCCAGCCCTGAGGACCAACCGAAGGCCCGCTCAGGTTTGTAGCGGATATAGGGTAATTCTTTGGCCTGGAAAATATCCTGGAATTCTTCCCGCAGGGGAAGCATGATATTGCCTTCAGCGCCCACGGAAGTACCGGCCAGGAATTTACCGGTGATGAACCAGTTGCGGGGCAATGGATAATTGAAGAAAGGTCCGGCATGAAGATAACGCACACCCATAGGCTGAGTATAATGACCTGTACTGATAATGGGGATATCCGGATCATCAAAACCGGCATTGTTGTCGTTGATAGGAAAGCTGGTAAAGGCAAACTCCGCTCCCACTCCGATGTTCCGGTGAAAGAACCAGGCTCCTTCCACACCGAGATTGAATCCATTGGTAGCGTAAACATCACTATGATGTTTCATGAGGTCTTTGCTGGTCATAACAGCGAAGCCTATACGCATTTCAACGAAGCTCGGTTTCCCGTCTACCGGTATGGGATCTTTGTGCAGGATGGGCCTGGCGCCTCTGTCTTTAAACACCTGGTCTGCGATCAGGTAACCCACTTCAGTGGAAAGAATGCCGATGCCCGCACCGGCCAGTACGTCGGAGATCCAGTGGCGGTTGTTCATCTGCCGGCCAATGGCGGTAGCGGTGCTGGCTGCGTAAGCGCCTACGCTGTAGAGCGGATTACGGTACTGCCCGTACTCTTTGTGAAGGAAACTGGCATTCATGAATGAGTTGGCAGTATGGCCGGAAGGGAATGAATTGTTGGAACTTCCATCGGGCCTTTCCACTTTGGCTGTGTATTTAATGGTATTCACGATGGAGCCCATGATCACGGCGGAGAATGCATAGGAAACAAAGGCGCGTTTAACGGTATGTTTTCCTTTTACCCCTGCTGCATTCAATCCGAAAACGGTTACAGCAGGCAGGTATTGCAGGTAATCATCGTAATGATGACGGAATGTGGGAATATAACGGTTCCTGAATTTCCTTACTTCACCTCTTTGGTTCCAGGTAAGTGCGCTGGCTGCAAAGAATCCCGCTGGCGCCAGGGAAATGTTCACTGTTTTGCTATGCCAGAAATCCTTTTTGGGTGCAGGTAAGGTATCGGGCAGATCCTGTTGGCCAAAAAGGTAAGCAGTGCAAAAGGTCAGGATGGCCGTTGCAATGGTCTTCAGCATGGTTTGGTTGTTTGTATATGACGGGGAGAATGGACTATTGTTTCGTTTTCACGGAGCCGCTGCAGGTATCCCCTTCTTCGATACCATCCAGCCAGACCTGTAAAGTTTTGGTCCTTTGGCGCGTCAGCTCTGCTTTGTACCCACTCCAGCACATTGGGAATACGCTGCCATAACCCGCCTGTTTGCTTTTGGGATATTTCACCAGCATTTCCGCATCACGGAATTTGATCCAGAGCTGCTGTGAGGCTTTCAGGCTTTTGAGGAAATCCGTCTGTCCCTTGTATTCCTGCTGGATCTTCTGGTACACCTGGTTCAATTCCTTGTCGGCCTGTTTGAAATCATCACCTGAGCTTTGATTCATCCCGGACTGCGATTGGGCATAACAAATTGAAAAGAAGAATACAAGAATAATGGAAATGGATGTGCGCTTCATGGCTGTCTGATTTAATGGTTACTGAAATATAAGTATTTTTTCGCTTATATGTTCGTGGTGAGATCAGGACAAGCTGAATTTATGAGCCCTCACGGATAACTGCCAGGGATATACGCAGAAATTGTTTTGGGGACGATGGAGCGGAGGTTATTTCTGTATGATCTTAATATCGTATTTCACCAGCAATCCCGCCAGTTCATACAAATGGAAAATGGCTTTTTTGATCCTGTTCCTTTCCGGATCGATAGTGAAGTTGGTGGCGCCGGTCAGATCGGCTTTTTCAAGATTGGTATTATTGAAGCTGGCATTCAGCAGATCGCAGGCGATAAATTTCGATTCTGACAGGTCTGCATCGGTAAGGTCTATTTCATGCAGCTGGCAATGTTCGAAGAAGGTCTTTTTGATCTTAACACCGTAGAAAGAACAGTGATTGAGCACGGAATGATGGAAGGAGAAAGCCAGCCCGAATTCGCTGCATTGCTCAAAATGCAGTCCCAGCATCTTACACTCTTTGAATTTCACACCCTGGAATCCCGTTCTTACCAATTTGGCCAGGCTCAGGTTGCAGCCTGTAAAATCGCAATCGATAAAAAGTATCCCGGAGAGATCGGTTTCCGAGAAGTTGCAGTTCTTAAAGCTGCAGGCTTCATATTCACCTTTGCTCAATGGTGTTTCCCGGTAATTGATCTTCTCGAAGGTCTCATCTTCAAAGTAGCGTTTTTCCATGCAGCAAATTTGCAGCAGAATTCTTATTGTTGATGGAATTTTTATTGATCTGCTGCAAACGCAATGGTATCAGCCTCCCCGGCCTGATGATTTTTTTGACGGGATCGGCACTGCATGGGATATCAGTTGGTTCGTAATTTTATGTAAAACATAAAACTTCCCATATGCGCTCGATCATCGTTTGCAACTGGCTTTCCCTGGATGGGTTCATTGCAGGCCCGAAGGGGGAAACTGACTGGTTTTCCTGGAGTGATGAAATTGCTGTTTTCTACAAACAGATTCACTCAACAGTGGATACGATACTCTTCGGCAGAAAGACCTATGAGATTATGGCAGCATACTGGCCAACTGCACAATCTGCTGCTGAGGACCCTTCCATTATCGCACACATGAATGAATCGAAGAAGATCGTCTATTCAGAAACGTTAGCAACCACAAACTGGAATAATACTGAGGTAGAAAAAGAAATCGATCCTGCAGCGGTAAAGGAATTGAAAGAGCAGCCCGGGAAGGACATCATTGTGTATGGAAGTGGCAGCGTTGTTGGCAGATTGATCAGTTTAAACCTGGTGGACCATTTCTATATCATGATCTCTCCGATCCTGCTCGGCAATGGCAAACAACTGGCAGCCGGGCTGGACCATTTTGTAAAACTGAACAAACCTGAAGTATTTCCCTTTGCAGCGGGAGGTGTTTTGCTGAAATATTCCATATCCTGATCAAGTGAATGCCAGCAATAATAAAGTGATAATCCCGCAATAATCAGCGGCGCAACCGCTGAATGAAACATAAAATCAAACCGAACTGATACTTTTTGCTTTAAATCAACGTTGTAAAGGGGTGATAAAGGTGGTTTTGATACAGCAGACAGGAAAACCCTCAATACCCGATCTAACCCTTTATGAGAACCCGAACCCAGCCCTATTGGTCATTGCTCTGTACCCTTTTGATTCTCTTTTTCCATTTTATCGTTCATGCCCAGCCGAAATGTGGATTTGATCAGGTCCATCAGCGGCATCTGATTCAATCCCCGGATTACAAAGAACAAACCTCGCAAAACGATCAGCGTATCCGTCATTGGCTGCAGGAAAAGCAGGCTGCTGCCAGAGTTGCAACGGATGGCCGCGTGGCCAATGGTTCAGAAACCATTTATGAAATCCCCGTTGTGATCCATGTAATGCATACCGGAGGATCAGTAGGCACGCAGTATAATCCCGGCGATGCACAGCTGACCGGTATGATCGATTATCTTAACCAGTCGTTCCAGGCCACCTGGGCCGCATACTCAGGCCCGTCTGCGGGAGGTACCAGAGTTCCCTTCCGTTTTGTGCTGGCGCAACGCGCACCGGATTGCACGCCCACTACGGGGATTGTGCGGGTAAATGCGAGCTCCGTTCCTGATTATCCGGCTTTTGGTATCAGAGTTGCGTCTACCACCGGCGCTCCGGAGCAGGAACTGAAAGCTATGAGCATCTGGCCTTCCAACCAATATTACAATATCTGGATCGTGAACAGAATTGAAGGGAAAGATGGTTATGCAGGAACTGTAGGCCCTTTCATTGCCGGTTATGCGTATTTTCCCGGAGCACATGCAAATCGCGATGGCACAGTGATGCTGGCTTCGCAGGCTGTTGCAGGACAATCAACCCTGCCGCATGAAATGGGACATGCATTCAATCTCTATCATACATTTCAGGACGCTGATGGCATCGATTGCCCTACCAACGGGGATTGCAGCCAGGAAGGCGACCGGGTCTGCGATACAGATCCTACCAATGAAGAAGCTTTCTTTACATGCCCTTCGGCGATTGCCATCAACCCCTGCACAGGCACTCCATGGAACGGACAACAATTCAATTTCATGCATTACACTTCCTGCGCCGACCAGCGGTTCACACCAGGGCAACGAGACAGGATGATCGCTTCCGTAAATACCGTTCGTGTTGGACTGCTTACATCTGCGGCACTAAGGCCCCCGCCTGCATTACTGGTCAGGCCAGCCGCCTGTGAGCCAACCTCCATCACGTTCTTCGAGAACCCCTTTGATATGGGGCCGGTAAGAATCCAATTCAATACGCTGGATGATTCCTCACTCTCGTATTCAAGGGACTACCTTTTCTATCAGGACAATACCTGTAACCTGGGCACTTCCGTGCTGGAGGGACAAACCTATGACCTGCAATTGAGCACCAGGACCAATATGCAGGTGGCAAAGGCCTGGATAGATTTCAACGATAACGGCAATTTTGAAGCAGAAGAGCAAATAATGGAATCCTATACACCCGCTTCGGGATTGACTGATAACATGTATACACATACGCAGCCGGTAACCATTCCCGCCGCCGCAGTATTGAACAGGCCGCTGCGATTGAGGGTGCTGGCTGATTTCATCAACAACTACCCTATTCTTTCCTGCGACGGACAGATGTATGGGCAAACAGAAGATTATAGCCTGACCATCCTGCCTGCAGGTGTATTGCCTGTAAAACTTTTCGACGAACGCATAGCGATGGAAAACGGATCGATCCAGTTCTCTTTCAAAGCCGGTGATGAAAATAACGTGAAGCACTATACGCTACAACGAGCAGCGGGCGCCGGAAAAGTATTTTCGAATGTGCAGGAGACCGGTCCCGGGCCCTCACTGCAATCTGCAAACGAATATACCATTACCGATGATCTTCCGGGCGATGCCGTCTGGTACCGTATACTGGCCACACAACAAGATGGCAGCCAATACTACTCCCGGATCCTCGGCAAACCTTCAGGAAATGTTCAAAACAAAGAACAGGTAAGGATCTTTCCGAATCCTTCCAGAGGAGATTTCAATGTGTTCTTGCCACTCCCACCCGGCTTACCGGTCAGGCTGGAACTTTCAGATACACAGGGACGGCGTGTATGGACCGGCAAACGCTCAATGGAAACAGGTATCACCATCAAAAGCGGCCTCCCTGCCGGAATGTATTACCTGACCATTATTGCAGGACAAGCGCGCTGGAACAAAAAGATCATCATTACCCAATAACGGAAATGCAAAAAAACATAGCCCGGTATGGTTGAACCTGCCGGGCTTTTTTGTGGCATACCCGCGCCAATTTGCACCCGCAGGAATGCCTTCTTTGTTGTTTCTGCAACTGGCATAACTATTGAACCCTGCATCTTAAATCAAGCAGCAATGAAGCAGGAAAAATCAACCATTGAAAGCCGCATCAAAGCATTCTTTACTGCCTACGAAAAACGCTATGCAGACGCTCTTGCCGGGAGCATCGATGTTGAAGCAACCGCTGCAGCATTTGCGGAAGAGTTCATTGAAGCCAATCCCTTCGGTGTGCATGCAGGCAGGAACGATGAAGAGCTCAGGAAAGTAATTCCAAAGGGTATGGAATTCTACCGGGAGATCGGCACCAAATCCATGGAAGTGGGAAACCTGTCCATCACCACACTGGACCCGCTTCACTACCTGGCCAAAGTGCATTGGCGCGCCACCTACAGGCAAAAGGACAAGGATGATCTGTTGATCGAATTCGATGTGATCTATTTTCTGCAGGATATTGGTCAGAAGCTGAAAATCTTCGCCTATATCACAGGCGATGAACGTGGCGTGATGAAAGAACATGGGCTGATCGATTGAAAGATCGATCTGTCCGGTTTTCTGTAATTTTAGTAGCAGAAAATCTACTAAGGCAACTCTTATGGTACATCTTCAAAGAACTGATTCCTCGCATCCCGATTTCATAGCACTCATCCGGCTATTGGATCTGGACCTCGCCGGAAGGGATGGTAAAGACACTGCATTTTATTCCCGGTACAACAAGATCGCAGCTATCAAACACGCGATCGTGGCTTATTACAACGGAGATGCTGTTGCCAGCGGGGCTATCAGGGAATACCAGCCTGGTGTTATGGAAGTAAAAAGAATGTTCACCGTTCCTGATTTGCGTGGCAAAGGCCTGGCATCGAAAGTGCTGGCAGAACTGGAAGGATGGGCAAAGGAACTCGGCTATACGAAACTGATACTCGAAACAGGAAAGCGCAACACGGAAGCAGTGAGCCTTTATCTGGCCAAAGGGTACCAGGTAACGCCAAACTATGAGCCTTATGTGGGCGTAGACAATAGTGTTTGTTTCGTGAAACTCCTGTAACACAGTGGAATCAGGTTTGTAGAAATGTAGTTAGCTACGTATATTTGGCAAAACCGGATGCAAATGAATATTATCGATAATGCAGGTGTGCTGGCCATTTCAACACGACTTCAACGGCTGGCCGAGCAGCTCCGGAAAGACGGATTGCTGATCTACAAAGACCATGGTATCGATTTCGAACCGAAATGGTTCCCGGTTATCTATGTGTTGCACAACAAGGGTATACTGAGCGTTGTGGAAATTGCCATGGAAATCGGATATACCCATCCCAGCACCATCACCCTGCTGAAGGAACTGGAAAAACAAAAAATGATCCGGTCTGGAAAAGATAAAACAGATGAACGGAAGCGGCTGATCCAGCTGACCGAAAAAGGAAAAGAGCTGGTAGGTAAAATGGGACCTGTCTGGAACCTGATGGTCAAAACCATCACGGAGATCACCAACACAAAGAACAACCTCATGCGTGCACTGGATGAAGTGGAAGCTGCGCTGCGAAAGAAAGGTTTTGCTGAGAGAGCCCTGGAAGAAAAAGCATCCGGCACAAAAAAGAAAAAAGCCTGAATGAAGAGCGAATTATGATCTCCGCTTCCTTTTCAGACCTTTCCTGTCCATTTTTAAGCGCCTATTTTTCTGAACAACTGAACTGGTAAAAGATATGGTCTACCGCCATTCTTGGGAAATAAGATGGCAGGAGGTTCACCTCCACTCTTGTAAATCCATTCTTTTCATAAAATCTCTGGGCGGCTTTCAGCGCATCTACCGTACCAAGGTAGATATGATGAATACGTTTGTCCGCACAGTAAGCAAACAATGTGTCGAGCAAAGATTGTGCGATGCCGTTTTCTTTTCCCCTGTATTCTTTCTTTACGAACATCTTCCGGATAGCGCCGCTGTTGTGGCCGATATTCAGTAATGCGATGGTGCCCACCAGTTCGCCGTGGTGGAATGCTCCCCAGAACGCTCCGCCATCCCTGTAATAGAATTCATCGATGTTCAGCAGATCTGGTTGCGCCTCCAGGGTAACGGGCACATTGAATTCGATCTGCTGGATAGGCAATATCAGGTCCACAGCCTGTTTGCCGTGTTGGTTGTGGATTTGTTCAATAGTGAATTTCGTCTGCATGACCTGTTTTCTTATTTATGTCCAAAGATACGTAGTTAACTACATAAAATATGAAATTTATGATAACAGGTTCCTGGAAAACAGAACGGATTATTACCCGCCGGAGGGCGATCCCTTATCTTGTTTATTGTCAGGGTGATTGTAAATGTGCAGGTCGCGCTGCGGGAATGGTATCACTATCCCTTTCTGATCGAACAATGCAAGGACCTGCCCTATCACTTCACTTTTGATAGACAGGTATTCCCTGGGATGAGGTGTCCAGAAAATCAGTTTGAGATCGATGGAACTATCGTTGAAAGCTTCTGCAAATGCTACCGGCGTCGGTGTGCTCAATACCCGCTTGTTGGCTTGCAACAGTTCATTGATCTGTGGCAGCAATGCATTCACATCGGTACCATAAGCCACACCTACCAACAGGTCTATACGGCGCAGTCCCATGCCCTGTGACCAGTTGACGAGATTGCCGTTCAGGAGATCGCCATTGGGGATGATCACACTGGAACCATCAATTGAAGTGACCACACTGCTGCGGAAACCGATGGACCTGATAGTGCCGGTCTTTCCCGCTACTTCAATAAGATCGCCTACATTCACGGGTTTTTCGAATGCCAGTATCAGTCCGCTCACCAGGTTGCTCACCAGCGCCTGCAGGCCAAGTCCAACACCTACGCCCAGCGCGCCCAGAATGATGGTGATCCTGTCTAGCGGCATTCCGGCGGCTGCAACGGCCAGGAACAGGCCCATGCTGATGATGGCGATACGTACCAGCAGGATCCAGCTTCCCAGGCCGATGCGGCGTTGATCGGCGGAAGATGAATGTACAGGGATCTTGTCTGATGCAAAGTAGGAAACTACGCGGGAGACGATGGCAGCAATGAAGAGTATACCAAAGAAAAGCACTATGCCTTTGATGCTGAAACTGTATTGCCCGATCGTCCTTTCCGTGAACAGGAAGTCCTGGATGGGATCGGCAATCAGTTTGAATGCGTAGAAATTCCTGCCGAAGATGATGAACCATCCGGTTACCAGGAAAATATAGAAAATACCCGGCGCCTGTTTGCCTACACGCTCGAAATTGATATAGAAAGATTTTTTTTCCGGTCGCTTGTAAATCTCTGATGCCAGCATCAGGGTTTCATTCACCAGTCTTACAACCCAAAGGAAAGTAATAGCTATTATCACGTTCACAAAGCCGCTTACATAAAGGGTTTTGGCATAATTGTACCTGCCTGAGAGATTGAACAGCGTAGCTGCAAACTCCAATACCACCACAAATGCAATGAACCAGAGGATATGTTTTTCGCGAAGCTCTGAACGGCGGCCGCGCAGCAGCACCATCAAACCATAGATCACACCCAGCAAGGAAAATGTAAAAATGTAATAACGCTCGATGCGTGATGCCTGCAGTATGAGATTATCGAAACTGGCAAACAGGAATTGTGCAAACATCATCAGCCACACGATCATCCAGTAACGGGTAATGAAGCCGCGGAAGATGATGGTAAGGCTGATAGCTGCTGGCACCCAGAAAATGCAGCAGAAGATAAAAGGAGGATCAGGGAACATGAACTGGAAAATGCTGAACACAATAGTG
This sequence comes from Pseudobacter ginsenosidimutans, assembly GCF_007970185.1. NCBI lineage: Bacteria > Pseudomonadati > Bacteroidota > Chitinophagia > Chitinophagales > Chitinophagaceae > Pseudobacter > Pseudobacter ginsenosidimutans. The sequence goes on along the minus strand of NZ_CP042431.1, from coordinate 5,673,627 downwards.
AGTGCAGACAGGAACGGATATCGCAGCGCCAGTCTTCCATGATGATTTTCCGGTGCTGAATTTTCTTCTGCCAGTTTCTTCTTCAGGGAATTGAGAAAAAAAGTTGCTGCTATCAACAGCAGGCCCAGCAAAACCAATCTTCCCCAATGGTTTTGCGCATAGAACCAAAAAGCAAGCTGGTTCTTTTCTCTGGAGAATTTGAGAATCTCCCCGATCGGCCGGCTGCTTTTTATTTCACCCCAGAGATTGGAGAACTCGCGGTTGAGTGTGTGATCAGACAGTTCCCTGTGATAAGTATTGATCTCTTCCAATGAAGCGCTGATGCGGCTTTGCAGGAGATTGGTCCTTGCCTGCAAAGCCCTTGCATGAAATAATGCCTGGGTGAGATTACTGTCGGCCGGACCAACCTGTTTACTGAGCATGATCAGCGTGGCCAGGTACTGCATGAGTGTGGCCGAATCGCTGGAAAAATAGTACAGCAGGGAATCTGAGTTCAGGGAATCCAGCCGCAGTCTGAAATTGTTCAGCTCATGTTCGTATTTGTCTATCGACAGTTTGCGGCCTTCTGTTTTTCTGAGCAGCTCATTCAGAAGAATGCCCGAGGTGGTGAGGTTCCTATGGGATTGTGCCGAGCCTTTGTTCTCGAAGATGCCATCGCGGCCGATCTGGAACCAATGTTCGAGGCGGCTGAGCTCGGCATTGATGGCATTGGTATCCGGCGCACGGTTGAGAAAAGTTTTTGCGTGGAGAAGGGTTGTTTTGAAGTCCTGGGTGAGGGCTTCCTGCCGGAGGGCCATCTTTCCCTCCTGGTATTTTTGTATGCTGACTGCACGGTCTTTGTTCGTTGCCTGGCGCAACAGCTTAACCAGGGAATCTGTATCGATATGTCTGGAACTGTCGGGAATTTGCTGCGCTGAAATGGAAAAACAAAATAATGTAAGCAATGCAGTCAGCAGAACTGCTGCATGTCTGTTCCGTTGCAGGGACCAACAAACCATTAATGTGCTCATATGTATGAATATACAAATATTTCCTGTGCATATGAACGGGAGCAGTCACTATTGATTGAGAATATCCAGCACCAGGTCCGTGAGTTCGAAGCGGGGAAAATCCCCGTGGTTGCTGAGCATCACCAGCAGGTTTTGCTGGTCTGGCTGCCTTACAAACATGGAGTAGTAACCGAAATCGGTACCCGGATGGTAAATGATCCTGTGTTTTTTCGATTGATTGAAAAGCAGCCGGTCTATCATCCATCCATAACCGTAATTAGCATCCCAGTCGCTATAATCCGCATGGGCCTGAAAACCCTCCTGGATCTTTTCCTGCGGCAGCAGTTTGTTGCTGTACAAAGCTTCGTCCCATTTTTCAAGGTCGCCGGTGGCAGACCAGATCCCTCCTGCCCCAACGGTATTGGACACGGGATAAGCGGGCTCGATCTCCTTCAGCCAGTATCCTTTTGAATTCAGCAGCGCATTGCTGAAGCCGGAGGAGCGCATATTCAGCGGCGTAAATATCTTTTCCTGCAAACGGCTGGCATATGACTGGCCTGATACTTTTTCAATAATGCCGGCCAGGATCACATAACCTGAATTGCTGTAGCGGAAACCTTTGCCACTGCTGAATTCCAGCGGATCGCTGCAGAAGTTTCTGATGATATATTCTGTACTAAGCGGGCGGCTCATCAGCTCTGCCAGGTATTCATCTTTTACCGTGTAATTGGGAATGCCGGAAGTATGTGTGAGCAATTGTTCAATCATCACATGGCCATGAACATGGCCTGGAAAGAATTTACCGATACTGTCATGCAGGCTCAGTTTCCCCTCCTGTTCCAGTTGCCTGATCAGCATACTGGTAAAGGTTTTGGTAAGCGAACCGATTCGGAACCGCGTAGAATCTGTATTGGGCCATTGTTTTCCTTCATCGGCCAGGCCATAGCTCCTTTGAAAGATGACAGCGCCTTTTTGTTTCACCAGCACCGATCCGGAAAAAGCGCCCTGCGTGTGGAAGAAACTGAACAAGGAATCCAGCTTTACCACTGGCGATGCTGGTAATTTCGCCAGGAATTTTTTAGCCTTGTTCTTCAGCACGAACGTTTGATTGTTCTGTTGGATCTGTTTGGCTGCTTCATTCGTGTTGAAGTCAGGGAGAATGGTATTGTAGTTCAGCCAGAATGTATCGTTATAACTGTTTGTCTGGAATTCTATGAATTTGTTGTTGCCGAGTTTTTCTCCGGATGCAAAATCGCCTGTATGCAAAGTGTCTGCGGCTGTAACGAGGTAGTCTACACGAATATCTGCATCGAAGTGGAATCGTTTGCCGTTGCGGTTGCTTTTGAAGCGGAGGATATGATCATTCCGCACATCAGATAAGATCCATTTGGCGCCGAATTTTTTATACCTGATCAGATGGGTTTCTTTTTTTACATCTATCTGCAGGCCAAGTATCTTCAGCAGCGCGCGGGTGGCGCCATTGCCATATTGCGCCCAGGTGATGCCTTTCGGACTGCGCTGAAACTCGAATGCGATAAAAGCCAGGGAACCTGCATCCAGCCATAGCTTCCCTTTAAGCAGGGATTGTTTGATCTCATCTTTCTGATCGAATGTGATCAGATAGGCATCGATGCCATTGTAACTTGTATTGCCTTTGAATTTGAAATCGTGTTGTTTCAATCCTTCCTTGCTCAGCAGGTCTGATGATTCCAGTTCTTTCACTATATCGTATGCGTAAAGGCTGGTTGGCGTGAGACCCAGGTCCAGTCCCTGTGAAGCCTGCTCGTCCTGGATGGAACGCATTTTGGTCAACCTGAAACGGCTCTTCTTTGCGGAAGTGTAATCAGGATTGAAAATATCGAATACGGCCTCGGAGAGCATGATATGTTGTTGTCCTTTTCTTGTGTCTACGCGATAGAATCCGTTGAGTACATGCGGCTGGTTGAAGTAATTCTGTGGTATGCGTGCAATGGCATTTCTGATCAGTTGCAGCGGGTCCGGTGGTGTTACCACCACTTCCTCCAATTGTGATACCTGTAGTTTAAGTGTGATCCGCAGGGCTGATGCAGGTTTGAAAGCGCTGAGCAAAACTTTCTGCGGCTCATAGCCCAGCATGGTGACCATGAGATGATCATCTTTGGGAACAGCGGGAATATAGAGTGCGAAACTTCCGGATTGATTGGTGATGGTGCCGAGTCCATCCTTTACCAGTGATATGCTGGCGTAAGGAACAGGTTTGCCATCTTCCGCAAATACTGCTCCCTGAAGCAATAGCTTATTGTCCTGGGCAAAAATGTAATTGACGAAAAATAGAAAAAAGGAAAAAGCTACAGCTTTGGCGGACATTCTTTTTTCTAAATATAAAGGCTGAAGTTCAAAGCTTTTGTTAAACACAAGGAGTGGCAGTTGCTCGTCTCCCGGCGAGTGACTTTTATTTGTTCGCCGGGAGGCGGGCTAGTGGGCGCTGCGTATTTTATTTCAACTTAATGCCGAGGCCAAATTCTTCTGAAACGGATACACGCCCTGCTTCATAAGTGAGACCAGTTGCAATGTCTTCTGATAAGAGCAATGGCCCGTCTGCATCGATATAATCCAGCATGGGACTGAGATGTGCAATAGCGGCACTGCCAACCGTACTTTCATTCATACTTCCCACCATCACTTTCATGTTCAGCGATCTTGCCTTGCTGATCATCCGTAAAGCAGGTGTTATGCCACTGCATTTGGTGAGTTTGATATTGATGCCATGGAAGTGACCAGCACATCTTTCCACATCCTGTTCCACCACACAGGCTTCATCTGCAATGAGCGGAACTTTGCTGACGGCGAATAATTTCTTCATCCCTTCCCAATTGTCTTTCGCCAATGGCTGTTCGATCATTTCCACGCCGAGGTCTGCGAGCACGGGAATCTTCTCCAGCGCTTCTTCGGTTGTCCAGCCGGCATTGGCGTCTACGCGGAAGATGGCCTCCGTGTGTTTGCGCAATGCTGTAACGATGGCAATGTCTTCAGGTGTGCCGAGTTTGATCTTGTAGATTGGCCAGGGCTTTTCTTTCATCTTCTCCACCATCTTATCGATGGTATCGATGCCGATGGTGTAGTCGGTGAGCGGCGCATTGGCCATATCGAGATTCCAGAGTTTGTAAAGCGGTTGCTGCCTGATCTTTCCGTAGATGTCCCAGGCGGCAATATCGAGCGCGCAAACGAGGAAATTATTCCGGGGATACAGATGATGCAGGTAATGCCAGTAGCGGTCCGGCTCCATGAAAGCAAACTGTTCAACGAATTTCTTCTTCCTTTCCAGGTCTTCGATCATCTTTTCTACAGTGATATTGTAGTAAGTGATGGCAGGTGCTTCGCCAAGGCCGGTAATGCCACGATGGTCCAGTGTTACGATCAGGGAAGGCTGATGTGTTTTTGTGCCTTTCGAAATGGTAAAAGGATAACGGAACGGAAGGTTCTGCGATTGATAAGTTACTTTCATGGTAATAATTGGTGCTATGCTCTCCCACTGGCTTCCACAGCCTGTTCCAGCGCTTCGTTAAATTGTTTCTCCCCGATCAGTTCCTCCAGTGTGAAATGCATGCGGTACTTCCAGTAATGGCCGGTGATAGCCGGGATATTGATTCGCTCTTCATCGGGATTATCCCTTCGAAGTTTCTCATCCATTCCCAACAGGTCCTGTAACTGGAAGATAGCCCACATGGCTGGCGCCTGCAGGTGTTGCATCACGATGGCCTTGTTGATCCAGGGCTCACAAAAATACGGAGCCTCGCCCCACTGTTCCAATTCCTGCTGAAAGAAATGTTGTGTGCGCTCATGGTCTTCTTCCCACCATCCCCTGATGGTGCTCATATCGTGAGTACTGGGTGTAACTACAGAGAGATAAGGTACTGCAGGCAGTCTGAGGAATTCACGGGCTGCTTCCTTGGGCATCCGCTGGATCTCAAGGCTCAGGATGCCGAGCTGTTTCATGGCGTCAGGAACGCAATGGGGCACCATCCCGAGATCTTCACCACAGATCAGCATATTGGTGCTGCGTTTGAGCGCAGGCAATTTTTTCATGGCCTCATCCATCCAGGTTTCATCCTGGCGATGATAGAAGTAGTTCCAGTAGAGCTCCTGCAGTTGCTGCTGCGTATAACCATCGAGGTGACGGAAGCTGGTGATCTGGTCCATCGCGATCCTGAAATGGAGGCCCTCCCTGTTGGAGCCGGGATGTTCAAAGAAGATCACATTGGAGATAAGATCATAAAGCCCCTGTTTGATATGGAGATTGTCTTCCGATGCTTCACGGTTGCTGAAATGGTCCTGCACCTGTTTTTGTGTGCTGAATTCCGGCAGCAGTTCATAACGGCCTTCACCTGATGGACGAAGGAATGCGCGGATCTTTTCATGGTTTGGTCCAAACAGTTCCCAGAGTACAGTATCGGTGATATATGGCTTGCAATAACGGTTATAGTCAAACGCTATATTACGCTGGTATAATTCGCTCACCATTACGGGCAATGCTGGAGAGAAAGTGCCCATGATACCTTCCACGGCATGCACGGGAATGCTCCAGATGCGGAAGAAGCCGAGGATATGATCGATGCGGAAAGCGTCGAAGTAATTGCCCATCTGTACAAAGCGACGATGCCACCATTCAAAACCATCGCCTGCCATGTGCGCCCAGTTGTAGGTGGGGAATCCCCAGTTCTGACCTTTTACGGCAAAATCATCCGGTGGTGCGCCGGCCTGCTGGTCCATATGATAGAGCTCGGGCTCCATCCAGGCATCGCAGCCATAGCGGTATACGCCGATGGGAATATCGCCTTTGAGGATCACGCCATGTTTGTGTGCGTATTCCGCTGCATCTTTCAGTTGCAGGTGCAGGTGATACTGTGTGAAATAATGAATGGCCACCTGGTCGAAATGTTTGGCGGATGGCGACACCAGTTTTTGAATGGCGGTCTTATCGTAAGCGCTATGAGTTTTCCACTGGTTGAAATCGACAGTCTTGTTCTTGTCGCGCAGGTAAGAGAAGGCGGCATAGGGAACAAGCCAATGCTCATTGTCTTTGAAGAAAGCGATATAGTCTTCGTTCTGCAACCATTCTTCCTTCTGTACGGCGTACAGTTCGCGGATGGTGCCCAGCTTGTATTTCATCACTTCTTCATAATCCATATCCGGCAGTGCATTGAGCTCCTGTTGTTTTTTCTTCAGCGGCTTGATGATGTCTGCGTATTTTTTTCCGGCTACAGCGGACAGATTCAGATAGAGCGGATGCAATGCAAAGGCGGAAATAGCAGCATACGGATAGGTATCGATCCAGGTATGTGTTGCGATGGTATCATTCACGGGAAGGATCTGGACCAGTTTCAATCCGCATCTGGAAGCCCAGTCCGCCAGCAGCTTCAGGTCAGTGAACTCGCCGGTGCCGAAAGAATTTTTGCTGCGCAGGCTGAACACGGGAACGGAAACGCCTGCTCCTTTCCAGTTGTTGTTGGGGATATGTACAAATCCATCATGTACCTGCGTGAGCTGGTAATTATGCGCATCTCCGAAGAGCGAACGGTTCTCCCCTGCTTCGAATAGTACAAAATGATCTTCTTTGGTATTGTAGACACCGTATTTGTAATGGAGCGGGAACTCATCTTTCGAAATATCAAGCTTGAGTGTCCACCAGCCATTCTCCGGTGAAAGCAGCAATGATTTTTTCTCATCCCATTCACCGGTAGTGATGCTGCTTCCGGTAATGCAGATCACTTCGTTCTTTTTCAACAAGGGGGCTTTCACTTTGAAAACATGACTGAAGTGTTTCGGCCATTTGCCTTGCTTCTTCGGTTTGTTGCCTGACAGCAATACATTTTGAAAAGGCGCGGTATAGAACGCATTCTCAAATTCGCCTGCATGGTTCCAGGTGTCTACCACCTGTACTTCTTCCAGTTGTGCAGAATGGATTTCCAGGGCACGGTCTTCTCCCCATTCCATTACATGGTGGCCATCATCGTTGAGCAGGATGTATTTGTATCGGAGGGATGAATGTTTCTGCAAAGGGATCTCAATGGTCCCATGCCAGAATTCATCATTCAGGTAAGTGAGTTGAAAGGCATTCGCAATCGTGTCATTTCCCAGTGCTTCGGCATTTCCCGTTACTGCCAGTTGTTGTCCGAAACGGGTATGGAAGCGAATATAAAAGTGAATCTTCATCAATGCATTTTTTTCACGGCAGACATCGTTTTAAAAGGAAATATGTATCCTCCGGAACTTGTCCACTCAGCGAATTTATTACAAAGTGTAATAATTACACAATATAGTTTTTAAGGATTCCCGGTCAGGGATTTTCAGGACTAAGGTTTTGTCAGGTACAGGGGGCGCCGGAGTTGAAAACGGACCTGCGCCTGGCGCGGGCATCGGCGTCACCCTGATAACGGTTTTGAACAATTTTTAGGGTGGGTATGAATGAAATTAGTCTAAAACGCGAATAATTAACGCTTTCCCCTTATTTTTGCACAAATTTTTTAGAACATGACAACGTCCGCAAAATACAGAGGCTTATACTGGTTGTTATTCTTTGTTTTCACGATCCTCTTTATCTATGCCATCATAGCAAGATGGGAGTACCTGACAATGATCCTTCCTTTCGTGTGCACGTTCTTCGTGTTGGCTATGGACATCATTTGAGTTAATTTTCAACTTCTTTATACAAATCAAATGCCCCGCCTTCCGGCAGGGCATTTGTGTTTTTCTTATGTCCTTCAAGTAAATCACTTTTCAATGAAGATCGATTGCTTGAGTTTCACTGCAACTTTCTTTTCAAGGCGGATGGCGGGAGACCAGCGGGGCATTTTCTCAAAGGCTTCTGCCAGGCGGTGATTGATCTCATCATTCCCTCCTTTCAGTACTTTCACTGCATGGGTAGCGCCTGCGCTGTCGATCACGAACTCCATCATCACATAGGTCTTTGTCTGGCCTTCTTCGAGGTGCTCACTCATTTCACTGCTCAGTTTATCGATGAATGACTGAAATTCCTGGTTGCCTCCTGGAAACACGGGCAATGTATTAACAACGCCGGCAATCTCCCCGGTATATTCTTCCACAACACGCGCCGGCCTTTTCTTCTTCACAGGTTTGGCATCTTTCTCAACAAGGGGCGGCATTTCGTTTTCCATCCGGTAGTTTCCTTTTTTGTTCACGGAAACAACGGGTATCTGCTGTGTTCTGTTGAAGTATTCGTAAACGTCTTTCAGTTCTTCGGTCATCATTTTGTATTCTGGATAATCCCTGAGGTATTTGGTGAGGTAATCCACACTTTTCTGATTATTGAACTGAATGGGAAAAATATGCACGGGAATGAAATCCTGTCCCTGTCCGCGGGCCAGCGATGCCAGCACATACAGCTCTTCTATCTGATCATCATTAACAGGAATACAACCGGTGGTAACGCAGCTGCCGTGAATATAGATATCGCCGCCGGGCTGGAGGGAATCGGAAAGTATTTTATCTGAAGCATTGGGATAGTTGAGGCCCAGGCTCAGGTGGTAATTACTTCTCGGATTGAATTCATTGATATAGTAAAGGCCTTCGGGCACCTGGAAATCGCCCATCATGCGCTTGGGGCCGAGTGTGCCGGCAAGTGCGCAGACCTTATATGTTTTGAAGAGCTGGAACTTTTCAGTGTATTCGCTTTTCACCCATACTTCAAGTTTGCTGTCGTACTTGAAGGAGCGCACATACATGAATTTGAAAGGCCATTTCAGGTTCTTCGCCTGGAACTGCTTCATCAAAGTATCTTCCTTGCGTTTCCAGGCATCGCCGGAACGGGGGAAAGATTTTTGGTATTCAACAAAGTTGAGGGAGGAAGCAGATGCCTGCGATCTTGCTGTTCCGTGGAGAAACAGGAAAGCTGCTACAATCAGAAGATATCTCATGGTTCTTAATCGCACAATTGTATAACGTTTTCAGGACCGGTATATTTTAGGAAAATGGTTGGGTCGGGTAAAATTAACAAATAAAGAAAAGCGAAGGACAACCGTTGTTGTTAACATTGTGGAAAAACAAGGCCGTTGCGCACTTCAGTGGCAACGGCCTCAATAAGTTGGAGCCATTGAAGTTGATCGTCTGCTCAACAATCAACAGCCCCGATTGAACAAAAATCAGAGATTTCCCCTAAGTTCCTGTTCGCGCTCAATGGCTTCGAAGAGAGCTTTGAAGTTCCCTTTACCGAAGCTTTTGGCGCCTTTGCGCTGTATTATCTCAAAAAAGAGGGTTGGTCTGTCTTCCACTGGCTTGGTGAAAATCTGGAGAAGATACCCTTCATTGTCGCGGTCCACCAGGATGCCGAGCTCTTTCAGCGGCTCGATATCCTCATCGATCTTCCCTACTCTTTCTTCCAGTTCATCGTAATAAGTGGTTGGCACTTTCAGGAATTCAACGCCGCGATTACGCAGGTCAGTAACGGTGGTTACGATGTCTGCAGTTGCGAGCGCCACGTGCTGACAACCTTCGCCGTCGTAGAATTCAAGGTACTCTTCCACCTGTGATTTCTTCTTACCTTCTGCAGGCTCATTGATGGGGAATTTCACAAAGCCGTTGCCATTGCTCATCACCTTGCTCATGAGTGCAGAGTATTCGGTGGAGATATCCTTATCGTCGAAGCTGAGGATATTGCGGAAGCCCATCACATCTTCATAGAAGCTTACCCATTTGTCCATCTGGTTCCAGCCTACATTTCCCACGCAGTGGTCAACATACATGAGGCCGGTTGCAGGCGGGTTGTAGATGGTGTTCCAGGCTTTGTAGCCGGGCATGAATGCGCCGGTATAATTCTTCCGTTCGATGAAAAGGTGAATGGTTTCTCCGTAAGTGTGGATACCGCTCATTACCACTTCACCAAATTCGTCTTTGCTGCGTGTGGGCTCCATATAGCTCTTTGCGCCGCGTTTGGTGGTCTCTTCCCAGCTGCTGGTGGCATCGTCCACGCGGAGTGCCAGCATTTTCACGCCATCACCGTGTTTGTAAACATGATCGGCGATCTCGTTGTTGGCGCGTAACGGTGTAGTGAAAACGAAAGTGAGTTTGTCCTGACGTACAGCATAAGATGCGCGGTCCTTCACACCAGTTTCAGGACCTGCATAGGCCAGGCTCTGGAAACCGAAAGCTGTTTTATAATAATGAGCGGCCTGTTTGGCATTGCCCACATAGAATTCTACGTAATCCGTTCCCTGTAATGGCAGGAAATCGATATTGGTTTCATTATTGGCATTAACCGCAGTAAGCGTTGACATAGCTAAATGTTTTTTTTATCTGCAATGGATGAATGGTCAGCAGGAGACCGGCAATAAATCAGTTGGTGTAAAAAGAGAAAAGTGGAACAGTTTATTGTTCCCGATGCAGTTATTATGCGGCGGGCGCTGTCATGGCAAGCGCCTCCATCAACAGACAGTAGTTGTGGCGCTTATCGTCGAAAATCTTATGCGGATAGTCTGGTCGCATGTATACACAAAGATAAAGCAAATACAGGGGTATTTCAAAGTGTAATCGCAGGGTGGCAGTCACTCCCGGGAGGCGAGCGACCTGGCGCAGGCCAGGCCTATTCATCAGTGCCTCTAAGCCTTCACGAAATCGCTGACCAGGTAGCTGATGAGCTTGCCGGTGGACTCGTCTTTTCTGCCATCTTCCAGGCGCGTTGCGCCTTCGCAGATATGCAGGTAGGCAGGTTTGCCGCTTGCTGCAAACAGGGAAACGTACTGGCGGGCATGCAGCGAATTCAGTCCGGCAGGCGTTGTTGCGCTGGACAATACACCTTCGATGCTGTCCAGGTCCAGCTCCACTCCTGTTGGCTGATCATCCATGAAGTCAAGTGCATCGGTGATCGACTGTACGAATGTTCTTTTTTGTCTTATGAAAATATCCTCATAGGTGACGCAATCGATGAAAGGATTGTTCACGATATCCATCCATACATTCTGCGGGAGATAGTTCTCATGGATACCAACGATACAGTATTTCTGCAGGTAGCCATCTTCTTCAGCATAACGGAATCCATTACCGCTGTGGCGTCCTTCTGCGGGCCTGTAATCGGAATGTGCATCGAGGTTCACGCAATTGATCTGCGCCAGGGGAATGATGCCAGCCTTATGCAGTCCCTTGGCAGACCCTTTCAACATCGGGTAGGCATTATTGTGACCTCCGCCGATGGCGATGGGGATTTTATTATGTGCAGTGATCACTTTCACCAATGCTTCCACTGCATCGTCGATCGCGTTCACAGCATGGCGGTAAGCAGTCAGGCTTTCTTCCTCGTTGTGTGCATTGTTTTGAATGAGCTGGTGCAAATCGCCAAAATCGAAATGTCCCAGCACCAGGATCTCATCGCCGATCAGGAAATCATTGCTCTGAATATTGAGAAAGCTGCGGAGGAATGGTTGCCAGCTGGATTCTGTGCCTCCCACACCGCTGTTCGCTTTTACACCAATGTCTTCCGGTATTCCGAACAGCACGAATTTCGCTTTGCTCTGGCTCAGGTTTGTTTCCCAGTGCTGATCTCCGGCCAGTACTTCCACACATTCGCCCAACTTGGTTTCAAAACGCCTGATCTTAGTGTATTTGAGTATTTCAGCTTTGTCGTAGAATTCGAAGTGTTTCATATGCTAATCGTTTTTCCGGAATTGAAATCAGTTATTGGTGATGCGTTTCCTGGGCCTGAAGAAATCCAGCGGATGGGTTCTGAAATATTTCCAGAGGATCTGCAGGAACTCAGGGTAATCACGCAAATGTATGCCTCTGGACCTCACGGCCACTATAAATGCCAAAGAAAAACTTACCAGGAAGTTCAGGAAGCCGATGAAGAGCACACCGATGAACACGGTAAGCAGGAAGCTGCCGTTGATACTCTCCCATCCCACTCCATATAGTCCCAGTGAAGTATTGGCGGCAGAGATGGTGATGTGACGGATATCGAAAGGTACGCCGAAGATCTTTCCGATGATGGCGGCAGTGCCCAGGAAGAAACCCAGCGAAATATTACCTACCAGGCTTCCTGCATGATGATTGAGATAGGATGCGATGTGCTGCAATCTCTTTGGTGCGAAATATAATCTCAGCACCGGATGCTCCACCAGCCTTCTTTCTATTTTTCCATAATTCATTTTGTTCTGAACGTATCCGGCAATGATGCCGCTGATGAAGAGGAACACACCGGTGTTGCAGGCGTAGAGCAGAGAAAGGCTTTGCCAGGGATGCTGGTCCTGAAGCATCTGTATCCCTTCTTCCCTGCCCACCAGCGGATGACCGAAACAGATATCGAAAAGCCAGGCCATGATATAGGTAACAGGGAATACGATGATGAGGTTACCGATGAAACTGGCCGTCTGGCTTCTGAACACTTTGGATACGGTAACTGCCAGGTTATAGAGATTCGGTTTCTCATCTTTCTTTGTATCCAGTGAGCTGGCCACAGCGCTGGCAGTGAATGCGGGTTGTTTGGTGGCGAGTGTGGATTTTGTTTCCTCGATGGCAATGAAGCCCACACTGTAATTGACGCTGTACACAAATCCCTGCCAGAAAGGGGCCAGTGGCAGATGATGCAATAATGTTTTGAGTATCGCTACAAATACAATGATCAGTCCGCCGAACATGGCGCTCACCATCATGGCCCAGTATTCTTTGGGTGATGAGGTGATGTATTTGCCGCCCTTCTTGCCTTTATGCTCGGCAATCTGGTATGCAACATATCCGGTGGTCTGTGAAAGGAATTCACGAAGACTGTTCTTGCGGTTTTCGTAGCGGACCACGGAATGGAAGAGGTCTACAAAACGCGTGGTATTGATATGTTCGTCTCCATCCACGATATCCAGCAGCAGCTCCATGCGGTTCAGCTTCTGTTCGATCTGGAAGAGGATGAATGTTTGTGAGAGACTGGTGCCTTTTTCATTGGTGCTGCTGCGGATACTATCCACCAGTAGACGTGCTTCTTTCAGTACATCCCTGATGCGGACGGACAATGATTTGATCTTTTCAACAGGCGCTTCACTGATCATCAGTTCCCTTAATTCATAGATCAGGAACTGTTGTGTTTCGAATGGATTTTCCGCCTGCATCCATTTCACATTGGTATTGGTGATGATCTCTTTCTCCCATCCGAGCTGCGCCACGCCGGCTCCGAGGATCTGCAGTGATACCATCGCCTGGTTGATGATCACTGGTTCATTGGAGCTGAGTGGTAGTTTGATGAGCTCGAAGAACTGGATCCATCTTTCGCGTGGAATGGATTCCACCCAAACATAATCGGCCTTTTTATAGAAGATGCGGTCCAGCAGGTAGAGGAAGTCGTTATGGTCCTGCAATGCAGGCAGGAACTTGTGTTTGAGTCTTGCATAGAGCTCACGGCCAACACCCCGCGAAACGGTGATGCCGCTTTCTGTGAACATGGGCACCAGGTTGCTGTTCACCAGCTGGGCGATCATGGCTGTGCGCAGCGCATTGAGCGATGCGGGAAACTGGTACAATAACCGTATGACGGTGGAAAAATTTTGATCTGTCTGTTCAGCCGTGTCCGATGGTTTCGGACGAAGTAAATTCACAAAGGATACGAGATAGTTCAATGCGCCTTCCCTGTCTCTGACCGACACTGCCGGACTATTTTCGAGGAAGGCATATACGGGGTCTGCTTTCTTTTTCTTTTTAAACGCCATGCTATCGAATTACATTAACTGATCCAGTTACCTCCAAGCATTACCCTGCTCACCAGCGGTGAACCGAATGCGTAGGGAAGATAAGATATTGACGGCACAGAACGCGTTAAAAGCAAATTAGCTTTTTTGCCAACGGTGATGCTGCCCAGCTCCTGCGATAGTTCCATTGCGAAAGCGCCGTTAATCGTAGCCGCATTGATAGCTTCTTCCGGCAACATGCGCATCTGGATGCAGCTCATTGCCAGCACCAGGTTCATATTGCCGCTGGGTGAAGAACCGGGATTGAAATCGCTGGCCAGTGCAATGGCACAGCCGGCATCAATCAGTTGACGGGCTGGCTGAAAACCCATGCGCAGGAAGAATGCAGCAGTTGGCAAGAGTGTGCCGATCGTTTTGGAAGCGGCCAGTGTTTTGATGGCGTAATCATCCATTGTTTCCAGGTGATCAACGCTCACGGCGCCAAGCGCTACGCCCACCTGCGTTCCACCGGAAAGATTCAACTGATTGGCGTGGATCTTCGGTTTAAGTCCGTATTCCATGCCTGCCCTGCAAATGGTAGCCGTTTCTTCGGGAGAGAAGAATCCCGTTTCGCAGAACACATCGATATAGTCGGCCAGTTTTTCCCTTCCGATCACTGGCAACATTTCATTGATGATCAGATCGATATATCCCTGGTGGTTCTCTCTGAATTCAGGTGGATAGGTATGTGCGCCGAGGAAAGTGGATTTGATACTGAGAGGCGATTTCTCCCTGAGCTTTTTTATCACGCGGAGCATCTTCAGTTCGCTCTCTACCGTTAATCCGTAGCCGCTTTTGATCTCTACCGCTCCTGTGCCTTGTTTGCTGATCTCATCCAGTCTTTGCCAGGCCTGATTGAAGAGTTCATCTTCGGAGGCTTCTCTTAGCTTTCCGGCGGAGTTCAGGATCCCTCCTCCCCTTGCTGCGATCTCTGCATAGCTGAGCCCCCTGATCTTGTCTACAAATTCATTTTCCCTGCTTCCTGCAAAAACGATATGTGTATGGCTGTCGCACCAGGCAGGCAGTACCAGGCCACCTTTCGCGTCCACCATTTCTTTTACGGAATTGTAACTGGAAGGCATGTTATCCATGGAGCCGTAGGCGGCAATGGTATCATCTTCCACCAGCAGCCAGCCATTTTGGATAGATGGCAGTTCTGCCAGTTCCTTTCCGTACAACAAATGGGATTCTGTACGTGTATTGACGAGTATCCTGATATTGGTAAAAATGGTGCCGGGCATGCAGGTTAATTTACCGCAAGATAATATTGTTTATTTATATAAGCGCTTATAGAAATTCCGGTCTGTCGAGTTTTTTGGCGATCCTCAAAGCGGCATTGATCAGTCCCACATGGCTGTAGGTTTGGGGGAAATTGCCCCACTGGGAACCATCAGTACCTACATCTTCACTGAAGATGCCCAGGTGATTGCTGAATGTCAGCAGCTGGTTGAGGTTTTTGATGGCGTCGTCCACCCTGCCTACGCAGGCCAGAGCATCCACATACCAGAAAGCGCAAACGAGAAAAGTGGTATCCGGGAAACCGAAATCATCATAGTGTTTATATCGATAAAAAAGTCCGTGATCGGCCAGCAGTTCCTTTTCGAGTTCGGCGATATGTTGCTTTGCTTTTTCGGAGCTCTGATCTATATAACCCATGGTGACCATACTGAGAGTGCTGGCATCCAGGTTGGGCGTGCCGATTGCCTGCGGGTACACTTTTCTCGTTTTATCGTAAGATGTATCCAGCAGCCTGTCTGCTTCGCGTGCGATGGCATCTGCCTTCTTCATCAGTTCCACATCGTTGAATGCCTGTGCGATCTTGAATGCGGCTTTGGCGCCAGCCCAATGGAAGAGCAAGGTATAGGTATGCACCTGTACTGTATTCCTGAATTCCCATAATCCGGAATCGGGCATTGTAAGCGTTCTTTCAATCTGGGCGAGCAGCCATGGCACGATGGATTTGTAACTGCTCTTTTTGGTAAATGTCAAACGTTTATCAGTGTACAGTGGCAGGAGGCTCACCAGCACTTGTCCATATACGTCATGCTGCACCTGCACATAAGCTTTGTTGCCTACGCGTACGGGGCGGTTACCGAGATAGCCATGGAGGTCAATAGTGATCTCTTCGATATCTTTTTCACCTGTGATACTGTACAGTGGTTGCAGTGTATCTGAATTGTTGTTTCGAAGGATATTCTGGATGAAATCGAAATATTTTTCAAGCTCCTCAAAGTGACCGATCTGGTTAAATGCCTTGAGTGTGTAGTGAGCATCACGGAACCAGCAGTAGCGGTAATCCCAGTTGCGGGTGGAATCATGGAATTCAGGAAGACTGGTGGTGCCGGAAGCGATGATGCCTCCGGTGTCCTCATACTGGTGAAGTTTCAGTACCAGTGCGGAGCGGATGATCTCATCCTGGTAGATCTCCGGGATATAGGAACTCTTGATCCACTTCAGCCAGTATTTGATGGTCTGGTTGATGAATGATTCGGCTGTTTCCCTGAGCGGAGCTTCCAGCGGCTCGCCGTAGGTGAGCACCAGGTAGCGGTCCTGGTCCAGCACAAACTGTTGTTCCTTGATGATCCAGTTGAGTGGCACATCTGTGGTAAGGCGCACCTGCTGCTCGAACCCCATATAACGGAGATGGTTACTGCCTGTATAGATCTCGGGCGCCATGCGTCCGTAATTACCGGTTGGCTGGCAAACGATACGGATGGCGGGCTCACCCTGTATGAGCTTGATCTTGCGCACCAGCATGAGGGGTCTGAACTGTCTTTCGTGCACGATCATGCGCGGGGCGCAGTCTTCCACCCGGAACACTCCGTCCGGCGCGGTGAATTCCGTGCACAGCACATTGGTGTTGGGAATGTAATACTGGCGGCTGGTGTAATTCTCTGTTGCAGGTTGAATGCTGAAATGCCCTCCCTTTTTTTCGTCAAGCAGTGATCCGAAGAGGAAGCTGCTGTCGAATTTTGGGAGGCACATCCATTTAACATCTGCTTTTGTGTCGATATAGGCGAGGTAGGAACAATTCCCTACGATGCCAAGGTTGTACTTATGAACCGGCATAGGCTGAATTGGTTATTGGCAGGGTAAGTTCTTCCAGTAAAGGCAGTACATTCTGTTGGGAAAGTACTGTGAACTGTGCTGCCGTTGGTCCGTTACTAACTTTTATTGTGAATGCTCTTTCATCGAGCGCTTTGAACATATCCTCATCTGTGGTATCATCGCCGATGCACAGTACAAAGTCCGGGTCCATTTCCTGCACTATCTTTCTCGCCATCACTCCCTTGTCTACGCCGGTCATGCGAACTTCCACTACTTTATTGCCATCTATCACCTGCAGCAAAGTGTTTTGCAGCAGCATATTGAGGTTATTGATCAGCTCGCGTGAGCGGCTGAAACCGAGGTCCGGGTGGGTATTCCTGTAATGCCATGCGATGGTGTTCTTCTTTTCTTCCACGAAAGAGCCTACGCACCTGCTGACGAATGTCTGCATCACGGGACGGATCTCTTCTTTCCATTTGTCTGAAATGGTTTCGGAATGCGTCCATTTTTCCCCTTTCATTTTATAGCTGGCTCCGTGTTCGGCTACCAGTGTCACTGGTAATTTACCGAGCCATTCTTCGAGGGTATCTGCTTCCCTGCCGCTGATGATCACAACCTCGTTCTTTTTGTCTGCCGCCAGTTTGGTGAGAGCTTTCAGCAATTCTTTAGTAGGCTTTGCATCCTGCGGCAGGCGGGCAAATTGTACGAGTGTACCGTCATAGTCGAGCAGCAGAGTTCTCTTTTTTGCTTTTTGATATGCCTGGTGGATATGATCAGTGATCTTATCGTCCAGGAGTTTCGTTTGTTGTTTGTTCTGTTCTGTTTTCACATTGGAGAGCTGGTCCAGGAAATCGTTCACCCAGCGGATCACATCGTAATCGATGAGTCTTTTTTGCATCAGCGCCATTCTTTGTTTTTGTTCCGGAATGGGCATGGCCAGTGCTCTTGCGATGGCATTGCTGACATCCTGCACATCGGTGGGATTCACCAGCAGGGCTTCATTCAGCTCACTGGCTGCTCCCGCGAGCTCGCTAAGGATCAGCACGCCACGCTGGTTCACGGTACTGGCCACATATTCTTTGGCAACGAGGTTCATGCCATCGCGCAGCGGTGTGATCAATGCCACATCAGCGGATTGATACAATGCCGCCAGTTCATTGAACGGAAGGTGCATGTAACGATAGATTACCGGCTGCCAGCTGATGCTGGAAAATTTACCGTTGATGCTGCTCACTTTTTCTTCGATGGTTCTTTTTCTTCTCGTGTATGCGATGATATCATCACGCGAAGGCACTACGTTCAGCATGAACACAACCCGCTCCTGCCATTCAGGGTGTTGATTGAGGAAATATTCAAAGCCGATGAGACGGTCCATCAATCCTTTGGTATAATCGAGTCTGTCTACCGAGAAGATGATCTTTTTCCCTTCGAAATTCTTTTGCACTTCGGCTCTGAGCTCCTGCACTTCAGGTTCATTACCGGCGTTGCTGAATTTCTTATAATCGATGCCGATGGGAAAAAGATCAGCTTTCACGAGACGGTTCTGGTATTGGATACTTCTGAAACTATTATCGGCTCCCAGCACCATACGGACAGATTGTACAAAATGCTCCACATAATCGTAGGTATGGAATCCCACCAGATCTGCGCCCATGAGGCCGCGGAGCAGGTTCATTTTCCAATCTGTGGGTAATGTTCTGAAGATCTCGTAGCTGGGAAAAGGAATATGTAAAAAGAAGCCAATGGTAGCCTTTGGTGCTCGTGCACGCAGCATTCCGGGCAGCAACATGAGTTGGTAATCGTGTATCCAGATCACATCGTCCGGCTGCAGAATAGGCAACAGGGTTTCCGCGAACAAAGAATTCACTTTGGAATAGGCTTCGAAATAATGAGAATGGTATTCCACTACGGAAGGGAAATAATGGAAAAGTGGCCACAGCGTTGAATTGGAGAAGCCATTGTAATAGTCTTTGTATAGTGCTTTATCTATGAATATTGGCAATGCGGTAAAATCATACTTATCCAGTTTGGGCACCACTTCCCTATCGAAATCCTCCCTGGAGAAGTCAGCTACGCCCATCCATATCTTCTCTGTGATATTGCTGTTTTTGGCTGCGTCGGATTCAAAATAACTTTTGATAGCGGATACCAGTCCGCCCGAACTCTGACGGATGCTCACCTGGTCACCATCATGATCTACGGAAAAAGGTAATCGGTTCGAAATGATGATCAGTCTAGCCATAATACTATTCAGATTTTGGGGAGTACGGAACTTAGAAAAATGTACCTTATTTCCCGGTTCAAAAAAAGGGCCATGCACCGGCATGGAGCTTGGGGCTAATAAAACATTATAGAATAATGCCTTACGGAAGTGATGCAAAGATAGAACCTAAGGCCGGAAGAGGCAAACATAATGAGGTTTAACGGGGTGTTAAAGCGCCGTAACGCTTTGTGGGTGCCCATTGAGGGATAATTAAAATGATATTAATATCGGGTATGGGAGATCGTATATGCGGCAGCGTTATGGGAATTCACACCGTTGCGGTAAGATGATGCAACGTTGACGAATGATGCATTGTCAGGTTTGTACCAGCCCCAACTACTAACTGAAAATGCCTTTTCTTATGAGATGGTCATTATTGTATTTCTTCTGTTTTATTGGATTGATTGCGTGTAATAAAAGCACAGATCGAAAGTTCAGACTTGTAAAGATCTACGCAAATGGATTCGGTTTCCCCACAATTTTTGAATACGATGAAAAAGGGTTATTGAGCAACAGGTATGTTGATTTTACAGGTGTGACAGACGCAGGTGGTGGTACTTCATTTATTTATGAAGATGGGCAATTGTCAGAGATAATGAACAGTCATGTTAGTATAGCCGGTTTTTGGCGAACCGTTGAAAAGATAACGTATTTCGAAGATGGCCGCTTAAAGAGCATGACAGAGGAAGTGGTTGACGGAAGACCAGAAACAATGCTAAGGCACGAATTCAGATATAAAGACAGTGATCCATATTTTGATTCCTGCATAGTGTTTATAACAAGATTGGGCGTGGAAAATCCTTATCAGCTTTATACTTTCTCAAGAGATGGTGAAGGAAGCATCCTTACCCAATCATCTTTTTCCCCCGATCAAACCAATTGGGTTGCCAGTCATACCGATGAATATATTTATGGAAGCATAGTTAACCCGGAATATAAACTGGGGTCTCCTGTTATGTTCAGAAATTATTACTCGAAGAATCTGGCTACAAAAGTAACACGCTATAATTTTGATGGTACTGTGCTCAGTCAAAAGAATTATAAGATCATAAAAATCTCTCCGATGTTGATCTGTGTTAAAGGAGAAAATGGAGAAGATATGTATTATGATCTCAAATGATTTTGTTCCTTTTTATTATTCAATCAATTTCAGATCTCCCGCAAGGTCTGCCAGGATCTCCTGTTCGCGTGCTGGATATAGACTTTTATCCTTAATTTTTTTGTCCTGTACCCAGCGGATCAGTTTCTTTTTATCGAAATAGAACCTGTTCTCAATAGTGCTCACCACTTTCACTTTTCCCTGATAGATCAGTTTGTCGTAGCTTTCATTTTTCTCGAAAGCGAAGATCAGGTTATTGTTGGAGAAGTAATAATCAACGATCATTTTTCCGGATTCGCCGTACAATGTAAGGATCGCTTTTTTCAGTTCGGTACTGTCGTAGTATTTTTTGATGTCGCCGCCTTCAGTAGAAAGCCCTTCCACTTCGGAAGCCAATACTTTGTATTTTTTCTCAGCAGCATTGATAGCAGTGAATTCCTTCCGGATATCGAGGATAATGGATTCTTCTTTGCCGGTCTGTGCAAAAATATCTGTACAGGCTGCTAGCAAAATTAACAAACAAAAGGATAGATGCTTCATACAATGAAAGTAGCTGATTTATGAACAGATGCTATTGGAGCATTTTCCTGGCCAGCTTTCCACAAAATAGAAAAGCCGCCTGTAATTCACAAGCGGCTTATGATCTTATCTGAAAAGCTTAACCCAATCTTTCTTTCAGGTCAAGTCCATTTTCTTTTGCTGTTTCTATCGCCAGTTCATAACCGGCATCGGCATGCCTGATCACGCCCATACCAGGATCGTTCCTCAGCACACGGGCGAGTCTTTGTGCAGCATCTTCGGTTCCATCAGCCACTATCACCATGCCTGCGTGAATGCTGTAGCCCATTCCTACTCCACCACCGTGGTGGAGGCTTACCCAACTGGCGCCGCCGGCAGTATTCACCAGTGCATTGAGTAATGGCCAGTCGGCTACTGCATCGCTGCCATCGAGCATGGCTTCGGTTTCGCGGTTGGGCGATGCTACTGAACCTGTATCCAGGTGATCACGCCCGATCACGATCGGCGCTTTCACTTTTCCATTTTTCACCAGTTCATTGAAGGCCAGTCCTGCGCGTTCGCGCTCTCCCTGTCCCAGCCAGCAAATGCGGGCAGGCAGTCCCTGGAAGGCGATCTTTTCCTTTGCGAGTTTCAGCCAGCGCTGCAAGGATTTGTTTTCGGGGAACATATTGCCGATCAGTTCATCGGTTACAGCAATATCAACAGGATCGCCGCTGAGCGCCGCCCAGCGAAAAGGTCCTTTACCTTCGCAGAAAAGCGGACGGATATAGGCCGGAACAAAACCTGGGAAATCGAATGCGTTCTGCAATCCTTTTTCTTTGGCGCGTGCGCGGATATTGTTGCCGTAATCGAATGTGATAGCGCCGCGCTTTTGCAGCTCCAGCATCAGTTCAACATGACGGTACATGGAATTGTAAGCATAATCGATGTACTGCTGTGGATTTTCCGTGCGCAGTACTTTCGCCTGCTCATAGGAAATTTCGTGTGGCCAGTAACCGATCAGCGGATCGTGCGCGGAAGTCTGGTCTGTAAGTGTATCCGGGGTTATGTTGCGGTCAACCAGTCTTTGCAGAAGGTCTACGGCATTGCAGAGAACACCGATGCTCAGCACTTCTCCTTTTGCGCGGGCTTCCAGCGCACGGTCGATAGCGGCATCGATATCTTCGATCATCACATCCAGATATTTTGTCTGCAATCTTTTTTCGATCCTCCATTTTTCCACTTCCGCTACCAGGGCCACGCCTTCATTCATGGTGATGGCGAGTGGCTGAGCGCCACCCATGCCACCGAGGCCAGCAGTAACGTTGAAGGTACCACGAAGTGTTCCTCCGAAATGTTTATCGGCCGCAGCTGCATAGGTTTCATAAGTGCCCTGAACGATGCCCTGCGATCCGATATAGATCCAGGAGCCGGCGGTCATCTGGCCGTACATCATCAGTCCTTTTTTCTCCAGTTCATCAAAATGTTGCCAGTTGGCCCAGTTGGGAACGAGCTGTGAATTGCTGAGCAGCACGCGGGGCGCATCCTTATGCGTTCTGAGAATGCCAACGGGCTTTCCGCTCTGAATGAGCAGGGTCTCGTTCTCTTCCAGGTCTTTCAGTCCTTTGATGATGAGGTCAAGCGCTTCGAAATTCCTGGCGGCCTTGCCTCTTCCTCCGTACACGATCAGTTCTTCAGGACGTTCGGCCACATCGGGATCGAGATTGTTGAGTAACATGCGCAGTGCCGCTTCCTGCACCCATCCTTTGCAGTTGAGGGTGGAGCCGGTGGGCGTTTTATATTTTGCGGGATCGTATGTTTTGATCATAACGAATGATTTTAGTTGGATGATGATGTCAGTTCAAATTGTTCGTATCCTTCATTGAGCATGGATTTACCGGCACTGGCAAAACTGTTCACCTGGCCCACGAAAGAGAAATCATGGATGATCTCGCGGATCTGGTTGATATCATTGGCGAAGATCCTGTCTTCTTCTGCAAAGGACACATACTTACGTACATAGTCATGCGCAAATTCCAGGATGGCGCTGCTTTTGAGCGGGCGGCGGAACTCGATGGCCTGGCAGGCGCTGAGCAGTTCGATGGCCAAAATGTATTCCAGGTTATCGATCACTTTATTCAGCTTGCGGCCGCTGATGCTGCCCATGCTCACATGGTCTTCCTGACCAAGTGAAGTGGGAATGGAATCGGCGCTGGCGGGAAAGCAAAGCGTTTTGTTCTCTGTTACCAGTGCAGCAGTGGTATATTGCGGGATCATGAAGCCGCTGTTGAGCCCTACATTCTTCATCAGCAGCATGGGCAGTCCCCATTTTCCTTCCAGCAAAAGATAACAACGGCGGTCGGCAATATTACCTATCTCCGCTGCTGCAAAGCAGGCATAGTCGAGAGGAAGCGCCATCGGTTGTCCATGGAAGTTACCACCACTGATAGTATCGTCTGCAGCAAGAATGATAGGATTGTCTGTAACTGAGTTGAGCTCGATCTCGGTGAGTTCTTTCAGGTGCAGCCAGGCATTGCGGCTGGCGCCATGTACCTGTGGCATGCAACGCAGGCTGTATGGGTCCTGCACACGTCCACAGTCCATATGGCTTTGCATAATATTGGAATCATGTAATAATAAACGAAGTCTTTGCGCTACCAGTTTGCTGCCTGCATATGGACGCAGCTGGTGCAGTCGTTCATCAAACGGGGCTTTGGTGCCGGTGAGGGCTTCGAGGCTCATCGCTCCGATGATATCGGCAGCTTCCAGGCAATTGTGCATACGTTGCACGGCTTTCACAGCAAACGACAAAATGAATTGTGTTCCGTTGATCAGCGCCAGTCCTTCTTTCGGTCCCAGCTGAATGGCATGCATGTTGAATTGCTGCAATACTTTCTGTGAAGGCAGGCGTTCTCCTTTGTAAAACACTTCCCCCAGTCCAATCAGCGGCAGGAACAAATGCGATAAAGGAGCAAGATCTCCCGATGCGCCCACACTACCCTTTTCCGGTACTACGGGGATCACATCGTTTTCGATATGCCAGTTGATGCGTTCCAGTGTTTCCAGTTGTACACCTGAAAAACCCTGCGCCAATGCCTGCATCTTGGTGATGAGCATGATCCTGGCTACCTCAGTTGGAATGGGATCGCCTACGCCTACACTATGGCTTTGCAGGATCTTATGCTGCAGCAGCCTGGTGTCTTCATCGGAGATGCTGGCGGATGCGAGAATGCCGAAACCTGTGTTCACGCCATAAACTGTGCGGTTGGTGTTCACGATCTCCTGCACATGCTGCTGGCTGCTTAGCACCTTCTCTCGGGAAGCTTTTCCCAGCACGCCTTTCAGACTGCCGGAAGCAATGGCAAGGGCGCTGCTGACGGTGAGTTGATCGATGCCGTATTGAAACTCGTTCATGTATTTGGATTTGTAAGATTATTGATCGAGATGTTTTTCCACTCTTTCGAAAAGTGAAGCAGATGACAGTCCTGATTCGAATTCGCCAATGGCCTTGAGGAAATGTTTGCTGTGGTTACCTTCCTTCGCCAGTTCTTCCATGGCTTTGCTCAGGGCGCTCCAAACAGGCTCTATCTGTTGCTGAAGTTTTAATCCTTTTGCAGTAAAGGTGACTACCTTCTTTCTACCATCATCTGCTGAGGCTGTGGTCTTCACCAGACCTTTATCCTGCAGGCTGCTCACGAGCTGGCTGATGGCGGAATGGGAAACGGCCAGTTCATCGGCTATATAGCGGATGGAAACCTGTTTCTGTTTACTGAGAATATAGAAAACGGGAAACCAGCTGGCGTCGAACTTCAGTTGATGTTCAGCGTAAACCCTGTTCACGTCTGCCAGAAATGTTTCACTGAGGCGGCGGAGGCGGCTGCCCAGCACAAGAAATCCGAGTGATTCGTAAAAGTTCATAGATAATTGTATAAGCACTTATACAAATATAGGAATTTGGATCAAGCAGCATGAAAAATTTGTGCAGGGTGCCGGCAGTCGTTATAGCATGCATTATTTATCCCCGTAATATTATTCGTAATGTGGAAGAGTTTTTCACTGTGTACTGACGCCACTATCAAATTGTTTTGTAAATTTCCCTCTTAATCAAACATAACTTCTACTAAACCAATACAGACTGATGAAAACTAACACGGG
This sequence comes from Pseudobacter ginsenosidimutans, assembly GCF_007970185.1. Taxonomy (NCBI): domain Bacteria; kingdom Pseudomonadati; phylum Bacteroidota; class Chitinophagia; order Chitinophagales; family Chitinophagaceae; genus Pseudobacter; species Pseudobacter ginsenosidimutans. Next base: position 5,648,880 of record NZ_CP042431.1, on the reverse strand, counting down.
GATTTCGCTTGCCATTATGATGTTCCTCCAGTACTTTATCTGGTGCGCCTGGTATGTTACGCTCGGAACTTATATGGGAGAGCATATGCAAACAGCTGGAATCGATAAAAAAATTGGCGATGCTTATATGGCGCTGGCCATTGCCACCATGATCTCTCCCTTTTTTGTGGGAATGATCGCAGACCGGTACTTCGCTGCTCAAAAAATGATGGGCCTGCTTCACCTGGGTGGCGCTGTAATACTTTATCTGTCCACAATGGTGACGGACGCAGACGTATTCTTCTGGGTGGTATTATTGTATTCCATTCTTTACATGCCTACTATCGCACTCAGTAATAGCATCGCCTTCCAGCACATGAGCGATCCCGGCAAACAATTCCCCTGGATCAGGGTATTTGGTACGATCGGCTGGATCGTAGCCGGTTTTCTGGTTGGACAATTGCAGATCGAAAAAACCTCCACTACTTTCCTGATCGCTGCAGGCGCTTCGGTTGTTTTGGGTTTGTACAGTTTCATTTTACCCAATACGCCTCCTAAAAGAGATGCAACTGGTTCTGCATCCAAAGCGCTTGGAGTAGAAGCTTTCGCTCTGTTGAAAAATAAATCTTACCTGGTCTTCTTCATTGCTGCCATTCTGATCTGCATCCCGCTCTCCTTCTACTATGGATTTGCCAATCCATTCCTGAATGAAGTGGGGATGGATAAACCTGCCAGTAAAATGATCATCGGTCAGTTCTCCGAAGGGCTTTTCATTCTGGCCATTCCTTTCCTCTTTAACAGGATCGGTGTAAAGAATATGCTCATCATCGGAATGCTGGCGTGGATCCTGCGTTATGTGGCTTTTGCTTATGGCGATGCCGGTACAGGCACCTGGTTGTTGTATGCGGGCATCATCCTGCATGGCGTATGTTATGACTTCTTCTTCGTTACCGGATATATGTATACCGAAAAGAAAGCAGGAGAAAAAATCAAGAGCGCTGCTCAGGGGCTTTTCACCTTTGCTACTTATGGCCTCGGTATGGTAATCGGCACGAAGTTCTCAGGATATGTAACCAACAGTTATGCAACCGAAGGCGGGCACGACTGGAAGAGTATCTGGTTCGTTCCTGCTTACATTGCTATTGCAGTGCTGATCTATTTCATTCTCTTCTTCCGCGAGAAAAAACAGCTTGCTGAGAAGGCATAACAGAATACTTCAAGAACCTAATACGAACAAACATTATGAAAAGAATTGCGATGCTCGGTTCCGGGTTTATCGGACGCTTCTATGCGGATTCGATTCAAGGATACAGAAGCAGGGACAAGATCGTTAGCATCTATTCCCGCAGAAAGGAAAGTGCAAAGAAGTTTGCAGACGATTACAATGTTGGTTTTTATACTACCAATCTGGAAGAAGCCATCGCCCGTCCGGAAGTGGATGTGGTTTGTATTTCATTGCCGAATCATATGCACGAAGAAGCTGTGATGCTTTGTTGCAAACACCAGAAAGCGGTGATCACCACCAAACCACTTGGCCGTAATGGTGAGGAAGCGAGGCGTATGCTGGAAGCAGTGGAGAAAGCAGGCATCTTCAACGGATACCTGGAAGACCTTGTTTATACGCCCAAATTCATCAAAGCGCTGGAATCCGTGCAGAACGGGGCTTTGGGCCGCATCCTCTGGGCCAAGAGCCGGGAAACGCATCCCGGGCCGCATAGCGACTGGTTCTGGGACATGGAGCTGGCCGGCGGTGGTTGCATCCTCGACCTCGGTTGTCATTGCGTGGAGATCAGCCGCAGCTATATTGGTAAAGACATCAAACCGGTTGAAGTGATGTGCTGGGCCGACACGCAGGTGAAACCCATCGATGCGGAAGACCATGCTATCGGTCTGGTAAAATATGAGAACGGCGCTATCGGACAATTCGAAGTCAGTTGGACCTTCCGTGGTGGCCTCGATCTTCGTGATGAAGTGATGGGCACTGAAGGCACTATCTGGATCAATAGTTTCCTCCGTACCGGTTTCGATATGTTCACCACCGGCAAAGGCGCCGACTATGTTGCTGAAAAAGCTGAAAGCAACAGCGGTTGGTTGTTCCCGGTAGGTGATGAACTGAATGAGCTCGGTTACAACCATATGTTCATGGATATGTTCAACGCCATGGAAAACGGCTCATCTCCCAAAGAAACCTTCTATGATGGTTATGTGGTGAACTGTATACTGGATGCAGCCTACCGCTCCGCCAAATCGAAACAATGGGAACCGGTGAAGCTCGACATCTGGCGTGGCAAGACCGGCGTTACAAAAGACAGTCACCTGGTGGAATTTGATAAAGACCATTACCTGGTGAAAGAAGAAGTAACGCATTACGGTGCAAAAAAACTGATCCTGAAAAACAAGACTACTGGAAAGATCAGTGAAAGAACGATAGAATAATTGTTATCGATATTTTAGTAGAAGAGTGATTGCCATCTGGCGGTCACTTTTTTATTTGGGCCATTCAGGCTTTGAGAGAAAATATTTCAGTGCATCTGCCTGTTCATAACCGAGGATGAGCGAACTGTCTTTTAGGAAGATATAGCTGAATGTTCCTGCATTGAGCCGGTATTTTCAGGAAGGCCTGTCCTTCGTATTTCTGATCAACCCGATGCCTGCGATAAAGAATACCAGTCCCAGTATAGCATAAATGGCCATCAGCTTTATGTCTTTGGTCTTACTGGCGCCACTTACGAAATTGGCTGCTGCCAGGATCAGTCCAACGGTTCCCAGCAGGGAGAAAAAAATTCCAAGAATCCTCTTTTCCATGATGCTGTTTTGTGGAATGGCTTCAAATCCTGTGCCCGGTGAGTGGTCCCACTGTTCAAAAAAGAAAAAGCCGCTCTGTACAGAACGGCTTCTCCATTATAAATTTATATCCCTGTTACGGTCTTCTTACCCCACCTGGTGCACCTGCCGGCGGCGGCGCAGCGCTCAGGTTGATCCCCAGTTTCTTTGCCACAAGCGGTAGTATGTCATCGGCAGCAGGGAAAGCGATCAGTTGCTCTTTGCTGAGAATATAGGCATACCCGTTCTCCTTGGCAACAGCCTGTGTGGTTTGCACGGCTTTTTGCTGAATGGGCTCCAGCAATTCCTGCTCTTTCTTCTGCATGGACTGCTGTGCGGTCTGGTTGAAGTTCACGATCTTGATATATAGTTCGTTCAGTTCCTTTCTTTTTATCTCACGCATAGCCGGCGTCCATTTGACTGAGTCAACATTGAAAATGCTGTCTTTCCGCTGGAATTCCACCTGGTAATCGTTTGCCTGCTCCTGCAAAGCTTTCTGATGCTCCTGCATATCGCCATTGGCCTTTTTGTATTCAGGCATGGCAACTATCAGTTCCTGCAGGCTGATATATCCAATCTTGGTCTGAGCCTGAGAGCCTGTACCCACACTCATCAAAACCATTGTCACAAGTAAGCATGAAAATAATCTCTTCATTGTAGTTGTTTTTTTTATTGGTTTTTATAAAGACAGGCCTTGAATGATCCCGTCGATCTTGCTTTTTGCTGCAGCCTGCGCTTCAGGAAACCCGTTGGCATTGCTGAGTTGCGTATTCACGCTGAAATAGAATTTTATTTTGGGCTCTGTTCCGCTGGGGCGGGCAGAGATCTTGCTTCCATCGGCCAGGATGAACTGCAATACATTGGAGCCGGGCAAACTGATATCCCACTCCTCTCCTGTTTGCAGATTGCGTCCGCGTTTCAGCTGGTAATCCAATAACTGTACCACAGGTGTATTGTTCAGTGATGCAGGCGGTGTTTTACGATACTGCTCCATCATACCGGCAATCTCCTGTTGTCCGTTCATCCCCTTCTTTGTGATGGAGATCAGGTGTTCCTGGAAATAACCGAACTGAATGTAGAGGTCAAGCAGTTTATCGTAGAGGCTGCGTCCTTTCGCTTTTTCGTAAGCAGCCATTTCGCAAAGCAGGGCTACTGCGCTTACGGCGTCTTTATCCCTGAGCTGGTCGCCAATCATCAATCCATAACTTTCTTCACCGCCAATTACATAATTCTCTTTTCCTTCTTTTTCCTTGATCAGTTCAGCGATCCATTTGAAGCCGGTGAGCACATTGTAACAGGCAACATTGTAATGGGCCGCGATCCTGTCGATCATATCTGTGGTAACGATGGTCTTCACCACCATGTCGTTCGGTTGTGCCACACCTTTAGTACGTCGTGCTTCCAGCAGGTAGTTGAAAGCGAGTACGGCAGTCTGGTTGCCATTCATGAGCACCCAGTTGCCATTATTGTCTTTGATGCCGATACCAACGCGGTCAGCATCAGGATCGGTACCCAGCAGGATATCCGCGTCCAGTGCCTTTGCTTTTTTGAGACCGATGCTCATGGCTTCGGACTCTTCAGGATTCGGATATACCACGGTAGGGAAATTGCCATCGGGCTTTGCCTGCTCTTCCACTATCGTAACATTGGTGAAACCGAACTCCCTCAATACCTGCGGCACCAGCATGATGCCTGTACCATGAATTGGAGTATACACGATCTTCAGATCATGTTGCTGTGCAATCACTTCAGGATAAACACTGAGGCCCTTTACCATTTTGATATAGGCATCGTCCATCTCCTTTCCGATGATCTGGATATTGGCTTCGCCACCACTCCATTTCACATCGTCAACAGAAGCGATCTTGTCTACCTCCCGTATAACGTTTTTATCATGCGGTGGTACCAGTTGTCCGCCATCATTCCAGTATGCTTTGTATCCGTTGTATTCTTTCGGGTTATGGGAAGCTGTACAAACCACGCCTCCCTGACAACCGAGTTTTCGGATGGTGAAACTCAGTTCAGGCGTTGGCCTGAGGGATTCAAAGAGAAATACTTTGATGCCGTTGGCCGCCATCACATTGGCGGTGATCTCGGCGAAATTGCGGCTGTTATTGCGTGGATCATGTGCAATGGCCACACGGACATCACCGCCGGGATATGTTTGCTTAAGATAATTGGCATATCCCTGTGTACTCATGCCCACCGTGTATTTGTTCATACGGTTGGTGCCTACGCCCATGATGCCGCGCAGTCCGCCGGTACCGAATTCCAGGTTCCGGTAAAATGCATCGGCCAGTTCATTGGGGTTCTCCGCTTCCAGCCTCCTGATTTCATTTTTTGTATCCTGATCAAAATTTCCATTCAGCCAGGCATTCACATTTTCCTTGATCTTAGCTTCCATACTAACTTTTTAATTTGCACGTTCTATGACGGGTTGAAGGTCTGAAGTTATTGAATTTTATGGATTGACAACCTCGTGTTACAAACGTATTTTTTATGTTATGACCCAGCGCCGCAGGAGAAAACCCCTTCTCTTCATCGCATGTCTGTTGCTGCCCCTGGTGCACCTCCATGCGCAGGAAGTTCAGGTTGATTTGTATCAGTCCGGACATTCCGGAGATACTGTTGCCACTTCCTCCCTCAACACTGCACCGGTCCGCACAGTTTCACAGCCCAGGCTCTGGCTGGTTACAGGCGCTCATGTTGGATTATGGACCGGCTCCTTCATTGCACTCAACAAAGCCTGGTACGAAGGATATGAGAAAACCCATTTCCATTTTTTCAATGATAACAAAGAATGGCAGCAAATGGATAAAGCCGGGCACACCTGGACTGCCTACCAGTTAAGCAGGGTGTCCACCGAAGCCTGGCATTGGACGGGACTGGGTCGCAAAAAGAGTGCCTGGCTTGGCGCCTTCAGTGCTGTAGCCTATCAAAGTATCATCGAGATCCAGGATGGCTATTCCGCGGAATGGGGCTTCAGCTGGGGCGATATGGCGGCCAATGCTGCCGGCGCAGCTGCTTACCTGGCCCAGGACCTTGCATGGAACGAACAAAGGATCCAGATCAAACTGGGTTATACGGCTTATGATTATTCCACTCAGGAAATGAAGAACAGGCGCAATCAGCTTTTTGGCAAACCCCTCTACGAGCGGTTGTTGAAAGATTATAATTCACAGACCTACTGGGTCAGTTTCAATATCAATTCATTCATTCCTGAAAGCAGACTTCCGAAATGGCTCAACCTGGCCGTGGGTTACAATGCACGCGGAATGCTGGGCGGAGAAGAGAACAAATGGAAAGGGCCCGATGGGAATGATTATACCTATCCTCAACTTGAAAGGACCAGGCATTTCTTCCTTTCGCCTGACATCGATCTTACCCGTATCCGCACCAATAAAAAATGGCTGCGTTCTGTATTATTTGTTGCGAATATGATCAAGATCCCCGCCCCTGCGCTGGAACTCAGCAATAAAGGAAAGTTCAGTGCCCATGTACTCTATTGGTGAACAGATTCTGAACAATTCCTTACATTCGCAACAAATCAACATTTTTATGGATTTGAAATCCCGCTTCGAGCAAGCAGTTGCAGACAGCAAAAACCTTACTGACCGTCCCAGCAATGACACGCTTTTGCAATTGTACTCTTATTACAAGCAGGCCACCGAAGGGGACATCAACGTGGACCCGCCTTCCAATCCATTCGATTTTGTATCGAAAGCCAAGTTTGAAGCCTGGGCTGCCCTGAAAGGAAAGTCCAAGGATAATGCCATGGAAGAATATGTAGAACTGATTGAAAAACTGAAAGGCTAGTTTCAGGTACACATTATTGTGAGAGCCCTCTTTGGAGGGCTTTTTGCATTTTATGCGGATGGACTGCCAGTTTCTTTTTTTATGAAACTATTGCTGACCCATTGAAGGATAGCGCGCGCAAACTCATTGCGCAGAACATACAACTGCATTATAAAATAGAAAAAGGTACAAGCGGGAATGCTGATAAGAAGAACTATCAGATCCGGCAACCGGAGCTCATTCAATAAATAGAAAACTGGAATGAAGAGCGATGCGGAAAGAATAGACTGGAAGAATGTTTTTCTGTCAAACAACCGCAGCAAGGGAAATGTGCGGGAGGCTAAAACATAGGCTAAAGATAATACCAGGATCTCCCCAATAATCAGGGAAGCAGCCGCCCCCCTGTACTGCCATTGCAAGGAAAGCAATAGCATTACAGGGATGTATAAGAGATTGCCGATAGCCAGGCTGATGAACGCTTTCTTCTCCTGGTGATGCGCTATCAACACCTGGTTGCAGAAAAACAGGCTGAGTCCGCGCAAAAGTGGAAAACAAGACAAGATGCGGATCGTTGGGATGGCTTCGGTATATCCATCGCCGAATAGCAATCGCACCAGCGGGCCGGCCAGCAGGCAAATACCTGCAGACATGGGAACAGCAAAGAAGACCAGGAACTGCAGATTCTTCTGCATCACTTCCTGTTTTCTATCATCGTTCCCCTCTCCCTTTAATGCAGCGATCCTTGGGTAAAATACCTGCAGGGAATCCGTGATCAGCAATGTAGCCATCCTGAGTATTTTGGCGGATAGTGCATAGATACCCACCACTGCCGCTGTGCTTACCAGCCGCAGCAACACATTATCCAGTAACAATGTTACTCCCATGGCAAGGTTAATCCCATTAGTGATATGAGTATACTTAAGATGCTTTTTCCAATCGATATTCCTGAAAGAGACCTTTACCTCCCTGAACAGGTTAAGATTGTTCCAGAGACTGTTGACGATGGCCGCCACCACCATAATACCGTAATAGATCCAGTAATCGTCTCCTCCCTTCACCAGTATGAAAAGAGAGCCCAGCGCCAGCAGCCGCGTTATCAATGATCTCAGGGTGATAAAACGGAAACGCTCCATTCCCATAAAATACCATTCACAGGCAAAGCTGTTGATCAGCAGGTAGCTTATGGAAAACAGCAGGAGCCGGATATCCCTGATCTTATCCCACAACAGGTACACGGCTATTGCGTACAATATGGTCGCCATCAAAGAAGTGATCAGGTGCAGCGCCAGCAGTTCCGACACCAGTACATCACGGGCAGCTTTATCCTGCTTCTTTTTAGCCACTTCCCTGATGCCATACAGAATGATCCCGTACTCGGCAATGAAAAGGAAATAATATGTGAAGGAATCGATGAAGCTCACCCGGCCAATGCCCTCCGGCGACAAAACCCTGCTCAAATATGGGATAGACACCAATGGCAATAGTACCTGGCTGGCAGACAGCAGAAAATTATAGGCCAGATTTTTCCGGATACTCGGCAATGGTATTCAGTTTGGTTGTTGGCAAGAGACCAATGGTACAAACATACACGATTCCCGTCAATGGCAGGCTTGCATTCTTTTACAGGCAGGATTGATTACATTTGTTTAATTGGAAAGGGATTTTATTATTCATCACTAACGTTCATGCGCATAGGCATATTTGAAACTACTCATTTTGAAGTGGCGTATACCCTGATCAGGTTGTTCAATCATCCGGACAACCAGCTCACTGTTTTCTGCTATGTCCCCGCTGCGGAACAATTGAAATACCTGTTGAAAGATGAACAGCAGCGTTTCAATTGGGTGATCAGGCCTGAAGCCATGTCGAAGGCACACTTTGTAAGAGTTATCAGGAATGAAATTGATAGCGCCGGCATTGAAATGCTGCTGTTGGACTCGGTGGAAGACAACTTCATCCACTATGCCCGTATGGTTCGGTTACTCCCGGGAGTAAGGACCATTCTCACACTTCATGACATCAACAATTATTTTGAATATCATAACAATGGTTCCCTGCGTCGTTTTGTAAGGAATTACGGAAAAAAGAGACTGGTCAGGGCTGTGCATGAATTCACCGTGCTGAGCAGTACCCTTGAAGACGCCCTTTGCTCCAAACTCCCGGCAGGAAAAATTGTACGCAATATTCCGGGCGCCATTTTCGATGAAACACAATACAGGCAGCCGGGCGCGATTGAAGATGAGATTCATATCGTGGTGCCGGGAACGGTAGATGAAAAGAGAAGGAATTACGATGCCGTTTTTAACTTACTGGATTCCTGCCATCAGCAAAATATAAAAGTGAAAATCACACTGCTGGGTGGCATCTCCAATCTTTATGGTTCGCGGGTATTGGGCAGAGCCAAAGCCTATAGAGCTTTGCACAATAATCTGTACTGGTATGAAAGTGAAATAGTGGAACAACCCGAATTCGACAGGGTAATGCAGGAGTCGCATTTTATCTTTTCGCCTACGGTTGTTGAAACTGTGATCTTCGACGACGTGCAGGAAAAATACGGAATAACAAAATCTTCCGGCAATGTGGGTGATATGATCCGCTTTGCCAGGCCGGCCATCGTTCCGAAAGACCTGCGTCTTTCTCCTGAATTCTCTGCCTGTGTGATGCGTTATGAACATATAAATGAAATCCCGGACCAGCTTGCGCAAATCCGGGATGATCCATCAAAATATATCATGTTGAAGGAAGCGGCTTATGTATGTTCCCTGCAGTTCAGGGCTGAGGTTTTCTACACACGCTATCCTGATCTCTTCACTAAGGCAGGCTCCTGATAATGGTAGCAAACTCTTCTGCATTGAGAGAAGCGCCTCCTACAAGGCCACCGTCTACATCGGGGCAGGCGAAGAGCTCAGCAGCATTATTTCCTTTCACACTTCCTCCGTACAATACAGGGATAGCGTCAGCAACTGCTGCACCGTATTTTCCTGCCAGTACACTGCGCAGGTAAGCATGGATCTCCTGTGCCTGTGCTGCCGTAGCAGTTTTACCGGTTCCGATGGCCCAGATGGGCTCATACGCGATCACAATAGTTGAGATCACTTCAGCGCTGAGATGGAACAGGGACTCTTCCAGTTGTTTGGCAACATAACTGTTCTGTGTACCCGCTTCCCTGATCTCCAGGGGCTCGCCGCAACAGAAGATGGGCGTGATGCCATTGGCCAGCAGCAGATCGAGTTTTTCAGCCAGTGCCTGGTTGCTTTCCTGGAAATATTCGCGGCGTTCGCTATGCCCAACCAGACAGTATTTGATATCGATGGACTTAAGCATCTCCGCGGAAACCTCACCGGTATAAGCCCCGGATTTTTTGTTGTACACGTTTTGGGCTGAAATGCTGTATCCTTTCTTCCCTTCCACTTTGGCGCCGGCCATGATCAGGTAAGGAAATGGAACGGCAAAGATGGCCTGTTGATGATCTTGCAGCGCGATGTTGGCGCCGAGAATATCCTGCAGCAGTTGTTCTCCCTGCTGATAGGTACAGTTCATTTTCCAGTTAGCTGCAGCTATTTTTTTCCGCATGTTCTTATGATGTTTTTAAATGAGTTCGCTGTTATGATCCTTCAAAAATAGTCCGCAATCGTTTTATTTCCTCTTCCGTGAGGTGCTGGTGTTTGAATTTCTTCCAGACCTCAATATCGGTGAGTGCTTTTTCGAATTCATATTTGCTCAGTCCCTTATTGCCCCAGGTAAAGCTGGGCACGAACCTGGGAGGAATACCATCTCCAAATACATTGGCGCAGATGCCCACCACTGTGCCGGTGTAGAAAGATGTGTTGATGGCTGCACGGGAATAATCGCCCATCAGCAATCCGCATTTGATGCCCGCGGCAAGGTATTGCTTGGAAGGCTGATGCCAAACTTTTACATCGGAGGCATTGTTCTTGAGATTGGAATTGGAGGTACCTGCGCCAAGATTGCACCATTCACCCAATACTGCATCACCCAGGTAACCATCGTGCGCTTTGTTGGAATAGCCCATCATTACGCTGTTCTTGATCTCTCCTCCTGCCACGCAACCGGGGCCAATAGTTGTAGCGCCGTATATCTTCGCTCCCATCTTCACTACGCCATCTTCACCCAATGCAAATGGCCCACGGATCAGGGAGCCTTCCATGATCTCGGCATTGCGGCCGATATAAATGGGACCAGTAGCCGCATTGAGGATACAGTGCTGAAGCCTGGCGCCGGGCTCGATGAAGATCTGTGAAGGATTGATGGCTTGAACTGAAGTATCCCGGACAGGAGTTGAACTCCTGTCGGCTGTTATCAATTCAAAATCCTCTCTGATGGCCCAGTCATTGAATTGAAAGATATGCCAGGGATATTGTAACACCCTTACCGATTCCCAGTCGGGTTCCGCCGGGTTTGTCTTGAGCGATGCCACAAAAGCCTTTGTAGGAATGATATTGGCGGCGATGAGCTGTGCTCCTGCAGGGATTCCATTTGCTGAATCAGCCAGCTGCACGGGATATCCCAGCAGCATTTCCCATTTCTCACGAATGGTAAGGATACCAACCCTGATGTCGGGCACGGAGCGGACCTGCGAAAAAGGAAACAGCTGATCCCGGACTTCCGATTCATTCAGATAAACCTGCATACGGGGAATGGAATGATTTATTCGCCAATATTGGGCGCCCAAATGTAACGAGCAAAAGATACGGGGCAAAAAAAATCCCCTTCCTGAGAACAGGAAAGGGAAAGTATAGCCATGAAAAACAAAAATGTTATCTTGAAATTAAGATTATTTTTTCTTTTCGTAACGCTTCTTGAACTTGTCAATTCTACCTGCTGTATCAACCAGTACATTCTGTCCGGTGAAGAAAGGGTGAGATGTAGAAGAAATCTCAAGCTTGATCAGCGGATACTCATTGCCATCTTCCCATTTCAGGGTCTCCTTGCTCGGAGCGGTAGAGCGGCTGAGAAATGTTACGCCATTTGACATGTCCTTAAAAATAACAAACCGGTAACTACCGGGGTGGAGTTCCTTTTTCATAAACTTTTGATTTAAAAGGTTGTACGGATTTTGCCGTACAATTGTAATTTGCAAAGCCGCAAAATTAGCTCTATGCAGGCGCTCTGCCAAATTAAATTTATTCCCCGGTCTTTCCAATTTCCGGGTGCAAATCCTGCAAATATTGATTTAGATCAAGATAATGATTATCAGTGAATAAAAGAAACAAAAGACGGGAAAAATTGAGGGATCTGTAAAATGGAAAAGCATTGGATCTGTTATATACTTGCTTTCGCTAATATACTTTTGAACCAATGCTTTTCGTTAACCGCTTTCTTTTTCATTTTACTGAATCTTCCAGCGATTTTGTATACTAAAGATACGTTTCCGATACTACGCATTCCAAATTTCAGGGCCTTCCGGTATGCACCAGTTCTGCACCTGGTTATGCACAAGGTGTACTAGCTACGCATATTCTCGTACTGAAGCGCCAAACCCAGATCAGCTTCCCTGCAGAGCTTGATCACTTCCTGCAGATCATCGATCTTTTTACCAGTTACCCTTACCATATCATCATTGATGCTCGCCTGCACTTTCAATCCTGAATCCTTGATCAGCTTCACGATCTTCTTGGCATCTTCCTGTTTCAGTCCGTTTCTTACACTCACTTCCTGTTTCTGGTATTTGCCACTATGATAAGAGTCCTTGCTGAAGTCGAAAGCCTGCGGAGCAATGCCCTGCTTGTGCGCCCTGCTGATGAGCACATCGATGATCTGCCGGAGCTTCATATCATCATCGGCTTCCAGCTTGATCTTATATTCTTTTTTATCGAGGTCGATCACCACATGGGAATTCTTGAAATCGAAACGGTTGGTGATTTCTTTGGTTACAACATTAACGGCATTGTCCAGCATCTGGGCATCTACCTTGCTGACGATATCGAATGAAGGCATGGGAACAAATTTGTGCAAATTTAAGAGCAAATCATTTCAATACTTCATTCAATTTTTCTTCCAGTTGTTGTGATCGCAGATTCTTTGCGATGATCACGCCATTGGGGTCTACCAGGAAATTCTGGGGCACTGCCCTGATATCGTACATCCTGGCCACTTCGCCCTTTCCTCCTTTCAGATCACTTGCATGCAGCCAGTTCAGGCCATCTTCACGGATAGCTTTCAGCCAGGCTGGTTTCTGTGTGTCTATCGAAACACTAAGGATCTGGAATCCACTGTTGCTGAATTTTTCATAAGCCTTCACCAGGTAAGGATTTTCCTGGCGACATGGCCCGCACCAGCTGGCCCAGAAATCAACCAGTACATATTTACCTTTCAGTGAAGAAAGAGAAAGTGGAGTTCCTGTAGTATCGTTCAAAACAAAGTCCATGGCCGGCTGACCGATGGCCGTCTTTTTTGCGATCTCCAGTCTTGCTTCCATGGCATTTGCCGAAGCCGTTTTCCTGAGACGCTCACTGAGTGTATAGAAAAGCGGACCGAATTTTTCATATTCGATAATGGCGCTCTGTTCCCTTACGAGATCAAGGCTCAGGTAGGAATCGGGATAATCAGCCACAAATGCAGCTTTCGTTACACGCATTTCTGCATAAATATCATGATACGATTTCTGGAACCTCCGAATGACTTCTTCATTTATCCCGAAGCCACTCGCCATGCTATCAATGATCAGCGCCACCTTATCATTGGCTGGTCTCAACCGCTTCTGCAATTCTATGAAGTCTGATTGTCCCGGACCGCCTTTGATGGTGGCGGAACCCAGCCTCCCGTTTACAGCAATGAGTGTGATATTACCTGGTTCCAGGAACAGTTCTGCGTTATCGGTATCCTGCTGTTCGTCAGCATCAGCTTTGACCACCCTCAGATATCCCTTAACCGGATCAACCAGCTCACCGGCAATGGTGAACTTACCATTTTTGACGATCGCTGAATCGGCATGATAGGTATTTCCTTTTTGCCAGGAGAGCATCAGCTTCTGACCTTCTGCCTTCTTTCCCAATTTACCGTTGAGCTTGAATTTCTGCGCAGTTGCATTAGCGATCACCAAAAGGATCAAAACCTGCAACATCCATATTCTCTTCATCATTTCTATTTTTATTCTTTTACAGATTATATCCTTCGTTCTGTTCCAGTTTTGGATTCCTCACCAGTTCAGAGTTGGGAAACGGAAGAAGGGTCTTTGTATCGGGTTGTCCTTTCGAAGTGAGCCAGCTAACGGCTTTGCCAAACCGCTTCATATCCTGCCAGCGCAGGCCTTCGCCCACAAATTCCCTTCTGCGTTCCCATTCGATCTCATTCAAAAAATCATTGGCATCGGTGAAGTCAGCTGTTGATTTACCGGGCAGGTTCCTTTTCTGCCTGAGCTCATTGTAGCGGGCTACATTCACAACACCATCGCGTGCATCCACTTCAGCGGAGATAAGATAGGCCTCACTGAGCCTGATCATCGGGTATACCACAAAGGCGTTGGATTGCTGAACTGTATCTGTAGAGAATTTCATGAGGAAGGTAACTACCTTTCCGGCGCTGCTGGCAAACTGCTCTTTCAACATTACTGCGCGTGTATCGCCAGGTTCGTATGCATTTACCAGATCGGGGTTGAGCCAGGTCTGTCCATTACCGGTAGCACCGGTTGGCCGGCGGTAAGGAAGTCCGGGACTGAACAAGGGGAACATGCCTGCGCGGTCATAGCCATATACAGCCGGGCCTTCTATCAAACGAAAGAGCATTTCTTTATTTCCGGAATTCCCGTACCTGAAATTGCTGGTGAAATCAGCGGACAGCGCTGTTGCTGATGAACCGATCACCAGTTCTGCATATTTCTTCGCTTCTGTTCTCTCTCCCCTGTTCAGATGGATCCTGGCGCGTAATAACTGCAATGCTTCTTTAGACATCGCATTGGCTGTAGTAAAGGATGGCAGTAGTTTCTCCGCATCGGTGAGATCAGTGAAAATGCGGGCGTATACTTCTTCTTCACTGTTCTTCGGACGTTTGAGCTCGGCCGGATCTTCATTTGGGCCCAGTGTTATCACTACCCCGCTGTATGCCTGCACCAGCCGGTAATAACAGAATGCGCGGATGGCCAGTGCTTCGCCAAGTTCCTTGTTCAAACTTGACAGGTCCCTTGACCTGATGAAGTTGATAATGAAATTGGCATTACCGATAGCAGTATACGAAGAGTTGTAATAGGAACCATTCCCAAAACCATCGGCGGGGTTCACGTTGCAGGCCTCATAGCTTTGAGGATTGAACATGGTGGATGTTCCTCCCTGTATGGAGATCACATCATCGGCATAGATATCAAATAAGGGATAGGTCTGGTTACTGATGCCCTGGATCTTTGAGTAGGCTCCGTTCACCAGCAAAGGGATATCGGCAGGCCTGATCTGGTTCTCACCAATACTCATGTCAGGATATGGATCGTCCAGCATTTTGCTGCAGGATGAAAAAATGCAGCAGAAGAATACGCATATATGTATGGGGAAGAAATATCTCCGTTTCATTTCTGGATTTTTTACTGATTATAAAGTGATATCGATTCCGAATGCGATGGTCCTTGGAATGGGCACGAAGGAATACTGAATGCCTGTTTCGATCCCCACTTCGGGGTCGGCCAGTTTCAGGTTCCTGTTCTTGATCACGAACACATTCTGGAATGAGGTGTACAAGCGAATGGCAGGGATGCCGGCCCGCTTCAGCAGTTTTTCATCGAACTGGTAAGCGAGGGTCACATTCCTCAGGCGCAGGTAAGATGCATCGAAAAGATAATGAGTAGAAGGAAGCGTATTCCAGTCTTCCGTCTGACCGGCTCCATGCGGCCCTACGATGGCGCGGGGATAATAGCTGTTGTCTCCGGGCTTTCTCCACCTGTCCGTAGCAAACTCAGGCCTGTTGGACATTACGCCTGACCAGTCGATGCTGTACACGCGGCTGTACTGATCGTCAAGATTGTACAGTTTGTTGCCCACACTGAAGGTGAAGCTGGTATTCAGGGAGAAGCCATGCCAGCTGGCACCGAGATTGAAACCTCCGGCAAGTTTCGGTTGTGCCACAGGGATATAATCCTGATCTGCTGCGCTGATCTTTCCATCCTTGTTCCTGTCTTCATACATAAGATCGCCGGTATTGGGATCCACGCCCAGCGACTTGTACAAACGGAGTGATCCTACTGATTGTCCTTTTTTCACAAAAGGCATAGGACCGCCTGGCATATAATAACCATACCCCATTATGGAGTCGCGGAGATAAATGATCTTGTTCCTGTTGAAGTTGAGGGCGATTCCTGCATTCCAGGAGAACTGGTCCCTGCTGGTGGCTTTGCTGTTGTAAGACAATTCGAGATCGATACCCTTGTTCTGCACGGTGCCGAGGTTTCCTCTCTGTGATGAGTAACCGCCGGAAGACAATGGAGTGTTCAGCGTTGTAAGCAGACCATCCGTTCTTTTCTGATAGAACTCGAGGGTCATGGAGAGCTTATTGTTCAGGAACCTTGCTTCAATACCTGCATCAAATTGTTTGGTCCTTTCCCAATTGAGGTCGCGGTTCCCGCGGATATTGTTGAGCTGTAATGTTGGCTTTCCCAGGTAGGTGCCGGTATTCACCATATCCGCGAAGTCGAAATACCCCAGCGTACGGATATTGCCGGTAAGTCCAATACCTGATTTCAGTTTCAGGAAAGAAATGATCGGATTGCTGCTGAAGAAAGCTTCATCGGAAATGATCCATCCTGCAGACAGTGCGGGGAACCAGGAATACCTGTTCTTACCTGTTAGTTTGGATGTACCGTCTCTACGCATACTTGCGCTGAGCAGGTATTTGTTATCCCAGCTCAGGTTGGTACGCATGAAATAGGATTCGCCCGCTTCGGAATAAGTGCGGTTCTCATACATATTGCTTCCATAGGAAGAACCATTACCGGGATACCAGAGCCCCTCACTTGACGGGAAGCCAAAAATGGAAAAACCTGTGGTTGTAAGTTTGTTCTGATAATACTCCTGCCCCAGAAGGATATCCCGCGCAGGCTGCTAACAGCCAGTTGATATGTGAGCGTGTTATTGAAAGTATATTGAAGACCGCTACTTCCGTTATCATTATGCTGTCCACTATTGTATTGACCGTACATTGATAAGGGGCTATAGAAGCCGATGGTGCCGGATTGGCTTCGCACTCCGGCCAGTGTTGATTTGAAAGTGAGCCCGGGCATAATGGAAACTTCGCCAAAAGCATTTCCCAGGTAATTCCAGTTCCTGGTAACAAGGCTGGTCTGGTAATTTCCTGCCAATGGATGGGTAGTTAATTCGATCCAATATCCCACAGTTCCATCCGGGTTGAAAGGAATGGAATCAGGCATATCCGGGCGGGCGCCAAAGGCGTCGATCAATGGAGAATTCAGGTCTTTACTTTCAGAAAGTGACACATTAAGATCAGCTCCTATTTTCAACCATTTGTTCACTTTCTGCGTAAGCGCCAATTTACCTGAATAGCGGTTGAAGCGGCCACGTCCGATGGTATTTTCTTCAGAGTATCTGCCGAAAGAAAAATAATAGGTATTGTTGAGATTGCCGCCAGACAGGCTTGCCTGAATATTTTGCGTAACGGCATTCTTGTTGGTGATCTTTTTCACCCAATCGTTTTCATAAACACCGCTTGATGTGCCCAGTTTGAAAGAGTTGATCTCATATTCGAGCAGGTCTTTCTCATCCTCCAGTACCTGTATCCTTCCGGGAGTGAGCCCACCCGCATTCAACAGCTTATCGATATCCCCGATCCTGTTCTGCCGGGCTTCCTTGAAAGCTGCTTCATACTGCTGGGTGTTCATTGCCCTGTATCCGAGCGTAGAGTTGGTAAGACCGTAATAAGTATTCACATTCACGGCAGACCTACTGTTTGCCTTACCTCTTTTGGTGGTGATCAGGATCACACCCTGTGCACCTCTTGCGCCGTAGATAGCAGAGGAGGATGCGTCTTTCAATACTTCTATGGATTCTATATCCTGCGGGTTGATATTACTGAAATTGAAATTGGGAGCATTGGTTGTTACGGTGCCTGCACCGGCATCAACTATCAGTCCATCCACCACTATCAGCGGACTGATATTTGAGCTGTTGATGGTTTGAACACCACGGATACTGAAATTGGGTTGAGAGCCAGGAGTGCCATCGAAGCCTCTTACCTGCAGGCCCGCTACCCTGCCCTGCATGGCGTTGAATACGTTCCCGGTGATATTCTCTTCAGCTTTCAATTCTGCTACTTTGGCAATGGAACCTGTTACATTCCTTTTGCTTTGGGTGCCATAGCCCACCACCACAGTTTGATCCAGATTGGTGACCGCTACCTTGAGATTCACGATATAGCTGGTTGCTGAACCTACTTTCACTTCCTGCGTGGTATAGCCTACGAAGCTGATCACGAGCACCTGCCCGGGCTCAGCAGCAATTACGAAATTACCCTGCGCATCGGTAGTTGTTCCCAGGCCCGTTCCTTTCACTGCAATGTTCACTCCTTCGAGTGGCAGCTTTTTATCTTCAGCCAGTACACGGCCCGTAATTACTGCAGCTTCCTGGAATACCTGCAATAGTGAAACTGGCTTCCGGGTGATAGCAATTACCTTATCGATAAATGAATACCGGAGAGGCTGGCCCTCGAAACAGATGTCCAGCGCCTGTTTCAGGGGCATGTTCCTGATATCCACTGTAACCGGACTCGCTTCTTCCAGCGTGTTCTTGTCCCAGATGAATTCAAAACCCGTTTGGATACGGATCTTCTCAAACACCTGTTTCATGGGGATGTCTTTTCCTGACAGCGTAACGGTTTGCGCTTTACCATTACCGTAAGCAGTCATCAAAGAAACGAGGAGTAATACACTGATCATTTTCATTACCAGGATCGTTTTGGTTAGCCGGTCTTTCCATGGATGCATCCATTTCAGACCTCTCCCATCAGCCCTTCCGGGCAGAGGGGATCTCATAAGCATAAAATGCATAACTTTATTTTCGTTTAGGTTAATAAAAACTATACGGTTCGCCTCTCAACTCGTTCCGTACAGTGGGTTACAAACTCGTTAGCCTTGCAGAACCGCCCGGGTACCAACCGGTGCGGTTTTTTAAGGCCCATTATTTCGATGCTCTGATGGTGAGCAGTTTTCCTTTCAGTTCAAATTCCGCTCCTGCCACTACTTTCAGGATCTCCAGCACTTTCTGCAATTCTATTTCACGGGTGAAGCCTCCTTCCAATTCTTTATCGGGGATATTGCCTTCATAGTTCAGTTCCACATCGTACCACCTGGCCAGCTCATTCATGATGCTGCGGATATTTCCGTTGAAGGAAAATCGCTTTTCTTTCCAGGCGAGCACATGGTCCATATCGGCAGACCGTACCACTTTAGGGTTTCCAGTATTTGCGTTGTATATCCATTGTTCACCAGGTCTGAGCAACACACCAATGCTGTCCGATACCAGTCGCATCTTCACGGAACCTTCCACCAGCGTGGCTTTCACAGCCCCATTGTCAGCATAGGAATTGATATTGAAACCAGTTCCCAGTACCTGTAACTCAAAATCATTACCCTGCACAACAAATGGACGGGCAGCATTCTTTTTCACTTCGATATACACTTCACCTGTTATTTCCACTTTTCTTTCAGTTCCGTTGAACGCTACAGGATAACGGATACTCGATGCGGCATTGAGCCATACCTTACTGCCATCGGGCAAGATCATCTGGAACTGACGGCCCCTGGGAGTGGACATGGTATTGTAGGAAGGCGCATGCATTCCTTCTCCCTTGGGATCGTATAACAGCCTGCCGTTCTCCAGCATCACATCACTGCCATTCTGATGCGCTACCAGGCCATTGCCCAGACTGTCAAGCACCACCTGCCTGCCGTCAGACAAAGTAAGAATGGCGCCATCATCTCCTGGCGGCAGATCTTCTTTGACTGCTATTGAAGGATTGCTTTGGTTATGCTGCGAAGCCTTATTGCTCCACAGATACATTCCGGCAACAGCAAACAATAACAGGGAAGCTGCCATCCAGATCCAGCGTTTGGGTGTCATCCTGCGTACAACTGGTTGACTGTTGTTTTCCTCTTTCAGTTTCAGCATCAGGCTGCTTACCATTTCATCAACATTGTAATCGCCAGTTTCAATGTTGCGGGGATCTGTAAATGCATCCTGCAGCAAGCCATCAAATACAGCGCGGTATTCAGGCTGGCTGAAAGATGATCTCAACTGTTCCAGTTCAGCAAGCGTGGCTGTTCCCTGCAGGTATTTCTCCCATAATACTTTAACCGTAATCCCGGTCATGATGTAAGGTTTATATAGATGCAGGACGGAAAAGAAGCGAGGGGGTAAGACAGGTTACCGAAAAAAAATTAATAGAAAAATTTACCGAGGAGGAACACCAGCAGCAAAGGATTGTCGCCGGCATGTTTAGAGAGATAAAGACGAATGTCTTTGAGTGCTCTTACAATATAGGTCTTGGAGCTTACTTCGGAGATATCGAGCAGGACTGCAATTTCTTTATGGCTTTTTCCACCAAACCGGTGGAGCTCGAACACCCGTCTCGTCTTCTCAGGTAAGGACCGTATCGCGGCGGCTACAGTCTGCTCAAGTTCTTTCAGTTCGAGGCTGGCAAGAGGATGATGGATGGAATCATCTGTGAAATAATCAGACAGGTTCTGGATATTTGAGGGGTGGAGTACTTTCTTCTCCATGAAATCCATCACGAGATTCCGCGCTGATACGTAGATATAGGCTTTGATATTTTCAACCCCAGGCAGTTTATTCCTGTTGTTCCAAAGTTTGATGAACATTTCCTGTGCAAGGTCTTTGGCCTGCTCGGGGGATTTGGTTATCCGTACTGCGGTACCGTAAACCTGTGGCCAGTGGAGCTTTGTCAGTTCCGCGAAACTTATTTCATCTCCTGCTGCTATCTTCAATAACAGTTCTTGCTCGTCATATGTGCGGTTTGGTGCCAGTGGGTGCGGATTTCCTGGTGAGGCCGCAAACTACGCTAAAAATCGCAATGGCGGATATCCGGTTAAGTACCTGCCCAATTGGTAAAATAATTAATCGCACAGTAAAAAAGAAGCCCCCCATGGAAATGGGGGGCGTTAACCAAAACTAACTGCTTATGAGAAAAACTGTATGACTGTATTATGACTTTGTTCTATCTATTTTGTACCGCTTGCGCATGTACATATATATGACGCTTGAAGGGCCGATAAGTTTCGCTGATTACTGTTAAAGATTTTGTAAAGGGCCCTATGGAAATAGGGCCCGCTGTTTTTCAAACTATTAATTAAAACAAAAATTGACTGCTACTCTCCTGCCCGCACGCGGTTCTGTTCCTCGCTGCTGCTGCGTTTGCGCTGATTGTTGTTGTTCATTTGTTTCCCGAAACGATAATTGAAATTGATGCTCACCACGCGATTGTCTCTTGTATTCCTGAATGTGGCATCCGTATCGTTGAAGCTCATTTTGCCATTAACAACTTGTGTGAAGAAGAGATCACGAACAGACAGTTTGATGGTGCCCTTGCTCTTCAGCACCTGCTTACCTACTGCCATATCTACCCTGCCCATCGGTTCGAGCATGATCTGACCTTCCACCTGTCTGCTGCTCCACCAGCCGCTGATCTCTGCACTCCATCCTTTCTCGAAACGGAACTGGTTGTTGATCTTGGCAAAGAGGTTGGCACGACTGATATTGATCTCTGAACCTCCATTCCAACCTTTATACTCATTGTAACCATAGTTAACATATACATTGGTGCTGTACCATTTTGTCACCTGCCATTGAAGGTTCATGGATCCGCCAACGAATCTCTTTTTGCCGATATTCCCTCTGGTTACAATTGTTGCCAGACTGTCTTTTCCATTTCCTCCTCTAGCTTGTTGGAAGAGTTCGTTCATTACATCGCGGGTTTCACTGTACTGGAATGATGTGGTGAGCATGCCATTCCAGATATGGTTCAACTCAAAATTGCTGGCGTATTGAGGACGAAGGAATGGATTGCCCCTGCCATATGTGAACTTGTCTATAAAGAACATGAAGGGGTTCATATCCTGGTAAGCGGGCCTTTCGATCCTTCTGCCGAAAGAGAGACCAAACTGGTGTTTCTTCACAGGCGCATAGCTCAGGTAGAAAGTTGGGAAAAGACTGTTGTAAGAGTTGGTGAAAGAAGAGTCGGGTTTTGTGGGATTGCCATACTGGAATCCTTTGTAATTGGTATTCTCGTAACGAAGTCCTGCCTGCACACCCCATTTATCATTGAACTTGTGATTTAAATTGATATAGGCTGCGTTGATGTTTTCTTTATAATCGAAGAAATTTGTTTTGTCGTAGTCAATGATATACGCTACACCATGTCCATTTTGACTTCCATTGAAATAATTTGCTTTGCTGTCGTTGGTCACGTAGCCTGTTTTGGCCCCGGCTTCAAAGCGGGTATTCTTGTTTAACGGATGCGTATAATCGAACTTGGCTGTTCTGATGGTGATCTCTGCAGGAAGATCGCCTTTCAGGAAATCCTGGTTCATAAGTTCTCCTGTAGTGTTCCTGCTGGTATTAATGAAGTCTTGATCGTTGGAGGCTCTGTATGTAATATAATCCAGATCAACTGTGAGTTCACGGCCGGATGTATCGAACTGGTGACGCAAGTTGAGGTTGACGCTTCCGTTCTTCCATTGCTCTTTCGTGTCTGAGTCTGCATCTACTGAAGAGTCTGGCACACCGGCAGCATTCTTCAGCCAGCTTGTATTTTCTCCAATCGCGTTTCGCTGGTTGGTGAATCCTGAGAGTACAAAACCTACTGTGGTGGATTTGCTCAGAAAGATATCCATTCCCAGTTTCAGGTTATGGTTGATGAATTTTCTGCGATTGTAGCTCAGCTGATCGATCATGCCGGTCATTTCAGAATGCTCTTTGTTCCAGTAATCACGGTGGATATCGAGTTGCTGGAAATTGTTGGAGCGATCAAATCCGTAATTGGCAAAGAGATTGAATTTGGCGTCCCTGTAATTCAGGCTGATGCTCTCCCAGGTTTTGAAATATTTTCCCTGTCCGGCTCCCAGGTTCACGGAGCCGTTGAAGCCGCGGGCCTTATTCTTCTTTGTTTTGATATTGATGATCCCCGAGTTGCCGGAAGCATCATATTTGGCGGGAGGATTGGTCATGATCTCGATCTGGTCAAGCTGTGAGCTTTGCATGCCGCGGAGCATATTGGCCAGGTCGGCGGCGCTGAGGTAGCTGGGCCTTCCATCTATCAATACCATCACTCCCTGCTTTCCCTTGAGGCTGATATTGCCGTCCTTGTCCACCTGCACGCCCGGCGATTTCTCCAGCACATCCAGGGCATTGGTGCCGATATTACTGATAGTGGCGTCTACGTTCACTACAGTGCGGTCGATCTTCTGTTCTACCGCCGGCCTGGTGGCTACCACCGTTACGCTGCCCAGCTCTTTGGATTCGGCTGTCAATGTAATTACAGGTAATTCAATATCAGTAGTCCCGGAACTGATATCGAATATTTTGGAATAAGTTGTTTGGTGACCGGTAGCAGATACCTGCAGGAAGAACCGGCCTGCAGGCAACCCGCCTACCAGGAAGCGTCCCGATCTGTCTGTGGCTTTCATGGCTATGGAACTTGAATCGGACTGCTTCAGAATGGCAACCGTGGCGGCGGCCAGCGGTGCCTGTTTGTTGTCGAGCACTTTTCCGGAAACCTTGCCGGTCTGTGCGATGGCTATACTGGTTGTTGTAAAGATCAAAGCGATTGTCAGGATTTGAACGTGTAGCTTTCTCATGGCTGTTTGTATAATGTTCAATACTTTGTTTTAATTATTACAATTCAAAAGTAGGTACTTGGTGTTGCATAGTACAGGGTATTGGGCTGAATGGTTGATAAATCTGATCACCGGAAATAATAGGGAATGATTGTTTGACGAGTGAGCCGCTGCAAAGGTTACAAGGGGGCGGTTAAAGGGGACATTGTTACGGTCTGTGAAACGAACCAACGCGGTTGTACAGGGATTGGGCTTGGGATGGTTTGATTGGGCGGAGTGCAGGGCCGGACTTCTTCGCTTACGTTTCATAGGCCTGTAGCCAATACCCCTTTAACCTGATGGGCCGGAGGTGCGAGACGCTTGAGTTGATAATTTTTAGTTGTCCGAAATTGGGTAGAAAAGTAGTGTTATGGTAGAGATGCCAGAGAGATTCTGGTGAAATAAAGCTGGATGGGTTAAGGATGGTGATGAGATGGTAGCGCAGAGGTAGTGAAAAGGGGTGTTCTGGTATAGATTGAAAATTGGTATAAAAGAAGATCCTGACCGGACTGTTGAACAAAAAGTGAATTGAACCATACCGTGCTATGAAACTGGAAAAATATCGAATGTCTTTTGTTAAACAAACGCGACAGTTATTTGATTTTCAGGTTTATAGATAATTTATTTTTTCGGTTATTTTGTGTAAGGTTTTCATTTTCAGAACGTTGAGTGCCTATAGTTGGTGGTTTATTGGGGAGGAGTTGCCTGTTAATGGCTGCGGAGTGTATGCCGGATTGCTGTCGGAGGTATGGAAAGGCTACCAGGGAGTGTCTGGAGCTGGCTGAGCGGGGTATGGGAGAAAGAAGGAAGGAAGAAAGATGATTGGGGGAAGGGTTATAGAAAAATGGCCGGCTTGATGAGCCGGCCATTTGGATATTTTTCAGAGAGGTGATCAGGCAGTGGCCTTCTTTTTACGGTTCACGTAGAAATAGAGCGCGAGACCGGCAATCACCAGTCCGGTGGAGATCAGTTCAGCCTGTGTGGGATGGATCCATCCGAAATCGTATTTGGTGTTCACGCGGATCTTTTCTACCAGGAATCGCTCGATGCCATTCACGATCAGATAAACGGCAAACATACTACCGGGGGCGGATAAGCGCTTACGGAACGCCCAGAGCAGGAAGAAGAAGATCAGGCAGACAACTGTTTCGTAGAAAGGCGTGGGAAATACAGGAACAGGCAGATGACTGCAGTACTGTTCATCCACGCAGCCTGGAATGGTTACGCCTTCATTGATCACGTTGTGAGGGTAGCTGTAGGCTACCATCCAGTCGGGAAGCCAGGAAGGTGCCACTGCAGATGTATGGGGTACCTGATCGATACTGGTTACACCAACGGACTTGAATGTTTTGAGATAGAAATTGCTGTTGGATTCCAGGGCCTGCTTGAAAGTGCTGGTGTCTGCCAGTACAGCTTTACTGTCGGGGCCGGTTACGTAGGCGCTGTTGAGAATGCCCCAGTCGCCATCACCAGCCACCTGGCAGCCGATTCGGCCTACGGCATATGCCAGCAGTAATCCGGGTGCGGCAGCGTCGGCCAGATGTTTGAAGCCAATATTATGTTTTTTCGCGTAATAATAAATAGCAGCGGCAGCGCAGATCAAACCTCCATAAAATGTGAGGCCGCTGAATGAGAGCAGCGCTTCGATGGGGTTCTTTACAAAATCATTCCAGTTCTCGAGGTTATGGAAGATCTTGGCGCCAAGGAATCCGAAGAAAGCTGCGTAGATCACGAGGTCTCCTACCCTGTCGTGTGGCCAGATGCGGATGGTTCGCTCTTCGGGTTTTTCCAGTTTTTGTTTATTCTTTTCCCACCATTTCAATCCGGCAAAGAGGATACCTAATGCAAGACCTACAGGAAGATTCCCTTCACCGGAAAAAATGAATGCCTGCGGGTCGGCGCTTTGCTCATTATCGGCCAGGAATAATCCAATTATCTTATAGCCAAGAATAAAACCGAGAATAAAATTGAGCAGCAGCTCAGCCAGCGAAGCAGACTTTCCTACCGTTATCTTCACTTCTTTGCCTGTGAGTAAACCAGCCCTCTCTTTTCTTTTCAATTCCTGCGTAAGCACCCATGCAGCTGCCAGAAAAGCCAGGGCTACAAAGAAGCCAAACGAGTTGACGAACCTGAGACCGGGAAGATTAAGCCCAAATATGTCTTTGAACGCATAGTAAAGGTTAGGATACATGCCGTTTTGATGAGTTGTAATTAGAGGGTTGTGATGTGTTTGATCTGCAATGATAAGAAAAAAAACCCTCCCATGAATGAGAGGGTGATCACTATGAACAAAGCTGAACTTGTCAGCATAATTCCTTAACAGTACTGATCAAACGCAGCAATCAGGTTGTGCGCGATCATTTGAGCGGGACGGCCCTCGATCTGGTGTCTTTCTATGAAATGTACCAGTTCTCCATTCTTGAACAGCGCGATAGCTGGTGAAGAAGGAGGATAAGGCAACAGGTGCTCACGCAGTTTCTTTACTGCATCCACATCAAAACCTGCAAAGCTGGTGGCCAGATGCGTGGGTTTCTTGGCTGAATTGGCTACTGCCATCAGCACTCCCGGACGGGCTGAGCCAGCTGAGCAACCACAAACTGAATTGATCATAACCAGTGTGGTGCCATCTTTCTGCAATTGCACATCTACCTCCTGAGGGGTAAGGAGCTCTGAAAATCCATTCTCAGTCAGCTCTTCTTTCATCGGAATAACTATTTCTGCGGGATACATTTTTGATTTGTTTTATTTCAATTCCTAAAACACAAAACTATAGAAAAAGGTTGATTCCGGCCCGATGGATTCCTTGGGCTGGCATTCTGGCGCTCTTATTCGAGTTGAACGGTCATTATGGCGCATTAAATTTGCGTTTTCTGTTGATGCGGCAGTATCTGGCCCCTGAAAAAGCACCGGTATGGCATTTGATCCTTGTATTTCGTTCAACAGAAAATCAAAAAACTAAAAGAATACTACTATGACACTTGTAAAATTGAACAACAGACCCGTAGCCAATTCAGTATTTGATGAGTTCTTCAACCATTTCCCTACTCAGTGGAAAGACAGTTTCCATTTTCCTCCGGTGAATGTGCTTGAGTCTCCGAATGCATTTGATATCGAGCTCAGCGCTGCCGGTCTTTCCAAGGAAGACTTCAAAATTAACCTCGAAGATGGCCAGCTGACCATTTCTTACGAGAAGAAAGAAGAAAAGAAATCAGAAGATCAGAAAGTGATCAGGAAAGAATTCAGCCAGCGTAGTTTCAAACGCAGCTTTAACCTGGATGAGCAGGTGGATGTTGAGAACATCGTTGCAAAATACGAAAATGGCGTCCTGAAATTACATCTGCCCAAGAAGGAAGCAGCTAAACCTGCCACCAAACAGATTAATATTCAGTAATTAAAGATTAAAGAAAAGTTAAAAAGCTTTTTCATACAAGTTGCCCGATCCAAAATGGGCGGG
Source organism: Pseudobacter ginsenosidimutans (assembly GCF_007970185.1). Classification (NCBI taxonomy): domain Bacteria; kingdom Pseudomonadati; phylum Bacteroidota; class Chitinophagia; order Chitinophagales; family Chitinophagaceae; genus Pseudobacter; species Pseudobacter ginsenosidimutans. The sequence continues at coordinate 5,621,989 of NZ_CP042431.1, read as the reverse complement.
CGACCTAAGCAGTTGGTTTTGGTTAAGTACCCATCCCGGTGTCTACCGGGATGGGTTTTTTATTGTTTTGTGTTAACTTCGGCCACGATTACAACAACATGACGCACATGGTGAAAAACCGTATCGTACAAAACCTACTGTTGGTTTGCTTCCTGATTAGTCCTTTCACACAGCTCTTTGCACAGGAGATCCGTGTTGATACGCTGAAGAAGCCCACAGATACTATTCCATTTCCTGTTGATTCGGTAGAAACTGTTCTCCGGATCAAGAACCTGAACCCTTATGTGACCCTTCCCGTTGACTCCACCCTCAATTATAAACTGGAGATCAACAAAGACCAATCGAAGTATTACTGGTACCTGCGCAATTCCCCGGTGGGATTACGCATCAACAAAGACAATGGCCAGTTGACCTTCAAAGCGGAGAAAAGTTTCTTCCTGTCTGGCCGCCTTCGCTATGATAATGAATACAAGGTATTCCTCGGAGTTCAGAACCTGGATAATCCCGCCGACCGGGTAGACACTTTCTTTTCGATCCTCTTTTACAATACAGAGATCATCCCCAGCCGGGTGAAGCCATCCGTCAGCTCAACCCTGATGGTGGAGGAAGGCGATACCGTTGCATTCAAAGTACAATGCGAGAACGGCAACTTCCCTATCGAAAACATCACCTTCTTTTCCAATATGCCACTCAAAGTGCTCTCGCAGGTAAAGAAATGTGATGATGATTTTATCTGGGCCATTCCTTTCGATTTTGTAAAAGAATCGGATTCAGGAAAAGTGAAAGTGTTGAACCTGAGTTTTGTGGGCGCCAATAAATTCATGAACAAAGACACGGCCATTGTAAAGCTCATCGTACGCGATGCATTGAACTATCCGCTGGCGGTGCAGGACTATAGCCTGGCAGTCAGGAATGTGAACACCTATATATTACAGCTGAAATATTCCTTCCTGCAGCTTGACAAGCGGGTGAAGGGCTCCAAGAATACGCGGACTGTTTTCGATATCACCAGTTCCACCACAGCCCTTACCGGAAGTATCCTGGCTTCGTCCAAGGATGATAAGAGTCAGCAGGTTGGTAAAGTGATGCCCAGTGTAGGTGTTTCACTGGTGCCGATCAAAGAGGCCGTGTCGCCGCAGAAAGTATTCGATCAGAACCAGGCTTCACTGGTGAGAACATCCATCAAGCGGCTGGAATATATGATCCGCGATAATACCCTGGTGGGTGAACGTGATCCGGACATTGCGAAGAAGACAGCCAAACTGAAAGAAGAACTGAAACAGATCCAGATCCAGCTGATCGATATTCCCATTGTGGATACCAACGACATGACTGAGGAAGAACTGAACCAGTATTTCAACAGTCCGAAAGTAAATAAAAAATACAGGCTGAAAAGATAATCAGCCTGCATGCAATATCATACTAACAGGGACGGCTATTCGCAGCCGTCCTTTCTTCTTGTATCGATCAGGTATTGTATTTTCCATTCTCCGTTCAGCCTGATGAGCTGAAATGAGTTTACGCCGCAATGACTGAACTTTCCATTGTAAAAGAATTTATACGGCGTCCATACACTGGCAAGGTTATCGTCGATTCTTATCGTTCCAAATTCGATGCGTTCATCCGCAGCGCCGGCCTTTTGTTTGCTGACAAAATCCGAGAAAGCGGAAGGCTGCAGATTACGGATCGAAACTGTACCTTCCTTTACCACGATGGTTTGCAACAGGGCGCTGTCTGCAAAAGCGGCTTTCACTTTTGCGCCGTCGCCGGCCTTCATTCCTTCAAATAAATTGTTCACGGTCTGCTTCACTGAATCCTCTGCTTTATTCTGCGCACTTACGTCAACCAGGTACAACAGCATGATTGTTAATAGTAATACAATTCGATCCATGTTAATGCTTTTAAGGTTTTCTGGCAAATAGTTGGCTTGATAAATATAAAACCAGCAATTATGAAAGCCCCAGTTTTTACACCAGCGGTTGCCGCTCTTACACTGGCCACCGTGCTCTTCAGTTCCGGTACCACGTACAGCAATACGCGCAGTAATTCTGCTGCTCCGGCCAAAGCCGCCATCAACTTTGCGGCAAACAGCCAAAGCGCAGTTGCCGCTGCTTACGATCAGCCTGGCTACAGGAGGTATCCACTTATTATCGTGAGAACACCCGGAATCAGTATTACCATCGGTGATAATGGCCGTCGTTGCTACCGCAACCCGGCAGGTTATTATTACTGGGAAGGCCGTGACGGCCGGTTCTACCTGGATGAAAGGTATGTTCGTTATGTGGATTATGATCGCCGCGCGTACCGCGACTGGGATTGCCGCGACCGCCATCACTACAAAAAGTACAAGAAACACGGCCACGGTCATGGTCATGGAAATGGTCATGGACGCGGACATGGCAGAGGCCACGATCGCAATTGGGATGATGATTGATCCCGGCTGCTCAGCTCCAACCACAAAGTACAACCGAAAATTACCTGAAAATAAAAAACGGGATAAGTGTAATGCTTATCCCGTTCTCTTTTTTATTGCTGAATGCTTTAGTATCCGAGTATCTTCAGCATAGCCTGAGCGCTTTGCTCCTTGGCATGCAGCCAGTCTACGAGCTTTCCATTTTTATCGTATCCCACAATCACGTGCTTGGGTGAAGGGATGAGGCAGTGCTTGATACCACCATATCCGCTGATCTGGTCCTGGTAAGCACCGGTATGGAAGAAGCCTACGCGCAGTGGTTCCGCCCCGTTTGTCTTGGGCAGGAACACTTCATTCACGTGCTCTTCTGAATCGTAGTAATCATGACTGTCGCAAGTGATACCTCCAAGCACTACCCGCTGGTATTCCTGGTCCCATTTGTTCACGGGCAACATCAGGAATTTCTCTCCGATACCCCAGGTATCAGGCAGTGTAGTGATGAAAGAAGAGTCGATCATATACCAGATCTCACGATCATTCTGGATCTTCTCCCCTATCACGCTGTAGATATGCGCCATGCTCTCACCAACGGTATAGCTGCCGAACTCGGTGAAGATATTGGGCATGGGTACATTGTTCTTCTTGCAGGCCTTTTTGATATTACCTACAATTTCATTGATCATGAACTGGTAGTCATACTCAAATCCCAGCGAGTGCTTGATGGGGAATCCGCCGCCGATATTGATGGAATCCAGTTCGGGACAGATCTTTTTGAGCTGACAGTACAGGTTGATCACTTTATTGAGCTCACTCCAGTAATAGATATCGTCCTTGATCCCCTTGTTCAGGAAGATATGGAGCATCTTGAGCTGGAAGCGGTCTTCGTTTCCTTCGATCTTATCTACATAGAACTCCAGTACATCGCGGGCCCTGAAGCCGAGGCGGGATGTGTAGAAGGGGAAAGTGGGCTCTTCTTCTGCCGCGATACGGATACCGAGCTTGAAAGGCACTTTCACAGACTTCTTGTACTGCTGCAATTCATCCTTGTTGTCCAGCACAGGGATCACATTCTTGAACCCGGTATTGAGCAGCTGGGCTATACGCGTGGTATAGGTCTTTTGCTTGTAACCGTTGCAGATGATGAATGTTTCCTTGTTGATCTTTTTGCGGGCGTACAATCTTTTGATGATCTCGATATCGTAGGCGTACGAGGTTTCGAGATGGATATCATGCTTCAGTGCTTCCTCTACCACAAAGGAGAAATGGGAACTCTTGGTACAATAGCAATAGTTGTATTTGCCTTCATAACGATGCTTTTTCATAGCATTGGCAAACATCTTTTTCGCCTTGTTGATCTGGTTACCAATTTTGGGTAGATAGCTGAGCTTGAGCGGCGTGCCATACTTATCGATCAAAGCGTTTAGATCGAGGCCATTGAAATAGAGATTGCCGTCTTTAACATCTATACCTTCCTGGGGCCAGTTGAAAGTCTGCTTTATCAGGTCGGTATAAGAGTTGTTCATGTACTGATTCGGATTGCTGATGGCTATGAGTTTTAGTAGTGAATGAAAAAGCGCATACCAAAAAAGTTACACAAAAGTAAATGTTTGTACGATTTTACAAATAAAAAAAACCGGGTATAAATTACCCGGCTTTGTATTGTTGATCGCTTAACGATTATTTCACGGAAGCGACGATGTTCTTGAAAGTTGCAGGCTCGTTCATAGCCAGATCAGCCAGGATCTTACGATCGAGGGTGATACCTTTCTGGTTCAGCTTGTAGATGAACTCGGAATAGGTCAGTCCTTCTTCTCTTACAGCGGCGTTGATACGTGCGATCCACAGCGCGCGGTATTCTCTTTTCTTCAGTTTGCGGCCAACATATTTATACTGGAGGCCTTTTTCCATTACGTTTTTCGCAACGGTGTATACATTTTTACGTTTACCGTAGTAACCTTTTGCGGCTTTCAGGATCCGTTTGCGGCGTGCCCTGCTTGCTACGGCATTTACTGAACGTGGCATATCTAAATAAGTTTAAAGTTGTGTTGATAATTGAATTCCCGGATTATTTCAGACGCAGCAGACGCTGTACAAAATCTAAATTGGATTTGTGAACTACGCCGTCTTTACGGAGAGCGCGTTTACGCTTGTTAGATTTTTTTGTCAGGATGTGACGTTTGAAAGACTTCTGATGCGTGATCTTTCCGGTGCCGGTAACTTTAAACCTCTTTTTAGCACTGGAGTTGGTTTTAACCTTTGGCATTGTACTACCTTTTCTTGTGATACCCTGCTGGCGCCCCCGAACAGTCGGAGAACTTTTTGGGCCTTGTGGGCAATGGAGTATGGCAATGGTTGATTGCTCAAATACTCGAAATGGAGCGCAAAGGTAGGAAATTCAGTGAAATAGCGTGCAGTATGGCGGAGATTTTTTGCCAGATCTACCGGAACCCATCTCTCCCAGCCTGTTAAGCGGCAGAACCGGCCCTGTTTCAAAGACTTTTTATTACGGGATGGCAGTACAAATCTCGGATATTTTCCCTGTAAAGGATCAAAATCCCCCTTTTGGGTATGTTATGCCCTCCGGGCTTTGCCTAATCTTGACGGTCCGGAATTCCCGGGGAAACAATCAAAATACCATCAACATGAGCGCTCTCAAACAGCTGATCCTCCTTTTCTTCTTTTCATTTTTTCTTTTTTCCTGCTCAAAGGAAGGCCCGCAGGGACCAGCCGGCGAAAACGGGAAGAATGGACAGGATGGCGCCAACGGAAATGCCAACGTGATCACAGGAGCTTTTATCCTGGACAACAGCAAATATGCAAGAGATTCCTGGAGCATCAGGAACGGGAATGCTACCACTTCCTATCCCGCTAAAATGGCCAATGTATCCGTTGCATCGCTAACACAGGATATATTCAATAACGGGACCGTACTGGTATATATGAAGATCCCCGCCGGCTCCGCCATGCTCCCGGATAGCTGGACCCCGCTTCCCCACTCCAATCCCTCGGGCAATTACGGCTACATGATCATGCGGAATTACACTTATAGAGTTGGACTGCTTCAATTGTATTATTATTTCCAGTATACAGATAATGCAAGTATAGGAACAGCGCCGTATATCGGTGATGTGGTGGTTCCCACCCAGGAGTTCAAATACGTGGTGATAGCAGGGAATGCTGCCGCCAATTCAGTGGCCAGGCCGCCGGTGGATTACAGCAATTATGAAGCAGTAAAGACTTATTTCCGATTGCAGGAATAAAAAAATCATCCGGTATTGCCGGATGATCCCAATATGATTGCAATGATTATAGCGAGAAAAGAAGCTGTTCATCCCTGTCTTCCACTTCAATCTGGCGGATGAAATTATCATATCCCGCCTGGTCGTCATGGTTGGAATAAGCGCCATAAGAATCTATTACGTATCCTTTGGTGCCGTCATTGGCTTCGATGATGTAGAGGATGGAACTGTCATCGGGATTGCTCATACCCTCAAAACGATAGGTTTTAAGGATCCTGAGATCTGAAGGCTGATAAACCTTCTTGCCATCTTTTCCTGCTGTAAGGCCTTGTGGCGTATATTCAAATGCAATATCCATGCTCCGGTCCTTGCATTTGTTGAGCACTTCCAATAATGTATTCATTTGATCCGGGCGACCGCTGGTATTCATAATTGTACTTTTTATTCTGATTCAAAAAGATCGTGCCAGGGCAGGTTTCTAAAGATACAAAAAAACCGGGAGCAGCCAGTCAGCTGCCTCCCGGCGAGTGACCGGGCACACCAAAACGAAAACCGCACCTGCGGGAGATGCGGTTTCAAGATAAGAGCCTTAACTATAATTTAATTCCCGTATCCATCATTGGGCTCGATATTCGGATTGGCATTGATCTCAGCCAGCGGTATCGGCATGATGGTCCTGAGATTCGGATAGTCGATACTGATAGTAACATTACCCGAGCGATACTTGGTGAAACCTTGTTTCCATCTTGTGAGATCGAAGAGCCTTTGCCCTTCAAATGGCAGCTCCCTTCTTCTTTCGTTTTTGATCAGTTGTAACAGTGCAGCGCCTGTTTCCGTTGTGGGTGCGGGAGTGGCAAACGCGCGTTTTTTGATCACATCGATATCCGCCACGGCATCGGCTTCCTTGCCGGGCTGCATGGCGCGTGCTTCAGCGCGGTTGAGATAAACTTCTGCCAGGCGCATTATTTTGATGCCCTCTTCGAAAGTGGAAATATTCGTGTATTTGTTGATGATCACAGCCGGGTTCTCTCCCCCGCTGCCTGAACGTTTGCCCTTGATGAGGAAAGCTCTCCGGGCATCGGTTGCTTCATAAGCATTGTAAAGATCGTCTGTGGCGAGCAGGTCTCCGTAGCTGCCGGACTGTAAAGTGAAATTGGTGAGCTGATCACTACCGAGATTATCGGTGGTGAGATAATGCACTTCGAAAATAGTTTCACTGTTGTTCTGCAGCCCGAAATCAGTGAGCAGCTTGTCCCGTGCTATCAGGCTATGCTTATTGGCGCCGATCACTTCGGTGGCCATGGCTTCCGCATTGGGCCAGTCTTCCATGTAAAGATACACCCTGCTCAATAAGGCCCTGGCTCCGTTCAGTGTTACTTTACCTTTGTTGGAGGCACTGAATCCTATAGGCGTTGCCGTTAGTAAGGTGGTGGCTTTCACCAGGTCATCCACGATCTGCTTGTAGGTTTCTTTCGCCGTATTGCGTTTGGGAGAAATGATATTACTGTTGTCTGGGATGGTTTGGGTAACCACGGGCACTCCCAGGTGCGAAGCATCGGGCGTGAAATTATAAGGCTGCGCATAGGTCCTTGCCAGGTCAAGGTAAGCGAGTGCCCGCAGCGTATAGGCCTCACCGAGAATATGGTTCTTCTCGGGCTCTTCGGAAGCAGGCAACTGCAAAGCCTCACCTTTCCGGATCAGGATATTCGCATTCGCGATCAGCAGGTAGAGCTGGTTCCAGGTGGCGCGAACGCGGCTGTCGTTACTGGTGATCCCATACTGGTCGTTGGGCAGGTAACGGCCTGAATTCTTCTTGCTGATATAAGCGTTATCGGCCAGCAGGTCTGCATTCACGAACATGGTACGTCCGTAATAATCTGCACTTTTCAGCAAAGAGTAGATGCCGTTGATGGCGCCGCGGGTGGATGGCAGGTCAACAATCACTTTGTCCAGCGCAGTGGATTGCTGAGGCGATGTGCTCAGGAATCCTTTGGTACAGGAGCCGAAGGCAGCGGTCAATAATAGTGCCGGTAATATTTTATGTATGGTAAGATGTTTCATTGTTGTTCATTTTTCTATTTATCAGAACTTGATATCGAGACCAACCAGGATCGTTTTGTAGATAGGCGCATTCTGGTCTACATAGCCATCCACGCCAACTTCCGGATCGAAACTGAGGCGGTCGTCCTTCAGCCAGGTATAAAGGTTGTTGGAACGAAGATAGATGCGTGCGCTGCCGAGGTGCAGGTTGTTGATCCATTGTTTGGGGAGTTCGTAGCCAACAGTGATATCACGGAGACGGATATAGTCGCCATCATAGAGGAACCTCGTGCTGGAATGGTTGCTGGAGCCGCTTTGCGAGCCGCGGTACATCACTTTGGGTTGTTTGCCTTTATCGCCTGCCTTCTGCCATCTGTTCTCGTAATAGTAGCGGGGTAACGCTGATGTAGGACCGAAACCGGCTGATCCGTCGCCATAAGAGTTGGAGCCCCAGTTATCATAGAGTTTGTTACCGAAATTGCCATAGAACTGGAAGCTGAGACTGATACCTTTGAATGCAAAAGTATTGGTGATGCCTGCATACCAGTCCGGCAATGCCGAGCCCTGGTTGAAGCGCGCCGCATTTCCGTATACATTGGTGGTAGTGCTCTTGGTGCCGTCTGTATACCAGAGCGATTCACCATTGTTCTCATCAGCTCCTGCAAATCCGGGCAGGTAATACTGGTAGAAATCGCCGCCTTCGTAACGGTTGAAAGTGCCTACTATCGGGCTTTGCAGCCTGGTGATCTTGTTTTTGAGCGTAGCGAACATGAATCGTGTATTCCAGCTGAAGCCGTTCTCTTTGGACTGGATATTCAGACTGTTCATCTCCAGTTCGATCCCACTGTTCTCCATCGATCCGATATTCTGCATCACACTGGTAACACCGTTGGTAGCGGAAACCGGACGCTCCAGCAACAGCGCTGAAGTGGTTCGCACATAATATTCCAGCGAGCCCTGGATACGGGAATTCAGGATCCCGAAATCCACACCAACATTGAAAGGTTTGTTCTTTTCCCAGGTAAGCAGCTCATTGCCATACTGGATCAAAGCAAAGCCGGGGTTATTATCGTAGGAATAGGTATTGCCATACAAACCTCTCGACTCAAAATCTCCGATGCTCTGGTTGCCATTGCTGCCATAGGTTACACGGAGACGCAGATCGGAGAAAAGCTTCTGCGTGTGCATGAATTTTTCGGCAGCTACATTCCAGCTGGCGCCTACTGACCAGAAATTACCGAATTTCTGGTCCTCTCCGAAGCGGGAGGAACCATCCCTTCTGAATGAGCCGGATAAATAATACCTGCCGTCGTAATTATAGGAAACATTGCTGAAGCCGCCCATCAATGTATTGCTGGTGCCGGAGCTTCCTCCGGAAACCAGTACGGATGCATTGTCCAGCGTATACGTGTTGGGTATGAAATTCCTTTTGGTGAGGGTAACACCGGAGGACTGGATTTTTTGTCCTTCATAACCGATAAAAGTTTCGAGGCCATGTACGCCCCAGTCTTTTTTATAACGAAGGATATTAGTGCTCACAAAGTTTATGATCTTGCCGGTTCCGTAATCGGCGATACCACCATTGGTCCTTGCTGTACCGATGCCCGACTTTGCATAATCGAAATTTTCAGAATACTGAAAGTCAACGCTGTTCTGCGTTTCCAGTGTAAGGCCATTTATGATCACCAGTTTGGCGCCGATATTTCCGAGGAAATTATACCTGTCCTGCGTGAGCCGGTTCTCTTTCACGAATGCCACGGGATTGTAGTTGTTGGAATAACTGAGATCATAGGAGCCATCGTCTTTGTAGATCCTCAGCCAGGGCTGGTAGCGTTTATAAGCGCGAACGGGATTGGCATTGCTGCCTTCGTCCTTCACAAGATTCGACTTGGTGGCGCTGGCGAGTAATCCGAGCGAGAAGGAGAATCTGGAAGTGGCCTGGTTGCTGAGATTGATCTTGGTGGTATATCTTTTGAAATCACTGCCCAGCATGGGCGCTTTGGCGTTGTAGTAGCTGGCTGAAGCATAGAATTTGGATTTATCGTTACCCCCGCTGGCAGAGAGGTCAAATTGCTGGTAGGCTCCTCTGCGGATCAGTGCATCGAACCAGTCTGTATTGATAGTGGGATCAACGCCGTTCGCTTTCATTTCTGCTTCGAAGTCCGCGGCATTCTTTCCTGTATTCACCCAACCTTCTTTCAGCAGTTCCAGCATTTCATTCGTATTGAGAGGAGTTGAGCCCTGCACATTGGTGATGGTATTGGAGCCGGTCTGAGCGGAAGCGCTGAACTGCGTTTTACCGGCCACTCCTTTTTTGGTGGTAATGATGATCACCCCGTTGGCGGCGCGGGAACCATAGAGCGTTGCGGCGGAAGCATCTTTCAGTACTGAGATGCTGGCCACATCGGAAGTATTGAGACTGTTGAGGTCGCTGGCGTAGAGCGGCACTCCGTCCACCACGTAAAGGGGCACGTTGCCTGCATTGATACTACCGATACCGCGTATGCGAACATTACCGGAATATCCCGGTTGTCCTGAACCTGTAGATACCATCACACCGCTCACATTACCCTGCAGGTTATCCTGCACTGATGCGCGTGGTGAGTGTTCCAGTTGTTTGGAGGTCATGGTGCTCACGGAGCCTGTGATACTACCCTGCCTGCCGCTGCCATATGCTGTTACCACTATCTCATCGAGGCGGGAAGCGCTTTTTGTGAGGGTGAGCGTCAGGTTCAGGCTTTCGTCCCTAACCCTGATCTTTTGCGTGAGCCTGGCAAATCCCACGGAAGTAACTACGATCTCGTATTCTCCGGAGTTCACATCGTTCAGTACAAATTCGCCGGCAGCGCCGGTGCTGGTGCCGTGTTTGGAGCCGTTAAGTACAACGGAAGCGCCGCTGATGGGCGTATTGTCTTCATCCACTACCGTTCCTTTGATGGAATGTTTGGCAAAGATCTCCAAAGTAACCGCTGGTACCGGGGCCGGTTCCTCTTTTCTTCTAACGATAATTGTTTTGTTCACGATGGTGAAAGTGAGGGGCTGTTCTTTGAAAGCCGCTCTCAGCGCTTCTTCCAGCGGAACTTCCTTCACTACCACATCGGTATTCCTGGCATCCCTGATTAATTCGTCAGTGTACAAAAAAAGATACCCGCTTTGCTTTCTGATCTCTTTGAAGATCTTCTGAAGCGGGGCGTTTTTCTCATGCAGTGTGATCTTCTGAGCGTACCCTTTTGCGCTCACCTGCAAACAGCCAACTAACAGCAGTATTGCAATCAATTTCATAATCCGCAAGGTTTTGGCTACTGGTGAAAGGCCGGTTAATGGACGGCCTTTACCGCGAAGGTTTAAATACATACATTTGTGTAGTTTAGGTTAAACAATAAGCAGTCCCGGTATTCCGGGAAAATGGATTAGCCTTTACGTTCGCCGGGGTCAGACCGCCATCTGAAACCGGCTTTTTTGTTAGTCCATTTTTATATGTCTGTCAACAATTCTTATGGTAAGATCCGCACGGTCCTCCCTTCTGTTTTGTATTTGAATTCCCCTGTCAGGCTCAGCATGTGCAGTACTTCATCCAGCGAGGCATTGCGGGGTATCATGCCTCTGAAGTGCCTGCCCACTTTTCCATTTATTTCGATGTTCACATCGTACCATCGGCTCACCTGTCTCATCACTTCTGCTCCCGGCGTTCCATCGAAATGGAAATAACCATTCTTCCACGCCGTAACGGATTCCACGTCCACTTTTCTAATATTCATTTTTGCATCTTCCGGTTTCCATTGTGCCTGTTCACCAGGTTTCAGAACGGCTATATCCTGCGCGGAACCTGCTGTATTCACTCTCACACTGCCTTCCACCAGGGTTGTTCTGCTGACAGGTTCATCATCATAACTATTCACATTGAAGTGAGTGCCCAGCACCTCAACTCCCATTTTGCCTGTCTGCACCACAAAGGGCTTTGCTGTATTTCTTTCCACTTCAAAATAGGCTTCGCCGGTGATAGAAACAGATCTTGTTTTGCCGGTGAATGCTGTGGGATAACGTATGCTGGAGGCGGCATTCAGCCATACACGGCTACCGTCCGGCAGTTTGATGCGATACTGTCCTCCGTAAGGTGTGGAGAGTGTGTTGAATTGCACTTCTCCATTTTGTGAATGGTTACCGGCTTCGTAACTAAGCTCGCCTTTACCTTGTTTCAATACCCGTGTATTGCCTTGTGTGGCGATGGTGCCATCGCTTGCGGAATCCAGCGCAACGATACTGCCATCGGCCAGTACCAGCATCGCTTTGTTGGTGCCGGGAACGGGATGTGTAGTGTCTTTTTCTTTGAAGACTTCCACTTGCTGCGGATCGTTACCGGAATAATTATCCTTGTCCCAGAACCAGATGTTCAGGCACACTACGGCAATGGCAACAGCAATACCCACCAGCCATTTATAAGGCGGTGATCTCCTGTTCAGTTCCACCACGCGTGCAGGTTCTCTTTGATCTGTTTTTTGCATGATGGTATTGAACAAAGCATCTGCGCTGAGCTGGTCCAGTTTTCTGTCAGGTGCATATTCCTGTAATTTCTCTTCCAGCAATTGTTGCAGGTTTTCGTCCTGCCGGCCCTGCGCCACCAGTTCAAGGAACTCCCTTCTCTCCTCTTCTGTACAACTGGCATCGAAATATTTCCTGAATAGCCAATCGATCCTGTTTGTGTCCATTTTTTCTGTTTGTTAAGAATATAGGATGGTATCCTGTAAACAGACAAACAGGAAAAAGCACAGGGGTAGTTGTCAGAAAAATAAATTACAGGAAAAAGAGAAAGAATTCAGGCAGCAGGTTGCCGCTGCGGGTGAGGTATTTTTTGATGGATTGGATGGCGGCCATGATATGCTTCTTTACGGTCTCCTGTGAAATGCCAAGTGTAGTGGCTATTTCATCGTGCTTCATGCCTGCGTCCCTGCTAAGAAGGTAGCAACGCTGTTGCTGTTGCGGAAGCTGAGCAATGGCTTGCTGCAATTGCTTTTCCAGTTCGCGGTAATGAACGGCTTCTTCGGTAGGCTGAAGAGAATGTGAGAGCCTGGAGCCGATCTCGCGCAGCAGGGCTTCTTCATGTGCTTTTCTTTTAAGGCCATTGAGCACATGATTACGCGTGAGGCGCAGCATCCAGGCGCGGATGCTCACAATCTGGTCCAGCGTGGAACGGGTGGTCCAGATCTTTACGAAGATATCCTGCACAACGTCTTTTGCGATGATATCCGATTGGGTAAGATGATAAGAAAAGGAATAGATGAGATCCCGGTATTGGTCAAACAGTTGCCGGAAGGCGGATTCGTCGCCTTGAGCAATGCGCAGCAGCAGTTGGTTATCCTGGTTATGGGTGCTCAATGTTCAGATCCGTGGGTCAGACGGAGCGATAAAAATAGGGAAAAGAAACTATCCCTAATCATTCCGGCAGCAAATGCGCAGGGATGCTCATGAATAGCAGACCTGATCAGTGGTTCCGATGATCCTGGGGTGTATCTATGTTCAGGGCGCTGTCTGTTCCTGTTCCTTTCTGCGAAGGTTCGCCGGGAGGTTGTGGGGGCTCCATAAAAAATAAAACAGTAATGGCTGCGGCAAAGAAAATGCTCAGTGCAATAGTGATGGGGATCCAGTCAGTAGGTTTTCCCGGTGGCCTTTTTGAGATGTCTACAATTTCCTGCATAAGAAATCATTTTCTGGTGAAGTGATTTCAAGGGAGGTAAAAGCTTTTCGTGACGGCAGGATATGAGATATACAGGACTGAATGCAGAGGCTAACCAAAAATAAGAAATTGGGGCTGGAATAGCAAGCTGGATTTCCGGCGGCAACAAATCAAAACCTGGATACAAGACGTTTTGGATATACTTCAATGGCGGAACCTTCTGCAAAGAAAACAGAAACCGGCTCCTGGTTGTTGAGTTCGCTAAAAGCCTTTCCGTATAAGGAGCTGAAATCACATTCAATATTATATGAATCTACATTAAAAGTATTCCAGCGTGGATGCTTCACCTGATATTCCGAAGCTTCTTCAGCTGAGTATTTAGCATAGCCCCAGAAATGTTCTGTAATGAATTCTTCTTCGGATCCTTCCTGTAAAACAATTGGCTGGTTGAGAGCAGACACAGCCACCTGGTTCCAGGAATTTCGGAATTTCCATTCGTAACTGGCACTGATCCGGTGCGCATCTATTTCTTCGGTCACCCGCATTGGCATACGGCGGTAATTCTCTCTATAAATGCTGTTGGCGATAAAGGCCACTGCATGTTTCGGTACGATCTCACTCAGGAACACCACTCCTCTTTTCCATTTTCCAAGATCATTATACTTTACATAGAAGCGAAGATTCACTTCCGGGAAGTTTACATGAAAAGGAATTTTCATACCCATCACACTGGTATCGCGGAACATGAAACCCACCAGGCTCAGGTAGTGGATACCATTGAAGGTATCCAGTTCCACGCCATAAGGCAGATAAGGCTTCAGTATTGAAGGATCAACACTGTAATTAATTAGCACTAAATTCTTCCAGGCGGCGGTTAGGAATGGCTTTGACATGGGCTGTCCTTTTCGGTGGTTTGGTATTATTGAACAATAATCTCAGGCTTTGGTCGTAAGTAAAGTAGCTGTACAACCAGTTCAAAAATACGAACAACCTGTTCTTCACGCCCAGGATCAGCATCAGGTGCAATCCCATCCAAACCATCCAGGCAGGGAATCCCTTCATGTGCAATTTTGGGCGGGGAATGTCCACCACCGCCAGGTTACGGCCTACAGTAGCCATGGAGCCCTTATCATAATAGCTGAAGCTTTTGATATGTTTTGCGCTGCTCTTGCTCTCGATCCTTATCAGGTTGGCTGCTAACTGGTCGGCCTGTTGAATAGCCACGGCGGCCACCTGAGGGTGACCGTTAGGATAGTCAGGCAGTTCCATACTGGCGATATCGCCGATCGCATATACGTTGGCGGTATCCAGTACTTTGTTGAAGCCGTCCACCTTTACCCTGTTGCCTCTTGCTATCAGCTCAGGCCTGATACCTGCGGGCAGGTTACCCTTGATACCAGCGGCCCAGATCACCAGTTTGGAACGGATGACGGAACCATTTTTCAGCAGTACAGTTTCACCATCGTAATCCTGCACGGCTGTGCCTGTCATAACGGTAACGCCCAGCTTTTCCAGGTATTTGCGTGAATCGGCGGAAGATTTTTCGCTCATGGCCGCCAGCGTGCGGGGAGAGCCTTCGAGAAGATAGATCTTCATTTTGGTGAAGTCGATCTCAGGGAAGTCCTTGGGCAGCACATATCTTTTCAATTCAGCCAGTGCGCCGCTGAGCTCCACGCCTGTAGGGCCACCACCCACTACCACCAGCGTGAGCAGTTGTTCCATTTCTTCGGGTGTTGTTGCCTGCAGGGCATCTTCAAAATGCTGGATCAGCGTATGACGCAGCTGCAGCGCTTCGATGGTGCTTTTCATCGGGAATGCATGTTCTTCCAGGGCTTTGTTGCCGAAGAAATTAGTGCCTGCGCCGGTGGCCAGCACCAGTACATCGTATTCCATATCTCCAATGGAAGTTCGGATCAGGTTCTGATCGTGCACCACTTCTTTGAGCTCACCCAAACGGATGCGTACATTCTTTGATTTGTGGAATACTTTCCGAAGCGGGAAGGAAATATTGCTGGCATCGAGGCCTGCCGTAGCTACCTGGTAGAACAAAGGTTGAAACTGGTGATAATTGAATCTGTCTAACAGGGTTACTTCAAATCCGGGTTTGTTGTTCAGTTTCCGGGCTAACCGGAGGCCACCGAAGCCGCCTCCTACTATCACAACTTTCATAAGGGATGCTTTAAATGCGGTGTAAAGTTACATATTTTTCAATATTTATTGAAAGTTAGAAAGTATTTGGATGTTTTTTATCATTTGTTTAACCAGGCAGACACGGCAGAACTTTTCTGCGTTTCTTTTGTGTACCTTATTAAAAGGAACTGCCCGGATTTTCTTTCAAAATCCGGGCAGTTGCATATGAATGATCTTTTGATTTTATCTGCGCACAAACGATGCAACCCAGGTAAATGCGATCGCTGCAATAACATATACCCAGAACAGGTTGATGGTCATCAGCCCTGCAAAAGTCAAACCGATGAACACCAGTCCGGTCAGTATCAGCGCCATCGCATAGAGTTGCCCGATTGTATTGTTGCGGAGGCGTAACGGAAGTTCGAGAACGCTCAGCGGTAATGCCAGCGTCAGCGCTATCACGCCGGAAATGAAATACACGGATTCATCGCCGGTTTGTGTAGCCAGATGATAGATCAGGAGCCCTACGCCCGATAACAAAGCAGAAGTGGTGAGCACTGCACCCCATTTCTCACTGCCGGTAAGTGCATGCTTCCCGTCTTTATGGAAAAATAGAAAAATATTCGCCAGTGGATTGATGAACCAGGAAGCCAGTGCCACCAGGATATACAGCCCAACAATGACCTTTCCAGCCATCGCTACAGCGGGTGAAGCATGTTTGGAAAGGATATCGATGGCTCTTACACCCAGGTAGATGCCGATAGGTATCGCCCATTTGGCATTCTTGCTCTTGTTATTGATCCAGAAACTGTATTGCAGTAACCACTTGTAAGGAGGGATATTCGCTTTGAGCGATTGCTTCAATCCTGCCCTGGCGGCCTCTGCATTGGGATTGAGACGAAGCGCTTCGCGGAAATGTACGGTCGCTTCTTTCTGCTTTCCTTTTTCCAGCAGGTTCCAGCCTACAGTGATATGCGTGTAATAATTCTCCGGGTCCTGGTCCAGTACGGTCCGCATCGTATCGATACTCTCATCGGTTCGGTCCAGTTTATTGAGTGCAGTGGCGCGTGCATTGAGACAACTGATATTTTCAGGATCGATGCTGAGCCCGTCATTTGCTTTTTCCAGCGCATCGCTGAACATATTCTTTTCCAGCAAGAGCAATGCCCATAGCCCGAAATAATCAGGTTGATAAGGATGCAGTTCGATAGCCTTGCGAATATTCAACTGTGCATGAGCGTTATTGTCCACGCTGTAAAAACCGAAAGCCAGCAGATAATAGTAATAACTTTCTGTAGGTTCCAGGCTGATGGCGCGCTGCGCCAGATCCATTCCCTCCTTGTATCTTTTCTGATCAAAGCGGGCGCGGGCCATGAGCGAAAGGGCATGATCATTATTGGGATCGGCCTGCAGCACTTCACTGAGTTGCCTGATGGCGTCTTCTGACCTTCCCTGCGAGAGCAGCAGATGCGCTCTTTGTATCAAAACGATAGTGTCCGCCATGCTTACTTTTTGATCTTAAGGAATTTCAGGATATCATCATAGAGGCCGGACTCGTTTGCGTAGAGTGCGTAATTGCGCGCGGAGGCAAACCATTCCAGGGTTGTGGGGCGATGTGCTTTCACTCCTTTCAGCAGATCTTTGGTGCCGATAGGCTGTAATACACCGCTGCTGAGGGATTCGCGGAGCTTATCTTCGATGGCGATATCGATCACGGCCTGCAGGTCAGCGCCGGAATAATCATTCGTTTCCTTCGCTATTTTCTTCACATCCACATCCTGCACAGGTTTATTCTGCAGCATGCTTTCCATGATCTCTTCACGCGCTTTTTCGTCCGGTGGCTCTACAAAGATCACGCGGTCGAAGCGGCCGGGACGGCGGAATGCCGGGTCCACGCTCCAGGGAGCATTGGTAGCGGCAAGGATCAGTACGCCTTCATTGCTGCTGTTCACGCCATCCATTTCAGAAAGGAACTGGTTGATCACATGACGCATGGCCGACTGCTTCATATCGTTACGGCTGGCGCCCATGGCATCCACCTCATCAAAGAAAAGCACACAGGGCGCATTCTTGCGGGCCAGTTCAAATATGGCGTGCAGGTTCTTTTCACTGTTGCCGATCCACATGTCGAGAATATCATGCAGACCAATGCTGATGAATTTCGCATCGATCTCCCCTGCCGTAGCTTTGGCAATGAAAGTCTTTCCGCAACCCGGAGGCCCATACAACAATATCCCGCCTCCTGTTTTCTTGCCGAAAGCCTTGTAGAGCTCCGGGTTCTTCAGCGGCTGGATGATCTTGATGGCGATCTCGTCCTTGATGCGCTTCATCCCTCCTACATCGGAGAATTTCACATCGGGTTTCTGCAGGAAATATTTGCTGTCTGAGTCGGTTCGTGCATAATCTTCCTCCTCTTCTTCCTCATGATCGGAAGCACTACCGTGGCCGGACATACGCAGCATCTGATCGATCTCCTCATCCCTGAATTCAGGATGAAGGGCAATCACTTTCTGGTACACTTCCACAGCCTGTGCGCGTGAGTTTTCTTTCAACAGGCATTTCACGTAGAGCACCATGGCGGGAACAGGCATACTATCCTGTATCTCTTCATAGATGATGAGCGCTGTTGAATATTTGTGCTGATAGAACGAAGCTTCGGCCAGGCCGAGCTTCGCTTTGAGATTTCCGTAACTTCTTGCCAGCACTTCACTGAACTGGGAGGATGCATCCGCATACATTTTTGCTTTCAGCATCACTTCCGCCAGGTGAAGGCGCAGGGGTACATTCTCAGGAGATAATTCTACTGCTTCTTTTAACTGTCTGATGGTTTCGTTGTCCATGAGTATGCTTTAGTACAACAGCCTCACCTTGATCGTCTCCTTCACATCTTTCAATAGCTGGAAGGCTGTATTGGATATTTTTCTGTCTACATCCAGCACCACATACCCGATCTCGTCGTTCGTTTTGAGGTATTGGCCCAGGATGTTGATATTGTTCTTGCTCAAAGTTGTATTGATCTCGCTCAGTACGCCGGGCACGTTGCGGTGCACGTGCAGGATACGGTGTGTGCCTTCCTGCGGCGGCAGGCTGAGAGATGGTACCGTATGGGAACCAATGGTGACGCCCATTTCAAGGAACTGGAAAAGTTTGTTGCTCACATCGTCCCCGATATTCATCTGTGCTTCCTCGGTAGAACCGCCGATATGCGGGGTGAGAATCACGTTGGGCAGGCCCATGAGTGGTGACGTGAATTTGTCGCCATTCTTTTCAGGCTCCCAGGGGAACACGTCAATGGCAGCGCCACCAACCTGTCCTTCTTTAATAGCGTTTGCCAGTGCATCCAGGTCCACCACTTCGCCTCTTGCATAGTTGAGCAGGATCGCTCCTTTCTTCAAATGTTTGAGAGTGGTTTTATTGATCAGGTTCCTGGTTGAATCGTTATCGGGAACATGCAAGGTTACAATATCCGCCTGATTCAATACATCCTTTAACGTTCTTTTGGCAACGGCATTGCCCAGGGGGAGCTTGGTAACTGCATCATAGAAGATCACTTTCATACCGAGCGCTTCCGCCAGTACACTCACCTGCGATCCGATATTTCCATAACCGATGATGCCCAGCGTTTTTCCGCGGAGCTCAAAACTGCCCTTGGCATCTTTGTTCCAGACGCCTTCGTGCGCAGCCTTGTTCTTGTCC
This sequence comes from Pseudobacter ginsenosidimutans, assembly GCF_007970185.1. NCBI lineage: Bacteria > Pseudomonadati > Bacteroidota > Chitinophagia > Chitinophagales > Chitinophagaceae > Pseudobacter > Pseudobacter ginsenosidimutans. Next base: position 5,602,800 of record NZ_CP042431.1, on the reverse strand, counting down.
GGGATGCGGCGGATCAGCATAACAGACAAACCTATCACCAATTCAGCTACGGAGCGGGTATTGGAATAAGGAGCATTGAATACAACTACACCATGTTCTGTTGCGGATTGCAGGTCTACCTGGTTCACACCGATACAGAAACAACCGATGGCCTGGAGCTTTTTGGCGGCATCCAGTACAGCCGGTGTGATCTGTGACTTGGAGCGGATTCCGAGCAGATGCACGTCTTTCACTGCCTTGATCAGTTCTTCTTCCGAAAGGGCGCCGCTGAGTTTCTTTACGGAGGCGTAACCTGCTTCTGTAAAGTGTTTCACGGCTTTGTCGCTGATGTTCTCCAGGAACAGGATGTTCACTTTTTCCTTGGGGTAGCTTGTATTTTTTTTGTCAGTCATATATGGTTGGCTTCTCTTTTGCGTTATTGCCTATGGCACATGAGGAAAAACAAATGAGTTTTGGTTCAGGTTTGCAAAGATGTCCCTTAAATTTGAAACGGAAAAAACGGATTGCATAACTGAACGATTGTTCGTTTGTTGTACTTTTGCCGCTCAATAACCTATTCAAAACAGACACCCTTTTGAAGAACGTAACAAGGCTCGTTCCGTTACTGGTTTTCGCATTCAGCTGCGGTCATGTAACAGACAAGGAAGCATTAGAGAATAAAGCAACGCAAACAGCTCTGACCAGCGCGATCTCCAATACATCGCGTAACAGAGATCTGTACCTGGATAAAGTAAAACAGTTTGTTGATACCAATTACAAGAATGGTTTCAATGGCAGCATACTTGTTGCCAAAGATGGTGAGATCATTTATGAGAAATATGGCGGATATGCCAATCCCCGCATTCCTGCTGACAGTATCCACGCACATACTCCCATTCACCTGGCATCCGTTTCCAAAACATTCACCGGCATGGCCGTGTGTAAGCTCTGGGAAGAAGGAAAGATCAATATCGATGACAGCGTGGGAACCTACCTTACCGGATTTCCGCTCAGCGGCGTAACGGTACGCATGCTGCTCAACCATCGCAGCGGCATTCCAAAGTATGATCACTACATGGGCAGTATGGGGTGGGATCGCCACAAACAGATCAGTAACCAGGATGTGCTGGATTTTCTTATCGCCAAAAGAAAGCAGATCCCCTGTGGCACACCCAACAGGGGCTTTAGCTACAGTAATACCAACTACGCCCTGCTGGCACTCATGATCGAAAAAGTGACCGGCATGTTCTATGGCGATTACCTCAAACAAACTTTCTTCGACAGCATCGGCATGAAAGACACTTATGTTTTCACCAATGCCTATGCGAATCATTATCTTCCTTCCTACTTCAATAACGGCAAGCTATATCCGCTGGATTTCCTTGACCTGGTGTATGGCGACAAGAACATCTACTCCACCCCCCGCGACCTGATGAAATGGGACGAGGCCCTGCGCAGCGGAAGGTTCTTCAACCAGGCAACCCTGGAAGCAGCCTATACGCCCTACTCCAACGAAAAGCCGGGCACACATAACTATGGCCTCGGCTGGAGAATGTATGTGCTTAAGAATGGTAAGAAACTGATCTACCACAACGGCTGGTGGCATGGCAACAGAACTGCGTTCTATCGCCTGATTGACGAGAACACCACTATCATCGCGCTTTGCAATAACGACAGCAAGAAGATCTATAAGGTCCGTGAGATGGCCGATATCTTCGGTGATTACATGCAGGGGCTGGATGAAGGCGACGAAGAAGCAGTGGTTAAAACAGCTGCTCCTGTAAGAAAGAAATCGCCGGTTGTGAAGAAGAAAAGTTCCGCTGTTTATGCTTCCAAATCTGCATCGAAGAAAACGAAAGGCAAGCGGACCACTTCCACAAAGTATGCAGCGAAGAAGTAAGATTGCCTATCGTTTCCAGGCTTTCCTCCATTTCGCAAATTCAGCAGGACTTACAAAGTAGCGTGCAAAATTTCCTTCATGCAGTGAGAGCAGTTCGGTTTCAATCACATTCACAAATTGAGACCTGTCTGCCAAAGGAAGCAGCCTGGCTCTTTCTTCAATCATCTTTCCTGTGGCTGTTCTGGAGGCAGCCTGTGAAATAACATCTGCAATTAAAGTACGAATGGTATTCCTGTATCTCAGCTTGAAAGGATCAGGATCCCCGAGTGATTGCTGTATGGCTGCATAGCGCAATGCAGACCTTTCGTATGCCCACATGAACAATTCCTTCAAAGGCTCCACTTTATTGAGCTCATATATTGCCAGCATACTCTGCGTGTAAAGATCATTGGGAACATCCACGAATGATAATGGCGAGAGATTATGCCGGTTCAATGAAATATTGGCAGCCAGCCTCGATACGCGTTTGTTCACATCATCAAAAGGCTGCAGGTAAGGCAGCTGCACCATCAGAAAGAATGCCTGTTCAAACGGATCTTTGATCTGGATAGTTTTTTCCAGGATAGTATTGAACATGGCCTCAATCAGTTGCGGAATAGCCAGTGGAGTGAACACAGATTTGCCAATGCTCACACCCAGGGTTCGAAGCCTCCCCGATGCTGCAGGATTGGGCAGCAGGTTATTGGAAAGCAATCCATGAAGGTTCAAAATGGTATACCGGTTGAAACCGATATCCGGTGATGACTGTACCAGGAATTCAATGGCTTCCTTGTGATTGATGATCATCTGCGCTTCCAGTGCCGACTTGTGCTCTGCCACTTCCCCAAATGCGATCAGGCGCTCGGTATCCAGGAGTGAATAAGTATTTCCTTCCAGCCGGCTGGAGTTCCAGGAAAGATCTATGAGCAATCTGTTGAGGATCTCACGTGCATAGGTACCCGCTGGCTGATTGTCACTGTTGGTTTTACCGGTTTTTGCCAGCTTTTCTTTCTCTTCTTTTGTAAGATAACCGGTGAAATTGGGTTTGTAGGATTCCAGGAATTTACGATCATAACCAATGGCCCTGCGTTTGGCAATTGGTTGTGATACGGATGCCAGTATCTGTTGACTGTTCACACTCAGGTAAACCTGGCTCTGATCCTTTGTGGTAATATACTTCACCTCGTCTTCGGCAACGATCATTTCAGAAAAAACAGGATAATACCTGGTTGAACGTTTGATTCCCGTGGTTCTTGCCTGCCCCTGACTGACCAGGCTTGCCAATCTCCGTTGCAGTGTGCGCAGCTCCAGATCCAAACCAGAAGCAGAGCCGATGGTTTCAAGGGAAGCACCATCTATGAATATGCGAAGTACCGCTTTCAGCTTTTCCAGCTCTTCTTCTATTTGACTATAAGTAGGTTTCACACTAATTTTCTTTCCTCAAATATACGACACAGGTAAATTATGTGACGCAATATTTTAAATTATGTGTCATATAAATGGAGATTGCGACATATAATTATTGCCCCGGGATTGCTATTTTTGTTCCGGGTAATCGTAAACAAACAGCAAGATTTACCGTATCAACTATCATTTATGCAAATCCTCACTGCTGCCCGGATCCGCGAATGGGATGAATACACCATCAGGGAGCTTCCCATCCAAAGCATCGATCTCATGGAGCGTGCTTCCGCTGCCTGTTTCGACTGGCTGATGGAAAACGGCTTCAAGCAAAATGCTTTCACTGTCTTCTGCGGCAAGGGCAATAACGGCGGTGATGGCCTTGCTATCGCAAGAATGTTATCACAGACTGGTCATGCAGTAACGGTGTATATACTTGAATTTGGCGCAAAAGGCACAGCAGACTTTCAAACAAATCTGGCGCGGATCCACCAGACCGATGCGGTGATCAAATTCATTTCCACTGTTGACACCCTCCACCCCATCGATGCAAACGCCATTGTGATCGATGCTTTGCTGGGAACAGGCCTCAACCGTCCGCCCGACGGACTTACCAGCGCAGTTGTGCAGCATATAAATCGATCAGGCAATACCGTTATAGCTATCGATATTCCCAGTGGTTTGTTTGCAGATAAAAGTTCCAAAGACCAAACGGCGATCGAAGCAACATATACACTCAGCTTTCAATGTTATAAAACAGCTTTCCTGGTAGCGGAGAATGCAGACAGGCTGGGAGCAATACATATTCTTGATATCGGACTGCATCCTGATTATCTTTCAACCATTACGCCGGAATACCAGTTCATTGATGAGAGTATCGTAAATGCCATCCTGCAACCGCGGAAGAAGTTTGCGCATAAAGGCAACTTCGGTCATGCGGCACTGATAGCAGGAAGTGTGGGAATGATGGGAGCTGCATTGCTCAGTGCCAAAGCATGTCTCAGAAGCGGCGCAGGCAAACTCACCTGTTTCATTCCCAGAATTGGTTACGAGATCATTCAATCAAGGGTGCCTGAAGCCATGTGCAGGATTGCCGGTACTGATCATATTGGTGCTATCGACAGCTTTGAAGGTTATTCGGCTATTGGTGCGGGACCGGGATTGGGACGGGAAGATGAGATCCAGCGGATGCTGCAGTCGCTTTTTCTGCAAAGCAATGCCACGCTTGTGCTGGATGCAGATGCGCTGAATGTTTTATCCGGTAACAAAGCATTGATGGAAGAGTTGCCCCGCAGAACAGTGATCACTCCGCATGTAAAAGAACTGGAAAGACTTTTCGGCGCCGTATCCGGCGATTTTGAAAGAATGGAGATGGCAAGGGAAAGGTCAAAAGAACTCGGCATCACCATTGTACTCAAGGGCGCTTATTCTTTGGTGGCAACACCTGGTGGTATGGCCTGGTTCAACAGTACCGGTAATCCCGGGATGGCAACAGGTGGCAGTGGCGATGTACTTACAGGCATCATCACCGGGCTGGCAGCGCAGGGATATATTCCCGAACAGGCAGCCATCGCCGGTGTTTTCCTCCATGGTCTGGCAGGCGATCTCGCTGCCGCAGCAATTTCCGAACAGGCATTGATTGCGTCGGATATCACCGCTTTCCTGGGTGATGCTTTCCTGCAACTGCAGGAATCCTCAACTGGTGAATGAGTACTTTTAGTTGTCTGTCTATTTTCTGGAATTCGAAAAAAATGTACCCAAACTGTTTTAGAATTTCCCTTGACTTTTGACAAACTATTTCTATATTAGCAACGTAGATTTCTTTACATACTTCCACTTCCTATTAAGAGACCTCAAAGTCCATTTTCCTCCTCTCAGCTTATTGAACTCTGTCTCTGATCACCTAAAGGATATTTATGTCAAATCTCTACAAGACCCTTACAAGGATTGCATGCAATCTTATTGTACCAGTTTGCCTGTCTACAACGGCATATTCAGCAACGTTCATAGTAAATTCCAATGCATCGTCTGGTGCTGGCTCATTGGCGCAGGCCATTATAGATGCCAATACAAATCCAGGGGCGGATATCATCCGGTTCAACCTGCCTGCAGGTTCGCTGGTGATCAGTCTTACAAGTCCGCTTCCCGCTATTACAGGCGAGCTTTCCATTGAAGGCTACTCGCAGCCGGGAGCTGCACAGGGCAGTATTTCCGCTCGCACCATCCTGGTGCAGGTGGATGGAAATGCCATGGGCGGCAGCAATAATATTTTTACTATCGCTTCACAGAATGTAAGCATATCCGGTCTGGCAATTTCGCGCGCAACACGTTCGGGTATCTTTGTTCAGCAAGGCGCCAACAATGCATTCATCTGGGGAAACTTCATTGGTACTGATGCCACCGGTCTGGTTGCAAATGGAAATACCGGTGCTGGTGTTGCAGTAGACCTCAATGGTGCGCTGAGTGGCCCAGGTACCACAGGGGTTGTTGTGGGAACGAATGGTGATAATACGAATGATGCCAATGAAGGCAACCTGATCTCCGCTGCAACCGGAAACAGTGAAGGTGATGGCGTCATCTTCTGGAATACACAGAATTCAATTATTGCAGGAAACTATATAGGTGTTACGAGAAATGGCACCGCTGGTTCATTTGGAAATGCACGCAATGGGATCCTCCTGACCGTTTCTGCAAATAATAATGTGGTAGGAACAAATGGAAACGGCGTTAGTGATGCACTGGAAGGAAATATCATCGGCAACAATACCGGAAGAGGTATCCTGAACTGGCTCAGTAATGGCAATGTGATTGCAGGGAATAGAGTTGGCCTGGACATCAACAATGCTGCTGCCCCCAATGCAGAGCAGGGTATTCTCCTGGTGAACTGCCAGAATAACCGGGTTGGTACAAATGGTAGCGGCGGCAATGCCGCTGTGGAAGCCAATCTCATCGGTTTCAATATCAGTGACGGAGTAAGGATTGCAAACGATAACTTCCTGAATTATGGTCTTGGAAATACAGATAACACTACCGGTAATATCGTTGCAGGAAATGGTATCGGAACCGATCTGGCAGGAACACTTGATGCCGGCAACCAGGGAAGTGGAGTTCGTTTGTTGCATGATGGAGACTTCGCTTCATTATCGCTTTCAGGTAATATTATCGGATCAAATAATGATGGCAGTGAAGATGCAGCAGAGGGGAATCGAATTGCCAATAACAATAGTGGCGGCATCGTTGTGGATGCTGCAGCCAGTCTAACTGTTCTCGACAATAAATTCAGCCGTAACAGGATCTTCAGTAATAATGGCCAGTTGGGCATCGATCTTGGCGCCAACCTGGTTACCTCCAATGATGATGGCGATACAGACAATGGCCCCAATACTTTGCTCAATTTCCCCGTGATCACGTCAGTAACAGTGAATGGCGGCAATCTGACCATACAGGGATTCAGCCGTCCCAACAGCGTGATCGAGTTCTACATTGCTGATGCAGGCCCCAACCCTAACCCATTACCCGGCGGATACACTACCGATTTCGGTGAAGGTCAGACTTACCTGTTCCGTGGTCAGGATGATGCCACACTGGATGCACCCGATGCACAGTCTGGAACTTCCGGAACATACACGGCTACACAGGAAGGCACCGGAACCGGTAGTGACCGCACCGAAGCCAGGTTCAGTTTCACTATTCCTGTTGCCAGTTTGCCCGCTGCAGTAACCGCAGGAACACGTATCACTGCACTCGCATATATGAACGCAAGCGGCGCAGGAAATACATCCGAGTTCGGGCCGGTAAGTTCCATAGTGGCAACTCCTGTACGATTATTATCTCTCGATGCAACGTTGAACAATGGAAAAGTGTACATCAGGTGGAAGACTGCTGAAGAGATCAATAACGATCATTTCGAGATATTGAAAGCTACAGATGGTTCACAATACAATTCTATTGCAACTATCGCAGCCAAAGGAAGCAACAGCAGTTATCAGTTCATTGACAATAACCCTGAACGGGTGAATATGTATAAACTGAGGCAGGTAGATATCGATGGCCGTACAACCGATTCAAAGATCCTGGTGGTGCGTGCCGATCAGAACACCATAACCCTCAAAGCCGCTCCCAATCCATTCGGCTCCTACATCAATCTAAGCTATAAACTGGACCGCGAAGAATCGATCCGTGTTAAATTGTACAGTTTTAGCGGAGCTTTGGTAAGAACATACAACATTAAGGGTAATGCAGGCGTTAATACTACCAGCTTCACGGATCTGGGTAATCTGCCCGCCGGAAATTATACACTTGAGCTTACAGGAAGCTCCATCAGCCTGAAACAACAGGTGATCAAACAATAAAAGAACAAATAGAACAAATAGGGTTAAGAGGGAGGTTTAAAAGACCTCCCTCATTTTTTTACAGCCTTTACATTATTTTTACGTGCCCGTTATACCGGAATGTCTACCAATAGCCCACTATACCATCAGTTCCAGCAAGAGTTCTCGCATCATTACGAACCTCTTTGTCAATACGCATTTTCCTTCGTGAAGGAAATTCATGCAGCTGAAGACATAGTGCAGGACATTTTTGTGCATGTATGGGAAAAAAAGCAAAGCCTGGTGGGCAATGAAGGCATGCGTTATTACCTCTTCACTGCTGTCCGCAATAATTGTCTTACCTGGTTACAAAGGAATAAAAGATCAGTGGTAACAACCCTTACCGGCCAGGAGGGGCTGCAGACCGCACCGGAAGAATACCGGAAGGAAAAAACTGAAACGGACTTTCATACTTTGATGCAATCCGCACTTGATAAACTCCCGCCAAAATGCAGGGAGGTATTTGTGCTCAGCCGCATGAGCAAACTCACCTACCAGGAAATTGCAGATACACAGGGCATCTCCGTGAAAACAGTGGAAAACCAAATGGGCAAAGCCCTCAGGATATTAAGAAATTTCATCAGGGAACGGCAGGCTTATCTTACTGTTTTGTTGTTTTCTATTTTTTATTCGCTTATCATGATAGGGGTTTATGCCCGTTTCATGTTATAGTAATTTAGCACATACCCCGTATGGATGACCAGATCACAGAAATAATCGCCCGTAAATTCCAGGGAACTGCCAGTCAGCAGGATCTTGCACTCCTGGAGCAATGGCTGGATGCAGCAGCAGAGAACCGCCAGGAATTTGAACAGCTGGAACAGATCTGGAACAAAGGCGCAGAGCTTTTCCAGCTCACTACTTTCAATAACGGCCCCGCCTGGGAGAAAGTGGACCATACCATCCGCAAGAAAGAAAAAAGATCTGCTGTATTTCCCATCAAGCGACTGGCCATTGCCGTTGGCTTTCTGGCAGCCATCTTCACCGCCTGGTACATCTGGAAGTCCGGCGATGCTTCCATGCAGCTGGTAAAAGCCACCAATGCCAATCAGCCCGTTACGCTCCCCGATGGTTCTTCCGTGGTGCTTCGCAAAGGAACAACCATTCAATATGCAAGCAGGTTCAATGGTTCTGTAAGACGCGTTGAGCTGAAAGGTGAAGCCTGGTTCCAGGTGCAACCCGATACACAACAACCTTTCCTGATTTCCACCGATCATTCCACCATCAAAGTACTCGGAACTTCCTTCCTGGTGAATGCAACAGATGAAGGAGACGAAGTGATCGTCTCCACCGGAAAGGTAAGTATGGCCGGCAAACAAAAAGAAGGCAAACAGGTGATCCTTACTGCCGGACAAAAAGCCCTGCTCAGCGAGGGAGAACTGCTTCAGGAAGCTGTTTCCGACAGCAACTATCTCGCATGGAAAACAGGTATACTGGAATTCAGGAACACACCGCTTCCGGATGTGCTGGACGATCTCTCTGATTACTACGGTCTTCAGCTGATCATTCCCGATACACTGCTTCCCTCATTTCAACAGTTGAACATCAATGCAAGGTTTCTGAACCAACCAGTATCGGAAGTGCTGGAAGAACTAAGGTTGACCACCGGATTGCAGACAAAAGATGAAGCCGGACGCATTATTTTTTTCCGGAATTAGGCGCGGAATATTGCCAAAAAATGCCATATTGCCCAGCCTAAACCTCCCGCTGGATCAGCGTTGACGCATGAAGGGCTTACTCTCCACATTATTTTTCCTGTTTCTGTGCATGAACTCCGCGCTTCATGCACAGCAAAGGATTTTGAGTACGCCCTTCTCTCCTGCTTTCGATAAGGGAAGCATCCACTCCTTCCTGGAAGATATCAATCAGCGCAGTCAGATTATCATAGAATATGCATCTTCGGTTGTAGATACAGGTAAGGTGATAGTGATCTATGATAAGCCCACCACAATTGGCGCTTTGTTGCAACAGGTTTTGAATTCGCAAAAAGTCCGAATAACAGAAAGGAATGGTAAGATCATCCTCACACCTGCATCCACTCCCCTTCCCGAAGATGCACTTCTCAGCTGGTACACAGTATTCGGCTTTGTGAAAGACGAAGCCAGTGGCGAGCCTCTTACCGATGCCTCAGTGTGGGACCCTGTCCGCCATCGTGGAGCCTATGCCAATCAGCACGGCTATTTCACCATCAAACTTCCGGAAGGAAAACAAACATTACAATTCAGCTATGCAGGGTATACAACAGTTACCATTGCACTCTCCGATCTTCAGCAAGACAGCAGGAAGGATATAAAGCTGCAAACTGTTCCTCCGATCCCTGAAGTGGTGATCTCGGAGGAACAAAGGCAAAAGAAAGAAGGAGCCGATAAAGTGAATGCCGAAGATTACAACAATGTACTTGGTGAACCCGATGTGCTGCGGAGCCTGTACCAGTTACCGGGTGTGAAGAATGTAGCCGATATTCCCAATGGCATTCTCGTGCGCGGCGGCAATCCCGGTGAGAACTTATTCCTGCTGGATGGCAATCCTGTTTTCAATCCTATGCACCTGTTGGGCTCATTACCGATCGTGAACCAGACCGCGCTCAAGAATATGTACGTGTACAAGAGCAATTTCCCATCCCGCTTTGGCGGCGGCCTCAGCTCTGTGATGGATGTGAACACGAAAGATGGAAATATGAAAAAATGGAAAGGAGAGATCAATGCGGGCGTACTGGCTGGGTCTTTCACCATTGAAGGGCCTGTGAAAAAAGACAGAACTGCCATCATGCTAAGCTTCCGCCATAGCTGGGTGAATCCATTTCTCCGTCTCATTCAGCGCGGCGTAAACCTTAACTTTTACGATCTTCAGTTCAAAGCCACACAACTGATAGGAAAGAAAGATAAACTGATGCTGAATGTATATGCAGGCGATGATAACCTGCACCTCTGGGAAGGCAATACCGATAATCGCCACCAGTGGGGCAATAAGAATATGGCGCTTACATGGAACAGATTGCTCGGACCAAAAGCATTCGTGAATACTTCGGTTAATCTAAGCAGTTATAATAATATTGCCGGCTTCCGGTACAGTTTGTACGACAGCTCCGGTGTGATGGTGCAAAACAAAGTGTACAATATCTTTTCCAGTATCAGGCAGTACAACATAAGGTCCGTGCTGGAACTAACGCCGTCCAATAACTGGCGTATGAATATGGGTGGAAAGATGTCTTACACCAAGATCAAACCATTCACCAGGAATGTAACACAGGACTTCATTGATGACCCTGATGAGTTCAGCACCTTCCCTGCTTTGTCTTTCCGCGAATATGTATTGTTCTATGAATCTGAATTCAAAGCAGGCAGGCGATTGACTGTGCGGCCCGGTATACATTATTCGCATTATATCTACAGGGATTTCAGTTTCAATAGCTGGCAACCCAGGTTCTATGCAGCTTACAGACTGGATGCACATCAGCAGCTTAGCATTGCCTGGAGCCAGATGGGACAATACCTTCACCAGGTCACCAATCCCTATATGGGCGTGAACAGCGATGCCTGGGTGCCGGCAACAAGGAAACTGCAGCCGGAACAAAGCAGGATGGTGAATGCCGGCTATCTCTATCAGAATAAGAAGCTGGGCACATTCAGTGCAGAATTCTATTACAAGAAACTGCAAAACGTTACCAACTATATTGAGGGCAAAAATCTTTTCCTGAACAATACCGGTTGGGAACAATCGGTACAAACAGGAAAAGGCTGGAGCTATGGAGGAGAATTCATGTTCTTCAAAAAAACGGAAAAATGGACTGCCCAGCTCAGTTATACTTTATCGTGGAACTGGCGTCAGTTCAGGTCTGTGAATAAGGGCGCGAAATTCCCATTCAAGTATGATCGCAGGCATGATCTCAATATTGCAGCCTCCTACCGGATCGGGAAGAGATGGAATTGCGCAGCCCTGTGGACTTTCGCTACAGGCGATGTGTTCACGCTTCCCAGCCTGGTGTATCCCGATTTCGATGATGCGCAGCAGATCAAAGACCCACTGGCGCCTGATGAATACAGGTTGATCTACCAGTACACCAGCTCCAAAGCCTATCGCACACCCTCCTATCACCGGCTGGATGTTTCTGCAGGTTTCCATCACCTGTTGAAACCTGCATTGCCCGCAAAACTGATCATCGGCATTTACAATGTCTATGGCGCGCCCAGCCAGTATGTGTATGACCTGGAAGGATCGATGGGCAGAAGATCATTGGTGGTGAGTACCCGTTACCAGTTCTTCAGTATCACTCCTTATTTATCCTACAATATCAGTTTCTGATGCAGCCGGTTAAATTACTATATCCGTTTTTGTTGTTACTGTTGATCAGTAGCGGACCAGGCTGCAAGAAGAATTTCCTGCCCGATACAGACGACGAAGATAAACTGGTGGTACTGGCGGAAGTCACTGCCGGCGACCTTGTGCGTATTCCTGTAGCCCGCACCATCCGTGCAGGCAGTGGCAATCTCATCAATTTTGAAAAAGTGAACGATGCTACAGTTGTGCTCAGTGAAGAGAGTGGACATAAATGGATCCTGCGGGCCGACAAATCAACACAATTCGCCAATAACCCTGCCTCTGTATTTACTGTCAGGCATTATTACAGGCCCAATACCAACTATACACTGGAGGTGAGCCATCCCGTATTGGGCAACGCCCGGGCTGTAACTTCTGTACCAAATCCTGTACAGGTGGAAAAGCTGGATACGGCATCTGCACTAAGACAGGGAAAACCTGTACTGGAAGTGAAGCTTGTGCTGAAAGACCTGCCCGATCAATTGGAAAATTATGTGATAGAAGCAGTGAAACAAGTGTTGAAGATCAGTATCAGCTTTACTTACAACGGAACCAAATATAATTGCGATACGGAGGAGGGAAAAAAATTGTATGAACAGGTGAAGAATGATCCTGCGGTAAAAACGGAAAAAGATACAATCCCTTTACAGCAATTCCTTCGTCTCAATCTGTATTCGAAAGACATTCACATCGAGAACCTGCGTTTCGACGGAGCGGATAATCCTTTCCGTCGCATCTTCCTGTCTGATCAGTATTTTACGGCCAATAGATACGAACTGAAATTCAGTATCGATAAATCATTCTTCATATCTGAAAAAGAGGACCAGAAAGGCCGTGTATTACTACAGGTTAAATCCGCCAGCCGGGAACTGTACAGGTATCTCATAACTTATGAGAAATACAAAACCGATTTCGGTTCCATTCCCGCCAACCAGCTGGGTTCACCAGCAGGCAATGTACAATATGGCCTCGGTGTGTTTGGCGGTGCTACGCAACTTGAGAAAGTATATTATTTCGACGAACTGTAAGCGGCTTACAACCCGTTCGGCATCTTCTTTTCGGTACGTTGCCTGGCAAGGCCCGGATCCAGTTCGATAGCCTTATCGCAGAGTTGTTGCCCTTTCTCTTTTTCCCCTTTTTTCATATAGGCCATACCGATCATGAAGAGTGCATTGGCATTCTTCGGATCGATGGTAAATATCCTGTCCCACATATTGATGGCGTCCTGGAATTTTCCTGCCTTGTAGTAAGCTTCGCCGATAGTATACATCAGTTCTTTATCGCCTGGCCTGTTCTTCAGCATCTGGTCCATGATCTCCATTCCCTTGTTGAACTGACCGGTATTGAGATAGGCGTTGCCGAGATTTTCGAGGTAATCGTTCGTTTTCTTGTAGCCTTTTGCTCCTGCTCTTTCGAACCAGTAGATCGCTTTCTTATCATCAGGGATGGCGTAATAAGCAAGACCTGCTTCGTACATCCATCGTGCATTGGAAGTATCCCTTTCGATGGCTTGTTCATAACAACCGGCGGCGCGTTTGTAATTGCTCATCTCGATGAAGGCGCGCGCTGCGATATAGGGCGTTTCTGCTTTATTGGGATCGTCTTTGAAAGCGAGTTCACAGTATTTTAGTGCGTCTCCGTAGTGCTCCAGCTCGTAGTGTGCCTTGGCGAGATAGAAGTTGTTCGATTTCTTGCTGCCGAGTTGTTTCATGCGATCCGCAAGACGGATCAGGTCTTCCCATTTGCGCATGTTCACACTCAGATCAGCGAGATTCTCCACAACAGTCAGATTGTTGGGATCTGCCCTTTCCACTGCCAGCAGCTTTTCTCTCGCTTCTGCATAGCGATTCATCTCCTGCAATACGGCAGCAAGATCAATTTGAACAGCTGTGTTTTTGGGATCGAATTGAGAAGCCTTCAGGAAGTTCTTTTCTGCTTCCTTATAACGCCGGGCTTGTTTTTCTGCATTGCCTTTCTGTTGATAGAAAGCGGCGCTGTCTGCTTGACTGTAGGCGGCTGCGGACATTAGCAAGCCACCTGCAATAACGAGGTACTTAACCATGTTTCAGAGTATTGGATCTTATAAGGTATACGTGTACGTGTAAAGGTTGAGATCAACGTAAAACCACTGCTCCCAACGCCGGTAAATGTACGTTTATTTCGTAAAGGAGCTGATTTTTGTCCACTAAAATGGTATTAATTTCAGGATTGAACACGTCTCCCGTTCCCCAATACTTTTTATCATCTGAATTGTAGACCTCTTTCCACGACTTTTTCCCTTTGGCATACAGCTTCCAGTCGCGCCTCACTTCAGGAGTAAGGTTAAGAATTACCAGGATGTCGTTTTCAGGAAGTTTGCCTTTTCGTCTGTAAGCCACCACACATTCATCGCGATGGTTGAGATCGATCCATTCGAATCCTTTTTCACTGAACTGGTATTCGTATAATGCAGGTTCTGACCGAAGCAGTTTATTGAGATCCCGTACGCAATCTTTCAGCTTGCTATGCGGTTCATATTGCAGCAGGTACCATTGCAGTTCGGATTTGTAATTCCATTCTTCCGTAGCTCCGAATTCGTTGCCCATGAACAGGAGTTTGCCTCCGGGATGTGTGAACATGTAAGTGTAGAGTGTCCGGAGATTGGCATGTTTCTGCCATTCATCGCCGGGCATTTTGTAAAGCATGGGGCTTTTGCCGTGTACTACTTCATCATGACTGAGGGGCAGCATGAAATTCTCATCATAGTAGTACATCATGCTGAAGGCGAATTTATCCTGGTAATGGCTTCTGAACAACGGGTCCATATGGAAGTAGTCCAGTGTATCGTGCATCCAGCCCATCATCCATTTCATGCCGAATCCGAGCCCGTCTGCATAAGTGGGTCTCGATACTCCCGGCCAGTCTGTTGCTTCTTCGGCAATGGTTTGTACATCCGGGAAATCGCGGTAGATGGTTTCGTTGAGATCGCGGATGAAAGCAATGGCTTCGATATTGCCATCGCCGCCGAACTCATTCGGTTCCCATTGACCGTGAGTACGGGAGTAGTTGAGCTTGATCACGGAGCTCACTGCATCAACGCGGATACCATCGATATGGAAAAGATCGAACCAGAATCTTGCGCTGCTGATGAGGAATGATTTTATTTCTCCGCGTTTATAGTTGAAGATATAACTGTTCCAGTCCGGGTGAAATCCCTTGCGCATGTCAGCATATTCATAGGTATGATTTCCATCGAACATGAAGAGGCCATGCGCATCGTAGGGAAAATGTGAAGGCACCCAATCCAGTATCACGCCAATGCCTGCCTGGTGCAATGCATTGATCAGTTCCATGAATGCCTGCGGATCTCCAAAGCGGGATGTTGGCGCAAAGTAACCTGTGCCCTGGTAGCCCCAGCTTCCATCGAACGGATGTTCCATCACGGGCATGAACTCAACATGCGTGAATTGCATTTCCAAAAGATAGGGCACCAGTCTTTCACGTATCTGATCGTAGGTATTGTAGCTTTCTTCGTCGTTCGGATGCGGGCGCATCCAGCTGGCGAGATGCATCTCATACACGCTCCAGGGCGCATCAGTAGCATTGTGTGCAGCACGATTTTCCATCCATTCACTGTCCTTCCATTCATAATCCAGGTTCCAGGTGATACTGGCTGTTTGCGGCCTTCGTTCCCAGAAATTCGCATAGGGATCTCCTTTATCAAGCCTGCGTCCCTTGTAACCATGGATATGGTACTTGTACACTTCGCCCTTTGCCATACCGGGAATGAAACCTTCCCAGATGCCTGAATTGTCCAATCGCACAGTCAGCGGGTGGGACTCTGTATCCCAGTGATTGAAGTTCCCGATCACAGACACATACGTGGCATTGGGTGCCCACACGGCAAAATAATAACCGGGCTGTTCCAATACAGTTATCGCATGCGATCCGAAAAGCTCATAGAGTGAGTAATTCGTTCCCTGCTGATAATTGCTGATGTCCTCATCTGAAAAAAGCGAATAATTCCACACCGGACGGGTGGTATCTACAAAATGCAATTCCTCATACTTCAAGGGTGGTACCATGGTACTTAAAGATACAGGAATTATCGAACCAATTCAGCAGTGAGCAAGGTATATGACGGAATGGTAATAGAATCTCTGATACTGATATCTTGATTGGTGATGATGTCCCTGGCACTGCTGAATCCTTTGAATCGCTCTTCAAAACGGGATGCAGCAATGGTTTTGGGTTGATCGTTGGTGTTCATGATGCAGAGGATGGTCTGCTTTGCATCATAACGGAAGTAAACATACACGCCATCTTCCGGAACATATTGCATCATTTTTCCATGTTGCAATGCAGGGGAACCAAGCCTGAACCTCGACAGGCTGCGCATATGATTGAATACCTCATTCTCTTCAGGTGTTCTTCCGGCTGCTGTGAATTTGTTGCTGGAATCTCCTGCCCATCCGCCCGGGAAATCCTGGCGCACCAGTCCGTCAGGGTTGGCAAATCCTTTGAGCAGAACTTCAGTTCCGTAATAGAGTTGTGGGATGCCCCTGTACGTGAGCAGCCAGCTTAGTCCCATTTTCAGTTTGGGGATGCTCTCTCCTACCTGAGAATAGAAACGGCTGATATCATGATTATCCAAAAAGATCACATTGCGTTTGGGATCTTTATACAGAAAATCTTTGGCAGCGGTGCTGTACAATTTGTTCACGCCATCCGTCCAGCCGAAAGCCTGTGTGAGTGCAGGTACGATACCATAGAGATTGAGCTGGAAATCCGTAACGCCAGGCAGGTTGCTTTTATAGGGAATATCGATATTGTTGGCTGCAAAATAGCTCTGGTTGGCCACTCCGTGCACCCATGTTTCGCCGAAGATATGCAGTTGCGGATATTCATCCAGCAGGGCTTTGTTGCAGCGGTTCATGAATTCGAGATCATTGTAGGCGTAGGTATCGATGCGCCATCCGTCCAGTCCGAATTCTTCCGTGCACCAGATAGCGTGCTGAATGAGAAAATTCGCCATGAAAGGATTGTGCTGATTGAGATCAGGCATGCCGGGCACGAACCAGCCATCGCTCATTTTCTTTTTATCGATAGCTGCCGCATAGGGATCCATCAGCGTTTGATCCTTATAGGTAGTATTGGTATACGATGGCCACCAGTGGAACCAGCTGCTGTCCGGCATTTCCTTATACAGGAAATGATGGATGCCAACATGGTTGTATACAGCATCCTGGATGATCTTCATGTCGCGTTTGTGCAGTGCGTTGATCAGGCTGTGATAGGCTTTGATGCCTCCAAGACGGGGATCGATGCTGTAATGATCGGTGGCTGCATAGCCGTGTTCCGTACGGTTGGGCATATCGTTCTCCAGGACTGGATTCAGCCAGAGTGCCGTTACGCCGATGTCCTGCAGATAGTCCAGTTGATTTTCGATCCCTTTCAGGTCGCCTCCATGCCTGTGCCAGATATCCGATCTGTCGAGGCTTTGGTCCAGCATGCCCGGCACCTTATCGTTGGAAGGGTCGCCATTGCTGAAGCGGTCCGGCATGATGAGATAGATAAAGTCTTCCGTACCTACGCCTTTGATCCGTGTGCGGCCATTGCCTTTATCGCGCGCTTTCAGGATATATTTGACCTGCTTTGCAGATTTCCCTTTTTCTGCAAAACTGAATTGCAACTCTCCGGGCTTTGCAGTGCCTCCGATCTGGAGATCGATAGCCAGGTAATCAGGGTTCTTGAATGTATGAGTACCTTTCAATTGTACGCCAGCATAGGGTTTCAGGGCTACATTCGTTTTCCCGATGCCCGGAGATTTTACCAGCAATTGCAATTGCTGGTTCTTCATGCCTGCCCACCAATGCGTTGGATAAACATTCAATGTTTGCTGCGACTGCACGGAGGCAGTCAACAGTAATGCACATACGAAATAGATCAGTCTCATGCAATATTTTTTTCTTCTTTGATGCGAATGGCACCCGGGTCGTATACATAGATCACGCTGATAGCTGCGCAGAGCATGAATACTCCTGCCAGAACCAGCGCATATACCGGCTCGTTATTGTACACATATTTTACGATCGGTCCTCCGATGATGCCATTCAATATCTGTGGAATAGTGATGAAGAAATTGAAGATCCCCATGTAGATGCCCATCTTCCCTGCGGGAATGGATCCTGAGAGGATCACATAAGGCATGGCCAGGATACTGGCCCAGGCAATGCCCACACAAACCATCGATCCGATGAGGAATTCCTTGTTTGGTGCAAAATAGATGCTGATCAGACCTATCCCGCCGATCAGCAGGCTGATGGCATGCGTCTGTTTCCTTCCGATCTTCTTCGCAATGGCAGGTAACAGTAATGCATATACGGCAGACACGCCATTGTACACGGCGAAGATCACGCCTGTCCAGCCCTGTGCTTCCCTGTACAGTTTGGAGCTTTTATCATCGATGGACAATCCGAAAATATGTGTGGAGATAGTATCAGTTGTGAACACCCACATCCCGAACAAGGCAAACCAGCTGAAGAACTGCACCAGTCCAAGTTGCTTCATGGTGCGCGGCATCTTTGCAAAATCTTTCAGGATAACGCTCAGCCCTTCTTTCTTCACCTCATGTTCTCCGTGGTATTTCGCATACTCCTCAGGGGGATATTCCTTCGTTTTAAAAACGGTCCAGAGCACACTCAGTACAAACACGCTGGAGCCGATATAGAAAGCCAGCTTCACATTATCAGCCACCACTCCTGCAGGCGCTTCTGCATTCACGCCGAACCATTTGCTTAAAATTTCAGGCAGCGCAGATCCCAATACAGCTCCTACTCCTATCAGGCAGGTCTGTACTGCAAATCCTTTTGTTCGTTGTGAATCCGGAAGATTATCTGCCACCAATGCCCTGAATGGTTCCATAGCCAGGTTGAAACAGGCGTCCATGATCATGAGGAATCCTGCCCCGATGATCACCAGTGGTGCGATATTCCCTAAGATATTTGCATTGGGCATCAGCGCGAGTGCGCTGGAACTGAGGATGGCTCCTGCGAGAAAATAAGGTCTGCGTCTTCCGAGCCTGTTCCAGGTTCTGTCGGAATAATGGCCAACAATGGGCTGAACGATCAATCCGATCAGCGGCGCCGCCAGCCAGAACCAGCTCAGGTGTTCCACTTCCGCACCATAATTGCGGAGGATCCCGCTGGCATTGGAGTTCTGCAAAGCAAATCCGAACTGGATCCCGAGGAATCCGAAGCTCATATTGAAGATCTGGGCAGCAGTGAGTTTGGGCTTGGGGAGAATGCTGTTTGTTTTGGCTGAAACCATGGCAATCGTTGATTTGAGAGTTGGAAGATAGGGATTATTGTGTAATTAATACGCATTAGTTTTTTCTTATCCGGATGCAGACAACGAGAGCAGGAAATCTACGGAATATTTTTTTGACTACTTTTGGTCGTTGCGTTTAAGTGTTAATGATACAGAATTATTAAGGGCTTTCCGGGAAGGCCAGGGTACGGCTTATGAGGCTATTTACGAACACTTCATTGAAGGGCTGTTCGTTTTTGCAGATCATATGGTCAGGGACACGCAGGTTGCCGAAGACATCGCCATACAGGCGCTCGCAAAAAGTTTCACCAGGCACCAGGATTTTGAGACGCTGGCAAAACTCAAATCATTTCTGTTCACTTCAGCAAACAATGCTGCGCTCGATTATATCAAAACCCAGAAAAGACATTCCAGGGCGCACCAGGAAATCAAATACCTGCAGAATGAAATGGATGATGCAGAGCTGAACTATATCAGGTCTGAAGCCATACTTGCAGTCAATGCCGCCATTGAAGCCCTGCCCTCCCAGCTTCAGCGGGTGATCCGTCTTTCATTTGTTGAGGGAATGAAATTGACCGAAGTGGCTGCAGAAATGCAGCTTTCCTATAATACCGTTCAGAATTACAAGGCACGTGCACTCGAACTGATGCGGCTGCATCTTCTGGGAAATAAATGGCTCACCTCTGCCGGGCTTTGGCTCACACTATCGCTGCTGGAAAAGAAATAAAAATATTTTTAGCGAGACGGGTATACTTTTAAAAGTTGGTCGTTTTACTGAAGAATGACTCCACGCTCTGAACATATCGCCCGATTATTTGACAAGTACCTGAAAGGAGAAATTTCTCCTGCTGAATTGGAGGAACTGGAAAGCTGGCGGCAGGTCAGTCCGCGCCATGATGCTGCATTTGAGGAACTGCTGGATGGTCAATACCTGTCTGACTGGCTTCACCGAAAACAATTGCTCAACAAGGAGCGCGCGCTTGCAATATTGCAGCAACAGTTCCCTGAGATGAAACCGGCCATTGATTTGCCGCAGGTTTCCAAAGTTGTACGCCGTGTATCTATTCTGAGAACTGCCTGGCTCCGCTACGCAGCTGCAATCATACTCCTGTTTGGTGCAGGTACTTATTTTTATTTCAGGCAGCTAAAGCAGGATACGCAAATAACCGGTACAGGACCATCAACCAATAAGAAAGATATTCTTCCCGGAACCAATCGTGCAGTGCTTACATTATCCGGCGGACAACAAGTGGTGCTGGACAGTTCCGCCGCAGGTACCATCCGCGATGGAGCATTATCCATTGAAAACAGCCAGGGATCAATATCCTATTCAAATACAGGCATAGTCCTCATCAATACTATCACCACACCGAAGGGAGGACAATTCCAGCTTACACTGGCCGATGGTACAAAGGTTTGGCTGAATGCCGCCAGTTCCATTACTTATCCTACAGCATTTACAGACAAAAAACGGGAAGTGAATATTACTGGCGAAGTATTTTTCGAAGTTGCGCCCAATGCCTCGAAGTCTTTCGTGGTAAGAACACCTGAGGAGGAAATAGTAGTATTGGGAACTGCATTTAACGTCAATGCCTATCCTGACGAGAACGGGGTGAAAACCTCGCTGCTCAATGGCAGGGTGAAAATTGGAGAAAAGATATTGGTGCCCGGGCAAGCTTTCCTTAACGGGCATATTGCAGCAACAGATATAGATCAGGACCTGGCCTGGAAGAACGGTGTATTCAATTTCAGGAATATTCCATTCGACAAAGCCATGCGTCAACTGGCAAGATGGTACGATATGGAAATAGTCTACGATGCCGGAGTTCCCAAAAAGATGCTGGATGGAGAAATGGACAGGGATTTATCATTGAAAGATGCCCTGGACGGATTGGATGGTATGGGCGCCAGTTTCAGAATTGAAGGAAGAATTTTGCACGTACGTGCTCTACAATAATTAAGCCTTGTCCTCGGAATTTTATTTATGTTTCGAGCGACGTCAAACGCCCTCAGCGTGAGAAAGAAAACCGGGAATGGGCAAACATTCCCGGAAAAGTTTCGGGATATAAACGAAAAACCATTTAGCGAAAGTTTATTCATCAACCCAAAACCTGCCTGTGGTAAACAGGCTGCTGCAAAAGTATGTTATTTACTGCTTTTTGTAATCGGAATCGCATTGCTATCAGGGAAAACCGGCATGCGCTCCGGTTATTTAACAAACCGGTTGAAGCCGAAAGCGGCTATACTGCTGAGAGGCTTTCTTCCGTAACCCAAACCTGGAGGATTATGCAATTGACTGCGGGCTTCTTATTGATTTTTTGTTTATCGTTGTCTGCCAGTACTTCATCGCAAACCATCACTTACTCCGGCACGAACGTTCCGATGGAGAAGATATTCAATGTTATTAAGGAGAAGACCGGCTATTTCGTAATGAGAGAAAACACCAATCCTGTAAGCTCTCATAAGATCAGTATAAGCGTAAAGAATATGCAACTCAGGGATTTCCTGGGAATGATATTGAAGGATCTCGGTTACGAATTTACGATCCGCTCCAAAACCATTTTCATTAAAGAAAAGAAACAAGCCGTACTGAACCGGGAGAAGCGGCTTCTCCTCTACCCTGAATTGCCTCCGTTAAGGATCCATGTTGTGGATTCAACAGGTAAGCCATTGCATGGTGCATCGATCGTAATAAAGAATAAACACAGTGTAGTAACAGACAAAGATGGTTGGGCAAATGTTGATGTGGCGGAAGGCGATGTATTGACCATCTCCTTTATAGGATTTGAACCGGTTGACTACCGCGTTACAGCTGCTGATATTGGAAGTTCCCAATTATTCCGGACCATACGTTTGAAACAAAGTCCGAATGATATGCAGGAAGTTGTTTTCAATGCGGGCTATTATTCTGTAAAAGACAAACAACGTACCGGCAGTATTTCCAGGGTAACTACAAAGGATATCGAGAATCAGCCTGTCACTAATCTGTTATCGGCTATCCAGGGCCGTATGGCCGGCGTCAGCATTACTCAATACACAGGTGTGCCTGGTGGTGGGTATGATATCCAGATCAGGGGACGCAATAGTTTAAGGGTGCTTGGTGGCGGAGTGATAAATTCGGATGGGAACCAGCCGCTGTACGTGATCGATGGCATTCCTATCAGTGAAATGAAATCCGATGCCAATAATTCACTGTTCCCGCTGAGCCGCATCAATCCTTTGAACAGCATCGATATCAATACCATTGGTAGTATCGAGATCCTCAAAGATGCAGATGCTACAGCCATCTATGGTTCCAGGGGCGCCAATGGCGTTGTGCTCATTACCACTAAAAAAGGCAGATCGGGAAAGGCGAGCATTAGTTTGAATTCCGCATTTGCGCTGAGTAAAGCCAGTTCAAGACTGAAGATGATGAATACAGAGCAGTACCTGGATATGCGGAGACAGGCTTTTGCCAACGCTGGAATTACCCAGTATCCGGCAAATGCTTATGATGTGAATGGCACCTGGGATCAAAGCAGGTATACCAATTGGCGGAAGGAACTGATCGGCAATACAGCCACCTCCATGAACACACAGGTTTCTGTTAACGGTGGCAATGAAACCACCAGTTATTTATTGACGCTTTCCCATAACGAACAGACCACCGTGTTCAATAAAGACTTCAAATACAAGACCAATACCATCTCCAATAGTATCGGGCATCGATCAAGAGATAATCGTTTTCGGCTGAACATCTCCAATTCGTTTTCACTCCTTCAAAATAATGTTATCAGCAGTGATGTAACCAAATCATCACATACATTATCGCCTAATGCTCCTGCGCTTTATAAGGAAGACGGCAGCCTGAACTGGGAGAACAACACTTTTACCAATCCTGTTGCTGCTTTTCAAAGCACTTATTCCAACGATAGCAAACAGTTTCTCACAAACATTAATCTGCAGTATGAACTGTTCAATAACTTCCAACTGAAATTAAGCGGCGGGATAAATTACCAGGATTTTGAAGAATGGCGGATCAATCCCAATACCATCTATAACCCGGCCTATGTAACAGGACAATCTGCTGCCTATTCCAACACTTCCAAAAATAACCAGGATCGTTTTACGATCATTACGGAGCCACAGGTGAACTGGAGTTACAAAAAAGAAGACCATCGTTTGGATATCCTTGCAGGTGGCACATTCCAGCAGGATAAGAACCGTCAGGGTTCAATGCAGGGCGTCGGCTTTCAAAGCAATGTATTCATCAGGAATATAGGAGCAGCCACTACAAAGATCATCTCTGACCAGGTGCAAACTGTATACAAGTATGCTGCTGTTTTCAGCAGATTGAATTACCAGTTCAAAGACAGGTATATCTTCAACATAACTGCAAGAAGGGACGGCAGCAGCCGTTTTGGGCCCAATAAACGATTCGGGAATTTTGGTGCAGCAGGCGCTGCCTGGGTGTTCTCTGAAGAAAAGTTCTTCAGGGATCTTAACTGGTTGAGTTTTGGAAAGCTCCGCAGCAGTTACGGTTCAGCAGGTAGTGATAATATTGGGGATTACCAGTATTTGGATACCTATACCATTTCATCCGCTATGTATGATGGCGTTACCAGTCTGAATCCTACCAAACTCTATAATGGGGATTACAGCTGGGAGAAAACCGTTAAATGGGATATCGCGCTGGAATTGGGTTTCCTGGATGATAGGATCAATGCTTCATTCAACTGGTATCGAAACCGTTCTTCAAACCAGTTGGTGGGCTACCAGCTGTCTGCTGTTACCGGTTTTGAATCTGTACAGGCCAACCTGCCGGCGATCGTTCAAAACAGTGGTGTTGAGATCGAGTTAAGCGCTGATCCATTACCGTCTGCTTCGGTTATCCAGTGGAAATCGTCGTTGAACCTGAGCTTACCAAGAACCAAACTGATCTCTTTTCCCGGGTTGGAAGGTTCTCCATACGCCTCCAGTTTTATTGTAGGATATCCTACCACCATCCTGAAACTATACCACCTGGAAGGAGTTGATCCCGCTACTGGTCTTTATCGCTTTACAGATTACAATCATGATGGCAAGGTGGCTTCTCCTGATGATAACAAGATTATCGAAAATATTGGAGCGAGATTTTTTGGTGGATGGAATAATACAATTCAATACAAGAACTGGGAATTATCGTTCTTGCTTCAATTTGTAAAACAGAAGCAAAAGAATTACAATGCTACAATGGGCAATCCTGGGTTGATGTTCAATCAGCCGGTTGAAGTGCTGAATGTTTGGTCGCCACAAAATCCCGATGGCATATATAGTCCTTATCTCAATACAGCCAGACCTCAGCAAACTTTTTTTGAACGAAGTGATATTACTGTATCGGATGCTTCTTATGTCCGCCTGAAAAATGTACAACTCTCCTACCGGTTCTCCGGAAAGTCTGTGTTCAGGGATCTGAAGATCTATTTCCAGGGACAGAACATGCTCACATGGACCAATTATTTTGGAATTGATCCTGAATTTTTTACACTGGGTTATCTGCCGCCATTGAAATCATATTCTTTCGGCCTCCAAATTAATTTCTAAAGAAATTCCAATGAAATCATCATACAATCATCTCGTCATAACAATCCTGCTTCTTATTCAGCTTGCGTTTACATCATGCGAAAAATTGATTGCTGTAGATATGCCGGATAACCAGATTGACAAGAACCAGGTTTTTGAAAATTTACAAACTGCCAATGCCGCTCTTGCAGGTTTATATTCGGGCCTCTTTGACAATTCCCCGATATCCGGCGGCTCGGGTGGAACCGGCGCTATATTGGGAGTTTATACCGATGACATGGATTATTATGCAGCATCCAATGCAGACTATCAGATCTTTCTGAATCAACAGATCGA
Organism: Pseudobacter ginsenosidimutans; assembly: GCF_007970185.1. Classification (NCBI taxonomy): domain Bacteria; kingdom Pseudomonadati; phylum Bacteroidota; class Chitinophagia; order Chitinophagales; family Chitinophagaceae; genus Pseudobacter; species Pseudobacter ginsenosidimutans. The sequence continues at coordinate 5,577,669 of NZ_CP042431.1, read as the reverse complement.
AACAAACACAACGATAAATACGCTCTGGCTGAACTGTTATCAACATATCTATAAAGCGAATATCATAATAGAGGGTATTGTAAATTCCAGGAGCTTAAAGGAATCGGATAAGAATTCGATCAAAGGTGAAGCGCTCCTGGTAAGGTCTGTTGTGTACTTTTATTTGCAACAGCTCTTCGGTGACATTCCCTATACAACAACTACGAATTACCAGTTTAACCAAACTATATCCAGAACGCCTGCAACGGAACTGTTGTCGAAATTACAACAGGATCTGACAGAAGCTATCGCATTGCTCAGCGATAATTACCGGAGTGCGGAACGGATCATTCCTAACCGGAAAGTAGCCGAATTGATGCTGGCTAAAGTGTACCTGCTCCAGCATAAATGGATTGAAGCAGAATTGCTGCTGAAAACAATTGTACAAAGCCCGATGTATCAGTTTCAGAACGATATCACCCAGGTATTTAAAAAATCCGGCAAACATATCATATGGCAGCTTAAACCACTTGCCAATGGAGCTGCAACAAAAGAGGTACAGCAGTATTATCACAATAATGCCGCTCCTACAGGTTATGCCTTGTCGGAAAACCTGGTAAATGCCTTCAGCGACGATGATCTGCGGAAAAAGAACTGGATGCTGATTGCTACGTTTAATCAGCAGACCTGGCACTTGCCCTGGAAATATCAGGTGCGCCTTGACAATACCAGTGAATATTCAATCGTATTCCGGTTGGAAGAAGTATACCTGCTGCTTGCAGAAGCCTATGCACAACAGAACCTGCCGGACAAGATCACCGAAGCACTCACTTATGTGAATGCAATAAAGGATCGTGCAGGCATTCCGATTCTAAATGGTCAATATTCAAAAGAAGATTTACTGAGCGAGATCATTGTTGAGAGCAGAAAAGAATTCTTCTCTGAAATGGGACATCGATTTTTGGATCTTAAAAGACTGAACCGGTTACCCATACTCGTTACAGCCAAACCGAACTGGAAAGATTATCACATCATATGGCCCTTGCCACAAAAAGAACTATTGCTCAATTCCAATCTTCTTCCCCAGAATTATGGGTATTGATTTATTGGTTGACTAAATAAAATCTATTAAATAATTCATTACATGATGTCAATAAGAAAAACGCTATTGATAATAGCAGGCTTTGCTATTGCCCATTCTGCAGATGCGCAGGTATCTCCGGCAGACATTGAACTTTCAGCTTTTAAGAGACTGGCAAGCCGGGATATCCCCGGTGCGCCAAAGCTGGGTAAACCTATTTTACTTGAGAATTCCAAAGGCCCTCTGTTTACCAAAGGACTGGGCTGGGCTTCTCCGGCAATCTTTGATGTAAACAATGATGGTCTGGACGACCTCGTATTGGGAGAGTTTGGGTCGGGTTTCGAGCATAATGCTGCTGTAGGAAATTTCCTGAGGGTATTTGAGAACACTGGCACCAAAACCGAGCCCGCTTACAACAAACCATCATACTATCTGCGCTATGATAAGAAGAGTAATCTATATGCTACACCAATCTCCATAAATGTTTGGTGCTGCATGGCATTCACGCCCCGCCTTGCAGACCTGGATGGTGATGGAAAAGCCGATCTCGTAGCGGGACAATTTGATACAGGGGAGATCCTTCTCTATAAGAAAATGGATGAGTCTTTTGATCTGGGAAAAAGAATTCCGCAAACAGGTTTGGGTGAAGAACTTTCCATAAAACGCTCAGCCTGGAAGAAAAAGGAATCGGAAGTTGATACTGCTGATTTAGAATACTGGAGTTATGCCACAACCGCTTTTGTTGATCTGGATGGCGATGGAAAACAGGACATGATCCTGGGTGGCGCTATCCTGCGTTCGGCAATGAATATCGGCACAAGGCAGTCGCCGGTCTTCGGCATAAGAACACCACTGAAAGATACCAAAGGTGCGTTTATGGGAACGATCGATACTGCCAGCTTTACAGACAAAGAGGCATTACAACGTCTGATGAAATCTGAAATTACCGGCACGCATATGGTGCCCTATATAGTGGATTGGGACAATGATAATGTGGAAGACCTGCTGGTCACAAATGGCTATTATAAACCAGGCTTCCATTTTATCACTTTTTTTAAGGGCATAAGAAAAGGAAAAAGATTGTCCTTTCTCCCCGGTGTTCCTTTGTTTGAAAGAGCCAATATTGGCGACAAAATATTTCCTGGTTCGCATCCCAATATATGTGTAGCCGATTGGAACAATGATGGAATAAAGGACCTGGTTATCGGAGCTTGTGTAACTACCAATTATGGCCGCTACGATGCGGACCTTTCCTGGCAATGGGAAGAAGAAGCAAAAACATACAAAAAGTATCCGGCCTATCAAACCACAGAAGAGATCCTCCAGCTGGGAGAACGTATGAAAGCAGCGGAAAGGCTCATGATAGAAAGGGGATATTCCCATGACGAAGCTGTAAAGAAAAATATGTTTGTTCCTGATATGATGTATAAAAATGTTTATGGAACCTACGGAAGAGAAGGTGTTGCTCACGATGGACGTGTGTATGTATTATTAGGCTCCAATAAAAAATTATAATGTATGAAAATCAAAAAAGCATTGGCATCTGTCATTTCATTTATAACATTTACCTGTGCAACGGCACAGGTAAATGTTCAATCCTCCAAAATTATCTATAGCAAGGACAGCGCAACCTGGACGATGGAATTCACTGTTGAAAAAGGTTTCTATGTTTTGGCACCCGATAATATCGATGACGGTACAGGTTTCCCCATGAAAATTACATGGACCAGTATTCCTGACCATTTACGGTTAGTCAACAGCGTTGTATGGCCTCTCTCCAATTATCATGGACAGAGTTCAGTATTCACGGAAGGAGATTATTCAGTGAAACAGGTATTCGTTATCACAAAGAAGAAAAGAAAATCGCCCGGGATGCTGGAGGGCAAAATACATTTCCAGGGCTGTCTGGAAGACCGTTGTTTTCCTCCCGATGAAGCGCTATTCAAAACGAACTTGTAGAAAAACTGATTGATCTTGAATTCTCTGATAAAATCGATAACAGCAATGAGATTGATAATATGTATCATTTTGATGCCCCTTATCACATTAGGGCAGTCGGGCATAGCTTTACAGGAAAGCGGAGATGCTGCCTGGGCAAGACTTGAAAAAATGGGTGGACAGATCCCGGCAGGTAAAGAAGCCTATCAGGAGTATCTGCAACTGCGGCCACTGGGAAAGAAAAGGTACGAAGACCAGCATTTGCTAACGAGAATGCAACTGGCAGAGGCTTTCTGGCAAAGCTATCCGTTGCATTCCAGGCGCCAGGATGCATTGAGAATGTTTCTATCTGCCAATCCTTACTTCATAGCAGCCAGTGGAAATGAATCCCTGGACACCATTGAGAAACAGCCTGGGATGGATTGGGCGGCCATTTTGCGTTCAGCAGTGATCGATACTGCCGCCAGGCAGAAATGGCTGACCACTGGCAACCGGATCGTGTTTTCAATATTAAATGGTGCCGGCACTAAAGAAGAAAAAGAGAAAGCGGCCTTTTCACTTTTCGCCCGGGATTTCAGACTGGCATCGGGAAACTTTGGACTGCTTCCGCGAAAAGAAGCTGAAGCAGATTATTGGTCTGCATTTGAGCAGGTTTACTGGAAATCCTTCTTGCAAAGATTCCGTGAACACATGCAACAGTTTGCAGAACTAGCGGTGCTGCCTGAGCGGGCAAAAGATTTTCTGTCTGCTCTGAAAGGCTACTCCCCTGCTGTAGCTGCTATATTTTGGAATGAACTTCAAAAAGAAACCAGCAAAGCCAATCAGGATGGACTCAAATTATTGTATCAAACAGCAACAGAACAATTGATGGCGCTTAAACTGGAGCGTGGAGAAGAAGCACTCAAGATGTCCTTTACTGCATTAGATAAAACTGAATTCCAACTGGAAAAATTACGCGGGAAAGTGGTATTGATAGATTTTTGGGCATCCTGGTGCAAGCCCTGTCTAAATGAATTTCCTCATCTAAGAACGATGCTGGAAAAATACAATAGAGATGGATTTGAAATTGCAGGAATCTGCCTCGATAATGAATCTGCTCTCCCCCGTGTGAAAGAAATTATTCAGGAGAATAAGATCACGTGGCCACAGCGTTTTGAAGGGAAGGGATTCCACAGTGACACCTACCGTTTGCTATACGGCATCAATTCCTTACCAACTGTCTGGTTGCTGGATAAATCAGGAAGAATCGTATCAACAGATGCCCGCGGTGCAAAGCTTGAACCACTTATTCAAAAATACCTGAATGAGAAGTAATATCCATCCTTCCCCGTCATTACTCAGTGTAATCTGAGTTGGTTCCCCAAAGATGCGCCCCCGGAGGGTCGGGTTAGATTTTTTGGGGGTACATGTAAGAACCGGCCTCAAAAACTGTTGCTCGAAAGCCTGGCTTCACTACCACCGCTTAATCCATATCACTAATAGCCCAATAGCAATCAACACTCCGGCAGGTTTTGCCAGCCGTGTTTTACATGTACCCCCAAAAAATCTAACCCTAAATAGCATTAAATGACGAAGCCGTCCGGCAGGATCGCTCCCTTCTTTATTACAACTATTCCGTCTCTGATAGTGTAGAGTGAATGATCTGCATTCTCCATATGGATGCTGCCATTGATCCTGACGTCATTGCCTATGCGACAATTCTTATCGATGATCGCATTCTTGATATAGCATCTGTCGCCGATCCCGAGTTTAGGCAGTCCGCGTTCTTTTGAGTATTCCATTTCTTCGATGGTCTCGAAATAATCCGATCCCATCATATAGCAGCTGACCATGGTGGTGCCATGCCCTACCCTGCTTCTGATACCGATCACGGAGTTCTCGATGCGGCTGGCATTGATGATGCAGCCTTCGGCGATGATGGTTTTCTCGAGTGTGGTGCCGCTGATCTTGGCGGGTGGCAGCATGCGCGCGCGGGTATACACCGCATTTGATTTATCGAAGAGATTGAATGGTGGGATCTCTTGTGTGAGTGCCAGATTGGCTTCGAAGAACGAATAGATATGACCGATATCTGTCCAGTAACCATCATATTGGTAGCTGGTGACCTTATATTCCTTGAGTGCGCGCGGCAGGATCTCTTTACCGAAATCTGTATAATCTTTATAGAGGTCCATTAACAGATCAATCAGCAGTTTGCGGTTGAAGATATAGATGCCCATGCTGGCGAGATAGTTCCTGCCCTGCGCCTGCATATCAGGACCTGTATCGCTGATCCAGTCCGGCAGCAGGTCTTTTTTGGGCTTCTCGATAAAAGCAGTGATGGTATTGTTCTCGTCGGCTTTTAGAATACCGAAGTCGGATGCTTCGCGATCACCCACGGGAATGGTGGCGATGGAGATATCCGCTCCTTTTGCCTTGTGATCGTCCAGCATTTTCTGGAAGTCCATCTGGTAGAGCTGATCGCCTGAAAGGATGAGTACGTATTCGCAATCGTGTTGACTGAGATGACGAAGGCTTTGTCTTACTGCGTCTGCCGTTCCCTGGTACCAGGCGGTGCTTTCAGGGGTTTGTTCAGCAGCGAGAATGTCTACGAACGCGCTGCTGAAAACGCTGAAGTGATAAGTGTTCTTGATATGTTTGTTGAGCGAGGCCGAATTGAACTGCGTGAGCACGAACATACGAGTGATGCTCGAGTTGATACAGTTGGAGATCGGAATATCTACTAGGCGGTATTTGCCGGCGATAGGCACGGCAGGTTTGGAACGGCTGGCGGTAAGGGGATATAATCTTGTTCCTGCTCCTCCTCCTAAAATGACAGCAATCACTTCTTTGCTCATAATGGAATTTTTAGAATGATCGGTATACCTGAATATATTGTTCAACGCTGGATTCCCAGCTAAAATCGAGTTGCATCATTCGTTGACGGATCTCTTTCAGTTTGTCTTTCTTTTCATACAAATCTGTTGCCCGCCAAACTGCCTGGGTAATGTCTCCCACGCTGGCATTGTTGTAACAGATGCCATAGCCATCCGGTTCGCCAAGATCAACAACTGTATCTATAAGACCTCCGGTTTTTCTGACCATTGGCACGGTGCCATAGCGCATGGAGTACATCTGGTTGAGGCCGCAGGGCTCCACGCGGGAAGGCATCAGGAGGAAATCGGATCCGGCATACATGAGGTGACTAAGCGCTTCATTGTACCCGATATAAACATTGTAATCATATTGAGCCAATGGCTTCAATGCGGTGAGCGCAGCTTCCACTTCAGGAAAGCCACTGCCCAGCACCAGGAAATTCATCTTTCTGCCTATATAATAGAACGAATCACCGATGGCTTGCGCCAGCAGGTCAGCGCCTTTCTCTCCTACCAGTCTGCCGATGAAACTGATCAGGGGCTTCTCAGTATCCAGTCCGAACTGTTCGCAGAGCAGTTTCTTACTGGCGGCCTTTCCTTTTTCCACTTCAACGGTATCATAATGATCATTGAGATAATGATCGGTTTCCGGGTCCCACACATCCACATCGATACCATTGAGGATGCCCACACATTTTCCTTTCTCATATTCGAAGAGGGCTTCCAGTCCATTGCTGTTGTAGCGCAGTTCAGCGAGGTAACTTGGACTAACAGTTGTTACTTTCCAGGCGCACCTGATACCTGCGGCCAATGGATTGATGTTGTTGTTCCAGTCGAGCATACCCCAATGCCAGGTATCCCATTGAGGGAGGTATACACTTTTATCCCAGCCCATCCAGCCCTGGTACTGGGCATTGTGAATGGTGAGTACGGATGGAATGTTTTTGAGCGATTGATACTTGTAACAATACTTCATCATAAATGGTATCAGCGCAGCCTGATGATCGTGCACGTGGATCACATCCGGTTTATCCTGCCAGGCTGAAACCCAGTCCAGCACTGCGATCTGGAAGGCAGTGAATCTTTCCGTGTCATCATCGTAGCCATAAATCTTTTCCCTGTCCAGCAGTCCGTTGATGTCTACGAGGTAGAGATCGAAGCCGAGTTCGTTGGACTGTTCGCGGATCACGGTAAAATCGAAATACCAGTTGCCCATATTGGTGCCGCCTTTGTGCACTACTTCCCATTGATGTGTGTACAGGAAGCGGGTGCGGTACATCGGGAGCACCACTTTGGCTATCTGGCCCTGTTCATTCAAATATTTAGGTAATGCGCCTACTACATCTCCCAGTCCTCCTGCCTTTGCTACCGGGTAACATTCTGCGCTTACGTGTAAGATCTCCATGCTGTTGTATCTGGTGTTTGATGAAATACTGATTGAATTTAGGAAAAAAGGGCCGAACGCCGTTCAGGCATTACAAAAATCTAATCAGACGCACTGATGATTAGTGAGATTATAATTTTTAAATACAATCCTTGCGGCTGATCATAAAAAACAACTATTTTTAAAAAATCTTTTCAAATCAAACGATTGTTCATGAGTCAACCAACAAAATGGTCCCAATTTGGGGTTCTGATCACCGTGTTTTTTTTCTGGGGGTTTGTAGCAGCCTCCAACAGTATCTTTATCCCATTCTGTAAGGAATTTTTTCACCTGGACCAGATCCAGTCTCAGCTCATTGGTTCCGCCTTTTATGGCGCTTATTTTTATGGTTCATTGATCCTTTTCATCGTATCCACTGTAAGTGGCATTGATGTACTGAACAAGATCGGATATAAAAAAGGCATTATCTACGGCCTGCTGATCTCTGTGGTAGGCGCCATTGCGCTGGCCTTTATCAGTGGATCTGAAGCTCCTACTTTTGCTGCCGTATTGATCGCTTTCTTTATTATAGCACTGGGCTTTTCATTGCAACAAACCGCCGCGCAACCATTCGCCATAGCATTGGGTCCCGTGGAATCCGGCGCACATCGTTTGAACATGGCCGGTGGTGTGAACTCTTTCGGTACCTTGCTGGGGCCGCTGGTAGTAAGCTGGCTGCTTTTCGGCACAGTGAAAGAGGGAGAAAGTTCACCTGCGAATATTTCCAATATACAAACCTTGTATTTCTTCCTCTCCGGACTGTTCATATTGGCATCACTGGTTTTTGCAGTAGCCAAATTGCCGAAGACAACCTCCAACGAAACTTTGGAGAAAAGCCCCAAAGCCATGATCGCACTGGTGATCATCGGCCTGTTGTTCCCTCCCGTTTTGTTTGCAGACCAGATCCATCTGCAATTCGGTATTACAAAATCCACTACTATTGTTACTTCCCTTGTACTCATATTGCTGGTGCTGTTCGTGAGCATGTTACTGGCCGCCAGGAATAAATCCGGATGGGGAGCCATGGCTTACCCACAGCTGGTGCTGGGCATGATCGCCATCTTTGTATATGTAGGTGTGGAAGTAACGGTTGATAATAATTTCGGCGCGCTGCTCAAGCTGCAGGAATTCGGAGGATACGATGAAGCACATATCTCCCACCTGATCTCATTGTATTGGGGTAGTTTGATGATTGGGCGCTGGACCGGAGCGGTGAGCGTTTTCAATTTCAGCAAGGGAGTTAAAAAAGTGCTGGGCATCGTAGTACCTTTTGCAGCATTCGGGATCATTTTACTGGTGAACCTGATCAAGGGTAACAAGGTAGATGATTTCCTGCTCTATCCTATCTGTATTGCCATTGCAGTTGGCGCATTCCTTTTTGCAAATGAGAAACCTGTGAAGCTTTTGCTTACCGTTTCAGTATTAGGTGCAATCGCCATGGTGATTGCGCTTACCAATACCGGTATGGTAGCTAATTTCGCCATCATCAGTTGCGGTCTCTGCGCTTCAGTGATGTGGCCCTGTATCTTTGCGCTGGCTGTCAGCGGCCTGGGCAAATATACCAGCCAGGGTTCTGCATTCCTGATCATGATGATCCTCGGTGGCGCTATCCTGCCACCCGCACAGGGAGCTATCATAGATATTGATAAGGTTAGTCCTGGTTCAACAGTGATGGGCACTTCCTTCACTCACTTCTCTTATATCGTTCCCTTGCTTTGTTTCGCTTATCTTGCATGGCATACGCTGAAAACAAAATCTGTTCTGAAGAAACAGGGATTGGATGTAGACGCGCAGGTGGCTGCCGGACACTAGTCAGTGAAAATGGATCTCTAAACCGAATGTTCTCTGTAACAACATGCACACACATTTAACAAACCAGGTAACGGACATGGTAAGTCAACGACAGGATTTTGCGATTGGTATCGATATCGGTGGAACCAATACTGTATTTGGCATTGTAGATCATCGCGGCGATATTTCTTATCGCGGCGCCATCTCTACAAGGAAGCACGATAATCCGAATGATTTTATCGAAGAGTTGTACCACGCGCTGCAACCTGCAATCGACCAGGTGGGTGGAATGGATTCCATCCGCGGTATCGGAGTGGGTGCACCGAATGGTAATTATTATAATGGTACAATCGAGTACGCACCCAATCTTCCCTGGAGAGGCGTTGTTCCTCTCCGCGATCTGATGACAGCCCGCTTTCAAAGTCCCTGCTCTCTCACCAACGACGCCAATGCCGCGGCAGTAGGTGAAATGATGTACGGCGTAGCACGCGGAATGAAAGACTTCATCATGATCACACTCGGAACGGGTGTGGGAAGCGGCATCGTAGCCAATGGTCAGTTGATCTATGGTCACGACGGATTTGCCGGCGAACTCGGTCATGTTACCATCATCCCTGACGGCAGGCTGCACAAAGGCACCGGCCTGCATGGTTCGCTGGAAGCTTATGCATCCGCAACCGGCGTGGCTTTGACCGCCAATGAGTTTCTCGAAAGGGATCCAGCTGTTCCCAGTCTTCTCCGCAATTTCGCAAAGGAAGCCATCGATTCAAAAGTGGTATATGATTGCGCAATGCAGGGAGATAAACTGGCCGGTGAAGTGTATGCATTCACCGGCAAAGTACTGGGGCTGGCATTGGCCAACTTCGTGATGTTCTCGTCTCCCGAAGCGATCATTCTCTTCGGTGGTATGACCAAAGCCGGTGATCTGATCCTCGATCCCACGCGCGAACACATGGAGAAGAACCTGTTACCGATCTTCCGCGATAAAGTGAAATTATTGTTCTCGGAGCTGAAAGAAGCAGATGCTGCGATACTCGGCGCGAGTGCACTGGTATGGGAAATGAAGCTTTAGGGCTTCATTTCCTTTTTTGAATACTTTCTTTGTATAATGAATACAGCCGGTACAGGCCGCTGTCCTTCCTTATCTGATGGCTTGATGGTCTCCTTTCCATTCACCAGCATGCAACTGCTGCCTCCTCCATCCAGATTCACCGCCTCCACACAGCCCAGGTCCCTCAGAATGATGGCTGTTTCCTTGAGGGTTGTTCCTTCTGCAACACCGGGCGTTCTTCCCTGCACCACCAGTATGATGAGTTGCCCATTAGCCGTATAACCCATCGCGGTTCTCGGGTGACGGTCGTTTTCACCATTCACGAATTTCTGTTCCTCCCTGAACGGAATGAAGATCTCATGGTCCTTCACCAATACCGGCCCACCTCCTACTGCAGTTTTCATTCTCCACCATTTCCATCTGTCAAGCGTATTCAGGTTGCGGATCGTGGGATCGGGTGTTGTGCCTTTCGCTACAACGGGCCGCTCCTGGAAGGCATATGGCCAGCGCATAGTGGTATCCGTGAAAATCCAGGCTACATCTGCATTACGACGTTTGTTGATGCCGATAGCACCGTATGTTGGATAATAAAAGGAATCTACCCCCTTGCTCTTCAGCGATGGATTGTTATATGCAACCTGCACACCATCTTTCATCACGAGATTGAGGTTTTGATTGGTATTGAAGGAAAAGAAAGTTGCGTTCACCACCAGGTATGGCTGGTTTTCGTTTGCGTAATACTGTGAGGGCGTATACCTTTTGCCGTGACCGGTCTGCGCAGTGAAATCAAGTTTTTTGTCTTTCAGGTCGGCCTCCACAAAATATGCAGAAAAGGGCCGGCCATTCAGAGAATCCTTTGAATAGAAAACTTTGATGCCGGGAGGTAACGGTGCAAATAAGGAATCAGCTCTTTGCCAGTTTTGCCGGGCAAAAGAAAAGGGAACATTCAGTACAAACAGAATGCTCCCCAGCAAGAATGATCTTTTCAATGAATATGTTTTTATGATACGATAGCTGCTTTCTCAGCTTCCCACACGCCTCTTCCGTATCCGGGCAATACATGTTTGTCGCTGTGATAGGAAGAACGCACCAACGGACCGCTTTCCACATAATCGAATCCAAGCTGGTAACCGATCTCGCGGAGCTCCGCAAATTCATCGGGGTGAACAAAGCGGATCACAGGCAGGTGTTTGCGGGTTGGTTGGAGGTACTGCCCCATGGTAATTACATCCACTCCGCTGTTGCGAAGGTCTTTCAGTGTCTGCACCACTTCTTCTTTTGTTTCGCCCAATCCAAGCATGATACCGCTTTTAGTGCGCATACCTCCTGCTTTCAGGATCTTGAGCGTTTCCATGCTTCTCCAGTATTTTGCCTGGATGCGTACCTGACGGGTAAGCCTTTCCACTGTTTCGATATTGTGGGATACTACTTCTGGAGCGGCATCGATCACACGCTGAATATCTTCGGCTTTACCTTTGAAATCGGGGATCAGTGTTTCCAGTGTTGTATCGGGCGTGAGTGTTTTCACGGCTTTGATGGTATTCTGCCAGATGATGCTTCCCTGGTCTTTCAGTTCATCACGGTCAACGGAAGTGATAACGGCATGTTTCACTTTCATGAGGTAGATGGCTTCAGCCACGCGCTGGGGCTCATCCCAGTCAACCGGCTCGGGGCGTCCGGTGGCTACTGCGCAAAAACCGCAGCTCCGGGTACAGACATTGCCCAGGATCATGAATGTAGCTGTTCCTTCACCCCAGCATTCGCCCATATTGGGGCAGTTGCCGCTCTCGCAGATGGTGTGCAATTTATGATTGTCCACCAGACCGCGTACATGTTTATAGTTTTCGCCTGTAGGCAGCTTCACACGAAGCCAGTTGGGCTTTTTGATCTTAGTTTCTGTCTCTGCTACCTTATTGATGATCGGTAATTCCTGCATACGTTCGTTTTCAAGTAAAAATGCTCCAGGTATAACTAACAAATCCGGAGACTGAAAGTTTACCGCCGTAAAAGTACATCACTTTCATCACTTTCGCTTACCCAGGAGGAGGGTAACGTATGCATTGAAGAAAAACTGTTTGGGGGGCATTTTCATTACCTGGTCTATCTTGGAAGAATAGAATTCAGCATTTACGCCCGCTTCCACGGCTGAAACGGTTTCATTGAAACGGCCCCAGTCGAACCGGAGAGCGAGTTTGGCATGAGCACCCGGACGTACTTTTACGTCGCCCCATCCTGCAAACGGACCCGCTGCGCCTCTTTCAACAAAGCCACTGTCCAGGATCTCGGGATAGGTGGATTTGAAACGGAAGTCTTCCCCGTTTCTGGTAACATTGATCATATATGGCTTTTGCAGTCCTGCACTAACGCCGCCGGCATAGATGGCCATCACGGCAACGCCGTTCTTGTTGCCCTTTCCGCCGATGATGCGTTGCTGGCCTACGCCGAATTTGAGCTGGTAGAAATTATTGGTCTTGCCAAATACCACGGAGTTGGTATTGAAGCCACCGCTTACAACGGAATAGCGCTTTTCCGTGCGTGTTTTCTTCTCGTTGAGCTCGATCTGGTAGATCATGGCCACGCGCGGGCTGTGGAAGCGGCCGAACTCGTAAGACAGGCCGTAGCCGTCTGAAGCCAGCTTGAAGCCGAAAATGCTTTGTTTGGCGAAAATGATCTCACCCTCCTCTTCCTGCCTGATCAACTGATTGATGCGTTCGCGCCGGGCATTCCTCTTCTCTTCCTTTGCTGTGGGCGATTTTGGCCTGGGAGTTTCCTGTGCCAGCCCAACATATGAGATAGTACCTGTCAAAAGGAGCAAAACAATTTTCTTCACCGGCAATGATTTAATTATTCAACGTAAATTTAAGGCAAAATTCTACATAATGACTTCTGAAGTAGTTTACGAAGGAAATCTCAGAACGGTTTGTACACATCTCCAGTCAGGCAATCAAATTCAGACAGACGCCCCCACCGATAACCAGGGGCAGGGCGAAAGATTCTCTCCTACTGACCTCGTGGCAACCGCACTGGGCGCCTGCATGATGACCATCATGGGGATCAAGGCCCGTGACATGCAGATCAACCTGGAGGGCACCAGGATCGAAACTCAGAAAATCATGAAAGCGGATCCCCGCAGGATCGGCGGCATAAATTTAACATTTCATTTCCCTGATGCATTGCAGCAACTGGATGATAAACAAAAGACTATCCTCGAAAGAGCTGCTCATACATGCCCGGTTATCTACAGCATTCACCCGGATATAGAGGTGAAAGTGGTATTCAACTGGACAGCCACTGTGAGTTGATCAGGTTATTGCCGATTGCGCAATCCAGACATCTCTTACGGTCACAATACTGCGATTTCATTTCCAGCAGTGCCTGACTATCGAACGCATCTTCACAACCCGCGCCCAACATCCGGAATGAATTGATGATGCTGTTCTGCTCAGCCGGTAATTGCTGCAGCCATCGAATGGCCCTGTCTTTATACACCTGTTCCCGTTTCCAGCAACCATATGCGAAAAGCAGTGGTATCACTGAATTCACCAGCAGGTTATCTGTAAATTGTTCACCCAGATGCTTGGGTTTGGGCGGAGCTGATTCTTCCAGTGTATAATGGTCATCCCAGAAAGGAGCCGCAGTAACGTTCAATAGTAAGCGCAATTGCTCCAGGTTTTCGGTTTCCAGTATATAATGGAATAGCCGCTCGGATGAATGCAGAAGCATCGCGAGCTGCGCCAGCCGAACGGTTGGAAATGCAGGCGGGCGCATACGCAGGAAGTACACGGGAATATGAACGGGCCGCAATCCGTATTTGGCTCGATAGAACTCATATTCCCTTTTTAACTGTGATGGATATGCGTGCTGAAAGGATTTGTTCAGCAAGCCGGCCTGTCCCAACAACAGGGCTTCCAGTTGCACCAGTTGCTGACGATGCCTTTGGATCAATGCTCCAGGCAGGCTTCTGGCAATCTGCTCAAAGGCGTCAGCATTGATCTTCATGCCAAAATTCCTGGCCAGTAACCACCAGCAGGTCTCGTCCCAGTGATGTTTTGTGCTTTCCAGGAAGGAATATACCAGTTCTGTTTTTCGCTGCAGCCGCTCCACCATCAATCTTTCTTTCCAGGCCATGAATACAAGCCGGTCGATACTGTTGAGTTGCGACTGACAGGGTATGAACTGCCTGCTCAACATCCACTCCTGGTATTGATTCAATAAGAGCTTCGGCACCCTGTCCTGCAACACAAGGATGGGAACAGGATCATGCGGATTGTTCACATCATCTTCCCATACCACGTGCAGGATCACGTTACGGTAGAGGGAGTCATGATGGTGCGCATGTGCATACCAGTCAGAGCTGCGGATATGCAGTTCCACCTGTCCTACCCAAAGCATTCCATCGATGCGGAGCATCGCCTGTTGAAAGTCCGGACCCTGGTTATGATTGAGGGTTCCGGGATGGACCAGTTCCAGCACATTGCCATTGGTTGACAATAATTGCTGTTGATTGAAATAACGGAATTGCCAGATGAACTGCAATAATCTTTCTTGCATGATCAGGAATTGATTGAGGTGATAGAATAGAGAGCACCTTGCCTGATCAGGCATTTTCTTACAGTGGCATTAAGGAATCGATATCAGAAAAAAATCAAAGGGTTTGCAATGCCTGGAGCACGCGGCTGACGGGTAGCCCCATCACATTGTAAAAATCCCCTTCTATGGATTTAATACCGGTAACGCCAATCCATTCCTGGATGGCATAGGCGCCGGCTTTATCGTAAGGCTCATATTTGTCTACATAAAAAATGATCTGTTCTTCCGTGAGTTCATGGAACCATACAGAAGTGATATCGGCAAAGGATACTTCCTTCTCTCCTGCCAGGATCACTACTCCCGTGATCACCTGGTGACGCTTTCCTGAAAGTGAGCTAAGGATGCGGATGGCATCGTTCCTGCTTTCCGGTTTACCGATGATCTGGTTGTTGAGTACAACAATAGTGTCGGCCGCAACAATGGGCGATTGTATATCGTAACGGTTATAGTCGTAACCATCCTTTACAGCCAGCGCTTTATTGCGTGCAATATGTACGGGCACTTCTTCTACCGGCATGGTTTCCGGGAAAGCCTCATCCGTTACCGGAGCGATCACATCAAAATTCACTTCCGCCCATTCCATCAATTGCTTGCGGCGTGGGCTTTGTGAAGCCAGTACAATATTGTATGCATTCGTCATCAGGAATAAATTTTAAAGAACACCATAGAAAAGATACCCGTGGCCATCACCAGTTTCACCCAACTGCTGAGGGAATGAAAATCCTGTGGCGATTGCGCAGGGAAGAGCTTCCGGAAAATATAGATCAGCGGGATTATCACCAGGGTGATGCAATAGATCAGAGACCACCACCATTTGAAAGGTAACGTATAGGCCTGTACGATTACCAAAGCAGCTATCAGCACCACCATCCAGGTGGCTACAAAAACCTTGCTGCTTTGAATACCCCATACGATAGGCATGGTGCGGCACCCGTAACGGGCATCTCCATGCATATCTTCTATGTCTTTGATCACTTCCCGGATCAGTGAAATGATAAAGGCAAAGCCACCATAAAGAAAGGTTAGCCGCATCAGTTTACTGGCATTGTAGCCAAGCCAAATATCAGGTTTGATGGTGGCGAGGTAATGACTCAGGAAACCTACTACCAGTACAACCCATGCGGTGAGCAGGGAAATGATAATATTGCCTGAAAGTAATTTGCGTTTGAAATTGGTGGAATAGAACCAGAGTGCGATCACACAACCGGTATTCACAAATGCCAGCCACCAGGCCCGGGTTTTCCAGGCTACATACAAACTGAGAATGATACCGGCAACAGATAATACCATATGCCACCAGATCACCCAGCGGCGGTTGATGATCTTCTCCACAACCAGTTTACCAGGCTTGTTCACCTGATCGATATTCCTGTCGAAATAGTCATTGATGATATAACCGCCTGCGGCAATCAGTACCGAAGCGGTCATCAATATGATAAAAAGCGGGAATGTCAGTGGCAGTGTTGCATTGGCTTGTGCAAAAACGGGCACAACAATGCAATAGTAAAACAACAACTGGGTAACCGCGATGAACAGAAGGTTCAAAGTTCTGATAAGCCGTAAAAATGCGGTCAGAAGTTTCATGCAACGCTAAGATAAGAAAGAACTATTTACTCGCCACATCCGTATGCAGATCCCAGTGGTCGTTCAGTTTCATTACACGTTCGATCACATCCCTTACACATCCCATTCCTCCTGATGAATGTGAAATATACCTGGCTGCCTGACGGATCTCGGTTACAGCATCTGCGGGGGCGCAGGGCATTCCTGCCAGTTTCATCACTGCAAGATCGGGAATATCATCGCCCATGTACAATACCTGTGATGGCTGTATGCCGTGCTGGGCAAGGTATTGCTGGAATATTTCGGTTTTGTTCTTCACTCCCATGAACACATCTGTGATACCCAACTTTCCCAGACGTATAACCGCCGGATCGGAAGTACTGCCGGAAATAACAGCAACACGATAACCTTTTTTGATGGCCAGTTGCAGCGCATAACCATCCTTGATGTTCATACGCCGGATGAATTGACCATTGTCAAGTATCAGTAGTGTGCCATCAGTGAGCACACCATCCATATCGAATATAAAAGTAGTGATCGCTTTAAAATGCGTTAACAGACTCATGAATTGAAAATGGTTAATGAATTACTTACCGCTGTAAACAAGATTCTTCTGGATGATCATATCATTCACCACATTCACTGCTTCATTGAGGTATATATCATTGGAGCGAAGGTTCTTTACCCATTGTTTGAAACGCTCCAGCTTGGCAGGATCATTTTCGTATTTCTTCAAATCCTCCACAAGCGCTTGTGCATCCAGTTCATGGGACGATTTGCTCAATGTTTCGATCTGCTTCACGGTAGCTTTGATCTGTTTCTGCTCATCCTGGTATTTCTTCAGGTTGAGACTTGCCACCTTATCGTTCTGTTTGGTCAGCCATTCTGCATTGGTACGGATCAGATTGAAAGCATCATTGTTCCTTAACCTTGCTTCGCTGGATTTCTGAATAGGCGCCAGGTCCAGTCCGTATTTCCAACGATTGTAACCTGCCTGCTGGATCTCATCCCAGGGCAATGCATCAGGATTGTCCTTTTCACGCAGCTTGGAGAATTCATAGATATCGGGGAGGGTGATATCTGAACTTACACCACGCAGCTGAGTTGAGCCACCATTGATGCGGTAGAATTTCTGCAGTGTTACTTTGAGTGTGCCGAGATCACTGTTCGGGTCCAGCATTCCCATGGTCTTATCAAGACCGATATTACGCTGAACAGTTCCTTTTCCATAAGTGGAAGTACTGCCGATGATCAGGCCACGATCGTAATCCTGGATAGCGGCTGCAAAGATCTCAGAGGCAGAGGCACTGAATTCATTCACCATTACGGCAAGCGGACCATCATACAGAACTGATTTGTCGCGGTCGTAATACACCTGGGGTTTGCCATCGCGGTCTTTCACCTGAACAATGGGGCCGCCTTCAATGAAAAGCCCCACCATCTGCACTACATCATAGAGTGAGCCCCCACCATTATTGCGGAGGTCCATAATGATGCCATCTACTTTCTGTTCCTTCAGCTTAATGATCTCTTTGCGCACATCCTCAGAGCAACGTGCTCCCTGGGGATCGTCGAAGTTGGCATAGAACTCCGGCAGGTAGATCATGCCAACTTTACCGCGGGTTGTATTGATCACCACGCTTCTGGCAAAGGTTTCATCCTGTAGTATTTTGTCGCGGATCAGGTTTACCACTTTCAGTGACCCGTCTGCTTTTTTCAAAGTCAGTCTGACCTCGGAGCCTTTCTTGCCCCTGATAAGTTTCACAGCATCTTCTACAATATAACCGGTAAGGTCAACCCACTCTCCTTCTTTTCCTTCCGCTACTTTGAGAATGATATCACCAACATTGAATACGCCGGATTTCCAGGCAGGGCTACCGGCTACAAGGGTAACGATCTTGATGAATCCATCCTCTTCACGGAGTGAAGCGCCGATACCGAAGAACTGGCCGCTCATCTGTTCATCGAAGTAACGTTTATCAACAGGTGGAAAGAAGGTAGTATGCGGATCCATGTATTCTGCTACTGTCTTCACATATTCATTGAAGCGGTCATCATCGGTCACTTTGAATTTGAGACGGTCGTATGTCCTGTTCAGGATCTTCAACACTCTTTCGCGAGCTTCTGCTTCAAGCTCAGCGTCGGTCTTTTTTACGAAGCCTTCTTTACCGGCATTCTTTTCGCGGTCAGCGATCAGTTCGGCATAACGATCGAGGGCCATATATTTCAGGCGCTTCCTCCAGGACTCCTGACGCTCAGCTTCGTTTTTGGGATAGTCCGCTTTCTCTGAATTGAGATTGACAGATTCGTCCTTTGTGAAATCGAATGGTTTGGAGAGAATATCTTTATAGATCGCTTCTGTTTCTGCTATTCTTGTCTTGAAAACAGTACTAACGGCAGGAACGAATTGAACAGAGCCACCCCGGATCTCATCATCCAGTTTGGTTTCGTATGCTGTTTTCAGTTGATTCACGTCTGAGAGTAAGAGGATATTCTTCTGATCATCTATCTTCTCTCCAAGGTATTTTTTGAATACTTCTTTGGAGAAGGCATCATCCACTTTCTTGGGGCTATAGTGGATCTGGGTAAGCATTTCTCCTACTGTGTGAAGAATTTTATCATATTTGGTCTCATTGTTCTTTCCTCCACCGAGCCCGAGGGAACGGAAGGCCACAAATACTCCTGCGGCCAGGAAAATCAACACAACCGGCAGATTCCTTTTGCTAAACATATAATTGAAAACTTTGGTCATTGTACCAAAAATAACGATAAATAGGCTGCGTTGTTGCGGCTGTAAAACAATATTAACAAAGGAGATGTGAGGAGCGGTCAGGAAGCCTGTTTCTGAGGTTGTTTACCATCAATGGGCTTAAGATGATCCAGCTTGCCGGAGTTATCGGCAAGCCAGAGATCATAATCCGCCTGCATCTTCATCCAGAGATCGGCGGAAGAGCCGAACACACGCTCAATACGAATGGCCATCTCAGGGGTAAGAGCGGCAATACCATTCACTACCTCGGACAACTGCTTACGACTGACGTCCATCAGTCTGGCAGCTGCCGTGATGGTAAGGCCCCTGTCTTCGATCAGCAGATCAAGTATAGCAGGGCCCGGCTGCGGAGGTCTCATTCCTCTCTTCATAATTTTGATTTTTTATTATGGTAATCCAAAAAGTTAACCAGGTGCACATCATCATCAACTATCCTGAAGATGATCCTGTAATTTGGCGTGATGTGCAATGACCAGTAATCCTCTAAATTTCCGGTCAGGCGATGAAGCCTGTACCTTCTTAATAATTGAAGTTCCCTCAAAGGAGACTGATGGTTCAACAAGTACAAGATTCTCCTGATCTTTTCAATATAGGCCGTTGGTAGCAGCGAAGGATCATCGTTTTCCCAAAATTGCCGCAGGCCTTTATGGGTTATTGAAATAATCATAACAAAGATATGCCGTAACCTCCGGGGTTACAAATTTTTCGCCCCTTTTTTTTAAAAATCAGTACTACTGGGTATATCCTGCCTTATACATCATCAGTACCATTAGCAATACAATGTTAGCTGTACAGGACTGCATAACAGCGGGAAAAAAAACGCCATTTCCCGTTTTTTTTCCCGCTGTTATTTGGAAAGAAATTCGTATAAAATGAAGTTTTCCTTTTGGGGTAACTGATTCTCCCGGGATGGCGCATGACAGTTCTGTGACAAACTTATTTTTGATTCACAAACTCAAAAAAAGATGAAAAATCACTTTGTAGCCATCAATTACATCAACTGTAATGCTGAATACCGCCACCGCTTTGAACAACTTTTTGCCACCAGGGCGCATGCCATCGACACCATGCCTGGCTTTCTTAATATGCATGTGCTTCGTCCGGGTAAGGAAGGTGATCCCTATCTGATCGTAAGCTATTGGGAACACGAGCAGGCATTTAAGGACTGGACGCGCTCGGAAACTTTTATCCAGGGCCACAAACGCGGATTTGAAGACATTGCCAAAGCAAAGGCTGAAGGAAAACCTGCGCCGATGTCTAGCGATTTCAAAACCTATCAGATCATCAGCGAATGATCATGGAAACAACCACCACAAAAAAACAGGCCATTATCAAATGGATCAAGAAGATCGGCTTCTGGGGATTCATGTTCTTTCTGATCAAAGGATTGCTTTGGCTGGTGCTGGCCTGGTGGATTGCGAAGTAGGTCCGGCAATAATTTATCCAGCGTTTATTATTGAAGTCGCGCGCCGGGAGGCCGCGACTTTTCATTATGTTTTACTTCTGATCACATGGGGAGCAACACCAAAATGTTTCTTGAAGGCCCTCGTGAAATGCGCCACATGTTTGTATCCTGTCAGATAAGCCACTTCGGAAACACTTTGTCCCATCAGTAGCATTTTCCTCGCCTCTCCCATTTTGATCACCTGCAGGTAGCCGAATACGGTAGTTCCAAATACCTGTTTGAATTGTTTTTTCAGGTATGCTTCATTGGTGCCTACCTGGTGCGCCAGATCTATAAGGGAACAGGGACGTTGCAGGTTAGACACCACGATATCTCTCACCATATACATGCGCATGATCTCTTCCTGCTTCAGCGCCTTACCTGCAGCCTTCATGTTGCGGTCCATGAATTGCTCGTATTCTTCCAGCTGCAGCGCCATCAGTTCTGTGATCTTACCTTTCAGGTATAGTTGCTTGTAGCGCCCTTCCAACGGGCATTGCAGCATATCATAAAGAATGGCGCTGCTCCTGGTGGGCAGCGATAAATTGATCGGGCTCATCAGGGCAGGCACGTTCTCAGTGATGCTTTTTTTCAATACCGGAAAGAAAGGATGTTCTTCAGGAAGGAATCGCATCATCAGGTCAGGACTGATGCCGATCTCAAAAGTCTCCAGCCGCTCTCCCGGCTCCCAGCAAAGATGGATCCGCTGCTCCGGCAGGAACAGATAATTGTATTCCTGCTTTACAAAACTCACCAGGTGATTACTGCCATCATTCACACGATAACTTTTCTTTCCACTGATCGTATAGCTGAGTTGTAAGAATGCCTGTTGATTATTGATCACCACTTCACCATTCTTCGTGGAGGCAACATTGTAGTAACCAAGATTGATGCCGTCCGGTGTGCTTACTTCATAAATGCTCCCCGCATGACCTCCTTTGTCTACCTGACGGCGACTCTCACGGATCATGCCTCCTTCTGATTGTATTGTAAACGGACAAAACATCTTTTCAGCAGCAAGGTTCTGGATATTCACGGTATTAATCATGTGAGATATTCATGCACAATAATATTGAATTCATAATTGCAATTCACCCGAAAAGCGGAAATAGAATACCGAAAAAGGAAAAAGAGTTTACCACATTCAATAACATATTAAAAGTTTGCCCGGAAATGGTAAATAAATTCCCGTTTATGATAAGCTCATTTACCGGATCAGGTAAGTAATTCTCCCGTACTGATGTTGGTGATGTTTGAAATTTGCGGATTCAAATCACTTTCCATTGAACATTTCGTCATCCATATCATCGCTAAGCTGCACACTGTTTCTGCTGTTATGCTTAGAACCCGTCCATGCACAGGACAGTGCCAAAAAACTTCAGGAAGTGATTATAACGGAAAGCCGTACACGTAATTTGGATAATGTGATCAATATTCACAAAGTGCCAGCGCCTGTTACCATTATCGATAAGAAGACGATCGCTATCATGGGCAGCCGCAGACTGGATGAGGTGTTGCGCGAACAAACAGGGATGGCCATCGTGAGCGATCTCGGCTCCGGCAACCGGAGCATCGGTTTGCAAATGCAGGGTTTTTCTTCTGAATACATTACCATCCTCATCAACGGACAACCCATTGCTGGCAGGAACAGCGGGAACCTCGATCTCAGCCGAATTTCCGTTTCAGATATCGAAAGAATTGAAGTGATCAAAGGCGCCTCCAGCAGTCTCTTTGGAAGCGAAGCGCTTGGTGGAGTGGTAAACATCATCACCAGGCAACAAGTTACACAAACACAGGCCCTGGTTTCATTACAGCACGGCACATACAAAACAACTGATGCCACTATTGAAGCGGAAACGCCTTTCGCCAAAAAGAAAGGAGGCGCCTGGCTTACCGCGAATTATTACAGGACCGATGGCTTCAATGTGAACACGAAATATCTCAGGGAAGGAAAAACATCCCCACCCTACGATAATCTCTCGTTCATGGCCAGGACCAATTATGATTTCGACAAAGCTGGCTCACTGCATTTCACAGCGAGATATGCCAATCGTCATTCCATTATGGATCGTTCCTATGGTGCTATGCCAACAAGGGATGTGCTGGACGAAGACGATCTCAACGCTATGCTGGCGCATAACCTGAAGCTGGGAGTCAATACAAGGATCATCAGCCGTTACTACTTCACTACCTACAAATCTTCGCAGGAAGTAACGCTCCGGGAAAATGGCATTACACTTCAGAACAATGATTTCAAAGAGAATATTCATCGCGTTGAAATGCAGGCGTCCCATGATTTCAAACCTCAAAAACTTTCCCTGATCGGAGGCGCCGGTGGTGCCTGGATGCAAAATATCGCAGAAGCGAAAGGTGCCGGCGGCAACATGACTAACTATTTCGCCTATACGCAGGCCAGCTGGCAACCGGTAAATGCATTGAACATCATTGCAGGATTCAGGCTCGATGGCAATTCTGTATACGGACAAAAAGTCTCTCCTGCTGCCGGTATCAGTTATGCGCTGAACTCCTGGCTCACGGCAAAAATGTCGGTGGGGCGTGGTTTCAAATCACCCACTTACAAACAGCTTTACCAGGTATTCACCAATGTAACACAGGGGTATACCATTGTTGGTGCGAATGTGTTCGAACAAAGTATTGCAGATCTGAAAGCGGCCGGACAGGTACAGGCTGTGTGGGAGATTGCCGGTGCAATCACGGATCTCAAGCCTGAAACCTCTACTTCCTGGAATGGTGGCGTTATCATCAAACCTGTTGAAAAACTCAAGATCAACTTCAACGGCTTTTACAATACTATCTACAACCAGATCGTGAACCAGCAGGTGGGATTGAAAAAGAATGGCTCACAATTATTCAGCTGGTTCAATATCGCGAAGGCTTACACTTATGGAGCTGAAGCTGGAATACACTGGAATCCTATGAAAGGACTGGTGATCTCCGGAGGTTACCAGTTGCTCTATGCAAAGGACCAGACCGTGATCGATTCCATCAAAAATGGCGGCAGCAAATACAGGACCGTACGCGCTCCCAATGCTGTAAGGCCCGCCGGTGTTTCAGATTACTTCGGCCTGCCTGACAGAAGCCGTCATATGGCAAACCTGCAGATCTTTTATGAATACAAGCCATTGGGACTTGCACTCAGCGTACGCATGAATTACCGCAGCAAAGCAGGATTCCAGGACATGGATAATAATGGCTATATCGACCGGTACGATGCCTTCGTGGATGGATTCGCGTTATTGAATGCCTCCGTTCAGAAAAAAATATTGAAAGAAAGGCTAACACTGCAACTTACGGCAGAGAATATCAATGATTATACAGACTATCTCATGCCTGCACAACCCGGAAGAATGATCCTGGCCGGTTTGGTCTGGAGATGTTTCAAACAAGCACAATGATACAACACATGAAATACAATATATGCACACTCGTTTACCTGCTCGCCGGGTTACTGCTAATGACGACGTCCTGTAAAAAAAGCAACGACCCCTATAATCCGGAACACACTAAAAGTACTTTGATCAAAGACCTGGCCGGAGATACCCTGGCCTCCATGGGCGAAGGCGTGGAAGGAAAAGAACAACGCCCTTTCTATCCTTTCCTGTTCCGCTTCTCAGATCAAAAACAGGTATTCCTGAAAACAGCAAAAGACAGCTCCGGCTTCCTGAAAACAGGCGACTGGGACTTATGCTTTGGCGATATCTACAATTCGCTCGTGAGCTGCAACAGCGGCACTTTGAAAGGCAGTCCGGGTCTTGGCGGACCAGGTAAGGGTGCAGCCATCGTGATCATCGATAAGCCCTATGAGCAGGTACATGAAGCACCAGCCGATGATATTTTCATTCATGAAGGAAGGCCAGGTGTTGGCTGGGATCCCGGCAACGGTAATGGCTGGTTCTTCTATTCACTCAGCAATCACCTGGTGGTGCCTGTAAAGAACCGCACGTTCGTATTGAAAACTGCCGATGGAAAATTCGCGAAACTGGAACTGATCAATGTTTATAAAGGCAATCCCCCGCTGGTGGTGGATCTCTTCTGGCCTGCCCCCTACTTCACTTTCCGTTACTATGTGCAACAGGATGGCAGCAGGAATATCAGCACTCTCTAACCAATAATTTCAAAAGATGCAGAAATCGATCTTCAAAATGTTCTGTTGCTGCCTCGCAGCAGCCAGCATGGCGGCATGTTCCAAGAGCAATGATGCCGCCCCTGATACAGACAAACCAACAACCGTCAGTACCGGCGTGTATTCAATTGTGAACCTCGCTGCAGACACATTAGCCACTTCGGCCAGTGATGCCAGACCACTCTATTTCAGCCTGGAACAGAACAAAATTGTTCCGGAATCGGAAAGATACACCACCAACTGGGATATCTGTTTCTCCAGTATCTATAACAGTAGTGTACATGCGAATAACGGAAAAGCGAAAGGCACCCCGGGATATGGCGGTCCGGGTAACGGAGGCATTTACCTGGTGGTGGATGAAGCCTTTGATAAATCCTATGGATATGATACGGAAGCGCATAAGCCAACTGTATTGCCCATCCCGCAAAGCCTCTTCGATGATGCCTTTGCCGCAGTAAAAACTGTTCCTGTAGCAGATGACCAGTTCAACACAAAGGATGCCGTTTCCCTCGATCATTTCCAGGGCAGCCTCGATGGCTGGGGCTATTATGATTTCTATGGATCCCTTTTTCCCGGAAACCCGAAGAAATCGCATATCGTATATACATTACCGAGAACCATGATCATCCGCACCGCCAAAGGCAAGTATGCGAAAGTGACCATCAAAAGCATCTACAAAGACAGCCCTGAAAATCCCACCCGTGATAACAGGCCCGGCTTCGTAACGCTCAAGTTCGCTATCCAGATGGATGGCAGCAAAAACCTCGATATAACAAATAACCCCTCTTAATATTCGATTATGATCAGAAAGCAACTCAGGCATGGGTTAGTGTGCGTACTGCTGGCCTCTGCCTGCAAGAAAACGGAAACCATTGCGCCTCCTGCGCTTCCTTCGGCACAGATATTGGAATTCTCCATCACCAATGTTCCGGAATCGGAACCCGTCATCCGTGGCGCGGTGGACCACGATGCCGCTACTGTGACCATTTACCTGCCTGCTTACCTTCAATTACCCGTGCTGATGCCGGAGATCAATGTAACAGAAGGTGCAACAGTAACGCCCGCAAGCGGCACTCAGATTAATGATCTGCTCACAAAGATCCGAAAAGGCGAAAAGCTCAGCTATACAGTAAAAGGAAAAGATGGAAAAGAAAAGATCTATGCGCTCAACGTCATCTCGCAACAACCCAAAACAGTAGTGAATGAGTTGACGGCAGATCCTTCCAGCCCGGAAACATATACTCTCACCACCGATCAATACACTTACATCGCTCTCAAATTCACCAGCGAGAATATCATAGTTGAGAACCGGGAAGAAATGGTGAGCATCGTACTGATTGATGCAGCAGGTAATGAGCTCCCGGCCATTCCCGGTGGAGGCCCATACTATTTATATGCAACCCATAAGGCCTTTGAAGCACAGGTTTACCGTACATCTCCTGTGTATGCTGCATTAGCCGCAGATGGACTGTATAAAATAAAAGTGTACAACTACGGACAGACCGTTACACTTAAGAACCCGATCCGCATCATCAAACAATAATTCAAACTTAATAAGGTTTATCATGTTACTGAACAGAACTACAGTTGCGTTATTGTTGACAACAGCAACACTAAGTTTCTCCTGCAAAAAGGAAAAAGAATATACACCTTACCCATATCATGCCATTACTGCTTTCAATGTAACAGCAGAAGAAGGACCCGTAAGCGCAGCTGTTACTGAAGACAGTGTGGTCCTCTACTGGCCATCCTGGGATAATGTTCCCGCCAGTATCAAACCAGAGATCACCATTTCTGAAAATGCCAGTATCTCCCCGGCCAGTGGAGAATCAGTGGAGTTGAAAGATGGAATTGCCTGGACAGTAAAAGCACAGGATGGCACTACTAAAAAATACTACCTGAAACTGGTGATCAACCAACCCGATATCTGGATCAATGAAACTACTTTCGGACAACCACAGGGTGTTGAAAAACCATTGGAAATATTGTCGCACAGTATGCGCTATATCATTCCCGATCCGGCCAAAACAAAAGTTTGGCTGATAGATCCTGCCGGAAAGGAATATGCGATGCCTGTTTCATTCTCCGAAACATATAATGGCTATCCCGGCAGGCCAGTAATGGTAATAGGCTGGCCGGCAGATGGAGTTCCCATCGGCGCTTACAAACTCAAAATTCAGAGTGGCGCCCGCACCAAAACCACTGAGAAAGCGCAGTATGGCATCCTGAACACTGTTTATCCAAAGGCTGATGCCTATAATGGACCCGTTACTGTAAAACGTGGTGATGAGATCACTTTTACCGGAAAGGATTTTGTTGATATGAAAGATGCCAGCGTAATAACATACAATGAGAACTGGGCCGAAGTGGAAATAGGTAAGCTTACCTATGTGAGCCATACCGCAACAGCTGCTGTTTACCGTGTGCCCTCCAATTTTCCTGTTGGTACCTACAACCTGGGCGACTGGCAACCCGGTGTTGGAATTACCATTGGTTTACGCACATCTGATTTCTTCTCCGGCTGGAACTATACAAAGTCAAATCCTATTTACGTATATCCGCAGGGATCAGGAACTTTTACAGTTACAGAATAACACATTAACACCCCTGAAAAACAACGGCGTAACTCCTGTCCATTTATTTGCGGCAGGGGTTACGTTTTTTTATGAGCATTACAGAATGCAGCACAGATGCGAATTTCGGCCCTGCAAAAAATCAGCTACCACACTGTGTATCAAAAAAATAAACAAGATTTTTTGGTGGAATTTATTTTTGCTCTACATTTGCATTCCAAATGGTACCCATAGCTCAGCTGGTTAGAGCATCAGATTGTGGTTCTGAGGGTCGCCGGTTCGAACCCGGTTGGGTACCCACCGAAACGGTGAAATTCTTCTGAGAGTTTCACCGTTTTCTTTTAAAACAAAACATATCAAATGAACTGGTGGCTTTTGCTGATTCCCGTAGTAGGCGCTTTTATTGGCTGGATGGCAAACCGGATGGTGGTGAACACCCTGATCAAACGCATCCTCCCTTCTAAACAATCCTCCGTTGCCCAACAGGTGGGGAAACTCGCCGCCAGTGAAATGGTGTCTTTTGATGAGATCGAAAAGAAGATCGCCGGTCCGGAAGCCATGGACAAGATCATGCCCCTGGTGGAAGGTCATATCGATAACTTCCTGCGGAATAAGCTGGGACAGGCTTTTCCGATGATCAGCATGTTCATTGGTGATAAAACCATCAACCAGTTGAAAGAGATCTTCATGAAAGAAATGCAGGAGATCTTCCCGCAACTGATGAAGAGCTACGTTCAAAATCTTCGTTCCGATATCGATATTGAAAAGATGGTCAGTCAAAAGATTGCATCCTTTCCTCCGGAGAAACTGGAGGCCGGCATCCGTCAAAACCTCGGAAAAGAATTACGCAGTTTCGAACTGGTAGGCGCAGGTTCAGGATTCCTGATTGGGATCGTCCAGGTTCTGCTGACCCTGGTCATTGCCTGATCTATTTACCGCTCATCATATTGGTTATTTGCTTCGCAAGCCGGCAGGCTATTTTACGTCTAATCGTTCAATTCCACATTATCATGAGATCATATCTACTGACGTTAGTCGCTTTTTTCTCTTGTATAGCCAGCTTTGCACAGATGCCCGGAATGGGCGGTCCCGGTGGCGGCGCCCGCAGGGGCGGTGGCCAGATCCCCAGCATTGGTCATTTTTATGGTAAGATCGTTGACGGCAAAACCAATAAGGGCATCGACGCCGCTTCCATTCAACTCATCGGTTCCAAATTCGATTCCACTACCCGCAAAAGGAAAGATACCATATTCGGTGGCATGCTCACACGCTCAAATGGCGATTTCAGTCTTGATAATCTCCCCATATTCGGACAGTTCCGCCTGGTGATCACCGCCATCGGCTACAAGACCACCGAGCAGAAAGTTCAATTCGATCTGAAACTCGGACAGGGTCAGGATATGAGCCAGGCAATGGCGGCAGTAGACAAAGACCTCGGCAATATCAAACTGGAACAGGATGCACAAACCCTGGATGCCGTTACAGTTTCGGCTTCCAAGCCCCTCATTCAAATGGGGATCGATAGAAAGATCATCAACGTAGAAAAAAATATTACAGCTGCCGGCGGCTCCGCCATCGATGTAATGCGCAATGTGCCCAGCATCAATGTTGACATCGATGGTAACGTGAGTCTCCGCAACGCAGCACCACAGATCTTTGTAGACGGAAGGCCCACTACCCTTTCGCTCGACCAGATCCCCGCCGACGCTATCCAGAGTGTTGAACTGATCACCAACCCTTCCGCCAAATACGACGCCAGCGGCGGACAGAGCGGTATCATCAATATCGTATTGAAGAAGAACCGCAAAGCCGGCTACAGTGGAAGTGTCCGTGCAGGCATCGACTCACGTGGACGTATCAACGGCGGCGGCGATATCAATATGCGTCAGGGAAAGTTCAATCTCTTCGCCAATGGAAACTACAACCAGCGCAAGTCAAAAAGCTGGGGCGAGATGGACAGGATGAGTGTAGAAAGAGGTAATTCCATTTCCACATTACAGGACAGTAAAGGAGAATTCGATGGTAGCTTCGCTTTCGGAAGGATCGGACTGGATTATTTCATAGACAACCGAAACACCATTACTCTTTCGCAGTCCATCGTGGACGGGAATTTCAACGGAGAGAACAATCAGAACATCAATACCGATACACTCGGCATTGCCAATGCCTTCCGTTCCCAGCGCCGAATCAATGGTAACGATAACAATTTCCGCAACTACGGCACCCAGCTCGCTTTCAAGCATATCTTCGCCAAGCCAGGTAAAGAATGGTCTGCCGATCTCAATTACAACCAGAGCAAGAATAGTAACGGTACCGATATCCGTTACCGGTATTTCACCGATCCCAAACAACAGAGCCCTATAGGCCCTGAATTCTTACAGAAAACAGATGGCGGTGGCAAAAACAATTTCCTGATCGCACAAACTGATTTCGTGAATCCCATCAACGATAAAATGAAATGGGAAGCAGGCCTCCGCGCACAGGTTAGGAATTTCGAAAGCCGCCAGCTCAACTATCTCAATGGCGATTATAAACCCGAGCTCAGCAATGAATTCGAGTATACTGACTATGTATATGCGGGATATGCCACTTTCTCCCAAAAGGTGAAAGATAATTTCAGCTACCAGGTAGGGTTACGCGCAGAAAGTTCCAGCTATGAAGGAAAGCAGATCGGCAAGGACAAATATTCAAACGATTTCCCCATCAGTCTCTTCCCTTCAGTGTTCCTGACGCGCAGTTTCGAGAACAGGCAGGACCTTCAACTGAATTACAGCCGCAGGATCAATCGTCCCAACTTCTTCCAGTTGATGCCAAACACTGATTACACTGATCCGCTCAATTACCAGACCGGTAATCCCGGACTGAAACCTGAGTTCACCCATTCACTGGAACTGAGCTATCAGAAAACTTACGGAGAGAAGAACCATACTTTCCTGGCAACTCTCTTCGGCAAATACACTACCGATCTGATCTCCCGCTACCAGAGCTGGCAACAGCTTGCAGGCAGCGGTGATTCAGCTTTCGTTTCAACTTATGTGAATGCCAGCAATGCCTACGCCAGCGGTCTGGAGCTGATCTTCAGGAACAACTGGACCAAATGGTGGGAGATGAATTTCAACACCAATATCTATTACTCGAAGATCGAGGGAGACAATGTGGTTAAGAATCTCGAGAATGAGCGTACTTCCTGGAACGTGAAGACCAACCACACTTTCAAATTTGGTAAAGGATGGAGCTTCCAGGTCAGTGGCGATTACCAGAGCCGCAGTGCATTGCCCGTAAGCACCAGTAACAGTGGTCAGGGCAGCGGTGGCCGCGGCGGACCCGGTGGTGGCGGAGGCATGTTTGGCGGCACTCCATCTACAACGCAGGGATATATCGATGACAACTACGGAATGGACCTGGGCCTTAAAAAAGATTTCCAGATCAAAAAGAATACAGCATCCATCTCCATCAACTGGGGCGATGTGCTCCGCACGCGCAGGTACTTCGTTCATTCCGAAGCAGACGGCTTTGTGCAGGACGACTGGAGACGCCGGGACCCGCAGGTAGTGCGCGTGAACTTCAGTTACCGTTTTGGCAAATTCGATGTTGCATTGTTCAAGAGAAAGAATACAAAGGGCGACATGGAAGGCATGCAGAATGGCATGCAGGGAATGCAGCAATAGCTTTCAAAAAGTATTGGATTCAATAAGGTCCGGGAGGATATTACTGTTGTGATATGCTCCCGGACTTTTTTTGTAACCGACAAGTCACAGGGGGAGTTAAAAAGGGAATCATGGGTACGGTCAAAAACGAATGCAGAGATTAGGAATTATTGCGAGGGGTATGATGGGAAATCTTTCCTGTACTATTTACGTATATATCGTAAGAAAAGATTTGAGTATGAGAAGAAAGTGGCTCTTCCTTTACATTAGTTTTAGTATTTTACCAGCTACATTATCTCCCAGTATGCTGTCACACTCTTATACTTACCTGGCGCTTGGCGATTCCTATACCATTGGTGAAGGCGTGCCGGTAGCCGAAAACTTTCCTTACCAGACAATTCAGTTATTGCGAAAATCGGGCCACGACTTCCATGCAGCGGAGATCGTTGCCAAAACAGGCTGGACCACCGATGAGCTCCAGAAAGGCATCGATACCACCCTGCTCAAAAAACAGTATGATATGGTTACCCTCCTGATCGGGGTGAATAACCAGTACCGCGGACGTTCGGTTCAGGATTATGCAGGGGAATTTGAATCATTGTTAAAACAGGCCATCAATTATGCAGGCGATAATCCTGCCCATGTATTCGTATTGTCCATCCCGGACTGGGGCGTAACACCTTTCGCTGAGGGAAGGGACCGCCAGCTGATCGCTGATGAAATTGACCAGTACAATGCTGCCAATAAAACCGTTGCCGAAAAATACCTGGTTCACTATATCGATATCACCCCGGGAACCAGGGAGGCTTTGCATAACAGGACCCTGCTGGCTGCAGATAACCTGCACCCTTCAGGTAAAGAGTATAGTTTCTGGGCCAGGCTACTGGCAGCGGGCATCGAAGCGGAACTACACCCTTGATGGCTTTTTGAACTAGCCAATTCCTGAATTATTACGATTGTTAATTTACAGTCCACACAACAGCAAACTGTTGGAGGAAGTGTATTCCTTTATTATTTTGCACGCTATGCAAACAACCAACTGGCGCGAGAAATTCGCAGGCATCTTTACCCTGATCATCGGCCTCTTTTTCCTGGGTCTACTCATATTCGATTTCATTTCTTCACGCGCCAGCTCCGTGAGCTCCACTGATGGTAATATCGTGATCAGCCGCTCTGCGCTCTTCATGTACCTGAGGGTTTGTGCCGGTGTGCTGCTCAGTTTGATCGGAGCTTTTGCATTGCTGAAACTTCGCAGGATCGGATGGGTGTTTTGTATAACGGTGCTCCTGCTGCATATCGTTATTACAGGTTACCTGACATGGTTCCTTTTCAGTCTGGGTATGAAAGCTGAAATGGGTGCTGTATCTTTTTCATTTCTCCTGGGACTGATCTCCGTTATTTTCCTTGTACTGCCCGGCACCCGCCAAAAATATAGGGTCAGCAGTAATACGATACTGCTAACCCTGGTTTTTCTCCTGGCTATAAGTGCATTATTTTTCTTTTTGCAGTAGCAGGAATTAGTCTCACAAAATATCGTCCTCGTTCACCTGGTAGCGTTCTTTGAGCTTGCGCATCACTTCATCCATGCTGGCGCGATGGTCTTTCGGGTTCCATTCGCCCCGCTCCCATTTGTCGAGCTCTTCATCGATATGTTTTTGCTGTAACGCACTGAGTTTATCTACGAGCTGATCGCTCATTTCTTTTTGTTTGCGATAGTAGCTGCGCTTTCTTTCAGAGGTCAGCTCTTTATCCTTGCGCATTTCATTTTCAGCTGCAGCCATACTGGTGAGCTCCTCTTTGGCGAGCGCGATATCATATGGCCCAACCGGCATGATGAGTTTGGATAAGATAGGCCCTACTTCAATCAGGATGATCAGTAAAGAAAGCAGCAGGCTGGTCCAGAAAACGCTGGGCTCAGTATCCGCCAGATCACTGAGCGCTTTATTGCGTTCGAGAAAACCAACATTGTTCTTTGCGGCGGCTTCATATTCTTTTCTCTTTGCTTCCAGTCCGGTATTGGTGGCCGCTAAGATACTGTCCTGTTGTTTCATCCCAAGTTCCAGCGAAGCCAGTTCTGGTCTGAATTGCAGAAGGGCTGCATTATATGCTTCCATCTTCAGCCTGGCAAGCTGATCGATGCCGCGTTGCTGTGATCCGCCGGTGCCATCGGCTTCGCGGATATAACTGAGTTGCAGGCTGTGAAGTGTGTCTTCAACAGACAGTTTGCGGGCCTGCAGCCTTGCGCGTTCTGCCAGTGCATTATCGAGCTGGGCTTTGTGTTCGATGCGAAGCAGGCTGTCGTTCTCCTGCACTTTTTGGTGCAGGTTCTTTGTTACCTGTGTATCGATCTCCTTTTCGAATATTTTCAATTCAAGCGGCCTTGCGATGGTGATACCGATGAGCAGCGCGAGGAATACACGGGGAATGGCCATCATTACCTGTTTTCGCTTACTCACGCCATACTTGCGCATGGTGGATACGAGGAAACGGTCGAAGTTGAAAATGATCACACCCCAGATCAGGCCGAAAAGGATAGTCCAGCCCCAGTTGCCGAACACGCTGTACACGGCATATCCGGCGGAAATGGAAGCGAGGATGAAAGTGGCAAGGATCACACCTCCCAGGCCACTGTACTTGCTATGCTCGGAAGGGAATTGCCTGAGAAGGTCCTGGTGTGCGCCCGCGCACCACCAAAGAAAACGGCTGTCAGACTTTTGGGTTGTGCCGCCACCAAACGACTCATAGGTATACAAGCCATCCGAATGACCCTGGTTGTTGTCAGTCATAGTAAATACGTTTTGTTGCTCCGGAAGAGCTCAATTAACGCAACACGGAGTTAAGAGTATAAATCCTGAATAATTGGTGGTTGAAGTGTAGGAACGAACTATTAAACGGCAAAATAGTCCGTTAATTGCAAATGAAAAGCTAAAGCAATGGATTATTTTTTACCGGCAAGTTGATCATTATACCAGGTTCTGCTCCACAGCATTTTACGGATATCGAGTGTATGAACGGCGCCCTCCTCTTCGTTCTTTTTCAATACCATTTGCAGGCTGTGGCGATAGCTGGAGATCCAGGTGGAATCGTTGAGTTTCGTCCATCCGAATTTATTGTTGGCAAGTGTTGTTTTTAGTGCGCTCTCAACGCATTCCCGGCAATGCGCCAATGTGCTGAAGGCAAAACATTTTCCTTTCGAATCAAATTCATAGCGGAAGTTTACAGGTTGCACGGAATCTTCGCGGAGCCTGAAAATGATCTCTGTGTCCTTCTCTTCTACAAGGAATTTATTGTAACGATTTTGCTGCATATAGATCAGCATATGTTTCCTGACCTGTTTGGGTGAATGGCCAATAAGGTCCTGCGCATGGAGCTGTGATGTGAACGCTAATAGAAGAAGAAAGAATAAAGGTTTCATGATATCATAAGGTAATCAACTTTTCGGAAAAGTTCAAATCTGTGCAGAGTGTTGCCAGTCGCTCGCCTCCCGGCGATTGGGCACAGCCTGTATTATTTCCACAGCGTAGCCAGATCATAGATCACGGCCTTCACTCCCATCCATGCCATCACAATCACCACCAGCCAGCCCATTGCGCTCATCCAGACCGGATGTTTATAGCTGCCCACCAGTTTTTGTTTGTATACAGCCAGCAGCATCAGGCCCAGCGCCAGCGGCAGTATCAGGCCATTGAGCGCTCCGGCCAGCACCAGCACTTTCACCGGCGGTTTACCCATGAATGCAAATACAGCAGTTGAGATAACGATGAAAAAAGTGGTGAGCATCCTGTAATGCTTATCCAGGAACGGATGAAAAGTGCGAAGGAAAGAAATGGAAGTATAGGCAGAGCCAACAACCGAAGTGATCGCAGCAGCCCATAGTACTACGCCGAAAATGTAATATCCAGTTTGTCCTGCTGCCAGTTGAAATACGGAACCGGCAGGATTATCCTTATTGATGATTCCGCCACCTACGATCACACCCAGCGAAGCCAGGAACAACAATATCCGCATGGCGGAGGCAAGCAGGATGGCATTCACACTGCTCCTGGTCACCAGCGGAAGTTTGTCCTGTCCTTTTATACCTGCATCCAGCAACCTGTGTGCGCCTGCAAAGCTGATATAGCCCCCAACAGTTCCACCTACCAATGTTACGATGGCAGTAGTATCTATTTTAACGGGCACGAACGTACGAAGTACAGCCTCTCCTACCGGCGGATGCGAGGCAATAGCCACATACAGCGTCAGGGCGATCATCACAAACCCGAGTATCCTTGTGAACCAGTCCATCGCTGTGCCTACTTCCTTTACCCAGAAGATCACCAGCGCCAGTGCTGCAGACAGGCAGGCGCCGATCACGGGCCTGGTGGCATCTGCATCCAGCGGAAAGAGGATATCGAGCCCCAGCCCTGCTCCGGCCACATTGCCGATATTGAAGGCTAGTCCGCCCAGTAATACCAATACCGCCAGCAGGTACCCTGACCCTGGCAACAAATTATTAGCCAGGTCCTGTGCACGCATACCCGAAACCGTTATCACCCGCCAGATATTCAACTGGCCGGCTATATCCAGCAAAATCGAAATAAGGATAACAAAGCCGAAACTGGTCAGCAGTTGCTGTGTAAAAACGGTTGTTTGTGTGATGAAACCCGGACCAATGGCGGATGTTGCCATAAGGAATGCAGCGCCGAGTAAAGCGGATCTTGTATTGGATGAGCTCAAGCAGTTAGTTTTTGACGGGAGAAGTTACATTGATATTGGCACTTGTCAAAGCATGATGGATGGCTTTTGCAAATTGGAGTGCATGAAGTCCATCACCATGTATGCAAATGGTTTCCGCTTTCACCGGAATGGTCTTACCGGAAATGGTTGTTACGGTTTGCTGCTGCACCATCTGCAATACCTGCGCCACCACTGCTTCTTCGCTTTTGAGTAATGCATCGGGATGAGAGCGCGTCGTGAGGCTGCCATCATCCTGGTAAGTTCTGTCGGCGAACACTTCATTGCAGGTAGTTAAAAAATCATGACGACCTGTTTCTATCAGTTCACTGCCGCTGAGCCCGTACAGGATCAGTGAGCCATCGAAATCATATACGGCATCTGCTATAGCCCTTGCCAGAACAGCGTCTTTGGCAGCCATATTGTAAAGCGCTCCATGAGGCTTCACATGATGTAATGAAGCGCCGTTCACCTGTAAGAAAGCACTCAGTGCGCCGAGCTGGTATAATACAATATCATAAACCTTTTCCGGCGCCAGTTGCATATCCGATCTGCCAAAGTTTTCTTTATCTGGAAATGAAGGATGTGCGCCGATGGCGATGCCTGCTTTCATAGCTGCTTCTACCATCGTGTGCATTACATGCGGATCACCGGCATGGTACCCACAGGCAAGGTTGACCGAACTTATGAAGGGAAGGATACTGAGGTCCCTTTCCAATGAATAATCCCATAATGGCGAGCTCTCGCCCATATCGCAGTTGATGTCTGTTTTCAGCATACCAGTTCATTCAGGTGATCATGGCAGGCCCTTTGAAGGATCACCATTTCCTGTTGTTGTGAATATAGCAAATCTTCTGCTGTCTGAATGTCGACACGTTTGAATTGAATAGTATCGCTCGGCCTGAGCTGAGCCAGTTTGGGAAGATGGGCAGACACTATATGTCCGATCCGCGGATATCCGCCTGTGGTCTGGTGGTCGGCCATCAGTACGATGAGTTGTCCGTCCGGCAGCAGTTGCATGGTGCCGAATCCAACTCCGGATGATATCAGTTCGTAATCATGTTTTCTTTTGAGCGGAACGCCCTTGAGGCGATATCCCATCCTGTCGGAGAATGGATGGATGATGAAATTATTCTGCAGAAGATCCTGTTGTGAATTTGGACAGAGTTCACTGAATTCATGTCCGCAGGTGAAGCAGATCTCGTGCGGGTTCTCATAGATGCGACGCATGTCTACGCGCCAGTTGAGCACCTGGAAATCCTTTCCTTCTTTGAGGAGCCCGGCAAAGTAAACGGTATTCTCGCGGAAGCAGAGCTCATCTCCTTTCGCCAGTTTGCGGCCTTCATAACCGCCGGCGCCGGCTTTGAGATTGGTGGAGTAGCTGCCAAGCCAGGGCTCTACATTGAAGCCGCCGTGGATGGCGATATAGCAGCGCGCACCCTGCTGCAGTTTATCGAAATGTAATATTGTATTTCTTCTCACTACGATGGGCCTCCAGAGCGGAAGCGGTTCGTCGTTGAGGTAGGGTGTGAAATCCCCGCCGGTGATACTGATGAGTGCATTTTGTTCGAAGAGGATCTGCGGGCCCGGGAAATGAACTTCCAGTACAGCTTCGCAGCGTTGATTACCGGCCAGCAGGTTGGCTACGCCGGCTGCGTAGGTATCCATAGCGCCACCGGCATTGATGCCGAGATGAGCCTGACCATGGCGGCCCGCGTCCTGGATGGTGTCGCAAAGGCCTGGTTTGATGATAGTGAGAGACATGCAGGGATGTGTTTGGAGTTCTGGACTAAAATTTCGGTTTAGGGTGAGCGTTGTACTAAACGCTTACTGCCGCGTTTTGAATTCCCGGGCAGTGATCGGGAAGAATTGTACTGCATCGCCTGGCTGCATCCATACGGGCTGTTCCGCATGGGGATCGAACATTTTCAGTGGTATGCGGCCGATGATATTCCATCCGCCGGGGCTGTTCAGCGGATAGATGCCGGTTTGTTTTCCTGCGATGCCTACACTGCCGGCCATTACTGAAGACGGCTGTGCTTTTCGCGGAGCGGCAATCTTGTCGTCCACTGTACCCAGGTAAGCAAATCCGGGAAGGAACCCGATCATGTATACCCGGTAAACCACTGCTGTATGCAGGGCGATGATCTCACTGGTGGTTATCTGAAGGTGTAAAGCAAGCGTGTCCAGGTCGGGCGCATATTCCTCTTCGTAACAAACAGGAATGCGGTGTAACGCAGGACTCGCTGTTGAATTTTCGTTTGACTGGTTATACGCTGCCTGGAGTAGATCTTTTATCCAATCGAATGCGGTGCTCGCAGGCTGATACCTGGTTTTGATAAGGTAGGGATCGTAGGAAACCGTTAAGGAGCTGTATGCCGGGATGATGTTATTGAGCCCATCGAATGCATGCTTGCGAAGCCATGCTGCCATTGCCATCACTTTCCTGTTTATCGTTTCGTCTAACTTATTACCCAGCTCAATGGTGGCTGCTGCATCGTTGAGGGGGAATATCGCCGGGAAAGTGTTCAGTCTTGTAATTAATATGGTATCAAATATGCTGAAAAATCCAATGCAAAACGCAAAATCCGGGCTTTTTACAGAATTTATAAGGTTAGGATTTGATATTTACCCAGTTCCCAAGCCTTCCTGGATTATGAAAATTGAAAAAAATGAAACAACTTTGGGCCTGATTACAAAGTATTAAGATACACCTTGTCATGAAAAAAACACGCCTCCTCCCCTTATTACTCCTCGCTTCTTTGGTTTCAATTTATATAGCCTGTCAGCGCGATGATTATGGAAGTCTTCCATCCGGCCCCAATCCTGCTGAAAAAACACAGATATCTATCAGTGGTAGGGTTCTGGATGATGAGAATTTACCTGTTAATGGCGCTCTTGTAAAAGCCGGGAACCTCACCGCAAATACTGACCTCAATGGGAATTTCCAGATAAAGAATGTAACGCTGGATGCAAATGCCAGTTTCGTAAAAGTGGAGAAAGCTGGATTCTTCAGTGGCAGCCGGACTTTCAAAGGCACAAAAGGAAGTACACATTATGTTTCCATTCAACTGATCAAAAAGAATGACGCGGGCTCCTTTGCAAGCGATGCAGGCGGTGATATCACTGTACCTAATGGAGGCAGCGTCAGTTTTGAAGCTGGCAGTATCATCGATGCACAAACAAAGTCTCCCTATACCGGAACTGTTTCTGTGAGTGCTTTCTGGCTTAACCCAACAGTTGATAATTTCCTCGAGATCATGCCAGGTGAACTGCGTGGTGTGGATGAAAATGATAAGCAGGTAGGACTGCAATCATTTGGAATGATGGTGGTGGAATTGACTGGTGCATCAGGCGAGAAACTTCAACTGACAGGATCAAAACCTGCTACCATGAAGTTTCCCATTGCGCCTGCACAACAGGCAAGCGCACCCGCTACTATTGCTTTCTGGAGCTTCAACGATACAACAGGCTTATGGAAACAGGAAGGCATGGCAACAAGACAAGGAAATGAATACA
The DNA here is from genome assembly GCF_007970185.1 of Pseudobacter ginsenosidimutans. Lineage (NCBI taxonomy): Bacteria > Pseudomonadati > Bacteroidota > Chitinophagia > Chitinophagales > Chitinophagaceae > Pseudobacter > Pseudobacter ginsenosidimutans. The sequence continues at coordinate 5,538,588 of NZ_CP042431.1, read as the reverse complement.
TCGGAAAGGCATCGCATTTCTCTTTCTGGAATTGTGATGCGCCGTTTACATTGGTTGATTTCAAAGCAACATTGAAAGGCCAGGATGGTAATCCTGTAAAAGGCTTCAGAGTGGTATTGAAAACTGCCGACGATGAAACAGGACCTACTGCTTCCAGTTATACTGATACAGCCGGCGTTGTGGCTGGTTTGATCCCAGCCGGAAGAAGATTGAAAATGACAGTATTCGGCAAATGTAATGATGAACTGTTATCGCAGGAGATCGGGCCTTTTTCAGCAGCAACTGATCTGGGAAATATTACCGTCAACATTCCCGCAGACAGCAAAGTTACATTCACCGGGGAGATCCTTAACTGTAGTGGTTCTCCTTTGCAAAATGGTTTTGCTGATATCGGGATCCAGGGCAAATTCGAAAGAGCGCCTATCGTAAATGGTGTATTGAATTATTCTTTTATTCGTTGTGGAAGCAATGATACAAAAGCCAGTGTACGCATAACTGATATAGGCAATAGCATTATTGGCGGGATCAAAGAAGCGGACGTTATTGCAAACGTAGCATCACTCGGAGAGATCACCGTTTGCGAAGAGGACCTTGGAGAATACCTGATCTACACAATGGACACTATCTCTCGTCAATTCCTCCCCCCTGCTGACACAGCAGGCGTTTATACTTCCGAGCTATATCATTATGTATATCATGCCAAACGGGATACCAGTGATGCATTTTACCTGCAATTTACCCCGGATGCCAGCGGAACAGTATTCACGCCTGGCTATTCTTACGTGTATGTCAGAAAGATCATGTACCTGGGAATAGAACCGATTACTCTTCAGATAACAGAATATGGAGCTCAGGGAGAATATATTGCCGGCAAATTCAGTGGCAAAATGAGAGCTGAGAATAACGCCATCCTGCCTATCAATGGAAGATTCAGATTGAAAAGGATGTGATCTGATATATATCAAATTCATAATCTAAGGGCGTGGTTGACTGCGCCCTCTTTAATTGGACAGGCCCGGTCCCTTCCAAAAAAATTAGCAAACCCGCCGTTCCGTCAGCCTCCCAACCTCCTTTGTCAACTGATTATCAGCCTCATTGACCCTAATCAACCTTATCTCATATCCGGCCCAATTCTTGACCCTACCCCTGGCACCAATTTGTTGTTTTCACCGTTATACACTAAACTTGCACGCCAACAGGCCTATTTTAAACCGCTTAATCAACGTATGGCGAAGAATTTATTGATCGTGGAGTCTCCTGCAAAGGCAAAAACCATCGAAAAGATCCTTGGATCGGATTTCGAAGTTAAGAGCTGTTATGGCCATATAAGGGATCTCGAGAAGGACGATATGGGTATCGATCTGAAGAATAATTACCAACCCAGATATATAATTCCTGACGATAAGGAACGGGTAGTAAGAGAGTTGCGAACCTTAGCTAAAAAATCCGATGAGGTTTGGCTCGCAACGGATGAGGACCGCGAAGGGGAAGCTATCAGCTGGCACCTTTGCGAAGTACTCGGTCTGGATCCCCGCAACACCAAACGCATCGTATTCCACGAGATCACCAAACCGGCCATCCGGAAAGCGGTGGACAATCCACGCACAGTGGACATGAACCTCGTGAATGCCCAGCAGGCACGCCGCGTGCTCGACCGTATCGTGGGCTTCGAGCTCAGCCCCGTGCTCTGGCGCAAAATGAGCATGAAGAACAACCTCAGCGCAGGACGTGTGCAGAGCGTTGCCGTTAGACTCATTGCCGAAAGGGAAAGAGAGATCAACGCATTCACCGCTACCAGCACTTTCAAAATAGAAGCCCTCTTCACGCATAACGATGTTACCGGCAAAGCCGTAACATTTGCAGCGGAAGGCAAAAAATATTCCGGCGCCGATGACGCGGAAAACTTCCTGAAAAGCTGTGTAGGCGCGGATTATAAGGTAACAGACATCCAGGTGAAACCGGCCCGCAAATCGCCTGCCGCCCCCTTCACCACTTCCACTCTGCAGCAGGAAGCCTCCCGTAAGTTTGGCTACTCCGTTAGTCGTACCATGCAACTGGCGCAGAAGCTTTACGAAAGTGGTAAGATCACCTACATGCGTACGGATAGTGTGAACCTCTCCGATACCGCCATGGGAGACGCCCGCAATCAGATCATCAGCCAATACGGAGAACGTTACCACCAGCCACGCAAATACAAGAATAAGAACGAATCCGCACAGGAAGCACACGAAGCGATTCGCCCTACTTATATGGATAATCACGACGTGGACGATCCTGAAACAAGAAAATTATACGAGCTGATCTGGAAACGCACCATGGCTTCTCAAATGGCTGATGCGGAACTGGAAAGGACCATCGCCAAGATCAATATCTCCACCAATAGGGAAGAGCTCACCGCCAGCGGTGAAGTGCTCAAGTTCGACGGCTTCCTCAAAGTATACCGTGAAGACCGCGATGAAGAAGATATCAATGACGATGAACAGGCCGAAGGCATGCTGCCGCCACTCACTGTGAACCAGCAACTGCCACTCAAAGAAATGAAAGCCATCGAGCGCTTCAGCAGGCCCAGCCCGCGTTACACGGAGGCTTCCCTGGTAAAGAAACTCGAAGAGCTCGGCATCGGCAGACCTTCCACCTACGCTCCCACCATCTCCACTATTCAAAAACGCGGATACGTTGAGAAACGCGATAAAGAAGGTGTAAAAAGAGAATACCGCATCTTCAGCCTGGTGAAAGATAATATCACTAAGATCACTGAATCTGAAAATACAGGTGCAGAGAAATCCAAGCTCTTCCCTTCCGACCTCGGACTGGTAGTGACGGATTTTCTGAAACAGTATTTCGATGATATCATGGACTATGGTTTCACTGCCCGCATCGAGAATGAATTCGATGAAGTAGCTGCAGGCAAACTGAAGTGGAATAATATGATCGATCAGTTCTACGTGCCTTTCAAAAAGGAAGTGGACGATACTATCGTGAATGCAGAACGTATCAAAGGCGAGCGCGAGCTTGGCGTTGATCCGGAAAGCGGCAAGAAGATCGTTGCCAGGATGGGCCGCTTCGGTCCAATGGTTCAGATCGGTGATGTGAACGATGAAGAGAAGCCGCGTTTCGCCAGTCTCAAAAGAGATCAGAGCATCGAAACCATCTCCTACGAAGAAGCGCTTGACCTTTTCAAACTGCCGAGAACACTTGGCAATTATGAAGACCAGGAAGTAGCCGTGAACGTTGGAAGATTTGGACCATATGTAAAATTCGGTGAGCAATTCATCTCCATTCCCCGTGGGGAAGATCCACTGGAAGTGACCCTGGAGCGCGCTATCGAACTGATCAATGAAAAACAGCAGGCCGATGCTCCTATCGCCATGTACGAAGGCAAAGGTGTAACCAAAGGCAAAGGACGTTTCGGTCCATTCATCAAATGGAATGAGATGTTCATCAATGTGCCCAGGCGCTACGATTTCGATAATCTCTCCCAGTCGGACATCGGGGAGCTGATCGGCGCCAAGGTGGAGAAAGAAGCCAACCGATATATCCAACACTGGCCTGATGAAAAGATCTCCATCGAAAATGGTCGCTGGGGTCCGCTCATCAAATTCGGCAAGAAGATGCTGAAGCTGGGTAAGAAAGCTGACGACAGCAAGTACACTGCTGAAGAAGCCGCCACCATTCCTTTGGAAGAAGTGAAGAAGATGATCGAGGCGCAGGTTCCCAATGCATTTTCAAAGCCCGCCAAAAAAGCGGCCGCAAAGAAAACCGCCACCAAAAAAGCCGCTCCCAAAAAGTCGGCTAAGAAAAAATAGTGCTCACCTTACGATTTAACCTTACCCGGGAAGAGTTCCTGGAATACAACTATTACACCAGCTGGTCTTCGCCGGACCGGCGGGCGTATCGTATCAGGTATTTTACCCGGGTATTGGCGCTTTATGGAGCAGTGGCCGCAGGTTACGTTTACATCAACCGTTTCCGTCATGATTTCCTGGTAGATGCCTTTGTTTTTGGAGCTATCGGTCTCATCTATGCGCTGATTGTTCCCATGCTAGTGAAACGCTCCATCAAAAGCCGGGTGAATACGATGCTCCGCGAACCGGAGAACCAGCATATCCTTCAAACTTCCGAGATCACCCTCAGCCAACAGGGTATCATCGATAAGGACAGCGCCTCCGAAAGCAGGTACAACTGGGAGGCAATTGTCAAAAAAGTGGAAACGAAAGACTGCTACTATCTCTATACAAGTTCTTACCATGCAATTCTTATCCCCATGCGCGCCGTTACAAACGCGGAGGAAAAGAAGCTCCTGAAACGCCTGCTCGATCAGCATCTCCCGCTGGCAAGTGAATTGCTTTGATAATCACACAGATGAATTTTCTGTGAATTTGTGGAAAAGATTTTTACAAGGATTTTAATCATTTCTCCGAAATTGACAACGTGATTGCGTTGTCTAATATCAGGGAGAATCCCCGGCCTATGGAGGAAAATAAAGAAATATCAGCGTTGTTCCACCTGATTGATGATCCGGATGAGGAGGTCTTTAATGTGGTGTCCACCCGCATCATCGATTTTGGAAAAGGTATCATCCCCAATCTCGAGCACCTGTGGGAGAATACCGTCAGCGAAGATGTGCAGGAAAGGATCGAGCTTCTGATTCATCGGCTTCACTATCGCGATCTCACCGGGGAAACGCAGCAATGGGGCAGGAATCTGCACCAGGATTTGCTGACGGGCGCCCTGCTGGTAGCCCGTTTTCAATATCCGGAACTTGTCACCAGCACCATCTACCAGGAGATCGAAAAACTCCGCCGCAATATCTGGCTCGAGCTCAACAACTACCTCACTCCTCTCGAACAGGTGAATGTGCTCACCAGCATCCTCTACAATTATTATAATCTCAGGGGCTCCGAGATCGCTTACCAGCAACCCGAAGAGTTCCTCATCAATAAGCAACTCGAAAGCAAAAGGGGTAACGCTATTGCCAACGGCATCCTCTACCTCATTGTAAGCGAATTGCTGGACGTTCCCATTCGCGCCATCAATATCCCCCGGCAATTCGTGCTGGGCTATTTCAAGCCGGAATATGACTTCACGAGAGTGAACGAAAATCCGCAATACAAAACGGAATTCTTTATCGATCCGATGAGCGGACAGGTGTTCACCCACAAAGACGTTGAAAATTACTTCAAGCGCATCAATGTGCCACCGGTGGCCTCCTACTTCAAACCGCTTTCCAATAAAGCCGTGATCAGGATGCTGATGGAAGAATTCTCCAAATGCTTCGACAACGATAAATACCGCTACAAACAAAAGGAATTGCTGGACCTTGCCGCCATCCTGGATACACCGGATGAAGATCCCTTTACAGGTGAGGTGGACGAAACCGGAGAAAACGACGATCCCTCCATCTGACCAGGATCATGATTTTGTATCAATGTAATTAGTACATTTGAATACGCTTGCCCCCTGGCAACGTATATCCCTGCCCGGGCCGCCGGCTCGAATACCTTAGTACAAACTTTTACTGTCGCAATTTTGTTACTTCATCGGAATGATGATAACTATTATCTATACACTAAAATTCATAAGACATGAAAGCGAACATTGGCCTTATTGAAAAGAACGCACAGCAAATTGCTCTCATACTGAACAAACTCCTGGCCGATGAATTTGTGTTGTATGCCAAAACCAGGAATTACCACTGGAATTATGAAGGCGACAACTTCATCGAAATGCACAAATTCTTTGAAAGCTTATACACGGAACTGGAAGATGTGATAGATGAAATTGCAGAAAGAGTACGTAAGATCGGGCACTATGCCGAAGGCCGTCTGAAAGAATACCTGAAGCTCACCGATCTCACTGAGCCCTCCACCACTACCAAACAGGGCGAACAGGTTAGAAATCTCCTGGATGACCACGAAACAATGGCCCGTTACATCCGTGAGAAGATCACAGAAGTAGACAAACTGAAAGATGTGGGCACGGTGGATTACCTCACACAACTGATCCAGAAGCATGAAAAAGCCGCCTGGATGCTGAGGTCTTATCTTGGTAAATAATTGTTAGTGTACTATAAATGAAAATCCCGGTTGATGATTTCAACCGGGATTTTTTATGAAAGTATCCAGGAATGAAATTAATATTTACCACGCGATTGGGTGATATTTTTTCTCATTGTTGCGAAGCTGGTGTTTAGGTGGGTGGAGTCGATATCGATAATTATTTGACGGGAATACCTCCTGTTGCAATGTCTGGTTTCATTGAGATACAATTGAAATCCTATATGTGCCATTTTTTTATCAAATCTTTTTCTGAATCTACCAAACTGTTCCGACGACATTCTTGCTTTTAGGGTAACGGGATATAATTTCCCGGAATTGAATTCAATAGTCCCGTTTTCTGCAGGATGAACCTGAAAATCCATATCCAGGTACGGGCAGGTTATAACCCATCTCCGTTCACGAGTTTCTTCTATTTCGAAATACAACTTTCTATTACTGTTTGAGGGTATATAGCCAGGTGATTCCAGTTTGATCATAATCATACCCTGTATGTCCACAGAATCATTTGGGTTATATGAGGCGGAGAGAAAAAGAGCCTTCCTGCTGGCCTCGTTCTTGTCTGTCATATCAACCCCCGGTGTGTCGCCAAACTTATTCAGGTACCCGTATGTAAATGAATTCAGACGATCATGAGAATAATTGGATAAACATAAAATGAACCACAAACTTACCCCGTAAATCCATTTCTGTGAACGCCCCGGAACTTTGTTTGGAGATATCTGTAAAAGCTGACTGTGTAAATTATTATCACGTTCCTTCACTTTTTGGGGCAACAGATAAACGTAAAAAGCCAAAACAAAGTAGAAAATGATATCAAAGGCCATTAGCCAATAAGGATGAATGAAAATGCCTGATTCACGTGCATTCGGGTTTATCCAGGCAACCAGTAAAGGAAAAACGACTACATACAGCATTTTGAATAGAGTAACCACCATACCCGCATACAAGAATAATTTCACCAAAGTCTGGAAATGCCGCCTGCTGAAAATAGCTGCTGTAATGGAAATTTGTACTAGCCCTACTATCAGATTGATCATTACAAATATCAACATATTAAGGCTGATCGTTTCAGTAAGATGCGTTTGTTCACCTTTGACCCAAGGTGCATAATAAGGTGCATATGTTGAAGTCAGAGGGATCAACTGCGTTACGAGAAAGAATAGAAATACTGTAAAAATATAAACAGGCAATGGTTTATATATCTTGCTGAAATCATTCTTTTTGATCATCGCAAAAAGCTTGCGGGGATGCCGCGCAGTTATCCGGATTGTTTCAAAAAATTTCAAGAATCCTTCTGTGAGTGATTCTGCTTTGTTCATGGTCACGTGCTCCATAAATATCGGTTTGATTAATAAAGGTGTGATGTTACGCCTTCACTCCTCAAACATTTATACTGCCAACAATCTTTCTAATAAAAATTGATTGGAATCATGTGCATAGGCACAAAAAAACAGTGCAGTTGCCTGCACTGTTTCCTAAATCATTCCGGTTTCTTACACGCCCAGCGTCCAGCCTTCCCTGTATTCTCTCTTCACAAACTGGTTCGCTTCTTCAAAATTGGTGATGCGCATATTCTTCGCATCCCATAACAATTTCTTTCTGCCAAGATATTTATCGCCCCATCCTTTCAGGTTGGGGTTCTTCATCAGGAAACTCCTTATCGCCAGGTTGCCGATAAGAATGCTTTCCGTAAACGGACCTGCAAACTCGAACGGAGAACTGGTCTCACCTTTACCATGACCTGCAATACAGGCGTTCACCCACTGCACGTAATGCCCTTCAGGAACGCGTTTGATGGTTTCCTTCGGCATCTTCTTTTCTTTCATCAGCCTGGTGGGAAGCAGTCGTGGATTGGCGCCATAACAATCGGCCATGATCTTTCCTTTGCTGCCTTCGAAGATCACGCCGCCATCCCAGTTGCCCATCTCTTCATCAGGTAAAAGTTCGTCTGGCCTTGCAGGTAAGAGACCACCATCGTACCAGTTCACTTTGATCACATGTTTGCCATCATTGGTGGGATAAGACAAACGGATGATGGTGCTGGGTGGACAACTGTCTGGGTTAGCCGAATCGTCCCACATCTTCTGCCAGATGGTAGCCACGCTGCACTCCACATCGGAGGGATACAGGATAGGCAGGATGCGGTACACAGGGTCCATGATATGGCAGGCCATATCGCCCAGTGCGCCCGTTCCGAATGCCCACCAGCCACGCCAGTTGAAGGGCAGGTATGCGGGATTGAAATCTATTTTCTTAGCCGGACCGAGCCAGAGGTCCCAGTCGAGCTCTTTGGGAATTTCGTGTGTGCCTGATGGTGTGGGAACTCCCTGAGGCCATACAGGACGGTTGGTCCAGCAATGCACTGTATGCACCTGGCCAATCAGGCCTGCATCCACGATCTCTTTCATTTTGCGAACGCCGTCGCCGGAGCCGCCCTGGTTGCCCATCTGGGTCACCACCTTATAACGTTTAGCTGCTTCCGTTAGCATACGCGCTTCGTAAATATCGTGAGCGAGTGGTTTCTGCACATACACATGTTTGCCTAATTGCATGGCGGCAATGGCTGCTACGGCATGTGTATTATCCGGAGTGGATACAGAAACTGCATCGATGTTCTTTCCTTCCTTGTCCAGCATCTCGCGGAAATCGCGGTAGTAAGGAGCTTTGTCGAATCGCTTGCGGCTCTTGGCTGCTTCGCGGTCATCCACATCACAGAGTGCAACGATCTGCGCATTCGGGCTCTTTACAAATTCAGCAAGATCGCTTGCACCCTTGCCGCCAACGCCGATACCGGCTATGCGGAGCTTATCGCTCGGCGCTACATAGCCACGGCCAAGCACATGACGGGGAACGATAAAAAATCCTGCTGCTGCCAACGATGTGTTGCGGATAAAATCCCGCCGGCCATGATCTGACGTTTGCTTCTTTTCCATGTTTCAGTCCATCTGGTTTTGTATGAGTAGAAGAACTGAAAATACGATGGTAAAACGATTTAGCAAAGAAGAGGAGCCATTAATTTCATAAACGGCAACTCCGGAACAAACCTCAAACATTGATGCCCGAGGCCCATTCCGGAGTTGACCGTACTATGGTGCAGTTTTCTTCCCCGCATTTCACAAAAACTTAATCGTGAATGCCTGAAAAAGAAAGCTGTTACGTGCTGATTTGGATTAACCCAGTGTGGCTTCTGTAGTGATGGTCACGTTCAGCGCCTTGCTCACCGGACAGTTCTGTTCTGCGTCTTTCACCGCTTCCTGGAATTTTTCGGCAGTGATACCGGGAACAGTAGCTTTCACAACCAGGTGTGAGGTAGTGATCACGCCATTGTCGAGCGTAATGGTAGATGTTGTTTCAATGGAATCAGGAGTGAATCCTGCACCGCCGAGAACGAAGCTGAGCTTCATGGTGAAGCAGCCTGCATGTGCAGCTGCGATCAGCTCTTCAGGGTTGGTGCCAACGCCTTCTTCAAACCTTGATTTGTATGAGTACTGGGTTTTGTTCAGGGTAGTGCTTTGAGTAGTCAGATGTCCATTGCCTTCTTTTCCGGAGCCGTTCCATACGGCTGTTGCTGTTCTTTTCATATTATTTGTCTTTATTTGAAAAAAAATTAATGATGAGCATTACCTGGGATGATTTCGAAAAGATCGAAATGCGTGTTGGAACAATCATGGAAGTTACAGATTTTCCCAAAGCGAAAAAGCCTGCCTACCAAATTACCGTGGATTTTGGAGAGCTGGGCATTAAAAAGACCTCGGCGCAGATCACGGCGCTGTACGACAAAGAGAGCCTGATCGGCAGGCAGGTGGTGGCTGTGGTGAATTTTCCACCAAAACAGATCGCCAACTTTTTCAGCGAGTGCCTGATCATGGGCGTATACACTGATAAAAAGACGTAGTTTTATTACAACCCGAACGGAAAGTGGAAAATGGCTGGAAGATCGGGTAACCATCAAAACTATGCCTGCCAGTTTTACCACATATTACCAGAGCCCGGTCGGATTGCTCCGGTTATCGGGTACGGACCAGTATCTCAGTGAACTGCACTTTGTGGATAACGACGAAGAAGCCTTGCAGCAACCCCCTACTCCGGAACTGCCTCCCCTCGCCATCCAGGTCACCGAAGAACTGATTGAATATTTTCAGGGCCATCGCCGTATTTTTGACATCCCTGTGAGCCAGGAAGGAACAGAGTTCCAGCTGAAGGTCTGGAACGAACTGATGAATATTCCCTTCGGCAAGACCACCAGCTACCTGGATATCGCCCGCAGGCTGGGCGATCCCAAGACCATCCGCGCTGCGGCATCTGCCAACGGCCGCAATCATGTGGCCATCATTGTGCCCTGCCACCGCGTGATCGGTTCCAATGGAGAACTGGTGGGCTATGCAGGTGGATTGTGGAGAAAGAAATGGCTGCTGGCGATGGAAAAGCGTGTGGCCCACGGCGTTCAAACCCTTTTCTGACCCGGCATTCAAAGGCAGGTCTGAATTTTGCAGTTATATTTTAAAATCAGAAAGGAGGAAATAAGTTTATGCCATTCAAAGCACTATGGATAACAGAAACAGCAGAAGGAAAATTTGAAAGGAATATCGTTGAGAGAATGATAGACGACCTGCCGCCCGGCGAAGTGGTGATCAGGGTCCATTATTCCGCACTGAATTATAAAGACGCACTCTCCGCCACCGGCAATAAAGGCATTACCCGCAAGTTCCCCCATACTCCCGGCATCGATGCTGCAGGCACTGTTGAGATCAGTCGCAGTGAACTCTTCACCGTCGGCGAAGAAGTGATCGTTACCGGTTACGATCTCGGTATGAACACCTGTGGCGGATTTGGTGAATACATCCGCGTTCCGGCCGCCTGGGTGGTTCGTAAACCCGATGGTTATACGCTGAAGGAATGTATGATCCTCGGTACTGCAGGATTCACCGCTGCTTCTGCCCTCTTCAAGATGGAACTGCTTGGGCAGCATCCGCAACAGGGCCCCATCGTTGTAACAGGGTCCACCGGCGGCGTGGGCAGCATGGCTGTTGCCATTCTTGGCAAAGCCGGTTACGAAGTGATCGCCATTACCGGCAAGGCCAATGCAGAAGCATATCTCACCAGCCTCGGCGCTACGCATATACAATCCCGTGAATGGGTGTACGATACTACCGGTAAAGCCCTGCTCCGTTCGCAGTGGGCCGGCGCTATCGATACCGTTGGCGGCAATACACTCGCTACCCTGCTCAAAGCCTGCCAGATCGAAGGCAATGTAGTAAGTACGGGACTTGTGGGCAGCTCGCAACTGGCTACCACCGTGTATCCTTTTATCCTCAATGGTGTGAACCTTCTCGGCGTTGGCTCCGCAGAAACGCCCATGATCCGGCGTATGGCCATCTGGGACAAACTCAGCACCGCCTGGAATATAAAAGACAAGCTCAATGGCATTGCCAAAGAAGTAAGCCTGGAAGAGCTCAGTGATATCTATATCGATTCCATTCTTGAAGGAAAGGTCATGGGCAGGATCGTAGTAAACCTTAGTGATAAGTGATCATGGATTTTTTGGAACTGATCGTAAAAGAAGTAGTGCCCGAAACAAAAGAGGCCAAAAGTTATGTGCTGGAACAGGTGAATGGAAATCCCATCACCTATGAAGCCGGACAATTCCTCACGCTCCTGATAGAGTTCAATGGTCATGAAGTAAGACGCTCCTACTCCATGGGCTCTTCACCCGGTACCGATGATCGATTGTTCATCACCGTTAAAAGGAAAGAGAATGGTGAGATCTCCAGGCATATCCTGGAACACTGGCAACCCGGCACCAAAGTGCTGGCTGTGCCGCCATCCGGCCGTTTCACTATAGAGACAGATCCCGCTGAACAAAGACACTTGTTCTTTCTCGCTGCCGGAAGCGGCATCGTACCTGTGTTCTCGCTGATCAAATCTGTATTGGTATCCGAGCCAAAGACGCATATCACGATGCTGTATCAAAACCACGATGAAACCACCATCATCTATCATCGTGAGTTGCAGTTGCTGGAAGAACAATATCCGCAGCAGTTCACCCGCATCGATCTGCTCAGCCATCCATTATTGCATGAGCTGCCTTCACGCAGGCTCAACAACGGACTGCTGGAACAGCTCGTAGGCTACCACGAGCCAAAGCCATTTCGTCATCATCAAAACAGACCTCCCACACTCTTCTATACCTGCGGACCTCCCGCCTTCATGCGGATGGTACAATTCACGCTGCGCGTGATGGGATACGAAGAAGACCAGATCTTCAAGGAACATTTCACCATTCCTGTATTACCGCCTCCGGCACTGGTGATCGATCCCGGCCCCAAAAAAGTATTGCTGAAATATCAGGGAAAAGATTACGAATTTGATGTATCTTATCCTACCTCTATTTTGCAGGCAGCCCTCAACCTGCAGATAGAACTGCCCTACAGTTGCAAAGCCGGAAGATGCGCCACCTGTACCGCAAGATGTGTGAGTGGAGAAGTAAAGATGACGAATAATGAAGTGCTAACGGATAAGGACACCGGAAAAGGACTGATCCTCACCTGTGTTGGTTATGCCGCCACAGATGTGCAACTGGAGTTTGGAGGACTGTAAACCTTAACCTCAGTATATGTCTGTAGATTACAAAGCCATTGCTATTGGCATCGTTTTTATTCCAATTGTATGGATCTTACAGATCCTTCCCCTGCATGATTATCTCAATTATCTTATTCCACGATTCTCTAATATCGCGTATGCAACTGGTCCGGATGGATACTCAACGGCCTGATGGATATCGCAGCTATTCCATTGGGCATTCTGATCATGGTGTTTTATTATAACCTGGTAGTACCATATTTCGTCAAGGGAATTGTAACCCTTTCCTGGATTGCGAAAGATAAACCACAACATCAGATCGGCCAGGTTACTACAATCAACTAATTACAACAACTCTTCCTGTGTATGATCTTGTACAAGAGTGCTCAGTGAACAGATTAGGAAGATCCAGATTTTCTTATTATCTTTTTATCAATGCAACCTTACTCCATCATGAGAAATCTATCAAGATTTTTATTCATTCCCGGACTATTCTTTTCTATCGCTTATAATAATGCCTTTCGTTCCGGGGAAGGTACATTCCTGAACCTGTCCGCGAATTTCTATTTGGCAATGGCAGGCCTCACACTTCTTACAGCATACATTCTTAGTTTTATCGTCTACAAAAAAACTAAGGACATCCATGCGTTAATACCAGACAATAGTTATGGTGTTCTGATCCTTTCTTCAATAGTTGTGCTTTCATTTTCTGCCCTGCTCTTTTATCTGGCGATTCAAAGGAATTCTGTTCTGCTGGGTCTGATTACATCTTTGTTCCTGTGTGGTAGTATACTGTCGGAGATCATTGTATTAAATCATAAAAAGGCAGAACGATCCTGAACTTCTCAGATGTCAGTAATGAAATCACAACAATTCTTCCTGCGTAAACGCCAACGGCAGTAATGAGCTTGCTTTCTCTATTACAAAAACTTTTCCTTCCATGCCTGCGAGGATCAGGCGTATCGGCTGGTTCACCCGGCCTTCGAACTCCTGCAAACTTTGTCTGCAGATCCCACAAGGCGCTACCGGATGATCACTGGGACCATTTGCCTGCTGATAACTGATAGCGATGGTATCGATAGGAATGCCGGGATACATACTGGCAGCGGTGCTGAGCAGCACGCGTTCTGCGCATATGCCTGCGGGGTAGCTGGCATTTTCCTGGTTGGAACCGGCCACAATCTCGCCATTGGCAAGTTTGGCTACTGCTCCAACCAGGAAGTTTGAATAAGGTGCATAAGCATACTGGCTCACATCCCTGGCCTCATTGAGTAACCAGGCATCGGGTGGTTCCAGTTCGCTGATGGAATCATATACAATGTAAGAGAACTGATAGTTTGCTGACTTCATGTTAGTGGATCGTCTTGAACAGCCTGTTCCAGCGAACGCCTTTATCCCAGCTCATCCAGATCATCCATGCTTCACCTACCACATGGTCTTCGGGTACGTATCCCCAGTAGCGGCTGTCCTGTGATTTATGACGGTTGTCGCCCATCATCCAGAAATAATCCATCTTGAATGTATAGCTGGTAGCGGGCTCGCCGTTGATATAGATCTTTCCTCCCTGTTCTTCCCAGGTATTGCCTTCATACACGCTGATAGCGCGTTTGTACAGCACGATATTCTGAGGTGTGAGTTGAATGGTGGCGCCTTTCTTCGGGATCCAGAGCTTACCGAAATTATCAGCGCTCCAGGGGAACATGCCGGGATTGTTGGGGAAGATATCTTCCGATGCAGGCAGGATCTCCTTGTCGGCAGAAACGAATCCCGGGATCTTCTTCACGATCTCCAGCTCATTCAAAGTAAGATTGATGCGATAATCAAATCCGCCCAACGGCTGCAGGTCTGCATCGCCTTCGGCCATATTGAGCAGGATGCCCTGTTCACGAAGTGTTTCCGGCTCGATGATCACATTGTTGAAACGAACATGATAATAAGTAGCGGCAGTGGGACTTACAAAGCCGGGCTCATTGTTCACGTACAGAATTCCATTTTTCAGTTCGATGGTATCGCCTCCAATGGCCACACAGCGTTTGATATAGTTCTCGCGTTTGTCAACCGGACGTGTGATCACTGTGTTCTCGTTCCAAACCCTGTCGCGGCCCTGTTCTCTCACAAGATCATAATAAGGTATCCTCGAATCATATTCCACCGTAAGCGTATCACCGGCAGGGAAATTGAATACCACTACATCATTCCTCTTTACAGGACTGGAGAACCAGCGCGTATAAGGAAGATGGATAGCTTCTGAATAGGACTTGCCTCCCACTACCGGCATGGTATGATGTACAAATGGAAATGCCAGTGGTGTATTGGGAATACGCGGACCATAGCTCAGTTTGCTCACGAAGAGGAAATCATTCACCAGCAGGGTCTTTTCCATAGAGCCTGTAGGGATGGTATATGCTTCGAACACGAAAGTGCGGATCAGTGTGGCGGCCACGATGGCGAACACGGCAGCGTCCACCCATTCGCGCACAGCGCTCTTGCGATGCTTGCGGGCAGTTTCGTATCCCAGGTATTTTGTTTTATCACTGTAACCGATATACGGGAAATAGATGAAGGGCAACAATACGGCGGCGGCATGCTCCAGGAAACCATATTTACCAAACAGTTTCACAAATTCCACCAGTATCCAGATACTGATGAACCAACCGAGTACAGGAATGAATTGTATCCAGAACCAGTATTGTTTGTAACGGGCAGCTTTGAGCATTTCCCAGGTGTTGAGGAAGGGCACCCATGCTTTCCAGGAAGGGATACCTGCTTTCTCGAACAGTTTTGCCAACCCAATAGCGGGCAGCAGTACGATCAAAAGGGATATCAGGATAATAATGCTCAGATCATGTAAACTCATGCTGTCTTTGTTTATGAAGAATCTTACAAAATTACCACTCCGTGTAACGTTGACTGGAGGGTAAAAACCAATTATTTGCTAAAATAAGGCTATATCCTTGAACACCAAAGCCTGATTCTGAAGGTAATATTCCACCACTGGCCGCAGGTTTGCATAGTTTTCCCCAGGCAAACAGAATTTGCTCATTATCATTAGTTGTAATAAATTCCCACCCGTTACACATTATATGAATAATTTTTCCATCCGCGACATTGAGAACATGACGGGCATCAAGGCCCACACCCTCCGCATCTGGGAGCAAAGGCATAATATCTTCAATCCCAAAAGGAAGGAAAGCAAACACAGGTTCTATGATTGTGAGGACCTGAAGTATATCCTTCGTGTGGCCTATCTCTATAACAGGGGCATGAAGATCAGCCGGATCGCGGGTATGACCCAGGAAGAGATCCGTCAGCACGCACTGGAGCTGCGCCCGGACACTGAGAATTACGAGATCTACGTTAACCAGCTGACCGAGGCCGCGCTTGACTTTGACCAGCCCCGGTTTGAGAAAATATTGAATACAATCCTGCTGCATGCAGGTTTTGAGCGCGGCATGTTCAATGTGGTGTTTCCGTTGCTAAGTCAAATCGGGTTGCTCTGGCTGGCCGGCAAGGCGCATCCTTGCCAGGAACATTTCGCCAGTGCGCTTATCATTAAGAAGATCCATTTGGCTATAGATGGACTGGATTGCCCGGCACAATGCCATCCTGAAAGAAAAGTGTTACTGTTTACTCCCGAATTTGAATACCATGAGATCTCCATTCTTTTCATGCAGTATTTGCTAAAGAAACAAGGGGTTCCCACTGTGTACGTGGGCAGGAATGTATCACTGGAAGTGTTGGAAGTGATGAAGAACACACAGAAAGGGATCACACAGGTGTACTTCCACCTGGTGACCAACCTGATCCGTTGTGATCTGAAACAATATCTTCAGAAATTATCGACGCTGTTCTCCGGACAGCAGATCTATTTTTCTTCTTCCAGTTTGGTGCATCATATTCCGCATAATGTGAAATTGCTGAATGGGAAGGATGCGTTGCTGGCTTTTGCTACTATTTAGCGGGTAACAAAATTGAATAAATCATTAGCCTTATTCGTCCATATCTTTTTTGGGAGATTCTGATAAAAGATCTTTTAAGCTATTGTCAACATGGTTCTGATTAGAAAAAGGAGAAATATGTGGACTTTCAATAGGATAGGTGAAATTAATGTTACGTAATGATTTCAATTGAATTATTGCAAGTTCTCTAAGTTTCAAAATCCTCTCTTTGGGTGGTAGTCCTTGACGAATAAGATCAGCATTATGGCTTTCAAGGTTAGCCAGGACTGTTAGTTGAGGTACATCGGCAAAATCTCGAATATTTAAGCCTGACAATGCTTTTTCGGGATTACTTTTTTTCCACTCCTTAGATGTTGTGCCGAACATCGCCACATTTAATAGTTCTGCTTCATTTGCATACACGATGCCTTCCTGGTCCTTTGTAATATTTGCAATTGGGATGAGAACGTTCTTTATAGCGTCTGTTTGAATCCGATAGTTAACCTTGATAAAAACCTTCTAAAATCCCACTCACTGTTTAAGGTTTTAGCTTCTTGATCTTTCAGACGCTGAAATTCCTTAATCAAATACAATTTGAAAGCTGGACTGATCCAGGTGCCAAATTCAAATGCAATGTCTTTATGAGCATACGTCCCCCATATCTGCCCGCTTTCAACTAAAAAAATGCAAAGTTTGAACCTGTTGTGGCCCTTAACTGATAATTACTAGCAAAAAGATGGTTGACTAAAATCCTTGTTACTACTTCCTCGGTAGCACATATGCATAAACGTCTTCCGCAGTGATATTTTTGCCGGAGAGTATTATAAGCCGCTCCACCACATTACGCAGTTCGCGGATATTGCCCGTCCAGTTATGGGTTTTCAGCGCTTCCAGTGCTTCATTATCGATGGACTTTTTAGCGATGCCATAATCCGAGCAAACGTCTGCCAGGAATTTATCTACCAGTAACGGGATATCATCACGTCTATCATTGAGCGATGGAACATGGATGATGATCACACTGAGACGATGATAAAGATCGAGACGGAAATTCTTCTCGTCCACTTCGCGCAGCAGGTCTTTATTGGTAGCCGCAATAACGCGAACGTCCACACTGATATCTTTATCGCCGCCCACCCGGGTGATCTTGCCTTCCTGGAGCGCGCGCAGCACTTTGGCCTGTGCATTCAGGCTCATATCGCCGATCTCATCCAGGAAGAGTGTACCGCCATGGGCAGATTCAAATTTGCCGATCCTTTGTTTAACAGCGGAGGTGAAGGAACCTTTTTCATGACCGAAGAGCTCGCTCTCGATCAGTTCGCTGGGAATGGCCGCGCAATTCACTTCAATGAGCGGGCCGGCAGCGCGGTTGCTTTTCTCATGCACCCAGCGGGCCACCAGCTCCTTACCTACTCCGTTTTCACCCATTACGAGGATACGGGCATCGGTAGGCGCCACTTTATCGATGGTTTCTTTGATACGAAGGATGGGGCCGGACTCACCGATCATTTCTTCCACTTTGCTCACTTTGCGTTTGAGCACTTTTGTTTCCGCAACCAGGTTGGTTTTATCGGTAGCGTTGCGGATAGTGATCAGCAGTCTGTTGAGGTCTGGTGGTTTGGCGATATAATCATAGGCGCCTTTCTTTACTGCTTCCACAGCCGTTTCGATGGTACCGTGACCGGAGATCATGATCACCGGAACATCGGGATTCACTTCACGGGCTTTGTCCAGGAACTCGATGCCGTCCAGTTTGGGCATCTTGATATCACAAAGCACCACATCAAAGGTTCTTTCCTTGAACTTCTTCAATCCTTCTTCTCCGTCACTTGCTTCCTCGATCTTGTAGCCTTCATAAGAAAGGATTTCGGAGAGGGTTTTGCGGATCGCTTTTTCGTCGTCGATGATTAAAATATTTGACATAATAATTAACAGGTTATTGCTGTGGAATAATGCCGGTTGATGATCCTTCAGGTTGAGTAAAAATAACAAACCTCCATGAAGCACAAGCTCTTCTTACTATCAATTATTTTGCCGGTTTTAAGCAGTTGTCAGGAAGCAGCTTCCACCGCCGGCCGACAATCAGGAAAGACTTCGTCAAAGTCAGTCCCCACACGGGTTTCAGAGATCCCGCCGCCGGAAGGCTGCAGGCGCTACAATGGAACCGATACCGGCTTCGCCACCTGGCTCCGAAATGTTTCCCTCAAAAAAGATAATGCCGTTTACCTCTACAACGGTCAGCTCAAAGGCAACCAGGATGCCCAATATGCAGTGCTGGACATTCCCGTTGGCCATAAAGACCTTCAGCAATGCGCCGATGCCGTAATGCGCCTCCGCGCCTCCTGGTTGTTTAGCCAGGGGCGGTACGATGAGATCAGATTCGCGGACAATAATGGAAGGATGTATGTTTGTCCACCTTCCCCCGATTCCTCCGCATTTGAACGCTACCTGCAAACGGTCTACTCCTGGTGCGGCACCATTTCACTGGCACAGCAATTGCGAACTGTACATTGGTTCAACGACATTCAACCCGGCGACGTGTTGATCCGCGGCGGGTCTCCCGGCCATGCAGTGATAGTAATGGACGTGGTAGTTAACAACAATAATATGAACGAAAAATACTATATGCTGGCCCAGAGCTATATGCCTGCTCAAAGCATTCATATATTGAAGAATTACGCCAATAAAGATGGTAGTCCCTGGTATGATGTTCAACAGGCTAACAGGCTCATTTCCACGCCGGAATGGGGTTTTTATAAAGATGAGCTGAAAAGATGGTAACCGTAAAAAAACAACAATAAGATAGTAAAACTCCCTTGCATAAACGAAGCGGTAATAGTATTTTAGAGCTGTTACAGAATCAAGATCCTTTGAAAACAATTATTAACCCCAAAATGTCCTTATGAAGGCTACCCATTTGAACCTTCAACCGCAGCCAAGAGTTGGCAAGGTTGTAATGCGATTAACAATATTAGGCGGATTAGTACTCGGATGCATCTATGCATTCCTTCTACTGTGTTCTACCGCTTTTAAGATCTTAGAATAGTCGATCTGACATATCAGCAAGCAAACATGCCGGGTTGCGTAGAAGCGCCGGCATGTTTTTGTTTTTATACGTTTTTTCATTAACACAACACCCGGATCAATCCCATGTTAAACCCACAGTACAAATTGTACATCAATGATGTTTGGCTCGAAAGCCTTTGGCCTGACGATTACTACAATAACAAGAAAGTCTATTTTTCTACCGGAGCAAGAAGGTTCTTTACTGTTTACCAGGTGTTGAGAACTGGTGATTTCACACTTACGATTGTGGACGATGTAACGCATGAGCGAACGATCATCAAAACTGCTGAAGCGTTCAAAGAATGGGTGACTCCGAGGTATCCTAATTTTGTGCCTTGCCTGGATTCTGTGGAATGGGGCGATCCGGTGGATAGCAGGCTGCAGCCTAATTAATTGACTCCTCGCATTGTAAAAATGAGACTGGGAAACATACCGCCGCAGGAGAATATGAATTTGACTGTGGATGGAAAGATGGGACAGAAGATCTTTTTTCAGCTGTTTCGCTTATGTTTCCGAGGCCTCATTTTTACAAATGCTCGTCGCAGGGGCACTCTGATTTAATAATACTTACTCGGTAACATAATGGGATTAAGAATAAAGGCATAAATTGAAGAATGCCCAATCTATACATAATAGCAGGATGCAATGGTGCTGGGAAAACGACGGCAAGCTATACCATACTCCCGGAAATTCTCAACTGCAAAGAATTTGTAAATGCGGATAGTATCGCTGCAGGCCTATCCCCTTTTAATCCCGAAAGCGTTTCGTTCGAATCAGGCAGAATTATGCTTCATCGAATAAATCAATTAATTGATGAGAGAATTGATTTCGCATTTGAGACTACATTAGCAACCAGAAGCTATACCTCATTTATTAAAAGAGCTCAAGCAAATGGGTATGAGGTAACTTTGCTGTTTTTTTGGCTACACTCTCCGGAATTAGCAACTGAAAGAGTTGCTGAGCGAGTGAGGAAGGGAGGGCATAACATTCCCGTCGATGTAATTAAACGAAGATACTATCGTGGAATATTTAATCTTCTCAATCTTTATATCCCAATTTGCAACAACTGGATAGTTGTCAATAATGTATATATTCAGCCTGTTATGATAGCTCAGGGAGGCTTCCTCACCGAAACTATGATCGAAAAAGCCGATATTTGGGAAGTAATTCGAATTCAAAGCAAGCAACATGGAAAATAAACCTGCTAATTTTGCCGAACTATCAGAAAAGCTTTTACAAGGAATTGGAAAAGCTTTGCGTAAACTTGTTGAAACCAGCGCAGCTAATGGTGAGTCTCTAGTTATTGGGGATAAGGATGGTAATATCAAAAGAATCCCAGCAAAGGACTTATTGGAGACACTACAGAAATAACTTTATGAAAGTGCCAATGCCTTGCTAATAATTTCTGTTCAAATGCTCAACAATTAAAGTCCCTCTTTTTTGATATTGGGCATAATAATATTCAGGATATTATTAATGTTTTAGCCCCCTATTGCTGAAGATCTGCTCTTTTTACCGTATATCGTTACTGGATAATCTCTGAGATACTCATACTAACTTCCCCTCACTCCCGACCACTAAAAATCATTACTGATTAAACTGTAAAACCATTTCGTTATGGCTAAACAAACAGGACAATTCCCTTTCACGGGAAGGATCGGAAATGTGATCGGATATAAGCGCAATGGCGTTCATTTCATACGGAGCATGCCCGATGAAGTACAACAGACCATTGCCACCAGAAAGGCCGCAAAAAATTTCGGTATTGCCAGTAGTAAAGGCAGCCTGGTCCGAAGAGCATTTGCGCAGCATCTGGATGTTTACGGAGACAGGGGACGCGTGAACCGGCTCAACAAAACTCTGATCGAATCAGAAATACAGGGCTTGCAGGGCTACCAGTTCAACCAGTTTACCAGTATCCGCAAATTCTTCAGGACTGCTCCTGTCCTGGATGAAAACAACAACCTTCATATTCCTGCGCAAACATTGCCTGGGTTTTCGATAAAAGCGGCCAGCCTGGAGGTTAAGCTCATCGCTGTGAAAATCGATTTTACCACACGGCGGGTAATAGACTCCGTTAGTACCGTGGCTATTATCAACCTTGATCTGCCATTTACCGGCTTGAATATGGAAGCGCAGGTAAATGGCAATGGAACTCTCATGATGACTTTACAGGTCAGATTGATCCATAGTGATCTTCCCGCCAAAGAAAGGCGTGATCCAAAAGCACCGGCAAATTCAAGCTGGTTCACGAAAGACAGACGGTATTTTGCCGCTGACCTGATTGCGGTATTAACTCCTGTAACACAACAGGCCGGAACAAAGTATAAAAAGAAGCTTGCCAGACCCTGGCCAGGTAAGCATCGCCCGATGCTGTTGAATAAGAGAGAACCGCTGCAACATACTTCCAATAATTTCAACCGAAAGGTTACTATCGATCCGATCGTATATGTCAACTGGTCTGCCGCTTCTCATATTGCAGGTACTTTAGAGCAACTGGAATAGGTAAACGCTTCGGAAAAGATTTTTTTTATTGAATCTGGTATCGAAACTTACTTCCGGGACATTCTTCCCTAAGCCTTCTATTGCCGATGCGACAGGATTATTGCATTATCCTACACTTCTTCACTTCCATTTCAATCCTAACGCACATTTTCTTGCTAAATCACACTACCATCTTGCAACAATCTCTTATTTATCAGCTCCCCATCTTCATTTTATTGCTATCCATTTCCCCTTCATTACAATTTCTGATCAAGTCCACCTGATCTCTACGTGTTTCCTTAGATTATCCTGACAGTAAGTAATATATACTCCCAGTAACACCGCAGAAATATACACTGTAAGGTAGTGAGAGATTAGAATGACAGTAGAATGATCGACGTATGAAGTTGGTAATAACTTGTAGTGCGGGTATAGTGCTGTCAAATGAGATTCCAAGTGTCTGGAAAAAATGAGATTCCTGTGGTGGTTGTTATCGAGGCCAAATTTTACTTTCTACTCTGATCCTCCTGTCCCATCCTTAAGAAAGAAAAAGCCGTCCACGTGGACGGCTCAATTTTTTTATTTCATTTCTCCTCTAAGTTTTGCAAGTTCTGCTTTGAGGGCTTCAGTTTCACTCTTCCATTCTTTCTTTTCTTTCTCGAAAAATTCCAGGAGTTTATCTAACGGATAGATTGTTTGATTGACTGTATGGGCTGCATTTGAGTTATCCTTGAACGTGCAACTAATAATATTAATAGCTGCATTCCAATCCATAGATTTTATAACCTCAGGATCTACTCTTAATATCTCTGCAATCTGCCTCAACAACTCATCATCTTCTATCGTTTCCTTATTCTCCAGATCAGAAACAAATTGCTGGCTCACTGCCTTACCTCTCTTAACCTCCAGCTCTGCGGCAACATCACCCTGACTTTTCTCACGAATAAGCCTGAACTTCTGAATGTTTTGGCCCATATGAACCGGGCGTTTGGCGAAGGATTGTTCCATGATTAATTTTCTATTAGAACAAATATATTAAATCCAATCGAATTATGACTGTGGATTAACATCGGGAAAACGGCTACACAATAGCGTCAGGCAAATCTTTTTTTATCCGTAAACTACGGCAGTCCGGCGGTAGGTTACGGCTTTCATGCACCGTTTCTTTGTTGGAGAAAATCAATTATCTCCTTTCATTCACTTCAAAATCTCTCTGCATGAAATCTACTACAAACACGGCTCCTCTATTGCCAAACAACGAAACGCTCTCCGAATCTCTTCTTCAGATCCAAAAATTCTTCAACGGCGATTCCATCGAAAAGATCCGCATTGACCTTGAACAGCTCCGTGATACAACGATTACCGAATCTTATGGCGAATTAGACAAAGAAGACAAATGGCTGCTTATAGAATTTCTCCGTCGAATTGCTGGTTTAGTAGAAGCTGCGCATTTACTAACCACAAAATAAGCGAAGATGAATTTGAATCCAATCTTAGAAACAATCCTCAGTAAAATTGTCAATACTATATCTCCTGATAAAATTATTGTATTAGGTTATATCGATAAGCACAGAAAAAGATTCTCAATTTTCGATCATTCATTCAGTGAAATAAATGATCCGGAAGATATGAACCTGCTAGTAATTGCAGACTGCAGCAATATTGATCGCAACAATGTATTGGATATGCTTGAACAACGATGTAAAACATTATGCCGACTCGCAATCATATGGGTATCTCCTGCTGCATTCAACAATCAACTTGAACAAAATACTCCTTTTGCAATCCGCGCCCTTCAATCCGGCACAATCCTTTATCAAAAATGGCAACCGGCTGACCATATCCAAACCGCCATCAATAAAAAAACGGAAACACAAGCAGACAAATCGGAACTCTTCCCCTGGTACGAAAGATCGCAAATATTCAGCCAAATGGCAGGTGTACAATTTCGATTCGGCAATTTTGGGATGGCTGCCTTTTGTATACATCAGGCAGTAGAGCAATTACTGATCATGCTGTTTGCGAATATCACAGGATTCAGGTATGGGTTGCATAATCTGGACAGAATGCTATGTATACTTCGCTTTCATAATGACGAAGCCGCCAGTGTGTTTTCGAAAGAAACTTCACAGGAAAGGGATCGGTTATTATTACTGAGAAAGACCTATATCTCCTATCGATACCATTCGGACATAATAATTGGTAAAGATGATATCAATTATTACTTTTCTGAGCTTAATAAACTCCAGCAAATGGCTGATCAGGTATTCTACTTCAGAGAAGTCCAAAAAACTGAGACCTATTAATTGTTCATTCGGACAAGCGTCTTTTCCTTAATTCCTCAATTGACGCATTTAATTGGTCCTGGGTATATCCTTTCTCCTTTCCAGCAGCCCAGGCATCATATCTGGTGCGTATTTCCTTTACAATCGTTTTATCCTTCCACCATTCGAATTCTGCTATGAGCCCATCTTCCATTTTCAAAAAAGTCCCTTTCCCTGATGTTTTCATAATTCTCAATTTAGATAAATTTAAGGGTAAAAACAGGGATATCCAATCGCTTCCTAAAAACAAAAAATCCCGGATATGATCCGGGATTTTCTATTAATATTCTTCTCTTTTACTTCTTCATATACATCACTTCCTGAACCAGCTTCACTGTACGTGGCACATCAGGCAATGCAGCTGCCACCAGGTTTGGTGCGTAGTGCAGCGGAGCATCAGCAGCTGTGATCCTACGGATCGGAGCATCCAGATAATCAAATCCTTCTTTCTGGATCCGATAAGCGATCTCGGCAGAAACACCGCACATAGGCCATTGCTCTTCCACGATCACCAGGCGATTGGTTTTCTTCACGCTCTCGAGGATCGTGTACCAGTCCAGCGGACGGATGGTGCGAAGATCTATCACCTCAGCACTGATGCCTTCTTTTTCCAGTTCGGCAGCAGCACCCAGGGCAACCTTCATCATTTTATTGAAGCTAACGATGGTAACATCGGTGCCTGGTCTTTTGATGTCGGCCTTTCCGATCTCGATGATATACTCTTCTTCAGGAACTTCACCTTTCTCTCCGTACATCACTTCACTTTCCATGAACACTACGGGATCATTGTCGCGGATAGCTGCTTTCAGCAAGCCTTTCGCGTCATATGGATTGGAGGGAGAGATCACTTTGATGCCCGGGATATTGGCATAATAGCTTTCGAAAGCTGTAGAGTGCTGAGCGCCGAGCTGTCCGGCAGAACCATTGGCTCCGCGGAATACGATCGGACAACTGATCTGACCGCCACTCATCGCCAGCATCTTGGATGCTGTATTCAGGATCTGGTCCATTGCCAGAACAGCGAAGTTCCAGGTCATGAACTCTACAATGGGGCGAAGCCCGTTCTGGGCAGCGCCTACTGCAATACCTGTAAAGCCCAATTCTGCAATCGGGGTATCGATAATGCGCTTGGGGCCGAATTCATCCAGCATGCCCTGGCTTACTTTGTATGCACCGTTGTATTCAGCAACTTCCTCTCCCATCAGAAACACATTCTGATCTTTTCTCATCTCTTCGCTCATTGCTTCCCGCAGTGCATCACGAAATGCTATTATTCTTGCCATCCGGTTTTATGGTTTTAAAGAGGGGCAAAATTACTGGTCATGTGTCAGATAAACAAATCGTACACAATACATTTTCCTGTTGTCAGCTCAAACCGTCCTGTCGTCAAACGCATTTTACCCCTCCCCGGCCCGGGATTAAGTTTGCTGAAACAACCAATGTATGCAAACACAAACCGCCCGTCAGGCTTATCTGGACTGGCTCCGGATCCTCGCCATCCTCGGTGTTCTCTTCTTCCATTCCGCCATGCCCTACGTGGCTGAATGGGGTTGGCACCTCAAGAATAACCAGACCAGTAACTTGCTGATGGAATTTAATTTCTGGCTCAGCAGGTTCAGAATGCCCCTTCTTTTCTTCATTTCAGGCACCGTAACCTGGTTCATGCTCCAGAAACGAAACGGAACGGCCTTTATCGGCCTCCGTTTCCGCAGGCTGTTCATTCCCCTGCTGGCCGGTACGCTCCTGATTGTGCCACCCCAGGTGTACCTGGAGAGGGTTTCGCAGGGCTATACCGGTAGCTACCGGGACTTCTACCCTTCTGTTTTCAAATTCCAGCCCTATCCCAATGGCAATTTCAGCTGGCACCATCTCTGGTTCATCGCCTATCTCTTCGTTTATGATGTGATCTTTGCGCCACTCTTCAGCTGGATGGTGCGCAACCACCAGCGGCCGGGATTGACAAAACTGTTCAACTGGTTGTCCACCGGATGGAATATTTACCTGCTGGCCATTCCCGGTGTTCTGATTTACACTTTTTTCGCCTGGGATAATCCTGCCACCAACGATCTGATCCACGATTACTGTTATTTCTTCTACTGGCTCTTCTTCCTGCTCACCGGATTCATCTGCATTTGCTATCCCGGTCTGATGAACAGCCTGGAACGCAATCGGCGTATTTCACTGGCTGTTGGCATCGCCAGCATTCTTTTTATCAATTACTGGAGATGGAATGGTTTGGAAGATGGGATCCATACCAAATTTTATACTGCCGTGTATCCGGTAATGGCCTATGCCTGGGTTTTCTCGCTGGTAGGATATGGAAAACGATACCTTAATCGTCCGCACCGCAGCCTGAATTATCTCAATCAAATGGTGTATCCTTTTTATATCTTGCACCAGACCGTGATCGTGATCCTTACATTTTACGTGATCCGCACCACAGATACGATCCTGATGAAATACCTGTTCACTGTTTTGCTGACATTCTTCATTAGTATAATTTTAATTCATGTATTCATCCGGCCATTTGGATTGAGCAGATGGCTGTTCGGGATGAAAGCCGGTAACCTAAAACAACAATAATGAAATGGTTCTGGAGATATGCATTCCCGGTAGTGTTCGGCCTGCTGATCTATTTTTCCATCCGGGTGGTTACCGATACCAATGATGGAACGAAGTTCTGGTTAAGGCCCTGGAAACAAAACGCCATCGAGATCGTCTGCGTGGTAATTATCACCTGTATCACTCTTCCATTTTTACATAAACTGGTTCAGCAATTCAGTAAAAGAACATCGGTGTTCAATATCGGTAATGTGATGCGCGAGTTCTTCATTATTCTGCTGGTTGCCCTGCTGAGTATGAATCCCATGCTGTTCTTCATTCATTACCTCATCGAAGACCCTGTAACCTTGAGTGATTTCAGCATCGCCAATGTAGTAGTGGCCCTGTATATCCTTTTATATTATTCCATCGCGCGGGGAAACAATTTTGTGCAGGCCTATATCGATCAGCAATTAAAACTCGAACGCATCACCAACGACCAGTTGCAGACAGAATTGAAATTCCTGAAAGCACAATACCATCCGCATTTCCTTTTCAATGCACTTAACACCATCTATTTCCAGATGGATGAAGACCTGCCCGGCGCCAAGCGAAGCATTGAACAGTTCAGCGGATTGCTGCGCTATCAATTGTATGATCAGCAACAGACCGTAACTATCAGCAAAGAGCTAGGTTACCTGCAGCAATTTATCGATTTACAAAAAATACGGAGCTCGGAAAAGCTGCAACTATCCGTTAATTTTGATCCGGGTCTGCAACAGCAGCAGCTCTACCCGCTCCTGCTTTTGCCATTGGTGGAGAATGCTTTCAAATATGCAGGCGGCAGCTGGACCATTGATATCAATGCAACACTGGAGAATGATCACCTGGAATTTACTGTTGCCAACGCAGTTCCATCGGAGGTTCCGCAACACAGCGCCAGTGGCATCGGACTGGAAAATGTAAAAAGAAGATTAGACCTGTTGTATCCCGGCAATGCAAAATTAGATGTAAAAAGAGAAAACGATACATTCATCGCGAAGCTGATCATACCACTTCATTAACCGATATATCGACTATGACAACACCAATCAGGTGCATCATTACAGACGACGAACCCATGGCCCGAAAGGGCCTGCAGGGTTATATCGAAAAAACAGGATTCCTCACGCTCACCGGCGTTTGTGAAGATGCCCTGCAATTGAACCAGCTGCTCAAAACACAAAGCGCCGATCTGTTGTTCCTCGATATTGAAATGCCTTATTTATCAGGTATCGATTTTCTGAAGAATGCCATAAACCCGCCACGCGTGATCTTCACCACTGCCTATGACCAGTATGCGCTGAGTGGTTATGAGCTGGATGTGCTGGACTACCTGTGGAAACCGATCGCGTTTGAACGTTTCCTCAAAGCTGCCAACAAGGCTTACGATTATTTCCGCCTGCAGCAATCAGAAGGAAAACAGGATTATCTTTTTGTAAAAGTCGATAACCGGCTGGAGAAACTTTTCTTTGCTGAGATTTTGTTTGCTGAAGCGATGGAAAATTATGTGCGCATTTATACAGAAAGCCGTAAACTCATCATTCACTCAACAATGAGATCTTTGCTGGATAGTTTGCCTGCTGTCAATTTCATTCAACCTCACAAATCATATATTATCAACCTTGATGCCATTCGCGCTATCGAAGGCAATGTACTGCATATACGGGAGTACCAGGTGCCGGTATCGAAATACCTGCGCGAAGCAGTGATGGAAAAGATCATCAATAACCGCCTGCTGAAAAAATGAACTTCCGTTTCTTCCCTACCAATCACATAAGAAAGTACACAAAAGGAAAATGATAAAACAGGACAGTCGTCTGTTGACGCATACACGTGCCTGGTTGATTAAGTTTTCCTTACTGTAGCAAGTAGCCTACATTTAAGTAAGTGCATGAGGAAAACTGTTCTGATATTAAAAAAAGAACAATTCCGTGGTAGCACGAATTAACAATACAGTCAGTTTTTTACCAGGCGGATATTTCCATATCCGCCTCTTCATTTATGGGAATGGGGCGGTCGATTCCTGTGGGGATTATTCCTAACGAATTGGAAATCTTATATCTTTGTATTATCAGTAATACTGGTATCAGATTTGTATTCGTTAACCTGCATTAATCACAAAAAACAAGACGACTATGAAAAGAATTAAGTTGTTAGCCGCAGCATCCCTGAGCCTGGTCCTGTTCTTCACAGCCTGTTCACCCAGCAAAGTAGCCAGCCCTGAGGGAGACAAGGTAAACCTGAAAGGTACCTGGACGGTGAGCAATGTAGACCTGGACGGCGTTTCCAAGAACGGATTTAAAGTAACTGTGTTTGATGATGCTCTGTATACCTGCTACATAGGTAGCCAGTGGAGCCTGGTCCCCAATGGCAACGGCTCCTACACCGTTCCCGCTTCCGGCGATTGCACCGGTGGTCAGCGTAATATCTACTGGAGTGTTCAAACCATCGGTGGTGTGAAATACTTCCAGTTCAAGAACCTGGGCACAGGTGTAAAACCCAATAGGGTATCTGAAGGTTACCGCCTCGAACTGAAATCACTCACCGCTAACAGCATGCTGCTGCAAAGCGCCGTGAACTTTGAAGGAAAGACCGTATATATCAATTATACGTTTACGAGGTAAACCGCTTCGTTATGCGAAAAACAGAAGGCTGTTCCGATGGAGCGGCCTTTTGTTTTATCAGGCATCAACCGGAGCCGGATGCGGACTTTATTAATTCCAGGTCAAAGCCTTCATAACAACTTTCGCATCATCCAATCCCTTTGCACATCATTACCCAGTAAAAAATCATGCTCCCCAAATTTCTCAAATCCCCATTTTGTATAAAACGCAATAGCCCGGTCATTCTTTTCCCAAACGCCCAGCCAGATACTGCGCTTATTCATACTGGTTGCAATTTCTATGGATCTCTGCATCAGCGCTCTCCCCACTCCTTTGCCTATTGCATCCTGCCTGGCATAGATCCTGGCTATCTCGATCGTAGGAAAATCCTTCAATTCCGACGGCGGAAATCCATCCAGCAATCGTACATATCCCGCCAGCTGCTCGCCCACATAAGCCAGCAAAAAGATATTCCCCGGCGCACCTACCTGCGCCATCAGTCGTGCCGTGCTAAACTGCTCCGTCATGAATTTCTCCATGTCTTCTACACTGTTATCCTTTGCAAACGCGCTGTAAAATGTCTCCCTGCTGAGGGCCGCAATTTCCATGGCATCCTCGCGGGTACCATACCTGATCAAAACATCTGACATACAAATCCGGTTATACATTAACGTTTCTTCCCTGACAGCGAGGAAACCGTAATACTCCCCGCGCCCTGGAACAGAAAAAGCACAAAAACAAATAACAGTAATAATGGAACGGTCATTTCTTCCAGGCTCTGTCCCCAGTGTACCATTATCAATGCCACCGCAAAGTTAATGATCATCAGCATTGCTGCATACCGTATCTGCCATCCGAGAATGATCATCAGCCCGGCAACTGCCTGGGCGTATACAGACAACACAGCACAAAAAAGTGGAAAAGGGAAGCTGAATTTATCCAGGAAATCACTGAACTCCTGCATTCGCTGCCAGCTGAGAATATTATCAAAAACTCCCTCCAGTAACCTGAAGCCAACAAAAAGCCGCAGCAGGAAAATCCCGGTATCGCTGTTGCGATCCAGCCATTGAAAGAAGCGTGGCATAAGTAAAGGTTTAGACCTATAAACTACACAATTACCCCGGGAAACCCTAATCTGATTTCACCACAGCAATGGATCGCCTGCTGAATTTGTTCCGGTAATCCAGTGGAGTAAGACCGGTAACTTTCTTGAATGTGCCGCGAAAAGCCTTCAGATCGGTATACCCCACTTCATACATTACCTCAGAAACATTGCTACGACCCGATTCCAGCATCTTCTTCGCCTGCTCTACTCTTACCCTTTGCTGGTATTCCCCCGGCGTATTGCCGGTTGCATGCAAGAACCGCCTGTCGAAATTCCGACGGCTCAATGCAAACCTGCCGGCCAGTTCCTCCATGGAGAATTTCTCCTGGAAGTTTTGTTCGATATAATGTTGCGCATCGCGGATCACATCATCCATATGGTCTTTTTGCCCGTTGAACATGATGAAGACCGACTGGCTGTTCCTTTCGATATCAACCTGGAAGACTTTGGCGCAGAACAAGGCTGTTTCCCTGTCGTAATATTTTTCTACCAGGTAGAGCATGAGATTGAGAAAAGAGTAAGCGCCACCGTTAGTGTAAATACCCTGTTCATCCGTGAGGATCTTATCAGTCTGAAGTTGTACTTCCGGAAAAGCTTGTCTGAAAAGCGCTGCTGCGTTCCAGTGAGTAGAGCAGCTTTTCCCATCCAGCAGCCCGGTTGATGCAAGAATAAAAGCTCCGGTACAGATACTGGCCAGTTCAGCGCCCAGATTGTATTGTTGCTTCAACCAGGCAATAAGTTCCTGGTTCATACTCACTACTTCCAAAAGATTATGATGGGCCAGCGCAGGAATGATCACAAAATCTGCCTTGTCAATCAAACGGATATATGTATGCGGTTTTATCGAAAACAAGCCATCGTACAATTCTTCTTTTTCATTTATTCCAGCTAGTTGCACATCAAATACCCGCGGCAATCCTCTCGTTTTAAAATACTCGTTGGCCTTCACGAAGAATTTATAAGGACCAACCACACTGCTGAGATTGTTCTGTCCTGCCGGCACAACAATGATGAGCTTTTTCATGAGAGGAATTTTGAATAAAATTACAACGCAATTGTTTGCGTTGATTCACCTCTTAAATAAACCGGAGAAGTTTGAGCAAATGCAGCCCTCAACAGGCTTTTAAAGCCAATTACTCATAAGACCCGAGGTATGAATTTGTCAAAACACGGATTCAGTGGTAGGATCAGGACAATCATTTTTATGCGGGCTTCAACAAAAAGCATCCTCATCAACTCCGCTTTCCGGAATATTGTGAGCTGCCGAAACGCGAAAGATTGCCAGCATTCCAATATTTGCCGGCCAGACATACACAGTAAAATATTCAGAAAAGTAGAAATTTCGAAAACAGGAATTCTCTGCTCTTTTCGCAAAATAACAAAAGGGCCCGAAGGCCCTTTCTATCTTTCTCTAATTCCATTTCTCTATTTACACATTCTCGATCACCATCGCGCTTGCGCCGCCGCCGCCGTTGCAGATCCCTGCAGCGCCGTACTTCGCTTTGTTCTGCTTCAGAACATTGATCAGTGTAACGATGATCCTGGCGCCGCTGGCTCCCAAAGGATGACCCACACTTACTGCACCACCATTCACGTTCACTTTGGAAGGATCCAGTTTCATGCGTTTTGTATTCTCGATCCCAACCACTGCAAATGCTTCGTTGAGCTCGAAATAACTGATATCTTCCATCTTCAGTCCTGCTTTGGCCACTGCTTTCGGAACAGCAATTGCAGGCGTGGTTGTGAACCACTCGGGCGCCTGCTCTGCATCTGCATAAGATACTACTTTAGCAATTGGTTTCAATCCCAGCTCATCTGCTTTTTCCTTGCTCATCAGCACCAGTGCAGCCGCGCCATCATTCATCGTGGAGGCATTGGCGGCAGTAACGGTACCGTCTTTCTGGAATGCAGGTTTCAGCTCAGGGATCTTATCGAATTTCACATTGAAAGGCTCTTCATCTTTTGAAAAGATCTCCGGATCGCCTTTGCGGGAAGGAATGGAAACAGGGATCACTTCTTCTGTGAATTTACCTTCATTCCAGGCCGCCTGTGAACGCTTGTAGCTTTCGATGGCAAATGTATCCTGGTCCTCACGACTGATACCACATTCACGCGCGCAGAGCTCAGCAGCATTACCCATTGCCTTACCATCGTATACATCAGTAAGACCGTCTTTCGCAAGACCGTCGATCAGATTCGTATTTCCATATTTGTTGCCCCAGCGCAGGTTCTCTACATAGAAGGGAACATTGCTCATGCTCTCCATACCACCGGCAACAACAATGTCCGCATCGCCGAGGGCAATGCTCTGTGCTGCCTGTGAAATGGCTTTCATACCACTTGCGCAAACTTTGTTCACTGTTGTGCAATTCACTTCGTTGGGAAGACCGGCAAACTTCGCTGCCTGGCGGGCAGGCGCCTGTCCGAGATTGGCCTGGATCACAGAGCCCATCAGTACATCCTGCACCTGTTCGGGTTTTACACCCGCTTTCTCCAGCGCGCCTTTGATGGCAAATGCACCCAGCTGGG
The DNA here is from genome assembly GCF_007970185.1 of Pseudobacter ginsenosidimutans. Classification (NCBI taxonomy): domain Bacteria; kingdom Pseudomonadati; phylum Bacteroidota; class Chitinophagia; order Chitinophagales; family Chitinophagaceae; genus Pseudobacter; species Pseudobacter ginsenosidimutans. The sequence continues at coordinate 5,505,318 of NZ_CP042431.1, read as the reverse complement.
TTGCAGTAAAATCCTTGAGCTTTCCGCCGAAACTACCTATCGGAGTACGTACAGCCGCAATAATATACACTTCGCGTTTATTCATATACAGAGCTTTATAAATGCTTTTGAAGGTTTACGATTAAGTTGGCAAAGACCAAAGATAATTATTTTCACTAACAGTTGTTAGTGAAATTTAGTTAATATCCGGGGCTCAAATACCAATCGTAGCGCTGCTCAGTCACTGGCTTTCCAAAAGTATCAGAAGGTTTTTCTTCTGTAAGTGTAAAACCATAGCGGGTATAGAGAGAAGCTGCTGCCGGGAGTTCATTGGTGGTCCAGAGATAAGAATGATCATATCCCTTCTCTTCCAGCCATTGCATATAATCTTCCATCAGTTTCTTGCCGAGGCCAATGCCACGGTACGGAGCCAGGAGCAAATAGTATCGAAGCTGTGATGATTTTCCACCGCGATGCATCAGCAGCATGAAGCCCACCATCTTTCCTTCGTCTTCAACAATCCATACTCTATCGCGAAGCGGATCATATTGCTGGTAGAATTCCGCAAGCCCTGCTGCAACATAGGATTCAAAAGCAATTCCAAAATTGTATTCTTCAGCATACAGCACGCCATGAAGATGGATCACAGATCCCAGATCACCCGGACGAAGATCATGGCGGATGGTAAGATTGGACGGGATAACAGGTTTCATATTATTGTTTATTGCCTGCCATGCAGGAATGAGTATTCAGCTTTACGATGGGAACATTTCCGGATTATGCCGTTGGATGGCGATCGCGGCAATACCTGCGCGTGTCCGGATTTACCTGCAATGTATCGATTCTTTAGGTAGATTTGTTTAAAACCTTACCGATGTTACGTTCTGCTATAGTGCTGCTCCTGCCTTTACTTTCAATCATCATTCCACTCTGTTCCCTGTCTCAACAATTATCACTTGCCCGGCGATACAAATCCGGAGAAACCTATCGATATCGCATGACCACCGATGTTATGCATAACGGTAAATGGCAAAGCTCAATCATTGCCGTTTGTGAACTCACGGTTGTAACAGATAGCGCCCAAATTCCCTATGACGAAATAAAATGGATTTCGAAAAAAGTGTACACCACAAGGGATACCACTGATCATGACGATGAGATCCGGAACACATCCCCTTATCGTATTTCATTACATAAAAATGGGAAACTGGACTTACCTGTTATACAGGATGCCGGCATGACCGGTGAGATCACAGACTTCAATACTTTCTTCGTGGCCATCAGTCCAAAACTCGGCATCAATGATCTGCACAAAGCGAAGGATACTTTCTTCAAACCAGAACCAGTAAAAGGTAATTTCTCCAATGGCAAAGACATCCTCAAAGGAGAAGATTGCCTTGCTGTCACCAGCACCTTGCTCAAAACAGATTTCGCGCAGGCATGGATCAAAACTGAATTCAAGGCGCCTGCCGACACCTGCCTCAACTACTATTCACCTGATATGAGGCAACCGGTAGCCGGAGACACCATCAATAATTTCCAGATGGTACGCTTTGCAGGCCCCAGCAAGGTAAACCTCTTCTATGGTAAAGAAGTATTCACCATCGCCAGCACAGTGGATCTGAAAGATGGGAAACTGCACACAGCCGCCATGAACAATACGCTCCGCCTTAATCTGAAACTGAATTGTAATACAGATTATTCTGATTGTCAAAATACTTTCCCATTCACCATTCAACGGAATGTTCAGCTGGAACTGATACGATAATGCAAGTCAGTATGGAATTTAAGAATAGTTGCATCCCATCTTCCAACATCCATCACTGAAAACACCCGTATGATCAGAGCTGTTTCCCTCATTTCAGTTTTACTGTTTTCTATTTGCTGTGTAAACGCACAATCATCCACCGGCAGCTCCTTTGCTGCCAATACCAGTATGAGGGGACAGGATAGCGCTTATGCATTACTGGAAGATGCGCTGGAGCTGATGCAGAGGAGCCCGTTCAGCAAACCGGCCATCGGTTGGGATTCACTGAAATCTGCTGCCCGCAACCAACTCATCACTGCCAGTTGCAGTAAGGATGCGCATGCCGTGATCAACTGGTGCGCTGCACAGGCTAACCTCAATCACAGTTTCCTCATGCCGAAGGCCAAAGTATCTGTTTATTCAAACGATACAGTCACACTCAAAAGAACACCTGCATTACGTGAGCTGGTGGGTAAGATACAGGCAGAGCTTACTGCGGATGGCGTTGGTTATATCAGCGTTCCCTATATCAGCACTACAGACGAGGCCAGTTGCCGCCTGCTGGCGGACAGTCTTCAAAAACAAATAAGGAAACTGGCCCAACAGGGAGCTGTGAACTGGATCATCGATCTCCGCAGCAATACCGGCGGCAATTGCTGGCCCATGCTTGCCGGCATGGGGCCATTGATCGGCGAAGGCGTATGCGGCTATTTTGTAAAACCGGATCGCAGCACCACCATCAGTTACAATAATGGAACAGCCTGGCATGGCAAAACTGCCATGTGCACTGTGTCATCGCCTCTTACTTTATCGGAAATGGAAAAGAAGAATATTGTAATACTTACAGGACCAAAAACCAGCAGCGCCGGAGAGATATTGGCGCTGGCATTCCGCGGCATGCCCAATGTGCGTACTATGGGAGAACCAACAGCTGGCCTCACCACCGGCAATGCTCCCTATACAATGCTGGATGGCTCCCTGCTGATCTTATCTGTTTGCAGGGAAGCTGACAGGAAGGGAGTGATAGTGGAAGGAAAGCTGCAGCCGGACGACAGGATTGCGCCTTCCACTTCCGAAGATGCGGCGAGGATCGCAGCTGTGATGTGGCTGCAGAGTTTGTAATCATTAACCATTATATTTTTTACCATACCACTTTTTCGATCCTTTCCTTGAAACCTGCAATTTCATCCTGCACCACTTTTTTGAAAGAAGGATTGAGCGCACTGGCAATCACTACACCGATATCGCCTGCCGGCGGTCTGTAAGTGATGATCACCTTTACCTGTGTGCGGCCCGGACCTGCATCCATGAATTCCACTTTTCCTGCATTTTCCATGGGAGCGCCTTCGGTGGAAACCCACCCGATCAGGAAACCCGGAACATCTTTTACGATCTCGGCATCCCAGATCAATCGGCCAAATCCCGGCAGGTCTGCACTCCAGGTGGAATTGATCTCATCGTGTTCCTGCACCCGGATCAGGTGCTTCATGAACAGTGGAAGATTTTCAAGTTTGCGCCAGAAAGCATACACTTCTTCACGCGGTTTTTCAACAACAATGGAGCTGCGTACGGTCATCGCTTTCGTCCTGTGAACATTTTCCGTTTTGCCCAATGCTGTATATACCGGACAAGTACCGGATGCACCCCTGTACAGCAGGAATCCACCGATCAGGGTTTTGAGCAATCCACCCACGGGGTTCCTTCCCACGCCTGAAAGTCCGCTGTAAAGCAGGTAACCACCTGCAATGCCGGATATTACCCTTTCTGTGTCACCAACATTGATCACGTGTTCCTTTCTGTCGTAATCATGGGACTCTTCTGATTCATGCCAGTTGGCAGACATTGATTTTGTCTCATGCTTCATAATCGGATTATTTGGTTTGAATATATCATACCAAAATCCTGCCTGCTTTTCTGACTGACAAAATGTGGCGGGCTGTGCCCAATAGAACAGTACTAAATCCTCGGAGTGCTGGCAGTTCCTGCCCTGAAATCAAAAAACCGGCCTTCAGCCGGTTGACATTTCCTTTAATATTTTGTACCTTATAAAAAAAAGACTTTATGCCTATCAGTAAAAACAGGCGCAAACACAAGCACCACCAATACCACCCCAAAGCACAACCGAAACAAGGTCATGCAGCTCATGCAGCCACCAACACAAAAGCCCGCCGCAGCGCCGTTACCATCATGGTAGTGCTGCTGGCCATTTTCGGAGCAGGGATAGCATTCCTTTCAGCAGGAGCAAATACCACCTGGATCGCCGGCGGCGCACTGCTGGGCGCAGTAACAGGATATTTTATAGGACAAGGTATGGACAGGATGGCGGCCAAAGGCAAATAGCCCGGCCACAGTCTCAGTTATCCGTCGGGCTCAGGTAATAGCCCTCTTCGCACAATACAAATGAATTGGGAACAATACTCAGCAGGGATTCCCTCACCATGGCTTCTGCTGCCTGCTGGTAATTGCTGCCTACCTCAGGCGTGCGCATCGCAAATTTCCAGCTCTGGATCTTCAATAACGCGATCTTACTGGAATGGACAATATGGTTTTCCAGTATCTGAAATCTTTCAGCCAGGTAGTCCTGGTCGTTTTGGGTAAACGGGCTCATAGGGTCAGTGGGTTTTCAATGGAATTGGTCGTATTTTACAACGAACCAGTTGAAATAAAATTGTTTAAGCCACTCATCTCCATAAAAAATAGTAGCTTTAATTCCCTGAATCCCACCTCCCTCCCACTCCGTCAACGGCTTCCTTTATTTCTTAACTATTAAAACCGGAATGCTATGTCTATCGTTAAAGTTATTGAAGTAATCGCCTCCTCCGAAAAGAGTATCGACGATGCCGTGAAGAATGGCCTCAAAGAAGTTTCCAAAACTGTCCGTAACATCGATTCCATTTACGTGAAAGACATCAAGGCCCATGTGAAGGGCGACAAGATCACTTCTTTCGGCGTGATCTGCAAAGTGGCTTTCCGGGTTGATGAATGATGAAGTATTATTCATTCCCAATGTTTTTTTATCAGCAAAACTTCCGCCATCCAACCCGGCATGACGGAAGTTTTTCTGTACTACCTGTCCCGCCTCAATTTTACCATCAATCCATAACGATCTGTACTACTCCCCTTTCAATAGCTAAATTGATTTAGCACGCGCTTTACAGCATTTTAAAACCTTTTCCATTATATTTACCTCCTCATGTTATTTTAAGGACATAATACCCCCAAACAAATTGCAATTATGGGAGATCTGCAGATCAAGAAAAATGCAAAGCAGTACGATGTAGTTATTGTGGGATCCGGCGCTGGTGGAGGCATGGCAACTTATATGCTGGCAAAGGCCGGATTGAAAGTTTGTTTAATCGAAGCCGGTCCGATGTACGACCCCAAGACCAATGTTACCCAGTTCAAAAATCCATGGGATTCTCCACGCCGCGGCGCCGCTACCAAGTTCCGTCCATTCGGGGATTTCGACGCCTGTTACTGCGGATGGGAAATCGAAGGTGAGCCCTACACCAAAGCCAGCGGCACACAATGGGACTGGTTCCGCGCCAGGATGCTCGGTGGCCGCACCAATCACTGGGGACGAATTTCACTCCGCTTCGGTCCTAAAGATTTCAAACGCAAAAGCATCGATGGTCTCGGTGAAGACTGGCCCATCGGTTATGATGATATCAAACCATTCTACGATCGCGTAGATAAACTCATTGGTGTGTTCGGCACCAACGAGGGATTGGAAAATGATCCTGACGGATTCTTTCTTCCTCCTCCCAAACCCAGGCTGCACGAGATCTTCGTGAAGAATGCCGCGGTGAAGGCGGGCGTTCCCGTGATCCCCTCCCGCCTCAGTATTCTTACCAAACCCATCGAAAGCACTATCGAACGCGGCGTTTGTATTTACTGCGGACAATGTGCGCGCGCCTGCAGTACCATGTATGCAGATTTCTCTTCCAGTTCCGTACTGGTGAAACCTGCATTGATGACAGGCAATGTAGATGTTGTTGCCAATGCAATGGCACGCGAAGTGCTCACCAATAAAGAAGGTCTGGCTACAGGCGTTTCCTATGTGAGCAAAGACGATCTCCAGGAATACCAGGTGAGTGGCCGCGTTGTGATCCTCGCTGCCAGCGCCTGCGAATCCGCACGTCTGCTCCTCAATTCAAAATCAGTCCGTCACGAGAACGGTCTCGCCAACTCCAGTAATGTAGTGGGCAAATACCTGCACGACTCCACCGGCGTTGCCATGGGTGGCGTTCTTCCACAACTCTTCGGTAGAAAACGATACAACGAAGACGGTGTAGGCGGTATGCACGTATACTCTCCCTGGTGGCTGGACAATAAGAAACTCGATTTCCCACGCGGCTATCATATCGAATACTGGGGCGGCATGGGCCAGCCTGCATACGGATTCGGATGGGGCGTGGAAAGTCTCAACGGTAAATACCTGGTGAATGGTCAGCAAAAAGAAGCCGGTGGCTATGGTAAATCACTTAAAGAAGATTTCCGTTTCTTCTATGGCGCCAGTGTTGGAATGGCTGGCAGAGGTGAAGCTATCTCCTACGAACACAACAAATGTGAGATCGATCCGAATGTGGTGGACAAATACGGTATCCCCGTTCTTCGCTTCGATGTAAAATGGAGCGAACATGAGATCAACCAGGCCAAACATATGCAGGAGACCTTCCAGGAGATCATGCATGAAATGGGCGCCGTGATCACCTGGGGCATTGCAGGAAAAGAAAGTAATTATGGACTGGAAACACCCGGCCGGATCATCCACGAAGCAGGCACTGTGCGCATGGGCAACGATCCCAAAACATCGGCGCTCAACAAATGGAGCCAGGCGCATGATTGTAAGAATGTATTCTGTGTGGATGGCGGACAATTTACCAGCCAGGCCGATAAGAACATCACCTGGACCATCCTGGCCCTTTCCATGCGCGCCAGTGAATACATCATGGACCAAATGAAAAAGCAGCAATTGTAATCATAACGTCAATCATCACCCCAAAATCAGATTTGTATGGATAGAAGGAAATCACTCAAAGCGCTGGCCATCGGTACGATCGCTTCAGGTGTGCTGCTGGAAGCCTGTAAAGATGATAAACAAGCAAAGACCACCACTCCTGCCGTCACTACCGGCGACGCTTCCAACATCGACAGGATGAAGGAAGAAGTGGAACATTATAAAGAAGTTGTTTCGAAAACATTCTTCACCCAACACGAAATGGCTACCATTACCATACTCGCGGATATCATTATCCCACGCGATGAAGTGAGCGGCAGCGCTTCCGATGCCAAAGTGCCGGAATGGATCGAGTTCATCGTGAAAGATATGCCCCAGCACCAGACACCCATGCGCGGAGGTCTCCGCTGGCTGGACCTGCAATGCCTCAACCGTTTCGAAAAAACATTTGTGGACTGTGATGAAAAGCAGCGACTGCAGGTGGTGGATGATATTGCCTGGCCTGCAAAAGCCAAACCCCGGTTTGCACAGGGCGTGGCCTTCTTCAACCTGATGCGTAATCTCACCGCCAGTGGCTTTTACACCACTGAAATAGGTGTAAAGGATGTTGGATACACCGGCAATGCGCCCAACCAGTGGAACGGAGTTCCCGGGGACGTGCTCAAACAATACGGCGTGGCGTACACGGAGAAGGAATTGAACGAATGCGTTAAACATTAAATATTAAAACCCGCTCTCCTGGCGGGTTTTTCTTTTTTACGCAATTGCCCCTGCCAATTGACCTACGGGCAACCACAGCCCATTACTTCCTCTTTTCGTTTAAATTCCATAACTTTCTCCCCGTCTGGGTTTAAACAACGATTCTTTCATGGCAAAAAAATCAATAGGCAGGTGGTTCAAGAACCTATCCATCAAAACAAAACTGTATTTCACAGTGGGAATTATGGCTGCTTTGATCGCCATTGAACTGGTGGCATTGGCCTTTTCAATTCATACTCTATCTTCCGTGCGGGCCTATGTGAACGGTGAGGCTCTCTGGTCCAAAGGACAGAAGGATGCTTTATATCAACTGGTTAGTTATGCACGTACCTACAATGAAGATAATTTTACAAAATTCAAACTGAGCCTGGCTGTTCCGATTGCAGACCATAAAGCTCTTGTGGAGTTCAGCAAGCCTGCCGGTGAGCGGAATGAATCTATCATCAGGGAGAGTTTCATTGAAGGCGGTAATCATCCGGACGATGGTACAGGCATGCTCAACCTGTTCTCCCGTTTTTACTGGGTGAAATATATAAATAAAGCCATCGTTGCTTGGATGGAAGCAGATGGCATGTTGCCCCAATTTATTGCTATTGGTGAAAAGCTGCACGCCGAAATCAAAAATCCTGCCCGCTCACAGGAACGTATAAACGCCATTATGGATGAAATGGAAACCATGAACAACCGGTTTACCATACTTGAGAATGAGTTCAGCATGCAATTGGGTGAAGGCTCCCGTTGGTTGGAAAGGCTGATCCTGCGTATCCTGCTTGGTATCGCTATTACCGTTGAATTCACAGGTCTTATCCTTGCCATCGTAGTAAGCCGGGGCATATCCAAGGGTATCGATACCATTCTAAAATCAGCAAATGCTGTTGGTAAAGGAGACTTCAGTGTGAAAGCCAAAGTATATTCCAAAGATGAGATCGGTGTGCTGGCGAATGATTTCAATGCCATGGCCCTCGAACTGGAGAAACTACAGAACGAGATCAAGGAAGCCAATGCAGACCTGGAGAAAAAAGTAGAAAGCAGAACAATGGAACTGGAGCGGAAGAACAAAGAGCTGGAACAATTCGCTTACGTTGCTTCACACGATCTTCAGGAACCACTCAAAACTGTTTCCGGCTTTGTTGGTCTGCTCAATAAACAATACAAAGGCCGGCTGGATGAGAATGCAGATAAATACCTCGAATATATCCTGAATGCATCAGACCGGATGAAAACACTGATCAAGGACCTGCTGGTGTATTCGCGCATTGGAAGGGCCATCGCATTTGTGCTGGCTGACTGCAATATCCTTTTGCATGAAGTGCTGGCGGATATGGACAATAATATAAAAGAGAACAAGGCAAAGATCCATACAGAACAACTGCCTGTACTCTATACCTTCCCTACTGAACTGAAACTGCTCTTCCAGAACCTGATCAGCAATGCCATCAAATTCAGGAAGCGCGGCGTTCAACCGGAGATCAGCATCACTGTTACGAAGATCCCCGGCTTCTGGAAATTTGCTATAAGCGATAATGGCATTGGTATCGATCAGCAGCACCGGGACAGGATCTTCGTGATCTTCCAGCGTCTTCACAATAAAAAGGACTATGAAGGCTCAGGTATCGGGCTGGCGCATTGTAAAAAAATCGTAGAATTGCACGGCGGAGAGATCTGGGTAGAATCCATACCCGGCATCGGAAGTACATTCTACTTCACCATCTCGGAGGTCCCGCCAGGAATTCAGGAAGAAAAATAAAGCAGCATGATGAAACGGATCCAGTTATCGAAACTATTCACAGACTTCTTTCACAGCGAAAAAACAGGCGGAATAGTTTTGATAGTGTGTACGGTGCTCTCCATCCTGATCGCGAATTCCACTTTCGGAGAAACTTACCTTCATTTCTGGCACCAGAGCATCGGCTTCAATGTGGGCAGCATCGATATGCATCACCCGGTGGAGTATTGGGTGAATGATGGCCTGATGGCTATCTTCTTCCTCATGATCGGCCTGGAAATTGAAAGGGAATTATATGCCGGTGAATTATCGAATGTGCGCAATGCTCTATTACCGGTAATAGCCGCAATGGGCGGTATGCTCACCCCTGCACTTTTCCATTTTTTGTGGAACCACGGCACAACCGAACAAGCTGGTATCGGCATTCCCATGGCCACGGATATCGCTTTTGCATTGGGCATACTTTCATTGCTCGGCAACAGGGTGCCGGCATCGCTGAAGATATTTCTCGCGGCCCTCGCCATCATCGATGACCTGGGCGCCATCATTGTGATTGCTGTATTCTATACAGAAGGATTCTCCCTCGCATATTTCGGATCGGCCATGGGCATCTTCACTTTGCTGATCATCTTCAACCGGCTTCGTATCAACTATCTTATCGTATACCTGATACCGGGAGTTTTCATGTGGTACTTCATGCTGAAGAGCGGCGTGCATGCTACTATCTCCGGCATACTCCTGGCTTTTGCCATCCCGTTTGGTGATGGCAGTGAGAAGTCAATCTCCTACAAGCTGCAGCATTTCCTGCACAAGCCTGTCGCTTTTTTCATTCTTCCTGTTTTCGCTTTAGCAAATACAGGAATTGTGTTTGAGCCAGGATGGCAGAAAGGTTTCGGCACAAAAAATACATTGGGCATCATGAGCGGACTGATCCTGGGAAAACCCATCGGCATCTTCCTTTTCTGTTATGCAGCAGTGAAAACGAAAATATGCCGTCTGCCCTCAGAACTAAGCTGGAAGCATATTACAGGCGCAGGCATGCTGGCAGGGATTGGCTTCACCATGAGCATCTTCATTACCTTACTGGCGTTCAATGATGCCACTACTATCGTGAATGCCAAGATAGCCGTACTCAGCGCATCTGTGATTGCAGGAGCCGCAGGATTCCTTTACCTGAAAGCTATTACTCCAGGTTTACCAGATAGCTCGCGTCCCCGCGGGTGATTTCTGTTTGCCCGCCTCCGCCCAACACTATTTCACCAGCACCGGCGGTATAAACTTCACTCGCCAGAGGCGAGCGGGTGGGCACCCGGATAAAAGAAAAAGTCACTGCGTGGAGCGAGTGACTTGCGGCGCGTATATTGATAGAGGTTTTACACTTCTTCCTTTGCCAGCTTCATATAATCTTCCTGCAATTTCTTCTGGATCTCGAAAGGAACAGTCTGGTACTCTTTAAACTTCATCGTAAACCTGGCGCGCCCCTGCGTTATGGACCGTAGTGATGATGAATAATCATGCATCTCAGACAACGGAACATGCGCGATCACTTTGGTGAAATGTCCTTCACTTTCCATTCCTTCCACGATGCCACGTCGCGTCTGCAGATCACCGATCACAGATCCGGTAAGATCTTCCGGGCAGAGCACTTCCACATGACAGATCGGCTCCAGGATCTGCGGATCAGCTTCCTGGAATGCCTGTTTGAATGCCATCAGTCCGGCGATCTTGAAAGAGATATCATTGGAATCCACCGGGTGCATTTTTCCATCATAAACGCTCACGCGTACATCGCGTACATAGGATCCGGTCAACGGGCCTTCGTGCATTTTTTCCATCACCCCTTTGAGGATGGAAGGCAGGAAACGCGCGTCGATGGCGCCTCCCACAATGCAATTATAGAATACGAGCTTGCCGCCCCAATCCAGCGGGAATTCTTCACGGGCACGCACGTTCAGTCCTTTGGGATCATTCATGCCATCATACCAGGGCTCGATCCGCATGAATACTTCTCCAAACTGACCTGCTCCTCCGGATTGTTTTTTGTGACGATAATTGCTCTCCGCCATTTTACGGATGGTCTCACGGTAAGGGATACGCGGCCTTACAAAACGAACTTCCACATTGTGTAAATGTTCCAGCTTCCAGCGGATCACGCTCAGGTGCAGTTCACCCAAACAGTGAATGATGGTTTGTTTGAGCTCCTGCGAGAATTCGATCTTCACCGTGGGATCTTCTTCCAGCAGTTGGTGCAGGGCCACAGATAATTTCTCTTCCTCTCCTTTCTTCAGGGATTCGATGGCCATGCTCATATTTGAAACGGGGAAAACGATCGGCTCCAGTTCGATATTCTTTCCTTTTTCATGCAGGGTATTGTTCACATGTGTATTCCGTAGTTTGAGCGTGGCGCCGATATCGCCGGCAGCCAGTTCATTCACTGCTGTGCGTTTGTTGCCTTCCACTACAAAGAGCTGGTTAAGCTTTTCGGAAGCGCCGGTGGTTTCGTTCACCAGTTCTGAACCGCTCTTGATGGTGCCGGAATAGACTTTGAAGAAACTGAGCTCGCCTACATGCGGTTCAGAGACGGTCTTGTAAACAAAAATGCAGGCTGGTCCTTTGGCATCGCAGGTGAGTGAAGCGCCGCTTCGCGTGGTTTGCGGAGGCATTTCATTGGCAGATGGACAAACATTATCTATAAAGCCCATCAACCTGCCGCTGCCCATATTGCGTTCTGCAGAGAGGCAGAACAGCGGGAAGAGATCATGATTGATCATGGCTTTCTTCATGCCTTCCTTCATTTCATCTTCGTCCAGCTCGCCTTTGTCGAAATATTTTTCCATCAGGGATTCATCGTTGCTGGCGATAGCTTCCACCAGTTCGCGGTGCAGTGCATCAGCCTTCTCTTTTTCTTCGGGAGGAATGGGCAGTTTTTCCGGTTTGCCGCCGGCATCTTTGAATTTGTACATGGTCATGCGCAGCACATCGATGATGGCATGGAAGCCCACGCCCTGCTGCTGCGGATACTGCACCACCACTACCTTGCTGCCGAAATGAGTTTTGGCTTCTTCCACGGTGGCATCGAAATCTGCATTGTCGTCATCCAGTTTGTTCACGGCAAAGATCATGGGCGTTCTGAATGCTTCGGTGTAGTTCCAGATGATATCTGTGCCCACTTCCACACCATTGGCGGCATTGAGCAGCATGATACCGGTGTCGGCTACACGAAGTGCAGATACTACTTCACCGGCAAAGTCGTCGTATCCCGGTGTATCGATGATATTGATCTTGTAGCCTCTCCATTTGGTGTGAAGAAGTTTGGAGAAAACAGTACTGGCCCTCTCCTGTTCCAGTTCATGATAATCTCCGGTGGTATTGCGTTCCGCAATGGAACCGCGGCGGTTGGTGATGCCTGCTTCGAATAGCATGCATTCCGCTAGAGTTGTCTTGCCGGAGCCGGCATGCCCCAGCAAGACAATATTTTTTACGTGTGAGGTATCAAATTCTGGCATAGCAATAGATTTTTATAGTGAAATGGAATGATTAGCAAACCTTGTCCGCAAGGGAATACGGAACAGTTGGCAACTGCCCTGAAGGTGTTGCCATGGCTGGGTCTGGCCATTCAAAATAATAAGCTATCGGTTCCGGTCTATGAACACGGCGAAATCGTCCTTCAGGTCCTTGAGGGTATGTTCCAGTTGCTGGAAGTTGTCGTAAAGCCTTTCGTGATCATTGATTGTGTCGTCATTCACCTGGCCGTGATGGAGTTTCATTTCGGCGTCGATCTGTTGTTGATGAGAGCGGATGGCGTGTTTGAGATCGTGGATGTTCAGTTTCTGGATGTAGAACTGGTTGTGATAATGATCAATCTCGATGAGTACTTCTTCAGTACTTTGTTTTCCGGCCATTTCCTGGAGGCGGGTGTCTAATTCAGAGACGGATGCTTTGTTGGAACGCAATGTCTCCCGCCAGGCATCGCATTCTCTTGAAAGCTGTGCAACATCAGTAGTAACCATGGGGAAAAATTTAAGTGAAGAAATAAAGAACTGATAGCCTTCTATGGATAGGATCGGGCTTGCAGCGCAATAAGGGAAGGAAGAGCATGTTGGAGTGTGCTGCTGCTTGTTTTCGACCTGGTAAGAATAATGGGTAAGTAAGTTGATCTAAATTACTAAAGATTGAGGGTATTTGGGTAAGGATCGAAGATTAAATTATGCACGGGATATGCACCTCTAAAGCATATATTTGCAGGTCAAAGTGATCAGTCAGCATACCATACAACAGATCCTCAGCCGCATCGATATCGTGGAGATCGTGGGCAGTTATGTGAAACTCAAGAAGCGGGGTATCAACTACCTTGGGCTTTGTCCGTTCCACAATGAGAAAACACCGAGTTTCACCGTCTCCGCCAACAAGGAGATCTACAAATGTTTCGGTTGCGGCAAGAGCGGCAATGCCATCGGCTTTCTCATGGACCTGGAGAAATACTCCTATGTGGAAGCCCTTCGCTGGCTCGCCAACAAGTATGGGGTTGAAGTGGAGGAAACGGCTGTCAGTCCGGAAGTAGTGGCTCAGCGCCAGGTGGCGGACAGTCTTTATATCATCAACCAGTTCGGACAGAAATACTTCGAGGAGAAACTTTTCAATTCGGATGAAGGTCAGGATATCGCACTCTCCTATCTCAAAGAGCGCGGCTTCCGCGAAGAGGTCCTTCGCAAATTCCAGGTGGGTTACAGCCTGCAGGATAGTCAGAGCTTCGTTACCACTGCTCTCAACGCACAATACAATATCGAACTGCTGGTGAAGAGCGGCCTGGTTGCCCAGCGTGACGGACGCAGTTACGATAATTACAGAGGCCGTATCATCTTCCCCGTTCACAACCAGAGCGGTAAGATCATTGGCTTTGGCGCACGCGTGATCGGCAAAGCCGAACGCGCTCCCAAATACATCAACACACCGGAGAACGAGCTCTACCATAAAAGCAAGATCCTCTATGGTTCCTACCAGGCCCGCCAGTCGATCGACAAACTCGATGAATGCCTGCTGGTGGAAGGCTATACCGATGTGATCTCCCTGCACCAGGCAGGTATCGAGAACGTAGTGGCATCCGGCGGCACTTCTCTCACGCCCGATCAGCTCCGACTCATTCACAAATACACCAATAACCTCACCATCATTTACGATGGCGACGGTGCCGGTGTAAAAGCGGCACTCCGCGGTCTTGAGCTCGCGCTCATGGAAGGACTGAATGTTCAGCTGGTGCTGATCCCTGACAATGAGGATCCGGACAGCTACGTGAACAAAGTGGGCGCAGCCGCTTTCCAGGAATTTGTAAAGGCCAACAAGAAAGAGTTCATCATCTTCCAGCTGGAAGTGATGCTGAAAGATGCCGGTAACGATACCAACAAGAAGGCTGCTGTGGTAAACCAGATGGCCGAGACCATCTCCAAACTCAATAAGGCTGAGGATTTTACCAAGCAGCAGGATTATATCCGTCGCTGCTCCGAGCTTTTACGCGTGGAAGAAGATGGTTTCAATAACCTGGTGAACAAATTCATCCGCGACAAGGTCACCAAAGAGAATCAGCAACAGCAGAAACAGCAAGCCCAGCAACAACAGGGAAATCGCAGCACCGGCAATAAAGGCGCTGCAGGGCAGCCTCATAATTTCAACGCTGCTCCCACCGGCGAAGATGGCTTCTTTCCTGAAGATACTTTCTATGCCGAGGACGGCGACTGGGACCAGGGTTCTTTTCCTGATGGTGGTGGAGCGCCTGCATCCACTGGTCAGTTTCCCGGAGACGATACCCTCGCATTACTCACCAAAGACGAGCAAAGCGAGAAGGCCGTGATCCAGGTATTGCTGGAACATGGAAGCAAAGCCTGGGAAGAAGCGAGTACTGTTGCCAGTTATATGATCGCTGAAGTACTGGAAAACCAGTTGCTGGACAACCCGGAATATATGCGTATCCTGGAAATGTATAAGACCTGGTATGAAGCAGGGCTGGAACCCGGTGTAAAGAACTTTCTCTATCACGAAGACCAGCAGTTATCGCAACTGATTGTGAAAATAATGGACTTCCCCTATGAATTGAGTGGAAAGTGGACGGAAGTACTGGACCAGCAAAGCTTCAAAGAACAGGAAGCCACGCACCTGAATGCCGTGAACTCCTGTATCCATTATCTCAAACTCCGCAAGATCAGGAGGATCATGGAAGAGAACCAGCGCGATATGGCTAAAGAACATACGCCCGAAGAACAATTGGTATTATTGCAAACCCATGTGCATCTCAAACAAATGGAAATTGAACTGGTGAAGAAACTGGGCACAGTGATCATGAAATAATACTCATAATTAAATAATTGAACAGCCTCCTGCTTGCATAACAAGAACAGGGGGCTGTTTACGTTTAGCTTCAATTATTTCCTTATGAACTTTACAGGCTTTTGCGTTGAGCCCGGGAACACTGCCGTGTACATGCCCGGTGGCGTATGCTGCAGATCGATCTGTCTGGTTTGTGATCCTTTCGATATGGTCCATTCTTTCCTTGTGATCATGCGTCCGCTGACATCGTAAATAGCAACAGGAATTGTACAATGTTCGGGGCTTTGAATACTGAAATTGGCGATGCCCCCCTGCACCGGGTTGGGATGAAGCAAGATCACCAGTTCCTGTGCATTCCTTCTGTCTATGATTACGATATTTGAATAACTGATCACTCCCTTTTCATCTTTCATCTGCACGCGATAGTATGTTTTTCCATTAACTGGTTGCTGGTCAAAAAATGTAAAAGGATAATTGCAGTCTCCTGCCGTTGCCTGTACTGATCCAATCTCACTGAATTGCATTCCGTCTGCACTCCTTTCGATCCTGAATTCCGCATTGTCTGTACAGGATGCTTTCCATTCCAGTTTGTTCCTGTTCGCTTCTGCACTGCCTTTGAAATATTCCAGTTTTACCGGAAGTGATGTATAGGCCTTGCTGGCAAAATAAAAAGATGAAAAAGAAGACACCTGTGCCGAGTATACATAGTCGATCCCCCATGTTGTAGCGGTAGCATTTACAGGAACAGCAAGGGATTGGATGCTATTGGAGCAGACGTCCTCATTCTTGAAAACAGTGATATCACTTAAAGCCTGCACGCCAGAGCCTGCTGTATTCTTCAGCGCTTCAAATTCCGTTTTGCGGATATACAAACGAATGCTCACAGGCGTGGCAGGCTGGTTTTCCACTGTAACCGAGATATTCCTGTTGAGGTAAAATCGATTGGCCTGATCTTTTCTCGTTTCTCCATCATGAACATAGAATGACACGCGAACAGAACCCAGAAGATTTCCGTTGGCATTGATCTCCATTACAGCATTGCCTTCCTTGTCTGTAAAAGCGATCCAGTCATTTGCATTGGTAGTGTTGATAAGCGCTGCATTAGTGGCCATGCATGTGCCGGGATCTCCTGGTGAAACCAGCGCAGGAACCAGTGTAGGAGCAGTTGACTGCGGGAAACGGCCGTTATCAAAATTGAAAGCTTCTTTGGCTGTCCATTTGTTTAGCGCAGGATCAAACTCAAAGAAAACGCCTCCGTAATCGATACCACCACCTGCTGCAGTTACTCCGTAAAGTTTTTTGTTATGTGTGATCAGATCGTTCTTTGGATAGCTGCCGGCAGGATATGTGAATTTATGTTTGATGGCCACTACTCCTGAAACAGGTTCCAGCTCATACAGGGCACCGATGTAAACCTGTGGATCAACCTGATCCAGCGTACCATACAGTTTATCATTCAGTACCGTCATTCCGGATGTTGGTGAATTGCCTTCCTCTGTTGTAAAATGATGTTTGATAACGATGCCATTGATGGCCGGTGTGTATTCAAACAAAGTGCCATTACCGTAGGTGCCGCCATTGGAGCAGGCTCCATAGAGTTTGTTTTTATACAAACAGAGCGTAGCATGAGGATTGGTGCCGAATGCATTACTGAAATGGAGTTTCACTGCGTATGTATTGGTAGCAAGATCATATTCATACAATACACCACTGTTGGTATTGCCCCCAAAGATGGTAGTACCATATATTTTGTTGTTATGAATTACAGGTCTGCCTTTGGGGCTTGCTCCCGAAGGGCCATCGAACTCATGCTTCACTGTATATGTAAAGTTCAGTGGATCATACTCGAAAATAACGCCTCTTCCATTGGTGCTGGATTGGGTAACTCCATAAAATTTATTGTTGTGCAACACCAGTGATCCTTCCTGAACGCCATAACCTGTAGCCTCCTGCATATGGTGATACGCGCTATAAGAGTGCGTAGCGAGGTCATAAGCATAGATCACTCCCTTGTTGTTGTAACCGCCATTTGTTGTGAAACCGAACAGTTTCCCCTGGAAGTACTGCAGCTTGCCGTAAGGCCGGTACCCATTGCTGTATCCCATATTCACCTTTGGGCCAATGGAATTGGCTACAGGGTTATATTCATAGATGACTCCTCCTTTGTATTGTCCGCCTGCCGCAGTGAGGCCATAAATCTTTCCTCCGATCTGTGTAAATAAAGGATGCGGTTTTTCTCCCAGGAGCCCAGAGAAATGGATCTTCTTGGTATAGGTATTAGCCAGAGGATCGTATTCGTAAATAAGGCCCTTATCGAAGTTTCCTCCGCTCATTGTAACGCCATAGAACTTATTATTGACCATCACCGGAAAATTGATGATGGGATTGGATGCAGTAATATCCATTTTCTTCACCATCGTGTTTTGAAGGGGATCATATTCAAACACCACGCCCGTTGGATCGCCAGGCAGGTTTTTGGCAGTGGTGCCATAGATCTTTCCATTCAATAAGCGCAATGGCATAACGCCGTCCTGGCCTCCGGCATCACCAAATGGGGCCTTTCCAATGAGCTGATTGGTAGCAGGATTGTACTCCACTATACCGCCTTCAAAGTCCTGGTTGATCTTTTCGGCTATACCATACAGTTTGTTGTTGAACAATACAAAGCCTTGAACCTTGCCACTCCAAAGTGGAAGGTCCATCAGCTTGGTAGTGGTGAGCGTGGCAGGGTCGAAACTGAAGATGTATCCATAATTGTTGGCGCCTCCCAGGTAGGTTGTTCCGTAATATTTATTATTGTAAAAAGTGAAGCTGGAATAGTAAGAATCTGCAGTTCCCTTTAATACAAGTGTATTGGCAGCAGGATCATATTCATAGAATTTATTGCCGCTGGTGGTGCCGTATAATTTGTTGTTGTATTCAAATTCAAACTCCGAGTAACTAAAGAGATCATAGGATGCGAGGTCCAGTTTTTTTGTGTAGGTATTATTGGCAGGATCAAATTCATAGATAATCCCTTTTGCGTATGGGCCTTCGTTCTCCAGGAAACCATATATTTTGCCATTGAGCGCCTTAAAGCCCTTGGCAAAATAACTTGACTGGTGCGTATAAATTTCAAAAGCCTTTCTGCCGGTGATACCCGTTCCATCGAAGCGGGCGGAATACAATGCACCCTGGTCATTTGATCCGCCACCTAACGGAGTTACGCCCCAGAACTGGTAGATCCCCTGGGAGAAGGCGTCCATGCCTGTTAGCGTAACGGTGAGGGTAAGCGCAAGAAAGTATAACTTCTTCATAAAGGTTTGATTGTGGAGGCAAATTAGTCTGCACACCGAAGCTGGCTCACCTGTACTTAACGGTTGGGGAAGATAGCTTAACCAATGAGGTGAAGAAGTATGGGAAGGGCAAAAAAAATGAAGGGTTCCCGGAACAACAGGAACCCTTCAACATCTAAAATTATTGAACACAATAACAATTACTCTGCCATCACCGGAGACGGAGCTCTCTTGCCTGCACTCACGCGACGTGTAGCTGGCGTGGCTGCCGGCTTCGTCATATTCACCCGGTTAAAACGAATGGCCACCCACACATGGTCGAGGGCCACTTCTTCTGATCTTTCAAAACCTGCATCGCACACGCAGTTCCAGCTGCATGAACGGTTGAGGTCTGTCACGATCTTGGAGGTTGATTTGGGATAAGCGATCCAGAATTTGCCTTCCTCTCTCAGTGCCGGAAGCACATCTTTGAGAATGCAGCTCAGTTGATTCTCGTTCACCGCAAATACCAGTGCAAAATCGATCTTACGCGATTTCAACAATGGCGTTACATTCTTGGCGAAAGACAATTTCACGAATTGTTTCTCAATTGAAGAAGGAAGACCCTGAATCAGTACATTCTTTTCTTCCTGGAGCTGAAGCTTATCTAATAAGTTTTGCGACATGCCTGAGAAGTTTTTGATATTGCTTAGGGTTTAAAAAGACGGGATTGCAAAGGTAGTTAAAAAATATAATAAGTGAAACTTATTTTAAAAACAAAAGCCCGTACCAGTGAGACTGGACGGGCTTTTCTTAAAATCTGATTAAGTTCTTATATAATTATTTGCCAACCGGCTTATAATATGTAAGTGCCTCAGGCATCAGCTTTTTGAGCTCTTCTATGCGTCTTCCCTCTGATGGGTGAGTGCTCAAAAACTCAGGTGGTTTATTGCCTCCGCCTGCTTTTTCCATTCTTTCCCACAATGGAATTGCTTCCTGTGGATTGTATCCTGCCATAGCGGAAAACATCAGTCCGAACTTATCTGCCTCCAGTTCCTGGTTCCTGCCGAATGGCAACATCACTCCCACATTGGTTCCTACACCATAAGCGCTCATGAAAATATTCTGGGCTATCGGACTTTTGTTGGCCAATGCAACAGATAAAGCCTGACCACCCAGTTCTGCCAGTGAAGCGCGGCTCATGCGCTCATTACCATGTTTGGCCAGCGCATGTGCGATCTCGTGACCCATTACAACAGCCAGGGCCGCTTCATTCTGTGTGATAGGTAACAGTCCGGTATAAACGACGATCTTACCTCCAGGCATACACCAGGCATTCACCTCATTCGAATTCACCAGGTTGTACTCCCACTGGTAGCCTGAAAGCTCTGAGCCAAGACCTTTTTGAGTATAATAATTGTTGATGGCTGTTGTCAGTCGCTGACCGATTCTCCTCACCATTTCAGCATCTTTACTGGTACTGGTGCTCACCACCTTGTTTTCTGAAAGGAACTGACGATATTGTTGTGCGGCCATGTTTTGAATGTCAGCATCACTGTAAAGTGTGAGCTGATTCTTACCGGTGATGGCATTCTGGCTGCAGCTTACAAGCCCTAACGCCAGCGTAGCCGCAATGAGTGTCTTTTGCATGGAGGATGTTTTGACAAAGTTAGAAAATCAATTCTTGTACCAATCAGTGAAATATTGATAGTTACCCTAACCTTGCACTGTAAAAAGGGTGAAATTGAAACAAATGACAAATGGAAATTATAAGTAAACCTTACTCCTCTCCCTTACTTTCCCTGCGGCGGCTCTTACGGCGGTCGCGGTATTTCAGGATGGGCACTTTGCTTTCGCTGCCCCTGAGTAAACGGGTGATATTCTTTTGGTGCGTCAGGATCACCAACAGGGCCACCGCAATGGCAAAGGCTCTGTACAGTGGTTCTTCAGCCCTGAAAATAAAAAGGATGAGAACGGCAAAGGCAACACTGGCAAGGATGGAGCTCAGTGATACGAACCTTGTCAGGTACAGTACCAGCAGGAAAACGCCCACACAGCAAACAGCCACCAGTGGCTGAATGGCCAGGATCATACCGAACAAAGTAGCTACCCCCTTTCCTCCACGGAAGTCAGCCCAGATGGGGAAGATATGTCCCAATACAGCAGCCAGTCCCAAACCGATCATCAGGTTGGTCCTGTCCCACTCATTGGTCATATAATACGGTAAAACGATGTAGAGACTTGTAGCGATAACTCCCTTGATAACATCGATTGCCATCACGAAAGTTCCCCAGCGGGGACCTAAAACGCGGAATGTGTTCGTAGCGCCGGCATTGCCGCTTCCATATTCGCGGATGTCAATACCGAAGAAAGCCTTACTGACCCAAACTGCGGTCGGAACAGAGCCTATCAAATACGCTATTACAATGAGTAGTACCTCTTTCATTGAATAGTTTAAGTTGAAGTTGGAAAACGAAAATACGGAAAAACCACTCAACTTATTGTCTTTCCGGTAACTAAATCACCGGAAAATCCTGTTGAACTAAGGTTTTCCACTTATTTGCAGGGCTATCCAGTTCTGCCGGTCCTTCTGATCATCCACCTTTAACATTTCTTTCACTACTGCTGCTTCGATATCCTTTCTGTCGCCACTCAGTAACCCGCTCATGATTACAACACCCCCATCCTGCAAATGTTGTCTGATTCCCGTCATATTAACAAGTAATACGTTTTTGTTGATATTCGCAAGGATCACATCAAAGGTCCTGCCCAGATGAAGTGAATCAGCTTTCAATAATTCTATTTTTTTACAAGCGTTCACTTCGATGTTCTCTTTTGCATTATCGATGCTCCAGTCGTCATTGTCGATCGCCACAATTTCTTTTGCACCGAGTTTTTCTGCGAGAATGGCCAGTACCCCGGTACCTGTACCGAAATCGAGAACCGTTTTATTATTTAGATCGATGCTGCGCATATAATCGATCATCATGAAAGTAGTGGCATGGTGTCCGGTGCCGAAACTCATTTTCGGTGTGATGATCACTTCATGCTGCACATTGGGAATGGGCGCATGGAAATGCGCACGTATGCTTGCAAAATCATGTACGATCACCGGCTCGAAATCCTTTTCCCATTCAGCATTCCAGTTGGTGGGCGGGATCAGCTTCCTGGAAACTTCCAGTCCTTCTGAAAGCAATTCATTCAGCGCAGCTTCATTAAGGTCCTGCTCGGGAATGAATGCATGCAGCGTGTCCCCTGCTTCTTCAAATCCTTCGAAACCGATCATAGACAATTGCGCTACAAAAACCTCTCTTTGCTCCTGCCCCAATGGCCTGAATGAATATTGCCAGTAATTCATGATGATATATTAAGTAAGCCGCAAAAATAAAATATCCATTTACATTTTACGTACTCTCGATTTTTTTTGTGTATAATGCAGCCACTTATCCTTCCTTTTTTTCCCTTTCAATTGAAATAATTTTCCTTTACGTTCCAATGTAACGAATAAATCCAGGTACCCGGTTAAGGTGTCAGACAACCAAACATATGATGAGAACAGACTTCTCCGGCGCATTATCGACGGTGATGAGCAGGCTTATACAGTATTGTATCATCGTCACCTGGACGCTATTTTCTATTTTATCCGCAAGTATATTTTCATCCTGCAGGATGCAGAAGACCTCACTTCTTCCGTGTTCCAGAAACTCTGGCTGCAAAAGAATTCCATCGATCCGCAGAAACCCTTACGTCCCTGGCTATATACCGTTGCACGCAATCTTTGTCTCAATCATTTGAAATTATCGCAACGAAGAACAGCGAGGGAAGCTGAAGCCCTTCGCCTCTTACATGCCGGCGGGGAAAATGATTTTGCTGCGCATGAATTCATGGAAGAATTAATGCGCGAGATAGAAACCGCGCTGAAAAGACTATCCCCACAAACCGCAAATATCTTTTCGATGGCCTTCCTGGAAGGCAGGTCCAACCAGGAGATTGCGGCCCTGCTCAATATCAATGAACATACCGTACGCAACCAAAAGAGCCAGGCATTGAAACAATTACGTCTCAGTTTCCGCTCCTGGATCATGTTCTGCCAGTTATTCTAAAAAAAACTTTGTTTTTGCGTGTGACAATCATGCAAGCCTGTTGTAATAGGTTAGAATAATCACATGCATGACCAACGAAGCAACAATAGCATCCTATATCATCAGGGATCTGCTGGGCACATTGACTGAAACGGAAAAACAGGAACTGGAAGCCTGGAGGCAATCCTCTGAGGCCAATCAGCAACTGTACGATCAATACAGCAGCGCTGAGCAGATCGCACTTGAATTCAGGGACCGTACTGAACGGAATAAGAGGATCAGCACACAGCTGGAGCAATTTATCCAGGAGCAGAAGACAACTTCCCCCGGCCGGATACTGCGTATGAACAAATGGAAATGGATAGCGGCATCGGTAATCTTTGTGCTGGGTATCGGTGCTTACTTATTAATGGAAAACAGGAATGGCCCGCAAGAGCCGGTGGCATCGGTCAACGCAGCACAGATACAACCGGGCCGCGATGGCGCCATACTCACACTGGCAGATGGAAGCCGGTTATCGCTTGACTCAGTGCGGAATGGAATTGTTGCTTTGCAGGATGGCGTTACTGCAAAAGTGGTAAATGGCGCACTTGTGTACGAAGGCAAAGGAAATAGAATATTGTACAATACTATGTCCACTCCCAAAGGCAGGCAATATCAACTGACCTTACCAGACGGATCAAAGGTTTGGCTGAATGCTGCCAGCTCTATCAAATATCCTACGGCGTTTACAGGCCAGGAACGCAATGTACAGATAAGCGGGGAAGCATATTTTGAAGTGGCGAAGAATTCGTCACAACCATTCCGGGTGACAGTAGACAACGGAATGAAGGTAGCGGTATTGGGCACCAGTTTCAATATAAACGCATACCAGGATGATAATAACAGCTATACAACTTTGATCGATGGCGCCGTACGGGTTACTGCTGCACAATCAGGTAACAGTACAATATTAAAACCTGCACAGCAGGCTGTACAGGCAAATGGCTCCGCATTAACACTCAACAGCAATGTGGATGTAGAGAAAGTGATGGCCTGGAAAAACGGTGTCTTCAATTTCGAGAATGCTTCCCTGGAGCATGTTATGAAAGAGATTGAACGATGGTATGATATCGATGTAATTTACAAGAATGGAATACCTGATATAAAATTCTGGGGAAAGATCACCAGGGATGTTCCACTCAGCGGTATGCTGATTGCCCTGGAAAAGACAAAGGTACATTTCAAGATGGAAAACAACAGAACACTGGTAGTACTGCCCTAGCATTCACCCTCAATACACTTATCATATGAAATTGAAATGGCATCATGCCGTAGCAGCATGACCATTGCATCTTTTTATTGCCATGAAAAACAAAATGGTCTGTCCGTAAAAAAACAAACCGGAAGTGCAACGAACACTCCCGGCAATGTTTGGGCTGATCGAATGACTTGTCACCATTTTTACAACCTAAACTATTCACAAATTATGCAAAAAACTGCTTATGGTAGTTGGTTATTTCCTGTTGGCATTTCCAAAGCGCCGGCAGGGTTGGGAATACGGCTGCCGGCTCAAATGCTGAGAATTATGAGGATGCTTTCTTTTCTCCTTTTTGTTGCTTTCCTTTCTGTAAAGGCAGAAGGAGTTGCCCAGAATGTGAGTATCAATGGTAAGGAGCTCACTTTAAAACAGGTGTTTGCTTCGGTAGAAAAACAAACAGGCTATGTAGTTTTTCTCAACCAGGATATGTTTGATGAGATCAGCAGGAAGGTCTCTCTGCAGGTAAAGGATATGCCGGTCCCTTCTTTGCTGGATTTGCTTTTCAGGGAGCGGCCCATCGAATATATTATCCAGGGGAAAACAATTATCCTTTCAACGAGAATAATTCCTGTGGCTAAAGCCCCGGGCCTTGTACTCTTCGCTCCTCCCAAACCGGTACGCGGAAAAGTGACCGATGAGAACGGACAAGCACTGGCAGGCGCTTCCATCTCAGTAAAGAACGCAAAGACTGTTGGCATCACAGAAGCTGATGGTAGTTTTTCTGTAAATGTTGATGAAGGAGATGTGATCGTGATCAGTTATGTGGAGCATGAAAGCAAGGAAATTAAGATCACTGCAGCTATGATCTCTTCGGGAATGATCAGCGTTTCACTCAACAAGGCATTGGCTGAATTGAATGAGGTGAAAGTGAATGCGGGGTATTATACGGTCAAAGCAAGAGAGCGCACGGGTTCCATCTCGAAAGTATCCACCAAAACAATCGAGCAACAACCAGTCACCAATCCCTTGTCTGCATTGGCAGGCCGGGTACCCGGACTGGAGATCGTGCAGGCAAGCGGGCAAGTAGGAGCAGGCTTCAAAGTGCAGATCCGCGGGCAGAACAGTATCTCATCTGGTAACAACCCTCTGATGATTATCGATGGCGTCCCTTTTCCACTTGAATCCATTGGTAGCTCACAGGTATCATTACATCTGGTCTCCGGCGTTGGAATTGGCGCTATCAGTCCGATGAATTCTATCAACCCGCAAGACATAGAAAGTATCGAAGTATTAAAAGATGCGGATGCTACCGCAATCTATGGTTCACGAGGATCCAATGGGGTGATCCTCATCACCACCAAAAAAGGCACTGGCGGAAAAACGAAATATGAAGTTGGATATTCAGCCGGCTTCAGTAAAATCAGCCGCCGTACCAAGTTGATGAATACCGAACAATATTTGCAAATGCGCAGGGAAGCTTTCGCCAATGAAGGCAAAACACCCGGCGCTGCCGACCCGGATGTAAATGGAACCTGGGGTGATACAAAAAACACTGACTGGCAGAAAGAACTGGCGGGCAATACTGCCCGCCGGAGCAGGTATTACGCCTCCATTTCCGGAGGTACAGACAGAACCCGGTTATTGCTGAAAGGGACCTATGAAAGGGAAACCACCGTATTCCCCGGCAACCTGAAATATGGAAGAGGATCGGGATTGGTGAATATCAATCACCGGTCGACCGACAATAAATTCTCGATCAACTTTTCCGCTATGTACAGTTCCGACAACAACAACGCTATAGCAGTAGACCTGTACAGGTATGCCCTATCACTTCCCCCCAATACGCCCGACCTGTTGTTGCCAGACGGTAGCCTTAACTGGGATCTCGGCTCCAGAGAAAATCCGCTGAGAAACCTCAATCAGCGTTATGAGTCGCATGCCAAAAGCCTTAACACGAATGCGACCATCGAATATAAATTCCTGGAAAATCTCACAGCCAAAGTAAGCGCAGGGTACTCAGATTACCGGCTCGACGAACAAAGAATTTTCCCTTACACATTGTTGTTCAATCCGGGCCTGAATCCTTCCAGCGCCAGTTCTTCTACCTATGCCAATATCAGTAATAGAGGCAACTGGAACTTCGAGCCGCAACTGAATTTCGGAAAGGATTTCGGACGCAGCAGAATTGAGTTGCTGGCAGGTATGAGTTTCCAGAAAAGTATTACCAGCGGAACCACCAGATCTGCTATAGGCTTCCCCAGCGATTACCTCATCTATGATTTCAAAGCCGCACTCACTTCCTCCATCTATTCGGCAGATGACATCAAATATGCTTACAGCGCAGGTTTCGGCAGGATCAATTATAATTACGATGGCAAATATATCCTGAACCTCACTGCCAGAAGAGATGCATCCAGCAGGTTCGGGCCCGAAAACCGTTCGGCTAATTTTGCCGCCATCGGAGGCGCCTGGATATTCAGCCGTGAAAAATTCATCGATCGTCTTCTTCCTTTCCTGAATTTTGGAAAACTGAGAGCCAGCTATGGCACTACCGGTAACGATCAGATAGCTGATTATTCTTACCTCAGCGTGTATGCAAGCGGTCAGGAAAAATACCAGACAGGAACCGGCCTGGGACCCGTCAGATTCGAAAATCCCGTGCTCGGATGGGAAGAAAACAAAAAACTGGAAATAGCCCTTGAGCTCGGCCTGTTCAACGACAGGATCACTACTTCCGTTGCCTGGTTCCGTAACAGATCTGGAAACCAACTGCTCAGTTATCCACTTCCTTCCATCACGGGTTTCAATAATGTGTTGCAGAATATCGGCGCACTGATCGAAAACTCAGGTTGGGAATTTGAATTGAATACGATCAATATCGATAAGAAAAATATCAAATGGAGGACGTATCTCAACGCTTCCATCCCACGCAACAAACTGTTGTCTTACCCCGATCTCGCCTACTCTACCAATGCCAGCAAATATATCGTTGGCCAGCCTCTTGACATTTTAAGACTCTATGAATTTACCGGCATCGATTTCAATACCGGGCTGTACACATTTAAAGATGTAAATAAAGATGGGGTCTATAATATTGTCGACAGAACGCAGGTAGGCAGACTGGGCACTTTATTCACAGGTGGTATGGGAAATCAGTTCACATTTAAGAACTGGAGCTTCGACTTCTTCTTTCAGTACGTTCAACAAAACAAACGTTTCGTTTCTGCCTATACCGGCGTTATCGGCAATATGTCCAACCTGCCGGAGGTCCTTACAGACAGAAGTATTCCGGGTGCAAAAACAGGTACGTATCAGCGTGCGGGCATTATTGCTTACAGCCCTGCAGTTTTAACGGCCAATACGATGTCGTACAGCTCCACGCTCAGTCCTGTTTCCGCAAACTATGTGAAGCTAAGGAACCTGTCGCTCGCTTACTCCATTCCTGAATTGGGCAAGTCGTCCATTGGATGCAAACTGTTTTTGCAGGGACAGAATCTTTTGACGATCTCCAGGTATCCGGGAGCCGATCCGGAAACAGAATTCAATTATCTCCCCACTTTAAGAACGATCACGTTCGGGGCATCCTTAATTTTTTAATGCAGACACCATGAATTCATTTATCATGATACAATCCATCACAAAGACAGGCGTTGCCTGGTTTGTAATGCTGCTTTTTTCCAGCATGAGTTTTACCAGTTGCGAAAAATTCGTGGATGTTGGCCACCCCAAAACACAGTTGCTCGACTCCCTCGTTTTCCAGGATTTCGGCACAGCAGAAACCGCCCTGTTACAGGTATACATCGATCTCCGCTCCAGTTATCTTGCCAACAGCACCGGACGCAATTTTCAATTCTATGTAGATGATATGCATTGTTACAGTAATGATCCTACACATGGCACATACAAGTTTTTCAATAACCTGCTTGCAGAAACCGATGAATCCGAACTAGCCGTTCATTGGGACGTGCCGTATAGCGCTATTTACAAAGCCAACAAATTGCTTGCCGGCCTGGAAAACGCCGGCAAACTAGCTACTGCTTCCAGGAACCAACTGAAAGGGGAAGCATTGTTTCTCCGGGCATTGTTATACTGGAGGCTGGCCAATACATTTGGCGATGTGCCTTATATCACTGCCACCGATTACAGAGTGAATACCAATGCTGTGAAATCGCCCAGGGAAAAAGTATTTGAAATGGTACAGAAAGATGTAGAGCTCGCTGCTACCTTATTACCCGACAATTATCCCACAACAGGGCGTGTAAGGGTAAATAAAAAATGCGCGGAGGCTTTTCTGGCGCAGATCTATTTATTCAGAAAACAATGGAAGGAAGCCGAAGAAATGGCCACCAACCTCATTTCAGCCAGCAGTACGTATAGCCTGGAAACCGATATCAACAGAACCTTTCTAAAAGATTCAAAAGAAGCCATCTGGCAGTTTGCAGAAGCCAACCCAGGCGTTCCTACGCAGGATGCGCTTGCTTATAGACTTAATGTGTCGCCTGAAGACAATGTTGCCTATGGCGTACTTACCGATGACCTGATGAACAGTTTTGAAACAGGAGATAAACGAAAAACAAACTGGACAGGCACTTTTACCCTTGGTCCCAAAAGCTGGAATTTTGTATACAAATACAAAGAAACAAAAATGGTCTCTACCGGTTCTCCTGAAATCTATATTGTGATGCGCCTGAGTGAGATGTACCTGATAAGAGCCGAAGCAAGGGCCGAAAGAGAAAATTTCCCGGGGGCCCAGGAAGATATCGATGCCATCAGAAGCAAAGCCGGGCTTCCCAACACAACAGCCGCCGACAAAGCTTCCTTACGCGAAGCCGTTATGCAGGAAAGAAGACATGAACTCTTCTGTGAATATGCACACCGCTTCTTCGACCTGAAACGTACTGGCACCATCACACAGGTGCTGGGTCCCAAAAAGCCAAACTGGACAGACGCAGACATCGACTTCCCCATATCTGAAAAACAAAAATTACTTAATCCCAATTTAAAATAGTGTCATGAAAAAACATTCATTGTTTGCGGCCGTCACCGGCTGCATGGTATCGTTATGTACGTTACATAACGCAGAAGTGCAAGCGCAGAAGATACCGATCAGAAAAATTTCAACCGATGAACAGATCAAGGCAAGGAGCCATTTGAAAGCTGTCGATTTCCCGCCGCTGACATTTGCAAAAATAAAAGGCGCTCCTACATTAACGCCCCCCACTATGGTAACAACCCAATACGGCCCTGTTGAAACCAGGGGCACTGGCTGGGCCTATCCCGAATTCAGAGATATGGACCAGGATGGAAAGAAAGACCTATTGATAGGAGAATTCGGTTCCGGCCTCGAGCATGGCCGTCCTGTTGGCAATTTCATCAGGGTCTATCCCAATATCTCCGAAAACGGTAAAGGCATACCTGCATTCGACGACGAGTTCTATTACCTGAGACCTGATAATGATTATGGCTATGGCACCCCACTCAGTTTGTGGGTCTGGTGCTGTATGGGTTTCAAGCCAACGTTTGCAGACCTGAATAATGACGGGATCACAGATATTGTTGCCGGACAATATAACCCCGGAGATATCATCCTCTTCAAAGGCACAAAAAAAGGTTACATGCCGGGGGACAGGCTTTTCCAGGAAGGCGACCCGCTCGGTAAAAAGAAATTCGAGGGTGATGATGAAGACATCAACCCGGAAAACTCCATGTACTGGTATTACAACACTGTTGCTGTGGCCGATCTCACCGGCGATGGTCTCGACGATCTGATCCTCGGCGGTTCTTGCATCCGGATCAGCAAAAATATCGGTACAAAAACAGATCCCAGGTTTGGATTGCGAAAACCACTACTGCATACTGATGGAAGCACAGTAGCATCCGGTAAAAATGGTGAACAACATGGTGGCGCGATCAATCCGGTTATATTCGACTGGGACAATGATGGCATACCTGATCTGCTGGCCACCTTCGCTTATCTCGGTAGGGCTAGTGCCACCATCATGTTCTATAAAGGCGTTAAACAAAATGGCGAATTCCGCTTTGAAAAAGGCATTCCATTGATCACCGCCAATGATGGAGGTAAGGCATTGCCCGGCAGCCACCCAGCCATCACCATCACCGACTGGAATGGAGATGGCGTAATGGATATCGTGATGGGCACCGCAGTTGCTACCCTCAACGACCAGTTCGATGCAGCCCTCTCCTGGCAATGGGAGTTAGAAACCGGCATCTACCAGTTGAACCCTGGCTACTTCACCGAACCTCGTAAAAGAAGACTGAAGAAAGAAATGGAAGCAGCTGACGCAGCCCGCAAAAAAACAGGGCTTACAGAAGAAGAGTTGGATGCAAAACGTTTTGTTTCCAGTAAAAGCATCTTCAATAACGCCTATGTTAAATCCGAATACAAAACGCTGAAGCATGTTGGCTACGTGTATGTTTTCTTAGGCAAGAAGTAAAAAAATCAAATGTATGATGAAGAAAGGAATGCTTAGCCTGGCGTTATGCTTTGCGTCTGCCCTGCTGATAGGTCAGGAAGTGATAACGATCAAAACATATACGCAACAAAAGGCTGACACGCTTGAATTAAGGCTAATGTTTGACGTTGCACCGGGAATGCATGTGTATGCTCCATCTTCCCTCAACCAGTCACAGGGATACATCATCATGAAACTGGATATAGATAGTATTCCGGAAGGGTTAGTGCTATTTCCTGACCACCAATGGCCGGAACCTGTTTTAACGGGAGGTGGTGAAGTGTATACCGGAGAGGGACATACGATCATTTGCAGGTTTACAGGAAAAGCCAAACGGACACCTGCATTGATCAAAGGAGTTTTGTATTTCCAGGCATGCAATGACGAAATGTGTTTTCCGCCACAGGAAAAAACATTCACTATAACACTGCAAAAACTATCAGGTAAGAAGTCAAAGAAACTATAACAATAGACCTTGTTGTAATCAAAACAGAAAGGGAGCTTCAACTGAATGAAGCTCCCTTTTATCTTTCAAAACGCTGCAGAATTACTCTCCTGCAGGCGCTCCGTTATTCTCAGGACGTTTGCCTTCCGGCTTAGGCATGAGCGCTTTGCGGCTCAGCTTGAACTTACCGGTCTTGTGATCGATACCGATCAGTTTCACTTTCACTTTATCGCCTTCTTTCAATACACCTTCCATGCTTTCGAGACGTTTCCATGAAATCTCACTGATGTGGAGCAAACCTTGTTTGCCAGGCAGGAACTCAACAAATGCGCCGAACTCCTTGATACCTTTCACAGTGGCTTCGTAAACAGAACCTACTTCAGGAACTGCAACAATACCCTTGATCCAGGCAACAGCTTTATCCAGACCTTCTTTCGCAGGGCTGAATACGCTTACTTCACCGTAGTTGCCTACTTCTTCGATATTGATGGTAGTACCCGTTTCGCGCTGGATCTCCTGGATGATCTTTCCTTGTGGTCCGATCACTGCACCGATGAATTCCTTATCGATGAACAGTTTCTCCATACGTGGAGCGTGAGGTTTAACCTCTTCGCGGTGAGCAGGCAATGCTTCGTACATGGCGCTCAGGATATGAAGACGTCCTCTGCGGGCCTGATCAAGCGCTTCGCGCATGATGTCCATGCTGAGACCATCCACCTTGATGTCCATTTGTACGCCGCAGATACCTTCGCGTGTACCGGTAACTTTGAAGTCCATATCTCCGAGGTGATCTTCATCACCGAGGATATCAGACAGGATCGCGTATTTGTTGTCAGCGCGGGTGATCAATCCCATGGCGATACCGCCTACGTGTTTGGGGAAAGGAACACCTGCATCCATCAGCGCCAGTGAACCTGCGCAAACTGTTGCCATGGAAGAGGAACCGTTGGATTCCAGGATATCACTCACTATGCGAACTGTGTAAGGATATTCAGTTCCGGGCATCATCTGCTTCAGGGAGCGCATGGCCAGGTTACCGTGACCAACTTCGCGGCGGCCGGGGCCACGCATCATTTTCACCTCACCGGTTGAGAAGGGAGGGAAATTATAGTGAAGGATGAATTTAGTGTAATCGGAAGTGGCAGCGCTTTCTACCAGCAGTTCGTCCAGGGGAGTACCCAGGGTTACGGTAGTGAGCGATTGTGTTTCACCACGGGTGAAGAGTGCAGAACCGTGCGGAGAAGGCAAAACATCTACTTCCATTGCCAGCTGACGGACCTCGTCCAGCTTACGGCCATCGAGGCGGATGCGCTCATCGAGGATCACGTTACGAACGTTCTCCCATTTCAGGTCCTCGAAATATTTCTTGGCCAGTTTCTTCACATCATCTTCCACTTCTTCGCCGAGGCTTTCGATCAGCGCTTTCTTCAGCGTATCGAATGCATCGGAGCGCTCGTTCTTGCCGGAGGCAGAACGTGCGATGGCAGAGATCTGATCGCCGGCGAAAGCTTTCACTTTAGCCTGCAGTTCTTCATTTACTACCGGTTTGGTATAGTCGCGTTTTCCGGCAACACCGGCTTTGTCGCGCAGTTCAGCCTGAGCTTTGATCTGGATGCGGATAGCTTCATGAGCGATCTCGAGGGCCTTCACCAGGTCCTCTTCAGCGCACTCTTCTGCTTCGCCTTCCACCATCATCAGGTTCTTTTCAGTTGCTGCGATGAGGAAATCCATATCAGCTTTCTCGAGCTGTGCACGGAGCGGGTTCACAATGAACTCACCTTCCACGCGCGCAACGCGAACCTGTGAAATGATCTCTTTAATGGGAATATCAGAAACTGCGAGGGCGGCAGATGCAGCCAGGCAGGCCAGTGCATCCGGCATCACTTCCTTGTCGGAAGATACCAGGGTAACCAGTACCTGTACATCGCAGAAATAATCTTCAGGGAATAATGGACGAAGGGAACGGTCGATCAGACGGCTTACCAGTACTTCGTAATCATTGAGCTTTCCTTCACGTTTGAAGAAAGAGCCAGGGATACGGCCTGCTGAAGCGAATTTCTCATTATAATCCACTACCAGGGGAAAGAACTCTTGTCCTTCTCTGGGTTCTTTGTTGGCTACAACAGTAGCGAGGATAATGCAGTTGCCCTGACGAACGGTTACGGCACCATGTGCCTGGCGAGCGAGTTTACCGGTTTCAACGGTAACCATACGGCCGCCACCTATGTCGAAGGTCACACCTGTAGGTTGTGAGAGCATAGTAATCTCAATTTAAGACTGCTGATCAGAAAAGGCGGGAATCGAATTTGCAGGACCAACAGCCTGGTTAAAAACTTAAATACAAAACGCAAAAAACCTCCGGATAAAAAGAACTATTCCCAACCAGGTCTGAGGTTGGGAATTAGTTATTATCATTATCCGATGGTTACTTTCTGATACCGAGTTTCTCAATCAGCGCACGGTAACCTTGCAGGTTGTGCTTGCTGAGATAGGTCAGGAGGCGCTTGCGCTGACCAACCAGTTTCATCAGTCCACGGTGAGTAGAGAAATCGTGTTTGTTTTGCTGAAGATGTTTGGAAATGCTGTTAATACGCTCTGTCAGTAAAGCGATCTGGCCTTCGATAGAACCAGTGTTAGCGGCATTGCCACCATAAGTTGTGAAAATATCAGCTACTTTTTCTTTTGTTAAATACGGCATCTCAAATTTTTTTTAAATGCATCCAAAGATTGCTTCTTCTTATTTTGGCGGCAAAGGTATGTAATTAATCCTGATTTTAATATCTTGCTGGCCTGATTTTTTAAAAAAAGAAGCCATTCCGTTCTTGAATACAATGAGTTACCGTTTTGCCCTTCTCGGATGCGGCCGTATCGGCGCCCGCCATGCTGCCCAGATCGCCAGCCATGGTAATCTGCTGGCCGTCTGTGATATCGACCCGGAAAAAGCCGGCCGGCTGGCCCGCGAATACGGAGCCCAAAGCTACCATTCTTTCACGGAACTGCTCCATCACCAGCAACCGGACCTGGTGAGTGTTTGTACCCCCAACGGCCTCCATGCCCCCCATGCCATCGAAGCCCTGGAAGCCGGTTGCCATGTTCTTTGCGAAAAACCCATGAGCCTGAGCACCGCCAGCGGTCAGCTAATGGCCGAAACCGCCCGCAGAACAGGCAAAAAACTCTTTGTAGTGAAACAGAACCGGTACAATCCGCCGGTAATGGCGCTCAAACAATTGCTGGTTGAAAACAAACTCGGAGAAATACTCGGCTTCCAGCTCAACTGCTTCTGGAACCGCCCCCCCTCCTACTTCGCCAACAGCTGGCACGGCACTATGGACCTTGATGGCGGCATCCTTTATACGCAATTCAGTCATTTTATTGATCTGCTTTACTGGCTGCTCGGTGATACAACCGTTGTCAGCGGTTTTCGCCAGAATACTTTGCACCAGGGCGTGATCCAGTTCGAAGACAGCGGCGCTGCCATTCTCCAGCTTTCCAATGGCGCACGCGGCACCCTTCAGTACAGTATCAATAGTCATGCTTCCAATATGGAAGGATCCATCACTGTCTTCGGATCAAAAGGCACAGTGAAAGTAGGTGGACAATACCTCAATGAACTGGAACATTTTTCCGTGGAAGGAATGGAACGGCCTCATCTTCCCGTAGGCAATGGCGCCAACAACTACGGCCACTACCAGGGCAGCATGAGCAATCACGATAAAGTATATGATCAGTTGATCGCAGCGCTGAATGACCCCAATCAATACCTGCTGGAAGCGGAAGAAGCGCTGCATACTATCCGGCTGATTGAACATATCTATCAATCCTCCCCGCTGATTCCCTAACTTCAGGCCTTCGATGAAAAAACTGATCTTCACCATCACCAACGACTGTACTTTCGATCAACGCATGATCCGGATCTGTACTTCGCTTGCCCGTGCAGGTTATGCAGTGGAACTGGTAGGAAGAAAAGAAAAGAATTCCATACCCCTGAAAGAACAACCATTCCGGCAAAAACGCCTCAACTGTTTCTTCCGGAAAGGAAAAAGTTTTTATATCGAATACAACCTGCGACTGTTTTTTTACCTCTTGTTCCGGAAAGCCGACCTGGTTTGCGCGATAGACCTGGACACCATCCTGCCCGTGCTGATGGCCACCAAACTGAAAGGCAGCAAAAGAGTTTATGATGCACACGAGCTTTTCTGTGAAATGAAGGAAATAGCCACCAGGCCCGGCATCTATAAGTTCTGGAAACGCATCGAACGCATCAGCGTTCCCCGTTTCGATCATAACTATACAGTGAATACGCCCATTGCAGATGAATTCAGGAAAATGTACGGGAAACAGTTCGAAGTGATCCGCAACATGCCTGTACTCCGCCCGCTGACCATCCCGGAAAAAAAGGAAAAATATATCCTCTACCAGGGAGCGGTGAATGAAGGCAGGAGCTTCGAAACACTGATCCCCGCCATGAAAATGGTGGATGCCCAACTCCTGATCTGCGGCAATGGAAATTTCATGGAACAGGCCATACAACTGACGAAGGAACATGGTTTGGAAGAAAAAATAATTTTCCTTGGCAAGCTCGTTCCTGAAGAGCTCAGCAGCATCACACATAACGCCTGGGCAGGTGTAACACTCTTTGATAAAGAAGGCATTAGCAACTATTTCTCCCTGGCCAACAGGTTCTCTGATTATTTCCATTCGGGCCTCCCACAATTATGCGTTGATTATCCCGTTTACCGTGAAATAAACAATCAGTACCAAATTGCTGTTCTTATTCACGATCTGGAACCGGACACAATCGCAAAAGGCCTGAACACACTGCTGAATGATGAACAATTATACAAAGAGCTGCAGGAAAACTGTCTGAAAGCAAGGACCCAACTCAACTGGCAGGAAGAAGAAAAAAAACTAATCTCATTTTATTCTAATATTTTTTAAGCATTTTGGAAAGGCACTTACATATCGTTTCCCTGGACGTACCCTATCCCGTTAATCACGGTGGGATGTTCGATCTCTTTTATAAGCTCGTGGCCCTGCACCAGGCAGGTGTGAAGATCCACCTGCATTGTTTCGAATATGGCCGCGGCCCACAACCCGAGCTGGAACAGTATTGCGCATCGGTACAGTATTATGAACGCCAGTGCGGCCACAAGGGCTTCTCGCACAAACTGCCCTACATTGTAGCTTCCCGCTGCAGCGCAGAGCTGGTGAACAATCTGCTGAACGATGAACATCCCATCCTCCTCGAAGGCATTCATTGCAGCAGCATCCTGCAGGATGAACGTTTTGCCAGACGCAAGACCATCCTCCGCCTGCACAATGTGGAATACCAGTACTACCGCCAGCTGGCCGATTCCACTCATTCCGTTTTCAAAAAATTATACTATCTCCACGAAAGCAAACTGCTACGCTCATACGAAGCAGCCATTGCTGAAAAGGCTTCTGTGATCCTGGCCGTATCGGAGCAGGACGTACAGACCTATCGCACCAAATTTGGAGTAAAGAATATCATGCACCTGCCGGTGTTCCTTCCCTACAATCATATCAGCTCCAAAGAAGGCATCGGCTGTTTTTGTCTATACCAGGGCAATCTTTCCGTTGACGAAAATGAAAAGGCTGCCATCTGGCTCATCGAGGAAGTATTCAATGAAATTCCCGCTCACTTCATCGTGGCAGGAAAAGATCCTTCCCGCAAACTGGAAAAAGCGGCTGAACGTTCAGGTCATGCCTGCGTGGTGGCCAATCCTTCGGAAGATGAAATGCAGGACATGATCAGCAAAGCACAGATCAATATCCTTCCCAGTTTCAACTGCACCGGTGTAAAACTGAAACTGCTCAATGCCCTCTTCAATGGGCGTCACTGCGTGGTGAATGATGCCGCTGTGAAAGACAGTAG
The DNA here is from genome assembly GCF_007970185.1 of Pseudobacter ginsenosidimutans. Taxonomy (NCBI): domain Bacteria; kingdom Pseudomonadati; phylum Bacteroidota; class Chitinophagia; order Chitinophagales; family Chitinophagaceae; genus Pseudobacter; species Pseudobacter ginsenosidimutans. The sequence continues at coordinate 5,468,439 of NZ_CP042431.1, read as the reverse complement.
TATCAGTCCTGCTTGTCATATCGGCACCAATGCCGAATCCTTCAAACAGATCGTGGCGCAATTGTATCACAATCCTTTTACGCAGGAAGAAATTACGCTTCGTCAGCAATTGTTGGAACCGATGTTCAATAACGAACGAAATGCAAGGCAGCTTAGTCAGGTGATCTGGCAGGAAAGAGTTACCGGATAATGCTCTTATCTGCTTTGTAGTTGCCAAAGGATATGAACCGGCGATGTGAAAACAAACCGCCGAGGGAGAATATTGATGGGCTGTAATTGGTTGGATTGAGCGGTGGTGCAGAGCCAGGCTTCTTCGCTTATGTTTTCAAGACGCCTTGTCCATATCACTTTGTCAACAGTTACCCGATAGTGCGTGGCCCTAATGATAAATATTTCTGGAAACCTTATTAATAGTAACGGCCATCTGTAAGTGCAGATGGCCGTTACTTTTTTATCTATGTCTTAATGATTTCTTTTTTTGAAGCTGCACTCTCGAAGAGCAGTTGTCGAAGGGATATGGACAAGGCGTCTTGAAAACATAAGCGAAACAGTCCAATAGCATTACCAACCTCCTCATCTTTCCCCACAAAGCTCAGAAGACATCCTCCCGCGGCGGTTTGTTTTCACATCGCCGGTTCATATCCCTTTGCAACTGCGGGATGGCAATTAACTCATAGAGATGGAGGCATTGTCAATCACACGGCCGCGCTCTGTTCGCACGAGACGGGCAGGGAATTTATTGATCACGATGTAATCATGTGTTGCCATTACGATAGCAGTGCCGTAATCGCGGCTGATCTGCACCAGTAATTGCATGATTTCGTCGGAGGTTTCCGGATCGAGGTTACCTGTAGGTTCATCCGCCAGGATCAGTTTGGGTGAGTTGAGGAGCGCCCGGGCAATGTCTACCCTTTGCTGCTCTCCGCCGGAAAGCTCGTATGGCATTTTGAACCCTTTTGCTTTCAGCCCTACTTTGTCCAGTACGTCAACGATCTTTTCATCCATCAGTTTTTCGTCTTTCCAGCCGGTGGCTCTCAGCACGAATTTCAGGTTATCGTTCACGTTACGGTCTGTGAGCAGTTGGAAGTCCTGGAAAACCACGCCCAGGTTGCGGCGCAGGAAAGGAACTTTCTTCCAGTCCATTTTATTGAGATCGAAACCCACTACGGTACAGTCTCCTTCTTTGAGCGGGAGATCGCCATAAAGCGTTTTCAGTAAGCTTGATTTACCGGTGCCTGTCTTTCCAACCAGGTACACGAATTCGCCGCGGTTGACACGGAGGTTCACATCCTGCAGTACCAGGTTTTTGCCCTGGTAGATATTTGCGTGCCTGAGCTCGATGATTGCTTCCTGCATAGGTTAAGTGCCTTAATAAGAAACAAATGTACAGAAAGATCATTATGGTTTCCCTATTTGGCGGCAGGATTGGTACAGCAATTTTTGCACGAATGTCAATAATGCGATGGCAAAGTGATGGTGAATACAGAGCCCTCGCCTTCGGAGGATGCCACGGAAAGCTCGCCCTTGTGGAGTTTGATGATGCGGCTCACCAGGGAAAGCCCCAATCCGAAACCACTTTCCTCCCAGGTATTCGCGCCCCGGTAAAAAGGCTGGAAGATATAGGGAAGGTCTTCTTTGGGAATGCCCTTGCCTTTGTCGCGGATAGTAATGATGATATTTTCCTCTTCCACGGAAAGCCTTACCCAGGCTTTGTGATCGGATGAATATTTACAGGCGTTGGACACCAGGTTCTTGATGGCGGAGAAAAGCAGTTCTGCATTTCCGGCCACGATCAAACGTTCCTCTTTCTCGGGCAAACCTTCGAAACTCAATACCATGCTGTATTGAAGGTTCAGTTTGTTCAATGCGGCAGGCAATTGCATGAGGATTTCGTCTATCCGTATCTGTTCAATTTCCAGTCCGCCGGGATCTTCTGAAGCCTGTGCAAATTCCAGGAGGGTCTGCGTGAGCTTGCTTAGGTATTGCACGTCCTGGTAAACGGATTCCATGGTGCCGCGGTACTGACCGGCTTCGCGGTTCTTCTGCAGGCTGACTTCGAGCTGACTGGAAATAGCGGTAAGCGGCGTGCTCAGCTCGTGAGATGCATTGGCGATGAAACGACGCTGGATCTCGAAGCTCTCCTGCAGGCGGTTCAACAATTTGTTGAGGGTGTCCGACAGGTAAAACCATTCGTCGCGCACCTTTCCGGTATTGATACGCCGTGCGAGGTTGCGGGCGGAGATATCTTTGATATCGTCTGTGATCTGTCGGACGGGACGCAATAATCTTTCGGAGAAAATATAACCGGCGGCAAAAGCGGCCACTACTCCGCCACCAAAGCAAAGCCAGAGAATGATCTTGAGCTGCCCGAGTTTGGTAAGCCCATCTTCATCATAGGCGGCGGATACCATCACCATATTCACTGTACTGTCTGCCGGTCTCCAGGCAATGGCGTCATTGACGCCGGAAAAAAAATAGACAGGACTTTTCTTCTTCACCTGCTCAAAGATGGAGGGATCGAAGCTCAGTGTGTCGTTGGGTTGATCGCTGGAACGATAGATCAGCTGACCATCGCCGGTATACACTTCCATCACTTTTTTCTTCATGGTCATGGCCGTGCTGGAATCGATCTTCTGCAGGGTGCGTGGATCAAACACTTCCGGCTGCTGGAGCATACGGGCAGTGGTGATGGCGCGGTTGGTGAGCCTTCTCCGGATATCGTGTTCGCGGTTGGTATAATAAAAATAGAAAACTGCACTGCATACAAGCGCCAGCAGCACAAACACGATGCTGCCGAAAAGAACGGTGATCCGTATGCGAACAGGCATCATCGTTCAGTCGTTTTTAAGATATACCCCATTCCGATCTGTGTTTGAATGAGCTTGTGATTGTGTTCCTTATCGATCTTGTTCCGGAGATAGCTGATGTATACGTCGATGATATTTGTATTTGTATCGAAATCGATATCCCAGACATTGATGGAAATATCGGCACGGCTCACCACCCTGTTCTTGTTACGCAAAAGGAACTCCAGCAGCTGGAATTCTTTGGCGGTGAGATTGATCCTGCGTTCGCCGCGGCGGACTTCCTTATTGTCGAGGTTCATTTCCAGGTCGCCTGCCCGGAGCAGGTTTCCAACAGGTATCTGCTGGTACATGGTTCTTTTTAGCAAAACCTGTATCTTCAGCAGCAGTTCCTTGAATTCGAAAGGCTTCACCAGGTAATCGTCAGCTCCGGCATTATAGCCCTCTACCTTATCCGTCAGCCTGCTGAGACTGGTGAGCATGATCACGGGGATGCCGGGATGGTGGGCGCGGATGATCCGGCAAAGCTCGTATCCATTGATACCGGGCAGGTTGATATCCAGTATTACCAGGTTGAAATCGTGTTGAAAAAACAGCCTTTCCCCGATCTTTCCGTCATAAGCCACTTCAGCGTGATAGCCGTTTTCGATGAGACCGATCTTCAGTGTGTCCGCGATCTTTTTCTCATCTTCCACAATCAATATTTTCCTTTCCTCCATTGTACAAAGTTACATGCTTAAAAATAACCTATAGACGGTCCGCAGAACGGGTAAGCGGCAATTCTAATATCATTCTAATCCTATATTAATTCAACACTGAATTGAGATTTTTAATTTTAGCGTTCTCTGAATTTAGTAGTCATCCCCCATTCAGCCCTGCTGAAGGGACAATAAAAGTGCTTAAATGAAAAAAACTGTTACAGCTATTGCGCTGATCTGCGGCGCCACCAGCAGCTTTGCACAGGAACAACCAGATGCAAAGAATCTCATTTACCATCAGCGCTATACCAGCGCCCGCGAGGTTTTACACGCATCCCTGAAAGCCGACCCCAACAATGCGGGTAACTGGTATCTGCTCTCCCAGACCTTTCCGGGAAACGACAACGCTGCTGCCCTTCGCCAGGAGCTCAATGCAGCACCTGCTGAGGTTCGTAACCAACCCATGTTCGAAGTGGCTTACGGAGCCCTGCTGCTGAAGGAAGATAAGAAAGACAGCGCCGCTGCTCTCTTCAACCACGCCATGGAAGCTACTAAAGAAAAAGATGCAAACGTACTGGCCGGTGTAGCCAATGCCCACCTGGACGCAAAGAACGGCGACCCCCAGTTTGCACTCGCAGTGCTGGATAAAGCCATCAAGCGCGAAAAGAAAGATGCTGAGCTCTCCGCATTGCAGGGTGATGCATGGCGCAGGATCGGCGACGGTACCGCCGCTTACAAAGCCTACTCCGAAGCGCTGAACAAGAACAAGGATTGTGCAGCTGCACTCTATCAACTGGGCAAGATCTTCGTTGCCCAGAAGAACGACCAGCTCTACGTAGAATATTTCGATAAAGCCATCGCTGCAGATTCATTGTACGCGCCCGCTTACTACGAACTTTACTATCATTATTATTACCGCGATCTGCCAGAGGCTATGAGCTATTTCCTCAAATACAAACGCCACAGCGATCCCAGCGATGATAATGAATACCAGCTCACAGACCTGCTCTACCTCACAAAGAATTATGAGCCGGCTATCGAAAAAGCAAAAACACTCATCGCTACTTCTCCCAACAATGCGAGACTGTACAAACTCCTTGCTTATAGCTATCTCGGCCTCAGCGATACTGCTACTGCCATGTCTACCATGAAACAGTATTTCGCAACGGGTCACGACAGCAATTATGTAGCGAAGGATTTTGAAACGATGGCCGAGCTGTACGGCACACAGGCCGGCATGGAAGACAGCGCCATCGCCTATTACGAGAAAGCTGCCGAACGTCAGACAGACAGCACTGCTGCTTACGCTTATTATAAGAAACTCACAGACATCAGCAAGAAACTGAAGAACTATAGCCTCGAAGCGAAATACTCAGGCAGGTTCTATACCGGCAATGATCAGGCCACCAACCTGGACCTCTTCAACTGGGGCCTGGCGCATTTCAGAGCGGAAGAATATATTCAGGCCGATACGGTGTTTGGTTCTTATATCGCCAAATATCCGGAGCAGGCATTCGGTTACTACTGGCGTGCGCGCGCCAACTCCATGCACGATTCCACCATGGAAGCAGGTACTGCCATCCCCCATTATCATAACCTGATCGCTATCCTGGAAAAAGATACCAGCAATGCCACCAATAAAAAATGGCTGATCGAAGCATATGGTTATGTAGCGGCTTATGAAACCAATAAAGAAAAGGACTTCCCGGAAGCAATCACTTACCTCCAGAAAATCCTGGCTATCGATCCCGATAACAAAGACGCTCAACGATATATTTCCGTACTGGAAAAAAATGTTGGATCAAAACAACCTACACCCGGCGGAAAATAATTTTTTATTGAATTGTCATTCCATCGAAAAACAGGGGTGTAAGCACCAGGCAGTCTCCGGAAATCCGGAGGCTGTTTTTTTTATAGATTAGCGAAAGGGTTGCCAACGAATTCAGCGCGATAAAAAGGCTCTGCTACCTTGATGCTCCAGAGCACAGTGCCTGCTGCATCGGTCTTCACAAACTTACTATTGGTGGAACTGGCCGTAAGTAAATTTTGATCAGGCAATAGCATGGAACTGCCCATGATATTTGAATAAAGAGAAGATGGCAAAACTGTTTTTATTTTAGTAGTTGCCTTTTTCTGTTGTTCATCGATGGAGAAACTCATCAGCCTGCTCAGTGGCCGCTCCGCACTGCCATTATCGAACAACATCAGGTCCCCTGCCGGATTCCGGTGAGCATAATGCTGGAACATGAATTCATCAGCTGCATTCATCTCCACATTTCCTCCTTTGCCAAGCTTCCACATGATAACGCCATCTGATGCCCTGATCTTCCAGACCTGCGAGAATGAACGGAGCGACACGATGTAATTGTTGTCAGAATCCTGCACCACAGAATTGATCCAGGGCTGGTTGTGGATACCGGTCTCCGCTGCATCGGGTGAATCGAAGGTTGTCCACTCCCATACTTTCTTTCCATTGCGATCAAGTTCCAGGAGCCCATCGCCCGGTATGCTGCCGCCGGATTTTATTACATTGGTAACTGCCACGATATTACCGCGGTGATTGCGGCAGAGATCATGGTGAGCAGACCTGGTGAAATCCTTCGTGTTTTGTTTCACATAGAATAATGTGTCGCCACCCAGACTAAGCTCCATGATCACATTGCCATCGCCATAAGGAGTATTGTTTTCGTCTTCCAGGCAAAGCAGGGTGTTCTTATTTGTGAGCCTCACCACTTTCAAAGGATTTTTTGTGGTACGGTACCAGACCATCCTGCCTTTGTGATCGATCATGTAAATGCAGCCCCTGGGCGTTCCCCTGTTATTGAAAAGAAAATGACTGCCTTCAGATTCATTCAATGTATTGACAGCCGGATCATAGAATGCTTTCACAAATGCAGGGATCCTGGCCGTGGTAAAACTTTGTTCAACACTGCTCCATTCATCACCGGCGCCACCTACGGGAACGTGTACACGAAAACTGTAAGTAGTATTCTCTTTGAGTTGTGTAACAGTGATATTGTGATTGATCTTTTCTTTCGAAATGGCTGTACGTTTCGTTTCTCCGGTGCTTTGATCTGTTATGCTGATACTGGCGTCTGTCAGGCGGTTGAGCGTAAATTTTATCCTTGCGCTGAGCGCGGATGCTGAGTCGTTCAAAACAACGAGCTTACTGATGGCAACCTCACCCCCGTTCTTTTTGCAGGCAAAGAGGCTGATGGTACAAATGATGAAAAGCCATTGTTTCATATCACATAGATAAAATGAAGTGCGGCGGATCTGCATCCGCCGGCACTTATTGTTTTTTGAAGCAACTATTGTTTATCCCACCATACGGGCGTCATCATATCATTTTTATTGTCCATCCTGCCGATGGCTTCCTGGTAGTTCTTCGGATTCTGCAGAAATTCTGATTCCGGATAGAAGAACCTGCGTGGAATGGTATCAGCTCCGGGAGCATACCAGTCAACGCCTTTGAATCTCTTCAGGTCAGGGAGTCCGGTCCTGCGCCAGTTGGCATAAGCTTCAGTTCCATTGAGGAAGAAATTCACCCACATCTGCGTGTGGATCCTGTTCATGGCAGAATCATAAATCGTGGGGAATGGATCGAATTTACTTTTGAAATTGTCGATAGCTGCCTGCCCCATCGCCGGCACACCCGGATAGAACTGAGCAGCTTCGCAGGCGAATTGTAATCCTTTTTTGAAATGTCCTTCGGCATCGGTAATTCCACCCCATCCCCTGAGGGCAGCTTCTGCCAGCAGGAATTCCACTTCGGCAGGCGTTACATGGAAGAAAGGTGCATTGAGTGCGGAAACATATTTGCTGGGTTGCATGAACCTGTCGTCCTGGCCAACCCAGATGGATCCTCCACCAGGTAAATTCACAGTACCATAATCTCCCCATTCATTCCAGGCCATAGCGCCGGGTGATGTACCGATTGCAGGCATCAGTCCACTGATGTCCATCAAAGTAGGATCACCTATGATCTTGTTGCCGAAATAAGTTCCGCCATATATGTAGAGCCTGGGATCCTGGTATTTCACCAGTGTATCCACCAGGGTTCTTACCAGTCGGAAGCCTTCAGATCTTGGAGAGGCTTTGAATACCTGTGAGCGGCCGTTACCACGACTATCACCTGATCCGGACACCCAGGAAAATGCTTCGTGACGGGTCATGCAGATATCTGCCATATCTGTCATTACACCACCTGCGATAGCAGCTTCTACCTGTTTTTTCGCTTCAGCAAGATCACGTCTGGTGAGGCGGAAGCCGAGGCGCATTCTCATGGAGTTGGCGAGTTTTTTCCATTTGGTCACATTGCCATTGAACCAGAGATCACCATTGATGACTGGTCCATTCACATCAAGTTCTTTGAATGCCTCATCCAGCTCCTTGAAAAAGTCTTTGTAAATATCTTCCTGCTTATCGTATTTGGGCAGGAAGTTCCTGATGGGGTAACCCTGCATCGCATCTGTATAGGGCACATCTCCATACAAGTCTGTTATTTTGGAGAACACCATCACTTTTACGATCCTCGCCACTGCATGCAGGTTCACTTGTTTAGGATCACCGGCAGTTTTCTCGATCATGTCCTGCAGGTTTTTCAATTCGCGGGGATAAGTAGTTTCCCAGTGACTGTACCAATGGGTCTTGTCGGCTATCTGGTACATGCCTCCATGCTGCGTCCACCAGGAACCGCCAAGATGTTGAATAAGTGGAGAGGCAATACCGAGATCATATCTCCATACATCTTCCCTGTCTCCACTCATATCAGCCTGCACTTTTGTAAGCTGGTATTGCCCATCCAACTGCGTGTAGCCGGCTTTGTTCACGTTCAGATCTTCGAATCCCCTTGTACAGGCCTGAATGGCGAGTATACATCCGGCAAGGGTTATATATTGAATGCATTTCATTTTTTCAGACTTTTAAAGGTTAGAGTTTGATCAGCACATTGAATCCGTAACGTTTTCTGCCCGGCAATGAACCATATTCAAAACCCTGACCATTACCGTTATTATAGTTGGATTCAGGATCGATATTGGGTGTATTCTTTGAAATGATCCAAAGGTTACGCCCGATCAGTCCCACTGTTATATTTTGCACAGGAACTCTTTTGTAAAGGGATTTCGGCAAAGTGTAGTTGAGGCCGATATCACGAAGCTTTACAAAACCTCCGTCATAGATGAAAGGCCTGGGTGTGGTCTCAGAAACGGATCTCCAATAAACAGAAGGGCTGATGGCCACATCATTGGGTGTTCCATCATCTTTCGCTCCGGGCGCAATATAGCCGCGGTTCTGCTGAGTCGGCTCAGCGCCTACGCTACCGCCGTCTTGCCAGGCACGGATCTCACGGCTGTATTCATTCCATCCATCACGTCCTGGTAAAGTTGCTGGCGCTGTGCCCTGTCCATACATATTGAGGTTGCTCATGGAGAACAGATCGCCGCCTACCCTGATATCGATCACAGCCCTCAGTTCAAGACCTCTCCAGGTAAAACTGTTGGTGATACCACCGGTCCAGTCAGGCGTTGTATTGCCGAGCAACATGGGTGTTGAAGAATACACAGGTTTGCCATCTCCGGCGATTATCATTTCTCCCTTATCGTTATACGTAAAATCCACGCCATAGATCGATCCGAATTTTTCACCTACATCACCTGTGATGGTAGCGCCGGCCCAACGGGCCTGGGCAATGGTGAATGTTTCCAGTCCCTCGGCCAGTTTAACCACCTTGTTCCTGTTCCGTGCATAGTTGAAAGAAAGATCCCAGCGGAAGTCACTCAGCTTAACCGGCGTTGCTCTTACGAGGATCTCTACACCCTGGTTTTTCAGCGTGGCTGCATTCAGCAACGCATCATTGTAACCTGAAGAAGATGCAATCGGCAGGATCACGATAGCATCTTTAGTTTCTTCATTGTACCAGGTGAAATCAACACTGAGACGGTCTTTGAGGAATCCGATCTCAGCACCCAGTTCCTGCGATACTTTGAAAGTTGGTTTGATATTATCATTGGGTACCGTTGTGCCAAGGATCTCACCCATTGGCTTCCCGTCGAAAGTCAACCCTGTTAATGCATAATAAAAATCGGCGCTGCCCGGAATAGCATCGCTGCCCACCTTACCGAAAGAAGCACGCAGCTTGGCATAACTGACAGGGGTATTCGAAAGATCCAGGCTCTTTGACACTACCCAGCTCAGATCGAGTGATGGATAGAAATAAGACCAGTTGCTGGGTGGCAGGGTTGAAGACCAGTCGTTCCTTGCCTGGAAATTAACGAAGACCTGGTCTCTCCAGCTGAATTCAGCATTACCGAATACGGAATGAATAGCCCTGCTGGTATTACCGGCAGGCGCATCGATCACCCTGATGGATTTGAAGTTGGCAATGATATTCTTGCCTGGCTCTACTATTTCCTGCCCCGTGATCTCACGGTTGGTGTTCCTGGCCCGCATCAGGTTGCCACCCGCCATTGCATTCAGTTTGAAATCACCGAAGAGCGGCGTAACATAATTGATCATGGCCTGGTAGTTCTCTTCCTTCATGGAAATGCTTCTCAGCTGAAGAACACCGCCATCGCGGGAAGGAGTGTATTTGTCGTAGAAGTTCTCGAAATTGAAAGTATAAAAATCTGTACCCGCACTCACCTGTGCGCTCAGTTTTTCATTAAACTGATACTTCGCCGTTAGAGCGCCACCTACCCTTTTCTTATCACTGTTATTGGTGGTTTTGTTGATGGTCCAATAAGGATTTGCGCGATAGGGATTGCCCGTGTAATTGATATAACTACCATCCTCATTCTGGTAGTTTTTCAGCCAGGCCTGATCGAAGTTGCCTGCAATGGAAAGCAGGCCATTACCGATATTATTCACATCATCCGTAAGTGCCGGTCTGTTGGTCACATCTTCCAGCAGGAGGTTACCCTTGGCTTCTACAGTAAGCTTTTCTGTAACTTTCAATTCCCCGCGAAGCGAAAATGTATTCCGGCTGAAACCAGCTTTCGGATTAACATCTGTATTGCTGATGTTGGAGTATGAGAAACGCATATTGGCATTTTCGTTTCCTCCGGTAACGGCAACGGTATTCATCCAGGTAACGCCATTACGGAAGAACCCCTTCATATTGTCTTCAAGATATTTATAAGGTCTCTTTGTTCCATCGCGTTGCAGGATCGAGTCCACTTCAGTATAACGCGGCCCCCAGCTATCTACGATATTCGGCGCATCACCAACAGTTCTTGGAGTAAGTCCATTATTACCCTGCCCGTACAATTTCTGAACTTCATCCAGTTTTGTGTTCACGCGGTCGATGGTCATATTGCTGCTGAATTCCACGCCCAATCCTTTTCTTCCTCTGCCGCTCTTGGTAGTGATGAGCACAACGCCGTTCAGGGCACGGCTTCCATACAATACAGCTGCGGAGGCGCCTTTGAGAACGGTGATGGATTCCACATCATTGGGGTTGAGATCAGACAGACCGTCGCCGAGGTCAAAGCCTCCATTCTGATCGGCGCTGCCGATATTGCCATTCACTGCCGGCACACCATCTATCACGTAGAGTGGCTGGTTATTGCCCAGTAATTCGCGTACACCACGGATAGTGATACGCGAAGATCCTGTAGGACCTGCCGTAGTACCGGTGATGGATACCCCAGCGAGTTTACCTGCCAGTGATTGCATGGCATTGGTTTCACCAAAACCAGCAATGTCTTTGGCTGTAGCTTCCGCCACAGCATAACCGAGTGCACCTTTTTGTCTCTTGATGTTCAATGCGGTCACCACCACGGAACGCAGTTCAGACTCTTCCCTGCTCAGCGTGATGTTGAAAGTTGCCTGCCCTTTCACCGGTACTTCTTTGGTAACGAAGCCGAGAGAAGAGAAAACGAGGATCGCATTGTCGTTCGGAACTGTAATTGAAAATTTTCCAGCGGAGTTGGTGCTGGCGCCACCTGTTTTGCCCTTGATCAGGACGGTGGCCCCGGAAAGCGGCTGCCCATCGGCAGCATCCGTGACACTGCCCTCCACTTTCACCTGCGCCCAGGAATACATGGATAGCAATGCCATTGGCACTAGCATTAGCAATTTGTGCATGGTATGTTAGGTTTTGGTTGTTCAATCGTTGATGATAAGGTCATACAGTCACAAAACCATGTCACGAAGGGTCATCATTTCCTTCAACATAAATCTATAAAAAAGACCCGCAACTTTTTAAAATTCTTACAAAGTTTTACGCACTTTTTGATAAATGATATGCCGATTCACAGAAAATCAGTGAATTACGATTGAGGATCAGGCATTTATTTGCCGATTTTGCGGACAGAATTTGCAGATGTTGCAAATATATTGGGAGAGAAATGCTCCATTACCAGGATGGCGGCACCGATCAGTTCGGCTTCATAACCGAAATCGGAGATCAGCAATTCAGTATTATTGGCCAGTCTTGGGATGCAGTAACTGGTAATGGCCTGTTGTATCGGCGCGGTCACCAGCTTGCCCACTTTGGCGCCACGTCCGCTGAGCACAATGGCTTTGGGATTATTGATATGAATAAGAATAGATAAGCCTCTTCCGATCTTGTAAGCCGCTTCCATGAAGAGCTCGATGGCGTATTGATCACCCTGATTGGCCAGGTCCATCAACGCATTGCCGATCACCAGCTGATTCTGGTCAGTCAGAAAAGCCAGCCTGCTGAGCCTTCCCTTACTGATGCCCTGCAATGCTTTATCGGCTACTGCTAACAGTGATGCTTCGGATTCAAGACATCCCTGTTTGCCACAATAACACAGTGATCCTTTTTCAGAGATAGGGATATGACTGAACTCGCCGGCGAAACCATCATCGCCGCGATAGAGTTGTCCGTTTATGATCATGCCCAAACCGATGCCCCACCCCATATTGATCACCATCACATTCCTGAATTCGCGGGCCTTCCCGAAACGGTGCTCTGCCAGGGCAATAAGACTGGAATCGTTATCTATGAACACTTTCATACCCAATGCATCACTGAGATACTGACTGAGGCTTTTGCCTGTTACAGGAAGATAAGAGTAGTTGATGCCATCGATGGCATTCACCAGTCCGGGCATGCCAATGCCCGCTCCAATGATCTTGCTGCGAGGGATACCGGACTGATCGATATGACTGCTGATAGCCTGCACCAATGTATCCAGCGCCTCCGGATTATTCAGCAGCCGCAGCTCCACCACTTCCACGCCAGACACGTAATGGTTCTGCATGTCAACAATCCCGATACGCGCACTCAACTGGTCCATCGCGATGGTGACCACATAGAGCCTGTCCTGCTTCAACGCATACATCAGCGGCCTGCGTCCGCCGCTCGACGGAGCATATCCTTTCTTCTCCACAAAGCCCGACTTGATCAGGGAATTGATGGCAGTAGTGACCAGCGGAATACTTTTGCTGATCCTTTCGCTCAGGTCTGTACAGGACAACACCTTGCCATAATATAACTGGCGAATGATCTCGTAATACAAGGGAGACCTGTTTTCTGCAGTATCAAACATAGTGGTTCACTTATTCTTTGATGCAATGAGACGAAAACGATCATCAAGGTGAAGCCGGACCTGGGCAGGCAGAAAGAGTCCGGAGCTTAAACTTAGAAAAATTGTTTTTAAATTCACAAGACTTCCGGTAAAAATTTTGAAAGTATTGATACTTATTAAATCCCTGCCCTGAATCCGTCGTCTTCGCCCCTGGTCTTCTGCGTTTTTCTGCTGAGGCCATAGCAAATCCGAACCCTTTGAAAGATCGGCTGTTACATAAAACCGAAAGATCACTTCAAACTATTCATATGATCCAGATCAAACGAGCCTATGAAAAACGGGAGCAGACTGATGGCTATCGCATCCTGGTAGACCGGCTCTGGCCGCGCGGGCTCAGCAAAGCCACGCTTCATGCCGATCAATGGCTGAAAGAAGTAGCGCCATCCACAGAGCTTCGCAAATGGTTCAATCATGATCCTGAAAAGTGGAAAGAATTCATCAGACGGTATAAAGCTGAACTGAAAGGCAGTGACGCATTGAAAGAGCTGCGCACATTGGCGAAAACGAATCCGGTGGTTACACTTGTGTATGCTGCGCATGATGAAGAACACAATAATGCAGTTGTGTTGCAGAGCTTAATTTCTTCTCCCGCAAAAAGGATATCTCCCGCAAAAAGGATATGAACGCCGGTTGGGAAACAAACCGGCGCGGGAGAATAATTATGAGCTTTTTATTGGTTGGGTTGGGCTTTGGTGCTTAGCCAGGCTTTTTCGCTTATGTTTCCAGGACCGGCTTATCATATCACTTTTTGCTCCATCACGATAACAGGTGCAACAGATCATTTCTTCATTATTTCACTATTACACAGCCCTTGATTGCATTTCATTTATCTGCTGCACATTTTCGGTTCCATCCGGCGAGTGATATGAAAAATGTGGCCTTTGAAATGTAAGCGATGCAGTATGGCAATCATTCCTCCGCCCCATCCTTCCAATCCACAGCTCAAGAAAATTCTCCCGCGCCGGTTCATTTCAACAGACACATTTTTTATATCCCGAGACGGTCAAATTCCGAGACGGTCAAACGGTAGAGCGAATGCTGTTGCAGCGGATGCCCTTTCGGCAGGGCAGGATGTGCAAACTCTCCGATGGCGCGCATGCCGGCTTTCTGCATGATGCGCTCAGACCTTTTATTGGAGAGGGCAGTGAAAGAGAGGACGGCAGCCAGGTGCAAATCATCGAATGCGAATTGAAGACATCGTTGTGCGCCTTCAGTGGCAAATCCCTGTCCCCAGGCCGGCTGCATCAATCTCCAGCCGATCTCCACGCAGGGTGTGAAAGTGGCGGAGAAGTTCACATTGTTCAAGCCGATGAAGCCGATGAATTGCCCGGTATCAACACGGTCCACAGCAAAGAAACAATAACCGTGCTGTTCAAAATGCTGCCGGAATTTTTCAACCAGCACAACTGTTTCTTCAAAGGTTCTTGTTGATGGGAAGAATTCCATCACAACGGGATCGGCGTTCATCGCTGCAAACGGAGGGATGTCTGTATCCCGCCAGTTGCGGAAGCCCAGGCGGGCGGATTGAAATATGTAAGAATTGTTCATCTGATAAGGCAAAAATAAGGCTTCGCTCCTTTTGTCTGCTGCTGAAATTGAGTACCTTTCAAATACACAATTCAATGCCATGTACATGCGCCGGCTCTCCCCCTTTTTCTTTTTGCTTTTCTGCATTCATTCATTTGCACAATCCACGGGATCCTGGAAACAACATAAATGTGCAGTGACGCTCACGTATGATGATGCCATTGACCCGCATCTGGACCAGGCCATTCCATTGCTGGATTCGCTGGGATTGAAAGCAACCTTTTTTCTTACCTGCTCATCGCCGGCATTTACAAAACGTATCGCTGAGTGGAAACAGGTAGCAGTAACCGGACATGAGCTTGGCAATCATACCCTCTTCCATCCCTGCGAAGGCGGCAAGCCCGGCAGGGATTGGGTAATACCCGAATATGATCTGCGTAATTACAGTATACGACGAATGCAGGATGAAATGCGCATGACCAATGCCGTGCTTTTCTCAGTCGATGGCAAACAACAGAGGACCTTCGCTTATCCCTGCGGCGATCAAAGGTTACAGGATAGTCTATACCTCGATCCACATGATTTTGTTGCAGCAAGGGCTACCGGTGAACAACTTATTTCCATCAATGAAAAAAACCTGTACAGCCTTGGCTGTTTCGGCGTGAACGGACATACAGGGGAACAACTGATCAATGAAGTGAAGAAGGCGATGGCATCCGGTAAGGCTATCGTATTCCTCTTCCATGGCGTAGGTGGCGGGCATCCGATCAACGTATCGCTGGAAGCGCACAGGCAGCTGCTGCAATTCCTGAAAGAACAGGAAAAGGAAATATGCACAACCACTTTTCTCGAATTAGCAGAATGGATTAGAGGAAAACAGTAAATATTGTTATTTTGATTAAATTTATGATCACTGACCCATTTCTGACCGTGCCCCTTGCTTTTCAGCAATACCTTGTCTATGGATCAGATATTTTTATACAACAGATCGAAACGGTACAGCTACCATGATTTCGATACTGCCTGCGCGGCGCTCCGGAAAAAACTCCCTTCCGGCAGCAACAGGAAAGTAGTGGTCTTATCTTCCCATCCGGAACTTTACTACTTCGCATTCTATTTCTGCTTCACACATGATTTTATTTATTGTCCCATCAATATCGATGATACCATCCCGATGATCGAAAACAAGATCGAGATCATCAATCCCGGTGTGATCATCACCAACGAAAACTTCTTCCTCTCTCACTGGAGGGAAAAGGAACAGGTGTACGAACCGCTGCATCTCCCCTCCTTCGGCTCCTGTTTTCTCTGTTTCCAGGAAACCGAGATTGCGGACGGATTTTCAACTGTTGATCTCCGTTATATCCTCTTCACTTCCGGCACTACGGGCGCAGCAAAAGCAGTTCCCATCAGTAATGCCAATATCGCCGCGTTCACAGATAATATGCAGCAGTTATTCGAAGTGGAGGAAACAGCCGTGATAGCCAATACTTTCAAGTTCTCCTTCGATCTCAGTATCTGGGCCATGCTGATGGCCTGGACCAATGGAGCAGCCATATCGCATATAGATACGGACCACCTGCTTAACCATGAACAGTATGCGCATTGCACCATCTTCTGTATGCTGCCTTCCATGCTGCGCATCCTGCAAAAACAACAATTACTGTTTTCCATTTCTCCCAACCGAACAAAGCATTTCCTGTTTTGCGGAGAACCCCTTTACGATTCAGATGTGCAATTGTTGAGAGAATATTTTCCACGCGCAGGCATTTACAATTGTTACGGCCCCACGGAACTCAGCATCTATTGCTCAGCTTACAAAGTAGAGACTGAATTCCATACCTGGAACCGGGTGGTGAGCATCGGTCAGCTCAATATCGGCAGCAAAGCCTACCTGGGCAATGCGATGCTTTTGGAAGATGGTAACCTGGAAGGTGAGCTCTATGTGAGCGGAGAACAAACCTTCAACGGATATATCAATCTCCCTGAAGGCACAGGATTCTTTGAATACGATGGAGAACAATTTTACAAAACTGGCGACAAAGTGATCTACAACCAGGAAGAGGACCGCTACTATTATGCAGGCCGGGTAGACCGGGAAGTGAAGTACTACGGGCATCGCATCAACCTCAATAACCTGGAATACGTTTTCTCGGGAATCGGCCCCATCAGTGATGCAGCCGCTATCTTTTCGCGCAAATACATGACCATCGGCTTATTCTTCACCAGCACACCGGGATTCAAACTTGAAGAGAATATGCACCTCTTGCAGCATATTCCCAACTGGCTCAGGCCCACGCATTATTTTCCCACTCCGGAATTTCCGCTCAATGCCAATTTCAAAACAGATTATTCAGCGTTAGAAACATTTTACAACAGGTACCTGGAGAAAAAATATCCTTCGCAGCAATAACAATCATTCAGAGTGGTTCCCAATAAGTTCGCCTCCGGCGAACCAGCAGCCTGCAATACCTGACTGATCCGCGGAGGCGATTAAAGAATATTTATCACTCGCCGGGAGGCGGGCGATTGGCTGCATTCTGCTACGGATACAACAGGTATTTCAATCTCATCTTCTTGTAATTGCTCAAAGCAGGCTCCCAGCTCTTACGGATCTCTGCTTCACTGGCGCCGGAAATGATCTGTTGTTTGAATTCAGAGTAACCGCTCAGAAAATCGATATTTCCAATCTGACTGCTGAAGCTCCTGTCGAAGAATTTCTCTTTTTCCGGATAGGCTTTATACATCTCCATCATCCAGCGGATATTGATCTTACCGGCTTTTCTGAAACTGTCTGTCTTGAAATTGCCCAGGTCAAGTCCATAACAGGCCTGATCCTGATGCAGCGGTGTTTCAGATTTTCCGGGAATGCTCACGGGAGTGAAACTGAAATCATATTTGCCTTTGAGAGCAGGCGCGCCCAATACAGTGAAAGGAACATAAGTTCCGCGGCCCTGGCTCACGATGGTTCCTTCAAACATGCAGATGCTTGGATACAACAGCACGGATTGTTGTGAGTTAAGATTGGGCGAAGGGAACACAGGCAATGTGTAATCCATATTGTGTGCATAGTTCTTCACAGGGATGATCCTGATCTTACATTGCTTTTTCCCGGGCAACCAACCTTCACCATTGATCATTTTTGCAAACTCACCAATGGTCATTCCATGCGTAAATGGAATAGGGAACTGACCGATACCTGATTTATGTTCCATCTTCAGCACAGCGCCGTCAACATAACCATTGGGATTGGGACGGTCGAGGATCAGCAGTTCCTTGTTATTATCTGCACAGGCTTCCATGATATCTCGCAGGGAATTGATGGTAGTGTAGAAGCGGCAGCCCACATCCTGCAGGTCGAAGATCATGAGATCGATCTTTGCCATTTGTTCTTTGGATGGTTTGCGTTGCTTTCCGTAGAGTGATACCACCCGGATGCCTGTTGCAGGGTCCACTTCATCACCTACATGTGCACCATTACTGGCATTGCCCCTGAAACCGTGCTCGGGACCGAAAATGGTCTGGATCTTTACGCCCAGTGCGTGTAAACTATCCACCAGCGGTTTTTTGCCGATGATACTGGTCTGGTTCACGAGCATGCCTATGCGCTTTCCTTTGAGGTATGGCAGGTAGGCATTGAGCTGGTCCGCACCTGTAACTATTTGTTTGGCGGCGCTTTCATCGATCACTGGAAAGGGATTGCTTTCAACATTTCGCAGGGAGGCTGCGCCAATGCCTGTTATGGCACAAAAGGCCAGCACAATGGGAAACCGGTAGGTCATAGCAGATTTTTTTATGATCATTTGAACTGGCGGCAATTTAAGTGTTTCTGCCATCAATTGCGCCGTTTAAATAATCATTCCTGCAAGAAGCAGATCACATCGTTATATTTGGCCCGCAAAAAACCGCAAATTCTGATTGCCGGTCCAAAACCAATTGCATGAAACAGATATTATTCTTTTCGCTTATTCTATTTTCTGCTTCCTCTTTTGCGCAGGGAGTTCGCGGCTTTGTATTGAGCCATGATAAAAAACCGCTGACCAATGCAACAGTCTACAATCTTCAAACAGGGGCACATGAACACAGCAATGAAAATGGGTTCTTCCTGCTTCGCGGTGCACACAAAGGAGATTCACTCCGCATCACGCATGTTTCCTGTTCCCCCCTCACTATCCTTGCGGACCAGGACACATTGCGGATCATCCTGCAGCCATCAGCTTTCCAACTGGAGAACGTAACCATTACGGCCGCGGTCCGTCACCTCAATATCATTTCCGATGCAGATTTGCAAACCAATCCGGTGAACTCTTCACAGGAGCTGCTGCGCAAAGTACCGGGGCTTTTTATAGGTCAGCATGCAGGCGGCGGCAAAGCAGAACAGATCTTCCTGCGTGGCTTCGATATCGATCATGGTACTGATATCAATATCAGTGTGGACGGTATGCCCGTGAACATGGTGAGCCATGCACATGGACAGGGCTATGCAGATCTCCATTTCCTTATTCCTGAAACAATTGGAAAAATAGACTTCGATAAAGGCCCCTACTATGCCAACAAAGGCAATCTCGCCACCGCGGGTTATGTGGCTTTCGAAACAAAGGACAGGCTCGATCATAGCCTTGTACAACTGGAAGCCGGCAAATTCAACAGCTTCCGTACACTGGGTATGTTCAATATTGTGAACAATGAAAAGAATGCTGCCTGGTTTGCTGCCGACTATATCAAAACGGATGGTTTCTTCGATTCACCACAAAATTTCAACCGCCTCAATCTGATGGGCAAATACAGCGCCTGGCTGCCGGGCAACGATAAGCTCAGCATCGCTTTCTCCCATTTCAACAGTGAATGGAATGCCAGTGGACAGATCCCTGAACGAGCCGTGAAAGACGGCAGCATCGGACGTTTCGGCGCCATCGACGATACAGAAGGCGGTAATACTTCCAGAACCAATATCAACCTGCAATTCCTCAAACAGGTGGATGAAAACACTTTTGTAAAGAACACCGCATATTTCAGTCATTATGATTTCGAGCTCTACAGCAATTTCACTTTCTTCCTCAATGATCCCGTCAATGGCGATCAGATCAGGCAGAAAGAAAAAAGGAATATCATCGGCTTTCAATCCGAGCTCAACAGGAATTTTTACTGGAAGAAGACAGTGATCGATTTTCAGGCGGCAGTTGGATTGAGAAATGATGCCATTGATAATATCGAATTATCGCATACTGTGAACCGTAAGACCACCATCGAGCCGGTCATGCTCGGTGATATCAACGAGACCAACCTCTTCGGATATGCCAATGCTGAGATCAGGGCAGGCAAATGGGTGATCAATCCCGGTATTCGAATCGATCATCTCAAATTCGATTATACCGATCACCTGTCCGGCACTTACAAACAACAGTCCCAAAGCAAGGCAGCCTTCAGTCCTAAACTGAACTTCATCTTCAATCAAGACCATCGTTTACAATATTTCCTGAAACTCGGCAAAGGATTCCACAGCAATGATACCCGCGTAGTAGTGGCGCAGGAAGGGCACAAAATATTACCCGCTGCTTATGGCGCAGATCTGGGCATCCTTTGGAAACCATTGCCCCGCCTCATGCTCAATGCAGCCGCCTGGTACCTTTACCTGGAGCAGGAGTTCGTGTATGTGGGTGATGAAGGTGTAGTAGAGCCCAGTGGCAAAACACGCAGACAGGGCTTCGACTTTGGCGCAAGATACCAGTTGGGAAAATACCTTTTCCTGAACGGAGATCTAACGTATACCTATGCGCGCGCTACAGAAGAACCGAAGGGGGAAGACCGCATACCGCTTGCGCCACGTATCACCACAGCCGGAGGCATCAGTTTCAAACATCCGTCAGGATTTTCTGCGAGCCTGAAAACAAGGTACCTGGACGACAGACCAGCCAATGAAGACAATAGCATTATTGCCAAAGGATACTGGATCACAGATGCAAGCCTGAATTTCCAATGGGGACATTTTGGCTTCGGCATTATTACAGAGAATATTTTCAATAAGGAGTGGAACGAAACACAATTTGCCACAACCAGCAGATTGAAGAACGAACCCGGGCCTGTAACGGAAATTCACTTTACTCCCGGAACACCTTTCAATCTGAGAGCGATGATCAGTTACAGGTTTTAGGGAAACGCTTTTGCTCAGGAGTATGCCCGGTCGCTCACCGAAAAAATGCCGGCATTTACCGGTGAAAGCATGCTCCTCGCCATAGTACGACAGAGAAAAGCATTGCCAGCATTTATCTTTGTCCCATGAAACCATTATTCCTGCTCCTCTTTTCATTTCTTTTGGGAATATTGATCGCTTATGTGCTCAAAGGCGATCCGCATCTCAGTTTCAACGGCAACCTCAGTATGGCCCTGATGTTCTGCTTCACGGCCATCGGCCATTTCAAATTCCGTAAAGGGATGACGATGATGCTGCCTCCTGCCCTGCCTGCAAAAGGAGCAGCTGTATTCATCAGTGGCGTTGCAGAAATATTATTGGGGATAGCGCTGCTTTTTCCGGTCACCCGGTATATCGCGGCCATCCTTCTGATCATCATGCTGGTGCTGATGTTGCCTGCCAATATTTATGCAGCCCTTCATCATGTGGACTATGAAAAGGGAACATATGATGGCAAAGGCCCGTCCTATCTCTGGTTCAGGATCCCGATGCAACTCTTCCTGGTTGCCTGGCTCGTCTATTTTTCCATTCTCAGGTCTTGATCATCCTTCCACATTCACAGGAGCCATGATCACTTTGATACAGGCGATCTGTTTGTCCTGGTAGAAAATTGACACTTCCGAATACTGGTCCAGCCTGCCGATCTTTTCGTTGTATTGCACAGGTTGAAAATGTTCAGGAAGGATATCCGACGCTCCTATCAGATCCAGCAATAACACCGCAGGATTGATTCCCTGCGGCACATGTTTTTTCAGGTCAGGCATTACCGTTAGCAAGCCAGTATTGGCTTCGCCCGATACTACCAGTTCATTACCCGCCATACCATTGATGGCCTTCGCATCCCAGTTTTTGGCAATCGGCATAATTGATGATTTGCATGGTAAAATAAAGCAGACACCATTGGAGGGGAGCCCGCAATTTACAGCCGGGCTCCCTGGTTTCCTCTATGCGATTGCTCATTAACAAGTGTCATTCCAATACTGAGACATTGCGCCTACGCATGAACCGGCGTCGTTTTCGGTAAAGAAAAACCAACAGCGATCATCCAAATCATGGACCCGAATCTCACGGCAGGCAACAGGTACATCAGCGGAAAGAATACCAGGCTAAGTGTACTGAGCACGCCAAATGCAGCCAGCACCAGTCCCTGAATGGCGATCCATCGTGGAGTAAGCCGGAGCAGCAATGCAGGCACAGATACGCCCGCCATCAACAGGCCCATGCTCACGGCAAACGCAGGACCTCCATTCAGAAAACCGAACAATTGCAGGGCATGCATCAGCTCCTTGTTTACGGCTATACCAGGCTGTGAGAGCACCCAGGTACTGATGGATGATAATGCCACAAATACAGACGCGGCTATTCCGCCAAACAGGGCTATCGATACACCGGTGGCCCGCACACCCAGAAAGCTCAGCCTGCTGGTTACCGCTGCCGTGAACAAACCCAGCGGGAATGCCGTTCCAAATCCGAAAAATGCATTGGCCAGAAAGGCATCGGGATGCTGCAGGAAAATGGATTGCGATACATCTACAGGACCCAGTGGCATCGGATAACCACTCCCATTAGATAAACTGAAATAAGTGATCAGACTCAGTGCGAACAACGCTACATAAACGATGGCAGTGATGCCAGGGTTCGGCCCCTTGTGTTTGTCTACTAACATAATGATAGATTTTACTTTAAATATTTGGTTTCAATTATTCATCTAGTTTGTATTACAAACTAGATTTGGATAAAAAAAGGCCCTTGGCCTTTGGCTGGAGTTCCGGTGGATCAGAGATGCAGGTAACCTTTGATATCATTCACATACCTTTCAAATGCCTTTTTTCCCTTTGCAGTAAGGGAGCAGACCGTTTGCGGATAATTGCCTTTAAAGGTCTTTACCACTTCGATATACCCTGCTTCCTGCAGTTTCTTGATCTGATGGCTAAGGTTCCCCTGCGTGGTTCCGGTAACTTCCATCAGATGATTGAAATCAGCTTTTTTCATTTTCACCAGCACGGATACGATGGCGAGACGCACCTGTGTGCTGAGCACGGGATCCAGTTCATTGAACATGCTTATGCTTTTACCTTCTTCAATAAATAACCTGGCGCCAGATATCCCAGTATTACGGCAGCAGCTTGCAGCAGCGGCTTGTATGCATCCGGTATGAACACACTGCCAACAGCCAGTGCGAGGAAAAATACACCGCCCGCCACCAAAGGTCCGAAACGGATCAGCCGGCCAGTTACCAGTGTTCCGATCCCGCCCAGCACCATAGTATAGGTAAATGGAGGCACTTGCCTGATTATACTCACCAGTACCACCACCATAAAGGCAATTCCCAATACAGTCCAGAGCTGTTTTACATAATGGTCCGCATATCCTTCACTGTTATGCTTCTGTTGCCGGAAATGACGGATGGTGAGTAATACACCAACAGCCACCAGCAAAGGGAAAGGCAGGAAGTAAGCCCGGAAATCCGTGTACTCTTTCAAAAAAAAGAAGAAGAGACTGGCCGCTGCAATCAGCCATCCCCATAACAGGAAAACAAAACGCCAGGGACGGAAGGTATGCCTGCTATCAGCCATTACACCGGCAATCAGTTGCAGGCTTTCGGCGGGTGTGAGAACTGGTTCTGCTTGTTTCATATGTTTGAATTGACAATCAAATGTAAATATGGTTTACGATACAAACCAAATTGTTCACCGAAATTTTACCGATGGCGTCACATTGATGAACTGGCTTACTCGAAGAGCTGCATGGCTGCTTCCAGGATGGGGTCCCTCCCCTCCTGCATCGCTATCGGATCAAATGGAACAAAAAGATCGGGAACAATACCAACACTTTCAGAAAACCGGCCATTCAAGGTCCTGAATGCTGCAGAAGCTGTCTGCACTTTCATGAAGCTATTCAATTCAAAGGGCCCGGCATTGTAAAGGAATTCGTTGGAAGCATACGGCCCGTTGGCGCCCCAGGTTGGTTCGCCTATGAATTTCCCATTGGGCATTTCCTGTATTGCCATTGTAACACTTTCCGCCAGTGAGGCAGAGTAATTATCCGCCAGTGCAATGATGGGGATTGTGACTCCCTTACTGCCTTTCACAGGAGTGATGAAAGAACCGATCCAGGGCGTATACTCCAGTCTGCCCGGCCCTGTCTTATAACGGGTTGAGCCAAAGGCCAGCGGTGTAGCGGTCAACCTGCCAACCAGAAAGTTCAGGTCACTGATATCGCCTCCACCGTTCCCGCGCACATCGATGATCACTGCCTTGTAGGGCGAAGGCGTTTTGGCCAGCTCGTTGAAGAAAAGCTCCAGCACTGGTTTTACATTGTTGTTTTCACCGGATGTGTAAGCATCATAAAGGTAAAAATAGCTGCAACTGAAATACAGGATATTCTGTCTGATGGTACCGAATGTTACACTGGTTGAACTATTTACACCAACATTGTAATTGGGGTCCAGTTTGTAACGGACCACTTTCGAGTAGTTATAAGCGTTATGATACCAGGGAGATCGCTGTTTTCTGTCACGCGAAGGATAAACCACCGAGTCCTTCAATACAGGATGCGTGAACCTGATGTAATAATGCCCATCCATCAGGTTGGCGGTCATTTCCCGGAAATACTGCACAGATCTTTTCAGGTCGCTCACATTATTGAAATCCAGCCCTTCGAATAATGGCTTATACTTCCGGTGCATGGCATCCCAGTCTGTACTGTCTTCCTTCCAGAAAACATAGCGCTTGTTCATATTGTTCCAGAACTGATCGAATACTTCACTGAAATTCTCAGGCGCTTTTGCATTCACTGCACCAGTCTCTTTCCGGCAGGATGAGAATAAGATCACTACCAACAATGGAATAGTATATAGTGAGAGTCTGGCCATCATTTATTACGGTTGAACAGGTTCATCATACATCCCAGCATAGCAGCGGCCGTCTGGTGTACCGGCTTTTGCTGACCGGTCATGTATTCTTTTTCATAACTCATGAAAGACTGGCTGTACCTGAGTTCCAGGTAGAAATGGATCCGGCTGTTATACTGGTAGTTCAGTCCAATGCCGGCAACAGCTCCCCAATCCATCCGCTGATCTTTTTCTGCATCGAATTCATATTTATGATCGTATTCCCTGATGCGGAAATAGGAAGTGGAGCCTCCATCAGGATCAGGTTCGTTGATCAGATCATAGATATCCGGAACAGCTCCCTGCTGTCTGCCAGAGATCCATCTGCCTGCGTAGAAGCCGGCCTGTGCGAAGCCGGTAAATTTGTGTTCGCCGCCTGTTCTGTATTGCAGCATCAGCGGCAATTGCAGGTAGTTATTGTATCTTTTTTCCCAGGTGCCGGAATAATTATTGCCGCGTTCGAAGCTGATATTCTTTTGAAACAGTCCCGGCTCCGCACGCAGTCCCCAATGCTCAGTAAGATTGTACTGAACAGGAATGCCCAGGGCAAAACCACCTGCAGGAAGGTATTTGGAATAAGCCTGACCGGGATCTTTGCTGGGTTGATTGAGCGTGAAACCCGCAGAAACGCCTGCGGACCACTGCCCGGTAGAATGCCTGCAAAGCAGCAGCAATGCAGGCATCAGTATTATCAAAGTATATTTTCTTTTCATAACTGCCTTCTGTGAACCGGAAAGAGGGGGGATTGGCTACACAATATAAGCAGGAGAAACGTCATAGCAGGAAAAAGCCGGATGAATTTCCAATTTGTTCATCCGGCCTGTAAGCTTTGGGGTCTCATAATTTATAGGGAAGGATCAGGTTGATGGTATGCTTCTTTTCATAATGAATGGGCAATTCACGGTTGATACCAAACGCCGAGCCTTTCATTTTTCCATCTACAGTCACGTTTACCCCTTTGGTGAAATCCATATTCGTTTTGCCCATCTCCGCCGCATCGATGGTGAGTTGGATCGGCACCATGAAATCTGAATGGGCCGCCACTTTGAAACTGGTATCGATGATAGCGCGGCCCAGTTTGAAGCTGTCCAGCATCAGGTCAAGCTCCCCTCCCTTGAAAGTGAAACCGATCCCATTCTGATTATGACAATGTGATTCGATCCGGATATTCGCCTTTGCATCCTGGAAAGAAAGTATCTGAACAGTCATTTCATCCGGTTCCCTGATCTCCGGCGTATCGAACACGGTACAGGACGAGAAGGAAAGGACGCCCGAAAGCGCCATTCCAGCAATACTTGTTCTGCAAAATGAAAACTTCATGTACGGGTCTGCGTTATAGTGTTTGAAGATCGGTTACATATTTCCTATGGCCTGAAGATCGATATTGTAATTCTCCAGGTAATACTGCACTATAGCATCATATTTTTTCCTGAACATACCATTGGGATCCCTGGAAGGGGTAAACAGGGTGCTCGTGAGCGTGGCATAATCGGTGGTCGTGATCTTATAGATATAGTCGGCAATATCATCAAAATGGGTCATGCCGTTGTACAGGGTGAAAACGCCGGACCTTTCAGGATACCAGGCATGCACACTGGTGTAATCCGGCATCAGGGAAGTAAAAGCCGGAGGTAATTCTATCATACGGTTGAGAGTTGCGAGATGCCAGTATGCTTTGTGCAATTCGCCGCGCACAGTATCTTTTTCGGCTGCCGTCATGGAACTGATCCTGCCGGCCCTTCCGAAGGTAACATGATTGTAACCCTTGATGGCCCTGGGATAGGTAGTGCCAACCGGCAAACTTGTATAGGGAGGTACTACTCTCTTAAGGTCGGAGGCCAGCAATATCTTGAATGGAAGTGTTTTCTTCAGGAAATCTTCATTGTAGAGATCGAACCATTGTTCATGAAGGAAATCGAGTGATTCCTGCACCTGGCTGCCTTCTGCCGGCGTGAAACTGGCGTAGGCAGGATTGTCGCCATTGGGTGAATACAGGAAATCGAGTTTGCTGAATTTATACAGGATCACGGTTCTGTATTCCTCATAAAAATTTACGATCTCCTGATCATAGGGCTGATCGCCCTGGGGAAGTTTATACAGGCGATTGTCTTCAGTTGGAGTGAGGGCAGCTTCCTTCTTGCAGGAGCAAAAGGCAAGGAGCAGGCCGCAGGTTGCGATGCGGGTGATATTTTTCAATAATTGCATTGCTTCAAGAATTTGGAGTGATTAATAAAAAGGATTTCTTGGAGGCGCTGCCGGATTCTGCTCCAGACGCGGATTGAGACGGATAGCTTCAGTTGGGATCAACAGAGTATACGCAGGATCGCCTTTGGAGAGTTTGAACCTTTGCACTTCAGCGAAGAGTGCATAAATATGAATGATCTCGGGCATACCGTAACGGCGAAGATCGAACCAGCGCTGATTTTCCTCGAAGAATTCCCTTCTTCTTTCATCGCGGCAGAACTGGAGCAGTTCTGCAGCAGGCATCATGGTTACTGGTTGGAAGTTAGCAGGACTGAATCTTCTCTGACGTATGAAATTGAGATCGTCCAGTGCACGCTGTGCATCTGCCGGATTGTTTTTGGTAGCATACAATTGAGCATAAGCCTCTGCCCTGTTTAGATAGGCTTCGCTTGTTCTGAGTGATGTAGCGTTCTCAACAGCGTTTACCTTTATATCCCTTTTTTGCGTACCATATTTCAAGGGAGTGAACATCAGCATGAATTCGGGCAAAGGAGAAAAGTAGATAGTGGCGCGGAGATCATTTGCTTCGAATTTGCTGGCCAGGTCCTCAGACATACCCGCCACAAAATCTGCCCCCGTTCTCATTTCACTCGCCGTACCATAAAGGAAAAGGGTTTCCTGATTCTTTTGCGCATGTATCGGCCTGTACATCGATTCATCATAATAGTAATCGGCTGGCCAGTCGTTCAGATCGAGAACCAAAGGTTGTACAGCGATGGAAGCCGTTGCATGTTCGATCACTTTCTCCCATTCTTCTGTATAGAGATAGATGCGGGAGGCCAGGAGATGCGCAGCAGGATAATTGAATCGATGAAGATTGTCTTTTCTCTTATCGACGCTGAAATAAGTTACCGCCTGTTCGATGTCTTTCCTGATCTTTGTATACACTTCAGCTACAGTGCTGCGTGCTGGCAGTTCATTCCTTAGGTCCGCAGAGATCAGCAGGGGAACACCAGGTAACTTATCGGGTGTAGTGGTAGAATCATTGAATGGACGGCTATAGAGGTTGACCAGGTGCCAGTAGAGAAATGCCCTGAGTGCATATGCCTCTCCCATCAACTGGTCTTTTTCACTGGCAGTTCCTTTGGACTCAGGCGTTGCATCGATAGCAATATTGCAGCCGGTGATATGATTGTACAAAACTGTCCAGGAATCCTTGAAAGGATTTGTGAGGCCTGATGTCCTGGCAAGATCATCGAAATTGTATTGCCAGGTAAAGGCAGGATAGCCTGTTTTGGCTTCATAGTCGTGATCGATCTGATGGGCATAATACTGCATATCATCGCTCATCAGCGTAACACCCGGCATCAGAACGGTGCCGCCTCTCGGATAGGATGTTCCAAACAAAAGCTGGCTGTAATCTTCTGTTGACACAGGAGTCATCTCACTCTGTGTTCTTTCCTCCAGGAATTTTTTGCAGGAGGAGAAATGGATGCCGGCCAGGAACAAGAATATGATCGAAATTCTCATTGAATTATTTTTTGAATGGTGATCAGAAAGAAACGTTCAGGCTCATTGTATAGGAAGCCGTGATCGGCAATGACGTTCCTCCGGTTCCTACGGTCTCCGGATCTTGTCCATGGAACGCCTTGCTGGTAATGATGAACGGATTGTTCACCGAGAACCCAACAGTCATGCCACGGGCGCCAAACCTTCTTACGCTGGCTGCCGGTAACGCATATCCCAGGCTGACATTGGTGCAACGGAAGAAATCACCTTTCACCACACGTACGGAGGATCTGTCATAGATAGAATAAGGGCTGGCCCCACCCACTACATTCCCTACTTCCAGCGGGATATAGGAAGTCCTGTCCCAGTTGGCATAACCAGGAATTGTAGTACGGGTTTCATCACCGGGTTTACGCCAGCGGTCAAGCATTTCCCTCGACAGGTTCATCTCGGGAGTCGGCGCTATTTCGGAAGCATTTCTCGGATACAATGGATTCAGGCGTTTATGATGACCTAACCTCAGCAGGAACGAAGCATTCAGAGAAAATGATTTGTAGGTGATGGTGCTGGTGGTACCCATATCCAATATTGGATCTACTCTTCCGGAATATTTCAACCAGGTGGAAGGATCATCTTTATTGAAGCCCGGGTTCTTTTCATAAAAATCATACAATGGCATTCCATTCACAGGGCTGAGGCCTGCAAATCCGAATGAATAGAAGGAACCAAATGGCATTCCGGGCACCACGGCAGAACCACTCAGGTACTCGGCATAATTGTTGACGATGCCGGACCTTACCACTTTATTATAGTTCATCGAATAATTGAAAGTCTGGTTCCAGGTTACACCTGATTTTGATCGTATAGGCACTACCGTTACACCCAGATCCCACCCCTTGTTGTTCATGCTGCCATTGTTCATGTACATATTCTTTACACCATATTCAAGCGGAAGCGCTACGGTAACGATCAGATCGGTGGTCCTGTTATAGTAGGCATTTGCATTGATCTGTAATCTCCCCTTGAATAGCATCAGATCCATTCCCAGGTTGAAGGATTTCGATTTTTCCCAACGAAGGTCAGGATAAGGCAGGCTCTTCAGGTCCAATACAAATTCATTGGATACATCATCCACGGGGGCAGACGGGTAACTTGCAATCAACTGCGGACCTACCTGAGATACCACATTTCCCTGTGAGCCATAGGAAGCGCGCAACGCAGCCTGTTCAACCCAGTTCACTCTTTCCATGAATGGTTCTGCCGTGATATTCCACATGGCGCCAACATGCCAGTTGGGAAGGAAACGCTGGTTGGAATACTGGCCAAAACGGTTTGAACCATCTGTGCGAATACTGGAACTGATGGTGTACTTCCTGTTGAATTGGTAATTGAAACCGGCCATCCAGGATAATGTATTGGTAACGGTGTTGGTGTTCACTACCTGGTGGTATGCCTGTGATCCAATGGCAGAGCGGGTATTGTAGTATCCGGAATAGTAAGTGTTTCCCCGTTCAGGAAAATAGCCAGGTTCCAGCGACATCGTTCCGTCTTGTTTTACAGAACGCATTTCCTGCGATACCATGGCAGACAGGTTATCCCTTCCTTCAAAAAGACTCAGGTTATAGTTAAACTGGTTACGGATATTAAGCGCGAGATTTTGAGTTGATGCAGGATATCCAATACCACCATAAGGAAGCGGCGATTTTTCAAACTTGAAATCTCCTTTCTTATACGCATTATAGTCGAATCCCCTGATCACGGCAGCTGCATAACTGCGGGCTGTGATGAAATTGAAATTGGAATTCCCGGAAGCTTCAAGATTATAGGTTCCCTGGAAACTCAGTCCTCTCATTAACCTGTAGTTGATGCCGGTATTGATATTGAAACTTTGTGTAGTAGTGGTAGAACCTGTTTGATCAATTTCATTACGGATATTGTATCGGATCGGATCAGGATTTACCCAGGGCGTTCTCATATTGGTAGAGACCTGGGCAATATAGAAAGAATCAGGATGGATAGTACGGGAGGTCTGCAATGCATAATCGAAAGGGTTTACATTATAGTAACCTTTCGCTTTCCTGTAGGAGGCATCGATCAATAAGTTCACGTTCAGTTTGCTGCTTAGGTTGGATTCAAGATTCAACCTGCCGGAATAACTCTGCAGATTATCTCCTTTGAATGCTCCTTTGTTATCGAAGAAGCTCACCGAAGCGTAATAATTCGTTTTGCCGGCTCCACCACTGAATCCGATGGAGTGCGTCTGGTTGAAAGCATTTTGCGTCAACAGATCAAACCAGTCTGTATTCATCGTTTCCAGCTGTCCTACTTTTTCAGAAAACTCTTCCTGGGTGATCTTGCGTGCAGAGAGCTGATCAACGAGTTGTTCGTAAGATACAGAACGAAGTCCATTGGGATAATAGATCCCGTTCTGCAGCATTTCCCTTGAAACGTCTACCCTCTCCTTGGAATTCATCAGGTTCATTTGCGTATACCGCGGTCTGCCGGTGAATCCAAGACTCAGATTATAATTGATGGCTACCGGTCCGGGTTTTCCTCTTTTTGTTTTAACAACAATCACACCGTTGGCAGCCTGTACACCGTAAATGGAGGTGGCAGCAGCATCTTTCAAAAATGTGATGCTTTCAATATCATATGGGTTGATGCCGGAAATGGCATTGCCCACCATGCTGAAATTCGATTCCTGTGCGGCAGCCAGTACCGTGTTCACCTGGAGCGGGCTCAGGTTCACAGGATCGGTGCGGATGATATTGTCTACCACCCAGAGCGGAGATGCATTTCCTAAAATGGTGCTGGTGCCGCGGATGCGGATCTTTGGAGCAGCGGAAGGGCTTCCACTGTTGAAAGTGACTACCATGCCGGGAACTTTTCCCTGCAGCATCTGATCAATGCTTGCCGCACCTGGCCTGAGGAATTTATCAGGCGTCAGCGTAGTGACTGCACCTGTGAGCATGCGTTTCTCGATGGTCTGATATCCTGTTACAACATATTCAGTCATTACCGACGGAGCAGTATCCAGCGCAATTTTCAGGAACTCATCTTTCCTGATCTTCACTTCGTAACTCTTCATGCCCAGGTAACTGAAACGAAGGATATCATTTTCTTTGGCGGTAAGATTGAACATTCCATTCTTATCGGCAGTAAGTCCTCTCTTTTCCGGCAATACCATGATGGTGGCATTGGAAAGCGCCTGCCCCTGGTTATCCACTATCTGGCCATTCACGTCAAAGAACTTACCCGCCCGCGTATTGTCTTTTTTGCTGGTTTTAAGGATCAGCAAAACGTTGCCATCTGTTGCTTCGGCAAACCTGATAGCTGTATTAGACAATAATCTCTCCAGTACTTCACGTCCGGATCTGTCAGCTACATCAATACTTACAGCAGGCTGACTGTTCACATCCTCCTGGTTGAAGGTCATGTGCACACCGGATGCGGCCCGGAATTTCTTCAGGGCTTCAGCAAGACTAACATTGGTAACTTTGAAACTGATCTTTTTATCCAGCGGTCTCTTCGTTTGTGCAAAGAGCGGGATGGAAGCTCCCAACAGGAGCAGGGAAAGGATGGCGCACACAAAATGCCCTCTTACCCGCAATGATACAGGTGTTGTAACAACATTTCTCATTTGAAAAGCAGTTTAATATTGATCGGTTTCCGGTATGTTTCCGGAAAGGATGGCAGGTTTATATCATAATCAGTAGAACTGTAGCAAACATTATCGTGAAATACTTACCAGGCGGCCATTTACTGAGAAACGGAGACCTTCCGTGGTACTGCTGATATGGTCGAGCACGGCCTGGAGATTATCAGCGGCGGCCATGTCTACGGTAAAGCGGAGCTCTTTCAGGGATGCTTCCGCAAATTCAAATTCATAGTCGAAATCACGGCTCAGTTGTTCAGTGATCTCCCGGAGCGTAAGGTCTTCCAGGTAGAGCTCTCCATCTTTCCAGCCGGTAAACAACCTGGTGTATACGGGAGCTTTCTTCATTTGTGCTGACTGCAGGTCGTACATCGCCTGCTCACCAGGCATCAGCTCGATGGAAGCCGTTTTATTTTTCACCCGCACTTTTCCTTTTTCCAGGGTGGTGCGAATCGTTTTCGCATAGGCATTCAGGTTGAAAGCAGTACCCAATACTTCTACATCGATATTGACTGTATGCACGATGAAAGGTTTCTCCGTATTCTGTTTCACATCAAAATAAGCTTCGCCTTCCAGGGTAACTTCCCGAGTAGCCCCGATGAATGCAACCGGATAGGTGATCTTCGAGGCAGCATTCACCCACACGGTGGTGCCGTCCGGCAGGCTGATCTGCGACTTCTTCCCTCTTGGCACCATCAGGGTATTGTAAAGTAATTTGTCGCTTTTTACATCAGTCTCGTATTGCAGTTTTTCATCTGAGGCCACAATGCCTACTCCATTCTTTTCGGTGATGGATTGTTTTTGTCCCAGTTCAATCTTACTGCCATCTGCCAGGATCAGTTCCACCTGTTTTGAAGGGGGCAGATCTGCTTTTTGAGTTGATTGTGTTTTCCCCGCCAGTTCCTGTTGTTTGTTGCCGGCAGGTTTATTCAGCATCCAGAAAATGCCAGCCACGGCCAGCAGCAGCACCGCTGCGGCCACCAGACTGAATTGTCTCCATTTTACAAAGCGTCCTTTACGGGCACCAGTATTTTCTTCCATGGCAATTCTGGCAGAAAGACTATTCCAGCCATCTTCCAGCGGAAAGCTTTTCTGTTCATCCACGGGATGCAGCCTGTTGCGCAGCCGCTTGAAGAAATGAAGCACATTCCGTTCTTCTTTGCTCAGACCTTCCTGTTCCGGGTTGATCTGAGGCTGATCCAACTGTTCTTCCAGTTTCTCCCAACGGATATTATCGTTTTCGTTTTGTTGCATCTTGTGCTGCTTGAATTGTATAACACTATACCCTCATTGAAGGGTGAAGCAGTTTGTTTATTTTTTTAGTCCGATCCATAAGATCAGGAAATGGAGCAGCCATGCGCATTCTTCACGCAGGAACTGATAAGCCAGTCTGATCTGGGTTTTGACAGTGTTTACAGATACGCCCATTCTCTCCGCCGTCTGCGCATAGGTAAGACCGTCCTTGTTGGACGAAAGAAAGATGGCCTTTCTTTGTGCAGGCAGCCTCTCGATTGCATTCCATAGCTCCCTGTTCTTTTCTTCCTCCCCCATATCGTCGAAAGAAGGCACTGGTTGTTCGGCTACCTTAAGATTGTTTTCAGGGTCTTTCACAGAAGTGAACTTTTTGTTGTCCCGGATATAATTGATGCTCGCATTCTTCACGGCCCGTAATGCGTAATACTTGAAGTCGCCGGTAATGGCCAGTTCTTCTTTTTTATTCCAGCAATGAAAAAAGAAATCCTGTACAATATCCTTGGCAGCGTCTTCATTGCCGGTGATATAATAGGAAGCGTTGCAGAGACGGTGATAGTATTCCCGGAAAAGGGATTCCAGGTGCGAGAGATCAATGATATTTCCAATCTTACCTTCCATAAGCGGGGCGCGCACAAATAAGCATTTGGTTTGTTGTTGTGGTTGAGGCAAGGTAAAATGGATGGCAGCCATAAGGCATGAGCTTTCAAATATAAAAAATGATCAGCATATCCTCCCCTTTTTCAGGTCCCGCAATAACACAACACCGGCCTCACGCGGGAGGGTGAAGCCGGTAACGATATTTTTTTCTTAATTTTTAAGGGAAGCCGTCTACAGGATGCCGGAATAGACTTTGGTGGCGTAATTGATCACGATCAGCTCATTTTCCTTGAAGCGGTCGAAAAGCAGTTCCAGGTCTTCTACCATGGTTTCATAGCCGTCCTCACCTTTTACGGGCATATAGGAAGACGAAAGCAGCCTGCCCTTCAGTCCTTCAAAATCGAAAACCTGTTTATTGGAGAAAACGTTCAACTCAACGGGCGCAGGATCGAAGAAAAGCACCATGTCTTCCATATTTATATTGCGGTGGTCCACTTTTACATAATCCCTGGCATGTTTCACAATGAGGGCATCGTATTCCACTTCGAAGGGAGATTCTATCAGCCTTTCGTTCCAGATCACGGCAAGCAGTCCTGCATTTTTAAGGATGCGCCTGAATTCTGTTTTACATTTTTCGCGATTGAACCAGTGGAAGGCCTGACCTGCGATGATGGCATCCACGCTATGCGCTTTGAGAGTGGTCTTTTCGGCTGTACCTGATACCGGTGAGAATTCCGGGTAATCCCCCAGCAGCTCAATGGCTTTATCGAGCATTTCCTTGTTAGGCTCTACTGCTATCACTTTGTAACCTTCTTCCAGAAAGGGTTTCGAAGAGATCCCGGTACCAGCTCCAATATCTGCGATTATTTTATCAGCACTTAGATCATATTGATCGGCTAAGAAAGAAACGATTTCCCCTGGATAATGCGGTCTGTATTTCACATAATCTTCCACCCGGTTGCTGAATCTTTTGGTACTGTCCATATACTTTCTTTTCCTGGTTATACAATCAAAATTACATCATGCGGTCGAATCCCTTTGTAGGCCGGTTACTACCTGTTCCAAGATAAGAAAAGGGCTGCACTTTTGTGCAGCCCTGCTACATAACCAGGAAAATAATGAACAATATGAAGAATACGGATTAACGCGTTCTAGGAGAAATAAGTTCCCCCGTTGATATCGATATTGGCACCTGTGATAAAGCTGGCTTCATCGCTGGCGAGATAAGCCACCAGGTCGGCCACTTCACCGGCCTTACCTTCCCTGCGCAGCGGTGTGGAATTGGCCACGTTCTGGCGCACTTCGGGTTTGGTGAAACTGTCGTGGAAGAATGTAGCGATCATACCAGGGTCCACTGCATTCACGCGGATACCTTTCGGGCCGAGCTCTTTGGCCATTGCTTTGGTAAAAGTAGCCACAGCACCTTTGGCAGTTGCATAGGCAGAAGCTCCAAATCCGCCGCCATCCCGGCCTGCCTGGGATGAGAAGTTCACTACAGCACTGCCTGCCGGCATATGGGGTACTACCTGCCTGGTGAGCAGGAAAGCGGATTTTACATTGAGGCCCATCACATGGTCCCAGAAATTTTCATCCATGTCTGCAATCAGTTTACGCGCCACCATTCCACCAGCCACATTCACCAGGATATGGATCTCGTTACCGAATGCTTTTTGTGCAGCACTCACTACATTGGCAACATCCTCTCCTTTGCTCATATCGCCTTTCACAGCAATCGCTTCTCCACCGATCGCACTGATAGCCGCCAGGGTTTCCTGCGCCTGTTGCTCACTGCTGAAATAATTCACTACCACCCTGGCTCCTTCCTTTGCCAGCTTTACGGATACGGCCTGGCCAATATCCCTTGCACCACCGGATACAATGGCAACTTTTCCCTTTAGTCTCATATATTCTCTTGTTTAAATTGTTTTTTGGATGAAATGAACATGATGCAACACCATGCCAGCGGCACCATCAGTGCGCCCATGATGAAGAATGATGTATAACTTACTTTGGTGATCACGGGAACGATCCAGGTTGTGATCAGCGTTCCTGCAACAGCAGTGGTGCCGCCCATGCCCGCAACCACACCCACATTCTTCCCATGGAAATAATCTCCGGGCAATGTCTGCAGGTTATTGATCAGGAACTGAAATCCGAATAAGGTTGCACTGATACAGGCAATAGCCATCGATGGCTGGTTCTTCAGTTCATCGAGATAATACGCAATCACCGTGAGCGAGATCAGCATGATCACACTGCCGATGGTAATGGCGCTCTTCCGCGCTTTCGCCGCATCCACGCCACGTTTGATGCGCGCCGATGAATAGAAACCGCCGGTCAATCCGCCCACTGCCGCAAAAAAATAAGGCACCCAGGCAAAAGCCCCGATCTGTTTCATATCAAACTGGTATTGCTCCTTCAGGAAAGTAGGCAGCCAGGTAACGAACATCCACCATACAGGATCGATGAAGAACCTGCTGGTGAGAATGCCCCAGGTATTCCTGAATTGCAATAATTCTTTCCAGGAATACACTACAGCTGTTGCCTTTGGCTTCGATGCTTCCATCTGACCGCCCTGTATATGCGCTTTTTCTTCTTCAGTGATCCAGGGATGCTTATCGGGCGTGTTCTTGTTGATCCACAACCAGGGGATCAGCCAGAGAAAGCCCAGCACGCCAATCACAAGGAATGTCATCTTCCAGCCAAAGGCCAGGAAGAGCGCAGCGATCACGGGTGCTGCGATCACGCCGCCAATACTGGCGCCTGCACCGAAAATGCCCTGTGCAATGGCCCGCTCCTTTGGAGGGAACCATTCGGCATTGCTCTTGGTGGCGCCGGGCCAGTTGCCGGCTTCGCTGATGCCAAGCAGGAACCGGAAAATATTGAAGCTGAGAATGCTTTTGGCCAACGCATGCAGCCCGATGGAAATGCTCCATCCGATGATACTAACAGCCATGCCTAATCGCGTTCCGATAGCGTCCATCATCTTTCCTGTTACTGTTTGCCCGATGGCGTAAGCAATCATGAAGAAGGTGGTGATCAGCGCCAGTGTGTTCTTACTGTCTTCGTCGGCAATGCCGAAGTCTTTATAGATATAGGGCCACATGAAATTGATGGCGCCACGGTCTATATAATTGATGATAGTAGCCAGCCCGATCAGCGAAATGATCCACCAACGCAGTCCTTTAAGTTGGAAGCGATTGTTTTTTATTTGTTCTATTGGTTTCAAATCGTTCATTTTTTTGATGAGCTTGTATTTGGGAGTTGCGGCCGTGATATGCCAGGTAAGGTGGGCTGGGAAACGAACCGGCGCGGGAGAATGATGATTCAGAGATGGGTTGGAAAGATGAGCG
Organism: Pseudobacter ginsenosidimutans; assembly: GCF_007970185.1. NCBI lineage: Bacteria > Pseudomonadati > Bacteroidota > Chitinophagia > Chitinophagales > Chitinophagaceae > Pseudobacter > Pseudobacter ginsenosidimutans. The sequence goes on along the minus strand of NZ_CP042431.1, from coordinate 5,431,216 downwards.
AAGGATCTTTGATGAGCTTCTTCGCTTACGTTTCCATGGCCCGACTTACCTGGCATATTCCCGGCCTGCCCTACAATATCAAGGCTTCACATTTTGATTCATCTAAAATCAATTTATCACATTGATTCTTATTTCACCATTCCAAATCAAATCACGGTACAATCCACAATACTTAACCTACTTCTTATCAGGAATCCCCAGATCCTTCAGGAATTTGGTGATGGCTTTGTTCAACTCGGTGTTCTGCTCTCTCGGAAAGCCGCCGTGCTTGCCGCCTTCGATGGTCATGAACTCTGTTTTTACACCGGCTTCCTGCAATTTCTTGTGAAGGACCACAGATTGCTGATAGGGAACGGTTGGATCAGCATCGCCGTGAACGATGAATACAGGCGGGCTGTTCCTGTTCACGAAATTGATCGGCGAAACGGATTTGACGAAGTCTGCATCTGTGGCTTTGCTGCCCAGCCAGCGCGTAGCTGATTTGCTGGTGATGTCTTTGCCATAAGCCCAGTCGTTCACGTCAGCGATGCCGTACTTGTTGATGATGGCAGCCACTTTTATATTTTCTGTGCCTGGACAATTTGTATCGAAACGATGATCATTGCCGAGCAGTCCTGTCATCAGGGCCAGATGGCCCCCGGCGCTGCCACCCATTACCACGATCCTGTTCACATCGATATTGAGGGCTGCTGCATTTTTGATCAGGTAGATCAGGGCACAACGCGCATCTTCAACTGCTGCGGGAGCCGTAGCCTGCTGAGTCAGGCGGTACTCGATATTGCAAACAGCAAAGCCCATCTTGAAGAATGTGCTGAAGCCGGTCTGCGATTCCTTGGTGCCATGGTTCCAGCCACCACCGTGGATATTGATCAGCACGGGTGTGGGCTTGCCATTGTTGGGTGGAAGATAGAGGTCCAGCTTCTGTTCCCAGTCCTTACCCTTTGTGTACACCACATCTATCTGTGATGTATAACCGGGAAGTAACTGAACTTTCTTCACTGTGTCCTTTGTATCTTCCTGGGCCATGGCAGAGGCCGATAAGAACAGGGCAAATGCGAAAATGATCTTTCTCATTGTAATGATTTTATTGAAGGGATCAGGGTAAAAAATCTTCTCTGAGCGGACTGAAAACATCGATGAGCAGCCCGGGCTCCAGGCAAACACAGCCATGGATCACATGCGGTGGAACATAGTAGCCATCGCCTTTGCGGATGATCTTTTTTTCATTGCCGATGGTCATTTCGAATACACCACTTTCCACATAGGTCACCTGTGAATGATGGTGCTCGTGCAGGGTACCAACGGCGCCTTTATCGAACTTCGCTTTCACCAGCATGATCTTATCATCATAGCCGTACACCTGTCTTTGAATGCCATTGTTAAGGTCTTCCCAGGGTATCTCCTGCTCAAACTGAAATTCACTGCTTGCTTTCATGATCTTGTTTTTTAGTCAATCACCAGAAATGATCCTGGATCATTTTTCCTGATGCTGACGGTATATGATTTCTTTTTGTAAGTAAAACGGAACTGCACTGCTTCCTTCGTGGCGCTTACCAGCTTCAACTCTTTCACGGCAGCACTGGCGCCGGTGGTCACTTCCGCGACGGTATTGTTCCTGCCATGCGGCTCGGTAATACTGATGAATGTGTGGTTGGTGGCAGCGGGCTGAGACAAAATGAATGCTTTTTCATTGCGCAGGTTCAGGTTGGGATCCTGCGCGCCGAGGGTCACCAGCTTTACACGGATGGCAGTATCGGCTAAAAATGAAGTAGTATAGAATCTGCGGTTGTTCAGTACTGTTATGTACTGTTTTCCATTTGCAGGTATGCCGGTACCGTTCAGCCAGAGATGCTGATAACCATTGCTGGTTCCGAGGGCTGGCAGTTGTTTGCCGTTCATTTCGGAAGGGAAAGGCAGGTCGGTGATATGACCCTGGTACCAGAAAGGAAGATCGTACTGGTGCGGCTGGTCACTGTTAACGGAGAATACATCCAGCAGCAGGGCTTTGTCAGCACCTTCGGGAGTGAAGAGAATGGCCGTGCGCCAGAGTGTTACTCCTTTGTATGCATTCTTTTCCTCGGCGCTCACCACCTGGAATTTTTCGTTGGCTGTGAAGTTCACCAGTGATGGAGTGGTCTCCTCCCCTTTCTTTTCGTTGCCGTTGAAATGGGAGGTCTGGTCCGCAGTAATTGTATTGTGGGCAATAGTTTGCTTGCCCCAGGTATCGTTCTCTTTGGTATAGTTACCACCGTTCTTGGTTTCCACATTGAGGAAGCGAACGGCACCGTAATCGCTGAATACTTCCGTGCCATTGTCGTACACGAGCAGGTTGAGACGATCGAAATGTCCATGCCCCATGCCCTGTGTGCCGGCTTTCATCACTACTGCCAACTGGTCTGCATTGGCGCCGCTGCGAAGGATACCGATGCCGCCGCCTTTGCCATCTGCGCCATCCTTGATCCACATGGGCTTGTAGGCAAATGGATTTGTCTTGCCCGCGTCAATGGCCTGCGCCACCTGTAATCCGGCATCGCTGATGATCACACGGTCCTGCTGCTGTGCAATGTCAAGCAGGTCATCTCCGGCCTGCATATCACTGTAGGCAATATCCACCGCGTATACCATTTCTTCCGTTTCGTAGGTTTTGTCCTTGATGGCATCGTTGAGCGGAAAGAAGACCTTATTGGTATAAGTGCATTGCAAGGCAGTGTTCACTGCTTTCTTCAGTAGTCCATCTCTGAAATCATAGATGCCGAATTTCGGATCGTATTGGTGAATGGCTTTGGCGAAGATCATAAAGGGCAGGATCGCATAACGCTGGTAGTAAGGTCCTTCGGCGTAGTAGCCATCGGGCGAGAACAACTGGTTGAGCTGCGCGAGAAAACCACCTTTATCATCCTGTTTGCTGCCATGCAATGCGGCCTGCACCCATTCTTTTTTTCCGCATACATAGCCGGTCATGCCCACTGCTGCTGCGCTCCAGGTGCCGTGGTTATGTACTTTATTGAAAATGGAACCGTTCACTTCGCTCAGTTCTTTTACCACGTTTGCGAAGAGATCGTTCTCTATTTTTTTCCTGTCGGCTGCACTGAGGGCACCGTACACGCAGTCGTATGCCTGGATCATGTATACCTGCCAGACGCAGTCGTTCAGGTTCTGCCAGAAGATCTTTCCGCCGGGCTCCTGTTTTCGTTTGGGATGACGGCCCCAGGTATTGTACTGTTTTGCATATTCCAGGAGGAGGTCCTTCACGAATTTCGCATAGCGCTCATCGTTGGTAACCTGGTATGCGATGCCGCAGGCAAGCGCCTGCTGGTAATTCTTTTTGTGTTTTTCGTGGGTTACGCCGCCACCGCCATCTGCCGGTGTGGGCACTTCGATGCCGGATTTCAGGGCTTTCTCCGCGTCCTTTTTTACAGTTTTGTAGCTGGATGCCATGATGGGATAATCTTTGATCCCTTTGCGCACGGCTTCGATATTTTTCTGCGTGAGCATTATGGAGGGATGCGATTGGCCCTGCACAACCAAAACTGAAATAACGAGTGATATGGAAAGAAAGAATGTCTTCATGATAATAGTCTTCATTAGAGTACACCCATCGGCTTATTGTCGTTACCAATTAGGCCGTTGGTTTGCGCCAGCCTGAAATCATTGCTGGCAGCGTCTTTGAACGATGGTTTCCTGTTCCGGATATTTTTGCCGGTGGCTTTGCCGAAGAAGGTGCTGATACGGCCACTATCGTACACATTGCAATAATCCACTTTGAGATCATCCCAGGCCATTTCTTCCAACCAGATGATCCTGCCGCCTTTGCCACTGAAGTTGAACACACTGTTGGTGATGCTGGCCACCTGCACTCCGATCAGTTTCACCACGGTTCCCTGCATACGATTCTCTACATTATGAAAAGTGCAATGATTGATATGGACCGATGGACCTGTAGTGCTTTCATCGTTCCCACCCCTGTATACATTGATGGCGCCGCTGAGTGTATTGGCAAAAACGGAATTCTCCACGCGCATGTAGGCTACGTTGTAAATGCCTTTGTCGTCTTTTTCTGCACCATAATCGATGCCCATACCGGCATTATTGCGAAAAATGCAATTGCTGATCAGCACAGAGTCTGCATAAGTTCCTTTGGAGGCTTTGATGCAAACATGACCACCCTCGCCAAAATTGATGAATTCGCATCCGTCCACTTTGAGGATATAGTGAGCGCTTGTAGGTTTGCTGGCCGTTGCAATGCCGGATCTCACCGCACCATAATTCTCATAGGCGCTGTTGAAAATGATTCCACCGGCATTCAAACTGCCACCGGATTCGATCACCATAAAAGCGGGCAAACCAGTGGTGGCGATGCTCACCAGCTCAGGCTTTGCTTTAAGGCCGGCAGCTGATTGTATCACTACCGGCTTGCTGATCACCAGTGGATCAGTGATCTTGTACAAACCTACCTCTGTCAATTCAATGATATCGCCGGGAGCAGCATTATTGATGATCGCATTCAGTTGCTGGCTGTCCGCAGCAGCAACGGTATGCACGGAGGGCTTGCGGACAACAGACTGCTCCGGCCTGAACCAGACGGCGCCGGTATTTGCGGCGCTCATCCAGTTCAGTTTACTGAGATCAGCTCCATATTTCCCGGTGGGAATTTTGAATTGCTGACCAGCCCAGGTAATTGCAGTGAGCGTTGGTTTTTCAGCAACAAAACCCGCCGGGGCTGCGGCAACGGTTTTGGCGGAATAGCGATTATTGGTGAACGTGATGCCGCCATCTTTATTGGCATCTTCATACACCGTTGCATTATTGGTCTGAATGAAATTATCCCTGAAGGTTACCCGTGCCGGAGGCAGGGTTCGCTCCTCATCTTTTCCCGCGCCGAAAAGGATGGTCTTGCAGTTCACGAATGTATTATGATGAATGTCTGTATCCGTTACCTGCATATACCTGTTCAATGGAGAACCGGGCACACCATTCAATACGGTAAAACCGCCATGGAAGCCTTTTCCGGCCAGGTCTATGAAAAGATTATTGGCAACGGTATGACCCGGATTGATCACCCGCACGCCACCGGTATAGGGTTTATTGTTACCGATGAAAATATTGTTGAGCACGATATTGCCTGAGCCATGTCTAAGTACCAGTCCGCCTTCGCTTTCGAAGAAAGTGTTTTCTGTGAGACGGTTGTTGCAGCTTTTCACGGAGATGATCTCCACCTCCCCATTGCATCTTTCAAAATAATTGTGATGCACCAGGGTATTGCTGCTGGTGAGCGAGTATCGGCTCACGCCGATACGGATGGTTTCGCCACCATTGGAGCCAAGTGGTTCACGGCCCTTGAAATAATTGCTGTCTATGCTATGCTCATTGTGCTGAGACCTTTCATCGTTCAGCTCAACAATGAGAGTAGTGCCTGTATTGAGCTTATTGCCGATCACACAGTGATCGATCCGGTTCTTCTTTCCCCAGAGCGTGATCCAGTGATCATCATCAGACCGGCTGGGTTTGCTGAAGTTCTCGAACACACATTGGGTGAGCCTGCAATGATTGGCGAGATTGTCTCCTTTTCTGAAATCGACGATGGACTCCTTCACGGCATAGCCATCGGTAAAATGCAATCCGGAAACAGTCACATGATCACTTCCGAAGCGGATGAAAGAATTGCCGGTGCATTTCACGCCGCCGGGCGTTTCTGCCATTATCACGATGGGCTTTTCTGCGGAGCCGCTGGTGGTAATGAACAATGGCATATCCTTCCAGGTGCCATTGGCGAGCACGATGCTGTCTCCCGGCTTTGCTTTATTCAGCGCCGATTTCAACTCCTGATTATCTTTCACGGGTATTCGCTGGCTGTAACCTGCGTTCATGGCCAGCAGCAGGGTTGCGATGAGCAACAACGGATTGTTTCGTTTTTTCAAAGCCTGAGTGTTTAGAGGTTACCAGGTGGTTTTGGTCCGGCTGATGCGCAGGATATCGTCCAGGTGATTGGCCATGGCGAGGCCTGCTGCATCTGCATCCTGATCGGCAATAGCTTTCAGTATTTCATGGTGTTCGGCCATTGCTTCACCGCTCCGGTAATCGCCGCAGATCTTCTTTTCGATGATGTTGCGGATGATATCAGGCAGTAATAAAAGCAGCATGGATTCCATCACGGAATTCTTGGCCGCATTGGCGATACGGAGGTGAATGAACATGTCTTCCTGTACAGCGTTCTCCCTCGCGTTGATCTTTGCATCATAGGCGTCCACCGCAGCTTTGAGGGCAGCGAGATCATCATCGGTCCTGCGCTGTGCGGCCAGCCTGGCTGCATTGATCTCCATATAGTAACGCGCTTCAATAAGCGCAGAGAAATCATCCTTATTGAAATTGATGATATCGTTCAGGATCCCTTCCATCATCTGGATATTGTAATGGGCCACGTAGGTGCCGCTCTGGGGCGAAGTTTTGAGGAGCCCGTAGAATTCCAGTTTGCGGATGGCATCGCGCACATAGGTTCTGCCCACGCCGAACTTCTCGGCCAGGATGCGTTCCGCCGGCAGGCGGTCGCCGGGCTTCAGGTGCCCGTCGCTCATCAGTTGCTTCAACTGCCGGATGATCTTGTCTACCGGGGATTCTACTTCGATAGCTTTAATGGTTTCAATGATAGAAGATTGAGCCATATTTGTTGTTTTACTTTTGCTTCAATATATCGAAAGTGATGGTGGAAGTTGCCTGGTTGGGCACGGCCACAACATTCACGTTCACCACTCTGATCAGGATATTCTTCGTTACGCCGGCCTGGGTCACTGCTTTCACATAGAGCAGGGAGTTCTCCCTGAACGTGCCGCTGTTGGGCGCGCTGGCAGTGGGGGCCTGCACACCGGTAAAGAATGCATCGCTCAGGTCATCCATGCTCATCGCTTCCAGCCTGGGACGCAACAATGCATCCTGTGCATCTGTCAGTACCCTGAAAGTTGTTTTCATCAGGGTGGTGGCATTCGGCAACGGCGGATCCCAGTTGGTGCCATTGCACTTGAAGGTTGTGAGCGTACCAGACGAAATATTCGACGGATTCTGGAATGCCAGCAATGGCGTACTGTTGGTGAAGATCGCGAAATCGATCTTCGTATGCAGCTCAGGGTTAGCATTCGCATCACAGGGCCCGATCAGCGGATCAGCCAGATCGCCCGTAAAGAAACAGGTGGACGATGTGGTGGTGGCATTACCCTGCGCCATCATGGTCAGGTTCTTCCAGTAGTAATACGGCAGGATTTGCACATTTGCATTGGCGGTGGATGTACCGGTAGCATCAGTCACTTCCAGTCTGCAGCTGGTCACATTTTCAGCAAAGGGGAAGCTTGTTACCGTAAAACTATAATTGAATTCATTGGGTACGCTGTTTTCCAGCTCGGGTGTTACCACCTGGTGCAGGGTGCTGCCACCAGCCGTTACCACGTAGGCATTCACGGTAGTAAGGGCGGTGAAAGACTTGATAGTTCCCTTCACCTCCGGTGTTCCATCCGGCAATGCCACCTTCAAAGTGGTTGATGCAAAAGTAATCACTGGTTTGAAAGGAATATTTACAAACTGTACAACTTTTTCAGCTTTTAAGCCATAAATGTCCGTTACCTCGATCTTAAGCTGGCCTGCGCCGTCATTGTATTCATACTGGTAGTTCAGTTGGAGGTCCTTTGCATTGTTACCGGGAACAGTGCCTACCAGCTCGAAGTCACCATTGGCATTGTCGAAAATGTCCACTTTTGCAATTCCTGTGGGCGATGTGATCTTGCCGGTGATAGCGGTTACGCCTGTGAGATTGGGAGTGATTGTTTCCGGCACTTCGCCCACTACCGGTGCAGCGGGATCGAAATAATTAATGGCAATGATCTTCTCGATACTCGTATTATTATCCCTTACAGCCAGCACTTTCAAGCCTTTGGAGCCATTCATGTTCACGCCCGACCAGGATTCTGATTTCAATGCAAACTCATAATTGCTGCTTGCATCGTTCCTGAGAAAATCGATCTGCAAAAGCGTATCTGTTTTTCCCTGGCGCTGCAGGTAATAGTAAACTGTTCTCATTTCAAAATTGGCGCTGAGAGAACCACTTACAGTTTCATCAGGTTCAAATCTCTTGATGGCATTATTGTATACATAATCCTTTGCAGTGAGCGTTCCCTCAGGGATCAGTGTATCTTTTTTCTTACACATCACCAGCAGCAGCAAAGGCAGTAACGACAATAGTTTGAGTAATGATTTCATATGACTGCGTTCAGTGTGATTAAGGGTTGTTTAGTAGCCATCGTTTTGACCGATCTCGATCTCATTGTTCGTATCAAGCTCGCGTTGCGGGATCGGTAGCAAGGGACGTACCGCCAGGTTATCTTTCAGCTCCTGCAGCGGAACGGCAGGTTTGAACCTTTTGTAATGGCTATCGTACTCCGATTCGTAATACAGTTCCATCAGCTCTATGAACTTGCCGGTACGATGCAGATCAAACAGACGATGGTTCTCGAAGGCCAGCTCGATTCTTCTTTCCTCCAGCAATTTGTAAATGAAATTATCGGCCGTGATGGCCTCAGCGCCAGACTCCGGGTAGAGATAGAACTGCGCATTGAAATTACCTGCGCCGGGATAAGCACCGGCTCCTGCCCTTGCACGTACCCGGTTGATGAGGGCCACTGCTTCAGGGGTAAAGCCCAGGGCTTCAGCCTTCAGCAGCAGTACATCGGAAAAGCGCAGCACGGGAAAATCGTTCTCTGCATCATCTTTCACCATCACAGGGGAAATGAATTTCTTCACGTAAGTCAGTGCATTGTACCTGTCGATAGTAGCTGCTTTGCGCTTGTCAACAAATCCTGTAGCGGGAGCAATGTATTTCGCTTCCATATTGGCGGTAGGATAATTCAAACCCGAACCATTTCCATTAACGATAGTGCTGCCGCTGTTCAGGGCCGCAAAGGAATTGGCCATATGGTTGCCCAGCCCTGCCCCACCGGATTTGTAGCGGACAGCAAATATGATCTCTTTATTTACTTCGTTGGCAACAGAAAATACATCAGCATAAGAAGGCAGGAGATCATGACCACTGTTATCGATCACGTCGTTCAGGAGCGTGAGGGCTTCCGCTTTCTTATTGAGCTGAAGATAGAGTTTTGCCAGCAGGCTTTCTGCAGCCCATTTGGTAACATGCCCCAGGTCTTCCGTTTTCTGTGCACTGTAAGGCACTGTGGGGAGGAACCCAACAGCAGCTTCCAGGTCGGCTTCAATGAAATTCAATACATCGGCTACAGATGAGCGTGGGATCTTCTTCACCTGCGCAGGTGTTTGCTGATCAACGATGATGAAGATGCCGCCATACAATCTGACGAGGTTGTAATAATGATATGCCCTGATGAAGAGGGCTTCACCCGCCAGTTGTTTTTTCTGATCTTCCGTCATCACTGCCGTTCCCTCGCCCATGGTGGTCTGGCCATTCTCATATTTCACGCCCAGGCTTCTGAGCACATAATTGGCGCTGCGGATATTCTTATAAGCAGCAAACCAGTAATCGTATACGCCCGGGTGTATAGAGCTCTGTAAATAGGTATTCAGGTTATTGTAATTGATATTGGCAACGGCAGTACTGTTGGGAGCGCCCTGCTTGCTGATATCTGAGCGAAGCTCGGTAAGGCTCCATTCATTTTTGAGTGGCCCCTGCATACCGTTGTAAGCTCCTGTCAGAGCGGCTTTCACCTCGTCATAGTTCCTGTAATACTGGTCAACGGTAACGTTTGATTCCGGTTTCAGATCGATGATCTTGCTGCAGGACGAGATGCCTGTAGCAAGGAGAGCGATCGGAAGGATATATTTAAATGCTTTCATGATTGTAGTTTGATGCTGGTTAAAAAAGAATGTCAACACCGAATGTTACAGTTCTGCTCATGGGGAAACCGCCGCGCTGGTAGCCATCTATCAACGGTGATCCATAAACGCCTGAAGTTGTCCGGGCTTCGGGGTTCACACCGCGGTAGTTCTTTGCCCATACGAACAGCAGGTTCTCGCCCGCAGCATAAAAGCGGACATTGCCGAGCTTCAGTCTTTTCACCAGTTTTGCAGGAGCTGTATATCCGAGGATCACGCTACGCAAAGCCGCATAAGAACCGTCTTCAATTACATAATCTGTCACCATCCAGTCTACACCGTTGGTTGCGTATGGCGTTTTGCCATCACCGGGATTGGCGGCGCTGACCCAGCGTGATCCAGTATTGTAGCTCTTGTTGAAAAACCTGGATTCATTGTAAAAAGCATCGCCATTCAGGATCTTGTTTCCCTGTACGCCCTGGATCACCACATTCAGGTCAAAGCCCTTGTACTTCACATTGTTCACAAAGCCCCAGGTGAAATCAGGGAAGGGAGACCCTAATGTGGTCCTGTCTTTTTCATCGATATTCTTATCACCATTCACATCAACCAGCTTCAATCCGCCTGCTACGAAATATTTTGAAAAGGCATCACTCTTATATCCTTCGGCCTGTGCCTTGACGATATCCGCATCGGAAAGCCAGACACCATCGGTCTTGTAGCCAAAGAACTGAATGGAAGGACCGCCTGGAAAAGCTGCATAGGTTTCCTGGCGCTCGCCGATATTGTACTGATGCGGCTCTCCACCGAGATCGAGCAATGTATTCTTATTGGCAGAAAGATTAATGGAGGTAGACCATTCGATGTTCTTGTTCTTCACGTTGTGTGAAGTGAGCTCGATCTCGAATCCTTCGTTCCTTACTTTCCCGATATTGTTCCAGTACTGGTTGGAACCGGAAAAGCTCATGGTGCCTTGTTTGAACAGCAGGCGATCAGTTGTGCCGTTATAATATTCGAGGCTCATGGTGATGCGGTCTTTGAACAGTCCCGCATCGATGCCGGCATTGTATTGGAAGGTCCTTTCCCAGGTAAGGATATTGGGCAACACATCATTGTTGGGCGCCTGTCCGTTATTGACAGTACCAGTGCCGCCGCCAAAGGAATAGTTGGCAGGGTTCAGCAATTCCAGGTAAGCGAAGGGCTCAATCCTGTTATTACCGGTGGCGCCGTAACTGGTGCGGAGCTTCAGGTTGCTGAGCCAGTCGATATTTTCCATGAAAGGCTCGCTGCTGATCCTCCAGCCGAGTGATGCTGCAGGGAACCATCCGTATTTATGTCCTTTCGGGAAATAGCCGCTACCGTCTGTACGCAGTGAAGCAGACATCAGGTATTTACCTTTGTAATCGTAAGTGACACGGCCGAGATAACTCAAAAGACCAACCGGTGTTCTGAGTGTATAGGTTCCCGACATATCGATGGCCGTAGCGAGATTCAGAGTTTTGATATCGTCCGTAGGCAGGTTCATACCAGTGATCTGGTTCTCGCTGGTATTTGTCTTCTGCGCCGTGAAACCGAGCAAACCGGTGAAGTTATGATCACCAAAGCTCTTGTTATAGTTCAGTGTATTCTCCCATAGCAGGTCGATCATCCTGCGGATATTTTGAATGCCTTTGTTGGCAAGACCGTCCTGTTTTGAATTCTTTCCTTCGAAAGTGTTGGTCTCAGTTTGATTGAAATATACACTCAGACTGGATTTCAGGTCCAGGTTCTTCATGAAATTGATGCTGAGGTCAGCGCCTGTGAGTAAGCGATAATTGTAGGAATAACGCTCCTGCCTGTCGGCCACTGAACGTGGCGTATTATTACCGGAAGAAAAAGGGATCACTTTTCCTTCGGTCAGGTTCGGTTCATCATAACTGTTATAGAAGGAGCCATCAGGCAGGTATCCCTGGTAGGCCAGGTTGGAGAAATGTGCAGGCTGAGCCCAGTCGCCCTGACGTATATTCGCCCATGTTGGATTCTGGTTCACGAAAGCTGCAGTGGCCGCCGTATGTTTAACAGGAAGTCCTGAATAAAAACGATAGTAATCCGTAAAATTAACAGCAGGCAGTTCGGTTTTGGTATAGGAAGGATTGAAGTTGATACCAAACTTCACGGCCTTGCTGAGATTACCATCGATCTTGGCCTTCATGTTGATGCGATCGTATGAGTTGTGGATCATGATACCCTCATCATGCTGGTAGTTACCGGAAACATAATAACGGATCTCTTTGCCACCTGAAACACCGATCTGCACATTCTGCATCCTGGCATCCTGCATGGCTTCATTCTGCCAGTCTGTTCCCTGTCCGTTGCGCAGTGTGCTTTCTACCAGGTATCTTGCCAGCTCCTGCGGTGTTACGAGATTCTTATCTGCCGCCGAAACTGTTGGATCGTTTTCGCGCAGCGCCGCTTCCCTGTAGAGCTTTTCCGTATAGTCAGTGGTGCTCATGATCGGATGCAGTTTGTAAGCCGACTTCACACCGGTATAAGCTTTAACTGTATAACGTGGTTTATTGGTCTTGCCGCTTTTGGTAGTGATGATGATCACTCCATTGGCGCCTCTGGATCCATAGATCGCTGCAGATGCCGCGTCTTTCAATACTTCCACAGACTCCACATCGAAGGGGTTCACCATACTCAATCCATCAGGGACCGGATGCCCGTCCACCACCACCAGCGGATCGGAATTGGCGCTGATGGAACTTAGTCCGCGAACGCGAACGCGTGGACTGGTGCCTGTTTCCGAACTGAGATTCTGAACGGTAACGCCTGCGATCTTTCCGATCAGCGCTCTGTCGAGACTGCTGGTAGGGATCTCATCCAGGTTTTCATTCTTGAGTTTTGAGATGGCACCTGTCAGATGTGATTTCCGTTGTGCGCCGTAACCGATCACGATCACATCGTCCAGCACAGCAGAACTGTTCACCAGTTTGATGGTAACTGAATCTTTTCCATCGAGAGCCAGCAGCTGGGATTTATACCCTACTGCTGTGATCATGATGCTACTCGTTTTTAAACTGGGAACTTTGAGGCGGAAATTGCCATTGTCGTCAGTGGCGGCATAGGCGTTCTTGCCACCTGCCACACTGATGGTGGCTGCAACCGGGGCACCGGTTTTGGAGTCTGTTACACTACCTTTCAGGGTTTGGGCAGCCACAGGCAGGCTGAACAAAAGGCAGAGAAGCAGAAAGTTGATTTTTCCCATAAAGCAAGCTTGTTTGCATGACCCAATCGGAAGTCAGCGTTTGGGGGTTAACAATCGTTTCGTTTTGAATATCCCAACAAATTGGTTGACCAATTTCTGGATAACCAAATTTAGGCTTTTTACGATTCGACCAAAATATTTTTTTGCGGAGTTCCGTAATTGGATAAAGTACCCTGTATTGAAAACTGATTTTCAAAGCATTAAGAGAAAAAGAAAGATGAGGGAATTATGATCACCCATTGAGAATAGGGGATTGGCGCAAATACCTGATCAGTTAACTTCCATTGACGTGGTAGGTGCCGTACCGAAGGTACTACCTTAGTATTTTTTCGGCGCGCTTCAGACATCCGGTTAGAACGGAGGCGAAGAGTATTAGCAGCATAGCTAATTCCAGAAATAAGGTTTTTGAGTTCCGGCAAACATATCAAAAACAGTGGAAATCTCTAACTCTATTACACCAGTCCCTGCTGCACAGCCACTTTGATCAGGGCCGCCACATTATTCACTTCAAATTTCTGCAGAAGATTACGACGATGAGTTTCGATGGTAAGCTGGCTCAGGTTCAGTTTTTCCGCGATCTGCGGCGTGGTCATTCCATCTGAGATCAATGCGAGAATTTCTTTTTCTCGGCGCGTCAGCTGCGGCACCTCCTTGAGTTCATGTGCAGAAGGTCTTGCAATGATCTGCTTGATCTCATTACTGAAAGTGATCTGTCCATTCAATGCTTCATTGATGCAATTCAGCAATTCATCTGCCGATGCATTTTTCAGCAGGTAACCACTGGCGCCATTCTGCAGCATCTGCATAATGATGCTGCGTTCACTATGGTTACTGAGCGCCAGCACACAGGTGCCGGGAGAGCGTTTCTTGATCTCCTTGCAAAGCTCCATTCCATTGGAGTCCGGCAGGGAGATATCCAGCAGAACAATATCCGTTCTGTTCGTTTTCAGGTAGAGCAGGAATTCATTGCCGGACGTAAAAGTTCCTGCAACATTCAGATAATCCTTACTGCCCAGCAGTCTTTGCAATCCTTCGATCACCACAGGATGATCATCCACGATTGCGAGTTGTATCAGTTCACTATTCTGCAACATTCAATTCTATGTTTATGGAAGTTCCTTCATTGACAGTGGAATTGATCTCGAGCTTTCCGCTGAGATAATCCACGCGGTTCTTTACATTGCTGAGGCCGATCCCTTTGAAACTCCTGATGGCGCTGGTATCGAAGCCCCTGCCGTTATCTTCCAGGGTAATGAAAAATGTATCATTGTTCTGACTGCATTGCAGGAGAATCTCGCTGGCGTATGCATGTTTGATGGCATTGTTCAGCAGCTCCTGCACCACACGATAAATGGTGAGCTGCTTTTCGTGGGGAATATTGGAGCGGATCCCATAAGATTGAAAGCGGATATTCACTTTATCGGAGATTAGGTTTTCGCAGGCTTCTTTCAAAGCTGTTTCCAGTCCGAACTTCAGCAATGCTTCAGGCATCATGTTCCTGGCGATGCGGCGCAATTCACTGATAGAATGGTCAAGCTGGTCCACCACCCTGTTCAGGTCCTTCGTTTTGGTTTCGGTGGCCATACCCGTGAGGTTCATTTTCACTCCGGCCAAAAGTCCACCCAGTCCGTCATGCAGATCACCGGCCACGCGGCGCCGCTCCCGCTCTTCGCCCTGCAGCAATGCATGGCCCACATGTATCTGCTGCTGTTGCTCAATTTCCCGGAGCTGCTGCTGATGGAAAAGATCTTTCTGTTGCGACAGCCTCTTATTGTTACGCATATACAGGAACGTTACCACGGCCAGGATGAACAACAGTATACAGACCGAAGCAAGGAACCAGATCATCAGTCGTGTATTCCTGGCTGAGAGAGAGGATTTCTCGTTTTCCAGTTTCAGGGCATCGATGGCTTTCTGTTTTTCTGCATTCCCGTATTTGATCTCCATGTTGTGGATCTCATTTTTCAGGCGGCTGCCATTGATACTGTCGCTCAGCTGACTGTATCGGACAGACCATTCATAAGCGGGCTTGAAATTACCAAGTGCAGCCTGTGTTTCAGACATGCCTTTGAAAACTTCCAGTTTGCTGCTGAGCAGGGTCATCATCTCGGGTTGCTGCGAGAGCCAGTCCATTACCGAGGCCGCTTCCCTGTATCTTTTCAAATTGTGCAGCGCATAATATTTTTGCAGTAACAGTCTTTGCTCATCATAGGTCCTTCCCTGCTCCTTAGCTTTGGCAACACCACTGTCTACACTCACCAGCGCTTCCCTGTATTGTTTCATCGCCACATTGTAAAGCGCTTCTGCCGAATAGTAATCCACAATCAAATGATCATTGGGCTTGCGGGTAAGCCATGCCATGGCGCTGTCCAGCACCGGCTTTGCCATTTCATGATTGCCGCCCAGCACATAGTTCTCGGCAAGCGTGGTATAGGCATTGATGAGGTTCAGCGTGGAATTGTTGGTGGCTTTGTTCGATTTATGGGCAGATAAAGTGTTGATTGCATCCAGGAGATAAGTGGTGGCTTTATCGTATTGCTGCGTATTCTTGAATACGATGGCAAGATCGAGATAGTTCTTGCCAAGATAAGCTGTATCCTGCGCCTGCTGCGCCAGCGGAATGCTTTCATCGATCATGATCCTGGCGAAGCCTTCTTCATCTCCTTTCGCCTGTTGCAGGATGCCGTAATTATGCCAGGCCTGGGAGCGGAAGCTGAGCGCTTCGCGTGTATCGAATACTTCGAGTCTTTTAATGGCTTCCTGGAAGGACCTTTCACTGGAAGCGATGTCTGACTTCATATAAAACAACACGCCTTCATAGAAATATGAGAGTGCAAGCTGATAAGGATACTGCTTTCCGGCGATCCTTGCGAGGTCTATGAACTGCTGGCTCTTACTGGTATCACGGGCAACCCAGTAGTAGGAAAGCAGTAGTGCTGCAGCGGATTTGCTGCTGTCGTTCCCATTCTGCACAACTGCATTCAAACTGTCTGTATACCTGTTTGGTTTCGCCGGCAATTGTGCAAAGCAGCAGGCGGAAACAAAAAACATGAGGGTGGTGAGACGGATTTTCTGCATCATGGGAGCAAATAAACAATAATTGGGCTTCAAAAATCAAATAGTGGAAAAATACCGGGAAACAGGTAGTTGAAAAACCATGTTTCATAGGATTGGAACGCAGTTACGACGCCAATATTTTTGCAGTTAATTATCGTATCAGCTATTAAAACTATTCGAAGATGAAGACACCATTATTGAGACACCCTATGAGATTTTTTACGCTTTTAATGGCAGTAGCGCTGCTCGGAACTTCCTGCAGTAAGGATAAAGACGACAAAAAAGACAGCGGCTTTCCACGCACTGTAACCGTAGAGTACAAAGTGAGCAGCAACAGCGGCCTGAACAAAGCCGATATCATGTTCACCAATGAAACATTGGGTGAGACAGATATCAACGATGCTGCCATTCCCTTCAACAAGAAAGTGGAAATCAAATTGACCGAGCCTGTAGGCATCGGCCTTACCGGCGCCTCTTTTGTTGGTGGCAACCTGAAACTGGAGATCATTGTGAACGGTAAATCCGTAGCTGCCCAGGAATTCAACAGCAACTCAACTACTTCAGGCATCGTTTCACATTCCTTCGTACGTTAATTACTTTTGTAATACCAACCTGTGTAAGGCCGTTCCACCTGGAGCGGCCTTCGCTTTTTTGTTGGATCACCGAAGCTGTTAAGTGAACTGCCCCATCCGTTAAACGGACATTCCTTCACATCGCTTCCCTCCTTTTCTTTGTGTGGTCAATCTGAAACATATTCAGGTTTCTTTAAGGTAATAAGGGCTATCAAGGGTGTTATTTTGATTCAAAAAGAAAGGGGTTGACCGCTAAAGTCAACCCCTTATCGAACTACAGAAAAAAAAAGACTTATTTGTGTTCGGAAAGCAAACGGTCCAGTTCGTTCTCCAATCTTTCTTTCTTATAGAAATCAAGTTCAGCCACTACTTTCCCATCAGGCCCGATGATCACCATATAAGGGATCGAGCTGAAAAGGAAAGGAGTTTTCAGTCCGGCATCGCTGAAGCCATGCTGGCCCAGCCCCTGGTGCCAGGGCATCTTTTCTTCCATCACCGCATTCTTCCAGAGATCAACTTTATCATCAACCGAAACACTGATGAACGCTACACCTTTCGGTGCATAAGCCTCGTAGGTCTTTTTCAGTTTTGGAATGAAATACCTGCAAGGTCCGCACCAGGATGCCCAGAAATCCACTACCAGCAATTTGCCGGCAAAGCGGTCCCAGGAAAACTGTTTACCGTCCACATCCGTTAAAATAGCCGCCGGAGCGGGTTTACCGGTGAGTGAAGGCCTCAGTTCCGGATCGAACATGGCTTTAACTTCCTGTCCGAATATGGAGGCTTTCACTTCAGCGCTGAGCAGTTCATACAGCTTGCCCAAATCATCAGGCTTATCCTTCAGGTACATCTTCAACAGCCAGGCAGAGAAAGGATCTGCAGGATATTTTCTAACAAACCCTTCCGGCGATAATTTCTCTTCGATGAATTTCAATCTTGAAGCATTCAAAGCACCTCCCTTCACGGAAGTTTCGTTGAGGTCAGCGAAGGAGGTCTCGATGGAATAATCCGTATTCTCCAGGAAAATACTCACTTTTTTTGTACTGATGTACACACTTATCATTTCAGGCTGGCTTATTTTTCCCTTCAGTTCAAATTCGCCATTCACGATCCTGATCCTTTCAGGCATTACATCCTGCACAGCTTCGCCATCATGCTGATGCGCATCGATCCTGGCATAGCCGCTGATGATGCCCGGCACTTTTCCTTTGATCACAAATCCCTGTGCAAAGGAAAAAGCCGGAAGAAGCATCATCATCAGAACATATACTATTCTGTTTTTCATGTGCGGTTCGGTTGATTGGTTTATTTCACCAGTTCGGAAAGCTTCTTGTCGATATCTTCATTGTAGAGTCCTTTCGCCAGGATCTTTCCGTCAGGTCCGATCAGTACATTGAAAGGAATGGCATTCACTTCATAAGCTGTAGCAGCAGGCTCTTTCCAGGATTTCAGGGAAGAGAGCTGGAGCCAATCCATTTTATGGCTGGCTACGGCTTTCAGCCAGGCATCACGGTTACCATCAAGTGAAATAGCGATCATTACAAAATTCTTCGATTTGAATTTATCATTGGCCGCTTTCAGGAAGGGGATCTGCGGTTTGCAGGGTCCGCACCAGCTTGCCCAGAAATCCAGGAATACATATTTTCCTTTGAAGTCAGACAGCTTTACTTCCTTTCCATTCTCATCCAGAGTGGTAAAGGCAGGAGCTTCTTTACCGGGAGCCAGTTTATCTTCAGCAGGAGCGCCCATGCTGAATGAAACTGGCAGTGGATCTGTTTTTCCGGGATTGAGGATCCTTTGGGAGATCCTGCTTTTCTGTGCATGTGCACCCAGAGAACGGATCAGGGAATCCCTGCTCTTATTGAACCAGGCCATGATCACGTAGGAAGCCACGCCGGAGTTGGAATTTTGTCTTACCCAGGTCAGGGCGTCTTCGTTCCTTTTCTTGAGCAGCACACTGGCTTCGTTCCTTGCTTTTTCAGCAGCATCTTCATCACCGATCTGGGTAGCCTTGATCTGTATTGCTTCCAGCTCATTCAATTTGAGGTAACGTGGAGAGGTCTCTGAAATATTATCCATTACATACACCCAGTCCTTTACAAACTGGCTGCCTGAATATTTTGCATGCTTGAATCCGGGTTCTTTTCCGTCTTTGATCACCATTTTTCCTGGCTCGAGGTATTGTACTGTTGCAGTTTTTTCAATATTCGAAACATCACGGCCAACCTGCAGGATATAGGCACAACCACCTTTAGGCATTTTCATGGTCAGGTTGAATTTGTGATTTTTCACAAAAGTGGAATCACTTTCACCTGAATAAGGATCATAAACATACACTACTGTATCGTTGGGCAACCACTTCATATCGGCTTCGATAGTGAGTTCGTCCTGGCTGCGTGCACTCAGTGCCAGCAAGCAAAGAGCAGCAGATAGCAATTTCTTCATCATTGGAATTTGTGTTTGGTATTTATTTTTTTATTTGAGGCGCTTTGATCATATCCTGTACCAGTTGTACAGCTTCGGATAAGAAAAGGTCTTTACTCAGGCTTTCCAGCCAGTTATTGTATAGTTTTTCCTGGTATTCATCTTTTTTCTGTAATGCAGGATTGATGTTTGTGTAAAAAGAAGCGGAGAGTTGCATACCTGAAGATGGCAGTTCTTTTGCCTTTGCAATTTGCTGCTCCAGGTCTTTCATCTCCTGTTTCAATTTCCTGTAACTGCCCAGCTCCATGTTAACCGGGGCTTTCTGCAGGTATTGCAGTCTGCTCATGTTCTTACCGATCATCTGAAGCGTACTGTTTTCCATGGCTCTTTGCTGAGCTTTGTTGATCAGCGGCGCATAATCGATGGTATTGAATTTTTCCGGAGCTTTATCAACAGCAAGTGTATCCACCGCCATGGCAGCGGGCATTTCGATCTCCCTCACACTATTGAGCACCAGTCTGTCTGCCAGCACCACATCGGGCTTAACGCCCTGCAATTGAGTAGTGGCGCCACTTGCACGATAGAACTTTTGTAAGGTGATGCGCATGCTTCCGTAATTGATATCGGGAATGCCATTGGCGGGGTCTCCCATCTTACCGATATTCGTCATCGTTTGTGCAGTGCCTTTTCCGAATGAAGAGGAAGTTCCGATCACCAGGCCACGCTGATGGTCCTGAATAGCAGCAGCAAAAATTTCTGATGCGGAGGCGCTGCCTTCGTCAACCAAAACTACCAGTGGTCCCTGGAACTTCGGCGCGTTCACTACCGGAGAGGTATAAACGTCTACTTTATCCCTTGAACGCAGGAGGCTCATCGGTGTGGCTGGCATGAAGCTGGCTCCCATCCTAACCACTTCGGTGAGGGAGCCACCGCCATTTCCACGCAGGTCAAATACGATCCCTTCCACTTCCTGGTCTCGGAGTTTATCCAGCTCAGCCGCCACGTCTGCCGAGCAGCCAGGCAGTTGTTCATTGCCGGAGTTCAAATAGAACAAAGGCAGGTAGAGATAGCCGATCTTTTTTCCATTCTGGTTGATCACGGCGCTTTTTGCCTTGTTGGCGATCTCGGAGATCTTCTCACGGGGAATAGTAACCGTTCTTTCAGGAGAACCCGGCTGCATTACCAGCATGGTAACGGAAGTACCTTCTTCTCCCCTGATCATACTACTGATATCATTGGGATCGAGGTCTGCAGTAGGTACCATCTTCCCTTTATTATCGATCACTGCCAGGATTCTGTCGTTCTCTTTCAGCAGGCCACTTTTATAAGCAGAGCCTCCGGGTACCAGTCTTTTCACAAAAACATCCATTTCCCCGATCCCCAGTTCCATACCGATGCCAAAGTACTGGCCGGACAACTGGGCACGCACGGGATCTTTCATGGTTGGAAAAGTGTAAGTGGTATGAGGGTCCATGTTCAATGCAATCGCATTAACGTACATGGCGAACTTCTCGTTTACAGCAGTTTCTTTTTGTTGTGTGATAAAGAAGCGGCGATACTGGGCAGCAACATTTTCACGCGCTTTCTTTTCCAGAACAGGATCGATGGTTGCAGAGCCTGTATTTGTTTCCAGGTCTGTATATGCCCTGAGCACTGCATATTTCAGGAATGCGTACCAGATCTTATCTCTTTCGGCTATGGTAGTGGGATATGGACTGTCTTTTCTTTCCGTTTCCAACACTTCTTTGGAAGTAAAGCTGAAAGGTTGCTGCAGTGATTTCTCAACAAGGGCTTTTGCCTCCAGCAAACGCCGGGAATAGATCTTCCAGGCTTCGTCGAAAAATGCAATACTGCCTTCATTGATCTCATCATCCAGCAGGAGCCTGTATTTGTTCAGCTTTTCAATATCGCCGGCCAGGAAAACATTCCGGCGACCATCGAGGTTACGGAGAAAACTATCCCAGATCTCAGTGGAGAATTTATCGTCGAAAGCTTTGGGAGCAAAATGACTTTTTTGCAGTTTTTGAGCAACTGCTTTTACGATGCCTTTGCGGAGTCCGTCAGCGCTGATCGTATCTTTTTTGGATTGGGCCTGGCCCGAAAGCCCTGCACCCAGGAGCATGCATCCTGCCATCAGGGCAGCGCGGGAATGTTGGAAATATACCATACTCGAAAAGCCGCCTGTTTTTATACCGGCGCCTTTCCATCAAACACTGCATGGTACAATTAGGGTGAAGCGAAATGAAACTTTATTTCCTGGATCGCCACCATTGGGCAAATTGAGCGAGGTCTTCTTTTTCTTTTTCCATCAGGTCGATCTTGTCGTTGATCATCACCATTTCGGAACTGCGCACAGTATCGGGTTCCGGGAAGGGAGATTTGTATCTTTTTTGCGCACGGACCACTCCTTCCAGCACATCCACTTTCTCGCCATTGTCAACACGAAATGCTTCCACACGGAAGATCCCCGGCTTCAGGACCTTGAGTTGAAGGATACGGGTATTCACAACAAATGGAATATCTTTTTTGTGGATCACAAATATCATATCGCCATCCGCTTCCACCAGCCGTTTGTTTTTGGGATCCACATCGGCTTTGCTGCCTTTCAATACAAGGGCCCAGCTGTTAGGTGTGATGCTCATGGTATCATAAGGTTTGTAGAGATATGGAAAGGAATCGATGGGAGGCGTATACACGGGAAGGTCCTGGTGAGCTGCTTTCTGCGCGGCCTCTTCCTTACTGATCTTATTCCTGATCCTGTTGTTCATGCGGGTGAAGAGTAATATCAGCGCAATAACAGCAATAACGATCCCAATTAGATAGCCTTTCCATTTCATACAGTATAGTTATGGGTGCGCTAATTTAAGAAGATCGGAGCAATTAAAAGGGGCTGACATCAAAATGAGGTCAGCCCCTCTCCTTCTCAATCATTATGATCAGGGAAGCTTGATCAGTTTCAGTACTGTTCTTCTGCCGCCCTGCACTATTTCCGCATAGTAGATACCGGAAGTATAGTTGGCGCCAAACTCAGGTGTGGCCGTTACAGCTGTCCGGATCACTTCCATCACTTTGCCATTGCTGTTACGGATGGTAATGGTCACTGCTTCGCGTTGATCGCTCTGCATAACGATGCGGAAGAAACGGTTGCTGGGGTTGGGCATCGCCCTGGCATAAAGACCTGGAGCGCAATCATCACCTCTGCCATCACAGTTATTATCAACACCATCACAAACCTCCGTAGCGCCGGGATGGATATTCGGGTTATTATCGTTGCAATCGCCTTTCCTGTCTACATATCCGGCTGGCTTGTCTGCGGACTGCACCGAATGTGCTTCATCACCATAACCATCGTTATCATTGTCGCGGTACCAGGTTTTCGATGCAGGACAATTCTCATCTACCTGTCCATCGCAATCATCATCCTGGTTATTGCCACAGATCTCCGTAGCGCCCGGATGAATATTGGCGTTATTATCATTGCAATCCCTGTTGTCTGCTACATAGCCATCGGGTTTGCTGGCAGCACGGCGGGTATTGTTGGGATCGCCATAGGAATCGTTATCAGCGTCCCGGTACCAGGTAGTTTCGTTGGTGGGGCAATCCTCATCTACCTGACCATCGCAATCATCATCTACATTGTTGTTGCAGATTTCGGTAGCGCCGGGATGCACGGTAGCATCGCCATCGTTACAATCCCTGAGATCGGCAACATAGCCATCGGGTTTGCTCACGGCAAGAACAGTATTGTTGATGTCGCCATAGCCATCGTTATCGGCATCGCGGTACCAGAGCACTGCGCCTGTTGGGCAATCTTCGTCCACCTGGCCATCGCAATCATCATCGATCTGGTTGTTACAGATCTCTGCCCTTTCGTTCACGGTTACTGTAAAGGAGCAGGTCACCACCGGATTGGTGTTGGCGGAATAGGTAACAGTGGTTACTCCTTTGTTGAAACTGAGCCCACTGGCTGAACCCGTCCCAGTGGCGGTAGTTGCGCCGCTGAGCGTGTAGCTGATCACAACAGTGGAAGAAAGAGCGCCTCTGTCCGGATCGATACCCGTTACCACGGCAGTACACACACCTGCATCGGGTTCTGCAATTTTATTGGAAGGACATCCCAAAGAAGGTCTCCATTCAACGGATACTTCTGCAGCGGTTTTCTGTGCTTCGCGGTGGCCAACATTATCGGTTGCAATAACGAAGAATTTATAGTGCCCTCCTTCTTCGTTGAAGTCAACGAATGTTTCTTTGATGCCTTCTTTATAAACCAGAAAGGGTCCATTGTCTTTCGACATGTAGAGATCGTAATGTCTGATACCTGATCCTTCCGGATCATCTGCACCTGTCCATTCCAGTTTGAGCGATGAGCCTTCTGCTTTGGCCGGAAGCGGCTTCATGCTGCTATGTGGATCGCCGGCATCGAGTGTATTCCAGATGGGAGGCGTTTCAATGGGCGCATTATCGTCGAAAACGATGGAAGCTTTCGCATGTACCGTATCACCGGTAGCTGCATTAGGTGCACCTTTGATGGTATACGTAATGAATCCTTCGCCTGCATGTTCAGGATCGTTCACAGGCAGGAAACCCTTCATCACATCTGTGGGAGGAAATCCTGTAGCAGACTCTTTGGATTCGAAGATCCAGAATGCTTCACGGGTTTCTGTATTGATACCTGCAGTCAGGTCCACTACAATACCGAGATCTGCATTGAGATCGAGGCGGGTATTGTAGAAAGTCCGGTCTTCAGGTATTTCAAATACATACTTACCGAATCCGAAATTGCCTAAGCGAATGGAAAAAGGATCTACATTCTTATCGAGCGGATGGGTAATATGAACGATCTGCGCCGGTGCTGTGGCCAGGTTGGAATCATTCTCGAAACGGATCGTATAGGGTTGCGGCAGGCGGCTGCTCACCATTTTTCCATCGCCAAAACCTTCCGGACCGATGATATCGTTGGGGTCTACGGATGCGCGTACCGGGATCCGCCATCTATGTGCAGGCTTCCCACAATCGACGGATTTGAACTCGATACTCACGGTAGATCCACAGGTGATATTCTGATTATTGAGCGAGAAAGTACCTTTCACATAAAACACCCGGGACGATCCCAGATCACCGATCCTTAATCTCGGACTTTCCCCTGATTTAACATCAAATGTCCGGGAAACGGAACCCACCTCAAAGTTCTTCAGGTTCTTCTTTACCTCCGGGTGGATTTCCATATCAAGTGTTACAGAGTCATTGATAGTGAGCGGCGCATCTGCGCAATAAGTATTGATCATTTTTGAACCGGCAAATCTGAACACATCATCACAGGTCAAACAGGCTTTCTTCTGCGCCCTTGAATAGGCTTTTTGTGCAGCAGAGGACCGCTGCACTGAAAGATTGATAAGATTGGCAATGTCCCTGCACTTCTCATCTCCGTTACAGGATTGAGACATTGACGCCCAAAGCTTATCTCCGCAAAAACCCAGATCAGCCCCACAGGAATTGATGCATTCCGTATGGTCGTCGCACATTGCAGAAAAATTATAAGGAACTTTTTTAAGTCCTGCCATCCTGAACTGACTCACACAACCATTTTTTACTGGTTTGTGGTCCGGGTTCGGAACCGGGAATCTGTCTTGCGTCATCCCATTAGAACCACACAGTATTACCAACAGAACAATTAAATATCTTTTCATAATTGCATTATTCTTTACCAGTTAATTTGTTCAGGGGAAAAACGATTTGCTTTCCTCTGAACCAGTCCATGTTTGCAGAACCGGAAGTAATACCTGCATCAAACTCATACAGGCAACCCAATTTTTCTTCATCCAGGAAAACTGTTCTGAGGAGCATCACTTTCTCTTTATTCTCCTGAGAGAATTTTGCCTGCAGCCTCGCTTCCCGGTCCATTACAAGTAAACTGAGCTTTCCGGATTCTATTGCAGTAATGGCTAAGAGCCCATTTGCCCAGGGACTGATCTTTGCGGGTGAAATGCCTGTTTCATTGTCGAACAGTTTCACTGAATTCCTGAGTACCAGCTGATGGTCCAGCAAATGCAGCACAAAGGATTGATTGAGGGAAACCGTGGCGGTATCTACCGTCAATGCATATCCTCCATTTGAGGTCAGGCATATACTGGCATTCCTTCCGGGAAAACTATTCCATTTTTCAAGGGTGTGCCGCTGGTTGTTAATCCTGATGAGGTGGGTGACGCCGATATTGTTACCTGTTTCATCGCTGGTTTCACTTTTGGCAAGAATCAGCGGATTACCATCGGCAGCAGTAATGATGTCCATGATATAGTGATCATCTTCCCATGCATAAATCGTTTCAGTGATCACTGAGCCCTTGTGATCCAGTACAGCTTCCCAGAGATCTCCGCCCTTGATCCCGTAACAAACCACTGTGCTGTCTTTAAGGAATAAAGACGAGCTGTAAGACAAACTGGTTCTCTTCAATTCCGTGAGTAAGGATTGCGCCAATAACAATTGCCCTTTCACGGAAAACTTAGCAATCATCGGATCTCTCTCAGGCGTATTGAGCAGCACATACAAGTTGCCATCTTTGCTTTCTTTCACTGATGAGATCTCCAGTCTGCCGAATGGACGAAAAGCAGGAAATGAGATATCTGATAATTGCTTACCAGCTGCATTCAAACGGAGCATATGCAGATTCCTGTCGGCAGGCTGACAGAACAGGACGATATCGCCATTGGCGCATTTTATAGAATACAGCAACTGATCTTCCCATGTATGAACACGGTCCCATTCCGCTACCAGTGGCCTGGTCACCTGTTGCGCCTGCAACAGGTGGACCAGGAGGGTCATTAATATGATTTGAATAGTCTTCATGGATTTGCCTGTTCTTGGGTTTCGAGATGGAACATACCAAATTCCAATTCCCGCGATGCCCTTGCAAAGAGCTTTACGGAACCTTTGGCGCCGGGTCTCAATACTTTTATGGGTTCGCGCGAATCCAGCAGGGTGATGGTAACACCTGGCAATGTATTTGCCGGCAGATCAGCTGTAAGACCCAATGGAGCTCTGAACAAACTGATAATGGCGCGTTGTGTCAGTGGTATATCTACATTGCCTTCGTTACTGAACTCGATTGTCATGGCGGTCAAAGCATTCATCCGGACAGATTCCGCATGTTTCACCGCGGTCACCACGGCAGTTTGCTTACCTGCTTCAATATTGAACCCCTTCGGCAATAGCACTTCTGTACCCTCTTCATTTGTTGCCACTACATCATAGGCTCCTGCTGTTGCACCTGCCAGAGGGAAAGTGGCGAAAACCGTGGCCTGATCTATATACACGATCTTTGAAGCATTGATGGTGATACCGGCATCGTTCCTCAGATACACATCGGTAGTGACTTCGAACTTTGATCCACTGATCTTCACCGTTACATTTCCGGTATTTCCACCTTTATTGGTTTCCACTTTCCTGATCTCGAAATTCCGGATATGCACACCCAGATCTACCGTCTGCAACTGGTTCACATGATTCCTGCTGAGCACCATCAGATAGTAGGTACCAGCCTCCAGATCAGGGATCATCAATTCCTGGTTGGTGTTCAATGCATATTGATGAGAATAATCGTGGATGCCGGCTGTAGGCACTTCTTCATACCTCACATATAATTCCACTTCTCCTTTTCCGGTGATCCTGCTGGTTGAGATGAGCAATGCCTGCCCGTCCAGCTCTTCAGGAATATTGATCCTGTAATATTGTGGCACTTCACTGAACTGCTCAATCCTTTTGCTCTTGTTCAATTCAAGACTATCCACTTTTATGTGCACCATTAATGAAGATGCCGTTACATTGTTCGCATCATCCGTTTCCGCGATATGGTTTTGTGCATCCACTTCCACCAGAATGAAATAATCTCCTGTGGCGCCCACCATCGACAATTCATTGCTGCCATAATTCTTCTCTTTGCCGGCAGGGATACCTGAATGCGCAAAATCGCTCCCGATAAGGATGTCAGATGGATCTTTCACCGGATCCCTCGACAGGTAATAAGACATTCTCATCCTGCCTTCTGCCGGATAACCTCCGGCATTTTCCACCGTGTAGTAAAGCCTGAACCTGTCTTTGATCCGCATGGTATCCGCAACAGTGAATGGCTGCACTTTCAGATCTGTCTTCTGTGGCTCCACAACAGTGATGGCCACAGACATCTCATTATTCCCTTCCTTGTCATTTTCAAAAACACGGTCGGTTGCATCCACTTTCAAAATGAGATAGTAGTTCCCTTTGGCTGTGAGCGGAACAACACTTTCCAGGGAAGTCAGCTCATAGGTTTCTCCTGCTTTCAGGGAATCGTTCCTTCCATATTGTCCGACAGGAATATCTCCATGATCATAAACCCTGTCTGAAGACAGGAACAATCTGTCTACCCAGTTTTTATCACTGGTGGTATTGGCGCCGGCATTGGCTACTCTCCAGCTGATTACTGGCACCTGACCGGCTGTGATCACAGGAGGCGCCAACAGCAACACAGGTTGCAGGTCTGCAGGTTCAGCCCTGCGGATATGCAATTTCGCCACAGTGCCATCCTGTAAGAGACTAAGCTTCCAGTTGTTTGCAAGATTATTGTCTTGCTGCGTATTGATATGATCTGCTACCACAATGATATTGTAGATGCCAGCCGGAAGCCTGCGTGGCAGTATGAATGACTGTTTCCTGGTATAAGCTCCACCGGGTTCCATTGGTTCATTGTGTTCTGCGCCACCGATGAGAATATCATCTGCACCAAATTGCTCGTCGCGGGAAAGGTAAACGCCATCCACCCAGTATTCGGAAACGGGATGGTTGGATCCTGCATTCCTCACTATCCATTCCACCGTAATTTTCGTATCGTTCATTGCAGGTTCGGGACTGCTCACTGATTGCATACGCAGATCAACCGGAGGATAGGCTGCTACTTCAAATGCAGCCGATCTGCGGATATTGTCCGTTTCATTATCTTTTTCATACAATTCATCATTGAAGTCAGCCAACAGGTAGAGATAATAGGTACCGGCAGGAAGTGTTGACGGACATTTCATCGTATGGTTGCTTCCGTATTCTTCCATTTTCAACATATCCCTTACTTGCGGGAAATCTTTCAAATGAATGGCTTTGTTCACATCCCATACAGGCTCTTTGGAGATGAACAGGTAATCTGTCCATCTTCCGGATATGACCTCATCTCCCCTGTTTTGCACTTTGTACGAAATGCTCATGGGTGCGCCAGCCTGCACAGTCCCTGTAGCAGCGATCTGTGTTACCACCAGATCCGGAAGGGATTGCAAAGTCACCTGCATAGCAGTGGTGCTGCGGGTAGTATTATCATTCTTTGCACCGGGAGCAGGTTCTTTGATTCGGTCGTCCGTATCCGTTACCACAAAAACATAGTATTGTCCTGAAATACCATTGGGCAATCTCAGGTCCAGCTTGTTGAGCGGAGTTGAATTGCCGGCATCGAGGTCGCCGGACGCATAGGTGAATTGCCCAACAAAGGTTCCTTTGTTCTCTTCCGTGATCTCCGGGAATGTTGAGATATAGATCTTGTCTGTAATGGCCTGGTTGCGCGCCCTGCCATCACCCGTGTTCTTCACTGTCCATTCGATGGTTACGGGTGATCCTGAAACGGCGCTTGCAGGGATACGCACTTCGCTCACCTGGAGATTGGGCGTTTTGACAAGCAGCTGTTTCGTGTGTTTGAGTACGTTATTATTCTCATTGTCATGCTCGTACAACTGGTCATAAAAATCTGTTACCAGGTAAACATAGTACAGGCCATGAAGTGTGTCGTTGATATAAAGTTTGGATTCGGAATCATCGAATTGATCGGGATCGAGTTTGTAATTCTTTCCTGCTCCACCGATCTGGATGGCCTTGCTCTTGTCCAGCACAGCATCCCTGCTCAGCAGGAAAACATCGGAATAGTTCCAGCCATTGGTGGTTGACCCTCCATCGTTCATCACTCTCCATTTCACCGGGATCTGGTCAAATGAAGTAGCAGTTTCCTGGATCTGCATGGAAACCGGGATCATGTCGATGGGCGGCGTCAATACCAGGTTGATCTCATCTCCCACCATGATATTGTTATCTTCATTGGAGTGCTCATACACATCTCTCTGCACATCGGTTTGTACAATCAGGTAGTACTTACCTGAAAGGCCGTTGGGGATCCTCACATTCACACCACGTTTACCTTCTTTACCAACTTCCAGCAGCGGACCATTTACCGCAGAGGTCAGTTTGATGGCATTGGTAAGATCGGTTGATCTGTCAGGTGAGATATAAAGATTATCCCACCAATGATCCACCCGCATGGGCCCGGTTCCTTTGTTGGTGACCGTCCAGGAAAAATCATAGAACTGGCCGGAGAAAGCAGTGATGCCTGGTCTAACGATGGCGGTCACCTGCAGATCGGGTGGCGGGGTAAGCTGTACATCCGTGGCCTGATTACTGGCTCCGGCATTGTCTTCCTGATCGGTTTCCGGTAAGCTGCCCAGGCCATTTGGTACAACGATGATATGATAGTCACCGTTCAATCCTACCGGCACTACAAATGTACCGGTACCGGAATAGGTTGCACCCGGAGCAACAGCAGTAGTGCTGGGAACAGAACCAAGGTAATGATCAACCTGCTTATCCAGGATCCTGTCGGTTGAAAGATACACCAGGTCAGACCAGGTTTGATTGGCGGCTTCACCGGCGCCTGTGTTCTTTACTTTATAGTTCACGGTAATGGAGCCTTCCGAGAAAACAGTGGCCGGTCCCGTTACTTCCGTGGTAATGAGATTGGGATGAATGAGGAAGCGGAACAAATAGACACGGCTTTCTACTTTCTGACAGGCTCGTTTGGCTACGATGCACCATCTGTAGGACTTTCCGTATTTGAAGAAGGCACCATCGTGTTGGAAAACAAAACTTACACCTGTAAGATTGCTCACAGTGGGGGCAGCAGGTTTTTGTGCGCCATCTTCCCACACGTAAAGATCATAGGAAACAGCATTGCTGATAGGATTCCAGGAGAAAGTGACCGGGAAAGTGATATTGATCTGGTTATCTTTCGGCAGCATCTGCGCATCCCAGAAAACGCCTTCCAACTCTGCAATGGCTACATCCACTTCCAACGTTTTCACGGAATCTTCATAGGCGCAAATGGTATGGTCGGTCACTTCCAACTTGTGAACGCCTGCTGCCACCCAATCTACCGAAACTTTTTCTGCATTGGGTGAGAGCACGCCACCTGACACCAGTTTCCAGCTATAGTTGGCAGAGCCGGGTACACCATTGCTCAAAGTGTAATCATATTTGCCCAGACAGGTAATGGTATCGCCGGCAATGGCTATCACTCCGGGTTTGGCATGTAAGTTCAGCCCAATACTTTCAGCACTGGTATCACGTGGATTGGTGGAAACGATACGGATCCTGTAATTCGTTCCCAAACGCATGGATCTCGGGATCCTTGCAGGAATGATGCCTGGCTGATTACCGATCAGTTCACCGATCCGGGTTACACCCCGTTCAGGATTTTCGAAACTGCCGAATTCATCCGACAGTTCTGCATAGAAAATATTGTTCGCCTGGATCGGCGCGTTCAGGGTAAATGGTATAGGGGTAAATCCATTTTCACAAAGGAATTCCGGAAGGGTGCCCATCGTGATGAAAGTTCCACCAGGTGGTTCCAGCCTGAAATCAACTATCTGAGTGATCCCCCATTTGCCATACTGGTCCTGTCCGCGAACATATAATTTATGAGCACCGATCTCCACTCCGGTGAGATCAGGTTCGAAAACAATATTGGTTACATTACCTGATCTGTCTGCTTCAGGAATATTGTACACTTTTCCATGACCGGGGCCCTGATCGAAATCTATCGAATATTCGAGCCGATGGATCCTGACATTGGCCTGATCCACAGGAATTTTCTGATTGAAGAAATAACGGGTACTGGTATGGCCCCAAACGCCATTGGCATCCAGGAACCTGGTGCTCATCATATGGAAACCTTCTGCCAGACCGGCTTCCATTGTGTAAGAAACCAAAGCCACAGATTCACCATTCTGTTGAACAGTGAAAAGCGGATTCCCTTTTCCAAAGCCCGGGTCTTTGTCCATAAAGGTCTCGCCCCTCAGGATATTGACGGGAGCCGTTGGCGGAGCTGGTTGTTTGTAGAAAGTTCTGGAACTGGTGATGCTCCAGGTACCTGCGTCATTCCTAAACCGCATGTATAGCCGATGAAACCCATCGGCTATACCCGCAAAATCTACATTGAACGCAGCATTGGTGACATCTTCCCCGGCTGTGAAGGAAAAAGGTTTTCCTCTTCCGAAGCCGGGATCATCGTCTATAAAATATTCTCCCTTCGTTATCTGCTGCGCAATGGCCTGCTGTGCTGGCAGCAGGAACAAAGCAGCTACTAAGAAAGAAGCTGTAAGTAGTATTGATTTCATAAAAAGTTGCTGGGCCAAAAAATTATTTACCGGCAGATTTCACTTTCGCTTTCACTTTTACAGGCTCATTCAATGAGCCTACAGGGGAAACTTCCAGTGAATAAATGGCAGGCATTGGCGGCTGCCCGGCCAGCACATATTTGGTAAGGCCACCAAACATGCCGCAATCGATCGGATTTTGTGGAGTACTGCCTTCACCGGCGCCGATGGCGGGAGATCCGGCACGAAGCATATACTCTCCATCCCAGGAAACACCAGTTTGCCTGCCCACAAAAACGTTGGCCATGCTCACATTCGACTGATTACCGTTTGCTGTACCAAACTGTGCTTCTGAGCCGATATTGTTGAGGAACAGGTTCCCGGTAGTAGTATTATTGACAGAACCATTTATCATGATATTGTTGCTATAGGAGCTATTGTAAGTAGTAAGCCTGCCTCTGCGCAAAACATTGTTCTTGACAATTAGTATAGCGGATGACGGAGCTCCGATCACATCGAAGGTTGTTGCATCACCTTCATTGGTGGACCGGGTGAGGTAATTATTGGAGATCAGGATACGAGTAGATCCATACAGAACAAGTATGTTGCCTCCATAATTCTGGGAAATGATGATATCGTTTGCTGGTTCTGTTCCTGCACCATAGCCGATCCTGATCGGGGTAGATGGCCGCTCTTCTCCGATACCTCCTGCCATCAGGCGGTTACGCATAAGCGTTATCTTATGGCAATTGATATTGACATCGCTGGGGCATTCTATTCCCATGACCACCGAGTTTTCAGCACCCGTATTGAAATCGATCGCTTCGATAACAGCTGAAAACATATTTACCTGGGTATTGGGCACCTGGTCCAGGTAGTAACCCGGGCCAATGATGTAAACTCTTTTGGAAATAGTTAATCTCCCATATCTTGAGGCAGATCCTTCAACATGGATCGTATCTCCTCCTTCAGCTGCATTATGCGCTGCCTGCACGCTCGTAAAATCGGCATCGATCCCGGGATTGTTATTTACACGCCATATTTTGGCGGTGGCGGGTACGGAAACAATAATACACAAGAGTATTGATCCGGTAAACTGGAACAATTTCATATTTGATTGATTTGAGATTTATGTTGATCAGGTTATTTCGGATGATCCACTTTCAGAGCAGGAATCGGATATAAAGCGTTGGGATTTTCAACCACAAAACAAATTCAAAAAGCGTTTTGCTCATAACCACCGGTTACCAATATGCGTTAATACGCAGCTGAACTGATTGGTATTTTACACAATACTATTCTATTGACTGACCAATATTCGCACATCCTCCCAGTTGCCGCCATATGGTATAGTGGTGCCGGCATCGGAGGACTTTGGAATGAACGTGATCATTGCCGAGCCTGTTGCCTCAGAAGGTTTCATGCCATATTCCGGTCTTGGATTGTAGAATGTGGACTTCAGCTTCAAAGGCTCGCCACCAGGCAGTTTACGCGCTTCGATCTTATATTTGCCAACAGGGATATTCAGGACATTGAGCGAATTGTAATAAACAGTTTTCCGGATAGTGAAGGAACGCTTTTCAGTGGCATGCATAAGTTCCTGCGGAATCAGTTTGATCTCAAACTCGGAATTCCTTTCGAACTGATCCGGTTGTGCAAAGAAATCTCCTTTATCATAGGAGGCATATTCGATACTGATAGAAGCACCAAAATAGTTGGAAGAAAAATGCGGCTGGCTGGCAACAGATGCCCGCCTGCATTGTCCATACGGCAATAAAACCCAATTCTTCACAATTCCTGCAGGACCAGGGAAACTACCCAGGCTGCTGTCCGCAGGAAAGAGACTCATGGATACAGGACTACCTTCATAATCCACCATAGCGGCACCAGCATAAAAATCCGCAACGCCCCAGGGTATCATCACTTCATAATATCCTTTCTCATTGGTTACAGCAGAGGAACCGGATGTGAATCCTCCATATGCAGATGAACGAACTCCGATCACTGCACCCGGAACGGGTTTTCCATATGTGTCTTTTACATAACCAACGGCCCATCCTTTCTTTTGAGCAACCGAAGGAAAGGTGGGGATTGGTTTCCGTTGATTGCCCATTACGTTCACATAATTGGTAGTGCCGTCCACCACAAATACGGCATTTGTAACAGGAAGCTGATCGAAGGGAACCTGCAAGCTGGCAGCCATCGTTTCAGCTGCAACATCCGTTTCTGTATTTGAACAGGCATGCACCAGCACCGCAGCCGTAATCCCTGTTAGAATGAACTTTTTCATAAAGGTATAATCGGCATAATTACAACGTAAATGCGGGGCGGAGTTCCAGGTTTCGTTCAAATGCAAATGGCATCGCCGGAATACCGGCAATGCCATTCATCGAACTATAAAGCTGTTCAGCGATCTGTACCTGAACAGAAAAACTGTATCAATTCAATTTTTTCAATACCTGCTGCAACTGCTCTTTTTTATAGAAGTTCAGGTTGGCGGCAATGCGCCCATCCTTTCCGATCACCACCAGGTGCGGGATATAATCGAAACCGAATGATCTCCTCAACCCATGCTCTTTGAAAGCTTCTGCTGAAATGGCCTGCAGCCAGGGCATTTTTTCCTGACCAATGTTACTCCACCGGTCAGTTTCACTGTTAAAAAAAGAAGTACGAAGCTCTTCAGCCCGCTTCAAAAAAATAATTCATTGAAATATTTCAATGTTTCTATATTTTTGTATCCTCTTATTGCAGAACAGCCATCCACACATCAACGATGCTATATGAAATCTCTCCCAACCGGGAGGCAGCTATTTCATTCACTTAATCAAAGCAACAAAAAATGAACAGGTCGATTTATATAATGGCACTGGGAGCGTTCGGAATTATCACCACAGAGTTTGGAGTGATCGGCATACTTCCCGCACTGGCAAAAGAATTCAGTATTTCGATCGATACAGCAGGCTGGCTCCTGAGTGCATTTGCGCTCACCGTGGCCCTCACAGGACCATTCACAACTGCCCTAACAGCCAGGATCAACCGCAAAACGATCCTTGCCATGGTGCTGGCGGTTTTTGTTGTATCGAATATCCTTTCGGCATTTGCTCCCAGCTTTACCTTTATGATGATCGCGCGAATACTCCCGGCCTTTCTGCATCCTGTATTCTGGGCCGTGGCGGCTTCAGTAGCAGCCCGTGAAGCAGGACCGAAAGATGCGCCAAAAGCAGTGGCTACAGTAATGGCCGGGCTGAGCATCGCAACAGTTCTGGGCGTTCCGCTCACAACTTATATGGCAGACCTTTTCAACTGGCAGGCATCCTTCTATCTGGCCGCTTTCATCAACCTCATTGCGTTTGCAGGAATGATATTGCTGGTGCCCAGCATGCCGGTTTCTAAAGAGCGCAGCAGCAATGTGTCTGACTCCATCCTGCGCAGTCCATTTCTCTGGATAAAACTGAGCACCACACTTGTGATGCTTGCCGGTATGTTTGCCACATATAGTTACCTGGCAGAATTCCTGAGCAAGATCACACAAATGAGCGGCGCAGAGATCAGCATCATGTTACTTGTATTTGGTGGAGCAGGCATTGCCGGAAACTGGGCAATGGGCATCTGGCTCAGCAGGAACGTGATGCTCACCACCCGCGTCTTCTTGTTGTCGCTTGTACTGACTCATATCCTGGCTTTTCAGTTCGGCGGATATTTTGTACCGATGGTGATCATTCTGAGCATCTGGGGCTTTATTCATACCGGCGGATTCCTGGCAGCGAATATCCATCTTACCGCTTATGTTCCGCAACAATCGCTGGAGCTGGTGAACAGCCTGTTGCCTTCTTTCTACAATGCAGGTATCACTGTAGGTTCTTTAATGGGAGGCTATGTAATTGCGCACTACGGCACAAAGCAGGTGATCTGGATGGCGGTGCCTTTACTCCTGCTGGCCTATGGCATGAGTTTTTACACACAGAAGAAAACTGTGGCTACTGCTGAATTCAATGAAGACGCCGTCAGCAACAAGCAGCCGGAGCCCGTTCTCAGCGAGTAGCCGTATATTTGAATAATGCATTTCGATACAAATACGATCCAGGAATTCCTGGAAACAAAATATAATTATGTACACGATGTAGAGCCTGTGGCCGATGGATGGTGGTCGCAGGCGCTTACATTTTTTTCTGGTGAAGAGAAACTGGTGCTGCGCATCAACCAGCATCCGGCGGATTTCCAGAAAGATGTATTTGCCTGGGAGCATTTCAACAGTGCAGACTTACGCGTTCCGGAGATCAAATCCACCGGCAATTTCAACGGGAATTATTTTTACTGTGTATCGGAATTTGTAGATGGGATCCCATCAGATCGTGTTCTGGCGGCAGATCATCTCCCTTTGCATCTGCCATTGGCTGATATTATTCTCAACCAGCTCGATCTCATCCATCAGCTACCCACCACCCAATTACAGGGCTGGGGCTACACCGGCCCCAATGGCAACGGCCTCTTCGAATCCTGGGAAGCATTTCTCTTATCGATCCACAATTCAAAATATGCCGTCAGCTGGCAGGAGCTCGCCGGCAAAACCTGGCTGAATGGCCCTTTATTCGAAAAACTCCTGGATAAAATGAAAACCTGGTTTCCTTTCTTGCCCAAAGAAAAAAAGGTACTTCATGGTGATTACGGATTCGATAATCTTTTACTTACGCCAGAAGGCAAAGTAGCGGCCGTGATCGACTGGGCTGAAATGATGCTAGGGGATCCATTATATGACCTCGTGCATATGTGCGAACCCTGGATACAACGCTCAGGCATAACCTATATCGATCTATGGAAAAAGAGAAAAGAAGAAAAGCCCAATGAGATATTGAATTTTGAAGAAAGATTACAGTGCTACAATATCCACTATACTTTATTCCATATGCATATTCACACGGTCCGGAAGGAAGAGAAAGAATACAGGGAAGTGGAAAGATGGGCGATGGAGAATTTGTAAAATCTGAATCATGCAAGATCCGGGCATTGAACTGCAAATCATAAAGCCAGACGAAAAACTGAGCAGTTTCATTGAAAGCTACTGGCTCCTCACCAATCACAGTCAACAGGAAAAACCGGTGATCATCCTTCCCGATGGCAGGATCGATCTCTCTTTCAATCCGCATACCGGTGTTACACTCCTGGGGCTTGAAACCGGACCGTCCCTCACTACCATCCCTGCCCTCCT
The DNA here is from genome assembly GCF_007970185.1 of Pseudobacter ginsenosidimutans. NCBI lineage: Bacteria > Pseudomonadati > Bacteroidota > Chitinophagia > Chitinophagales > Chitinophagaceae > Pseudobacter > Pseudobacter ginsenosidimutans. Next base: position 5,394,460 of record NZ_CP042431.1, on the reverse strand, counting down.
TTCCATGTTCACCATCAGCTTCAAGCCACTTGCAGTGGAATATTTATTCAGTGATTATGCGCCAGTGAAACCCAATACAGCCACGCAATTGCCGGACCATTTCCTGGAAATACTGCCAGACCTGCAGCAACCACCAGAAACCATCGTCTCACAATTCATTTCCATCCTCAACAAGAGACTACCTGCAACAACAGATAACAGAAAAAAGGAACTCTTCGACCTTGTATTCGCATCCAACGGAAACATTAGTGTAGAAGAAATTTCAGGAAAAGTGTACTGGAGCAGCAGGCAGATCAACCGTTACTGCAAGCAGATGATCGGTATTCCCTTAAAGACCTACTGCAATATCCTGCGCTTCCGGGCTTCCTTTCACCAGATCAAAGAAGGCAAACTTTTTCCGGAAGACCATTTCGCAGATCAATCACATTTTATCCGCGAGATCAAGAAATTCTCCGGTGTTAATCCGAAGGAATTATCACGCAACCAAAACGACCGATTTATCCAATTTTCCACTTTACCGAAACGGTAGTTTTGCATCATGCCAATACAAAACAAATCCATCGCCATTGTAGGCGGAGGCCCGGGTGGCCTTACGCTGGCGCGCCTGCTGCAACAACAAGAGCTCAATGTAAAAGTGTACGAAAGAGACCTGAACAAAGATGTGCGTGTACAGGGCGCCACACTTGACCTGCATGAAGAATCAGGACTGGAAGCCCTGCGCAAAGCTGGACTCATCCAACAGTTCTATGAACTATACAGACCCGAAGCAGGCAAATTGCGGATCACTGATAAATACGGCCAAATCAAACTGGATGATCACGATTCAGGAGAAGACAATAACCGTCCGGAAATCGATCGCGGACCACTCCGCAAACTCCTGCTGGAATCCCTAGAACCAGGAACTGTTGTATGGGATAGTCATTTTCTAAGAATGGAAAAAGAGAATAATGGATGGCGTTTACATTTCAGTAACAACAACACAGCATATGTAGATATTGTGATTGCCGCCGACGGAGCCAATTCAAAGATACGTCCCTGGCTGACCTCTATCTCCCCTGTGTATTCCGGCATTACTATCGTTGAAGGCAATCTTTATGATGCCGCAGAAAATGCGCCGGAATTATTTAAGCTGGTGAACGGAGGAAAAGTGTTTGCATTCGGAGATGAACAATCCCTCATCCTGAGCCAGAAAGGAGATGGCAGCCTGGCCTTCTATACAGGCTGTAAAACCGCGGAAGACTGGGTTACAAAAAGCCGTATCGATTTTTCAGATAAAGACCAGGTGCTGCAATGGTTCCGGGGAGCATTCGGAACCTGGGGCCCTCTTTGGCAACAATTATTCAATGGCGAAAAGATCAGCTTCGTTCCACGTCCACAATACCACTTTCCATTTAATCAGCAATGGAAAACGCAAAACAATCTCACCATGCTTGGAGACGCGGCGCATCGCATGCCGCCATACGCAGGTGAAGGAGTGAACATGGCCATGCAGGATGCGCTTGAACTGGCAGAGTGCCTATGCAGCAATGAGTACCTCACCAGCGAACAGGCCATTCACGCCTATGAAAGCAGGATGCTGATACGCGCTGCCGCTGTTACGCAGATCACATTGGAATCAACCGCTATGCTGCATTCCACCGATCCTGTTGGTTGGATGACCAGACTCTTTGAAGGATAATACTAATTCAGATCGAAATACCATTCCAGGAAATCGTTGAACGATCTCCATTGCGGAGATACGTCTCCCACAAGAAACTCATTCAGTTTCCTGCCAGCACTTAGTTCCGCCACTTCACCGGTAACACGGTTGTAGAAGAAACCCGATTCAGCCTCAAAACTGTCCAGCGGAAGGTATTCGTCCGGAAGATGGAGCAATTCCCGCGTACGTTTTATATCGAGCTTATACTGTGAATTGATTGAGAACCATCCAATCTGGTAAATATCGCGGCGCCTGCTGTGAAATACAGGACCATCCTCGGCATGGCTGTAAAACTGCGCAAACGCAGAACCGGCCGGAATACCCAGATCCCTCATCACATCCGCATAGGACTGTGAAAGCTCCTCGAACCACCAGCCTTTTATTTTACAATATTCTATGACTTTTGAAGACAACATATTTCTCTTTCTTACAAGGTTTAGAACCGGCTCTCCGTTTCCGGATCACTTTGGATGAGAATTCCTGCATAAAGGTATAAAAATCTGCGGCAAGCGGTTTTTATCTCCCCTTACTGAAAGAACACACATTTACCGTTGACAACATTGAATCTTTTTCGATGATGCATCTCCCATTTTCAATAAAACTTCGTTTACTATTCAACGTTATACTACAACCTGGAACAAAATGAAAAAAAGACCCCGGGGTCTATAAAAAACGAACACCATCCTTGTAGTAGAAATTCTAAAAACATGTAGAAGATCTTTCAACAAAAATGGTAAAGAACAACAGCGGCATTTTATTTAATCTGACGCAAATCAAATTTTACGGATAGCCGCAAACCCTTTACCAGACTATATCTTATCAATTATCAAATTGAATTGATAATTGCCAATAATAAATTACGCGAAACAATAATCATCTTTACGGTTCCGTTAATTAGAAAATTTTAACAGGGTCTGTAAGGGCTTACATATTGCAATTTTCAAAGAAAGTATTAGCTTTGCATCATAATCGAAATCTCCTTAGAAGACCCTCCTTATCTCACAGTACCATTATCACTACCTATCGTTCTCTATCTCTCCTATGTAATCGCTATGTAACCATTAGTCCTGTCTCAATAGTTATCTGTTGGATTAATTCCATCCGTTGAAAGCCATCGTTGATCACCATCGTCCTGGGAATTACCATTCCTAAAACTATTATTATGCATCGTACCCTTTGGATCCTGATGCTGTGCATTTGCGCAGGCAGCAAGGTCATGTCTCAGACTACCCCAAATCTTCCTGCATTCACCTGTTCAGGAACACCGCTTACTTCGAATACATCGATCAATTCAGGCGACTACTATGTTAGTGCTTCCGGCGGTAATTTTTCAAATGTTTCTCTTAACGGAGGAAGACTGATCATCTGTGGTAATGCCACTTTCAGCAATTTCAATTTCAACAACGGACAGCTCATTATCAATAACGGAGCAACAGTTACCATCAACTCCCAGTTCAATATGGGCGGAAGCATGCAACTGATCAATTATGGCAATCTCACCCTCGGCACCAATGCCTTTCTTGGAGGAATGATATATAACCATAACGGCGCTTCCCTCACTGTTGCAGGTTCTACATCACATTTGAATGGTGGTATGTTCTACAATAATGGCGCAATGAATTTCGTGAATGTTACTGTGAACAGCGGCACTATGCAAATGGGCTCCGGATCACAGTTCCACGCAAGAACAATTTTCAATAACCCAACTGATTTCATTACCGTTCCTGTTGGATCTGCCTGTTTGAGTTTTGATGTTTCCCTCGGCGGTAATGGCAGGATAACCAATACTGCAAATCTGAAAATCCAGCAGAAGACTGGTGCATCGTCACCATCCTCCAGCATCACTGGTCCTGCTCCGGTAACTTCCAATAGCGCCGGTTGTGCCACATCGTTACCCTTGACGCTCACATCATTCACAGGAAGCCGCAAAGGCGATCAGGCAGAACTTGCCTGGAGCACCAGCTATGAAGAGCAGGTAAGATCCTTCTTCATCGAACAAAGCAGCAACGGACGTGATTACGCAGCCGTGAAAGAAGTACCGGCCAACAACCGTCCTTCTGTATACCGCAGCATTGTTGCACTTCCCAATAATTCCTGGTTCAGGTTACGGATGGTAGACATCGATGGTACTACCACCTATTCTCCCATCGTGATGGTACAGCAGCTCACTACCGGATTTCAGCTGGCGCTGCAATCCAATCCAGTTCGCGGAAGCAATACAGCAGTAGTGATCTCCACACAGCAGGCACAACAAGGCAACATAATGGTGATCGACAATAGTGGACGCATGGTACGCCGAACTCCTGTTACTGTACAAAAAGGCGACAACAGAGTGGCGATGGACCTTTCCGGCGTGAACAACGGACAGTACTTCCTCTATTTCCAGGGAAGCCAGGACCGCAGCCAAACGGTCTCGCTCATAAAAATGTAATTCTGCACAATTGAAATAACAGCAAAAGGGGTGTCCTGATTCATTATCAGGAACACCCCTTATAACATGCTGTATGCACCACAAAACAACGAACAACACGGGAAGATCATCCTTCCTCAACAGGCTCCATCAAAGGCGCCAGGTTCTTCAGCTCCTCTTCTGAAAAGAGAACCGACAGAATGTAAAACCTTACACCCATCGGGATTTCCAGTGAAAAGCTGCTCCCCCTTCCCGGAGTAACGTCCAATATAAGTTGGGTATGTTTCCAGTATTCGAACTGGTCTGCACTCATGTAAAATTTGCAACCCTGCACCTGCCCCAGGCAAACATCACTGCCACCTGTTTTGAATTCTCCTTCCTGAAAGCACATTGGCTGACTTCCATCGCAGCAACCACCGCTCTGGTGAAACATCAATGGACCATGCAATTCGATCAGACTGTTGATCAATAAACGGCTCTGTCAGTAGCAACAACTCTGGGAACAGGCATAACGCTGGTTTTAAAAGAATCCCAACTTCTCTTTGCTGTAGGATATAAGCATGTTCTTGGTCTGACGATAGTGGTTCAGCATCATCTTATGCGTTTCTCTTCCAAATCCGCTTTTCTTATAACCTCCGAATGGTGCATGCGCAGGATAAGCATGATAACAGTTCACCCAAACCCTCCCCGCCTGGATGGCGCGTGGTACCTGGAACATTTCATGCGTATCTCTCGTCCATACACCTGCACCCAGGCCATACAATGTATCGTTTGCGATCGCTATCGCCTCTTCTTTTGTTTTGAATGTGGTAACGGATGTAACAGGTCCGAATATTTCTTCCTGGAAGATCCGCATCCTGTTATGTCCTTTGAAAATGGTCGGTTGAATATAGTATCCGTGCTCCAGTCCGCTGTTCTGGTGAAAGGCTTCACCACCGCAAAGGATCTCGGCCCCTTCCTGTTTGCCGATATCGATATAACTCAGGATCTTGTTGTACTGGTCTTCACTGGCCTGTGCGCCCATCATTACAGTGCCGTCAAGCGGATTGCCCATTTTGATGGCTTTTGTGCGCTGCACCACCCTGTTCATGAAGGTATCAAAGATGTTTTCCTGTACCAGGATGCGCGATGGACATGTACACACTTCACCCTGGTTCAGGGCAAACATCACTGCGCCCTCAATAGCTTTATCGAAATATTCGTCGTCTGCATCGGCAACGGATTCAAAGAATATATTGGGGCTCTTTCCACCCAGCTCCATCGTTACGGGGATCAGGTTTTCCGAAGCATACTGCATGATCAGCCTGCCTGTTGTGGTCTCGCCGGTAAATGCAACTTTATTAATGCGCGGGGAAGAGGCCAGCGGCTTGCCAGCTTCGATACCGAAACCGGTAACGATATTCAGTACACCATTTGGTAACAGATGGCCAACCAGCTCCATGAGTACCATGATGCTGGTTGGTGTCTGCTCTGCCGGTTTCACTACCACGGTACAGCCTGCAGCGAGCGCAGGCGCTATCTTCCAGGCCGCCATCAACAATGGAAAATTCCAGGGAATGATCTGTCCAACCACCCCGATCGGCTCATGCAGATTGATGCTTACGGTGGTTTCATCCAGCTCACTGATAGAACCTTCCTCACTTCTGATCACTCCGGCGAAATACCGGAAATGATCCACCACCAGCGGGATATCGGCAGCCCTTGTTTCCCGGAGGGCTTTTCCATTGTCGATGGTCTCTACGATAGCCAGGTATTCCTGGTTATCCTCAATCACCTGGGCAATCTTCAATAACAGGTTACTGCGGTAACCAGCCGACGTTTTGCTCCATGATTTGAATGCTTCTGCTGCAGCATCGATTGCGAGATCTATATCTTTTGAATTGCCCCTCGCGGCCCTTGTGAACACTTTGCCGTCGATGGGAGAAATATTGTCGAAGTAATCCCCGCCCGATGGGGCCACCCAGGCGCCTCCAATGTAGTGATCGTATTTTTCCTTGAACTGTGGGCGGGATACCACAGCGGACCTGGGCTCTGATGCAGTTGAGGTACTCATATCGGCAAGATTTATCGTTAGATTTTGCAATATGAATTTCATTGATTCCTCCATAAACCCGCCTCACTTTCGTGTTTTTTAATAGCACGATCGTACTTTTCTTGCCACACCGTATTATAATATTCCTTAACTTGTTTGTACAACTTACATGAATGCCGATCAAGAGCTACCTCACCAAAATCAACCTTACTCACCCTAAACAGTTGCAGACACTCGTGGAGAACAGGCGGGTGTTCAATATGCAAAACTGTGAACTCAATGTTTTCGAGACCTATCAGAACGCCTACCATATCCCCCTCACTTTTAACGACCTGGTGATTACCAGCATGGTGAGAGGAAAGAAGATGATGCACCTCTATGATGAGCCTGCATTTGAATACCTGCCCGGCGAAACACTGATCGTTCCCGCAAACAAATCGATGGTGATCGATTTCCCGGAAGCTGATATGCAAAATCCCACGCAATGCATCGCCCTCGCGATAGACGCTTCCTATGTGAAACAAACCATGAACTTCATGAACTCCTATTACAACACGGAGACAGACAATCATGAATGGACACTCCAGTTCAGCCAATATCATTTTTCCAACGACAATGAGATCTCCGATATCATCAATAAATTGATCCGCGTTTGCAGCAGCGGTGAGCTGGCCAAGGATATTTTTGCTGACCTGGCTATGAAGGAACTATTGATCAGGCTGGTCCAAAGTCAGTATCTGAAACGCATTTCTGCAGAGAAAGACAGCAATAACAATCAGGGCAAAGCCCATTTCATACTCCATTACATACAGGAACACCTAACCGAAAAGATTGCAGTGGATGCACTGAGCAGACAAGTATATCTCAGCCGTAATGTATTCTTCAAATGGTTCAAGGAACAATTCGGTATCACACCGCTGGATTATATCAACAGCGAGCGGGTGAAACTGGCAAAACAACTATTGGCAGATTCCAGCAACAGCGTGAGCTCAGTGAGCATGCAATGTGGTTTCAGTGATGTGAACTATTTCATCAGGCTGTTCAGAAAGCTGGAAGGGATCACGCCCAAAGCGTATAAAGACTGCATCATGTACACGCGTCAATGACCTTTCAGGGAAAGAACAAAGATCACAGAAGCAGGATGATGATTTACAGGGTGTAATGGCTCACGGACTTCCCTTATGGTAAGGCCGGAAGCAATGAAAAGTTTCACCCAATCGCCCATTGTCCGGAAATACCACTGGTATGGTTGAGCGAAGTCACGTTTTAGCCCTTTCCAGCTTCCATTTTTCCATCCTGATATATAAGGTTCCTGTCCTGTCATCGAAAAAGGGTGAAGGGTTTGGACGAAAAGCAGTCCACCATTTTGCAGGATGCGGTCCATATTCTTCATCAAATTCGCAGCATCCTCTTCATCCAGCAAAGCGAAATTGATAACGGCTGCAGCCATTTTTTCACTGAGTTCAAAAGAACCGTTGGCGATTTCCCGGAAACCCGCCACTGCATAATGCGCTCCACCTTTTTCGATGGCATTAGTCACAAGGGTATCAACAGCATCCACTCCTGCGGCATCTATACCCTGCGCCCGCAAAGCACGGGTCAGCCACCCTTCCCCACATCCAATATCAAGTATGGATGCAGGACCATATTCGCTGATCACCTGCAGGATCGCATTATTCGTGACCAGTGACCGCGACTCGATTTCATTGTTATCGATAGTAGCGATCCAGTTGCCGGCATTTGCATGCCAGGAATCAAGAATAACTGATGATTGGTCCATATTACTTATTTACTGTTCCTTTTTTTTGTTACCACTTTACGATGTTCCCTGCCCCACCTGATCATTTCCAGGATAATACCGCCAAAAGATTTACAGTATTCGGTGGATTCATATTCTACCTGCACCGGAGGGCCGGCATACACGGTCCTTTTCACCAGCTTGTTCAGTTCCATATCCTTCAATTCCCTGGACAGCATTCTTCTTGTAATGCCCGGAATACTTCTTTCTATTTCCCTGAAACGTGTATTGCCGTTGCAAATGGAATTGATGATAGGGATCCTCCATTTGCCGCCGATCACATACAGCGTGTCCTGCAAAGCCTGGTATTCTTCCGATTGATCTCTGTACATAGATGTGGTATACTTGATGATACTGGTTACAAAATTATACCACCTTCTCCATAGCTTTGCATTAAAATTCAGAAAATGAAAAGATTTACCGATAAGCTGGCAATAGTAACCGGCGGGAACAGTGGCATCGGCTATGCCACAGCAAAGGCATTGATAAATGAAGGCGCAAAGGTGATCATTACCGGAAGACGGAAAGAAGCTGTTGAAAAAGCAGCAACCGAACTGGGCGCCATCCCCTTCGTGACTGATCAGGCCAGTCTGCAGGACATACAGCAACTGAAAACCCATATTGAGGCTAATTATGGAAAAGTGGACATACTCTTTGTAAATGCAGGCATTACAGGAACCCGCGGCCCCATCGAAACCACCAGCATTGAGAACTTCGACAATGTGATGAACATCAATTTCAGGGGCGCTTATTTTACACTTCAGCAATTCATTCCATTGCTGAAAGACGGCGCTTCCGTGGTGATGCTCTCCTCTATCGTAGCCAATATGCACAGCGCCAACAGTTCAGTATACCAGGCCAGCAAGGCAGCATTGAATTCCATTTCCAAAACCGCCGCCAATGAACTGGCAGCCCGCAGGATCAGGGTGAATATGGTAAGCCCCGGCCCTACCCGTACCGAAGTTCTGGGCAAAGCTGGACTTGACCCCGCCGGCGTGGAAGCACTGTACGAAACCTTGCAGGAAAAGATCCCGCTCAAACAGATCGGAACAGCAGAACATGTTGCACAAATGGTTTGCTACCTGAGCAGCGCAGAAGCCAGCTTTATCACAGGATCAGAATTTGTTCTCGATGGTGGAATGACATTATGATCTTCCTGAAAGGAAGGTGGCACAGGATTTTTGACAGCTGCTTCAATGAGGCAACTATTAACAATACTGGCCGCTTTCTTTTTTCCTTTTTTTGCATGGGCACAAAAAGGCAGTGATAATATGAAGCCTTTAGCAGTGATCGCTTATTACTCCGGCAACGCAACGGATGTTTACAAATATGAGATCGAAAAGCTCACGCATATAATCTACAGCTTCCTGGTACTGATGGGGAATAAACTGCAGGTGAGTCCGCAGGCCGCCATCATCCTCAAAAATCTCGTCGGATTGAAAAAAGGAATCCTGCACTAAATGTATCCATTGCTTTCGGTGGCTGGGGAGGATGCAAAACCTGTTCGGAACTATTCACCCAGGCTGTTAACAGGGAAGCATTTGCACAATCTGTGAAAACCATCTTGCTGCAATATCAACCGGACGGCATTGATCTCGACTGGGAATACCCGGCTATTCAGGGCCCGGTTGGTCACCCTTTCTCTCCGCGAGATAAACAGACTTTCACAGAATTGGTACTTGCATTGAGAACAGCCATTGGCGAAACGAAAGAGATCAGCGTAGCAGCAGGTGCATTCACTGATTTCCTCCGGAAAAGTCTCGAATGAGAAAAACTGGCGCCATTGATAGATCGTTTTCACCTCATACCTATGATCTCGCGCCCTGGTGTTACAACAAACAGAAGAAACAGTTCGCCACTTTCGATAACAGGCGCTCTGTAATATTGAAAACCCAATATGCGATAAATGAGAGATTACAGGGTCTCATGTTCTGGGAATTAAGGCAGGACAGGCCCAGAGAAGGATTGCTGGACGCAATTTACGAAGTGAAGATGCAGGTTGCCGTTAAGCCAAATGACTGATTGGTTAAGCTGCTGTTTTTTCCCGCTCACAGGAGCACAATTTTGTGTGATCAAACAAAACATGAAAAGAAAAAAAACAGCTATGAAATCGTTCAACATTTTAACCATGGCAGTAGCCATCCTTATCGCAGCATCTACATTTGTTTCCTGTAAGAAAGACAAAGACACACCGGCCCCCAATGCATTCATGCAAGGCAACTGGGAAGGAAAATATGGTTATGGAAATGCAGAACCAGACACCTATTTCGCACTTGAGATCAACAGTAACGGTACACTACAGGTCAAGTCCGGAGATAAGAACAACCCGTATGTATCAGCAGGCACCTGGACCCTTCAGGAAGATGTTTTCAAGGTAGTTTATCATTCAGATGATAATGAAGACCTGAACCTTGCAGCAAAGCTGAATGAAGCGAAAACAGAACTTACAGGCAGCTGGGGCTTCGGAAAGGAAGATGCAGGAATGGGAGACTTTATCGTTACAAAAAAATAATTCCAGTTTTCCTGATTTGAGAAAAGGAGATACCATTCCGTATCTCCTTTTCTATTGAAACCGATCATGGTTTGAAACCCGGGGGATTATCGATCATTGAATTACCCTGCTTTCTTGGAACATAACTCCAGCTATTCTTCTGGCTCCCGTTATTACTGCTTCCTTCCCGCTCGGTAGGCAAGTTGCTTGAAAGCAGCAGATGCGTTTCTTTTACTCCTTCATAATAGTGCAGCTCAAAATTGTAGGCGACTGTCTCCTTTTTTATGGCTGCCAATCTAATGCGGCTGCCCCATCCTGTTGTTCTTCCGCTGGCTGCCTTGCCCCACCACTCACCTTTTCCACCCGTTGGTGCAATAGTGAGTTGATTCCCGTTCACCTTCCAGGTCCCGGTTTCATAAATAAACAGGATTTCTTTCATGGTAGCGGACCAGTTCTTGACACGAAAAACATAGGTACCGTTTTCTTTAAAAAGATATTCCTTTCTGAAGTATCCGGCAGAGTACATTGGAACACCATTGGAATATCCGCTTACTTCGGCTTTATAATCCACCCACAATCCGACCAGCGAAGAGGGATTAACATTGTTTCCGGTACTGGACTCGGCAGAACTGGCCTCACTCTTTTGTACAGTTTTTGATAACTCCAGTGAATTCAGAAAAACGGATAAATCCTGCTCATATTTCTTTGAGTTGGTCATAACGATCACACTTACCGTTTGTCCGTTACCGGTAGCAGACAACAAGGCTATATTCCCCTTGGTCCCATTGTCTGTATAACCTGCACCGCCAGTTACAATATCCCAGCCATTCCCTTTTGAAGGCGCTTGCATAACCGGTTCACCGTCTAGTTCCACCTGCTCCTTGATGGCTTTACTCCACTGATCAGTAAAATTATCTCCTGCCGATGCTGCTGATGGTTTTGCCCTGGTAATAATTGCCATTACGTAAGCGCCCGAGGATTTATCAGTTGCAGTTAACTGAACAGAAGCATCATTCTGTTTTTGCTCCCAGCCTCGGGGAACCTCATACGAGATCACATCAAATGTTTGTTTCTGGGCGATACCGGTACAGCTAATAAGCATCATTACATTGAGCATTAGCAAAACAGTTATTCGTTTCATTGATTTCATTTATTGATTTACAGACGCGGGTTGATCATAAAACTGTCAGACTATTCAAGCATTTTTTTCAGCGCCTCCATATCATAATGCCTGAGAAAATTGGCGAAGAGCCTTTCAGAGAAACCATAATCTCCACCGACCTCGTAGCGGAACTGAATTTCCATGAACATGGCTTTCGTGGACGGGCTCTTGTCTGTTGCAAAATACCGGGGATTATATTGGTAAAGCCTTTCGCTTTTTTCATCACTATCATCAAAATTATCAAAGTCGAGCAGACCATTGGATGCAACAGTGTAATCGTCTCTTTTGAGATGCTTTCTTGCAACAGCCTGTTTTTGCAGCCATGCCTCATTTTTGCTGGCCAGCAGCTGCTTTACTTTTTCCTTTTTAGTTTGGTAGATCTTCTCATACGCGATCTGATCGGCCTTAATAATACTCAGATCCCGGGTACTGCTTCCCATTTTATCAGCTACAGCGATAGCGAAATTATTTTTTTCAATTTCATAATATTCCAGCAGTGCTTCCAGATACTCTTTGCGTGTAACAGGCACCAGCAAAGGAATGCCGGGCTTGGTTATCAAATAGTGCCTGCTTATCAACCTGTATGATTTCGGACTGGGCTTATCATATCTGTATCCTATCACCCAATTCTCCACATAGCTTTCACCATTGATCAGCTTTAAGAAATCTCCCTGCTTGTCTGCATGATTATCTGACCGGCCGGTCAGAACCATTTCCTCTGAAATGAATTGTGCAATCCGGCTTCTGTTACTGATCCTGTCTTTATCATAGCCCGGGCCGGTTTTGGCATCAATAGCAATTTCATACCGGACAGTTTTACTGGTTACATAAAAATCACCATACTCTCCATGAAAACTTCCGCCAGCAAACGAAGGATTTACATCAACTCTCAGAACTGTCCGGTATTCACCCACAGTTTTTACAATATGCTCTGTAACATGACATACATTCTGGTATATTCCCAACTGATATCCATACCTGTTAACAGATCGGCTCCCGCAATTGTATTTACTACCTCCGCTGAAACTCACCCTGGCCACACAACCTTTCAGTTCAAAATCGCTGCGGCTTTTCTCTTCTACTTTTTCAATAGCAATCAGCTGTTTGAGCATGGCTGCTTTTTCCAGGCTTGCGCCTTTGAGACTGCTTGGATATTTAGGGTTTGTATGATCAGTATATTTTCCGGGAAGCAGGTCTGCATTACCGTTACAGGGGACCGGCGCATCTGCTTTGGATACTTTTTGCGCATTGGCCATATTGCAGACAGCCGGAATGATCAGCAAGAGAAAAAATCTTTTCATTCGAAGACTACTTTTTTCATTTCCAATGTAATCAGGAGATGAAAGTAGTGTGCGTTGGGAAAGTGATCTATCCCGGAAAAGGATGATTTTTGAGAAGGGTAGCAAATCCGGGAACAAAAGGAAATCAGAAATGCCTGTTCCTGTCTGTATTGAGCGGATTGATCAGGGATTTGTTACAATACGTGGCCTCTTCAAATTCGCTCACATTCATGGATAAAAATGAAATACCGGCAAGCAGCGGCGCCAGTCTTTCTATTATAAGATTGGAAAGCGCTGCCTTCTGAGCAGTGGTCCTGCCTTCCATTATACTTGCATAAATGTGCAAAAAGCTATTCTTCCCCTCTCCAAGTTTGTAATTATCATAACTATTGATCCTAACCTTAATGTCGTTCGGAGCAAATAAACCGGAGGAATCAGCAGCGTCATAAACTGTGTTCAAAATAATAGCAGCCGGTTGCATAGCAAAAACATTGCTTGAACATTCTATTACAAAATGAGGCATATGCTGAAGCATTTACAGGATGAACAATCAGGAAGCGAACAAAGTAAAGTTGAGAAATTTTTCGGTAAGTGCTTCAGTAGAAAAAGAATGGGGCAAATCCGTTGATTTCGGACTCGCCCCATTTTATGATCCTATGGTTCAAAACTCGAACCTTTTATATATGAACTGCGGAAAATAGCAGAAATTCTCTAATCAATAACATCATTGCTAAAACGCCATTAGCCAGTATTTTAGAAAATAAATATTTTCCCGTACCCTGAAAATCAGGATTTCCCAATACTTTCTGTGGTTATTGTGACATTTTTGAATGCAGATTAACAAATAGCAGCGTATAAACATTTGTGTAACAAATTTGGTGATTAATAGCATTGTCCCATTTTTAAACATGCTTTTTTTGCTTCTCTAATCAAATTAACCATGTATGAAAAAGCAAAACACACTCACAAAAGTAACCAGGGTTTCTTTTGGTGCTGCTGCAATTCTTGTACTTGCAGGCTCTGCAATTTTTACAAGCTGTAAAAAAGATAGAACCAACAGGCCCAATGTTGTTGCTATTGACGGGCAAGCCGCGGCCTCCTACCAATCGGGTACACATAACGGCTTCTTTTGGTCTCTTTGGAAAAGTGATGGTGCTACCGGCACAGTTAATTATGTAAATGGCTCCGGGGGAAATTACAGCGTTAACTGGAACGGGTTTAATGGCAATTTTACGTGCGGAAAAGGCTATTCGGTAGGTTCTGCATCCTACAAAATAGGATATAATCTCGGTATTTATTCAAATTCTGGTGGTGGTACTTTCGGCTGGTACGGATGGACCAGAAACCCTTATTATGAGTATTATGTGAATGAAACATGGGGTGCAGTATCGCCTCATACCGGCACTTACTTAGGGACATTTGAAAGCGATGGAGCAGGTTATAATGTTTGGACCCGTTGGGTGACAGGTAAAAATATCGATGGTGGTGATGGCTTCAGACAGATTTATAGCTCCAGAGTTACGAAAGTTACTACCGGACAAAATCGCGTCATTACTTTTGCCAACCACTATAACAAGTGGAGTAGTTTGGGATATACTCTTGGTCAGTTAAATATTCCTGCTATTATGGTGGCAGAGACTTGGGGCTCTAATACTAATGGCAATATTAACTGTACTATTTGGGCGCAATAAACACTGGTTTAAATTAATACCCGCACTAAATACTGCCGGGCAGAAGGTAAGGCAGTATTTAGTGCGGGTATTTCCTATCACTTACCCGGATTAAAAATGCCTCTTTAATAATACTTAGTTATGATGAGATCAATACTTTTTTTCCTTTCATTTTTCATTTTTTCTCTTTCTGCTTGCGATTCACCGAATCTTAGAAACATTGAAGGGAATAAAAAAATTCTAATTGGAAAATGGCATAGATTTTCAATGGCAAATGGATATAGCGAATTTGATATTGATTCGCAATACATAGTTTTTTATAATCAGAAAGTTGGTCGGTTGGGGCTTCCTTACAAAATAGAAAATGATTCTTTGAAATACCTTACAAATCATTATGCAGCTAAGATTACAGACTACGGGGACTCTGTATTTCTTGAAGGCAACGATAGTACAAAAGCCACTTTATATAGGTTTAAAGAACCGTATGTTCCTTTCAAGACAATACCTGAAGCAGGAGATTCTTTGTCATTTGCATCATACATCGCTGGTTTCGATAAAAGAATAATCAGGGAACTTGAGAAAGCCGGAATAAAAATTTCTAATGGCATGGAAAAGCCTGAGGGGCCTGTGTATGAAGAACTGTTAATAAAAAGCAATAACAAATAAAAAAAGAGCATGTAAATCATAAAAGTTCCGATCTAATTCAGCAGCAGGATAAATTTTAGACAGATGGAGTACTGATACATTTATGCCCTTACATCTGGCACACTGTCCAGAAAAGGAATTTTTCACGGATTGAGCGGTCACTATTGAGCCTGATGCAAATGACGCTCTCTTATTGTTTTTAGAGTGGTTTTTATTAAGCCAGAAAAAAACAGAAAAACTGATCAAACCTTTTCCGCGCAATCATATCAGCGGGGGCTTTCAAGGGAAACAAAAATTGTCCCGGAAGATTGATATACTTTTTGATGATCACCAAAAGACGGCTATGAATTCGGACGGAGTGATGCACTTTCCCATTTTTAGTCCAATAAAGGCGGTCTCCTTCGATTTGATCCTTCCGGAATGTCAGTGCCGCCATGGAAAGAAAAAACCCGCGGCTGGCGCGGGTTTGATACCATCTTTCTGTGATCCCGCTGGGACTCGAACCCAGGACCCATACATTAAAAGTGTATTGCTCTACCAACTGAGCTACGGAATCTTACCAATGATCCTATTCTGTAGAATCGAATCAGGCTGCAAATGTAAGGAGCAAAACAAAACAACACAAATGTTATTGAAACTTTTTTCTCAAACACTGCGGCGTAATTATTTTCAGATCCCTCTGTCGAGGAATTTTTCTGGCACCTGGTACTTTCCATTCACTCCGGTAACCACTACACGTTCCAATGGCAACACATGATAAATGCGGCTCACAGGAATGATCACAAGGTCATACCATCCTGCTGCTGCTTTTTTCCGGAAGAACCATTTTGTTTCATTCGCTCTTACCAGGCCTTCATGATTTTCGTATGCATCGTTTGTTACGATGTCCACCGGCGTCTGCAATTTTTCACCAGAGAATGGAATGATATCATCCCATGATATACTGCTTCCCATATGCGTAATGCCGCCTGTAATCACGATGCCTGCTGCATTATCGCCCATCCGGACCAGCTTATCGAAGTAACCGGAATTGCCATACATGCCCCCACCGCCTGCATGTAACCGGTAATCGATAAGCTGCCAGTTCCCATTGGAATATTTGAAAGCCCATACATCGCACCAGCCTGAAAACGGGGCGCCTCCGCTTTCACCCCGATTGGTGAAAACAGCAAAACTGTACAGGTTATTATCCTGCTGCAGGTACAACACAGTATCCAATGCCCGGTTAACCTCTTCCGTTACATCGTTGCCCATTTCTATTTTCAGTGGGACAGTATCGTATACCGGTTTAGTCAATTTTTCTATTGTTTCGGGTAACAGAACTGTTTCACCAACTGACGATGCTATTTCAGTAGAATACAGCAGATCGATCTCCCGGTGCAGTTTACGTTTGAACTCCGGCAGCGATTTTTCGTTTTCCAGTTTTTCAATGAACCATCTGACCGTTCCGGCAGCAGTAGTATTACCATAGCGTTCCAGGAAAAGCAGGTATTCCTTCCTGTTATCCGGCAGCAGGCTTTTGATGTCATCGATTTCAGAAAACGAAGGCGTATTGTCCTCCCCTAACAGGTAATCCCGCAGGTAACGCTGGAAATGATCTCTTGCTTCACCCCAGAATACACTGTTCGGGAAATTGGCCAGGAATCTTTCCCAGTTCAATACCCTTATCCCTACCATTTCCAGCGGAATGATGATGCCTGCATCTGCACTGTACAGGATAGTATCCTCATCAGCCCTGATCCCTAAGAACTGCCGGTAATCGGCCGGCAGCGACGACTTGAAAATATCTGTATAGAAACGGGGCACAGTGCGAAGGTCAGTCATACCCTCGCCTATCGGCCAGGGCTCAAGTCCGGCAGTGGCCAGCAGGTCCACCCGCGACTGTATCGTTACAGGCAATACTATGTCTTTCTTCTTTTCATCATAATAATTCACGTATTCAACCAGCCAGTTCCCTTCATTCTTCGTAATACCGGTGATCACTGTATCCATGTACAAAACCAGGGATTGATACAATTGAACTGCAGCTGCATGGCTGATACCGTGAAGTTGTTTTTTGATAGCTTCTCTCCTGTTGACCAGGTTGGTCACGTACTGCTCTGTGCTCAGCTCAGGAACATCTGGTTCCTTTTTCCCAACAGGATCTGCCTGGGCTGAATTATTGCCTGATGTTTTGTTTCCGGATGATTGCGGCTCATTATTACATGCCAGGAATACAGAAATGAGAAGAAAATGAACGAAGATGATTTTACCAGGATGTAAGTTTCTGCTTATCATGGGGACTTTAATGGATTAAATGGCAATGAAGATAATGAAAGAACCCATAACGGGAAACCTGCCGCCCGGCATGTTTTTTATGTCCGATTCTGATATCAGCATAAAATTTTGCCGGGAGTCCGGACAATATTCGTTTATTTTATTGCGCTGTATACTTATGAGATCAAAAACTGAACTGAAAGAAGCCATCGAACGCTACCTGTTGCAAAAACTGGAAAAAGCGAAATGCATCAAAGGCCATGTGACCGGCGAATACAGGCCCGATGCACTCACCTTACTAACAGTCAACGGCACACGGGAAGACGGCAGTATTTCCATCTTCTGGAATCTCGATCAGCGTTTCAGGAACGATATCGATGAATGGTTCGATAATCCTGATCCGCTCAATTTCAGCATCAGCATCAACCTCAGGGAAAACCAATTCCATTACAGTACCAGTCCATATATCAAACCCGGGCCGGTAAAACCTCCAAAAGTGGAATTGTCTGTAGTTCCCTTCGGCCCTGAACTGGCGCAGGCGGTAGCCACTGCACTCAACCATAACAATATCGGATATGCGCACCGCGATTATTGCGGCACCGGCCTTGAAAAGCGTGATGGCGTTTTCTATTTTGGTCCGATCTGGGACGGAGACATCATACCCAAACTGAGCTTTCAGGACGAACCTTCTTTTGTGGAATGGCTGGCCACGCAAAGCGATGCATCCATCGGAGGTAAAGAAAGATACAATCCTCAGGATATCTGCCGCAGGCGGCTGGAAGACTGGCTGGCTGGAATTGATCATTAAAAGCCATAAGTTTACAGGATGCAGAACGGAAAGGAATACTCTTTCAAAGCAACCATTGAGATCATCGGCATCAACCCATTTGTGCCGGTGCCGGAAAAGGTGCTCACTGCCATTTTCAAACAGGCAGGAAAAGACCGCAGCCCAATTCCCGTCAAAGGAAGCATCAAGAATCATGCTTACAAACAGAATCTCGTGCGGCACCTGGGTGTATGGCGCCTGTACATCAACACCACTATGCTGAAAAAATCTCCGGAAAGGATCGGGGAACGGATCAGTATCAGTATCGCATTCGATCCTGAGCCGCGAACCATCGAAACGCCTCCCGCTTTCACAAAGGCACTAAAAGCCAATAAAGATGCCGCGAAGGTTTTTAAGCAATTGAACAACTCCACGCAAAAGGAAATTGTAAAGTACCTGGCAAATCTGAAAACACCGGAAAGCCTTCAAAAGAATATCAACAGAGCCATCAGGTTCCTCCTCGGAGAGGAAAGATTCATAGGCAGGGATAAACCCTGAGCTTAATATCGCCAGTCCGCAAATTCCAGTATATTTGAACAGACAGCAGTTCATATAACACATTTTCCCCTTCACACCCGGACGCAGGATCAGTATTTCTGGAACCGCCCGATCTTCCTGATAGTTTTTAACTATTGAAGTATAGAATTAATCGATAACAACTATAATTCTGAAAGCATACTTTTATGCCCTGCACCACATACAGGTGGCTCCATATTCATTCAATACCATAAACTGATAAAAATGGAAAAAGAAACTAAAGACCTCAGCAAATGCCCTTTCCACAATGGCAGCCTGAAGCCGAACGTTGGTGGTGGCGGAACCAGGAACCGCGACTGGTGGCCCAATCAGCTCAAGCTGAATATCCTTCGCCAGCACTCCACAAAATCAGATCCGATGGATGAAGACTTCAACTATGCCGAAGCCTTCAGGACCCTGGACCTGGAAGCAGTAAAAAAAGACCTGCATGCACTCATGACCGATTCGCAGGACTGGTGGCCCGCAGACTTTGGTCATTATGGCCCCCTCTTCATCCGGATGGCCTGGCATAGTGCCGGCACCTACCGTGTATTCGATGGCCGCGGTGGCGCAGGTTCCGGTCAACAGAGATTCGCACCTCTCAATAGCTGGCCCGATAATGTGAGCCTCGACAAGGCGCGCAGGCTCCTGTGGCCCATCAAACAGAAATATGGTAATAAAATATCCTGGGCAGACCTGTTGATCCTTACCGGGAACGTGGCGCTGGAATCCATGGGCTTCAAAACTTTCGGTTTTGCCGGTGGCCGCCCTGATGTTTGGGAACCGGATGAAGATGTATACTGGGGCTCTGAGCAGAAATGGCTCGGTGGCGATATCCGTTATGCACATGGCTCTCCCGGCGTTGCCGAAGCGCACGGCGTAGTATCTTCCGATGATGATGCCGATGGTCATATACATGGCCGCAACCTCGAGAAACCACTCGCTGCTGTACAGATGGGACTGATCTATGTGAACCCTGAAGGGCCTGATGGAAATCCCGATCCTATTGCAGCAGCTAAGGATATCCGTGATACATTCAGCAGAATGGCAATGAATGATGAAGAAACGGTGGCATTGATCGCTGGTGGCCACAGCTTCGGTAAAACCCATGGCGCAGCGCCTGCAACGCATGTTGGGAAAGAACCGGAAGCAGCAGGACTGGAAGCGCAGGGCCTGGGATGGAGCAACAGCTTCGGTTCGGGTAAAGGTGCTGACACAATCACCAGTGGCCTTGAAGTAACCTGGACCACCACGCCTACCAAATGGAGCAATAACTTTTTCGAGAATCTCTTCAACTTCGAATACGAGCTCACCAAAAGCCCGGCTGGTGCGCATCAGTGGGTGGCAAAGAATGCTGAGAATATCATTCCCGATGCATTCGACGCTTCAAAAAAACATCGTCCAACCATGCTCACCACCGATCTCTCACTGAGATTCGATCCGGTGTATGAAAAAATTTCCAGGCATTTCCTGGAAAATCCCGATGCTTTTGCAGATGCATTCGCACGCGCCTGGTTCAAGCTCACGCACCGCGATATGGGCCCGCGTGTCCGTTATCTCGGCCCGGACGTACCGTCCGAGGTTTTGATCTGGCAGGACCCGCTCCCTGAAGTAGACCATCCGCTGATCGACAACAATGATATCGCTTCACTCAAAGCAAAAGTACTCGCTTCAGGATTGAACGTATCCGAGCTCGTATCCACCGCATGGGCTTCCGCTTCCACATTCCGCGGTTCCGATAAACGCGGGGGCGCCAATGGTGCACGCATCCGTCTCGCTCCGCAAAAATACTGGCAGGTGAACAACCCTTCACAACTGCAGAAAGTACTCTCAACGCTTGAAAGCATACAGAAAGAATTCAATGCCGGTAATAAGAAAGTTTCCCTGGCTGACCTGATCGTTCTCGCAGGTTGCGCAGGCGTGGAAAAAGCAGCAAAGGATGCAGGACATTCCATCAATGTTCCATTTACTCCAGGCCGTACCGACGCAACGCAGGAACAGACAGATGTTGAGTCTATCGGTTACCTGGAACCGTTAGCAGATGGTTTCCGCAACTACCGCAAGCACAGATCGCATGTATCAACGGAAGAATGGCTGATAGACAAAGCGCAGCTGCTCACACTCTCTGCCCCCGAGCTGACAGTGCTGGTTGGTGGCTTACGCGTACTGAACGCCAATTTCGACGGATCGAAACATGGCGTGCTCACCACCCGTCCCGGACAACTCACTAACGATTTCTTCACCAACCTGCTGGACATGAATACTGCCTGGAAAGCCGCATCTCCGGACCAGGAGCTTTATGAGGGCAGCGATCGCAAGTCAGGTGCAGCCAAATGGACAGCCACCCGCGCGGATCTCGTATTCGGTTCCAATGCAGAACTACGCGCCATTGCAGAAGTGTATGGAAGTGCAGATGGAAAAGAGAAATTCGTGAGAGACTTTGTTGCCGCCTGGAACAAAGTGATGAACCTCGACAGATTCGACATTCAGTAACAAGAAGTAGCATGTATAAAAAAGGCGCGGAGTTCCGCGCCTTTTTACTGTTTTATATTTTTTCCCTTTTCTATGATCTGATCCACGCCAGCAGGTCCTTGTTGATGGTTTCATGTTCTGTAGTTGGCATACCATGCGGAAAGCCCGGATAAGAGATCAGTTTACCGTTCTTCGCAAGTTTAGCCGACTTCGGTGCAGAATTCGCATAAGGCACTATCTGATCATCTTCTCCATGCATCACCAGCACCGGAATATCCACACCTTTCAGGTCTTCCGTAAAATCCGTTTCAGAAAATGCCTTGATACAATCATAATGCGCCTTGATGGATCCCATCATTCCCTGTCTCCACCAATTGTCCTGAATCCCCTGTGAAACCCTGGCTCCCGGCCTGTTATAACCGTAGAACGGGAAAGTGATATCCTGGTAGAATTGTGCACGATGTTTAGCCGTATTGTTCCGGATATCATCAAAAACTGAAATGTCCACTCCATCCGGATTGGTGGCAGACTTCACCATCACCGGCGGCACAGCGCTGATCAGCACGGCTCTTGCAATACGTCCCTTGCCGAATTTGTTCGCATAGCGGATCACTTCTCCACCGCCGGTAGAATGACCAACATGGATCGCATCTTTCAGATCGAGCGCTTTCACCAGCTCCGCAACATCAGCTGCATAGGTATCCATTTCATGCCCGTTCGGTGTTTGGGTTGAGCGTCCATGCCCTCTTCTATCGTGCGCGATCACCCTGAAACCATTTTCCAGGAAAAAGAACATTTGTGCATCCCAGTCATCGGAAGACAATGGCCAGCCATGATGGAATACGATCGGTTGGCCAGTACCCCAATCCTTGTAGAAAATCTCGGTACCATCTTTTACTTTGATCTTGCTCATTTGATTAGTTTTTGAGTTATGACTATGGTTGAGTTGGACGTTTCAGATAGCAAGACGAAGCAGCAATCAATGTTGGCAGGACGGATAAAAGCATACAATTGTTCCCTACTATTGAACAGGAATCAATACCGGGCTGAATTATGGCTTGCAGGGATAAATTTTCAGCGTTTATGAGAAGGGGACAATGAAGATAAAAAAGAGAACGATAAAAATGAAATATTTCTTTAGCTCCTGAGCGTTATGTTCGGGTGCCCTGCAATGATCTCCATCAAAATATCGAAATAAGTTTGTCCTTTCCCCTGATTGAGCTCTTCCAGTTTCTCCTGGAAATATATTTTATTGAAAGGCGATCCGGGCAGGAGCTTTTCTTCGTAGTATCTTTTTGTGGTTTCGTAACCAAGCGCTGCTTTGCAGGCTTCAATATTGTTCCAGATCAATTCCACTGGCTCATTGTTTCCGATAGCGCCAAACCCGCCATACAGCAGATCATTGAAAGCATCCAGACTCGGCCCGAGCTTCCAGTCTTCCGCAGCCATGAATACACGATTGATCTCATCGTAGAAAGATCGGATATCGTGGATACGGCTGCCTTCAATGATCAACTGCTTCATAGCTTTTATTTTACCATAACGTCTGCAGGTATGCGCCCATTACTCAATTCATTCACCGAATGTAGCGTAGTGGCCGCGATCTGGTCCAGTGCCTCGACAGTAAAAAAAGCCTGATGCCCTGTCACAAGCACATTGGGAAAACTCATCAAGCGCTGGATCATATCATCAGGAATGATCTCTGCTGAAAGATCCCTGAAGAATAAGTTCTCTTCCTGCTCGTACACATCAATCGCCAGGTTGCCGATATGGCCGGATTTCAATGCTTCAATGGCATCTTTTGTATCGATCAATGCACCACGACTTGTATTGACTATCGTCACACCTTTTTTCATTTGTGCAATAGTAGTTGCATTGATGAAATGATGATTGTCCGGCGTCAGCGGGCAATGCAGGGAAATGATGTCCGACCTTTTCAGGAGCTCTTCCAGCGAGGTGAATTCAACATCCGGTATCAACTTTGCATTTGCGTATGGATCATAAGCAACGATCGTACAGCCAAAACCTTTCACGATGCGGCAGAATGCCTGCCCGATCTTTCCCATTCCGATCACACCGATCGTTTTTCCATGCAGGTTGAAACCAAGTAATCCGTTCAATGCAAAGTTCTGCTCACGTACCCGGTTATATGCTTTGTGTATTTTTCTATTTAGTGTAAGCAACATCGCTACAGCATGTTCAGCAACGGCTTCAGGAGAATACGCAGGAACGCGGCATACATGGATACCGGCCTGCTGCGCAGCTTTGAGGTCCACATTATTGAAGCCTGCACAACGAAGTGCGATGATCTTTACGCCCTTTGCCGCCAGCACTTCGATCACTTCTTTGGTTAGACGGTCATTCACAAACACACATACAGCAGCAGTGCCCGGCTCAACTGCATTCACGATATGCGGCCCGAGATGTGTTTCCAGGAATTCAAGCCCGAAATCATAAGACGCATTGTGCCTGCTGAAAAATTGCTTATCGTAAGGTTTGGCAGAAAAGAAAACGATTTTCATAAGATGAATATACTACAATAATACTATCAGGAAGCTCCGATTCAACAGGCCATCATTTTCTGATCACGAACTGCCATATTCAGCAACTATTCTTACGGTATTGTGTAAGATTTTTGTAAGCCCGTATTAAATCATAACGGCCACGCTGCGAATGTGCAACGGGGCCGTTATATTTCTTTTTCATAACCATGCTCCGACAAAAATGATTACCGGATGTTTTCCATTATTCTACTATTTCTTTCCCTTGCTTACCTCTGCCGCAAGTTGCGCAGCACGATAAGCATTCACAATTCCGCCGGAGCTGCAAAGCTCTCCAAAATCGATTGTAGATTTCCCCTGTACTGATCCTCCGGGAGCCATTACCTGCACACCTTTACGGGACACCACACTCCTCTTCAAAATATCGATCATTTGTTCCGCCGACAGATCAGGGAAATAAGTCCAGATCAAGGCCGCAATTCCGGATACAACAGGCGTGGCCATGCTGGTACCACTTTGCGGCAAATATTTGTTGTCTGGAATAGTGGAATAGATATCACTGCCGGGAGCAAACACATCCACTGTATTTTTTCCATAATTACTGAAAGAAGACGGTTGTCCCTCCCAGGTGGAAGCCCCTACTTCTATCACATTTCTTACAGCGCGCTTTTTTGCAATCTTCTTATAAGGATAATGGACCTGCGTGTCCACATCCCTTGAATCATTACCAGCTGCATGAACCAGCAGCACACCTTTCTTTTCAGCATAGCGAAAGGCAGCATACACCAGTTCAGGATGAGGGGTCAGGTACTTTCCAAAACTCATATTGATTACTTTGGCGCCATTCTCCACTGCATACATGATACCTGCGGCTACATTCTTATCTGTTTCATCTTCGAAATAAGCAAGGATGCGAACAAACATCAACGCCGCATCGGCAATACCATTCATGCCGATCCCGTTATTCCGCTCCGCGCCAATTGTGCCGCCTACATGCGTACCATGGTCTGCTCCCCTGGCATACAGATTGGAATTACCGTAGTAACGTTCTTTCAGATTTGTTTGATGTGGATCGATGATGGCAAGACTATCTATATATTTTTGATTCGTCTTACAAGCATCTTCAAATTCCTGGCGTACTTCTTTTTTCCAGTTTTCTTTTTGTGAAACTATGGAATCCCATTTTGAAACCGGCAGCCCTCGTAATTTACTTTCAAAGAAATAGAATGCATTGCCAGCAGTTTTATCGCCCTTATCGGACGGACTGATCTTATAACTGAAAGCATACCTGAATACTTCATCAGGATTGGAACATTTCTCCTTCAACTGGGCAGTAAAATCCGGGATATACTTTAAATACTGTTCCGTTTCGGCCACCTTGCGGAATGTACTTGGCAGGCCGGGTTTGGTCATCACAACATCCCGGAAATACCGGTACTCCTTCATTTCTTTTTTTGAAAGCTTTGTTGAGTCTGCATCCAGGAACCGGTCTTTCAATCTTAATAACTCGCGATTCACCTCCAGGATGCCTCTCACCTGTTGCTTTCCGTCAGGATAGCCAACAAAATTCCAGCCATGTATATCATCTATATAACCGTTTTTATCATTATCGATATGATCACCAGGGATCTCACCTTTATTTACCCACAATTTATTTTTAAGATCCTCATGATTTACATCTCCGCCGGCATCCACAATGGCTACCACCACTTTTTGCCTGGGTGTGAATTGCTTCAGGAATTCGTACGCTTTGTTGATGGAGCAACCCCAAACCGAGTCCTGCTCCAGGTCAAGGTGTTCCCAGCCAAGAGGAGCTTTCAAAAGGGATTTTACCTGTGAATGAGCTGCTAAAGACGAAACAAAAAACAATACGATCAGTTGAACTCGTTTCATTATTCTATTTTAGATGAGCATTAATAAGCAGATGATCTCTTTAATTATTCTTCAGCACTTTGTTGATACGCAGAGCCAATGCCTGGTAGTGCAGCCTGTCATCACCAGTTGCAGTTTTCGCTTTTGCATTTACCAGCTTTTGAATTTTCTGTGCAATATCCAGCAGGTACAACTTTGTATTGTCGATGGCTGCTGTAGTAATTTCCTTCTGGAAACCAGGGCTGTCCCCGAATTGCTGTAACAATATCTTTGTTGTAAGCGCACCGTCGCCTTCCTTGCTTTCGATTTCCCTTATTTGACTTGCATATTTTTTCACGAATCCTGTTGGATCCAGGTCATATGCAATAACCTCATCTATTGAAGGGGAGAAAGCCTGGTCAGTCAGTCCAAAAAGCCCGGCGGATTTCTTTTCTTCAAAAGGCTCCAGCGTCATGTCTGCAATGAAATTCTGCAATCCGATATCACTGGCGCTTAATTTGCGTCCTGCAATGGCTCCTTCGAAAGCACCTGCAAACAGATCATTGAGGTACTCTCCTACTCCATATGGGCTATCGGAAATATGGGAAGACAACAATACATTCTTTGTAAGTTTTTTGAGATCGCCAAGGAATTTCCCCCTGATTGAAACGGAAGGGTCCAGGCCCAGTGGCAGTTTTTTTCTCAATTGTGCATTGTTCAGCCAGTCTGCATTCCGGTATTCTTTGAGCGTCCATTTAAGTGCATTCTGCTGCAGGTCTTTGGGAACAGACTGGTGCAGTTTTCCTGCCGTACCATCTTTAACATCATTCAGGTAAATTCCTCCTATATTGTACAGGACGTTGCGAATATAACGGTAATACTGAAGCGAAATTTCGTCATAGATCCCCTGGCGGTAACTGAAATCAGGATCATCCTTCACCCAGTTATCGAGATTGGAGAGGATATATTTCAGGTTCAGAATACCATACTCACTGGCCTTTACAGGATCATTACCAAGGTCTTCTTCGATAGAACTGGGATCATAGCGGGAAAGGATCTGCTGCTTACCATAGCGATAGATCGGATCACCTGCTTTGGCATCCACCCAGCTTTCCAGGGTTGCCTGCTCATCCCATTCGTTCTTAGTTCCGGACACAGGTTGATAATTCCATTTTACCAGGAAATAATCATACTCACCCAGTACCGGAGGCGTCAGTTTCACCTGTTTGTCCTGCGGCTGTGCTACATAGTTGAAACGCGCATAATCCATGATGGAAGGCGTTGTGCCATATTGCTGCGTAAAACTTGCAGACCTCAGGGAATCAACCGGGAAAGCATTGGAAGAAGCCATATTGTGCATGAAACCAAGACAATGGCCCACTTCATGGCCTACCACATATTCCAGTGATTCATTGAAAAGTTCATCAGTCAATTTACCGCTGCGAATGCTTTCATCCAATTGTGCCGTCTGCACGTAACGCCATTTGTTCAGCAAGCGCACCACATCATTGTATACCAGCACCGTGGCCGAAATGATCTCACCGGTAGCAGGATCAACCCAGGAAGGCCCCATGGCATTCTCTGTGGAAGAAGGCAGGTAACGGATACAGGAGTATTTCAGGTTGTCCGGATCGAAGCCCGGATCATTCACCGGAAAATCTTTCACCTGTACTGCATCTTTGAAACCGATGGCTTCAAAAGCAGTATTCCAGCGAAGCACAGATTTGCGGATGGGCTCTTTCCATTTTTCAGGAAATGCGTTGTCAACATAAAACAGGATTGGCTTTACCGGCGCTACTTTCTCTCCCCTCGCATAAGCCTCAGGGTTAGAAGGCTCCAGGCGCCAGCGGTTAGCCAGTGCATATTTGAAGCTTCCATCTTTTTGCTGGGAGAACTGTAATTTATCGGTTGGGAAAATACCAACACGCGCATCGGCGATACGCGGTTTCATTTTCTCCTCGGGAAGTAAAAGGAAAGACCTTGTTACTTTTGCAGACATGGGATACTTGTCTAACAAAGTGAAGAACAGTACTGTGATAGACAAGTCATAGGACATGGTTGATGTAATGGAAAAATTATCATCAAATGCCTTGATGGCTCCCAGGGCTGAATTGTCTCTTTTGAATTCACCCGAGAGGAATCCACCTTTTGGAAGAAAACCGAATGGTTTGAAATCAGACACAAACAAATTGGTGAAATCCACTACAATGGCGCTGCTGTCCTTGCTCCAGGCTTCGATCCTGCTTTTGGCAATAACAGAAGTTCCAAAGTTCTTGCTGATAGCTTCTTTTCCTCCATCAGTATTATCATCTGAAGTAACCCTTACATTCAATTGCTGGATGAATGCGACTGAATCTTCCACCACAAATTTCACATGGAGTGGATTGTTTGCTTTATAACCAACCGCACCAAAAGCATTGTCGGATACTTCACTGAGAGTGGATGCCACCAGCATCTCCCGGTTGAGGTATTTCACCGGGATCTCGAAATACAGTTTTTCCTTCACCTTGTAAAGGGTCACAAAATTGCTGGTTGCTTTCTGTGCGCCTTTCAAAAGCCTGTCATAATCAGATTCCCGTACATAGGGTTTTGCGGGAGCAGCATTCGTTACGGGCGCCTGCTTTTTTTTCTTACCAAACAATTGAGCGGAAGCATTCTTGTGACTTAGCAGGCACAATAATGCCCCGAAGAATGCAAATAGATTCTTTTTCATACACTTTACTATTTAATCGCCTTATTTAGGGAATCAGTTTACAGAGGTTGAGCTATGGCCTCCAGGTCCAGATCATAGTTGTCTTTAAAATAATTGAGCATGGCAGTTCTTGCCTGGTGAATTTTCGGATAGGTGGCTATCGGGAAGAGCGATTGCAATTCTGCGGCAGTATAGCGCATGCACAGAAATACATACCCTTTGAAATTATAAGCAGGTGTCAGGTATTTGATAGTGGCTCCTGTAGGCAGGTAAGTGGAGAATGCATAACCTGTTGCATCCAGGTCACCCAGGAATCCCCTGTACCTGAAAAAATGTTCTCCCTCGAAAGAGTATTGTTTGATCTCTGTTACATAATCAAACAAAGAATGGAATGCGGGCGCATCATTTATCTTTTTCCTGTCGTATGCGATCTTAATGGCATTGGCCAGGATCCTCACCCTGGTCTCTTTTAGTTTTGCAGCTGGCACCGGAGGCGTACTTTGCGCATCCGTGAACAGCGAGTTCACCCAGAAATCAACGCCACCCAGGTACACGGTGCTATACACCTTATTGGTACCCGAGGGATAGTAATAGTTGTTCACTAAATACAGGTAAGGGGGAAAGATATCTTTTGCATATTCAGGTTTGAGAAAACTGAACACCTGTTCTTTCATGAAATTGATATGATAAATTGCCTGCTCATCATTGAGCGGCTTTCCACTGTAGATCTGGGTGGATCCCTGCCATGCGCGGTTCAGATGGGTGGAATCGAAACCCGTATAGATAAAACGGATGCCGAACTGATCGAAAATCTCTTTGGCCGTTGCATCATACGCATGGTTCCCCTGCGGGAACTCATAGCGCGTACCGAAAGGAGAATCCTCTCTCGGAACAATTGCATCTTCTTTGGAACAGGAAGCCAGTAGGAACATTCCTGCGATCGATATATATATAAAGTTTTTTTTCATTTTACAGTATTTCTGTTTTCCTGATACTAGTTGTCTCTTTTGGGAGCCAGTTTATTTTGTTCCAGCGCCCGGTTCCTGTTCATCACTTCTTCAGGTATGGGAAGTGTATAGGCAGGGTCTTTTTCTTTGAGCGTATAGGTATTCAACGGATTCGCGGCGTTGAGCCCTACGCGCCATGTATGGGTAATGCCGGGCATTCCATAACGGCGCAGATCAAACCAGCGATGGGCTTCATAGCATAATTCCATACGACGCTCTTCACGCACCATCTGCACCAGCGCATCTCCGGTGACACCTGAAACAGGAACATAGTTTTCCGGTTTGAAACGTTTGATGCGAAGCGCATTCAGTGCATCGGTTGCCACGTTAACACCTACTTCAGCAGACTTTGCGCCCGCCTCGGCGAGATTCAGGTAGGCTTCTGAAAGACGGAAAGCGCGTGAAAAGACTTCTGCCAGCAAAAGATTGGAATTGGTCAGATAAGGTACTCCCTTTCCATATGCCAGGAATACATTGTCATTGTCCTGGTCCCGGCTGATATACCATTCTTTCCTGAGATCGCCAGTTTCAAAGCTGTTCACCAGTTCAGGGGCCGCAAGAAAATATCGCTCTGTTTTAAATGCTGCAGTGAGGTAAGTATTGGTGAATACCCAGGGGGTGATATCCTGACCGTTGAGCCCATAGAGCCAGATCACTTCAGGGGATTTGAAAGAAGTGAAAGGATGATAAAGTCTTCTGCCTCCAACAGGCGCCAACTGAAGCGTATTGAGATCGAGCAGCGAGAACCGGTTATCCCTGATCACCTGTTGCGCATAGCTGGCCGCTTCTTTCCAGTTTTCCATGTACAGATAAACCCTGGACAGCAACAGTTGGACCATCGGCAGGCTGGTGCGGAAATCAGGCGCAAACTGTGAAGACTCCGGCAATTGCAGGTAATAACTCTCTGCTTCTTTCAGGTCCTTCACCACCTGGTCATATACTTCTTTAACCGTATTCCTCGGAATTTCCTCATTTTCTATCTTGCTCGATAATTTCAATGGCACGCCCGGCGCTTGTGGATTATGGTTATAAGGCTCGCCGAACAGATTCACCAGATGGAAAAAGTAAAATCCTCTTAAAGCATAAGCCTGTGCTTTGATTTTATTCTTTTCCAGTTTTGTTCCTTCCACGATATCTACATAATCGAGTGCCGCATTGGTTCCCAGGATCAGCTTATACGTGAGATCCCAGAGATTTTTATACTTTCCATATCCTCCATTGTCCCGCATCTGCGTATGCATCTCAGCCTGCCAGGTGAACGTATGGAACAATGCATTGTAAAAATTAGCATCACTTACAAATGCAGCAGTACCGGTAGTAAGAGCGATATCATCATCCAGTACCTGGAGGCCGGCAGTGATCTCACCGCAATCCAGTTGATTGCGCGGATAGCCATTGCCGAGCAACATGCTGTTGATAGCGCTGGCGTCTTTCGGTACAAAATATTGCTGGGATTGCGGTTCAAGGAATTTCTTGCAGGACGCAGCGGATCCCAGTATGATCATCAGTATGATAAGTTTCGATTTCGTATTCATTGCAGACACCATTAAAAGTTAACATTTAATCCAAGCGTGTATGTACGCGGCATCACCTGGTTGCCGGGCAGCTCAGGATCGAAGCCATTGAGCCTGCTGCTGGCAATCACGAAAGGATTGGCCACACTGGCATTCACATTGAGTTTGGTAGCGCCGATCCGCTTGCAAAATTTCTCGTCGAACTCCCAGGCAAGCGTCAGTTGACGGCATCGCAGGAAAGAGGCATCTATCACTCTCATATCCGATCTCGCCCACATATCCAACCAGGAATACCTGATCAGATTGGGTAACTCATAGCGATAATCCGTTCCGCGGATCATTGCAGGAATATTGGTAAAGGCTTCATCACCCGGATTTTTCCAGCGGCCCAGCAATTCCCTGTCGAGATTCGCTTCAGGTGCAGGCATTCTGCCATCTCCGGAAAAACTGGAATAAGGAGAAGAGAGTCGTTTCTTCGCCCCAAACAAAGCAGCGAACTGGCTGGTGAAGAGTAAATTCTTATACCTGAAATTGATATTGAGGCCACCAGTGAAATTGGGAACAGATTCCCCTGAATAAACGAGAAAACTGAGCGGGTCTACAAAAGTACTTTTCTGATCGGCAGGTACATCGATATTGTTGAAGAGCGGCCTTCCATCCACACCACTCAAACCTGCATAGGAAAAGGACCAGAACCCAGACACAGGATAACCTTCACGCAAGATCTTGCTGCTGCTTCCCTGCAACAACTCATACATCGTGGCAGTTGTTACAGCCTTTCCAACCTTGTTGAAATTTTTGGAAGAATTGACGCGAACCATCAGGTACAGGTCTTTCTTGTTGATGGGCATGAACTCGATCGAGATCTCAGCACCGCGGTTATTGATAAGGCCGCCGTTGATGTCCATGGTATTGAGGCCTAATCCATATTCATACGGAAGATCCTGCGGCAGGATCACGTCCGATTTCTTGGAATAATAATCGAATACAACATTCACTCCCTTGAAGAGACCCATATCGAAACCGATATTCCAGTCGGTGGTTTTCTCCCAGGACAAATTGAAATTCGGTAACTGGTAGATCCTGTTCAGGAAATCGTAATAGGTATTGTCGAGCGAACCGAGGCGGAGTATTAATTCATTGCTCCTGTTGGTGAGCGCATTTCCCCTGATGCCATAGGATCCGCGAATGCGCATCATATCAACGAAGGGCAATTTGTTTTCGATCCAGGGCTCTCTCGAAACATCCCATGATAAACCAAATGAATAGTTGGGATCGAAACGTTTGGTTACATCCTGTCCGAAGCGATTAGACATATCGTTCCGGATATTTGCATTCAACACATAACGGTTCTTGAAGGAATACGCGAATGTGGCGAAATAGGAAGCGAAATTGGTCAGGTTCCTGTTCTTGCTCCAGGAAGGGTTCAGATCGGAATACAACGCATCGAACACGCCCCAGTCCGATGAATAGGACCCGGTGATCGGAACCAGGTTTTTGATAGGTGTAGGTTTCGCCAGCAGGTTGCCATTCTCTGGCATGTATCCCCATACCGTATTCGCGATGGTGGTCTCTTCATTTGACCTGATCTCCTGCCCTGCCATCGCATTGATGCGATGGTCCCTGTTGAACTCTTTCGTGAACTGCAGGAGATTGGTGATATTACTGGTGGTTTGTTTTGCATTATTGGTATACAACTGACCTCCGTATGGCAGGATCGCAGATTTGAATTCAGGTGTGCCCGGGCCGAATTCATTGTAATCGTAGCCGCGATATGTTTTTGCGATATAATTGGTCCTGGCACCTAAATAACTTTCACCTGTCAGATTGGAAACAGACACACCGCCTCTCAACTGATAGGTCAGCCAGGGCGTGAGTTTCCATTGAAAATCGATCGCTGCATTGATCTGTGTATTCTTTGCAGAAGTGCCACTATTATTCCTTTCATTCAATAAATTAAAGCCGTAAGCTTCACGGTTCGTATTCAGGAAATAAGATGCCCTAGTATTGTAGAAAAGCAGGGAGCCATCGTCTTCATAGGCAGGAATGGCGCGACTGGTACTCAGTGCATACGTCATAGGATTCACAGACGGAGCGAAACTATTGGTTTGGGTCATCGTTCCGTTGAGGTAGGTGTTCAGTGTGATCTTGTCAGACAAACGGGAATTGATCACCAGGTTAGCGGTATATCGTTTATTGTCATTGCCTGTTTCCTGTCCTTGTTCATTATTGTAACCAAGTGAAAAACGGTAACTGTTTTTGAATGTACCACCTGATACACTCACGTTATGGGTTTGGGAAACGGCGTTGCGTGTAAGGATATCCAGCCAGTCAGTATTGGCGCTTTCCAGTTTTTTTCTTTGTGCGAGATAGGTTTCCAGTGAAATATTCCCTTCGAGATACATCCTGTGGATGCCTTCGAAAGTATTCATTTGTTTCAGCGGCACGAATGTATAGGGTGTGCCCCAGTTGAGCGCTTCTTCGGAAGTGAGGATGCGTTCCTGGGAATTCATCACGTTGAAGCGGCTGTAATCAGGACGGTCAGTCATGGAAACATAACCGTTATAGTTGACCGAAGTTCTGTCCCTTGCGATCTTCCTGGTTGTGATAACGATAACGCCATTGGACGCCTTCGAGCCATAGATGGCAGTGGCAGATGCATCTTTCAGTACAGTGATCGATTCAATGTCCAGTGGATTCAGCCAGGAAACCTGGTTACCGATGATATTTCTCAGCTCACTCATCAGGGAGGCATTGCCTTCCAGTTTCAGCGGGTCAGGCTGTATGATACCATCCACTACCCAGAGCGGTGATTTATTGCCCAGGAAGGTGGAAGTTCCGCGAATCTCTACCGTGGGTGTATTACCTGCCCTGCTTCCGGAATTGGTGACCATCACCCCTGCGATCTGTCCCTGCAGCATTTCATCAATGGTGGTAGAAGCAGGATTGAAGATATCCTTTGCTTTCACTGTTGCGGAAGAGCCCACCATATCTCTTTTGTTCACGGTCTGATAACCGGTAACAACATATTCTTCCATTGCAGTGCCCACCATTTCCATCTCAACATTGACGGTGGCAGACCTGCCCACTTTAACCTGTTGCTGTTTATAACCCACATAGGTGAACAGCAGTATCTCGCCCTGCAGGGCTTCGATCTTGTAACTGCCATCTGCCGTGGTGACTGTTCCTTTTTTTGTTGTGAGATTGATTACGGAAACATTGGAAAGCGGCACACCGGCAGAGGTGATCACTTTTCCCGTGATCTGCATCACCACTACTTCCGGTTCTGCTGCATTTCCCGGCAAAGGAGTTTTGCTTTCAACCAGCGTGATGGTGCGGCCCTGAATGATAAAATCGATGCCGCTTCCTTTCAGCGCCAGTTTCAAAGCATCGGCCAGGGGCATGTCTTTTACCGAAATGCTGACCTGGCCTACCTTATCCAGTTCCTTTTGGCCGGCAATGATGCTGTACCCGGTTTGGGTCTGGATGGCTTTCAGCACCTCGATGATCTTCGAGTTCTTTGCTGAGAGACTCACAGTTTGCCCTTCGGTCTTTGCAGCCACCTGCAAACAAAGAACAAGCATGAAGAAAGAAATCAATCTCATAACTTTTACAATTTGGCTGGAGGGATACGGAAAACATCGTATCCTTTGAAAAAACAGGACAGATTGCATAAATTCGCAATTAGTTTTAGGTAAAACAATAAAGGTCTGGCAGGCTTTTATCTTGCTTTGCCTGAGATCCGGCCCCCTGTTCGCAGCAAGGGGCTTTTTCGCAAAGCAGGTTTATTCATCGGATGATCAGTTTTTTGTTTTCGATCTGGAATTGAACGCCACTGTTCTCCAGGGATTTCAATACTTCGCGGAGCGGAAGCTTGCGGTCCACGATCATAAAGAACCTGCGGTTTTTCAGTTCATCATTACCCTGATACACCACTTCCACATCATACCATCTTGAGAACTCTTTCATGATGGTTTCCAGTTTTTCATTTTCGAAATAGAACTTTCCGCTTTTCCATGCCATTACGCTGTTCAGGTCTGCCTCCTTCTTCAACTGGTTCTTGCCTGCCGTGGTAACAGCCTGCTGTCCCGGAGACAGCAACAGTGTACTTTGTTTTTCGGGTTGATCGTTCACCAGAACAGCCACTCTCACTTTGCCTTCCAGCAAGGTGGTGGCAACAACGCTTTCATCAGGATAGGCGTTTACATTGAAATGCGTGCCCAGCACCTCCACTTCGCTTTTTCCATTTGCGATCACTTTGAAAGGCACCTGGTTCCTGGCCACTTCAAAATAGGCTTCACCGGAAAGTGTTACACTGCGCTCATTTCCGGCAAAGGCAACAGGATATCTCAAAGCAGAAGCTGCGTTCAGCCACACTTTGGTGCCATCGGCCAGGGTAACTTCGTAAGTGGCGCCCCTGGGCGTTGAAATAGTATTGTACAGATTGGCATTGCTGCTGCCCCTGTATTCCAGTTGTCCATTTTTATAGGAAAGATTTACATTACCCTGGTTGGGCAATACGGCAAGGCCATTACTGTCCAGGTTAACACGGGAACCGTCTGCCAGTGTCAATTGTGCCGAGCTGGAAGCAGGCGGACGATCTTCCGGAACAGGATTCACTGCTACCCGGGGAGAGTTTGTTTTATTGGTTTGATACAGGATTATCCCTGTCGCCAGGACCACCAGTATGGAGGCAGCGGCGATCCATCTTGTGCTCCGCAAACGCGCAAAAGGAATAGTGGCAGCCGTTTTCCTTCGTACCACTTCCAGCATTTGCGCGCTGAGCTGTTCTTTTTTATCGGCAGAATAGGAATCGGTAATATCGGGCTGCTTATCTGCATAAGCTTCGTAAGCATCTAAAAAATGTTTTTCCGCTTCCGTGGCTTTGCCATTAAGGAAGCGGCGGATCATTCTATTTAGATCGTTTCTGAGTTGGTCAACTGGTCTCACAGATAGGTTCTTTTCCCCTATGTGTCCATTTTTGCAGAAACTCCCAAAAAGAATTAATAATTATTTTTTGCCGGGGGGCGGTCGACAGGAAAAATGCAGGGTGAATTCAGATCCCCGGCATGATTGAAATGGCTGTCAACAACTTCTTTCTAAGCTCTTTGGAGGAAGTACCGATCTGGTTCTGTACTGTTTTTTGTGAGATATTGAGCCGGTCTGCAATTTCCTTTGTAGACAGATTCTCCCGGAAGTATAACAGGAAGATCTCTTTTCTTTTGGCAGGAAGGGTGTTGAGCCAGGCTGTCGCCAGGTCCTGCAATTCCTTTTCCACTACAGCATTGTCTGCGCCCATGGCCGTTGCCACCAGTTCATCGAATGCCTCGTAATAAGGAGCATCTGTATTTTTTCTGGATAATACCTTGTATACTTTATAGCGGATGGCGCTGTTGAGGTAGGCGGGAAAATTATCGATGAAGAGTTTGGCCCTGCGGTCCCAGAGATCTATGAACAGGTCCTGCACCAAATCCTGACATTGATCTTCATCTTTGAGACGTTTATATGCCACATTAAATGCCAATTCCCAATAACGGTTCCAAAGTTCTTCAAAAGCTTTGTGATTGTTCTGGGTCATCTGGGCGAGCAGCTCCTGATCGTTGTATGATAAGAAAGGAGACAAATAAGATCCGGCCTGTTAGTTCTAATGTAACAGCCTTCAAAGAAATTGAAATATTTCCTTTTTGCAAAAAGTAAAAAGATGGACATTACCGCTGCGATCAGGCAATTTCCCGTCCTTCCAGCCAGACCTTTTTCAATTCCAGTTCTTCATTCAACATTACCAGGTTTGCCCTGGCGCCTTTTTGGATCCTGCCGATATCGGTAGCACCCATCACTTCTGCAGGATACAGGCTGGCCATCCGCAATGCTTCTTCCAGCGACACGGAACCAAATTTCACGGCATTGCGTACGCCCTCCACCATGGTAATACAGGAACCGGACAAAGTTCCATCAGGCAAAGTATAACGGTCTGATTTGCGCACATGCATATAAGGGCCCTGCAATACTTCCTGAACAGCATCGGTAATGAAGAACAATCTACGTCCCATCATTTGCTTCGCGACCCTGAACGCCTGCCAGTCCACATGCACGCCATCAGGAATGATGCTGGCATAAGCGTGATCAGAAAGGAAAGCCGCTCCGGGAAGTCCGGTATCGCGGTGATGCAGCGGGCTCATGGCATTGAATAGATGGGTAACGGTACGGATGCCGTTGGCAAAGCCGTGCATCGCTTTGGAAAAAGTGGCATTACTATGACCAGCGGAAATGATCACACCATGATCGTTCAATAAACGAAGTACTTCATCATTGGTCACTTCCGGGGCCAGCGTCATCATTTTGAGTGTGCCGCCGGCAGCGGAAAGCAATGAGTTTATTTCCTGTACCGTGGGATTACGGATAAGATGCGCAATATGCGCACCCCTTTTCACCGGATTGAAATACGGGCCTTCCAGGTGAATGCCTGCCAGTGCCGGATGAGGATGTTGCTGAACGATCTCAAAACTTTTGAGATAGATATCCATCTCATTGGTGGCGAAGGTGAGCATATATGTTGTAGTGCCGCTGCGAACGATGGCATTGGTCACGGCCTGCAATGCAGCCGGGGAAGGCGCATTGCTGAAAAGATAACCTCCGGCGCCATAGATCTGCAGGTCGATAAAACCGGCGTTGAGCAGGTGACCGGAAGCATCTGTAACAGTGGCATCTGCAGGAACTGCATCATTACTAACGACATCGAGTATACGCCCATTACCGATGAGCAGGCTCTGCCCCTGCAAAACCTGCTCACCGGTATAGATAGTTGCATTGTTGATTGCTGTGATCATTCATTTCAGATTTAAACGCCAGCGATGCGTCTCTTGTATTCTGCCAGTGCATCTTCCAGCCTCTCACGCGCCGTGGTATCCCCTGGCACATTGTGAGACGGATGAATATGCAGCTTCACGCCTTTCTCAACCAGGATCTCAGCCACAGTGATAACGGTCATCCACACACAGGTGATGAAAGCCATTGTAGACACAGGTCCCAGCTTATCCTGGTGGTTCTTGATGGCCACGGAAGCATCTCCGATCGGCGCACAGGTATCCACCACAATATCGGCCAGCTCGAAAATGGTCTTGCCACTGGAGTGACGTGTCTGCTTCCCTTCAGCTTCAGCAGCGGAACCAAAAGCGATCACTTTCATTCCTTTTTTTCTGGCTTCGATGGCCACATCGATATTCACGTTATTGATTCCGGAATGCGAGAAGAGCCACATCGTATCGCGGGAGTCGAAGGTATAACCTTTCATGATCTCAACGCCATATCCTTCCACTCTTTCCAGGAAAACGAACTGGTGAACGCCCATTTCGCCGGTGATACGGGTAAAGAAGGTCAGTGGCAGCTCCACCATGGGATGGAACCCTACAAATCCTCCGATACGCGGATACATTTCTTCGATGGGAATAGTGGCATGGCCGCAACCGAAAGTATGTACCCATCTTCCACACCCGATACTGGCAGCCATCACTTCGGCGGCTTTCCTGATATTATCCATCTGTGTTTCTTCGATCCGGGTCATTACATCCCTTGCATTCGAAAGCCATTGTTTTGCTAACATAATTGTTTATTTATTGATAGTAGATTGATTGTTGCGAAACAGTATCAGGCTGATGATCATCATACAGGCGATCACCAGGTATGATACGGTGGTAAGATGAGCGATACCATGATCATGCACCACCACACCCATCAGGTAATTGAGCAGCATATTGCCCACTAACGCAAAAGCGAATACGAAGCTGAATGCGGTACCACTTTGTTTTGGGAAGCGCTCTCCCACCATGCCCAGCATCACGGGAAAACCCGCTGCCACTCCTGCTCCTGAAAGAACAAGCCCTGCAATCATCAGGGGCTTATAGTGCCCGTATTGCATCAGCAGCACACCTGTTGCCAGTAATAACAGGCAGGTATAGATGCTGGTCTTTGGCGATACATTGCTCAGAATACTTCCGTTCAGCAGCCGCATCAGCACCATTCCCGCCACATGCAGGGTGAGTGCAAAGAGCGCGGCCGTTTCATCCATCCCGCCCTTTTCAACCAGGTAAGTGGTGGCCCAGTTGTTGATGATGGCTTCGATACTGCTCTGGAAGAACAGGAAAAATGCAATCAGCATCAAAGTGCCGTCCAGCAATTGTTTCCAGGCGGCGGACTGCCCGGGTTCTTTCGGTTTGGCGCCGGGAAACCTGACGAAAATATAAACCCCGGCAATAAGCGCTGTGAATATGCCTACGCCGGCCACTACCTGGTCGGCAGCAAAGCGGCCTGCCAATAAACCCAGGAGCAACGGCATTCCCAGCGCGCCAATGCCGAAAAAAACACCCAGCAGGCTGAGGTCTGCGCCCTTGTTCCTGGTGCTGATATCGGCCACTACTGCGTTGGTAGCGCCATTCACGATACCGGAACCTACACCAAACACAAGCACGCTGAGTTTGAGCCAGGATAACGAGCCCGCATATGCGATCCCTTCAAACCCGGCGAACATTCCTATACAGGCCAGAACCAGCAACCATTTGTAACCATAGCGGTCGCAAACCGGCCCGAATACCAGTGAGCCGGTCAGGATGCCCACGGGCAACAGCGAAAAAATAGTTCCGGCCGCAATCCCATCCAGTTGGAATTTCTGTTTGAGAAAGCCGGCCACAGAGCCAAGTGTGATCAGACTAATGCCAAAGAGCAGCATGCCCAGACAGGCGGCCAGGAAAACAAGGTTCTTTTTATACATGGAGCTAATCGTTATCGGGCAGCTTTCGCCTGAAGCGCCAGCAATCCTGCTCCCCAGCAACCGGCCGCAGGCCCGAGTTGCGAAGGCACTATCTGCACCTTCTGTATACTCAGCGGCTGCGCCCATTTGGCGGCCTCTTCATAAATAGAAGGGATCAATGGAATGGCCGGTCCGAATACGCCGCCACCCATGATGATCTTTTCAGGATTGAATATGCTCACGAGATTGGCCACAGCCATTCCCCACCATTCCACACATTGCGATATGATCTTTTTTGCCAGCGTGTCTCCCTGCTCCCAGGCAGCAAAGACGGCCGCGGCATCTGAATTCGTTTGTAGTGCTCCGTTATAGGAAGGGTCCGTTTCCAGCATATCACGGGTTACTTTGGCAATACCGTCGCCGGAAGCAAGGGTCTCAAAATGCCCGCACTGCCTGTATTTGGGAAGCCAGGGTCTTTCCATTGCCATCCATCCGATGGCACCGGCAGTATCGTTACGTCCCCTGAGAAAATGTCCATCAGCCAGTATGCCCGCGCCAATGCCGGTACCCACGCCAATGAAGATCGCATCGGTACAGCCATGCGCGGCGCCCTTCCAGGCTTCGCCCATGATATAACAGGTTCTGTCGCTATCGATGGAAACCGGGATACCGGGAGCTACTGCAGCAATTTCTGCTGCCAGAGGATACTGCTCCCAGCCGGGAATATTCGGCGCCCAAACAGTTCCTTCACTTCGGTTACTGATCCCTGGTATGCAAACGCCGATGGCCGCCACTGGGTCTCCCTTCTGCAATTGCTCCTGCACCAGTTTCGAGACCTGTGTTGTCAGCAATTCACCAACAGCAGCGCCGGTACGCTTCTCAAGGGGAAGACTTTCCCTGCCCAGCAATTCAGCTTCTTCAGAGAAAACAGCTGTTGCCAGTTTTGTACCTCCCAGATCGATCCCTAATAACGACATATCATTTATTTCAGATCAGTGAAAAGGTTGTGTCGAGATCATTTTCCTGCTGCCCATTGAAAGGCTGCCAGCAGGTAGACGAGTGAAGCCGTTCCATCCATCGTAGGTTCATTGGTGGAATAATCCCCGTAGTCATCGTGGTATACAGCCAGTTGGCTTTGAAAAGGCGCATAGGTGTCGGGGTTATTCAATCTGATACCGATAAGATTATTGTAAATATTCCCATATACCGGGCCATCTACCAGGCCGCCATCGATCGGCGCTTTCATGAGATGGGTGAAAGCGGCATGCGGATCAACAGGCGTATCGCCATTTGCCGGCAATCCGTACACCATCGAAGTGCCCCAGGGATTGCATCCGAAGAGCCAGTCGAAATTGGCCTGCTCCAGTTCACGGAATTGCTGGTCGTTGGTAAGCTGCCTGTACCAGTAACACTGGATCGCAAAGGAAGTGGTGAGATTGTTGCTGCACCAGATGAAGGGAATGCCGCGGTAAAAAGCATTGGTCTTCGCCTTGTTCCAAACACGAACGATACCGGTACGATAGTATTGAAGAACAGAATCACGTTGCTTGCCTTTCAGGTTCCTGCCCAGTTCATAATGGCCCAGGTTGATGAAGGGATACCACTGGTAATGTTTGGCGGTATCGTCGCCAAGCCAGGGTGTAACCGGCTCCTGCCTTGCATAATGCATAGCCTCACCATTGCGTTGCAAAGTGGCTGCTGCAAATTCCATATCATCCACCCAGTTGTCCTCCGCATAGATATATGGAGATTTCACCGAAGCGGTTTGCGTAACACCGGGCTTACGCAAAGCGAACTGGTAAGCAGTGCCGGCTTTGTATTGCATCAATTTACTAAAGTCATGATCGATGTTCTTATAGATACCGGATGCAATGGCGAACGCACTGGCAAATTTGCCAGCCGTACTGGATGTACCGGTAGTATTGTTCATGAATTTGCCCCTCACCTGTGGCTCACCGCTGATGAAGTAAACCGGACGCTCATATCCACGGCCATACATAGTATCGAGGCCGGGTATGCGCATTCCTGCATGGTCCCTGTCGTCCGCGATCTGGTTGAACATCCACTCATCTTTCGGATGCATTTTAAGTAGCCAGTCGAGCCCCCACCTGGCCTCATCCAGCACATCGGCAATACCGTTACTACCGGGCAATCCATTGGCTGCATGATGATCGGTGAACACAGAAGGAAAATCCCGCCAGGCCATCAGCAAATGCGAAGTGGCATTGGCGGAAGTAGTGGAATACTGCAGGTAATCACTGGCATCATGCCAGCCTCCACTCACAGGAACGAATGTGCTGTCCGGCATCGGACCGTATAAGGTGAAGCCATCGTACATATGACAGCTGTCTTTCAGAAAAGGGTTGAAACCAGACCGCTGCTGGCGCATATAACGCAAAC
Source organism: Pseudobacter ginsenosidimutans (assembly GCF_007970185.1). NCBI lineage: Bacteria > Pseudomonadati > Bacteroidota > Chitinophagia > Chitinophagales > Chitinophagaceae > Pseudobacter > Pseudobacter ginsenosidimutans. The sequence continues at coordinate 5,352,495 of NZ_CP042431.1, read as the reverse complement.
AGAAATCGGCCGCACCATCGTACACATCTTTTCCTATCCTGAAAAAGGGCGACCTGGTCTTACCCGACTGTAAATAGTATGTGCCGGGCCTGGTATAGGAAGAAAAATTCAAGCGCCATGTCTGCTGAAAAGGACCGTAAGCGCCCATCGCCCTGCCTGCTGTTTTACTGAGGACTTTTTTACCGGTTGCTGAATCCACCAGGTGGAATGTGCTGATCGATCCTGTACCCTTGCTTCCATACACGGCTACTTTTACACCGGCAGGTGTGTAACCAAGCTGATTGATGCGGATCCAGGCAGAGTCGGCATTCTGGGCCATGGCAGCAGCAAACGGGAATAATACAGGCAATATCCAGGTAAAGTATTTCTTCCTGACCCGGAACGGATATGTTTTATGCAACATGCTGTTTTTTGCTGTTTTGATAGGTGTAAATTATTAATAATGCACGAATCAGCAAAATAAAATCAGATCTGGTTTCATACAGTTTTTATATTTGTTGAACAATACTAACAGCCATGCTTCAGGAAGAACGCCAGAACATCATCATCAACCAGATCAACCTCCATCACAAAGTGCTGACCACTGATCTCAGTAAGTTACTGAATGTTTCGCTCGATACCGTTCGCCGCGACCTGCATGAGCTGGAAGAAAGCGGACGCATCGTGAAAGTGCATGGCGGTGCTGTATCCAAGTCTTTCCATATCCCTTTCCAGCAGCCCAGGGTCTATGCCAGGGAAGAAAAAAGAGAGGTGGCGCACAAAGCATTGTCACTTTTCAAAGATGGCATGAACATACTGATGGGCGGCGGTACCATTATGCTGGAGCTGGCGCGCATCATTCCTAAAAATCAAAAAGGCACTGTATTCACGGTGAGTCCGCTGGTTGCCCTGGAAGTTGCACAGCGCTCAAACATCCGCGTTATACTGATCGGCGGCGAGGTTTCGCACGACGCCTATGTTTGCACCGGCCCAACAGTGATCAGCCAGTTATCGGAGCTGCATGTTGATATCGCCTTCATCGGCGCCAATGGCTTGTCTGTAAAGGAAGGCCTCACTGATCACGACTGGGATGTGGTACAGGTAAAGAAAGCGCTGATGAAAGCTGCAGATAAAACAGCTGTGATGTGCATTTCAGAAAAACTGGACATCTCCCAGAAACTGGTGGTGAACCCACTGCGCGCCATCGAAGCCCTGATCACCGAGCTCTCCCCTACGGACAAACGATTACAGAAATATTCAAAGTCGATGAAAGTGCTGTAAGCTATTTCTTCATCACAGACTGCCATACAGCCCTTCGGAGGGTTCCCTGGCTATCATCGCCATCATAGTCCCAGAACATCATTCCCTTCATCGATTTTCCCAGCATCCATCCTGCTTTCACCCCGATGCTTTTGGCATTATCGTACCCACACCAGAATTGTCCGTTTTTCGTAACATAAGGAACACTGGCGGCTTCGTCCCAGTTATCGATCTTGTAGACCGATCTGTCCAGCAGGATGATCTTATTGTAATTGATCGCCGTTTCTGATCCGGAGAATGCACGCCTGCCATAGAACGGAATGCCCAGCACCAGCTTCTCTGGCGCTACGCCTGCATTCAGATAGGTATTCACAGCCCGCTCACAATCGCTGTAAGCGCCAGGCGCACGAAGCGCAGAATGATGCCGGGGCGATTCATCCAGATCATACGACATGATATTCACAAAGTCAACATAGGGATCAACTGCCTGGATATCGATATACCTGTAACCTCCGGTCACAGCCTGTTTGTTCAGGCAATACCCTGCATAGGTGAGCAGGTATTTAGAGCCAAGTGTTTCTCTCAGCTCTTTCATCAGCAGCACATGATTTTCCACGTCCACCGCCACATCGAAGGGCATTCCGCTGAAAGACATGCCGGGGAATTCCCAATCCATATCCACTCCATCGATATTCCATTTTTCCAGGAATGCTTTGCAATCCTGTGCGAACTTTTTCCGGTCTGCACCAGATTTGGCGATGGCGGAAAATCCGCCATCCTTTACATTATCTGCATTCTCAGCCGCATTAATGAACGAAATGGAAATCTTCAGATCGGGGTTGAGCTTCTTCAGATCAACGATCTTTTGGAATCTTGCCTCAGCCCCCTGCAGTTTGAACTTTTGATATACACCGCCCTGAACATATATTTCCGCAAAAGCATAATTGATATGTGTTACAAAAGCAGGGTCTGGGATCTGTGTGCCATAGTGTGTAACATAGGCGATCACATTACGGCCGGGTACCCGCTCCAGAAGTTGTTTGGGGTCCGGACTTCTCACTCCGGTCTCATAGTCGTCTTTTTTACAGGATGCAATGAACACCAGTAGGGACATCGCATAAGCAGCAATTTTTTTCATAGTGTATCTCCAGGTTTAGGTTTAGTTATCCGCTTTGAAATACGCATACCATCCGTAATCCTCCCAATCCTTGCCACCGGTGTATTTCACAGGATGGAATATGGTGAGATATTCTTCGTTCAAAGTAAGGATCCAGAATTTATTGGAGGTATTGTTCTGACCACATTCATCGTAGTTACCGCCAATAATGGGCCTCGATGTGATCAGCTCCCCCATCACCCCCTGATCAGCAACGGTATGCGTGAAGGCATAGCTTCCTTCACCTGCAAGACTGCCATCGGCTTTATACACCAGCAATTTGTTGCCGTTGAATTTAAAGGTCATTGACTGATTGCCTGCCGTGGCTTCGGTTACATTGGCCCACCACATGAAATTGGATTCAGGCACATATCCTGCACTGGTATATTTCCAGCCTCCATAAGCTCCCATATTGCACACAGAGCCCCAGCTCACATTCCTGAATTTCCATTTCTTTTCGGCAGAGACATCTGCTTTGTCTTTCGCGCCGGTAAGGAAGCCCGACCATGGATCGAACACATTGGTAACGGTAATGGTTATGGGATCTGTACTCACCCTTGTATTGGCGGATATACCGGTATAGTATATTTGAAAAGTTCCGTTGGACTCATACACGATAGTATCATTATCCGTCACAATCGTTTTCTCTCCTCCACCCCATCCCAAATGCCAGACTCCGCCTATTTCCGGCCTGCTGTTCTTTATCACTACATACTGATCACCTTTCACTTCGCCTTCCTTATTTGGAAATGGCTGAGAAACGGTGATGGCATTTTGCAGCGCTTCCCTGGTAACAGGCGTTCCTGCATTATCTATATATTTTTCCCTGAGGTAGGTATCTTCCTTTGCAGTGCAGGCAGTAATAAAACATACTGCCATCGCAATACAATGTAAAAAAAGGTTCCGTTTCATATAATCTGGTTTGGCAGTTTTAATAATTGTTCCAGTCTGTGAATTGTGCAGACGGGTCCCAGCCGGGATTCTGTTTGATCAGGCCATTGGAGATATCGATCTCCGTTTGGGGGATGGGCCAGTAGCCTTCCGTTTTCTTGATGCGGTCCTTGTAATTGTAATTTACCATGGGCACAACTACCGCTGCATTCACCACATTGAATCCTGTCTGCTTATTCAATGCATTCCCGATCTCTTCCAGCGATGGGCCCGACCAGCGAAGCAGGTCCCAATAACGGATCGACTCAAAAGCCAGCTCCCATCTGCGTTCATTCTTGATAGCATCCAGCGAATAACCTACTGGCGCCAGGTGAGAACGGGCCCGTACCCTGTTCAATCCTGCGGCATCTTCTTTCAACTCAGACTGCATCAGCAACACATCGGCAAAACGGATATGGATCAGGTCTGCAATCTGCAACAGGGAGGCAGAGGTCTGGCTTGAAATACCGGGAAACATCTGCAGCGCAAACGACAGGATATTGTTGTTGAAAGAAGAATTGATATTGATGTATTTCTTCTGGAAATATCCGGTGTTCTCATAATAACGGTAAGACACAGTGTAGTCAGGTTCCCCGGCATCGAGTTTGGTATCCATCAGTACAGCACCTGCCTGATTGGGATCGAGGGCACGATAGCTCCACACGGACCCTGTAAGACGTGCATCTGTTGTATATCCTCCAGTGTAGGTTTGGGCCGCAGCCCATGTTTTCCATTCGTTCACCATGGCAGGAGAAACAGGCCCCGCGCCCCATCCGGCGCCAAAGGGATAACTGGCAGACTTCGAGTAGTTATCACCGGAAGGAGAATAGAACAAACAATTGGTATTGCTGAACCAGGTATAGGTCCAGTCGGCTTTCATATTGTACTTGGTGGCAAATACCGATTCAACGGAACTATTGCCTGTCCATTTCAGATTGTTGTTCACCACATAATTGTAGCGATTACCGGTGGTGTTGCTTTCGGTAGCCTCATTGGTGTAAGACCAGATATTACGCTGATCGGGCACCAGGTCATGACCCGAATTATTTACACAGTCATCGATCCATCCTATCACCTGGGCTTTTGTAATACCGCCTGGCAATTCCTGTTTTGCATACCTGCCGGTGTAAAACAGGAACACTCTTGCCATCAATGCTTCTGCAGCATATTTGGTTGCATGCCCTGCCATCTCCGATCCTGCCGGATAAATTTTATCGGGCATCATCTCGATCGCATCTTTCAGGTCAGACGCTATCAATTCAAACACTTCGTCCACAGTAGCCCTGGGAAGATTTTCCGTTTCAAGGTTGGTGCGCAGCGGCACGCCACCGAAGATCCTCACCAGTTCATAATAGGCCAACGCCCTGAGAAAATGCGCTTCACCGAAATGTCGCAGGCGCTCAGCACCATCAGACCATTTCTTTACATTATCAAGTGTGGCAATGGCATTGTTGGCGCGGTTGACCATGCGGTAGCAGCGGCTCCATAAGCCAAGCAAGCCATTCAGGTTATCTTTGTAGAGCAGGAAATTCACGGCACAGTTGCCGGAGAAACTCAGATTGCCTCCCAGGCAATCGTCGCCCGCCAGTTGCGCTACATATATCTCGGAAGAGGTTTCAGGACTTTCATATAAAAGATTGGCATAGATGGAAGTGATCATTTCACTGGCATCTTTTTCCGTCAATGGAAAATTAGCGGTGGTCTTTGCTGTGAGATTATCTGTATCGAGGAATTTGTTGCAGCCGGCCAGCAGCACCGTCAGTATGATGATGGGTAAAATATATCGGGATTTCATGTTGCAATTTTTAGGACGTTAGAATTGAATATTTACACCAGCCATTACAGTGCGTGCGCCGGGATAAAAGCCAAGGTCGATACCCCTGGCATAATCTGCCGCATCTTCGCCACCGAATCCGATCTCCGGGTCCATGCCCGAATATTTCGTGAAGGTGTGAAGGTTCTGCACAGACACATAAAATCTGCACATATTCAAAGGCAGTTTTTTGTACAGTTTTTTAATATCGACACCCATCGTTATATTCTTTATTTTCAGATAGTCGCCATCTTCAATGAAGATATCCGAAACCCTGGACCAGTTGGAGCTGGCGCTGCTGGTAAGCCTTGGCAGTTTATTGGAGCTCCCTTCCCCATTCCATCTTTCCAATATATCGGTAGAGAAATTGCTCAATGGCGATGTGGCGAAATCGCGATATACTTTCAGGATCTGCTGACCGAATGCACCGTAGGCATTCACCGAGAAATCAAAAGCCTTCCAGCCTACATTGAATATAAGCCCCATCGTATAATCAGGATGCGGGTTACCGATCATGGTGCGGTCCTTTTCATCTATCACCTGGTCATTGTTCACATCTTTCCATATCACATCTCCTGGCTGCGTTTTATCTCCATTCAGCAACGGGCCTTTGTGGTTCTTTATCTGCGACTGGTTTTGGAAAATTCCTTCAGACTGGTAGCCATAAAAATAACCGATGGGATACCCTACCTGTACCCGGTAGCTTTCATCGGCGCCTTCCCATGGAATGCTGCCCGGACCGTGAATGATACCATCCTGGTTGGCGATCCTTGTGACTTTATTCTTATTGAATGCAATATTGAAATCAACTCCATAGCGAAGATCAGGCAGAATTCTATCCTGCCAGTGCAGGGCCAGCTCGATGCCTTTATTGACAATGTCGCCACCATTCACTGCAGGCGCTTCAGCACCGAAGGAATACAATACCGGAGCCGTCACCAGCCAGTCTTTGGTTGTTTTTTTGTACCAGTCGAGTTCCATACCCAGCCTGTTGTTCAGGAAACGCGCATCGATACCAATATTCGTTTGCTCCTGCGTTTCCCAGGTAAGATCAGGGTTGGTAAGTTTGTACGCGTATGATCCGATGGAAACATTATTCATGGAATTGCCGAATGAATAACCGCCATAGGTATTATTGGATGTCACCAATGCGAGCCATTGAAAAGAAGACACGGCATTGTTCCCGTTTTGTCCCCAGGAACCTCTCAGTTTCAGGAAATCGATAAACGATGCATCTTCCATGAACGATTCATTGGAGATGGTCCAGCCCGCGGAAACCGATGGGAAGAAACCAAACCTGTGCCCGTTCGCAAATACAGAAGAACCATCATATCTGGCGATCAGTGATGCCATGTATTTTTCCTTGTAGTTATAATTCAGTCGTCCGAAGAAAGAGACCAGCGCTCCCTGGCTGCTTGGCAATCCGGTGAGCGCCTGCACACTGGTGGCATTGGTAGCCACGTTGGAGAGATAGGCATGTTCGAAATCATCGAAATTGGAACCGGCCTTGGTGCCGCTCATGGATTCACCCATCCCCCATTTTTCGATCGACTGCCCCAGCAATGCATCGAAACTATGGTCTTTCACCTTGAAAGTATAGTTGGCTGTATTTTCCCAGGTAAAGCGGTTGAATAAAGACAGTGATTGTATCACCCTGTCGTTGGCGCTGGTGATCGCCTGCGTAAGCTCATAGGCAGGTGTATATGCCCGGTAGCTGGAAGCTCCCATGATATAACCGAACTGCGTGCGGAACTTCAATCTTTTTACCGGCTGTAACTCAGCATAGAAGCTGGATTGCAAGTAATGCGACTTACTCTTGTTCTGGTTCATCAGGTAATCCATATAAGCAATGGGATTCTTGTCTGCTCCATTGGAGATATCCCAGTTATAGCCATCAGCCAGACGGTCTTTATACGTATAGTAATCCCCTTCTTTGTTATAGGCATGCATGAGCGGACTCATCACCAGCATATTGTGTACACTATTCCAATAAATACCACCTGTAGCGAAAGAACCGTTGACCTCAGAATATTTATAATTAACGGTTTCGCCTATGCGAAGAACATTCAGATCGTTTTTCCGGATGGCGATATGATCTGAATTGATGCGAAGATTGAACCGGTCCATATCCGGCATCTTCCCGGGCGCTCCCATGGTGGCCTGCTGATTGGTATAAGAGAGACCGAGTGAATAAGTGGAGCGATCTGTGCCACCGGTAAAATTCAGTGAATGGTTTTGCTGGCTGGCATTTTCATTCAGAATCTCCTTGAGCCAGTTGGTGCCTTTCCAGCTGCCGTTATTGATGGCCTCCCAATCAGCTGCCGGCAAATAGCTTTCCCAATTGTAAGGAGCAAGGCCATCCATCAGGCGGCCTTCGTCCTGTATCATCATATACTCTTTTGCATGGAGGATGGTGGGGATCTTGTAAAGATTCTGTACGCCATAATAACCATCATACATAACCCGGAACATACCTGCCTTGCCGCGTTTGGTGGTAACAAGGATAACACCGTTGGCGGCCCTTGCTCCATAAATGGCAGAAGAAGCAGCGTCTTTCAGGATATCGATGGACTCAATATCAGCAGGATTCAATCCATCGATACTTCCGTTGGCAACACCATCTATCACATACAAGGGAGATGAGTTGCCATTAGTGCCGATGCCGCGTATATTCACCTTGAAGCCCTGTCCAGGAAACCATTGTTCTGAATGATATTTACACCGGCAGCCTGCGACTGAAGGCCCCCAGCACATCTACGGTGTTCAATCGCGCAATATCCTCTCCTTTCACCTGCACGGTGGCGCCCGTGACCAGTTTTTTCTTTTGCGTTCCATAGCCCACTACCACTACTTCTTCGAGGTCTGACTTTGCGGGCCTGAGCGCTACGATCAATGGCTCAGTTCCGGACACCGTTAGCTCAAGTGTCTGATAACCTACATACGAGATCTCCAGCACCTGCCCATTGGCGGCGGTGATAGTGAAGTTTCCGTTTGCATCCGTAAGTGAAGTGATGGTTGAATTCTTTATCCGGATAGTGGCCCCTGATAATGGAATGCCACCGGAACCCGTGACGGTCCCTTTCAATGACTGGTTCTGAGCTATCGCATAAGAGAGAAGGAACATAAGCAGCAGCAGCGATACTACAGATCGAAGTAATTGTCGCATTATTTTGGTATTTGTAATGAGAAAAAAGCTCCTCAGATTAATGGTGACCGAAGGTCTTCCCCGAAAGTGCCAACGCATCACCCGGAAGATTTTTACACCCATTCTTTGCACCACACAAAACCATAAACACGATTCATTATTCTAATATTCCATGCTGCTTTAAAGGTATGCATATGAAATCAAAAACGCAAAATAACTTACGAATAAATATTCTATACAGTCATTGACAGGCATTATAAACTGAATTTCAACACTATAATCCAAACTCTTGAATTTGCCGTTTTGTACGCTTTTATACTCAATTATTATTTTACAGCATTTTACCGCACAGCCAGAATACACCGTTATGCAGAAATCTCCCCTTTCCGCTCCATAACCCGAACCGGTATTTTGACATGCTGAAAAAATAAATGGGAGCTGACCAATAAGGTCGGAGTGATGGTAGTCGCTCGCTTCCGGCGAGCGCTGTGTTGCCGGGAGCGACGGAATAATAATCACTCGCCGGGAGGCGGGTGAGCGGGCTTTCCCACATTCAATAAAACGATCTTATCGTATCATTACATCAGGGAATATCAACAATCGACTGACTTACTCATAATACTCTTTCATCAGGCTCCGCCTTTCACCGGTCTCAAGATCGATGCATTCGAATTTCTTATATTGGCAGAATGAGCCCATATCCCTATCGCCATTGATAAAAACGGCGCCTGCGAGCAGCACATATTTACAGGGGAAATTGAAGTGTTGTTTAAATCAATACTTTGCCTGGCCAATGTCCAGCCTGTTGAACTTCCCTTCTGCATTTTGATGGAATTTGAAGAACACTTTGAATGTTCCCCATTGACCGGCTTTGAAATTACCATACACATCTTTGCCTTCGTTCTCCACTTTGTCGATGGTCAGGAACTTTTCATTGCCCAACGCCTTTGCGAAAAAAGATTTGAAATCAACGGTATTGCCATCATCGGTCATCACAGGAGATTCTGTAAAAAACAAATACCAGCCTTTATCTCCTGATTGCAGCGCTTCGATAGCCTGCTTTACCTTTTCATTGGTGATCTTTGATAAATCCATTACCTGTGCCGTTTTAGATTGAGATGTTTTTTGTTTCTTTTGCTGTCCGCAACTTGTATTGGAAAGACAGATCAGAAAGAACGATATTGCAAATAATGTTTTCATTTTGTTGATTTTTTGATTATCCTTTCCCAATGGGTGCTGCAACCAAATGATCACAAATGATCAGCAATTTGCCTGCCGCAATCAGAAAATAAGCAGCGCATTCATTACTTTCAATATTATATAACCGCATTTTAGAAGGAAGGAAAACAATTACAACCAGTCCTGACTTGTAAAGTTTGGCAATACAAAGGGATATATCATGGTGAACTTTCCGGATTTTTCCCGTCAGGGAAGATGGTTATTAGCCGATAGACAGATCTGAAAATTTTCACCTCAATCCTTTGCTCCCCAAATCGCTTCAATCAGGTACCCCTTCTCCTTTTCCGCTTTTTCGTTTTCCTCAGGCATATACAATACCTGTATTTTTTCTATCGAAGGCAGTTGAAGCGGAGGATACACAGTACTGTTAAACCATAATGGAAGGAACATCGGGTAAGGCCTCGGGATGAGCAGGAATGGAGATTTGCTGAATGAGCTTATGCTCAGCTCGTATGTTTTACTGGTTCCTTCCAGGGTGAGATTCCTACCGTAGGCATTCCCGTTATGATCTACCAGGATCAGCCTGATGCTGGCAGCTTTGCCGTTGGCTGGTGCGCCTGTCAATTTAATAGTGGAATATATGTTCTCTCCCTGCAATGTAATATCCGTCATATTGCAACTGTACTGCCAGCCGATAAATGGGATATCGAAATTGAAAGTATCAGCACTGGCCTTGTAGCTCACAACACCATTTTCACTTGTGTCAAATTTATAGTGTGTACGACGGTTCCAGTCGGGAAAATTCTTGATACGCCACCAGGATTTCAGCACTGTATCCTCCTGTACTTTTCGCGCATTGAACAATTCAAGACGCGCTGTTTGATCCAACACCCGCACCGATCTGAGGTTCTGGACCACATATCCTGATTTCTTCAAACGGATGGCTAATCTCAGCTCTCCTTCATCCACCATACTGGCAGGAATTATTGCTGCATAATTGTAAACAGTTTGCTTTGTCAGTGGCAAAAAGTTTGAATTGACCTGCAGTTCCAACTCTTCCCCCTCAGGCAAGGATAATACAGTCGCTGAAACAGGTAGATCCTGACCAGCAGGAAATTCGCGCGGCGGTTCGGCAAATACCTTTACTGCGGGCAACTGCATGGAAGGCGGAGCATAGAATTCGCGCATGCCTAATGGCAATGAATGCAGCTTAAGCGTTGCCGGGTTCACCTCCTTTGCAGAAAGCAGGTAAACACCCGGTCCTGCAGTGAAACGGCCATCAGTTGTGCTGAGGCTTTTATTCTTATTATCCTGGTTCAGCGGCATTATGCGAAAGCGTTTGCCCAGGTCCGGTAGTTGCACTTGCATGTTTTGTTGCTTCCATACGATGTACGTAGCAGTATCATTCAGCGCTGCACTCGTAAAAGGGTCTTTCATACCAACTGCGTCAGGCATCAGCTCCAGCCGCCATACGCCTGGCGCTACGCGATCCAGGAAATACGCTCCAGTTCCGCTGTAACTGACCAGCGGCGAATTGCCCACACCTGCTATATGCTGCAGTTTGGATGGGGTTACAGGTTTCGTATTTGTGTTATTGGAATAATAGAATTCTGTACCGGAATTCAATTCACTCAGGTCCTCTTTGTAAGAAACGCGGAATTGTTCAAATGAAGTATCTGCAGGAAAACCGCCATAGGTCTTAAATCTGGGTACCCGGTGAAAGGCCTTGCCAGCTATCATGAAGCTGATGGCCTTTGCTGGTGTATAGGCCAGGTTGAGATAATGGGTCTGGTATTCGGTATTCGCATAAGCCAGTGGCGTGGGGTCCCAGGCAAACTGGGTAGCCCATTGAAAACCGGCAGTCCGGAAACTGCGCGCCATAGCGGGATACATATATGAGCTCCGCACATCGGCGGCATCGAACTCATAGATGATCTTCGCTTTATCTGCAAAGCCGGGCCAGTCCTTGTAAGGGATCGCATAGTTATCTACGTAAGGCAGCGTATTGCCGGGCGTGGTATGATTGGCCACCAGTCCGTTGGAGTACCACTGATAGGTAAACCCATCTACACGCGCCGCCAGGAAGGCTTCTTCATTGCGATAAGCCTGCGAAATATTATAGAAGACAGGTTTCTTCCAGTTGATGCTGCGAACGGCATCAGCCATACGATTGATGTAAGCAGTTGTCTGTTTATTATCTTCCCCATGATCCGGCTCATTGTTGATCTCGCAGGCAATGATACCCGGATCATCGCGGTAAGACAATTTTGTGTAGGGATTGACATGCAGCAGCAATTGTTTGATATAATTCTCCTGTGCTGCAATAGCGGTATCGTTGGTAACGAGTTTCTTTTTGTTGTAGCGGAATTTATTGGAGAATCCCTGCGTTTCTTCGTTCCTATCCGGATAGCCATTGCCCCAATAAGCAATGGGTGTGATCAGTATGCGGATATTCCTTTCTTTCAGTTTTTTGATGAGGTAATCGAAGAGCCGCAGGTGTTCATTATTCAACAAATTACCTTCAGCATCGGAGATCTCCGTATCCCATACATGCACACGGAAAGCGTCCAGCCCCAGGCGCGCAAAATGATACACATCAGCATCGATCACCTGCTCGGGATTCAGCCCCATAGCTTTCACATGCCTGTAGGCGTATGCAAAGGGCAATGTATAATTCACGCCGAAGAAGGATTGCTCCTGCTGATCGGATTTCCGCCTGAGTACGCCTTCTTTGTCAACATACAACAGATCGGATTGCGCCAGCAGCGGAAGGGAAAAACAAACAAGTATAACGAATACACACAAACGCATAGCTGGAGATTATGGTTGAGAACGAATAGTAATGGATTGAGGCTTCAGTCCTTCACCACTTACTGTGATGGTAACAGGCCCTGCCTGGCTGGTGGATTGCAGCAACACTGTAGCGATACCTGATTCAGCCTGCACTGCCGCCCCCCTACCAGTTGTCCATTTCCGGACACGGAAAAATTCAGCCTGGCATTCGACAGGTAACAGGTGTTCCCCCTGCTATCTGTGATGCTTGCATACAAGAACACTTTGTCTGCGCCATCGGCTTTCAGGTCGCGGCCACTGCGGTCCCAGTGCAAACGGATAGCAGTTGGTTCTCCGGCCGTGATCACCTTGTCTTCCGCCACCACTTTGTTTCCAATATAGCCAATTGCCTTTAATTCACCGGGCGAGAATTGCTGAAGATCGAAAACAAAGGGCGGATAACGAAGTTTATCCGAGATCCTGTCGCGACCAGCTTTCTTTTTTCTATTAATTTGCCATTCAGGTAAAGCGCCACCTCTTCGCAGTTGCTGTAAACTTTGATGGCAGAGGGATCGGATCTTTCATTCCACCAGGTTGCGATATTCACCAGCGGCTCCTTGCCGGGAGGCGCCTGGCTTTTGTAGAAATAATAAGAGAATTTGGGTAACCTGAACAGGTCCATGATCCCCGATGCTTCGATATCGGGTGAATAGCCGCGGTTATAATCGAACATCAGCCAGTTGGCGTCGCCCAGGTGTGGATTATGAAGGTTATCGTTATGCGCTTCCTGGAAATTGAGTGCCTGCTGCAGGAGGCGCTTCTCTCCGTCTCCCCTTAACTGTCTGCTGCTGCGCTCTGAACCTTTCAGACCAGCATAGCCTGCCTGGTTGAGACCTGCATCCTGCGCAAAATATTCCCAGTCGCCATACTCCGCAGTGAACAATGGGATCTTCCCTGTATACTTCTTCCAGTAATCCGGGAATTTGCCATGCTGGCGCGCCGGGAAGAATACATCATAATATTTGTCGATCCAGCCAGCGGTGAGTGCGGGTGAGGCGGGAGATTCTTCTTTGGCGATGGCCACCATGCGTTCCATAAAATGGTCCGGCATTGCGGTCTCATTGAGCGATAGTTCCCAGATTGCCACGCTCGCATGGTTCCTGTCGCGGCGCATCAGTTCCTGTGCATCCCTGTAAGCATGCGTCATGAAACTATCGTTACCGATGAACTGCCAGCCCGGAATGGCGGCAATGGTGAGCAATCCCAGCTCATCACAGGCATCCATGAACGCATTGGCCTGCGGATAATGGGAAAGCCGCACAATATTGAAACCTGCATCTTTGATCTTTACGGCATCCCTGTATTGTGCATTATCAGATAAAGCATTCCCGATATAAGGATATTCCTGGTGACGGTTGGTGCCACGGAACAAAAGCGGCTTACCATTCACATAGAACCTACCATCACGCAGTGCAAACTCACGGATCCCGATGCGGATATTTTGCTCATCCTGCAATATCCCTTCTTTACGAATCTGAACTTTCAGCGTGTACAGGTACGGGTTATCAGGATGCCAGAGTTGCGGCGTCAGCACCTTCAACAAACCAGTGGTCTGTAAAGCTTCTCCGGGAGCCAGCTTCAGGCCGGCAGTTGTTTCTTTGACAACCATCTTCCCTTTCTTATCCAGCAATTGCCACTGCAATGAATAGTCTGCGGACTGGCCTCCTGCATTACGAATATGCGTAGCTACGTGAACGTTAGCCTGTTTATCGGAAACTCCGGAATACCAGACATGTAATCCGCCACCTGCCGGAATGGCTTCCATTACCGGATCGGTGATATGCAGGTCATTTTTTATTTCCAGCCACACATTGCGGTAGATACCACTGTAATAACAGAAATCAAGATCCTTCAGCGGTTTGCCGGGCGGTACCAATGGACTGTCCTGGTTATTGAGACGAACCAGTAATACATTGTTATTATCGAAAGATAACGCGGAAGAGATATTGATGGAGAAAGGAAGATAACCACCCGTGTGCGTGAGCAATTCCTTGCCGTTCAAATATACCGTAGCGGTTTGCATGGCTCCTTCGAAATGAAGGAAGACCTGTTTGCTTTTCCATTCTTTTTTTGCCGTAAAATCTTTCCTGTACCAGCTCAGTCCTACCCACTGTGATTGAATCACCAGTGGTTCCAGGTTGGCGGTATGCGGCAGGTTCACATGCTGCCAGCCGGCATCCGGTGTAACAGCATTACCCAGCGCCATCAGCAGCGGGTTGCCAGCCAGTTTCTCTTCTTTACTAAACTGCCACTGATCACTGAATGGGATCTTCTGGGCATGACCTTCCGGCGCTGCCAGGCAGCACAACACGATAATCCAGCAAAAATATTTCATCAGGTATGTATTATGTAAATAAGCGCTTCGCTAAAATTTGTATGGCTGATGCATGAACTGCAGACCGGGCAGCGCCTTCCCGGTGAAGTCGAAGAACGCGATCAGTTCCTGACCCCAGTTTTGTGCATTGCTGATCCAGGCCGGCTCCCATACCATCACGCCCATGCCGCCTCCATCGATAACGGCCTGGGTCAGGGCCTTGTGGTAAGCCAGTTGCCCGGCCGCACTCACCTCAAACCCATTCAACACAGTCTGTTCATGATATACCACTCCATCCTGTGAGGCATTGGTCCATTGGTAATTGGTTTCTACGATCAGCACTTTTTTATTGAAAGTTGATTTGAGTTGTGCGATGAGTGCTTTCAATGGTTCCAGCTTCACAGTAGTGAACTCTTCGTAATAAGAGATACCGATGATATCGAAATCGGTTACTCCGGCTGCGGTGATGCCATTGAACCACCACTGTTGTACCTGTGCACTGGCAGGATGTAAAATGATCAGCGGCTTGATGGTGGATTGCTCTGAAAAATCGCGCACTGCTTTGATACCACTGTTCAGCAATACGGCCAGGCTGGAGAAATCATTGTTGGTGATCTTTCCTTCGGGCAGCAGCATACCGGGTTGTATCTCGTTGCCGATCTGCACCATCTCAGGTGTGAGATTTAACGCCTTCAAATGTTCCAGTACGCCAATAGTGTAATTGTAAACAGAATCTTTCAAAACACTGATTGATTTCCCGGCCCATGCAGCAGGAATTTTCTGCACGCCGGGATCTGCCCAGGTATCGGAATAATGAAAATCGAGATTCACCGCCATGCCCAGGTCTTTGGCGCGACGGATACTGCGGACCACATCTTCCAGCCCGCAATATCCATCGGCGCTATAGCCGCCCGGAGCGGCCGGGTTATGAAAGAGCCTTAACCGTACTGAGTTACAGCCGTACTGCCTGAACAACAGGTATGGATCTTTGGCGCGACCAGAATCTTCATAACGGCCACCATTAGCCTGCACCATGTTCACGGAACTAAGGTCAGCTCCCATCACCAGTTTGGTCCAGTCGTATAACACTTTCTCTTCTGGTGGGGTCACAGAACCTGCATCTCCATCATTCTTGTTACAGGCTGTCATGAACAGCAGCGCAAAAAACAACCCCGTTGAAAAAAGTCGAAAAGAATACTTCATAAATATTGTTACTGAATAGTGATCGTGTATTTCTCAGGATTGCTCAGGTTCATCGTAACGGTATGCGTACCCGTGGGCGGATACACTTTTTCTCCGGCTCCGATCTTTCCATCTCCGTCCTCATCTCCATAAACAATTACCCAGTCGCCGTTAGCAATGATCTGGAAACTGTTGCCCCATTGTCCCGCCTGGAAATTGGCGGTTGCAGTCCAAACCTTGTTTACGGCATCATAACTCATTGGAGTAGCCGAAGTGCTCCAGTCGTTAAAATCACCGGAGATATGGAAGGAATTGATCTTTGTTTTGCTCCAGCTGAGGTCATTTGTATTTGCTTTCACCAGGAAGTAGCCGCCCTCATCGAACCAGATATTCCATTGAGCTGCGCTGGGATCCAGCTTGTACAGTTCATTGGGAAGCGAACCATACACAACGCCACTGCCATTTGACTGCTCCGATAATTTGAAATTATTCCACTGGGCAGCATTCACATATCCCTCATACTTACCGTCACTGGTTGGTGAACAGAGTTTGGTAGTATAGCTGTTCCAGCCACCGCTGAGATCGCCCGGCATATACAGGAAGCTCACGAGATTGAATGGCGTTACTTTCAAAGCAACCGTTGGTGTGTACAGCGGCTCCAGATTAGCACCAACCAACGTTTTCAGCCGGATATAAATGGTCTTTGTTTCTTCCGGTACCATGCCCATGCTCAGCACCAGCATATTCAGTGAGGTTCCGGTAAACAATTTCTGCACACCGGTCTCTACGGATTCTTTGGGATGCGTGAAAGTATTCACGGTATCAAACTGGAGTGTATTGGAAAGCGCCGTGGTGGCCAGTCCGTATTTACCGGAATTGGAGATGCGCAGACTATCCTTGCTCCATGATAAAGAAAATACATTGGAGCCCGCCGTGGCATTGGTCAGCACTAATTCTGAAGCCGATGCCACCAGTTCATTATTGGCGATATGTTCCAGTGTAACTCTGTCGCCATCTTTTTTACATCCTGTTAATGCCAGCAGAGGCAGCAACAGCATGATGAAATATTTTTACAGCAGTTCATTTGTTCATTTTTTGATTGATCAGTAATCCTGGTTCTGGTCGAGATTGGGATTGGCGGCTCTGTCGGCAGCAGGGATCGGATATACATTATAACGCTGAGCCACAGACGTACCATCTTTCACTCCGCCCTTCCATTGCCAGAGATAGGTATTGCCGGTAAAGCGGCCATAGCGGATCAGATCGGTACGGCGGGTGCATTCCCAGAACAGTTCACGGCCTCTTTCCGCCAAAATGAAATTCAGGTTGAAGTCGGACTGATTGATATTCCCTGCATTACTGCCATTGTAAGCCCTTGTGCGGATCAGGTTCACGTAGTTCAGTGCAGTGCCTGTATTACCACCTGTTCCACCACGCAGCACGGCTTCTGCATACATCAGGTAAACATCAGCCAGGCGCAGCATCGGGAAATCTGTATCTACCAAACCTTCCGCATAGTTGGAACCATTGCCGCCGGCATCGGTCTTGTTGGTGTATTTGGTAAGGCCATAGCCATCGGTTTGCAGAGTAGGATCATTGATCTGCAACGATTGTCCGTCTGTATGAAAGCGCGCTCTGGTATCTGTTGCACCCGTAACATCAGGGAACAGGCTTACAAACTGCGGCGTGGTGCGGATACTGCTCCAGCCGGATTGCACACCCAGGTCAGTGGCAGCCATGCTTCCTACTATCGGTCCGCAGACCAGGTAGGTAGTGCCGCCCCAGGTGGTAGTGTTTTGTCCATCCTGCTGAATGGCGAAAATGATCTCGTTGGTACGTTTATCGTTATCCGCATTGAACAGTTTGCTGTAAGTTGGCTCTAACGTATATCCCTGACCGATCACTTCGTTGGCGGCTGCGATACACTCTGTGTATTTACCCGTTCCGGTATACACTTCCGCATTCAGGTACAGCTTTGCCAGCAGCGCATAAGCAGCGCCCTTATTGGCGCGGCCATCTTCAGCCTGTGCGCGGTCCGGCAATGCAGCAGCAATTTCTTTCAATTCTTTTTCCACGTAACTGAAGAGATCGGCACGTTTGATCTGTGGAGGGAAGAAAGCGCCTACAGGATCATCTTCCGTAATGAATGGAGGAATGCCGAACAGGTCCAGCGCATGGCTCCAGGCAACGGCCCTGATAAAACGGACATCATTACGCTGGGCCTGTATATCCGCCACTTCAGCGTCGGTGAACTTACTGATCTTATCATCCTTCGCATTGCGCAGGAATTCATTACAGAGGCCAACGGTATACAATATGCGATAGTACATGGCAGAGGACCATTCATCGGTGGTATTCCAGTTAATGAACTGAACAGGATTCAAGGCATCTCCCCCGCCCCAGGTATATACTGCTTCGTCGGTGGGCAGTTCCTGAACGTTGAAGTATATGCGCAGGTAAGCATTTGCAGCCCTGCCTGAGAGATCGGCATTACCATCCCCCTTCTCCTGTCCGCCAATGGCCAGTGATGCGTACACTTTTGCCATTACCTTTTTATAGTTTTCCGCTTTTGCATAAACTGAAGCGGAGGTTTCCTGCACATAGGGTTGCTGGTCCAGGTCCTTCACACAACTGCCCAGCAGCAACAGCATCATCAGTGCAAACCCGCTATATATTTGATTGATCTTTTTCATTGCATGCAATTTTTAGAAGCTCAGGTTCAGGTTGAGTGAGAAAGTCCTTGGACGTGGATAGAAACTATTGTCGAATCCATTCTGGATCTCGGGATCCACTCCATCATATTTTGTAATGGTGAACACGTTCTGCACCAGCATGCCTACACGCAGCCTGGCTGTATTCTTCCACACATTCCCAAAATCGTATCCGATGGAAATATTATCCATTTTCAGGAAGCTCGCATTCTCCACGAAATAATCGGAAAAGAACTGGCGCGCCGTGAACCCTGTATTCAGATAATCAGTAGAGAGATTGATCAGCTCGTAAGGATTGTATTGTAAAGTTTCCCAGCTCCCCTGGTTGGCCTTCACATCGTTGTACACATAATTACCGAAGCTGGCGCGCAATACAGTGCTGGCGCTCCATTTGCCATATGTGACCTGCGTATTGAAACCCAGCATGAATTCCGGCATGGGAGAATGGTATCGATAAAAATCCTTATCGTTGATCACACCGTCCTTATTGAGATCAGCATACATGCCTTCGATTGGTTTTCCTTTATTATCGTATACCTGTTTGTATACATAGAACATATAAGGCGCATAACCGGGACTGAGGATCTGCAATCCCCTGCTGCCCACTTCAGGACCGGTGAAGGAACCGGGAGAAGCAGTATCCGGCACCAGGCTGAGGTTGGTGATCTTTACATCCTGCCAGGTGGCATTGGCGCCCACAGTCCAGGTAAGCTGGTTATTGCTGATCAATGTAGTGTTCAACGATAATTCCAATCCCTTGCTGGTGATATTTCCCACATTGGTGGTAATGCTGTTGGTAAGATTGGAACCGGCAGGCACAGATACATAAGCCAGGAGGTCTTTCGTTTTCCTGTAATAATAATCAACGGTACCGGTCACTTTATTGCTGAAGAGACCGAAGTCCAGTCCTGCGTTCCAGGCTTCCGTTGATTCCCATTTCAGGTCCGACACATAAGCCTGCGGCCTGTAGGTCTGGTAATAAGTATTGCCGAAGCGATAGCGCGCAAATTCATTACCGATGGTATAGTTGGGCAGGTAACTGTAGTTGCCGATGCCTTCCTGTTGCCCGGTAACGCCAAAGCCTAAACGAAGTTTCAGATCACTGATGAGATCGCTGTTGACCAGGAAATTCTCCTCCTTGATCTTCCAGGCCAGCGCCAGTGATGGGAATACGCCCCAGCGGTTATCCTTGTTGAAGCGGGAAGTACCGTCGCGGCGAATAGTGGCGGTGAGCAGGTATTTGTTGTTGAATGTATAGTTAAGACGGCCGTAGTACGAAAGCAATACATGGCGCTGTGAATCGGCCGGCGTGCTGGCCTGTACTTCTCCTTTTACATTGTAATCGATGAAAGCCGGATTGGTGGCCATCCAGTTCTGGTAATCATAACCAGCCGTAACGTCTACCCTGCTTTTCAGTCCGGGCAGGTTCTTTGTATAATTCAGATAAGCGGTGAAAAGCTTATTGGTCTTTTTCTGTGAGTAGCTGTTCTGAATGCCGCCGCGTGTGTATTGTGCAGCCGCGTAATCGGGAACATAATTGGTGCCTTCGCCTTCGGCAATATCATAGCCAACGATGGCGTGTGCACGAAGATCAGGCAGGAAATGGAATTTGTAATCCACTTCTGCGGTACCGATGCTGCGTCGTACAGTGCTCTTATGACTTTCCTGTTCAAGTAATCCAAGCGGATTACGCAGTGCGCGTACAACAGGCACACCGGCATTATCGATCCTCTCGTAATAGCCTCCGAATTCCGGCTTGTCTGTACGCACTGCCTGCGTGGGATCGAATGCAGACGCAGCCCATACAGCATCCTGGTTGGCGAAGCTATTATCGTTCACCGAACCTTTGAGATTGATATCGATCTTCAGGTGCCGGTCGAAGAAACTCGGGCTCAGCACCAGGCTACCTGAAAATCTTTTGAGGTTATCGGTCTTCAGCAGTCCATCCTGGTAGAGATAGCCGAGTGAAGCGCGGAAGGGTAATTTCTTCGCGATGGAACCAGACACGCTGATATTATTATCGTTGCCGATGGCATTCTCGAATACCTGGTCGGTCCAATCGGTTGTACTGTTTCCCAGCAGCGCTTTCTGCGCACCTGATCCTTTGGTGTTGATGAGATCGCGGAACTGTTGTGCAGAGAGCATTTCCGGTAATCGCGTTACCGTTTGCATGGAGAGCAAAGAATTGAAGGTAACCTTCAGCGGGCCGCTGGCGCCTTTTTTTGTAGTGATGATCATTACGCCATTGCTTGCGCGGGAACCATAGATAGCAGTAGCCGACGCATCTTTCAGAATATTGATGGACTCGATATCATTCGGGTTCAGCAATGCGAGGAAGTTATTGCCATTGCCACTGATGCCACCGATCTCCAGCGGCACGCCATCCACTACAATGAGTGGATCATTGCTGGCGCTAAGTGAAGCGCCGCCGCGGATACGTACGGTATTGCCTGAGCTGGGAGAACCGTTGTTGCTCATGATCTGTACACCAGCGGCCTTGCCATTGATCAGTTGTTCGGGAGATCCCATCACACCGGGATTGAAATCTTTTTCGGTGATACTGGTCACAGCTCCCGTCAGATCTTTTTTGCGGGTGGCGCCATAACCGATCACGATCACTTCGTTCAGGTTGTTGTCCGGCCTCTTCATTACCAGGCTCACCTGGGTGGCCGTGGGTGCAACAATGATCTGCCCGGGGGCATATCCCACATACGTGATCTCCAGGGTCACCTGGCCGGCAGGTACCGTGATGGTGAACTGGCCTTTGTCGTCTGTGCGTGCTGATTGTCGTGTTTCCTTCACCGTTACGGTGGCGCCGCTGAGCGGCAGGCTGTCGGGGGAATTGATAGTTCCGGTTACTGTGCGGTTAGTTGGTTGGGAAAATCCCGCATTACCCAAAAGCAGAAAGCAAATAGCACATAGGGCAATGACAAGATGTCGCAATCGTTCTCTTTTTTTCATTAGTTACATTTTAAGATACTACCCGGGGCAATGAAAACGCGATTCCCGGATCGCTCTGCAAAACGTGTTGAACAAGGCAAGCTGAGCTGTAACAATATTAGCGCATGAAGTGGATCAGGCAGTAGTCCACCCGTTCATAATTTTAGTCCGATCTGACTTTTTGTTGATCAACAGCACATTTTCCGCTCCAATTGACCTATTTTGGTCCTGTATTATGCCATTGGATCGTTCATCACTCTGCCGACTGCTCTGCCGCATCATCCTGTTAGCGGTTGCCCTCTTCTTTCATCTTCCGGGGACTACTGACGTTTTTGCACAAAAACCGTCCATCAGTTTCAAACATATCCAAAACGAACAAGGACTCAGCAACAGCACCATCGAATGCATCTTCCAGGATAGCAAAGGTTTTCTCTGGTTCGGCACCCGAGACGGACTCAACCGTTACGACGGTTACCAGCTCACTGTATACCGGTATGATCCCAGGGTCCCCGGCAGCATCAGTGATAATTATATTAAGAGCATCGGGGAAGACAGCAACAAAGTATTATGGGTAGGTACAAGCAATGGGCTCAATCGCTTCAATGAAAAGGACCAGCAATTCACCCGCTTCAAACATGATGCAGCCAATCCGCATAGTCTGCCCAATAACCAGGTGAACACTTTGTTCAAAGACAGGTCGGGCAAACTCTGGGCAGGCACTGCCGCCGGAGGACTGACTTTCATCCGCACCGATGGATCGGGCTTCGATCGCTTTCCACTGGAACAACTCGCTCCCGGCGAATCGGTACAGGTGATCTATGAGGATGCCAAAGGCAATATCTGGATTGGCACCGGACGCCATCTCTATCAATACAACCCACAACAGGACCTATCCTCTATCCATCCGCTGACCATCCCTGATGAATCCTTCAGTATCCGCGCCATTCATGAAGATCAGCAGGGCAATGTTTGGATAGGTACTGAAGATGACGGGCTCTTTGTGATCAACCTCATTCGCAAACAAACCACCCGTTACCGTCATTCTGAAACCGATCCATACAGTCTCGGCAGCAACCAGGTCCGTTGCATCATGTCAGACAACCAGGGGAATGTGTGGATCGGCAGTATCAATGGCGGACTACAATTGTTCAATCCACCTGCGAATAATTTCTGGCGCTACCAATATGAAGAAGGTAATCCTGCGAGCCTCTCCCAGCGTACAGTTTCAGCTTTACTGGAAGATATCCAGGGAAACTTATGGATCGGCACACACCGCGGCGGCATCAATCTTTATACACCTGGCACTGAAAAATTCAGGCTATATCGTCAAACATTGTCAAACAACAGCCTTAGTTATAACGATGTGAAGGCATTCTGTGAAGACAGTCAGGGCAATATCTGGATCGGTACTGATGGCGGCGGCCTCAATCGTCTCGACAGGAACCGTAACCAGTTCACACATTATAAATACAACCCCTACGATGCCGGCAGTATCGGTTCGAATGAAGTATTGCATGTAATGGAGGACAGTGAAGGTAATCTCTGGGCAGGTACCTGGGGCGGTGGTCTCAATCTGTTCAACAGAAGTACAGGGCGCTTTACCCGGTATACACATAACCCTGCGGTTGCCGGTTCCATCAGTTCCAATTATGTGCAACAGATCTATGAGGACCGGCAACACCAGCTCTGGGTGGCTACCTATTATGGTGGCCTGCATTTATTCGATCGCAAATCAAAAAAATTTACCCGCATCACGCAGGACCCGGAAGGCAAAACAAAACTGATCGGTAATAATATCGTATCGCTGCGCGAAGACGCATCCGGCAACCTCTGGATCGGTACGGACGATGGCGGTCTCAACTGCTATGATCCTGTTAACCACCGCTTCTCTCACTACTTCACCAATGACGACAAACTACCCGACCTGCGCGTGATCTTCACCGATAGCAAGCATCGCGTATGGATCGGACAGGTAGGATTGTATTTGTTCGATCCGGCCCGCAAATCTTTTTCGCTCTTCACTGATAAGGCCGGGCTCGGCACAGAATTCATCAAAGGCATCACGGAAGACAAGAACGGAAATTTCTGGATCGCTACTTCCAATGGCATTACCCGTTTCCATCCCGATACAAAAGAATTCAAGAAATACAATACCGGCGATGGCCTGCAGGGGCTTGAGTTTGAAGCCAACGCTTACCTGCAAACGAAATCAGGGGAAATGTTCTTTGGCGGCATCAATGGCTTCAACAGCTTCTACCCTGCCCAGATCCGCGCCAATAATTTCCTGCCGCCGGTTTACCTGACTGAACTGCAGGTATTCAATCAAACCATCCTGCCGGAAAAGAAAGGACCATTGCAGGAAGACGTCAGTCTTGCAAAAGCAATCACGCTCAGCTACGATCAAACAGCCTTCAGTATCAGCTTTGCCGCGCTCAATTATACAGCCTCCGAGAACAACCAGTATGCGTACAAGCTCGATGGCTGGGATAAAGACTGGAACTATGTAGGCCACGAACGCAAAGCCACTTATACCAACCTCGATCCCGGCAAATACACTTTCCATGTGAAAGCCGCCAACAATGACGGGATCTGGAATGAACAGGGCGCCAGTATCGATATCGTGATCCATCCGCCCTTCTGGAATACCTGGTGGTTCAAAACGATCCTTATCGGCCTCCTCATCTATGGCGCGCTGGCCTGGTATCGATTCCGTCAGCGTCAGCAATTGCACAGACTCGAAGAACAGAAAAAAGAAGAACTGCACCGTCTGCAGTTACAACTGTTCACCAATATCAGTCATGAGTTCCGCACCCCTCTTTCTTTGATACTCGGCTCCCTGGAACTGTTACAGAAAGAATCCCCGCGGTCCGCGTCCAGTCATCATTATAAGATCATCTTCAGGAATATCAATCGCCTTACCGGGCTGATCAATGAACTGATGGATTTCCGCAAAGTGGAATCTGGCGCGCTCGAACTGAAAGTGATGCCCGGTAATATCGGCCTTTTCCTTCGCGAGCTGGCCGACGAATTCAGCGAGCTGGCTATCCAGAAGAATATCCGTTTCGATGTACTGATCCCAGAAGGCCTGTCCACTGCCTGGTTCGACCGGCAGGTGCTGGAAAAGATCGTACTCAACCTCGTCAGCAACTCTTTCAAGTATACCAGTGATGGCGGCCAGATCACCCTGGAAATCATGACCAGCCTCGATGGCTTCAAACCTTCGTTCGGAAATGATCTCTTATTACCCGGCGACTACAAAGCTGTTGACTCCTTATACATCCGTGTAGCCGATAATGGTATCGGCATTTCAAAGGAATCCATCAGGCATTTGTTCGAACGTTATTACAAGATCAGTGAATCCCACCTCGGCTCTGGTATTGGTCTGGCTTTCGTGAAAAGTCTTACACATCTTCACAAAGGAGGCATTAAAGTGTATAGTGAACGAAGCGAAGGCACGGAGATCATCATCGCCATTCCGGTAGGTGAAGCAGATTATGCAGCAGCGGAACAATGGGAACAAAACCATGAAGAAGCCGGTGTAAGGCTGGAAAGCATCCATTACAAATACGAGCAGCAATTACCTGCATTGGATCGTGATGCAACAACGACACAACAAACAGCAGTAATCCCTCCGGTTACTCACAATGACCAGCAATCGCCTCCCGCTGATAGCAATGGACAGAAACCCGTAATACTATTGGTGGAAGACAGCGATGAGCTTCGAAATTTCTTAAAGGACAACCTTCAACAACAGTATACAATAGCCGAAGCAGCAAACGGACAGGAAGCGCTGGACTATTTACAGGACAGCTTTCCCGATCTCATCATCAGCGATGTGATGATGCCTGTGATGGATGGTATAGAATTATGCCGCGCGGTGAAGGACAATATCGAGACCAGTCATGTTCCTTTTTTGATCCTCACTTCGCGCGATAGCCTGGATGCGCAACTGGAAGGCGTTGGCTCGGGCGCCGATTTCTATTTCGCCAAACCCATCAGTGTGGACCTGCTTCAACTCACCATCCGCAATATCCTGGACCAACGCCAGAAGCTCAAAGAGCGCTACGCGCAGGACCAGTTCGCTGAAGCCCGGGATATGGTACATTCTGCAAAGGATAAGGCTTTCATGGACCAACTGTTGAGCATCATCACTGAACAACTCACCAATCCCGATATGGATGTGGATTATATTTGCCAGCAGGCAGGAATGAGTCGCACCAAACTATACCAGAAGATCAAAAGCATCACAGGGCAATCGATCGGGGAATTTGTTCGCTCGGTTCGTTTAAGACAGGCCGTAAAGATCATGACCGAGGAAGATGTGCCGCTTACGGAAGTGACCTACCGCGTGGGAATTCAAACGCAGTCGTATTTCACGAAAGCTTTCAAGAAAGAATTTGGCAAAACGCCGAGCCAGTTTTTACAGGAATTGAAGAAGTGATTTTATCAAATCTTTTTAGCTGTTCCAGCCCTGGCACCGCATTTGAAGTATCTCCCCAAAAGATATCTTATGGATGCAACACAGAACCAAAAGATCTTTCATCGTACCGTGAAAGTGGACGGACTGGATATTTTTTACCGGGAGGCCGGAGATCCTTCCAACCCCGCCGTTTTGCTCATGCACGGCTATCCGAATTCCTCTTTTTTATACAGGAGATTATTACCGGCGCTTGCTGCGGAAAACTATTACGCAATTGCCCCGGACTTCCCAGGAATGGGCTACAGCTCTTATCCATCCGCAGATGAATTTCAATATACATTCAGGAATTATGCAAACATCATTTCTTCTTTTACTGAAAAAATGCAGTTGGAGAAATTCGCTATTTACCTGCATGATTATGGATCACTGATAGGCATGCGCGTTGCGTTGATGCATCCTGAAAAGATCACTGCACTTATGTTTCAGGATAGCAATGCTTATGAAGAAGGTCTCGGCAAGGAATGGGATGCCTGCAAGGTTTACTGGGATCATCCTACAAAAGAGAACTGGGATAAAATTGGGGACTTCTTGAATGAAGAAAGTTGTCGCCAGCAATATCTGGCCGGGGTACCGGAAGATCAACAGGCCCTATTCACACCTGATGCATGGACACTAGACTGGAACCTGATGAATCGCCCAGGGCATATTGATTCACTGTATGCATTGTTTAAAGACTATCCTGATAACAGGGCAATGTTTCCTGAATTCCATAATTTCTTTAGAACAGTTCAACCACCCACACTTGTAATATGGGGAAAATATGACGCCTTCTATAGTGTGGCGGAGGCGCCTTGTTATAAGAGGGATAATCCTGATGCGGAGATACATGTTTGGAAGCAGGTCATAAAGTGCTGGAAAGCCACTTCGAAGAATTGGCTCATGTTATTCTGGATTTCCTGGATCGAAAGATCAAAAGCAAAGCTTAGCTTTTCTTGCGGGTACTTTCTCTCAGGTATTTCCTGAACGTGGTAGAGTAACGGTCTCCAAACTTGATAATTGTGATCTCATTGTAAGGTACTGATGTTAACTCTACATCAAGTTTGCCTGTGGGATCATAATATTGTATCCCAACCTTGTTCTTATATATTTTCTTGATTGGTCCTATTGTAAAATCCGGCTCATCATTGTCCTCACATTCAACTATTACATGATAGTCTGCTTTTTTCAGGTCAGTGAACAAGTCCTGCCAGGTCTTTATAGAGATATTTTGATAGATTCCATATTGGCTGTCCAAATGTCCTTCCTTCTTATGGATCTTTTTCAAGGTTTTTTCGTACCTGTTGCAACGAATACTGTCGAACTTAGTTTTCGGAATGATAGCGTAGCCATCCAGGAGGAATTCATTATCGATTTGTAACAGTAAGAAATCCTTAGAAATAGCAAGAAGGAATCCTGCTATGTTCTCTTCCCTGTCTTTGAAAGTCCGGCTGATCTTTATGAAATCTTTTTTATCGATATGCTTTTGGAGCATCAGGTCATATTCTTTGATTTCCTGTTTTCTATTTGCCATGACTGGTAACAACTTTAAATCTCATTACCCGGTTCCTGTTGAACAGGATATCCAGGTAATACAATGAATTATCAGGGATAAGATAGTAAAACTCATAAGTATTTCCTACCCTTTGGTATTGTATGTATTGCTGTTTCTTCACAGCGCCGGAATCCAGCTTGCGGACTTTTTTCCTTTTGGAAACTTCTTCATAAACCCAGATCTCAGGGTTTCGAAAATAATTAGAGTTGATCTGTATATCCTGAACAGGTCCTTCATAACCGATCCTGAAATGAACCGTGTCCCCTTTTTTCGAATGGATCACTCCGGATCCGGGCGCCATAAGCCTGATCTTACTGATCGCATTAGCGGCGTAATACGGGTTAAGGGCAAAGCTATCCTTAGTATAGTTTTGCAACAATGTCCATTTGTTGTTTTTAGGAAAATGATTCCTTGCAAAATTTTCCGGGGATGTGAGCCAGTAATAATTGTTGAATTTCTTAGTGAAGGAAAGCATTTTTCCATCGTCATTTTTGGCGCAGCCACCCGCGGCCCAGGTAGGGTCAAGCAAATGCCAGGTGCTATCGACCCAGACTGCATTCCAGGCATGATCAAGGGTTCCGGCCGTACCCACCTGGTAATATTCGGTCCTGACATAACCGGGAATTATTTCAGATTGAAGTCCGGCGATATCACACATTTTCTTAAAGAGCATGGCATAGCCATAGCACACGGCTTTTTTCTTTCGCAGGATGGTTTCTATGTAATTGATCTCCCAGGCGATCCTTTTGGATTCACAATCTTTATTGTCTTTGCAGGTAAAGGATTTTGGTTCACGCCCCTGGTAGTAATATTTGTTGTAGTATTTGTAGTTGTACCGGATATTTTCCGTGATCCATTTGAAAATCGATCTTGCTTTGAGTAAAGGTTCGGAATAAGGGCTGGTCAAATCTTCCGTCAATGTCCTGAAGTCTTTTCTGTATTTTACCTGTGAAGCAAAACTATCTACCGAAGCAAATTTGATCGACAGTTGCGCGAAGGAAAAGATCGGATACAGAAAGATAAGCAGCAGTAATTGTTTTCGCTTGTTCATGCACTGCCCGGAATAAGGTTATTAATTGCTATGTTTATTGTTCATCCTTGAAAATAACCGGTTCTTCTTTCTCCGGTATCACAATTTTGGAGCTCAGATTCGGCAATATTTGTTTCATCACGGAAATGTCTTTGCCTGCAGTATCCAGGAACCACCATGTTTTACCATTATCTTCTGAAACCGCAATCAATGTTGACTTCGTAACCATTCTTCCGTTTGGCATTTTCATTTCTATTTCCTGTGGAACCGTACATTGAAGTTCATTTTTTACTGGAATAACCGTAGACGGCTGACCAAAACTTACTTTCGTAAAACTTATACCTTCAGCTTCCATTTCATTGATACTTTTTTCCAGCACCTCAATCATTTTCTGCTTGCCTCCCATCATCTCAAGGATCGTAGGATGATTGTATCTGGCAAATGAATCGTATTCCTTTTTCACCAGGAGCTCTCCCATTTTTTCGGCTTGCTCTTTTATCGATTTTGAATGGTCTTTTATGGTTTGTTGGCTATTAACGGAGCTCAGGCAAAACAGAACGAAAATGATACTTAGTAAATTTTTCATTTATTGATTCGGGTTTTTGGATGGAATAAAACAAATATACTTATTGCCGGAACACACTCAGTTCCGGGCGAGTTTAATAACAATGGACTCCAGTTGCTTTTCCAGTTCTTTCCGGTTGGCGAGGCTATTGGTGAGGATCACAAATCCGGAACGTAGTCCCGGCAGGCATTCCAGGGAGCTGCGTGAGCCGCCCGTTCCTCCCCCATGTTCAAATACCTGGTAGCCTTCCGGAGTTGTATGTATGAACCAGTTGAATCCCAACCCCTCCCGGATAGTGCCATAAGTTGTCTGGTGCGACAAGGCAATGGCCGGCAACTCATCATCATTATTGGCCTGGATGAAACGGATAAGATCGCTGGTAGTAGATCGCAGGGCCCCCATCGCAGGCAGCCGGGAAATATCCCAAAGCGGGCATGGCTCACGCTGATCATTATGCGGTAAAGCAATTACAGCATCCGGTGATCCTCTAAGATCGATCCGGGTTTCTTTCATCTGCAAAGGTTCTAGGATCTCTTCAGACAGCAGTTGAAACCATGGCTGCTCATAAACATCTTCCAGTATGGTGCCCAGCAAGGCTACGGCCATATTCGAATAAGATGAAACCCTGCCGGGGAAAGTATCCATTTTCATGGCGTGCAGGCCTTCGTATAACAAAGTACGGTCGTATCCTTTCAATGGGTTCAGTGAATCATATTCCGGACGCTCCCACATGTTGGGAAAGATCCTGGTGATGGTTGAGGTATGATTGGCAAGATCCTTCACAAGGATCGAAGCACCATTGTATTCAAGATTGGGGTAGTCACCTTCGAGATACTCACGGATATCATTCTCCGGATCTATCTTTTGATCCAGTACAGCCCCTGCCAACAAGATGCCGGTAAATGCTTTGGTGATAGAACCGATTTCGTAAAGAGTATTTTTACCCGGTAGTTTTTTATTGCCAGCCTTTGTTTCTCCGTAATTGTAAAAAGATGCTTTATTGTTAACGAGAACACCAATGGAGATCCCAACTGCCCGTTTGTCTTGTAAATACTGCCGCACACTCTGATCAATAGCTGAATCCAGGGCTGTACGCAATGGGTTATCACCTGTAAATTGTAGAGTTGACTTCTTCACTTCCTGCCCATAGCAAATGGAAAAGCTTAGGAGGAAGCCACAGATGAGAAATCCAATTAGTTTCTTCTTTATAACAGGCATGGTTTATTTCAGTTCCTTTTTCTCAAGGTAATGCTTAATTATTACTTGTCATACTCCCGCTAATTTCTGAGCCAAAGGCCATAGCTTCATTGCATTTGCTTAAAAAAACCTAATATTGGGACTGGTACCAACCTACCCTACATGTCTTTGCAGCTTGACCCCGAATATGAAAAAGAATTGATCGTCCGCCTGTCCCGGGGTGACCAGGCTGCATTCCACGCCATCTACAAATACTACAGTCCGCGCGTTTATGGTAAATTGCTGAAAGTGCTGAAGTCGAAAGAACTGGCAGCGGACATACTTCAGGAACTTTTTGCCATCATCTGGCAGAAAAGAGCGGGCATCGATCCGGATAAATCGTTCAACGCTTACCTGTTCAGGATCTCCCATAACCTGGTGATTGACGTATTCAGGAAAGCCAAACGCGATCAGCAATTGATCGATCACCTGATACATGCCGGTCTGCAGGAGATGGAAAACACCGAGGATTGGTTGTTCCGGAAAGAGAATGAAGGATGGCTGCACAAAGCTATAGAACGACTGCCTGCCCAAAGGCAAATGGTCTTCAAACTTTGCAAGCTGGAGAACAAATCACATGAGGAAACAGCCCAATTACTGAACATCTCCCGTGCTACCGTAAACAATCACCTGGTAAAAGCGATCCAAAACCTTCGCGCATTTGCCGCCGAAAACCCGGATATGGCAGGCATTCTGCTGCTTTTCTGGCTCTTCGAATAATTTTTTTCCGGCAGAGTAGTTAACTTTTCTTCCACCAACGTATTCATATATATGGCCCTTCATCAAAAAGAACAGGAACTTCGTTCTCTCTTCAGCCAGTGGCTGCACAATAATGGCAACGAAACCATTATCAACAGGCTGTCTGAACTGGCGGAGGACTCTGAGTTGCAGGAAACCTGGCAATCCTTACTGTTTGAATTGCCGGACGAAATGCAGCCTGAACTGATAGAACAGCAACACGCGGCCATCTTTGATAAAGTATACCAGAACCTGATCGAAACAGAACCCGGACTGATGCCGGCTGCACCGGTAAGGCATATGCGCCCCTGGCGGAAATATGCAGTAGCAGCGGCGATACTGGTCCTCTTTGCAGCAGGAGGTTTTTATTTTTTCAATACCGGCAAGGATCACCCTGCTAATGAAAAGATAACAGAAACCAGTCCTGGCAGAGCTTCGCAGCAATCAGACAACAATAAGGCCATACTTACACTCGGTAGCGGACAGCAGATCATCCTGGATACTTCCGCCAATGGCAAGCTGGCGCAGCAAAGCGGCGCTGAAGTAATTAAATCGGAGAACGGACAGATAATTTATCAGTTGAACGATTCAATCACTGCCTCACAGCAGACGATCGATACCAATACAGTATCCACGCCAAGAGGCGGAGAATATACCATCACATTGCCTGATGGAAGTATTGCCTGGTTGAATGCCGCATCCAGCATCAGTTTTCCTACTGCCTTCAGGGGAAACGAAAGAACAGTAACTGTTCAGGGAGAAGTATACCTGCAGGTGGCAAAAAACAGTTCGCAGCCATTCAGGGTAAAAGTGAAAGATGCTTTGATCGATGTTGTGGGTACGGCCTTTAACGTGAATGCCTATGCGGAGGAGCCCATTTCAAGGATCACCCTGCTGGAAGGCAGCATCAGTTTGAAAAAGGGGAACGAACGAAAAATCATGAAACCCGGACAACAGGTCTGGTTCCGCGAAAACAGCAATACGCTCAACTTCTCAGAAAATATCGATACCGAACAGGTAGTCGCCTGGAAGAATGGAACTTTCGATTTCCGAGACCAGCCATTTGAATCTGTAATGAACCAGATTGCCCGCTGGTACGATATGAAAATAGTGTACGAAGATAAAATCCCGGATGTAAAAATTCTCGGCATCATGAGCCGGAATACCAATCTGAGCGATATGCTGAAAAGCTTTGAACTCACCACCGGGATCAAATTCAAAATAGAAAACAATATCAAGCCAGGAAGAATTATTATACAACGATAGCTATCTGTGTTACAATTTTCACTGCTTAGAATTTTCCATTAAACCTGCCTGTTTTTTTGCATCATCATGCAATACCCCGCACCTATTGGGTATTGACTACCTTATCTGCCTGATAGAACTTATCATTTTATTACTAAAACTACTGCCACTATGTATTTTGCTATCTGGCAAGAAAAGCAGCCCGGGAAACTGCTGTACCTGGCCATCTTCATTATTATTTCATTCATGAGCAATAAGGTCGATGCACAACAGGTGACCCTGACGGGTAAAAACCTGCCTTTCGTGAAAATCCTTAAAGATATCAGGGATCAAACAGGATTCTATTTTGTCTGTAAGGAAGAATGGGCCAAAGATATCGGGCGGATTACGCTCGATGTAAAAAATACGGCTGTTGATGAGGTAATCCGCATCTGCCTGAACGATAAGCCATACTCCTACACTATTTCAAACAAGATGATCACCATCTTTCCTTTCTCACAACAGATCAGCATTACGGGAAAGGTAGTGGACAATAACCAGCAAGCGATGCAGGGAGTGAGCATAACTGTCAAAGGAACACAAACAGGAACGTCTACAGACCAGAACGGAGAATTCACAATTCGTGATATTGGGGAGAAAGCCATACTGGTATTCAGCTATGTGGGCTTCGAACAGTTAGTGGAAAATGTGAACAGCCGCAGCCGGATCATAGTAAAGATGGTACCGGGAAACAAGCAACTGGATGATGCAGTGGTGTACAATGGCTATCAAAAGATCAAGCAGAAATACCTGACAGGCTCTGTTACCTCTTTGAAAATGGATTCAATCATTCAACCGGGTTTGAATACAGTAGACAAAATGCTGGAGGGGCGTGTACCCGGCATCATGTTCATGCAAAACTCCGGACAGGCTGGAGCCGCTCCCAAGCTGCGCATCCGGGGAACCAATACTTACCTCGGTTCGAGAGAGCCACTTTGGGTAGTGGATGGGATCATTCGCACCAACCCCTTCCCCATTCCAGCAGAAAGGATCAATGATCCGGATTTCGTAAACCTGCTGGGCAATGCTATCTCAGGATTAAATCCTTACGACATTGAACAGGTAGATGTATTGAAAGATGCCACGGCCGCTGCGCTATATGGCGTAAGAGCAGCCAATGGCGTGATCGTGATCACTACCAAGAGAGGAAAACCCGGGCCTCCTACTGTTACCTACAATGTAACAGGAACCTATACCCGAAGGCCCAGATATACTGACAGATCCGTTTACATGATGGATTCCCGCGAGCGAATAGACGTTTCACGGGAGATGATAGAAAAACAATTGACGTTGCGTGGAGGCGCTTTGGAAGCCTATGAAAAGGATATTGTTGACTACTATGCAGGCAGGATCGATTATGAGACATTCAAAAAAAGAGTGGACAGGGCTGAATCCATGAATACAGACTGGATGGGCCATACGATGCGCGATGTGTTCGCCACCAATCACTCGTTGAGTGTTTCAGGAGGGACCAGCACTGTCTCCTATCGCGCTTCTGTTGGCTACCAAAATGAATCGGGCGTGATTAAGAAAGAAAGCAACGCCCGGTATACCGGTATGCTGAATATGCAGATGAACTACCGAAAATTCAAAGTCGATTTTAATATTCAACTAAACAAAGAGAAAAGAAGGTATACGCCTTCAGAGGTAGGTCTGCTCAATTATGTGTATGGCACCAGTCGTGCTATCCCATTGTACAATCAAGATGGATCTCGCTATTTCTATTCAACCATCAACTCCAGGGTTGTTTCACTCTTCGGGGATTTCAAAACGATGAACATCCTCAATGAGATGGACCATACCATGCAAAGGGTTGAAAGTAATGAATACAACGCCAGTATCGACCTCAGTTATGAGATCGCCAAAGGCTTTCAGTTTCAAACCAGGCTTGCGTATACAGGCGGTAATTCCAGTCAGGATATGTGGTTTGAAGAAAATACAGAATGGGCCTCCCAGCTCAGGCAATATGCATACGATCCCATCCTGAATATAATCCAACCAGTCAGTGATCCGATGCCTTTCGGAGGAGAGCTTCGCGGGCAGCAGGTCAGGAGACAGAACTATATCATCAATGGCCGTCTCAATTTCAGCAGGTTCCTCGATCAGCAAAACAAACACCAGCTTACTGTAGAAGTGGCTGCTGACCTGCAATCCAATCGGGTCAATTCAACTGAATTAACAAGCAGGGGATATTATCCAGGCAGAGGGCATAGCTTCGCACTGGTAGATGTATCGAAATACCAAACATATGGTGCCTGGCTGTCGGCCAATAGCTTTCCCACCATCACAGAAGGTATACAAAATTCAGTCCGGCCTTATCTGACATCCACCTGGATCTTTAATGACCGCTATGTGATCTCTGCCACTGCCAGCCAGGAATTCTCCAATTCATTTGGTACAAGGAGCAATGAAAAATTCCTTCCCACCTGGGCTTTGTCTGGCAGATGGAATATGCAGGAAGACCTGCTGCGTAGTGTATCATGGGTAGACAGGGCGGCATTGCTTTTATCTTTGGGCACACGCGGGAATATGCTGGCCGGTCAAACACCTTATATGACCATCCGGAAAGGGAGTCTTAATACTTTCTATAATTCTTTTTCCTCCACTACTGTATCCTATCCCAACCCTGACCTGGCCTGGGAAAAAACGCAGGATTACAATGGCTCGCTTGAATTCACCTTATTGAAAGGCAGGATCAATGGCTCACTGGCTTACTTCTATAGCAAAACAACCAATGCATTCCTTACAAAGCAGGTGTCTGCTGTGAACGGAGCTCCGGGTAATACTTATGTGGTGAATGGAGGAACATTGGAAAACCAGGGCGTGGAACTGAGCCTGAACTTCAAGTTCATCGACAATATGGGCGCCGGTAACAAAAGGTTCATGTGGCGCTTTGATCCGCAGCTGGGACAGGTATTCAACAAGCTGATCAATGACAACCTGAACAGCCGCAATGTAATGGTGGATGCCGCTACGCTCACCTACCAGAACTACCTGGATGGTAAAGTGCCTGTCAATGGAAAAGCTGTCAACACTTTCTATTCTTACCGATTTAAAGGACTCGATCCCCAATATGGTTTTCCGGTTTTCTATGGTGTTGAACCTGAAAATAAAGACGAGCTGGTGGCGCAATATAATAAGCTGACGAAAGACCAGGTTTTCAATATGGTAATGGTGGAATCCGGAAGAAGAGAGCCAGTATTGCAGGGCGGTATCAATAATTCCTTCGTATATGGGAACTGGACACTTAATGTCTCCTTCACCTATAGTGTAGGTAACAAGATCCGGTTGCTGCAGATGGCTTCAGGGAATTACGGCACTTTCAGACCCAGTTCACAACAAAACCTTCGCAAAGAATTTACCAATAGATGGCGCTATCCGGGAGACGAAAAATTCACCAATATCCCGGCTATTCAGGGAGCTTCGCATTCCATACAGGACGACCAGTTTTTCTGGTGGAAAAGCTACAGCCTGCTTACCAACTTTGCTCAGGACTACTACCAGATGTACGATTTCTCAGACTTGCGGGTGGTAAAAGGCGATTATCTCAAACTCCAGTATGTATCACTGAGCTACCGGCTCTCCAATGAACTCTGCAGAAAATTGAATTGTAAGGGAGCTATCGTAAATGTCAGTGGCAGCAACCTATATACATTTGCCAATAAAGCATTGCGTGGTCAGGATCCTTCCCAGTCTGGTTCTGCCTCTAATATCAACCTTTCCATCAGGCCGGTTTATGCACTCAACCTCAATATCAGTTTCTAAATCCACTATTATGCCATCACATATAAAAAGAACATGGATCCTTTTGCTTTGCATATTGTTTGCAGGTGTTTCTTCCTGCAAAAAATTCCTGGCCACATATTCACAGAACGACAGTTTTGTTGAATCGGCAGCCGATCTGGATGAATTGCTGGTAGGAGAGGTATATACAGATTATCAACTATTCTACACTCCTGAAATGCTGCACCTGATGGATGATGATATTGCGGCTGTTATACCCGAGGGCAACAATAGCAATACTGTACTTCAGGGAACAGGATTTCATTACTGGCAGGCGCAACCACGCATCACCACGGATGGAAAAATCGTCACAAACGATATCTTTTTCAACAGTCTGTTTAGCAAGATTGCCCACATCAATTCCATACTTCATATTGTACCATCGTTGCAGGAAAAAGGTGAACCTGCCGCTACTTTGAAAAGAATATCCGGAGAAGCCCTATTCCTGAGAGCATTCTATTATTTCATGCTGGTGAATACTTACGGGAAGCCCTATACACCCGCTACCGCCTCCACTGATTTTGGCGTTCCGCTGAAAACAGATCCTGCTATCAAAGACCAGTTTGTTGCCCGCAATACTACCAGGCAGGTATATGATCAGGTCATTGCAGATCTGCTGGAGGCAGAGAAAGCGCTGGCAGGCGCCAATGCGTCTTCTACCATCCGTGTTAACCAGGCAGCCGCGCAGGCATTTCTCAGCAGGGTTTATCTCTACATGGAAAATTATGAGAAGGCTGTTTATTATGCGGACCAGGTGATCAATACCAGTACTTACCACTTAAAGGACCTGAATACATACAACACAGGTGACAATTTTCTCAATAATAAGGATGAAGAAGTAATCTTCACGATGAGAACAAACTATATAATATCAGTGATCATGGCATTGGACTATGATATCCCTCCGACAATTGCCTACAAGGCATCTGAAGACCTTATTCTGGGCTATTCCCCGGCAGATCTGCGGCTCCAGGTTTTCTTTCAGAGGAACAGCAGAGGAGAAATGAGAGTAACAAAAAGAAGAACGCAAGGCGGCCCTTCCACAGACGATGTAGGTGATATTTTTCTGCTTCGTTTGTCTGAAACTTACCTGAACAAAGCAGAAGCATTAGCGGCACTCGATCGTTCCGAAGAAGCCCGCAACACTTTACAGGAATTCAGGAAAACGCGCTTCAAACCGTCAGAGCTTCCTCCGGTAAATGCAACAGGCGAAGCGCTCGTTAATACCATCCGGGATGAGCGCAGGCTCGAGCTTTGCTTTGAAGCACACCGCTGGTTTGATCTTCGCCGTTACGGAGTAAACAGCAAATATCCATTCAGCAAATCCATTACCCATCGTTCCGTAGTATTCGGAGGAAACGGATACATAGATAACGGCTATTATGAACTGGGGCCTTATGAACAGGATGCAGCAGCCTATGTTGTGCCCATCGCCAATGATGAGATCGAATTCAACAATGGGCTGCTGACCAATGAGCCAAGACCCGCCCGTCCGCTGAAACAATGACCGGCGCTATTATTCATCCCAATTGCACTGTAACATGAAACTATACAATCGTCAGAAACCTGCAACATTGATACTTAGCTGCTGTCTGCTAACCAGCTTGCTGTTCATTGTTAGTTGCCGCAAAGAAAAAGCCCCTGAACCCAGCAACCTCGACAAAAACTATTTTGTTATCGAAGACAATCCCAGTGATCCCGTAGATCATTCGATCTATACATTCTATAAAAGCACCGGTATTGCCACTTTCTATACTGATTCCATTTACAAAAAGCGGGTCAGCAGGGAGGGGGAGATTCCGGAACGCTTTGCCTATATTAAGCTGACTTTAAATTATACTCCTTTGGGTAACCCGGATGTTTACTCAGAGCTACTTTCATCGAGGGCTAATATCCAGTCCCTGCTGCATTTGCTGGAAACTGACATAATCCCTAAACTTCCATCCGCTGCCATCATCCCCAGCATCCTGTTAATCGATTCTTTTTCGGACCATACCTATAAAAACGTTCAGATCCCGCATGGGCTTACGTCCATTTGTGGATTCAATACTGTTGGTATTACTGTGGCGGAGGTGGAAATGATGAACAATGAAGAAAGAAAAATGTATGCAGCATCCATCCTAGCCGGAATTGCAGTAACAAAGATCAACGAGCTCTATGCCGGTCAGTTGCAAAAGGAATTCTTCAGCATATCGAGAGCGGCAACCAGCGCTACCTTACCGGTTGATATCTATTCAAACTATCCATGGTTTCTGCTGTTGACTCCCGGTATGGAGCCCGCGCCACTGGATATCGGATTTCTGTTCTATCCAACTACTGTTTTCTTACCGGGAGACTACCCTAATCAGCCCCGTGAAGTGGATGATCTCAGGGCTTTTCTCACAGCAGCTTTTTACTATACTACCGCGGAATTTACTGACCTGCACCAGCAGGAAACACTTGTTCTGCAAAAGTTCAATATTATCAGACGCTTTGTCAAAGATGCCGGGTTCAGCATTCCGGAATAAAAGAACACTCATGAGCAGCATCACCTGTTATCCATCTGTACCTTTTCCGTCAGCCGATCATCCACAAAGTGATCGTCCCCTGCAACTATTTCGTTCACAGTTTACAAAGATCGTTCAGGACTGGACGCCGCACCTGCATTACAGGGCCTGGCAGATCACCAAAAACCAACATGTAGCGGAAGATATTGTTCAGGAAGCATTTCTTGCCTTATGGCAGCAAACAGCAAAGACCATCCCGGATAACCCCGTAGGCTGGCTGATCAGGGTAGTGACCAATCTATCAGCCAGGCATATTCGAAATATGAACATCCAGGTTCGCATACATGAATTGTTAAGTGATGAAAAGAAAACATCCGTCACTGAAACAGAAGATCATTTGATCGTGAAGGAGAAATATGCCCTGCTCAAAAATATCTTCAACCAGCTCCCTGAGCAGCAAAAGATCGTACTGCACCTCAGTAAGGAAAAAGGATGGAGGCGCGCAGAGATCGCTGCCTCTTTACAACTATCGCCGAATACGGTGAAACTACATTTACATCGCGCCGTTCGATTTTTGAAAGACAATCTTGCCTGCATTTCCTTGTTTGTACTGCTTTTTATTTGTAACAATATTTTTTTCAAAAGAAGTAGTACGAAAGCAGAACTTATGGAACTCTTTATAAAGAAGGATCTGAGTAGCGCTATTGCTGAATCTGTTCAAATTATGCCACTATTAAAAACGATCACACAGGCAACTACCCATTCATGTAAACAGTAAAACAAGGCAGCCTCAGGCAGCCTGACAACAAACCCGGTTGATGCAGTATACTGTACCGGCCAGGCCATCCTATGCCCTAATCAAATATTAATAAACACTCAATGTATGATCTTAAAAACAGAAAACCTCTCTCATCGTTATAGCAGCAGCTGGGCCATCCGTGATATCAATATCGAGATTGCGGAGCATGGCATCATTGGTTTACTGGGCTCCAATGGCGCCGGCAAATCAACTACCATGAATATCATTTGTGGTACGCTCAACCAGACGGAAGGCAATGTTTATATAAATGGGATCGATACCCGAAAAGATCCGGAAGCAGCCAAGAGAGAGATCGGCTTCCTGCCACAAACACCGCCTTTGTATACCGACCTCACTATCGATGAATACCTTACTTACTGCGCCACTCTTAGACTGATAGAGAAACATAAAATAAAACCTGCTGTAGAGGAAGTCAAAGAGCGTTGTGGTATAGCGCATTTCAGTTCCAGGCTGATCAAAAATCTATCAGGAGGCTATCGCCAGCGGGTAGGTATCGCCCAGTCCATTATCCATAAACCAAAACTGGTGGTGATGGATGAACCAACCAATGGACTCGACCCGAATCAACTGATCGAAGCCCGCAAACTGATCCGGGAAATTTCCCAGGAACATACAGTGCTGTTGTCCTCGCATATCTTATCAGAGATCAACCTGCTCTGCCGGGAGATCATCATGGTAGAAAGCGGCAGGATCGTGTTTTCAGATACCATGGAGGCGTTCAATAATTATTCAAAGGCCAGCACCGTTCTCGTTACCCTGGAGAATCCTCCTTCGAAAGAAGACCTGCTGCAGGTGAAGGGCATAAGCTCCGTTGAGTTCCTAACGCCTACGCAGGTGCGCATTTACTACGATGGCGATGCGGACATCAGGGAAAGGCTGGTAACCGCCAGTGTACAGTATGGATGGCGGTTAAGTGAAATAGGATTTGATAAAGGTCTTCTCGATGATGTATTTAAACAGTTATCCGCTCAGTCTGCATAATCATTTATTAAAAAAATATCCATGCGCATTATATTTCAAATAGCCAAGAATGAGCTCCGGAACCTGTTCTATTCACCCATAGCCTGGTTTGTTACTGTTGTGATGATGGTGATGTGTGCCTTTTATTTTACAGAGACTACTTCCTTCACGGCAAAAGTTTTTCACCTGAACTATAAAAACAATCCGGACGCATCGCTTTCTTTTTTCGATTCTATGACCCATGGCCTCTACCTGAATATATCACATGGTTTCATCATCACCATACTGCCGCACCTCTTTCTGTTTGTGCCACTCTTGACCATGGGGGTCATCGGCCGTGAGTTCAACAATGGCACCATCAGGCTATTGTATTCTTCCCCCGTGAAGCTTCGTACCCTTGTACTGGGAAAATTTCTGGGGATGGCTATTTATAACCTCCTGTTGGTATCGGTAGTGGGTATTTTTATGGTAGCCGGATTTGCCGGCATTCAATCACTGGATGTTCCACCCTTGCTATGTGCCAGTCTGGGACTCTACCTGTTTTTTACCGCACTGACCGCCATCGGCATCTTTATGTCTTCCCTGACCACTTACCAGGTAGTGTCGGCTATATCCACCTTTATTGTACTGTTCATTTTGAGTAATATCGGCAGCTTATGGCAGCAATACGATTTTGTAAGGGACCTGACCCTTTTTCTTTCCCTGAGGGGAAGATTGGAAAAGATGATCCTGGGATTGCTCACATCCAAAGATGTGTTATACTACCTAATCATCATGGCCATGTTCATAGGATTTACCTTGTTGAAATTAAAGGCCGGGCAGGAAACCAAACCCTGGTATCTGAAAATGAGCAGATACATGGCCATTGTTGTTGGTGCGCTTGTAATTGGTTATATCAGTGCAAGACCAGTGTTTACAGGTTATCTTGACACTACAGCTACCAAAACAAATACGCTTCATCCGAGAACACAGCAATTATTAAAAAGGTTAAACGAAGCGCCACTGGAAGTAACATTGTATACCAACATATTTGCAAGTAACGCAAGCTTTGGCTTTCCGAGAGAACGCAACAATTATATTACTCAATTATGGGAGGGGTA
The DNA here is from genome assembly GCF_007970185.1 of Pseudobacter ginsenosidimutans. NCBI lineage: Bacteria > Pseudomonadati > Bacteroidota > Chitinophagia > Chitinophagales > Chitinophagaceae > Pseudobacter > Pseudobacter ginsenosidimutans. The sequence continues at coordinate 5,311,041 of NZ_CP042431.1, read as the reverse complement.
CCAGCGATTCAAGACTGATATCGATTTCAAATATGAATATTATTATGCACTAACCAAAAACCAGGAAACTATTTTTGATGTGTACCCCGGGAAAAGCCTGCAACAAATTGTGGGGGTGATTTCGAAAATGAACAGGGTAGATTCAGCGATGTTCAAGCCATACGAAAAGATAAGTAAGGAGATCGATCTTGCACTCGAGGATTACCAGGTAGTGATGCAGTTGAAATACAAGGGGCGAAGTACATTAGTAAGATTTTATAATGATTCAAGGACGCTGCCTGATCAGCAAAATATGAATGCAGCTTTCAGCAGATTGCTGGAGGATCCAATTCCCAACCTGTATTTTGTTACGGGAGCATTAGAACGCAATATCCATAAAAAAGGAGAAAGGGAATACTTTACACATGTGCTGGACAAGAGTAATCGTTACGCGCTGATCAATACAGGTTTTGATGCCGATAGTCTTAATCTCTCTACGCAGCCGATACCGGATTCAACTTCCCTGCTGGTAATGGCGGATCCAAAAATGGATTTGACGCCAACGGTATTGAACAAGCTACAAACCCATATCAATACCGGAGGTAACATGCTGGTGCTGGGCGAACCCGGCAAGCAGTATGTGTTGAATCCGCTTTTGTCTCAAACGGGCGTTCAGTTCAGTAATGGCCAGCTGGTGCAACCCAGCAGGGACGAAACACCGGATAAAATAACCAACTATTACACATTTGATGCCTTTGATCTGGCAGAGCATACCGAATTGGTAAAGCGAAAATATATCTGGAAACACGGCAGCAGGAAAGACAGTTTAAGAAATGGTTTTGAGGGAGCAACAGGAATACCCTGGTCTGACAGTAGCAGCTTTACCGTTAAACCCCTGTATATGACCAGCCCGGGAAGAGCATGGCTGAAAGCAGGCAAGCTGGTGATAGATTCCATTACGCCGGTTTTCAATCCGCAAGAGGGCGATATCAAGTCAAACTCTTTCGCTACTGCAATAGCTTTATCAAGACAACACAATAACAAAGAACAGCGCATCATCATCGCCGGCGACGCGGATTTCCTCAGTAATTTTCGGCAAATGAACAATCTTATTGATCCTCTTTATAGCTGGCTTTCCTACAACCGATTTCCAGTGTATACTCCCTACCCACGGGCTCCGGACACTGTCTTCCTGCTGAGCCCGACTGCTGCAGATGTTCAAAAAATGCTATTGCTGTGGATTTTACCTGCAGTAGTGCTGGTAACAGGTACTGTTATTTTAATCAGAAGAAAAAGAAAATAAATAAATCGTTGCCATGAAGGTTATATTCAGTATAGCAAAGAACGAGTTCCGATACTTGTTTTACTCACCTATTGCCTGGTTTTTCCTCATCGTCTTCCTGGTGCAGTGTGCCGCTCTTTTTAGCGGCACGGTATATAATTTCGCCATTGTCCAGGAAGTCTCAATCAACAATTCGTCGTCATTCGGTGGATTTTCCACCGCTCTTACCAAAGAAATTTTTCATACCAAACCGTTTTTCCATAATATCATCAGCAACCTGTACCTGTTTATTCCTATCCTTACCATGGGTTTGATCAGCCGGGAAGTGAATAATGGCACCACTGCCCTGCTTTTCTCTTCCCCAATCAATTTACGAAGAGTGATCCTTGGTAAATATATTGGTATCATGCTGTACAACCTGTTGTTGCTGCTGATCGTTGCCATTTTTCTTGTAGCCGGTATTGTAGAGATCAAACACGCAGATTATGGGATGTTGTTGTCAGCAGGGCTGGGCTTTTACCTGTTGATCTGTACCTATTCAGCCATAGGTATGTTCATGAGTTGTTTAAGCGCTTACCAGATCGTATCTGCCCTCGCTACTTTCGTGGCGATATTCATACTGACTCATATTGGAAGTTTATGGCAACGGTACGATTTTGTACGCGACCTTACTTACTTTCTCTCGCTGCAAAACCGGACAGAGAAAATGACCAACGGATTGATTGTTACAAAAGATGTGATCTATTTTGTAGTGGTTACATTCCTGTTTATCGCTTTCTCATTCATCAGGCTGCAAAACAACAGGGAATCCAAATCCTCCTTTCTCAAAATGAGCAGGTATCTTGCGGTGTTCGTAGTGGTAGTATGTATTGGTTATGTTAGTTCCCGACCTGCTTTGACTGGTTATTGGGATACTACTGCCGGGCAAATCCACACCATTCATCCGAAAACACAGGCCACCTTAGGAGAGTTCAGTAAGGACAGTACACTCGAAGTTACACTCTACACTAATTTATTGGGAGGTGGTCTCGGAGAAGGCCTGCCCGAAGCGCGTAATTCCCTGTATCTGGATGGTCTCTGGGAGCGTTACCTCCGTTTCAAACCGGATATCCGATTTAAATACGAGTATTATTATGACAATGATCCGGCAAAAGACGATAGTTCATTGTACAGGGCATTCCCGGGTAAGCCGTTGCCTGAGATAGCATCAGAGGTAGCAATGGTGATCGACGCCAACCTGGATATGTTTAAAGCACCTGATGAGATACGTCAGGTGATTGACCTCAAGCCCGAAGAGTACCGCCTGGTGATGCAACTGAAGTACAAAGGGCGCACTGCTTTCGTACGCACTTTCGATGATCCGCGTTTCTGGCCGGACGAAACAAACATGATAGCAGCGTTTAACCGTTTGTTAGGTACTGATATGCCGCAGGTAGGATTTGTAACTGGCGGATTGGAACGAAGTACTATTAAAACCGGAGAACGTGAGTATGCCCTTCATTCTGCGTATAAAGGCTCCCGCGGGTCCCTGCTGAATATCGGTTATGATGTAGACACCATCAACCTTTCTTCGCAGGATATTCCAAATGATCTGACTGCGCTGGTTTTAGCCGACCCCAAAATGGACCTGCCCCCAATAGCGATGGAAAAATTAAAGGACCATATCAACAAGGGAGGCAATCTGATGGTAAGCAGTGAACCAGGAAAACAATATGTTGTTAACCCCTTATTGTCGCATCTCGGCGTTCAGTTGATGCATGGACAAATACTGGAACCCACCCTCAACGAAACACCTGACAAAGTACTTCCCTTATTGACAAAGGCCTGCCGTGGCCTTTCGGAAGCAATGGCCGCATCGAGAAATCTAAAAAGCGGTGATACCATTAAGATCCTGATGCCTGGCGTCACAGGTATTACTGTTACCGGTGAAAAAGGATTCAGGGCAGATTCACTGGCTGTTACGCTGGCTGATAAAACCTGGCTGAAAGCCGGCCCTGTTGTGATCGACTCCATTCTGCCTCCCTTCAATCCCATGGAAGGCGATATCAGCGGGCAATCGTTTAAACTCCTGCAAAAATTGACGCGCACCGTTAATGGCAAAGAACAACGGGTGATGATTGCCGGGGACGCAGATTATGCCAACAACCTGCGAATCAGCATGCTTCCCGCCAATTCAGGTATGCTGATGTCATCCTATAGCTGGTTGGTGTATGATCAGTTCCCTGTTTATATGCCAAGACCGCAGCCAAAAGATCTCTTCCTGACCATCGGTGAAAGAACCGCCTACTATCAAAAAATTGCATTAGTGTGGGTTTTACCTGCCCTTATATTCATTGGTGGCACCGTACTCCTGATCCGCCGGAAAAGAAAATAATAAAAGATGTACTTACAAACCGATGAACAAACGATAGAAGATCTGCGGATCTTCGGGAAGCGGGACAGCCAGGGATTATTCGATCTCTACAATCACTCACATACCCGCGGCGCAGAAGCAGTATTGAAAGAAATGTTCACCAAACCATTGTGTGACCAACAGGAGATCAACCGTAGAAGCGATATCATCCGCAATTTTTCGATGATGAATATGCGCTTTCCTTTTGAAGGAGCTTTGTTCGATATGGCAGAGAAATATTTGCTGGCGGCCGATGAACAGAAAAAGCAGGGCACACAACAGGCGGTGTTGAGTGAAAAAGAGATCAGCAATGGCGTAACGGCGCTGATTTCACTGGTGCAACAGATCAAAACTTTCATCGATTCAAAGGAGGTCATAGCCATGAAATCCTGGTCAAAGGAAAGGGAGGCGATTGCCTCCCTCCTCCTCGACCCTGCTTTTGAACCGGTAATGCGGGAACAGGGCAAAGCAAAATTGAGCTATGCAGCCATCACGGCTTACGATCTCCTGTTCCGGCATCGGGAACGAAATAAAATAGAAAAACTGCTGGCGCAGATCTATCAGCTGGATGTTTATCTCTCAGTGGCCAGAGTTGCACAGGAAAGGAAATTCGTATTTCCCAAAGCGTTAGAAAAAGGCACAAGCATTCTCCGGCTCAAAGGTGTGTATCACCCGGAGCTGGCGAAGCCCGTGAGTAATAATTTTACCATGGATGCCGCAAATAACGTGGTGTTTCTCACCGGAGCGAATATGGCGGGAAAATCCACCTTCCTGCGATCCGTGAGTACTGCAGTATATGTGGCGCATATCGGCTTTCCGGTAGCGGCAGAAGAAATGGAGTTCTCCGTACTGGATGGCATTTACACTACCATCAACTTACCGGATAATTTAGGGATTGGCGCCAGCCATTTCTATGCAGAAGTATTGCGGGTGAAGAAAGTGGCGGCAGAGTTGCAGGCCAACAAATCACTGTTTATCATTTTCGATGAAATGTTCCGCGGCACCAATGTGAAAGATGCGCATGAAGCCACGGTGGAGATCACGGTGGCCTTTGCTGCAAAGAAGAATAGTATGTTCATCATCTCTTCCCATATTGTGGAAGCCGGTGAGCGTTTACAGCAGGTCCCATCAATTGGTTTTCAGTACCTGCCTACACGCATGAATGGCAATGTTCCCGAATATACTTACACGTTAGAACGAGGAATTACCGCTGATCGCCACGGTATGATCATTATCCGCAATGAAGGCATCCTTGAGACGCTGAAGCATGGCCGTAAACGGGCTGTACAATAAAACATCGGCGTGGCGCCAGTCGCTCGCCTCCGGCGACATAGTGGGGCTGACTAAAAAGGGTGCCCCCTCACCCGGGTAGGTGATGGAGACAAAAGCTCGATTACGCGATTCTCAGAGCCTTCGTTAACCTTTTTAGTCAGCCCCCAATATAAGTCCCTCGCCGGGAGGCGATCGACTGGGCACACGCTGAATAAATTTAACAACAATGCAATTTTATACAGATAAGCAAACGGTGGAAGAACTGAACCTGTTGGGGAAATTCAGACAGGGCTCGGTATATCACTTGTTCAATGAGGTAAAAACGAGAGGCGGAGAACAGATGCTGGATCAGATGTTCCGCAACCCTTTGCTCGATGCTGACAGTATCAATCAACGCAGTAGTATCTTCCAGTTCTTTCAGCAATCGAACCTGGGTTTTTCCTTCGATGTGCAGCAACTCAATATCATGCGGGAATACCTCGATGCAGGAACGGGAAAGCGTGCATTTGCCATTCTCTGCAGTATGTTCACACAGAAATTACTTAGCAAGCTTACCCGCGATGAACGGTACAAGAAATCTGTGCAGGGATTGCAGGCCACCATCGTTACGTTGAACCGTTGTCATGGGATACTGGAAGTATTACAAAAACTACAAAGCCCGCTGCACAATCGTATCAACCAACTCCTCCAACTGCTTTCTGATAAACAACTGGAGAAGTTACGTACTACAGATATCTATACCGATATTTCTGTAACTACCCTTGCTCAATATGACCACCTGCTGAAAAGCCGCTTCCATGCTGAAATGGAAGAACTGCTGCAGTTCATCTATGAGTTGGATCTCTATATCGCAGTAAGCAGTGTTGCGCGTAAGAAGGGATTCACTTATGCAAAGGCACTGGCTCCTGAACAAAATATACTGCGGGCTGCAAACCTGGCGCATCCCTGTATCGATAAAGCTATCGGCAATGATATTCTCATGAGCGAAAGGCACAATGTTATTTTTCTCACCGGAGCAAATATGGCCGGTAAGAGTACATTAATGAAATCGATCGGCATCGGCCTCTACCTGGCACAGATGGGATTCCCGGTGGCCGCAGAAAGAATGGATTTTTCCGTAAGGGAAGGCTTATACTCGTCTATCAATGTGGCGGATAATATCGGACTTGGCTACAGCCATTTCTATGCAGAAGTGGTACGCGTAAAGCAGGCCGCCAATGCAGCCGCCAGTGGAAAACGCCTGTTACTGATGTTCGATGAACTGTTCAAAGGCACCAATGTAAAAGATGCTTATGATGGAACATTGGCAGTAACAGAAGGATTTGCGGATTACAATGACTGCCTGTTCATTGTATCCACTCATATCATTGAAGTGGGCGAGGCATTGAAGCAAAGAGGGAATATCCATTCCGTATTCATGCCCACCATCATGGAAGGTTCGAAACCCAGGTATACTTACCGGTTACAGGAAGGCGTTACAGAAGATCGTCAGGGTATGATGATCATCAGGAATGAAGGAATACTGGAAATGCTGGAAGGATGATTTTTCAATCCTAAGCTTTCCGCCACATCTTAATATACTTTTTGAAAATAATATTCCCTGATATAGCATCTGCGTGTATCGTTACCACCTTCGCGCCATGTTTGACAGCGGGGATCTTCATCCCTGAAATGCGGATACAGATTGCCTGGATCACATTTATCATCTTCAATACAAGCAAGGCAAAAGTTCCATCGGGCAACTGGTGTACTTCCAGTGGTTGCACTTATGCCGCCGGTTTTAATAAAGAAAGCCCCCTTTTCTTTTTCCGATGCGTATAGCTGGAACAGGAATCTCGTTTTTATTTCCGGGAGGGTATCATTGCTGGTGGCGAAAGAAGTAGGAACAGGCGGATCTGCCGGGTATTTTTCTAAATAGTGTGCGGCTGCTTTTACACTTTTGGCACGATCATCGGTGTAGGTATCCCCGATTTCATCATCTGTCCACTGTAAAGTGCTGGCGGTAGCAGAAAGCGAAAGAAATCGATAACTGCCATCGGACATACGTTGATAGATCCGGTATCCAAACGCCAATGCATAATCCGGGTCGGGCGATACGTACCTCACCTTTTTGACATACCAGACATCTGCTGAATCGATATCTTCAAGCCTGATATGATCGATTGCCGGCAGGCTGCCATTGATGCCGATCACACGGTCTGATGTATAATCGCAGCGTAAGGTAGCCGCAGGTATTGTACATCCGTTAGCCGTACGAATAACATAGCGCCCATCAGGCAGACTCGTATCAGATCCTAACTGCAGGAGCCCAAAGGGATTTTCCAGCTTGGATTGTTTCCCCTTTTTGCACTCGCTGAACAATCCCAATATCACAAATGATAACAGGAAATAAATGATCTTTCTCATACACATCTTATTTATCTATTTGTAGGACTCCCACTCTATGGAAATATTCTTGAACTTTACGGGAAGTCCCTGATCGTTATATTGATAATCTGATTCAGGATAGTTTTGATTGTTTGACGATACAGGACTCCATGAATGAGTTCCCTGGTTCCAGTTGAATTTTTTAGTACCGATTGTCTGAATGGCTTTTTCAGACAGAATAATATTTTCCTGGAATAAAAATGAAAATGGGATGATGTCAAGACCCGTAAACCGGATGCCGCCTGTAGATTTCCCGAAGAAATCAAAGCCCGTTTGTTTCCATCGAATGAAATCCCTGCGGGTATAATAACTAATCATTGCAGCTACAGAGTCCGCTTTCTCCATGACAGCGCCATTCCGGTTCTCTCTGGTGTAGGCAACCTGTTGCAGATTATTCTCTGCATCGTACAAAAAATAATAACGGTGGGACTCCGATACATCACCAGTAAAGTCGAACAGACGCATTAAGGTTAATTGCAGTCGTCCATCGATATCATATTCAAAACGGTAATCACGACCTACAGCTCCGTTGGGAAGATAGCGGAATCCGCCATTGATCCGGTTATTGTTCACGGAGAACAGGTATTTCCAATTGGGGTCGGGATTGCCATTGGCAAAATAGGTCTGCGCCTTGATCTCTACAGCTGAATACACGAGCTGGTAAGTTCCCCCGGAAAATTCAATACGCGTAAGCCTGTTTTCATTATCGTATATAAATGTCTTTTTGTCCCCTCCGTCCAATGTTGTTTTTATCCGGTAAGATGAACCAGGTTGAGGGTTATTGTCCTTATCTTTTTTACAAGACAGAAAAGCGCCTGCAAAGAGTGCAGCGAAAACTGGTATGAGAGCTATTGGTTTCATCATTTTTCCTGTATGGTTATTTGCTATGGTCATTACGGCAATATGATATTGGCTGATACCGGCAGAAACAAATGAATTGATAACGGAGCTTTGTTTCATCATTGGCTGGTATTTTGTCTAAAAATAAAGCGGGTTACAATCAGCCTGTCAAACAAATGAGGGAGTGGTTTTCTGAATGAGAAAACGGTAGCGCTGGTCTATTCAATGTATCCATTCGATAGTGCTGTTCAGGAAAAGCAGGAGCGTGAATAAGGTCCGTGAAAAAGAGAAGCATGGCTGTTTGTCAATTTCTTTGCCAGAGCAGCATAAATTCCGGGCTTGAAGGGAGTGCCCAACAGACGAAACAAGAGATTACTGCTGGCCGGTGGCTTACCGCCCATATCCTTTAAGAGCTGGTTCAGGTAATGTATGAGTTGCGAAACCTGTCTCCTCTTATTGTATTGTTTGGGTTGGTACCTGGTTGACTGATGGGTGGATAATTGTATGCCTCCGCTCAGGTAAGCTGCCATCCAATGCGCCGCGATGATTGCAGTAAGTGTAAAGAAAAGGCTTCCGTTCATGCCAACAAAGCCGATGCTTCCGGAATTGGCAACAGCGATATTGCGATGTAAAGGCCAATAGCTAAAACTGCCCCACTCCATCCCTGTACATATCACCACTGCATCAAACTGCAGTTCCCTGTATTGGTTTTCCTTATCCTTCCTGGCTGATATTTTCCATCCGGAGGCGTTACTATAGACATTCTGAACATTTGTTTGAAAAGAAATGAGTTGGTGCACCCCGGTTTTTAAGGCATAAGCTTCAAGATACTCCTGCATTTCTTCACCATCGGGCCATTCGCCGGAGAGCGGAGGAATATCCGAACCGTAAAAGGTATAGTCTTTTCTTACTGACTGTGCCACTTCGCCAGTATAGTAAGTTCCACGCTCCCATGATTCACCGATGGTGGAGGCTTTTTCAAATACGGTTACTTTGTATCCCTGCTGCTGCATGGCATTTGCCGTTACCAGTCCGCTGATACCCGCGCCAACAACTGCCACTTGTTTCATTTTTGGTTCCATTCAATTTTTTCCGCACCACTAAAAGAAATCAGGTAACCTTCTCCGTTATATTCATAATCTGTTTCAGGCAGCGTGTAGCCGCTTGTATTTTTATACACCCATTTGTTCTGAGCAATGTTCCATTCATATTGGTCCCTTGTAGTTTCTTTCAGCGCATTGACGGAGGGATAGTATGCCTGGAAGGGCAATATAGTAATGGGCGATGAAATACCCAGCCCCTGGTGTGGCAGGCCGGAAGCGGTTTGCCCGAAAAAGCCAAAGCCGACAGCCTGCCAGGTAAATAATTTCTTATTTGTGTAATAGGTCTGTGTTATTACTGCCGAATCGCGCCGCAGTCCCTGGTCGAAATGCAGATAGGTGATCTTACCGGCATTGTTGCCGGTATAGCTGTAAGTGAATATTACCCTGTGCGCTTCCTCGTTAGTGGGCTCGTACACATCCCGGGCTGAGTGTTCGGTAAGCCGCCCTTCATTATCATATCCATAGGAATGGGTAACAATGCGGCTGTTCGCCTTGCTTTCTTTACCCGAAACGATCCGGCCATCCAGCAAGTTGAACTCATAACGCCTGGTGGCAATAGGAGTACCATCCGCTAAATACCACTGCAGCACGGTGCCGGCTGCCTTGTACTCTACCAGTAAATAGTGACTTACTCCATAGTCGATACGTTGCAGTCTCCCCTGCGCATCATAACTGAATACATTATTGATATTGTTTACCACCGCAGCGGATATTTTTTTCTCTTTTCCGTTGCGGTCATTATTTTTTTTGCAGGAGGCAAGGATGGTGAACAATATTATACTATACAGGACGATCTGTTTCATTTTTACTGATTTTTAGTGTAGCTGTTGTCGTAATTATCAATTCAATGGTAGCGCATCAATAATAGGTGTATACCGTTCGCCATTGCACAACAGTATTATCGGCCCTGTCTTCGGTATGATCCTCTACTACAATGCGCCCCTGCTCATCATAGCCATACTGTAATTTCATGATATTGGTGATCTCCCGGAAAGGGTCAACCGATTTTGGCCGCCAGATCTCTGAAATTTTTACAGGACGAGGGCTGTTCTTACCCATAAAACCCATTCCCCTGTTCTCATTGCCGATGGTGTTATTTTGATCGGGATAGTAGGTATACACTGTAGTCTGAAGCCAACGGGTCTGCAGCAATTTGCTTTCAGTTTGCCGCGTGCTGTCCAATAAGCCGGTGGCACTGTTGTAGTAATATTTGTATCGTTTTTGCCATCCGTTACTATTGGGAGGCGACAATTCTTCTACAGGCCGGCCATCGTCGTCGTATTTACGTACTGTTCCTTCCTGGGCTGCCAGCATTCCATTGGGATCCAGCTTCGCAGCTACTTTTTGAACTGCGTTGGTGGCAATCTCCGTTGTTTTGTAAAAAAGGGAATCCCTGGTATAAGAATAGTCGACCCTTACCCAGTCGCCGTTTACCAGTTCCACAATACGTCCCTGTTTATCGTACCGGTAAGACGTGATGTTATTATTGGTCGTTTCAGTTTTTATCATCGGCGCCGGCCAGTTATTGGAGCCACTGCCGTTTTTTTTACAGGCTGCCAATAGCAGGCAGTTCATTACTATCGATGATAGTAGTAGTTGTGTCTTCACTTTCATGGTCAAGATTTTATTTCCATGTAATTTCTATCCCGGTCCTCCATTTGTTCAGCCTTCCTTGTTCATCGTGAAGGTAGTCGTCTTCGGGATAATTGCTACTGCCTTGTGAAAGGCTCCATGCACCGCCATTCCGATAATAACTTTTCCGGGAAGCCCCTTTCATGGCCGCAGCAGAAGGCATGATATCTTCGGATAAGAAATTAATGGGCAGCCTCCAGCCGAAGCCGTTGGGAAAGCCGCCAATGGGCATTTTCCCGAAATATGAAAAGCCTGTATCGTCCCAGGTTATGAATTTCTTATCGTTGTAGTAAGTGAAAACATTAATGATAGAGTCCGTTTTTTCACCAAAGCGGTTGCTTACCTGCAGCAATACGCGCTGCAGCAAATTCCCATCCCAGCTCATGGTAGCTTCTCCCCTGTTCTCCACCTGGTTATTGGCCAATGCAGTCCTGGTAACCTGGGCCTGTATCATTTTACCTTCGTTATCATAGGTATAAAAATGATCGTTCCTGTAAGTGGCATTGTTCTCTTTTACGGAGATGGCCCTGCCATCCACCAGGTTGATCTCAATTCTGTGATCAGTAGGATCACCTGCGCCATCGTACCACTGCAGCACTATGCCGGAGGCGTTATAGCTTGCCTTCATGCGTGACGATACGCTATAATCGATTCCTGCCAGCCGGTTTTGTGCATCGTACTGATAAATATGATTGAAGGTGGAAGTCTTTATGGCTGCAATCCGGTTTTCTTTTTTCGATCTGTCGTTGCTCTCTTTTTTGCAGGAAGCCGCCACCAGCAACATGCATGCAGCAACCGGTATAAAAGTCTTCTTTGTAATTGTAGTGTTCATACGGTTTCTTTTTACTCGTAATAAGTATACGTTGTGTTGCCGCTTTGTCCGCCGGATGTGGTAAAGCCTCTGCTGCTGATCCTCCCCCTGCTATCGTAGGTATAGGTAAAATTGGTTACGCTTACTTTTACCAGATTGCCCTCGGGCCGCCGTGAGGCAACGGATTTAACGGGATGCTGAGATGATTTACCGAAAAAATACCGGCCGAAATTTTCATCGCCAAGACTATTGGCCTTATCGGTATAATACAGGAACACACTGGTTCCGCTCCAGGTATCCCCCACTGTACTGCGAATACTGTCCAGCAGTCCGGTGCTAGCATTGTAGTGGTAGTTTGATTCCCACCGGGGTGTTTGATCATTAAATGTGCGTATCAGGAAATCGTTCCCGTTATATTCGTAAAACCTCTTTTCAGTTTCACCTTCAAATTGCTGGTTACTAACGTATCCTTTTTCATTGAGCGAATAATGGATGATATATGTATGATCGGCTTCAACAATGGTGTGCATTATTTTCCCGGGCTCATACAGATATTCCAGTTTTTTAAAGCCATTGTCAAATTCCGCTTTTACAATATTGTGGGCTGCATTGTAAGTATACAGCATGCTTCCGCCGGCATCAGTTTCAGCTTTTACGCGTAAAGGCATGTTCGGCTGGCCTCCTTCATTTTTTTTGCAGGAGATGATGTACAAACACAGTAATAGTATCTTCAGCAGCTTTTTCTTTTTCATAATATTAAAATTGTGGTTGCCATTATTTCCAGGTAAGATTGTAATTGAAGTATGTGGTAAGCCTGCCCAGTTCATCGAACTTGTAAGGGCTTGTGCTGTTATCGGGATCAGTCCAGTCCCATCCGCTGTATTCCCACTGAACATTGAAGGGGCCAGATGAGTAATCCAGGTATTTTTTTTGTCCTTTCAAAACTTTTAGCGCAGTGGGTGAAGGCAGCAGGTAAGGCACCTGATCGAACGAAGCAATAAACCTGGTGTTCCTGATAAAAGGGAAAGGTTCTATTGCAGGCAGAATGCCTGCAATATCATAGGCAATACCAGCAGGAGCTTTACCAAAATAATCAAAGCCCAGATTGCTGAGACTTACAAATTGTTTATCGGTATGCCAGGTTTTGCTTTGGGTGATTGTGTCGGTTTCCTTAAGCAGATATTGTCCATACATTTTCAGTTCCTGCGTATTGCCCTGGGCAGGGTAAGTATAATAGCAATCGAGTGTTGCGCCAATGCTTCCGTTGGACGATACGGCACGAAAACCGATCTCCGTCATTCTGTTCTGTGCATCATATTCGAAATACGTATCGTAGTAAGAGTTGTCGGGTCGGGTCATGCGGGTGTTTACCACATGATTGTTGAGCAGGGTGAACACGTATTTCTCCCGCTGCGGATCGGGGGCAGCGCCCTTGTAATACCGGGCCGTGATAGTTTGCCCGTTGTAGGAAAAACGCAGGGATGGGCTGCCCATATCACTATAATCAATACGGCTCAGGCGTTTTTGGTCGTCGTATGCAAACGTGGCCGTCAGTACCTCGTCTTTGATGGTTATGGTGGCGATTCGTTGTTCATCGTAATCAGGATCGGGTGCTCCGGAGCCATCTTGTTTGGAGCAGGATGCCAGCAACAGGATAATAACCGGCAGGCATCCATTAAGCAATCGAAAAGAGGGTTGGTGCGCCTTCATATGTTTATGGTTTTCGACAATAAAACTAGCTGCCTCAACCAGTTGCAGCAGCGCCAATGAGGCAATGGCCGCGCCGGGTGATGGGGAGCGGCCACACAATGAGGAAACGGTAACCTGGAATGAGAAAACGGTAACTTTTCTGACAGGCAGTTGTGTACTTTTGTAATATGCCTGTATGATGACGATAATGGTTATATGAAAATCAGCTTCAGAATAATACCATGGATATTATGCCTGCTTCTTTTTATTGGATGCCATCCATCCGGTAAAGACAAGAAAAAAGGCGGTATTGCTATAAAACAACTGGACAGTTTATATATCAGGACAAACGAACTGATCACTACCGGTAAATTTGAACAGGGCATCGTGCTGGTAAGGGAGGGCATCGGCGATGCTGCTGCTGAAAAGAATGATTCGATGCTATCCAGGTTCTACTGGATGGCAAATCTGTATTTTCGATACAAATCTTCTCCGCAAAAAGACAGCCAGCAGTATTATAAAGTACTTGCCGACAAACATGCACAGCTTTCCGGCAACAAAAAGCTTCAGTCATATATATTGAATAACCTGGTTGAAAGTTTGTACTCTTCAAAACAATATGACTCTGCTATCAATTTAAGCACACCGGCCTTTCTGCTGGCCAATGAACTGAAAGACAGCATTGCGCTGCTCGATTTGTATCAGTTGCTCCGCTTATGTTATCACGAAAAAGGAAATCCCGAAATGGAATTTCAATACCTGTCCAGGTCAATGGATATTTACAGCGTCATCAAAAACAGGTTCAATCCGGAAGGTGATGACAAAGAATCAAAGAAAATCCGGTTCCAGTTCATGGTATTGTTATACAGTATGGCCAGTTATCAATATGATCATAATGATTTTGTCAAAAGCCTGGCTTATTATAATGAATTGGAAGCGATGGTTCCTGAAAGAAGAAAACCTCATAATCCATTAATCTATACAGGTAAGGGTAACTGTTATGCAAAACTGGGCAGGCTGGATTCTGCTTACAAATATCTCCGGCTGGCGCTTGAAAGAACAGATACGGGCTGGGTCTTCAGGCGTCACCGCTCCTTCGCAGCGAGAAGCTATGGCATATTACTGGCAGCAAACGGCAACAGAAAGCAGGGCGAACAATACCTGCAGCAAAGCCTCCGCCTGGCACATGAAAGCAAGCTGACAAACCTGGTAACAGAAAGCCAGCTGGCACTGGCTGATTTTTTTATTGACGGCAGGCAATGGCAGGCTGCAAACGGGATACTGCTGGCAGTTGCAAAGGGATTGCCCCCTGCTACTGCACTGGAGCTGAAAATAAAACTATACGGGTCCCTGTACCGGGTGTACAAAGAAAGCGGGCGCTACCCGGAAGCGCTGCATTATTATACACTGGTCAAAGATCATCAGGATTCATTGAATACCGTGAAAGCCATGCGCACCATGGCGGAAACGGATGCCAAATACCAAACAGGTAAAAAGAACCAGCAAATTATTCTGCTGCAAAAAAACAATCGCATCCAGGAGCTGCAATTAACTGAAGCCAGACGCCTGCGTTTATTCTATATTTCAGGGACCCTTTTACTAATGACGCTGTTTGGCCTTGTTTATTATTACCGGCGCAAACTGCAGCGACGCGAACTGGAGCGCGTAAAAAATGAATTGGAATTAAAGGCCCTGCGGACACAAATGAAACCCCATTTTATTTTCAACTGCCTTAATGCCATTCAGGACCTGATCGTAACCAAAGACTATCTGCTGTCATCGCAATACCTCAGTAAGTTTTCGCGACTGCTGCGCATGGTACTGGATATGGCCGATAAGAATTTCATCACCTTGCAGAAGGAGATCGAAATATGCCGGCTATACGTGGCGCTGGAAGCCCTTCGCTTAAAAAATACTTTTGACTATAGCATCACCGTGGATGAGAAACTGGATGTGGATGCCATCCTGTTCCCTACACTGCTGGTTCAGCCCTATATCGAAAATGCCATCTGGCACGGGCTTTCCAATAAGAAAGGAGAAAAGCGCCTGCTGGTGCATTTTGAGGAAGCAGGCGACAGTATACGCTGTACCATTAGCGACAATGGTATTGGGCGCATAGCCGCCGGACAGATAAAAGCAGCCAAAATCGGCGCGGAGCATTTTGAATCGAAGGGCACTATTCTTGCAGAACAAAGAATGGCCATGCTCCGCGAAGGACTGGTAAAAGATGCATTCGTAAGAATAGAAGACCGGTATGATGACAACAACATTGCCACAGGCACCACCGTGATCATAGAAATAGTTCCTTTATAAAAATGCATGCAGATGATAAAGATCCTGATAGTGGATGATGAACCGGCAGCAGCCAATATTTTGCAGGTACTGATACACCATCTCGCTTCATTCGAGAAGGAAGTACTTACCAGCAATTCACCCGAGGAAGCAGTAGACCTCATCGAACGATACCGGCCTTCACTGTTATTGCTGGATGTTGAAATGCCCGCTATGAGCGGTTTTGATCTGCTGAGCCGGATAGACAGTACGGGTATCGATGTGATCTTCACTACGGCCTATGACAAGTATGCCATTAAAGCAATTCGTTTCAGCGCATTGGATTACCTGCTAAAACCTATCGATGCCGAGGAACTGCAAAATGCCATCAACCGGCATATTGCACGCAACAATGATTACGCCGCAGGCCGGCAGAAGCTTGTGGACAACCTGATGAATAATTTGAAAGAAAAATCATCCGCTGCTTTTAAACTGGCGCTTAGCACACAGGATGGCTACTATTTTTGCAGCCCTGCTGAGATAGTACGATGTGAAGGCATCAATAATTACACCCATTTCTATTTTAAAGAAAAGAAGCCATTGCTGATCTCGCGGACACTCAAAGAATTTGAAGATATCCTCAGCGATCACGGGTTTGTACGTGTACATAAAAGCCACCTGGTTAATATCAGTGAAATTGAAAGGCTGGATAAAGAAGGGATATTGTGGCTGAATAACGGTACCGGCATTATCGTGTCCCGGCGCAGAAAGGATCTTATTATCGGCGCTCTCGCTCAATATGGGAAATAGTCAGCAACCAATCCAATACAGAATCCACTTTACACGATTCATTTGCCGTTTGGATAATCCGGAATATTCTTTCCCAGGAACAGATCCCTTTCTATAATGAGCATTCCATTTACGAGTTTGGGTTTCACAATTCCTGATCCCGCCCGGTTTTCAAGCTTGCCTCTTTTGGCTTGCGTCAATAGCGGATCATCATCAAACAGATATTCATCGATGTAGTATTCGTTCTTATCAGGCTCTTTTACGGTAACGTGAATATGCCCGGGCTCACTCCTGTCCGGATAGGTTGCCGGCCTGAAGGTATAGAAAGTATATCTACCATCTTCTCCGGTTTTAATCCATCCCCTGATAAAACCATGTCTTTTTGCCCAACCCGTTTCATTGCCCCTGGTTTGATAAATACCCTGCCGGTTGGTATGATAGATGTAAACGATAACATCCTTTGCGGGTGTTTTCCCGTCCTGCATGAAGACGGTCCCCGATATCTTCATTTGAGGTTGATTGTTTTCAAATTCAGGCAAAGTGTCAACGGGAGTAAGTCTTTTGTTCCCATATTCACGAATTGCTTCGCAGCCTTCGCAGCTGCCTCCAACCAACCTTGCCGTCGCCTGCCTGGTCTGGGCATTGCAGGATGCGCATAACCATACAGCCAACAAGAGGTTCAAGTGAATTGTAATGGACCTGACATTCATAGTTTGTGGTATTTAATAATTGTATGATCACAAAACTATCGCTCCGGAAAGAGGGGAAAATGCCGGATATTGTAAGCTGATGAGTTTACAGGCTAACCTGATGACCTGGCCCGGATCGTTTTTTTGAAACCAGCCGCATATGTTCTGCTTAACCTCACAAGCTCCCCTGTTGTCATTTCCAGATCATAATCGCCGTTTAGCCTTGATCTGAAAGAGCTGACCTTTGTGATGTTCACCAGGGTGGATTTATGCACACGAACAAATACATTGCTGTCCAGTTGCTCAGAAAGAGCTCTCAAAGTTTCCGGGTGCAGGTATTTTCTGTTTTCAAGATGGATATAGATATAGGGAGTAGCTGAAGTGATTTGTATGATCTCATCGATATTCACCACCACATTATCTTTCCCGTTATTGATGATGATGGTGGCTAAAGTGGTATTGTTTTGTGCCTCGTTTATTCTAAGGGGAGTTTTCAGCCAATAGCTGAAACCAAGCACAAAGATCGTATAAACAAGGAACAAGACGGAGAGATGGTTTATCAACGTATAGCTGAAAAACTTGTACAGGTCATACCTGCCACCATAAAACAGCTCCGAGAACATCACAGCTATTAGTGGCAGGCAGAAAAGATGAATCAGGATGGGCGTAACAATGAAAATGGCAGTTTGTGCTGCAGTTTTCAATGAGGCTTTTTGTAATCTGCGATAAAGAAAGGCCAGTATTGGGATAAATAAGGTCCAAACCGTTTTGTACAAGAGAGATTCATCGAAGTAAAAAGTGAAGCCATTCCTTTTTGATTCCAGAAAATCCTGCAACATGGCCAGCCCTGCAACAGACAGGAATAGATTAGAAAGTACGAAAAGGAGTTTTCGCATACTAACGGAAACTCCTGGATCCCCTTGTTTGTTTGTGATGGTACCGGCCATATGAATCGAACTGGTTTTAACTCTTTACATCGGGAGTGGTTGTTTGTTGCGGCTTTGCGGCCCCCAACAGCAGGATGGCAATTTCATTCAGGCCCTTGATAGTAGCGTAATCGATCGCCTTCTGCTCTTTCGCATTTACTACAGTAATATCCGCGCCTTGCTCAAGCAGGTATTTTACCACATCCTTTTTTCCGGCGGAACTGGCATAATGCAAAGCCGTATTACCGGACTCATCCTGTATGTTCACGTTGGCCCCGCGTTCCTGCAGCAGTTTCACCATGCTCAGGTGTCCGTTCTTTGCGGCCACATGCAACAGGCTTTCGCCGCCATAGCTATAGCTGTGATGGAAATTGAAGCTCGCCTCCATAGAAAGATTATTGGCAGTTTCCACCCAGCTTAGGTAGCTATTCATACTTTCTGTACTTCCGGAAACGGGTTGACTGAAATCCGCGCTCACACCATTATCCAGGAACAAGGCCACGATCTCTTTCTGATTTTTGGCACAGGCATACCAGATGGGCGACAATCCTTCTTTGGAAGTGACCAGTACATCCGCACCATGTTGCACCAGCAGGTTGGTGAGTGCGCGGTTGGTATCATAGCAGGCGATCAGCAGTGCGGATTCACCGGCATGGTTTACGTGATTGATATTTGCGCCGTTTTCCAGCAGGAAGGAAACCATTGGCTGGTTCTTTGTACGCACGGCCATCAGCAGTGGTGTATCACCGGCTTTATTGGTGGCATCCACATTGGCGCCCTGGCGAAGAAGCAGATCTGCTATTTCTTTGGAACGGGCAGTAACAGCAATCATGAGCGGTGTTTCAGCTTCATTATTCTCCAGGTTCACGTCCATTCCAAGTTCCAGCAGCCTGGCAACCACTTCGTTTTGGCCGGTTCGGGCAGTGAGGTGCAAGAGGCTGTTGCCCAGGTTGTCGTTTATATCAGTGCGCGCACCTTTATCGATGAGATAAACGGCAGTTTGTTTCTGTTTCTGCAGGCACGCAAAATACAAGGGTGTTTCGCCGCTATGATCTTCATAGTCGATATCAGAGCCAGCTTCTGCCAGCAATTTCACGAGATCGAGATAACCGCGGTGTGCAGCATAATGGATGGCTGTGCGGCCTTTTTCATCGGTATAGGTTACATCCACTTCTTTATTGGCGAGCAGTATTTCAGCAATTTTTCGTTTGCCGCTTTCGCAGGCTATGATAAAAGACATCGACATGGCTTACACTTTATGTTTGAGCAATAGTTCAACTGTTTTTACTTTGAGATTGTCTTGTGCGGCCAGCATCATTGGTGTTTGATCCTGGTCGTTCGTGGCATTGGGATCAGCGCCTGCAGCGATGAGGAGCTTTACCTTTTGATACAGTTGCCTGGCGGCTTCCTGATCATAGTTCACGTTGTAGGCGCATACCTGGTGCAGAAGCGTATTGCCTTCATCGTTCCGGCGGTGTACATCAGCAGCACCGGCGGAGAGAGCAGCGTTCAGCAGGCCGGAAGGTTTTTCGCAGATCCAGTCGAGCGCTGATTTGGCTTTTCCGTAATGGGGAGAGGTCTGGTACAGATCGGCGCCATCTTCAATCAGGGCAGTCAGCAGACCGGTTTCTTCCTCATTTCCGCTGCGTCGCATGCGCACGGCGCCG
Source organism: Pseudobacter ginsenosidimutans (assembly GCF_007970185.1). Taxonomy (NCBI): domain Bacteria; kingdom Pseudomonadati; phylum Bacteroidota; class Chitinophagia; order Chitinophagales; family Chitinophagaceae; genus Pseudobacter; species Pseudobacter ginsenosidimutans. Next base: position 5,291,272 of record NZ_CP042431.1, on the reverse strand, counting down.
AGCAAAAGGGTTTCACCATCCTTAGTTGTGCGTTCGAAATCCGGCGAAGCAAAAGCAGTGAGAGACCTGTAAGTATCCTTATCGCAGACCTGGTGTACAACGGCGCAGTATAGTGGCGTTTCACCTTTGGCGTCCGGCTGGTTAAGGTCCGCGCCTTTCTCCAGCAACAAACGGATATAAGGTTTTTTATTTTTACTGATCGACAGGTGCAGGGGCGTTTCACCCACAACATTTCCTTCGTTTACATCGATCCCTCCGTCCAACAGGAAGTTAATGTATTGCAATCCCCGTTCCTCTTTGATACTGAATTCCTGCACTACTTTATAAAGATGATTGGCTTCGGCATTGTTCCTGCGGCGAAGGTCACAGCCGGCATCGACCAATAGCTGTATAACGGCCACAGGCACTTGCAGTGCAAAAGCGAGATCCAGGAGGGTTTTGTCCTGCACGGCATCGCCAACATTATCCAGCCTGGAAAGGAAGTCGCGCAGGAATTGCAGGCGGTCCTCTTCTTCATTCACCCATCGGAACAGCACTTCAAATACACCGTTTTCCAGTTTATCGTATTCGTAGATATCGGTTTCGATCAATCCGTTACTGATCAGGTCCAGCAGCAACTGGAAGGCTTTAGCCTGCAGTAGATTTCCGAACAATTGGCGGATCTCATAATCAGGCAGGTTGCCGGGTAGTTTCTCTCCCTGGCCGGCCAGGGTGGTTGCCAGATCCAGGTCACGGGTCTTTAATGCATTCAACAAAGCGGTCATGGCTATTTATATGGTTTGATTCAACTAAGGTAGAATATTCAGCTTTCGCTTACGATCAGGTCTTCTATATCAAAGTCTGTGCTAATCTGACAATAGATCAGCGAATCCGGATATTCTTTTTTTGCTTCCAGTACGAGGGAATACATTTCATCCGGATAAAACCTGATCTCTTTAAGCGTTAGTTCTTCTGCAAGATTGTTGTAATCTTCAGCAGTGGGCTGGTAGTCCGATCCACCGTAAGCCGAATCAGTCAATTCTGCTGCCACCTGACGCTTCAGCTCTTCCAATGATTCCTTTGTGAATGTTTTGATCCATGCATTCGCTTCTTCCACCAATGCCTTGAAATCATCCAATCCGGGCGCTTCTTCTTCCAGGTCAAACTGAACAGTAATATCTCCGGTAATGGCGGAGGTATAATTTCCCCTCAATAATTCTTCTTCCAATTGCAGGTTTTTAAAATCAGACATATTCATTTATTTAGTGTGTGCCTCAGGGTAATTCACCCGAAACAGTAATATTAGCGGTACCGGCAAAGGTTTGATTGATGTAGTTATCCGCCATCAGGAATTGATCATGGTGATGATCTATGATCCTGAAACCGGAAACTTCCCCAGGCAATGTAACCTCTATCAGTTCGTGCGTCTGCAGATCAAAAAGCCGTTGCCTGTTCTTCCAGTCGTCCGACTTGTAAACGGGTGTCAGTATTGCATAGCGGCCTGATGAGGAAAAGATACATTCTTTCCCTCCTTTCTTATCTTCCTTATACAATCTTCCCAATGTAAACAGCGTATCGTTGATGGCCCCGGTGTTATTGATAGTTACCAGGTCTGAGTAATCCATGCCGGACTTCAGGTAGCCACTATCGCGGTGTCCGATACCGAAGGTATAGGTGGACTCCTGCTTTCGCAACGCATGTAATATGGCAAAAGGCCTGGCCGGCCTCTGGAAAGATGCAGCTTCCAAATCGATACCAGTTTTATTGTCCCAATATTGAATATTCAGCCAGCTGGCTTCTGAGTTCTCTACATCGATCTGCAATTGGGCAATATAGACAGGCAACAGACCGGAGTCTGTGAACAGGATCGGTACGATATTATCATCAGAATTTCCGGCATACTTATAATTGGATAACGACTTACTGAATTGCGGGAAACCGATCTGCGGCAGGTTGTTCCTGATCGGCAGTTTTACCGGATTGGATTTATCTTCCTCATGATATAATACTACATAGTCATTATTCGACGAATAGATGCCCGCATATCCCTGGAAATGGAACAATGCAGGCGTATCGAATGGATTGCAATCTATCAGTCCTGTTCCGGTTTCCGTTGTTCCATTTTCATCGATCCACAATAATGAACAGGCATCTTCATTGTCGAAGAATCCAACGATGGTGCCACTTTCCAGTAAAACAAGCCGGTGGAACTGCTTTGATCCGGCATCCTCTATTGTATATTCTTTTCTTAGTTCCAGCTTCATGTCAGTAACGCGATTTAAAAGGTTTTCTCAAAAGAAGCAGTTCATGGAGCAGTGCTTTTATAAGATCATATGATTTGATGGGATAACTGATATTTCTGCCAGCTGATTCATGGGCAATCACTTTCTTTCGTTCATCATTCTCGTATTCGAACCGTTGTTTTTTTGTACGAACAGAGATGATATCCTGTTGCATCACCAGTTCATCGATCTCATAATATTTCCAATTCGGAACAGCATCTACGATCACGAACTTTTCATCCACGATCTCCGGATGCGAAGCCATGTTATCACTGTTCCGGAAGCAGCCATTCGCGTCGAGCTCCTGCACAAATACCTTTATTCCTGTGCCTTCCGTGAACATATTGATGATACGGTTATTGGTATCATAGTTCATGGTGGTGAGCCTCGTTAGCACGCCTTTGGTCAGCTCCAGTTCCAGACTGCAATGATCTGGTGGCGGATCATTTTTCAGTTGTTCACTATTATGAAGGGAATAGACAGCATTGAACAGAACGCTGTCTGTTGGCTGCTGTGCCTTCAATGTTATGGTTTCGTAAACACCGGAAGCGAGTACATCGAATGAGAGTTCTGAATGATCCTTATTGATAGTAAGATCGAAAACCGGGAGACCATAGCTTTCTCCATATATATTTTCGAGGTATTCGAATTGAGAGCTTCTCACATTATAATCCAGGACAATGCCATCATTTGAGGTGGATCCGATATAAACCCTGAACCTGTCAGTTGAATGCGGATTATGTTTGAGGTGGATATTCGCCGGCCTGATCATTTTCGGTTCTCCCTTCTGCAAGCCAAATGCAAAGGCACTATGCAGGATAAATTCAGTAAGTTCCTTTGTATAACCATTGTAGATAAAGCCCCATAAGTATTCCGGGCTCTCGTCTTCCTGATTGAAAGTGGACAGCGACTGGAATATCCATTTGATACTTTTTGAAATGCTTTTGCTGTCCGGATTTTGCGAAAGCTTTTTGATGTATGTATCGAGATCAGTGGAGCAGGATTCGATATTGCCGGATGTATAAAACCTATCCTCTACCGGAGTATTCTCAAGCTCTGCATACATCTGGTCTATGATGCGCTGTTTATCGGCGTTGATTCTTTCAAGGTGAACGGATTCCATTGATCGATTTAATGGTGAACATGAATATACAATGTATTTCCAAATGTGGAATAAAAAGAAGGTGTCTCAACCGGACCGGTCAGTCAGACAATCTCCTAATTTAACAAATTCATTGATGAATTATCAATTTACCTGTTCACTATCTTTTTTGTTACAAATCCGGTGAAAAAGAAATCCCGGTAAATACTTCCGATAGGAATTTCGTTTGTACCTATGTATACCGTGTTATTATCTACGGAACTGATATGCTTAACATTGATGATATAGGATTTGCTAACTCTTACAAACATGTCTTTGGGCAATTGATCGCAGATGGTTTTGATATTCATCGCCGTAATCACTTTCTGATTTTCGCTGTGTATCACCACATAATCTTTCAATCCCTGAATAAAAAGTATATTATTGAAATAGACTTTGAACATTCTCCGGTCTGCTTTCACAAAGAAATAATCGTCTGCAACCTGTTCGATATTGTTATTGGCATAATCCGCCTTAAACAATCTCGAATAGGTATGGGCTTTTTCTACAGCCTTTTGAAACCGTTCTGACTTTACAGGTTTTATCAGGTAGTCAATAGCATCTACTTCGTAGCTGTCCGTAGCAAATTCTGAATAGGCGGTTGTAAAGATCACAAATGTTTCTTTCGGAATTGTCCGGGCAAATTCAATCCCGTTAATTCCTGGCATTTGTATGTCCAGAAAGATCAATTCTACTGTATTGTTTTCCAAAAAACCGGCAGCGGCTTCGGGGCTGTTGAACGAACCGATCAGATGCAGATCATAAGTCTGGCTGATCAACATCCCTATGGCTTCCCTTGCCAATGGCTCATCATCTATGATAATGCAATTCATAATCTAATTCAGCTTTATGGTTAAGGTTACGCTATACCTTTCCGGGTCATCTTCGATATGCAAATCATGTGTTGCCGGGAACAGAAGCTCCAGCCTTCGCCTGATATTTGTCAATCCCAATCCGCCTGTATTATTAACGGGCTTAAGCATTGGCCTGGAGTTGACGCATCTAAAGAAAAGCTCATTGTTTCTAACATCGAAATAGAGATTTACATAAGATGATTTTGTTGCATCATTATTGTGCTTCACAGCATTTTCCACAAACGAAATGAACAATAAAGGAGGGATTTGCACGCCGCTTAGATCTCCCTCTTTTGAGATCAGGAAATCAAAACTATCCCTTCTTACCTTTTCCAGATTCAAAAGATCTTCCAGGAAATGAATATCCGAAGTTAACAACACTTTATCCCTTGCACTGTCATAAAGCTGGTAGCGAAGCAAATCACTCAACTTCATCAACACCTGCGATGCTTTTTCAGGATTAGTCTTTGTCAGCACATTGGCATTGTTAAGCATATTAAACAAAAATGCGGATTGATCTGATTTTTCAACTGCTCCAGTTCTGCATACGTTCTAGACTGTTCCAGATCGTGGATCAATTGCTTGTCCATCATTCCCTCCTGAAACAGTTTTATGGAAGAGGAAGCCGCCAGCAACAGCAGGGTAAGGAAGGAAAAAAGTGGAATGTTCAGCTCGTTTTCCCTGTTAAAAGGATTGAAAAAATAGCCACAGACAGCCATCAGAATAAGGATGCTGATCACAGCCAGGCAGTATTCCAGATTCTTATTCCTGAACAAAAACTTTGGAACAAGCACATACATATTCACATAGAACAATACAATAAAATATACAAAAATCGTCGTTGGGCTGGCAATTACGGAAGGGCTGTTGTACAACACGGTACCTATAGAAACAATGAGCAGCAAATGCCGGTATACCCTGTGGTCCGGTGAAACCAGGAAACGAAAAAGCACGTTTTCGCTGATTAGCTGTTGACGGGTAAGATCATTCATTTATAAAATTGTATAGAACAAACTTAACATTTAAGGCAATGGTATCACCTGCTTTATACGAAACAGAGTGCTTTTTATACGAAATAAGGAAGCATTATGAAAAACGTATAAAACAGGAACCATGTTTTGTAGTGCTCCGGCATACTTTGCTATAAAAGATACCGCATTTGTTATAATTAAAAAAAGCCGGTTATTCCAGGGGATAGCTTTGTATCCAGATTGTAATTGTTAACCCGATTTTTAAAAGATGAGATACAAAATCCTTTATACACTGCTGTTTTTGGGCATTTCATTTGGGGGCTATTCGCAGGAGAAAGTCACATTGAGTGGAACCATCTCCATAAAAACAAATACTGAAACAATAAGCGGCGCAAGCATATTCATTCCTGAAGCAAAAGTTTCAACAGTAAGCAATGCGTATGGCCTGTATTCTATCACCCTCCCCAAAGGGAAATATACAATCATTATCAGTTGTGTAGGATTTGAAAATATCGAAGAACATATCTTTCTGACAGAGAACCTCAGGAAAAACTATTCGATGACTGAGAAAGTAAAGACTTTAGATGAAGTAGTGATAAAACACAACAGTTCAGTAATCAATATCCGGAAACCGGAAATGAGCGTGAATAAGCTCTCTATCTCCACAATCAAAAAGTTACCGGCAGTGATGGGCGAGGTTGATATTTTGAAAACTATCCTGCAGCTTCCGGGGGTTTCCAATGCACAGGAAGGATCAACAGGCTTTAATGTGAGGGGTGGCCCGGTTGATGGCAATCTGGTATTGTTGGATGAAGCCGTTGTTTACAATATTTCTCACCTGTTTGGATTTTTCTCCGTTTTCAATGCAGATGTGATCAAAGATCTGAAATTGTATAAAGGAGGAATACCGGCTAATTTCGGTGGACGCACTTCCTCTGTTTTGGATATTTATCAAAAAGAAGGGAACAACAAAGAATATCACATCACAGGCGGAATAGGGGCAGTTTCGGGCAGGTTACTGGCGGAAGGCCCAATTGTAAAAGATAAAAGCTCGTTTGTGGTTGCTGGCCGTGCTTCTTATGCTCATTTGTTGATGAAACTGGCTGACAATCCTAATTCTGTTTCCTTTTATGACCTGAACGCTAAACTGAATTATAAGATCAATGAAAATAACAGGATCTTTCTTTCAGGATATTTTGGGAAAGACAATATGGATTTCAGCAACTTTTTCAGCAACAATTATGGGAACTCATTCTTTAATCTTCGATGGAATCATAACTTTTCCGAGAAATTCTTTTCCAATGCATCTGTCATTTACAGCAAATACGATTATGGCCTGAAGATAAAATATGTTGGCATTGACTGGGCATCAGACATCCGCAATTATAATCTGAAGTACAATATCAGTCATCATCTGTCTGAAAGGCTGGTTTTGAATTACGGTATCAATTCCATTTACTATAAATTCAATCCCGGCACCATAAAACCTATGGATGCCAAATCGCCTGTAAATCCCGACCAGATAGAAAAAAAAATTGCCTGGGAGAATGCATTGTATGTGAGTGCAGAGCAAAAACTCACAGATAGAATATCACTGAATTATGGATTGCGATACAGCAATTTCCTGCGATTGGGAGAACAGAATGTAAATAATTATGCCAATGATCAGGCGGTTGTATTCAATCCCGACTTACAAATCTATGAAGAAGGAACGCCTGTGGATATAACACGCTTCAACAAAAATAAAAAGATAATTGGTTTTGGAAACCTGGAACCCAGGCTGGCGGTTTCTTTTACAATAAATGACAACCAGTCTGTAAAGGCGAGTTATAACCGGATGAGCCAATATATCCATTTAATTTCCAACACAGCTTCCGTTTCTCCACTCGATATCTGGGCGCCGGGCGACCAATATTTGAAACCCGAAATCCTTGATCAGGTTGCATTGGGCTATTTCAGGAATTTCCGCAATGGAAAATATTCATTGGAAACAGAAGCTTTTTACAAGAAGACCAGGAACAAAGCAGATTACATCGACGGCGCCGAATTGATTGCACACAAAGCCATAGAACAGGTACTGCTAAACGGGGAGGCAAGGGCTTACGGGCTTGAGATGATGCTGAAGAAAATACCGGCAAGCTGACAGGCTGGCTTTCTTATACTATTTCAAAAGCAGAGCAGCGCACGCCGGGCAGAAGCGCAGGAGAGCCCGGCATTAACAATGGCAAATGGTATCGCGCCAATTACGATAAAACGCATAACCTTTCACTTACGGCCGCATATCAGCTAACAAAAAAATGGAGTTTTGGCGGCATATTTACCTACCAATCCGGGAAAGCTGCTACCTATCCCATCGGCAAATACCAGTATCAGGGCATTACGATTGCGAATTACGGAGAGCGAAATATCAATTCGCTTCCGGCTTACCATCATCTGGACCTGTCGGCAACCTTCACACCAAAACCTGACAGCAAAAAAAAGTGGAAAAGCGAATGGGTATTCAGTCTTTACAATGTTTACGGCAGAAACAATGCCGCATCGATCATGTTTGAACAAAACAGGGAAACAGGATTGAGTGAAGCAAAGAAGATATCCATTTTCGGAATCATTCCCGGTGTGACCTACAATTTCAGATTCTAATTCCAATAATAAAATAATGAAAAACATACCAGCGTACCTGCTCATTTCTTTCTGTTTTCTCTTGTCTTGCACCAAAGTAGTGAAAGTGGACCTGGAAACAGCAGCACCTGAACTGGTAATTGACGCATCGATCGATTGGATAAAGGGCACAGCAGGCAATGAACAGAAGATCAAACTCTCCACCACAACGGGATATTACAGTACCACATTTCCAACGGTTTCAGGAGCGGATATAGTTATAACAAATTCAGCAAATACTGTTTTTAGTTTTATGGAAAATCCTGGTACAGGAGAATATACCTGCTCCAATTTCCATCCGGTTATCGGGCAAACCTATACTTTAAGAGTGGTATTGAACGGGGAGACGTATACCGCAACAGAAACCTGTACAGGTGTGCCCGATATTGAGAATAATATTGCACAGAATAATACCGGCGGATTTGGGGGAGATGAAGTGGAAATCACATACTACTACCAGGATAATGGCAATGCGGAAAACCATTATCTGCACCGCATCCTTTCACCTGTATCAATATTTCCGGATTATAAAGTACAGGATGACGGGAATAGTCAGGGCAACCTGATGCAGGAATACTTTTCTGACAAAGACCTGAAGGCCGGAGATAAGATAAACATCAGGCTGTATGGCATTACCAAAAGATATTATGACTATTTCAGAAAACTATTAGCAGCATCCGGGGCTGATACCGGTCCTTTTCAAACAACACCAGGTTCTGTGAGAGGGAATATCATCAATCAGACCCATCCTGCAAATTTCGCTTATGGATATTTCAGATTATCGGAAGTGGACGTGAGGGGTTATACGATACAGTAACGTCAATGCATATCCGTAAAAAAAACACTGAATCATATAAAAGAAAATGGGGCAAATCTAAATTTTAGACTTGCCCCATTTTGTGATCCCGCTGGGACTCGAACCCAGGACCCATACATTAAAAGTGTATTGCTCTACCAACTGAGCTACGGAATCTTCCACCTTCATAACACACAACTCTTTGATCTTAAACGACCTCTGATGCATTTGTGCGTTTGTCGTTGGGAGTGCAAAAGTAAGTGAAAAACACTTTGCACCAAATTTTTTATCCCTTTTTTTAAAGATTTTTTCAAACCATCTGCTTCTGGCTCAATTGATCATCTATTTAAAAACCATTTAAATGTAAGTTTGTATTGAATTGGAGTTATGGATTATGCACAGGAGTTCAGGAAATTTATCAGCAGTCAATATCTGTATGCAGGCGTTCGTATTACAGCAGGTGCAGTAATTCCGGCGCTCATCCTCTATCAATACGGGCTATTGGGATCGATGATGGCAGTGCCGCTCGGCGCGCTCTGTGTCGGCTTCACCGATAATCCCGGCCCTATCCAGCACCGGCGCAATGCCATCTTCCTCAGTATCGGTTTCAATTTTGTGGCGGCCATGATCGCCGGGCTTAGTCGCGGGCATTCCTGGATGATCGGGATCGAGCTGGTGGCTTTCAGCATGTTCTTCTCTCTGCTGGGGGTTTATGGGAACCGCGCCAATTCCATTGGCTCTATCGCTTTACTGGTGTTCATTTTCAATATCGATGCCCACCTCTCTCCTGCCGGCAACGATTTCAGGGATATTCTCATCAATGCAGGCTGGTTCACAGCCGGTGGACTCTGGTATGCTGTGCTCAGCCTCCTGTTGCATACATTGCGTCCTTACAAGCTCATTCAGCAGCTCCTCGGCGAAAGCCTGATGGAAACCGCCCGTTACCTGGATGTAAAGGCTGCCTTCTACAAAAAAGATCCGCAATACAAGGAACTGTACCGATCCCTCATGCGTCACCAGATTGCCATCCAACAGCACCAGGATGAGCTGCGCGAGATGCTTTTCAAAGCGCGTAGTGTTGTACGTGAGTCCACCAGCAAAGGCCGCGTACTGATGCAGATGTTCCTGGACAGTATCGATCTCTTTGAGCGGATCATGACCACCCAGCAGGATTATGAAGCCCTCCACAAGGAATTTGAACAGGAAGAGATCTTACAGGTCTACCACCGGACCATACTCGAAATGGCAGATACACTCAATGATATCGGCCTCGCCATCCAGGACGGACTTCCCTACCGCAATGAAAAGCGCATCGACCGCCTCATAGAGAATGCCAGGGATGCCTTCTTTTCCATGCGCAATAAAAAACTCAATGCCGACAATATAGAAGGGTTCATCAAACTCAGGCATATCCTTTTCAGCCTGCAGGACCTTGCGGAGCGCATCAAAGTGTTGTCGCAATACACAAGCTACGACCGCTCCATCAGCAAGGCATTGAAGAATCAACCAAAAAGGGAAATGCACCTGGACCGTTTCATTACACGACAGGACCTGGATCCAAACCTGCTCTTCGATAACCTGTCGCTCGAATCATCCACCTTCCGGCATGCGGCCCGCCTCACGCTGGCGCTGGTGGCCGGCTATGTGATCTCTTTATTGTTCCCGCTCGGACATGGCTACTGGATACTCCTCACCATCACTACTATCCTGAAACCTGCTTACAGTATTTCGAAAAAAAGGAACGGGCAACGGATCATCGGCACCATCACCGGCGCCCTCCTTGGATTTGCAGCTATCTTCATCACAGAAGACACTACCATATTATTCATCATCATGCTGCTGGCAATGATCATTTCCTACAGCATGCTGAAGCTGAATTACCTCGTCAGCTCTGCAGGCATCACCCTTTACGTGATCATCAGCTTCCATTTTCTCAATCCCAGCGGCCTCGGCGTGGTATTGCACGATCGCGTGATAGATACCGCCATCGGCTGCGTGATCGCGTTCCTGGCATCTTCGTTTGTGCTTCCCGTTTGGGAGAAGGAACAGATCGCTACTTACCTGGAACAATCCATCGTTGCCAACAGGTCTTATTTCAGCACAGTGTCCAAAGCCTTTACCGGCAATGGTTTCGATATCACCAATTATAAAGTGGCGCGGAAAGGCGCTTTTGTGGCGCTGGCAAATATGTCAGACCACTTTCAGCGTATGATGTCCGAACCGAAAAGCAAACAATACAACCTGGAGAACTATCACCAGTTTGTTGCCACATCCCATTTGCTTACTTCTGGTATCGCATCATTGTCATACTATGCACACCGCTCCGGACAACAATATGGATCGATGGATTTCCAGCCACTCGTAAACCAGGTGGAAGCGCAGTTTGAACTGGCAACGGCCATCCTTGACAATCGCACCAGCTCCGTTGCAGAACAAAAGCTGATGGAAGATCCCATACGCCAGAAAGTACTGGAATTGCTCGAGATCAGAAGAGATGAAATGAGTGGCAAACAACTGGAAGAGGAAGAACAGAATTCCGTACGCAAAACTCTCTCCGACCTCAAAGCCATCACCGATCAGTTCCAGCTGATCAGCACCATCTCGGCAGAACAGGTGAAGATCCTGGACAAGCTCCGCGAATTCGCCAGAACGCGCGATGCGGTTGAGCCACAGCCTTCCTGATATTCATTCCATTATTCCATCATTCTATTCTTAATTATCAGCAATTGATTTGTTGCCTGCTTCCTGATTGCGGATTTGATTTGTAGTCTTGCGCCATGAAAACATTATTCAACCGTATAGCAATACTGTTATCCATAACAGTGCTTACCACACAATGCAAGAAAGACAAGAACAAGGACCAGCCCATTGCAGGCACCAAGGATGAATGGGTTGTGCTGAGCAAAGACCAGAAAGACTTTGGTGATGACGCCTGGGGCTTTCAGGCCAATAACAAGATCTATATGACCGCTTTCGATCCCTGGTTCCATGTTTATGATGTACAACAGAAAAAATGGACAGAAGAAAAAAAAGCATTCCCCACAGATTTCATGTTACGCTACAATTGCCTGCTTGCGCAACATAATAATAAAGTGTACATCGCCGGTGGACAAAACATGGGTGGTAAACTCAGGGATTTTTGGGAATTCAACCCGGCCAATTCAGAATGGAAAAGGCTACCAGACCTGCCTGTTCCACTCACTGGCGGGAATATATACGTGTACAATAATAATTTTATGTTGGCATGAGCGCTACAACTCCTCACAATCCTCAATCCCAGCGCTGGATATACAAATATTCCTTTGCAAGCAACGCCTGGGAAAACACAAACATCGAGTTGAACAGCTATGCAGGAACCGATGGCATCACCTTTCAAAAAGGTGAAGACGTTTATTACGGTGGCGGTTATGGTTATACCGCATCCGATCCAAATCCCAAAACATTCTACAAATACAATCTCAGAACCGGTGCGCATACACGGTTGGCTGATATGCCCACTACTTACATTGAAAATGCAAGACCGAATACTTTTATCCTTAAAGAAAAAATGTACGGCGTAGTCGGAACCAGGATGATCGTATATGATCCGGCGTTGAACAGCTGGACCCACTACAACAATCTACCCGAAGATGATGAAGGACATGGGATCCTTTACAGTTTCCAGGTGGGCAACAGGGTGATCTCATTTACCCAGGCCGGCTCGGCTTTCGAGTATCTCTGATCAACACCAGGACCCACAAACACTACAATACAGTCCGGAGTTTTCAACACTCCGGACTGTTTTAACATTTACCCACCCAACACTTAGCCCAATTTTGTTGTCAGGTATTCACCTAATCAAGCATAACCTGATTGTATGAGACAATTACCTGATCAACTTGGCATCCTACTCTGCGCACTGGTGATCGCCATCACCGGATCGTATTGTAAAAAAGATAAAAATGAAAACCCTTCGCCTCCTCATGATCGTTGGGAAACCATCAACAGCGGGAAGGAAAGGAATATCGGAACAGCCAAATGGAGCTTCGTGATCAACGATAAAGCATTTTTCGGCAGTACTGAAGGAGACTTGCATATCTATGATTTTTCGCGTAAGGACTGGACAGGTAGTTTCACACTGCCCTCAGAATTTGAGTCCCGCTGGGCCTGCGCTGTAGCCGTACACAATAACAAAGCATATATCGGTAATGGAAGATATGGAGCCGGCCAGTTCCTCAGCGACTGGTGGGAATTCGATCCTGAAGCTTCCAATCCCTGGCGTCGTTTGCCTGATTGTCCCGTTGCCGGAGGCGATGGCACCGCTTTCATCCATGAAGGAAAACTGCACAACACTTTACAGATAGATGAAAGACAGGGGAACGAAACCATTCAGCGAAGAGTATATGTGTTTGATCTGGCTACTGAATCATGGAGTCAGAACTTCAATCAGGTTGGCGCCAATTGCGGCAGTAGCGGATTCGCCTTCCTGCTCAACAACAAACTTCATTTCGGAGCAGGATACAATAATAATGTGCCCGGCAGTGTGTTCACCAAAGAATGCGCCGTTTACAATCCTGCCGATCAGCAAACAACAAAGATCGCTCAGTTCCCTGTTGAAATGCAAAGGGCTGAAAATGCCATAACCTTTACACAAAATGGTAAAGGTTATGTATTGGGTCAGCATAAAGAATTGTTCGAGTTTGATCCTGCTGCCAACAAATGGAGAGAAATGAACAAAGTTCCGGAGCAGGCTGCATTGGGCCCTGTCACTTACCTTCACATGTACAACAACAAGGTTTTCGGTTTCACCACAAAGGGAAAACTGTACGAATACATTCCCGGCTGATCTAGCTCCAGAGACAGGCGGCTCCCATGATAGCGGCATCCTCTCCCAGCAAGGCTGGTTGCAGGTTCATGCTTGCGCCCTGTGCTGCAAGATACTGCTGTGCAGCTGGTATGAAGCAATCCCATGCCTTTGCGATATTACCACCGATCACCACCACATCCTGAATGGAAGGCGGATATTTCATCAGCAATACCTCACCCAGGTGCTGCCCGAATACATCGAATACCTGTTTCGCATATTCATCCCTGTAATCATCATGCATCAGGTCTTTTACACCGGAAATGGTTTTTCCGGATATTCTTTTGTATTCCTGCACCACCCACCGGCTACAGAGATAATCTTCTGCCCTTGACGCCTTGAATGGTGTACACCAGAGATCGCCATCCTGCAAAGTATGCAGGAAATAACCGGCAGAACCAAGACCGGTACCCAGTGTGATGCCGGCGGCATTGGCGAATCCTTTGCCGGCGCCGCCTTTCACTTCTCCCAGGAGGAAGGCGGAAGCATCGTTGATGAAACGGATCTTATCAGGATCTATCCCTAAAGAACCAGCAAGCAATTCTTTTACATTGAGCCCGTATAAGGACTCAAATTTGTGAAGGCCGGTTACCAGGCTGATCCCTTTCTCATAATCGAATGGACCGGGCATGGCGATTCCGATATAACCCACAGGCTCACCCGCTTTTTCAAAACTTTCCCTGATAACAGCAGCCCAGGCGCTGATAAGGTTTTCTGAAGAACCTGAAGGATCAACTTTTGCATGCACTTCCGTTTCCCTTAGAAAACTGGCATTGTTCAACTCCACTATACAGGTGCTGATATGTGAACCACCGATATCTATTCCGAGGACTTTCATTTTCTTAATTGAATCGTAGCCGGAGGCTACTGAAATAGTTGCCACTAACCGGGAGGCGAGTGGCTGGCGGCTCTCCGCTCTTACTTTCGCAGTGCCCAATCGCTTGCCTCCCGGCGAGTGATTTTAATTTGTTCGCTTCCGGCGAACTGTATTCCAATATTCTATTTTTCTACTTACCCCAATTCTTATTTGGTTGATCTCCCAACCAGATCTCCAGCTCTCCCCCATTGGCAAATGCCTCATGCGGAAAGCTGACCAGCTGCTGGTTTGCCCCGTTCAGCGTTGCGCGCTGGATATAGCAATTTGCAGCACTGTTGTTATGCGTTCTGATCACGAACTGTTTGCCTTTGTAATAACGGTTATCCAGTCTGATAGTGATCTTATCGAAGATGGGCGAAGTAATATCATAAGTTGGCGTTATTGCTTCATTGCCTGTAAGACTGAATAGGCCGATTGCCATCAACGCGCTCACGCCGCCCATTTGCCCCTGGTCTTCATCATGACCGCCATAACCCATGTCTGGCGTTATTCCTCCGTAAGCCTGCTCCTTCACCCTGCGTACCCAATACTGACTGAGCCAGGGCTGGCCTGCATGATTGAATACATGGGCATTGGAGCATCCGGGCTGATTGGCATAACTCACATAACCATCGTTGTAGGCAAATACGAAATCACTGGCAGCTGCTTTTTCAAATGCGTAGTTGAGTTTCTCACACAACACATCTTCCCCACCCATCAATTTTGCAAGTCCTGTAATATCATGCGACACACCGAAACTTCCCTGCCAGGCATTGGCTTCCACCCAGCCTTCACCACTGAGCGGATTGCTGTGTACGAATTTCCCATTCGCATCTTTCGGGAATAGTAATTTCTGCGTGGTATCGAAGCAGTTCTTCCAACTGGCAGAACGCTTCATGAAATAAGCATAGTCTTTTTTCTTTCCAAGCTTTTGCGCCATCTGCGCGGCGCCCCAGTCCTGGAATGCGGCTTCGATTGTGATGCCTGCATTGCCGGGCCACCATCCTTTTTTGATGTAGAACTCCACGTCCTGCGATCTGCTGAATGGACCGCTGCCTCCACCCAGCATACCGCCGGGCATTTGGTTTCGTTTGATGATCTCGTATGCTTTTGCAGGGGCAGCTTTGGTGAGCAATCCTTTCATGCAGGTGCTCACAATCAGACTGGCAGCGGGATTACCGGTCATGATATAAGAGTAGCCACCGCCTGAAGGACCTCTTGGCAGGAGTCCTCCATTATTCGCATATTCAATCATGCTGGCGCTCATTTCATCCTGCACTTCAGGCCATGCCAGTCCCCACAATACATTCAGGTTCCATTGCGTGAGCCACCAGGCATCGGAATTGTACATATTGAACTTCAGACTGCCATCAGCATTCTTCGGAACTGTTTTTATTTTGAACACGGCATCGGTGAAAGTACCGTCGCGCTTACCTTCTGTTCGATCTGGATAATCACCGGAAACATCATTGATCTTATGTCTGCCCAGCAATACATGCCAGAGGTCTGTATAGAATTTTACTTTTTGTGCAACAGTTCCCCCCTGTACATCCATCTTACCCAACCATTCATTCCATATTTCCTGTGACTCTTTTTTCACTTTATCGAAATCCCAGGTGCTGCATTCCGCATTCAGATTTTTCCTGGCATTATCGATGGTTGTGTAAGAGATAGCGATCTTCATCTTCACCTGGTCGCCGGCCTTCAAATTGAAAGCTGCAGCATATCCGGCACTATCGCCTTGAATGGTGTTAATACCTTTTGAAGCTTTGCTTCCATTCCAACCATCGAGCTCTTCGATCGGTTTATCAAATTGCATCACGAAAAATATCTTCACATCCTTTGGTCCGCCCCAGTAACGTTTGATAGAACTGAAAGAGCCTTCAATCTCATGATCATTCACTTTCCGTACATCTACATTGGCCATCGTGGCATTGCTTACATGCGTGCCCAGGTTGGTGAGTATGCGCGCTTTCATATCCTGCGTCCAGGTGAAACGGTAAAAACTCACCCGCTCCGTGGAAGTCAGTTCCACCCAGGATTTCGGCTCATGGAGAAATACGCGCTGATATCCTGGCTGCACAATTTCATCATCATGATTGAAACGGGCTTTCCAGGCAGATGGCCCCCTGGTGGGATCCACCGATGGAGCAACCGGCATCACATCAACACCTGACAACATCCAGCAATGGATCTGACCAAATCCGAGGATATGATCTTCATTGTAATTATAACCACCACCATTTTGATTCTTATTGCGTGTGTGTGGAGCAGCGCCTACCATACCGAAGGGCCTGTTGCCGGTGATGAAGAAAATATAACGCCCCCGGTTGGTTTCGATATAAGGATCCACCCAGCTCACATAGTCTTTACTTTGTACGGGAGATTCATATACTTCAATTTCGGAGAAACCAAGGTCACTGCCATTACCATCGGTAACAACAAACTTTACCCAGGTAACTGTTTTGTCCGGAAAAGAAATTGACTTTCCGGTTCCATCATTCGGCAACTGGTTCACCCAGATCCGGCTACCATCACTGAACTCCAGCCTGCCACCGGCAATATGCTCCTTCAGTGAAGCGCGATCATACAACACTATGCGGTTGATCACCTGTGGTGTTTTCCATTCAAGCTGCACCCAGGGAAAACGGATATACCCCCAGTCTGTGGTAACACCTTCACAGGCCCATTCGCCAATGCCGTCGATACCGATCCGGCCATCTGTTACGTTGCCTCCTCCGGAATCAGCATCCTTTGAAGTGGAAACCGTAACAGTGGCGTTCGGAGCGATATTGCCAGGGCCGGCCATCAGAACCTCAACCAAAAAAATTGTAATAAAAAACAGAAAATATTTTTTCATAGCCAACGCAATAGTTTATTGTTTGGATTGCTCGGCCCAGTTATCAGTACGAAACGGATAAGCAGGCCATCCCTCCTTGTTACATAAATTGGTTACCGGGTAATTGGTAAAAGCATACCTGACAGCAACGGGTTTGGGAACAGCCGCAGCCTTTACCCACACTTCATTGCCGTGAATCTCCGCTTTGGCGGGAAGAAATTGTTTGTCCACTCCTGCAATATAAAAGTGCAATGGCGCTTGTGCATCATTGGTAGTAAGCCCCGCATTTGTGTCAAACGAGATCTTCACCCAATTTCCTTCCACGCGCATACTTTTGTAAGCAGGTCCCTGGTGTACGCGTGGCTTCCTGTATTGATTGTTCAGCGCCATTTTAGCCAAACGGATACCAACCAGTTGTTTGTTCCGCGGATGCAGATCATCAGCTTCACCCAGATCAAGGATCACAGCCATATCTGTATTCTTTTGCTGGCCACGGATCTTATCCTGCGCTTCCCGGAAATAAGCATAGTAGTTGGTCCAGGTAGTATCACCTTCCCATTTGAATGGAGCCACCTGCACATAATAGAAAGGCAGATCGCCCTGTTTGAACAATTCACGCCAGTTGTTGATCATGGCGCTGGTGAGCTTTGTATAGGATTCTCTTTCAAAACGATTACTCTCTCCCTGGTACCAGAGAAAGCCACTGATGCTCAGGTGACGCAGCGGGTAGATCATGGCATTATAGAACAATGTGGGACGAACCACTTTCTCGAAAGTGACCACAGAGTCCAGCGGCTCTTTTGCGCGGGCGCTGGTATCGTAAGGGTATAAAAATTTTTGATTCAGTTCAGGTTCAGCTTCCATGGTTTCCCTGCTGGTCCATGCCTGACAGCTGGAGCCGCCTACGCTGCTCACCACAAGGCCTACAGGTAAATTCAATTGCTGGAACAATTCGCGGCCAAAGAAATAAGCCACACCGCTAAAATCCGCTGCGTTAGCGGGCGAACAGATCTTCCAGGAACCATTGATGCAATCATTCTCCGGCTTCGATCTAAAATCAGTGCGCACATTATATAATCGGATTGCCGGGTAATCCGCATGCTGTATCTCCTGTTCAAAATTCACCACGCCACGCAGCCAGGGAATGAATGGCTTCAATTCCATGTCCATATTACTTTGTCCGCTGCACACCCACACTTCCCCGATCAGAACATTCCTTAGCCAAACAGTATCCTTACCCGAAGAAATGCGGATGGTATGCGGCGTAAAATCACCGGGCTTTGCTTTAGGGACTGGAATTTCGGTTAACCATTCCTGTTGAGCAGCCGTAGTGGAAACAGGTTGCTGCATCCAATCTGCCTGCACTTCTACCTTTGTACCGGCAGCAGCATTACCCCATACATTAAAAGGCTTTGCCTGTTGCAGCACCATATTGGACTGGATGGTGTTGGCCAGCGTGAACGAAGGCGGTGCAGCAAAAGCGGCCGGGCCGCCAAACACAGCCCAGCCAGAGAATGCTGTATAAAGTATCAGAGCGCGCATGCTATTCGTTTATTTTTACGCGAACGAAACGTGGACGGTACAATTGCGGATGCTCTTTCACGTCGTTGAAGAAATCGAAAGAGTTTACGTTATAGCTGATCAGCAATTCATTGGGCTGCGAGAGCACAGGATGCACTTTGGCATTGTAAGGAAAGAAGTCCTTATCTTCTGCAACAGAAGCGCTGCAATCGAAGAGCCTGATCACTTTGCCGAACGGACCAACGGGAGAATTGGACAAACGCATGGCCACATATTTTCCCAGTCCTTCTTCCTGGAATACCAGTGCATAGCGGCCATCTTTCAGTCGCATCATGCCGAGCTCATTGGAGAGACTGTCTGTAACCGTTTTGATCTTCGTGAGATCATTGGTCCAGCCATTACCATCAAAGAAACGCCATTGGCCGAAGTCCTCTATGGAGGCGGGCTCCACGCGTGCGATCATCAGCTCCTTCTTCATTCCCCGGATGCCGTAGACATATACATATCCATCAGGATCGGTAGCGCCTGCTTCTTTCGTATTCACAAAAATTCCTGCGCCGAATGAACCTGTGCTGTCTACTTTTTTCCCCAGGAAAAATGGAATATCGATCTGTCTTTGGGAAGTGAAGGGGGGCTGACTGTTGCCTGGTAATACCACCAGGGTATTGCCCATTTCTTTAAATGGAAAAGGGGAACCATCGTGGGTATCTTTGATGCGGTAACCGAAGATATAGAGATCATTGTTCCTGGCCTGGTTCACGAAGCCATCTCCCATCCAGTAATATTCATCAGCTCCGGTGCCTGGTGTATTGGGTACAAAGAGCGATTTGTTCTTTCCACTTTCTTTCGGCCAGTAGAAATTGATGCGGTTGCTGTCAGGTTCTGATCCTTTCAAAACGGAAATGGAATTGTGGATCATTTCGTAACCAGGTTTCAATTTTCCATCCTCTCCTATCTCTCCCAGCATGGTATCGCTGAACCAGATGATGGTTTCACTGCCGGCTGAAGAATTGGGATTCTCGCGGCCATTGCGGGTTACGGCAAAGATGCCATCACCGCCGAACCAACCGAAAGTGCGTTTGAACAAGCGGCTCCATTCTGGCGCTTCTTCAGCAGTGAAGGAAACAGAATCCAGGCTAAGCTGCTTCTTTTCTTCAGCAGGCTTTTCCGTGTTGCTGGTGCAGCCGGCCATCAGGAGAGATGCGAAAGCGAAGGCGGATGCAGCCAATATGTTTTGTTTTTTTGTTTTTTGCATAGCGGTAAGGTATTAAGGTGCAGGTTTGAAAGTATAAACGAATTGCTCCTTATCTGTATAGGGAGGCCCGAGCCACGACAGATCGATGGTAATGTCCATCACCAGCTGGGAGCTGGAAATACTGCGGACATTGAACACTTCGGTTGTTCTTTGTGCGGGATTGAACAGGTTGAAATATTCCCAGGTGAAAGTTTTCTCATCTTCGCTCAGCTGCCATTTATCATGAACATTAAGCCCGTCGAATCCGCAGGATGGGCCGTAGTTAACGCTCATGGTGCTGTCTTTCGCAAAAGAGTAAATATTGTCTTTCAAACAGGGATCCAGCTCTTCTGCCGCTGGAGTGGCCGTGATCCTTAGTGTGGAGGTCAGGTTCCATCTTCTGTTATAAATGGTTTCGGCTCCGTTGGCTTCGGTATGCACGGTAAGATCTTTTTCCACGATCCTTCCGGCATTGTCGATGAGCTTGAAATTGAAACCAACCAGTTTATCTATTTCAGGTCTCTGCAAAGTATAATGGAAAATGTACCTGAATTTATTATCACCCAGTGAAGCCGGCGCCACGGTATCCGTTCCGAAATCGGCGTCGGGTTTCAGGTTCACTCCTTTGGTGATCAGGAAATTTTTGATACCACCAGGAACAGTCATTTCCAGTACAACTTCCACATCGCGGTCAGATTTGTTCTTCACGAAATCTGTGGAGATATCCAGTATCGGCCTGTTTGGATCAGCATCATTTTTATCACAGCCTGTGAAAACAAACAGACTGACTGCTATCAGCAGTGTGAATGGGTATAGGCGCATGATCGTTAGATTTAATATTTTAAGAAAACAGTTGTTTAGTTTATAAGCCTTTGGTTTTCCAGAACTGCTCGATCTCTTCGAGCGATTTCTCTTTGGTTTCAGGCACCAGCCGCCACACGAAAAAGAAAGCGATCACAGACATTACCCCATAGATCCAGAAAGTAATGGCCGGACCAACGGAGGACTGCAGCATCGGGAAGGTCTGGGATACGGCAAATACCGCTACCCAGAGAAAGAAAATGGCTACGGACATGGCTCTTCCGCGCACATTAGTGGGGAAGATCTCGGCTACCACCACAAACGTGAGCGGTCCGAGCGAAATGGCGAAGAATGCGATATATGCCAGGATGGCCACCAGGATCATCGGTCCCTGGTTGAACCCGAAATGAAAAGCTGCTCCCACCAGCGCCAGGCAGATGGTCATACCTGCGGCGCCGATCAGCAGCAAGGTTTTGCGGCCCCATTTGTCTACATAACGGATAGCCACAATCGTAAACAAGGTATTGATCACACCAACGAGCACGGTTTGCATCATGGCGCTGGAAGAACCGTCGCCACTGGATTTGAAGATCTCCGGCGCGTAGTACATAATGGCATTGATACCTGTAACCTGTGAAAGGATGGCGAGAAAGATCCCGATGAGCAGCACATAACGAAGGCCGGGTTGCAGCAGGGATCCGAAGCCAGCCTGCTGTGCATCTGCCTGCATGGTGGCGCGAATGGACTGCAGTTCTTCTTTCGCTTTTTCCTCTCCGTTCACTTTGGTGAGTACATCTTCGGCTTCGTCAAGCCTGTTCTGCTGCGCCAGCCAGCGCGGGCTTTCCGGCACATTCAATAATAGAATAATGAATAAAAGGGAAGGCAGTAATCCGCTGCCAAACATCCATCTCCAGCCACTATCCACGTTCCAGGATTCATCGTGCATACCTGCGATCCAGGCATTCACGAAATAGATGAGCAGGATACCGAGTACGATGCCCATCTGGTAAATGGAAATGAGTCGCCCGCGGATATTAGCCGGGGCGATCTCAGAAATATACAATGGAGATAACATGGAAGCGATGCCGATACCGACGCCTCCTATGAGCCTGAAAATAATGAATGAATTCAATCCCATGGGAAGCATGATACCGAGGGAGGAGATGGCGAAAGCGAAGGCTGAGATCATCAGCACTTTCTTCCTGCCAATGCGGTCGCTCAGGCTTCCGGCAAACATCGCTCCGATCACACAGCCTACCAGCGCGCAACTGGCCACCCATCCCATCATGGCGGGCGACAGTCCGTATTTCTGCTGAATGAACCCGATGGCGCCTGCAACCACTGCTGTGTCGTAACCGAACAGCAATCCTCCCACTGCCGCCACATAGGTACATTTGTAAACGTATTGTAATCCTTGTTTGTGCATAATCGTTAGTAGTTAGTTTATTCTGTGATCAATAAGATGCTCTGTGCGCACATATGCTTTGATAGTGGCGCACTGCTGCCCTTCACTTTTCCCATATGGCCTGATGGTGTACTCACCTGCATCGGCAGGTACAATAAAGGTTTCAGCATAGTGAACAATAAATGGTTTGAATGCATTGGAAGGACTTTCCACAATGGCTTCCCTGCCTTCTATCAGGTTCAGCACATTGAATCTTCCTTCGGTATGATGTGTGACTTTCTTTGTGAACCAGTGTCTTCTTGTTTCAATAAAAGAGAATTCATCCAATCCTGTCCGTTCTTCTTTCCAGCCATCGCCTTCTGTGATCAGTTCCGTTTTGTCCAGGATATGCTCACGCGTCCATTCTGTGGTACGGTTCCACTGGATCACATTCTTGCCATGCTCCAGGGAAATAGGGCGTGGTTTTCCATCGAGTCCCATACGGCCCCAGTCCCACAATTTAAATGTAAAAATGTACGGTGTGGCGCTGATCTCCAGTACAACGCTGTTTGATCCGGAGCAATGCACGGTGCCGGAAGGAATGAGCACGTGATCATGTTTTTTGATCGGCCATTTCTGCACATAGGCTTCGGCATCGAAGTCTGAGCCATTGTCCTGTGCATCTTTCAGGGCATCGATCATTTTTTCCGGAACTACATTATCCTTCAGCCCCAGGTATACGAATGCGTCGTCTTTGGCTTCGAGAAAATAATAGCTCTCGTCCTGCGTATAGGCCATGCCGAATTTTTCGCGGATATATTCTTTCAGCGGATGCACCTGGAGGCTGAGGTTGCCGCCTTCCATCGTATCCAGGAAATCGAAACGGATAGGGAATTCTGCACCGAATGCTTCGTACACTTTTTTCCCGAGCAGTTGCTGGGGCTGATTGAACACGAGATTGATGCTGGGCGTTTCGAAGATCATATCTCCGAATTTCAGCAGCAGGCTGTTCTCTTCCGGAACACAGTCGAAGCCCCAGGCAAAATTCACCTGGTTGGGATCGAGGCCGATCACTTTTTTGAGCCATTGTCCTCCCCAGGGACCGGGATCGAAATAAGGAACTACGCGGAAAGGCTGATGCACGGCCTGTTTGAAAGCAGCCAGCAGCGCGGCTCCGCGGACCATCTTCGGTTCACCGGCAATAACAGTGTCCAGTGCAAAATCCCAGCGTTCCATGAGCTCAACCTTGTGACGGTCGCATACACGCCAGTCAACAAAGAAGGAGCGTTTGTATTTGTAAGCAAAACTGTCGGAGAAATTGGTCACACCCAGGTTGCCCACTTCGTTCCTACGGAAGCGAAGCTGGATCTCCCAGCGGGGCATATCGGCATACACCAGCATATCCGGTTTGGGAACTGCGAGCGTAGCGCCAATACCGATCACCACCACCAATCCTTCTGCTACAGCTTCCACTTCCTGTTCCATCCCGGTCAGGAGTTTTGCATCGAAGAACTGTTCCAGTTTCAACGGAGAGATATAACCGAAAACAGGATCATCAGTTACATAGGGGTATACCATCTCATTGATGGTTTGCTCTGGCAACAGAGCGGATGAAGTCTCAAAGATCCGGGCAGTTGGGAGTCCTTTACGAATTTGCGTTACCACTTCAGTCAATTGCACGCCATGATAACATTCCACGGCAATCACAGTGCGTTTCTTTCCGGCAGCAATAGCCTGCTGCTCCAGGGCTGTCATCACGGATGACCAGCCGCTCCATCCTTCGTAACCATCTACATTGATGGCGGGGTACTTGTCAAAATTTGAAATTTCCAATGCTCGGTCTTTAATAGTGAAACAATATCTTGATTCGTCTTTACGCTAATATCCGTTGTTGGGCAGATTGGAATTGAGTTCACGTTCTGTCTGCGGTATAGGGAAAAGATAATTTCTTGCTGCAGGAACCACGCCGGGCTTGGCTTGCGGAACCAGTGTTTCCAGGGTATTGGTGCGCACCAGGTCGAACCAGCGATGCCCTTCGCAAGTCAGCTCCAGTCTTCTTTCTTTCAGCACAGCTGCACGGAAAGCATCTTTATTCAGACCTGTATAATCAGGCACGGTATTCCTGTAAGTAGTGCCATCAAAGCGGGCGCGCTTGCGCACTTTATTGATATACTCATGCGCTTCATCCGGGTGATTGTCTTCATTCATCGCTTCAGCGTACATCAACAGTACATCAGAGTAGCGGATCACAGGGAAATCCTGTGAGCTCTCATTGCCTTTGGGCTCGGCTACCCTGTCCCAGTATTTCTGGATATACGGGCGGATCGTCACTACAGAGCCATCGGTTTTTGTAACGCTGGTGATGAAGGTCACAGCTCTTCTGCGATCCTCCACATCATAGCTGTCGTACAATTGCTGTGTTGGGATCTGCCATCCCTGTGCGTTGATCACACCAGCGTCGCCAAGTGCCGGAGGCAGGAGGCGAACGAGGAATTGACCTACTTCCCAGAAAATGATCTGTCCACCTGCATCTCCGAATCCAACGGAGAATACGGCTTCTTTACCACCTCTGCTGGAGAGCTTGAAAGCGTCGGCAAAATCTTCCCAGAGATCGTATTGTTTGGAATCGATCACCACTTTGGCCTGTTCTGCAGCTTTGGGCCAGTTCTTCTCGGTGAGATACACTTTAGCATCCAGCGCATAGGCGGCGCCTTTAGTAGCACGGCCCCTGCCCTGTTTTGGCTCGAAGCTGAGCGGCAGATCGGTCTGAGCCGCTTTCAGGTCATTGTGGATCTGTGCGTAGATATCAGCCACTTCCGCTACGGTTGGCCTCAGTGGCTCCACCTCTTTCAATACCAGCGGGATCTTGTTGAACATACGCACCATGTTGAAGTACATGAGCGCTCTCAGGAATTTTGCTTCGCCTACCAGTCGGCTGCGCAAACTGGTATTCATATCGATGAGGGGTATGCGCTCGATGGCGATATTGGCCAGGGTGATGGTTTTGTAATGCATCGCCCAGATCTCCTGCAATGCAACATTCTGCGAAGTATACGTGAATGTGCCCAGCTGATCGAATTGCGGAGCGCCCACCTGGTTATTGATGAGTTCATCGGAAGCCAGTCCGGCTGTTACCCAGAACGTGCTGTGATACACGCCTGCCGTTGATCCCGTATTGATGGAGTTCAGATAAGCATAGATGGAATTCACAGCGGAGATCGCATCCTGTTCTGTTTTATAGAAATTGTTGATGTTGACCAGGTGTTTGGGATCCTCTTCCAGGAATTTGGAGCAGGAACCCAGGCTCAGTAAGCCGATACCGAGCATTATGGCGAATGATGTTTTTCTTGTTTTCATTTTTCAGCAGTTTACTTTTTTAGAGCCCGAGGTTGATGCCGAAGAGAAAGGTCTTTGCCTGGGGATAACCGCCCAGGTCGAGTCCCATTAATGTGGTAGACTGACCAAAGGCATTGGCTTCCGGATCAAAACCTGAATAATCGGTGATGGTGAAGAGGTTGGTGGCGCTTGCATACAAACGCAGTCTCTTCAGGTGCATCTTTTTCAGCAACCTGGTGCTGAATTCATAGCCCAGTTGAATATTCTTGAGGCGGATATAGGAAGCATCTTCCACGATATTGGTGGAGATGAGGCCATTATCCAGGCTACCAGCCGCCAGCGCACGTGGATATTTGTTACTGGGATTGGTGGGCGTCCACCTGTTCAATGCAGCTTCTGCCAGCAGGTTGGTCTGACCATTGAAATTGAGCAGATCGAGATTATTCAGGTTGGCCATTTTGTTGCCCTGTGATCCCTGGAAGAAAACAGCCAGGCTCCAGTTGCGGTAGCTGAAATTGTTGGAGAAGCCCCAGGTGAATTTCGGTGTGGCATAACCGATGATCTCACGGTCATTCACATCGATCTTCTTATCACCATTCAGGTCTTTGTATTTGCGGTCGCCTGCTTTCGCATGTGAGGCAGCGTTAGGTCCTGTTGGCTCCTGCCCTACCAGTACAGGGCTGGAAGCAGCTTCTGCATCTGTCTGGAAGATGCCATCAGCTATATAGCCGTAGAAGGCGCCAACAGAGAGTCCCTGACGGAGGATCAGTCCACCCATCAGCGGAATATCGTTCTCTGAATTGAGGTTGGTGATCTTGTTACGGTTGATGGAAACATTGATGGCGCTGTTCCAGCTGAATTCCCCTTTTATATTCTCTGTACGGATATCGAAATCGAAACCATGGTTCTCGATATTACCGATATTCATCACTGCAAATCCAAATCCGGAAGTTGTTGGAATCGGCGCATTCAGCAGCAGGTCATTCGTTTTCTTATGATAGAAATCCGCGGTAATGGCCACGCGATTGTTAAAGAGACCGAGATCGAAGCCGATATCGAACTGACGGGTGGTTTCCCATTTGAGATTTGGGTTCACATAAGTCTTTGGTTCGAGCCCGGTATACACTTCACTTCCCTGGTTACTGTTGAACACGCCTTCTCCGAATGTACTCACTACAGCAAGCGACTGATAAGGCGGGATCGATTGGTTTCCGATCACTCCATAACTGGTACGCAGCTTCAGATCGCTGATCTGATCATTATCTTTCATGAAATCTTCTTCAGACACACGCCATGCAAAAGCGCCTGAAGGGAAGAAAGCGTATTTGTTGTTGATACCGAATTTGGAGCTGCCATCTATACGGCCTGTGAGCGTGAAAAGATATTTGTTATTGAAAGTATAGTTCAGACGTCCCAGGTAAGAGATCATGCTCCAACTGCTTTCGCTATTGACGGGCTTCTGCGGTTTTTGTCCGGCGTAAATATCGTGATAACCCGTGTGGTTGCTGGGAAATCCGAAAGAGATCACATTCAGCCTGTCCATATTGAATCGCTGCATCGTATAACCCAACAAAGCATTCACGCGGTGTTTGCCGGCGAAGGTATTGTTGTAGGTGAGCGTATTCTCGTTCAGCCAGGTCATACCATCCGATTTGGCAAGCGAAGCTTCGCCTTCACTGGCCTGTGTACGTTTGAGGAAATTGGGACCGAAGCTGCCTTCGTCATTGGAGAAAGCATCAACACCAAAGCTGCTGCGGAATTCCAGTTGTTTGCTGAAAGCATATTTCACGTATGCATTACCGAGAAAACGCGACATGGCCGTATTGGAAATATATTCCTTTGCTTCGGCAATGGGATTGCCAAGGGTCTTTCCCAAATAGAAATCTTCTCTCCTGTTTTCAAAAGTATAACCTCCGGGTCCGTTGGGATCATACACAGGGAAAACCGGATTGAACTGAATAGCGCTGAGCACAACACCCGGCACTATCTGCTGGTCGTTGGTGAGTACGCCTTTGCTGTTCACGCGTGAGTATGCGAGACTGGTCCCAACCGTGAGTTTATCATTGATCTGCCGATCCAGGTTGGCGCGGAAGGAATAACGTTTGAAATCAGAATTGAGGATAATACCATCCTGAGAGAACAGCGATCCCGTGATGCTGTATTTTGTTTTTTCATCACCTCCGCTGACGGAAGCCTGGAGATTGCTGATGGGCGCTGTGCGGAAGAGCTCATCCTGCCAATTGGTGCCGCTGCCGAGGTTCTTTGGGTTCACATACACTGGCATCTGGTTGGCATTCATCCTGGCTTCGTTGTAGAAATTGGCGAACTGTTCTGCATTGAGCAGGTCCAGCTGATTGGCGATCTTCTGATAACCATGGTAGGCTTCAATATTCACCTGGCCCTGACCTGCGCGACCGCGTTTGGTGGTGATGAGCACTACGCCGTTGGCGCCGCGGGCGCCGTACATGGCGGTGGCGGAAGCGTCTTTGAGGATCTCGATCGATTCAATGTCTCCCGGGTTAATGCTCGATAATGGCCCGAGCCTGGGGCCGCGGGTAACACCGCCACTTACATCTCCGCCATCGCTGTTCACCAGCATACCATCTACCACATAGAGTGGTTCATTGGCGGCATTGATGGAGCTGGTACCGCGGATTCGGATGGATGGCTCACCACCAGGCTTACCCGAAAGTGTGGTTACCTGCACACCTGCGGCGCGGCCCTGGAGGGCCTGGTCGAAGGAGGTTGCAGGGATTGCCTTGAGCTCATCCGCTTTCACGGACACTACGGCTCCGGTGAGATCGCTCTTGCGGGCTGTTCCGTAAGCGATCACCACCACCTGGTCCAGCTCGGCATTTACGTCTGTCAAAGTAATGTTGAGGGAGGTCCTGTTGCGCAGTGCTATCTCCTGCGTTACAAAACCGATGTGTGAGATCACCAGGGTATCTTTTCCTGCAGGCACTGTGATGGAGAACTGACCGGTTTTGTTGGAGGCCACGCTCTGCGTGAGGCCTTTCACAGTAATGGTAGCTCCTTCGATAGGACTGCCGGCGGCGCTGGTGATTTTACCTGTTACCTTTCCGGGTGAATCCTGGGCGATGGCCGGGATGATGCACCATAGGAAGAATGCGGTGAACAGGGCAGCAAGCTTGTCGTTAGATGAATACTTTCTCATTAAATAAGCATTGAAGAGTGTAGGGATCAAATGTCCGAATGTTCGTACATATTAAGGCATAAATTTTTTTAAGGTTCTGTGGATAAGATTCAGAAAACCAGATTAGTGACGTTCTATGTCGATAGTATACGTGAACCTGTCGGCCCTGTAATGGCCGAGATTATATTCGATGGGACGGTCGCCTGCATCACATACCACACGTTTACGGAAGAGGATGGGCGCGCCGGGTTCAACGGCCAGCAGCTTGCTGATCCGTTTGTCGGCAAGGATAGCGCTGATCCCTTCCTTGGATACGGAGGCCACAATATGATGATCGTTCTCCAGCATCTCGTATAATGGTTTGTTGAAATCGTCGTCTGTGGTAAGACCGGTACGGGGATGGAAATAGGAAATGAAGTGGACAATAGGTTCGCCGTCGAGCCCCTTCACACGCTCCATCTTCAGTACAGTAGCGCCCGGAGCGAGTTTGAACAGTTGCTGGATCTCTTTGTCCGGAACTACATTGGAGACCTTGATACTGTAGTTGCGGAAGGTCATTCCCTTCTCGTCCATTTCGTGTGTGAAGCTGCTCCATTTGTCGAGCTTGGTGGAAATATTGTTGCGGGCAACGGAAGTACCTACTCCTTTCTTTCTCACCAGTAAACGTTCATATACCAGCTTATTGGTGGCCTGGCGAACGGTGCTGCGGCTTACGCCCAGCTTCTTGGCCATATTGATCTCGTTGGGTAAAAGTTTGCCATTCTGGTACTCGGGCTTGGCAATCAGCCTACGCAGCAGATCTTCCACCTGGGCATGTAAAGGAAGCGCACTCTGATGATCAATTTCCAACTTATCCATGTGAGCTTGTTTATATGTTCGTACATACTAAATTAGGGAGATTTGGGAAAACGCCAAATTTTTTTTGCCTGGCGCACAAAAAAAAGCGCCGACCATCAGGTCAGCGCCCCAGTATAGAAATTCTCATGTAATCTGTGATCCTTATGCTTTCGCCTGCAGGTCAACTTTCAGGTTGATCTCCTGGCTGATGGCATCGTCTTTCTGACCAGGATAGGTAATGCCCCAGTCGTGACGATTGATATTGAAATCAGCTTTCGCTTTGAAAGAAGTTGGAGTGCTTTCAACAACATCAGCATCGAATGTGATGTTCTTGCTGATACCTTTCAGTGTGAGGTTACCAGAGATCTTCAGCTTGTTGGAACCGGAATCAGTAACAGAAGTGATCTCGAAATTTGCTTCGGGATATTTTGCTACATCGAAGAAGTCGGGGGACTTCAGGTGACCTTCCAGCTTAGCCTTGTAAGCAGTGTCTGTGATGTCCAGATTCGACAGAGAATTCATGTCGATAGTGAATTTGCCGCCAGTCAGTTTTCCGTCCTGCACATTCAGGGTGCCACCGGAGATCTTGATAGTACCATTGTGCTTGCCCGTTACCTTGTTACCCAGCCAGGCGATGCTGCTCGCAGCAGGATCAACAGCCAGACCTGCACCGGCAACAGGTTGAGTGGTTGAAACGCTGTCTGTGGTTTCAGCCTTTTTTCCTTCAGGGTTGTCAACGCAGCTTGTCAGGAATACAGATCCGCCTAACAGCACAAAGAGAAGTTTTTTCATGTTTTCCTTTTTAAGATTGAATGTTGAAAAAATGCAACCGGGCTCCGTCAAAGGGTGAAAGAGACCGATTCCAAGAATGACTTACAACAAAACAAACGCCAAACAGTTTTTGTTGTTGAAACATCGTATTTATTTTTTTCGATGTTTTGCAGAATGAAAAAACCACTATTATACCTTCTTAATCAATTGAATACAAATTAAACCGCTAAACATCGACCAAAAACTTTTTTTAGAATTCTCTGAGAAAATTCAACGCAAAACGAGTTGATTGATTCATTCAGGCTTAACCGGGGCAATTCCGCCAGAAAAATTGGTTTACATTGCATCCCCTTTTTCCAGTCCTTCAATCATACAACATGACCATCTTCCCAACCCACTACTCTACCCTTTCCGCTCCTGCACTCGGCACATTTATCGAACAGCGGTATGGCATTTCAGCTGTGCAATGCCGTTATAAACTGCGCGGGGTTAGCGACACCTACCATGTTCAATCGGAGGCAGGAGAATTTATCCTGAAGATCTTTCGTTCCAAGCACAGGAACCAGGAAGAATTGCTGGGGGAAATAGCATTGCTGGAATATCTCACAGAAAACGAGATTCAGGTGGCCTCTCCGGTAAGCGACCTGTCCGGGAATACACTCCAATCCTTTCAGGCCATTGAAGGTATTCGTCACGGTATCCTGTATCAGTTTGCTCCGGGCTCTCCTATCATCGAACAGAACGATGAACAGATCATCCAATCCGCCCAATACCTGGCGCGGCTCCATCAAAAAACAGAAAAACTGGTACTGTCTTATAACAGGCAGGCATATACGATCAATACGCTATTGCATGAACCTTTGCACGCAATCAGGCCAGCCTATGCATATTTCAATCTGATGGACATCTATCATCAATTGGAAACAACAGCCGCAAAACAACTTGAAACACTCGATAAACTGAACACATCCACATTCAGCACAGGATATTGCCATTATGATTTCATGCCCAAGAACTGGCACCACAATCAGCAAGGCACTATCACTTTATTCGATTTCGATTTTGCAGGCTATGGCTGGCTGCTGAATGATATCGCTTCCTATGGCATTTATCTTTCGCTCCTCAGTCCGCATAAAGATGATGCTCAAAGAAGGCTTCTGTTGTTCATCGATGCATACACGAAAATCAGGGCGCTGCATCCGGATGAACTGAAAGCCTTGCCACAACTCGGTTTCCTGTTCATTCTCTTTTATCTTAAATACCAATATGAGAATTTTGAAGACCATACCAATGTATATTTCGGTCCAAGATTCCTGAGGGAAAGAATGAAACAAATTGAGTATTACCTGAGCTTCACAGAAGGCTTATTCTAATCCAAAGCCTGCACCAGGCTCCTGTTCTCCTTCTTCACCATTTTCAAAAAACGGAAAGCCAGGAAACCTGCTGCAAAGGTGAGCCCTGTGATCAGTCCCAGCCACATACCCGATGCTCCCAAATCCAGCTGGAATGCAAAGAACCAGCCAACCGGAATACCGATCACCCAGTAAGCCACTGCAATCAGCAGCGTAGGTGTTTTAACGTCCTTGATACCACGAAGTAGTCCTGCACTGATGGCCTGTGTGGCATCGCTGATCTGGAACACAGCTGCAAAGAGCAACAAGGTAGCAGCCAGCGCAATCACTTCTGTGTTATCGTTGAACAACTGCGGAAGCAGGAAACGGAAACTGGCGAAGATGATGGCGCAGAGTACGCCATAGATCAGGGCTGTGATCATGGTGCTTTTACCTATAAGATTGATCAGGCCCCAGTCCTTTCTGCCAAAAGAATTGCTCACCCTGATACTGCCTGCCTGCGCCAGTCCCATGCTCACCATGAAAGTGAATGCGGCAAGACTGAGTGCAATCTGGTGTGCAGCCTGCGCTACGGCGCCGAGAGTACCGATAATAATTCCACTCACCGCAAAGGCGCCGGCTTCCATGCCCAGCTGCAAACTGCTGGCGGTACCGATATGCAATAACTCGCCCATTGTTTTGCGGCGAATTTTCCATTGTGAACTGCGAACGGAAATATAGGGCTGGAAGATCTTATGACGGAACACCACTATCAACAATACAAAGAACATCAGTGTACGTGTGATCAGCGTGCCCCATCCCGCTCCTACCAGCTCCAGCCTGGGTGCACCCCAGTTGCCGTAAACCAGCAGCCAGTTGATGAATACATTGAGAGGAAGTGATATGAGCGACAGCACCATCGCTGTTTTCGTATATTCCAGACCGTCAGTGAACTGTTTGAGGGTCATGAACATGAGCATGGGGATCATCGAAAGGCTCATGAGTTTCATGAATGGAACTGCATGATGCACCACTTCAGGGTCCTGGCCCAGATGATACAATATACCTGTACCGAAACAAAGTGCCAGCGATATTACGATGCCCATCACGGAGCAGAGCACAAATCCATTGAAGAGATAGTGCGAAACCTGTCCGTCATCATTCCTGCCATTGGCCATGCTCACCATCTGCGAAACGGCGATAGTCATGCCGATCCCAAACACCAATGGTATATTGATGGTGTTGATCACCAGGGCTACAGCGGCAAGCTGGTGATAATCGATGGAACCCACCATGGCGCTGTCTATAATATGCAAAGCCATCTGCGCCAGTTCCCCGATAATGATGGGAATGGCGAGCTTGATAGTAGCTGACGCTTCTGTTCTCAGTCCAATACGCTCTTTGTTCATAGAATCGGCAAAAATAAAATTGTTCAGGGGGAATAACAGGACAAATGTCCAATTGTTTGACCCCGGTTTTTCGGCGGTTCAACTTTCATCTCCTCAAAATCCGCTCCTGTAGCCTTTTACAGGGGCTTAATAATTTTTTCTTCGAGAATATTTTTGTAGAATTCAAAACATCACTACTTTTGCTAACACTGTTAGGTAAAATTCAAATATGGGCATAACAGAAAGACGGCTGCGGCAGCGTGACGAGGTGCGCTCAAGCATTCTGGCTACCGCATGGAGGATCGTAACGGAAGAGGGATGGCAATCACTCTCCATCCGTAAAATCGCCGACGCCATCGAGTACAGTGTGCCGGTCATCTATGATCACTTTGGCAGCAAGGAAGATATCCTGTTAGAGTTTGCACGGGATGGATTCAGACTGCTGACAAAGAAAATGGACCAGGCCAGGAACAAACATACCGCTCCTGCCGACCAGATCAAAGCAATGGCAGACGCCTATTGGAATTTCGCGTTCCGCAATAAGGAATACTACCAGGTGATGTTCGATCTCGGCATCCCCTGCATCGAGCAGGAAAAATGCCTTCCCGAGAAAGTGGGCTTCAGGGAACTGATGATACAACCCATCAATGCCATCCTCGGAAAGAATGCGAGTGAAGACAATGCCTGTCTCAAAAGTCATACGTTCTGGTCCATCCTGCATGGGCTCATCTCTATCAAAATGATGCGCACTTCAGATATGTGCGATGAACTGAATAAAATGGTTTTGGATGATGCCATCAACGGCTTCATCAAAAACCTGGCTCCTTAACGGAAATTTTTTTGCCAAAAACGCTAACACTGTTAGGAAATATAGCAGCGTTACAACATTAACTGACGCGATCCGCCTGCCTGAATGGAAACTTAACCTCCGGTAAACACTGAACAGTAAAACAGAACAGACACAATAGATCCGTGAAAATTGTAATTACAAACGCGGGGAGTTTTCTCCCCCAAAACAACCATGTTATGCAACCATTACTGAAGACCAATGGACGAGCCTTGAAACCGTTTCTGACTGTCCAATCATACGCCCTTATTGCCGGCGTACTCATCACCTCCATTATATTTTCCGCTTGCGGTTCATCTGCCAATCCCGGACAGGGATTTGCCGCGCCGCCACCACCGGAATTACCGGTAGTTGCCGTTACCACCGCGCCAGCCACCACCTACCGTGAGTATGCTGCTGCCCTGGAAGGCAAAGTGAATGTGGAGATCCGCCCGCAGGTAGCAGGCTTCCTGGAAAAGATCTATGTAGACGAAGGCGCTTTCGTGAGAGCGGGCCAACCACTCTTCAAGATCAACGACAGGGAATACAGCGAGGTTTCCAACAATGCCAAAGCCAGTCTCAGTGCAGCACAGGCTAATATCCAGCGCGCGAAAGTGGAAGTAGACCGCCTCACGCCACTGGTTGCCGCCAAAGTGATCTCTGAAGTGCAGCTCAAAACCGCACAGGCAAATTACGATGCAGCCGTTGCTGCAGCCGATCAGGCCAAAGCAGTTTTGGGAAGCTCCCAGATCAATATCGGGTACACTCTTATCAAAGCCCCGGTGAGCGGATATATCGGCCGAATCCCTTTCAAGACCGGAGCGCTGGTTGGAAAAGGCGAAGCACAGCCACTCACCGTATTGTCTGATGTGAGCGAGATGTATGCTTACTTCTCTCTCAGCGAACCTGATTTCATCGCATTCAAGAATCAGTTCGCAGGCAATACACTGGAAGAAAAAGTAAGAAAGGTCCCTGCTGTTGAATTGCTGCTGGCTGACGGTAGCGTATATACGCAGAAAGGAAGATTGAGCACCGTTGACGGTCAGTTCGACAGAACGATGGGCGCTATCAGTTTCCGCGCCTCCTTCCCCAATGCAGGCGGCACGCTCCGCACAGGCAATACCGGAAGGGTCCGCATCCCGCAGCTGGAACAGTCTGCACTGGTGGTTCCGCAGGAAGCTACTTTCGAGATCCAGGACAAAGTGTTCGTATTCGCACTGGCAGACAGCAATAAAGTGGTGAGCAAACCGCTGGCTATCTCCGGCAAAACAGCCAATTATTATTTCGTGTCGTCCGGTATCACAGCCGGTGAAAAGATCGTGTTCTCCGGAGTAGGCAATCTCCGCGATGGTATGACCATTGTGCCCCAGCCTATCTCCGCTGACAGCCTGCTGAAGGCAAAACCGCTGTAAGCCGCACGCACAGCAGTTTACATGCATCACGCACGCTTAGAACAAGACTTATCAGCTGAACAAAAGTTCGGCAGACCAAAATCATATTCCCATGTTTAAGAAATTCATTGAACGACCGGTACTATCAACGGTTGTATCCATCATACTGGTGCTGCTGGGGATCATCTCACTGACCACCCTGCCGGTAACACAGTTCCCGGACATCGCACCGCCCAGTGTTACCGTTACTGCCAACTATCCCGGCGCCAATGCCGAAGTGGTAGCGCGGGCAGTGGCCACTCCTATCGAAGAAGCCGTCAACGGCGTGGAGAACATGACCTACATGACCTCCAACTCCAACAACGACGGTTCCATGACGCTCTCCGTTTTCTTCAAGCTGGGCACTGACCCAGACCTTGCAGCGGTGAACGTTCAAAACCGTGTGTCCAAGGCCGTGAGTCTCCTGCCTGCTGAAGTGGTTACCGCCGGTATCAGCACCCAGAAGCAACAGAACTCCATGATCATGGTGCCGGCCCTCTACTCTACCGATAGTCTCTTCGACGAGACCTTCCTCCAGAACTATGCCCGCATCAACCTGATCCCCGAGATTCAGCGTGTGCCAGGCGTAGGACAGGCCATGAGCTTCGGTTCCAAAGACTACGCCATGCGGATCTGGCTGAAACCCGACAGGCTCGCAGCCAATAATCTCTCTCCCCAGGATGTGCTCCGCGCCATCCAGGAACAGAATATGGAAGCAGCTCCCGGCCGATTCGGACAGAACAGTACTGAAAGTTTCGAATACGTACTCAAATACAAAGGCAAGGGCAATCATGGCGAAGACTATGAGAACATGGTGCTGAAAGCCAGTGCAGACGGCTCTATCCTGAGATTGAAAGATGTGGCCCGTGTAGAATTCGGATCATTCAATTACACCGTTGATAATAAATGGGGCGGCAATCCCGCCATTGGTATCGCTATCTTCCAGACCGCCGGTTCCAATGCCAACGAGATCCAGATCGCCATCAACGATGTATTGAAAAAGAATGCCGAGCTCTTCCCCAAAGGAGTGCATTACATGAACATGTACTCTACCAAAGAGTACCTGGATGAATCCATCGATCAGGTAAAACATACTTTGATCGAAGCCTTTATCCTCGTGTTCATCGTGGTGTTCATCTTCCTGCAGGATTTCCGCTCCACGCTGATCCCTGCCATCGCAGTGCCGGTGGCCATTATCGGTACTTTCTTCTTCATGCAGCTCTTTGGTTTCAGCATCAACCTGCTGACGCTTTTCGCACTCGTGCTCGCCATCGGTATCGTGGTGGATGATGCCATCGTGGTGGTGGAAGCGGTGCACACGAAGATGGAACATAGCAGATTGCCGGCGCGTGAAGCCACTATCAAATCGATGCAGGAGATCTCCGGCGCCATCATATCTATCACGCTCGTGATGGCTGCAGTATTCATTCCCGTTGGTTTCATGCAGGGCCCTGCCGGCGTGTTCTACAGGCAGTTCGCCTTCACGCTTGCCATCGCCATCCTGATCTCTGCGGTGAACGCGTTGACGCTGAGCCCTGCGCTCTCTGCGCTCTTCCTGAAGAACCCGCATCTGAATGACGAGCATGGTCATGCGCCGAAGAAAGGATTCACCCAGCGCTTCTTCACCGGTTTCAATCGCGGCTTCAATGCCATGACGGACCGCTACGGACGCAGTGTGAAATTCCTGGCAAAATTCAAATGGATCGCCATCACCGGCCTGCTGCTGGTAACAGGCGCCACCTACTGGATGGCCAAGACAACACCAACAGGCTTTATCCCTGCAGAAGACCAGGGGTTCATCCTTTACAACGTTACACTGCCGGCAGGTTCATCACTGGACCGTACCAAGGAAGTGATCACGAAAGCCGAAGGTATCATCAGCAAGATGGAGTCCGTTGAAGCCTATTTCAGCGTTACCGGCTTCAACCTGCTGAGCAACTCCGCCAGCTCCAACTACGCTATCGGATTTGTGAGACTGAAGAAGTTTGCAGACCGCGGAGCCGTGAAGAAACTCGCGGATAATATGGGAGCATTGCAGGGTGCGCTGGGCGCCATCAAGGAAGCCAGCATCTTCACCTTCGCCTTCCCCACCGTACAGGGCTTCGGTAACGTGGAAGGTTTCGAGTTCATTTTGCAGGACCGTAACAACGGACCCGTTGACAAACTCGGCGGCATGGCCTGGGCCTTTGCAGGCGAGCTGATGAAGCGTCCTGAGATCGCGATGGCCTTCACCACCTTCAATGCCGGTAACCCGCAATACATGGTGGACATCAATGAAGCCAAAGCAAAACAGATAGGCGTTTCCGTTAGTGATATCCTCAATACCATGCAGGTGATGTACGGCAGTACTTTCGCATCCGACTTCAACCGCTTCGGTAAATTCTACCGTGTAGTGGTGCAGGCCGATGTGGAGTACCGCACCAATCCTGAATCACTGGGCAATATGTATATCAAGAACAGCTATGGAGAAATGGTGCCGCTGAATACAGTGGTAACACTCCGGAAAACATACGGCCCTGAAACAGTAACACGCAACAACCTTTTCAATGCCGTTACCATCAACGGTATGCCGAATCCCGGGTACAGTACCGGTGATGCCATCAAGGCGGTGGATGAAGTGGCAGCAAAATTCCTGCCCCGCGGATTCAAACACGAGTGGACAGGTATGAGTAAAGAAGAGATCGCCGCAGGCGGACAATCAGGAGTGATCTTCCTCCTCTGCGTGATCTTCGTATACTTCCTGCTGGCAGCGCAATACGAAAGCTACCTGCTTCCATTTGCCGTTATCCTGAGTATTCCCTTCGGGATCTTTGGAGTGTTCCTCTTCATCAAACTGGTAGGTATCGATAACAATATCTATGTACAGGTAGGATTGATCATGCTGATCGGTCTGCTGGCGAAGAACGCCATCCTGATTGTGGAATATGCGGTACAGCGGAGACGAACTGGTATGAGCAGGCTGGATGCCGCACTGGAAGCGGCAAAGCTGCGCTTACGCCCCATCCTCATGACCTCCTTCGCCTTCATTGTGGGTATCACCCCGCTGATGCGCGCAACAGGATCATCTGCACAGGGTAACCGGAGTATCAGCTTCGGCGCCGCAGGCGGTATGCTTACCGGTGTACTCCTGGGCGTATTCATCGTACCGGTACTGTACATTATTTTCCAGTACCTCCAGGAAAAAGTATCCAGGAAGAAAGAAGAGAAAGAAGTGTTTGTTGCTGAATAATTAATAATCGAAGTATGACAACCATCAACACCAAATTATATAAAAGCATTGCTGTGGCGCTGGCCTTTGCAGGATTCCTATCTGCCTGCAAAGTGGGCAAGAACTATCAGCGTCCTGAACTGCCTTTGCCGCAACAGTTCATTGCTGCGGACTCCGCTAATGCAGTGAGCTATGCAGATACCAGCAGCATTGCGGATATACAATGGAAAGAATTCTTTACTGATCCGGCCCTTCAGGGCCTGATCAGTAAAGGCATCACGTATAACAATAACCTGCAGGCCGCCATCAAAAGAATGGATCAGGCCCAACAACAGGTAAGACAGGCGAAGCTGCTTCAGCTACCGGATGTGAACCTTCAGATCCAGGGAAGCATCAACCGTCCGTCTGACAATAGTTTGAACGGCCTCAGCGTAGGCACATTCCTCGGCAAATCTTATGTGGAGAATTATGTGACATCGCTGAACTTCAGCTGGGAAGCCGATATCTGGGGAAAGATCCGCCGTCAGCAGGAAGTGACCATCGCTTCTTACCTGCAGCAACAGGAAGCAGTGAAAGCTGTTCAGACACAACTCATTTCGGATATTGCTCAGGGTTATTATAATCTCCTGATGCTGGATAAGCAGCTCGAGATCACGAAGAACAATCTTTTGCTGAACGACAGCCTGGTGCTGGCCACCCGCGCACTCCGCGATGGCGGCTCCGTTACCACACTGGCCGTTCAGCAGGTGGAATCACAAAGGCAGGCCACTGCCCTGCTGATCCCGCAACTGGAAGAGAGCATCGTATTGCAGGAAAATGCATTGCAGTTATTAACCGGACAAAATCCCGGCACCATCGAAGGCAGAAGCACGCTGAGCCAGCAAACACTGCGCGAACAATTGTCTGCCGGTCTTCCCATTGCCATGGTAAGTCGCAGGCCCGATGTTCGCAGCAGCGAAATGGCTCTCACCGTTGCGAATGCACGTGTGGGATTGCAGCAGGCAAATATGTATCCTGCGCTCAATATCACAGCAGGTGGCGGTCTTGAATCATTCAAGGCCAGCAACTGGTGGAGTGTTCCCAATTCATTGTTTGGACTGGCAACAGGAACCCTTTTGCAGCCTATCTTCAATCGCCGCAATCTCAAGACCAACTATGAGGTGGCTAAATCACAGCGTGATGAAGCAGTAGCTAATTTCCGTCAGAGTGTATTGCAGGCCACTTCAGAAGTGAGCAATGCACTTACCCGGACTGTGAAACTCAAAGAACAGCGTGTGATTGCCGATGCACAGGTAGACACATTGCGTTCCGCTGTGCAGAATGCACAGTTGCTGTTCAAATCAGACATGGCGAATTATCTTGAAGTGATCACCGCGCAGACCAATGCACTGCAGGCAGAGCTTAATGTAGCCACCATCCAGCGCAGCCAGCTCGGCGTTGTTGTTGAGCTCTACCGTTCACTGGGCGGGGGTTACAAATAAATATGTATGGGTATCGGTTGAAGTTGAAGTGGGTGTCTCAAAAGTAATTGAGGCACCCTTTTTCAATTTTCAGTTGTTGAGTTAGGTTTATTTTTTGGGGATTTTATTAGGATACAAAAAAACCCGCAATCACCGGAGTGAGCGGGTTTCCATGCTTCATGTCAGGCATTGGTTTTTATGGCTATTACTTTCTTTTTCTTCTGATCAGCAAAATGGTTCCTGTGAGTAACAGCAAACCAGGCAATCCATACGCATAAACGTACCATAGTACTTTAGCCGGATTTTTTCCGATGGTCAGCCATCTGTCTTTGTGATAAATATTTGGAATGTACACCGGGTATTCATTATACACCAGCCAGCTGTACAACCCCAATTCAATGGAGTTAATTACGGTCATAAAATCGGCGTCACTTGTTACGATGATCCGTTGTTCTTTGTTGTTGATCATCCGGGTCAGTTTTAGACCGATGGTGTAAACTTCTTTTTGCAGATCACCTTCTTCCGGGGAAAAAATTGGTTTAGCCGAGTCTGCTACGTATAAACCATTTTCAATCCAGATATTTTTCGCACCAGGCATTTGAATGATCGGTTCTATTTTGAATCCATTCGTGTCCTTAAAACTGATATCGCAAAATCCTGAAAAAACAGCATTAGGAGCTGCTTTCTCTACCCCGAATTTTTGTGCCGACTGCATATAGGAAGTTTGGGCCAGGTAAACACCGGCCTTGTTCAGCATCAGCCTGAATGCATCCGATGCTGCGTGAAGGTGGGGCCTAACCAGTCTTCCATTCTCCAATGTAACACCCATGGTGTTCAATATCGGGTTAAGGATTTGCTGCTTTCCTGCTTCACCGTAAAAAATTGCATTACCGCCATTCTCGATATATTGAAGGATTTTTTCTTGCTCCGATGGCTGGAGGGCCGAACGGGGATCGGCAACTGCCAGTAATTTTGTATTGGCTGGAATATCATGGCGCAATAAAGAAATGGTATCGGCGTCCAGGCCCATATTCGTCATGGCTTCTCGCTTAGCCTGAAGATTGGTATGCAATCCATATTCTCTTTCGCCATTTCTCCAGGGGCTGCGTTCCCAATTACCTGTAGTAAACATCACTTTGGGAATATTATTCCTGGTCAGTTTGCGGATGCTGGCTGAAACATGTGATGGATCTGGCCAGATCGGCATATCATAGATTCGCAAAAGTGATTTATTCCCTTTGTACTCCAACTCCATGATCAGTTTCCACTGATCTTCCCTGCTGAGATCTGTCATGGTGTCGATGGCTCCTGGTTTTTTTAAATCTGCCAGGTCAACCTTAAACATCCTGGCTACCTGTTTGGCGATCTGATGGATTGTTTTGCCCGGATAACTTTTGAATAAACCGCTATCTCCTTTTTTTATATCATAATAATATTCGTATTTGAATTGTATGTTCGGATAGAAGCGGATGTATTTTTCCCAGAAGCCCCAGATATAGGCATTCCTGGATGCCGGCGATCCTGCGTCGTAACCGCGTCCCAGTAAATTTGCATAAAGGGTTACGGTAAGAGGAGATCCGTCGAGTTCTTTCAACACACCCTGAGTGGTGGAGTCAAGCGTATTCAATTTGTTACTGGTAACGTCCAGATAGCCTATATGGCCAGGTCTGGAACTGAAATATCCCAGGGTCAGTACTGTCAGGATCAATAGTAGGTGTCTCGTAAAGGAAACCGTCCATTTTTTCGACTCCTGCAAACTTTTCAGTTTAAGTGTGGTCAATCCAAGGAAGAGCACAATCACCAGCAGAAAATAGAACAGATCTCTGGTAGTGATGAGGCCGTTGAACATAAAATCGGTTCTGCCTGCGAGTGAAATGAACCAGGTGATATCTCTGAAGAGATCATATTCCTGTCCGATTTTTCCCATCATTCCAAGTATGATGAATGCGAAGAAAGTAGCAATACCCGCCACGATCTGGTAACTGGTAAGCGTAGAAATATACAGGCCGATGGCCATATAAGTGCTGGTGAGCAGAAAGAACCCTAACAACATGGAACAGTACCACGCAAACTCTGCATGCTGAATGGTGAAGTAACCCGTGAACAGCATGAGAGCGATCACCGACATCAGTGCGAGGTTGAATCCGGTGAGTCCCAGAAATTTACCCATCACAATCTCCCGGATACTTACGGGAGAAGAATTCAACAGTTTCATGGTGCCTGAATTCACTTCCCGGTTGATCACTCCCATGGTGAGCAGGGGCAGGAAGAAATACAGATATTGCAACATGTGCTTGATGGTATCGTTGAACAAAGCAAAGGTCAGCGGGCCTCTGAACCCGTTCCAACCGGGACTGTTGGCTTGTAACAATTCCTGTTGGATAGCCATCGTTCTCAGCGGGTTGATGAATTGCATTCCGCTGATCACAAAAAACACCACGAGGGTAACCCATGCAATCGGAGAATAGAACAGGTTCCTCAGCTCCGCCCGGGCAATCTTGAAAATTATTTTCATTGTTTTCTTTTATTACTATGATAGTTTATGGAGGATGGGCATTTACCCTTCAATCAGCTGCAGGATACCTTCATTGCTGATGATCATCATGCCCTGTCTGTCTTCTGTGATACCGTCTTTGAGTTGGTAAGTATATCGTGGTACGCTTCCTTCCAGCACAGTGGGCATAAATTTGAATTGAATATTTGGTTTGTTTGTCAGCTTCTCTCCCACTTCAATGATATGCGTACTCACGATGAACAGACAGTTCCTGTATTCAGCAAAAGCTTCTGTTACGGCCAGGGTGCCATCGAATGCATCTTTCACATTCGTGCCTTTGAACAATTCATCAAACATCAGCAGCAGATGCTTTCCGGTGGCTGTAGCATCAGCAGCATTTTTCACCCGCACCACTTCTGCATAAAAATGGCTGTAGCCAAGTGCGATATTATCCGCCACGTTGATACTGGAATAAATGCCTTCTCTTACAGAAAACTCCATGGTATCTGCCGCTACCGGAAATCCGATATGGGCGAGGTACACAGAGATGCCGATGGTTTTCATCCAGGTAGATTTACCGGCCATATTGGCCCCGGTGAGAAAAACCACATTGCTCTTTGCCTGCATGGCGATATCGTTACCGATCGCTTTCTCAATACAGGGATGCCTGAGGTTGGTAGCATTGAAAATATTGGCTTCTTCAGGCTGTGCATGCGCCCATGCAAGACCATTTTTTGCAGCTACCCGGCCAACAGCAATATTGACATCGAGTTCCGCAATGAACTGAAGCAGTATACGTATATCATTGCTGAGTTTGCTTTTCAGCAAATGATCGTACTCTGCAAGTTTCTTTACAGAGATCGCGGCATAAATATCTGTTTCTATCAGTTGTGTGAAAGTTGCCTGGCTGAGCACCGTTCTCATCGTAGCAGCTCTGGACTGGTAAGGCCCGGGTTGTTGATATAGCAACTCCACGATCGACTGGCATTTCTTAAGGGTAACGATGGTGGCCTGTAAACCCTGAATGAGTTTTTTGTATCGCTCATCACGGGTGAGCGCAGCCAATGATTTTCTGACGATGATATGCAGGTAATTGAACAATTGTCCTTTTCCACTGCTGGCATCTGTGTACTCCTGCATTTGCTGCACTTGCTGTGCATCAAATGGCCATTGCAATTCAGCCTTCTGAAAGAAAGAGAAAATGCTGCTTCTTTCGTTGATAGCCTGCGCGTTGGTCAGCGGATTTTTGTACAGTCTTTCGAGCAGCTGTTCCCCCCGCGTGATTTAACCTGATTGAACAGGAAGTACACTGACCCCTGTCTGAACTTTCCCATCAGGTTTAATTCGTCCTGCGACTGTCTGTCTATAGTAAAACTCATGATTTGCGTCCGTTTTTTAATGTTTCCAATATTCCTTCGTTATGGATGATGATCATGCCGTGGCGATCATCGGTGATGCCTTCTTGCAACGTGTATGTATATTCGGGGACAGTTCCGTTCATACGTGTTGGGAGGAAATGAAAACCGATATTGTTTTTTTGTTTCAGCTCATCTCCTGCTTCTACGATATGCGATGAGATCAAAAAGAGGCTGTCTTTTTTCCCGGCAAATGCTTTCGTCACCGCCACGGTTCCTTCGTGTGCATCTTTTACGTTGGTGCCTCTGAACAGTTCATCGAAAAGTACAAACAGTGATTTTCCTGCATGCAGTTCCGTAGCAACTTTCTTCACCCGCAATACTTCTGCATAAAAATGAGAAGCACCAATGCCTAAATTATCGGGCAGGTTGATGGTGGTTAGCACGCCATCCATCACTGAAAACTCAAGACGCTGAGCAGCTACAGGAAAGCCCATATGCGCTACATACACAGCAGTACTGAATGAACGCAGGAAAGTGGATTTACCGGCCATATTCGCTCCTGTGAGGAATACTACTGATTTTCCGGTGTGCATGTGCAGGTCGTTCGCAACAGGATTTTTTAGTTCAGGATGATACACTCCCTCCACTTTCAAAACATTACTGCCTTTGGAATACGCCACGGGAAACACGAACTTCCTTTTATTGGCCACCTGTGCAACAGAGATATAAACATCCAGCAGATAAATGAAATTGAGCACTTCCATT
The DNA here is from genome assembly GCF_007970185.1 of Pseudobacter ginsenosidimutans. Taxonomy (NCBI): domain Bacteria; kingdom Pseudomonadati; phylum Bacteroidota; class Chitinophagia; order Chitinophagales; family Chitinophagaceae; genus Pseudobacter; species Pseudobacter ginsenosidimutans. Next base: position 5,246,755 of record NZ_CP042431.1, on the reverse strand, counting down.
ACTTTCTCCCGCTCTTTCATGCGCAGCAAAACATCGAAGGCGGTCAATGCTCCGAAACTCAGTTTATGGCCGGGCTTCTCTCTGAATATCGGTTCGAGGGAAGCGTGTAACAGTATTTGTAAGGTTTCTTTTCTTTCTTCATCCAGCATGGGCACCTGAACGATGGAGCCTGATTCCAGAAAATTTCTGATGGCATGCAGCAGTTCGATCAGCGCCGTTACGCCGGCACTGATCTCCTTTTCTCCCAGTACTCCTTTCTGTGTGTGATTCACTTCATCCTGCAAGATGTATTTCTCCACACTATCCAGCAGGCCGGGATTGAATGGGAAAGCTGTTTGCAGCCGGGCAAACGCAGAAATGGCAGTGGAGCGTTTGGTTATAGCCTGCAGATCGGACAATGGATTTCTGAACATATTGCCCAGCAATATTTCACCACCGCGTGTGGAAGTATTGTTGTAGATATCATAGATACCAGTCCTTTCTCTTTTAGCAAACAGCCGGAGGTCTTCAATGGTTTGATCATCCGTGAGGAACATGATGAAATATTTATAGGTGACTGTTAGATGATTACTTTCTTTTTCTGCGAACCAGTAATACGATGGCGAACAACAGTAACAGCGCGGAGCATCCATAAGCTGCAATGAGGGTGAGCAGCCTGGCTTTGTGATTGGAAATTTTCACCATCCTGTCTTCAGGTTCCGCGAGGTTACCATATACGGGATATTGGTTGTAAAGCGGCCAGCTGTACAAGGCAAGATTATGTCCGCCCTTGCGTCCACGGGTACTTGTCATAAAATCCGCATCACCGGTTACAATGATCCTTTGTTCCTTATTGCCGATTTTCCGGGAAAGTTTCAGGCCAATGACATACTCGTTTTTTTTGATATCGCCTTCAACCGGAGAGAATACAGGTGGGGCCGAATCTACCGTGAGCAATCCGTTTTCGATCCAGGTACCATCGTTGCCGGACTTACTGATGATGGGCTCTATTTTGAAGCCATCGATTTCCTGGTAGCTGAGGTTCAGCGCTCCCTCATTCATCACATATGCGCCGCCCTTCCTGTAACGCTGGAAGTTTTCCATAACGAGTTCCTTTGCGAGGTAATTACCACTGTCTGTCAGCATCGTTTGGAAAATATGCGGCATTTCATGTTTGTCTGGTCTGACAATGACGCCGTTTTCCGGATATACGCCAATGGATTGAAGAACGGGCGCCAGTATGAACTGCTTCTTTATTTCCGTAAAGAAGACAGCATTACCACCTTTCCTGAGATAGTCAATGAGCTTTTGCTGTTCTTCCTGACTATAGGGTGATTTAGGGTCTGCTACCACCAATGCATCGATGCCGGATGGTATTTCCTGATGGAGCAGCGAGATGGTATCAGCATCCACTCCTTCATTGATCAATGCCCTTTTCCCTTTCTTGCTGGTGGTATTCCAGCCAAACTCTCTTCCTGCCCAGCTCAATATATTCCGTTCATAATGCCCGGTTACAAATGCCATCTTAACTTCTTTATGGCGGGTCAGTCTTTTGAAAGTAGCCGCAAAATGGTTTGGTAATGGCCAGGGACTGTTCCCTTCGTATGTTCTCAGAAATTCTTTTTTCCCTTTATACTCCAGTTGCATCACCAAATGCACGTCTTCGGGCATGAGGTTGATTATTTTCCTCATCTCCTCCGGCGTTTTGAAAATGGACGGGCGGATCTCCAGCATTTCTGCTTCAATCGCTACGATCTCCTCCAGTGATTTACCCGGATATTTCCTGGTATAAAAATCATGGTTCCTTTGCGTTACATCATAATAATATTCATACCTGAATTTGATATTGGGATAGAACCTGATATAGGGTTCCCAGACTTCCCAGATATATGTATTCCGGTTTTGTGGCAGTCCATGGCTTGTTGCATTTCCATCCAGCAAATTCGTATACAGTGTAACTGTCAATGGTGATCCGTCCATTTCTTTGATGGTTTCCTGAATAGCAGGGTGGAGTGTATTGGTTTGCCGGTTGGTGGCATCGTAATAGGCGATATAACCTGGTCTGGAAGTGAAGTACCCCACAATAATAACGATGAGCGTGAGTGATGCATACCTGAATGCATTCATGGACCAGCTTTGCGGTTGCTGTGTATTTTTCAGCCTGATCATGGTATAACCCAGGAAGAGGCTGATCACCATCAAAAAGTAAATAATATCCCTGCTGGTTATGAGCCCTTTCAGCAGATTGCTTCCTTTGCGGGTGATGGCAAGGTAATGTGTGATATCCCGGATCAGATCATATTGCTGCCAGAGGTTGGAGATGTTGGCCAGCAGATAGAATACAGCAAAAGTGATGATAGCAGCTACAATCTGGTAACCCGTTAAGCAGGATATGAACAAACCGATCGCTGCCATGGCATTCACCATCAGGAAATACATGAATATGATCGACAGGGCCAGCTTGAATTCAGCCGCCGGTATCAATGTTGTGGATGCCAGCAGGAAAATGGCGATAATACCAATCAGCAACATATTGAAGAGTACGATCCCCAGGTATTTACCCAACACAATTTCGCGGGTGGTAACGGGAGAGGAATACAGCAACCTGATGGTACCATTGCTGATCTCCCGGTTGATCAGTCCCATGGTGAGTAAGGGAATGAAAAGATAAAAATACTGATTGCCCGTATCCGTTATATTGTCGAACAGCATGCTGCTTATGCTGGAGTCGATCCCAGACCAGTTGCTGTCCAGGTCAGACATTGCTTCCTGCATATTGCTGATAAAATCCAGCGATTTGGTAAAAATGAGAGATACAGTCAGGAAGAACAGGAATATCACAAACCAGGCCACAGGAGAATAGAACAGGTTTCTCAACTCTGCTTTTGCAATCTTATATATTATTTTCATCGATGCCCGCTTTAGGAATTTTGTGATAATTGTTTGAACACATCATCCAGCATGGATCTTTCCAGATTGATCTCAGTGAGTTTCCAGTTCTGCTGCATACTTGCGGCGATGATGGATTCTGAAATTGAATTATTGCCACTGAAATAGATCCTGTATTGCTTGTCGGAGAGCGACTGCACTTTTGTGACACCGTTAATTTTCAGCAATTCAGCCTCTGGTGGTGCATTCTCCATCCGAACCAGTACGGCACTGGGCTGAATATAATTGTTGAAAGATTCCATGGAGTCGGAGAACACCATTCTTCCTCCTTCGATCATAATAATATCCCGGCATAACAAATTGATCTCAGACAGTACGTGGGAAGACAATAAGATGGTATGGTCCTGAGAAATTTCCCTGATCAGTTTTCTCGCTTCGATGATCTGGTTGGGATCGAGGCCGGTGGTAGGTTCATCAAGTATCACGATACTGGGTTTGTGAATGATGGCCTGTGCAATGCCCACTCTTTGTTTGTAGCCACCTGACAGGTTTTTGATGAGCCTCGAACTGAAATGGGTGATGCCTACCCTGTCCATCACTTCGTCAACAGAACGTTTCACCTGCTTCTTTTCGATAAAACGCAGATCAGCCGTGTAGGTAAGGTATTCATTCACGGTAAAATCTGTATACAGTGGTGGTGTCTGTGGCAGAAAACCCAGCTGTTTTTTAGCGAGTTTGGGTTGCTCTCTTTTGTTGATGCCATTGATGTATACGTCGCCTTCCGTTTGATTCAGTACACCACAAATGATATTCATGGTGGTTGATTTGCCGGCTCCATTGGAGCCGAGCAAACCGATCACACCATTTTGACTGATCTCGAAATTGATATCACGGATAGCCCAGGCAGTAGCATACCTGTGGGAGAGTTTCTCCACTTTTAATACGATGCTCATATGTTTATTGGTAATTTTTTTTTGAACGCCAGGAGTATTTGTTACCTGTGGTTCATAAGAGTGATTGTTTGCTGATTGGGATAGGCCGCTCCGTACTTACCGGTAAATACAAGTGTATTCGATTTGCCGAGCCATAGATTAGGTGTACCATCCAGCGGATACAAACCTGATGTTGCATAACTGGCAAGCAGTTCACCTGTAGCCTGGTTCCTGATCTCGAACTCATAACCTGCTACAGATTTACCTGCGCTGCGTTCAATGAAATCCGACAGTGATTTATAGGGCAGGTTTTGAACCAGGCTTCCTTCGGCCTCCCCTTTTATGTTCACACTGATCGCCTGTGATTCACTGAAGTTGGCAATGCGAATATGGGAGGTACTGTCCTGCCAGTTGATGGCAGGGATAATATCCTGGAACAGGGAAAATGCGGGTGCTGATTTTTCTCCATGAATAAACAGAGAATACATTGCTCCGTCTTTCAACTCAGCCAGCATCGACAGTGCAGGCTGGTCGTGAGGCATCGTGTCAGGCTTCGCATAGAAATCGATCTGTTGCGGAAAACTACTTATATACAGGAGATTGTTTTTCTGTTCGTAGCTTTTATTCCTGATCTCCAGTGATGTTTTAAACAATGCAGGCCGCTTGTTTCCCAGGTAAGTATAGAAAGAAATACCATCATCCATCGCATTGAAAACTTGTACGGTGGCAGGATTTCCATCGAACCGATTCTTTTTGCAGGAGCTGGTGATGAGCAATATGGCCAGGAAAGGAAATAAAATAAAGATCCTGTTCCGGCCATTAGCTGACCGGTTACGCTTGCAATATGTGGAGATCATAGTGTGATTTTGTGAGATGAATTAATTTCCGGTGTTTGTTCCTAGAGATTGTATTCAGGGTTTTGCTGCAGGTGGCTGTTGTTTCTTATTTCGTATGCCGGAATCGGATACAGCAATTGATAATCTCCCCACCAGGGCTGCTTCGCAGGAATTGCGCCCAGCACAGTGCCTGCCTTGCCTGTTCTTTTGAGATCCAACCAGCGATGGCCCCACTCAAGGAATAATTCTACCTGTCGTTCGTGGGCAACGGCATCGATCACCTGTTCTGCAGTAAGCTGTTCATCAAGTTCGGTTACTCCTGCTCTTCTTCGGAGCACATTGATATCTTCGATGGCAGCAGATTTGTTGCCCGGTACATGACGGGCAATGGCTTCCGCCCTGATCAGGTGTAATTCAGCTAACCGGATCACATTATAATATTGCACACGCTGGTTCCGGGTATATTTTGAAGAAACCGAAGCTGTACCTGCAGGAACAGTCCAGGTTGTTTTCCGCAGGTCATTTGCTTCAAAGGCATTTGCCAGTTGTGTACTGATCTCGAAAGTCCGGTTATAGGGTCCATTGTTCACGGGAGCAGTGTACAATGTATAGCCTTCCGGAGTTCCATTTACGATACCCGTATTTTCTTTGGCCGGCTTGAGTTGCAGAATGGCTTCAGTGTTATTGGGCAGAAAGGTTTTGGTGAGATCCTGCTCCACGGTAAATAATGAAGTATGGTTGATCACTGCTGTAGCGCTGTTAATGGCCAGCTGGTATTCTCCGGTATAGAGATACACCCTTGCGAGCATTGCCTCTGCAAACCATTTGTTCGCTCTTATTCTTTCATTATTACTGACTGAATAATCACCTGCCAGCATTGCCTTGGCATCCACCAGGTCTTTTTTTATCTGCGTATACACTTTTGCGGTAGGGGTTCTGGCAAAATTCTGTGCTTCGTGGAAGTCTGGATTCAACATCAAAGGAACATCACCAAAGAAATTGACCAGATAAAAATAACAGAATGCCCGCAGCGCCAGTGCTTCTCCGGTCAATTGCTTTTTCACACTGTCTGTAAGGGCAGTAGCTGCACTCAGCCCTGCAATAGCAGCATTGGCATCGAAGATGAACCGGTAAGCAGAGTTCCAGATCTTTGACGTTTTATCACTGTTGGCTACTGTGAGCTTGTTGCTGAAAGCGATATAATTGGGGTTGGCAAGCACCACAGGATAAGTCAGTTCATCAGCAGAAAGTCCGCCCAGGATTGTTGCTAATCCTGATGAAAATATTTCTTCTGTAATGGTAGTGCTTCTAGTGCTGGTATTGTAACCATTGATCATTTTTGAATAGATGGCTGCCAATGTCCATTCAGCCTGTGCATTATTACTAAAAACTTCTTCCGTGGTAATGCTGTTGATGGGTGGCGGTACTTCCAGCAATTTATTACAGGATGATATAGCCATCGATAATACGATCAGGCAGAGGGTTGATATGTTGCTTTTGTTTCGCATGATCTTCATTTTAAAAATTAAATGAAAGATTGGTAGTGATCGTTCTGGGAACCGGGGTGGTCATATAAAAAGTTGATATTTCCGGATCCAGTCCTTTATAGGGCGACAGTACAAACAGGTTTTGAGCCTGAATCGAGAAGGTTGCATTTTTAATCCTGATCTTGCTGATCCATTCAGATGGGATACTCCAGGCAATGCTCAGGTTGGTCAGTCGTACATAAGAGCCATTCGTGTAATTGGCGTCGGAATACTCGATAGGACCAAGTGTTGATTTGCTGGTGGTATACCTTGGATATCTGGCAGCATCGCCCGGATTTTTCCAATGGTTGTTCCTGATTTCATTGGTTAACACAAAATTGGTCATGTCACCGGGAACAGTATTTATATACGGATCAACCCTTAATCCGTTTTTGAACGCGAAACTGGAGTGTAGCCTCAAAGTTTTGTAACTAAGGTTCAGGGAAAAGCCTCCTGTAAATTTGGGCATGGTTTCAATAGCCAGGTAGCGATCATCTGTATTACTGGTAGGGAAAGCGTTTGCGTCCTTATAGATTACTCCGTCTTTATTGTAGTCTTCAAAAGTATAGGAGCCGGTCAGCGGATCGATACCAGTGTACCGCAAAGCGAATACAGTGGAGGTGGAATAGCCAACTTTCAACTGTCCATAATAAGATGAGTTTTCAAAATCAGGAAAATGGATCACTTTATTTCTATTGCGTCCGATATTAAATCCTACATCAAGCCCCCAGTTATTTGATTGCAGCAGTCTGGCATTTGCTGAAATCTCAATACCTGAATTGCGTATTTCTGCGGGCCAGTTTTTGGCTGTTTTTTCAAAACCCGACATACGTGGAATAGGTAAAGTAGTTAACTGATTGCCGGATAGTTCTGAGTAATACACAACTTCCAGGTTCATTTTATCTTTCAGGAAACTGACACTGGCTCCTATTTCTGACTTCCTGTTCGATTCCCATTGGAATTGCTGATTCAAAGGAGTGAGCACATGGAAGGATGTTATGCCATCGTATGGATACACAGACCTTGAAGAAATCAAAGATGCGTTCTTTGACCAGCGTGACAAATACTCATAGTCTCTCATTCTGTCACTCCCGGTGATTCCATAACTTCCTCTTAACTTGAGCAGGCTTATCCATGAAGGAAGCAATGTTTTCAGCCAGTTCTCTTCGGAAACTATCCATGCCAATCCAACGGAGCCAAAGTTGCCGAATTGCTTACCAGGTCCAAAGCGCGATGAACCATCTCTTCTGCCATTCAGGTTTACTATATATTTTCTGTCCCACTCATATCGGATAATAGCTGCTGCGGAAAGGTATTTGTAGGCAATATAATTATCAGTTGGATCAACAGTGGCTGCATTGTTATAGCTTTTCAGCATGGCATCGTTGGGGAAATTCTGTGCAATGATAGTGGTACTGCGTGTTTGAGCAGATTGCCAGGTGGCAATCAATTGAACATCCAGCACCCCTCTTCCAACATTGGTTCTGTATTTCAATTGTGGTTCCACCTGCAGGTTTTTGATGGAAGAGCTGCCATAATATGCCATTGACGAGAAAGGCTGAGGCTGGATGGTTTGATCGATGGATGATGGTGGGGTGTAATTAGCGTTACTGTTATTGGAGAACTGATATCCTGCCCTGGTGGAAATACTCAATCCGCGGAGAATTTCATAACTCAGGTACATGGTATTATTGGAGAAATATGTTTGACTTTCGCTGGGCGATTTCAATCCGTTAAAAGCAAAATCAGACCTGCCCTGGATTCTGTATGGCTCAAAATTGAACTCCCCTTTTGAATTATAAATATCCGGGGCATTGGGAGCCATGTTGCCGAAGTCTTTCAGATTATATGCTTTCACTTCTGTTAGTGCCAGCGAATTGCTGAGTGTAAAATTAAATTTCTGATCAGTGCTGGTATGGTTGATGGCAGACATGAACGTACCCCGCAGATTTTTGCCTCCATTGTTCATGATCTCTTTCTGCGTAGTGTAGCTGGCAGAAAGCCTGTAAGTGGTTTGACGCATACCGCCGCTGACATCAGCATTGATAGTGGTCATAGAGCCAGTTCCGACCATGGTTTTCTGCCAGTCGGTATATTTGTTCTGATCCCATATTGTGAGATCAGGCGCATTGTCCCTGGTTGGCGTGATCCCATCATTCCTGAACGCTTCTCTTCTGATGGCCAGGTACTCTGCTGTATGCAATAGCGTTGGATAGCGTTGAATCGATTTTGTACCATTATTCACACTTAATGCAAAGCGGGTTGGTCCCTGTTTGGCTTTTTTAGTAGTGATCAGAATAACGCCATTGGAACCTCTTGAACCATAAATAGCTGTTGCATCCGCATCTTTGAGAATGCTGATGCTTTCGATATCTCCAGGATTGATACCCAGCAGCATATTTTCACCTCTGAGGGTATTCACCATTCCGCCCTGCACTGACCCTATACTAAAACCGGATCCTTCAAGCAAAAAATTTGCATTCAGGTTATTCATTGGAATGCCATCGATTACATACAAAGGGTCATTATTCGCCGAACTGTTGATAGATTTGCCTCCCCTGATCGTAATAGACATTGGAGCTGCACTATTGCCCGACACTTGTTTTACCTCTACTCCCGGTACTCTTCCGATGATGGCTTCGAGCGCTGTCATTACAGGCTGTCTTTCGATCTCTTCAGCAGTAACAGTACCGATATTGCCCGTTGCCATTCGCCTGTTGGTTTTTCCATAGGCCGTGATCTGCGTTTCATCAAGCATACTGGCTGCCTTCTTCATCGCTATGTTGATCTGGATATTGCCTGGTGCATTGTTGTTAATGGTGAAGATGCCACCGGTAACCTTTGCCACATCATAGCCTGAAGCTGTTTTTTTGAGCACCGCTTCCACCATTTCATAACCAACCATCGTGATCTGCAAAACGGGCGACTCCTCATCGGTTTTCAACTGGAAACTCCCCTTGCTATCTGTAATGGCACCATGTCCGGATTGTTTCACCCTCACCGAAGCGCCGGATAAGATTTCTCCTTCAGCAGATCGCAAAGCTCCCTGAATGATCAACGGAGGAGCTGTAGACTGAAGGAGCGCAGGAACCGGCCCTGGTTTCGATTCAGCCCTGGGACTGAGAAATATCGTATTGTATTTGATGGAGAATTGCACCGGCTGATCTTTCAATACCAGCTCCAGCAGTTCCGATACAGAAACATCATGTACGGTAATGGAAACAGGTTTTGTGTTCTTCAGAAAACTCTCATTGGAAAAAACAACAAAGTCTGTTTGTTTCTCGATGGCATCGAATACCTGTTTCAGGGTGATCGACTTCCCGGAGATAGTCACTTTCTGGGCCAGCAAATTGCCCCGGGCCTGGAAGAGTGCAGCAGTCAGTAAGAAAATAGCCAGTTTCATGACCAGAGTTTTGGTTAGGGTCCGCCGCCATTTAATACCACCTGACAGGTTACCATGTTTAAGGTGGTTCAGTTCAGGGAATAAATGGTCAGCGCACTCAAAAGCAGTTTTTGTCATACCTTTGGGTAAGTTAGTTGTGAATTAAAATGATACCAGTCAGATTATGATCAACTCAACTGTAGCCGGGAGTGGAGCAAACACTTCCGGTTTTTTTATTGATCATGCCTACATAAAAACAGATGATTGAAAAACGTTGGTCTGTTGAATGAATTGGTTATGGTTTAACGATCAGTTTTCTTCCTTCGATCATAAATTTTACTTTCGATTTGTCCAGCACTTCCAGCAGATCGTTCAGCGGAAGTTGCTTACCGATCTTCCCATAGAACTTCATTGTTGGCGGTGCACCTTCATACACAACTTCGATATTGTACCATCTTTCCAGCTCCTTCATCACTTCAACCAGGCTGGAGCCTTCAAAATTGAAAAGACCTTTTTTCCAAGCAGTGACTTTTTCTATCTTCACTTCAGTATTGATAGTGATCCCTTTTTCTTTACTGCCATTACTCAGAACCGCTACAACGGCCTGCTGTCCTGGTTTTAAGAGGGTTTCTTTTATTGTGTTGGCAGACCGGTTATGGCCTGTGGCCCTTATCATGACCAGTCCACTTTCCAGTGTTGTTCTGATATCCTGCTCATCCGGGTAGGCGTTCACATTAAAGGATGTTCCCAGCACTTCTATCCTGGCATCCTTGCCTGCCTGCACAATGAATGGCTGCTTTGCATTGTGTGTTACATCAAAATATGCTTCACCACTCACTTCCACTTCCCTTGTGTTTCCTTTGAAACTCGTAGGATATTTTATTGAACTCGCTGCGTTCAGCCAAACCTTTGTGCCGTCGGGAAGCGTGAACTGGAATTGTTTCCCTGTTGGAGTGGTCATGGTATTGTATTCCACCAGTCCTTGTTTCCCTTCCTGCGGGCGATAGCGCATAGCGCCGTCAGCTACCACCACCTCACTTCCGTTCTGTGCAGCAACAACACCATTCAGGGTTGTATCAATCACCATTTGTACACCATCTGCCAATGTAAGAACCGCGCCTTCAGAACCAGGGTTGATGATAGTGATCTGTTTGTTTGTCGGCGCCACTTGTTTATTTTCCGGTAGCAGGAAATAAAGAACCGACACCAACGATAACAGTACCACGGCAGCAGCGGCCGTCCACCGCATGATATGGATGCGCCTCAGTTTTCCGGTTGCTGACTGTTCCGGTTTGTCTGCAGCCACGGCCCTTTTGAAAACATCGTCCCATTCAGGCGTTTCCGGATCAAACCCTTTCACATCTGCCTTCCTGTTCTTAAACTGTTCAATGCCTGCGATCACTTCTCCGGAATGATCATTCCGGATCGCATCTAACAGTTCGTTCCAGTCAGCCTCTGTTGCCGAGTTCTCCGACAGTTTATTCAATAAATGATCAATCCTGTGTTCCAAGAGAATAAAGTTTAGTAAAGTGAGGAAAGGTTTATACTAATACGTACCCTGTGGAAAAGGATAGTACCTATTGGTTTGAAAAAAAACAGAGAATAAATACTGGAATGGAAATTCCGTGTGCCAGCAGGTGTTCGCGGATGCTGGATAAGGAACGTGTCAATGAGTTCTTGACAGTCTGTTCCGAGATGCCCAGGGTTACAGCGATCTCGCTGATCTTCAGATTTTTTTCCCGGCTGAGTGTATAGATCTTCTTCGCTTTTTCAGGCAGCAGCACTACTGCTTCCCTGATCAGTCGGGTGGTTTCATTGAAATCAAGTTGTTCCCACACTGCATTGGAATTATCAGAATGGCTTACCTGCTGCAATCCCGATTGCAGCTTTTCCTGGTTCTTCTGACTCCTGAGCCATTTGTAGGATAAAAAATAGGTAACCTGGAAAAGCCAGTTCCTGGGAAGGTCCACTGCTGTGAGTTTATCCCTGGAGATCCATATCTGAATGAATACTTCCTGGATGATATCTTTTGTTGCTGTTTCGGAATGAACAACACTTTTGATGGCCGAACCAATTTCCGGGAGGAATTTATTGAAGAGTTGTCTGAACGCAGCTTCATCACCTGCTGCCACCATGGCAAAGAGATCCTTGTTATCCAATTGCTGATATGTAGAAGCGCTTCCTGTCATGATCCACCAGTATCCGGAAGCATACGATGCGTTTTCCGGGACGAACTTGCATGGGTTGAGTAATAAATGCAAGAATATACTTTTTTACCATCATTACCGGGGTTTTACCCGGAAAAATTGGGGAACGCCTGTTGCGGGGTTACTGAATTTTAGGATTGGCAAAAAGAAGCAACAGCCTGTGAACATTACTGTTCACAGGTGTTTTCATTGAAGACAGCAAACTGATCTGAACAAGATTGTTATGCTTTACTCTGCAGTTGTTGGATCAATCACAGCAGCCACCTCACTGACACGGTTAGCAGGAAACCCTCCCAGCCTTGCATGTTCGCGGATCATCTCTTCATCGGGTGCGATGTAAACACAGTAGATCTTATCACCCGTTACGTAACTGTTTACCCATTGGATCTGCGATCCCATTTTGCTCAGCACACCACAGGATGTTTGTGAGATCGCCTTCAATTGTTCTGCGGACAATTTACCAGCACCGGATATTTCCCGTTCGATAACATACTTAGGCATAGTATTCAGTTTTGTTGTGAAAGATATAACCTGACACCTGTCAGGAACTGTGGGATCTGGCGATGTGCGAATGGCCGTGGAGTAGTAAAAAAATGTACCCTGAAATTACGCAATAATTCTGTAACAGAGGATTAAGGTTTCTTTTTTTGGCGACTTTCCGCAGTCATCCTGCTTGACATTTCGCAATTCATTGCTTATATTACATTTCCTCCTGCATCGCTCTCATTAACACTGACTGATTGTTACAACAGCTTGTACCCTCTCATCAATTGCTTGCGCGTTCATGAACGCAGCCATACAATCCGTTCCCCGGTTGGCAATTTTATTTTGAACTAAAACTCTTTCGTATGCAAAAGACTTTACCCTCTTGCAGGCGAATCGCCTGCCTATTGGCATTGCTTTCCTTTGTAACTGCTCTCCGCGCCCAAACAGGGACCTTACAGGTATCCGTAACCGACGGCAAAGCTCCGCTCGCAGGAGCCAGCATTCAGATCAGTCCAGTTAACCGTGGTGGTTATACCAACGCCAACGGGCGTTACAGTACAGAGCTCAATGCGGGCAGCTATGATGTATCTGCCAGTTTTGTGGGCTATACCCTGCTCTCGAAATCCGTGACCATCACCGCAGGTCAGACAGCCAGTCTCGAGTTCGCGCTCGAAGCCGGTACCACGCTGAACACCCTGGTGGTACTGGGTTCCAGGAGCCTGCCCCGTACACAAACCGCCACCCCCGTTCCCGTTGATGTGATCGATATCAAACGTATCATCGGCGATGCGCCGCAGGTAAGCGTGAACCAATTATTGAATTATATCGCTCCCTCCTTTTCTTCCGGCACACAAACAGTGGCTGATGGAACAGACCATATCGATCCCGCATCATTGCGTGGGCTGGGTCCGGACCAGGTGCTGGTGCTGATCAACGGCAAACGGCGGCATAACACCGCACTGGTGAATGTGAATGGCACATTCGGCAGAGGCTCTGTAGGCACCGATATGAACTCCATTCCTACTTCAGCAATCGACCGAATCGAGATCCTCCGCGATGGCGCTGCCGCGCAATACGGTTCCGATGCCATTGCAGGCGTGATCAATATCATTTTGAAAAGCTCTGTAAATCGGTTGAACGTGAACGTTACTACTGGCGGAAATTACACTTCCAAAGCTGACGACAACCTGGATGGCCAAACGGTTCAGACAGGTCTTAACTATGGTATCCCGCTGGGTGAGCGCGGAGGCTTTCTCAATATCGGCGGCTCATATGATTACAGGAATTACACCAATCGCTCCGGCCCCTGGATCGGCCCGATCTATCGCACTTATCCTGGTGCAGTGGATAAAACAGACAGCTTCCTGAACGCCAACAAGATCACCCGCGATGATATCCGCATGCGCGCGGGGCAGAGCCGTCTTCGCAGCGGTCAGCTCTTCCTCAACGCGAATATCCCCATGGAAAGCGGTGCAGAATTCTATTTTTTCGGAGGCCTCGGATATCGCAACGGACAAGCGGCAGGCGTATATCGTTTACCATCGGACAGCCGCAATATTCTCGACATCTATCCGCTCGGATTTCTGCCCGAGATCCATTCCGATATTTACGATAAATCACTCGCATTCGGTATCCGCGGAAACGTAGGGAAATGGAAGGCCGATGTGAGCAATACTTATGGACAGAACCAATTCATTTTCCGAGTGGAAAATTCATTGAATGCATCGCTTGAAAAAGCTTCTCCCACCCGCTTCAACGCAGGTGGTCCGGTTTTCACACAAAACACTACCAACCTGGATTTCAGCAGGCATTTCGAAGTGTTGGAAGGATTGGATATCGGCTTCGGTGCCGAGCATCGCTTTGAAAGATACCAGCTCATTGCAGGGGCAGAAAATTCTTACACTGATTATGGCCGCGCGCGAAAGATAGGCGTGAGCCAGGATGGCTCAGACATTCTCGTTCCCGATCCGAAAGGAAATATCAATACAAAATTCGGTCCGGATGGCTCTGCACGTGCGGGTGGTGCGCAGGTATTTCCCGGTTTTCGTCCTGAGAATGCCGTGAATGCCACACGTAGCGCCATCGCAGGGTATGTTGATCTGGAAGCCAGTTTCACGGAAAAATTCCTGATGGGCATTGCAGGCAGATTCGAAAACTACAATGATTTCGGAAGCACCGTCAATGGCAAACTAACGGCCAGGTATAAGCTAAACAGGAACATGAGTATCCGGGATCCGTCAGCACAGGCTTCCGGGCACCTTCCTTACACCAGCGCTTCTACTCCAATACCAGTACACTCTTTGTGGATGGTGTTCCTTACGAAGTGGGCACTTTCACCAACGACAGCCGCCCTGCAGAACTGCTGGGCATTCCAAAGCTCAAGCCTGAGAAATCCATTGCAGCCAGCGCAGGATTCACGGGCACACTTGGCCGGTTCAATCTTACTATCGACGGCTATTTCACACGCATCACGGACCGGATCGTTTATACCGATCTTTTCTCCGGAAGCAATGCGCCCGGCGCCTCTCCCATCGATCGCGAGATCTATGAGCTGCTGCGCAATGCCAATGCCAACCAGGCGGCCTTCTTCGCCAATGCCATCAACAGCGAAACAAAAGGTGTGGACCTTGTACTTACTTACAATATGAAACTGGGAGCTGGTAATCTCAGGGCAGACCTGGCAGGCACCTGGGCCAACACACACCAGGTAGGTCCCATCAAAGCATCGGAAAAACTAAAAGGGAAAGAGAATATCTATTTCAGCCAGACCAGCAGGACCTATCTCGAAAAATCAGTACCGAGAACAAAACTGAACCTGTCTCTGAATTACTCCACCGGAAAATTTTCAGTCTTCCTCCGCAACGTGTATTTCGGCTCTGTGGATGAAGCCACCAATAACCCGCTATTTTTCCAAACCTACGACGGCAAGGTGATCACTGATCTTACACTCGGCTACAGGATCAGTCGCGCTCTGCGCCTCAGTATCGGCTCCAACAATCTCCTGGATGTATATCCTGATAAAGTAGAGAACATCAACAACACAACTAATGGTCAGTTCCTCTACAGCAGAAGGGTTACGCAGTTCGGGTACAATGGCAGGTTTGTGTTTGCGAGACTGGAGTTGAATTTATAGCAGTCATTCAATCGGGAGCTGCCGGCAGACCGCATACCTGAGGAAGCTGGCAGCTCTTTCATTAATGCATGTTGATATAAGTGGATGCGCTATCGCCAGCTTTATGCACTGAGATTGCCTTGCATGTTTTACTGATGCTATCGATATCAAAGATGATCCCTTTGTTGATACCCTCATACACCAGTAATACTTTGCTCCTTGCCACAGGATCATCTACCTGTTTTATTTGATATTTCTTTTCTATTTCAGGCAGTGAAACTCCCGGAGCAATGCCATCAGCAGTTTTGAAACCGGTAGCTTCCTCCATGATCCTTTTGATGCGCCTCACTTCACTTAATCAAATTCATTGCCTTTTTGAGCACCGGATCATTTCCCTGCACTATATCCGCCGGAGTATATATTACCGGATGGTCCGGGATCAAACCTCTTCCATGCACCGGAGCCTTAGCCATAGACTCCACCCTCAACAATGGAAATTGTACCCTGATCCCCGTGTTGGGCAGCGTAAGTATCTGCATGGCAAAACCATTGCATCCCTCTTCTGTACCGGCAGTTTCACTTCCAAGAAACTGTACATTGTTGCGCTGGGCTTTAAGCGCAGCTACAAAAAGTGCAGCAGAAGAAAAAGTGGCGCCATCAATGAGAACTATCAACTTCCCATTGAACCGGTTGGTCTTTGCAGCTGCGATTGGACTGAACACCTGTCCGAATTCCGGACTGGCATTCTTGTGATATTCATCTCCTGCTTTCCGTGCAGGTATGCAGATGCGATCAAAATTCCTGGATAATCCACTGTCGAACGAACTTGCAAACCCGCTGGAGGAAGGATCAGGAATTCGTGAATACAGGTCTTTGATCATGCCGAAATCATCATTCATGAGGTAGGACAATAATTTAATGGTGATGCGCAGATCGCCGCCTCCATTATGCCGCATATCCAGTATCAGTTTCCCGATATTCTTTTTCGAGATCTCTTCAAAGCATTTTTCATAGACCAGTGTATCACCGTATACAAGCTGCCTGACTTCCAATAACGCAATCCGATTGTTCTTATGGATATAAAAACCTGTGCCTTCAGAGGTTTCGCTCCTGTCCCATCCGGCATATTTTTCAGGATCATTTTTCTTCTCTGCCAGACTTGTATCCGGCGCACCTGCGCTTATTGTTTTGGTTATTCCGCCTGAAGTGGAAATGACAACCCTGAAAGGTGGCTTCAAATGAAAATGCTTCACACAGGCATCACTGAATCCACCATACTCAGACAGGAACAGTTCCTTAAATGTGCTTACATATCCATCTCCGCAATAAAGCGAACTGCCTGCTTCAATGATCGCAGGTACGGGAATATCATTTACACTGATGATCTCATCGCCCGTAGTCAATTCCTTTATTCGGCTGTTGGTGACCCAGGCATTTTGTTTGTTTACCAATACATCGAAAGGCAGGGAAGCTGTTTGCTGAGGCGCCTGTTGATAATTGAGCGAATGCAGTAATTGGGTATGGCCACAACCCAACGCACTCAAAAAAGGGTATGCATGTAAAATGAAATCATCTTCAGTCCCTGGTTCCCGCAGAGATGAACCAGCATCTTCATACTTTGCCAAAAGACTGTCTCCGCTGATATAGATTCCGAATCCCGGATGCATTTCCTGCAAAGCAGTCCAGAGGAAGGCGAGGTCTGTCTTCATGTCTTCTACAGAAAGCAAACTGTCTTTATTTTCCGCAGATATCTTATCAATCTTTTTTTCTGGTGTACCCGAATTACATCCTGCCCCAAAGAAGCATATACTCAAACATCCCCCGATCAAATAGGTCCATCCTTTATTTCCGCTCATAGCTTCAACGATATTTATAACAATATACAACAGTTACCTTTCTTGCTGATGGGGAATTCGCTTCCAAAACTCCACAGGGAGACAGTCTTCTGAGCATTCCTTCCGGAGCCATTTCCCTGGCACGATAATTTTGCTCCTGCTTCAAAAAACATATGGACAGCATCAATCGCCAGCAACAGGAAAATAATCATGAGGACCTGCAGGGCCGTGAAGCGGGAAAGAAGATCAAAGAGCTGATAGAAAAAGCGAAGACCTGTTTCTTCTGCACCGGGATCAAAACAGGTTCCGCATTCAATCCCAGGCCGATGACCGTTCAGAAGGTGGATGAAAACGGTACCTGCTGGCTGCTCAGTGCTACCGACAGCCACAAGAATAAACAGATCGAAGAAGACCCAATGGTTCAGTTGCTGTTCCAGGGATCCGCTTATTCAGATTTCGTAACGCTGTATGGTCAGGCATACATCAGTACAGACAAGGCACTCATCGATGAGCTCTGGGAACCTATTTTCAAAACCTGGTTCACGGAAGGGAAAGACGATCCCCGTATTTCAGTGATCAGATTTGAACCCGATGAAGGTTATTACTGGGATACCAAACATAATCAGCTTGCAGGCTTCGCGAAAAGACTGGCAGGCGCCATCATGGGCAAAACCCTGGATGATTCCATTGAAGGACAGCTCAGCACCTAGAGCGGTCCTGTTTTTACCGTTCAATAACCGGAACTGACCGGAAAATAAGCGGATTGCATAAAGCTGGCAGGAAAGTACATCTTTATATCATCAACATTGATTTCAGCAGGGGTCGATCTACATAGGGCGCCGTCCGTTACAGGACGGCTTTTTCAATTATCTTCCGGAACAATCACAATACCTCGTTCCTCCAGGATCTGAAAAACCGGAAAGAACTCCATTGGATAGGTTCAGCCCTGCCAGGGCTAAAATTCCAAGACTGGTGAGTGTCCGGTTATCGCAGTAAGATCTTTTCCCGTTTCAATTCTCCCCCGCTTCTCTGCAGCGTCACAACCTGCAAACCTTTGGGATAAGAACCCGCCGGGATCACAATCATATTACTGCCAGGATTAAGCGAATGTTTTCCTGTGTACAGTCTCGAGCCGGAAGCGCTCACCACACTGATCATTGCATTCTCCTGCGATGCCGACTGCACCTGTATCCTGAAAATAACAATAAGGCACAACCGAAATAGAATTGTTTTAGCATAAAGTAAGAATTTACTGGTGCGATAAATAGAAATACAGGACGAGCTAAAACATGATGGAAGGGGCGGTCAGCAGGGACCAGGGAGGGATAGCAATATATTAAACCTTTACAATATTTAATATCAATTAATTACGACTGCACAGATTTCTTATGTCCTGGAAAAGCACTTACGCTATATTAAATTTTCATGATCACATTGAAATAAATTGTATTTTGGCCGGACTGCAAGTGAACACCCCTAATGCCAATAACGACCCGGGTCACCATGAGGATCTTCAGGAACAACTGTTCCAGGAGCTATTCCGTGAATATGAGCAACGCCTCTACGTGTTCATCATGAAGATCCTTCGTTCCGATGCTACAGCCAGGGATATCATTCAGGATGTGTTCCTGAAATTATGGATCATCCGCAGCAAACTTCCGGATATCGAGAACATCAATGCATTCCTTTACAGGCTTACTGAAAACCGCGTCTACGACCACTTACGCGCAACCGCCACCCGCAAGGAATACCGTCAGGCATTGTGGGAACAGTTGCAGCGCGCCAACAACGGGGAAGAGCAGCTTCTGGAGAAAAAAGAATACCATAGTATCATCCGCGATGCCATCAAACAACTCCCTCCCCAGCGCCGCATCGTGTACCTGATGAACAAGGATGAGGGACTGAAGCAAAAAGAGATTGCAGATAAGCTCCAGCTTTCTCCCAATACTGTGCGCAATCATCTGGCCGAAGCCATCAAACAGATCGGGTCCTACGTTAAGCGGAATATTTCCGGATTCCTTTCCATTCTTCCATAATTCTGAACTGCTGACGCCTGTACCGTTTCCAGCCCGTATTGAACAGGATACGGTTATCATTTCTGGTCATTCAAAATTTTTTTTCAATTCCACTGGTAGATTTTTGTAAGCTGTCCGTCACACATGCATATGACGAACAGAACCGAGATCCTTTTTCAGAAATTCCTGGATGGGACCTGTACACAACAGGAGTTCAACGAGCTGATGGACCTGCTGCAGAACAATCAGCAGGAAGAGTCAGTGCGTGCCATGCTGCAAAAAGTTTACAAACAGGTGGAGCAAACCCTCCCCTCGCATACCTGGGTGGATGCAACAGGCAGCCTGTTGCCCGAACAGCCGGTACAGACCGAGCCCGAGCCGAAACGCCTGGTGCGCAGTCCATTCCGGCTGGCCGCAGCAGCAGCCATCCTGCTGGTAGCATCACTGCTCACATGGGCATTGCTGAAACAAAGCGACAATGTGCAAACAACCCATCTGGCGCAGACTGTAACCAAATCCACTGAAAAGAAAGAACAGAAACATCTCGTGCTTTCCGATGGCACACAGGTCTGGCTCAATGCCGCCAGTGAGCTCACCTATCCTCCTTCTTTCGATGGCGCCACCCGCGTGGTATACCTCAAGGGAGAAGCCTACTTCGACGTGAAGCATGCAGAGAAAATCCCTTTCCTGATCTACACAGGCAATGTAGTTACCAAAGTATTGGGCACCGCTTTCAATATCCGCGCCTATCCTGATCAGCACGATGTACGCGTGGAAGTGAAACGTGGAAAAGTTCAGGTGAGCAAGGCCAACAAAGTGATGGCCACATTAACGCCCGGTCAGGCTGTGATGGTGCCTTCCGTTGCAAAGGAAGAGGCCGAACTGAAACAGGTGAAAGAAGATGAAGTAGCGGAATGGAAAGCAGGCAAACTGCATTACAGGGACCAGTCGCTCAAGGAGATCCTGCTCGACCTCGAGCGTCATTTCAGTACGAAGATCGAAGTGGAAGACGAAGCCCTGTTGAATGAGAGCCTGAGCAGCACCTGCGATAAAAACTCGGGACTGGAAAATGCTTTGGATAATATCTGTCTATCGCTTGGGGCAGCTTTTGAAAAGAAGAATGGCAAATACATTATAAAACAGAAATAAAAACTATTAAACCAAATCAACTGATGACCAAAACAAGGGATTGATCCCAAAAAGAAACCGCTACCGGTGGCACCCGATAACGGTGGATGTTTTATTAACCCCATTTCGAATTAACAAAACTTAGTAAAGCTATGCTTTTATTGGTTTCCGGCAAAGGCCGGGACAGGGTATTTGCCTTGTCCAAAATTAACTGCTTCAATTCCAAACTGCTTATGCGTGTAACCTTGCTATCGGTAGCGTTCCTGACCTGCCTGGTGACGTTGGCCGGCACCAGTTCAGGGCAAAATACCAGGGAGAAAGTGACTGTCCGTTTTTCGGATATGCCACTGAAAAAGGTATTGCGGGAACTGGAGAGAACCACGAAGTTGAATTTTACCTGGCGAAGTAATGATGTGGCCAATAGCCCCAACATCACTTATACAGCTACGAACGAATTCCTGTTCAGGGTGCTTGGAAATGTTCTGGAGCCCGCGGGGCTTTCATTTGTGCAGCGTGGAAACAATATCGTGCTCGTCCGCAGGCCGGCCACTCCATTCCTGCCCGTTGCCACCGAAGTGGACAATAAACTGGTGACCATTCTCTATCCCCTTTATGATACGGTGCCGGTTTACACTGTCAAAGGACGGATCACCAGTTCAGAAAAACTGAACGAGCCTGTTCCCAATGCCACAGTAACGGTAAAGGGCAGACGCATCAGCACCATGACCGACCCAGACGGATACTTCACCATCAAAATACCGAAAGGCGCAATTCTTCTCACTTTTACACAGGTTGGATATGAGCCCGTGGAAGCGCGTATCGATTTCGACGGTCAGATGTTCATTTCCATGAAACCCCGCGCACAAGCCATGACGGAAGTGATCACCACGGGGATCTATAAACGCCCGAAAGAAAGCTTCACCGGTGCAGCCACCACCATTACCGGTGACCAGATCAGGGCCATGAGCATGACCAATGCACTTTCTGCCATCAAAATATTCGATCCTTCTATCAGGATCCCGGACAATATCCAGTTCGGAAGTGACCCCAACCAACTGCCGAATATCAGTATCCGCGGCACCAATAACTTTTCACAATCATTGGGGAGCAATTCTTCTGTGCCTCAATCCGGCGCCGATTTCATGGCCAGCTATAGTTCCAATCCAAACCAACCGATCTTCATCCTGGACGGATTTGAAGTAAGCCTGCAGAAGATCTATGACCTGGACATCAACCGTATTGCCTCCTACACCATTCTGAAGGATGCGGCTGCAACCAGCATGTATGGTTCACGCGCATCCAATGGCGTTATCATCGTAGACACCAAACAACCTGCGCCTGGAAAGCTGCAGGCATCCTACAGCGGAAGCCTCAACATCACAGGACCAGACCTCTCCGTATACAATCTCCTGAATGCAAAAGAAAAACTGGAAGTGGAAAAGATAGCTGGTATCTACACTACCTATGAAGGACAAACAGGATCAGGCGCATACCTGGATGCATACTGGAGAAGACTGCTCTCCTACCGCGAATCACTGGTGGCAAAAGGAGTGAATACAGACTGGATGTCGCTCCCCCTCCGGAATGGTGTTGGCAGCAATCACTCGCTGAACCTCGGTGGCGGCGACCAGTACATGCGCTATCAGCTTAACGTCAATTACAAAAGCGATGCAGGTGTAATGAAAGGAAGCAGCCGTGATGTTTATTCCGGCGACATGACGCTTTCCTATCGTTACCGCGGTCTCAATTTCCGCAATGCTATGAGCCTCGGTTTTGGAAAAGCGAACAACTCCCCTTATGGAAATTTCAGTGACTACAGCAAACAGAATCCTTACTGGGCGCCATACGATGATGCCGGTAATCCCGTAAAGGTGCTGGAACAGTTTGAGGAAGGAACAGCTTATACCAATCCTCTGTTCAACTCAACGCTCAACGTGATAGACAAGAATGAATACAACAATATCAACAACAATACAGAAATAGAATGGAACGTGGGTAACGGTTTCAGGATCACCGGCAGTGTTGGCATCAGCAAACAAACGGAAGAATATGATGAGTTCCTGCCAGCACAGCATACCTCATTCGTAACCGAGAACAATCCGCTCAGGCGAGGATCTTATACCAAGAGCTACACTAAGTTTTTCAACCTGCAAACCCGTTTGAAATTCGACTACAGTAAACGGATAGGTCGTGGTCAGATTTTCAATACCGCACTTACTGAGATCAACCAGTCCACCAGGAATGGAATATCATATACAGTGATCGGTTTCCCGCATGAAAGACTGGACGATATCCTTTTCGGCAATGGTTATCCGGAGAATACAAAACCGATAGGTTACAAGGATATTTCCAGGAGGGTCTCTTTCGGAGAGAACTTCAGTTTCACCTGGGACCAGCGCTATGCAGTGGAAGGCAGCCTCCGTTTTGATGGAGCTTCGCAGTTCGGCAGCAACAACCGCTTTGCCGCTTTCTGGAGCCTTGGCGGTTCCTGGAACCTGCACAAGGAAGAATTCTTCACCGGGCTGCCACAAATAAATCAATTCAGGGTCCGCGGTTCTATCGGAACAACGGGTGATGACCGTTTCAATACCAACCAGGCCATCACTACCTATAATTATTTCACCAATACCAGCTTCCATGGAGTTCCCGGTACCAATCTCTCTACCTATGGCAACCCTGACCTCAGCTGGCAGCAGGCCGTGAAAAAGAATATCGGCATGGACCTCACCATGTTCAATGAAAGGTTGCAGGTGAATGGCGATTTCTACGTTACGAATACAGACAGGCTACTGCTGGACGTGAATACGCCACCTTCGGTTGGTGTTACCAGTTATAAAGAGAATATCGGCAGTCTGCAGAATATCGGGTACGAGTTCTCCGTGAAGTACAATATCATCCACAAAACAAAAGAGAGTTTCTACTGGACAATATTCCTGAACGGCAATTCCAACAAATCCAAGATCCTGAGCATCTCCAATTCGCTGAAGAAACTGAATGAACTGAACGACCGGAATCCAACATCGGGCAGCGAACAATTCAAACAGGTTCGTCCTCAGAACAAATATGTGGAAGGCTATAGCCCCGATGCTATCTGGGGTGTACGTTCACTCGGTATCGACCCCAGCACCGGCCGCGAAATGTTCCTGACAGCCGATAACAAACTGACCTATGTATGGGATGCCAGGGACAAAGTGATCATCGGAGATCCAAGCGGCGGCCTTTTTGGAAACTTCGGCAGCAGCGTCTCCTTTAAGAATATCACATTCAACATTGCCTGCAGCTTCCAGACAGATGTGCAGATCTATAACCAAACACTGGCTGATCGTGTTGAGAACCTGAACCTCACCTGGCAGGCAGACAAAAGGGTATTGAATGAACGCTGGAAAAATCCCGGAGACATTACCAAATACAAAGGCCTGCGCGATGAAAACGGCTATACCGTTACTACCAAAACCTATGTTACCAGCAGGTTCCTTCAAAAAAACAATTTCATCAATCTGAGTTCCATTTCCGCCAGCTATCAACTGCCGGACAATATCAGTAAAAAGGCAAAGCTCAAAACCACCAGGCTTTCACTCATCGCCAATAATATCACACGCTGGTCCAGTATTGAAATGGAACGCGGACTTGACTATCCTTTCGCGAGAGTGTTCACCTTCAACCTGGTTACCAATTTCTAAACCGGACAATTTTTTCAAAGCATGAAACTCAACAAAATCATATACACTGTTACTGCCCTGTCCCTGATGCTGATTACGGGATGTAACAAATGGCTGGACGTACAACCGGAAACCACCATCAGTGAACGTGACCAGTTTGCTACCGAATCCGGCTTCAAGGACGCCATGCTGGGCGTATACGTAAAACTCAGCGATGCCAGAACCTATGGCAGGAACCTCACTTTCGGCTTCATGGATGTGGTAGGCCAATGCTACAATATCAATACAGCGGATGCCAACTACGCACAGGCCGTCAAGTTGAATTTCCTCGATCCTTCTGCCAGGAAATACGTAGATAGTATCTGGCAGGATATGTATGCCAATATCGGAAACGTGAACCAGATCTTATCACACCTGGACTCAACCAATATTAAGTTCAGCGGCCGTTACAAAAATCAGCTGAAGGGTGAAGCCCTGGCTATGCGCGCCTTCCTGCATTTTGACCTGCTGAGGATGTTCGGTACATCGCCTGCATTAAATCCCGAGGCAAAGTCTATTCCCTACGTTACACTTTTTAAAGTGAAGGTCTTCCCTGCCCTTACCGTGAAAGAAGTGATGGAAAAATGTCTCGCCGACCTGGCAATTGCAGAAGGATTACTGGCGGAAGACAAATCGATTGTGAAGACCTATGACCTTGCCGATCCCTATAGATCATTCACACGCCATCACATGAATTTCTGGGCGGTGAAGGGATTGCAGGCGAGGATCCATCTGTACAAGGGAGATAAGCCCGCAGCGCTGACCGCCGCCAGAGAAGTGATCAGCAACCAGGCCACCCATTTCCCTTTCGTAACATTGCCCCAGGCGTCCACCACCTACAACAGGGACTATACTTACGCCAATGAACATCTGTTTGCCGTTTTTATCAATAACCTGAAGTCTTTGTCCGACGCTCATTTTCTTGGCAACATTCAAGGCGGTCCCGCCATTCTTCCGCTCACTGAAACGCACCTGAAAACCATGTATGAAACGGCTGCCGGCAACAGTACCGATATCCGTTACAACTATCTCTTCGGTGCCACCGGTTCAGCATGGGCTACCATGAAGTACAGCCAGTTCAATATCGTTTCCAACAACCCTGAAAGCGATTACCTGCGTACGCATATACCATTGATCAGGATCTCCGAAATATACTATATCGCTGCCGAAGCAGCGCCCACTCCTGAAGAAGGTACAGCTTATCTCAATGTGATCAGACAGGCGCGCGGCATCTCCCAGTTGCCATTGAACCAGACTGTGACTACGCTCGACAATGAGCTCAGGAAAGAGATCAAGAAAGAATGTTATGCCGAAGGCCAGAACTTCTATTATTTCAAAAGGAAGAACGCCGGCAAGATCACTACCATTGCCAACGGCAGCCTCACCGTGGTGCCTGCCAACTACCTGTTGCCTATTCCTGAAGTGGAAAAAGAATACGGAGATTATTAATTCCTAAAACCGAGTTATATGTTTTGCAGAAAACATTCATTATATATCATACTTCCGGTGCTGATACTGGCAGCATTCTCTTCCTGTAAGAAAAGTGAGCTCATTTCTTTTGAAGAGAAGCCCATGGTCTATTTTTATAAAAGGTTCGACGATCCCAAAAAAGACAGTGTTCTCTATTCCTTCGCCATCATGCAGGCGTCGCGAATGAAAGACACCATCAAAATACCAGTTCGCATTTCAGGGCTTTCAGTTGACAAGGACAGGAAAATAAATCTCAAACCTGTTGCTGACAGCACCAATGCGGTGGAAGGAACAGACTACTCCATCCTCTCCTCTACCATACGCGCAGGACATTATAACGATTCCATCGTATTGGTGGTAATGCGCAGTGCTGAAATGAAAACAAAAGACAAACGTTTGATGCTGGAGATCGTGCCTTCCGAAGATTTCGATCCAGGTCTTTATAACACACCATCCGCAGATGGAGTAGTGAAGCTTTCCGGAGGATCAGTTCGCATGCTGGTCAAGATCAACGATTTTCTCACCAAGCCTTCCAACTGGGATTCATGGCTGGTCTATTTCTTTGGAGATTACAGCCAGAGGAAATACCGGTTTATCATTGAGGTTACCGGCCGCGGGGATTTCCCTTCAGGCGGTGGCGCCGGCAGTTTGCCCTACGGCCAGTTTGTGGCCTACCAGCAACTCATGGTCCAGGCGCTGAATGAATATGAAGCCGAACATGGACACATGCTTGATGAGAACGGAGACATCGTGGAGTTCTGATCCTTTCACTACAGATTAAATCAAACAGTATGAAATCATTCTATTCCCTATGCATGGCCATCCTTACGCTGGCGCTGATGCAGGGTTGTATAAAAGATAAAGGCAATTATTCCTATAACGAAATCAATAAACTATCCATCCAGCGGACACTGCCAGACACATTCTATGTGATGGTGCAGGATACACTGAAAGTAGACCTGGAAGTGAGCCAGTCCTTGCCTGATACAGCAGGCCTCACCTACGACTGGGTTCTGTATCCCGGTAATACAGCTCCCTACCGCAGGCATGTTGGCAATAGCGCCAATCTCCGCGCCCTGATCAGTGACGCTCCTGCCACTTATGATCTGGACCTCTTCATCACTGATAAGAAAACAAACGTGACACTTTACAAGAAATTCTATGTAAATGTGATGAGCGCCTTCAACCAGGGCTGGCTGGTGATGAATGAAAAAGACGGGCATAATGATATATCGATGATCCTGCCCACCAACGATATCATACACAACATCTTTTCAAAAGCGAACAACAACCAGTTCCTTACACCGGGAAATGGCTCCATTACTGTATTCCAGAGAAAGACTGCACAGATGGTGTACCTGTTCACGCCTGGCAGCGGGTTACAGGCCAGCGTTACCAATTTCTCTATCGAAAGCAGGTTCAGGGACTGGTTCTTCATCCCTCCTGCTGAAGAAGCCCCTCTGGCTGTTTATACCAATGGCAGCGAGGAACATTTCCTCACCAAAACAAGGGCATACGGCGTTAACCTGATCACGCCCGCTCCATACAAATATGGTGTGGCTGCCGTTGGCAATTATTACCTGGCGCCCTACCAGATATCAGACCCATTGGGCTTCATTTTCTACGATACTATTGCACAAAGGTTCTGGTACCACTCTGGCAGCGATTTCTCATTGCAGACCGTGGCCGGCGCCAAATCCACAGATGTATGGAACCTCAACAATGTTGGGAAGCGATTGCTTTATGCAGGGATGAACACAGGGCAAACTTTTGTTTCTGTATTTGAAAGCAACGGAAAGGATTCCCTTTTCGTTTGCACTGGCCTTTCCGGTGGCACCAACAGCAAGGGAACAGCAGCTGATACCTTACCGGCAGGACTGCCGTTGCAGTCAGCCAGCAGGTACCTCAGTTCCCGCATGGTGCCGCATATCTATTTCGCATACAATAACCAGTTATACATCTGGGATATTCCCGGAAGACTTCAGCGCCTCGTATATACATTCCCGGCAGGTACGGAAATAAGAAGCCTCAAATGGTATGTGAATACCAGGAACTTTTCCGATCCCGATAACAACCGTGTGCTCATGGCTGCTACCAAAGAAGGGAATGAAGGGAAAGTATACCTGTTTGGTGTGGAAGCCACAGGAGACTTTACCGGAGGCACTTACAGGCAAACATTCGGCGGATTCGGATTGATCCATGATGTAACCTATAAACCCCAACCCTAACCCTGTTTACCAATGCCGGCTACCTGCACCCGCTTTCAGGTAGCCGGCTTTTCTCTCATTCAGAAAATGATCATCATTCATGAAAAAACATTTTTTCCTGCCTTTGCTGTTCCCCTTTGCGGCTGCAGCACAGCAGGCACCCGCTATTGTGCAGGGAGTTTACAATAAGACTAAAGCTGTTGCCGTATCCTTATACGAAGTAAAAGATGGAGAACGCGAGGAGTTCGCCAAAACCAAACTCAGCGCAGGCAATCATTTCGCCTTTCAATTGCCCGCAGCCAAAACAGGCTTCTATTATCTCGGCAATGATCCCCAGAGAGGTGGTTTTCGCATTTACCTGTCGCCCGGAGCAAAGCTCAACCTGCTGGTAACAGATTCCGGCTACCAGGTGAACAATGCTTCTGCAGAAAGTAAATTGCTGCTGGAATGGGAAACACTGCGCGCTCCCCTGCGCGCAATGAGCCGGGGAATGTTCAACGACAATCCCCAATACCGCCGCATGGCAGATACCGGCACTTATCGCAGTTTCTTCCCCATGCTCGAAGCAATGCTGCCCAAAGCCGAAGCATTCAAAAAGAAGATCAGCAGTCCGAACAAATCGTTCAATGAGCTGCTTCGCTTCACTGTTGATGCCGATATGCAATCGATGGCTGTGATGTTCCTCCTGCAACCCAGGACCATACATCCCCAAAAAACAGAATACCCCGCCTACTATCAAAATATCAGCAAGTCCGGTATCCTGAACACAACAAGGATCTACGCACTTGGAGAAGGACAGGATTTTATCAGCAGCTTCACTACCTTCAAAATGTTACAGGCCACTCAGATGCCTGAAAGAGAAAAAATATTCGACTTCACGCTGGAACAGGTTACCAACGATACCCTCAAAGGTGATTTGGTTGCCAGACGACTCGTTCGCGCCAATTCATTTGAAGAAGTGCTGACTAACGTTGACAAGTATGGGCAGTTCCTGAAAACAGAAAGACAATTGGCAATGAAAGAAGAAGCCATGGAAAAACTGGTGAAATACCAGAAGGGCGCACCTGGCTATAATTTCGATCTTGCTGACATCAACAACAAAAAAGTGAGCCTGAAATCACTCGCAGGAAAGATAGTGGTTGTAGATGTTTGGGCTACCTGGTGCGGTCCCTGCAAAGCCGAGATCCCTCATCTGAAAACGCTCACAGAAGAAATGAAAGGTAAAGATGTGGTGTTCGTCAGCATCAGCACAGACAAGGAAGCTGATAAGGAAAAATGGAAACAATTTGTTGCAGAAAAGGAACTGGACGGCGTTCAGCTCTATGATCCTTCCGGCAAATCAGTGATCAGCTATTACAAGATCCCTGGCATTCCCCGCTTCATGGTGTTCGACAAAGCCGGTAATATCGTGTCTGTGGATGCACCGCGCCCCAGCACACCCGATCTGAAAAAACTGATTGAACAATATTTGTGATCATCCCACTGCATCCGCTACATAGCAGATGCAGTTTTGGTTTCAGTAAGGGGCTTGCCTGTGAAGCAGTGCCGGACAGGCGGCCCCGATTTTTGATCAGCCCGTTATAGCTTTCTTATCAGCACCACGGGTAAAGGCAATTTGTTTTTCGGCCTTTCTCAACTCACCACCCTGCAATGTTATCGCTTCACAATTCTTTCCTTCCAGCTGCAGGAATACTTTCGCAGGATTCAGCAGGCGCGCAGCCGAAAGGAATATCTCTTTACAATCGATCAGCCTCAACACGGATTCTCCCTCTTTATCCGCCATCACCTGCAATCCGCTGATATAGGCATCCTGCACATTATCCATCACCACAGCTGGTCTGAGGTCCTTTTGCTGAAATTCGAAACGTACATTTTGTATGGTCAGTCCTTTCACATTCCTCGCATAAAGTCCGTAAGCCGGAGGGCCATAGGGTTCCGTTCCCCATACGCCAAAATACTCTGAAGCCACAGCAGGGATCTCTCTTTTGGCAGCCTGCGCAGCCGTTCCGCCGCCTGCATAACTGATATGTATGTCCGAGAACCGGATGTTCTCCAGGTATACATCATTCATCGCATTTAATGTGATGCAGCTATTGTCTTCGCCCGGGAATGGCTTTACCACGAACGGGATCTCAGGATGGTCTACCGGCCTGGTGACCACTGTTGCCTGTATATTGCTGAACTGGATATTCCTTACAAAAGATGGTTCAGAGGCCGGCGTATTATTATTGTTATTATTCCGTGACGTTCCGCTGAAACCGATGCCGATAGGACCTGTCACATTCCGCATGATGATATTGGAAAAGATGAAATTCTCCAGTTGTCCTCTTCCCGTACTGATCTTGACAGGGCAGCCATATGACTCCATGATCACGCAATTGGTGACGGTGATATTCTGGGATTTGCCGCCACCAAAGCGGAAGATGGACCAGCGCGTACTGAAAGTGCAATTGGTGACCGTCACAAACTGGTTGCTGCCGAAAAGTGCGCAGGCATCGTCCTGGCAGGCAATATCGCAGTTGGAGATATGTACATAGGAAGAGTCGTTGAAATGGAAACCGTCGTTATTGCGGTTTACCCGGTTATGGATGCGTACACCATGGATCTGTACGTTGCTGCAATGTAAAATGCGGAAGCAATGATAAGCGCTGTTGGTGAGAAAGGCATCGCGCACCAGCACATGTTTGCATTTGTAGAGGATCAGTAAATGCGGGCGGTCCATATTACCGGGTGTTCCACCAGGACCGGTGCCATCTCCCCTTCCATTGTTGAAAGCTGCGCCACTGCCATCGATGGCGCCCTGCCCTTCTACGCTGATCCTTTCCGCATTGGCGGCAAAGAGCAATACCATATTCCCGTTACCCGGAGGGATTCCTTCGCCCGCTTTGTAATCGCTTTTCAATGTACTTCCCAGCAATCTGGCTTTGGGAGCCAGGTGCAGGGTCACAAAAGATCTCAATTGCACCGTACCGATCATGAAATCTCCTGCCGGCACCAGCACGATGCCGCCGTTTTGCTGATGGCATGCATCGATGGCGGCCTGCAAGGCAGCGCTGTCGTTTGTTGTGCCGTCTCCTTTGGCGCCATAGTCACGCACATTGTAAACCGGAAATGCAGTGGGGGGAAGATGAGATGCAGCCTGCGTTTTCGGCGGGTATTCATTGGCAACGGCATATGTGCTGATGGCAGAAAGCCCTGCCAGAGACAATGCAGGAACTGTGATCTTTCCCAGCAATTGCCGGCGTGTGATCGGGTCAGGATTTTCGTTTTTCATGATTCCAGGTTTTCATAAATCTACATGAATTCATTCCCCTGATGCTGGCATTCCAATAAGTTATTTTGGCAAAGCGGCCGGAGGTGGATATTTTTAATGTTCTTACACCCGGACGGATGACAGAAACCACAGTTTGTATTATCGGCGCAGGCCCTGCCGGGGCTGCAGCAGCATTGCAATTGGCACAATACGGCATTCACTCTGTGATAGTGGACAAGGCATTTTTCCCGCGCGACAAAGTCTGTGGCGATGGCCTCAGTGGTAAAGTGATCACTGCACTTACCCGCATCGATCCTTCCATTGCAGAAAGATTGCAACAGTATACAGACAAGATCAATAGCTGGGGCGTAACATTCGTTTCTCCGGGTGGTGTAAGCATGGACGTTCCTTACAAGCCCCAATACAACACAGAGGAAGATGCGCCCATCGGTTTCGTTTGCAAGCGCATCAGCTTCGATCAGTTCCTGGTGGATGAGATCAAAAGAAGGCCCGAGATCAGTTTCATTGAAGGTGTATCCATAGATCAGTATAAACTGGAAGATGATGGCTACCTGCTCTCCGAAGCCGGAGGCTCATTGCATATCAAGGCGAAACTGGTGATTGTGGCCAATGGAGCGCATTCATCCTTCACCAGGCATGTGGCCAATTTTACTATCGAGCCTGCACATCATGCCGCAGGTGTGAGAGCGTATTACAGGAATGTAACGGGCATGCACAAGGATAATTTCATCGAGCTTCATTTCCTTAAACCCTTATTGCCCGGCTATCTCTGGATATTCCCGCTGCCCAATGGAGAGGCCAATGTAGGGCTGGATATGATCAGCAGCGCAGTGAAAAAGAAGAAAGTGAACCTCAAACAATTATTGCAGACCACTATACAGGAAGATCCTGTTCTGAAGGAGCGATTCAGGGATGCCAGCGCTATCAGCCCAATTGAAGGATATGGATTACCGTTAGGCAGCAAGCGCCGTCCCCTCGCGGGGGAGCGATACCTGCTCACCGGAGATGCTGCTTACCTGATAGATCCGTTCACAGGTGAAGGCATCGGCAATGCATTGTATACAGGCAGGATCGCAGCAGAACATGCCAGGGATGCCATTCAGGCAAATGATTTTTCCGCTGATGCCCTGGCTTCCTACACTGATCATGTGTATCGTGTGCTGGGCGCGGAATTGAGCCTGAGCCATCGTTTGCAAAAACTGGTAAGATACCGTTGGCTGTTCAATTTCCTGATGAAAATGGCCACTAAGAACAGGCAGTTGAGGGACCTGGTTTCCTGCATGTTCTATGAAGTGGATGTGAGAAAAAAACTGGCCAGTCCTGTTTTCTATCTGAAACTGCTTTTCAATCGGTAGTATTATTTCCGTTTTCTTTTTTTATCCTTTTGCGGCTTGCTTTTCAGGAATTCAGAACTGCAGGGCTGCCAGTCCCGGTCTCTTGCAGATATATGCACAATATCTCCTTCGGGAATAGAAGGATCGAAGTGATTCCGGAACCAGTTCGCCTTGAAACCATAAGCGTGATCCAGGATCTTCCGTATCTCGAATTCGTACAACTCAATTCCACCGCTTGTATCTTCGTGCATCAGGGCTTCTTTCCTTTCCATATCCAGAAGTCCAAGCGTATGGCCGATTTCATGGGCAATCACCTTTACACTGTCCTTGTAGTGTAATTTCACCCTCGTAAATGATGCTTTGCAGGTGAGGCCTGCCGAAATACCAGGATTTTTTACCCTGCAGCCATCCACATCATTTTCGATGGTATCCACCAGGAGAAATGTATTGAGAATAACAGCTCCGGGGATCTTGTTTCGTCCCAATGAGTCATTGAGCTTTTGAGTGCTCAAAGGGTCATTGCAGGTTTCAATTTTCAATTCAAATCTTATTGGCAGGTATTCATCAGTCAGTTTACCTGTACTGTCCATTTCCAATAATATGAATTGACCGCTCAGGTTATTCCAGAAATCGATTCCGAGTTTTGCGGCCTTGAGGTCATCGGGTTTACCTTCGGTTACATAATAATTCGATCTGATTACAATTTCCCGTTTACCATTCTGGTCAGTAACCAGGTAGGCTCCGAAATCTTCCGGTGATAAATCATTGCGTGAGGGTTGGCTGCTGCATAATACACACAGCAATGCAACAAGGATAAAAGGTTTCATTCCTTAGGTTAAGGTTAATGTGAAATGATCAGTTGCATGATGGGCAGCTATGCATCACCGGTAATGCATGGGAATTCCTGTTGCATTTGCAGCAGCAAAAGCAGGAGGCAACGCATGCAGGTTGCAGCAATACAAGGCCGTTCGGGACTTTAACCCGTGTTACGCAGAGGGATTTGAATGGATGCAGTAAACAGAGATGCAGCCAGCGCTCTATACGGGAGCACTGCTTCTCCAAGCGCCTTCAGATGGTAATATGAGGATCCATGAGGTTCCCCGGATGCAAGGGGGATTGCTCCATCAGAAAGCAAGCACTGTAAGTTTTATGAGGTAATTTTTCCGGCTCTCAGCCTGGCCGGATAGTAGTGTAGGCTGTCGCTTGAATAAATATACGCAAAAAATGGAAAAGTAGAAATGTAAAAAAGAGGACCCTTGCGGGCCCTCTTTTACTTATCAAAAGTCAATTCGATTATTCTTTTACCAGCTTCTTCGTAAAGGTCTTTCCATCTATATCCATGCGAAGGATATACACGCCATGTGCATTCGCTTCCGGACTGAACATTACTTTGTGACTACCTGCACTCAATACTTTGTTCACCAGCACCGCTACCCTCCTTCCGGTGATATCGTACACCGTCAGATTGGTTTGCGAGGCTTTATCGAGATGGAATGTGATAGTGCTGTTGCCGCGGAACGGATTCGGGAATACAGCAAATCTCAAGCGCTCTGCTGCCGGCGCATCCAGTTCAACAGTAAGCGGACGATCCGCCACTGCCTGCTGGCCGGTGCTCGTTTGCACTACCAGTTGCGGCGGATTACTGCCGAACTCTTTGGAATTCCAGAACACGCGGGGATCGTGAGCTGTAAGGCTTTTCATCGCAAAGCTGACTTTATTGCGAGACGCAGCCAGTTCGCTCTGCACATAACCGGTAACATCAAACGTAATATACGCATAGGCTGAATTGGTAACCGTATTTGTATCCAGCCCTGCACCAGAAACCGGCTTATTGTCCCAGGTGAGCGCGGATTCACTCCAGGTTGTGCTGGCCACGGCATACACGCCAATGGGCACACTGGGCACAGTAGTGAGATCGATCTTTCCATATACACGAAGTGTGGCCGAGCTGACATTTCCATTAACGGAAGAAAGATCGAAACGCAGATAAGATTCCCTTGCATTGTTGAGCTGCCCTGAAGGTGAGAGTTTCGTGATCAGTAATGTTGGATCGGTTGTACCATGCGTGATGGCTGCGTTTGTGCCATCCCGTACGTAAGCATCTGCTTCAGGTATGAGTGTGAATGAACCACCACTGCCTGAACCTGTCTGTATCTTCACTTCGGTATAACTGTTCCAGAGATTCACGCTGTTACCATGACCAACAATTCGAACGTATTTGCCACTCAAAGGTGTAAAGCTGAATGTTTCCAGCGCCGTGCTGGTTCCACTGCTTACACGGTCGGAGGCAGCGGTAGTCCAGGTATTTCCATCATTACCCACCAGCACATCAAAAGTGGAAGCACGAACATTGCCATTGTAGAAGGCGATCTGCACGCCTGTTACTGAAACAGGATCAGTACCCAGACAGAACTGGATCCATTGTCCATCACCACTGGCAGACCAGCGTGTATTGAGATCATTGTCCAGCACATTGGCAGGCACATTACCATCATCGGCACTGGCCGTAACCGGCGAACAGGATGGAGGCGCAGCCACACTGATATTCACGGCTGCAGAAGTAGTGGTGGCATTACTGTTATCAGTTGCTTTTGCTGTGAGCAGATAATTTCCTGCTGATACATTATTCCATGTATATGAATAGGGAGATGAACTGGCTTCGCCCAGCTTAGTAGCTCCATTGAAAAATTCCACTTTGGTAACAGTACCATCTGCATCAGCAGCATTTGCATTGATCACAACCGATGCCGGCGCAGTAAAGCTGGCATTATTGGCGGGCGAGGTAATACTCACTGTTGGAGCAATATTCCCCTGTTGTTGCTGCACTTTCACTTCCGTGTAGCTGTTCCAGGCATTCACGGTATTGCCATGCCCCAGGATGCGTATCCATTTTGCCTGCACAGGAGTAAAGTTGAATGTTTCCAGTGCAGTGCCGGCGCCACTGCTTTGTCTTCCAACGGAGGCATTGAGCCAGCTGCTGCCATCGAGACTGTATTGTACATCGAATAACGACGCACGTACGTTACCGTTATAGAATGCGATCTGCACACCAGACACGCCCACTGTGTCGCCCAGGCAGAAGGAGATCCACTGACCATCGCCACTGGCAGACCATCTTGTATTCAGATCATTGTCCAGCACATTGGCCGGCACATTGCCGTCATCGCCACTGGCAGCTACAGGCAGACAAGGGGGATTGGGATTACTGCCACCCGGGAAATCATCGGCCGGAGATTTGATACGCTCGCGAACCCAGGCGCCGGCAGGTTTGAGGCGGGCAACTGTCCACGGCCCATTCGAGCAGGTGCCGGAAGTCCACACCGCTCCGCTGCGGCTATCATCAGAATAATTCCAGTTACACCAGCTGATCTTTTTTGTCCGCATCAGATCGAGATACTGCTGACTCCTGATAAAATTGTTTCCGCCATCACCCGATGCTTCCTGTGTTCCGAACTCCGTTACAAATACCGGCATCCTGTCTGCAGCCCAGCTCAATTCATTCAGGTAACTGGTGCCATGACTGGCTGCATAAAAGTGAAAGGTGTACATGATATTGGAATGGTTCACCGGATTATTGAGGATGTCCTGCGCCGAGCCGCCGGATGAAACACCAAAAGAAGCCCAGCCATGAGTACCGATCAGGATGGGCGCATCTACATCGATGGCGCGGATCACAGGGATCAGTTCATTGGCATAATTCCTGATAGCAGACCAGCTCACGTTATTGGGCTCGTTACAGATATCATACAGGATATTGTTCTTGTTCTTATGTGCATTGGCAATGGCAGTGAAGAAAGTCTTTGCCTTGGCAAGATTGGCATTGGGGTCACCGGGTGTAAGCTGGTGCCAGTCTACCAGTGCATACATGCCACGGGCCGTCACCTTATCGATGATGGTGCTCACCATCTGTGTAAAGCCGGCAGGATCGGTATCATAGCCGCCTTCCTGTACATAGAGCGAGATACGGAGGATATCCGCCTCCCAATCATTGGCCAGCGCATCCAGCGATGCATCGGTGATACAATCGCCTAGCCCGTACCATTGCAGACCATGCGTGCTCATACCACGCAACTGAATGGGATTGCCATACTGGTTACAAAGTTTCAACCCGATCACCTGTAATTGTCCATTCTGTTGCACGGGCGTTTGCGCCTTTGCGTTATGGAAGCCTGCCAGGAGCAGCATAACGCAACCATAGAAAAACAGTGTAAACTTTTTCATGAGGATGTGTATTGAAGGTTTAATAAAAACAAAAGAGCAGGACCTGGAAAGGCCCTGCTTATTGTGATTGACTGCTTATTCTCTGAGCAGCTTCTTTGTTGTGACTTTTCCATCGATAGTCACATGTACGATATATATTCCTGCTGTATTGGCGCCTGAATTGAAGATCACCCTGTGATTTCCGGCACTCAGCCTGTTGTTCACCAGCACAGCCACTCTCCTTCCTGTAATGTCGAACACAGTCACATTGGTCTGTGATGCTTTTTCCAGGTGGAAGGTGATGGTGCTGTTGCCGCGGAACGGATTGGGCAATGCAGCCAGCTTGAGTTTAGCTACTGCCGGTTTATCCATTTCAACGGTAAGCGGACGGTTCACCAGGCTTTGCTGACCTGTATTGGTTTGCACCACCAACCGCGGCGGGTTGCTGCCAAACTCTTTGGAATTCCAGAACACGCGCGGATCGTGGGCAGTCAGGCTCTTCAGCGCTAAGCTGACCTTGCTGCGCGATGCACCCAGTTCGCTTTGCACATAGCTGGTTACATCCCAGGTGATATAGCCATAAGCTGCATTGGTGACTGTGCTGGTATCCAGCGCAGCACCGGTAGCAGGTTTATTGTTCCAGGTAAGCGCAGATTCACTCCAGGTTGTATTGGCTACTGCATACACTGTTACAGGCACACTGGGCACCGTAGTGAGGTCCAGTTTTCCATAAACACGAAGTGTAGCCGAGTTCACATTTCCACTTACGGTGGACAGATCGAAACGCAGGTAAGATTCACGTGCATTGTTGAGCTGCCCTGACGGCGATAGTTTGGTGATCAGCAATGTTGGATCGGTAGTGCCATGGGTGATAGCAGCGTTTGTGCCATCCCGTACGTAGGCATCGGCTTCAGGGGTCAGGGTGAAAGTGCCGCCGGAACCGGATCCTGTCTGGATCCTCACTTCGGTATAACTGTTCCAGAGATTCACACTGTTACCGTGCCCAACAATACGAACGTATTTACCACTCACCGGTGTGAAGGTGAATGTTTCCAGCGCAGTGCTGGTTCCGCTGCTTACGCGGCCGGAGGCAGCGGTGGTCCAGTTACTGCCATCATTGCCCACCAGCACATCGAATGTAGAGGTGCGCACATTACCGCTATGGAATGCGATCTGCACACCGGTAACGGAAGCGGGAGTTTCAAGACAGAATTGGATCCATTGCCCGTCACCACTGGCAGACCAGCGTGTATTGAAATCATTGTCCAGCACATTTGCAGGTACATTGCCATCATCTGAACTTGCTGTAACCGGCGTGCAGGAAGGCGCTGCCGCCACACTGATATTAATTGGAGAACT
The DNA here is from genome assembly GCF_007970185.1 of Pseudobacter ginsenosidimutans. Taxonomy (NCBI): domain Bacteria; kingdom Pseudomonadati; phylum Bacteroidota; class Chitinophagia; order Chitinophagales; family Chitinophagaceae; genus Pseudobacter; species Pseudobacter ginsenosidimutans. The sequence goes on along the minus strand of NZ_CP042431.1, from coordinate 5,208,886 downwards.
GGTGGTGCTGGCAGTACCGTTATCCGTTGCTTTTGCAGTGAGCACATAATTTCCGGCAGCTACATTGTTCCAGGTATAAGTATAGGGAACCGCAGTGGCTTCACCCAGTTTGGTGGCGCCGTTGAAGAATTCAACTTTGGAAACAGTGCCATCGCTATCGGCCGCATTGGCTGTGATAGTAACTGAAGCCGGCGCGGTGAAGCTGGCATTGTTGACCGGAGAAGTGATGCTTACAGTCGGAGGCAGATTGCTCTGTTGTTGCACGATCTGCACTTCCGTATAACTGTTCCATGCGTTCACGGTATTACCATGACCGAGGATGCGAAGATATTTCGTTTGAACAGTTGCAAAGCTGAATGTCTCCAGCGCTGTGCTGGTGCCGCTGCTTTGCAGTCCTGTTGCTACATTTGTCCAGCTACTACCGTTATTGCTCACCTGAATATCGAAAAGGGAAGCACGTACATTGCCATTGTAGAATGCGATGCGTACGCCTGATACAGGCACAATATTGCCCAGGCAGAACTGGATCCATTGACCATCTCCACTGGCTGACCAGCGTGTGTTGAGGTCATTGTCCAGTACATTGGCAGCCACATTGCCATCATCTCCGCTGGCTGTTACCGGATCGCAGGGAGGCGCAGCTCCTACAGTAATGCTTACAACAGGAGAGGTGGTAGTAGCGCTGCTGTCGTCCGTTGCTTTTGCCGTGAGACTGTAAGCGCCCTGCGGCACATTGTTCCAGGTGAAGGTATAAGGAGCCGTATTATCTTCTCCCAGTTTGGTAGTGCCATTGAAGAACTCCACGAGGGTCACATTACCATCGGCATCATTGGCAGTAGCATTGATAGTGATGCTGGCCGGCGCCGTGAAACTGGCTCCGCTGGCGGGTGATGTGATGCTCACTGTTGGACTGCTGTTACCGCCCTGCGTGATGAAACTCAATTGCGGCGCATTGCTGCCGAACTCTTTTGAATTCCAGAATACGCGCGGATCGTGAGCCACAAGGCTCTTCAGGGCGAATGCCACTTTGGTTCTGCCTGCTGCGATCTCGCTCTTCACATAACTGGTAACATCGAAATTGATATAGGAGTAGTTTGTATTGCCTACCGCCGCTGTAGCCAGTTCTGTTGTACCGGTTGCGGGTTTATTGTTCCAGGTGATGGCGCTTTCAGTCCAGGTAGTATTGGCAACGGAGTACACTCCGGTAAGTACTGAAGGAACTGCTGTGCCGTCCACTTTTCCATAAACTTTGAGTGTAACATTATCGATATTGCCCGTAATGCTGGCAGCATCGAACATAAGATAAGTCTCGCGCGCATTATTCACCTGACCAGCCGGCGATACTTTGGTGATCAGCAAAGTTGGATCCGTGGTGCCATGTGTAATGGCGGCATTGGTTCCATCCCTTACATAAGCATCATGCGTGGGCGTTAGATTGGTAGGTGCAGGCGCTACGCGATAATGCGCCGTTAAAGTAACATCGTTATCACCCAGCGTTACAGTCTGCGATGCATTGCCACCCTGGCTCCAGTGATCATATACATAAGTGACCCCATTCAGGGTTTGCGGAGAAACGGCTGAAATACTCCTGGCCATTCCTGATACAGCTTCTGTTGTGTAGGGAGCTGTGAATGGTACTGCATCCAGCGTTACCTGCAAGCCTGCCGGATTGGTGGCCAGTGTAAGATTGGAAGTAATGGGGAATACTTCCACATATGCCGTATCGATCACTCCCTGCGAATCCTCAACGGAGAGGTATATACGATACCAGATATTTGTTTCATTATGACCCGCAAGGTCTGCCACAAAGGAAGCAGCAGCCACACCATTGGGCACTTGTGGACCAGGATGCGTATGCGTTGCATGGTGGAAGGCTATCCACCATTTGTATTTCGCAACCGGGATAGCGCCATCTTCCGGATCCGATCCCGTACCGGAGAAATTGATCTGGTCACCGGACCTGAACTGCGTACCGTTTGCCGGACTGGTGATAGTAGCGGTGGGTGGCTGACTCACCGTGAGCGTGGCATTGTTACTGGTAACACTGCCCACACTATTGGTTACAACAACATTGTAAGTACCGGCATTGCCGGCCTGTACATTGCTGATGGTATAGGTGGCGCTGGTAGCACCTGAAATATTGGTAGTGCCTTTGCGCCATTGATAAGTGGGCGCCGGGTTACCGGTGGCTGTTACAGAGAAACTGGCATTGCCACCTGCGGGCGCTACTGTATTGGCAGGCTGTGTAGTGATAATCGGTGCAGAGGTTCCACCGGCATATACGATCTTGTACAATGTATTATTGCCGATGCGCAGGTAGTACAGGTTACCATCAGGCCCTTGTTTGATACCTGCATTGTCTGCACTCAAACCTGAAGCAAAACCCGTTCTGCTGGCGCCGCCGGAAGGTGTGATATAATCGATCCAGGCGCCGCAATAATCCAGGAAAAAATATTTCCCGTTATAGGTGGAAGGATAATTACTGATAGCGCCATTGAAGAAAGTGCCGCCATTGATCGCACAACCCTGACCGTTAGGTGGCGGATCGGTCCGGTTGGTGGCATATACATACAGCGGATTCACAAAGCCGGAACAGCCGCTGGTACACATGCCTTCTTTGGTGGGCCATCCGAAATTCTGTCCACCTGAAGTAGCATCGTTGATCTCTTCCCAGGTAGCATTACCTACATCGTTCACCAGTAATCTTCCGCTCACGGGATCTACAGCAATGGTGAAAGGATTACGGAGACCATATGCCCAGATGCGGCTCCGGGCTGCGTTTCCGGTGAATGGATTGCCAGCCGGCACAGATCCGTCTGTATTGATGCGCAGGATCTTGCCGAGGTAATTGTCCAGGTTCTGGGAATTCGATCCCACCTGGTTCTCTCCTACTGCCACAAACAGTTTTCCATCCAGTCCGAAGGCAAGTCCGCCCCCGTTATGATAGATACCGCTGAGCGTTGGCAGATCAAGGAGGGCTGTTTCGCCGGTGGCGAGATCATTGGAACCAAGCGTGAAACGGCTTACCCTGTTATGTGGACCAGAAGTGTGGGTGTAATGGAGATAGATATAATTGTTGGTAGCGAAATTGGGATCCACGGCCACACCAATCAGGCCGCGTTCGCCACTGGTATTCACGGAGAGTGAAATGGCCGGAGTACTCAGCAGGCTACCGTTCTTGATCACCCGAAGCTGTCCTCCTTTCTGACAAACAAGAATTCGATTATCCGGTGTGAATGCCATGGCAGTTGGACTGGTAAGCCCTGTGGCCACCTGCACGCGCGTGAAGTTGGAAGGTAATGTTTGTGCCTGCGCGTGCCGGAACAACATCAGGAATACAAGGCAGCAAAGCATCAGCAGCCGCCAGGTTTTTGGTTGGTTCTGTTCTTTCATATAAGATAGGTTTAAATGGAGCTCTTGTATATAGCTGCATGCCATTGGCATACAAGCCAGGTTTGTTTTCTTATTCCTGAACGATGCGATGGGTGACAGCTTTACCGCCATTCACCAGCCGTAACAGGTAAATACCTTTGGCGCCTGCCGGAGGTGTGAATTGTGTTCTGTGCTCACCTGCCGACAAATAACCATTCACCAGCACAGCCACCCTTCTTCCCTGGATATCGAACACCGTGAGTTCCGTATTTCCCGATTGCTGCACACGGAATGTGATCTTACTGCTGGCGCGGAACGGGTTGGGATATGCGAAGATGGATGAACGCAGTTCCGGTTTATGCTCTGCCTGCAATGATATTGGCGCAGCATTGGTTACCAGGCTTTCTGCTGTTTGCACCACCAGTTGAGGTGGATTGGATCCAGCTTCCTTTGAATTCCAGAACACGCGCGGATCGTGGGCCGTAAGGCTTTTCATCGCAAAGCTGAGTTTGATGCGCGATGCCGCCAGCTCACTCTGCACGTAACTGGTTACATCGAATGTGATATATGCATAGGCTGTATTGGTAACAGTATTGGTGTCAAGCCCTGTACCTGAAGCGGGTTTATTGTTCCAGGTAAGCGTGGATTCATTCCAGGTGGTATTGGATACAGCGTACACACCAATTGGCACAGATGGAACAGTGGTGAGATCGATCTTACCGTACACACGCAGGGTGGCTGATGAAACAGTGCCGCTCACTGATGTAAGGTCAAAACGGAGATATGATTCGCGGGCATTGTTGAGTTGACCGGCCGGAGACAGCTTTGTGATCAGCAATGAGCCGTCAGTAGTACCATGGGTGATATCGCCATTGGTGCCATCGCGCACATAAGCATCCGCTTCAGGTGCAAGCGTAAACGTTTGTGCACCGCCGTTACCTGTTTGTATTTTCACTTCGGTATAACTGTTCCAGGCATTCACACTGTTACCATGCCCCACAATTCGTACATACTTCCCTGTTACAGGAGTGAAGCTGAATGTTTCCAGTGCCGTTGAAGTGCCGCTGCTGACACGACCTGATGCAGCGGTTGTCCAGGTTGATCCATTATTCCCTACCAGCACATCAAAAGTGGAAGTGCGAACATCGCCACTGAAGAACGCGATCTGTACTCCTGTAACAGATACCGTATCATTCAGGCAGAACTGGATCCACTGACCATCGCCAGTGGCGGACCAGCGGGTGTTCAGATCATTATCCAGTACATTGGCAGGGATATTGCCATCATCCGCGCTGGCGGAAACCGGCGCGCAGGCCGGAGCCGCAGCCACGCTGATATTCACCGCAGCGCTGGTGGTGCTGGCATTTCCATTATCCGTTGCTTTTGCAGTAAGCACATAATTTCCTGCAGCAACATTGCTCCAGTTGAATGTATAGGGGGATGAGAGCGCTTCTCCCAGTTTGGTAGCACCGTTGAAGAATTCAACTTTGGAGATGGTGCCGTCACTGTCCGCAGCAACAGCAGTGATCCCAACAGTTGCAGGCGCCGTAAAGCCTGCATTATTGGCCGGTGAGCTGATGCTCACCGTTGGTGCATTATTGGTTTGCTGAACAATCACCACTTCGGTATAACTGTTCCAGGCATTCACAGTATTACCATGACCGAGTATGCGAACGTATTTCGTTTGTACCTGAGTGAAAGAAAATGTTTCCAGCGCAGTGGAAGTACCGCTGCTTTGAAGCCCGGTAGCCACATTGGTCCAGCTGCTACCGTTATTGCTCACCTGAAGATCGAAAAGGGAAGCACGTACATTACCATTGTAGAACGCGATCTTCACAGCAGAAACGGCAACTGTATCCCCCAGGCAGAACTGGATCCACTGGCCATCGCCGCTGGCAGACCAGCGGGTGTTCAGATCATTGTCCAGTACATTGCCTGCCACATTACCATCATCACCACTTGCAGAAACCGGATCGCATCCACCAACAGGAGGCGTACCGGCATTCGGCCCCACCATCGATGGCGATAAGATCTGCGCCGTTACAGTGGCAGCAGACACTTCATCTGCGCCTATATCGAAACTGCCTGTTCTTGATTGTCCATCCATATCCTTATTGGCCCAGGAATAAGATCCTGTACCTGCATTGATAGCAGGACTTCCGCTTTGCAAATGGAAAGTGCCCGTGGCGTCGCGGGCCAGCAAAGGATTCACGGTAGTGTAACTACCGGATGGCATCGCCCCTGCCCCACTGGTCTGGTAGATAATATTATTACTCCACACTGCACCGGTATTCGGCCCGCCGATGGTGGCCGCAGCGCCTCCGCCCTGGATGATATTGTTGGCGAATGTTGTATTGGTAGCGCCCAATCCATTGGTTCTTCCGTCCATCCTGTAATTGGCAGTGTTGTTCACAAGTGTATTGTACACAATGAAACAACGATCAGGTCTGTCATGCACCGTTAATGCATCGCCATCCGCCACTTCACCATCGCCGTTTCCTATATTGATAGCCACACTGCAGCTTTCATAGTGATTGCTGTAGATCTTATGGTCATCGCCAAAAATGCGGAGACCTGGTGTATTGATAAAATAGTTGCCATACACTTCACAGAAATTGCCATGACGCAGCGTAAGCTGTGCCGGGCAATCCCGCACGGTATTGAAGCGGATCACCAGCCTTGAAGCTTTCACTGAAAGCAGCTCATTCTCGCCGGCGCAATTCTCGAATAGATTGTATTCGAATATACTGTTGGTGCTGCTCATGCTGTAGCCACTCAATCCGAATTGAATGGTTTCATTTCCGTTGCCCGACTGCTGAGGCTGATTGGAGAAATAATTATGATGCACCCAGAGGCGTTGCGCGATCTGGCTGCCCGTTCCTCTCACAATGATGAATTTCCCCAGGCCTGTCTTGTTCTGGAAAGTATTGTAATCAACCTGGTGATCGTTACCATTGAGCAGGAGATAATCACCATCGCCGGTGTTCTGGAAAAGGTTTTGCGTCCAGCGGATGAAACTGGTTCCGCTGGCCATGGTGGCCTGTGATGCAGCATGTGTGAATTTGAATCCTTTGATGATCACATACTGGGCAGGACTGTTCACTGCAAAGCCGAAGGAGCCCTTGATCTCCGCACCCAATATGGATTGGGCCTGGATGGTGATGGGCTGTGATGCCGTTCCCTGCTTGCTGATGGTGATATCCGCAGTAGTAGTGTACACACCATTACTGAGAATGATCACATCACCGGGACTGGCATTGTTGATAGCTGTTTGAAGCGCACTCAGAGAAGACACTGTAATGGTGGCGGCATTTGCACCCAGCATAACGGTGATGCATAGCAGCAACAGTATCATCTTTCTGAACTGTAGCTTTTTACTGAATAAAGACCGGGCTGATGTTTTTTTCATGTGGCATTCTATTTTAGAAAGAGAAGAAAGCAGGAGGGTTAATCCTGCTGTATTTTAGCTGTTACAGTTTTTCCATTGTGCACCAGTTTCAGGATGAACACGCCGCTATTGCCTTTGGCATGGAAGGGCACGCGATGATCACCTGCCGGTAATTGAGCATTCACCAGTTTTGCCACTTCCCTTCCCATCAGATCATATACCACCACGCTGGTTTGTCCGGCTTCAGGAAGATGGAACTGAATAGTGCCTGATTGCCTGAATGGATTGGGCAGCATGCGAATGCTGGCCTGACGGCTTTGTTGATTTTCCACCAACGGCATCACGAGTGTTTTGGGAGCCTGGCGGGCTTCTTCCTCATCACTAACGGTTACCACCAGTTGCGGCGGATTGGCTGCAGCTTCTGAGGAATTGAAGAAGATGCGTGGATCATGCGCGGCAAGGCTTTTCAATACCAGGGAGATATTGCTGCGGCTGGCCGCCAGTTCAGTGGCAACATAATTTGTGATATCCCAGTTGAAATAAACATAGGCGGTATTGGTGACAGTAGTGGTGTCCAGCCCTGTGCTTCCTGCAGCAGGTTTGTTGTTCCAGGTGATCGCATTCTCCGTCCAGCTGGTATTGGAGCAGGGAAATACAGCTACAGGAACACTGGGAGTTGTAGTGCCATCTATTTTGCCATAGACGCGGAGCGTTGCACTTGTAACGGTGCCGCTCACCTGCGAAAGATTGAAGCGCAGATAAGCTTCCCGTGCATTGTTGAGCTGGCCTGATGGCGATACCTTGGTGATCAGCAAAGTACTGTCTGTAGTGCCATGTGTAATGGAGGCATTGCTTCCATCGCGCACATAGGCATCGGCCACGGGATTGAGCGTATAGGTTTGTCCGCCGCCTGTTGCCGTTTGTATCTTTACTTCGGTATAACTGTTCCAGGCATTCACACTATTGCCATGGCCCACAATTCGTACATACTTACCCGTTACCGGAGTGAAGCTGAAAGTTTCCAGCGCTGTGGATGTGCCGCTGCTCACGCGTCCGGAGGCTGCTGTAGTCCAGCTAATGCCATCATTGCCTACCAGTACATCGAAAGTGGAAGTGCGCGTATTGCCATTGTAGAAAGCTATCTGAACGCCCGACACGGACACTGGCGAACTGCCCAGGCAGAACTGGATCCATTGTCCGTCTCCGCTGGCAGACCATCTTGTGCTGAGGTTATTGTCCAACACATTTGCCGGCACATTGCCGTCATCACCACTGGCTGTAACCGGATCGCAACCCGGAGGCGGCGTTACAGAGATGTTCACTGCTGTGGAAGTGGTAACGGCATTACCATTATCGGTTGCTTTTGCCGTGAGCACATAACTACCCGCGGCTACATTGTTCCAGGTATAGGTGTAGGGAGATGATGTAGCTTCTCCGAGCTTTGTGGCTCCGTTGAAGAATTCCACATTGCTTACACTGCCATCGCTATCGTCGGCTGTTGCGTTGATGGTTATATTGGCCGGTGCTGCAAAGCTGGCATTATTGGAAGGAGAAGAAATGCTGACCACAGGGGGCTGATTGGTATTGCCGATATCGCTGGGACAAAGGCTGGCACTGCTTTCCGTAACACAGAAATCAGCAAAGCGGACCTGCTCATCGCGCAGCACAGCATCCTTTCCGCGGTATACGCCCCATTTGGGACGATTGTAGGAAGCACCTTCGCGCCACATATCCAGGCTTGCATTGCTATAGCTGAGCAGTGTGACTCCGTCTGAAAGTCTTTTCAACGTGATCTCGAAACTACCTCCGCTTCCTTCGGAGCTTTTATATTTCATATAGGCTTCCACCCATTCTCCTTTGAACGGAGCCAGGTCAACCTGGTGCACAGTACCCAGTCCACCTGAGCCGGAGCCTGAACTATGGATGATCTGCATTTTTTCCGGGCTGCCTGCGCGGGGTGTGATGGTGATCAGCGGAGCACCCGCATCCCCATCTATGGCCTTGATCTGGAAGATATGCGTAAATCGGCTGCTCGGTTTGAAGCCTGCATCCAGCTTGAATTTCCAGCGATAATAAGCAGTCTGCCCGCTGGTATGCTGCAGGTCAGCCGGTGAGCCGTTGCCGCCTTTGATCTCCATCCTCACCCTGTCTTCATTGGTGCAGCGGTCGTTATCCAGGATATGATGACTGTGAAAAACGAAAACATACTTGTTGAGAGTGTTGTCGAAGATCTGGGTTACGTGCTGCCCGAAAGTAGTATGCTGGCAATCGGGATTCTCAACACCAAATCCTTTTGATTCGATGAGCGCATACGTATCCGCAGATCCGTTGGCGCTAAGCGTCACCTGTGCCTTTAATGCAGTGGTACTAACGGTGAGCAATAGTGTAATAGCAGCAATGTAAAGATGTTTCATCTGATAAAGTTTAATTGTGAGTATTCATGGCGTCACTTCCTGCCAATAATGGCAGGCGCCCACGGAATAGGCTTAATAGTCGGGGAGTTGCTACTGGAACAGGGTGCATCAGGAAATGCGCCAATCACAATAAACTTCATGGAACAGCCGGGCAGATAACACCAGAGGAGTGTTGTCCGGAACAGAAATTACCTGCAACGGTATACGTGAAATAAATAATTTATTCCTGTACCTGCGTCAGAGAGATTAACAGACTACTAAGCTATATTAGCAAATAGATGGGATACTAACGGTGAGGGATATGCTCAACGCGGATATGTGGAAAGCCGCAGTACCAGTAGTAAACAAACTAAATGGATTTGGCATTTACGTGGTCAACCCGTAAATTTATTCATCACTTCGCCCTGTAAGTTCCTCTTCCCCATTCCCTTCCGGTTGATCTCATTCAACAATTCCATTCTATCATCAAACGGATTAATCATGAACCGATTTTTCAGTGAATACTGGTGGTTGTTCCTGCTGAGGGGCATATTTGGCGTGATCCTGGGCCTGATGGCCTTATTCATGCCGGGCGTAACTTTTACCACCCTCATCATTTTCCTGGGGGCTTACCTGCTCATCGATGGTATCTTCAGCATCGTGGCAGCCATTAATGCCCGCAAAACGCTTGACGCCTGGGGCTGGTACCTGGCATCGGGCATCTTCAGCCTGCTGGTAGGCATCATCACATTTTACAATCCATTCGCCACTGCACTGGCCCTGCTCTATCTTATCTCTTTCTGGGTGATTGTGGCGGGCATCATCGAGATCGTGATCGCCATCAGGCTGCGCAAGGAGATCAGGGGCGAAGGCTGGTACATTGTTGGCGGCCTGCTCACCGTGATCTTCGGCATCCTCATCCTGGTGAACCCCATCGCCGGAGCCCTCACTCTCACCATGATCTTCGGCATCTACGCGCTGATCTTCGGTATCATGCTCATCTACCTTGGCATCAAACTGAAACAGCGGAAAGGTCAGGTGGTCAGGTAAAGATACCCTGAACGATCACGTTATGGTATTCAACACTTTCATAGCGGCAATCTGCTATCCATTCCCTATTTTTGTGATATAAACAAAGGTCATGTCGTTTTTTAAAGATAAGGTAGTAGTCATCACAGGCGGTAGCGATGGAATAGGCAGAGCGCTGGTAGAAGCATTCATCGATCAGGGCGCACGCGTAGCCACCTGCGGCCGCAATCACGACAAACTGTATACCCTCCAGATGCAGCACACCAATGTATTGCTGCATACCATGACCTGCGATATCTCCAAAGAGA